>NZ_CM144237.1:2322500-2327500 GCF_055456085.1 Mesorhizobium subarcticum | reverse complement strand
AGATTGCGGTCGAGACCGCGTGCAGCACGAAAGTCGGCATTCTCGATCTGCGCGTCATGACGAAGTTTGGCAGCTCTGGCGCGGGCCTCGAAACGTTTCTGGCGGCGCATGGTCGCCTCGCGTTCGAGCAGCATGGCAAGCCATTCGCCGTGCTCGAGGCCGCGCGCTTCGGACTGTGCGTCGAGTTCCTGGAAAGCGGTTGCCATGCCGTAAAGGCCGAGCTCTCGCAGCATGTCGATGGTGGGATTGATCAGCATGGGTGTGTCTCCTCAATGAAAGTAATCAGGGCCACGCAGATTGGCGTGATCGACGATGGCGGTTGGTTCGGTGGAATGGCGTGCGGCTTTGTGGTTGGCGATGAGCGAAGCAATGCTCTTGCAGTTCAGGCCACCGATCTCGACGGCGCGGGCTGATACGGCTTCAGCCCGATTGCGCTCGATGTCGCGAAACAGGCGCAGGATGCCCAGGCATGTTCGGAAGCCCTGTTCGGGGTGCGGACGGCTGGCGAGAATTGCGATGACCAGACCTTCGGTCTGCGGCCCGATCGACGTGGCCCAACGCCGAAAGCGCTCCGGGGTCCACTCGGCATAGCGCCGGTGGGAACTGGGCATGTGATCCGGATCGGTTCCATGGCGAGGACCTCCATAGCGGCGCTGATGCACCGCGACGCGCTTGCCGCGGTGGAAGATCTCGATGGTGCGCGCCGTTGCTCTCAGATCCACCTGCTGACGAATGAGGCTGTGCGGCACGGAATAAAAGAAGGTCTTGAACTCGACGTGGTAATCCGTCGAGACGCGAGCCAAACGCCATTCGGCAAACTCGTAGTCTTCGCTCGCAAGGCTGGCGAGTGCGGCACGCTCGACACTCTCAAACAGTTGCCGGCGACTGACGCCCAGCCGGCGCATGACGTGGTCGTTGATGCGATCAAGTGCCTGACGAATGGCCGCATTGGCTTCTGCCAGCGAGAAGAAGGTCTGATTGCGCATCCGCCCCAGAATGCACGATTGGGCGAAGCGGACGCCGTTCTCGACTTTGGATTTGTCCTTCGGTCGCCGCGGCCGTGCCGGTAGGACACCGACACCATAGTGGGATGCCATCATGCCGTAGCTGCGGTTGATCTCGGGATCGTAGAAACTGGCGCGGCTGACGCCCGACTTCAGATTGTCGGGAACGATCAGCCGGGGAACGCCTCCGAAGAAACGAAACATCCGGACATGCGAGCCGATCCAGTCCGGGAGCGTTTGCGTCCAAGTCGCCTCCGCATAGGTGAAGCTGGATGCGCCGAGCACCGCCACGAAGATCTCCGCCTCGCGGATCTCACCGGTCTTGCGATCAACAATCGGGATCTTCTTGCCGGAATAATCGACGAAGACCTTGTCGCCGGCCGCATGCTCCTGACGCATCGTCGGCGAAAGCCGCTGCTCGAAACCGCGAAAGAGTTCGCAGAAGCGACTGTAGCCATATCCTTCGGGATGCGACCCACGATACTCCTCCCACAGGATAAGCAGGGTGACGCCGGGCTTCTTGAGCTCGACGGCAAGATCGGCCCAGTTCGGTTCTGTGCGTCTTCTCGTGCCCTGTTTGACGCCGTTGCGAGTGAAGAGTTTGTTCTCGAGCGCATCGTCGGTCAGTTCGCCCGGCAAGGGCCAGGTCAATCCAACCGCCGCTGCGCGCTGCAGATTATCCTGCACCGTACTGCGCGCTATTCCCAACACGACGGCAATCTCGCGGGAGCTGGTCCCGCTTCCGGCAAGCCGCAGCATTTGTCGTAACTGTCTCATGGTCAGCCTTCTCTTTGCCGGCATCAAAATCTCCCCGTTCATCGCGGGGCATTTGATGCCAAAGTTGCTGACCCAGGAGGTAATGTTCAGTGCCGAAAACTGGCTGACTTTTGATTGGAATGGTGGCCGGCTTCAAATCGGAATGGTGGCCGGTCTTTGATCGGAATGGCGGCCGGCTTCACGTCGGAATCCGCAGTAACCGATATATCGCCTCCGCCCCCATGCTGCCGGCGCCATCGAGGATCGAACCCGCAATCGACAGCCGCGGCAATCTGTTCTCGTCATCCAGGAGATACGACGGGCACTGAAGCCGGCTGTGAAAGAAGCCCGCCGGCTAAATTCACTTCGCAATTGGTTGTGGGTCGCCGCTCCGATTCGGCTCTTGCCGTTGGCTTGTGCTTCGAGACGACCTGATTCCTATTCGCGCGGCTGGGCTGAAGTTTCTTTCAAACCCTTCGTTCCTCATCAACTCGATAACGTCCGAGCCCTGATACGCGAAACGGCCCGGCTGGTTACTGCCTGGCGAGCCGTTGAGTGTTGGTATTTGGACATGATTTGCGTTTTGTGTCCCGCGGCTTTGGCTCTGCGTCTTTTGCGGGGGCCTGATGACGGGTCAAAATCGCCGGCGACCACAGCAAAATACAAAAAAGGCCCGCACGAGGGCGGGCTCTTTTGTATTTGGTTGCGGGGACAGGATTTGAACCTGTGACCTTCAGGTTATGAGCCTGACGAGCTACCGGGCTGCTCCACCCCGCGTCAATCTTTGGACGTAAGCCATGGCCTACAATAGGATGGCCTACAGATAGATATATGTTCCCCCAAATGAAAGGGCCGCTTTCGCGGCCCGTGATCCCTTGGCGGGCCTGTTCGTGAAGAGAAGATTTTAACGTGCATTTAGCAGACCTGGCAGCGACCTACTCTCCCGCGTCTTGAGACGAAGTACCATCAGCGCTGGAGCGTTTCACGGCCGAGTTCGGAATGGGATCGGGTGCAGCCGCTCCGCCATAACCACCAGGTCGGCAAAACGCACGTTATTCGAGAAGCTGTTTTCTGTGCCAAGGCGACGTTTGCGTTTTGCTAACGGGCAAGGCCCGCAAGCGCGACTGCGCGTCGCCGGTTTTCCGGCGCCCTCGCGGAGCATAGGCCCGTAAGGGCCGCTCATGCGTGAGCGCTGGTAAGACCATCTGACTTTGTCAGATGAGCATAAGGAATGAGAACGATCAAGCCGATCGAACTATTAGTACCGGTAAGCTTCAAGCGTTGCCGCTCTTCCACACCCGGCCTATCAACGTGGTCGTCTTCCACGGTTCTCAGGGAATACTCGTTTTAAGGTGGGTTTCCCGCTTAGATGCCTTCAGCGGTTATCCCGTCCGGATATAGCTACCCTGCTATGCGGCTGGCGCCACAACAGGTCCACCAGAGATCCGTCCATCCCGGTCCTCTCGTACTAGGGACAGATCCTTTCAATATTCCTACACCCACGGCAGATAGGGACCGAACTGTCTCACGACGTTCTGAACCCAACTCACGTACCGCTTTAAATGGCGAACAGCCATACCCTTGGGACCTGCTCCAGCCCCAGGATGCGATGAGTTGACATCGAGGTGCCAAACAACCCCGTCGATATGGACTCTTGGGGGTCATCAGCCTGTTATCCCCGGCGTACCTTTTATCCGTTGAGCGATGGCCCTTCCACGCGGGACCACCGGATCACTATGACCGACTTTCGTCTCTGCTCGACTTGTCAGTCTCGCAGTCAGGCAGGCTTATGCCATTGCACTCAGCGAACGATTTCCGACCGTTCTGAGCCCACCATCGCGCGCCTCCGTTACTCTTTAGGAGGCGACCGCCCCAGTCAAACTACCCACCATACATTGTCCCGGACCCGGATAACGGGCCGCGGTTAGACATCCATAGTAATAAGGGTGGTATTTCAAGGGTGGCTCCACCTGAGCTGGCGCCCAGGTTTCAAAGCCTACCACCTATCCTACACATGCCACTACGAATGCCAATGTAAAGCTATAGTAAAGGTGCACGGGGTCTTTCCGTCTAACCGCAGGAACCCCGCATCTTCACGGGGAATTCAATTTCACTGAGTTTATGCTGGAGACAGCGGGGAAGTCGTTACGCCATTCGTGCAGGTCGGAACTTACCCGACAAGGAATTTCGCTACCTTAGGACCGTTATAGTTACGGCCGCCGTTTACTGGGGCTTCGATTCAGAGCTTGCACCCCTCCTCTTAACCTTCCAGCACCGGGCAGGCGTCAGACCCTATACGTCGTCTTGCGACTTCGCAGAGCCCTGTGTTTTTGATAAACAGTCGCTACCCCCTGGTCTGTGCCACCCTCCTCTACTTGCGTAGAAAAGGGTCACGCTTCTTCCGAAGTTACGCGTGCAATTTGCCGAGTTCCTTCAGCATAGTTCTCTCAAGCGCCTTGGTATACTCTACCAGACCACCAGTGTCGGTTTCGGGTACGGTTTATAAGGAGGAGCTATTTCCTGGAACCACGCAGCAGCCCGTTCAATCCGATAAGATTGGACTACCTCAATGATCCGTCACTACCTCCAAGCCCACGAATATTAACGTGGTTCCCATCGACTACGCGTTTCCGCCTCGTCTTAGGGGCCGGCTAACCCTGCTCAGATTAGCTTTAAGCAGGAACCCTTGGTCTTTCGGCGGGGAGTTCTCACTCCCCTTACGTTACTCATGTCAGCATTCGCACTTCTGATACCTCCACCACCCCTCACGGGTATGGCTTCATCAGCTTACAGAACGCTCCGCTACCGCTTGGCCCTTGCGGACCAAACCCTAAGCTTCGGTGTATGGCTTTAGCCCCGTTACATTTTCGGCGCAAAGACCCTTATTTAGACCAGTGAGCTGTTACGCTTTCTTTAAATGATGGCTGCTTCTAAGCCAACATCCTGGTTGTTTTGGGATCCTCACATCCTTTCCCACTTAGCCATAACTTGGGGACCTTAGCTGTAGGTCAGGGTTGTTTCCCTTTTCACGACGGACGTTAGCACCCGCCGTGTGTCTGCCGACTAGTACTCCCAGGTATTCGGAGTTTGGTTAGGTTTGGTAATCCGGTGAGGACCCCTAGCCCATCCAGTGCTCTACCCCCTGGGGTATTCGGTCGACGCTCTACCTAAATAGATTTCGCGGAGAACCAGCTATTTCCGAGTTTGATTGGCCTTTCACCCCTAGCCACAAGTCATCCC
>NZ_CM144237.1:0-2317500 GCF_055456085.1 Mesorhizobium subarcticum | reverse complement strand
CAGCGTCTATGACAAGACCACGCACATCGTCACCATCGCGCTCGACGATCGCGGCCAATATGTGCCGGCGCAAGAGCCGGATCCCAATCCCGAGCTGCTGACGGCGTTCGATGATTCGTCGGGCCCCGTGGTGGTGCGCGGCAACCTGCCCAACGTCTACGACGGCATCTACCGCGCCGCCTATTCCTACGGCATGTCCAAGGCAATGACCCAGCGTCTGATCAAATTGCTGGCTTCCGATGTCGATTTCCAGTCGCGCCTCAATCCCGCCGACCGCATCGAAGTGCTGTTCTCGCAGCCCGACGGCGACGACCAGACCTCGGACAGTTCCGAGCTTCTTTATGTTTCGGCGACCTTTGGCGGCCAGACGCGGAATTTCTATCGCTTCCAGATGCAGGATGGCTCAACCGACTATTTTGACGACGACGGCTCGAGCGCCCAGCAGTTCCTGCTGCGCAATCCCCTGCCCGCCGGCAAGTTCCGCTCCGGTTTCGGCGCTCGCAAACATCCGATCCTTGGCTATGTCCGCATGCACACCGGCGTCGATTGGGCGGCCCCGATCGGCACGCCGATCATCGCCGCCGGCAACGGCACCATCGAAAAGGTCGGTTGGGCCGGCGGCTATGGCAAGCAGATCATCATCCGCCATGCCAATGGCTACGAAACCTCATACAATCACCAGAGCGCCTTTGCCAAAGGCATCGAACCCGGCGTGCACGTCCGCCAGGGCCAGACCATCGGCTATCTCGGCCAGACCGGCCTCGCCACCGGGCCGCATCTTCACTACGAGCTGATCGTCAACGGTACGAAGGTCGATCCGATGCGTGTCCGGCTGCCGGTCGGCAAGGTGCTGAAGGGCGACGACCTCGTCGCTTTCAAACGCGAGCGCGAGCGAATCGATGACCTGCTGAAGCAGGAAGACAGTGATTCGCTGAAGGTTGCCAGCGCCAAGATCGACGGCTGATCCGTCGTTTCAAGTCTTGCTGATGTCTCAGTCTTGCGGATTTTCGGCGCGCCGCGACCATGGCAGCCTCTCGCCGGAAATGGTCGTCCACGCGATAACGGCCGAAAGCAGGCAAAGCAGCGCCGTCACAGACGAGACGGCGGAAAACGCCGCATCGCCGGCGGCGAGCCTTGCCGCATCGAGCGCCGGCGCAAGTCCGGTCGGCGCCGGTTCGCCAAAGCCTGGCACGCCGGGCATGGCATTCCCGTCCAGCGCATGCGCATAGACCCAGGCGGCCAGCGATCCCATCGCCGCCACCGCGATCAGGCCACCAATGCGCGAGACGGCATTGTTGATGCCCGAAGCAGCCCCCGTATCCTTGTCTTCCACCGCCGTCATGATCGCGGTTGAGAGTGGTGAGACGACCAGCGCCATGCCGAGCCCCATCAGCGCCATCAGCGGAAATATTCCCGTCCAGAAATGGTGGATGCCGGCATGGGTGAGCAAGGCAAGTCCGGCGAATGCGAACGCCACGATCAGGCTGCCGCAGGCGATCGGAAAGCGCGGCCCGATCCCGTCCGACAATTGGCCGACCGGTCCCGACAGCAACGCGATCGACGCCGACAACGGCAGGAAAATGAAACCAACCTCGGCCGTGCTCAGCCCCCAGCCGGCGATCAGCAGCATCGGCAGATAGAAGAGGTTGGCCGACAACGCGAAATAGAGGAAGAAGGTCGCGACATTTGCCCCGGCAAACGCACCGATGCGAAACAGGCTGAGATTGATCATCGGCTCGCGCTGCCGGTGCTCGAACAGGACAAAGACGATAAGCAGCACGACACCGGCGGCAATGCTTGGCCCCGCCATATGGCCCTCGCCGCTGGAACTCATCGAGGTCAGCCCATAGGCGAGCGCGCCGAAGGCCAGCGTCGCCAGCGCACCACCGCCAAGATCAAGGCTGCGTTTTTCCGTCGGCGCATCGGCCGGGATCTTGGCCAGCAGAAGATAGATCGAGATCAGGCCGAGCGGCAGGTTGATGGCAAAGATCGCCCGCCAGATGCCGCCGCCGAAAGCCGACAGCACGAGACCGCCGAGCACCGGGCCAAGCGCGGTGGTCAGTGCCGAGGCCGCCGCCCAGATGCCGATCGCGCGGCCGCGTTCTTTCTTCGGGTAGGCCTTGGCGATGATGGCCAGACTGCCGGGCACCATGATCGCGGCACCTATGCCCTGGAGGGCGCGAAACGCGATCAGCACGACAGCGTTCGGCGCCAACGCACAGGCGAGCGAGGCGGCGACGAACAGCACAATGCCGGCCACAAAAGCTCGGCGCAGCCCGAACCGGTCGCCGGCGGCACCACCGGCAAGGATCAACGCCGACAGCGTCAACGCATAGGCATTGGAAATCCATTGTGCCTCGGCAAGACTGGCACCGAGATCGACGCGGATCGCCGGCATGGCGATGGCCAGGATCGAGCCATCGATGAAGCCGAGCGCGGAGGCCAGGATCGCCGCAATCAGCACGAATCGCCGCTGCGATTGCGGACAGAAAGTTCCGTTGGTGACCGGACTGGTCAGCGGGACTGCGGCGGCTTCATTTGGCGAATGCATGGCGCTCTGCTTAGACCGACGCCGTGCTGGCAACAACCGGCCAGCGGCTCACAGTCCTGGAAACCAGCCATATTGCCAGGATTGCATCTGTCCGGATGCAAATGGCGGTAGCCATGCTAAGTTTTTCGCGGAGCCGCAAGCGGGAGAAGGCGATGAAGCATCCACTGGAAGCATCGGCGGAAGGGCGCGGCCGCATCGTCGGCATCACCGACGGCGTCTTCGCCATCGCGCTCACCTTGATCGTGCTCGAGATCCGGGTGCCGGCGCATGAGGTGATCCATTCCGAGCGCGATCTGCTTGCCGCTATCGCCGCACTGGCGCCACGCTTCCTGACCTACGCCTTGAGCTTCCTGACGCTGACCATCTTCTGGTTTGGCCAGCAGGCGCAGCATGGGCTGATCGCCAAATCCGACAGGCGGCTCGCGACGCTGAACCTCTGTTTTCTGGCCTTCATCGCCTTGCTGCCGTTCTCGACCGATCTTCTGGCCGATTTCCTCGAATTCAGGACCGCGGTGCTCGTCTACTGGCTCAACCTGCTGATGCTCGGCGTCACGCTGCTCGCCAGCTGGCGCTACGCGGATAAGAACGGCTTTGTCGCGGAAGATGTCGACGCCGAAACGAGGCGCGCGGTCTATCTGCGTATCGTCAAGGCGCAGATCCTGTGGGCTGTCGGCGCCGCACTCTGTCTGATCAACCCGTTGCTCAGCGTCGGCTTCATTCTGGTCGTGCAGTTGATCTATGCCGCCGCGTTGCGCGGCTCATTGCTGCGCAACGTCATCGGCTGAAGGTCCGCCAACGAATTCCACGGTAACGCCTGGCGACACCAGCTTGGCGAGTTCGCGCGCGTCCCAGTTGGTCAGGCGCACGCAGCCATGGCTTTCGGTCTTGCCGATCTTCGACGGCTCGGGCGTTCCATGGATACCGTAGGTCGGCTTGTCCAAGGCGATCCAGACCGACCCGACAGGTCCGTTGGGGCCTGGCGGAACAGTCAGAATCTTGTCGTTCTCGCCCTGCTTGAAGTTGATGTTGGGGTTGTAGGTGTAGTTCGGGTCAAGCGCGATGCGCGACACGGCGTGGATGCCGGTGGGCGACGGCGTGTCGGCCGAGCCGATGGTCGCGGGATAGGCTGCGACGAGCTTGCCGCCCGCATCGTAGGCGTACACTTCCTTCTTGGTCTTGTCGGCGACGATGCGCGCGACCGGCGTCGACACCAGCTTGCCGAAATTGGCGACCTTGACGATCGTGCCGGGACGGTTGAAGTCGAGGCCCTTGTTGATCGACTTCAGATAGTTCTCATCCATATGGAAGCGCTCGGCCAGCGCCTCGGTCACAGAGGTGTAGCACATGCAGTTGAGCTGCGCCTTCTGGCTGTAGTCTTCCGGAATCGAGGCGACATAGGGGCCGGCCGCGTCTTCCGCCGTGATGGTGTAATTGGCGAAGGCGTCGCCACCGGATTGCGAAAGAGCTGACTGGATGCCGACCGCGTCGGTCGATTTCAGATTGCTGCCGTTGATCTGGTTATAGGCGGCCAGGGCCTTGTCGACATTCGAGCCGAAGCGCCCGTCAATCACGCCCGGCGAAGCGCCACCACGGTCGAGCAGGACCTGCAGTGCCGCCACATCCTGGCGCGCACCGAGTGACAGCGACGGATCGACGGCGGCCTTGCCACCGGTGTCCGGCGGCAGCGCCGCCTGCGTTTCCGGATTGGTTTGCTGTACTTCTGGCTGGGCCGGCTGTACAGGGTCAATCGAGGCTTCGTTCAGCGGCTGGCGCTTGATTGTGCCCGGTTTTGCCGGCCGCGGTGCATCTGGATAGGTGTTGTCGTAGCCGCCATCGTCCTGTTGCGCCGGTGGGTAGGCCTCTACGGAATTGCCACTGTCAGGATCGTACTCATCCGCCGGCGGGGCGATAACCCGGCCGTCCTCGTCCATCCGCTTGCGGCGCAAACGCGCCATGTCTTCCGGATCGTCGAGATAATAGCGGTCATCATCGGCAGGGGCGCGGCCCAATTCGCGCAGCCGTGTATCGCGGCGCAGCGCGCGGCGGTCGAGGCGTGTCTGCGGCGGCTGGATGGCGATGACCTTGCCTGTATCGGCATCGACGATGACGCGGTTGCCGCGGGCATCGTAATAAATGTCCAGATTGCCGTCCTGGGCGACAAGAATGCCGCCATCATCGGCAGCGCGGGCCATCCTTGGTGCGTTGTCCTGGGTCGGCGCGGCAAGCGCGCCAAAAGACACAAGTCCAGCGCCAAGCGCCGAAAGGGCAAAGATCGTGCGGAACATTGTGGCCAAACTCTCCGGTCCGTAATTGCCGCCGCCCGGCATTGTTCTCTGGGCGAACCCCTTCGCCAGCAAACCACTTACCCCACCATATGGTTCCAACATGAACCGGGCATGAAGATGGCGGTTTTCCGGCGTATTGAGGAATATTAGCTAGCCTGCGCCAAGCCCCAATTCCTTGCGCGCCTGCTTCGTCAGCTTCAGGGCGACCAGGCGATGGCTCTCGCGCAGATAGTCCTTCAGCGCCCCATCATCCATGCTTTGGCTTGTCTGACGCTGGATCCATTTCATGCCGCGCGAGGCAAGATATGGCGCCGGCCGGCAACCCGGCTGCTCCTTCAGCACATCAAAGGCAATGTCGGAACATTTGAAGGTGACGAAGAGCTGCTGGCGGTGATCCCAGCCACCGATCGCAAACACCTTGGTGCCGACCTTCCAGACATGGGCGCCGCCCCACTGGACGATATGATTTGTCGCGGGCAACGAAGCGCAGAAGCTGTTGTAGTCGTCCAGCGTCATCCGCGCCCGCCTTCAATATGAAATGAAAACGCCGCGCGCCCAGTCTGGACGCGCGGCACCCTGAAGCGCGACGCGCTTCAGATCTTTGTTTTATGCATGTCGTTGTCCCAAAACCGAACTCACTTTTGGGCGACATGCATTGATCAGGCGGCCGCTTCAGCTGCGACAATCGACGGCTTCGAGCGGAAGTTCAGCCGATCGGAACCGGCAGTGACCTTGACGGTCGAGCCATCGAGGATGTCGCCAAGCAGGATTTTCTCCGCCAGCGGGTCCTGCAACTCCTTCTGCATCACCCGCTTCAGCGGCCGGGCACCATAGGCCGGGTCGTAACCCTTGGCGGCCAGCCACTCGATCGCCTCCTTGTCCAGCGACAGCGTGATCTTGCGATCGACAAGCAGGCTTTCCAGCCGCTTGAGCTGGATCTCGACGATGCGGCCCATGTCCTGCCGGCGCAGCCGGTGGAACAGGATCACCTCGTCGACACGGTTGAGGAACTCCGGCCGGAACGACGCCTTGACGACATTCATCACCTCGTCACGGACCTGATCGACATCCTGGTCCTCGCCGAGATTGACCAGATATTCGGCGCCGAGGTTCGACGTCATGATGATCAGCGTGTTGCGGAAATCGACCGTGCGGCCCTGGCCGTCGGTCAGACGGCCGTCATCGAGCACCTGCAAGAGCACGTTGAAGACATCGGGATGCGCCTTCTCGATCTCGTCGAACAGCACGACCTGATAGGGCCTGCGCCGCACCGCTTCGGTCAGCGCGCCACCCTCCTCATAGCCGACATAGCCGGGAGGCGCACCGATCAGCCGCGAGACCGAGTGCTTTTCCATAAACTCCGACATGTCGATGCGCACCATGGCGCTGTCGTCGTCGAACAGGAAGCTTGCCAGCGCCTTGGTCAGTTCGGTCTTGCCGACACCCGTCGGCCCGAGGAAGATGAACGAGCCGATCGGCCGGTTCGGATCCTGCAAGCCCGCACGGGCGCGCCGTACCGCCTTGGAAACGGCCTGCACCGCCTCGCCCTGGCCGACGACGCGCTTGCCGATCTCATCTTCCATGCGCAGCAGCTTGTCACGCTCGCCCTGCAGCATCTTATCGACCGGAATGCCGGTCCAGCGCGAGACGATATGGGCGACGTGGTCGGGGGTGACCACTTCCTCGACCATGCCGACCTTGCCATCCTGGGCTTCTGCGTCCTTCAGCTTCTTTTCCAGTTCCGGGATCTTGCCATAGGCAAGCTCGCCGGCGCGCTGGAATTCACCCTTGCGCTGGGCAATGGCAAGGTCGTTGCGCGCCTCGTCGAGCTGCTTCTTCAGATCGGCGGCAAGCCCGAGCTTCTGCTTCTCGGCCTGCCACTTGGCGGTGATCTCGGTCGATTCCTCCTCGAGGCCGACAAGTTCCTTTTCCAGGCGGGCGAGCCGGTCCTTCGAGGCGTCATCCGTCTCGACCTTCAGCGCCTCGCGCTCAATCTTGAGCTGCATGATGCGACGGTCGATCTCGTCCAGCGCCTCGGGCTTGGAATCGACCTGCATCCTGAGCCGCGACGCGGCCTCGTCGACCAGGTCGATCGCCTTGTCGGGCAGGAAGCGGTCGGCGATGTACCTGTTGGACAGCGTCGCCGCCGCCACCAGAGCCGAATCGGAAATACGCACCTTGTGGTGCTGCTCGTATTTTTCCTTCAGGCCGCGCAGGATCGAGACGGTGTCTTCCACCGTCGGCTCATCGACGAAAACGGGCTGGAAGCGGCGGGCAAGGGCCGGATCCTTCTCGACATGTTTTCTGTATTCATCGAGCGTGGTCGCACCGACGCAGTGCAGTTCGCCGCGCGCGAGCGCCGGCTTCAACAGGTTCGACGCATCCATGGCGCCGTCCGCCTTGCCGGCGCCGACCAGCGTGTGCATCTCATCGATGAACAGGATGATCCCGCCGGCGGCAGAGGTGACTTCGGAGAGCACGGCCTTCAACCGCTCCTCGAACTCGCCGCGATATTTGGCGCCGGCGATCAGCGCGCCCATGTCGAGCGCCATCAGCTGCTTGTCCTTCAGCGATTCCGGCACGTCGCCATTGACGATGCGCAGCGCCAGACCTTCGGCGATCGCCGTCTTGCCGACGCCCGGTTCACCGATCAGCACCGGATTGTTCTTGGTGCGGCGCGACAGCACCTGGATGGTGCGGCGGATCTCGTCGTCGCGACCAATCACGGGGTCGAGCTTGCCCGCGCGGGCGTCCGCCGTGAGATCGCGTGCGTACTTCTTCAGTGCGTCATAGCCCTGCTCGGCGCTCGCCGAATCCGCGGTGCGGCCCTTGCGGACATCGTTGATGACCTGGTTCAGTGCCTGCGCGGTGACGCCGGCCTTGGCCAGGATGTCGGCGGTCTTGGCCGATTTCTCCATGGTTAGCGCCTGCAACAACCGCTCGACGGTGACAAAGCTGTCACCGGCCTTCTTGGCCAGTTCTTCGGCCGTCGAAAACACCTTGGCCAAAGGCTGCGCCAGATAGAGCTGGCCATTGCCGCCTTCCACCTTGGGCATCGCCTCAAGTGCCGTCTCGACGCCAAGCTTGACGTCGCGGGTGGCGCCGCCGGCGCGTTCGATCAATGACGCAGCGAGGCCCTCGTCATCGTCAACGAGCACCTTCAACATGTGTTCGGGGGTGAATTGCTGGTGATTGCGCGAGAGCGCCATGGTCTGCGCGGACTGGATAAAGCCGCGCACGCGCTCGGAGTATTTCTCAAGGTTCATATCTGTCTCCTTCCATCACCGGCCCGCTTTGCGGCACCGGATCAGATTGCGGTGACGGACCCGCCCATTCGAGCCGAGTCCTGTTCAGCCGAGATATGGTGCGTAGGCCATGCTGTCTCAAGACGCCTTGATGTCGGTCAATGCATAATATTCCACGTCAGCCCAAACGAAAACGGCGGAGATTTCTCCCCGCCGTTCAATGCTTTGAGCTGCCGTTCGATCAGTTGTCGATGTCGGCGATCACGGGCTCGGTGCTGCCGCTGTCGGCCGGAGCCGCGGCTACCTCGCCGGCCTCGGCATTGTCACCACCACCGTCGACCTGGTCGGCATTGATGCGTGGACGCCGCGGGCGGCGCGGGCGCCGGGCAGCACCGCTCTCGGCGGCCGCCTCGTTGAGCTCGGCCTGCGCGGCAAGAGCCGCTGGCGAAAAACTCTCGAACAGCGGAGCCGGCTCGGCTGCCGCAACGATCTCGACCGGTGAAGCGGGCTCTGCCTGTGCGTCTGCCTGGACCGGGGCCTCATTGCGTTGCAGCTGGCCACCTTGATCGGAGGACGAAGCAAAGTCGCGCTGGCCGTTCTGGCCGTAGCCGCCATTGGGGCGACGATCGCGATGGCGCCCGCCATTGTTGTCGCGGCCGTTGTTGCGCCCGCCATTGTCGCGCCCGCCATTGTCGCGATTGTCGCGGCCGTTTTCCCGGTTCAGCGCGACCTCGGCCGGCATGCCTTCGATAACCGGCTGCGGACCGGCGCCATGGTTGGCAACCGGAATCTGGGCATCGGAAATAGTGTTGCTGTTGTTGCCGGAATTGTCGAAGTCGTCACGATCCTCATCGCCGTCATCGTCGAAATCGTCGCGATTCTGTTGCGCATTCTGGATCGGCATCTGCGCCTGCGCGGCGGCAATGATGCGATTGTAGTGTTCGGCGTGCTGGAGGTAGTTTTCCGCCATGACACGGTCGCCGGAGCTGTGCGCGTCTCGGGCCAGGGTGGCGTATTTTTCGGCGATCTGCTGAGCCGATCCACGGATCTTCACGTCCGGGCCGTTGCTCTCGTAGTTACGCGTCAGGGGATTCGGTCCCTTGCGATTGTTGTTATTATTATTGTTGTTGCCGCCACCGCCGCCGCCATTGTTGTTGCGACCGCGCATGCGCCTGTTCTGCTGTTGTGGCCTCATTAGACTCTCTTCATTTTGAAATTTTTTGAAAACTCGTCACGAACGGTGGCGCTCATGCAGCCAGCCGTTTGGTTTCTTCACCGGCGTTCGCCCGCATCGATTGCGTTGGCGCCACGTGCCATCCTGTTCCGGTTACATCACTTGCCGGACGATTCCCGCACGAAGCTTGGGCGTCGTTTGCGCAAGAAGGCAGCTATTTCCAAGGAAACCGAATCGCTAAGAGCACTGCCTGCTTCATCTCATCCGGTTGAGGCGACCCTAGCCGCATTCCCCGGTATTGCCAAGCGGTTTTTTTGCACTGCGTCAAGGGTTTCCCCGTTGAAAGACAAGAACCCTGTCATTTCCGCCGAGATCACGGAAAGCACCCACCGGTGCATAGCCCGCCGCCGTGAATATACCCGTAACGTCGTCCTGTTGCGTGTAACCGATCTCGACTGCGATCCTGCCTTCGGGCTTCAAAAACACTTCCGCCTCGGCGGCTATTGTTCTGTAAGGGTCCAGACCATCCTCGCCACCATCAAGGGCTGTACGGGGATCGAAATCGCGGACCTCGTCCTGCAGATTTTCGATGTCTTGTGACGCTATATAGGGAGGGTTTGCGGCAATTACATGGTATCGGCCGGAAACTTTTTCGAACCAGTTTGACTCTAGCGCAGTAAACCGATCGGCAAGGCCCAGTTGCCTGGCATTGCGGCTCGCCGTCGCCAGAGCGCCAGCGGCAATGTCGACACCGGTGGCGGTCGCGGCCGGCTCTGCGCTTAGCAGCGCCAGCGCGATGGCGCCCGTTCCGGTGCCGAGATCCAGAACGCGGCATTCACCCTCCCGCGCGGCTATAGCCTTGACGAAGGGCAGCACCGCCTCGACCAGCGTTTCAGTATCAGGCCTCGGCTCCAGCGTTTCGGGCGACAACAACAGGCGCAAACCGTAGAATTCGCGATAGCCAAGAATGCGGTGCACCGGCTCGCCACCGGCTCGCCGCCTCAGGGCAGCGTCGATCACGGCGATGGTGCTCCGGTCGATCTTGCGTTCAGGGTCGGCGATGGCCTGGGTGCGTGTCATGCCGGAAAAATGTTCGACGATCAGCCGTGCGTCGAGCGTAGGATCATCGACTGCGGCCGTGACAAGCCTGGCCCGCGCTTCCCGCAGCAGCAGCCCCAGCGCCTCGGGCAAAGGATCAGCCATCAACGCCGATATCGGCGAGCAGCTTCGACTGGTGATCGGCGATCAGCGCGTCGATGACTTCGTCGAGTTCGCCCATCATCACCCGGTCGAGCTTGTAGAGCGTCAGGTTGATGCGATGGTCGGTGAGGCGGCCTTGCGGAAAGTTATAGGTGCGGATGCGCTCAGAGCGATCCCCGGAGCCGACCTGCGACTTGCGCGATTCGGAACGCTCCTCGTCCGCCTTGCTGCGCTCCAGGTCGTAGAGCCGGGCGCGCAGGATCTGCATGGCCTTCGCCCGGTTCTGGTGCTGCGACTTCTCCGCCTGCACCACCATGATGCCGGTCGGCAGATGGGTGATGCGCACCGCCGAATTGGTGGTGTTGACGTGCTGGCCGCCGGAGCCCGAGGCGCGCATCGTGTCGATACGGATGTCTTCGGCCCGGATGTCGATGTCGACCTCTTCCGCTTCCGGCAGCACGGCAACCGTCGCAGCGGACGTATGGATGCGCCCGCTGGCTTCTGTCGCCGGCACGCGCTGCACGCGATGCACGCCGGACTCGAATTTCAGATGGGCAAAGACCCCCCTGCCGGAAATGGTGGCGATGATTTCCTTGAAACCACCGGCATCGCCGTCGCTGGCCGATACCGTTTCGAATCGCCAACCGCGTTCGGCGGCATAGCGCTCATACATGCGAAACAGATCGCCGGCGAAAAGGGCGGCCTCATCGCCGCCGGTACCGGCACGGATTTCGAGGATGGCGTTCTTGTCGTCGGCGGCATCCCTGGGCAACAGAAGGACCTGGATGTCTTTCTGCAGCGCTTCGATGCGATCCTCCACGCCTCGCAAATCCGCCTCTGCGAGCGCTCGCATCTCGGCATCGGTGCTCTTGTCGGCAAGCATCGCTTCGAGGTCGGCCTGCTCATGCTCGGCCGCGCGCAGTTCCCTGACCTTGGCCACCATGTCCTGCAGCTCGGCATATTCCGATGCCATTTTCACATAGGCATCCGGCGCCGGTCCCGCAGACATCTGCGCCTCAAGCATCTCGAAACGCTTGACGACTTGATCCATACGATCGCGGGGCAAATTGACCATGATGAGATGCTACAACGGGATCGAGCGATCGTCGGCAAAGGCCTGCAGCAGCGCCCGCATCGGCAGCCCCTGCGCCGGCGCCATCAGATTGTCGTCGAAGAACGCCTGCAACTCGTCCAGCGGCAGTTCCGTCAGCATTGCCTTGACCGGGCCGATCGACGCCGGCGACATCGAGATCGAGCGGAAGCCGAGGCCGATCAGCGCCATGGCCGATATGGGTTTTCCGGCAAGTTCGCCGCACAGCGTGACGGGCGTGTGGTTGCGGGTGCCGGCATCGGCGATCTGCTTGAGCACACGCAGGAACGGCGCTGATAGCGTGTCGAAGCGGTTGGCCAATTGCGTGTTGCCCCGGTCGACCGCCATGACGAACTGGAACAGATCGTTCGAACCAACCGAGACGAAATCGACCGCCTTCATCAACTCATCGAGCTGGAACAGCAGCGACGGCACTTCCAGCATCGCGCCCAGCTTGAGGCTGGTCGGCAGATGATGGGCAAAGCGCGAGAGGTGCCGCACTTCGCGGTCGATGATTTCGCGCGCCTGGGCGATTTCGCCAAGCTCGGTCACCATCGGCAGCATCAGCTTGAGCTCGCGCCCGCCGCTGGCCTTCAGCAAGGCGCGAATCTGGGTGCGCAGCAGTCCCGGCCGGTCGAGCGTCAGGCGGATCGCCCGCCAGCCAAGCGCCGGATTCTCTTCCTGGATGGCACCCTTGAAGTAGGGCAGCACCTTGTCGCCACCGATGTCGATGGTGCGGAAGGTGACCGGCTTGCCACGTGCCGCCTCGAGCACGTCGCGATAGAGTTTTTCCTGCGCCTCGGCACGTGGAAAGGTCGAAGCGACCATGAACTGCAGTTCGGTGCGGAACAGGCCGATGCCGGCCGCGCCAGCCTCGGCCAGCTGCGGCAGGTCGACGGCAAGCCCGGCATTCATCAACAGATCGACCTGCACGCCGTCCCTGGTCGTTGACGGCTTCTTGCGCAGTTCGCGATAGACCTCTTGCCGGCGCGCCCGGAAACGCACCTTTTCGGCATAGGCAGCCTCGAGATCAGGCTGCGGCCGCAAATGGATCACGCCCTCTTCGCCGTCGACGATGATGGCATCGCCATTTTCCGCCATGGAAACGGCGCCCTTCATCTGGCCGGCGACCGGGATGCCCATGGCGCGCGCGACGATGACGACGTGGCTGGTGGCAGCGCCATCCTCGAGCACCAGCCCGCGCATCTTCTCCCTGGGATAGTCGAGCAGCTCGGCAGCCCCCATCGAGCGCGCAACGATGATGGCATCCTTCGGCAGCGATGCCGCGACATCCTCGGGTCCGCGGCCCATCAACTGGCGCAGCAGCCGGTTGGCGAGGTCGTCGAAATCGCTCATCCGCTCGCGCAGATAGGGGTCGGTCATGTGCAGCATGCGCGCGCGCATGTCGCTCTGCACCTTTTCCACGGCAGCCTCGGCGGTCAGGCCGTTGCGGATCGCCTCTTCCAGCCGGCGCACCCAGCCGCGATCATTGGCGAACATGCGATAGGCTTCCAGCACCTGGCGATGCTCGCCCTCGAAGGCGACGTCGCGGCGCTCCAGCATGTCGTCGATGGAGAGCCGCAGCGAACCGAGCGAGGTCTCGAGCCGCCGCACCTCTTCCTCGCTGTCCTCATTGAACAGATTGGTGACGACGATGCGCGGCTCGTGCCGCACGACATGGCCAAGCCCGACGCCGTCGTTGAAGGACAGGCCGGTGAAGCTGACGGGCCGGCGCAGATCAAGTTCGAGGCCGGGCCGGGTCAGCCGCGCCAGATCGCCGGTGGCGATCATCTCGGCGATGACCATGGCGGTGGTTTCCAGCGCTTCGACCTCGTCGTCGCGATAATGGCGCATGGTCTTGTTCTGGACGACCAGGACGCCCAGCGTGCGCCCTGCCCGCAGCACCGGCACGCCAAGGAAGGAATTGTAAATCTCTTCGCCGGTCTCCGGCAGGTAGGCGAAGGCCGGGTGTTCCTGCGCATTGGACAGGTTGAGCGGCCGCGCGCTGGCGGCGATCGTGCCGACCAGACCTTGCCCTAGCCGCAGCTGCGCAAGGTGGACGGCGTTCGGGTTCAGACCTTCGGTGGCATAGAGTTCGAGCACCGAATCGGCCCGCAGCACGTAAAGCGAGCAGACTTCGGCGACCATGTTGGAGGCGATGTCGCGCACGATCCGGTCAAGCCGCTCCTGCGGCTCCAGCGGCTCTTGCATGAGCTCGCGGAGCCGTTTCAGCAAAACGCGCGGGCCACTGGCCTGGTCACGCATCGCGGCTTCTTCTCCAATAGGCATTCTGCCCGCCGCAGTTTCCACTGCGACCGGCGCACGCGCAACAACTCAAATCGTTCTCGCTACTGCTTATCCAGACCGTAGACGGAATGCAAAGTGCGAACCGCGAGTTCCGTGTACGGACCGTCGATCAGTATCGAAATCTTGATCTCGGAGGTGGTGATGGCGCGAATATTGATCGCCTTGTCGGCCAGCGCCTTGAAGGCGGTGGCAGCGACGCCGGCATGGCTCCTCATGCCGATGCCGATGACCGAAACCTTCGACATGCCGGCTTCCGACTGCACAACATCGTAGCCGATCTCGGTTTTCAGGCGCTCCAGCACGACAAGTGCCTTGTCGACGTCGCCTGACGGCACCGTGAAGGTCATGTCGGTGAACTTGCCGTCCTCGGAGATGTTCTGGACGATCATGTCGACATTGATGTTGGCCTCGGCCAGCGGGCCGAAGATGCCGGCGGCGACGCCCGGCCGGTCGCCGACGCGGCGCAGCGAAATCTGCGCTTCGTCCTTGGCATAGGCAATTCCGGTGACGACCTGCTGTTCCACGATCTCTTCCTCGTCGCAAATGAGCGTTCCCGGAGGATTGAGCAAATCCCCCATTCCGGGCGCATCGGGATCGTCGAAGGACGACCGCACGAAGGTACGCACCCTGTGCACCATGGCAAGCTCGACCGAACGCACCTGCAAAACCTTGGCGCCGAGCGAGGCCATTTCAAGCATTTCCTCGAACGAGATCTTGGCCAGCCGGCGCGCCTTGGGCTCCATGCGCGGGTCGGTGGTGTAAACCCCGTCGACATCGGTGTAGATGTCGCAGCGGTCGGCCTTGACCGCGGCCGCTATAGCCACCGCGCTGGTGTCGGAACCACCACGTCCAAGCGTGGCGATGCGATTGTCCGGCCCGATGCCCTGGAAGCCGGCGATGACGGCCACCTGGCCCTCGCCGAAGCGCTTGATCAGGAAGGCACCGTCGATATCGAGAATACGCGCCGCGCCATGCGCATTGTCGGTCTTGATCGGTATCTGCCAGCCCTGCCAGGAGCGCGCATGCACGCCCATATTCTGCAAGGTGATGGCGAGCAGGCCGGCCGTGACCTGTTCGCCGGAAGCGACGACCGCGTCATATTCGCGTGCATCGTGCATCGGCGAGGCTTCGCGCGTCCAGGCAACCAGCTCATTGGTCTTGCCCGACATCGCCGAGACAACCACCGCCACCTCGTGGCCAGCGTCGACCTCGCGTTTGACGTGACGCGCCACATTGCGGATGCGGGCGATGTCGGCGACGGAGGTTCCGCCGAATTTCATCACGATGCGCGCCATGGAAGCGAAATGCCTTTGACTGAAGCCGGCCTGGAGCCGAAACCGAAAGAAAGCGCCGGCTTGCGCCGGCCGCTGAATGCGCGGCCTCCTTAGCCAAATGATGAAGGTTTCGCAAGGCTTGCAGCGGATTGCTGGTTTCAAGAAGACGGCATATTGCGTTCCAACCCTGCGCCGCTTACCAAATGCTGCCCGCGGGGAATTCCTTTTGGTTCGGCATAACAGATGATTGCTCGTCTTCGGCGCGCTATGCGATTGCAATCGCTCCCGCTTGTCGTCGGCTTCGCCGTGCTGGCGTTGATCGTCGGCACGCGTGCCTTTCTGGTCGAAGGCCAACGGGCCAATCGCGCCGCCGCGCGCGAGACGATCGAGTACCAGGAACAGCTTTCAGGGCTGCTTTCAATGGCGCAGGATGCCGAGAGCGGCCAGCGCGGCTACCTGCTGACCGGCGAGAAATCCTATCTCGAGCCGTACCAGAAGGCCGTCGAGGCGATTCCCGGGCAACTTGCCCGCATCGATGCCATGACAGCATCCAACGATCAGCTCGCCCCGCAGGTCAGCCACATCAAGGACGCACTGGCACAGAAACAGGCAGAACTCGCCGAGACGATCGCTCTCTACGACAAGGGCGACGCGACAAAGGCGCTGCAACTGGTTCGCAGCGGCCAGGGCAAAGCCGCCATGGACGAGATCCGGGCCAGCATGGACACGATCCGGCGCATTGGCGGCGCAGCGATTGCTGCCCGCGACGAGCACACCGACCAGGTCGAGGCGTGGCTGCGCATCGGCTCTCTGGTCGCCCTGCTGGCGATCTTCCTGCTCGGCACCTACACGATCCGCGAATCCCGCCGCCGCTTCCTCGAAGTCGCCACCGGCCAGGAAGAGCTGATGCGCAAGAACATCGAGCTCGGCAATGAGATCCAGACGCGCGAAAACGCCGAATCCCAGATCCGCCAGATGCAGAAGATGGAGGCTGTCGGGCAACTGACCGGCGGCATCGCTCACGATTTCAACAACATGCTGGCGGTCATCCTCAGCGCCATGAACCTTGCCCAGCGCAAGTTGAAGCGCGGCGAGCACGACCTCGAAAAGTTCATCGAAGCGGCAACGGACGCCGCGACGCGGGCGGCCAATTTGACGGGCCGGCTGCTTGCCTTCTCCCGCCAGCAGCCCCTGGCGCCGCAGGTCGTCGACACCAATCGTCTGGTGACCGGCATGTCCGACCTTTTGCGCCGGGCGCTGGGCGAAGGCATCCGCATCGAGACCGTGCTCGCGGGCGGCCTTTGGAAGACCCATGCCGACCCAAGCCAGATCGAGAATGCAATCCTCAACCTGGCGGTCAATGCGCGCGACGCCATGGGCGAAGAGGGCAAGTTGACCATCGAGACCGCCAACAGCCATCTCGACGACAGCTACGCCGCTACCCATGCCGAGGTGATCGCCGGCCAATATGTGATGATTGCGGTCAGCGATACCGGTGAGGGCATGTCGGCGGATGTGATGGCCAAGGCTTTCGAGCCTTTTTTCACCACCAAGCCGGTCAACAAGGGCACGGGACTTGGGCTGAGCCAAGTGTTCGGCTTCGTCAAGCAGTCGGGCGGCCACGTCAAGATCTACTCCGAGCCAGGCCAGGGCACGACGATCAGGATCTATCTGCCGCGCTTTTTTGGCGCCGAGGAAGCCGCCGTGCCGATGGGGCGGAACGCGAATCCTGCTCCCGTTACCGAAACAATCCTTGTCGTCGAGGACGACGTCCGCGTGCGCGCTTCCACCACCGATGCCATGCGCGAGCTCGGCTACACCGTCATCCATGCCGGCAGTGGCCAGGAGGCGTTGCAGAAGCTGGCGGAGAACCCGGGCGTCGCCCTTCTGTTCACCGATATCGTCATGCCGGTGATGAACGGCCGCAAACTGGCGGAAGAGGCGGTCACACGCATGCCCGCGCTGAAGGTGATCTTCACCACCGGTTTCACCAGGAATGCCGTGGTACACAACGGCGTGCTCGACCATGACGTGCACTTCCTGGCCAAGCCGTTCACCATCGATCAACTGGCCGCGAAGCTGCGCGACGTGCTGGAGGCGAAGTAGGCCGGCCACGCCGCCAGCCCCGCTATTGGTCAGCCCGTCACTCTGGCGGCACTGAAAAATTGTTGCCTTGACATTCGATGCCTCACGCCCGACTTCCTAGCGTTCGAGGAGACCAACCGATGCCAGAGCCCCGACGATCGACGATCGATGCCGGAGAAGTGGAACGCTTTTCCGCCCTTGCCGCCGAATGGTGGAACCCGAACGGCAAGTTCCGCCCGTTGCACAAGTTCAATCCGGTCCGGCTGTCCTACATCCGCGACCAGATCGCGGCGCGCTTTGGCCGTGACCCGCGCGCCGCGCGCCCTTTCGAGGGCCTGCGCATCCTCGACATCGGCTGCGGCGGTGGCCTTTTGTGCGAGCCGATGGCGCGGCTTGGCGCCGAGGTGGTCGGAGCGGACGCCTCTGAGACAAACATCGAGGTGGCGAAACTGCACGCGGCCGAAGGCAATGTGAGTGTCGACTATCGCGCCACGACGGCCGAGGATCTCGCCGATGCCGGCGAGACATTCGACGTCATCCTCAACATGGAAGTGGTCGAACATGTCGCCGACATCGACCTGTTCGTGGCCAAATGCGGGCAGATGGTCCGCCCCGGCGGCATCATGTTCGTGGCCACCATCAACCGCACGCTGAAGGCACTCGGCCTGGCGATCATCGGCGCCGAATATGTGCTGCGCTGGCTGCCGCGCGGCACCCACCAGTTCGGCAAGCTGGTGCGCCCGGAAGAACTGGAAAAGGCGCTTGGCGGCGCCGGCCTGACAATTATCGACCGCACCGGCGTCACCTACAATCCGCTTGCCGACCGCTGGGCGCGGTCGAAGGACATGGATGTCAACTACATGGTGCTGGCGGAAAAAGGATCGGTCTGATCCTGCTTACGCCTTCTGGCTTTGCGCCTTGGTGGTGATGACGACGCCGATGGTGATGATGATGGCGCCGACCCAGGTCAGCAACTGATAGTGCTCGCCAAGGAAGATCGTGCCGGCAAACAATCCGACCGCCGCCGCCACATAGCCGATCTGGCTGAGATAGACCGGGCCGCCCACCGCCTGCAGCCGGAAGAAGAAGGCAAACATTGCCGTGGCCGACGCAACCTGCGCGATGACCACCAGGGGCACGGCGCCAAGTGGGGCGAAGGCCTTGCCGCCCAGCAGGACAAGAATACCGGCGAGCAGCATCGCTGCCGACGCCAGATGGCTGCCGACGGCAAGCTCGATCGGGCCGGTGCCTTCCGGCCAGTCGATCGTGCGGTAGATGTTGCCGGCGGCAAGGCTGACCGGGATCAGCAGCCCCATCACCACCCAGAACAAATCGGCCGGCTGGCCGGCCTCGCCGCGCGTCACCGCCACCATGACGGCGCCGACGAAGCCGACGGCGATGCCAATGATGCCCAGCATGTTGGGGCGCCGGACACGCAGCACGATTGAAAACACCAGCGTGACGACGGGCGAAAGTGTGAACATGATGCCGGTGTAGCCGGCGCCAAGATGCGGAATGGCCGAGAACATCAGCAGGTTGGGCGCGGCATAGGACACTGCCGCGGTAACGAAGAAATAGCGCAATTTGTGCGCGTTGAGCCGGATGTGCTGGCCGCGTGCCAGGAGCACGCAGAGCAGCACGCCGCCGGCGCCGAGCGAGATGACGAAGGCCCAGACCATGGCCGGCACGCCGGCCGCCGTGGCGAGCTTGCCGAAGGGCAGCGTCAGGCCGAGCAGGCCGCCCGTGACGACCAGCAGGCCGAGCGCCGAATCCCAGAGATATTTCATCGGATTGTCCCGTCACTCAATTGCGAAGTTTGGCACTTGCGGCGCTTGGCCGGTCCTGTATGTTAAGATAACATATCGCAAAGATTCTTAACGTCAAGATATATAACGGTGAGACAGATGGATCGCGCGGCAAAGGCGATCGAGCAGTGGAAACGGGAGCGGCCGGACCTGGACGTCTCGCCGATGGGCGTGCTCGGGCGATTGAACGAAGCCTCGTCGCTGATCGCGCGTGACCGCCTCGCCCCGCTGTTTGCCCGTTTCGGACTGCAGGCCGGCGAATTCGACGTGCTGGCGACGCTGCGCCGTTCCGGCCAGCCTTACGCGCTGACGCCGACCGCTCTCTACGAGGCGACGATGGTGACGTCAGGCGCCATGACCAACCGGCTCGACCGGCTCGAAAAGGCCGGATTGATCCTGCGCGGCCCGCACCCCAGCGACCGACGCGGCATTGTCGTGCAGCTCACAGAGAAGGGCTTGGCCTTGTTCGACGAGGCGCTGACCGCCCACGTCGCCAACGAGCATGAGATCCTCGCCGGCCTGACTGGCGCCGAACAGGAGACGCTAGCTCTGCTGCTTGGCAAATTGATCGGAAGCTTGAGCTAGTCGCTCAGTTGCGGTCGTCCGGAAACACCGGGATCGGCATGAAATCGACGCCATCCTCGGCCAGGCTCTTGGCCTCGTCCAGCGTCGCCTCGCCATAGATTCCGCGTGCATCGGTTTCGCCGAAATGGATTTTGCGTGCTTCCTCGGCGAACTTGTCGCCAACATAGTCGGCATTCTCGCGCACCTTCTCGGCCATCGCCTTGAGCTGCGCCAGCGCCTGTTTCTGCGCCTCGCCCATGGCGAGCGCTATGGTTTCCTGCTTGCGCGCCGTCGAAACCGCCGGCGCCATCAGCGCCTTCTGCACCTTGTGCGAACCGCAGCTCGGGCAATCGACAAAGCCGCGCTTCTTCTGGCTGTCGAAATCGTCATTGCTGCGAAACCAGCCCTCGAACTCGTGATCGTGATCGCAGATCAGGGAAAATCGGATCAAGAGGCTGCACCCCTGAGGCGGGGCGCCTCCGCTGCACCAGCGTTGACGGCAAAATCCCGCGCATTTTTCAAATTGGGATCTTCTTGCGTACCGCAAGCGACTGCGCCGGGTCGATCTCTGCGACGATCACCGCCGGTTCGTTGTGCGTGGCTTCCGCGATTATGCGGCCCCAAGGATCGACGATCAGCGAATGGCCATAGGTCTCGCGCCCATCCTCATGCAGGCCGCCTTGCGCGGCAGCGATAACATAGGCGCCGTTCTCGATGGCGCGGGCTCTCAGCAGCACATGCCAATGCGCCTCGCCGGTCTGGCGGGTGAAGGCGGCAGGCACGGTCAAAACTTCGGCCCCTGCCAGCGCCTCGGCACGGAACAGCTGCGGGAACCGCAGGTCGTAGCAGACCGCAAAGCCCAGTTTCGTGCCCGCGACCTCGGTCACGACAGCCTCGGTGCCGGGCTCGTACGCTGCGGATTCGCGCCAGCTTTCGCCATTGTCGAGGTCGACATCGAACATGTGGATCTTGTCGTAGATGGCGAGCGTAGCACCGTCTGGACCGAACAGCAGCGCCCGGTTGGCGAGCTTGCCGTCGGCGCGCAGGATGGCGGTCGAGCCGATATGCAGGAAGACGCCGAGTTCACGCGCCAACCGGCGCGCGGTCGCGACGACGATGTCCTTGTCCTCCGAGGTGAAGGAAGCGGCCCGCGCTTCCTTGTCGCGGATCAATGCCCCGGTCATTTCCGGCGTCTGGATGTAGATCGCACCCTGGCCTGCCGCTTCACGCACCAGCCGTTCGAGATCGACCGCATTGCGCTCCGGGCTTTCGCCTGAACGCATCTGGATCGCAGCGGCCTTGAAAACACCCATCGTCAACCCTCAAATCGTTGCGCCGTTGGCGAGCATCTTGTCGAGCCGGCCTTCGGCCTCCAGCTCATGGAGGTCGTCGCAGCCGCCGACATGCGTGTCGCCGATGAAAATCTGCGGAAAGGTGGTGCGCCCGTGCGCCCGCGAAATCATCTCCTGGCGCAGTTCCGGCGAAAACGAAGCGTCATGCTCTGTGTAAGTAACGCCCTTGTGCTCCAGCAGCCGCTTGGCTGCGGTGCAGTAGCCGCACATCATGCGTGTGTAGATGGTGACATCGACCATGACGAATTTCCGCTTTCCTTGCCGACTTATATAGTCGCGGACTCGTCCGCCCGGAAGTCCCCCGGCAACACACGCGCGAAGGTCAGCACGTCGACGCTGGCCGCACCTCCCCTTTTTAGCGCCTTGGTGGCCGCACGCACGGTGGCGCCGGTGGTGTAGACATCGTCGATCAGAAGCACCCTGCGGCCGGCAATCTCGATTTCGGCTTCGGCGGGCACGCGAAAGGCGGCGCGCACATTCTCCTCGCGCTCCTGCCGCTCCAGCCCGACCTGCTGGCGCGTGAGTTTCACGCGCCGCATGGCGGAAGGCGCGAAAGACAGCCCACTCAGTTCGCAAACCGAGCGTGCCAATTCCGCCGACTGGTTGAACCGCCGCCTGAAGAAACGCCGCCAGTGCAGCGGCACCGGCACCACCACATCGGCCTCGGCGATGAGGTCGGCGCCGGCGCGCACCATCCAGCGCGCCATCCAAGGTGCCAAATCGGTACGATCCTGGTATTTCAGCCCTTGCACCATCTGACGGGCAACGCCGGAATAGGCAACGGCGGCCCGCGCCCGCTCGAAGGGCGGGGGATCGGCGATCGCCTCGGCCGAGAGAAAGCCCTCGCCCATATGGTGGGTGAACGGCGTGCCCATCACCGGGCACCACGGCCGTTCCAGAAGCCGCAGCTTCGGCCAGCAGGCGCCGCACAGCACGCCGGGCTGGGAAACATGCCGGCGGCAACCGGCGCAGACCGGCGGAAACAGGATGCGCGCCGGCCAGCCGAAAGCCGATCGGGTGAGCTTCCTGATCCCAATGGACTTGATCTCCAGCATCGGATCGGCCACGTGGTTGGTCCTTCGCGCCACCATACCAATTACATCGGGGCGTCGACAAACAAGGATCCGCCCGTTGCAGCCGATAATGGATACCGATCTCTGGCTGGCGCACAAGCGGCGTGCGCTCACTCACCCGGTCGACGGTGCCGATTTCCTGATGAACCGCGCGGCCGAGGATCTTGCCGACCGGCTGAGTGCCGTAGAGCGCAGGTTCGGCAAGGCGGCGGTGCTGTTTTGCCAGACGCCGGCCGCGGCTGACGTGCTCGCCGCGAGCGGCAAGGTGACGGATATCGTCCGTGTCGAGACGGACGCGGTCTTCCTGAATGGGGCCGCCGGCTTGACCGCACCGCTGGAAACCGTGCCCTTCGAGCCGCAGAGCCTCGATCTGGCGGTCTCGCTTCTGTCGCTGCAGGCGATGAACGATATTCCCGGCATGCTGATCCAGATCCGCCGCGCGCTTCGGCCGGACGGGCTTTTCCTCGGCGCCTTCGCTGGGGCCGGCACGCTCGCGGAGCTGCGCGAAAGCCTGCTTGCGGCCGAGACCGAACTTTACGGTGGCGCCAGCCCGCGCGTCATCCCGTTCACCGACGTGCGCGATGCCGGTGCGCTTTTGCAGCGCGCCGGTCTCGCTCTGCCGGTCGCCGATGTGGAGACGGTGACGGTGCGCTACGCCAATTTGTTTGCCCTGATGGCCGATCTGCGCGCCATGGGCGAAACCAGTGCGCTTGCCGACCGCAGCCGGCGGCCGGGCTCACGCCAGCTGTTTGCGAGGGCCGCGGAAATCTACGCCGAGCGTTTTTCCGATCCCGACGGCCGGATCCGGGCAAGTTTCTCGATGGTCTGGATGTCCGGCTGGGCGCCCGACGCGTCGCAGCAGAAGCCGCTGAAGCCAGGTTCAGCCAAGGTCTCGCTGAAAGCTATACTGGAGGGGCCAGAGGGACATTGACCCGCGCGCAAGCGCGGACAGGGCAGAAGTCAATGCGCAAAAGCGTTGGCTAGCCTGCTGCCGCTGTCGCTGAACATCCAGGTAATCGCGTTGAAGACCTGGCCGATACCACCAATGATCGTCAGCGACAGCACAGCGACGATCAGGGCGTACTCGACCACCGTGGCACCGGTCTCGTCCTTCACAAAGCGCAGCAGCAATGTTTTCATCACCTCGATCCCCCGTGCCGGAACCTTACCGCCGATCTGTTAAGAAAGGTTAACGGCAAAGCCTTAACAGGCGGTGAAACAGCCGCCCTTTCGAAAACATCTTAACCATATCAGCAGTCGCCGCTGGTCTTGCCGTCAGACGCGATAATGCAGACTGAATCGGGCTGCGACTGCAGCACACTGCGGCGCACCGTATAGGTGCCGCGATGGCCGATCGAGCCGGTGGCCGTCATGTCGAGGCCGGGAAAGTCATTGCGGGCCGCTTGCGAGCGCGTCCCGCTGTCGAGGAAAGGTGTCGCGATCAGGGCCAGTGCCACCGCGGCCGAGCCAAACAGCAGTGTGATGCGCAGGACGCCCATGCCGGCATCGGCGGCGCGAAAACTACGGTCGGGCCGGATCGAATCCCAATCCCTGTCCAGGCTCATACGATCGCTCCCCAGCGAAATCGGCGACGCGGCCGCGACGACACGGCCATGGGTCAATTTTTCATGATCAGATAAATCTTCCATTAACGCTGGCTGATCTGGACCGTGGTCCTCCAGTCGCGAACGCTCAGAGGAGATCGATGAGGAACGGGATCAGCGGCGCGTCGGCCGGCGGCATCGGATAGTCGCGCATCTGTTTCGGCCGCACCCACTTCAGCGCCTGCCCTTCCCGGGGTTGCGCGATGCCACGGAAGCGGCGGCAGATGAACAGCGGCATCAACAAATGGAAGTCGTCATAGGAATGGCTGGCAAAGGTAAGTGGCGCCAGGCACGGAATATCGGTCTCGATGCCGATCTCCTCTTGCAGCTCGCGGATGATGCATTGCTCCGGCGTTTCACCGGGTTCGACCTTGCCGCCGGGAAATTCCCACAGGCCGGCAAGCTGCTTGCCTTCTGGCCGCTGCGCCAGCAGCACGCGGCCGTCGGCGTCGACCAGCGCACAGGCGGCGACCAGCAGCAGGCGCTTGCCGGCATTCGCCACGTCATTCATGACCAGGTGGCCGGCGATAGTGGTAGCGGTAGACCTCCTCGAAGCCGAGCGATCGATAGAGCGCCAATGCCGGCACGTTACCGGCCTCGACCTGCAGCCAGGCTTCGCGCGCGCCGCGCAGCCGCGCCCATTTCAGCGCCGACAGGATCAGGTTGCGGCCGTGGCCCTTGTTGCGCGCCGCCTTGTCGGTGGCGACCTCGAACAGGCCGGCGAGATCGCCGTCATGCACGCAGATCAGCGTCGCCAGCGCCTCGGCGCCGTCTTCGAGCGCGAACAAGCCGGCCTCGGGCTGGATGGCGCCAATGATCTCCGACAGGCCGGGCCGCAGCGAAACGTCCGAGCCGCTGACCTTGAGCGAGGCGCCGATGAAGCGGCTGATGTCCTTCAGCGGAATCTGGTCCATGGCGGCATCGAGCTGCGCGTCAGCCAGCGGCAATCGAATGACCAGCGATTCGTCAAAGCGGCTCCAGCCCTCCTTGTCGAGATGGCTGGCCAGATCGGGACCCGACAGTGGCGACATGCGGAACGTCAGCGGCCTGCCATAGGCGTCGAAACGGCGGCTGGCGCGGCCGATGCGGTCGGCCATGTGCTGGATGTCGCCGGGATCGAGCGGATTGACCGAATTCAGACGTTTGGCGGGATGGCCGGCGGTCAGCCGCACCACCCAGGTGCCATCATAATGGACGGCCGCCGCCGGCCAGGCGCGAAAGCCGGCCGCCTCGTAGCGGCGCACGATCGCGAGCATGCTTGCCGGATGCCTGGAAGTCAAAACCGTCAGCTCCGGTAGTCGCCATTGATGGCGACGTATTCCTTGGTGAGATCGCAGGTCCACACCGTCGCCTTGCCGCGGCCGATGCCGATATCGGCGCGGATGAGGATATCGTCGCGCTTCATGTAGGCGGAGGTCTTTTCTTCCGAATAGGCCGGGTCACGTTCGCCCTCATGCGCCAGCCTGTTGTCGCCGAACCAGATCGACAGCCGGTCGCGGTCGGCGGGCTCGCCGGCCTTGCCGACGGCCATGACGACACGGCCCCAATTGGCGTCCTCGCCGGCAACCGCCGTCTTGACCAGCGGCGAATTGGCGATCGACAGCGCGATGCGCTTGGCCGAGCGGGCCGACTTCGCACCGGTGACGGTGACTTCGACCTGCTTGCGGGCGCCCTCGCCGTCGCGCACCACTTGCAGCGCCAGCGACTTCAGCACCTTGCCCAGCGCCCGGCGGAACTGGCCGAGCCGGGCGTCCTTGGGATCGGTGATCTCAGGCGCGCCACGCTTGGCGGCCTTGCCGGTGGCAAAGATCAGCAGCGTGTCGCTGGTCGATGTGTCGCTGTCGACGGTCACCGCGTTGAAGGTCTTGGCGGTGCCGCGCGACAACAGATCCTGCAGCACGGGCGCGGCGATCGGCGCATCGGTGGCGATGAAGGACAGCATCGTCGCCATGTCGGGCGCGATCATGCCGGCGCCCTTGGAAATGCCGTTGATGGTGACATCGGTGTCGCCGAGCTTGACCGTCTGCGTCGCCACTTTCGGATAGGTATCCGTGGTCATGATGGCTTTTGCCGCCTCGGTCCACAGGTCCGGTTTGCCGTCGCTGACCAGCCCGGCGAGCAGATGGCTGAATTTGGTTGTGTCGAGCGGCTCGCCGATGACACCGGTCGAGGCCAGGAACACCTCGCCAGCCGTGCAGCCGGCCGCCTTGGCCGCCGCCGCGCCGGTCAGCGCGGTGGACTCGCGGCCCTTCTTGCCGGTGAAGGCGTTGGCGTTGCCGGAATTGACGATTAGCACCCGAGCCTTGCCGGCGCCAAGGTTCTGCCGGCAGAAATCGACCGGTGCCGAAGGGCATTTCGATTTGGTGAACACGCCGGCGACCGCCGTGCCCGCATCGAAGACCATGGCCAGCAGATCGGTACGATTCTTGTACTTGATCCCCGCTTCAGCGGTGGCGATGCGCACCCCTTCAATGACCGGCATTTTTGGGTATTTCTTCGGTGCGAGCGGCGAAATCGTCGTGGACATGGGGACCTCGGGCGGGAAATTCGCAAGGGAAGGCCGGTTTGCCCGATACGGCGCGCGGGCGCAAGGGCGTTTTCGCCGCGCTTGCCGGGGCGGGCAACCATTGCGAATTAAGCTTGCATTTCAAATCTGTTGGCGTCGCGGGGGCCTGTGGCGCTATGATTGCGCCCCATGGGCAGGCTTGCGATCCTCGCATGGGCATTTCTGGGACTTTTGCTGCTGAGCGCCGACGCTGAGCCGCAGCGGCGCGTGGCTCTGGTCATCGGCAACGGCACCTATTCCGAAGCCGGGACATTGGCCAATCCGGTCAACGACGCGCTCGACATCGCCGACAAACTGCGTTCCATCGGCTTCGAGGTCATCGAAGGCAACGACCTCGGCAAGCGCGAGCTTGAACGCAGCATCGGCGAGTTCTCGGATGCGCTCGAAGGCGCTGGTGTCGGGCTTTTCTACTATGCCGGCCATGGCCTGCAGGTCGACGGGCGCAATTACATAGTGCCGGTCGACGCCAGGCTCGACATGCCGGTGAAACTCCAACTCGAAGCCGTGCCGATCGACGAAATCCTCGACATCATGGAACAGCAGACCAAGGTCAGCCTGGTGTTTCTCGATGCCTGCCGCAACAACCCGTTTGCCCGCAGCCTAAGCCGCACCGCCACGACGCGGTCGGCGACGGCACTCGCCGGCCTGGCGCAGTTCGATTCGACGCGCGGCTCCTTCATCGCCTTCTCGACAGCACCGGGTGCTGTCGCCATGGACGGAAGCGGGCGCAACTCGCCCTTCGCCGCCGCCCTTTTGCGGCACATCGCCGAACCCGGCCAGAGCATCAACGACATGATGATCGCGGTGCGCCGCGACGTGGTTTCGCAGACGCGCGAAAGCCAGCGCCCCTGGGAACAGGGCTCGCTGCTCGAGCGCTTCGAGTTTGTGCCGAGCGGCGAGCCGGTGAAACCGCCCGCACCAGCCGCGGCACCCGAGCCCTCAACACAAGTGGCGACGCTCGAGCGTTCGGTCGGTGACGACAAAAGCGCGATCGAGAAGTTCCTGCGCGACGATTACCTGTCGCCGGACATCAAGGATATGCGCGCGGCCGTCAAACGGCTTTACGGCCCATCCGCCACCATCTTCGGCACGCCTTACGATGCCGAAGCGCTCGTGAAAGTGAAAAGCGACTGGTTCGCGCAATGGGCCTCATGGTCGCTTGGCCTGGAACCAGGCAGCCTGGAGGTTACACCGCACGGTGAGGGCAGTGCCCAGGCCGTCTTTGCCATGAGCTACGACTACACACCAAAGGACAAGTCGGCGGCGCGTGTGGCAGGCAAGGCGCGGGTGACGCTGGAATTGATCAAGACCGCTGATGGGTGGCGTATCGTGTCGGAGACGTCACAGGCGATGTGACGGCCATCGCCTGATGGCGGCTCAGCTTCTGCGCTTGAAAACGGGGCGTTTCGTTTCATGGCCGGATCACTTATCGTTGCCGGCAAATTCAAACGAGGACGTCAGGAATGGCCGAGGACGCGGATCCGGCACGCAAATCGATTGGCGCCCGGCGCAATCCCGACAGCGCCGAAGCCATTCTGGAGGCCGCCGAAGCCGTACTGGTCGAGGCCGGCTATGCCGGTTTCTCGATCGAGGCGGTGGCACGCCGTGCCCGCGCCGGCAAGCCGACCATCTACCGCTGGTGGCCGAGCAAAGCGGCACTGCTGCTTGACGTCTACCAGCGCCAGAAGCGCGTCGACATTCCGGATACCGGAAGACTGGAAGAGGATCTCGTCGGCTTCCTGAAAAATCTGTTCGAGCACTGGCGCGAGACATCGTCGGGCAGCGTGTTCAGGTCGCTGATCGCCGAGGCGCAGTCGGATGAAACCGCGGCCGCCGCTCTTGCCGGATATGCCGAAGGCCGCCGCACCCACACCGGCCAGATCATCGAGCGCGCCAAGGCACGGGGCGAGATCGCCGATGATATCGATCCGGCCGTGGTCGCCGACCTCGTCACCTCCTATGCCTGGCGGCATCTGCTGACCAACCGGCTCGACGAGCCTGAGACGACGATCCGCAAAATGGTCCGCTATCTCCTGCAAGGCATAGCGGCCAGCGCGGGCCAATAAAAAAGGGCGCGGCAACCTTGGCTGCCGCGCCCTTTTGAAAAGTTTTCGAGCAATTCCAGGAAAAGTGTGAAGCGGTTTTCCGTCCGGAATTGCGTTGGAAAAGAGATAAAGCGGTTCGGCGTTTCCATGAAACGATGAACCGCTTTAAGGCTTACTTGGCGCTTTCCAGCGTGTCGACGGCCTGCTTCAGCTTGGCGTCCGCGATTTCGACCTTAGCGCCGGCGCGCAGCGACTTGACCAGAGCGAAATACTTGTCGCGGATGACCGCCTGCTTGGCCTGGTCCTTGACGTCGTCGAAGGCCGGCGGCTGCTTGGCGCGCTTGTCCTCGACCTTGATGACATGCCAGCCGAACTGCGACTGCACCGGCTGCTCGGTGTACTTGCCGACATCGAGCGCGAAGGCCGCCTTGTCGAACTCCGGCACCATCTGGCCAGGTCCGAACCAGCCGAGGTCGCCGCCATTGGACTTGCCCGAGGGATCGCTGGTGTGCTCGTTGGCGAGCTTCTGGAAGTCGGCGCCGCCGTCGAGCTGCTTGATGATTGCCTCGGCCTCTTCCTTCGTCTTCACGAGGATGTGACGGGCATGCACTTCGTTGACCGGCGGCGTGTTGGCGATTTCCTGGTCGTAGCGGGCGCGGATCTCGGCGTCGGTGACCTTGTCGACAACACCCTTCTCGACCATCTCGCCATGCAGCGCGCGCTGCTGCAGGAAGGCCATGCGGCGCTGGAAGTCGGGATCCTTGTCGAGACCGTCGGTAACGGCCTTGGCGGCCATGACACGGATCTCGATGGCCGCCGAAAGGGCAGCGGCGCGGCGCTGTTCAGGCGGCAGCTGCGCGAATTGCTGCGACAGCTCGCCCTCGGCAAGCACCAGATCGGCCTCCGTCAAGGGCTGGCCGTTGACGGTGGCGACCACGGCATTCGGGTCGACCGGAGCCGCGGGGGGTGCTGCTGGGGCCGCGGCATCGGCCGGAGCAGCGGGAGCGGTCTCCTGCGCCATGACGGGCGACAGGCAAAGAGCCGACAGGCCGAAGGCCAGACCAAGGCTGGCGAGCGACGCACGGCGAAACAACAAGGGCATAAGGATAACTCCGGTGAGGGATTATAAGGAGGGTGGCTTCCAGATCAGCCAGATTGTGGCGGAATTTGGCGCGACCGGCAGGGCCAGCGCGGCGTTGACATCAGTTGAGCCCCCTCTTATCTGTCCAACGACTTTGCGTCCAGAACCGTTTTCCGGGCGCTTTTTGTGTTTGCCCGTATTTGGGCGACGCATTCACGCGGATTTGATGGGGCCGGCCGGCGCCTATCTTAAAGATTGAGAATTCTATCGAAAGGACCATTGAATGGTCAGTCTCGGCGGTCTCGCCCGTAAGGTTTTCGGTTCCTCCAACGACCGTCGGGTCAAATCGACCCGGCCTCGTGTCGAGGCGATCAACGCCATGGAAAACGAGATGCGGGCGCTCTCCGACGCCGAACTCGCGGGGCGCACGGAAAAATTCCGGCAGGATATCGCCAATGGCGCCAGCCTTGAGGATCTTCTGGTCCCGGCTTTTGCCACCGCCCGTGAGGCAGCACGCCGCGTGCTCGGCATGCGCCCCTTCGACGTCCAGCTGATCGGCGGCATGGTGCTGCACAATGGCGGCATCGCCGAGATGCGCACCGGCGAGGGCAAGACCCTGGTCGCGACGCTGCCGGTCTACCTCAACGCGCTTGCCGGCAAAGGCGTCCACGTCGTCACCGTCAACGACTATCTCGCCACCCGCGACTCCGAATGGATGGGCCGCGTCTACAAGTTCCTCGGCCTCTCGGTCGGCGTCATCGTCCACGGCCTGTCGGACGAGGAACGCAGCGCCGCCTACGCCTCGGACGTCACCTACGCCACCAACAACGAGCTCGGCTTCGACTATCTGCGCGACAACATGAAGTATGAACGCGCCCAGATGGTGCAGCGCGGTCACAACTACGCGATCGTCGACGAAGTCGATTCCATCCTGGTCGACGAGGCGCGCACGCCGCTGATCATTTCCGGTCCGCTCGAGGACCGTTCGGAAATGTACAACACCATCGACACCTTCATCATCCAGCTGCAGCCGCAGGATTATGAGATCGACGAAAAGCAGAAGACCTCGATCTTCACCGAGGAAGGCACCGAGAAGCTGGAGAACCTGCTGCGCGACGCCGGCCTGCTGAAGGGCGAGTCGCTCTATGACGTCGAGAATGTCGCCATCGTCCACCATGTCAACAACGCGCTGAAGGCGCACCGGCTGTTCCAGAAGGACAAGGACTATATCGTCCGCAACGACGAGATCGTCATCATCGACGAGTTCACCGGCCGCATGATGCCCGGCCGCCGCTATTCGGAAGGCCTGCACCAGGCGCTGGAAGCCAAGGAGCATGTGGCTATCCAGCCGGAGAACCAGACGCTCGCCTCCGTCACCTTCCAGAACTACTTCCGCCTCTACAAGAAGCTTTCCGGCATGACCGGCACGGCGCTGACCGAGGCCGAGGAATTCGGCAACATCTACGGCCTCGAAGTCACCGAGATCCCGACCAATTTGCCAGTCATCCGCAAGGACGAGGACGACGAGGTCTACCGGTCGGTCGAGGAGAAGTACAAGGCGATCGTCAAGGAGATCCGCGAAGCCAGCGCCAAGGGCCAGCCGACGCTGGTCGGCACGACCTCGATCGAAAAGTCCGAGCAGCTAGCAGAGCGCCTGCGCAAGGAAGGTTTCAAGGATTTCGAGGTGCTGAACGCCCGTCATCACGAGCGTGAAGCGGCGATCGTCGCCCAGGCCGGCAAGCCCGGCGCCATCACCATTGCCACCAACATGGCCGGCCGCGGCACCGACATCAAGCTCGGCGGCAATGCCGAAATGCGCATCGAGGACGAACTGGGCGACATGCCTGCCGGTCCCGAGCGCGAGGCGCGGGAAAAGGAAATCCACGCCGACATCGAGCACCTGAAGGAAAAGGCGCTGGCCGCCGGCGGCCTCTACGTGCTCGCCACCGAGCGCCATGAATCGCGCCGCATCGACAACCAGCTTCGCGGTCGCTCCGGCCGCCAGGGCGACCCCGGCCGCTCGAAATTCTTCCTGTCGCTGCAGGACGATCTGATGCGCATCTTCGGCTCCGAGCGCATGGACGGCATGCTGCAGAAGCTCGGCCTCAAGGAAGACGAGGCGATCATCCATCCCTGGATCAACAAGGCGCTCGAGAAGGCGCAGAAGAAGGTCGAGGCGCGCAACTTCGACATCCGCAAGAACCTCCTGAAATATGACGACGTTTCCAACGACCAGCGCAAGGCGGTTTTCCAGCGGCGTATCGAGCTGATGGACGGCGAAGGTCTTTCGGAAACCATCGCCGAGATGCGCGAAGGCGTCATCGACGATATCGTCGCCAAGGCCATTCCCGAAAACGCCTATGCCGAGCAGTGGGACGTCGCCGGCCTCAAGGCCGGGGTTGCCGAATTCCTCAATCTCGACCTGCCGGTCGATGACTGGGCCAAGGAAGAAGGCATCGCCGAGGACGACATCCGCGAGCGCATCACTGCTGCCGCCGATGCCGCCGCCAAGGAGCGCGCCGAAAGGTTCGGCCCCGAGGTGATGACCTATGTCGAGCGCTCCGTGGTGCTGCAGACGCTCGACCATCTGTGGCGCGAGCACATCGTCAACCTGGACCACCTGCGTTCGGTCGTCGGCTTCCGCGGCTACGCGCAGCGCGATCCGCTGCAGGAATACAAGAGCGAAGCCTTCGAGCTTTTCCAGGCGATGCTCGGCAATCTGGAACAGGCCGTCACCGCGCAGCTGATGCGCGTCGAACTGGTCCGCCAGGCAGCCGAAGCCCCGCCTCCGGAAGCCCCCGACATGTTCGGCACGCACATTGACGGCACCACCGGCGAGAATGATTTCGAAGGCGGCGAAACCGCCCTCCTGGTGCGCCCGGAGCAGAACGTCATCGTCGCTCCCGAGGATCGCGACCCCAACAACCAGGCCACCTGGGGCAAGGTCGGCCGCAACGAAGCCTGCCCCTGCGGTTCGGGCAAAAAGTACAAGCACTGCCACGGGGCATTCGCGTAAGGCGGCCCTTTCTTCTCCCCGTTCAACGGGGAGAAGGTGCCCGAAGGGCGGATGAGGGGCGGCGCCGAGTTCCAAGATTTGGCCTATTTCCTCTAGCCGTATCGCCGTCGGTGTTCCGTAACACGGCGGATCTCGAAAAGCGGATTCTGGGGGCTTCACCTACTTATGCGTTCGCCGGCCCTCCGCTATGGCTCCCTGCCCTTCGGGCGTTCAGCCCCTTCAAAAGGTCCACTGGACCTTTGATCCGCCCGAAGGCGGACCGGGCCTTCACCGTTCGTCGCTCGAAAAGCCAAATCGTTGGCTTTTCGTCCGCTGCGCGGACCGCTCCTCACCCAACCGTTTCTTAATGTGTCTCGCATATACCCGAGCCTGAAAAAGAGGCGGAAAACGGAGAGAGATCGGGGTGCGCTTTTCCGCGGCCACGACAGCCGGGCGGTTCTTGCCGCAGCGTTTGGCGCTGCGTGTGGGGCCTCTGCTTGGCCGCATCGATGCCGTGCTGTTCACCGCCGATGAACGCGGCGAAGCCGGCCGCATGTCGGTCATCGCCTTCTCCATCCGCATCGTCAGCGCTGTTATCGCCTTCATCAGCCAAGTGCTGATGGCGCGCTGGATGGGTTCGTTCGAATACGGCATCTTCGTGCTTGTCTGGGTGACGATGGTCATCGTTGGCAACCTCGCTTGCCTCGGCTTCCACACCTCGGTCATCCGCTTCATCCCCGAATACCGCGAGCGCGGAATGATGGATGAACTGCGCGGCATCGTCGTGGCCAGCCGCCTGTTCGTGCTGATCGCCTCCACCATCATCGCCGGGCTCGGCGCCCTCGGCGTCTGGCTGGCAGCACCCTGGCTCGAAAACTACTACGTGATACCGTTCATCCTCGGCGTCATCTGCTTGCCGATGATCGCGGTGTCGGATCTGCTGCAGGGCCAGGCCAGGGCCAACAGCTGGGCGCTTTTCGCCCTGTCGCCGACCTATCTGATACGGCCGGTGCTGATCTTGCTGTTCATGGCGCTGATGCTCTACGCCGGCTACGCCGCCGATGCCAGGACGGCGATCTTCGCCTCGATCGCCGCCACCTATGTCACCACGCTCGCCCAGCTGATCGGCGTCACCCACCGCATGGAAAGGCAGATCCCTGCCGGGCCGATGAAGGTGCATTTCGCGCAGTGGTTCGTCGTCTCGCTGCCGATCTTCCTGGTCGAAAGCTTCTTCTTCCTGCTCACCAATGCCGATGTGCTGATGGTCGGCGCCTATATGGCGCCCAACGACGTCGCCGTCTATTTCGCCACGGTCAAGACGCTGGCGCTGGTGCATTTCGTCTATTTCGCCGTCAAGGCCGGTGTTGCCCAGCGCTATGCGCAATTCACCCATGGCGACCCGGCAAAGCTTGCCGCTTTCGCCCGCGAGACGGTGTCGTGGACCTTCTGGCCGTCGCTGCTGATGGCGTTCCTGGTGCTGGCGCTGGGCGAACCCATGCTGGTGCTGTTCGGCCCCGAATTCACATCAGGCTATCCGCTGCTGTTCCTGCTCGTCTTCGGCGTCGTGGCGCGCGCCGCCGTCGGCCCTTGCGAAAGCCTGCTCACCATGAGCGGCAACCAGAATATCTGCGCCGCCGTCTATGCCATGACGCTGGCCTTCAACATCGGCCTCAACGTGGTGCTGATCCCGCATTTCGGCCTGTGGGGCGCGGCCATGGCCACCGCCTTTGCCATGATCTTCGAAGCCAGCGCGCTGTCCTTCACGGTGTGGCGCAAGCTCGGCATCGTCATGGTGATCTTCGTGCCTGCCAAAGGAGCCGCCTGATGGCCGCCATCCCGTTGCTCGAGGAAACCAGCGGCGGCACCGCCGGCGCCATGGTGTCCGGCCTTGCCGGGCTCGGGCGCGACGCCGATCCCGCCCATATCGAAATCCTCGCCAACAACCGGCCCGAGCGCAAGCTTGCCATCTATCCGGCATCGGCCGGCTTCGATCTGGTCGAGGAACTGGATTACCTCTGCGCCCGCACGATCGAGCCGAACGTCTTTTTCAACCCGCGCTTCCTGGCCCCGGCCATGCCTCGGCTGGAGGACCGCGAAGTGCGGCTGGCGGTGATCCGCGACGGCGATGAATACCGCAACCGGCTGCGCCTGCTGGTGCCGATCTCGGTCGAGCGCCCGGTGGTGCCGTTCGGCGTTCCGGTGATGCGCACATGGTCGAGCCCGTTCGGTCCGCTCGGCACGCCGCTCATCGACCGCGACGATCCGATCGGTGTCGTCGAGGATTTCTTCTCGATGCTGTCGCGCCCACACCTCAAGCTGCCGAGGGTATTCGTCCTGCCTGACATCAGGCTCGACGGTCCGGTAGCGAGCCTGCTTGGCACGGTGGCCGAGACGCGTGGGCTGACGCTGGTCACCACCAGCCAGGCCCAGCGCCCCGCGCTGGAGAGCGAACTCGACGGCGATGACTATCTGAAGGCCTCGCTGCGCTCGCACCACTATCGCGAGTTCCGCCGCCTGAAGCGGCGCCTTGGCGACCTCGGCAGGCTGGAGCATGTGGTGGCGCGCGGCTCCGAAGACATCCGCCACGCCATCGAAAGCTTCCTGACGCTCGAAGCGTCCGGCTGGAAGGGCCGCGAGCGCACCGCCATGGCGATCGACCGCTTTCGCGCCGCCTTTGCCCGCGAGGCCGTGCACAGGCTGGCCGAACAGGACATGTGCCGCATCCATTCGCTGACGCTCGACGGCCGCACAATCGCTTGCCTCATCGTCTTCGTCGAAGCCGGCGTCGCCTATACCTGGAAGACGGCCTATGACGAGACACTGGCTACCTATTCGCCTGGCACGCTGCTGATGATTGAGGTCACCAGGCAGCACCTCGACGACCCCAACATCATGATGACCGATTCCTGCGCGGTGCCGGATCATCCGGTGATGAGCAGGCTGTGGAGCGAGCGCAAGCCGATCGGCACGCTGGTGATCGGGCTGACGCCGGATGCCGACCGGCTCACCCGCCAGGCCGCCTCGCAACTGCATCTCTACCGCGAGACCCGCAACATGGCGCGCCTGCTGCGCAACCGGATGAAGAGCCTGCTAAGACGGCGGTAGGGCGACTCAGGTCTGAGCTCACACCGGCGCGGTGGACAATGTCGGTGCCGAGCGTGCCGGCACCGTCGGCACCACCATCTCGTTGAAAAGTTACCTGCCGCCACCGCCTGGCTAGTGTGGCCAAACTGCACCGCCGATATCTCGCCCGCAGCCGTTTGAACAAAGCGACCCGCACGGATGGCACATCGTCACATAACTGTAATAGGGCGCGCCTAGCTAAATCCTCGCCACACCCCAACGCGCCTCTATCCGACGCGCCGCCACATCTCGAGGAAAGACCATGCTTTTGCGCACCATCATCGCCCCATTGGGCGTCTGCTTGTCCATGGCCACATCGGCCTTTGCAGCCGACCTGGTCGAAGTCCCGCCACCGGCAGCGCCGACCTGGACGATTGCCATCGAGGGAAGCCCCGAATTCTACGCCATCGACAATGGCAGCAACACCGCCCGGTCGCTTGCCGACAGCTACTTCAAGCTCAGCGTCTCGCACAGTTTCGAAAACAACTTCGTCGGCGGCATCTTTATTCAGCCGACCTTCAAGACGGGCGGAAAGTCGCAGTACTATGCCGAAGCGAGCCTCGGTTACAAAATCAAGATCACCGATGCCTTCACCCTGACCCCCAGCCTCGGGCTCGGTTACACCTGGCATGATACGGGCATCATCAAGGACGCGGATGCCAACGCCAACGTTCCCTACTACGCCCTGTACATCGCGGGCGATTGGAAGCTCTCCAAGCAATGGACCTGGAACGTCTTCAACTTCCGCTACCGCAATGCCTTCAGCACCACCTGGGAAACCCCGAAGCTGGCCACCGGCCTGACCTACAACATCGACTCCACCGACGCGGTCTATGCCAGCGTCGGCTATTCCTGGAAGAAGACCGAAACGACTTCGTCACCCTACAACGATCTCGCCGGCGACAAGTGGAACATAGCGATCGGCTACAAGCACTCGCTCTGAGCGGATTGGCGAGGGCCGGTTGAAGCCACAGTGCGGGCTTCATCCACGTTCTCTCGGCTCTGAACAGGCTGGGGCCGGGAGAACGTACCCTTGCGAGCGCATGGCCTCACGCATGCCCGGCACAGCCTATCTGTTCATATCAGCCAAGGCGTCGCGCATAGCGGAACTCTTGATGCCGAATATGCCTCCGTAGGGAAAATTCAAATCGACAATGACAAACATCACGCTGGCGACGGCCACGACCGAGATGGCCAAGGCCATGACACTCAACGTGCGCCGTGGAACCTGAAGTCCAAAGCTGAAGAACACGAGCGCCAGCCAGAAGCTGACTATGTCAGTGTACGAATTGCTGCCGCCACGATCCGAATCTTCAATGACCAGCCAACGGCTCTCCTCGACCATTGTGAAATTCAATCGGCACCTGGCAGCCATGTTTATATGCGCGGTATCCGCCGGCGCCACGGAGTTGATCGATACGCCGACCTCGTTCATGATGGCCTTTAGAGTCGCATCTTCGCCACTTACGGCCATGTGCCGAATATCCGGCATGCCGTCGACGACGGGCGCAATCTCGTGCGGCCACGTACTCGCTATAACGGCAGCGGTATATTGGCGAAGGCGTTCTCTCGTTGCTCCCATCTCGGGGCCAAGATTTCGAAGGCATTCGTCCAAGCGTGCCAATTTGGCGGCGTAGAGCGAGCGGTCGCGGTTGGCGACATCGAAAGTCGATCTCGCCGAAGACAACTGCAGGCTGAGAACCAGGGCGGCGAAGGTGACGAGGAGACCTGTTCCCAGGCTTACCGCATGCATATTGTCCTTCGAGAAGTGGGCTTCGTGCAGCCGGGCGCGCAATGCGACCCCACTGACCGCGCTTAAGCTGAACAGCACCAGAAACCCAAGCCCGTAGAGTATTTCCATCACGCAAAGTGGCCGGAAACTCGGCAATTGTGCCGCTTGATGTGTTGGCCTCTAGGAGTATCGCCGCAGGCTAAACTACGCAAGCAGGTGCTCCGGGCAAGGGTCGGCGGCCATGGTCTATGGGTGGACGTTCGCACCGCTCTGGAAGCAGGCCCCGCCACTGTCGCGTAGCGGGTTGTAGAGAAAATGGTGCCCCTAGCCGGAATCGAACCAGCACTCCTTGCGGAACTCGATTTTGAGTCGAGCGCGTCTACCAATTCCGCCATAGGGGCTCAGGCCGGGCGGCCTGGATGGGCGCGGACTATACGGTCGGAGGCCTGTTCGTCAACTGGCCAATTCCAGGGATCGCCCTGATGCGACCAATCTTCGCCTTTTGATTTCATTGCCGGGCTGCCATTGTGCAGCGCGGAAAATCTTTCTAGACAGGCGGCGCATGGAGCGTGGCGCGTCTGAAACGATGGCCGCGCGCGCTTTGGGTCCTGTTTTCATCCATGCCTTTGCCCCAGGCATCCGCGCGTTTTGGACGACACGGGATTAGGAGAGCCGATGCTTCGCGGACTGTACGATTGGACCCTGTCGCTGGCGGCGCGCAAATCCGCCGAATGGTGGCTGGCCTTCATCGCCTTCGTCGAGAGCTCGGTGTTCTTCATTCCGGCGGACGTACTGTTCCTGCCCATGGCGTTGGCACGGCCCGACCGCGCCTATCGCTACGCGCTGACCGCCACGGTGGCGTCCGTGCTGGGCGGCATTGCCGGGTGGCTGATCGGCTATTATGCCTACGACACGATAGCACGGCCGATCCTGGAGCACTTCGGCGGCCTTGCCGCCTTCGAGCAGTGGCAGTCGTCCGGCACGGGGCTAATGCTGGTGCTGCTCGTCACGTCCGGCGTTGCGCACCTGCCGCCGATCAAGGTGGTCACCATTCTGGCCGGGGCGCTTCACATAAATCTTGTTGTCTTCATCGTTTCGGCCATCTTGGCGCGAGGCGCTCGGTTCCTGCTGCTTGCCTGGCTGCTGCGCCGCTATGGTGAGTCGATCAAGGAGTTCATCGAGAAGCGCCTGGGATTGATTGTCGGCGCCGGCGCGGCTGCCCTGATTTTGCTCTATATCCTGATCAAATACGCGCTCTAGTCCATGTCGCCCAATAGTGTCCTGCGGTTTTGGGACAACGACATGGATAAGGGCGAACGGGCGGCGAACACAACGGACGAAAGAACCATGACAGCGACCATGAATGCCGACACCGGACGCCAGCGCACGCGGATGGCCTTGTTTCTCGCGGTCGCCATGGCCGCGACCGTCGGCTCGGCGCTCGGCTTCCAGTATATTGGCGGCTACATCCCCTGCCATCTCTGCCTGGAACAGCGGACCCCCTATTATATCGGCGCGCCGCTGATGCTGCTGGCGGTGATTGCATCGATGCTGCGCGCGCCCGCTTGGCTGACGCGCGGCCTGCTGGGCATTGGCGGCCTGCTGATGCTCTACGGCCTCTATCTCGGCGTCTACCACTCCGGCGTCGAATGGCAGTGGTGGGCAGGCCCGACCGATTGCACGGCAGGCGCCGGGCCGGTGGACACCGGCGGCAAGGGCGTGCTCGACGCACTCGACAAATTCGTGCCGCCCTCCTGCGACAAGGCCGCACTGCGCATCCTGGGCCTGTCTTTGGCCGGCTGGAACGCCATCGCCAGCCTGATCCTCGCCGCCGTCGCGTTCAGGGGTGCTCTGGCCCGCGATTGATCTAGCGCGAAAGCGCCGACGCGAGATCTTTCCAAGAATTCGGCAGGCTGAGTCATATGGAGTGATTGTCGAGAACCGAAGCGGAGCGGACATCTGGTCCGTGAGCTCTGTTCTACTGTGACGCAGTAGAACGGGGAAGCGCAGACAATTGCTCCAGACGGCCAGCCTCCCGAAGTCTCGAACGATCTCAAGGTTCCAGTTCGACATCCCAGTAGAGATAATCCATCCAGCTTTCATGCAGATGGTTCGGCGGAAACAGCCGGCCATTGTTGTGCAGATCGTGCACAGTCGGCTGGTAAGGCTTCTGCAGCGGAAACATCTTGGCATGCGCCGGCATCATGCCGCCCTTCCTGAGGTTGCAGGGCGAACAGGCGGCAACGACATTCTCCCAGGTCGTGGCACCGCCGCGATGGCGGGGAATGACGTGGTCGAAGGTCAGATCTTCCGGCGTGCCGCAGTACTGGCACTGGAAGCGGTCGCGCAGGAACACGTTGAAGCGGGTAAAGGCCGGATGCCTAGACGGCTTCACGTAGGCCTTCAGGCTGACCACGCTCGGCAGCTTCATCGAGAAGGTCGGCGAGGACACCGCATGCTCGTATTCGGCGACGATGTTCACCCGGTCGAGGAACACCGCCTTGATGGCGTCCTGCCAGGACCATAGCGACAAGGGGTAATAGCTGAGCGGACGGTAATCCGCATTCAGCACCAGTGCTGGAAGCCCATCCGGAGATACGGCAACCGTCACGTGTTCACCTCCTTGGTTCTAGACCCGAACGGCGCGGATACTGTAAGCCCGACATGACAGGGATGTGAAGCGGATTGTCGTTCGGCCAAAGCGCCAAAAACGCATGATTTTCATGGTTTTTTGCAGAGTCAGGCCGGCGGCGCAGCGTCTCGCCCCCTGGTTTCGCGATAATAGGACCAGAAAAGCCGCGATGCGACACCTCGCCACGGGCTCCATGATTCGGCGAGTTGGATCAGTATTTTCTCCGGCGGACGCGGGTCGATGCCGAGCGCATGGCCGACCGCGCTCTGCAAGGCAACGTCACGCGCCGGGAAGATGTCGGGGTGGCCCGCGGCAAACAGGAGGTAAACTTCCGCCGTCCACGGGCCGATACCGGACACCGCCGTCATCGCCGTGATCGCCTCCTCAGCCTCAAGTGAACAGAGGTGATTGAGGTCGAGGCCGTCGGCAACCGCCTGGGCAACCGCGATCAGGCCGCGCTGCTTGGGCCGCGACAGGCCGGCCTCGCGAAACATGTCCTCGCCGGCGGCCAAGATCGCCTGGGGCGTCAGCGGATCGACCAGCCTGGTCAACCGGCCGAAGATGGCGTCGGCGCTCGCCCGGGAAACCTGCTGCGAGACGATGATCGAGGCCAGGCTTCTGAAGCCCGGCTCTGAGAGCCGCAGCGGCACCTCGCCGGCCATGCCGCGCACCTTCTCCAGGCGCGGATCGATGATGCAAAGCGCATCCAGCCCCCGCGCGATGTCGTCCAGTGTCGCGATGCGTTGCATGGTATCCTTGTCCGCCAATGTGCAGCAAGGTAGCAACCGCCAAAACCACAGCACAACCCGATTGCCGCTTGAGACATGACGCTCCTGACATTCCGCTTCGCGCCCAGCCCCAATGGCGAACTGCATCTCGGCCACGCCTATTCGGCGCTGCTCAATCAGGAGCTGGCAAGGGCGTCGGGCGGCCGCCTGCTGCTGCGCATCGAGGATATCGACACGACGCGCTGCACGCCGCAATTCGAGGCCGGCGTGCTTGCCGATCTCAAATGGCTGGGCCTTGGCTGGGAAGAGCCGGTGCGCCGCCAGTCCGAGCATTTTTCCGAGTACGGGGCGGTGCTTGACCGGCTGATCCGCGAGGAACTGGTCTATCCCGCCTTCATGAGCCGTGGCGACATCAGGGCCTTCATCACCGACAGTGAAAACCGTGGGCGTGACTGGCCGCGCGATCCCGACGGCGTGCCGCTCTATCCACCGGCGGACAAGACGCTGCCGATCAGGGAACGCAAGCGGCGCATCGCCGAGAACACACCCTTCGCCTGGCGTCTGGACGTCGATGCCGCCATTGCGCGTGTCGGCAAGCACCTCGCATGGACCGAATTCGCCGATGAGACGCTTTCCGCGACCCGTTCGGTCGAAGCCCGACCGCGGGACTGGGGCGACGTGATCGTGGCGCGTCGCGACATCCCGACAAGCTATCACCTCGCAGTCGTCATGGACGATGCGCTGCAAGGCGTCAGCCATGTCGTGCGTGGCCAGGATCTGTTTTCCGCCACCGGCGTGCAGCGCCTGCTCCAGGAGCTTCTGGGGCTCCCGCAACCGGCCTATTTCCATCATCGTCTCATCCTCGGGCCGGATGGGCGAAAACTGTCGAAGAGCCTTGGCGACACTGGCCTTGGCAGGCTGCGCGAGGCCGGCACATCGCCGGACGATATCAGGCGAATTATCGGACTTTGACCTCAGTGAGCCTGTAAGCAGCCTGCCGGACGCACCACCGGTTGAATTCCCGTGATGCATGGATCAATCGTTTGGTTTTGCGCGCCGGGCTGAACGGGATTAGAGCAGCGCCACGTTCAACTCTTTCCAGTGCGGCGGTTTCCGGAAAATGCACAGCATCAAGCGGTTCATCCCCGCCACCTTCGTCGTCCTGTGGGCGACCGGCTTCATCGGCGCGCGCTACGCCATGCCGTGGGCGGAGCCGTTCACCTTCCTCGCCGCACGCTTCGTTATCGCCGCCATCTTGCTGGCTGTGCTGATGCTGGTGCTCGGCTCGAAACGCGCAACGCGGGAAGAGGCGCTGCACGCGACGGGCGCCGGTGTGCTGATGCACGGCGTCTATCTCGGCGCTGTCTTCTGGGCCATCCACCGGGGCATGCCGGCCGGGTTTTCTGCCCTGATCGTCGGGCTGCAGCCGCTGATCACGGCCGTGCTTGCCGGCAAATTCCTTGGCGAAGCGATCCTGCCGCGCCACTGGCTTGGCCTTGGCATCGGCCTGATCGGCATCGTCATCGTGCTGTGGCCAAAGCTCGGCGCGCTCGGCGGCGGCGTGACCACGGCGACCCTGACCGCCTCGCTTGTCTCGGTGCTCGGTATGAGCGCCGGCACCATCTGGCAGAAGCGCTTTGCCTCCGGCGGAGACCTCGTTGCCGCAACCATGTGGCAATATGTCGGCGGCGCTTCCGTGATGATCCTGGCCGCGCTCGCCTTCGAGACGCACACCGTGGTCATCAACGGCGAACTGATCTTCGCCATGGCCTGGCTGGTGCTGGTGCTGTCGCTCGGTGCCATCTTCCTTTTGATGGTGATGATCCGCGACGGCGAAATGTCGAAAGTCGCCTCGCTGTTCTACCTAGTGCCGGCGGTGACGGCGATCATCGCCTGGGCCTTGTTCGACGAGCAGCTCAACGCGTTGCAGATTGCCGGCATGGCGATCACCACCTTCGGCGTTGGGCTGGCAACGGCGCGATCTGCAAAATCTCAGCCGACCCGAGCCCGGGCCTCCAGATAACGGCTGATGGCGGCATTGAGCTCGCCACCAAGGATGAAGATCGCCGACACAATGTAGAGGAAAACCACCGCGATCATGATCGAGGCGAGGCCGGCATAGGTCGTCACATAGGACGAGAAATGGTCGAGATAGGTGGCAAACATCGTCGAGCCGATAAGCCACGCGGCCAGCGTGAAGATGATGCCCGGCACCAGCGACACGAAGCGGCGCTTGCCGGCCGGCAGCCAGTAGTGCACCGAAAACAGCCCACCGATGATAACGGTTGAGGCAATGATGTAACGCCACAGCGTGATCGTGCCGGTATAGGGTTTGATCCACTCGAAATGCGCTTCCGCCAGCCGCGCCAGCAAGGGCGCGAACACCAGCAGCACGCTGATCGCGAGGAACCCGGCCGTCGCGATCAGCACGAAGAACAGGCTCTGCACGCGGCGATGGATGATGCCGCGCGTCTCGGTGACCCGATAGGCACGGTTGAGCGAGGTGCGCAGCGCCTCGATCCCGTTGGAGGCAAAGTAAGCGGCAAGCAGCACGCCATAGGTCAAAAGGTCGGTGCGCCTGACAGTCAGCACGTTCAGCACCTCATGCGCGATCGGCTTGGCGATCTGATCCGGCCAGGTATCGAAGACCAGGTGCACGGCCGTGTCGGCAAAGGCCTGGGCGCCGAGGAAGCTGCCCAGCGTTGTGGCAAAGATCAGGAACGGAAACAGCGCCATCAGCGAGGTGATCGCCAGATGGCTGGCCATCGCCCAGCCGTCATCGGTGTTGAAATGGCCAAGCGCGTCGTAGAGCACGCGGCGCAGGGCGACAATATTCCGCAGCAAGGACGCGCGCTCCCTTCGATTGTCTCGACGCCGCGAATATGGGAAGTGAATGCGGCAAATGGCAACCCTAAGTCAAACCACGAATTCTCCAGCGACCGAGTTGCGCACCATCATCGTCACCGGTGCATCCTCGGGCATCGGCGCCTACTGCGCCCGCGCGTTGAAGGCCGAGGGCTGGCGGGTGTTCGCGACAGCGCGCAAGCCGGAAGACATCGCCGCCCTCGAAGCGGACGGCATCGAGGCTTTCTATCTCGACTACAGCGAACCGGACTCGATCGCCGCCCTGGTAGCGGCGGTGCTCAAGCACACCGGCGGAACGCTCGACGCGCTGTTCAACAACGGCGCCTACGCCCAGGCCGGCGCCGTCGAGGACCTGTCGGTGGCAGCGCTGAAAGAGCAGTTCGAGGTCAATTTCTTCGGCTGGCATGATTTGACCAGCCGTCTCGTGCCGGGGATGCGCCGCCATGGTCATGGCCGCATCGTCCATTGCTCGTCGATCCTTGGCCTGGTGCCGGTGCGCTTTCGCGGCGCCTATTCGGCGTCGAAACATGCGCTGGAAGCGCTGATGCTCTGCCAGCGCCAGGAACTGGCCGGCAGTGGCGTCCATGTCTCGCTGATCGAGCCGGGGCCGGTGAAATCGAAGATCGCCAGCAACGGCCTGCCCTGGTTCCTGAAAAACATCGACATCGAGAATTCAGTGCATAGCGCCGACTATGCCGCGCAACTGGAACGGCTGCGCGCCGGCGGCAGCCAATCGGCGCTGAAACCCGGGCCTGAAGTGGTTTATAAGGTCCTGCGCCATGCACTTCTGTCGCGGCGCCCGCGTCCGCACTATGTGGTAACGGTGCCGGCTAAGATCGGCGCGACGCTCAAACGCATCCTGCCGGCATCGATACTCTACCGCCTGATGGCCAAACGCGCCTGAACACCAAAACAACTGGAAACGCAACAATGGCAACCGTCTTCAACATCCTCGCCATTCTGGTCATGGCCGCCGTGGTGATCGTGCTGATCCGAGGCCTCATTAACATGATGCGCGGCGGTTCCGGCGTCACCTCGAACAAGCTTATGCAGGCACGCGTCATGCTGCAGGCCGTGGCGCTGGTGCTGATCCTGCTGGCCGTGTATTTCACCCGCAAGTGAGGATATCGGCAGCGGAAGAGACGACGTGGTCAAGCTCAACAAGATCTACACCCGCACCGGCGACGACGGCACCACGGGCCTCGGCACAGGTGAACGGCGGCTAAAATCCGACCGGCGTGTGGACGCCTACGGTACGGTGGACGAAGCCAATGCCTGCATCGGCATTGCCCGGGTCCATACCGCAGAGAACCACCCGGCGATCGACGCCATGCTTTCGCGCATCCAGAACGACCTCTTCGACCTCGGGGCCGACCTTGCGGTGCCGGACGACGGCAAGCCGCTCGAATACGAGCCGTTGCGGATCACGGCGGCTCAGACAGACCGTGTCGAGAAGGACATCGACCTCCTCAACAAGGACCTCCAGCCGCTCAAATCCTTTGTGCTCAATGGCGGTTCGCCGGCGGCCGCAGCCTTGCATCTTGCCCGCACCGTGGCGCGGCGGGCCGAACGGCTGATGGTGGCCTTGGCGCAAGAACCGCATGAACACGTCAACCGCGACGGGCTGAAATACATCAACCGCGTCTCGGATTTCCTGTTTGTCGCCGCCCGGGCGGTCAATGACAATGGAAATGCCGACGTGCTATGGGTTCCCGGCAAGAATCGCTGAACGGACCGACAAGCGGGAGGGGGCCAGCAATCGATGTTCATCCCGCTTTATGACACCAACAGACTGCGCCATATCAGGCTGCAATATGTGACGATCGGGCTGATCGTGGCCAACGCGCTGGTCTATTGCGCCACCGCACTCGGCGGCGAGAACTTCACCAATGCGGCGGTGCTTGGCCTCGGCTTCATTCCATCGGTCGTTCACAACACGGCCGAACTCGACCCGCGCTTTATCATCATCCCCGAAAGCCTGAGCTATCTCACCTATTCCTTCCTGCATGCCGATATCTTCCACCTCGGCGGCAACATGCTGTTCCTGTGGGTGTTCGGCGACAATGTTGAGGACGCGCTCGGCCACATCCGCTACCTGATCTTCTATCTGCTGTGCGCCATCGCCGGCGCCGCTTTCCAGGGGCTCGTCGCCTGGGATTCACAGGTACCGCTGATCGGCGCCTCCGGTGCCATCGCCGGCGTGGTCGTCGCCTACCTGATCCTCTATCCCAGGGTGAAGGTCTGGGTGCTGGCCTTTGCCCGTATTCCTTTGCGCATACCGGCCTTCATCCCGCTCATCCTGTGGGTGCTGTTCCAGGTTTTCATGTTTGCCCGCGGCGGGGAGGACCAGATTTCCTGGGCCTGCCACATCGGCGGCATCATGGCAGGCGCCGTGCTGGTGCTTGTCCTGCGCAGCCGCGGCGTGCCGCTTTTTGCCGGCGCCGATGAGGATATCGTGTCTCCCGCGCCCGACCAGCCGCCGGTTGCTGCCGAACCAGCGGCGTCGGAACCGCCGGCCACCACGGCGCGCTGGGGCCGCGGAAACCCATCTGGCCCAAACTGAACCGATTTGAGCCGCTTGCAGCGTATTGACGTCAAGGGTTGCCCCAACTACGGAAACGTCTCCGTCTGAGCCTAGGGCTGTTAAGGGAGCAGTCCAAGACGGGCAAAGACCAGAATTTCCATCCGGCCAGAATTCCATCTGGCCGGAATTCAGTCAGGAATGTCGGCTTTCGACAACTCAGAACGGGCGCAGGCTGCTATAGCGCGCCCAACTAGCGTGAAGAGGTGACAGGCAAATGAAGATCCTTGTGCCCGTGAAGCGGGTTGTGGATGCGAACGTCAAGGTTCGTGTGAAGGCTGATGGTTCGGCAGTTGAACTCGCCAATGTCAAGATGGCGATGAACCCGTTCGACGAGATCGCGGTCGAAGAGGCGATCCGGCTGAAGGAAGCCGGCAAGGCCGAGGAAATCATCGTCGTGTCGATCGGACCGCAGCAGGCGCAGGAAACCTTGCGCACCGCGCTCGCCATGGGCGCCGACCGCGCCATCCTGGTCAAGACCGACGAGCAGACCGAGCCGCTGGGTGTCGCAAAGGTGCTGAAGGGCGTCGTCGACGCCGAGCAGCCCGGCCTCGTCATCCTGGGCAAGCAGGCGATCGACGACGATTCAAACCAGACCGGCCAGATGCTGGCCGCTTTGCTCGGCTGGGCGCAGGGCACCTTCGCCTCCAAGATCGTGCTCGAAGGCGACAAGGCCAAGGTGACGCGCGAAGTCGACGGCGGCCTGCAGACGGTGGAGCTGAAGATGCCGGCGATCGTCACCGCCGACCTTCGCCTCAACCAGCCGCGCTATGCCTCCCTGCCCAACATCATGAAGGCCAAGAAGAAGCAGCTCGACGAAAAGAGCCCGGCGGACTACGGCGCCGACGTCAAGCCGCGCCTCAAGGTCGTCAAGACCGAGGAGCCCAGCGGCCGCAAGGCGGGCGTCAAGGTGAAGAGCGTCGCCGAGCTCATCGACAAGCTCAAGAACGAAGCCGGCGTCTTGTAAGGAATTCCGATGAGGCCGGCCTGCAAACGGTCGGCTTCTGCGCTTCCGGTGCTCACGTACAAACGTACGCTCCGCTCCGGTTCTCGAAACCAACCGTTTTCGGCTCGGCCTGACCGGAATTCAGGGAGCCTCGAAGACGAAAGTCAGGGAAACCAAATCTAATGGCAATTCTCCTCATCGCCGAACACGACAACGCGACGCTTTCCGACCAGACCGCCAAGGCGCTGTCGGCAGCCCTGCAGATCGGCTCGGACGTGCATGTACTGGTGGCCGGCAAGGGCGCCAAGGGCGCTGCCGACGCCGCCGCCAAGTTGAAGGGCGTAACCAAGGTTCTGCTGGCCGAGGCCGACGAGCTCGCTGAGCGCCTCGCCGAACCGACGGCAGCACTCGTTGTGTCGCTCGCGGGCGCCTATGACACCATCATCGCACCAGCGACATCATCGGGCAAGAACGTCGCACCACGCGTCGCGGCCCTGCTCGATGTCGCGCAGGTCTCCGAAATCATCGAAGTGGTGTCGCCTGATACCTTCAAGCGGCCGATCTATGCCGGCAACGCCATTCAGACGGTGCAGTCGACCGACGCCAAGAAGGTCATCACCGTGCGCACGGCTTCCTTCCAGGCGGCCCCCGAGGGCGGTTCGGCCGCGGTCGAAACCGTCAAGGCGGCGGCCAATCCCGGCCTGTCCACCTTCGTCGAGAACAAGCTCTCTGAGAACGACCGTCCGGAACTGACCTCGGCCAAGATCATCATCTCCGGCGGCCGCGCGCTCGGCTCGGCGGAAAAATTCCAGGAGGTCATCCTGCCGGTTGCCGACAAGCTTGGTGCGGCGGTTGGTGCTTCGCGCGCGGCGGTCGATGCCGGCTATGCTCCGAACGACTGGCAGGTCGGCCAGACCGGCAAGGTCGTCGCCCCCGATCTCTACATCGCGGTCGGTATCTCCGGCGCTATCCAGCATCTCGCCGGCATGAAGGATTCCAAGGTTATCGTCGCCATCAACAAGGATGAGGAGGCGCCGATTTTCCAGGTTGCCGACTACGGCCTCGTCGGCGATCTTTTCGTTATCCTGCCGGAGTTGCAGAAGGCGCTTTGACGCTTTCTGACAAAGCGTATTAAATGCCTGGGGTGGGGTAGACGAAGTCGCCCCGCCCTTTTAGTTTGCACTGCACAAAAACAGGCCGCAAAGGCCTAAGCAATTCCAACGGTTTTGCGTCCGGAATTGCGGAAAACAAAAAAGGTGGGGCGCTTCCGCAATTCAGGCGGAAGGGCTCCGGACGGGATCGGTGTAATGAGCAAGATCGAGACGATCGGCATCATCGGCGCGGGCCAGATGGGTGGGGGTATCGCCCACGTCTCCGCGCTTTCAGGCTTCAAGGTGCTGATCTACGATATATCGCCTGATCGCATCGAGAAGGGCATCGCCACCATCAGCGGCAACATGGCCCGCCAGGTGGGCTCAGGCAAGCTCGACGAGAAGCTGCGCAACCAGGCAATGGCGCGCATTGCCTCGGCGCCGACGATGGCCGATCTTGCCGGCGCCGATCTGGTGATCGAGGCGGCGACCGAGGACGAGACGGTCAAGCGCAAGATCTATGCGCAGCTCTGTCCGCAGCTCAATCCCGAAGCGATCCTGGCGACCAACACCTCATCGATCTCGATCACCCGGCTGGCCGCGCAGACCGACCGGCCGGAGCGTTTCATCGGCATACATTTCATGAACCCGGTGCCACTGATGAAGCTGGTCGAACTGGTGCGTGGCATCGCCACCGAGGACCAGACCTTCGAGGCGGCCAAGACCTATGTGAAGCAGCTCGACAAGACGATCACGGTCTCGGAGGATTTCCCGGCCTTCATCGTCAACCGCATCCTGCTGCCAATGATCAACGAGGCGATCTACACGCTCTATGAGGGCGTCGGCTCGGTCGACGCCATCGACACCGCCATGCGGCTCGGCGCCAACCATCCGATGGGACCGCTGCAGCTGGCCGACTTCATCGGCCTCGACACCTGCCTGTCGATCATGCAGGTGCTGCATGACGGCCTGTCGGACTCGAAGTACCGCCCCTGCCCGCTGCTGGTCAAATATGTCGAAGCCGGCTGGCTCGGCCGCAAGACCGGGCGCGGCTTCTACGACTATCGCGGCGAGCATCCCGTCCCGACGCGCTGAAGCAATTCCAGGAAAAGTGTGAAGCGGTTTTCCCGGGAAACGCATCGCGTTTTCCCTTGGGAATTGCCCCAAAACAAAGAGGTAACGCGTCCGCTTACGACGCCGCAGCCAGCGGCGTGGGCGGCGCTGACCTGTCATCATCGATTTTGACGTCCGGCGCCACGGAAACGCATCCGCGGCCGGCGGCCTTGGCCGCGTAGCAGGCGGCATCGGCCTTTGCGATGATCTCGTCGACTTCCCCGCAATTGGCGCAGATCGCCGCCAGGCCGATGCTGGCGCCGATCGCGTGCTGGCGGCCATCCCAGGTGAAGTTCAGGCCGGCTATCGCATCGATGACGGAGCGTGCCGCGATCCTGGCGCCGGCGGTCGAACCGGATTTCAGGATAACCGCGAATTCGTCGCCGCCCAGGCGCGCGACGATGTCTTCAGGACTAAGCACGTCGCGCACCGCCTCGGCAACCCGCTTCAGCAAGGCGTCTCCCGCGGCGTGACCGCCGGTGTCGTTGACCAGTTTGAAATGGTCGAGGTCGATGAACATGAACTGATGGCCGCCCCCAGCCGTCGTGCCGTCCTTGCGCGCCTGATCGACCAGTCCCTCCATGGTGCGGATAAAGCTTGAGCGATTGGCAAGGCCGGTCAGCGCATCATGCGCCGCGGCGTGGGCCAGCTGGCGCTGCAGCGCACGCGCATCGGTGAAGTCCTGGAAGACGATGACCAGACCGCAGAATTCGCTGCGTTCATTCATGATCGGCGACACGACCTGGCGGATGCTGCAGCGTGTGTCATCACGCCGGATCAACACGGCGCGGCTGTTCTGGTCGGAGGGCGCCTCCGCGCCAATCGCGGGCCGTGTCACCCCGATCCTGTGACCCGTCTCCTCGTCGACCGCCCAATAGACATGGCCGAGCGTCTTGCCGAGAGCCGCCGCGCCGGCAACGCCGGTCAGCTTCTCGGCAACCGGGTTCATGAAGGTGACGCGGTTCGCCGCATCGGTGCAGATCACGGCATCGCCGATCGACTGCAGCGTCACCCTGAGCCGCTCTTTCTCGTCGGCCAGCATCGCCGCCGACACCGTCAGGCGCTCTTCGGCCTGCTTGCGCCGGGTGATGTCAGTCAGGCTGCCGATGGCCCTGACCAGACGCCCGTCCCGGTCACGCTCGATGGCTTTGCCGCGATCGAGGATCCAGACCCACTGGCCATCCTTGTGGCGCATCCTGAACTCGGCTTCGAAAAACTCGGTCTTGCCGTCGAGATGGGCGCGGTCCGCCTCGGCGACGGCCTCGCGGTCGTCGGGATGGATCATCGTCAGCCAGCGATCGGGGTCGCCATCGAGTTCACCATCCGCGTAGCCAAGCATCTTGACCCAGGTCGAGGAATAGGTGGTGCCGCCTCTGCGGATATCGAGGTCCCAGACGCCTTGGCCGGCGCCGGCCAGCGCGAAATTCCAGCGCGTTTCGGCCTCGACAATGCGCGCTTCGGCCTGCTTGCGCGCGTCGATGTCCTCGATCTGCGAGACGAGATAGAGCGGGCGCCCGTTTGTCTCGTCACGAATGACGGAGCCGGCAAGATGTGCCCAGACGGGCGTGCCGTCCTTGCGCAGATAGCGTTTCTCGAAGTGAAAAGCATTGACGGTCCCGGCCTTCAGACCGCCCATCGTTTCGCGTCCGATCTGCAGGTCGTCGGGATGGGTGATCTGAAGAAAGGTTAGCGCCTCGATCTCCTCGCGGCTGTAGCCAAGCATGGCGGCGAAAGCTGGATTGGTTTCGAGAATGCGCCCGTCCAGCCCGACAATGGCGATGCCGATCGCCGAATCCTGCATGGCCCGACGGAACCGCTGCTCGCTCTGCGCGATCTGCCGCCGGTCGTCGGAGATGCGAACGACAAACAGGCCGGCGAGGAAAAGCGCGCCGGCGGCAACGGCGACCGACACCTGAAGACAAAGCCTGAGTGTGTCCGCGCCAAGATCCAGCCTCGGCAGCATGAGGGAGGCTGCCACCACGGCAAGACCGGCCACAAGCAAAGCCGGTGCAGCATGTTTGTGGCGCCGCGGCCCCATCATTCCTCGCAATGTCACGATCTGTGCCACCCCCGTGGGCAATCGCTTTTTCCCGAAAAACCTTGAAGGATCGATTTTAAGGAAAGGTTGCGCCTGGGGTACTGGCGATATGGAGAACCGGCAAACAATTGCCGGCATGATTAAGGATCGGTATGCACGAGGTGTGGTCGCAGGTACCCAAGCTACCAGCGCACGAAAAAGCGCCCGCCCAGCGCGCCAAGCACGGCAAGGGCCGCGATTGCGATCGTGTACCAGGTGGCGACGAAAAGCGGTAAGTCGTCGAAACAGTGCGCGGCATAGAAGGTCGCCGCCAGCCCGCCGGCGAGCAGGCCAGCCACCGCCCCGGCAAGCACCGGCCGCGTCGGCGCGCCGTAGCGCAGCATCCACAGGAAGATGGCCAGCGGGCCGATGCCGATCAGCGGGATGAAGCCCATGCAGATCATCATGTTGGAGCCGACCATGCGCGTGCCCCACAACGCCTCCGGCACCATGAAGAGCTCCAACACCACCGCCACGGCGACCAGCAGCGGCGCAGCGATCATTCCCGCCATTGCCCGGCCTGTCGCCGCACCCGGTGTAGACAAGGCACGGATCAGGGCGAAGGCGCTGACGGCGAGCACGATGGTGAAAACGAATTTGGACAGAAAGCGCATCGTGTGCGCGGCCACCATGAAATCGGGGCGCGGACCGATCGTCAGCAGGAAAACGACCGCCGCAATGACAATGGCCGCGCCAGCCGCCAGCCGCCAGGCCGAGCGCAGCGGCATCGCCTTGCTGCTTGCATCGGCGTCGAGCGCCTTGATGAGATCCTCGGTCCTCATGTCATTCCCGCCCAAAACGCTTGGCTATGGCGGCAAGTCCGCGATGCAGCGACACACGCACCGCCGTCTCGGTGATGCCGAACTTGGCAGCCGTCTCGCCGATGGATCGGCCTTCCACCGACACAGCCGACACCACGGAACGTTGTGCCGGCGACAGGCCGTCGAGAGCCCGGTTGATATCACGCTCACTGACGGTTTCCGGCTCCGGCTCGGCGAAGGTCTCGGCGATATCGTCGACATCGATCTCGATGCGTCGGCCGCGCCGCCGGAACGCGTCGATCAGCTTGAAGCGGGCGATCGCATAGATCCATGGCAGCACCGGCGCGTCCTGGCGCCAGGTATGCCGTTTCACATGAATGGCCAGCAAGGTTTCCTGCACGACATCCTCGGGATCGACCCCGCCCTGCACGATCTTGCGCCGGACAAAACCGCGAACCAGCGCGGCAATCCTGTGCAGAAAGTCGGCGTAGGCCCTTTCATCTCCTGCGATCGCGGCTCGCAACAGCCGGGAAAGCTCGGCCTCGTCCTTGCCGCTCACAAGAGTTCACTCCCCGATTTTCGCGCCTCGGCACTGATTTGTTACGTGGCCGGCGAAATAATGTCCAAGCCAAACTATGGGCAAGTCACGAAAGTTTGCAGGCTCCGTTCTTACGTCGCGCCGAACGTGGCGCCCCAGAAATATCTCAACCCCTTCCGAACCGTTAGCTTCACCCGTCTGCGGCGGTACTTGGTTCGCAAGCGGCCCAGCATCTGGAAATGGGTCTTGTCGATATCCGGTGTGGAGGCGGGATCGTCAGCATGGGGCAGTTGTGCCAACGCTTTCGCATGCATATCGGCATAAGGCTGAGAATCATACGTATCGAAAGGTGTTGGCGGATAATTCAACACTGTCGGATTGGTGTTGATCTCAAACACCTGGATGCGACCATCGACAACCGTATAGTCAATCCGGCCGTATGAAATCCTGGCCTTCTCAAAGATCGGCATCAACGCGCTTGCGTGCGGATTGTCACGAACATAGGCGTTGTGCTCGGCCAGTTGCTGTCCCGACATAGCTTTTCCCGGGTCTTTTACGAACCATTCCTCGCTGGCGAAGCAGTGCTGCGCATAGCTGTGCGCACCGATGCGATAGGCTGCATACTTTCGGTAGCTGCCGTCGGACTCCGCTTTTGATCCGAACTCTACCACCATGGGGCGAACAAAGTTCATCCCGCCCAGATTCGAAAGCTCCCGGTCGAGATCTGCTCGTGATGGTAGCAGCCGCGGCGTCTTGTAGGTCGCACCAGCTTCGTCGCGCAGGAATACGGGAAAACGCATCCTCTCCGGCAGAATCTCGGGCCGGTATACGTTGAAATCATTGGTGCCGTCCGAGAACAACATGCACAGCAGATCGAAACGCTGAAGACTTTGCCGAGGATGATTGAGTTGGAAGAGATCGGGCTGCCGCAATCTCATATGCTCGCTGAGGTTGGAGCTTGCTTCAATCTCGGCCTCGCTCAAGCGGTCCAGATCCGTCCAGATAACCGTGCCTTTGGAAATTCCAGACAGATGCGCCGCTTTGTCATAGGGAACGAAGCGGACGAAATCCTGCAAATCGGTTCGAAAATAAAGCAGCAGGCTTGCCTGAGTGTTGGCATGTGAACGATGACAAACGTAGAAGATCATGAGACACCCAGCCCTTCCTGATGCATTCTCCAACGGTTGGCACAAGGAATCGCCCATTTTGTTGCGCAATTGTCGAGTAACCACTCTAAGATGATAACGGTCACATTTCGTCAACTTGTTGAAGACGACATATCAGCCATGGTGGCGATGGAAACAGCTGCCTGGGGTCCGCTTGGCGCCAGCGAGGCAGCGATCCGTCGCCGCCTTTCATACGGACATACAATGATCGTGGCCTTGGTCGGGAACCTTATCGCCGGTGCGATCTGCTTCGTGGAGACAAGCCAGGACCCTCGCGATACGCAAAAGTTCCCAAAGACCTTCTCCGCTTATTCGTCACTTGCCAGGAGCGAACCGGCGCACTCGCTCTACGTTTACAACCTTGGTGTGCGACCCGAGTTTCGCGGCACCGACATAGCGCGCCAGCTCCTGTCGCAACTAACGGACCACGGCCGTCGAGCCGATGCGCGTTGGTTGGTCGGCGATGGACGCTGTCCGTCCTATGCTGGAGCGCAGAATGATTTTCCCGACAAGGTTCGGCCGGATCCAGCATTCCGCCAAACGATCGATGAGTGGCAACGGACCGGCGTGATGCCTTCAATCGAGGCGATAACCAAGGACCCTTTGCTGCGGTTTTACCGACGCGTTCTGCATTGTGAATTTCTGCATCTGGCGCCCGACTTTCTGCCCGAGGACCTGAGTTCCGGCGGATTTCGCGTGATCTTTGCCGTCGATCTCACCCGATGACAGGCCAGGCCGACCTTTTCGATCCTTTCGCGCTGGACGGCGATCCGTTTCCTGAATTCGCACGCCGTCGGAGCGCGGGAGGCGGCAGTTGGGGCAAACCTCCTTACCCGGAGGTCGGCGAGGCGTTCTACGTATTCAGCCACGAGCTTGTATCGCAGGCATTGAAACACCCGTTGTTACTCCAAGCCCCGCCGGGCGCCTATCAGGAAGTCAGGCAGAAAATCAGTGCCAATCCGGCGTTGGATATTTTGACCCGCTCCATGCTTTTATCCGACCCGCCGCGGCATATGAGCTTGCGCCGTCCACTGGCAGGTTCGCTAACCTTTTCCGCTGGCAGAGGCCTGCTCGGCCAGCTAGCGTCCAGGGCATCGGAGCTGGTGCGATCCGCCGTGAGAAAACGGGAGTTCGACGCTGTCGTCGATATAGGCCTTCCACTGGCTTTCTCAGGCCTGGAGCGCATCCTTGGTATCGACATCGATGATCCATGGCGCATTGGCTACGACGCACAGCGTATGGCCGATGCCTTGGACATGAGGATTGGCGGCATCAACGAAGATGCAAACGAGGCTTGTCGCCGGTTGGAGGCATGGGTCCTGCGGGCGATAGAGCACGGCGACGTCCATCCAGACGGCATTTCCGCTCATATGCTCGCTGAGGTCGATGCTGGCCGCTGGCACAAGGACGATGCCGTTGCAAACATCGTGTTTCTGCTGTTTGCCGGACAGGCGACGGTTGTGGACACATTCGGCAATGCTCTGGCGGCGCTGGCCAGTTCTCCGGAGCAACTGTCGTCGCTCGAAAACGGGAATGTCGGTTGGTCCACAGCAGCAGAGGAACTGCTTCGTTTCTGCGCGCCCGTCCAATACGCCGGGGCACGTATTGCCGCGGAGGATCTGCAGTTTGGTGGTGCTGCCATAAAGGCTGGGCAGGCTGTTGTCCCTGTTCTGGCGAGCGCAAATAGAGACGTTTCCGTCTTTCCGGCAGGTGATCGGCTGGATCTGCATTCCGGTGTTTCGCCGGCCCTTGCGTTCGGCACCGGGCTTCATGTCTGTCTCGGTCAGCATGTGGCCCGGGTGGAGCTGGCAGTGCTGCTGGAGGCACTGTTCACTGAAGCCAAAGGTTGGCGCCTTGATGCTTCCAAGGCTGTCAGACGGCGCTCAGTGCTTTTCTACGGTCTGCAAACCGCCCCGATGATTCAGGCGAAAGATCGGTCATCGGCTTGAATTCCGCGTTGCGGCTTTTGGGCGCGCGACATCACATGGAATTATCCCCGGCCTCGTTACGTTTGTGTGGGCACGAGAACAATGTTGACTAACGTAGTCATGTATTGATAGGTGGAACTCGTGCCAAAACCCCAGATCGAGGACGACACCATGAAATACAAGCTTTCCATGCTCGTCGGCGCGACGGCGCTGGCAATTGGCCTGATCGCCGGCCCGGCGATGGCCGAGGATGCCGGCATCATCGTCTACAACGCCCAGCACGAAAGCCTGGCGAAGGAATGGGCCGAAGGTTTCACCAAGGAGACCGGCATCAAGGTCACCTTGCGCAATGGCGGCGACAGCGACTTCTCCAACCAGATCGTCGCCGAAGGCACCGCTTCACCCGCCGACGTGTTCCTGACCGAGAATTCGCCGGCCATGGTGCTGGTCGAAAGCGCTGGACTGTTCGCGCCGGTCGACGCCGACACGCTGGCTCAGGTGCCGCAGGACTATCAGGCAGCCAGCGGCAAATGGGTGGGTGTGGCCGCGCGCAGCACCGTCTTTGCCTACAACACGACCAAGCTCAAGACCGACCAGTTGCCCAAGTCGCTGCTCGATCTTGCCGACCCAAGCTGGAAGGGCCGTTGGGCGGCATCGCCCTCGGGCGCCGATTTCCAGGCCATCGTCAGCGCGCTGCTGCAGCTCAAGGGTGAAGCCGCCACGGCGGACTGGCTGAAGGCCATGAAGACAAACTTCACCGCCTACAAGGGCAACAGCACGGTGATGAAGGCGGTCAACGCCGGCGAGATCGAAGGCGGCGTGATCTATCATTATTACTACTTCGGCGATCAGGCCAAGACCGGCGAGAACAGCAAGAACGTTGCGCTGCACTATTTCAAGAACCAGGATCCGGGCGCCTTCGTCTCGGTCTCCGGTGGCGGCGTGCTCGCCTCGAGCAAGCATCCGAAGGAAGCCCAAGCCTTCCTGAAGTTTGTGACCGGCAAGGGTGGCCAGGATGTGCTGAAGAACGGCACATCCTTCGAATACGCGGTCGGCAAGGGGGCTGAGTCCAACCCGAAGCTGGTGCCGCTGGTTGATCTGCAGGCGCCAAAGGTCGATGCCACGACACTGAACTCCAAGAAGGTCACCGACCTGATGACGGCAGCCGGCTTGCTTTAATAGCCGTTCGTCCTGATAAGGACGTCAGACCGTGCTCCCGCAGGGCTTTGCCTTCCGCGGGAGCGTTTTGTTTTCGAGATGGCATTTGTCGATGACGACACGCTGTATTCCGGACCGCGATCGCGGTTCTTCAATGGCTGCCGCTGGACGGCAGCGGCACGGCGTCTGACCTGATGCAGTCCGCGGTCGATCTCACGCGCTCGGGCCTGCCTTCGGGCAAGGGCAGAAGGGCCCGAAGGCGCGTGGCACCTTGGCTGATCACCGCCGCCATTTCCGTTTCGCTGCTCGCCCTGTTGCCGCTCGCTTTCATCATCTGGATCGCGGTGCAGACCGGCTGGGACACCGTCTCGGCGCTGGTCTTCCGGCCGCGCGTCGGCGAACTGCTGGTCAACACCACGCTGCTGGTGCTGCTGGCCGTGCCGATCGCCATCGTGCTGTCCGTCGCGCTGGCCTGGCTGACCGAACGCAGCGACCTGCCTGGCGCCCGGCTGTGGGCATGGCTGTGCGTGGCGCCGCTCGCCATTCCCGCCTTCGTGCATTCCTATGCCTGGATCACCATGGTGCCCGGGCTGCATGGCCTGTGGGCCGGCGTGCTGGTATCCGTCATCGCCTATTTTCCCTTCCTCTATCTGCCCATATCGGCGGCGCTGCGGCGCCTCGATCCTGCCTTGGAGGACGCGGCCGCAGCCCTTGGCCTTGGTCCTTGGCGCGTGTTCTGGCGTGTCGTGTTGCCGCAGCTCAGGCTCGCCATCTGCGGTGGCTCGCTGCTGGTCGGACTGCATCTGCTGGCCGAATACGGCCTCTATGTCTTTATCCGCTTCGACACCTTCACCACGGCGATCGTCGACCAGTTCCAGTCGACCTTCAACGGACCGGCCGCCAATATGCTGGCCGGCGTGCTGGTGACCTGCTGCTTCGTGCTTCTGGGCCTCGAAGTGCTGGTCCGCGGCGAGGAGCGCTATGCCCGCGTCGGCTCCGGTGCTGCCCGCTATCAGCAGCGCGCCAGCCTCGGACGCGCCACCATCCCGAGTCTCCTCTTGCTTCTTGTCACCACGCTGCTCGCGTTGGGCGTGCCGTTCGTCACCATCGGCCGCTGGCTTGCCGCCGGCGGCACGGATGTCTGGCGCCTCGACGAGATCGGCCTGGCGCTCGGCCAGACGCTGTTCCTGGCGCTCGCCGGCGCCCTGCTCGCCACCGTCGCCGCCATGCCGATGGCCTGGATATCGATCCGCGCGCCGGGACCGCTGCAACGCTTGCTGGAGGGCTGCAACTACATCGTCGGCTCGCTGCCAGGTGTCGTCATCGCACTGGCGCTCGTCACCATCACCGTGCGCATCGCTTTGCCGCTCTATCAGACCCTGTTCACCATCCTGGTCGCCTATGCACTCATGTTCCTGCCACGTGCGCTGGTCAGCCTGCGCGCCTCGATCGCCCAGGCGCCGGTCGAACTCGAACGTGCGGCGTCCAGCCTCGGCCGGGCACCGCTCAACGCGTTGTGGTCGACGACGATCCGCCTGTCGGCGCCAGGCGCCGCCGCCGGCATGGCGCTGGTGGCGCTCGGCATCATGAACGAACTGACCGCGACGCAGATGTTGGCCCCGAACGGCACCCGTACCCTGGCGATGGCATTCTGGTCCTATAGTGGCGAGATTGATTATGCCTCTGCGGCGCCTTACGCCTTCATCATGGTAGCGATGTCGCTCCCCCTCACCTGGCTGCTCTATGTCCAGTCGAAACGGATGGCCGGACGATGAGCTTTCTCGAAATCAGCGGCCTGAAAAAGCACTACGGCCCGGTCGCCGCGCTGGCCGGTGTCGACCTGAGCGTCGCCAGCGGCAGCCGCACGGCGATCGTCGGACCATCCGGCTGTGGCAAAACCACCTTGCTGCGACTGATCGCCGGTTTCGAAGCGCCGGACCAGGGCCACATCGCGCTTGACGGCGAGGTGTTGGCCAAGGACGGCGCCGCTGTCCCGGCGTATCGCCGTGGCATCGGCGTGGTAGCGCAGGACGGCGCCCTGTTCCCACATCTGACCATATCGGACAATATCGGTTTCGGCATGGGCCGGAACGAGGACAAGCGCGCCGAACGCATCGTCGAGCTCGCCTATATTGTCGGCCTGGACAAGGCTATCCTCAAGCGCCGCCCGCACGAACTTTCCGGCGGCCAGCAGCAGCGCGTGGCGCTCGCCCGCGCCATGGCGATGAAGCCAAGGCTGATGCTGCTCGACGAGCCGTTCTCGGCACTCGACACCGGCCTGCGCGCCTCGATGCGCAAGGCGGTCGCCGAACTTCTCGAGGCCGCCGGCATCACCACCATCCTGGTGACGCACGACCAGGCCGAAGCGCTGTCCTTCGCTGCCCAGGTGGCGGTGATGCGCGACGGCAAGTTCTCGCAGGTCGGCACGCCGCGCGATCTCTACCTCAAGCCGAAGGACAGGATGATCGCCGAATTCCTCGGCGACGCCATCATCCTGCCGGCAAAGATCGCCGATGGCTTCGCCAGCTCGCCGCTCGGCCGCATCGCCGTCGAGACAATGGAGCGGCGCGATATCGCCCGCATCATGTTGCGGCCGGAGCAGATTGCCTTGAAGAGAACGTCGCGCGAAGGCATGTCGGGCACATCGGACATGCCGTTCGGCGAGGTAACGGAATCGGAGTTCGCCGGCTCGACATGCACGATAGCAGTGCGGCTCCTGAACAATTCCGACCCGCCGGACGCCGCCGCCATCGGCAACACGCCGCTGATCCTGCGCAAATCCGGCATGGACGCGCCGGCGGTTGGCGAGATCGTGCGGCTGACCGTGTCAGGAAAGGCGCATGTGTTCGCCTGAGCGTCCGAGGGCTTACGGCGCAGGCTTGAAGATCAGAGCGCCGGCTCGGGGACGGACGCCTTGAACACATCGAGGCGGCTTCCCGTCTCCGACGAGAAGAAATGCATGTCCTCGGGCGAAATCTTGAGACCAACCGTACTGCCGGGCTCCAGGTGCACAGCCTCCGAAGTCATCACCGAAAACGGCGCACCGTCGAGATCGACATAGATGACCCGCCCCGCGCCCAGTTCCTCGACCAGGTCGACGGTGGCACTGAGCGCGCCGGCCGTGTCCGGAGCCACCAGACGGACGGCTTCCGGCCGGATGCCCATCGCCACCTTCGTGCCGACCGGCAGGCCGGCGCGTGCCATCGCCAGGCGGCGGCTACCGCCAAGCAGCGACAGCCCGTCGAGCTCGACCGTGCCTTCCAGAATGTTCATCGCCGGCGCGCCGACGAAGGTGGCGACGAAGCGGCTGGCCGGACGGCTGTAGACCTCCGCCGGTGTACCGACCTGTTCGACACGCCCGCCGTTCATCACCACCAGCCGGTCGGCCAGCGTCATCGCCTCGACCTGATCGTGGGTGACGAAGACGGAGGTGACGTTGAGCCGTCGATGCAGCTTGCGGATTTCCGAGCGCATCTGGACGCGTAGCTTGGCGTCGAGGTTGGACAGCGGCTCGTCGAACAGGAACACTTTCGGCTCGCGTATCATTGCGCGGCCCATGGCGACGCGCTGGCGCTGGCCACCGGAAAGCGCCATCGGCTTGCGGTCGAGCAGATGCTCGAGCTCCAGCGTGCGGGCAACCGCTTGGATGCGCTGTGTGCGTTCAGCCGTGGGAACGCCGGCGACCTTGAGCGAATAGCCGATGTTCTGCGCTACGCTCATATGCGGATAGAGCGCGTAGTTCTGGAACACCATGGCGCAGCCACGCTCGCGCGGCTCCAGTTTGTTGACCACGGTGCCGTCGATCGCGATCGTGCCGCCGGAGATCTCCTCCAGCCCGGCGATCATGCGCAGCAGCGTGGACTTGCCGCAGCCGGAAGGCCCGAGAATGACGACGAACTCGCCCGAGGCGAAGTCGAGGTCGACGCCGTGCACGACCTGCGTCTTGGCGTAATTCTTCTTGACGCCGCGAATGGTGATGGAGGCCATTGTTTGTCTCCTGTTATTTCTCGGTGGCGACCAGGCCACGCACGATCCAGCGTTGCATGAGCACCACGACAAGCAGCGGCGGCAGCATGATGATAAGCGTGCCGGCCATGGCAATGTGCCATTCCGGAGTGCCGCCGACATTGGGAATGAGCTGCTTCAACTCGGTCACCGCCATCGCATGCGACTGGTCGGTGGTGATGAGCAGCGGCCACAGATACTGGTTCCAGGCCCACAGGAACATGATGGTGCCGAGCGCGGCCATATTGTTGCGCGACAGCGGAAGAAGGACATCGATGAAGAAGCGCAGTGGCCCCGCCCCGTCCATGCGCGCCGCCTCGGTCAGTTCATCCGGTAGGGTGAGGAAGAACTGCCGGTAGAGGAACGTGCCGGTCGCCGTGGCGACCAACGGCAGGATCAGTCCGGGATAGGAATTGAGCAGCCCAAGGTTGAGCGAGACCTGCACCCCCGACACCTTCTCGATCAGCCAGCTCAAGCCTGTCAAATCGAGGATGGCCTGATAGGGCGACAGCACGTTGGCGACGACCGCGTAGGTCGGCACGATGCGCACTTCCAGCGGCAGCATCAGCGTGATGAAGATCAGCCAGAACATGAACATCCGGCCGGGAAAGCGGAAATAGACGATCGAGAAGGCGGTGAGCGCCGAAATGATCACTTTGCCCGCCGCCACGCCGCCAGCGACGATGAAGCTGTTGAGCAGTTTGGGGCCGAGATCGGCTGTCACCCAAGCCGTCTTGATGTTGGCCCAGAAGTCGCTGCCCGGCAGCAGCGACATCGGCACATCGTTGACATCCTTCAGATTGTGCGACGCCGCGATGGCGACGATGAGGAACGGCGCGACGCAGAAGACAAAGCCGATGAACAGGATCAGATGCGTGAAGAAATTGAGGAGTGGGGTGCGCTCTACCATGTCATCCTCACCCGTAATGCACGCGCCGCTCGATAAAGCGGAACTGGAAGATGGTGAGCAGAATGATGAGCAGCATCAGGATGATGCTCTGCGCGGCGGCACCTGAATAATCCAGACCTTTGAAGCCGTCGGAATAGATCTTGTAGACCATCAGGTTGGTCGCGTTCGCCGGCCCGCCTGATGTCATGATGTCGACGATGCCGAAGGAATCCTGGAAGCTTTCGGTGATGTTGATGACCAGAAGGAAGAAGATCGTCGGCGTGATCAGCGGGAACTGGATATCCCAGAAACGCCTGATGACGCCCGAACCGTCCATTGCGGCGGCCTCGATCAGCGAGCGGGGTATGGCCTGGAACGCGGCGAGGAAAAAGATGAAGTTGTAGCCGACATATTTCCACGAGAAGGCGACGATGATCGACGCCATGGCATCCGCGCCATCGAGACCCGGATCCCAGATCCCCGGCCACATCCGGTTGACGACGGAAAGGAACCCCGCCTCCGGCGCCAGGATGAAGCGGAACGCCAGCGCCAGCGCGGGCGCAGCGATGCCATAGGGCCAGATCAGCACCACGCGATAGAGGCGCGAGCCAGCGAGTTGCCGATCGGTCAAGGCGGCGAGCACGAGCGCAATGAACATTGCAAGCCCGGTGCTGATGCCGGCAAAGACGAGGCTGGCGGTAATCGAGTTCCAGTAGTCGGCGTTGGCCAGGATCGAGCGGAAATTGTCGAGCCCGACCCAGATGTTGCCGTCGCCCCAGGGCTGCTGCAGCGTCAGCGACCAGTATACGGCCTGGCCGGCCGGCCAGTAGAAGAAGGTGAAGATAAGAAGCAGCTGCGGCACCGCGAAAAGGATGCCGATCGTCCAACTGTTGAAGGTAACGCGTTTTTCCATCGGTCCGCCGATGCCGCACAACGGCCACTTAGAGCAAAGGTGAGATTAATATACGAAATGGCCGCCCGTCGAATCTGGACGGACGGCCCTTCCGCTACCCGGGATCAGGGCAGGGTCTTACCCGGATAGGTCTGCTGGAAGCGGTCGAGGATGGCGTCGCCGTTCTTGACCAGCGTGTCGAGGCCTTCCTGGACGCTGACCTTGTTGGCGAAGATCGCCTGCATCTGCGTGCCGAACTCGGCGCGGATCTGGGTGAAGTTGCCCAGGCGCACACCACGGGTGATTTCGGTCGGCTCGGACGCGGTCAGGCTGGCGATCGCGGTTTCACGGCCCTTGTAGGGCGCCTTGTCGTAGAAGCCCTGGCCCTTCATGTAGTCGAAGCCCGACTTGGTCACCGGGATGTAGCCGGTGTTGGTCGACCAGAACAGCGCAGTCTTGGGGTCGTGGATGAAGTTGAGGAACGCGGCCGCGCCCTTGTACTCGGCATCCGACTTGCCCGAGAGAACCCACAGCGAAGCGCCGCCGACGAGCGAATTCTTGCGCTCGGTGCCGGCATAGACCGGCAGTTCGGCAACATCCCAGTTCATGCCTTCCTTCTGGGTCCGGCCGACAGTGCCGTGGTCGCCGACCGACGTCAGGATCACCTGGCAGGTGCCCGAGGCGAAGGCCTGAACCATGTCCTGGCCGAGGTCCTTGGACTTGATCTTGATGAGACCGGAATCATACCACTTCTTCAAGTCGGTGACGTACTGGACGAACTTGGTCTTGTTGACTTCCAGGCGCGCGTCGAGGCCGTCATAGCCGTTGTTCTTGGTGGCGACCGGCTGATTGTGGATGGCCGAGAACTGCTCCATCAGCTGCCAGCTTTCGTTGGCCGAGATGTTGATCGCCATCGGGCATTCATAGCCGGCGTCCTTCATGGCCTGCAGGTCGGCGCCGACATCTTCCCAGGTCTTTGGCGCTTCGGTCTTGCCGATCTTGGCGAAGGCGTCCTTGTTCCAGTACATCAGCGCGGTCGAGGAATTGAACGGGAAGGACAGCATTTCTCCCTTCGACGTCGCGTAGTAGCGCGCGATACCGGGGAAATAGTCGGCGTAGTCGATCTTGTAGCCGTTTTCTTCCATCAGCTTGTCGGCGGGCTTGTAGGCGCCCGACAGCATCATGGTGGCGGTGCCGACGTCATAGACCTGAACGACGGTCGGCTGCTTGCCGGCACGGAAGGCAGCGATGGTGTTCTGCAGCGTGGCGTCGTAATTGCCCTGGCTGGTGCAGACCACCTCATAATCGGACTGCGAAGCGTTGAAGTTCTTGCACATCGTGTCGACGACACGGGCGAGATCGCCCGAAAGGCCGAACCAGAAATCGAACTTTACCGGCTCTGCAAAGGCAGGCATTGCGAGCGCGGTGCTGAGCGCGCCAGCGGCAAGGGCAGCAAAGCCCCGCTTGATCATGGTCATGGGTTTTCCCTCTTGAGTGGCTAGAGACAAGGGTCTTGCGCAAGTCCTTGCCCGCTCTCTTAGAGAAGGTATGTGACAGTTCTGTTGTGGCCTCCGGCCTTTGCACAGCTGCTCATTCCTCGCCTTCGGCGGCTTGGCCGGCATCAAAACGTCACACCGGCGCCTTTCTAGCTAGGGCGTCTGTCGAGGGCGTAAAGACCATGACCGGCAGCCATGATTATCCGACTAATGGGGTCATGAAATGTCGGTGCGGCAGCTGACGCCTGCGCCGAGAAAGCACGCTACGGTTGCAGGCGGACTTATCGATCCTTCAACAGCCAAGCATTAATCAGTCATATTTCGTTTCTTATCTCCGGTGGGCTTGGGGAAATAAGATGTTGACGGTCTACAATTGCATCGTGAACCAGCACGATCTGAGACTGGTCGCACTCGCAGCACTGATCTGCGGAATTTCCTGTTTCTCTGCTGTCAGCCTGCTTCGCCACATCAGCCGCTCAGCGGACCGGAACAGGCTTGCCTGGCTGATGATCGCGGCCAGTTCGACCGGCTTCGGCATCTGGGCAACGCATTTCATCGCCATGCTAGCGTTCACGCCGGGCATTCCCAGTGCCTACGAGCCGGCGCTTTCCGTGCTCTCGCTCGCTGCCTCGGTCATGCTGACGGCGGCCGGTATGTGGATCGCCACCTTGCGGGACGAGCTCGATTATCATCTCGTCGGTGGCGCCGTTCTGGGTGGCGGCATCGCCGCCATGCACTACATCGGCATGGCGGCGTTCGAGGTCCAGGGCCGGATCGAGTGGAACCTGCTGCTTGTCGCCGTCTCCCTGCTGGCTGGCCTGACGCTTGCGGCGCTGGCGCTGCGTGTCGTGCTGCGCCGCCCCTCCCTGGCCGCGACATCCGCCGGCGCGGTGCTGCTGACGCTGGCGATCTGCACCTTGCATTTCATCGGCATGGGTGCGGTCTCGATCTTTCCCGATTCCTCGATCGTCATATCCGAATACACGATCGAGCCGACCTCGCAGGCTTTCGCGGCCGCGGCCGCCACTCTGGTGATCCTGGTGTTGTCGGCATCGGCGCTGTGGATCGATTTGCGCTTCCGTCGCCAAAAGCTCGAGGTCGACCGCATGCACGGCCTGGCCAATGCCGCCGTGGAAGGCCTGATCGTCTGCGACGGCAACCGCATCGTCAGTGCCAATGACAGCATGGGCAAGCTGACCGGCACGCCGGCGGCAATGCTGGCCGGCACGGATCTGGGCGAGCTCTTCGACGAACGCACCGCAGCCGACGCGGCCGATTTGGAAGGCCAGCCGCGGGAGGCGGAATTGAGGAACCGCGACGGAACCCGAATTCCCGTCGAGCTGATCGCCCGAAGCATCGACTATTGCGGTAAGCCCCACAACGTCATCGCTGTCCGCGACGTTCGCGAACGCAAGAAGGCGGAGCAGGAGATCCTTCGCCTCGCCCATTTCGACCCGCTGACGGGACTTGCCAATCGCCGCTCCTTTTCCAGCCGTCTTGACGCGGAAATCGCATCCATGACCCGGCTCGCCAATACCGGCAAGGGCGTCAAAGGCCGGCATCTTGCGCTTCTGCTGTTCGACCTCGACCGCTTCAAGGAGGTGAACGACCTTTACGGTCATGGCGCCGGCGATGCGATGCTCCAGAAAGTGGCGACCTGCGCGGCCGGCGTTCTGCGCCACGGCCAGATGCTTGCGCGCCTCGGCGGCGACGAATTCGCCGTCATCGCGCCCGACCTGCCCGACCCGCAGGCGGCTGGCCGAATCGCCGGGTCACTGCTCGCCGCCATGCGCGGGGAAAACCGGGCCGCGGTCGGCGGCGGCCTAGTCTCGGCCAGCATCGGCATCGCGATCTATCCGCTCGATGCCGAGGACCAGACCAGCCTGATCAGTCATGCCGACACGGCACTCTATCGCGCCAAGTCCGAAGGCCGGGATACCTATCGCTATTTCGAGGCGTCGATGGGCGCCGAGGCCCGCGACAAGCGGGTCATGGAGCACGAACTGCGCCATGCCGTGGTGCGCGGCGAATTCTACCTCGTCTACCAGCCGCAGAAGGAGATCAGCAGCGGCAAGATGGTTGGCTTCGAAGCCCTGATCCGCTGGCGCCATCCAGAGCGCGGCGACGTTCCCCCAGGCATATTCATCCCGGTGGCCGAGGACAGCGGCGCTATCGGGCAGATCGGCGACTGGGTGCTCGACGCGGCCTGCGAGGAAGCCGCCCGCTGGGAAAATCCGCTGGCGGTCGCCGTCAACGTCTCCGCGGTACAACTTCACAATCCCAATTTCAGCCGCAAGGTGCACGAGACCTTGCTGAGGACAGGTCTTGCTCCGGCAAGACTGGAACTCGAGATCACCGAAACCGCGCTGGTCAAGGATATGCCGCGCGCACTGGCAACCTTGCGCCAGGTCAAGGCACTTGGTGTGCGCGTGGCCATGGACGATTTCGGTACCGGCTATTCCTCGCTTTCCAACCTGCGCGCCTTCCCTTTCGACAAGATCAAGATCGACTCCTCCTTCATCAAGGCGGTGGACACCAACGGCCAGGTCGCGGCCATCGTGCGCGCCGTGTTGGGGCTGGGGCGCGGCCTTGGCCTGCCGGTTCTTGCCGAAGGCGTCGAGACGCTGGGCGAGTTGAAGTTCCTGGACGCCGAAGCCTGCGAGATCGGCCAGGGCTACTATCTCGGCAAGCCGGCGCCGATCGACGCGTTTGACGACCTGACCCGCCACGGCAAGCGCACTCCGGCGCGCGCCCATCCCAAGGATGGCGGTGTCGTATTGCTCAAGTCAAAGGTGCGCTCGGCCTAGTCCAGGGAAAGCGCTACGCGCTTTTCCCTCGGAAAACCGTTGCCCACTTTTCCTGGAATTGCTTGATCTTACGACCCGAGTGCGGTCTCGACCAGCCGCTTGGCATCAGGCCCCGACCATTCGGCGGGACCGTTCATATGGGCGATCAGGCAACCCTCGCCGTCGATCAGCATGGTGACGGGAAGGCCGAGCGCCAGGCCACGCGCCTTGAGGTCGTTGAACAGCGCCACCGTCGAATCCCGATAGTAGCCGAGCGCCTCGACGCCTGTGTCCTTGAGAAATTTCTTCGGCTTTTGATCGTCGCCGGCATCGACATTGACGGCCACGACCTGAAAGGCGTCGCTGCCCTTTTCCTTCTGCAGCGCATCGAGCGCTGGCATTTCGGCGCGGCACGGCGCGCACCATGTCGCCCATAGATTGAGCAGCACCGTCTTGCCGGCATGGTCGGCGATCGTCATCGGCTTGCCGTCAGGGCCATTGAAGGCAAGGCTCTTCAGGGATTGCGGCGGATCGGCGGGCAACAAAGCGGCGACCTCGCCGGTGGCAGCAGCCGCGACCTTCTTGGCCCGGTCGCTCTTGGCGGCGCAGGCGACGTCGTCCTTGCTGTCGCCGACCGCCGCTTGGGGTGCGCCGTTGTTGCCAGACCGGCTCTCGCTGACATATACCGCGACCGCGCCGGCCAGCACTCCCGCCACCAGGGCGGCGAGGATCAGGCGCGGTGCCGGGAAAAATCTGTTTCCGTCTGCCATTTTCTCAAAACTGCTCCGAAGCACGGGTTTTATAGCGATGAGCGACAAGAAGACCAGCAACCAGATGTGGGGCGGACGATTTGCCTCGGGTCCGGCCGCGATCATGGAAGCGATCAACGCGTCGATCTCGTTCGACCGCAAACTCTACGCGCAGGACATCCGCGGCTCGATCGCTCATAGCGTGATGCTGGCGCAAACGGGCATTATTTCGGCGGCCGATCAAGAAAAAATCGCTCATGGGCTGAACACGATCCTGAAAGAGATCGAGGCCGGCACGTTCGAGTTTTCGACCAGGCTGGAAGACATCCACATGAATGTCGAGGCCCGCCTCGCCGACCTGATCGGCCCGGCTGCCGGCCGCCTGCACACCGCGCGCTCGCGCAACGACCAGGTGGCGGTCGATCTGAGGCTCTGGGTCAAGGACGAATGCTTTCGTGTCGCCGAGGCGCTGAAAGGGCTGATCCAGGCGCTGCTGGAGCGGGCCGAGGAACATGCGGCGACCGTGATGCCGGGCTTTACCCATATGCAGGCGGCGCAGCCGGTGACCTTCGGCCATCATTGCATGGCCTATGTCGAGATGTTTTCGCGCGACCTGTCGCGGACCCGCGATGCGATCGAACGCATGGACGAGAGCCCGCTGGGTGCTGCCGCCCTTGCCGGCACCAGCTTCCCCATCGACCGCCACCAGACCGCCAAGGCGCTCGGCTTCCGCGAGCCGATGCGCAATTCGCTGGACAGCGTTTCGGATCGCGATTTCGCGCTGGAGTTCCTTGCCATGGCCGCGATATGCGCCACGCATCTGTCGCGGCTGGCGGAAGAAATCATCATCTGGTCGACGCCGCAGTTCGGCTTCATCAGGCTGTCGGATAGTTTCTCCACCGGCTCCTCGATCATGCCGCAGAAGAAGAACCCCGACGCCGCCGAACTGGTGCGTGGCAAGACCGGACGCGTCACCGGTCACCTGGTCGGCCTGCTGACCGTGATGAAGGGCATGCCTTTGACCTATGGCAAGGACATGCAAGAAGACAAGGAATCCATCTTCGATGCCGCCGAGACCCTCGACCTGATGCTGGCCGCGATGACCGGCATGGTCTCGGACATGACAGTCAACGCAGCGGCGATGAAGAAGGCCGCCGGCTCCGGCCACGCCACCGCGACCGACCTCGCCGACTGGCTGGTGCGCACGCTGGGCCTGCCGTTCCGCGAGGCGCATCACGTCACCGGCCGTGCCGTGGCGCTGGCCGAAGAGAAGAGGTTGAGCCTGGAGAAGCTTTCGCTCGAGGACCTGCAGTCGATCAATCCCGGCATCACATCCGATATCTTCTCGGTGCTGGCGGTGCAGAACTCGGTCAAGAGCCGCACCAGCTTCGGCGGCACCGCGCCATCGGAGGTGAGGAAGCAGATCCGGACCTGGAAAAAGCGACTGGCGAAAGCGTGACGCCCGATATTGCGACCGGCAACATTCAGGATATTGCAACCGGCAATATCCGGGGTGCAATACGTTGAGAACTCGGCTAAAAGCGGCGGCTGGCAAACATTTCGGACGGATGGATCGATGACCGGAAGCAGGATTTTGGTGACGCTGACGCTGCTGGCGGCGCTGGCTGTCGTTTCGGCTTGCGGTCGCAAGGCCGGTCTCGACACCCCCTATGAAGCCGCCGAACAGGCCCGCAAGGATGCCGAGAAGGCCAAGCAGCCGCTGCCGCCGGAGCCGGAAAAACCGGTCAAGGACAAGAAGTTCTTCCTCGACCCGCTGATCTAGAGCCGACGGGACCGGGGCATTCCAGCCCGATCTCTTCGTGCTCCAACTTTCCGGAACCACTCTCGTGAACCATTTCGACTACCGCGACGGCGTGCTCCATGCCGAAGACGTGGCAATCCCCGATATCGCCGCGCAGGTCGGCACCCCCTTCTACTGTTATTCGACGGCCACGCTGACCCGGCACTACCGCGTGTTTGCCCAGGCCTTCGCCGGGCTCGACACGCAGGTCTGCTACGCCATGAAGGCCAACTCCAACCAGGCCGTGCTGCGCACCCTGGCCAAGCTCGGCGCCGGCGCCGACGTGGTCTCGGAGGGCGAATTGCGCCGCGCTTTGGCCGCCGGCATTCCGGCAAACAAGATCCTGTTTTCGGGCGTCGGCAAGACCGCGCGCGAAATGGACTTTGCGCTCGAAGCCGGCATCCTTTGCTTCAATGTCGAATCCGAGCCGGAGCTTGAGCTGCTTTCAGCCCGCGCCGTGGCGCTCGGCAAGGTGGCGCCGATCTCGCTGCGCATCAATCCCGATGTCGACGCCAAGACCCACAAGAAGATTTCCACCGGCAAGGCCGAGAACAAGTTCGGCATTCCGTGGCAGCGGGCGCGGCAGGTTTACGCCCATGCGGCTGCGTTGCCGGGCATCAGGATCACCGGCATCGACACCCATATCGGCAGCCAGATCACCGAGCTACAGCCTTTCGACGACGCCTTTGCCCTTCTCGTCGATCTGGTCGGCACGCTGCGCGCCGACGGCCACGCCATCGAGCATGTCGATCTCGGCGGTGGGCTTGGCATTCCCTACCGTGTCGACAACAATCCGCCGCCCTTACCCGACGCCTATGCCCAGATCGTCAGGAAGCATGTCACCAAGCTCGGCTTGAAGGTGATGTTCGAGCCGGGCCGGCTGATCGTTGGCAATGCCGGTATCCTGGTCTCGGAAGTGATTTTCGTGAAGGAAGGCGACGCGAAGAACTTCCTCGTCGTCGACGCAGCCATGAACGATTTGATCCGGCCGACGCTCTACGATGCCTTCCACGACATCAAGCCGGTCGTGCAGCCGCCGGCCGACACGCCGCGCATGATGGTCGACGTGGTCGGCCAGGTCTGCGAGACCGGTGACTATCTCGGCCTCGACCGCGATCTGCCCAGGCTGAAGGCCGGCGACCTCGTTGCTGTTTCGACGGCCGGGGCCTACGGCGCCGTACAGGCCGGCACCTACAACACCCGCCTGCTGGTGCCCGAGGTGCTGGTCGACGGTGACCGCTTCCACGTCGTGCGTCCGCGCCTGACCTATGACGAGCTGATCGGGCTGGATTCTATGCCCGACTGGCTCGCATAGGCCGGGATTTCATACGAGGAAAAATCATGCCGCAGGGCAACATCGTCACACGCGAGCGCATTGCCGCGATGGAACCGCGCATCCGCCCCTATATCAGGCACACACCGGTGTTGCGCGTCGACATGGCCGACTTCGACCGGCTGCCGCTGGCAGTCGACCTCAAGCTCGAATGCCTGCAGCATTCCGGCTCGTTCAAGGCGCGCGGCGCCTTCACCAATCTGCTGGAAAGGCCGGTTCCCGCAGCCGGTGTCGTTGCCGCGTCGGGAGGCAATCATGGCGCCGCCGTCGCCTACGCTGCCATGCGGCTTGGCCACAAGGCGACCATCTTCGTCCCCGAAGTGAGCCCACAGGCCAAGCTGGACCGCATCCGCTCCTATGGCGCCGAGCTGGTGGTCGGCGGCGCCCGCTATGCCGAGGCACTGGCCGCCAGCGAACGTTTCGCAGAGCAAACCGGCGCCCTGCAGATCCACGCCTTCAACCAGGAGGAAACGCTGGTAGGCCAGGGCACGCTCGGCCTCGAAATCGAGAACGACCTGCCCGAGATCGACACGCTGCTGGTCGCCGTCGGCGGTGGCGGCCTGATCGGCGGCATCGCCGCCTGGTATGCCGGCCGCATCCGCATCATCGCGATCGAGCCCGAAGGCGCGCCGACGCTTCATCGTGCCTTCGAGGCCGGCCATCCGGTCGACGCGCCGGCCGAGGGCATCGCCGCCGATTCGCTGGCGCCCAAGCGCGTCGGCGAAATGATGTTTCCGATCGCCGAGGCCTTCGTCGAACGCTCCATCCTGGTCAGCGACGACGATATCATCGCCGCCCAGAAGGCGCTGTGGAACCGGGTGCGCATCATCTCCGAGCCGGGTGGTGCCGCCGCCTTCGCCGCGATCCTGTCCGACCGCTATACGCCGGCACCAGGCGAACGCATCGCTGTGCTGGTGTGCGGCGCCAACGCGAACCCCGCTACGTTCTGAGCTGAAACCATTCGGCCCGGCTTCACGTTTTTTCAAACTGCCTCGCCTTTGCCGTGTTTGCTGGTATTCTTCAAGTCGTGAGGATCGGGCTATCCTGTCCGATTCCAGGAAGGGCCGATGACGGAACGACCCACCTTCAGCAACGATCGCGGCCTGGCTGGACGCCTGGCCCTGAGCCGGCTGGCGACACGGGTCTCGATGATGGTCGAGCGTGGCTGGCCGCTGCTGCTGCCGCTGATCATCGTCGGCAGCCTTTTCCTGAGCATCTCCTGGTTGGGAATTTTCTCGCGGCTGCCGGATGCCGCACGCATCGGCCTTGTCGCGGCGTTCGGCCTGGCAGGGCTGGCAGCGCTCTATCCGCTGCGGTTCTTCCGCATGCCTGGTGCCGCCGAGGTCGATCGCCGTATCGAGGCCGCCAACAAACTGCTGCACAGCCCGGTGCTTGTGCAAACCGACCGGCCAAGCGGCCGGGAAAGCAGCTTTTCGCAGGCGCTGTGGCGCGAACACCAGAAGCGCATGGCCGGAAAGCTCGACAGCCTGGGCGCCGACTTGCCGCGCACGCGCGTTCCGGAACGCGATCCCTGGGGGCTGCGTGCGCTGGCGGCGCTCCTGCTCGTCACCGCCTTTGCCTTCTCCTTCGGGCCGACCGGCGGCAGGATAGCTGACGGCTTCAGCGCCCACGGCACGCACGATGCCGTGCCGCCACGCATCGACGCCTGGGTGACGCCGCCGGCCTATACCGGCAAGCCGCCGATCTTCCTGACCGCCGATGCCAACCAGACGACGCCGACCTTTCATGTTCCCGAGGGTAGCGACGTCTCCTTGCGCGTTACCGGAGGCTCGGGCGAGGAAACGCTTGCCTATGCCGACAAGGATGGCAATGCGCGCGCCATCGACCCGGCCAGCCCGCAGGCAGCCACCGCCAAACCGGCCGCCAGCCCTGCAACACCGTCCCCCGCCTCCCCCTCGAAGGTTCGCCAGTTCACCGGCAAACTGACCGGCGACGGCACGCTGACGCTGAAGTCGGGCGAAAACCAGCTTGGCCGCTGGGCCTTCGCCGTCATCGCGGACAAGCCGCCGCAGATCCGCTTCGTCGGCGAGCCCAAGCGCGCCGCCAACGGCGCCTTCGAACTCAACTACCAGATCGACGACGACTATGGCGCCGCCACCGCCAAGGCGGTCTTTGCTCTGGCCGACCCGCAGGCGCCGGACGCACACCCGCTCTATGGCCCGCCTGACATGCCGCTGACGCTGCCGCGCCGCGGCGGCAAGTCGAACGCCGCCAAGACCACCAAGGATCTGACCGAGCATGTCTGGGCCGGCAACAGCATCAAGCTGACGCTGGTCGCCACCGACGACGCCGGACACACCGCGTCCAGCGAAACCAAGACACTTGTGATGCCCGAGCGGCCGTTCGCCAACCCGCTGGCGCGCGCAGTGATCGAGCAGCGCCGTCTGCTGGCGCTCGACACCAATGCCAAGCCACGCGTGTTCGACCTGATCGACGCCATCACGCTGCGCCCGGAAGACACGTTCGACAACATGTCCAACTATCTCGGCATCATGAGCGCGCGCAGCCGGCTGAAGATTGCCGACAGCGACGACCAGCTGCGCAGTGTGGTTTCCTATCTCTGGGAGATCGCGCTCGGCATCGAGGAGGGCAATCTCTCGGCCGCCGAAAAGCGGCTGCGCCAGGCGCAGCAGGCGCTGCAGGATGCGATCAAGAACGGCGCCAGCGACCAGGAAATCGAAAAGGCGATGAAGGAACTGCGCGAGGCGATGAACCAGTTCCTGCAGGAATTCGCCGAACGCGCCAAGCAGAACCCGAACGCGCCGCAAATGCAGCAGAACGGCCAGGACCTGCGCCAGAGCGACATCGACCGCATGATGGACCAGATCGAGAACCTGGCGAAATCAGGCGACCGCGACAAGGCCCAGCAATTGCTGTCGCAACTGCAGGACATGATGAACAATCTCCAGGCCGGCCGTCAGCAGCAGGGCGGCGAGCAGGACAGCCAGATGCGCCAGCAGATGGACAAGCTCGGCGATATCCTGCGGCGCCAGCAGGAGATGATGAACGACACCTTCCGCATGGACCAGATGCAGCGTGGCAAGAATCCCAACGATCAGCCCGGTGGCGGTGAGGACCAGAACTTGCCGGGGGTTGGCCAGAACGGTGATCCACCCGCCAGGCCGAAGCCGATGACGCCGCAGGAATTCGCCGATGCGCTGAAGCAGCTGCAGGAGGGCCAGGGCCAGCTGAAGAGCGATCTCAATCAGCTGAAGAAGAGCCTCGAAGGCATGGGCATGGAGCCCAATGAGGGATTTGGCGAGGCCGGCAAGTCCATGGGCAACGCCGAACAGGCGCTTGGCGAGGGTCAGGGCGACGAGGCCGTTGGCCACCAGGGCCGGGCTCTGGAGGCGCTGCGCAAAGGCGCCAAGGACATGATGAAGCAGATGCAGGCCATGCAGGGCGACCAGGGCGGTAGCCAGGAAGGTGGCCGCCAGCAGGACGCCGACCGTGACCCGCTCGGCCGGCCGCGCGCGAGCCAGGGCCCGGATTTCGGCGATTCGGTGAAAGTGCCCGACGAGATCGACGTCCAGCGCGCCCGCCAGATCCTGGAAGCGATCCGCAAGCGGCTCGGCAACGCGCTCAGCCCCGACATCGAGCGCAGCTATCTGGAACGGCTGCTTGAGCTGAAATAGGGATCGCCACCCCCGCCCGAAACCTCTGTCGAACGATTGCGACACCATGCCGAAGCTCGGTATTGTCACGCCCATCCTGCGCATCTTCGATGTAGCCAAGGCGCATGAATTCTACGTGGGCTTTCTCCGTTTCTAAGTGCAGTTCGAACACCGCTTCGAAGACAACGCGCCGCTTTACACGGGCATCTTCCGCGACGGCTGCGTCCTGCATCTGAGCGAACATCATGGCGACGGCACGCCGGGCATTCACATCCGGATCGAGACGACCGACATTGCTGGGCTACACCACGAGTTGACCGCCAGGAAGTACCGCCTTGCCGGGCCGGGGTTGGAGGAGACGCCTTGGAAGACGAAGGGGGTCACGGTCGACGATCCGTTCGGCAACCGCCTGACCTTCTATGAGGATGTGAGAGGCTAGAGCAATTCCAGGAAAAGTGTAGGCGGTTTTCCCGGGAAAAGCGCGTAGCGCTTTCCCTTGGGAATTGCGTCAAACAAAGAGACAGAGCGGGTCCCCGTTTCCGTGAAACGGTGAACTGCTCTAACCCTGCCTGTTGACGAACGCCTCGCGGATCGCCTCTTGCATGCCGTCGATCGCCTCGCCCGACGTATTCGGGTTGCGATGCATCACCACATTGGACGAATCGATGTCGCCGAACCCGTCGGCGGACGTCAGTTCGCGGCAGCCGTCCGGAATGTTGCTGCGCGAGATCGGTGCGATCGCCAGGCCTGAGGTGACTGCAAGCTTCAGGCCGCCGGTGGTGTCGCTGGTATAGGCAACACGATAGGCAAGGCCGCGCTGCTCCAGCGACTTGATGGCGAAGTCCTTGCACCAGCTGACCCGGTTGTAGAGCGCGATCGGCACCGGGCGCTCCTCATGCATGTGATGCAGGCTCGATGTCACCCAGACAGTTGGGTCGTGCATCAGCACTTCGCCGCTGGAAGGGTCCTGCCATTCGAACACCACGCACAAATCGAGTTCGCCTGCGGCGAGCGCGGCGATCTGCGCCTCCGAATGCGCATAGCGCACGGTGACCTCGACCTTGGTGTGACGCTTGGAGAATGCGCCCAGAGCGCGCGACAGGATGGCGTGGCCATATTCCTCGGGAATGCCGATGCGCACCGGTCCCCCCAGCGGCGCTGCCGCCATCGACGCCGCCGTTTCGTCGAGCAGCGAAACGATGCGGCGGGCGTTGACGATGAGTTCGCCGCCGCGCCGCGTCAGCGCGACACCGCGCGAGCCGCGCTCGAACAGGCTGTCCCCGATCAGTTCCTCGAGCTTCTTCATCTGCATCGACACCGCCGACTGGGTGCGGCCGGCCTGCTCGGCAGCCCTGGTGAAATTGCCGGCCTCGGCAATGGCAACGAAGGTGCGCAAGAGATCGCTGTCGAGGGTTGGGCGCATGATATCCACCATAAGCAAATTTGATTGCTGGTATCATTCCAATTCGTTTGCAACATGTCAAACGCCGGAGGATAGTTCCCTCACCCATTGGATAAGCGGCTGCGAAATCAGTCGCGGACCAATACAGAGTCCTCACTCGTGCCCGCTGCCCGAAACGGTGGCGGGTTCTTTTTAACCCGCGGGCGGCAGCTTCGGATCACTACGCGCAGGAGCCGGAACCAAGATGCAGAATAGGATGGTGCGCGGCATCCTGAGCCTGTGTCTGGGCGTGCTGGTGTTCTCGCTGCAGGACCCGCTCGTCAAAGCCGTGTCGAGCGGTTACCCAGTCACCGAGGTGATGGCGATCCGCTCGATCGTCGCCCTGCCGATCCTGATCGTCCTTGTCCACGCCGATGCCGGGCTGCGGGCAATCCTGTCGAAACGGTTTGGGCTGCTGACGATACGCGCCTTCATCCAGTTCACCTCCTACACGGTGTATTATCTGGCCATCGCCGCCCTGCCGCTGGCCGACGCCGTGGCGCTCTATTTCATGGCGCCGCTGTTCATCATGGCGCTGGCCGGCCCCTATCTCGGCGAACGCGTGTCCTGGCGGACGCTGGCGACCGTGCTGATCGGACTGGTTGGCGTCATCGTCATGGTGCGTCCCGGCGCCGGGCTGTTCGACTGGGCGGCATTGCTGTCACTGGGCTCGGCGGCGCTCTACGGCTTCTCGCAGTTGATGGCCCGGAAGATCGGCGATACCGAATCGTCCACCGTCATGGCCTTCTATCAGAATGGCGCTTATCTCATCGGCGCCGCCGTGGTTGCCGGCACATTCCATCTTGCCGGCATAACCCACGCCGTCCACCCCAGCGTCGAATTCCTGGTGCGTCCGTGGATATGGCCGACACTGCCGGATTTCCTCAAAATGGCCGCCTGCGGCTTCGTCGCCTCCGCCGGCATGATACTTCTGTCGCAGGGTTACAGGCTGGCGCCGGCCAATCGCGTCGCCACCTTCGAATACACCGGCATTCTGTGGTCGCCGCTCTGGGGTTTTCTGTTCTTCGCCGAGGTGCCGCGGTCGACGACAGTGATCGGCGCCGCCCTGATCATCGGCGCCGGCCTGCTTGCGCTCAACACAGAACGGCGCAAGAGTGCGGCACCTGTGCTTGCCACAACCAGCGACACCGTATGAGACCGCACCTCAGCCGGACAGAATTTCGATGAAGCGCTGGACGATTGGCCGGGTTGGCGAGTTGGTCTTGTCCAGTTCCAGAAACTTCTTGTAGGCGGCGATTGCTTCGGGCTTGCGACCGGTGTCGCGGTAGCTGTCGCCGAGCGCGCTGTAGATATCGGCCTTGTCGGGCGCCAGCTTCACCGCCGTATCCAGCGCCTCCAGCGCCTCCTTCTGCTGGCTGAGCGCCTGCAGGCAGCGGGCATATTCCAGCCAGTAGCCAGCATTGCCGGGCTCTATGGTCTTGGCGCGATCGTAGCGCTGCGCCGCGGCGTCCCATTTGTGCAGCAAGGCCAGGAGATTGGCATCCTGCGCCTGCGCCTCGGCATTTTGCGGCGAATAGTCGGCGGCGTCGCGGAAAACCTTTTCCGCCTCTTCATAATTGCCGTCGCCGATATACATCGACGCCAGATAGGCGAAGGCCACGATGTAGCCGGGGTCGAGTTCGAGCGACCGGCGCAACAGGGCAACGCCTTGCTCCTTGCGCCCGCGATCGAGCTCGATCTTGCCGGCCTTGGCATAATAGCGCGGATTTTCCGGGTCGAGGTCGGCCGCCTCTGTCAGGAATTTTATCGCATCGTCGGGCTGCTTGCGGGCCATCGCTATGTCGGAGAAACCTTCGACGGCAAGCGCATTGCCTGCATCGCGGCCATGCACCTCGTTGAACTCAGCCTGGCCTCCGTCAAGGTCGCCGGAGACACGCAGCACATTTCCCAGATTGAGGCGCGCCGGCAGAAAACCGGCATCGAGCGCGATCGCTGCCTTGAAATCCTCGATGGCGGCCGGCAGGTCGTTGGCGTTGTAGCGGATGAGGCCGACGAGATTGTAGGCCCATTTGGCATCCTTGTGGTGCGAGCGGATAAGCCGTCGCGCCAGCGTCGTCGCCCGCAGCGGCTCCTTTTCGGCATCGGCCGCAATGGCGATGAACGGATCGAGCGTCGCCATGATGCTGGAAGCGGCGTCGGCGAAATATTCCCGCTCGGACCGGTCGCCGATCGGCGGCAGATCGATGATCTCGACCGTGTCGCGCACGACCCGCAGCCGCAGACGCAGGCCGGAGCGGCCGCATGCCGAGTCGGCGCAGACGAACTCCCCGGAAATGCGCGTCTCATACGCGTTGAACAGCCGGCGCACGTGGAAAATCAGCGATTCGATCGAGAAGCCCGAATCGGGAAAGGAAAACTCGACGCGGCGCGATTGCGGGATGGCGCTGATGCTTGCCTTACTGGTCTTGGCCTTCGCGGTGACGTCCTGCAGCCCGTCCCAGACCCGGCTTGCCGCGACATCGGCGGTCAGCCCTTCCTTGCTCAGCGTCTCGGGCACGGCGATCGGCTCGATGACCACCTCGTCACGGCGGAACTGGCTGACCAGCACTGGAAAGACGACGATGACGGCGACCAGGAAAAGCGCGTTCAGGAAAATGCTGCGAACCGTCGTCGACCACGTGTCGAAGCCGGAAAGTGAAAACCTTTCGCGCAAGCGTCGCCGCTGCTCCGGCGGTGACGCCGACGCTTCCGCGCTTGCAGGCTGTTCGTCCGCCGTCGATTCCACCTTGCGACGCTGACGCGCCATGCCACCCACCCCGACTTGCCCCGGATCATATTAGGGGATGCGAAGATAGATTGTCACGTGGCACGGCTTTTTTGCGACGGTGTGGTTACCGCCATGCAGGGCTAGCCTACCAGCCAGATGTTCAGCCTAAGCGAAGCAGGCTATCGCCTTGTCCACCCGGGCGCGGATTTCGGCCAATGTGAACGGCTTCTGCACGACATCGAGGATGATGCCGTCCAACTCCTCGGCGCGCTCGCGCTGGTCGGCATAGCCGGTCATCAGCATGATCTTCATCGCCGGAAAAAGGGCCGCCGCGGCGATCGCCATCTCGATGCCGTCCATCTCCGGCATGCGGATGTCGGAGACGACAAGATCGTAGCCGCCATGCGCGGCGCGTATCAGCGCCAGGCCTTGAGCGCCGTCGGCGGCAATATCGATTGCGTGGCCGGCGCGTTCGAGTGCGCGGGCTGCGAGGGTGCGGACGGACTCATCGTCCTCGACGATTAGAAGCTTTGCCATGGCCGGCAATTTGGCCGCGAAAAGTTGACTTTCTCTGAAAGCCCCCAGCGTTCGACCAAGCTAAATTTTTCGGCACCGTTAAGGGCTTTTTCAGAATTCGCCGGTGCCAGGCGCTGGTCTCACGCATCGCCTTTCACAACACCGACGAACGGCAATTCGCGAAAGGCGTGCGCGACGTCCATGCCATAGCCGACGACGAAATAATCGGGACAGTCGAAGCCGACATAATCGGCGACGAGCGCGGTCTGGCGGCGCATGCGCTTGTCGAGCAGCACGGCGATGGAACAGCTTTTGGCGCCGCGCGACAGCATCAGGTCGCGGGTGAAGGTCAGCGTCTTGCCCGATTCCAGAATGTCGTCGATCAAAAGCACGTCGCGGCCGGCAACCTCATTGTCGATATCGCGCAGCACCCTTACCTCGCCGCTGGTGGTGCCGGCGCCGTAGCTTGAAATGAAGATGAACTCGACTTCCGGCGACAGGCCGACATCATGCATGGCGCGGATCAGGTCGGCGGCGAAGATGAACGAGCCCTTCAGAACCGAAATCACCAAAAGATCATGATAATCGTGCTCGGCGATCTCCTTGGCGAGTTCGAGATTGCGCCGCGCGATCGCCGACGCCGAAAACAGGACCTCGATGTCCTTGTCGCGTACGATGGGCATTGGTGGTCTTCCCCAGTGATTGCCTACTCAGCAAAAGTGACCAAAACGGTCCTCACGCCGTTCTTAGGCACGTCGAGCCGGCTGGCAAAGCCGAATCTTTCGCCGGATGCCAGCGAATGGCCGGATGTCCCCAACGTATAGCGTGTCAAACGTCCGTCATTGCCCGTCACCCGGATTTCGAGCGGCGGCAGGGTCGCCGGAGCCGTCCCATCATTTGCGGCCTCGCCATCGACGAACAACACCGGATTGGCTCCGGAGACATCGACGCGTGAGGTGACGCCTGAAATGGTCAGCGCCGACGCTTGCGCACCGGTCAGAAACGGTGCCTGGCGTACCAGCGCATGCCCGCCCGAGACCCAGAAGGCGGCAAGGGCGGCACCGACGCCGGCCATCCAGAAGATCGGCCCGCCGCGCGAGGCTGGTGGCCGTTCCGCCGGCGCTTCCGGCCTGCGCAGCATGTCCATACCCTCGATGGGCGGAGTGATAATCGCACGCGGCGGCGGTGAAGGGCTTTCAACTGGAGGGACTGGCCGAGGCATCACGACATAGTCAGCATCGACGATGTCGCTCGCTGGACCGCGCATCATCAACCGGTCCGCCGCCGCAATTGGTGCCGGATCGGTCATGATTTCGCCGGAAACCGGGCGCGCGGTTCGTTCGTCAGCCATCATGGCCCCAGTATTGCGCGTGTTCGCTTTTCGTTTCTTTTGCGTAAACATAAATGGTTAACGCTTCCCCACCGGAGCCGTCGTGACAAGCCGAAACAGCACGGGAATTAACTGCCGGTTAACCATGCCGGCCGATGGTCTTTTCACAGAGCAGGCCGCCTCGCCGCGGCCAGGAAATTCAGGTCGTCGAAATTGATTCGCTTCGAAAATGTCGGCCTCCGCTATGGCATGGGTCCGGAAATCCTCCGCGACATTTCCCTGCACATACCGGAGCGCTCATTCCAGTTCCTGAGCGGACCTTCGGGCGCCGGCAAGACCACCTTGCTTCGCCTTTTGTTCATGTCGCTGAAGCCGACGCGCGGCCTGATCACCATCTTCGGCAAGGACCGCTCGCGCATCTCGCGCGCCGAACTGCCGCACCTGCGGCGCCGCATCGGCGTGGTGTTCCAGGATTTTCGCCTGCTTGACCACATGACCACATATGAGAACGTCGCCCTACCGCTGCGCGTGCGCGGGCGCGAGGAGGCGAGCTACCGCACCGATGTCACCGAGCTGTTGAAATGGGTGGGGTTGGGTGAGCGCATGCATGTGCTGCCGCCGGTCCTGTCGGGCGGTGAGAAGCAGCGTGCCGCGATCGCACGCGCGCTCATCGAGCAACCGGAAATCCTGCTCGCCGACGAGCCGACAGGCAATGTCGATCCGCCGCTGGCGCGGCGCCTGTTGCGGCTGTTCCTCGAACTGAACCGTCTTGGCACCGCCGTGGTGATTGCCACCCACGATCTCGGCCTGATGGAGCAGGTCGATGCGCGCCGCTTGATCCTGGCCGGCGGAAGGCTGGACATCTATGACTGACCTCTCCGCCGAGCATCTCGAAGAGCAGGACGCCGAGGCGGCCGAAGCAAAACCGCGCGCGCAGCGCCGGATGGCGCCGATCGTGCCGGCGCAGAACATCGCCGGCCGCGCCCTGGTGCTGGTCATCGCCATCATGACCTTCCTGTCCTGCCTGACCTTCGGCGCGGTGACGCTGGTGCGAGACACCGCCTCGGTCTGGGAGAACCAGATCTCGCGTGAGGCGACGATCCAGGTCAAGCCGGCCGACGGCCTCGACATGGAGGCAGCCCTTGCACAGGCTTCGCAGATCGCCGGCGAATTCCCTGGCGTCAAGTCGACGAGGATTATCGACCGCGAAGCGACGGCAAGACTGCTCGAGCCATGGCTGGGCTCGGGTCTCAATATCGATGAGCTGCCGGTGCCGCGTCTAATCATCGTCACCATCGACGAGAACAGCCCGCCCGACTTTGCCGCCATGCGCGCCGCGATCACGCCGAAACTGCCGAGTGCGTCGCTCGACGACCATCGCACCTGGGTCGATCGTCTGGTGGCCATGGCCCGCACCACGGTGACCATCGGCATCGCCGTGCTGGCGCTGATGCTGTCGGCAACGGTGCTGACCGTGGTGTTCGCGACGCGCGGCGCCATGGCTGGCAATGGCCACATTATCGAGGTGCTGCATTTCGTCGGTGCCGAGGCGGCCTTCATCGCGCGCGAGTTCCGCCGGCATTTCCTGGTCACCGGCATGAAGGGCGCGGCTGCCGGCGGCGCGGCCGCGGTGCTGGTCTTCATCGTCTTTTCCTGGTGGTCGTCGCGCAATATGGCGACGCCGCAAGCCGACCAGGCGACCGCTCTGTTCGGCAATTTCGCCATCGGCTCGATGGGCTATCTTGGCGTCGTCCTTATGGTGCTGGTGATCGGCGCCCTGACGGCGGCAACCTCGCATGCCACCGTCGTCGCCTATCTCAGCGACATCGACGTTCGACAGCCCGACGCATGAAAAGGGAGAGCACTTCTACGGGTGGCGGCGCGGACAGAAAGCAGGGCGATCACGGACGGAGAATTGGCGTAACGCAAAGTGCGTCTTTCACCTACCCAAGGCCGCATTTCAGGATTAACCATATGGCGATGGACCCGCGGGATTCGACCGGGACGGCTGGACAGATGCCAGTGGTGGTTGCTCGTTTGCGCGACCACGGCGGGGTTAGCCGTTTAAAGACCGCGCTGCGCGTATCCGCGCTCTCGCTCCTCGTCCTCGCAACGTTGTTTGCCGGCGGCTTCGGCTGGTTCGCCAACAAGGTCGCCCATCTGACGACCCCCGCCAATCCGGCCAAGGCCGATGCCATCATCGTGCTCACCGGCGGCCAGTCCCGCCTCGATGCGGCGATGGATCTGCTGGCCTCCGGCAAGGGTGAACGGCTGTTGATCAGTGGCGTGCATCCTTCGGCCAGCCGTCGCCAGCTTCAGGCGGCGACCGGCGGCGACAAGAAGCTGTTCTCCTGCTGCGTCGACATCGATCGCGCCGCGCTCGACACGATCGGCAACGCCGAAGAAAGCGCCAAATGGGTGGAGAACCATGCCTATGGCACGGTGATCCTGGTCACCAACAACTATCATATGCCGCGCAGCCTCTTGGAGATGGGACGACTGCTCCATGGCGCCAAGCTGGAGCCCTATCCGGTGGTCAACTCCAACCTCGACGATGGTAGCTGGTTGACCAAGCCGCAGGCGTTGCGCGTGCTGTTCACCGAATACAACAAGTATCTCTTGGCGCTCGCGCGCGGCATCCTACCGATCAAACCAACGCCCGACGGCCTTGCGCTGGCCGAGACCGCGGCTGGCGGTTAACCTTTCACGGCATTTCGCTATTCGCTGCCGCCAGCTCCGGTCGCGCCCTTGAGGCGTGCGATCTCGTGTTCAAGATGCTGGATGCGCTTGTCCCGCTCGCCAAGCGCTGCAGTCACATCAGCGGCCTCGAACCGTTGCGGAATGTGCTGCGGGCAATTGGCATCCCAGGTCGAAACGGTGAACAGGATGACCTGTTCGGGCCTCGCCTTGTAATTCTCCGGCATCAGCTTCGCCATCAGCTCGGCATCGTTTTCGACGACACGCGCCGTGCCCCAGATCTTGATGCGCTGGCGCAGCATGTAGTCGATCAGGAACACGAAGGCTTGCGGATTGTCGGCCAGGTTGCCCTGCGTGATGAACTGCCTGTTGCCGGAGAAATCCGCGAAGCCGATGGTCTTTTCGTCGAGCACCTTGAGGAAGCCCGCAGGGCCGCCGCGATGCTGGATGTAGGGCTGGCCCTCGCCATTGGCCGTCGACAGGAAGACACTGGTCTGCCTCTCGATGAAAGCGGCAAGGTCCGGCGTGATGATTGCTTGCCAACCGCCGCGCTCCTCGACGCGGGCGTAGGACTGGCGTGATCCCTTGCGCGCCTGGATCGCCTTGACGCTTGGCGTGAAGGCAACATCGCTGGTGAAAGCATGCGCGTTCATCGAAAGCCTCCTTGAGGTAACGTCTAGAGCCCGAGCTCTGACAATGTTGGATGGTCGTCCGGCCGGCGGCCAAGCGGCCAGTGATACTTGCGGTCGGCGGCGCCTATCGGCTGGTCGTTGATGCTGGCTATGCGCAGGCGCATCAGGCCGTGCTCGTCGAACTCCCAGTTCTCGTTGCCGTAGCTGCGGAACCAGGAACCGCTGTCGTCGTGCCATTCATAAGCGAAGCGCGCGGCGATGCGGTTGCCGTGGAAGGCCCAGACTTCCTTGATCAGCCGGTAGTCGAGCTCGCGGCTCCATTTGCGTGTCAGGAAAGCCTGGATGGCATCGCGGCCTTGCAGGAATTCGGCGCGGTTGCGCCAGCGGCTGTCCGTCGTATAGGCGAGCGCGACCCGTGCCGGATCACGCGAATTCCAGGCATCTTCCGCCATGCGCGCCTTTTGCGCTGCAGTCTCGGCGGTGAAGGGCGGAAGCGGCGGGCGGCTATCAGACATGCGAACTCCTTTGCTGGACCATGCTGCAGACAGGCCCACAGCGCTGATATAACGCCTTCCATTCTTGAAATGCAGATGGCATATTTGCAATCTATCCTTCCATTTTATGGAAGAAGCTATGGATCGTCTCGAAGCCATGTCGCTCTTTGTCGCCGCGGTGGAAGCAGGCAGCCTTTCCGCCGCGGCCCGCCGTTTCGGCATTCCGCTGGCAACCGTCAGCCGCAAGGTTTCCGATCTGGAACGCCATCTCAACACAAGGCTGCTGAACCGTTCGACGCGTCGGCTGACACCGACCGATGCCGGCGAGGCCTATCTTGCAGCCTGCCGCCGCATCCTTGATGACGTCGGCGAGGCTGAGCGCGCCGCGGCCGGCGAATACAGCGCTCCGACCGGGGAACTGGCCATCACCGCGCCGGTCGTGTTCGGTCGCCTGCACGTGCTGCCGGTCATCACGGATTTTCTCGCGGCTTATCCCGACGTGGACATCCGCCTGACCCTTGGGGACCGCATAACCCAACTGGTCGAGGACCATTTCGACCTCGCGCTGCGCATCGGCCAATTGCCTGATTCGAGCCTGGTCGCCATTGCCGTCGGCTCGATCCGCCGCGTCGTCTGCGCCAGCCCGGCCTATCTGGCCGAACACGGCACGCCCACGGCCCCGGAATATCTGAACATGTACAATTGCATCACCTTCGAGGGACTTTCCTCCGCCGCCCCATGGGGCTTCACCAAAGGCAAGACGGAGGTCACGGTTCAGGTCCACTCACGGCTTCAGGTCAACACCGCCGAGGCGGCGATCGATGCCGCGATTGCCGGCGTCGGGCTGACGAAAGTGCTTTCCTATCAGGTTGACGCCGCGGTGCGGTCGGGCATGCTGCGCATCCTGTTGCGGGAGTTCGAGCCGGAGCCATGGCCGGTCAGCCTGGTGCATGCGGGCCACGGCCTGCTGCCGGTCAAGCTGCGCGCCTTCCTCGATTTCGCGGCTCCGCGTCTGAAGGAGCGGCTGGCGCGCTTGGGATAACGTGACCGCGGGCCGGCCCCCGCAGCGAGCCGTGCTTCGGCACCGGTTGGAACACGCTTCGAGCCATTTCCATTTTGCCCGCGCTTGGTGTAACCAACGCACACTTCCTCACCGGACCTCCCCCATGCTCTATGTCAGATCGCTGGCGTTCAACTTCGTCTTCTACGTCAATCTGATCGTCCAGATGATCCTCTGGACCCCCTTCTATTTCCTGTCGCCCCGTCACCTCGCCTGGTTCGTGCCTAAATTCTGGTCGCGCACGTGCATGTGGCTCTATGACAAGATCGCCGGCACCAGGAGCGATATTACCGGGCAGGAAAACCTGCCCGAAGGCTCCTTCATCCTGGCGCCCAAACACCAGTCATTCTGGGACGCCATCGCTTTCTTCCCCTTCCTCCAGGACCCGCTCTACATCCTGAAGCGGGAACTCACCTGGATCCCGTTCTTCGGCTGGTACATCATGAAGATGCGCATGATCCCGGTGCATCGTGGCAGCCGTTCGAAAGCGCTGAAGGCAGTGGTCGCCGCGACCAAGGCGGAGATGGCGCGCAACCCGCGCCAGCTGATCATCTATCCCGAGGGCACGCGCCGCGCGCCGGGCGACGAGCCGGCCTACAAATACGGCATCGTCGAAATCTATGCGCAGTTGGGCGTGCCCGTGGTGCCTGTCGCCCATGTCGCCGGGCTCTACTGGCCGCGCCGCAAATTCCTGCGCTACCCCGGCACCGTCAAGGCGCGCTTCCTGCCGCCGATCCCGCCCGGCCTCGGCAAGGACGAATTCATGGCGCGGCTGATCGGTGAGACGGAAGCTGCCTGCGACCAGCTTCTCATCGAGGCATCCCGCGCAACGAACCCGCCAGCCATGCCGCCGACGGCGGTGAAGCGGTTGCGGGAGCTCGGCGTCAAAGCTTGAAGAAGCTCTTCGCCTAACGATCATCCGAACACCGCCAGCGCGGTGGTCAGCACCAGCGTCACGGCGAACACCAGGTTGATGATGCGGGACGCCATGGGTCTGCGCAAATAGCGCGCGAATGCCGCCCCGGCGAGAAGCCACACGGCGTGGATTATCACGATCATCGCCGCCAGGACCGTCAGCTTCAGCCATAGGCCAAGTTCGGCACCGCCCTGTTTCGAAGAGGCGCCGGCGAACACGGCCGCGATCGCCACATAGGCTTTCGGGTTGGCGACAGCCAGGAGAAACCCGGCCAGCCATGTCGGGCGCGAAGCTTCTACGTCGCGTGCCGCCAGCGGCGGGGCCGTGGCAATCTTGAAGGCGAGATAGAGAATGTACGCCGCCGACGCCAGCAGCAGCAACGGCGCCAGTTTCGGCATCGACGTGAGCACTGCCACGACCCCGGTTGCCACAACCAGCAGCACGGCGATGGTGCCAAGGATGATCCCGCTTGTATAGCGCAACGAGTGACGCAGGCCGAAGGCGGCCCCAACGGCGGTAACGCTTATTGTTGCCGGCCCGGGGCTGCCCATGACGACGGTGGCGGCAAGCACCAGAGCGAGCAATTGCCGCCAGAAGTCTGGTTGCGAAAGGAGCGGCTCACTCATCTCATGCCTTCAGTCCTGCCCTTGTTCGAGAGAACGTTAGGGCAGGACTGAAGGATCGTCTTGGACGTTCGTGCGTCCGGCCGCCGAAGGTGTTAGTCGCTCGCCTTGTCGAGCTCGGCCATGTCGTCGGCGGTCAATTTCAGCGACGCCGCCTTGATCAGGCTGTCCATCTGCTCGGACTTGGTGGCGCTGGCTATCGGCGCGGTGACCCCTGGCCTCGCGATAACCCAGGCAAGCGCCACTTCCGCCTGCTTCGCCGAATGCCTCGCCGACACCGCGTCCAGCGCTGCAAGGATGCGCATGCCGCGCGCGTTGAGATAGCTGCCGACATCTTCGCCGCGCTCGCTTTGGCCAAGATCGGCTTCGCTGCGGTATTTGCCGCTCAGGAAACCCTTCGCCAGGCTGAAATAGGTGATGACGCCGATATCCTCGGCCACACACAGATCGCGCAACGGCCCATCGAAGGAGGAGCGGTCGTAGAGATTGTATTCCGGCTGCAGCACTTCGTAGCGCGGCAGGCTGCGCAGGCTCGCGACATCGAGTGCGGCGCGCAACTGGCCGGCGTCGAGGTTCGAACAGCCGATATGGCGGACCTTGCCTTTGGCGAGCAGCTTCTCGTAGGCGCCGAGCGTTTCCTCATAGGGCGTCGATGGGTCCGGCCAATGCGACAGATAGAGGTCGATGACCTCGGTCTGCAGCCGCTTCAGCGAGGCGTCGACGGCCTTTTCGATGTAGGCGGCGGAAAGATCCTTGTGCCCCTGCCCCATATCCGAGCCAACCTTGGTGATCACCACCACCTTGTCGCGATTGCCACGCTCCTTCATCCAGCTGCCGATAATGGTTTCCGATTCGCCGCCCTTGTTGCCCGGCACCCAGCGCGAATAGGCGTCGGCCGTGTCGATGGCGTTGAGTCCGCCCCCGACGAAGCGATCGAGCAGATCGAAAGAGGTTTTCTCGTCGGCGGTCCAGCCAAAGACGTTGCCGCCCAGAACCAGCGGCGCGATGGAAAGGTCGGTGCGACCGAGACGGCGTTTCTTCAAGATGGATCTCCGTGAGGACGGGTACCGGGCGGATGCCGCCCGCTGGCTGGGGTTCGAGCTTAACCTAGGTCTTGCCTTGTCGAGGTCAAAGGCCTGGCCGCCTTTTTCCGCAGAGCCAGCGCTTCACAAAGGCGCTATCCGCCTGGCGACATCTTCAAGCCAGTGGTCGCGAATGCCGAGCGCTTCGAGATGTTCGAGCGTGCTGAGCACATAATCCTCATTGTTGCCGGATTGGCCGACCGCGCCGCGCACCACCCTCGCCGCGTGCACCGCGTCCAGCGCGCCGGCATATTGCTCATGCTTGCGGTCGGCGATGTAGGCCACCGCCTCGACCGTAGCGCCGCTGTCGAGGCGAATTTTGAGCATGCGCTCGAGATAGACTGATGTGACAAGCTCGCGCTCGCGCAGATAGGCAATGACCTCGTCGCGCAGTTCTCCTGGCACACGGAAAGCGAGCCCGATGCAGGAACCGCCACGGTCGAGGCCGAGCACCAGCCCCGGCCGCTGGCGTGTACCGCGATGCACGAAGGAATAGACGCAAAGCGAGCGTCGGTAGCCATAAAGGCGCGCGCGTTGTGTTTCGACATGTGCGAAACCCGGCCGCCAGATCAGCGAACCATAGCCGAACACCCAAAAATCGCCCATATCGCCGCGCCTGATTACAAAAGATTGCCGACACCGCATCCGAATCGGTGTTTTTTCCGTCCGTCTCTGTCTACCTATTGTTGTCGGAATCGAAGCTCCGTCCACCAATACCCGTGCGTTAATGAGAGCCAAAGCATGACGTCAAGTGACGAACGCCAACCAAAGTCCCGCCGTGGCCTGTTCTGGCTTGTGGCGTTCATCGTTGTGCTGTTTGCCATCTACAGCGGCGGCTGGTTCTATCTGGCGGATCGGGTCAGGAGCGAGGCCGACAAGGCGGTTGCCACGCTCAACAAGAGCGGCGTCGAGGCTGGTTGCGCCAACCTCCAGGTGAGCGGCTATCCCTTGAGCTTCACGGTCTCCTGCGACAACCTTGCCTACGAGGACGATACCAGGAACATCGCCGCCTCGGCCGGCAGTTTCAATGCGGTCGCCCAGATCGTCCAACCCCTGTCGCCGGTTGCCAATCTGCGCGGTCCGCTCAGAACTTCGGTCCCGGGCATGACGCCGCTGTGGATCGACTGGGACAATCTGCAGGCCAACGTCAAATTGTGGTACCCGCTGCCGCAGCGTATATCGCTACAGGCCGACGGCCTGTCGGGCCAGACCGATCCGGCTGACGACACCGATCCGGTCGAGCTGTTTAGCGCCGGCAAGGCGGCGGGCCAATTGCAGCCGAATGGCGGGGATCTCGACTATCTCGGCAGCTTTGGCGATCTCGAGATCGACCCCGATGCGATCGGCGGGCGCGTGCTGCCGGCGCTTGACGCCAGCGGCGACGTGTCCCTCAAGAACGGCCTTGCGCTGATCGGCACGCAACTGAAAAGCCTGCGCGGCCAGAGCATCCAAATCCGCAACCTCGATTTGTCGTCGGGGACTGCGCGTGTCACCGTTTCCGGGCCGCTATCGGTCGACACCGAAGGCCTGATCGACGCCGATCTGATGATCAAGATCAAGGATCCGAAGGCCGTGGCAACTATTCTCGCCGGCGCCATACCGGAGCAAAAGAACGCGATCCAACAGGGGTTCGCCGCGCTGGCCATGCTTGGCAGCGAACCGTCGATGCCGTTGAAAGTGAACAAGGGCAAGGCTTCGCTCGGCTTCATCCCGCTGGGCAAGATCAAGCCGGTGCAATAGCGCTACCATGTCAAGACCTGTGAGGCTCCTGAGTGTCGGTGCATTGACGCTGGACACCATCCTGCGCGTCGAGACGCTGCCCACGCATCAGGGAAAATTCATCGCCTCCGACGGTGTCCAGATTGCCTCGGGCATGGCCACGAGTGCTGCCTGCGCGGCACGTCGCCTGGGCGCCGAGGTGTCGCTTTGGGCGAGCGCCGGCGATGATTCGGTCGGCGATCAGCTGATTGCCGGGATCGAGGCCGAGGGCGTCGATTGCAGCTATGTGCGCCGCGTCCCTGGTGCCCGCTCGGCGCTGGCCTCGATCGTGGTCGATGCGCATGGCGAGCGCATCATCGTGCCTTTCTACGACAAACGCGCCCAGACCGATCCCGAGGCATTGCCGTTTTCCGACATCACGGTATTCGATGCCGTGCTGGTCGACGTGCGCTGGCCGGGTGCGGCGGCGCTTGCCCTGAACGCAGCGCACGCCATCGGCCGGCCAGCGATTCTCGATGCCGACACCGCGCCGCTGGCAGTCCTGGAACAGCTGTTGCCGCTGGCTTCTCACATTGTCGCCTCAGAGCCGGCGGTCCGCATCATATGCGGCCAGGCGCTGGATCTGGAAACCGCTTGCACTGACCTGGCCTCCCGCACCGACGCATTCGTCGCGGTCACCGGCGGCGCGCAGGCACTTGGTGGTTCGACCGCGCTGCCAGATCATCCCGTCATGTCGCGGCGCCAAAAATCAAGGCGGTCGACACGCTGGCCGCCGGCGACGTCTTTCACGGCGCCTTTGCCGTCGGGCTTGCGGAAGCCATGCCGGTCCAGCAGGCCTTACGCTTTGCAAGTGCGGCCGCCGCGCTGAAATGCCTACGCTTCGGCGGCAGGCTCGGCGCACCGGACCGGATCGAGACACTTGCGATGATGGCTGCAACCTGGCCTGCTTGAACAGGCTTAGCTCTTGGCTGGATGCTCCACCGCCTGACGGCCAAAATCGGGCACGTCGATGTCCTGGCCGGCCTCGATGATCGAGCGGCGCACGGCCCGGGTGCGGGTGAACAGGTCGAAGAGCTTGTCACCGTCGCCCCAGCGGATCGCCCGTTGCAGGAACGCCAGGTCTTCCGAAAACCGCGCCAGCATTTCGAGGATGGCGTCCTTGTTGTGCAGGCAGACGTCGCGCCACATGGTCGGATCGGAGGCGGCAAGGCGGGTGAAATCGCGGAAGCCGGAAGCCGAATATTTGATCACTTCGGACTTGGTCACCGACTGCAGATCGTCAGCGGTGCCGACGATGTTGTAGGCGATGATGTGCGGCAGATGCGAGACGATGGCGAGCGTCATGTCGTGGTGCTGCGGGTCCATCGTGTCGATGTTGGCGCCGCAGCGGCGCCAGAATTCCGACAGCCGCTCCAAAGCGTCCGGATCGGTGTCCGGAAGCGGCGTGAAGATGCACCAGCGATTGTCGAACAGATCGGCAAAACCGGCATCCGGTCCGGATTTTTCGGTACCCGCCAGCGGATGGCCGGGAATGAAATGAACGCCATCAGGCACGTGCGGCTGCATCTGCGCGATGACCGAGGCCTTGGTCGAGCCGACATCTGTGAGGATCGCGCCCTTCTTCAACGCCGGCGCGATCTCGTGCGCCACCGCGCCGGACGAACCGACCGGCACCGAGACGATGACCAGGTCGGCATCGCGAACCGCTTCCTTCGCATCGGTCGTGTAGGAATCGCCAAGCCCAAGTTCCTCCGCCCGCGCCAGCGTCGCGGCACTGCGGGTCGAGATGGCGACATGGCCGGCAAGGCCCTCGCGGCGGATGACGCGCGCAAGCGACGAGCCGATCAGGCCGATGCCGACCAGCGCGATCTTTTCAAACATCGGTGATGTCATGGCGTTCAGCTTTCGGGGTGTTCCAGCTTTTCCGGCGTTCTAGCTTTTCAGGAATGTCGTGAGCGCGGCGACGACGCCGCGATTGGCTTCTTCGGTGCCGACGGTCATGCGCAGCGCGTTGGGAAAGCCGTAACCTGAAACGCGCCGCAAGATATAGCCGCGCGCGGTCAGATAGTCGTCCGCCGCGGCCGCGGAGTGCTTCTTGTCGTCGGGAAAATGGATGAGGAGGAAGTTGCCGACGCTGGGCGTCACCCGCAGCCCGAGCCCGGTCATCTCCGTGCTCAGCCAGGTGAGCCAGGTCTCGTTATGCGCCACGCTGCGCTCGACATGGGCGCGGTCGCGGATCGCCGCGATACCGGCCTCGATCGCCGTCGTATTGACGTTGAAGGGGCCGCGCACACGGTTGATGGCGTCGACGATATGCATTGGGCCATACATCCAGCCGATCCGCGCCCCGCCCAGGCCGATCTTGGAGAAAGTGCGCGTCATCACCACGTTCTCGTTGCCGCCGACCAGCTCGATGCCGGCTTCATAATCGTTGCGGCGGACATATTCGGCGTAGGCGGCGTCGAGCACCAGCAGCACATTGCGGGGCAAGCCGGCATGCAGGCGGCGCACCTCCTGGAACGGTACATAGGTGCCGGTCGGATTGTTGGGATTGGCGAGGAACACGATTTTCGTGCGCGGCGTGACGGCGGCCAGCAACGCATCGATGTCGGCGCGCTCCTCGGTCTCCTTGACCACGACCGGAGTGGCCCCGGCCGACTGGATATAGATCTTGTAGACCATGAAGGCGTGTTCGGTGAATATGGCCTCGTCACCGGGTGCGAGATAGGTCTGTGCCAAAAGGCCGAGGATCTCATCGGAGCCGTTGGAGCAGATGATGTTCTGGGCATTGAGGCCGTGCACCTCGGCGATCGCCTCCCGCAACCGTTTGGCGGTGCCGTCGGGATAGATATCGAGCTTTCCGGCAATCTCCCGCGCGGCTTCGATCGCCTTCGGTGAGGGCCCGAGCGGATTCTCGTTCGACGACAGCTTGTAGACCTTGGCGACACCGGCCGGCGCCGTGCTCTTGCCCGGCACATAGGCGTCGATGTGCATGATGCCCGCGCGCGGGGTGGGACGTGCCTGATCCGATGTCTGGTTCATTTTGTGCAAAATCCGTCGAAAATGCCTCCAGCCGGGAAGCCGCAGCGGAAATACAAGCCATGGCCCGCAATGTCGAGAGGTGGCAGTGGTCCTGGCAGTCGGCATTGACGGCAGGGCGGGCGAGTTCTAGAAGAACACCGACAGTTCCGTGGTGATTTGGCCGGTCGGCTTGCAGCCACGTTAAACAACTTGCTAAAGGGCCGTTTGCATCCTGTAACCGGCTTTGCGACGGCAATGCCGGTTTTTTTGTTGTCCGCGCCCGGCCGGACGACCGATGGAAGAGATGTGAATGGCCGCTCTGCGCGCTGGAAAGACCAACAACGAGGCCGACCAACCGTCGAGCCCGGTGTTGCGCTTTGGCCCAGACAAGCCGCTCAAGCTTGACGCCGGTACGCTGCTGTCGCCGTTCCAGATCGCCTACCAGACCTATGGCACGCTGAACGATGCCCGTTCCAACGCCATCCTCGTCTGTCATGCGCTGACCGGCGACCAGCATGTCGCCAACACCAATCCGGTGACGGGCAAGCCGGGCTGGTGGGAAGTGCTGATCGGTCCCGGCAAGATCATCGACACCAACCGTTTCTTCGTCATCTGCTCCAACGTCATCGGCGGTTGTCTGGGCTCCACCGGCCCAGCCTCCACCAACCCCGCCACCGGCAAGCCCTACGGACTCGACCTGCCCATCATCACCATCCGCGACATGGTGCGTGCCCAGCAGATGCTGATCGACCATTTCGGCATCGAACAGCTGTTCTGCGTGCTCGGCGGCTCGATGGGCGGCATGCAGGTGCTGGAATGGGCGTCCAGCTATCCCGAGCGCGTCTTCTCGGCGCTGCCAATCGCCACCGGCGCGCGCCATTCCTCGCAGAACATCGCCTTCCACGAAGTCGGCCGGCAAGCCGTCATGGCCGACCCGGACTGGCATGGCGGCAAATATTTCGAGCACGGCAAGCGCCCGGAAAAGGGCTTGGCGGTCGCGCGCATGGCCGCCCACATCACCTATCTCTCGGAAGCCGCCTTGCATCGTAAATTCGGCCGCAACCTGCAGGATCGCGACCATCTGACCTTCGGCTTCGACGCCGACTTCCAGATCGAAAGCTATCTGCGCCACCAGGGAATGACCTTCGTCGATCGCTTCGACGCCAACTCCTACCTCTACATGACGCGGTCGATGGATTATTTCGACCTCGCGGCCGACCATGGCGGCAGGCTGGCGGACGCCTTTGCCGGCACCAAGACCCGGTTCTGTCTGGTGTCCTTCACATCAGACTGGCTGTTTCCAACAGAAGAGAGCCGCTCGATCGTGCATGCGCTCAATGCCGCCGGCGCATCGGTATCCTTCGTCGAGATCGAGACCGATCGCGGCCACGACGCCTTCCTGCTCGACGAGCCGGAACTGTTCGCCGCCATCAACGGCTTCATCGGCTCGGCTGCGCGTGCCAGGGGGCTCACATCATGAGCGTCAATGGCAACCAGCGCGTCGACCTCGAGGTCGTGGCAAACCTCATCCCGCCGCAGTCGCGCGTGCTCGACGTCGGTTCGGGCGACGGCTCATTGCTTGAATTGCTGCAGGACACCAAACAGGTCGACGGCCGCGGGCTGGAGCTGTCGCAGCGCGGCGTCAACGAATGCGTGGCGCGCGGCCTCTCGGTCATCCAGGGCGATGCCGACAAGGATCTCGAATTCTACCCAGACAAGGGTTTTGATTTCGTCGTCCTGTCGCAGACCTTGCAGGCCACCCGCAACCCGAAGCTGGTGCTCGACGAACTGCTGCGGATCGGCAACCGCGCGATCGTGTCCTTCCCCAATTTCGGCCATTGGCGGGTGCGCCTGTCGCTGTTCGTCAAGGGCCGCATGCCGGTGACCGCGGACCTGCCTTATTCCTGGTACGACACGCCCAACATCCATTTCTGCACCATTCGCGATTTCGTCAATCTGTGCGAGGAGCTGGGGGCTACGGTGGAAAAGGCAACCGCGCTCGACGCCGCCGGCCAGAAGATCGGCCTGTCGATGCCCTGGTGGTTCTGGAATTTCTTCGGCCAGCAGGCAGTGTTCTTGCTGAAGCGATAGAACGCATCCGCCAACCTATTGCAGAACGTCGGTGGCCTTGTGCGGATGCTCGACGCCGTCAACCATGATGACGTTGGACTCCGAGTTTTCGGTGCGCAGCGAAAGGATCGCCTGATAAGCGGGCGAGCCATACCAGCCGCGCATCTGCTGCCGATCCGGAAACTCGATGATGATCAGATGGCCCGGCCAGTCATTCTCGATCACCTCGACATCGCCGCCATGGACCAGGAAGCGACCTCCAAATGGTTCCAGCGTGGCATCGATCCTGTGCAGATACTCGACGATCTGCGGGCCCATCGTGACTTGGCGCATATGGGCAACGGCGTAGGCGGTCATGGCGTAGCTCCCTTTCAATCGAAGCCGACCAGCCGGCCTCGCAAGGGCAATCTGACGAAACGCCGAACGTAAAGCGATTACGTCCAGGGTAATGAGATGAATGCGCGACGGATCGGCCTGTCAGATCGCCCGCAACGCTTTTCCCGGCAACTCTGTTGCAATTGGAGCGCTGTGACCGGAATTCGTGATTTCGCTGGGATCAGGCACCGGCACGGTGAGTGACACCGGCAGCTGTTTTTTGTATCGTCTCGCCGAATCCTGTGAGGGTGTCGTGGAAGGGGGAAGTCCGATCCATTCGACCGTCCTGAAGATCGAAAGACCTGGCAGGGGGCGCATTTTTGCGCTGGAAACGGCTGCCGCGATATGACCGGGAAGACGGAGCATGCACCCCTCATCACGGTGATCACGCCGACCCACAACCGGCGCGAAACCGTACTGCGCGCCGTGGACAGCGTGCTTTCCCAGAGTTTGCGGCGGATCGAGCACATTGTCGTCGATGATGGCTCGACCGATGGCACCGGAGCGGCGCTGGCCTGCATTGAAGACCCCCGGCTGGTCTATATCGGCGCAAAGTGGCGCGGCGCCAACGCTGCCAGGAATGCCGGCATCGAGCGGGCGAGCGCGCCTGTCGTAACATTCCTGGATTCCGACGACGTCTACCTGCCACATCGGCTCGAACGGACCTTGGCCTGGTTCGATGACAATCCAGCACTTCAGGTGCTGCTCTCCTCATATGTTTCCCTGAAAGGAAATCGAACCACCAATTGCATCAACCGCACCGCCTTCCTGAGCCCGTCAATGCTGGAGCGAGCGGTGGTTGTGCAGACCGCTTTCGTCGCCGGTTCGGCGATAACGGCTCGTCGCGAGGCCTTGCTGGCGATAGGCGGCTATGACAGCGACATCAGCCGGATGCAGGACCGGGAGTTGCTGCTGCGCCTCGCCGCGCGCTTCGGCGCACAATTGTCCGGGGACATCGACTGGGCGAAGCACAATTCGCAGAACTCGATTTCGAGCCGCCGGGGCGGCTATGTCGAAGCCTATGCGAACCTGATGGCCAAACACCCGGATATCGCCCGCCGCTATCCGCACATTCCGCCTTTCATGATCGCGCGGCAGATCATCGCCGATCTTCTCAAGGGCCGGATACCTCAGGCTTTTGCGGGATACATGACCAACCGCTCATCGGCGGCGCTCGGCTATTCCTTGCCGGAACTGGTCAATGGCTATGTCTGTGGCCGACGCTCGCGTCGCGACCTCTACAATGAAGTCCGCGACCAACGCTCTTAGCAACCTGAAAGGACCCTTTCAGATTGCTCAAGGCTGCAGCCTCGCCGGCGTGACCGACGACTGCTCATCGATCCAGTTCGGGCAAATATGGATCCGAGAAGAACCGCTTGTCACGCTCCCCCTGCAGGCAGTCGATCGGCGCATCCGCGTCGACGGGAATGACCCCAGCCTTGTCCTGAATGCCGCTCACTTCGAGGATCAGCTTGCGACGGATGGCCGTCGAAAATTCGGCAGCCGCGTAGATAGGCAGCACGAAAGAGCCCGGTCCGCCCGTCACACACTGCGCGTAATACTGGTCGAGATGCTTGAAGGTCGGCGAAGGGCTTATCAGGATCGGCAGGCCGTTGATGACGATGCCCTTGGCGGTTGCCGCATCACGCATGGCGGTGACCGGCGGCCCGATATTGTTGGGCCCATCGCCGGAAATGTCGATGACGCTGCGTTCGCCGGTGAAGTCAGTCCTGTCGAACAGCCCGGCGCCGAAGCCAAGCGCGGTGGAGATCGAGGTGCCGCGAAAGCTCCGGAACGGACGCGCCGCGACCTTGTCGGCAAAGCTGTTGGCGCTCTCGGCACTGTCGATGATCTGCCAGCTGATGATCGCGTCTTCGCGCACCGTGCCTGCCCATTCGAAATAGGCGAGCGCGATGCGGCCCGTATTGCCGGACCGGACAGCCTGGATGAAGTCGGGATGCCGCAGCGCCTCGACATAGCCGGCGCGTTGCAAGGCAAATTCCTTCTCATCCATCGACAACGAGATATCGACCGCCAGCACCAACTCAACGTCGACCGCCAACGGCGCTGGTAGCGACGCGATCGGATGCGCGCAGGCGAGACAGGCAAGCAGAAGAGCATCAAACATGGCCGGCGCCAGCGTTGTTTCTTCGCGAAATCTTCCATTGGGATCACGGCAAAATAAGGTTTTGCGCTCGCAACCAGGGAAAACGGCCTACTTCTTGCGGCGTGCGGCAGCGGGCGGCGGATCGATGGCGCCAGCCCTGACGCGGGCAGGTTTTAGCGCCGGGGCAGCGGAATCCTTGACGATCGTCAGGCCGCGCGGAAAGAACTGATTGTTGTGCTGGCCGCGCCCGATGTTGATGATCGCGGCGCCCTTCAGATGCTTTTCCAGCAGCGCCAGCACGCGCCGCAGTGCGGGCCCGTCGAACGCATCCATGGCTTCGTCGATGATCACCCATTTCGGTTGCCGCAAGGCGAGCCTGGCCACGCCCAGCAAGCGCTGCTCGTCATCGCCCAACTCATGATCCCAGCGCCCGACGCGGTCGAGCGACGACGACAGCCGTTCGAGGCCAATTTCGGCAAGCACCGCCGAAATGTCGCCATCACTCGCAGGCGCATGCCCGTTCGCGTGATTGAGCACGTCACGCAACGTGCCGGCCGGCAAATAGGGGACGCGCGGCACGAAGATGAGGGTTTCGCCCGCCGGCAGGCCAATCTTTCCGCTGCCCCAGGGCCACAGGCCGGCAATGGCGCGGAAGAACAGCGTCTTGCCGGCGCCCGGCTCGCCGGTGATCATCACCCGCTCGCCGGGATGGATCTCGACATGCGGATCCGCAACCTTGGTACAGCCTTCCGGTGAGGCGATTTCAAGGTTTTCGAACGTCAGGCTGCCATTGGCGTTTTCCTCGAAGGCGATCCGCTTCTCCTTGTCGTGAAGCACATCGGTTTCATCGAGCGCGATGCGGAAGTCGGCAACGCGCATCAGCGTGGCGCGCCAATCGGCGATGCTGCCGATGTTGTTGACGAACCAGCGCAAGGACGAGTGCACCTGGTTGAAGGCGCCGACGGCCATCATCAGCCCGCCGAAGCTGATATCGCCCGAGAAATAGACCGGCGACGCGACCAGGATGGGAGCCACGACCGTGATCCAGCCATAGGTATCGGTCACCCAGGACAGATTGATCTGGGCGGTGAAGATGCGCCGCATCGCGGCCAGCACCGTGTCGAGGTCGATTTCCAGTCGCCGTTTGGCGTCGTCTTCGCCATGGTAGAGCGCGATCGCATCGACATTCTCGTTGACCCGCACCATCGAGGAGCGCAGCTCGGCTTCGCTGGTGTAGCGATCGCTGTTGAGCCTGATCAGCGGCCGCCCGACCAGCCAGCTCAGCCAGGAGGCGATGCCGGCATAGATGAACGCGGCCCAGACCATGTAGCCCGGTATCGCCAGCGACCAGCCGCCGATGTGGAACACGAAGCCCGACGACAATTCCCACAGCACGCCGACGAAGGAGACGAGCAGGATGAACGACTGCAGCAGGCCGACACCGAGGTCGGTCGACAGGTCCGAGAGATGCGCGGCATCCTGGGCCATGCGCTGGTCGGGGTTGACGCCGATGGCGCCGGCATTGGCCAGCCGGAAGGCGCGCGCCGGTCGCATCCACTGGTCGATCAGGTCGAGCGTTAGCGCCGCGCGCAGCTTCAGCCGGAACATCTGGTTGAGCCAGGTCTGGCCGATATTCAGCACCAGAAGCCCGCCGGCGATCATCGCAAAGACGAGTAGCTGGTGCAGGAAAGCCGCCATGTCGCGGCGCGCCAACGCATCGTAGAAGGGCTGGTTCCAGCTGTTGAGCAAGACCTGGCCGATCGATGTCGCGACAATGACGGCCATGATGCCGGCCGACGTCCACAGCAGCCATTTGCGGACCGGCGACCCCACCAGCGCCCGTTTGATCGTCGCCACCTGATCACGCAGGCTGCTGGCTTCGACCGCCACGGCAGCCGGCTGAGCTGTGGCATTCCTGTCCGGTTGATCAGCCATAGCCTGGGTCCTTGCGTTCAACAGCGGTGCTGAAACCGGATGGAGAGACTTGAATGCATCTGTCGTTCAAGTGGACTTGGAATGCGCTTGCGACAGATAGGTTGGAAAACGCCGCGCAACACCAGTTTTCACCATGATCACGAAGGTGTCACCTGGCGAGTGGCAGTCGCCGCGCTGCCGACCTCGGTGAGGCGGCCGAGCCGCGTCGCACCGTGCGGCGACAGCACCGGCACGAAGACGCGGCGCGACGCACGCTGGGCAACCGGCACGCCCTGATAAAGCCGTTTCTGCGCTTCGACGACGATAACGCCGGAAAAGATCGGCCACAGCCGCCGGCCGGCGCGCTCCAGCACATTGTGGAAGCGCATCATGAAGCGCCGCCGCGATGGCGGGAAGAACAGCGCATCCGACCAGGACGCCGGCGTGAAATTCGCCTCGCGCAGCAATTCGGTGAGCTGGCCTCGCGAAAAAGGCCGGCCATTGCCGAACGGCGTGTGCTCGAAGCGCGCCCAGACACCGCGCCGATTGGGCACGACGATGACGACGCGCCCCGCCGGCGACAGCACCCGCCAGATCTCGTTCAGCGTCTCGCGCGGGTTTTCGACATGTTCGAGCGAATGGACGAGCAGCATGCGGTCGATGCAGGAATCGACCAGCGGCAGTTCCTCGTCAAAGACCAGCGCCGTCGCCGTCGGCCCCGACGCCGGCCAGACGACCGCACCCTGGGTGGCCGGCATGAAGGCAAAGACCCGCTCGGCATCGGTGCCGAACCGTTCCAGCCAGGGCAAGGTATAACCGAGACCGACCAGTCGTTCGTTGGGGACGGTGGCCCAGATCGACGACAGCGCCATGGTGATCGAACGCTCGGCGAACCGGCCGAGCGTTGTCGAATAGAAGGAGCGAAGGTCGACGATGTCGGAATGCATGTCAGGGATGTAGCCGTGATATCGGCGGGTTTCAATAAAAGGCCTTGATCGACCCGAGATGGCGGGATGACATCCGCACTTTGGCGCCCTATGTCTGCGGCGACAAAAAGGAGAGATGCGATGGCGGTCGAAATCGAACAGTTCATGTGCCGCAGCGATAATTTCGGCGTGCTGGTGCATGACCCAAAGAGCGGGCAGACCGCGATCATCGACGCGCCCGAGGAAGCGCCGATCCTGGCCGCGGTCGAGCGAACCGGCTGGACGCCGACGATGATCCTGACCACGCACCACCATCTCGACCATGTCGAGGCCAATCTGGCGCTGAAGGAGCGCTTCAAGCTGCGCATCGTCGGCCCGGAAGCGGAAAAGGCCAAGATCCCCGGCATCGACGAAACCGTTGAAGACGGCTCCGTCGTTCATCTCGGCGAGGAGCGCATCGAGGTGATCGCCACCCCCGGCCACACCGCCGGCCATGTCTCCTACCATCTGCCGGCATCGAAGGTCGCCTTCACCGCCGACACGCTGTTTGCGCTGGGCTGCGGACGGCTGTTCGAATGCAAGCCGCCGGTGATGTATGAATCGCTGAGGAAACTCGCCGCACTTCCGGCCGCGACGACAATCTATTGCGGCCATGAATACACGCTTGCCAACGCCCGTTTCGCGCTGACCGTGGACCCGACCAATTCGGCATTGAAGGAGCGCGCCGCCAGGATCGAGGCACTGCGGCTCGACAACAAGCCGACGCTGCCGACGACGATCGGCGAGGAATTGTCGACCAATCCTTTCCTGCGCTGGCACGATCCGGCGATCCGCAAGCATCTCGGGCTGGAGAAAGCATCGGATGCCGAAGTCTTCGCCGAAATCCGCAAGCGCAAGGACAATTTCTGAGCTCCGGGGGATTTCGCAGACCATGACCAGCTCCGCGGAAATCATCGCGACACTCGGCCTGAAACCGCATCCGGAAGGCGGCTGGTATGCCGAGACTTTTCGCGATGGCGCCGGCGGTCCGCGCGGCCATTCGACGGCGATCTACTTTCTGCTGGAAGAGCACCAGGTTTCGGCATGGCATCGGGTCAGGGACGCCGCCGAGGTCTGGCATTTCCATGCCGGCGCGCCGCTGGCACTGTCGATGTGGGAAGAAGGCCCAGCCGTGATCGAGCAGGTGCTCGGCATCGAGTTCGCGGCGGGCGAACGGCCGCAGATCGTCGTGCCGGCGGGCTGGTGGCAATCGGCGCGCAGCCTGGGCGAATGGACGCTGGTCGGTTGCACGGTCGCGCCAGGCTTTGATTTCGCCGCCTTCGAACTGGCGGCGCCGGGCTGGGAGCCGAAGTAGCTTCAGCCCAGCAGGAATCCCAGCGTAATCGCGAGCTGGGCAACGTAGTACAAAATCCAAACGGCCAAACGCATCCAGGCACGATGCGGCGAGATGGCAGCAACCAGGAATTTCTCGGTGGCGAGCAGCCCGTCAGAGGCCATGAACAGCACTGCGCCGCCGATCACCCAGGTGCTGCTCGTCGTCAGCGCTGACAGGCCCATCGCCAGGATCGCCACGACGTAGATAGCGATCGGGACCCGCAGGCCAGGGCCGACACGGCGCCAGAGTGCCGCCAGCATGACGACCGCGAACACCGCCATGGCGAGTGCGATCGCGCCGCGCCAGGATTCGGCGCCAAGCAGACCCAACCCGCCGCCGCTGCGCAGGAACAGCACGACATAGACGATGTGGGCGACGAGAAAGCTCGCCAGCCCACCCATAAAAGCCTTCTCGCCGTCGCGCGACAGGAAGGCATCGCCGATGGCGCTGAGCGCCAGGGCCGCGACCAGCAGCAGCGGGCCGCCTTGCAGTGCCGACAGCACGGCAAGCATCGCGACCGCAAGCGTCTTTGCCGCCGAGCGGGCGAGACGCGGCGGCATGCCGAGCGCGAACGCGTAGATCACCGCCGCCGCCAGCGAGAAGATCAGTGTCGCGTTGGCATTGGCGTCGATGCCGCCGGCAAACGGCATCGTCATGCCCCGGCTCCGCTTTCGGATGCCCCGGCGCCGCTTTCGTCAGCCGCCGGCTTGCGTAGGAACAGCGACTTCGCCGCCAGAGCAGCGCCGCCGGTGATGAGCACGCAGGCGGCGAGGATGCGCAGCGACGGCTCGGCGACGCCGGCCGCGATCAGCACAAGCGTCGACAAAAGCGGCGCCGCATAGCTTGCCGCGCCCAGCACCTGGATGTTGCCGCGCTTGACGCCGATGTCCCAGGCATAGAAGGCCGCACCCACCGGCATCAGGCCAAGGCCGAGCACCGCCAGCCACTGGCCGACGCCGTTCGGCAGCACGGTCTGTTCCAGCACCAGATGGCAGATGAGCGACAGCACCGCTGTCGCCGCGCAGAACCAGGTGACGATGCTCGTCGGCACCGATGGAAAGCGCCGCGATAGAAGCGAATAGGACGACCACAGTACGGCGCAGACGGCGGCCATGGCATAGCCAAACGTATAGCGCGCATCGAAGGCAAGCGCGCCGCCCTTGGTGACGATCAGGACGGTACCGGCAAGGCCAAGCAACGCACCAACGACATGGTTCCACGCCAGTTTTTCACCCGGCATCAGTGCGGAGCCGAGCACGATCAGCAACGGCCAGAGATAAGCGATCAGGCTCGCCTCGACCGCCGGTGCGTTGCGAAGTGCGGTGAAATAGAAAAAGTGGTAGCCGAACAGGCCGGCAATGCCGATCACCCAGACCTGGGGCGGGATCTTCTGGCTCTTGTCGGCAGCCGGCATGAACAGCCGCGCGACAAGCCCGACACCGGTACCGATCGAGAAGGTGATCGCCGACAACAGGAACGGCGGCACTTTGCCGGATGCATCCGTCAGCAGAGCCAAAAGCGCCCACATGGCGACCGCCGAAAAGCCGATCAGTGTTGCGCGCGCCATTTTATCTCCCGTGGCGCGCCCTTTTCTGTCTTCAGTGGCGTGCCTATTGTACCGCTTCGAAACGCCCGGCGCTGATGGTCAAGGTGCCGATCTGCGTTCCGACCGTCGCGTGGATCGGCGCATATACGCCGGTTTGGCCGAGCGGTGCAAACGTCACCATCATGCGGCTTTTGTTCTTGAGATAGTTGAGCGCCTTGCGCCCCTTGCGATAGCCCGCCACCGGCTCGAAGCCCATCCGGCAAGTGACGGTGTCGCCCTTGTAGCCCGGCACCGATATCGTGCCTTTCGAATCGTAGGTCAGCGTCAGATCGGCGCGCATCTCGCCATCATAGAATTTCACCGTGCGGCCGCAGACCTGGTCGAGACTGTCGGCATGGACGACGGTGGCCGCCATCGGATCGAGCACCGACGCCAGGTCGCTGGCGCCGAGCGGCACCCAGGCCTTGGGATCGCGCTTGCCGGGCGCCGGGATGACCTGCGTCGAGGTCACGGCGCCGTTTGTGAAGCGGACATCGATGGCTGACACCTTCTTGCCGGAGGTGTAATCGGCGCGGAACGCCTGCGGCACCAGCTTCTTGCCGGAAATTGTGCCCTTGGATGAGATCGTGCCCCGCGTGTCGTCGAACAGCTTGGCCAGTCCCGCTGATTTGACGGTACCGTCGATCGCATAGGCGCCGTTCTCGTAATGGCTCGAGAAGGTCGACCTCGCGATCGAGAGACCGAGGAACGACACCGTGTACTCGCCCTTGAAGGACTGGGGCGAGGCCGCCGATGCGGCGGACGGCAAGGCGATGGCAAGCGCGATAGCGAGCGCGTGAGACAAACGAGGCATGGCGGGATCGGATCCTTGATTTCAGCCGGAGGCGGGCGACTCCGGTCTGGCGTGTCCCTATAAGACCGCTTATAGGGTGAAATCCGGCCTTAATATGAAATCCCGGGCGCTTCCGTAGGCAAGCTGGAGCTTGACGCCCCGGCGAAATGCAACTATGGAACGCCAACTTTTCCATAAGGCCGCCTGACCAGAACCGCGCGCCACCCGGCGTGGGCACAAAGGTTTGGCAGGTCTCGAAAGAACTGAAGGTTAGAACCATGTCCCGCACCTGCGAACTCACTGCCAAGGCAGTTATGACCGGCAACAATGTGAGCCACGCCAACAACAAGACCAAGCGTCGCTTCCTGCCGAACCTCGTCAATGTGACGCTGATTTCGGAAGCGCTGAACCAGAATGTGCGCCTGCGCATCTCGGCCAACGCGCTGCGTTCGGTCGAACATCGCGGCGGTCTCGACGCTTTCCTGGCCAAGGCCGACATCAAGGAACTGTCGCAGCGCGCGCGCCTGCTGAAGAAGCAGATCGCCAAGAAGCTCGCCGAGCAGGTCGCTGCGTAACATCGGATAAAGGCGGGGGACGACCGCCCTGGCCAACCTCTTGTTGGCCTCAGGCCAACCGTTGTTGGCCTCTGGCATCGGATAGATCCGCGAGGTTCGACATCCGATGCTCGAAGACGAAGCGAGCACCGGCCCGATGGGCATGATGCTCCGCTGGTTCCATTACCCAGGATAAAAAAATGTCTTCCTTCTCGCGATATTTGCCCTTCGTGGCTGCCATGGCGCTTGTCGTCGTGGCGTCGAACATTCTCGTGCAGTTCCCGATGCAGGGCCAGATTGGCGGGCTGTCGCTGGCCGACCTGCTGACCTGGGGCGCTTTCACCTATCCCTTCTCCTTCCTGGTCACCGACCTCGCCAACCGCCGCTACGGGCCTGCCGTGGCGCGCCGGATCGTCTTTGTCGGCTTCATGACGGCGGTGGTCTGCTCGATCCTTGTCCCGCCCTTCCTGTTTCGCCATGGCCTGATTGAATTCGAGACCTCGGCCGACCGGCTGGTGCGCATCGCGGCCGCTTCCGGTGCCGCTTTCCTGACCGCGCAATTGCTCGACGTCACCGTGTTCAACCGGTTGCGCCGGCAGAGCTGGTGGCGGGCGCCGATCGTCGGCACGCTGGTCGGATCGGTGTTCGACACGGTGGTCTTCTTCACCGTGGCGTTTTCGGCGGCCTTCGCCTTCGCCGGCCCGAACGACAGCTTTGCGCTTGAGACGGCGCCTCTGATGGGCGTCTTCCATGTCGACGCCATGCGCTGGGTCTCCTGGGCGCTGGGTGATCTCAGTGTGAAGCTGATCATCGCCGTGGTCGCGCTCATCCCCTACCGGCTGGTCGCTGCCCGCTGGAGCCAGCCGGCGGTCGCGGTTTAGACCCTTGATACCCTGGGTCCAGCTCGATTCGGCAAAGACGCCTGATGGCGGACAAGAGCTTCGCCTCAAGCGGCGTGGCGCTGAATTCTCGATCATGCTTGGCACCAACGAGTTGATGAACAGCCGCCTCAGCGGCTCCGAGGAAGCGCTGGCGAAACTCTCCTGCCAGAAGATTGCGGACCATCGGCAGCCGAAAATCCTGATCGGCGGCCTTGGCATGGGGTTCACGCTGCGCGCTGCTTTGGCCGAACTCGGCAAGGATGCCAGCATTGTTGTCGCCGAGTTGGTACCAGCAGTGGTCGCCTGGGCGCGCGGCCCGATGGCCGAAGTGTTCGGCGGTTGTCTCGACGATCCCCGCGTTGCCATCCAGGAGGTCGATGTCGGCCAGCTGATACGCTCCGAGCCCGCTGCCTGGGACGCGATCCTGCTCGATGTCGACAATGGGCCTGAAGGCATCGTCCACAAGAGCAATGACGCCCTCTACAGCCTGGCGGGCCTCGGTGCCGCGCGCACCGCCCTCAAGCCGGGCGGCGTGCTGGCGGTGTGGTCGCAGGGGCCGGACAGCGGCTTTGCCAGGCGGCTGAAGCAGGCGGGTTTCACGGTGGAAGAGATCAACACGCGCGCCAACGGCAAGCGTGGCGCGCGCCACGTCATCTGGATCGCCACCAACGGCCCACGGTCCTGACCAAGGCCGTCGCTGGCGGTTCGAATTTACTTTGATTTCTGTAGATACGCGGCAAGCGCTTCCAGCAGCCCGCGCGTCCCGTCTTCCCGCCCCTTGGCGGAATCGACACCATCGAAGAAGGCGCCCTGCTCGGTATAGGTCAGCCGCGTGCCGTCGCCTGAAGGCGTCAACTCTATTGTGGTGAGAGACGCCGACATGGGCTGCGGTCCGAATGCCATCCGGTAGGAGAAAACAATGCGCTGGTCCGGAACGATGTCCTGGAACTGGGCATCGAGCCTGATCTCCGGGCCGCCGCCATAGCTGAATCGCGACACCTCGCTACCGCCGACGCGAAAATCGAAGCTGAATTCGGCGATGGTGAAGCCATCACCTTCAACCCGCCAGCGCCGCACCGTCGCCTTGTCGGCAAAGGCATGGAAGATTTTGGCCGGCGATTGCGGATAGGTCCGCTCGATGGTGAAGGTCGAGTGGATAACGGAAGGATCGTCTTTCGCGGGGGCGATCTGGTTCATGTCTGGTCGTCCTTTTCCTGGTCTTGAACTTTTGGGGATGATGGGTCCGTCTCGGCCAGAATCTCGCCAAGCCGGTCGAGGTGGCGTTCAGCCGGTATGCGGCGTTCGGCAATCCAGTCGGCGAGCGGAACGAGCCCGCCCGGCTCGATCCGGCAGGTGCGCACCCGCCCGATCTTTTCGCTGCGGATCAGTCCGCAGGCCTCCAACGCCTGCAGATGCTGCAGCACGGCGGCAAAGGACATGCCGAACGGCTCCGCCAGCTGGCTGACGGTGGCCGGTCCGCGGCTCAACCGTTCCAGAATCTGGCGACGGGTCGGCTCGACCAGAGCGCGAAGGATGCTGTCGATGTCGGAATGGTTAAGCATGGACTTTAGTATTGCGCCGATCGCGCCAATAGTCAAGTACTCACTAAAGTGTTTTGATCAACGTCGATCGAATGACGAACAGTCGACCCCACTCCGTCGCTGCTTCGGAGCGACGGAGTGGGGGAAGGCGTTCGACCAGATTGAACCCGCCGTTGGGTTCGCAGTTGGAGCTGCCGCTCAATCCTGGTGGAGAATAAATTCCAGATAGAGATTGCGCTGCAGGATCGAGTGGTTGTCGTCTGATATCAGCGACACCATCAGTGCGCCGTCGTCGCGGGTCCAGATATCGAGACCTTCCATATTGTCGATCTGGTAGCCCATGTCGGCTTCCAGCAGCACCGGCCCGTCGGCGACGGCACCCTTCTCGACGCTCTCGCCATGGATGCGCCGCAGCCGCATCTTCAACCCGCCCGCCATGGTGAAACTGCGCTCCAGCAGCAAAAGATTGCCATCCGGCAGGAAGCCGCCATCGGTGATGTCGAAATCGCCGTTGCGCTTGACGGTGAAGACGCCCTTGTGCGGCCCTTCGATGATGGCGGCATAGATGTTGCCTGATTTGTCGAGGCTCTTCTCCGACACCACCACCAGACCGCCCTGATGCTGGCCATTGGCATTGGCATGGGTGACGGTCTCGAAGCCGCGGTTCTGGCGCAGCTCCCGCGACGGCACCAGGAAATCCAGCTGCCGGAACGGCGCCTTCATGTCATCAGGATCGATCCTGAACTGGGCGACGCGATGATTGCGCTCGAAACCGACGGTCGCGATGCCATCCTTGACCGCGAGGCCTTCGGCGTCGACTTCCCATTTCTCATCGATCGGCTGGCCGCTTTGGTCGACCATCTGCTGCATGCGGAAGTTCTGGATGCCCACGGGCCGCTTGTCGGCGTCGCGGGCCACCGTGCCGAAGAACCAATAGCCGGTGTCGGCAACGCCGATGAAATCACTGCCCGCTTTCAGAAACCGAAAGGCCGACAACGCCCCGAAATCGCGGGATTTCGAAGTCATTTCCAGCCCACCGACGAATTCAAGCTGGCCGAACTGCTTGTCGGTGCGGCCAATATGGAATTGGGTGATCGGGCGCGCCGAAACCACGACGGGCTCAACCGGAGCCGAGCCGGCTGACGCAGAGACCACACCGCCAAGCAAGGCGATGGCAGCGAAAACCGTTTGCCGAAACCCGCCCGGCGAGAAGATCATCCGGCGCGCCGCATGCCGCCGCGACGCGTATCCTTCGCGCTTTCCTCGGCAAACAGCGAAGCCAGTTGTTCGGTCATGGCGCCGGCCAGTTCCTCGGCATCGACGATGGTGACGGCTCGCCGGTAATAGCGCGTGACGTCATGGCCGATGCCGATCGCCAGCAACTCGACTGGCGAGCGCGTCTCGATCAGTTCGATGACGGCACGCAGATGGCGCTCGAGATAATTGCCTGGATTCACTGAAAGCGTCGAATCGTCGACCGGCGCACCGTCGGAGATCATCATCAGGATCTTGCGCTGCTCGGGCCGGGCGATCAGCCGGTTATGTGCCCACAGCAGCGCCTCGCCGTCGATGTTTTCCTTGAGCAGGCCTTCGCGCATCATCAGGCCGAGATTGCGCCGAGCGCGTCGCCACGGATGGTCGGCGGATTTGTAGATGATGTGGCGCAGATCGTTGAGGCGGCCGGGGTTCGGCGGCTTGCCGTCCTTCAGCCACTTCTCGCGCGCCTGGCCGCCCTTCCACGCCCTTGTGGTGAAGCCGAGGATCTCGACCGAGACGCCGCAGCGCTCCAGCGTGCGGGCAAGAATGTCGGCACAGGTGGCGGCGACCGTGATCGGCCGGCCGCGCATCGAGCCTGAATTGTCGAGCACCAGCGTCACCACCGTGTCGCGGAATTTGGTGTCACGTTCCTGCTTGAAGGACAGCGGCTGCATCGGATCGATGACGACGCGCACCAGCCGCGCCGGATCGAGATAGCCCTCTTCCAGGTCGAAATCCCAGGAGCGGTTCTGTTGTGCCATCAGGCGGCGCTGCAGCCGATTGGCGAGCCGGCCGACGACGCCGGACAGATTGGCAAGCTGCTTGTCGAGGAAGGCGCGCAGCCGGTCGAGTTCTTCTTCCTCGCACAGTTCCTCGGCGCCGACCGTCTCGTCGAAAGCTGATGTGTAGACCTTGTAGTCGATTTCCTTCGGCAGATTGGTGAAGGGATTGTCGTTGCGGCGCGCCTCGCCGGGCGTCTCGGCATCGGCATCGTCATCGTCCGATAGATCGTCGGCGGTGGCGTCGGACGCTTCCGTCTCGGACGACTGCTCGTCATCGGCCGAAGCCTCGGCATCCTCGGACTGCGACTGCTCGGAGCCGGAATCCTCTTCGCCGCCCTCCTCGCTCTGCTCCTCGCCTTGCGGCTGGTTGTCGTCATTGTCCTCGGAATCTTCCGTCTCCTGGTCGTCGCCGAGTTCCTCGGCCATTTCCATGGAAGCGAGCATCTCGCGCACGACGCGGGCAAAGGCCTGCTGGTCGCCGAGCTTGGCTGACAGGCCATCGAGGTCGGCCTTGGCCTTTTCCTCGACCCAGGGGCGCCAGAGTTCGACAAGCCGCTCGCCGCTCTTCGGGATCGGCCGGCCGGTCAGCTTCTCGCGCACCATCAAGGCGAGGGCTTCCTCAATCGGCGCGTCGGCCTTGTCCTTGACGTCGACGAGATTGGCCTTGGCGTATTTGTCCTCCAGCATCGAGCCAATATTGTCGGCGACGCCCTGCATGGCGCGGCTACCGATCGCCTCGACGCGGGCCTGCTCGACCGCATCATAGATGGCACGGGCCGCTTTGCCCTCGGGCGCCAGCTTGGTGTGGATGCGCACATCATGGCAGGCGCGCTTCAGCGCCATGGAATCGCCGAGGCCACGGGTGATCGCGATATCGGTCTTCGATGCCTTCTTCGGCAGCTCGGGCAGTCGCGCGCGGCTGCCGGCGAGCGCCGGCCGGTCCTTGGCGAAGCCGACTTCGAGTTCCTTGTCGCCGGCAATGGCGCGCATGCAAACGGTGACGGCGCGCTTGAAGCTGTCGGCTTCAGACCCCGTCTTCGACTTGTTGCGCGTGTTGTCGCCCGGACCCGCCACTAAAGCACCTCTTCTCCAGCGGCCAGTATCAGCTTCTTCACTGCCGCCTGCTGAACATCTTTGAGCCGGTTGCCGTCGCAGTTTTCCTGATCGGACAGACTGGCGTCTTTGGGCGTTGAAATGGCACCGCTCTTAACGTCGAACTGCCAAGCATCCGACCAGACGCCACCATTGTGACAGACCGCGTAAACGCAGACCACTCTGGTCGTGTTGCCGTTCTTGCGCGCATCGCCGCAAGACGCACCACGCTCTGTCATCTCTCGGGTGAAGAAGCTCGCCGACTGGCTCAATTGTTTTAGCCGAGCAGCTCCGTCAGTCCCATTCAAGTTTAAAAAATAGCTTCGATCGGTACCCGGCCGGATCGTCTCGACCGAGCAACCGGCTACTATTGCGAGAACAACACCCGCAATCAGCTTCGGTTGAAGCCGCAGGTCCAAATTGTTACCCCAGCACAACGTTGGCCGCACTCTCCGGCAGATCCTCGCCGAAGGCGCGCTGGTAGAACTCGGCAACCACCGAGCGCTCCAGTTCGTCGCACTTGTTGAGGAAGGTCAGCCGGAACGCCATGCCGATATTGCCGAAGATCTCGGCATTCTCGGCCCAGGTGATGACGGTACGCGGGCTCATCACGGTCGACAAATCGCCATTGATGAAGGCCGAGCGCGTCATGTCGGCTACGCGCACCATCTTGTTGACGATGTCCTTGCCCTTGCCGTCGCGATAATGCTTGGCCTTGGCCAGCACAATGGCGACTTCATTGTCGTGCGGCAGATAGTTCAGCGTGGTGACGATCGACCAGCGGTCCATCTGCGCCTGGTTGATCTGCTGCGTGCCGTGATAGAGGCCGGTGGTGTCGCCGAGGCCAACCGTATTGGCGGTCGAGAACAGCCGGAACGCCGGATGGGGGCGGATGACCCGGCTCTGGTCGAGCAGCGTCAGCCGGCCCGACGATTCCAGCACGCGCTGGATGACGAACATCACGTCCGGACGGCCAGCATCATACTCGTCGAAGCACAGCGCGACATTGTGCTGGTAGGCCCAGGGCAGGATGCCGTCGCGGAATTCGGTGATCTGCAAGCCGTCCTTGACGACGATCGCGTCCTTGCCGACGAGATCGATACGGCTGACATGGCTGTCGAGGTTGACGCGCACGCAAGGCCAGTTGAGGCGGGCGGCGACCTGTTCGATATGGGTCGACTTGCCGGTGCCGTGATAGCCCGAAACCATGACGCGGCGGTTGTAGGCAAAGCCGGCGAGGATCGCCAAGGTCGTCGCCTTGTCGAACAGATAGTCCGGATCGATGTCCGGCACATGCTCTGATGTTACCGAGTAGGCCGGCACCACCATCTTGGACTCGAAGCCGAATTTTTCCTTCACCGACACCGTCGTGTCGGGCAGGTTGGCGATGTCGCGATCGACCTTGTTCATATCTCTCAACGTCTCCACGGGCGAAACATCCCGTTTCGCCGGCAATCGATTTTGTTCGGGGGCGGTCTTAAAGCCTTTTCCAACCTTATGAAAGTTGGAAAGCGACACAAACCATAGGGTCGCTCAGCACAGGCCCGCCTGTTTGAGCACGCGATAGGCCTGCAGCACATCGCGGAACCGGTCTTCCGAACCTCTATCGCCACCATTCGCATCCGGATGGTGACGCTTCACCAGTTCCTTATAGCGCGCCTTGATATCCTTGCCAGTCGCCTTTGTATCAAGGCCAAGCGTTTCCAGCGCCTTGGCCTCAAGGGGCTTGGCCTTGCGCTCGCGCGCCTCGCGCGGATCCTTCGGCCCCTTGAACAGGTCGAACGGGTCGCGCATGCGGTTGTAATAGCCGGCGCGGCCGGAACGCATCTGCGCCATATCGGGCGACGCCATCCCGGGGGAGGTGCGCGGCGAGGCGCCGTTGACGCCCATCTTCCAGGTCGGCCGGTGACCGGTCATGGCTTCCTTCTGGAAGCGCGCGACCTCGGTGTCCGGCACGCCGGAGAAATAGTTGAAGCCCTTGTTGTACTCGCGCACATGGTCGAAGCAGAAGCGGAAATACTCGCCCTCCTTCATCCGTCCGACCGGCGCGCGGTGGGTACCCGCCTCCTTGCAGCCATCCCACTGGCAAATCGGCGAGTGCGACTTCAGCTCCGCGTCCTTGTCGGGGCGGACGCGAATCTTCTCGAAATATTTGGGGTACGGCTTCATCTCACCCATTTATGGGGCGTTCGCAGATGCGAAACAAGAATTGACATTTTCGCGATCATCGCCCTAACCGCTGAATCGCGGCCTAAAGCGGGCGAATGGCGGATTTAGTTGCGAAACAGCAGGCCCCTTGTGAAACCGGTTCCGGTTTTCACGCTGGTGCGCCAGGCATATGTGGTGAACGGAGACGGCAATGTCCATACAGGCGACCATGGAAGACAAGCTCAACAAGGCATTTTCGCCGGAGCGGCTGGTCATCATCAACGAAAGCCATCTCCACGCCGGCCATCATCATCATGGCTCCGACCATCACGGCGCCTATGACGGCGCCGGCGAGACGCATTTTCGCGTCCGCGTCGTCTCGCCGCTCTTTGCCGGCATGAGCCGCATCGACCGCCACCGCGCCGTCAACGAATTGCTGGCCGACGAGTTGAAAGCCGGCGTGCATGCACTGGCGATCGAACCGGCAGCACCTGGCGAAAAGACCCGCTGGTAGGTCCCCGATCGCAGCGCGGTCAAATCACCGCTTCGATCAGGAACGGCCCACGCCGCGACAAAGCACTGTCCAGCAGCGCGTCGAAGCGCTCGCAGGTGTCAGCGCGGGCCGCTTCCACGCCCATGCCCTTGGCCAGCGACACCCAGTCCAGCGCGGGATGGTCAAGGTCGAGCATGCGCCTGGCGTTCTCGCCGATCGCGTTGACGCCGACATTGCGCATCTCGCCATGCAGGATCGCGTAGGTCCGGTTGGAGAAGACGATCGTCAGCACGTCGAGATTTTCCCGCGCCTGGGTCCACAGCCCCTGCACCGTGTACATGCCGCTGCCATCGGCCTCCAGATTGATCACCTTGCGGTCCGGGCAGGCGATCGCCGCCCCGGTTGCCATCGGAATGCCGCCGCCGATCGATCCGCCGGTGCCCATCATGTAATCGTGCGGCGCGGCAAAGGCCGACAGCGCGAAAAAACGCCTGGCCGAGGTGACGGCTTCATCGCAGACGATCGCATTGTCCGGCAGCTTGCGCGCCACGGACAGTGCGATGGCGTCGTCCGTCAGCTTGCCGCTTGGCGTTGCCTCGTCGGGAAACGCGGTCGCGAACTCCGTCTGCCGCGACGGCTTGATGCCAAGCTCGTCGCGCAGCGCTTCCAGCGCCATATGCAAATCCTGACCATGGGCGGCGAGCGTCAGCACCTGGCAATCGTCACGGACAAGCCGTCCCGGTTTTCCCGGATACGCGAAGAAGGCGACCGGCTCATTGCCGCCGACCAGCACAAGAACGTCGATATCCCGCAGAACTGCTATTGCCGCATCGACCGGATAAGGGATGCGTGTCGGCGCGACACGTCCAAGCCCGCGTTGCATGCGCGCGATCAGAACCTCGCTGAACAGGCAGACATCGCTTGATGTCGATATCTGGCCGGCGATCGCGAGTGCATCGGCCCGCGCCGCGCGCCCGCGAAGGACCATGCCGACCCGGCCCGGAGCGGCACGGATGGCCGCTGCGATTTCGCGCACCGCATCCCTGTCGATCGCCGGCGGCGATGCAAGGACGACCTTGCCCGGCGACGCCGGCTCAGCATCGCCCCAGGCGGCATCAGCCGGCAGTATCAGCGTCGTGACGCAGGGTGGCGTCAGCGAGGCGCGAAACGCCGCCTCCGTGGCCGGCTGGACATCGGCTGGCCCCGCGATGCGGCGCACCCAGTTGGACATCGGCGCCGCAAGGCCCTCGATATCGCTGGTCAGCGGCGCGTCGAGCGGCAGGTGGTAGGAGGCATGGTCGCCGACGATGTTGATCATCGGCGTCCTGGCGCGGCGGGCGTTGTGCATGTTGGCCAGCCCGTTGGCCAGGCCCGGGCCGGTGTGCAGCAGCGTCGCGGCCGGACGGTCGGTCATTCGCGCATAACCGTCGGCCGCACCCGTCACGACGCCCTCGAACAGGCCGAGCACGCAACGCATCTCAGGCTTACGGTCCAGCGCGGCGACGAAATGCATTTCGGATGTGCCGGGATTGGCGAAGCAGACCGTCACATCATTGGCCAACAGCACGTCGCACAGGACATCGGCGCCATTCATGCAATTTTTCTCCCATTTAGGGAACAATTGCACCCGGGGATGTCCGCCCGGCAATATCCCGCCATGGCTTTTGGAATGATCCAGTTAAAAGAACGTGCGAGTGGAGTTGGCAGGGATCAGCCGACCGTAGACTTCAGAAACGTCAGTGCCGCTGCGGTCAGCGCATCACCGTCTTCGCCGAAATCGTGGTTGATCGACATGTGCGTATAGGCGCTGCCATCGAACAGCGTCACCTCAGTGCCGGAGGCGCGCAGGCGATCGGCAAAGGCCTTCGAATCCTCGCCGCGCCCCGATGCGCCGGAATAGGCGATGAAGGTCGGGGGATGCTTGCGGCCGTCGACATAGTTCGCCGGCGACAGCGCCGCCCATTGCGACGGATCGGAAAACACCCTTGCATAGGCCCGCACCATGCCGCCATTTTTCTGAAGTGCCGCGAGATCATAGGCCCTGGTGTCGTCAAGCAGCAGGCCGGCGACACCGGGCAATCCGCCGCGCATGCCGGTCAAGGCGATGAGATGGCAGCCGGCCGAATGGCCCATGCCGACAATGCGGTTGGGATCGCCGCCATGCGGGGCGATGTTGGCCCTAACATAGGCATAGGCCCTTTCGACATCGCCGGCCTGGGTGGCGACATCGGCATCGGGCAGCATGCGGTAATCGATCGAGACGAAGCAGAAGCCATTGGCGAGCAGGAAGGCAGGCTTGGCGCCCACCTGGCTGCGTTTGCCGAACTCCCAGGCGCCGCCATGGACGAAGAAGACGACCGGCAGGCCGGTTGCGCCGTCGGGCGCATAGATATCGAGCTTGCCCGGGCCGTAGTCGAAGGTCTTGGGAGATGGCGACGACTGGCGCGCAAAAGCCGTGGCCGGCAAAAGAGCGGCCATTGACGCCAAAAGCAGGGTTCGCCGATCGATCATCATTTTCTCCTGGCCGCCCCAGCGCAAAATGCACCGTGATGCCGCGAAGTTCCAATGAAGGATTGGTAACATAGCCGCCGGGCCGCTACGCGACGGGCCTGATCCTTACTCTGGCAATGCGGTTCTTGTCGCGCTTCATGACAATGAAGCGCTTGCCGTGGAACGTGAAGGCCTGCTTTTCCTCAGGGATCGACTGCGCCTCATGGATAACGAGGCCGGCAATGGTGGTCGCTTCCTCGTCCGGCAGGTTCCAGTCGAGCGCCCGGTTCAGGTCGCGGATCGGCACCGTGCCGTCGACGACGACGGAGCCGTCGGCTTCCTGCTTGACGCCCTGGATGTCGACATCGTGCTCGTCGGCGATCTCACCGACGATCTCCTCGATGATGTCCTCCAGCGTAACCAGCCCTTCGACCTCGCCATATTCGTCGACAACAACGGCGAAATGCGCCTTGCGGCGCAGGAAGGCGTTGAGCTGTTCCTGCAAGGTCGTGGTGTCGGGCACGAACCAGGGTTTCGAAGCGATCTTCATCACGTCGATCCTGGAAAAGTCGTTGCCGACTTCGTTCAGCGCACGCAGCAAATCCTTGGCGTGCAGCACGCCGACAATGTTGTCGAGCGAGCCCTTCCACAGCGGCATGCGGGTGTGCGGGCTCTGCAGGATCTCGCGCACCACCGCTTCCGGCGCATTGTCGGCATTGACCGAGCGCATGTTGGTGCGGTGGACCATGATGTCGGAGACTTCGAGCTCGGCCAGATCGAACAGGCCACCGACGCGGTCGCGATCCTCGCGCACCACCTGGCCGTCACGGCGGAAATCGTCGACCGCACCGCGCAATTCGGCCTCGCTCGAGCGCTGCGGCTCGATGCGCGACAGCTCGTAGCCAAACACGGCAAGCAGGCGCGTGCGCACGGCAACGAACAGCAGGATGAGGATGGCAAGGACGGCGACGACGGTCCAGCCGGTGCCCATCTCAGCCGGCTTTCGCGTTGGCTGGATGATTTTCCCCGAGGAACGCCAGCACTTCCGAGGCCGGTACATCCTTGGCGATGAAGGCCTGGCCGATGCCGCGTGTCAGGATGAAGGTCAGCGCCCCGCGCGACACCTTCTTGTCCTGGCTGATGAATGAAAGCAGCGCCTCGGCATCAGGCAGATCGCCTGGAATATCGGACATCCGCCACGGCAGGCCGACGGCGCGCAGATGCGCCTCGACGCGTGCCGCGTCGTCAGGGCTGGCCAGGTTGAGCCGCGAGGAGATCCGATGCGCCAGCGCCATGCCGATCGCGACCCCCTCACCATGGACGAGCCGGGTTCCGTCATACTGCGTGGCAGCTTCGAGCGCGTGGCCGAAGGTGTGGCCGAGATTGAGGAGCGCCCGGTCGCCGGTCTCGAACTCGTCGCGGGCGACGACATCGGCCTTGGCGCGGCAGGCTTCGGCAATCGCCTGCGCCCGCTCCGGCCCGCCGGCGAAAACTTGTCTCCAGTTCGCTTCCAGCCAGCCAAAAAACTCCGGCCGGTCGATCAGCCCGTATTTGGCGAGCTCGGCATAGCCGGCGCGGAATTCGCGGATTGGCAATGTATCGAGCACTTCGGTGTCGGCCAGCACCAACTTCGGCTGCAGAAAGACGCCGACAAGGTTCTTGCCGCGCGGGCTGTTGATGCCGGTCTTGCCCCCGACGGAGGAATCGACCTGCGCCAGGAGCGAGGTAGGGATCTGCACGAAATTCATGCCACGCCGCACAATGCCGGCGGCAAAACCGGTGAGATCGCCGATAACGCCGCCGCCAAGCGCGATGACGACGTCGCCGCGCTCCAGCCTGGCTGCCAGCACGCCATCGACCACCGTCTCGAGATGGGCAAAGCTCTTGGTTTTCTCGCCCGGCGGCATCGTGATGACGGTGGGCTGGATGCCACCCTTCTCAAGCCCGGCCTTCAGCGTATCGAGATGTGCGGCGGCAACATTCTCGTCAGTAACCACAGCGGCACGCGTGCCCGGCAGGCGGCGCGAAATCTCCTCACCGGCGCGCGACAAAAGGCCGGAGCCGATCAATATGTCGTAGGCCCGGTCGCCAAGCCCGACTTCGACGGTGACGGGCTGATCCGCGCTCACGATTCGACCTCGCCCGTCGCTGCAATTTCATCGATGCCGAAATGCCGGCACAGTGCGTCCAGCACCTCGGCGGCGATGACTTCCTTGCGGTCGTCGCGGGTTGGCACGGTGACATCAGCGGTTGCATAGACTGGATAGCGCTCCCCCATCAGCCGCTCCAGCACGGCCCGGGGATCGGTACTTTTCAAAAGCGGCCGGTTCTGCTTTTTCGAAACCCGGCCCATCAAAAGGTCGAGTTCGGCCTTCAGCCACACCGACACGCCATGCGCGGCGATGGCCTCGCGCGTCTGCACGTTCATGAACGCGCCGCCGCCGGTCGACAAAACCTGCGGGCCGTTCTCCAGCACGCGCAGGATGACGCGCTGTTCCAGCGCCCTGAATTCGGTCTCGCCATAGCGCTCGAACAGTTCCGGAACGGTCATGCGCGAGACGCTCTCGATCTCCTGGTCGCTGTCGATGAAAGGCAACGAAAGCATGGTCGCCACCTTGCGGCCGATCGCCGTCTTGCCGGCGCCCATCAGGCCGACAAAGACGATGGACCGGCTGCCCAGCCGGCCAAGCAGCGCAACGTGGGTCTCGCCTGGAGGATTTGCCTGGTGCGCGTTCATCAGCTGTTTCTTGGACCCTCTTTGCCGGCGTATCGACATGAAAAGCCCGTTTGCGTCAAGCGTGCCGAGCATCGGGGAGCCTATATCGGCCCGGAGATGCCTGCATCAGAAGTTGCTAACAGGCCTCCGCTTCTTCCTTGAATTGGTCGGATTGGCGTCCCATAAGGGCACAGGGTTTGGAAACGCAGAACAAGAAGACGAGCGAAAATTGATGCCGACACTGTTTCGCTTTGTCGTGACCCTCGCGATTCTGGCCGGCATTGCCTATGGTACGATGTTCGCGCTGGTGATGTTCGTCGAGCCGAAAAAGGCCGAGATGAGCGTGCGCATCCCGCCGGAAAAGCTGAATCCCAAGAAGAACTGATCGACCAACAGGACATGAACAGCGCCGCCCGCATCGAGGCCTTCCTGGAAATGATGAGCGCCGAGCGCGGTGCCGCCGAAAACACGCTGTCCTCCTATCGCCGCGACCTTGAAGATGCTTCGAGCGGGATCAATGGGGGGCTTGCCGGAGCGGTCGCCGCCGATATCCGCGCCTATCTCGACGACATTGCCGCGCGCGGTTTCGCGGCGACCTCGCAGGCGCGCAAACTGTCGGCGATCCGCCAGTTCTTCAAGTTCCTCTATGCCGAGGGTTTGCGCACCGACGACCCGACCGGCACGCTGGACAGCCCGAAAAAGGGCCGCCCGCTGCCCAAGACGATGAGCGAGGCGGAGACCGGGCGGCTGATCGACCGCGCCGCACAGGAAGCCGGTGACGCCGGGATCGGCTACGCTGACAGTCTGGCAGCACTTCGCCTGCATGCACTGGTCGAGGTGCTCTACGCCACCGGCCTGCGCGTTTCCGAGCTGGTGGGCCTGCCGGTCACGGTGGCGCAGCGCGACGACCGTTTCTTCATGGTGCGCGGCAAGGGCGACAAGGAACGCATGGTGCCGCTCTCGGCCAAGGCACGCGTGGCGATGAAGACCTGGCTTGCCGCGCGCGCCAAAGTGCCCGCTTTCGCCGACAGCCCGTTCCTGTTTCCGGCAGCGTCGGACAGCGGCTATCTCTCGCGCCAGGTCTTTGCCCGTGACCTGAAGGGGCTGGCGGCACGGGCCGGCATCGCCTCGGCGAAGATATCGCCGCATGTGCTGCGCCATGCTTTCGCCAGCCATCTCTTGCAGAACGGTGCCGATCTCAGGGCCGTGCAGCAGCTGCTTGGCCATGCCGACATATCGACGACACAGATTTACACCCATGTGCTGGAAGAGCGGCTGGTGCGGCTGGTCAACGATCATCATCCGCTTGCCGACTAGGCCTCATATCGCTATGTGAGGACGACATTTCACCGCCCGGAGCCTTGGTTTCAATGGTTCCGCAGTCCTTGCCTTCCGACGTATCGGTCCGCCCAAGCATGTACAATTACCTCGATTTCGAAAAGCCGGTGCAGGATCTTGAGCTCAAGATCCTCGAGCTGAAGAAGCTTGCCGAGAATGGCGAGGCGGTCGATGTCGCCGATGAGATCGCCAGGCTCGAGAAGCGTTCCCACGACGCGCTGCGCGAACTCTACAAGGCGCTGACGCCGTGGCAGAAGGTGCAGGTGGCGCGCCATTCCGACAGGCCGCACTGCGTCGACTACATCAAGGGCCTGTTCAGCGATTTCACGCCGCTCGCCGGCGACCGCAATTTCGGCGAGGACCAGGCGATCGTCGGCGGTTTTGCCCGCTTTCGCGGCGAGCCTATTGCGATCATCGGCCAGGAAAAGGGTTCGGACACGACGAGCCGCCTGAAGCACAATTTCGGTTCCGTGCGCCCCGAAGGCTACCGCAAGGCGGTGCGTTTGATGGAGCTTGCCGACCGTTTCAAGATCCCGCTTCTGACCTTGGTCGACACCGCTGGCGCCTATCCCGGCGTCAGTGCGGAGGAACGTGGCCAGGCCGAAGCCATCGCGCGCTCGACTTCAGCCTGCCTTGGCCTGAAAGTGCCGTCGATCTCGGTGGTCATCGGCGAAGGCGGTTCAGGCGGCGCCATCGCGATCGCCACCGCCAACCGCGTCTACATGCTCGAACATGCCATCTATTCGGTGATTTCGCCTGAAGGGGCGGCCTCGATCCTGTGGCGCGACACCACCCGCTTGAAGGATGCGGCGACCAATATGAAGATCACCGCACAGGACCTTCTGCAGATGAAGGTCATCGACGCCATCATTCCCGAGCCGATGGGCGGCGCCCAGCGTGCGCCCGAAACGGTGATTGCCGCGACCGGCGACCTCATCGCCAAGACGATGAAGGAATTTGCCGGCGCCAACACCGATTTTCGCGAGCAGCGCCGCGAAAAATACCTGGCGATGGGCCGTAGCCTTTAAGTAGTCCTGATGGCGCAAAAAGCCCCCTGCCCGCGGCAATGTGGCGGCGATGAGCAATTTCGCCACAAAAATGCCGCCGCATTCGGGTCAATAAAGTTGCCGTGAGGGTTTGGGAAATTGCCGTGAGCGGTTGGTCGAAGCTTGCGGTAAGGAATTTTCAAGGTTAACGGGCTTACGGTCCGTCGGTGTTCAGCATGCGGGTTCGGCGGCTACGACGCCATTGGCCCGAGAGAAAAGACATAGCCGTATCCATGTTTGCCAAGCTCGCCCGTACCGGAGTCCTCATCAGCTCGATAGTCGTTGCCGGCTGCAATGATTCGTCGATGAAGGACTTTGCCCCGGAGGCCAACAAGCCGCTGCCCGACAAGATTCTGGCCGACATGAAGGCCAAGGGCATGATCCGCACCTCCTCGGTGATGGCCCGCATCTTCAAGGAAGAGGGCAAGCTCGAGATCTGGAAGGCCAAGACCAACGGCCGCTACGACATGGTGGCGAGCTACGACATCTGCAAATGGTCGGGCAAGCTCGGCCCCAAATACACCGAGGGCGACCGCCAGGCACCGGAAGGCTTCTACACGGTGCGTCCGGCGCAGATGAACCCGCGCTCGAACTATCATCTGTCCTTCAACATCGGCTTTCCCAACGCCTACGACAAGGCCAATGGCCGCACCGGCCAGAACCTGATGGTGCACGGCGCCTGCTCGTCGTCGGGCTGCTATTCGATGACCGACGCGCAGATCGAGCAGATCTATGCTTTCGGCCGAGATGCCTTCCAGGGCGGGCAGACCGAGTTCCAGGTCGAGGCCTTCCCCTTCCGCATGACCGCCGCCAACATGGCGCGTTATCGCAACGACCCGAACTACGAATTCTGGAAGATGCTGAAGGTCGGCTACGACAATTTCGAGGTCACCAAGGTGCCGCCGAAAGTCGATGTCTGCGAGAAGCGCTACGTCTTCAACCAGGTTGCCGCCGATGGCCAGACCTTCGATCCGACCGGACCCTGCCCGGCAACCACCCAGCCGGATTCGCTGAAGAGCGCCTACAATTCCTACCAGAGCACCTATGACGCGGCCTTCAACAGCGCGCTCAAGGCCAGCGTACCGCCGCCCAAACCGACCATTGCCGGCATCAAGGAAGCCAGCATCGTCTCCGACTGGTCGAAGCGCCGGGCGCGCGGCGAGCGTGTGCCGATCGATCCGCCGTCGCTCAATTCCAATGGCACGGTAACCGAGACGGCGCGCATGGGCCGCATCGATTCACCGGCCGGTCGCAAGATGGCGGCACTCGATGCGGAGAACGCCGCCAAGAAGAAGGCCGAGGAACAGAGGCTGGCCGCCATCGAGGCCGCCAAGCAGGCCAAGGAAGCCGCTAAGGCCCAGGCGCTCGCCGAAAAGGAAGCGGCCAAGGCTGAAAAGGAAGCGGCCAAGGCCGCCAAGGAAGCCCCGGTCGCGACCGCCACTATCGCGGCGCCGGCCGAATCTGCCCCGGCGGCCGAGACGCAGGCTGCAAGCGCCGATGAGAGCCGGGTGACCAAGCTCAAGAACAAGCTGCTCGGCATGTTCGGCGGCTGAGCCTGTCTTGGCCGGGGATACCGCTATCTATGACCTCAAGGGCCTGAACTGCCCGCTTCCGGTGCTCAAGGCGAAAAAGCGCCTGGCCGGGATGCAGCCGGGCAGCCGGCTGTGGCTCGAGACCACCGATCCGTTGGCTGTCATCGACATCCCGGCATTCTGTGCCGACAGCGGCCATCATCTGGTTGAAACGTCAGCCGTTTCCGGCGGTCATCGCTTTCTGGTCGAGCGGGGCGAGCAGCGATCGTAGGAGCTACCGCCCTGCGATCGCCAGCGGGTTGTTTTCCAGCGCCGCGCGATCGGGCGTGTCGATCGACGGCCGGTTGGTGAAGGCGGCGAACAGCCGGCGCACATAGTCTTCCGGCATGTCGAGCGTGATCAGCACCAGCCGCGTGCCACGCTGGCCGTCGGGCCAGGCCGGCAGCCGCGCCGGCGGATGCAGGATCTTCTGCACGCCGTGGATGACCAGCGGGCGTGACCGATCTTCCTGCAATTCAATAACGCCCTTCATGCGCAGCAGCTTCTCGCCATGCGTCGAACGCATCAGGTCGAGGAACATTTCTATGGCTGAAAACGGGACCGGACCATCATGGACCAGCGAATAAGAGCGCACGCGCTGGTCGTGCCGGTGGCCGTGGTCATGATGGTCGTGGTCGTGACCATCGTGATGGTGATGGTCGTGATCATGCGCCGTTTCCTCGCCAAGCCAGCGCCGCACGTCGGCGGATTTGGTGGCAGGATTGTAGAGGCCGCAATCGAAAAGCGCCGCCACGCCTGTTTTCGAATTGCCGGCGTCAAGCAGTTCGGCGCCGGGATTGATCTGCCGCAGCCGCGTCCGCAGCGTGTCTAGGTCGCCCGGATCGGTCACCAGGTCAGCCTTGCTGAGCACGATGCGGTCGGCGACCGCAACCTGCTTGACCGCCTCGACATGGGCGTCGAGCGTGGCATTGCCATTGACCGCGTCGACCAGGGTGATAACGCCGTCGAGCCGAAAGGCCTGGACAAGTGCTGGATGCCCCATGATCGACTGCAGCACCGGCGCCGGATCGGCGAGGCCCGTGGTCTCGACGATGACGCGGGCAAGGCGGGCGATACGGCCGGTCTGCAGCCGGTCGACGAGATCGGCCAGCGTGTCGACCAGTTCGCCGCGCACCGTGCAGCACAGACAGCCGTCGGAAAGCTGGATGATGCCGTCGGAAGACTGCTCGACCAGCAGATGGTCGATCGCCACGTCACCGAATTCGTTGATGATGACCGCCGTATCGGCGAGAGCCGGATCCTTCAGGAGCCGGTTGAGCAGCGTCGTCTTGCCGGCGCCGAGGAAGCCGGTCAGCACCGAGACGGGAATGGGAAAGCCGCTCATTGGCTAGTTGGCACCCTTGGCCGGCTGGTCGCCTTGCGCGTCGGCGCCCACCACTTTCGGGCCGGTGCCTGCAGGAGCCGGCTTGTCGGGCCGCCAGCTCGGGATCGGCACGTCGGCGTAATTCTGGTCGCCCAGCGCGAGCAGGGCCTTCGGCGCCGGACCGGTGGCGCCGCCAAGGCCAACGGCAACCAGCGTCGGCACATGGTCGAGCTTTTCCTGGTAGGGCGATTTCGGAACGTCCTTGGCGGCAACCGGCGGTGCCTCGGACTGTTCCTCCGCCGCCTTCTTCTTGCAAATCTCATCATGCATGTCGTTGGGCGAGGTCGTGTCGCCATACGGCGCCAGCGTGGTGATGGTGGTCGAGCCGGCGGCGGGCGTATCAAACCCCTGGTCTAGCAGTTTGGCCGCTGCCTCGGCACGGCTGACCGCCGACTTCTCGCCAAGCACCACCGCGACCAGCGTGCGGCCATTGCGTGTCGCCGAACCGATCATGTTGAAGCCGGAAGAGCAGACAAAGCCCGTCTTCATGCCGTCGGCGCCGGGATAGCGGCCGATCAGCAGATTGTAGTTCGGGATCGCCTTCTTGCCGACCGCGAGCCCCTCGATGGAGAACCACGGCGCATATTGCGGGAACTCGCGACGGATCGCCATCACCAGGACCGAAAGGTCGCGTGCCGTCGTGTACTGGTCCGGCGAGTAAAGCCCGTTGGGATTGACGAAATGCGTGCCGTTCATGCCAAGCCGGGTCGCCTCGGCGTTCATCCGTTCGGCGAAGGCGGCCTGCGAGCCGCCGACATTCTCGCCGACCGCCATGGCGATGTCATTGGCCGATTTGACCAGCATCATCTTCAGCGCATTGTCGAGCCGCATCACCGAGCCCGGCTTGAAGCCCATCTTGCTTGGAGGCTCGCCGGCGGAGTGTTTTGTCACCTTGATCGGCGAATCGAGCTGGACTTCACCGGCCGCGATCGCCCGGAAGGTCACATAAGCGGTCATCAGCTTGCTCAGCGACGCCGGATACCAGCGTTTGAACGCATCCTGATGCTGCAGGATCTGGCCGTTCTTCAGGTCGAAGACAACCACCGGATTGGCCAGCGCCGACCCGGCCAGGACCGACAGCATGATTGCGCCAGCCGGGAATAGTTTGAGGAAATGCCTGTGCCGCATGATCAAATCCGAAATCGCCTCTTGCCGTAGTCGCCCCTGGCTCCGTAAGATTTCGTTACGTGACCGGCAGCATAATGAGTCCGACCCTCAAAAACGGACCACATCGTTGCGGTGCTATTTACCCTATGTGACGCCAACATGGCAAAGTGCCTGACAATCACAATCGCAAGAGACCGGGCACAATCGCAAAAGCCCGGCCCCAATCGCAAAAGACCGGCCACAAATACAAAACACCAGGCTGAAGCCGGCTGCTCCAACCACGAAATGGAACCATCATGCCAATCCTGAACCGCGCCGCTGAAATGCAGAACGAAGTTGCCGGCTGGCGCCGGCACCTGCACCAGACGCCCGAGCTGAACTTCGATGTCTTCAAGACGGCGGCTTTCGTCACCGAAAAGCTGAAAGAGTTCGGTTGCGACGATGTGGTCACCGGCCTCGGCAAGACCGGCGTCGTCGGCATCATCCGCGGCCGTCAGGGCGAAGGTGCCACCATCGGCCTGCGCGCAGATATGGATGCGCTGCCGCTCAACGAGATAACCGGAAAACCCTACGCCTCGACGGTCCCCGGCAAGATGCACGCCTGCGGCCATGACGGCCACACCGCCATGCTGCTGGGTGCCGCGAAATACCTCGCCGAGACGCGCAATTTCGCCGGCTCCGTGGCGGTGATCTTCCAGCCGGCGGAGGAAGGCGGCGGTGGCGGCAACGAGATGGTCAAGGACGGCATGATGGAGCGCTTCGACATCGCAAAAGTGTTCGGCATGCACAACATGCCGGGCCTGCCTGTCGGCCAGTTCGCCATTCGACCAGGCCCGATCATGGCGGCGACGGCCGAGTTCACCATCACCGTGAAAGGCCGAGGCGGCCACGCCGCGATGCCGCATGGCACGATCGATCCGATCGTCATCACCAGCCAGTTGGTCGGCGCGCTGCAGACGATCGCCTCGCGCAGCACCGATCCGGTCGAGGCCGTGGTGGTCTCGGTGACCAAATTCCACGCCGGCGACGCCTATAATATCATTCCCGAATCGGCCGAGATCGCCGGCACCGTGCGCACCTTGCGCAAGGAGATCGCCAAGAAATCCGAGGAGCGCCTCCGCGCCATCTGCGACGGGATGGCGACCGCGTTCGGCGCCAGGATCGAGGTCGACTTCCAGGCAAATTACCCCGTCACCTTCAACCATGCCGAAGAGACGGTGTTTGCCAGCGACGTCGCCGCGACTGTCGCCGGCGACGCCCATGTCCACCGCGGCATCCAGCCGGTGATGGGCGGCGAGGACTTCTCCTACATGCTGGAAGCCCGCCCCGGCGCCTTCATCTTCATCGGCAATGGCGACACGGCCGGCCTCCACAACCCGAACTATGATTTCAACGATGAGGCCATCCCGCACGGCATGAGCTACTGGGTGAAGCTGGCCGAAACGGCGCTGGCCGCCTGATACATCCAACGCAATGGGCTGGCCGATTTGCATTCGGCCGGCCTCTTGGCGAAACGATCCGAAGCGGCTATGTGTCGGGCCGCGTGGTCCCGTAGCTCAGTAGGATAGAGCGGCAGATTCCTAATCTGTAGGTCACAGGTTCGATTCCTGTCGGGATCACCAAGCTTTTTCAAGCACTTGGCGAATTTCCATCCGTAGTTTTCGCCTGCAGCGCAGCCACTCGGCAACCGGGCGTGTCTTCCGTCGATCCTAGTAGGCATATGGATGCTGGCCGGCGATTTCGGCAGCGAACATAACGCTGTCTCTCAAGATGCCCAGCAATTTAAGAATGGCTTTCCTTGACGCGAATGGCGAAGGCACCAATGTACGAGCACGATTTCGCTTGCAGGGAATTTTGCTTATGACAGCCTCGATCCAAGACATTCCATTCAGCCGCGCCGACGGTTCGAACACAAGCCTTGCCGAATATGCCGGCAAGGTGCTGCTGATTGTCAATGTCGCCTCCAAATGCGGCTTCACCAAGCAGTATGACGGGCTGGAAGCGCTCTACCGGTCGCATCGCGACCAAGGCCTGGTGGTGCTTGGCTTTCCGGCCAATGATTTTGCCGGCCAGGAGCCGGGCACGGATGCCGAGATCCAGGACTTCTGCAGGCTGACCTATGGCGTTGAATTTCCGGTGTTCGCCAAGATTGCGGTGAAAGGACCTCAGAAACATCCGCTCTATCAGGCGTTGATCGAGGCGCAGCCGAAGGCTTTCTTCAAGCCGGGCAGCACGCTGCTCAGCCGACTCGGCGGAAGCGGCGCGGCGCATGCCTCCGGTGAGGTCAGTTGGAACTTCGAGAAGTTTCTGATCGATCGGAAAGGGGCCGTCGTCGGTCGCTACGGCTCCGACACCGAGCCGCAGGACGAGGTGATCGTCAGCACCATCAGCAGCTTGCTGTCGATTTGACACCAAAACTGAGCAATGAACGCCGCTGCATACCATGTAGCCTGAGCAGCTAGATGGCGTGCTGAAACCGAAGGATCGAAACGCCTACTGAGGCTTGTCGCTCGGCGCCCATTTGAAATGATCGCCATCCTTCTCGATGAACCCTACACCCGGGAACGGGAAGTGCGGCGCAAAGATCAACTCCTGGTCCTTGGCCAGTTTCGCCAAAGTCTTGGCTCTGTTGTGCTCCGCTTCCGGCTTGTCGCCGTCGAAGGCCACAGCCCAGTCCGGCTTGGCCAGTGAGATGATCGAGCTGTGCACGGTATCGCCGATATCGAAAAGACGTTCCTTCCCGGACTTGATCTGGTAGCCGACATGGCCCGGTGTGTGACCCTTGAGCGATACCGAGGTGATGCCGGGCGCGACCTCCGCGCCAGCCTTGAACGGTTTGACGCGGTCGGCGATGACCTTGACGATGTCAGCCACGCCCTTGTTGGACTTGGCGAAATTCCACTCCACGTCCGACATCCGGATCGTGGCATTGGGGAAGGCCAGTTTGCCGTCCTTGACCAGTCCGCCGATATGGTCGGGATGAGAATGGGTAATTAGGATTTCGTTGACGTCAGCGGGTTTGACGCCGGCCTTGGCCAGGCTGTCCTGCAGTGCGCCACCGACGCCGGTGTCGATCAGCACAATGTTGTTCTTCGATTTCACCAGCAAGGCGTCCACGCTTAGCGTGATGTTATCCGTAGGGGCTCCCGCTGCCTTGAGCAGTTCGCCGACTTCCGCAGGACTGTGGTCGATGCCGAAGGTCTTGCCGTCATTGGGTTTGACGAACTGGGCGTCGTGCAGGGCAACAATGTCGAGCTTGCCAAGCTTGAACGTCTTGGCGTCCGGCTGTTGCGCCGGCATCTGCGCCATTGCCAACCCTTGGTGAAGAGCCATCAAGGCCGTCATGGCCATCAGCCTGGCGGTGGATTTGAACATTGTCATAAGGAGTGTCCTATCGCTGCGGGAGGCGCGACCGTACCGGATTACCCCTTGTACGACAGACAGTTTAGGGGACCGGTCCGATCACAAAGTCGCTAGCGGATATAGGCTCCGGGCATGGTCCGGCAATGGCAGTTCGTAGCTCATACCCGCTTCCTGGGACGACTCCACGGGTTGGCACAGTGCATAAGCCCTCTCCAGCGCCGCTTCGGCATCCCTGTGCGTTTGCTTTTTCATGATTGCCTCGGCCTTGCCAATGACGCAGTCGAAATAGGCATCATCATCCGCACGGGCCGTGCCTTTCAAGGAAATGGTGGCGAGCACGCCAATGGCGATGAGTGCGATCAGCCTCACCGGCAGGCGAACCTCCGACTGAATTGCATCTTGTCTGACCGTCGCGCCTTCGGAGCTTGCCGGCTTGTAGACCAACCTGACAAGCAACGCAAAATAACCCATCTGCAACAGGACTGCGCTGGAGGCATCCCATGCAAGAGCAGCCCATGGCGAACCCGTTTTGAGATAGGCCGAGATCGCGACGGACGCCGACGTTGCAATCATCCCGATGACGAACTGAGGAAAGTACATAATTGCCAACCATTGTGGATCGGGACGGTCTCGTAGCCGCTCTGCCACGAGAGCAAACGCGGTGCCAGACGTCCTGACCCATTACGGTGCATCCGCTGATTGCGCGCGCCAGCGAGACAACCCGTCAAAACCGATGTGGCAAAGAAAAAGCCCGCCACGACAAGCCATGGCGGGCTCCTTCATGTTTCGAATTCGGTCAGGCCAGCTCAGGCAACCCTGACCACGAAATGCTTGGTCACCGGCTCGATGATCTTCCAGGTTCCCTTGAAATCGGCTTCCACCACGAAGGCGTCGCCGGGGCCGACTTCGACCGGCGTGCCGCCGTCCGGGGTGATGATGATGCGGCCGGCGATCATGTGGACGAACTCATAATCGGTGTAGGTCGCATGATAGGTGCCGGGCGACGCCCGCCACGTGCCCGACATCACCTTGCCGTCCGCGGTCGTGTGCTGGACGGCGGTTTGCATGGTCGGCTGGCCCTCGACCGCGATCCAGCCAGGCAGGTCGCCGGCTTCCGCGTGTTCGATCGCGCCGAATTTGAGGATCGTCTTGTTCGTCATGCCGGGCTCCATTTGCTCATTGTCTGGAGGTCGGATAGCCGATGCGCATGACGGGAGCAATGCATGCACCATGAGACCAGCGGCGTTACGCACTGGACAGTACAGCTTGGGACGTCCTGCGCCCGCGTTACGGCTTGTGCGGCGCCGAGACGAGTTCCGCCTTGCGCCGCGCCGTTTCCAGCCCGAGGCCGATGAAGGTGCGCGCATGCTTGGCGAGCGCCATGTTGTCGGTCCAAAGATTGCGCCAGATCGCGGTTTTCTTCGACAGGTTCTCGTCGACGATCTCCGACGAAAAGGACTCGAAGCTGAGGTCGTCGGCATAGCCGATGGCCGTCAGCGCATCGAATATCGCGGCGAAGTCGATGTTGCCGGTGCCGAGGAAACCGCGATGGCTCTCGCCGATATGGACATAACCGATCTTGGCCGCGGCGTGGCGGATGGCCAGCCCGACATCGGCCTCCTCGATGTTCATGTGGAACGTATCGAGATGCAGGAAGATGTTGTCCGAGCCGGTGTCCTCGATGAAGGCGAGCCCTTGCGCGGCGGTGTTGAGCAGGTTGCTTTCGAAGCGGTTGACGATCTCGAGGTTGAGCGTGACGCCGGCCGCCTTTGCCGTCTCGGCGACCCTGGCCAGCGTTGCAGCGCTGCGGTTCCATTGATCGCGCGTCGGTGCCTCGACCTGCAGGCCGTGGCTGGCCGACAGAATGCCGGCAACCTTGCTGCCGCCAAGATCACGCGTCAGCGCGATGGTCTCGTTGAGGATTTTTACGCCGCGCGCCGCAATCGCCTTGTCGGCGCTCGATATGTCGCCATCCCCAGGCAATCCGATGCTGATCGCCACGCCAAGGCCGAGATCGGCGATGCGTTTGGCAAGCCCGCCAATATCGACGTCGGCCGGGTCGAGATAGGAGAATTCGATCAGGTCGAAGCCGGCCTCCCTGGTGTTGGCCAGCGTGCGTTCGAGCGCGCTTTGCGCCGAGCTTGCCGACCAGACGAAAGAATGGATCCCGATGCGCGACATGATCGTCTCCGGTTCACGGCTATGAGGATGAGCGCGGCCGGATGAGCCCGGCCGCGCTTGTTGGGGTGATCAGCGGGCCGCGGTCCAGCCCTTGTAGTCCTTCAGGTTCTCGGCGGTGATCAGCTTGGGATCGAGCAGCACGATCGGTTCCGCCGGCTTCTTGCCGGCCAACAGATCGGCTGCCATCGTCAGCGACTGGCCAGCCATCACGTAAGGATCCTGCGAGGCCGAGGCCTTGATCATCGATTTGCCGGAAGAGAGCTCCTTTTCGATATCAGGCGCGCCGTCGACCGCGGTGAAGATGAACTCGGAGCGGTTGAGCTGCTTGGCGGCAAGCTGGGCGCCGATCGCCGTCGGGTCGTTGATGGCGAACACCGCGTCGATCTTGTCGAAGCGGGTCAGCAGCGACTGGAACACTTTCAGGCCGCCGTCGCGTGAGCCTTCGGCGTTCTGGTCGTCGGACAGGATCTTGATGTCGGGATGCTGCGCAAGCACGTTCTTTCAGCCCTTGACCCGCTCCAGGATCGACGACGAGGCCGGGCCGTTGAGGATGACGTAGTCGCCCTTGCCGCCGGTGTGGTCGACCAGGTACTGGCAAGCCTCCTCGCCGGCCTTGACGTTGTTGGTCATCACCGTGACGTCGGCGCCTGGCGCCGAGACATCGAACGCGGCAACGATGATGCCGGCGGCCTGCGCCTTCTTCACCGCCGGCGCGATCGCCTTGGCATCGACGGCGTTGAGCATGATCACGTCGACGCCCGCCGCGATGAAGGAATCGACCTGCGAAACCTGCTTGTTGAGATCGTAGTCGGCCGATACCGACGTCACCTCGACCTTCGGATTGATCTTCTTGGCCGCGTCCTCGATGCCCTTGATGGTGGCGACGAAGAAGGGGTTGCCGAGCAGGCCGACCGAGATGCCGACCTTGTTCAAGTCCTTGGCCGACGCCGGCGCGATGGCGACGGCCGCGAATGCGGCGCCGCAGAGCAGTTTGGCGATGATCTTCATGACGCTTACTTTCCTCCTGATGCCCCGCGCCTCTCGCGGTGCGTTACACAAGCCGGTCGTTGATGCCGGCGACCAGGTCACTCACGTTCTTGCTCCGGCCTGGAGCCGGTAGCGGTCGAGGGCGACCGCCACGATGATGACCAATCCCTTGATGATGTACTGCCAGATGTCCGAGACACCGGCCAAGATGAGCCCGTTGGACAGAACCGCGATGATCAGGCCGCCGATCAGCGTGCCCCAGATCGAGCCGACGCCGCCGACGAAGCTGGTACCGCCGAGGATGACGGCGGCAATGGCATCAAGCTCGTAGGACTGGCCGAGCTGCAGGCCGTTGGCGGCGTAGAGCCTTGCCGCCGACATGGCGCCGCCGAGACCGGCGAGCAGACCCGAAACGCCGTAGACGAAGAGCAGCACCAGCGGCACCTTGATGCCGGTCAGCCGGGCCGCCTCGGCATTGCCGCCGACGGCATAGATCCAGGTGCCGAGCACGGTGCGCTTGAGCACCAGCCAGGAGAGCACCACCACCGCGAGCGCGATGACGACCAGCCAGGGAATGCCGAACAGCGAGCCATTGCCGATGAAGTCGAACGGCAGGTCGGAGTTGAACACGGTCGTGTCCTGCCCGAGCAGGCGGGCAATGCCGCGCACGGCCGTCAGCGAACCCAGCGTGACAATGAAGGGCGGCAGCCTGATATAGGCGATGAGCAGCCCGTTGATGAGCCCGAAGCCGAGACCGGCCAGGATGGCCGCGGGCACGCCGAGCAGGCCCCAGTCCGGCACCAGCGACACCATCACCGCCACCATCGCCGAAGCGGCCAGAATGGAGCCGACCGACAGGTCGATGCCACCGGTCAGGATGACGAAGGTCATGCCGGCCGCCAGCACGATGTTGATCGACGACTGCTGGGTGACGATCAACAGATTGGTCTCGGTCATGAAGCGAGGGTTCATGAACTGGAAGCCTGCCGCCAGCAGGATCAGGACAGGCAACATTCCAAGCGCGGCGAAAGCGGTTCGCAACCGCCGGCTCCTGCCGGTGGCCTGGTCGCCAGCGCTGCTCCCGGTCGTCTTCTCGGTCATTGCTGAGCTGCTCCCGTTGCCAGTTCCATGATCTTCTCCTGACTGAGTGGCGTGCCTTCGGATGCCGTCACCTCGCCTGCTAGGGCGCCGTCTCGCATCACCAGCACGCGGTCAGCGATGCCGATCACTTCAGGCAATTCGCTGGAGATCATCAGGATGGCGATGCCCCTGTTGGCGAGATTATCGATCAGCCGGTAGATTTCCGACTTGGCGCCGACGTCGACGCCGCGCGTCGGTTCGTCGAGAATGACGACCTTCGGCTCGGTCTCCAGCAGGCGGGCGAGCAGCACCTTCTGCTGGTTGCCGCCCGACAGCGAGCCGGCATTGGCCTGCGCCGAGCGGGCGCGGATCGACAGATCCGCGATGGCTTTTGCCGCACGTCTGTCGGCGGCGGTGAAATCGCGAAATCCGCCGGCCCGCGCGTCCCTCGCCAGCACGCCCATGCTGATGTTGTCGGAAATCGACATGTCGAGGAACAGGCCGAGTTCCTTGCGATCCTCGGTGAGGTAGGCGATGCCGGCATCGAGCGCCTCGCGCGGCGAGCCGATCGCGATCGGTTTGCCGTCGAGATCCAGCGTGCCGGCGCTGCGCCTGTCGGCGCCGAAGATCAGCCGCGCAAGCTCGGTGCGGCCGGAGCCGACGAGCCCCGCGAGCGCCAGCACCTCGCCCTTGTAGAGGTCAAACGAACAGTTCTTCAGCAGGCGCCCGTCGGACATGCCGCGCACCGAGAGCGCGACCACGCGCTTCCCGTCCGGTGGACGATGATCTTTCTTGTAGAAGGCGGAGAGATCGCGGCCGACCATCATCGACACCAGCCGCGAGGCATTGAGGTCGGCACGCTCCAGCGTACCGACATAGCCGCTGTCGCGCAGCACGCTGACGCGGTCGGCGAGCTGATAGACCTCTTCCATGCGATGGCTGATGTAGATGATGGCGATGCCTTGCGCCTTCAGCGTCGCAATCACCTCGAACAGGCGGTCGGTCTCGCGCGAGGTCAGCGACGTGGTCGGCTCGTCCATGACGATGATGCGCGCCTTGGTCGACAGCGCCCGGGCGATCTCGACCAACTGGCGCTCACCGAGCGAGAGGCTCGAGACCAAGGCGCGCGCCGAGAATGAGACGCCGAGCCGCGCGACGATTTCGTTCGCGCGCCGATTGCATTGGTCACGGTCGACGAAGCCAAGGCGCTGCGGCTCGTTGCCGAGGAAGATGTTCTGCGCCACCGTCAGATTGGGCGCCAGCGACAGCTCCTGATAGATCACCGCGATGCCGGCGGCGCGCGCCTTGATCGGATCGCCGATTGCGGCAAGCACGCCATCGATGAGGATCTCGCCGCCGGCATCCGGCCGATAGGCTCCCGACAGCACCTTCATCAGCGTCGACTTGCCGGCGCCGTTTTCGCCCATCAGCGCGTGCAGCTCGCCGGCATGGACGGTGAGCGAAACATCCTGCAAGGCGCGGATCGCACCAAAGGTCTTGGAGATGTGGCGCATCTCCAGCACCGGCTGGCGGATCGCTTGCGTCTGCGCAGTCGCGCTCATCGCGCGCCTCCCGCCGTCTTGGCGGCGCTGCCCTGCCCGGCAACGAGATCGCGCCAGGCATCGCGGTAGCTGGGAAGGCCGGTGAAGCCCGTCGCATGCACCGGCTGCGGCGCTTCGGCGGCGAAATCACGTCCGACGCTTTCGAAAGCGAGCGCCGCCGCGCCTGTGGCGCTGCCTTCCAGCGTGGCGCCTTGCAGGAAAACCTGGTGGGGACGAAGCTGCGCCAACAGCTCCGCAAGCAGGCCGCCGGTGTTCAGCCCGCCATCCACAATCACGGTGTTTTCCGAATGGATCAGGTCGAGGCAGAAATCGACCATCAGCGTCACGTAAAGCAGCGCCGCCGCCGCGCGTTCTCCGGCATCGGGCGTGCGCCCGACCAGCCGGCCGGGACGGTCGGGTGTCGGCCCGCCCGGCGCGAAACTCGGCAGAGCCATGATGCCGGCGTCGATCACTTTCTGTACCGAGCCATGCGGGATCGCGCCTTGCCAACCGCCGCTGATGGTGGCGAATTCGCGCCCGCCCATGAAGCGGATGGTCGGCACCGGGCCGCCGTCGACATCGACATTGACCAGCATGTCGCGGTCACGGTCGAGCACCTCCAGCGGGCAGTCGGGATTGAGCACGATGACCCAGGTGCCGGTCGACACCACGGTCAGCGGGCTAAGCTCTTGCCGGCGATAGGCATGCAGCGCCGCATTGGAATCGTGGACGCCATTGTGGATGGCGATCGGTCGCTTGTTTTGGCCGAAATGCCGTTCACCGGTCACGGCGCCTGCCCGCTCGAAGGCCGGCATCTGGCCGCGCCACCCCTCCGCATCGACCAGCGAGGAAAAGTCTCGGGCGCGCGGCGCCCACAAATGCGAATGGCAGCCGAGATAGGACACTTCCGAAGCCGCTTTGCCGCCAAGGCGCCAGCTCCAGTACTGGGGGTAGCCGAGGATCCATTTGGCCGCTGCGAACGCGTCTGGATCGACCTCCTGCAGCCACAGCATATGACGGCCGTAGTTGAAGCCGAGCGGCAGGCGCGGCGAGAACGTCTCGGCGAAATCCGGAATGCGTCGATCGATCCGGGCAGCGATTTCGGCCGGCGGCTCCTGCTCGTAGTCGAGGATCGGGTGCGTCAGCGCGTCATCATCCACGATGGCAAAGGTGCAGCCATGGCCAGAGACCATCAGCCCTTCCACGCCATGGCTTTCGACCGCGTCCGTGACGGCACCGAGCGCCCAATCATGAAGGGCGGCTTCGTCGAGCACGCTGAATCCGTCCTGGCGTATCCATTTCGGCTGGGTCCGGCGCTCGTCGAGGATGCGTCCGTCCTGGCCGAAGACGAACAGCTTCGAATTGGTCTTGCCGAAGTCGAGCACCGCCACTTTCACGGAACGGCCCCCGAGGTGGAAGCGATCCGCACCATGACGCCTGCATCCTCCAGCATGCGCGCATCGGTGTCGGAGAGCCCGTCATCGGTCACCAGCGTGCCGATGCGCGACAGGGGCAGCGCAACATTGCGCGCGTGGATGGACAGTTTACGGCTGTCGGCCAGCACCACGATCTGGTCGGCGCAGAGGCTGAGTTCGACAATCGAACGCACCAGCAGCGGATGCGATTCCAGCACGCCTTCCTGGTTGAGGCCTTGCGCGCCGAGAAAGAATTTCGAGGCGTAGAAGGGCGTTGGCTGGGTCAGCGAATGGATGATGCCGGGCTCGCGATGCAGGTCGCCACCGGCGACCGTCAGGCTGCAATGGCCATGGTCGCTGAGATAGGCCGCCAGCGGCATCGAGTTGGTGTAGAGGCGGATGTTACGCTCGGCGAGCTTGACGCCGAGATGGAAGCAGGTCGAGCCGCCATGGACGATGACCGCGTCGCCATCGCGTACCATGGTCGCAGCGACGGCAGCGATCTGCCGCTTGGCCTCGACGGCGAGGTCGCGGTTTTCGTCATAGGGCCGGGCAAAGGCTACGCCTTGTGATGCCCCGTCGAGTGCCGAGATGCCGCCATAGACCTTCCGCGCCTCACCGGCCTCATCGATCCGGTCGATATCGCGCCTCACCGTCGCCGCTGAAACGCCAAGCCGCTCCTGCAGCTCGCGCACCGAGGCGAACGGGCGGTCCCGCAGCAGTTCGACGATCTGGCGCTGGCGGCCGGAGTCGCTCAATTCATTCCTCCCAATGCCATTTTCCCATGACAATTGGTGCAACTTACTCAACATCAATCAGATTGCAAGCCGGTTTTGATGATAGTAGATCACCATTGACGCAAGTCGCTCGCATCTGCGATATCAACGCCGACGGCGGCACCGGCGACGGGATTTCGTACAGGCGTGCAAGGAAAGGTCCCATGGCAACTCAAGCTGACGCGCAGGAACTGGCGGCCTTGCGGGCGCTCTCGGCCAGCATCGGGCTCAACCCGCATATGACACAGGCGGCGGGCGGCAACACCTCGCTCAAGGCCGGCGACACGCTGTGGATCAAGGCGTCCGGCACCTGGCTGAAGGATGCGCTCAGCGACGACATCATGGTGCCGGTGGCGATGGCGCCGCTGCTCAGAGCGGTCGAACAGCGAGATCCGGCGGCCGACAGGCCGCAGGCCTTCGCCATCGCAGCGCTCAACCCGCGTGGCCTGCGCCCGTCGATCGAGACCACGGTGCATGCCTTGATGCCGCAACGCGTGGTTCTACATATCCACTGTGTCGACACGATTTCGCTCGCCGTGCAGGCCGATGGCGAGGCCGAGGTCGCCAGGCGGCTCGACGGCATCGAATGGGCCTATGTGCCGTATTTCCGGCCGGGCCTGCCGCTTGCCCGCGGCATTGCCGAGAAACTGCGCCCCGGTGTCGACGTCCTGATCCTTGGCAATCACGGGCTGGTTGTCGCCGCCGAAACCGTCGCCGAGGCGGACATTCTGCTTCACCGCGTCCGCTCGCTGCTGGCGCGGCCGGCGCGCGTCACCGCCGCGCCCGACATCGGGGCCCTTACCACGCTTGCCGGCGACAGCATCTATCGATTGCCGGCGGATGTCGAAGCACATGCGGTAGCCCTCGATGCGGAAAGCCGCCGTATGGCTGAGGCCGGCAGCCTCTATCCGGACCATGTCATCTTCCTTGGCCAGGGCTCGGTCGTGGCGAGACCGGGCGAGGATGCGGCCGTTGTCACCGCGCGACTTGGCGGACAGCCAGCGGCGATCCTGTTTCCCGGGGCCGGCGTGCTGATGCGCGGCGACGCCAGTGCCGGCGCCGACGCCATGCTACGCTGCCTCGCGGACGTCACGGCACGCGTCGATACCGCGGCGCGGCTGAACTACCTTACCGCCGCCGAGAATGACGAACTGGTCAACTGGGACGCCGAGCAGTATCGCCAGAAACTCAACACCGCCTCCGGCTAGCAAAGGACTGACAATATGATGCCCCTTGTCATCGGCATCGACATCGGCACGTCGGGGGCGCGCGCCGTCGCCATGCGCCCGGATTTTTCGATTGCCGGCCAGTCCGCCGTCCGCCTCGACCGGTTCGGCCAAAATCCCCGCGATCCCTCGGCATGGTCCCAAGCGGTCCAGGCCGCCCTGACGGAACTGCCTTCTTGCATCGATCGCGCCGCGGTCCGCGCTATCGCCGTCGACGGTACGTCCGGCACGCTGCTGCCGGTCGACGATGTCGGGCGGCCCTTGGCCGAGCCGCTGATGTACAACGACAAGGTCGCCGATGACCCTATTCTGACCGCGATAACCCGCGAAGCGCCGGCAGCGAGCGCCGCGCACGGGGCGACTTCGGGCCTCGCCAAAGCCCTGCAGTTCCAGCATCTGCCCGGCATCGCCGCGGTGCTGCACCAGGCCGACTGGATCGCCGGAAACCTGTCCGGCCGCTTCGACGTCAGCGACGAGAACAATGCGCTGAAGACAGGCTATGACGTCGAGGCCCGCCGCTGGCCGGATTGGATCGCGGCCACCGGACTGCGCATGGACTTGCTGCCTGATGTCGTCGAGCCGGGCGATGTCACTGGCACGCTCACCGCGGCCGCAGCGGAGCTGTTTGGCCTACCGCGCGATGTGGTCGTGGTCGCCGGCACCACGGATGGCTGCGCGTCGTTCCTGGCTACGGGCGCCACGGCGGCCGGCGATGGCGTCACGGCACTGGGATCCTCGCTTACCATCAAGATCCTCTCCGACCGGCCGATCTCGGCGCCACGCTTCGGCATCTACAGCCATCGCCTCGGCGACGCCTGGCTGGCGGGCGGCGCGTCGAATTCCGGCGGCAAGGTGCTGGCTCAACATTTTCCGCTCGCGCGCATCATCGAACTTAGCGCGGCAATCGACCCGACGACCGAGACCGGCCTCGACTACTATCCGCTCAGCACATCAGGCGAGCGGTTCCCCATCGCCGATCCGGCCTTGCCGCCGCGCCTCTCGCCACGGCCAACTAACGACGCCGACTATCTCAAGGCGATGTTCGAAGGCATGGCCGCGATCGAAGCACTCGGCTACCGCAGGCTTGCCGAGCTTGGCGCGCCGGCGCTGACATCGGTCAGAAGTGTCGGCGGCGGTGCGGCGAACCCGGCCTGGACAGCAATCCGGCAGCGCAAGCTCGGGGTCGATTTCCTGCCCACGCTCTCCGACGAAGCGGCGGCCGGCACGGCGCGGCTGGCGCTGAAGGGTGCAAGCAAGGCGGGGCTGTTATGAATGCCAAAAGCATCCAACATCTCGACGGTATCGGGCCGCTGGCGCAACGCTATCAGGTCTTCCTGCTCGACCAGTTCGGCGTGCTGCATGACGGCCAGGCTCCCTATCCCGGCGCGGTGGAGGCCTTGTCGGCGCTGAAGCGCGCCGGCAAGACGGTGGTGTTGATTTCCAATTCCGGCAAGCGCGCCAGGCCCAACGAAGATCGCCTGCTGAAGCTCGGCTTCGCCACCGGCAGTTGGGACCATTTTGTGTCCTCGGGCGAGGTGGCGTGGCGACGCTTCCACGAGATGGCGACAAATGGAGCGTTGCGGCCCGGCACGAAATGCCTGCTGATCAGCCGCGACGGCGATCGCACGGCGATCGAAGGCCTGCCCTTCGTGCTGACGGAGGCCGGTGAGGACGCCGAACTGGTGCTGATCTCGGCCAGCGAGGGCGACCGCCACGACCTCGATCATTATCGCCGGCTGCTTGCCCCAGCGGCGGCGCGGCAGGTGCCGTGCTTCTGCACCAATCCCGACAGGATCATGCTGACGGCGGTCGGACCCCGGTTCGGCGCCGGCGAGATTGCCGATCTCTATGAAAGCCTTGGTGGCAGCGTCACCCGCATCGGCAAGCCCTATCCGGCGATTTTCGAGGCGGCCTTGGCACTGGCCGGCGAGCCGGAGCGCGGCGATGTGGTCTGCGTCGGCGACAGCGTCGAGCACGACATAGCAGGCGGAAACGGCGCCGGCATCGCCACGGCACTGGTTCTCAGCGGGATACTGGCGGGCACATCCGATCTTGCCGCCATTTTCGACGAACAGCAGGCCTGGCCGACCTACATCACGGGGTCCTTCAGCTTTCGCTGACCGCTTCGAGCATGCGCCGCGCGCTCTCCTCATCGGTGATCAGGATCGTCGGTGCGATCAGGTTCATGGCGCCGAGCAGGGCCTCGATCTTCTCCTCGCCGCCGGAGGTCAGGATGCGGATCGGCGCCGCGCGCAGCCGGTCGACATCCACCGACATCACCAGGCTGTTGATCGGATGGTCGACCAGATCGCCATTGCGGTCGAAGAAGTGGAACAGAAGGTCGCCAACCGCGCCGCGCGCAAGCAGGGCCTCCCGGTCCGCTTCCTTGAGAAAGCCGCCGCGCGAGAAGGTGGTGGCCGAAGCAATGCCGCCGACGCTCAGCAGAACCGCATCGAGCACGTTGGCCATTTCAAAAACCTCCTGCAGGCCGCAGCGCTCGACCAGCGCGATCTTGGTCTCGACGCTGTCGACGACGGCCGGCGTCGGGATCAGATAGCCATCGCCCTGGAAGATTTGGGCGAAGCGCCAGGAGAACTCGGCCGGGTTGTAGCGCCGCACAACGCCGACACCGCCCAGCAGCGAGATGACCTTGAAGTCGGAGAGCGACTTGGCGCTGATGAAGGGCAGGCTGGAGAACAGCGTTCGGCCCCAACCGACGCCGACACGCATGCCGGATTTCATCGTATCGGACAGGAAAATCCCGGTCTTGGCGCTGATCGCTGGGAGCGGATCGGCATTGGGGGCGGTGAGCGGCGCCACCAGCGCCTGCTGCAGGCCGAACGTCCGCTCCAGCGCGCGCTCTAGCCGCACGATCTCCGCCAATTCGCTCTCGATGGTGATCTTCACCTCGTTTCGCGCCCTCGCCTCGGCCAGCATGCGCACGATGGTGACGCGGCCGACGCCAAGCACGTCGGCGATCTCGTTCTGCGTCATCTGCTCGACGAAATACATCCAGGCGGCGCGGATCCTGAGGCGATCCGTCCGGCTTTCACTGACGACCGGCTCGGTCGCCTCGCCGCCGCCGCGACCGTCTTCGGTTTCGCTGTGTCGTCGCCTGGCCAAATCATCCCTCCCCCGCGACGGACAAGCGCGCCGTCACCGATTCTGCATGCTGGTCTAGTATCGCCTATTGATCTACCAATCGATAGGAACAATGTAGAGTTGGTGGCCGGCCGCTTGCTGGCCGTTCTCCACGGCACTTTCGAGGCGATCCGCGATGCTCCGACAAATCTCTGAAGATGTCCGCGTCAATTTGAAGGACCGGTTGCGGGAAGTCCGCGACATCATCCGCCAGAGCCGCCATGACGGCAGCGGCGACGCCAGTGCCCTGCGCGAGGCGACCAGCCGCTTGCCGCCATTTCCGGGCAAAGGCATCGAAGGCCTGCTCAGCCATGCCGCGAGCGCTTTCGACGAGGCGCTGTCGATCGCTGAATCCTTTGTCCCGCATGAGCGCCCGATCAAGGTGGACGGCACGACCGTAAAAGGCCTCGGCACCTATTTCCCTACTGGAAACGAGGAGCGGCAGCTGGGTGCCGAGCGCCTGTTCCGGCGCGACATGTACTATTTGACCAAGGCCGTGCTTGCCGGCTTGAAGATCGACAATGCCCGCATTCTTGAAGCCGATTTCGCCGCCGTGCATGCCACGATGCGCAAGCGTCATGGCGATCTTCTGGCCGCTTTGGTTGCGCCGGATGCCGGACTGCAGGCTATCGCCGCCACCTGCGCGGCGCTGCTGGTCGAGTTGCTCAACCAGCGTCCGGTCCGCTTTGCCGAAACCGCGCCGGAAACGCCTGCGATTGCTGGCCGGGCGCTCGACATAAGTTGCCTGGCGCCGGTCGTCCTGGCTTGCGGCCTGGCGACCACCGGCCGCGATGGCGCGCCGGAGCCGGACATGCTGGAGATCGCGATCCTGGCAGCCGATATCCGTCATGACCGCATCGTGCAGGCCTGCGGCAAGGCAAGCCCGGTCGAGGAACTGACACCGGTCTTTGCCACCTTGCTTGCGCATTTGCCGTAGGCTCCGGCGGCTGTCGCTGGAGTTTACTCCCCGGCTGTCATGGCCATTATCGTCTTCTTGGCGCGCTGGATCGAGGCCGGGCTCATCGACAGCTCCGTCAGCCCCATTTCAAGGAACTTCGCAATCAGGTCAGGACGTCCGGCTGCCTCGCCGCACATGCCGACCATGATACCGGCTGCGACGCCGGCCTTGGCCGTCAGTTCGATGGCCATCATGACCGCCGGATTGGTGACATCGTTGAGCTTGGCGACCGTCGGGTTGAGCCGGTCGGCGGCCATGATGTACTGGGTCAGATCATTGGTGCCGATCGAGAAGAACGCCACCTCCTTGGCCAGCGCCGGAGCGATCAGCACGGCCGCCGGGGTCTCGATCATCACGCCGAGATCGAACGTCGCATAAGGCACGCCTTCGGCCTTCAGTTCGGCGGCGCATTCATCGACCAGAATGCGCGTCTGCCTGACCTCGTCGATGTCGGCCACCATCGGCAGCATCACCTTGATGTTGCCGTGCACGGCTGCTCGAAGCAGTGCCCGAAGCTGGCGCTTGAAGATATCGGGCCGGTCGAGGCACATGCGGATGCCGCGCCAGCCTAGGAAGGGGTTTTCCTCGTCGGGAAACTCGATGCCGGCGATCGGCTTGTCGCCGCCAATGTCGAGTGTGCGCACAATGACCGGATAGGGGGCGAAGGCCTTGGCCAGCGCCGCATAGGTTTCGGCCTGCATGTCCTCCGAGGGAAGATGCATATGGCGCATGAAGAGGAGCTCGGTGCGGAACAGGCCGACGCCCATGGCGCCAGCCTCCTGTGCCGCCTCGATTTCCTCGAGCGAGCCGATATTGGCCGCGACCTCGATCACCTTGCCATTGGCAAGCTTTGGCGTCACCGTCTTGAAGACGCTCAGCCCCGCGCGTTCCTTTGCCGCCGCTTCGACGCGGGTCGCAAATTCGGCGCGCGTCGCCGCATCGGGGTCGATGATCACGTGGCCGCTGTTGCCGTCGAGCGCCACCTCGCGTGCCGTGCGCAACGCATTGACGCTGTCGCCAAGGCCCAGCACCGCCGGAATGCCATGCGAGCGGGCAATGATGGCGATGTGCGATGTGGCGCCGCCATGGCCGCAAATCACCCCGCCAATGCGCTTCAGCGGCGCACGCGCCAGATCCCAGGCGCCGATATCCTCCGCGATAAGAATGGCCCCTTCAGGGATATGTTCGAGGCTGACATCGTCCTGCCCGAGCAGAACGAGGCAGATTTGCCGCCCGACGGCATGGACATCGTCGGCGCGCGCATTGAGGTAGTGATCGTCGACGGCGCTGAAATCGGCGGCGATGGTGGAAGCGGCGGTGATGACAGCCGAGATAGCGTCATTGCCACCCTTGATCAGCCCTTCGGCCTCGCCGGTCAGACTGTCGTCGGCGGCGATATCCCTGAGCGCTGCGACGATACCGCGGTCCCCGGCCGACAGGCTGTCCTGCGCCAAGGCCCGGTCCATGCGCGCCTGGACGGCGGCGACGGCGGCGCGGAACCTGTCGATCTCGCCGGCGATTTCGCTTTCCTGCAGCATGCGGCCTTGTCCGGCGATATCGGGCGGGAAATGCGCGAAAGCCGGTCCGATGGCGAAACCCTCGCTTGCGGCGACACCGCGCAGCCCATTTGCTCCACCCGTTGCTGGCAGTGTGGAATCTCCCACCGACGCGACTGGCGTCTCCGACACGGCATCGGCGGCCGGCTTGGACTCCTCATCGTCGAGACCCGCCTTGGGATTTTCGAGATAGCCGATCAGCGCCTCGATGGCCTCGATCGCGTCGGCGCCATTCGCCCGCACAGTGACTTCCTGGTTTTCCTTGACCGCCAGCAGCATCAGCTTGACCGAGCTCTTGGCGCTGACCGCCTCGCCGTCCTTGACCAGCTCGACATCGGATTCGAAACCCTTGGCGAGCTTGACGAACCGCGTGGCGGGACGGGCGTGCAGACCTTCATGCACTCTGACGATGGTCGAGCGTTCCATGGCAAATACTCTGGTTTTGAGCGCCACCGCCAGCATAGGCTGCGGCGCGAATGTTGTCAGGCGGCGATGGTGATGATCGCGTCTGTCTTGAGGGCGGCCACGAGCGCTTGTGTATCAACTTGCGACGCGCAGATTTCGCCCGGCCTCTCGGCCTCGGTGGCGCCATTGAACGAGATGACGACGTGGCCCATTTCGAGCACCTTGCTCCAGGCGCTGGAGCCGACGGCGGTTATGACAGCGGAAACCGGACCAAGGGTGATCGAAGCGCCCTTTTGAGGCGCTCCGTCACTGGGTCCCTGCTCCGTCTTGTGGAGCACCGACACCTCGGCAAGCTCCGGCGGCGAGCCATCCGCAAACAGGATGACCACGCCCCCTTCGGCAAGGTCCGCCACTTCGGGTCCGATGGCAGTGACCCGTGTTCTCAACAGAACCGTCATATGGCGAACCTCATTTTCCTACTTTTCTTAGAACACGATCAGGCTGACAACCCAGGCGATCAGCACCGAGATAGGACCCATGATCTGGCGGCTGATGAGCACCGCCGGAACACCGATTTCGATCGTCTTTGGCTTGGCTTCGCCGAGCGCCAGGCCGACGGGGACGAAGTCGCAGCCAACCTGGGTGTTGTAGGCAAACAGCGCCGGCAGCGCCATTGCCGGCGAAATCGTGCCGTTGGCGATCTGCGGGCCGATGATGGCAACGCCGATGACCTGCGCGATGACGGCGCCTGGCCCGAGGATGGGCGACAGGAACGGCAGGCCGCAAATGGCCGAGATGATCAGCAGGCCGACGATGTTGTTGGCCAGCGGACCCATCGGCTGGGCCAGCACGTCACCGATGCCGGTGTAGAGGATCAGACCGATGAGCATGGTCACGAAGGCCATGAACGGCAGCACGTTGCGAATGACCTGGTCGATGGTGCGGCGGCCGGCATTGAAGAAGATGCCGACGACCCGACCCATGATACGGCCGATTGTGCTGATAAAGCCGATAAGACCACCCTCGCTGGGCAGCGCCGTCGGCATCGTATTGTTATTGCTCGAACTCATCGCTGCTGCTCCCCCCGCAGTGGTGACCGTTTCGGACCCGTCCGCCATTGTGACGTTGGCCGGCTTCACGCCCGAAACGTAGATATCCTCGGTGATGAACTGGGCGAGCGGCCCAGACTGTCCGACCGGCGTCAGATTGACGGTCGGGATACGTTTGCGCGGATAAACGCCGCAGCGTGCGGTGCCACCGCAATCGACGACGACAACCGCCATCTCGCTTTCGATCGGCGGCGCCTTGAAGCCATCGACGGCTTCGGCGCCGGTCATGTCGGCGATGAGCTGTGCCACTGGATGAATGCCGCCACCGGTGACGGACACCACCTTGCTGCGCTGTTCAGTCGGCTCGATCACGAGCGGACCACCCCAACCGGTCTTACCCCGGGAGATGCGTACGGCTTTGTATGTCTTGGCCATGATGTCCTCCCCGCCCTTACAGCTCGACGCCTTGACGGCGTGCCATGATGGCGGTGATGCGCTCGGTCAGCATGCCCTTGAGCAGGATGACGACGAGGCCGACGATGGCGTACCAGATCGCCACCTTGACGTGGTACCCGGCAACGACGGCACCCTTCTTTTCCAGTTCCAGCAGCGCGACGAGAATGCCGCCCCAGACGAAATATTCGCCGGGATTGATGTGCGGGAACAGGCCGAGCGGCGGATGCACGTAGGACACGGCCGCGTCATAGAAGGCAGGCTTGTGCTTTTCTTCCAGGAACGAGCCGAACGTATAGGCCATCGGGTTGGTGAGGAAGAACACCGCCAGCAGCGGCAGCAGCGTGTAGCGGGTCAGTGCTATGCGGCCGGCGCCACGCGCCAGACCATGCACGCGCTCTTCACCGACCAGTTCAGTGACGGCGTAGAAGGCGGTCATCAGCACGACCAACGTCGGGATGATGCCGGTAACGAAGCCGGCGAACACTTCGCCACCCTTCTGGAAGATCCCGATGAAGTACTTGCCGATGGCGGTCAGCCAGCCGAGCTGCTCTTCCTGCTGGACGTCCTTCAGCTTTTCCTTGAACTGATCGACGGTGAGCGGTGCGTTGTCCGCTTGCGCAAGGACAACGAGATGGTCGGAAGCATGCTCGACGGCGAGCTTGCCATGCAAAGCAGCATCCGAGACCATGGCACCTGCGACATGCAGGTTGTGCACGGCCATGTCGGCATGCTGCGCCAACAACGAAAATACAGACATTTCTCCTCCTTATGCCGCCCGCCGGTTATCCCAATCGGTGCGCGGCGTTCCTCTAGGCCCTTGCTACGTTCAAACCGGACAGCCCCGGCTTCTTCCCAGGCTCCGACCGTGCTTTGTCGATCTGTTCGATCGCCCGCTTCACGGCCTCGGCCACACCGGGTTCCCCCTCCCCCTTGATTGCAGGATTGGACCGGAGTCTCTCGAGGGCAACGCCCTCGAATTCTTCATGTCTCTTGAATTTGGTGAAGACGGACCGGCCGGTCATCACCATCACACGGCGCACGATCATGTCAGGCGTCACCACGACCAACGCGATGGTGCCCTTGGCAAATCGGCCGCGAAAATTGCCGGCTCCGACGAAGCCATCCTTGTACTGGTCGGTGACGCCTCGGAAGACATCCGAATAGTGCCGCATCTGCAGCCAGACGCCGAGCGACTGCAGCGCCCACACAATAACCAGCAGAAGCAGTCCCCACTGCCAAATCGCCATTCGGTTCTCCTCCCGAAGCCTCAGTTGAACACGCACCTTGGACCGATGCACGACAACAGCAAAGTGAGAACATTTGTTTCCGAGAATGTCAATATGTATGATATTGGCCTCAGCCACGGTCATCCACAGGCCGCTCTGCGATTTCGGTAGCGGCATGGCTGTGCTAGCCTGTCGGCAAACGGGATGCCTTAAATGGAACTGCCCTTCAGGGATGAACTGGCCCTTATGCCCGACCTGCGCCACAGGTTGCGGCAGTTGCGCTGGTTTCGTGCGACTTTCCGCGGCAGTGCCAAGGTGGTCTCGGACACGTTCGGCGTGCGCTTCGACATCGACGAAGCGAAACTCACCAGGGCTTTTCTCGACTGGGTCGAAATCATGGAAGCGCAGAAACGCTTCGCCGCGGTCGACCGTGCCGACTTCATCGTCTTCGCCGCCGGCCTCGTGCTGCGCGAACTGATCAAACAGGCGCCGGCCCGGGAAATCTCCGGCCTGACCCAGCTGATCGAGACGGATCAGAATGCCGGAACGCTGGAAATCATCCGCTTCTGGCCGGAGGGTTTTCTCTACACCAACTATTGCGTCTCGGTGATTTCGGCGGTCCATGAGCAAGAATTCGGAAGCGCGCCGAGCATCGACAAATGCGCCGATGATTTGCGCACCTGGTGGTCCTACCGCGAGAATGTGACCGAGATGCCGGCCTATGCGGTGGCTTTCCTCGACCGCTTCCTGGGCGCCGAACCGAACTGGATCACGCCGGACCGCGCACAGTCCCGGCAAGCCATGCAACGGGCGCTTGGATCGTCCCGCGCAAGCGATGCGCTGCGCCATTTGTGATCACGCATCACTTGTTGGATCCATTAGTCATCAAACGCCGCACTATCGAACATTTGACTTTTTGCCGATAGCGATGTGCGAAATCGACTCGGGGGAGAAGCGCGTGGCGCAATCAAGGCCTATCATTTTCGACTGCGATGGCGTTCTCGTCGACAGCGAACCCTTGGCTGCCCGCGCCTATGAGCGCGTCTATGAAAAGCACGGCATGCCCGGTGTTCATGGCGGCATCATCGCCCAGTGCGTCGGCATGAAGCAGTCCGATATCATCGCCAGGATCAAGGAATTGACCGGTCATCAGTTTCCCGCCTCAGCCGACGGCGATATCTGGGCCGAGACCAAGGTTCTGTTCACAGAGGAACTGAAGCCGACGCCGGGAATTGCTGCTTTTCTGGCGGCGCTTGCCGGCAACCGCTGCGTTGCCTCGTCTTCCTCGGTCGAGCGCATTAACCACAGCCTCGCCGTCACCGGGCTGGCGCGTTTCTTCGGCGATGCGATCTACTCCTCCTCGATGGTCAAGAACGGCAAGCCCGCGCCCGACATCTTCCTGCTCGCCGCCGAGAAAATGGGCGCAAAGCCCGCCGACTGCATCGTCATCGAGGATTCGCCCTTCGGCATCCAGGGCGCGGTTGCCGCCGGCATGACGGCGATCGGCTACACCGGCGGTGGCCACACCTATGCCGAGCATGCCGCGCGTCTGACCGCGGCGGGTGCCGATTTCGTCTGCGCTGACTGGCATGAAATTAGCCGGCAACTTTCCGGACTCGGCGTGCCGGCCTAGAATCACCGAGGAACTGCACCTGTTTCTGTCCGCAATTGGAGTTGTTGGAGGGTTCCGCGAAAGTTGGGGTACTGCAGGCTAACGGCAGACGGGTAGTTCAAGGCGAACGGCTTCGTCGGCCGGGATCACGGATCCTACACGGAAGTCGAAAGACAAGACCTTTGTCACATCGCTGTCGACCTCGCACCGGAAGCCGAGATGGTACCACTTTTTCGTTGCGCAGAACGCGACGTCCGGGGCGTTGAGGACATTACCGGCCTTCAGCGGGACACTTGGGATTAAGAAAGGAAAATAAGAGGCATCCAGCAATTGCTGCTGCAATGCACTGGCACAAAGTTTGGCGCCACGTTGAACGCGAGCTACTCCGCCCATCGAGGTCGCGGCCAGCGCATCGCCGGTAGCGCCCTGCGAATAGAGCTTGCGGACACCTGGAAGACCCGAGTCGTTTCGAGATGCAGACTTCGAGGCCTTTGAGGGGCTCGGCACATTTGTAGGTTTGGGCTTGGGCTTTTCGACCGACATGGGAAGCTCGATCTCGCCGCCGCCATCAGCAGCCAAAGGCACTGGTTCCGCGCCCTGTTGCTTGGCGGCGTCGAGCAGTGCCTGTTTGTCTGCATCCTGTGTGGGCTTGGCATCCGTCGGCGAGGTTACGGGCTTCTCGTCGGCCTTGGTTGTATTTGCCCGCTGCTCGGGGTCTGGCGGCGTCGCAGGCTGGTTCTCGACGGGCTTCGGCTCGACCGGCGGCTTCGAAGCGTCATCCTTGGCGGGCGCCGGCGAACTGTCCTGAGCGCTGGCCCCATCCAGGGATTTCCTCGGGCCGGTATCTTTGTCGCCGAACTGAAAGACAGGCTTCAGGACCTCGACTGGCGGAGGCTTCTGCGCCTGATTTGCCGGCGGAGGTGGCTTTTCAACCTTCTGCTCGGGTGGTTTTTCAACCTTCAGCTCCGGTGGCTTAGGAGGCGGCGCCGGAGCAGGCTTCGGTTTCGGCTGGTCGGGCGCAGGCACCAGCGCGACATTGACTGGCTGCTCCTCCTGCGGCTGTTGGGGAGCTACTGGCAGGCCATACACCAGGAGCGCCGCGACAAGCACGTGCAGGATCAGCGATGCGGGGATGCCCCACAACAGATTCCGACGCCGTTCTCCTGTCTCACCCTTCATCCCAGTCGATGTGGAATGAAATAGCGGCGGCTTCAAGCATAGGCATTGGATTTGCGCAATCTAGCCGCTGACAGCGTGTCGATTTGGATCATTGTACCCAGGGCAACCCGACCAAGGCCCTGTGGCGACTCAACGAGCAACTGCCCACGATTCGATCCATCGATCGGCTACATCGCCGGCGGACACACCTATCCGGAGCATGCCGCCCGGCTGAAGGCCGTTGGTGTCGATTCGTTTGCGCCAACTGACATGAAATTAGCCGGCAACTCTCCGGGCTCCGCGTGCCGGCCTAATTGAGCGGATACTTGGTGAATCCACGGCTGGCCCAGTCGCCAGGCGGTATTGATGACCCGACACTGAAGTTGAAGGATAGCACTCGCGTCGCATCGGGGTCGACTTCACATCGGAAGTTTAGATTGTACCAGGTGTTTCTGGTGCTGAAGGCGGCCTGCGGAGGATCGAGAACATTGCCTTTGTCCAGCGTAATGGTCGGCACCCATTTGATCTGATAATCGGCTCCCTGCAATTCCTGGCTCAGAACGTTGCCGCAAAGGTTGGCCACGCGCTGACCGCGCGGCACGTTATCCATGGAACTTGTGGCCAGCGCATCGCCGGTAGCGCCCTGCGAGAAGAGCTTTCGAACTCCCGGAAGGCCGGAATACATCGGCGATCCCGCAGCGGCAGTGTTCGCGGGACTTGACTTCGCTGCTTTCCCGCTTGGAGCCTTGAAGGCTCGCGCGGATTTGAAATTCATCGTCTTTGCAGGTTTGGACTTTGCCTTTTCGGCAGGGGGTGGCGGTGCTGGCTTGTCGCCGGCCTCGGCAGCCAATGGCTTTGGCGCCACGACCGCTTGCTTCTCTTCGGTTTGCGGCGTCGACTCCTGCTTGTCCGGCTGTTGTTTATCGGTGTCCTCGGTCGCCTGCTTTTCCTCGCTTGGCGCGGGTTTTTCGTCCGGCGCGGCGGTGGCCGGCTTCTCGTCAGGCTTGCTGGGCTCTGCCTTCTGCTGCGGCGTTGCAGCCGGGGCGGGCTGGGTCGGCGCGGGTGTCGGCACTACAGGCGGCTTCGCCGCCTCATCCTTAGCCGGCGAAGGCGCGTTGGCTTGAGCGCTGCCGCCGTCGAGAGATTTCTCGGGCCCGGTATCCTTCTTGCCATACTGGAAAACAGGCTTCAGAACGGGAATGTTCACCGGCTTGGGCGGCGGCTCGGGCGGTTTTTCAACCTTCTGTTCCGGCGGCTTTTCGGCTTTGGGCTTTGGTGGCGGCGGGGGAACAGGTTTCGGCTTTGGCTGCTCGGGCGGAGGCACCAGCGCGACATTGACCGGCTCGTCCTGCTGCGGCTGTGTGGGGGGCGTGCGTACGCCGTATATTAGGGCAACCACGAAAAGCGCATGCAGGATCAGTGATGCGGGGATGCCCCACAGCAGATTCCGACGCCGTTCTCCTGTCTCGCCCTTCATCCCAGTCGATGTGGAATGAAAAAGCGGCAGCTTCAAGCATAAGCGTTGGATTGACGCAATTTGGCCGCTGACAGCTTAGTGATCTGCGGTCGCGGGCCGCGCGTCACCAAAGCACAGGGCGATTTGAACGGCTCTACGATCCACACCCGATATCAACTAGCTTTGCCGCCGAACCCCGCCCAGAAGGCGCTCGTCCAGCCGCGTTTTCGCCAAACCAGTTCAACCGGTAGCCGGCATCGATCGCCTCATTCTCGTCACCCGGCTTACTGGCATGAGCGCGTCCGCGTGGCACCTTGATGACCGTACGATCGCCATCGCTTTCCAGCATCTCGGCCTTGCGGACGACTTGTCGCGGCCGATGCGCGGCTGTCGGATTTCGGCCGGCAGCGCGGTCGGCAGGTTGACGCTCAGCCAATGGCCAGCATCATCACGAAGCTGTTCCCGCTGCAGGAATCAGCCAGCCGGACCTTATCCGCAACCGCGCCTGCGCTCCGCTCTCGAGCACGACCGGATCGGGTTGTTCGAAATGCAAGGTGAGGTCAGGGCCGGCGGCGGGCGTGAATTCGATGCGCGCGGCACCGCCCTGATAGATCACTCGCTTGACCAGGCCATCGAAGCCCGGACCATCCGGCGATACGTCGAGATCCGCCGAACGGCAGCAGATCTTCGCGCCGGATCGCGGTCGCTCGCCCGGCCGACAGCGGACCACTAGCTCGGTTCCGAGAACCCTGACCTTGCAGTGTCCTGCTTCCTCGGCGCTCAACACGTCGGCGGGCAGCAAAATGCCTTGCGAAATGAACGAGGCCACCATTTCATTTGCCGGCTCATGATAGAGCTCCCGCGGTGTCGCAAGCTGCGCGAGCCGTCCATGGTCCATCACCGCGATACGATCAGCCAGCGCCATCGCCTCGGCCTGGTCATGGGTGATGTAGACGATGGTCGTGCCAGTGCGCTTGTGGAAAGCGGCGAATTCGTCCTCCATCGAGGCCCTGAGATGGACATCGAGATTGGCGAGCGGCTCGTCGAACAGCACCAGCGACGGTGCCGCCACCAGGCAGCGCGCCAGGGCCACACGTTGGCGCTGACCGCCGGAGAGATTGGCGGGCCTCCGGTCGCCCAGCCCCTGCAAATTGACCAAAGCGAGCGCGTCTTCCACCTTCTGGCGCGCGATGGCCTTGTCGAGCTTGGCCACTTTCAGCGAATAGCCGATGTTCTCGGCAACACTCATATGCGGCCACAGCGCATAGTTCTGGAAGACGATGCCGACGCGCCGCTTTTCCGGAGCGACACTGCCGCCGCTGTTTGAAACGATATCGCTGCCGATGCGGATCTCTCCCGAGGTCACTTTCTCGAAGCCGGCGACGAGGCGCAGCAACGTCGTCTTGCCGCAGCCGGAGGGCCCAAGCACCGCCAGGAACTCGCCGTCGCCGACATCGATCGACACATCCTTCACCGCATCGAAATCGGCGAAGCTTTTGGTGACGTTGTCCAGGCTCAATCGCGCCATGGCAGAACTCCACTCGGAAGATGAGGGGCAAGCAGATTGGTCACCAGCATCAGCGCGAAGGTGACCGCGACCGTGATGACGGACATCGCCGCCGCATAGTTGGAATCGCCGCCTTGCTCGAAGGAAAACATCACCACGCCGATCGTCTCGGAGCCCGAGGACCATAGCAATGCCGAGACGGTGAGCTCGCTGAGCGCCGTCATGAAGATCAAAAGGCCGCCGGCGATCGCAGCCGGCGCGACGAGCGGGAAGATGATGGTGCGCATGCGCGTGAACAGCCCGGCGCCCGCCACTTGCGCCGCTTCCTCCAGCACCCGGTCGATCTGGTGGTAGCCGCTGATAGTTGGCCGCAGCGCCAGCACCAGGAAGCGGGCAAGATAGGCGTAGAGGATGATCCAGACCGTGTTGTAGAGTTGGATGCCAGTCAGCGGGATCGGCCGCAGGAAGAGCAGCAAGGAAGCGATCGCCAGCACGACCCCCGGCAAGGCATAGGGCAGTTCGACCGACAGATTGAGCAGCCGCACCCAGCGCTGCTTGCCCCAGGCGATGAGATAGCCGACCGGCACGGCGACAATGACCGCGAAGAAGGCGGCAGCGATCGACAGCCAGAAACTATTGAAGAAGGCGCGCTTGGCCGCATCATGCTCGAACAGCACGAAGCGGTAATTGTCGAGCGTCGCCGTCTTGGCATTGAGCGCGATGCCGTATCCAGGTACCAGCGATGTCAGCACCAGCCCGAACAGCGGCAGAAACAGCACCAGCACGATCAGCAGCCACATGCCGGCCTGGACAACCACCCGCCAGCGGCCAAGCTCGTAGGGTTCGGCCGGCAGTGATGTCGAAGAGATGCGATAGTCGCGACGGCGGCTCATGAGTTCCTGGGTAAGGATACCCGCCATGGCAATGATGCCGATCAGCGCTGAAAGAAACGCCGCCTCGCCCAGCACCGCCGGACCGCCGCCAGCGAGCCGCTGATAGATCAGCGTCGGCAAGACCGGATAATTGGCGGGAATGCCGAGAAAGGCCGGAATGCCGAAATTGCCGACGCAGGAGACGAAGGCCAATGCGGCGGCCGCCATGATCGACGGCGTCATCAGCGGCAAGACAATGGTGACCAGCAGGGTGAACCAGCCGGCGCCACCGGCGCGCGCGGCCTCGACCAGTTCGCGCGGCAGCTTGCGCAGGCCGGTCCGCACCAGCAGGAAGACCAGCGGGCCGTATTGCACGCCGAGCAGCAGGATGATGCCTGATGTCGAATAGAGCGGGTTTTTCGTGCCGAGCGGCGGGGCGGCGCCGAACAGTTTCAGGAACGGGCTGGCCGGGCCGAACAATTGCAGCCAGGCCAGCGCCGTCACCTGTGGCGCGATCATCAGCGGCATGACGTAGCAGAGCACCAGAGCGCTGCAGCCGCGCATATCGGTCAGCGAGACGAGAACCGCCACCAGCGTTCCCGACAGCACGGCAAGCAATGTGCCGCCGATGCCGACGACCAGCGTGTGCCAGGTCGCGATCCAGGTTGCCGGGCTGCGCAATCCGGCCGCAATGGCCACCGTCGACAAGGTGCCGCCGGGTGCCACGATCTCCTTGACCAAGCGTAGCATGGGCAGCAGCGAAAGCAGCACGATGACGACGGCCACCGCCCCCGTCAGGGCCATTTCCTGGCCCCGACTTTCCTTGATCCGTGTTGCCATGATTGCGTGTCCTGAGATCCGGATGCCGTTTCACCGGCATCCGGCCATAGTATCGGCTCAGCCGCCGAACAGTTCCTGGAATTTCGCCTTGTCGGCGTCGGTCTTGGCGACGATTGCCTTGGTGTCGAACGGCATCACCTTGACTTTGACGCCTTGCGGCAGCCATTCGGGTCGGCCGACCGAAGCGCGGGCCGGCAGATAGCCCATGGACAGAGCCAGCTTCTGGCCTTCATCGGACAGAATGAAGTCGACGAACTTCTTGGCGCCGTCGACATTCTTGGCGGTCTTCATGATGGCGACCGGCTCGGTCACCGCCGGCACGCCTTCGCTAGGGAACACGAACTCGACCGGCGAACCCTTCTTCTTGGCGTTCATGGCCATGAAGTCGACCAGGATGCCATAGGGCTTCTCGCCTGATGCCACCGACTTCAGCACCGCGCCATTGCCGCGCACGCTGACCGTATTGTTGGTCTTCAGCTTCTGAAAGAAATCCCAGCCATAATTGGTATCGCCGGCGAAGCCTGAAAGCAGGTAGGCGGCGGCCCCCGAATAGAGCGGACTCGGCATGACCAGGCCATCGGCGTAAGCGGGCTTGGCGAGATCGGCCCAATGCTGCGGCTTTTCGGCCGCCGCCGTGTTGTAGACGATGCCGGTGGTGATCAGCTTGCTGCCGAAATAGGTCTTGTCGGCGTCATAGGCATCAGCCTCGATGCCGTCGAGCTTTGCCTCGGCATAAGGCAGCAGCCGGTCGTCCTTCTTCAACAGCTCCATCGAGACCGCATCGGCGATGAGCAATACATCGGGCTGCGGGCTGCCGGCGGCGAATTCGGCTGCCATCTTGGTCAGAATGTCGCTGGTCCCCGAGCGATAGATGGTCACGTCGATGCCGGGCTGCGCCTTCTTGAAGGCATCCACGGTCTTGGCCGCGTCGGCCTCCGGCTGCGATGTGTAGAGCGTCAGTGTTTCGGCGTTTGCCACGCCGGCAAACAAAGTTGCCGCGAGCGCCAGCTGGCTGGCCAGCAGCTTGATGAAGTGCGTCTTCATGAGACCTCCTGTCTTGTCTGTGCATGACCGGACCGGCCTTGGCCGGCTCCCCGTCTCTTCCTCCCTGCACGGCGCATATGACTGGTGGATGACAGCGCACATGTGCGATCAGATCAAGCGACAGCTTGTCATGCAATACTCCTACGGCACGGCAAAAGGGCCCGCGGAGTTAATGTCCGCGAGCCTCATTACCATTATGGCCACTCATTCCTGGCGCAACCCAACGCTAGAAACTATGTTTCCCGGCACCTATCAGGGGCGCCTCGACTGCCCCTACACCAGCATGCCCATCGGGTTTTCGATCAGCCGCTTGAAGGCGACCAGCAGTTCGGCACCGAGCGCTCCGTCAACGGCGCGATGATCGGTTGACAGCGTCACAGACATAACCGTGGCGATCTTGATCTCGCCGTTCTTGACCACCGCCCGCTCCTCACCGGCACCGACCGCCAGGATCGTCGCATGCGGCGGGTTGATGACGGCGGCAAAGTCCTTGATGCCGAACATGCCGAGGTTCGACACCGCTGTGGTGCCGCCCTGATACTCTTCCGGCTTCAGCTTGCGGCTGCGGGCGCGACTGGCCAGATCCTTCATCTCGTTGGAAATGGTCGACAGCGTCTTTTCTTCCGCATGCCGAATGATCGGCGTGATCAGGCCGCCAGGGATGGACACGGCAACACCAACATCGGCGTGCTTGTGCTTGACCATGGCGGTTTCGGTCCATGAGGCATTGGCATCCGGCACCGCCTTCAGCGCCAACGCCATGGCCTTGATCACCATGTCGTTGACCGACAGCTTGTAGGCCGGAGCGTCGCCTTTGTCGGTCTTCTTCATCGGCGCTGCCGCATTGATCTGCGTGCGCAGCGCCAAGAGCGCATCGAGTTCGCAGTCGAGCGTCAGGTAGAAATGCGGGATGGTGGTCTTGGCCTCGACCAGGCGCCGCGCGATGGTCTTGCGCATATTGTCATGCGGGACGAGGTCGTAGGAGCCCTGCTCGAACAGCTTCAGCACCTGATCGTCCGACATCGCTTTCACGGCAGGGGCAGAAGCCGCGGCCGGCGCACCAGCCGGAGCCTTGGCTGCGGGTGCTGCCTTGGCTTCGGGTGCAGCCTTTGCGCCACCGGCAATCGCGGCATCGATATCGGCCTTAACTACGCGGCCGCGTGGGCCGGTGCCGGCGATGCTGGCGAGGGGAAGGCCCGCCTCACGGGCCAGACGTCGAGCCAACGGTGTTGCGCGGGCGCCCGATGGCGATTGGCCGATCTCCCCCCCGTGGGGGAGATGCCCGGCAGGGCGGAGGGGGGCGTGACAGAACGCAACGTTGGCGGGACAGCGCCCCCCTCTGTCGGCTTCGCCGACATCTCCCCCACGGGTGGGGAGATTGGCGCTTTGTCCTGCTTTGCCTCGGCGGCATCAGCTCCATAGGCCTCGCCATCGGCATAAATCCACGCCACAGGCGCGCCGACCGGAATATCGACGCCTTCCCTACCGGTCACATCGCGCAGCACGCCGCTGGCCGGCGCGTCGATTTCCATCGCCGCCTTGTCGGTCTCGATCTCGAACAGCACATCGCCCTTCTTGACCGTGGCGCCTTCCTCGGCGAACCAGCGCGAGATCTGTCCGGTCGCCATATCCATGTCGACCTTGGGAAGAATGACTTCGGTCGGCATCGCTCAGCGAACCCCTTTCACGAGGTCGCGCGCGGCGGTGATGATGTCGGGAACCTGCGGCACAGTGGCCTTTTCCAGCTCCGGATTGTAGGGGATCGGCGTCTCGGCGCCGCCCAGCCGCACGATCGGCGCATCGAGATAATCGAACGCCTCGCTCTCGGCGATCATGGCGCTGACCTCGGCACCGATGCCCAGCGTCTTGACCGCTTCGTAGACGCACATCAGCCGCGATGTCTTCTTGACGCTGTCGATGACGGTCTGCTTGTCCATCGGCCGGATGGTCCGGAGATCGACGACTTCAACGTCGATGCCCTCGGCTTCCAGCACGGCGGCGGCGTCGAGCGCCTTCTGCACCATGATCGAGGTGGCGACGATGGTGAGATCGCGGCCCTCGCGGCGGATGTCGGCCTTGCCGATCGGCACGGTGTAATAGCCCTCGGGCACCGGCCCCTTCGCCTTGTAGAGCAGCTTGTGCTCGAAGATCATCACCGGATCGGGATCGGCAACAGCGGCCAGCAGCATGCCTTTGGCATCGTAGGGCGTGGCCGGCTGGATGACCTTCAGGCCCGGCACATGGCCGAGCCAGGCTTCCAGGCTCTGGCTGTGCTGGGCCGCGGCGCCCGTGCCGGAGCCGGCGGGAAAGCGCATCACCACGGGAACGGAAACCTCGCCGCCCAGCATGAAGCGCATCTTGGCCGCCTGATTGACGATCTGCTCCATGGCAAGCGTGGCGAAATCGGAAAACTGGAATTCGAAGATCGGCCGCATGCCGGTGAGGGCCGCACCCACCGCGACGCCCGCCCCGCCCAGCTCCGAAATCGGCGTATCGATGACACGCTCAGTGCCGAAGCGCTCGACCAGATCGCCGGTCACCTGAAAGGCGCCGCCATAGACGCCGATGTCCTCGCCCATCAGGAAGACGCGTTCGTCCATCTCCATGGCGATCGCCATGGCTTCCTGGATCGCCTGGGCGTAGCTCAGTTCACGCACCATCGCGTCCATCACGCCTGCTCCGTATACACGTAATTTCCGGTCTCGCTGACGTCAGGCGACGGGCTCGCCTTGGCGAACTCGATGCCGTCGGCGATCTCCTGCGCCACCCCACTGCGGATGGCCTCGATGCCCTTGTCGTCGATGAAGCCGAATTCGCGCAATTCGTTCTCGAACAGCGTGATCGGGTCGCGGTTCGACATCCAGTCCTCGATCTCTTCCTTGGTGCGGTAGCGGTTACGATCGCTCTTGGAATGGCCGCGATGGCGGTAGGTCTTGGATTCGATCAGCGTCGGCCCCTCGCCCGCGCGGGCACGCTCGACAGCCTTGTAGGACGCCTCGGCGACCTCCGAAAAGATGTTGCCGTTGACGATCACGCCGGGCATCGAATAGGCGGCGGCGCGGTCGGCGATGTTCTTGACCGCGGTCGAGCGGGCGGTCGATGTCGACATGCCGTAGCCATTGTTCTCGCAGACGAAAATCACCGGCAGCTTCCAGACCGCCGCCATGTTGAGCGCCTCGTGGAAGGCCCCCTCATTGTTTGCGCCGTCACCGAAGAAGGAGACGACGACCTTGCCTGTCTTCATCATCTTGGAAGAGAGCGCCGCGCCGACGGCGATTGGAATGCCGCCGCCGACGATGCCGTTGGCGCCGAGATTGCCCTTGGCGACATCGGCAATGTGCATCGAACCGCCACGCCCCTTGCAGTAGCCGGTGGTCTTGCCGAAGAACTCGGCGAACATGCGCTTGACCTCGGCTCCCTTGGCGATGCAGTGGCCGTGGCCGCGATGGGTGGAGGTGATCTGGTCATCCTCGCCAAGCGGCATGCAGATGCCCATGGCGCTGGCTTCCTGGCCGATCGACAGATGCATGGTGCCGTGGATGAGCCCGCGCGTATAGCTGTCCTCGGCGCCCTCTTCGAAGCGACGGATGAGGTACATCTTGTAGAGCACCTGCTTGAGCTGCTCGGGGCTGTACTGGCGATAGACGAAAGGCAGGTTGGCGCGACTGTCGGCGACCCCTTTGCTGGCTGTGGCCATGATCAGGCTCCCACGGTTCCGTAGACGAGTTTGTCCTGGCGGGCACGCAGTTCGGCGATCTTGGAGCCCGGGGCCGGCGCCGCATTCGCATAGGTGATGAGCTCGCCCTTCTTGATCGGCGCCGTCACCGAACCGCCCTGCAGCAGGCCGCAGGGAATGGCCCTGACGGCATGCGCCTCCGGTGCCGTCATGATCCAGGCGCGGTAGCAATACTCGCCGATCGCATCGAGCTTCTCGCCGGGCCGCATGTCCTTCTTGGCCACTGCGGCGACTTCGGCCACGGGCTTGGCCAGCGGCACCATGTCGGCCTTGCCGTAGAGAACGACGCGGGCGCAGGTCAGTGGCACTTCGAGCGACGTCAGGTGATAGGGGCGGTGGAAGGTGAAGTACGGACCCTTGCCCATCTTCAGATCTTCCATGCGCTCCGAAATGCGCGGATGCGACATGTCGGCGACAACGAAGACGCCGGGCGCCACGCCCTTGCCTATGGAATAGTCGACGACGCCGACCCTGGATAGCACGCCGCCATCCTTCTGCGGCACCAGGACTTTCGAGAGTTCGCCGAGCGTCGCGGCCGGGCCGTGCATGCCGGCCTTGTCGGGCACCAGCCCGGTGGCATTGGCGATCGCCGCCATCTCGACCATGGTCTTGGAACCATCGACGAATTCGACCAGCATGCGCACATTCATGTGCCGGCGCTTGGCCTCTTCCTCATAGGCAGGCGGAGTGGCGTCGATGTTGAGCGGATTGTTCTTGCCCTTGCCGGCGGCAACGATCGGGTGGCCCATCGCCGAGACGAACTCGATCAGTTCCATGCAGGAGGACGGCTCATCGCCGGCGCCCAGCGAATAGGTGACGCCGAGCCGATCGGCCTCGCTTTTGAGATAGGCGCCGATGGTGACGTCGGCCTCGACATTCATCATCACCAGGTGCTTGCCATGCTCCATGGCGCGCAGGCCGATCTCGGCGCCGACGGCGGGAACACCGGTCGCATCGATGACGACGTCGATGAGATCATTGTTGATGACCAGGTTGGCATCGTTGGTGACCGCAATCTTGCCGGCCTCCATGGCAGCCGTCATCGCCGAAGCGTTCGACACTTCGCGCGCATGGCCGGTTTCCTGGAAGGCGATATCCACCGCCCTGCTCGCTGCGGGCAGGTTGAGTTCCGAAATGGCGCCGATCTCGATGCCGGACATATGGGCGACGCGGGTGACGATATCGGTTCCCATCTCGCCGGAGCCGATCAGGCCGATGCGGATGGGCTTGCCGGACTTGCCGCGTTCCTCGAGATCGCGGGCAAGACCCGTCAGCGAAACATTGGACGCCATACCGCTCATTCCTCCCACAGTGCAGGCTTGTTCATTCGCTTGACGGGTATTGAACATCTGTATTTCTGTCAAGACTAATGTCCAAATTCACATGCTTTTTGGCACCCTTTCGCGGAGACCGCGTGTGGACCAAAAGCACGATGATCACGGCAGCCACATAGGACGATGCGTGCGAGCAGACGACCGCCGGGATATGATCCTCGGCGCACCGGAGATGCATGGGAATTGGGCCTCGGTCAGTCGGTCGCGACAGTCGCCTCGCCACGACCGCTCGACCCATTCTCGGAATGGAGACCCCTACGGAACTCGATCTGACACCGGCGCCACCGGAAAATCATGGAAATGCACGATCACCCCATCCGCATCGATGAAGATCACGGCGTAGGCCGGCGGCTCGTGCCCTAGGCTCCAGTCTTCCGAGAAATCGAGCGCGCTCTGGTGGTTGGTGCTGCGCAGCGTGCTGACCGGTATGCCGCGCCAGCTGCCGGCGATCAGCCGATGGACGTGTCCAGCGAAGATGTGGCGGACATTGCCGTGGTGCGACAGGACCTCATGGAGGGCGTCGGCATCGGCGAGCCTTACCTCGTCAAGTACGGGCATGTGTATCCGGAACGGTGGATGGTGCATGAACAGGAAGGCCGGGCCGCGCGCTTCCCCGAGCTTTTCGTCCAGCCATTCGAGCCGCGCCGGGCACAGCCTGCCTTCGACATGGCCGCTGTCCAGCGTGTCGAGCAGGATGAGCCGACCCTCGCTGCCATCGAAAATGCTCTGCACGAACCCACCCTCGGCGGTGGCATGAGGGAACATTTCAAGGAAGAGCGCCCGGTCGTCATGGTTGCCGAGCATCAGCCGGCAAGGCAGAGCAAATTGCGCCAGCCTCTCCCGCAACGCCGCATAGGCGGCACGCTCGCCGTCATTGGTCAGGTCGCCTGAAATCACCACCAGATCGGCATCGGCGTGGTTCTTGCCGATGTCGGCAAGGCAGGCCTCCAGCCTCGCCAGCGGATCGGAACCGTAGAGGAGACCACCCGGCGTCATCAGATGCGGATCGGAGAGCTGGATGATTTTCATGGGCATCAACCTATGGCTGCGGATTTCAGGAGGAACTGTGCGACAGCGACTCCGCATCATGCGGAACAAAGCTGCCACGCACGATGAGCGGCACGCCCAGGCGCTCGCGAATCGGCGGCAGATCCGGTTGCTGCTGACGCAGGTCGAGCAATGCGACGGCCCGGGCGGCCATCGCCTCCGGATCCTGGCGGAACGTGGTCAGTTGGTAGGCAAGCCAGCCGGCTTCCGGGATATCGTCGAAGCCGATCACCGAGAGATCGCCGGGGATATCGAGCCCTGCCTGACGGGCATGGTCCATGACGCCGAAAGCGATGAGATCGTTGACGCAGAAGATCGCCTGCGGCCGATCCTGGCCATCGATCAGGGCCTTGCCTGCCTGCAGCCCGCCCGCATAGTCCGTATCCCCGCCTCGAGCGACCGCGACTTCTGCGCCCAGACGCGCTGCCTCGGCGCAGAAGGCATCTGCGCGTTCGGTGATGGTGGGAGTACCCGACAGCGATCCCGCCAGGCCGAGCTTGGTCATGCCGCGCGCAACGAACAGCGCCGCCGCGAGCCTTGCTGCCGCACTGCCGTCGGTCTGGATATGATCGGCCTCCGGTTCGGACCGGCCGATGACGACGAGCGGCTGGCCATTGCGCCGCGCGAGTTCGAAGAAGGACGAAGGCGGCGAGCCGGAAAGGATGATCGTCGCCTCGGCGCGATGGCCAAGCAGCGTCTTCTGGGCTGATATAAGTTCCTGCTCGGTCTGGCCGGTGTTGATCATGACCGGAACATTGCCGCGATGGATCAGCGCCTTGGTGAGTGCGGCTGTAAGATGCGCGCGAAAGCCGACTTCTGGCTTGGTCACCACCAGGCCGACCAGCCGGCTCTGGTTGGCGAGCAGGCCACGCGCCAGATCGTTGACCTGATAGCCGAGTTCTTCGGCGGCGCGCATGATCTTTTCGCGCGTTTCGGTGGCGACGCTGGCGCCCGGCGTGAAGGCGCGCGATACCGCCGAGCGCGACACCCCGGCCTGGCGCGCGACATGCAGCGCGCTGACCGAGCGAAGCTTGTCCGATGTCTTGTCGCCCGTGGTCGAGTTCTTGTCCGCCGTCATCGGTTGACGTTCATACTCTTCAATGGCCAACCCGCGACAGCTCGACGATCAGCATTAAGCCGATCGACGGGATGAGCAGCATCAGTGCCGTGATCGAGGCGATGGCGAAACGAAAGAAGGGCCGCCTTACTGTGCCGTCCAGCCGCCATCCATCGGTAAGGTTGTGCCGGTGATCTGCCTGGCCGCATCCGAACACAGGAACAGCGTCAGGGCGGCAAGCTCCTCGACGGTGACGAATTCCTTCGTCGGCTGTGCGGCGAGCAGCACGTCGTGCTTGACCTGTTCCTCGGTCATGCCGCGCGCCTTCATCGTGTCGGGGATTTGCTTTTCGACCAGCGGCGTCCAGACATAGCCCGGCGCGATCGCGTTGACGGTGATGCCGTCCTGCGCGGTTTCCAGTGCCACTGTCTTGGTCAGGCCTGCAATGCCGTGCTTGGCCGAGACATAGGCCGACTTGAACGGCGAGGCGACCAGCGCATGCGCGGAAGCCGTGTTGATGATGCGGCCCCATTTGCGGCTTTTCATGCCGGGCACCACCGCCTTGATGGCATAGAAGGCGGCCAGAAGATTGATGCGGATGATGGCTTCCCACTTGTCGTCGGGAAAGTCCTCGATCGGCGCGACATGCTGGATGCCGGCATTGTTGACCAGGATGTCGAGGCTGCCGAACGCCGCCTCGGCGTCATGAACCATGGCGCTCACCGCCGCGCCGTCCATCATGTTGGCGTCGGAGTAACGGCACTTGACGCCGAAATCCTTCTCGATACCCGAGCGCTCCTGCTCGATGGCGGCAGGATCGCCAAGGCCGTTGATGGTGACATTGGCCCCTTCGGCGGCAAAGGCGCGGGCGATGGCCAGGCCGATACCGCTGGTCGAGCCGGTGACGAGGGCATTCTTCGAAGACAGGGAACCCATGGTGATCTCGCGAGAGGTGGGAGGGAATAGGAGGATATAATTGTGCGTCGCAACATGACAATGACAGAGCCATGTGTCGATGCGATTACAGCCAGACGACAGCGCCGGCATGACCCTCGACCGGTTCGAAACCATGGTCTTCAGGCTGACACGGCATTGTCATGGTGCCGTGCAACATAATCGGCTGCTTATTCGCGCGCTTGTTCCGGAATGAAACCCGTCTGAAGAACCTTGGGGGTGCAGCTTGGAAATCGCCGATGTCGTGAAGCGTGCCTATGCGATGCCGCTGACCAACCCGTCTTTCCCGCCCGGTCCCTACCGTTTCTTCGACCGCGAATACATCATCATCACCTATCGCACGACGCGCGAGGCGCTCGAAGCCGTGGTGCCGGCGCCGCTGGAGATCGACGAGCCGCTGGTCAAATACGAATTCATCCGCATGCCGGACTCGACCGGCTTTGGCGATTACACCGAGACCGGCCAGGTCATCCCGGTGAAGTACAAGGGCCAGCATGGCGGCTACGTCCATTCGATGTATCTCGACGACGACGCGCCGATCGCCGGCGGCCGCGAGCTGTGGGGCTTTCCCAAGAAACTGGCCAATCCCAAGATCGTCCATGAAGGCGAGGTGATCGTTGGCACGCTGCACTATGGCAGCGTTCTGTGCGCCACCGGCACGATGGGCTACAAGCACCGCGAAGCCGACCACGATTCCGTGCTCGCAGCACTCGCCGCGCCCAATTTCCTCATCAAGATCATCCCGCATGTCGACGGCACGCCGCGTATCTGCGAGCTGGTGCGCTACTACCTCACCGACATCACGCTGAAGGAAGCCTGGACGGCGCCGGCCGCTCTCGACCTTCGGCCCCATGTCATGGCCGACGTGGCGAAGCTGCCGGTGCTCGACATCGTCTCCGCCGTCCACTTCAAGGCCGATCTGACGCTTGGGTTGGGCGAGGTCATGCACGACTATCTTAGTGATCACAGCCGGATCGCAACCAGCACAACCCAGCCGGAGAAAATTCGTGCTTGAACGCAATCGTAACAAGGAAGCCGCCGCCACGATCGAGGAGATCTCGGCGCAGTATGACCGCATCGCTTTGGTGTTCCAGGGCGGCGGTGCGCTCGGCGCCTATCAGGCCGGCGTCTACCAGGCGCTGGCCGATGCCGGCTGCGAGCCGAGCTGGCTGTCCGGTGTGTCGATCGGCGCCATCAATGCCTCGATCATCGCCGGCAATGAGCCGAGCCGCCGCCTGCAACGGCTCGAACAGTTCTGGCAGACCATCTCAGGCCGCAAGATCTGGTCCTACACGCCTGAAGGCGACATCTACCGCGACATCCGCAACCGCACCTCGTCGTGGATGACGATGACCATGGGCCAGCCCGGCTTCTTCAAGCCGCGCAACCCCAACCCCTGGCTCGAGCCGCAAGGCGCCGAGGGCGCGACCAGCTTCTACAACACTGCTGAACTGAAGGACACGCTGGAGAGCCTGATCGATTTCGACGTGCTGAACGACGGCAAGAAACGGCTGAGCGTCGGCGCGGTCAACGTCCGGACCGGCAATTTCGTCTATTTCGATACCGAGAAGGTGCGCATCGGACCGGAGCACATCATGGCCAGCGGCGCTCTGCCGCCCGCCTTCCCTTCGATCCGCATCGAAGGCGAGTATTACTGGGACGGCGGCATCGTCTCCAACACGCCGCTGCAATATCTGCTCGACCAGGAGGAAGACCGTTCGTCGCTGGTGTTCCAGGTCGACCTGTTCAGCGCGCGCGGCGTCCTGCCGCGCAGCATGCCGGACGTTCTGTCGCGCCACAAGGACATCATGTATTCCAGCCGCACCCGCCAGAACACCGACAATTTCAACCGCATCCATGGCCTGAAGATGCGCCTGCTCGATGCGTTGAAACGCGTGCCCAAGGACCAGCTGACGCCCGCCGAAGAAGCTTTGATCGCGGACTATTCCGACGCCGGCATCGTTAACATCGTCCACCTCATCTACCAGCACAAAGGCTACGAGGGTCACGCCAAGGACTATGAATTCTCCGGCACCTCGATGCGTGAGCATTGGGAGACCGGTCTGGAAGACACACAGCGCACCTTGCGTCACCGCAAGTGGCTGACGATGCCGACCAATGTCGATGGCGTTGCCATCCACGATCTGCATCGTGAGGATCCGACTTAAGGTCAGGTCTCTCCGGCATCGATCATCGGACGCCGAGTTCCTTCACACCCCCCTCTGTCCTGCCGGACATTTCCCCCGCAAGGGGGGAGGTTGGCAGTTTGACTCTCGCGTAATCTTTCAACGACGACAATTGGCGGCACATCCGATCTCCCTCCTTGCGGGGGTTGAGGGACAGAGGGGGGGTGCTGTCCCGCCAGCGCTTCCGAATAACCCACAAAAAAAGGCAGCGCCGGTGACTGGCGCTGCCTTTTGTTTGAAAGCTCTTGTGCTTCGCTCAGAACACCTGGCGGAAGATGATGAACAGCACGAAGGCGAGCGTGATCGAGCACGGCAGGGTCAGCACCCAGGCCAGCAGCAGGTTGCGCACCGTCGCCCATTGCAGGCCCGAGCCATTCGCCGCCATCGTTCCGGCGACACCCGATGACAACACATGGGTGGTCGACACCGGCAGACCGAGCCGGTCGGCCATGCCGATGGTGACCATCGCGACGAGTTCAGCGGCGGCGCCCTGGCCATAAGTCAGGTGGCTCTTGCCGATCTTCTCGCCGACGGTCACGACGATGCGTTTCCAGCCGACCATGGTGCCAAGGCCAAGCGCCAGCGCAACCGCGACCTTCACCCAGATCGGAATGAACTTCGTCGCGTTGTCGACGGCCTTGTGATAGTCGGTGACCGCCTTTAGATCGTCGGCCTGCATCGGCAGCAACTGCTTCTTGTCGATCAGCTTGAGCGCCTCGCCGATCAGATAGATGTCATTGCGGGCGTTGCTGACCAGATCGGTCGGCACGTTGTCTACCGATGCATAGGGCACCAGCTCAGCAGTCGTGTTGTGGATGTAGGTCTGCAGCGCAACAGTCGTCTGGTCGTTCCAGGTCCGGGTGCGCACGGCATCCTGGACGGCCGCCTTTGCGGCCTTGGCATCGGCAATGGTGACACCGGGCTTGACGTATTTGCCCAGCGCGGTCTCGACGCCGACAGAAGCCGACTTGTAGGCTTCGAGATAGTTGATGTCGGGCGTACGGTTCAGCGCATAGGCCGTCGGCACGACACCGATCAGGATCAGCATGATCAGGCCCATGCCTTTCTGTCCGTCGTTGGAGCCGTGCGCGAAGCTGACGCCGGTGCAGGTGAAGATCAGCAGCGCGCGGATCCACCAGGGCGGCGGGGCATTGCCCTTCGGTGCCTCGTAGAGCGCCGGATTGCGGACCAGCAGCTTCATCACATAGAGCAGGATTGCCGCCGCGAAGAAGCCGATGATCGGCGACACCAGCAAGGTCACGCCAACATTGGTCGCCTGCGACCAGTCGACGCCGCTGGTTGCGCTGCCGGCAGGGGCCATGAACTGGTTGGCGAGGCCGACGCCGATGATCGAGCCGACCATGGTGTGCGAGCTTGAGGCCGGTAGGCCGAGGAACCAGGTGCCGAGGTTCCATAGGATCGCGGCGACCAGCAGCGCGAACACCATGGCGAAGCCGGAGGAGGAGCCGACCTGCAGGATCAGTTCGACCGGCAGCAGCGACAGGATGCCGAAGGCCACCGCGCCGCTGGAGGTGAGAACCCCGAGGAAATTGAAGGCGCCGGACCACATGACGGCGAATTCGGCCGGCAGCGAGCGCGTGTAGATGACGGTTGCCACCGCATTGGCGGTATCGTGGAAACCGTTGACGAATTCGAAGCCGAGCGCGATCAGCAAGGCGATGCCGAGCAGGATCCACGGCACGGTCTTGGCCACCGCCAGGTCCTGGCTCAGCGCGTAGCCGACATAGACGACGCCGATCAGCACCAGCACACCAAAGACCGGCAGGAACCACTTCGCGCTGGCCGAACTATCCAGCGGATGCTCCGGTCTCGGAATCCCCGCCTCACTAGAAACTATGTCCACCACGTCCCACTCCTATTGCATTGCAGCAAAGAACTGGGAAAGACGCTATGTCCGGACGATGAACCCTGTGTGACGCCGACAGCCGGCTTTCATGCACAAATGCATGTTACCCAGGAGTGACCTCGGTTCCGGCAGGCGAAACGTACTTTGGACCCTTGGTACTCCTACACCGGACCGGAGCTTGTTTTCAGGATCGCCGAGAACAGCGGATCGAAGGCACGGCTGATCGGCGCCGCGGCAGCGCCCAGCGCGATCGACCAGGGGTCGGTGGTGCCGAGTTGCAAGCGCGGCAGGGTCCGTCCGGGCCTGTCGGCGATCGACGGCAGCAGCGGATGCATCGCCTCGACCAGCCGGCGCGCCAGCGTCTCCGGCGCACCGCTGGTCAGGATGACGGTCTGCGGATCGAAGATCGTTTCGATGAGATGCACGCTCCAGCGCAGGTCATGCGCCGCGCCATCGATCCAGGCCATCATCCCGGGGTCCTCGGCCAACACCAGGGCGTTCATCTGCTGATAGATATCGCTATGCGCCGGGTTGAGGCCGAGATGCTGGTAGAGTGAGGCCAGTGATGCGCGGTGCTCGAGTGGTGTCGAGCCAGGACCAGCCGGCGCCAACAGCGCCATGCCGATTTCACCGGCATTGCCATGGCCGCCGCTGTAGAGCTCGCCATTGAGGATCAGGCCGGCGCCGATGCCATAGCCGACATAGAGGCAGACCGCGTGATCGACGCCGTGCGCCGCGCCGACGATACGCTCCGCTGTTGCGCAGGCGGCGGCATCGTTCTGCAGGCCGACATTCAGCCCCGTGCCTTTGGCCAGCGTCTCCAGCAGCGGAAATTTCTGCCAGGCCGGCATCATCCATTTGTCGTCCGAATCTTTCAGTCCGAAAGGTCCGGGCATGGCAACGCCGAGACCGACCAGCCGTTTTTCCGACTGGGCCGAAATGCCGGCCAGGTCGCGGCGGACACCAGCGATCAGCTCGAGGATGATCTCGACGCCCTTCGACGGTTCGTCGAAGGGCAGGTTGGCCTCTGCCCGCGCCAGCACGCTGCCCATCAGGTCGACGGCGACAGCGCGCGTCAGATGGCGGTCGATATGCAGGCCGATGGCGAAGGCGCCTTCGGGCACCAGCCGGTAGGGCGTCGAGGGTTGCCCCCTGCCTTTACGGACCGTATCGAGCGCGACGACCAGGCCGTCGCTTTCGAGATCCTCGATGATGTTGGACACGGCCTGCTTGGTGAGCTGCGTCGCCCGCGCCAGATCGGCGCGCGACAGGGCGCCGTTGAGGCGCAGCGCCTCGATCATGACCCGGCGGTTGTGCGCGCTCGTGCCTTCCTGATTGGTGCCGCTTTTGGCGCGGATTGGGCTGATGTCGTCCACCGGCGTTTCCCCTCTTGACTCCATTAGAATATTGATCGACTAATTAAGTCAAGCGAGTTGACTTAATGCGAACCGGACGTCCCAAAACAAGATGGCCAAAGGCTCCCAGCCTGTCGCCACTGGTCAGCCGGGTAACCATCAGGTCACGCGACATGGATCCGGGAAGACGATGCGACATATCCGTATCGCCAGCCCGTCAACGCCTGAAATGGGAGAAGTAAAATGCTTAAGACAATCACCAAGACACTGGTCGGCGCGGTCTTCGCAGGAGGACTGCTCGTCCCTCACGCTTTCGCCGAAACGACACTGAACGCGCTGTTCATGGCGCAGGCCGCCTACAGCGAGGCCGACGTTCGCGCCATGACGGACGCCTTCACCAAGGCCAACCCGGACGTCAAGGTCAATCTCGAATTCGTCCCCTATGAAGGCCTGCACGACAAGACCGTGCTCGCGCAAGGCTCGGGCGGCGGCTACGACGTCGTGCTGTTCGACGTCATCTGGCCGGCCGAATACGCCACCAACAAGGTGCTGGTCGATGTCACGCCGAAGATCACCGACGACATGAAGAAGGGCGTGCTGCCCGGCGCCTGGACCACGGTCAAGTATGACGGCAAGTATTACGGCATGCCCTGGATCCTCGACACCAAATACCTGTTCTACAACAAGGAAATCCTGGAAAAGGCCGGCATCAAGACGCCGCCGAAGACCTGGGAAGAGCTCGGCGCACAGGCCAAGATCATCCAGGACAAGGGCCTCTTGAAGACGCCGATCGCCTGGAGCTGGTCGCAGGCCGAAGCCGCGATCTGCGACTACACCACGCTGGTCAGCGCCTATGGCGGCGACTTCCTCAAGGACGGCAAGCCCGACTTCCAGAATGGCGGCGGCCTCTCGGCGCTGAAATACATGGTCGACAGCTACAAGTCCGGCCTCACCAACCCGAATTCCAAGGAGTTCCTGGAAGAGGACGTGCGCAAGGTTTTTGAAAACGGCGACGCCGCCTTCGCGCTGAACTGGACCTACATGTACAACATGGCCAACGATCCGAAGGACTCGAAGGTCGTGGGCAAGGTCGGCGTCGTGCCGGCGCCGGGCGTCACCGGCATCAGCGATGTGTCGGCCGTCAATGGCTCCATGGGCCTTGGCGTCACAGCCGTCTCCAAGCATCCGGACGAAGCCTGGAAGTACATCACCTTCATGACCTCGCAGGCGACGCAGAACCAGTATGCCAAGCTGTCGCTGCCGATCTGGGCCTCGTCCTATGACGACCCGGCGGTCACCAAGGGCCAGGAAGAGCTGATCGCCGCCGCCAAGCTCGGTCTGGCTGCCATGTATCCGCGCCCGACCACCCCGAAATACCAGGAACTGTCGACCGCGGTGCAGCAGGCGATCCAGGAATCGCTGCTTGGCCAGTCCTCGCCTGAGGATGCCTTGAACACGGCCGCCAAGAACAGCGGCCTCTGAGCATCTTTCTCCAGTTACGGGCGGCACTACAGCGCCGCCCGTCCATTTGGACGGGCAAAGGACGCTGTAGCGCTTTTTGGGCTTGCCGCCCGTGCTATGTCTGAAACCGAGATGAGTTAGGGAGAGGCTGCTCTGATGTCGAGCACCTGGATGACGACCCGCGCGTGGTTGCTGATGCTGCCGCTGCTCGTGGTGATGGTCGCCGTCATCGGCTGGCCGCTGGTCGATACGGTCAGTCTTTCTTTCACCGACGCCAAGCTGGTCGGCACCGGCGGCGATTTCGTTGGCTTCGACAACTACACCAACATGCTTTCGAGCTCGAATTTTTCGCGCACACTGGTCACCACAACTTTGTTCGCGGTGATTTCGGTTGCCGCGGAAATGGTGATCGGCGTGCTCGCCGCCCTGCTGCTCAACCAGCAGTTCCATGGCCGCGCCGTCCTGCGCGCCCTGATGATCCTGCCCTGGGCGCTGCCGACGGTGGTCAACGCGACGCTGTGGCGGCTGATCTACAATCCCGAATATGGCGCGCTGAACGCTGCCTTGACGCAGTTGCATCTCATCGACGACTACCGCTCCTGGCTCGGCGAACCCGGCACGGCGCTGGCGGCGCTGATCGTCGCCGACTGCTGGAAGAATTTTCCGCTGGTGGCGCTGATCGCGCTTGCTGCCCTGCAAGCTGTGCCGCGCGACATCACGGCCGCCTCGCTGGTCGATGGTGCGGGAGCCTTCAACCGGTTCCGCTTCGTCATCCTGCCCTATCTCGCCGGCCCGCTGATGGTGGCGCTGGTGCTGCGCACCATCGAGGCCTTCAAGGTCTTCGACATCATCTGGGTGATGACCCGCGGCGGTCCGGCCAACAGCACACGCTCGCTGTCGATCCTCGTCTATCAGGAGGCTTTCTCCTTCCAGCGCGCCGGCTCCGGCGCGTCGCTGGCGCTGATCGTCACCTTGCTCGTCACCGTGCTCGCCGTCGCCTATGCGGCGCTGGTCAGGAAGACCGCCGGGAGTGCTACCTGATGGAACGCAGGAGCCCCGCCTTCACGGTCTTCATCTATGCCTGCGCGCTGTTGCTGGCCGCCATCATCCTGGCGCCCATCGCCTGGCTGTTCATCATGAGCATATCGCCGGCTGCCGACCTTGCCGCCAAGCCGCTGCGCTGGTGGCCGCAGGCAGCCGACTTTTCCCGCTACCAGACATTGCTGTCGACGGCTGAAAACAGCGCCGGTGCCGCCTTCACCTCATCTCTGCGCAACAGCCTGGCGATCGCAGGCATGGCAACGTTGGCGGCACTCGCTCTGGCGATCCCCGCCGGCTGGGCGGTCTCACGCACGCCGGCGATCGGCTGGTCGCTGTCGATGGTCATCGCCACCTACATGCTGCCGCCGGTGGCGCTGGCCGTGCCGCTCTATATGGGTCTTTCGCATCTCGGCCTGCTCAACAATGTCTTCGGCCTGGCCCTGGTCTACCTGACCATCCTGGCGCCCTTCACCACCTGGCTGATGAAATCCGGCTTTGACTCGATCCCACGCGAAATCGAGGCGGCGGCGATGATCGACGGCGCCGGCCTGTTCCAGACCTTGCGAATCATCACGCTGCCGCTGGCGGCACCGGTGATGACGACATCGGCGCTGTTTGCCGTGCTGCTCGCCTGGGACGAATTCTTCTATGCGCTGCTGTTCACCTCCGACCAGCGCGCCAAGACCTTGACCGTCGCCATCGCCGATCTGGCCGGTGGCCGTGTTTCCGACTACGGGCTGATCGCCACCGCCGGCGTGCTGGCGGCTTTGCCGCCGGTGCTGATCGGCCTGGTCATGCAACGCGCGCTGATTTCGGGCCTGACCAGCGGCGGTGTGAAAGGATGATGATGACTGCAGACAAATCCCGGCCGGCTGGACTGGTCGCCATCGACCGTGAAATGGCGCGCCAGCATGCGGATGCGCGCGCCTCGTTCGAGAACAACGCTGCCATGGCGCAAGACGTCGGCGCCTCGATCAGGAGGACCGGTCGTCTGCTTCTGCTCGGCATGGGCGGCTCGCATGCGGTCGGGCGCGCCGTCGAGCCGCTTTACCGCGCGCTCGGCATCGATGCGCTGGCGCTGCCGCTGTCCGAACAGCTCGGCCAGCCGCTGCCGCTCGCGGGCAGGACTGTGCTCGTCACCTCCCAGTCAGGCGAGAGCGCCGAGGTCGTCAGATGGTTTGCTGAGGCCGGCAGCACTGTCGACGTTTTCGGCCTGACGCTTGAGGGCGGCTCCTTCCTTGCCCGCACTGTGCCCTGCCTGGTCGGCGCTGGCGGCACCGAACTGGCCTTTGCCGCCACCCGCAGCCTGACCGTGACCTTCGCCTTGCATCTGGCCATTCTGGCAGCCCTTGGCGAAGACCCGAAAGCCGCGCTCGGCGCACTGGATCGGAGGCAGGACAATGACATCGCGCAGGCGCTCGCTGCGCTGGACAAGGTCACGACCATCGTCACCTCCGGCCGCCGGCTGCAAGGTATCGCCGAGGCGCTGGCGCTCGGCCTCACCGAACTGTCACGGCTGCCATGCTTTTCGCTCGAAGGCGGCCAGTTGCGGCATGGGCCGATGGAGATGCTCGGCCCCCACATTGGCGGCATCCTGTTTCGCGGCAACGACCCGACAGCGGACCTGGTGACCGCCATGGCCACCTCCGTGGTCGAGGCCGGCGCGCCGCTCATCATCTTCGACGCATCAGGCCAATCGCCCGTCGCCGGTGCCGTCACGCTATCGTTCGAGCCGGCTTCGGGTCTCGCCGCCGTCTTTGCCATGTTGCCGGTCGCGCAGCGCCTGATGATCGCCTTCGCCGACAGCCGCGTCGACAATGCCGGCACGCCTGTGCGCTCGACCAAGATCACCAGGAGCGAGTGATGCGTCCGCTCGCGGTGATCGGCAATGTCAATGTCGACCTGATTGTCGGCCCGGTCGCGCCATGGCCGAAGGCGGGAACGGAAACCGTCGTCGACCATGACGAATTGCGCGTCGGCGGCCAGGCCGGCAACAGCGCGCTCGCCTGGCAAGCGCTGGGCGTCGACTTCACCATTGCGGCCAATGTCGGCGACGACCAGTTCGGCCACTGGCTTCGCGAGGCTTTTGGCCATCGCGCCGAAACCTGGCCGGTCCGTCCCGAAGGCACGACGCTGTCCGTCGGCATGACCCACCCGGATGGCGAACGCACCTTCTTCACCACGCGCGGGCACCTGCCGCGCTTCAGCCTCGCCGACGTCTTGTCCGTTCTCGACGGCAGCGCGCTCTCCGGCGGTTACGCACTGCTGTGCGGTTCTTTCCTGACTGATGATCTCACCCGCGACTATGAGGCCTTGTTCAACTGGGCCGACAGCCACCACATTGCCGTCGCGCTAGACACAGGCTGGCCGATCGATGGCTGGACGGAGGCCAATTGCGCCGTAACACGGGCGTGGCTCTCGCGCTGCGCGCTGGCGCTGTTCAACGAGGTCGAGACGGTGACGCTGGCGGGAATGTCGAGCCCCACCGACGCCGCGCGCGAAATCCGCTCCAGCATGCGGCAAGGCGCGACCTTCGTCGTCAAGCGCGGCCCGCGCGGCGCCATCGCCATCGGCCCCGATGGCACGCTTGTCGAAGCCGTCGCGCCCGACGTCCGCGTGGTCGACACGATCGGCGCCGGCGACGTCTTCAACGCCGCCTTCCTCGCCGCATCGGCGCAGGAACAGCCGCTGTCCGCTTGCCTTTCCGCCGCGACGCATGTCGCCTCGCGCGCCATTTCCACTCTGCCCCGCAACTATGGCGGGCCGATGCAGTTCAAGGAATCCATGCATGAGCGCGCTTGAAATCCGCGGCGTCCGCAAGAGCTACGGCAGTGTCGAAACGCTGAAAGGCATCGACATTGCGCTGCAGGACGGCGAGTTCCTGGTGCTGCTCGGCTCGTCGGGTTGCGGAAAATCGACGCTTCTCAACATCATCGCGGGCTTAGCCGAAGCGACAAGCGGCGATGTGCTGATCGGCGGCCGCTCGATCCTTGGCGTCCACCCCAAGAACCGCGACATCGCCATGGTCTTCCAGTCCTACGCGCTCTATCCGAACCTGACCGTGCGCCGCAACATTGGCTTCGGGCTGGAGATGCGCGGCGTTGCCGCCGACGAACGCGAAAAGGCGGTGAACGAAGCGGCAAGACTGTTGCAGATCGAGGCTCTGCTCGACCGCAAGCCGAGCCAGCTTTCCGGCGGCCAGCGCCAGCGCGTCGCCATCGGCAGGGCGCTGGTGCGCAAGCCGCAGGTCTTCCTCTTCGACGAACCGCTCTCCAATCTCGACGCCAAGCTGCGTCTGGAAATGCGCACCGAACTGAAACGCCTGCACCAGATGCTGCAGACCACCGTCGTCTACGTCACCCACGACCAGATCGAAGCCATGACCCTGGCATCGCGCATCGCCGTCATGCGCGACGGCAGGATCGAGCAGCTCGGCACGCCCGAAGAAATCTACAACCATCCAGCCACGGCCTATGTCGCGGGCTTCGTCGGCGCGCCGTCGATGAACATGCTGCAGGCGAAAGTCGAAGGCGCAACGCTGACAATCGAGGGCGCCGACGCGCGGCTGCCCTTGCCCGCCCGCTTCCGCAAATTGGTTGGTGACGGGGCACGGGTCGTGGTCGGAATAAGGCCCGAAGCGCTTCGTGTGGCAGCCGACGCAACCGTGCCATCGCTGCCTGTGGAGATAGAAGTTGTCGAATTGACTGGCCCAGAACTGGTTACCACTGCGCGGATAGGCGCGCAGCGGCTGACGGCCTGCTTGCCTCCGGGGTCTCGTGTTTCGAAGGGTCAGGCTGGTATCTTCACCTTCAGCGAAGACGCGGTGCGGCTCTTTGACCCTGACACGGGCAAGGCCTTTGCCAGCTGAAAGCCTGTCAGGATCGCTTTCCTGATCCGGCGATGTCCAGCAACGACGCCACCAGAAGTTCCCGTTCGTCCTTCGACAGCACATCCGCATCGAACAGGTTCATGCTGCGCAACCCCTCGATGGCGAGATAGCAGACCAGCAGCGATTTGAGGTCTGGCGTCTCGCCCTTCAGCCGTTGGAAAAGCTGCCGCTTGAATGTCTTGATCGGCGTCATGAAATCCGGATCCTCGGCGATGGCCGAAAAGATCCAGGAGGCCGATGGCTGCTTTTCCTCGCAATCCTCGGCTGACAGGCTGATGTAGACGGCGAGTGGATTTTTGCCGTTGTCGTTGCTGTTGGCGCTGTCCAGCGCCTGCTCGAAATCGCGCAGATAGCCTTCGACCAGCCCCTGCATCAATTTGGCCTTGGTCGGGAAATTGTAGAGCAGCCCGCCCTTTGATACGCCGGCGCGACTGGCCACCGCTTCCAGCGACAGGCTGCCAGGCCCGGATTCCCGGGCAACATCTGCCGCCGCGGCGAGGATCTTCTCGCGCGAGTTCGGTCGTTGGGCTCTCATGGCGCCTCCCCAAGCAAGCTTAGGCCCAATTGACAAGACCGTCCAGACGGTACAGTAAGATCACCACTATTTGTAATCGGGACCCGCAGTCGGTATGTGTCCCGATGTCCGAGCTTAGCGCCGGATTTCGACTGAGGGGACTTCCTTGTTTAAGCGCATACTCCGTATATTTCTCATCGTCTTGGTGTTGGTCGTGCTCGTGATCGTGGTCGGCGGCATCGTTGGCTTCAACTTCCTGCGTGACAACGGCATCAAGCAGTATTTCGCCACGATGAAGCCGCCGGCAGCGACAGTATCGACGACCATCGCCAGGCCGTCGAGCTGGACACCGGGCGTCGAGGCGATCGGCACGGTGCGCGCCGTGCGCGGTGTCGACCTGACGGTCGAGACCGCCGGTATCGTCAAGGAAATCCCCTTCCATGCCAACGAGAAAGTCGCATCCAATGCGGTGCTGTTGCAGCTCGACGACGCCGTCGAGCGCGCCGATCTCGAGGCGCAGAAGGCGCAGGCCGCGCTCGATCAGACATCGCTGACCCGCGCCATCGAATTGACCAAGCGTGGTGTCGGCTCCGACTCGACGCTCGACACCGCGCGTGCCGCGGCTTCCGCTTCGGCGTCCCAGGTCACCAGGCTGCAGGCCGTGCTCGACCAGAAGCAGCTGACGGCGCCCTTCGCCGGTACGGTCGGCATTCCAAAGATCGACCTGGGCCAGTACATTGCACCCGGCACCTCGGTGGTGACGCTGCAGGATCTCGACACGATGCGGGCGGACTTCACGGTTCCCGAACAGGAGCTCCCCCTACTCAAGATCGGCCAGACGGTTCGGCTCGGGCTTGGTGGCGACGACAAGCCTTTTGCCGGCACCATCCGCGGCATCGACCCCAAGATCGACCCGTCCAGCCGGCTGGTGAACATCAGGGCGGAGGTCGCCAATCCAGAAGGCAAGCTGACCCCCGGTCAGTTCGTGCAGGTGCGTGTCGAACTCCCCGAGGAGCAGAACGTTCTGGTGCTGCCGCAGACGGCCCTGACCACCAGCCTCTATGGCGACTACATCTTCGTGGTGCAGCCGGCGAAGCCTGCCGAGGCGGCCCCGGCCAAGGCGGAAGAAAAGCCTGCCGCAGCGACCACCGACAAACCTGCAGATACCAAGCCAGCGGATACCAAGCCCGCAGACGCCAAGCCGGCCGACCCCATGAAGCCCGCGGCTGATGCAGCCAAGCCGGCTGCCGACCCGGCCAAGCCGGCGGCGGAAGGCGACAAGCCTGCACTGGTTCTGTCGCAGGTCTTCGTCAAGCCCGGCCGCCGCAACCAAGGCATGGTCGAGATCGTCGAAGGTCTGAAGGCTGGCGACGAGGTGGTCACCGCAGGCCAGAACCGCCTCTTCAACGGCATGTCCGTCAACGTCGACAACACCATTGATCCGACCAAATCGGCGAACAAGCAGGCCGACAACCAATGAGCTTTTCCGATCTCTTCATCCGCCGGCCCGTCCTGTCGACGGTCCTCGCCTGCATGATCCTGCTGCTCGGTTTCCAGGGCATCTTCAACCTGTCGATCCGGCAGTATCCGAAGGTTGACGAAACCGCGATCACCATCACCACGGCCTATCCCGGCGCCAGCGCCGACCTGATCCAGGGCTTCATTTCCGCCCCGATCGCGCGCGCCGTCGCCTCGACCGAAAACATCGACTACGTCACCTCGTCCAGCCGTCCGTCCTCCAGCACCGTGACGGTGCAGATGAAGCTCGGCTCCAACCCCGACGTGGCGCTGACCGAAGTGCTGTCCAAGGTCCAGGGCGTGCGCGGCACGTTGCCGGACGCCTCCAAGGACCCGGTCATCGTCAAGGGTACCGGCCAGCAGTTCGCGATGATGTACATCTCGATGCAGAATCCGAACATGACGAAGGAGCAGCTGACCGAGTATATCGAGCGCGTCATCCGGCCGCGCATGTCGACGGTCGAAGGCGTCGCCGATGTGCAGATCTTCGGCGCCCAGCAATATTCGATGCGCGTCTGGATCGATCCGATCCGGCTCGCCGCGCGCGGCGTGACGGCTTCGGAAGTTCTGGCGGCCATCAACAACTCCAACTTCCTGTCGGCGCCAGGCAATACCCAGAACGAATATGTCGTCTCGTCGATCACCGTGCGTTCGACGCTGCAGACGCCGGAAGCCTTCGCCGAATTGCCGCTGCGCTCGACGGACGGCAATGTCGTGCGGCTGCGAGACGTGGCGCGCGTCGAACTCGGCGCTGAAAACACCGACACCAGAGTCTCCTTCAACGGCAAGCCCGGCACCTTCCTCGCCATCTTCCCGACCCCGGCGGCCAACCCGCTGACCACAGCGGCAGCGCTCACCAAGCTCGTGCCGCAGATCCAGGAAACGCTGCCGAAAGGCATGACCATCGAGGTCGTCTATGACGCGACCGGGCAGATCAGCGCCTCGATCGAGGAGGTGTTCAAGACCATCGCCGAAGCGGTCGCAATCGTCGTCGTTGTCATCCTTCTGTTCCTCGGCTCGTTCCGCTCGGTGATGATGCCGATCATCACCATCCCGCTATCGCTGATCGGCGTGTGCTTCCTGTTGTTTGCGGTGGGCTATTCGATCAATCTTCTGTCGCTGCTGGCCATGGTGCTGGCGATTGGCCTTGTCGTCGACGACGCCATCGTGGTGGTGGAGAACATTCACCGCCACATGGAAGAAGACCATATGTCGCCGATGCAGGCGGCGTTCAGCGGCATGCGCGAAATCGCCTCGGCCATCGTTGCCATGACCATGACGCTGGCTGCCGTGTTCGCGCCGCTGGCCTTCACCGGCGGCCTGACCGGCGCGCTGTTCCGCGAATTCGCGGTGACGCTCGCCGGCGCGGTCGTGCTGTCGGGCATCATTGCCGTCACCATCACCCCGATGATGTCGGCACGCCTCTTGAAGGCCGGCACGCCCGGCCGTTTCCAGCGCATTGTCGATGGCATTTTCGCGCGGGTCGAACACACCTATGAGCGGGCCGTTACCGGTTCGCTGAACTATCGCCCTCTGACGCTGCTGATCGTGCTGGCGCTTGTCGGCGTGACCGGCTTCATGTTCACCAAGACGTCGAGCGAGCTGGCGCCGGAAGAAGACCAGGGCTTCCTGCTTTCGCTGGTGACCGCGCCGACCTATGCGACATCGGACTATACCGAAACCTATGTGAACCAGATGCTCGGCCTGGTGAAGGATATTCCCGAAACCCGAGCGCAGTTCTCCGCGGTCGCCTTCGGTGGCGCGACGAACAGTGCCTTCGTCGGCTTTGCCTTCAAGGACTGGGCGGAGCGCAAGCGCAATTCGAAGGAGCTGCAGGCCGACATCACGGCTCGCATCGCCAAGGTGGCCGGCGTCCAGGCCTTCGTCTTCGCTCCACCGACGCTGCCGGGCTCCGGTGGCGGCCTGCCGATCGCCCTTGTGGTCCGCTCGACCGGCAATTCCTCGGAAGTGTACGAGGCAGCAGAGCAGATCAAGAACAAGGCGCAGGCCTCCGGCCGCTTCATCGTCGTGCAGAACTCGATGTCTTATGATTCACCGCAGGTGACAGTGACCATCGATCGCGACCGGGCCGCAGCGCTCAACCTGCCGATTGCCGATATCGGCCGGACGCTGACGTTGCTGGTCGGCGGTGCCGAGGTGGCGCAGTTCGACCGCGATTCCAACAGCTACGACATCATCCCGCAGGTGCCGCAGGAATTCCGGGACAATCCCGAAAAACTCGGCCAGTATTTCGTGCGCAGCGTGACGGGCGAGATGGTGCCGCTGTCGGCCGTGGTGAAGATTTCAAACAATCCGTCACCGGCGGCGATCGAGCAGTTCAACCAGCTGAATTCGTCGACGATCTCGGCGCTGCCGCTGCCCGGTGTTACCACGGGCGACGGTTTGAAAGTCCTCGAGGACATTGCCAGGGAGAGCCTGCCCGACACCTTCTTCATAGACTACTCCGGTCAGTCCCGGCAGGAGAAGGAACAGGGCAACACGATCCTGATCGCTTTCGGAGCGGCCGTCATCGTCATCTACTTGGTGCTGGCGGCGCAGTTTGAAAGCTTCCGCGACCCCCTGATCATCATGATGGCGGTGCCGCTGTCGATCTTCGGCGCCATCGTGCCGCTCAATCTGGGCCTCGGCACGCTCAACATCTACACGCAGGTCGGCCTGATCACGCTGATCGGCCTGATTACCAAGCACGGCATCCTGCTGGTCGAGTTCGCCAACCAGCAGCGCGAACTCCATGGCATGCGGCGGCGCGACGCCATCATCGCTTCGGCCAAAGTGCGCCTGCGCCCGATCTTGATGACGACGGCGGCGATGGCGCTTGGCGTCGTACCGCTGATCACGTCCAGCGGCGCTGGTGCTGCTGCCCGCTATTCGATGGGCCTGGTCATCTTCACCGGCATCCTGGTCGGCACCATGTTCACGCTCTTCGTCGTGCCCATGTTCTACACCTTCATCGCCAGCAAGGATCTGCCGCATCTGGCGGAAAAGCCGGATCCGAAGCTGATGCCGGCACTGCCGAACTGAAAAAAAAGAGGCCGGAAAATTCCGGCCTCTTTTCTTGGCTGCGCTCGATACCGCCGGTTGAGCAGTGCTCACGATCGCGAGACACTTTCCGGCAGGAGCCTTGAACACGGGCACGGGAGTGAACCGTGCCCGTCCCTCAGCCTGCTACTTGACGATGACGATGCTGGTGTTGGCCGGCCCGAAGGTCTCGACGAGTTGGTAGAAATCGGCGGCATTGTCGGGATGTAGCCGTACGCAGCCATGCGAGGCGGGCTGGCCAAGGCGCTTGATGGCATAGGTGGCGTGAACCGCGTAGCCGCCGCTGAAAAACACCGAGTGCGGCATCGGCGCATTGTCGTACTTCTTCGAATACCACATCTCATGCATGCGCGTCGGCTTGAACGAGCCGGTCGGCGTCACATGCGCCCGGTCGCCGGTCGAAACCTTCCAGGCGAAGGTCGGCCGGCCATCGACCGAGACTTCCATGACCTGCTGCGAAAGCGAGACCCGCGCCACGATCTTGTTGGCGGCGTGCGCTGCGTCGGCGCCGAACAGAAGTGCGGTCGCCGTGAGCGCGGCGGCGGTGATGTTGATGAGCTTGGCGGTGATGGTGGTGTTCATGATGTCCCCTCTCTCTCTGCCGGTCCGTCCGGCTCCAATTCGATGAGCGGCTTATCGGCGCGACATGTTTCGGGCAGATTTCGCTAAATGCTCGTTTGTGTTTCGAATCTGTTTCCTCTGGTTAACAGCCCAATGATCACAGTGGTGACACACCGGCACTCGCCAATGGGGCAAGATGGGGAACATAGGTATTCTCTACAAAACGAAAGTTCGAATTGCCTTAATATGAAAGAACCGGGGTCAATCTCGAAACCAATCTGCAACAAAGCGCGGCTTTGGGCGGCATGATCCGGATACGAGCCGGACGCAAAAGTTGACGCAACGAAAGCAGACGGCAACGCCCATGGGAACGAAAACGAACATGCGATCCTGGCTCTTCAGGATCAGCATCGCAGCGGCAGCGATCAGCGGTCTCGGCACAATTGCCGGCGGCCCGGTAGCAAGGTTGGCTGCGATGAGTTCGAGCGAGATCTCAACCCTGCACGTCGCCCTGTTTTCCGCCAGGGTCTGGATTGTCTCCAGCCTGCGCATCGCCCGGTTGAAGGCCCTCTGGCGGGTTGGCCTTCGGCTGCTGGCATTGCGCGGCCCCTCCGGCAACTTGCTGCCTGGAGGACCGAAGGCCCGCGCCGCGACGGGGGGCTCCGTAAGCGGCGCGGGCACTTCGGGAGTTTCCTGAAGCGACCCGCGACACATCATCTTTGAACAATTGGCATTTCTGGGGATTGGAACGATGAAAACGAAATTCGCGGCCTCGGTGCTTTCCGCACTGCTTTACGCGCAGGGCCTGCTCGGCTTTGCCGCGCTTGCCACCGTGCTCCTCAAGGACCGTGCCCAGGCAAACGAAGTCGTCATGGCCCGTGACATGCCGTCGGGCCCGTCGGTGCTGGTGGCACGCTGAGTTTCGGGAGCATCGGCAAGTTGGAAAATCCGATGCTCAGCCAGAATGATAAGCCGGGTGCGCTGCCGTCAGTCGGCGGACTGGCGCGGCGGATCGAACCGGTAGCCCGCACCGCGTATGGTGGTGATGGTCTCGGTGTCGAGCTTGCGGCGCAGCCGCACGATGCGAGAATCGATCGAGCGGTCGAAAGCGTCGGCATTCTCGGCCGGCGCGGCGGCGATGATGTCGTCACGCGTCAGCACCTTGCGCGGGCTCGCCAGGAACAATCTGAGCAGCGCCACCTGACCGGGCGAAAGTTGTTCCTCGCTACCGGAGCGGTGCATGACGATCGCCGATCTCAAATCGACGGTCGCGTTCTCCAGCACGATCAGTTCCTGGGTGCCCCTGCCGCGCCGCGAAAGCAGGCCGCCGACACGGGCGGCGAGTTCCCGGACATTGAGCGGGCTTTCGACAACGTCGGCCGCACCCAGTTCGAGCGCCAGCACCTTGTCTACGAGATCGGCCGGCCGGCAGATCAGGATGAAATCCGGCCCACCCTCCCCGCCTTGGCCGCCATAACGCCTGAGCAGATCCCGCCCTTCCGCCTGGCTGAGACTGTCGCCAACAACAACGACATCGATGCCCTTGCCCGTCAGCAGCGATTCCGCCTCCCATGGCTGCCGCGCCTGGCGCACATCATGGCCACGCCGCTCAAGATGGTCGGCAAGTTCGGTCGCGACCATTTCGGCGACGGAAACAAGGGCGATGACGGCTCGTGTGGCCATATTTTCCAACCGTTCCCTGGCAACCGGATATGAGTGCTGGACATCATGTTTATACCCAATCTACTTTCCACTGAAAGTGGCAGCGAGGGCATCGTGCGGGCAAGAATTGTCATTGTCGAGGACGAGCCCGACCTGCGGGACGCGGTTGCCGAATATCTCGGCGCCGCCGGCTATGATGTGGCGACCGCCGAAACCGCGGCCGCCGCACGCAGCCTGATCGAAACTCAAGCCTTCCATCTGGCGATCCTCGATATCGCCATGCCGGGTGAGGACGGACTGTCGCTCGGCCGCTGGCTGCGCTCGAAAATGCCGATCGGCATCATCTACGCGACCGCCGCGGGCACCGCGCTCGACCGCATCGTCGGGCTTGAACTGGGCGCCGATGACTATATCGTCAAGCCCTACGAACTGCGTGAATTGCTGGCTAGGGTCCGCAGCGTGCTGCGCCGCGTCCCGCAGCCGACAGAGCCGCAGGGCAAGAAGGTCGCGAACGACCGCCGTTCCGTCGCCTTCGGTCCCTTCCAGGCCGATCTCGACGGCAGGCTCGTCACCGGCGTCAACGGCACGGTGATCGACATGGCCAAGAGCGAATTCGACGTGCTGGAGGTTTTCCTGACCCGCGCCAACCGGCTGTTGACGCGCGCCGCGATCTCGGAGGCAATCGGCTTCACCGAGGACCCGGAATCGTCGCGCGCCGTCGACATCCGCATCATGCGCCTGAGGAAGAAGATCGAGGCGGATCCGGCCAACCCGAAATTCCTGCGCACGGTGCGCGGCGAAGGCTATATCTTCTCGCTGCCGACCGGCGACGGCAACTGAAGCCAGGCCTACGGGGTTTCAGCTTCGCAGCCGCTGTTCGCCGATCGACTTGGCAACACTTTGGAAATGACGGCTGGCGATGACGGGCGAAGCAACAAGCACCGATATACAGGGTCTCAGGCAGGGCGCGGCGATGGCCGCCGTGCGCGTCGTTCGCCGGCTGCGCGAGGCCGGCGACTGGCAGCGTGAGATGGACGGCATACTGGAAACGCTGTGCCGTGCCATGGAGTGCCAGCGCGGCATCCTGTTTCGCTTGCGCGAACTGCCCGGCCAGGGTTTTGCCCAGTCGGTCGCCGCCTACTGGATTGATCCCGACTTCGGCGGTGAACTCGCGTCTCCGACCGTCATCATGCAGTCGATCGTCAATTCGGACCCGCTGCTGGAGCGCGTGGCCGAGGACGAACGGCAGGGCAAGATCTTCGCCGGGCACACGCGCGAGCTCGAAGGGTTCCTGAGAACCGATTTCGAAAAGCAGAACATCAAGTCGTTCCTGTCGGTGTCGGTCTTCGCGCACGGCCATCTGTGGGGCACGCTCGCCGTTAATGATTGTGTCGACGAGCGTGAATGGACCGATGAGGAAGAGGCGACGCTGCACATCATCGCGCTCGCCATCGGCGACGCCATCGAACACTCGCCCTCCGACGCCCATGCCAGCGAAGTCATTCGCCGCACCATGCTGCAGGCTTCGCTCGACGCCATCATCGTCATCGACGAGGCCGGTTCGATCATCGAATTCAATCCGGCAGCCGAGAAGATGTTCGGCTTCCTGCGCAGCGACATCCTCGGCAAGGACCTGCTCGATACCGTCGTGCCTGAATACTACCGCAAGGGTTATTCCTCGGGTGCCGACTACATGTCGGGCCGCGGCGCGCCAATGGTCGGCCAGCGGCTTGAGACGGTGACCCAGAATGCCGCCGGCGAGGTGTTCCCGATCGAGCTGACGGCGACCGAGATGCGCGTCGCCGACCGTCGCCTGATCTTCGGTTCGATCCGTGACCTGCGCGACAGGCTGCGTGCCGAGGAGGAGATCAACCGCCAGCGCGAGAAACTGCACCAGAACGAGAAGATGGCGGCGATGGGCTCGCTGCTTGCAGGCGTCTCGCACGAGCTCAACAACCCGCTCGCCGTGGTGGTCGCGCAATCGACGCTGCTGCATGAATTCGCCACCGATCCGCAGACCAAGGTGCGTGCCGAGAAGGTGCGTGCCGCCGCCGAGCGCTGCGGCCGCATCGTCAAGAGCTTCCTGTCGATGGTGCGTCTGCATCCCGCGGCACAGGCCGAGACCGACCTCAACCAGGTGATCCGCGCAGCACTCGAGGTGACCGCCTATGGCGCACGCTCGAGCGGCATCATCATCGATACCGATTTCGCGCCGGGTCCGCTGCTGGCCATGGCCGACGCCGACCACGTGACACAGGTGGCCGCCAACTTTTTGATCAACAGCCAGCACGCCTTGGCCGGCATTGCCGGCGACCGGCTGATCAAGGTGCGCACTTTCCGCAGCGACTTGGGCAAACCCGGCTTTTCGGTCGAGGACAACGGGCCTGGCATTCCTGAAGCGATCCGCAACCGCATCTTCGAATCCTACTTCACCACCAAGCCGGTCGGCGTCGGCACCGGCATCGGCCTGTCGATCTCGAAATCGATCATCGAACGGCACAATGGCAATGTCTGGTTTGAGGAAGTGCTGCCGAGAGGCGCGCGTTTCGTCGTCCAGTTGCCGGCCATCGCGGCCGGTGCCGTCATCGCCGGCGAGGCCCAGTCACGCTCGAGCGGCCTGCGCCACGCCCTGATCATCGATGATGAGCCAGACGTTGCCGGCTCGCTGTCTGACATTCTCGAACTGATGGGCATCAAGTCGAGGATCGCGCCCATCTGGGAATCGGGCGCCGCCACCCTGGGCGGTCACATGCCCCCGGACATCGTTTTTTCGGATCTGCGCATGCCCGGCATATCAGGCATTGCCATCTATCGCGAGTTGCTGGTCGAAAGGCCTGAACTGGCGCGGCGTTTCGTACTGGTCACCGGTGACCTGATAGGCGCCAAGGCGGAAATCGAGGCTTTGCCGGCGCAACAGCGGCCGCAGATCCTGGAAAAACCGTTCAGCACGCTGGATGTGCGCAGCGTGCTTTCAACCATCGCCGAACAGGCCGCGTTGAAAGGATAAAAAATGGCTCCCGGCCGACTTTGCGGACGGGAGCCGAATGGAGCGCTGGAGGAAGCGCTCGGGGAGGTCAGGGCATGATCCCGAGATGGGAACCGGTTTCGGGATCACGCTTCGACGGAAATCTAGAAAATGTTTGGCGTGTTGGTCAGCGGCGCGGCATTGGCGATCATGCGGATCGCGCGCGCCTTGTGCGTGCCGGACTGCTCGGCGATGGCGCGCAGGCAATCCACGCTCTCGGCACCCCAGTTCTGTCCCTTGCAAGCAAAATCGGTCGCCGGCGCAGGCAGGCGCGCGGTCCTGATTGTCGTCGACGCGCCGTCGACGACGTTGGCCGGCGGGTTCAACGAAGCGAAGGCCGGCCCGACTGTCGGCGTGAGCGCCATGCCGATGAAGGCGCAAGCAGCCAGCGCCATGAACATGGCCATGGGGTGGTCGCTGGCGCGTTGGCGGAGCGCCAGTTTCGGGCGGCGGTCAGCGCGCCCCGGAGCCTGAAGCCGACGCTCGCCGCTGATGATCTCGACTTTCGCATACATTGCCTTCCCCTTCGCTGAGTTTCTTTTTGTGATAAAACGAACTTAATCGCGCTTTGTAACGGCACAACCATGGTGCCAACCTGGCAATGTAACCAAATTGAAACAGCGATTTCGGGCAGAACCGGGCAGAACCGGTCATTTCGGCCTGCATCTTGCCAAAGGCAAACGAATCTCAGGCCGAATCCCGCAAGCTAACCCCAGCCCAAGCGCCCGCCGAACAGCAGTCGTACTGGCGAGCGGCGAGCGCTTTGCGTCCCTGTAAGGGCACCTTGTTCTTCAGCCCCACACGCTTTGCAGAATCGCGCTGAAATGGTCTTTCGGAACCGGAGCTAACACCCGGATTCTCCGTGATTTTCCTGGCTGGCGGCTACATCGAATTGAGCCGAGGGCGGCGTGCGCGCTTCGCGTCAGAATTTTTCTGATTTTCACAAGCCATTGCATTTCAATGCAAAATATGATTTTATTGAATGATTATTCAACAAAAAGAAGAGACGTTTTATGAACCCGCACCTCCGTGACGTGGCGATCCCCAACGATTGGGACCGGCGGGGACTACCGGGCTGGAGTTACCATTCCGATGCCCTTCTTGAACTCGAGAAGGAGCACGTCTTTCGCAATCACTGGCAGATCGTCGGACATGTTTCGGATCTGCCGGACGCCGGTGACTATTTGACCATGGATGTGGTCGGCGAGCGTGCCCTGATCGTGCGTGGCAAGGACGGCGTCGTGCGCGGCTTCAACAACATGTGCCGCCACCGCGGCAGCCGCGTCGTCGCCGACAGCCAGGGCAATTGCAAGAATGCGCTGGTCTGCCCGTTCCATGGCTGGGTCTACAATCTCGACGGCACGCTGCGCGGCGCGGCCCGCCCGCGCTCTTTCCCCGATCTCGACAAGACCGAGTTCGGCTTGATGCCGCTCGACCTCGAAATCTGGATGGGTTTCATCTTCATCCGTTTTCGCAATGGTGGACCGCAACCTTCAGTCGCCGAGCTTCTGAAGCCCATTGAAACCGAACTCGCGCATTACAACGCAGCCGACATGGTGCCATCCTGGGGCATCTGGACCCAGAAGACCCCGGTCAACTGGAAGTCGGTGCGCGACGTCGACAATGAAGGCTATCACGTCGCCATGGCGCACCCCGCGCTGCAGGATCTCTACGGCGCCACCTATTTCGACGAGCCCTTCATCAATGGCGTGTCGCGCTCCTTCGCCACCTACAACCCGCATGCCGGCCGCCGCTGGAGCGTCAAGAACTATGTCAAGATCGCGCCCGAGCCGGCACATCTGCCGGACCACCTAAAGAAGGCCTGGGTCTATTATGGCATCTTCCCCAACGCGGTTATTTCGGTGATGCCGGAATCGGTGCAGTTCTATCAAGAGTTCCCGCTGTCGACGGGCGAGACCCTTTTGCGCGGCGCCATCTATCGCTACCGCGACGAGAGCCGTGAACAGGCGGCCGCTCGCTATCTGTCGTTCCGCATCGACCGTGACACCATGTCGGAGGATGTGCAGCTTTCGGTGTGGTCGAACGAATCCATGCTGTCCGAAGCCTTCGAGGGTTTCTACCTGTCCGACCTCGAATATGGCGTGCGCACCCACCACGACCATCTGCGCAAGATGCTGCCGGTGCTGGACCTGGAGACCGCGCCCGAGGAGAAGGACATGTGGGCGTTGAACGACGCGCTCAGGTCGCGGGGTAGAACCTCTTCCTTCTCCCCGTTCCACGGGGAGAAGGTGCCCGAAGGGCGGATGAGGGGCGGCGCCAACGTCTCGCGATTGGCTTGCCCTCAAGCTCAGAAAGCTATCTTCGACTGAAATCTTGTAAGCCGGCGCTGCGCTGGCCGGTGAGGTCATCGCTTCAGACTGACGAAGTCCTCATGCACGGACAACCACCAATGTCAGCGGCGCCCTCATCCGCCCGTTGGCACCTTCTCACCGTGGAACGGGAGAAGGAAGAGGTTCTATCCCCGCCACACACCCTCTTTGCGCAGGTCATCCATGGTCCGCGAAATGCCTTCGCGCAAAATGCCGACCATGTCGTCGATCTGCTCGCGCGTGATGATCAGCGGTGGCGACATCACGCACATGTTGATCAGCGGCCGCACCAGCAGGCCGAGTTCGTGGCAATGGGCGTCGATGCGTTTTCCGACATCCTTGTCGAGTTGCAGCGGATCCTTGCTTTCGCGGTCAGCAACGCATTCGACGCAGCCCATCAGCCCGACACCACGCACCTCGCCGACCAACGGCAGTTCTTCCAGCGTCTTCAACTGCGCCTGGAAATAGGGCGCGACGTCCTGCGTGTGCGCCAGCACGCTTTCTTCGAGGATGTCGAGATTTTTCAGTGCCACCGCACAGCCGACCGGGTGGCTAGTGTAGGTCAGGCCATGGCCGAACATGGCGTCGGGATGGTTCGAACGCCGCAACTCCTCCAGCAGCCGTTCCGAGATGATGACGCCGCCGAGCGGGAAATAGCCTGAGGTAACGCCCTTGGCGAAGGTGATCATGTCGGGGTCGATGCCGAACACGTCGCCCGAGGCGAAGACATGGCCAAGCCGGCCGAAGCCCGTCACCACCTCGTCGGAGACATAGAGGATGTCGTTGTCGCGGCAGATCTCGCGGATGCGCTTGAGATAGCCGTCGGGCGGAATGACGACGCCGCCCGAGGCCTGCACCGGTTCGCCGACGAAAGCGCCGATCTTGTCGGCGCCGACACGGGCGACCGTGTCGCGGAACTGGTCGACGAGGAAGTCGGTGAAGGCGGCAAGGCTCATGCCTTGCGGACGGCGGAACGGATCGGGCGAGGACAGCTTGATCACAAGCTCGTCGGCGCCGTCCATCCAGTCGCGGTCGCGTGGGCGGCCGTTCAGCGAGGCCGACAGATAGGTCGAGCCGTGATAGGCGCCGCCGCGCGACAGGATCAGCTTCTTTTCCGGCCGGCCGCGCACATTGTTGTAGAACTGCATGAAGCGCAGCGCCGTCTCGACCGCCGATGAGCCGCCGGTGGTGTAGAAGACATGGCTGAGATCGCCCGGCGCATGGCCGGCTATGCGCATGGCGAGTTCTGCCGACGGCGCGTTCATCGTGTACCAGGGCGTGTTGTAGGACAGCGCCATCGCCTGGTCGTACATCACCTTGGCCAGTTCCTCGCGGCGGTGGCCGACATTGACGCACCACATGCCGGCGGGCCCGTCGATCAGGCGCTTGCCGGTGTGGTCGGTGATGTAGATGCCGTCGCCCTCGCCGATCAGCGCGCGCGCTTCGGCGCCGACCGAACCGGCATAGGGCCAAGGCTGGATGAGATGGCGTTTGCCCAGTTCAATGGCATCGTCGCCCCCGGAGGGAGCCATTTCCGTCGCCTTGAGATCTCTGACCGCAGCCATTATCGCCTCCACGTCATCCATCGAATTTTTCGCGGACATAAAATTCAGCATCAAAGGCCGGAAATAGTGGCTTTCTTCACATCATTTTGAATGTCCGTTCAATCAATATTGCAGAAATAGCGCTTGATTTCAATCGTTGGATGCGCGCATGATGAAAGAAAGCCGGCAAGGGGAACAAACAGTCGGCGCCAGCAGAATGGGATGCCGCATGGCGGAACGGTCCAGGCCAGCAACCGAGATCACACCCGGAGCCCTGCCCTCCGGAGTCTGGCAATGACCGCGGCTGCGGAAGGGTCGCCCCCGTTGCGCATGACGCGGGCCAGACGAAATGCCCTTCTGCAATCCGAACCCGTACAGGGCTTTGCGCTGATCAGCCCGACCTTTCTCTACGCCCTCATCCTTCTGGTCCTGCCGATCCTGGTGGTCATCGCCCACTCCTTCTGGACGCAGCACTATTTGACCATCGACCGCACCTTCACGCTGGAGAATTACCGCGTCGCGCTGACCGAGCCGATCTATCGTGATCTGTTGTGGCGTTCGCTCTACATCTCGCTGACGGTCAGCCTGTTCACCGTCATCCTCGCCTATCCGATCGCCTACTTCATTTCCTTCCATGGCGGCCGTCACAAGAGCCTGTGGCTGTTCCTCATAACCATCCCGTTCTGGACCAGCTATCTGCTGCGCGTCATGTCGTGGAAGGTCATTCTCGGCTACAATGGCGTGCTCAATTCCGGCCTGATGGGCCTCGGCGTCATCGACGAGCCATCGACGGCGCTGCTCTACAATTCAACGGCTGTCATCATCACCCTCACCCATGCCTGGGCGGCCTTCGCCATCCTGCCGATCTTCGTCTCGCTGGAAAAGGTCGACCGCACGCTGGTCGAAGCAGCCACCGACCTCGGCGATGGTCCCTTGCGCTCATTCCTGCGCGTGACCTTGCCGCTGTCGGCGCCGGGCGTCATCTCGGCGGCGCTGATCGTCATGATCCCGACGGTCGGCGACTATGTCACGCCCAAGCTTGTCGGCGGCAAGGACGGTGTCATGATCGCCAACGCTATCCAGGCGCAATTCGGCAAGGCCGCCAACTGGCCGCTGGGCGCCGCCCTTTCCGTCACCACCATGCTGATCGTCACCCTGATGGCCGGCGCCACGGTGCTGATCATCCGCGCTTTGCAGAGGTTGGCACGATGAGGGCGCGGCGCTTCCTGTCGGGCGGCTGGCTGTCCGTCTATGCGTTCCTCTACGTCGTCTTTCTCTATCTGCCTGTCATCTTCCTGCCGATCTTCTCGATCAACACGGCGCCGACGCCAAAATTCCCGCTCACCGGCTTCACCCTGCAATGGTATGCGGACCTGCCACACACGCCGGCCCTGCTTGACGCCGCCTGGAACAGCCTGAAAGTCGGCGTCTCGGCTTCGATCCTCGCTACGGTGCTCGGCATCCTCGCCGCACGCTCCATCACCCGCTACCGCTACCCCGGCCGCCGCACCATCAACGGTTTGATCATGGCACCGCTGGTGCTGCCCGAGGTGATCGTTGCCATCTCGATGCTGCTGGTGATGCTGCAGTTGGGCCTCAGCCTGTCGCTGTTCACAGTCGTGCTCGGCCATGTCCTGGTCTGCATTCCATATTCCATGACCGTGCTGACCTCCGGCTTCGAGGGTTTCGATCGCAGCCTGGAGGAAGCCTCCGCCGATCTTGGCGAAAGTGCCTTCGGCACCTTCCGGCGAGTGACGTTGCCGATGGTGGCGCCGGCGATCATTTCCAGCCTGCTCGTCTGCTTCACCATTTCGCTCGACGAGTTCATCATCGCCTTCTTCCTGACCGGCACCGAAGCGACATTGCCGATCTACATCTGGGGCCAGTTGCGTTTCGCCTCGAAACTGCCGGGCGTGCTGGCGTTGGGCACGCTGCTTCTGGTTGCCTCTTTCCTGTTGATGACCGTCGCCGAAATCCTGCGTCGCCGCGCGGCCAGACGCACCCAGAACGAGGGAGGCCTCTATGCCTGACCAGCCGCAGATCGCGCGCTCCCAATCCGATCGGGCCCAATCTGATCGGGCTATGATCGAAATCCGCAACGTCACCCGGAGCTATGGATCGTTCAAGGCGCTGGACGACGCCTCCTTGACCATCAGGGAGGGCGAGTTCTTCTCGCTCCTCGGCCCGTCCGGCTGCGGCAAGACCACGCTGCTGCGCATGATCGCCGGCTTCGACAACCCGACCAGCGGTTCGATCGCGGTAGGCGGCCAGCCAATGGAAGGCATTCCGGCAAACCGCCGGCCGACCAACATGGTCTTCCAGAGCTACGCCATCTTCCCGCACCTCAATGTCGAGCAGAATGTCGCCTACGGGCTGAAGCGGCTGAAACTGCAGGGCGGTGAGGAGAAGCGCCGCGTCGAGGAGGCATTGGCGCAAGTGTCGCTGACCGGGCTTGGCAAGCGTCTGGCGACAGAACTGTCCGGCGGCCAGCGCCAGCGTGTGGCGCTCGCGCGTGCGCTCGTCATGCGGCCCAAGGTGCTGCTGCTCGACGAACCGCTGTCAGCGCTGGACAAGAAATTGCGCGAGCAGATGCAGGTCGAACTGCGGCGCCTGCAGCAGGCCGTCGGCATCACCTTCGTGCTGGTCACCCACGACCAGTACGAAGCGCTCGCCATGTCCGACCGCATCGCGGTGATGTTCGGCGGCCGAATAGCGCAGGTCGCCTCGCCCAAGGAAATCTACCAGCGGCCGGTCAACCGCCAGGTCGCCGACTTCCTCGGCGGCATGAATTTCGTCAAGGCTGAGATCGTCGAGGAAAATGCGGCTTCGCTGGTCGTCGATACGTTGGGCTTCGGGCGTGTGAAAACCGACAAGCCGAAGGCCTTCGTGCGCAATGGCGGTGGCGCCACGCTTGGGATCCGGCCCGAGCGCCTGCGCGTGCTGTGGGACAATGCGACGGCAAAATTCGAGGTCGCCGGCAAGGTGGTCGAACGCCACTATTTCGGCGAGATCACCCATCTGATCGTCGAGATACCGGGCCTGGAAAAGCCGCTGTCGGTTACCGAAACCAACGATTTCGGCGCCGACGACATTCCCGTCGGCACCTCCATCCGCCTCGCCTACGATCCCGAAGCGCTGGTGGCGATGGGGGACTGAAGCTGCGCCATGATCTTGCGCGCCGCGATGCGCCCGGCAACGATCGCACCCTCGACATACCCCGGGAATGACGGCGACAGTTCCGAAGCGGCGAAATGGACTGGCGGCGCGCCCGCCAGAATCGTTCGCTCTGCATCCCATGCCGTCACGTCGACAATGAGGTCGCTGTAGGCGCCACCGCTCCAGCGGTCCTGTATCCAGTCGCGCGAACTGAAATCGATGACATCGCCGGCATCCGGCCCGAGGGCGTCCTGCAATCGCGCCGTCACTTCAGCACGCAGTTCCGCCTCCCTCAGCCCTCGCCAGCGCAGCGCCAGCGGTCCGCCGATAAAGACGACGAGCGCGGCATGCTCCGCGTCCCTGCTGGCGTCGCAGGCAAACAGTCCCGGCAGGTCGCGCCACATCACCATGCCGCTCAAGCCCCGCTCGCGCCAGAACGGCTTGGGATAGCGCACCAGCACCTTGATCACAGCGCCGCTTTCCCAGACGCCGAGCGCCCGTCCGAGAGAGAGCGGCAAAGCGGGCGCGAAGTCGAGCTTCGCGGCCGTCGCCGGCGGCAGGGCGACCAGCACTTGGCGCGCTTCGATCGTGCTGTTGGCCGAGACGACACGAACGCCATGCGGCCCGTACTCGATGCGCGTGACCGGCTCATTCAGCCGCACCCGGCCGCCGAGATCGCCAGCCAGATCCTCGGCCAGAGACTGCATGGTCCCGCGCAGAAAATACTGCAGCTCCGGCACTTCGTTGGTGATCCGGCGGTCATTGTCGATCAGGTACCAGAGCGGCACCCTGTCCATCGGCAGACACCACAGGCCTTCGATCATCGACCGGAAAGCCGTCTTGGCGTCGGTGGGATCATGCTGGCGTTCAAGCCAGGTGGCGACGCTCATGCCGTCTATCGAGGGATCGTCCGGCTCGATCCTGTTCATGCGCTCGCGGATCGCCATCGCGCCGTGGTAGGTCCGTTCGGCCTGTTCGACCGACATCGACGGATGGGTGATGAAATCGCCCTCGACATACGTCTCGACCAGCGTCTTGCCGCGCGTCCTGGCAAGCGCCATCACTTCCGGCATGTCCTCGCACAGAAACTGGCCGCCGCGGTCGATGCGCTCGCCAAGTCCGTTGTGCCTGGCCTCGACGCGTCCGCCAACGCGATCCCGCGCCTCGAGCAGCACGAAATCGACGCCGGCCTGCTTTAGTTCAAGCGCCGCCGACAGGCCGGTGAAGCCGGCGCCGACGATGATGACGTCGGTTTTTTCCAGTTTGCGCGTCAATAGCCGGCCTTGATCTTCTCGAACTCGTCGACCATGCGCTTCTTCAGCTCCGGCGCCACCGGCTGCTGGAACAGCGTCTTGTCGAGGAACTTGTCGATGTCGTCGAAGCCGCGCTCGGCCAGCACCTTGTGGTCGATCGCGGCCATTCCGGCGCTGTTGCCATGACCGTAGCCGAACGTTGTGACCATGTACTTCGAAATGCCAGGCCCATTGACCGCGCTCAGGAAATCATAGGCCTGGTCAAGCTTGCCTGGCGCGTCCTTCATCAGCACGTAGCCGCACACCCAGGTCGACATGCCTTCCTTGGTGTCACGATTCATGGCGACGGGAACACCTTGCCCGTTCATCGCGATAAGTGTCTGGCCCCACCCCCAGGCGAGGTCGACCTCATTGCCAGAAAAAGCCTGGTCGATATCGCTCGAGTTGGTCCAGTACAGACGAACATTCTTGTGCACCTGGCGCAGGAAATCGGAGGCCTCCTTGAACTGCGCGTCGGTCATCTTGGTCCAGTCCTTGAGACCGATGACCAAGCTTGCCAGCGCGTAGGCGTCGTCGACATTGTCGCCGATGGTGACGCGGCCCTTGAATTTCGGATCGGCCAGAATCCGCAACGATTGCGCTTCTTGAGCCGTCACATTGTCGGTGCGGTAGAGCAGTGCCGTATTGCCCCAGTCGAACGGCATGAACCAGGCCTTGCCGTCGGCGGTGGTGGTGAGGTTCTTCATCCCCATGATGCCTGGATTGAGGTCCTTCCAGCCGGCAATCCGGGACGTATCGAGCGGCTGCAGCAGGCCTGCATCGCGCCATTTCGCCACGCTTTGCGAACAGGGATGCGCAATGTCGGTCTTGAAGCCCGCCCGCATCTTCTCGAAGGCCTCGTCCTCGTCTCCGAAGAATGCGAAGGTCGGCTCGGCGCCATACTTGGCGGTGTAGGCGGGATGCAGCAACGGATCCTCGTACCCGGACCAGTCGAACACCACGAGATCGCCGCCGCCTGCCGCGAAGGCATAGACCGCGCCGGCGCCGATCATGCAGGCAGCGGCAAGGGCAAGGCGGCGCAGCACTGACGTCATGGCGAAACTCCCCCTTCGCGAAAAGCTGCTGCGAGGTTAGGAGAAATCATCTGCTTTGGCGAGGCCCGTCCGCCCACCATGTCGGCAGCGGACGGGCAGTCGATATGGGATCAATACCCGGCTTTGATCTTCTCGAACTCGGCGATCATCTTCAGCTTGAGGTCGGACGGCAGCGGCGACTGGAACAGCGTCTTGTCGACGAATTTCTGCACGTCGTCATAGCCTTTTTCCTTGAGGATCGCCGGATCGACGCCAGCCATGCCCTTGGCGTTGGCCTGGCCATAGCCCCAGTCCTTAACCAGCACCTTGGCGGTCTCCGGATCGTTGACGGCATTCAGATAGTCATAGGCTTTGTCGATGTTCCCGGGCGCGTCCTTGAACAGCACATAGCCGCAGACCCAGGTCGAGATGCCTTCATTGGTGTCCTTTATGGACTTGATCGGCACGCCTGCCTTGGCGGACTGCACCGTCGCGTCGTTCCAGGCCCAGGCGAGGTCGACCTCGCCGCCACTCAACAGCTGCACGATATCGGTGGTGTCGGTCCAATAGGAGCGGACGTTCTTGTGCACCTGGCGCAGGAAGTCGGACGCCTGCTTGAACTGGTCGTCCGTCATCGTGGTCCAGTCCTTCATGCCGATGGCAAGCGCCGCCAGCGCATAGGCATCGTCGACATTGTCGCCGATCGACACCCGGCCCTTGAACTTCGGATCGGCAAACGCCTTCAGCGACTGCACGTCCTTGGCGTCGATCTTGGAGGAGTTGTAGGTGAGCTGCGTGTTGCCCCAGTCCCAAGGCATGAACCACGCCTTGCCGTCGGCGGTCGTGGCGAGATTCTTCATCGCCATGATGCCGGGATTGAGGTCTTTCCAGCCCGTGATCTTCGAGGTGTCGAGCGGCTGCAGCAGCCCGGCTTCGCGCCACTTCGTCACGCTCTGCGAGCAGGGATGACCGAGGTCGGACTTGAAGCCGGAGCGCACCTTCTCGAACGCCTCGTCCTCGTCACCGAAAAAGGCAAAGGTCGGCGAATCGCCGTTCTTCTCGACATATTTCGGATGGAAGCTCGGATCCTCGTAGCCGGACCAGTCGAACACGATCAGGTCCTTGTCGGCGGCGACGGCGAACGCTGTGGCCGAAGCCGCAAGCGCGCCGCCCAGCGCCAATGTCAATGTCAGGCGTCGGCTAAGTTTCTTCATGCTGTTCCATCCTCTTTTGGTCTTGCGGGTCTTGGCGGCGAGCTGTTGCTAACCGTAATGCTTCGGGAAGGCAGAGGCCAAGAAAGCGTTGGCCGCCTGCAAGGCTGTTTCGCGCGTTGTGTCCTCGGTGCCCATCATCAGCCGCAGCCACAGCCCCTCCAGCATGGCCGACAGCGCCAGCGCCATCACCTGCGGCTCATAGGCATAGGAGCCGCTCTGCTTGAGCGTCGTGCAGAGATCGATGAAGACCTGCTGGTAATAATTATCGCGCGAACTGCTCAGCGCCTGATAGGTCGGCCGCGACTTGGCCTCGCCCCAGAAGGCCAGCCAGGCGGCGAGCTTGCGCTTGTTGCAGATCGAGCGATCGAAGTCGGCCCACACCAGTTGCTGCAGCTGTCGCGCCGGATCGTCGCCTGCCTTCTGCAGCGAAGCGCGCCAATGCGCCGAATACTCGTCATACATGTGCTGCAGCGTGGCGATCAGCAGCTTTTCCTTGCTCTCGAAATGGAAGTTGACGATGCCTCGCGAGAGGCCCGCGCCATCGGCGACATCGGCCATCGTCGTCTCGGCGTAGCCGCGCTTGGCCAGCGAATCGATCGTCGCCTCGATCAGCTGCAGCTGACGGACCTCCTTCGAAGCCTTGCGGCCGCGCTTTTCGGCATCGCCCTTTCGCGCCGTTTCGGCGAGAATGTCCCTGGCCTCGGAAGTCTTCATGGATGTGACGGTCTCCAGCATTGCCGGCTATCCTACCGGCTTCCAACCGCGCAGATGAGTGGGACGGTGCTCGCCACTGTCAAGCACCTTCTGCATTGCCTCCCAGGTCTTGATGTTCTTGTCGACATAGGCCGCGCCGACCGCGGCGGCGGCTTGTGCGTAGAGCGCCCCCTTGAGCCGCGCGAGCTCTCCGCGCGCCACCTCCCGGTACCAGGGATTGCGGTCGCGCACGGTGACATCGGTAAAGCCGGCGCCACGCATCGCCTGCGCATAGCGCGCCGGCGAGGCCATCGCGAAGGACAGCCCCTCGGCGGCGACATAGGCCTTCATCTCGGGCGACGGTTCACCGTCATGGCCAATCATCCAGTTGGAGGCGGCAAAGACGGCGCCCGGCTTCAGTACGCGGAAGATCTCGGCGAAGAGCGCGTCCTTGTCAGGCACGTGCAGCAGCGCATCCTTGGAGAAGACGACATCGAAGGAGCGATCGGCGAAAGGCAGCGGTCCCGGTGGCCCCTGGATGAAGCTGGCCTTCTGCTCCAACCCACGCGCCGCAGCACGTTGCCGGGCCGCCTCGATCACCGGCTGTTCGACATCAAAACCGGTGGTGTGGGCAGCGCCATGGCGCTCGATCAGATGCAGCGCGATGCCGCCGGAGCCACAGCCGATGTCGAGGATCGTCTTGCCCTTGAGCGAAAGTCCCTCGATCACCCGGTCGACCTCTTCAGGCCCGCCCGGCGACAGGTAGCCATCGCCCCACAGCGCCTCGAGGAAGCGGATGGCGGTGTCGTCATACTCCGGCTCGGCATCTGCCGTTTCGATCATCGGCTCTCGGTCCCCAATCGCCGAAATTGCGCACTGTCGAATATCGGCAAAGCGTAGCGCATGTCAGGGAAAACGCAACATCATTTGTTGAACATTCATTCAGTATGGCTGGACAGAATGGCTGTTATCGTGCCAAATTCCGCGCATTCGGGAATAGATCACGCAAAAATGAACAGCGGGTCGCACATGAGAACAGGGCCACAATGAAAGCTTGGGACGCGATCATTATCGGAGGCGGACACAACGGCCTGGTCAATGCCTGCTACCTGCAGCGCGCTGGGCTCGACGTGCTGGTGGTCGAGAAGAACGAATGGGTCGGCGGTGCCGCCACCAGCCGCGAGCTGACGCCGGGCTTTCTCTACTCCAACTGCTCCTATGTCTGCTCGCTGTTCCGCCCCGAGATCATGCGCGACCTCGAACTGCCGCGCTTCGGCCTGCAGGTCATTTCCTATGAGGGCGGCGCGGTGTTCACCCGCGACGGCGACTACCTCGCCAACTACCGCGACCACGATGCGCACCGGCGCGAATTCGCGCGCTTCTCCAGGCGCGACGCCGAAGCCTATGACCGCTACGCTCGCGACGTGACGCGGCAGTGTCGCTTCATCCAGCCACTGCTGATGCGCACCGCCCCCGACCCCACCAGCCTCAAGCCGCGCGATCTCGGCGAGCTGCTCTATCTCGGCAAGAAATTCGCCGGCCTTTCGGCCGAGGAAATGGCGCTGACGCTGCGTTTCTGGACGATGTCGATCTCGGAATTCCTCGACGAATATTTCGAGACCGATGTCATCAAGGCGAACTTCGCTTTGTCCGGCATCATCGGCACAGCACTCGGGCCGATGTCGCCCGGCACCGCTTACGTTCTGCTGCACCATTATATGGGCGAGGTCGACGGCTCCGTTGGCGCCTGGGGCTATGCGCGCGGCGGCATGGGCGCGGTTACGAAAGCGCTGGCCGCGTCGTTCAAGGCGTCGGGCGGAACCATCCGGACCGGCGCAGAGGTCGATCATGTGCTGGTTGGCCGAGGCAAGGCCAAGGGGGTGGTGCTGGCCGGCGGCGAGGAGATTTACGGCAAGCTCGTCGTCTCCAATGCCGACGTGAAGCGCACCTTCCTCAAGCTGGTCGAGGAAAAGGAACTGCCCGACATTTTCCTGCGCCGGGTGAAAAACTTCAAGATCCGCGGCTCCTCCGGCAAGGTTAACATCGCCCTCGATTCGCTGCCGGAATTCCCAGCACTGCCGAAGGATTCGCCGGTTTATCGCGGCGACATGCATTTCACCGATTCGATAGAGCGCATGGAACGCGCCTATGACGACTGGAAGGCCGGGCGCTGGTCGTCTGACCCGTTCCTCGACATGGTGATCCCGACGACGCTCGACCCGACCATGGCGCCGCCGGGCAAACACTTCATGAGTTGCTTCGTGCAGTATGCGCCACCCAAGGTGAACGGCCGCGACTGGACCGATGCCGACCGCGACGGTTTCGCGGAAAGCGTGATTTCGCAGATCGCCGAGTATTCACCCGGTTTCCGCGACCGCATCGTCCATATGGAGGTGCGCACGCCACGCGAGATCGAGGCCGAGGTCGGCCTCACCGAAGGCAACATTTTTCAGGGCGAACTGACCTTCGACCAGCTGCTGTTCAACCGCCCCGTGCCGGGCTACGCGCAATATCGCTCCCCGGTTGGCGGCCTCTATATGTGCGGCTCCTCGACCCATCCCGGCGGCGGCGTCATGGGTGCGCCCGGCCGCAACGCCGCCGCCGAGATCCTGCGCGATCTCGCCAAATCCACCTCGCATATGAGCCCGGCCCATGACGTCATTTGATGCAATCGTCATTGGCGGCGGCCACAACGGCCTCGTCACTGCTGCCACGCTTGGCAAGGCCGGCCACAAGGTGCTGGTGCTGGAAGCCGGAAGCGAAGTCGGCGGCGCCGCGCGCACCGAGGAATTCGCCCCGGGTTTTCGCGCCTCATCACTCGCTCATGTGCTGAACCGTCTGCATCCCGATGTGGCGAAGACGCTGGAACTGGAGAAGCATGGGCTGCAATTTGCCCGCACGGACTTCCTTCCGTCGGTGGCACTCTCGAAGGATGGCCCATCGTTGGTCCTGCATGGCGCCTATGGCGAAGTGCTGACCGGCGCCAGTTCCTCCGAGCAATCCGCCTGGAAGGAATTGCGCGCGCAGCTGCTGCGCTATGCCGGCATCCTGAAGCCGTTCCTCTCCCGACGCGCGCCGGATCTCGCTGGCATGTCGTTGCTGGAGACCGCGTCCCTCGGCCAGACCGCACTGGCGCTGAAAAAACTCGGCAAGGAGGATATGCGCGACTTCCTGCGCGTGCTGTTGATGAATGTCGCCGACCTGCTCGACGAACAGCTCGAGGACGACAGGCTGAAAGGCCTGCTCGCCTTCGACGCAACGCTTGGCAGCCATCTCGGCCCGCGCTCGCCGACGTCGTTGCTAGGCCTCTATTATCGCCTGGCTGGCGAGACCGGCGGTGCATCCGGTGCGCAAGCTCTGCCAAAGGGAGGCATGGGAGCGGTCGTCGCCGCCATCCGCGCTGCGGCGGAGAAAGCTGGCGTCACCATCCGCACATCGGTTACCGTCGCAAAAATCATCGTCGAGAAGGGCCGCGTTGTCGGCGCCGTGCTCGACACTGGCGAGGAGCTGCGCGCCAGGACCATCGTGTCGGCCATCAATCCGGCAACCACGTTCCTCGACCTTGTCGGGCCGCGCGAAATCGACACCGGCTTCGTGCGCAAGGTGAAAAACATCCGCATGAAGGGCGACGCCGCCAAGCTCAATCTGGCGCTCGACCGGCCGCCGCAATTCACCGGCGCCGATGCAGCCTCCCACAAGGGCCGGCTCGTCATCGCGCCCTCGCCCGATCATGTCGAGCGCGCCTTCAACCCGTCCAAATATGGCGAGTTCTCGCCCGAGCCGGTGATGGAGATCACCCTGCCCAGCCTCGCCGAACCCTCGCTTGCGCCTGATGGTGCCTGTGTGCTGTCGGCGGTGGTGCAATACGCGCCCTATGCGTTGAAGGAAGGCTGGGATGCTGGCAAGCCAAAATTCCTTCGGACTGTGATGGCGCAGCTAGAGGCTTACGCGCCCGGCATCGGCAAGAGCGTCGTCCATGCCGAGCTGCTGACGCCGGCCGATATCGAGGCGCGCTATCGCATGCCGGGCGGCCACTGGCACCATGGCGAACTGCAGGCCGACCAGATGCTGATCTCGCGGCCCGTCCCCGGCTGGTCAGGCTACGACACGCCGCTCGAAGGGCTGTTTCTGGCCAGCGCTGGCTCGCATCCGGGCGGTGGCGTCTCCGGCGCACCGGGCTTGAACGCCGCACGACGCATCATTGCGATGAAGGGATAGAATCATGGCCCAGGCGACCAGAAAGAAGCCCGTTGCAAACACAGCCAATGCGGCTGTTTCCGCGCGCATCGTAGCCCAAGGCCATTTCCGCACGCTGCGCCTTGGCACGCCATTCCAGCCGCGCCTCGATGCGCTGGCCAAAACCCAGGACTGGTACAATTGGGCCGGCTACCGCGCACCGCACTCTCTATGGGACGAGGAGCTCGAATATTTCGCCATACGCAGCCAGGCAGCACTGTTCGACATCTCGCCAATGACCAAATACCGGATCGAGGGGCCGGACGCCGAAGCCTTCCTGGACCGCGTCACCTTGCGCGACGTCACCAGCCTTAGGCCCGCTCGCGTCCACTATACGGCCTGGTGCGACGATGAGGGTTTTGTCCTCGACGACGGCACTCTGTTCCGGCTGTCGCCGACGCGCTTCCGCCTGTGTTCGCAAGAGCGGCATCTACCCTGGCTGCTCGACAGCGCCATCGCCTTCGACGTCATCGTCGAGGAGGAAACCGAGGCGGTCGCCGGGCTCGCGCTGCAGGGGCCAACCTCCTTCGCCGTACTGCGCGATGCCGGCTTTGCCGGCGTCGAGCGATTGAAGATCTTCGACCTCGCCGAGTTTGCCCATGATGGCGGCACCGTCACCATATCGCGCACCGGCTTCACCGGTGACCTCGGCTACGAACTGTTCGTTTCGGCGGACAAGGCGCTGAGCCTGTGGGATCGGTTGATGACAGCGGGCGAACTGCGCGGTATCAGGGCCATCGGTTACACCGCGCTCAACCGCGCCCGGCTCGAGGCCGGGCTGATCGTTGCCAATGCCGATTTCACCACCGCCGAACACGCCATCCGCGCCGACCGCTTGCGCCGGCCCGACGAGATCGGGCTGGGCTTCATGATCGATCCGGGAAAAGGTCATTTCAACGGCCGCCGCGCCATCCTCGAAGCGCGCGCCAAACGCAAGCTGCGCCATGTGCTGGTCGGGCTGGAGATCGAGGGCAACATCCCGGCCGAACACGCCATCGTCTACCACAAGAAAAGCCAGGAGGTCGGCCTGGTCAGCGCTGCCATGTGGTCGCCGATGGCCAAGCGCAACATCGCCATCGCCTCGCTGGAGCGGCCGTATGGTGATACGCTGGTCGAGGACCTCTGGGTCGAGATCTACGCCATGCGCGAGCTGCAGTATCAGAAGCTGATGAAACGGGCCAAGGTGGTGGCACGGCCTTTCATCAAGCTCGACCGCCGCACCGCCAATCCGCCAGCGGATTTCTGACCATGGCCGACGAAGCCGACAAGCTACAAGAAGATGGGGAAGCCGCAGAGCAGTGGGAGCTGGTCAACACGCCGCTTGGCGAACAATGGTCCGGCCGCACGCGCTACGCCGCCGCCATGTTCTTCTACAAGCGCGACGAGATGAGCGCCGAGACGCTCGAAGTCTACCGCATCTGCGCCCGGCTTGATTCAGAAAATCCGCTGCCGATCATCCGCGATCGTGGCGTCGGCAAGGACTGGCTCAAAAGAATTGGTTTCGAATAGCGCCTGCGCGCTATCCAATTGTCTTTTCAAGCATGTTCAACCAATTGCGATAGGCGATTTTTTCGATCAATGCCCGGCCGAAACCGCGCGCGGCCAACGCATCGATCAGCTTCGGCAGGCCGGCGACGTCACCGATGACGGCCGGAATCATGGCGCCGTCGAAATCCGAACCGAGACCGACGCCGTCCTCGCCCAGCGCCTGCAGCAGCGAATCGACATGGCGCACCATGATGTCGAGGCTGGTGTCGGCGTTCATGCGGCCGTCCTCGCGCAAAAATCCGGTGGCGAAGTTCAACCCGACCATGCCGCCGGACTCGCGGATCGCGCCGAGTTGCCAATCGGTGAGATTGCGTGAATGGCCGCAGATCGCGTGCACATTGGAGTGCGTGGCGACCAGCGGCGCGTCGCTGAGACCAGCGACATCGCGAAAACCCTTCTCGTTGAGATGCGAAAGATCGATCATGATCTTCAGCTGATTGCAGGCCTTGACCAGGGCCTTGCCGGCATCGGTCAGGCCCGGGCCGGTATCCGGCGAGGACGGAAAGCGGAACGGCACGCCGTGACCGAAAGCATTCGGCCGACTCCAGACGATGCCGAGCGAGCGCAGGCCGGCCGCGTGCAGCACATCGAGCATGGTGAGTTCGGGATCGATCGCCTCGACGCCTTCGATGTGGAACACGGCGGCGATCGTGCCTTTGGCCATGGCGTTGTGTATGTCGGCGGCAGTGCGGCAGACGGCCAACGCTCCGGCGCGTTCCAGCCGGAACAGGATCGAGGCCATCGCGATCGTCGAGTTGAGCGCATCGGCGCGCGGCACCTCGGGCGGCAGCGGCTCGCTGTCGCTCGGCGCCAACGGCACGGCGCTGCGCCTGGCCTTCTCAACCGGCGGCGGGAAAATGGCGAACATGCCGCCGGCAAAGCCGCCGGCCTTGGCCCGCGGCAGGTCGATGTGACCGCCCGACTTGCCCTCGATGAACAGCTTTTCGAGATCCGTGTCCTTCGACTGATAAAGTCGCAGCAGCGTATCATTGTGGCCGTCGAAGACGGGGACGAGGTCTGTTTCGGTCATAGGGGGATCATTCACTTCGTTTGTCGGCACGGCGATATATCATATCTAGGCAAGATATCCGGTCGCGGCAAATTACAAAGCCAATCGGCTACCGCGACCGCCCGCTTCTTCCCATGCACACCGATCGACGAGGTGCTTGCGCGCCCCTACTGCTTCAGCACGTCGGCCCATTCCGGATGGCGGCGGAACTGGGCGTTGGCGAAGGGACAAAGCGGGATGATCTTCTTGCCCACTGCCCGGGCATCCTCGACGGCACGGGTGACGAGCCGAAGCCCGGCACCCTGGCCGCGAAATGCGTCCGGCACTTCCGTGTGGTCGATGATGATCTGGTGTTCGCCGATCTTGGTGAAGGTCATCTCGGCCTCGGCACCGCCGGGACCGCGCAGGACATAGCGCCCCTTGGAGCCGCGGTCTTCGAGTTCGATTTCAGGCAGTTGGTCGGGCATTTCTACACTCCTTGAGCGACACCGGCGAAGAGCCGCCGGGCCGCCTCGATTTCATTCGGCCGCACCTCGTGCCCGCCTTCGTGCCACTCCACTGTGACATCGGCGCCATCGGCACGCAAATAAGCCTCGAGCCGCGTCGTCAGGTTCGGCGGGCAGATCGGGTCGCGCTTGCCGGCGGTCAGCAGGATGTGGCGACCGGAAAGGCTGCCCTTCACCTGCGGTTCGAACGGGATCAGCGGATGCATCAGCACCGTGGCGTCGAACAGGTCGGGGGCTTCGAACACCAGCGATGCCAGTATGTTGGCGCCGTTGGAATAGCCGAGGCCCAGCACCGCCGATGGCTTCGTCGCCTCGACATGCGCCTTGACGAATTCAGCCATCTTGTCCGTCGCCCGCGCCAGATCGTCCATGTCGTAGACGCCCTCGCCAGTGCGGCGGAAAAAGCGCGCCGCACCGTGTTCGGAGACATCGCCGCGCGGCGAGATGATGGTGGCCTGGGGCACGAGATCGCGCCCCAGCGAGACAAGCTGGCCCTCGTCGCCTCCCGTGCCATGGAAGACGAAAAGCAGCGGACCGCCCGGCGAACCGGGCAGCGCCCTGTGGATGTAAGCGTCCTTGCTCATGGCCTTAGCCTTCCAGCTTCTGCAAATGCTGTTCGAGATAGGGCCGGAGATGCTGGTGCTGCGTCGGCAGCTTCAGCGCCTCACCCAGATGCGCGGTGTCCTCATCGCGGTCGAATCCCGGCTCGTTGGTGGCGACTTCGAACAGCACGCCGCCCGGCGTGCGGAAATAGATCGCCCAGAAGTAATCGCGGTCGATGACAGGCGTTACCCCATAGCCGGTATCGATCAACGCCTTGCGCACTTCGAGCTGCTTGGCGCGGTTCTCGACGGCGAAAGCAACATGGTGGACCGAGCCGGCGCCGAGATCGGCGAAGGGCGCGGTCGGCAGCGATTCGATGTCTATGACATCGGCACCGTTGCCGTTCTTCACGGCAAGCCGTCTGATATTGCCTGATTTATCGACTTCCTCGTAGCCCATGAACTTCAACAGCTCCTCGGTGGCGCCGCCATCCTTCAGCCTGAGCGAAACCGAGTGGAAGCCACGGATCGCTTCGCCGGTTGGAACGCCGCCCTTGACCCACGGTGCTCTGCTATCGGCCTTGTCCTCGACGAGCGCGAAACCGTCGCCATCCGGGCCGGCAAATCGGAGCCGCTTCTCACCAAAACTTTCCTCGCGGGAAACACCGGTCACACCCTCGTCGGCGAAGCGCTTTTCCCAATAGGCGAGCGTGCCTTCCGGGACGGAATAAGCCGTGGTGCCGACTTCGCCGACACCATGACGGCCCTTGCCGATGTTGGGAAACGGAAAATAGGTCATCACCGAACCGGGCGTGCCGGCCTCGTCACCATAATAGAGGTGGTAGACATCGGGCGCGTCGAAATTGACGGTCTTCTTGACCCGGCGCTGGCCTAGCTTGTGGGTGAAGAAATCATTGTTCTGCCGGGCATCCCTGGCCATCGAGGTGACGTGATGCAGGCCCTTGATCTGGTCGAGCATGTCTTGCTCCTTCCCTTGGTGTTCGTGCGGCCCTTGCCGCTGTCCACGCCAATATGAGGACAGCCCTGCTTGCGGCAAAGGCGGCAAACACAGAATGGACTGTTCAGTAAAAGTGAACAATCAAAAGAGATTTGTTCACCAATTGGCTAGTGCAGGTGGCCTTGCGCCGTTGCCGGAAATCGGTTCCATGAGCTGCATTCGAACATACAGCGAAAGGTGTCGCGAGTGACAGGAAAAGCCAGGCGCCCCAACGTTCTCCTGATCACCTGCGACCAGTGGCGCGGTGATTGCCTGTCTGCCGCCGGCCACCTCGTGGTGAAGACACCGAATGCCGACGCACTGGCCGCCGAGGGCGTGCTGTTCAAACAGCATTATGGCGGCGCGGCACCTTGCTCGCCGGCGCGCGCGTGCCTCTACACCGGCCTCTACCAGATGAACAACCGCGTCTGCCGCAATGGCTCACCGCTCGATGCCCGTCACGGCAACATCGCGCAGCATGCGCGCAAAACGGGGTATGACCCAACCTTGTTCGGCTACACCGACGTCTCGCTCGATCCGCGCCTGCTGGCGCCTGATGATCCGAGGCTGAAAAGCTATGAGGGCGTGCTGCCCGGATTCACAGTGCGCCAGCTGCTGCCGGAGCATCAGAAACAGTGGTTGTCCTGGCTGAAGCTGCAGGGCATCGATGCCAGCGCCGGATCCCCGGACATCCACCGTGCCGTGGACGAAGATGGCCACGTCGATGGCGTGACCGAGGCACCGCCAATCTATTCAAAAGACCATACGCCAACGGCTTTCATGGCGGGTGAGTTCATCCGCTGGCTAGGCGAGCAGGAACAGGCCACGCCGTGGTTTGCGCATCTGTCCTTCATCAGCCCGCACCCGCCCTTCATCGTGCCGGAACCCTTCAACACACTATACGATCCAGCCGACGGCCCCGCCTTTCACCGCGCGGAGAGCTGGCGGGCCGAAGCGCAGAGCCATCCCTATCTCGCTTATGATCTCAGCAGGAAGAAACGCGCGAACTTCCGCCCGGGCGCCGCAGGCAAGGTGCACGACTGGAGCGAGGATGATTTCCGCCGCATCCGGGCGATCTATTACGGCATGATCTCAGAGGTCGACGCACAGCTCGGGCGGATATGGCAGTCGCTCAAGGCTTCAGGCGCGTGGAACGACACAGTCATTGTCCTCACCTCGGACCACGCCGAGATGATGGGCGACCATTTCATGCTGGGCAAGGGCGGCTATTTCGACGGCAGCTACCACATCCCGCTGATCATTCGCGATCCACGGCATCGCAAGGCTGCGGGCAGCACGGTCGATCGCTTCACCGAAGCGGTAGACATCTTGCCCACGCTTATCGACCTGCTTGGCGAGGCGCCTGAGCCGCATCTCGACGGATGCTCGCTGAAACCATTCCTGAGCGGCGGGACCCCCGCTATCTGGCGAGATGCCGCGCATTGGGAGTTCGATTTCCGCTCGATAGCGGGCGGCGAGCCTGAGCAGCATTTCGGCATTGCCTCGCGCCAATGCAACCTGGCTGTCATCCGCACCAAGAAATTCAAATACGTGCATTTTGGCGGCGGCCTGCCACCCTTGCTTTTCAACGTCGAGGCAGACCCTGGCGAACTGATCAACCTCGCCAACAGCCCCGCGCATCTGTCCACCCGCCTGGAATTCGCCGAGCGGCTTCTCGCTTGGCGGGCCGAACATCTCGACCAGTCACTGGCGCTGGCGGAGTTGACGGAAAATGGTGTCGCCGGCCACGTCGCCGGCCTTCCTCCTCACCTGACATGAAAAAGCCCGCGCCGTTGTCGGCGCGGGCTTTTCACCGGCTGAACAAAATTACTGCACGATCAAACGCTGCTGGTCGCGCTTCTGCGCATAGCTGCCCTTGTCATAGGCGGTTTGCGCCTGAAGCTGCTCCTTGGTGAAGGTCGTATAGAGATACTTCTTGCCATCCTTGTCGGTCATGAATTTGAGATTATCCAGGCCGACAGCGACTTCCTTCGCGCCGATGCCGAGGAACCCGCCGACATCGACGATCACCGCATCGGTCTTCTTGTCAGGCGTCAGCACGACATCGCCGATCTCGCCGACCTTGGCGTCATTGGCGCCATAGACGGTGGTGCCCTTCAGGTCGTCGGCCCTGATTTCGCCAATCGGCATCGCGGTCAGCGTCGACTTGTCGATGGCGGCGGTCTCCGTCTGGTCGGGCGCCGAGGCGTCGGGTGCGGCCGGAGCTGCAGCGGTCTTGTCGGCCGGGGCGGCGGCAGGAGCGGTTGCTGCCGGAGCACTCGACGCAGTGGTTGCCGGCACCGGATCATAAGCCTTACGGTTGAAGTCCGGCTGTGCCGTCAACTCTTCCTTGGTGGTCTGGGCCACCAGCCAACGGTCGCCATTCTTCTCGGCCCACTGTGCCTTGCTGAAATCATAGGTGACATTCTTGGCGCCGAGACCAAGGAAGCCGCCGACGCCGATGACCAGGGATTCGGCCTTGCCATCCTTGGTCAGCACGATGTCGTTGACGCTGCCGATGTTCTGGGCGTCATCGCCGGTGCCATTGTAGACGGTTTCGCCGATTATTTTGGTGGCGAGATTGCCATCAGCGCGCTTGACAGGCTCGGCTGGGGCGGCGGCTGGCGCCTGTGCTGTATCCGTCGTCGCGGGCGCCGTAGGGGCTGACGCGTCGGTGGAAGCGGCAGGCGCCGGTGCCGGATCGTAAGGCTTGCTGTCGAACTCCGGATGCGCCGTCAGTTCGTCCTTGGATGTCTGGGCCACCAACCAGCGGTCGCCGTTCTTTTCGGCCCACTGCAGCTTATCGTAGTCGAAGGCGACATTCTTCGCCCCGACGCCCAGAAAGCCGCCGACGCCGATGACGACGGATTTCGCCATGCCATCCTTGTCGAAGACGACATCGCTGACCTTGCCGATGTTCTCGGCGTCATCGCCGGTGCCGTTATAGACGGATTCACCAATGATGTTGGTGACGATACTGCCTTCCGCGTGCGGCACAGGAGCGGCTGCGGCCGGCTCCTCAACAGCGGGGGCGGCGGCAGGGGCTGACGTCGTCGCGCTCTGCGCGAAGGCACCGGTCGCGATCAGCGTTGCAAGTGCGGTCGTGGCTAAAAGGGTGCGTATCATGATAGTCTCTCCTGGTGCGTGATTTCGTGCACGCCGCGTCCGGTTGAACCGTCGCTGGGGAAGATCGGGCGCGGCATCTCTACGGGTTCACAACGTCGTGACCATGCTGTTGTTCCGACAAAATTGGCGAGGATTTCCCGGCCAAAAAACCCGGAGCGGTTGTGCGGCGATTGAAGAACACGCGCGGAATTGCACCCTTCCAAAGGAACCTTTCCTGCATCGCCACGTTTCAGCCTGCGGCTGGGTTTTTCCGGCCTGTTTTGGGCTGGCATAACGGAGCGGGGCATGAAATTCGCGGCGGTGCTGAACCGGGACGGCGGCACCTTGCGCAGCACTGACCTAGCCGCTTTTTCCGACAGGATGTATCAGACACTGGAGGCGGCGGGCCACTCGCTGAGCATCGATGTGGTTGCAGGCAAGGACGTGGTGGAAACCCTCGACAATGCTGCTTCGCGCCCCGCGGTCGATGTCGTGCTGGCCGGTGGCGGTGACGGAACCATTTCGGCAGCGGGTGCCAGGCTGATGGGCAAGAAAAAGGCGCTCGCCATACTGCCGGCAGGCACCATGAACCTTTTCGCACGTGGCCTCGGTATTCCGCAGTCGCTCGATGCAGCACTCGAATCCTTTGGTGACGGAGAGATCATCGCGGTCGACATGGCCACGGCCAACGGCCGGCCCTTCATCCACCAGTTTTCGATCGGCATGCATGCCAGGATGGTGCAGCTGCGCCAGAGGATGGAATTCGGTTCGCGCCTGGGAAAGATCGGCGCCTCGGCCAAGGCCGCATGGGAAACGATCAACAATCCGCCGGCAATGAACGTTACGCTTGGCATCGGCGAAGCAGAGATGACGGCGCAGATATCAGGCATCGGCGTCACCAACAATCTGTTCGGTGAAGGCCATCTGCCCTATGCGGACAACCCGGCGGGCGGCGTGCTTGGCATCTATGTCACGGTGGCGCAGCAGCGCGCCGAGCTGATGAAATTCCTCTTCAACATCGCGCGCGGCAAATGGCGCGACAACGAACATGTTGAAATCCATCAATCCGATCGGACGGTCCTGAAAATCCACTCCGGCAGCAGGAAGTTCCGCGCCGTCATGGATGGCGAGTTGGTCAGGCTCGAGCGGGAGACGACGATCGAAATTCGGCCTGGCGCGTTGAATGTCCTGGTGCCCGCCAGAGTTGCGGAGGCAAAGGCTGCCTGATGCAATCTCGAACGATGATGGCCGAAAATCTAGCCACGCGGCGCACTTCCTTGTTCTGTCGCTGGCGTTTTGGCCGTTTGGCCATAAATTTCAGCGATGCCCCAGGCCGCGATAGCCAGAAGAAGCGCGGCAATCAGGATACGAAGGCCGTGCCAGCCCCATCGCCCCTGACGCGCTTTGTCCTGCGGAATGATCTTGGTCATGGCCGGTCCTTGTTTCGTTTTGTACCTGTTCGCGTGCTCGGTAAAACACGGTCGGGTAACGGTTCCTCGTTAGGATGGTTCCGGCAAAGCCGACCGGCCGCGGCCTGGCGAAGCGGCAAAACGGCAAAGGCCGGCACGGACATTGGGGCACTGGGGTGAATAGCAAGGCGGACATAGGGGGCAGCCTGCCGGCTGAAGTGGCGCTTGCCGTCAATGGCAAGGACCGGCTGGCCGTGCTGCACGGGCTGGAGATGCTGGATACGGCGGCCGACCCGGATTTCGACCGCATCAGCAGCCTCGCCGCCACGGTGATGCAGGCACCGATCGCCCTGGTCACGCTCGTCGATCTCGAGCGGCAATGGTTCAAATCCTGCGTTGGCCTCGACGAGACCGAGACCGCGACCGACATCTCCTTTTGCGCCCACGCCATCGCCGCCGGCGACGAGCCCATGGTGGTGACCGACGCGACGACGGACCCGCGCTTCAAAGCCAACCCGCTGGTCACCGGCAAGCATCATGTGCGTTTCTATGCTGGCGCGCCGATGGTCGTGGCAGGCGCGAGGATCGGCACGCTGTGCGTGCTCGACCGCGAGCCGCACGCCTTTCCGTCGCAGACCGAGCTCGACCAGTTGAAGACACTCGCCAGCCTTGCCGCCAACCTGTTCACCTTGAAGGAGGCGACCCGCAGCGGCGCCCTCGCCGAGGCAGCACTGGCACGCGAGGAAAAACGGCGCGCCATTGCGCTCGACGCGGCCTCGCTCGCCAGCTGGGCATGGGATATCCGCACCGACATGATCGAATGCGATGTCCGGCTGTCGGAACTGTTCAACCTGCCGCGCTCGACCCGGCTTCGGGCGCGCGACATCCTGGGCGCCATCGATCCGCGCGACGTCTACCAGACCGAAACCCGCTTTCGCGATGCCCTGTCCGGCAGTGACGACTATTTCGGCGAATACCGGGTGAAAGGCTTTCATCCGCCGCGCTGGATAGCCACGCGCGGCCGCGTCATCGAGCGCGATGGCGACGGCAAGCCGACACTGATCTTCGGCGTCAACTACGACATCTCCGAGCGCAAGCTCGGCGACGAGCGGCAACGGCTTCTGCTGCGCGAGCTCAACCACCGCGTCAAGAACACGCTGGCGACCGTCCAGGCGCTGGCGACGCAGACCGTGCGTCATGCCCGTCAGCCGAGCGAATTCCTCGAGGCTTTCGGTGCCCGGCTTCAGGCCCTTGGCATCGCCCACAATCTCCTGTCCGACCGCGAGTGGCGCGGCATCGGCATCCGCGAACTCGTCCAGATCGAGATCAGGCCCTTTGACGCCGCCGACCAGCCGCGCATCACAATCTCCGGCGCCGACCTTTTGCTGTCGCCCGACCAGGCGGTCGGCCTTGGACTTATCCTGCACGAGCTGGCCAGCAACGCGCTGCAATATGGATCGTTGTCGGTTTCATCGGGCAAGGTTGATCTGGACTGGAAGGCACAAGGCAAAAAGGACGGCCGGCGCCTGGTGCTCACCTGGCGCGAGAGCGGCGGCCCGGAAGTCGCCCCGCCCGAGCGGCACGGCTTCGGCTCGATCCTCATCCGCCGCAGCCTGGCCAAGGTCATCTCAAGCGAGGTGACCCATGAATTCCGGCCGGAAGGCGTCTTCGCCGAAATATCGATGCCGCTGGAAGATCTGTCGAAATGACCCGAAAGCGGGCCTTGCGGACTCACTTCCTGCTGTCGACATCCGTATCGTCGCTGCGCGGTTTCACGTTCTCGCGGTAAATGGCATAAGCCGCAAGCGCGGCAACCGGCCCGAGTATGACGCCCAAGCCGGTTTTGCCCTTGAGAAGGGTCGGCAGCACCGCGAGCGCTGCCGTAATGCCGATCGCCGTCATGTCCGACTTTCGGCGCTCCGCCCGACGCCTGGCGCGCGACCCGGCCGATATCTGGTAAATCAACAGGATCAGGCCCGCGAGAACCAGAAAACCGATGCCAAAACCCAGAGCCGCGGCAAACGACCCATAGCGAAAGGCAGCCCAGATGTAGGCAGCGCCAATGAGGAAGCCGAGACCGCACAGCGCGGCAATTGTCGCCAGCACATAGATGATGGCCGCCGTGCGCGCGCGGTGCATGGCGGCCAAGGTCTCGCCAGAAGCGAGCCCCGAGATCAGGGACGCGAACATTCCCATTTTTTCGCGACTAGCGACGCGCGAGCAGCGCGAAGAGGAAGCCGACACCGGCGGCGATCGCCAGCGACGTCACCGGCTTTTCGCGGACATTTGCCAACAACTGCGCCTCGATGTCCTTGGCACTGCCGCGAAGGCTGTCAAACGCAGCCTCGCCCTGCGCGCGCAATTGCTCGACACCTTCGGTGGCCGCGCGGCGCGCTGTGCCATAGCCATGTTCACCGGTCTTGGCCAACTGCTTGGTGAGCTTGTCGATATCAGCCTTCAACTGCCGGATGTCGGCTTCGAGATCCGAATTCGCCCGCGCTTCGTTGGCGGTCTTCCCTGCGGCGGTTGCCATTGCTTAACTCCTTGTGATTGTTCGATTTCAAACGCGCCGTGCGTCTCAAGGTTCCGATATCGGGATAAACTAGAGCAACTGGAGAAAAAGTGTGAAGCGGTTTTCCGTCCGGAGTTGCGTCAAAAGAAGAGATAGAGCCCAAAACATGGGCGTACGCACCAGCCGCCAATCAATGGGCGAGAGGTGCGTCTTCAGATCAGTGGCCTGCGGCCCTCGCCCAGCCCTTCCCAGCCAGCAAGCTGCTTGAGCCCTTCAATATCGACGACCTCGCAGCCGCCGTCGCGCCATAGGATCAGCTTGCGGTCCATGAGCTTGCGGATCGTCTTGTTGGTGTGAACCAGCGACAGGCCAAGCGTGTCGGCGATATGCTGTTGCGTGATCGGTATCTGGATGGATTGCTTCCCGTTCAGTCCGACAACCTTGGCACGGCTGGCGATGAAAGCAATCAGATAGGCGGCGCGCTCGATCGCGCTGCGCCGGCCGACACTGAGCAGGTTTTCGTCCAGCATCCGTTCTTCACGCGATGCGATCCAGGTGATGTCGTAGCCGAGGCCCGGATGGCTGCGGTAGAGCTCATGCAGATTGTCGCGCTCGAAAACGCAAAGCAGCATTGGCGACAGGGCCTCCACGGAATGCTGCATTTCCCCCATGACACTGCCTTGCAGTCCGATGAGATCGCCGGGCATCAGGTAATTGAGGATCTGTCGGCGACCATCTGGCAACAGCTTGTAGCGGAACGCCCAGCCGGACAACACCGTGTAAAGGTGGGCACTATGGCTTCCTTCCACGAGGACCGTTGCGCCCTTGTCGACCGCGAGTTCGCCCTTCTTGAACCTGCTGATGAAAGCCAGTTCCTCTTTCTCGAACTCCCGGAAAACCGGCAAGGGCCGCAACGGACAATTCTCGCAAGGATACTGGCGACCCGAAAAAGCGCGCCCATTCTGCCCTGGCATTTCGACCCCTCTTCGAAAGCCTGCCGGTCAGCAGGTCCATTTAAACGTTTTGCCGGGATCGGAGTTCCGGGGTTGAAGGCATGTCTTTTTTAAATGACAACACGCGCAATAGCGATCATGACTCCGGGCGTTTCAAGGAGCCTTCACCTGTGCCCACATTGCTTGACGGATTGCGGATTCTTGTGCTGGAGGACGAATTCCTCATCGCCATGGATGTCGAGCAGCTTTGCCGTGACCACGGCGCACAAGAGGTGGTGATCGCCCGCGACCTGACAGAGATTGACGACCGAAAAGTCGCAACGCAATTCGACGCCGCCATCGTCGATCTGATGCTGGGCGGCACCTCGACGCTGGAATTCGCCGCCGGCTTGCGCGAAACAGGCATGCCTTTTGTGTTTGCCTCGGGATATTCGGATGCGGACGAGATCAGGACATCCTTTCCCGGGGTGAGGCTGGTGACCAAGCCCTATTCCGGGGAAGATCTCGTCGAAGCGGTGGCCGCGGCTTACGGACGTGGCTCTGCTGTTTGAGATCAAGCGGCCGGCCCGGATCTTATCCGGGCCTTCTCGTCAACGCGCGGCGGTGCCTGTCACCTGAGCCGAGATCGCGTCGGGACCATATTCGTCCTCGCCGGAGATCTTCAGGATTTCCTGCAGGCGCGTGCGCGCCCTGGAAACGCGGCTCTTGATCGTTCCGACCGCGCAACCACAGATTTCGGCGGCCTCCTCATAGGAGAAGCCCGATGCGCCGATGAGGATGATGGCCTCGCGCTGGTCTTCCGGCAATTGCTCAAGAGCGCCACGAAAATCCTTGAGGTCCAGTTGGCCGTGCTGGGCCGGATGCACCGCGAGCCTGGCCGTCATGATGCCGTCGCTGTCTTGCACCTCGCGACCGCGCTTGCGCATCTGCGAATAGAATTCATTGCGCAGAATGGTGAAAAGCCATGCCTTGAGATTGGTGCCGGGCTGGAAGCTCTCATGCTTGTCCCAGGCCTTGACCAGCGTTTCCTGAACGAGGTCGTCGGCCTTGTCGGCATTTTGCGTCAGCGACACGGCAAAGGCCCGCAAGCTCGGGATTGCCCCAAGCAGATCGGTCTTGAAGCCTTGGGAGACCGCGGCCATGCCTCAGTCCTTCTTCTGTGCGGGTTCGGTCTGTTCCAATTGGCTGAGCAATTGGGCAAAGCGATCCGGCACATCGTCGGAGACAAGCTCGTCGTAATATTGTTTGAGTTTGCGTCCGATTTCGGAGTTGGCCCCAAGCGGGTCGCCAACTCCATTCCGGCGCTTGCCCGCGGCGCCAGCCAAAATATCTTTGGTCATATCCTTCATTTTGCCCTTATATTCCCAGCACCCAGGCCGCTCATATCAACTCAACACAAGGCAAGCGGCACCCTCGTCTGGTTGCCCATCCCGACACCAAACGCCGGTCCGGCCTTTTCGTTCCATCGGGGCGGAACTTTTTCGGAAAAGCCGCGTTGTATTAGCGGGGCTTGCAATCAGCTTGACCTGCAATCCAGGCAATAACGTCATTCTGAGGGAGACGTCTTACCATGAGTTTATCCGCCACCATCGCGCCGCATCTGCCGTTCCTGCGCCGCTTCTCGCGCGCTGTCTCGGGATCGCAAGAGAGCGGCGACGCGCTGGTCGCCGCGATGCTCGAAGCCATCATCGCCGATACCGATATCTTCCCCGAGGCATCGACGGACCGTATCGCGCTCTACAAGGTATTCGCCAAGCTGTTCACCTCGGTCGCCATCCGCGTGCCCCAGGAGCAGGCGCAATCGGCGTGGGAGCAACGCGCCGCCGCCAATCTCAATGCGATCGCGCCGCTTCCCCGCCAGGCCTTCCTGCTGGTTGCCGTCGAAGGCTTCAGCGAGGACGAGGCGGCCGAGATTCTCGACGTCGGCGACCAGCAATTCTCCGAGCTGCTTGCCCAGGCAAGCAATGAGATTTCCCGCCAGGTGGCGACAGACGTGCTGATCATCGAGGACGAACCGCTAATCGCAATGGACATAGAAGAGATGGTCGAGAGCCTCGGCCATCGCGTCGTTGGAACGGCGCGCACCCATGCCGAGGCGGTGACGATGTTCGGCAAGACGCGGCCGAAGATGGTGCTGGCCGATATCCAGCTCGCAGACGGCAGCTCGGGCATCGAGGCGGTCAACGAAATCCTGTCGTCAACCTCAGTGCCGGTGATCTTCATCACCGCCTTTCCCGAGCGCCTGCTGACCGGCGAGCGCCCCGAGCCGGCTTTCCTGGTGACCAAGCCGTTCAATCCCGACATGGTCAAGGCGTTGATCAGCCAGGCGCTGTTCTTCGACCGCCAGGCGAAGGCCGCCGCATAGTTTCGTTGCTTTTAGCAGGAACATACGATGTCAAAGGCCGTTCGATGTGATGCATCGCGCGGCCTTTTGCAACCGGACCATCATCCCTGAATTTCGAGGCGCGCTCCGCCTCTAACGGTTTGCAAGCATCGTCTTTTTCGGCAAAAAGGTGGAACAAACCGCATCCACTCACGTTTTCATCGCACCATTCGGAAGGAGATGAACCATGCTTTACTGGGCGCTCGTATTTCTCGTCGTGGCAATCATAGCCGGCGCGCTTGGTTTCGGCGGCATCGCCGGCACATCCGCTGGCATAGCGCAGATATTGTTCTTCATCTTCCTCGCTTTCCTGGTCATCTCGCTCCTCGCCGGCCTGTTCAAACGGGCGTGAGCGAACGTAGATCCGAGCGAACACTGGAAGCCGCACCCCTCAAACGGTTTCCAGCCACCGCCGGGCGGTATCCTTTAGGGGACGCCGTCCGGCGGACCGCTTTAGGGACAGTTTTCCGGGGAAATTTCATTTGGGAACCCATTCGACAGTAAGCCGTTCAGCCTGAGTTGGGTGGACAGATTGATCAATGCGCTCCAGGACTGACGATAAATCGGAAGGCGCGCGGAGCGACGAAGTCATCGCCCTGCATCCGGCAGAGAATGGCATGCAGCTTGGCCGGGCTCTTCTCCACGCATTGCACAATGCCGGCATTTCCGTCCTCTATCAGGATCGCGAAATGAAGACCGTATGGGCTCGCAACATGCGTGCGCCCTGGGTATCGGACAGTGCTGATGGCAATGGCATTTTGCCGATGGCGCAGGCTGACCGCATCGCCGCCGCCAAGCGCGATGTGATCGCCACCGGCAATCCGGCGCGGCTTGAGATCAGTGTCCCGGTCGAGAACGGTGTCCGCTGGTTTCAGGTCTGGGTCGATGCCGACCACGGCGACGCCGGCGACGTGCAAGGTGTCGTCACCACCATGGTAGAGACGACCGAGCAGAAGCGGCGCGAACAGACACTGACGACGCTGCTGCGCGAGGTCAGCCATCGCTCGAAGAATCTGCTGGCGATCATCCAGAGCATCGCGACCCAGACCGGTCGTTATTCCGACGGCATAGCCGATTTCCTGACGCGTTTTCGCGGCCGCCTGCAGTCGCTGGCCTCCTCCCAGGATCTGGTCACATCTTCCAACTGGCGAGGTGCCGCACTTCATGAACTGGTGACGAGCCAGGTTGGCCGCTATGGCACCAACACATCGCACAGCCTGCGCTTTCGGGGCGCCAACCCCTATCTCAACCCCAATGCCGCGCTGCATATCGGCCTGGCGATGCATGGCCTTGCCGTCAACTCGGTCAGCTACGGCGCCCTGTCCCGGCCGGATGGATACGTCGAGCTGACCGCCGATCTGAACACCGCGGCAACCGGCGAAGTTGCCTTGTCGCTGACATGGGCAGAAACCATAGGGGACAGTGGCGGCCGGGCGAATCAGAAGCGCTTCGGCAGCGTCGCGCTGGAGCGGGTGGTGCCGGCGTCGCTGAGCGGAACCGCAAGCCTCGACATCGCGGACGGCCACCTCGAATATCGCCTGGTCGTTCCACACAGCAATTTCGAGACGCCGTGAGGCCTGCGGCAAGCAACGATCCTTAACCGGCTGTTCACCATAGGAGCGGATGCTGTTTTACCCAGATACCGGTGGAATCCCTTGGATTTCGGCACGGTGTGGGAGGAGCACTTGAGCGTCGCCGACATGAACAGACTGGAACAGGCCGCTCGTATTTCGATGGGCGAATTCCAGGATCCCGAGGCATCAGCGGAACCGCTTTCCTCACCGCACCACGGTCTGCTGTGGGGCATCGCCATGGCGGCTGCCGCGACAATTCTGCTGATCGCCCTCTTCCAGCTGAGCTGAGCTGAGCTGAGCTGAGCTGAGCTGACCGAAATCCCGCCTGCTGGCAGCAGTGCTCGGTGTTAACCGCTTGCAGCGCTGACATTATTCGCTCGCCACACCGGTCGGTCAGGAACTTTTGGCCGGCATATGTCGTTGTTGTGGCGAGAGGACGTCGCCATGGAACACATCGCTGCATTGCTGCTGGTCATTGGCTGCTCGAACACGATGGCCGACTGTCGTGAATTGCAGGTGCCTGTCAGTATCTTCGCGACTGCTGATGAGTGCGCCGCTGAGCGGCCGTTCGCGATGGGTGACGTGCAGGGACAGGCGCGGCATATCGTTGCCAGATGTATTGCTGTCGATCCCGCGCTCGAGGATGATTACGACCAGATCGTCTGGAAGGTGCGCTCCGATGGAAACCTTGACGCATCGCTTGCGGTTTCCAGTCTCGTCATGGCATCTAACACGATACGCCCAGAAAAAGACTATCTTAGCCAACAATAAATTCGAGCAGCAAAGGCCGCCATTTCGTGCTAAATGACTGCTGGAGCTTACCAAAGTGTGGACACAAAGTGAGGAGTGACTCAATGCGGAAGATGATTATTGCCCTGGTTGCGATGGCAGCTCTCAGCGGTTGCACGAGCACCGAGAAGGACGTGGTTGGCGGCGGCTTGATTGGTGCCGGCGTCGGCGGTCTTGTCGGCGGCGGCAAAGGCGCGCTGATCGGTGCGGCTGTCGGTGCCGGTACCGGCCTGCTGGTCCGCAACCTGCAAAACGGCTATTGCCAGTATCGTGATCGTCACGGCCGGATCTATACGGCTCGCTGCAACTAATTCGGCGATATCAGTCAATCCGGGGACCACTGATCTGGTCCCCGGATTTTCGCCTGATGACCCATTCCGTGAGGGCGCGACGTCAGTCCGTGTGGGGAATTCTTATTTCCACCTTCAGACCATCGACCTGATAATCGCGACTGATCGTGCCGCGCAACTCACGCGTCACGTTAAGGTCGATCAGCTTGGTGCCGAAACCGGTCTTGGTCGGTGGTTCCAGCTTCTTTTGCCCGGATTCTCGCCAGTTCAATGCCAGCGTCCTGTCGCGCCCGCGTCCTTCAAGCGACCAGTCGACCTTGAGCGCGCCTACTGAATTCCCGGCCTCACCATATTTCAGTGCGTTCGTCGCCAGTTCGTGGAAGGTCAGCCCGAGCGCCTGCGTCGTGGTTTCGTCGAGCAGCACCTGCGGTCCCGATAACAGCCCTTCGGGCAGCTCCTTGCCGAACACCTGGCCAAGTTCGATGCGCAGGAGATCGGCGAGATCGGCCTTCTGCCAGCGCGAGCGCGTCAGCATGTCCTGGGAGGCCGCCATCGCCTGCAGCCGGGCCGAGAACGATGCGGAAAACTCGTTGACGTCGGTCGCCCGCGAAGCCGTCTGCCGCGCGATCGCCAGCACCCTGGTGATCGAATTCTTGATGCGATGCTTCATCTCCTGCAGCATCAGGTCCTTGTCGAGCAAGCTCTTTTCGGTCGTCTCGTGCAGGCGTGACGCCGCTTCATAGGCCCGCTCCTGATAGCGCGCCACCAGCGCGATGGCACCGGCCGCAAGCAGGCCGAACAGCCCCAGCATCACTGGAATGGCGCGCGACGACGGCTGCGAGAAAGCGCTGGTCGGCCTGAACAGCACGGTCCACGGCCGGCCGGCCACTGTGATCTTGCGGGTGACCAGCAGCCGGTCGCCAAAGGATGAAGCCGGCGGCGTTTCCGACCGGAACAAGAGATTGTCGCCGTTTGCCACCGCACCGTCATAGACCTCGGTGTTGACCGGCAGCAGCGGCGCGCGGCTCAGCGCGACCTGGAACAGATCCCGGGCCCGGAAGGCCGCGTAGAGAAAGCCCGCGGTCGAGGATCGCGATGCGTTGATGACCTCGGGTGCTGTTTCGACATTGAGCCGCACGAAGACCAGGAAACCAGTGAAGGTCTGCGCCGCACCCGTGCCCTGGCCCAGTTGCACCAACCCGCTCGCGTGCTGCTGGTCATCGGCCATTGCCTGCTCGATCGCCGTGCGCCGCACCGGTTCGCTGAACATGTCGTAGCCGATGGCGGCCTGGTTGGACGGGTCCAGCGGTTCGAAAAGCATGACGGGCGCGCGCCAGGGCTGCGTCGTATCCGGATAGACCGGATGGCTGGCGCCAAAATCGTGGAGGATGTCGCGTTCGACCGCCGCCTCGTCGCCCGTCTTGGCAAGCCCGAGGAAGCCGATGCCGCGCAGGCCGGCGAAATTGTTGTCGATATCCAGCGCATTGAAGAACGCCTTGAACTCGCTCTGGGAGATATCGCCATTGCGGGCATCGAACAGGGCCTGTGTCGACCGCAACAGCGAGAGATGCAGGTCGATCCGGCTCTCGATCCGATTGAGCGCGTCGTCGGCCGCCGCTTCGAACTTGATGCGGGAGGCTTCCTGCGTCGCGAAATAGGCGAACCCCGCCATGGTCATGCTGATCAGCGCAACGGCGATGAACGCGACAATCGGAAAAAGCTTCTTCAACGGATGATGCGGTCCAGATGATGCGGTCCAGGTGCAATACCGGACCTTTATGGGCAAGTCGCCGGGCCAACACAATGGCAAGGCCAAGCCATCGTGATCACTGGCACATCACGTGAGCGGCAAACCGGCCATGCCCGATCAACCCAGGCCGGAGCGCAGACAGGCCTCAGGCGGCGATCTTCAACGCACCCGGCCCGGGAATGGCGCCTGGAGGACATTTACCCAGGATGATCATGCCGAGCACTTCGTCCTGCGTGACATCGGTGGTGCGCGCGGTACCGACGACCTGGCCGTTCTTCATGACGCAGACGCGGTCGGCCAGTTCGAACACATCGTGGATGTCATGGCTGATCAGGAAGATGCCGATGCCATCGGATTTGAGCTGCTTGACCAGTTCGCCGACCTGCGCCGTTTCCTGCGGACCGAGCGCAGCTGTCGGCTCGTCCATGATCAGGATGCGGGCATTGAACAGGATGGCGCGCGCGATCGCCACCGATTGCCGCTGGCCGCCCGACAGCTTGATCACCGGCTCCTTGAAGCGCTGGAAGCGCGGATTGAGCCGGCCCATCACCTTGCGCGCCTCGGCCTCCATCGCAACATCGTCGAGCGTGCCCCAGGCGGTCATCAGTTCGCGGCCGAGGAACAGATTGGCGGCGGCGTCGACATTGTCGGCCAGCGCCAGCGTCTGGTAGATGGTCTCGATGCCATACTTCTTGGCATCGCGCGGATTGGCAATCGAAGCCTCCTCGCCATTGACGAAGATCTGGCCGGCATCGCGCTTGTAGGCGCCGGACAGGATCTTGATCAGGGTCGACTTGCCGGCGCCATTGTGGCCGAGCAGCGCCACGACCTCGCCGGGAAAAAGATCGATCGAGGCATCGTCGACGGCGCGGATGCCGCCGAAAGCGATCGAGATGTTGCGCATATCGACCAGCGCGGTGGCTGCAGGAGCAGTCTTGTCAATCATGGCGGCGCCTCCCCTAAACGCGCTTGCGGTAAACAGTGTCGAGCCACACCGCGATGACCAAAACGGCGCCGACGACGATGCTTTGCAGCGGCGAGTCGACACCAAGCAGCACCATGCCGGACTGCAGCGACTGCATCAAAAGCGCGCCGAGCATGGCGCCGATGATCGTTCCCGAGCCGCCGGCCAGCGACGTGCCGCCGATGACGGCGGCGGCAATGACAAGCAGCTCATCCAACGTGCCAAGCACATTGGTCGAAGAATTCTGCCGGGCCGACGAGATCGCGGCGGCGATCGTCGCCAGCACGCCCATGATCATGAACACCTTCATGGTGATCCAGCGCGTGTTGATGCCGGCGAGATTGGCGGCCTCCGGATTGCCGCCGATGGCGAAGACATAACGGCCGAAACGGGTACGGTTGGTGACGAAGGTCATGATCAGGCCGACCGCGATCGCCATCAGCACCGGGATCGCAATGCCATGCGCGATGAACAGACCGCCCGCGGGCACGGTGATGTTGTTGGCCGCCGCGTAGCGGTTCACGATGCCGATCGGCCAGGGATAGGAATTGGCGAGCCAGACGGCTCCCAGAATGACGGCGCAGGTGACCACGCCGATCAGCGTCTCTGCCCAGATCGGCCGCAGCGGAAAGCGGAAACGCTTGCGCTGCACGCGTCCATTGAACAGCGCAAACACCACCGCCAGGCAAGCGACGATGCCAACGACCCAGCTCCATGTCGCTCCAATCGATCCTGCCGGCCCGCCGCCCATCAGCTGGAAGGTGGCATCCATTGGCGCCACGGTCTGGCCCGAGGTGACCCACCAGGCGGCGCCGCGCCATATCAGCAACCCACCCAGCGTGACGATGAAAGCCGGCACTTCGAGATAGGCAATGATGAACCCCTGAAAGGCACCGATCAGCAGCCCGAGTGCCAGGCCGATGACCAGGGCCAGGACCCAGATCCAAGGATTGCCAAGTTCGAGCCCGACAAACCGCACCAGGAAATGCACTTGCGCAAAGCCCATGACCATGCCGATCACGCCTTCGGCGGAGCCGACGGACAGGTCGATGTTGCGCATGACGATAACCAGCACCATGCCGCAGGCCATGATGGCGACGGCGGATGTCTGCACCGACAGGTTCCACAAATTGCGTGGCGTGAGAAAGGTGCGGCTGTCGAAATCGAGCGGATTGACGCCGAGACGCAGGCTGGAAATGACATGCAGCCCGATCCAGATGATCAGCAGCGCGCCGACCATGCCGAGCATACGGGTATCGATCTCGGTTGCCTTCAGGAACCGCGCCAGCGCGCCGAGTTCCGACGCACGCGCGGTGTCGGCCTGCGGGTTGGACGTCGTATCGGTCATGATTCCTCCCACCGGCTAGCCGTCTGGCGCGGATGCCGAGACCAGCCTAGAAGCTATCCGCCTGACGCGGAAACACAAATCTTTTGAGAAAACGCCGCGGCTTGGGGCCGCGGCGTTTTTATCTTTTCAGGTGGTCAAGTTTAGTTGCAGGCCGCGACGCTGCCGGCGGCGACGCCCGCGCAGACTTCGTCCTTCTTGATCCAGCCGGCGTCGATGACGACCTTGAGATTGTCCTTGGTGATGGCGACCGGGGTCAGGAACAGCGACTTGACGGTGTTGCCGCCAGGCGTCGTGAAGTCCTTCACGCCGGCGATATCGGTCATCTTCTTGCCGTCGGCCAACTGCGAGGCGATCTCGGCGGCATTCTTGCCGAGTTCGCGCGCGTCCTTCCACACCGACACGGTCTGGGTGCCGAGCGCGATGCGGTTCAAGGCGGCATGGTCGCCGTCCTGGCCCGAGACCGGCACGGTGCCGGCGAGACCTTGCGCCGTCAGCGCCGCGACAACGCCGCCAGCAGTGCCGTCATTGGCTGCGACCACCGCGTCCACCTTGTTGTCGTTGGCGGTCAGGAACTGTTCCATGTTCTTCTGGGCGTTGGCGGGCAGCCAGCCGTCCGTATAGGCCTCACCGACATTCTTGATCTTGCCGCTATCGATGGCGGCCTTGAGCACTTCCATCGAGCCCGAGAACAGGAAATCTGCGTTCGGATCGGAGCCCGAGCCCTTGATGAAGACATAATTGCCTTCCGGCTTGGCCTTGAACACCGCGGCGGCCTGCAAGCGGCCGACTTCCTTGTTGTCGAAGGTCAGGTAGAAAACATCCTTGTTCTCGATCAGGCGGTCATAGCCGACGACCGGAATGCCTTCATCCAGCGCCTTCTGCACCGCCGGGCCGATCGCCGAGGCGTCCTGCGCCAGGATGATCAGCGAATTGGCGCCCTGCGAGATCAGGCTTTCGACATCGGTGAGCTGCTTGCCGGGATTGGACTGGGCGTCGGCCGAGATATACTTGTCGCCGGCGGCCTCGATGGCCTTCTTCATTGCGGCTTCGTCGGTCTTCCAGCGCTCTTCCTGGAAGTTGGACCACGAAACGCCGATGACTTTGTCCTTCGCCTGCGCGACCGACACAAGCGTCAGCGACATGGCGACACCCGCCAGGATGGCGGCTGTGAATCTCTTCATTGTATCCTCCCTGCGCCGCGTATGGCGCGACCAAACTGGCCCGAAGGCCGGCACAAAGGCTCTAATTTTTTCGAGCCTCGAAAAAACACTGATCCAACACCGAAACGCTGTCAACATCGATTCTGATGGATTTCGATGTCCCCACGAATTTTTTTCGAGCCTCGGAATAAATAAATGACAGGACGGCCCGCTTCTGCCAGTATTTGGGCGTGTCGTCGGCAGTGTTCGAGGGGCCGGAGGAACCGCGGCGACCGGGAGGATGTGGGAAAGCATGTCGGTCGGAATCCGCCACGACGATCTGCGCCGGCGCAACCGCGCCATGGTGATTGCGGCCGTGCGCCGGGCCGGTCGGCCCTCGCGCACCGAGATCGCGGCGACCACCGGCCTCAGCCACTCGACCATATCGGCGATTTCCTCCGATTTGATCGGCGAAGGCATCCTGGCCGAAGGCAAACCGAGCGAGGCCGGCGCGCTCAAACGCGGCAGGCCGCAGGTCGGCCTCGGCCTCAACCCCGAGGCCGCGGCCGTCATGACCGTGGTGCTGTCGCTGAATTTCCTCTCCGTCGCCGTCATCGACTATGCCGGCCAGGTGGTATCGGAGGAGCAGCGCCGGTTGGACACGCTGACTATGTCGCGCGAGGCGCTGATCGGCGAATGCGTGGCCATCGTGCGGCGACGCCTCGCGGATCCCGACATCGATGTCCGCAGCGTCGCTCGCATCGCGCTGGCGATCCAGGGCATCACCGACACCAAGGCCCGGGCAATGCTCTGGTCGCCGATCACGCCGCAGACCGACATCGCCTTCGCCGACATACTCGAAGCCGAATTCGGCATCCCCGCCACCATGGAAAACGACTGCAACATGATGGCGGTGGCGCTGCGCTGGCGCGATCCCGAACGTTATCGCGACGACTTCATCGCTATCCTGCTTTCGCACGGCATCGGCATGGGCCTGGTGCTGAAGGGCGAGCTGTTCACCGGCACCCATTCCTCGGGCGGCGAGTTCGGCCACATGATCCATCGGCCGAACGGCGCACTCTGCCGCTGCGGACGCCGCGGCTGCGTCGAGGCCTATGCCGGCAACTACGCCATCTGGCGCAACGCAAAACAGCTCGGCGAGGACACCGAGCCGGTCGCCGATGTCAGCGACGCGCAGATGCGGGCCCTTGCCGCCACGGCGCGGGAGCGGGACGGGCCGGAACGCGAAGCCTACCGCAAGGCGGGCGAGGCGCTGGGCTACGGCCTCGGCAGCCTGTTCGCCCTGATCGACCCCGCCCCCGTTGCCATGGTCGGTGTCAGCGCCGCCGCCTTCGACCTGATCGAACCGGCGCTGCGGGAGGCCATCGCCCAGACCGCCGGTGGCCAGCATTCGAAATCGATTTCCTTCGACACCGAGCCGAACGAACTGCCCCTTATCCGCGAAGGCTGCGCCATGCGTGCACTGACCTTCGTAGACCAGGAGATTTTCGCGCCGGGCGCGCAGGGTAAGTCAGGCGTTGTCGGCAAGAACGTTGCCTGAATAACGCGTAGGGATATGTTGAGATTCAAGTCAGGCCGAGTCGAGAATGGTGGGTTCCGAGAACCGGAACGGAGCGGACATTTGGGTCCGTGAGTACCGGAAGCGCAGGAAACTGTCATTCGCAGGCCGGCATCACCTGAATATCAGCATATCCCTAATCTTCCCTGATCGCGTAGCCCGCCCCGCGAATGGTGCGGATCACATCCGGCATGCGGCCATTGTTGACCGCCTTGCGCAGGCGGCCGACATGCACGTCCACCGTGCGCTCGTCGATGTAGATCGTTTCGCCCCAGACATTGTCGAGCAACTGGCTGCGCGAGAACACGCGGCCGGGATGGCGCATCATGAATTCGAGCAGGCGGAATTCGGTCGGCCCGAGCCGGATCTCGCTCTTCTTGCGATAGACCCGGTGTGATTCACGATCGAGCACGATGTCGCCGACCTTGAGCACGCTGGACAGCACTTCCGGCTTGGCGCGGCGCAGCAGCGCCTTGATGCGGGCCATGAATTCCGGCGTCGAGAACGGCTTGACCAGATAATCGTCGGCACCGGTCGAGAGGCCGCGTACGCGGTCGCTTTCCTCGCCGCGCGCTGTCAGCATGATGATCGGCAGCCGCTCGGTCTCGGGCCGCATTCTTAGCCGACGACAAAGCTCGATGCCCGACACCGCCGGCACCATCCAGTCGAGCACCAGAAGGTCAGGGACGTTTTCCTGCAGCCGGATTTCGGCTTCGTCGCCGCGCGTCACCACTTCGACCTGGTAACCTTCCGATTCCAGGTTGTAGCGGAGGAGCACGCCTAGCGGCTCCTCGTCTTCCACCACCATGATGCGTGGCGCGATCATCGGCTTGTCACCCTGTTATGCCGCCGGCGCCGACATTGCGGTCTCGTCCTGCTTCGGGCGATTGGCGGGCAGCTGCGTGCCGGTCAGCACATAATACGCATTTTCGGCGATGTTGGTCACGTGGTCGCCGATGCGCTCAAGATTCTTGGCGCAGAACAAAAGATGCGTACAGGCGGTGATGTTGCGCGGATCTTCCATCATGTAGGTCAACAGTTCGCGGAACACCGAGGTGTATTTGACGTCGATGCGCTCGTCGTCATTCCTGAGCTTGGCGAGAGCCGAAGCGTCACCCGCCGCATACTCCTCGACCACGCCATGCACCTGGATCAGCACCAGCTGTGCCATGGCATCGATGGAGTGCGACAGGTCGCGCGGCGTGGCGCTGAGACCGACGGTGCCGACGCGCTTGGCGATGTTCTTGGCAAGGTCGCCGATGCGTTCGAGGTCGCCGGCCATGCGGATCGAACCGACGACATGGCGCAGATCGTCGGCCATCGGCTGGCGCTTGGCGATCAGCGTGATGGCGCGGTCGTCGAGTTCGCGCTGGCGGGCATCCATGATGGCATCATCGGAGACGACGCGCTGGGCGAGAGCGTTGTCGGAGTTCAGCAGCGCCTTGGTGGCGCCGCCGACCATCGAGCCGGCGAGATCGCCCATGTCGCTGATCAGCTTGCTGATCTGTCCGAGCTCCTCGTCGAAGGCTGCAACCGTATGTTCGGCCATGATCCTGGTCCTCGTATGCGTGCGATCAGCCGAAGCGGCCGGTGATGTAGTCCTGCGTGCGCTTCTCGCGGGGCGACGTGAAGATCTTTTCCGTTTTGTCGAACTCGACCAGCTCGCCCAGATACATGAACGCCGTCTGCTTCGAGACGCGCGCCGCCTGCTGCATGTTGTGGGTGACGATGACGATCGTGTAGTCGGCTTGCAACTCGTCGATCAGCTCTTCGATCTTGGCGGTCGACAGCGGATCGAGCGCCGAGGCCGGCTCGTCGAGCAGGATGACTTCCGGCTTCACCGCCACGGTGCGGGCAATGCAAAGCCGCTGCTGCTGGCCGCCCGACAGGCTGAGACCGCTGGCGTTGAGCTTGTCCTTGACCTCGTTCCACAGGGCTGCGCGTTTCAGCGCCTGCTCGACACGGCCGTCCATCTCGGCCTTGCTGATCTTCTCATAGAGCCTGACGCCAAAGGCGATGTTCTCATAGATCGACATCGGGAACGGCGTCGGCTTCTGGAACACCATGCCGATCTTGGTGCGCAGCAGGTTGAGGTCCTGAGAGCGGTCGAGAACGTTCTGGCCGTCGAGCAGCACCTGGCCCTCGGCCGTCTGCTTGGGATAGAGCTCGTAGATGCGGTTGAAGACGCGCAGCAGCGTCGATTTTCCGCAACCCGACGGTCCGATAAAGGCGGTGACGCTGCGCTCGGGCAGCGACAGTGTGATGTCCTTCAGCGCCTTCGACTGGCCGTAGTAGAAATTGAGGTTCTTGACCTCGATTTTCACCTTGGCGGCGGCCTCGGTCGCGATCGTCATGTCTGGAGACAACATCTGGCTCATTTGTCCTCTCTGCGTCCGGTCAGGCTGCGCGCAACGATGCTGAGCGCGAGGACCGTCAATGTGATGATGAGTGCGCCGGTCCACGCCAGTTGCTGCCATTCCTCGTAGGGGCTGAGAGCGAACTGGAAGATTGTGACCGGCAAGCTGGCCATCGGAGCGTTGAGGTTGCTCGACCAGAACTGGTTGTTGAGCGCCGTGAACAGCAATGGTGCCGTCTCGCCGGAAATACGGGCGATGGACAGCAATATGCCAGTGACGATGCCGGAGAGGGCGGCGCGGTAAGCAACCGACTTGATGACCACCCAGCGCGGCGCTCCGATCGCGGTGCCGGCTTCGCGCAAGGCGTTTGGCACCAGATTGAGCATGTCCTCGGTGGTGCGCACGACAACCGGGATGACCAGGATGGCGAGCGCGACAGCGCCGGCGATTGCCGAGAAATGCCCCATCGGCCGCACCATCAGTTCATAGACGAACAGGCCGATGATGATCGACGGCGCCGACAGCAGGATGTCGTTGATGAAACGCACCACGGTGGTGAGCTTCGAGAAGCGGCCATATTCGGCCATGTAGGTGCCGGCCAGCACGCCGATCGGCGTGCCGACAATGACGGCGATAACCGTCATCACCACGCTGCCGTAGATGGCATTGAGCAGGCCGCCGGCGTCGCCCGGGGGCGGCGTCATTTGCGTGAAGACATCAAACGACAAGCCGGCGGCGCCCTTGTAGACCAGCGCGCCGAGGATCAGTGCCAGCCAGGCAAGCCCGATGCCCGCGGCAATGACGCACAGCGTCATCATCACCGAGTTTCTGGTCTTGCGGCGGCTGTGAAGCGATGAGGCTGTCGACATCGGCTCAGGCTCCGGTGCGGGCGTCGATGCGCATCAGCATGTAGCGTGCGATGGCAAGGATCAGGAAGGTGATGACGAACAGGATCAGGCCGAGCGCCACCAGCGAAGAGGTGTAAAGATCGCCGACAGCTTCGGTGAATTCATTGGCGATCGTGGCCGAGATCGTGGTTGCCGGCGCAAACAGCGAGGTCGAGATGCGATGCGCGTTGCCGATGACGAAGGTCACCGCCATGGTTTCGCCGAGCGCGCGGCCGAGGCCCAGCATGACGCCGCCCATGATGCCGATCCGAGTGTACGGAATGACGACGCGGCGGGTCACTTCCCAGGTCGTGCAGCCGATCCCATAGGCCGATTCCTTAAGCACCGGCGGCACCGTGTCGAAGACGTCCTTGGTGATCGAGGTGATGAAGGGCAGCACCATGATGGCAAGGATCAGCGACGAGGTCAGCAGGCCGATGCCGTAGGGCGGACCGGCAAAAAGGCTGTTAAGGCCGGGAATGCCATGGAAGACGCTGATGATGAAGGGCTGCACGGTCGTCTGCAGGAACGGCGCCAGCACGAACAGGCCCCAGATGCCGTAGATGATCGAAGGGATGCCGGCCAGCAGTTCGACGGCCATACCGATCGGGCGGCGCAGCGGGCGCGGGCAAAGCTCGGTGAGGAAGATGGCGATGCCGATGCCGAGCGGCACGGCGATCAGGATGGCGATTGCCGATGTGACAATGGTGCCGTAGATCGGCGCCAGCGCACCGAATTTCTCCGTCACCGGGTTCCAGCTTTCGCTGGTCAGGAAGGAGAAGCCGAAGGTCGACAGCGCTTGCCAGGAACCGGCAAACAGCGAGATCGCGACGCCGCCGAGCAGGACCAGCACCAGTATTGCGGCGGCGCGGGTCATGCCGTGGAAGATCGCGTCGGTCAGCGCGAACCGTCGAACGATAGCGTCGCGCGATCCTCTAACGGCTGGCAAGGCTTCCTGGGCAGCGCTCATGTCAAGCTCGGCTCTTTCAAATTGATGAGAAAAGGAGCGCCGCGAATGCGGCGCTCCTTCAACTAATTACTCACCGGCGTAGACGGGCTTGCCGTCGGCCTGGATGTCGGTCTTCCACGAAGCCTTGATCAGGTCGACGACGCTGTCGGGGATCGAGACGTAGTCGAGCGCCTTGGCGGTTTCCTTGCCGTCCTTGTAAGCCCAGGCAAAGAATTTCAGCGCTTCGCCGGTGGCAGCGGCATCTTCCGGAGCCTTGTGGATGAGGACCCACGTGGAAGCCGCGATCGGCCAGGTGGCGTCGCCCGGCTCGTTGGTGATGATGACGTTGAAGTTCTTGGCAGTCTTGAAGTCGGCATTCGAAGCGGCTGCACCGAAGGATTCGAGCGACGGCTCGACGACCTTGCCGGCGGCATTCAGCATCTTGGAGTAGGACAGGTTGTTCTGCTTGGCATAGGCATACTCGACGTAGCCGATGCCGCCATCCGTCTGCTTGACGGTGTTGGCGACGCCTTCGCTACCCTTGGCGCCGACGCCCGTCGGCCATTCGACGGCGGTGTCCGAGCCGACCTTGTCCTTCCAGTCCGGCGACAGCTTCACCAGATAGTTGGTGAAGTTGAAGGTGGTGCCCGAGCCGTCCGAACGATGCACGACGGCGATCGCGGTCGACGGCAAAGTGAGGGTGGGGTTCAGCGCCTTGATCGCGGCATCGTCCCAGGTGGTGATGGCGCCGAGATAGATCTGGGCAATCGTCTTGCCGTCGAGGACGAGTTCGCCCGGCTTGACGCCGGTCAGGTTGACGATCGGCACGATGCCGCCCATCACCATCGGGAACTGCACGAGGCCGTTCTTTTCCAGATCGGCATCGGACATCGGCTTGTCGGTGGCGCCGAAGGTGACGGTCTTGGCGATGACCTGCTTGATGCCGCCGCCGGAACCGATCGACTGGTAGTTGAGGCCGATGCCGGTATCCTTCTTGTAGGTGTCGGCCCACTTGGCGAACACCGGGTAGATGAAGGTCGAGCCGGCGCCGGAAAGGTCAGCTGCCATTGCTGCGGAAAGGGTGAAGGTAGACGCTGTAGCCATTGCAATAGCAACGGCCGCCGAGCGGATGAAATGTCTCATGTGGCCTGCTCCTGTTCGGAAGATGGTCTCTCGGCGCCATTGCTAGGCAGCGCCCGCTGAGGCCAATAGCCTTCGATTATTACAGTCGCATGACAGTTTCATGTCACCCCGGTAACGCGTCGCCAGCACCGGCAAAGGCGGTGGTGCGGCGCGATCGCGGCCTGATGCGAGTTTGCCTCCGGAATCAGTGGCTTGAGCCATCCGCCGGGAGCCACCGCCGGATTCGACGGGGCTTTCTCTGGTGAAGAAAATCCGGACGGGAGTGCGTTGCTCAAGGCCAGAGCGTATCTGGCCGGGCCATCGCCAAAAACAGGTCCGTTGGGGTAGGTGACACTGTTCGATACTGGCGGTCGCTGCTCCCGCCCGTAACTGCAAAGGCGGAATTCGATGTTGCCATTGTCCCGACTGGACACGACCTTTGGTATGGTGCGATCGCACCATAGTCATTGCTGGCAGGGGTGGCGAACCCCGACTGATTCCATCGCACATCCTCTCCGGATCCGGCGAACCGGACGACGCGATGCTTATCCCGCGTTGCGCTGGACCTGACGGCCGGCGCCGACCCAGAGTTCGACTTTCTCGAGCAGGGCCCTTGGGCTGATCGGCTTGGGCAGATAGTCGTCCATGCCCGCCTCCAGGCAGCGCTCGCGGTCGCCCTTGAGCGCATGCGCGGTGACGCCAACGATCGGCACATGCGTGCCGGTTTCCTCTTCCAGCCGGCGGATCGCGGCGGTCGCCTCGAGCCCGCTCATCTCCGGCATCGAGACGTCCATCAGGATCATGCACGGATTGAGCTTGCCGAAGGCGTCGAGCGCCTTGCGGCCATTGCTGACGATCTCGAAACCATAGCCGGTCTCGCCGAGGATCTGGGTGAACACCATCTGGTTCACCTCATTGTCCTCGGCCACGAGGATATCCAGCCTGTGTCCGCCGCCGCCCGTGGCGGGCAGCCTCGGACGAACCGGCGGCGGCTGCAATTGCGCGCGCTGGTCGGAAGGTGCCAGCGGCGACCGCTGGGGAGCGCCAAGCCCCTCGTCAACTGGCCGCTGGGCATGGCCGCCCGTGGTGTGGCGATGGCGCTGAATGGTCGCAACCAGCGTTTCGAGGAGCACGGAGGAGCGCGCCGGCTTGATCAGCTGGGCGTCGATGCCGAGATCGCGGTAACTGGTGTTGGCAAGCGACTGGTCGACCGAGGTCAGCATGATGATCGGCGTGTCAGCGAGGCCTGCGGTGTTGCGCACGATGCGCGCCATTTCGGCGCCGCTCATGCCAGGCATCTGGTAGTCGAGCACGACGCAGTCGACAGGCACCGCATAGGCCGCGGCGGCAATCAGCACTTTCAGCCCCTCGGCGCCGCTTTCGGCGGCGCAGGAATCGAACGTCCACGACGTCATCTGTTCGGTCAGGATGGCCCGGTTGACCGCATTGTCATCGACGATCAGCACGCGTGCGCCCGTCACGTCCACCGGCATGATGCGCTGCCCGTTCTGCTGCTCGGCCCTGGGCAGCGTCACCGTGAACCAGAAGGTCGAACCCTTGCCCTCGGCGCTCTCGACACCAATGTCGCCGCCCATCAATTCGACCAGCCGTGAGGTGATGGCAAGGCCAAGCCCGGTGCCCTCATGCCGCCTTGTCGAGGAGGTGTCGACCTGGCTGAATTTTTCGAACACCAGCTTCAGCTTTTCCTCGGGGATGCCTATTCCCGTGTCGGTGACCGAGACGGTCAGCCTGGTTCCGGCAGGCACCCGCTCACCGGTCACATCGACCAGCACATGGCCTTCGTCGGTGAATTTCACCGCATTGCCGACGAGGTTGGTAACGATCTGCCTGATGCGGCCGACATCGCCGATGAACAGGCTCTCGAGCCTTGGCTCGATGCGCACGATGAGCTCGAGGTCCTTTTCCTTGGCGCGTGTCGACACCAGCGTCGCCACGTCCTCGATCGCCTCGGCAAGATTGAAGGGCGCTGGGTCGAGCACCAGTTGGCCGGCATCGATCTTTGAGAAATCCAGGATGTCGTTGATGATGGTCAGCAGCGCGTTGCCCGATTTGACGATGATATCGGTAAACGTCTTCTGCTTCGGATCGAGATTGGATTTGGCGAGGAGTTCGGCCATGCCCAGCACGCCGTTCATCGGCGTGCGGATCTCGTGGCTCATATTGGCGAGGAATTCCGACTTGGCGCGGTCGGCGAGTACGGCGCGCTGGCGCGCCTCGCGCAGTTCGGCCTCGCGCATCTTCAGTTCGGTGATGTCGGTGGTCGAGCCGATCAGGTAGAGTGAACCGTCCGACGCGATCATCGCGCCCTTGCGCGCGAACTGATGCCTGACGCTGCCATCGGCAAGCGTCACGGTTTCCTCGATCTCCTGCGTTTCGCCGGTGCGCAGCACGGCCAGATCGCCGGCCACGAAAGCCTCGCCGTCCGCGCCGAAAATCTCGATGTCGGTCTTGCCGATCGCATCTTCCCTGCTGAGGCCGGTCAGATCGCACCAGCCCTTGTTGACATAGAACTGCCTGAGATCGGAGCGCTTGGCGTAGATCGACACCGGCACGTTGTCGATCAGGCTGCGGAACACCTCGTTCTCGCGCATGCTCTCTTCCAGCGCCCGCTCGCGCGCCTTGACGTCGGTGATGTCGGTGCTGGAGCCGACCAGATGCATCGACCCATCGATGGCCACCAGCCGGCTCTTGCGCGTCATCAACTGCCGCACCGTGCCGTCGCGATGGGTGACGGGCTCCTCGACCTCGAGGCCCTTGCCGGTTACGACGACCTCGGTGTCGTCATGGCTGTAGCTTTCCGCGTCTTGCGTGCCGAACAGCTCGCGGTCGGTCCGGCCGATGACGTCTTCCTTGGCAAGGCCTGTAATCGCGCACCAGGCCTTGTTGACGAATTCGATGCTCAAATCCTGCGCCTTGATGAAGGCGGCCACCGGCAACTCGTCCATGACGTGCCGGAACAGATCGATCTGGCGCATCGAATCGCGCAGCGCCGCCTCGCGGCTCTTGATGTCGGTGATGTCGACACGCACGCCGATGAACGTGCCGTCATCAGTGCGCACGTCGTAGACCTGGTACCAGCGTCCATCGGCATTGAGCCGCTCGTAGGAAGAATTTGGCAGGTGGTAACGTGCCAGTATGCTGTCGAGCCAGCGTTCGGGTTCGACCTCGTACAGCCTGTCGATCCCGGTATCGCCGCTCGAGCGGAAATAGCCGACGGAATGGCCGAATTCCAGCGCCTCGCGGAAGCTGCAGCCGGGCTGCCAGAAGGGCTTCAGAGCCGGCAACGTATCCTGGAGCTTGTGGTTGGCGAAGACGAACTTGTCATCGCGGTCGTAGATGATGACGCCCGCCGGCAGCGATTCCAGTACGCTGGCAAGATGCTTGCGCGCGTCCTGTGCCTCGGTCTCGCGCCGCTTCATGTCGGAGATGTCGAAGAGGAAGCCGGCGACATAGTCGCGGCCACTGGCCATGCGGACGCGGTTCTTCCGGACGATGCGCGAGCGAGCAAAACCCTCCTCGTCGAAATTCTCCTCGACTTCGTAGATTTGTCCGCTCGACAAGACTTCCCGTTCGCTACGCTCGAAGAGCGCGACCTCGGTCGGTCCGAGGAAATCCCCACCTGGCCTGCCAAGCATGGCTTGCGGTGTCTGGCCAAACAGGCCCGCGAACGCCTCGTTGACAAACACGAACCGCAGATTGTCGTCCTTGACGAAAATCGGATCTTCGACGGCGTTGATCACGGCCTCCGCCAGCCGCGCCTTTTCCAGCGCGTCGGCGAGTTCGGCCTCGCGGTCTTTCATATCGGTGACATCGACATAGGAAATGAGCCGCTTGCCGCCAGCCAGCGGCGCCATCGACGAGATCAGCGTGCGACCGTCATTGCGCGGCAACTGCCGCGATTCGGCCGCGCCTGCCCTGATTTCCGCCTCGCGCGCGGCGATGTGCTGCTGCCATGTCGCATCGTCGGAACCATACGGGTCGATGTCGCGGCTGGCGTCCATCAAATCGCGAAAGCTGCAGCCAATCTCGGCACGTCGGGCGTCGATCTGCCAGAAATCGTAAAATGCACGGTTGATGACTTCGGCGCGCATTTCGGCATCGAGGACGAGGACACCGATCGGCATCTGATCGACCATGCTGCGAAGATTGGTAAAGGTTTCGGCAGTCCTGGCGTTCGCATTCGCGATCTCGGCGTCGCGAAGCTTAAGCTCGGTGACGTCGTAGTAGGTCAATAGCCGCTTGCCCCCGGACAGCGACGTGACCGAGAACATCATCGTCCTGCCATCGGCATGGACAAATTCGCGTGGCGCGACGGAGCCGGCGCGGATCTCGTCGATACGGGTGGCGAGGTAGCGCTGCCACTGCTGTTCGTCGATATCGCCATAGATGCCGTTGCGGCGGTTGAGCGCCATCAACAGGCTGAACGGAGCGCCGACGGTCACGGCCCCCTCCGGAATCCTGGAGAGATCGCGATAGGCCTTGTTGACGATCAGTGTATCGAGCTTGGCATCGAGCAGTACGACGCCCATGTGCATGGCGTCCATCGTCCGTTCGAGATCGGCAAGATGCCGGTCGGGCTCCCCGCCCGCCAACGGGTTCAGCTCCATGGCCTCGAAGGCGCTGGCCAACGCGGTGACGTTGCGGCCTATGCCGCGATAGCCGGCAAACTTTCCTTCGCTGTCAAACCTTGGGAAGCCTGAGGTCAGCACCCAGCGGCAATCGGCGCCGCCTCCCTTCAGTTCGTAGACGAAGTCGCGAAACGGCCGGCGCGCCTGCAGATCCTCCAGATGCGTTGCCGCGCTGCGATTGCCCTTCAGGACCTGGTTGAGGAAATCGAAGCGGAACCGGCCAAGCACGTCGGCCGGATCGATGCCCGTCGCAGCCTGGTAGTTTTGCGAAAGCCAGGAAAAGCGCAGCTCGGCGTCAGTTTCCCAGGTCCAATCCGAGCCAGCCTCGACGAGTTGGCGAAGCGCGTCGATCGAATCCATCTCGGCGGCGCTCGATGGCGCCCCTTTGCCCTGCGCTGTCGATGTGCGCGGCCCGCGCTTGCCGCGCGCACCGATTGCTTCGTCCGCTTCCGCCATGCTGTCCCCACCCCGAAAATCAAGGCCGAACCCTCCCTCCGCGGTTCGTCGGCGGAATGTGCCCGAGAAGCATTAACGATCCGCTAACCTTAACGGCGCAACCGACCCGCCTATCCTGCGCTATTCCGTCAGGTTGTCGGGCGGGCCAAGGCCGCGCTATAAGCCCGTGCAGGGGTGTTGCTTATGCTTGGACGAATCGGGCCTTTCTTGCTGGGCGTTGCGCTGCTTTTCGGCAGCGGCTGCTCGCGCAGCTATGACGGCACGGTCGAGATTCCGCGGCGGCTCGACGCAAGGCGCTTCTGGGAACGGCCGCCGCCCAATGTCGATTACGAACCGCAGGTCGACAACGGCGCATTTCCAGGACCGCCCCAGACATCAGGACAATTTTCGACATCAGGACAATTTTCCGAGCGCAAGGTGATGCGGCCTGCTGTGCACAGACGGCACCAGACGAGGCTTTCGCAGCCGTCTCCCCCGGCCTCGGATTCGGAGAAACAACTGGCATGCAGGAACGTAAGCGCGCCTGGCCAACGGGTTCGCATGGTGTGCGATTAAGGCGGCTCAAAAAGCCGCAGGCCTGAGCCGTGTTGCGAGAGGGACCTACAGCGATGCGGCACCCTTCTTCGGCTCCTTCGCCCCAAGCTTGTCGAGCGCGAAGCGAACCTGGCGCAAATCGTCCTGCCAGCCATCATCGTCGCCCATGGGGCTCTCCGAAGCGGCCCGCTGCAGCCCGCGCGCCTCGGATTCGATTTCACGCAGTTCGGCGATCTTCTCTTCATTGGTCAGGGAGCCGTCTTCAACGATCTCCAAAACCCGCATTTCCCTGAACGTGGCCATGACGTTTCTCCTGGCTGATGTCGATCACAACGCCGTGAGCGCCCCTCTGTTCCGGACCGGCCCTACATCAGGCTGTACGCCGTACGATGACAGTTCGCTGCTGCCTTTCATCCAGGATACTGAGCATGGGGGTGATTCAGCGGGTCCGGTGTTACCAGCGCCTTCCGCTGAAACCTTTGCGTGACTGCTGCGTTAAAGGGCAGAGGAGAACGCAGATGTCGATCCACTTCACGGTATCGGAACTGACAAGAAATCTTTTTCATTCTCTCGGACTGGACCACGAGCGCGCGCCAAGGGCCCTCAACCCAGAGCAAAGCCTGTTGCTGGAATGCTATCTGGCCGGGCAAATCCCGGAATCGGCCTGGAGCGACTACGTCTTCGAGACACCAGACCTGGCACGGCATGCCGAGGTAAGGCGCCTCAGCCATTGAGCAGTTCGCCCGGGATGCAGCTTGGCTAAGGCTTAGGCCTTCCTGGCCCATCCGGTGTTGGCGAGCTTCCTGACACCAGGCCTATAATCGCGACCCCTTCTCGCTGAAGGTCGGCGGTTATTGTTTTGGCGAAACCAATTGCATTGTGAAAACGTTGCCGCCAATGCCTTTCGCCAGCGCTGGTGAAAGGGTCAGGGGCGTACAGTTCTTGACAGCCGCGATGGCCGCTTCGATGAACGCCTTGCGTGCCTTGTCATCGCCGGCCACCTTGACGGCGGTCGGCCGTGGCGGACCGATCAGCGAACCGTCGCGCTTGAAGCTGAAACTAAGCGTCACGGTGGACTTCCCGGCGTTCGCCGGTGGCGTCCAGCATGCCTGGATCGCGGTTCCGACATCGTCCATCGTGTTGAGCGTCGCGGCATAGGACGGGCAGACAACACCTGCCGAGATCGCACCCGCAATCACCAGTTTTGCAACGCCTTTCATCGCAAGCCCTCATTATCACAACCAGCCGGCAATCGGTGCCGAATCTCTGACAGGGATGTTAGACCCAAGGTTGGCGATGACAATGTCTCGGCGCAAAAAGTTGAACCTCCGGCGCTGCCTGATCGCTGTCCCGTGATGTCGAAGCATGAGCCCCGAAAAGCAAAAAGGCCGGCATTGAGCCGACCTTTCCTTTCCCCGATAGTGCGCCAGTACATCCGTGGTCGCGCGGCGAATTCCTGACAGTAGACAGGGCTTTGGTTAACGAATCCTTAAGCTGGAGCATTCGCCTGCGACCGCACATAGGCGATGTAGCCGCGCACGTCGCCTGCCGGCTCGGCGTAAGCCTTGCCGAGTTTCTTCTCGATCGCCGCCACATACTCCTTCGCCCATTTGGGCAGGGGATAGTCGATGACGGCGAGGAACTCCAGCGTCGCTGCCAGCCGGATATCGGCGATCGACGGATGCTTGCCACCGATGAACGGCTTGCCGTCCCTGAAGAAGCTGTGGAAGACTTCCAACGGCTCGGCGATCGCCGCCATCGCGGCCTTCTGGGCTTCGGACTTCTTGTCCGGGTGGGCGTCGCTGTGGCCGACCTCGCCCGCATAGTGCGGGAAACCCAGCGCCGGATAGGTGGCACGCGCCACATAGGGGTAGAGCGTGCCAATCAGATAGAACATGGCGCTGTCCACCATCGCCCGCTTGGCCGGCGCCTTCGGATAGAATTTCTCCAGCCCGTGCTTGTTGGCGAGATATTGCATGATGGCACAGCTTTCCCAAAGCACGCCTCTGGGCAACCCCTTATCCTCGATCATCGGCGTCAGATGCGCCGGGTTGCGCGCCATATATTCGGGCGAGCGCGTGTTGCCCCAGGCGTCGGTCTCGGCGGCGTCGAACCCGGCCGCGCGGGCAAACACCCGGACGGTCATGTTGTTGACGCTCGGCTTCAGCATGCTGAGCTTCAGCGCCGGTTTTTTCGCTGGTTTCGCCTTGGCCTTCGGTGCGGACGTCTTGGTCGCCGCTTTTGCGGCGGCCTTTGGCGCCGGCTTGGCCGCAGCCTTGCTTGCCGGCTTGGCAGCTGCCTTGGCCGCAGGCTTCTTCGCACTCTTGGTCACTGTCTTTGCCATTGTGGTCCTCCCTCCTGTTTGTTGGCCGTCAGTATGGATTTTTCGGCGCCCGGTCACCCGACAAGGTTGCACGGGAACGCTCGACGAGCGCCTGGATCGCGTCTGCAAGGTGCGCCTCGGCAATGTTGTAGTCGCCGCGCCCAACACGCAGCCTGTGCGCTTCCATCAGCACGTCGGCATGGGTGAAACCCGCCGGCGGCTCGAAGCGGTAGGAGGCGAGTTCGATCAGCAGGCCGAGCGGATCCTCGAAATAGATCGAATCCATGAAGCCGCGATCCTTGACGCCGCTGTGCTTGATGCCGCGCTCGTCGAGCCGGGTGACCGCCTGCAGGAACGTGACGCGCGACACCGCAAAAGCGATGTGGTGGACGCAGCCCGGATCGGTCGGCGTGCGCCGCTTCTGCGGCGTGCGGCTCTCGTCGGTGAAGACGGTGATCAGCCGGCCGTCGCCCGGATCGAAATAGAGATGGCTTTCGGCGGCCTTGTCGAGGTTAGGCTGCTCGAAGATGAACGGCATGCCGAGCACGCCTTCCCAGAAATCGATCGAGGTCTGGCGCCCGGCGCCGACCAGCGTGATGTGGTGGACACCCTGCGCTTGCAGCTTCTGCATTGGCCCTCTCCCCGCGGCATCGGTTGCCGTCTGGATCCGCCTGACACCCGGCATTCTCTGTGCCGCTTGAGCCGTGCCGCGAAATCCATGACGTGATGCTAATGCAATCGGCCCCGCCGCGCCAGAAGCGGCGAGTCCTATAGTTGCACGACGGTGAAACCGTTCTTGGCCCTAAAAGCCTGCAGGATCCATCCAAGAGATGGCGGACACGATCGCAACGCGGAAGCCGCCCTCATGGCGTCCTTGCCGAAGCGGCGGCTACGCGACGGCCTTGAGCTCAGCTTCCACCAGCATCCCCAGGCCGCCACATTCGGCGCACGCGACGGTCTTCCCCGGGCAACTGATCTGGTGCGTCCCTTGCGGGCAGCAATGCCCCTTCGACTCGCTCCATCTGGAGCAATCGAAAATCTTGCCGCCGCCATGGCAGCGCGAGCAAATCATCTTCCCTGACGCCATTCCAACTCTACCCAAACCCAAAATCCGCTGTCCGCAGATGTTGCCCCGGCCCCGTAAGTAACAGGGATTGTTGCGCTTTCAAGCGTCGCGGGCTGACTTAAATTGGGGGTATTCGGGCATGCGCGGCGCTGTGTTTTCGCGAGCTTCGCGAACCCTTCCGGCCAAGCGCAACCCACGCGGGTGCTTGGCTGAATGTGATCCGAGAACGTGGAAAGAAACGACCGAGTTGTTGCTACGCCGGACAAATTGCTACGCAGCAGTCTAAAGCAAAAGGGCCGGCGTTACGCTGGCCACATCTGCTTCGAGCGCGAGGTGGTCACGAATAGCCACCGTTGCTAGTCGAGAAATCTGATCTTCGTGAAGGACATCATCTCTCCCATCACGTTGCCGCTGTCATCGACCTGCTGACCTTGCCCGACTGTAACGGTCACGCGTTTTCCCTTGTAGCGGGACGGCATCGCGGTTTGCTCGTTCCAGCTTTCGCACTCGGGCGCGGCACACAGGCCGACTTGCTCCACCTTCTTGCGGTCGACAATGGTCAGATAGCAATTGTCGCCACATTCGAAACCTCGAATGGTGCCAGTGACCTTCCTGTCCTTGGAGAACGACGGACCGCACAGGGCAATCAGGGACGCGGAAATGAGGAGCGGCAAAGCCAATTGTTTCATGCAGCCAACTTGCTGCAACATGCCGTACTGCGCAAGCATCACATCTGGCAAAAAATCCTTGGTACGCCCAAGGGGAATCGAACCCCTGTTCCCGCCGTGAGAGGGCGGTGTCCTGACCGCTAGACGATGGGCGCGTTCAAGAACCGGCGATATAGGCTGACGGCTGGGAAAAAGCAACTGGGGTTTGGCCGGTTTGCCGCATCGAACGAAAAGACGTCCGTGCGTCAGCGTTTCGGCTCGATCAGGTCCCAGAGATTGCCGTGGAGATCGGCGAAAACCGCCACTGTGCCATAGGCCTCGAAGCGCGGCGCCTCACGGAATTCGACGCCGTTTTCCAGCATCACCGCGTGGTCACGGGCAAAGTCGTCGGTTTCGAGGAACAGGAAAACCCGGCCGCCGGTCTGGTGGCCGATGCTTTGCTTTTGTGCAGCGTCGGACGCCTCGGCCAAAAGCAGCCTGGCGCCCTGCCCGTTGGCCGGCGCCACCGTGACCCAGCGCTTGCCGCCGCCGAGATCGACATCCTCGGTGAGCTGAAAGCCCAGCCGCCCGACATACCAGGCGATCGCTTCGTCATAGTTGGTGACGACCAGCGCGACGGTCGCGACACGACGATGTTCGGCAAAGCCTTTCATGGCTGAGCTCTGGTCATTTCTGTGACAAACTTGTTTGTCATTTGTTGCGGATTGCAAACTGGCCGATCAGGCGGCGCTCGGCGATATCATAGATGAAGATCGCACCACTGCCGTCGGCAAGCTCGGCGGCAATCGAGATGCGATTGCCGGACAGCGACTGGCTGAGCACTTTTGCGCCGACCGGCAGCACGATGTCGCCGCTGAGCGGCGCGCCGGCGGGCACCTGGATGTCGCCGGCCAGTGGCGGGCTCACTGCGGGCGCCTTGCGGGCTTTGTAGACAATCGCCGCGATCACCACCATAAGGGCAACGAAAAGCAGGCCGAGATTGATGGCCATGAAGCGGAAGAGCTTGCTGCGCATCTTTTCGACCTCGGGATCGATCGGCATTCCCTGATCTTCGTCGGCATCTGGCCGGGCCATGGCAAATATTCCGGAACGGTTTTCGATGAGCGCTCATAGCGAAGAGGCCCCCGAATTGATAGAGGACCGATTGATAGAGGACCGATTGACGGAGGCCGGGCCGACCGTGCTGGTGGTGGGCCCGGACGCGGCCGGCCAGCGCCTCGACCAGTGGCTGGCGGCGAGCCTCGGCCCCGACATGTCGCGCAGCCGTGTGCAGATGCTGATCAGGCAGGGCGCCGTCACGATCGACGGCAAGCCGGTCGACGAGACCAAGCGCAAGATGATCCCAGGCGAGCGCGTGTCGGTCGTGATGCCCGAACCGGAGCCGGCCTCGCCACAGGGCGAGAACATCGCGCTCGATGTGCTCTATGAGGACGACGAACTCATCGTCATCAACAAGCCGGCCGGGCTTGTCGTGCATCCCGGCGCCGGCAACTGGACCGGCACGCTGGTCAACGCGCTGATCCATCATTGCGGCGACAGCCTTTCGGGCATTGGCGGCGTGCGGCGGCCGGGCATCGTGCACCGCCTGGACAAGGAGACCAGCGGCGTCATGGTGGTGGCCAAGACCGACCGCGCCCACAAGGCGCTGTCCGAGGCCTTCGCCGATCACGGCCGGACCGGCGATCTCGAGCGCGCCTATCTGGCTTTGGTCTGGGGCATACCGCAGAGGCCGACCGGAACGGTCGATGCGCCGCTTGGCCGCGCCGCCGACCGGGTGCGCCGTGCGGTGGTGCCGGAAGGGCGCGACGACGCCCGCCATGCCGTTACCCACTTTGCCGTGCAGGAGCGCTTCGGCGAAGGCCAGAAGGACTTCGCCACCGCCAGCCTGGTCGAGTGCCGGCTGGAGACCGGCCGCACCCACCAGATCCGCGTCCACATGGCCCATATCGGCCATCCCGTCATCGGCGACCCCGACTACGGCCAGGCCTTTCGCACCAAGTCCAACCGGTTGCCGGAACCACTGAAAAGCCAGGTCAAAGCATTTTCCCGGCAAGCTTTGCATGCCTGGCTCCTTGCATTTCGCCACCCCACTACCCATCTAACGATGAGGTTCGAGGCGCCGATACCGGGGGACATGGAGGAACTCGTCGGCGGCTTTCGCAAACTCTGAACCTGTCACCGTCAAGCCCGAAACCAGCCGTCAAAAAACCTGACTGACATTGTTCACTTCAACGTGACACACTGTTTCGTGTTGAACAAATGCCTGTCTTTTCTGGTTTTGTTCCTGTATAAGATCTGATGTCGCGAGCGAGCCTTTTGGTGCTTGCGTCACATGCCCGCCGCGTTTCGGGGGCATCACTCCAATAGAGAGGGGGCGCTATCATGGCCCAGTCATTACCCAGTATCGTTTCCGGCGAAGGCGGCCTCAGCCGCTATCTGGAAGAAATCCGCCGCTTTCCCATGCTTCAGCCGCAGGAAGAGTACATGCTCGCCAAGCGTTATGCCGAGCATGAAGACACTTCCGCCGCCCACAAGCTCGTCACCAGCCATTTGCGGCTCGTCGCCAAGATCGCCATGGGCTATCGCGGCTATGGCTTGCCGATCGGCGAAGTGATCTCGGAAGGCAATGTCGGCCTGATGCAGGCCGTCAAGAAATTCGAACCCGAGCGCGGCTTCCGCCTCGCGACATACGCCATGTGGTGGATCAAGGCCTCGATCCAGGAGTACATCCTGCGCTCGTGGAGCCTGGTCAAGATGGGCACGACCGCCAACCAGAAGCGGCTGTTCTTCAACCTGCGCAAGGTGAAGGGCAAGATCCAGGCTCTGGACGACGGCGACCTCAAGCCCGACCAGATCGCCGAGATCGCCACGCGGCTGAACGTTTCCGAAGCCGAAGTGGTCTCGATGAACCGCCGCCTGTCGGGCGACGCATCGCTCAACGCCCCGATCCGGGCGAGCGAAGGCGAGTCCGGCGAATGGCAGGACTGGCTGGTCGACGACCACGAAAGCCAGGAAGACATGCTGATCGAGCAGGACGAGCTGGAGAACCGGCGCGGCATGCTGTCCGGCGCTCTTGCCGTGCTCAACGAGCGCGAGCGGCGCATCTTCGAGGCCCGTCGCCTCGCCGAGGAGCCGCTGACGCTGGAGGAGCTCTCGGCCGAGTTCGACATCAGCCGCGAGCGCGTGCGCCAGATCGAAGTGCGCGCCTTCGAGAAGGTGCAGGATGCGGTCAAGGCCGCCGCCAAGCGCCAGACCCAGGCGCTGCGCACCATCGAGGCACAGCCGGCGGCATAAGCCTGCTTCGGCGACAAGACATCAAGGCGGCGTCAGGAAACTGGCGCCGCTTTTTTGTGTCTTGAGCCAGTGTGGCGCGTTACTTCAGAGTGCGTCGAGCGGAAACTTCAGATACCGCCGGCCATTGGCTTCCGGCTCCGGCAACCGTCCGCCGTTCATGTTGACCTGCAGCGCATGCAGGATCAGCCGCGGCATCGGCAATGTCCGGTCGCGCGCCTGGCGCAAGGCGACGAACTCGGCTTCGGTGCGCGCGGCAACAAGATGAATGTTTGTCGCCCTCTGCGCCGCCACCGTGCTTTCCCACAAGGGTTCGCGGCCACCGGCCTGATAGTCGTGGCCGACGAAAACGCGCGTCTCCTCCGGCAAGGCCAGTATGTCCTGGATCGAGCGCCACAGCCGCGCGGCGCTGCCGCCGGGAAAGTCGGCCCTTGCCGTGCCGCTGTCCGGCATGAACAGCGTGTCATGCACGAAGGCGGCGTCGCCGATCACATAGCTGATCGAGGCCAGCGTATGTCCAGGTGAGAACAGCACCTTGACCGGAAGGCTGCCGACCCGGAAGGTCTCGCCCTCTGCGAACAGCCTGTCCCACTGCGAGCCGTCGGCGGGAAAATCCGGCCAATTGTAGATCACCTTCCACAGGTTCTGGACGTCGACGATCCCTAGGCCGATCGCGGTCGGCGCCCCGGTCTTCTGTTTCAGGTAGTGCGCGGCCGAGAAATGGTCGGCATGGGGATGGGTGTCGAGAATCCACTCGAGCTTCAGTCCGTTTGCCCGGATGAATTCGAGCAAGGCGTCGGCGTTCTTCGTCGCCGTTGCGCCGGACTTTTCGTCGAAATCGAGGATCGGGTCGATGACGGCGCAGCTTTTCGTCGCCGGGTCGGCGACGACGTACTGGATGGCTCCGGTCGGCTTGTCATGGAAGCCGGTGACTTGCGGTTTGGCCGAAGCGATGTCCAATGTCGGCCCCTCCCGCTTGCTCTGACAGGAATGATTTTCTCTGTCTGGATGAAACAAGAGCATGGTCATCTAGCAGGACGAACCGGTCAAGTACGCCTTGCTAGAAACAGGACAAAAACTGAAAACGCCCGATCGAGAAAACTCTAGGCGGAAGGCTGCTTGGTCTTCCTGAGATACGGCAGGATGGTCTCGTAGGCGCCGAAACGCTTGATCGCATCCTCGTTGGAAACGGCGGCGGTGATGATGACGTCCTCGCCCTGCTTCCAGTTGGCCGGCGTCGCCACCTGGTGCTTGGCGGTCAGCTGGATGGAATCGATGACGCGCAGGATCTCGTCGAAGTTACGGCCGGTGGTCATCGGATAGGTCAGCACCAGCTTGATCTTCTTGTCCGGCCCGATGAGATAGACCGAGCGCACGGTGGCGTTGTCGGCGGGCGTGCGGCCCTCCGAAGTGTCGCCGGCGCCGGCCGGTAGCATGTCATAGAGCTTGGCGACCTTGAGGTCCTTGTCGCCGATCAGCGGATAGTGCACCTCATGGCCGGTCGCCGTCTTGATGTCGGCCTGCCACTTGTCGTGGCTTGCAACCGGATCGACCGAAGTGCCGATGATCTTGACGTTGCGTTTCTTGAACTCGCCCTCCAGCCCGGCCACGGTGCCGAGTTCGGTCGTGCAGACCGGCGTGAAGTTCTTCGGATGGCTGAACAAGAGGGCCCAGCCGTCGCCGATCCAGTCATGGAAGCTGATCGTCCCTTGCGTGGTCTCGGCGGTGAAGTCGGGCGCGATATCGTTGATACGAAGGCTCATGGCACATTTCCCCTGTAACTAATCTGGTCGCCTGTAACTAATCTGGTCAGGAGCGAGAGCGGCAAATCACGCTGCCGTCAAAGCGTCCTCGCCCTGGCATCACCGCATCTTAGCGCAAAAATCGCGGCTGCAAGATAATAGGAAACTCTTGTCGGCATCGGAACGAGCATTTTCGTTCTGCGAGCGCGTTAGCCTGATCATCTTCACCAGGGGGAATGCCGCTGCGCGCCGCGTCAGGCCTTGCTGACCGCCAGCGTCGCCGTCAGGTCTTCCATGCGCTGTGCCAGGGCGCCAAGCGCGTTGGTCAGCACGCCGTCATTCTTGTCGGCCTTGGTCAGTGCCTCGTCGCGCGTCTTGCGCAAGGTCAGCACTTCGCTTTCCATGCCCTTGACGCGTTTCTGCAACTCCGAGAGCTCGTCCATCACCATGATACCGGCCATGACGGTCAGTCGCTGGTCACCGATCTCGCCAAAAGAATCCTTCAGATGCGAGACATAGCGGTCGAAACGCTCGGCAAGGTCGATCAGATGCTCTTCCTGGCCCTCGTCGCAGGCCATGCGATACTGCTTGCCGTCGATTGAAACCGTGACCTGTGCCATCGGGCCAGCTCCTATCTGTCCAACACGGCGCGGATGGTTTCCATCGCGGTCACCAGCCGTCGCGAGACTTCCTTGTTGGCATCTTCCAGCCGTTCGGCGCGCGCTTCAGAATTGTCGAGCTCCTGCGCCAGCCGGGAGCGATCGGCATTCATCCGCTGCACCTCGGCCTCGGCTTCCGAGTAGTCGCGCTCATGCTCGAGCTTGGCGGCGACGGCATTTTCCAGCCCCTCGATGGCCTTGCCCAGCCTGGCGATCACTTCCTTGAGCGTGGTTTCCCCGGTCATGGCCTTCGTCCTGTGCCCTGCCCATCACCGAATCGTTCGCGTTCAGAACGCGTTATCCCGGAAACATTAGGCACCGGGTGAAGGCAACGTCAACAAAGCTCTCGCGACTGTCCCCCGCTAACGCTAATGTAGGCCCGCTGCCAGCATCACAAGACCGGCAAATACGCACCGGTTTGTTGACTAAAAGCCCGCGCCTGCTATGTGTCGCGCACCCTTTTCGAGGGCTCTCCCAAGCCCCCAAACCCCATTTCTGGAGGAACCATGACGTCGCGTGAACAACATGACCGGATGGCCAATGCGATCCGCTTTCTCTCCATGGACGCGGTCGAGAAGGCCCAGTCCGGCCATCCTGGCCTGCCGATGGGCTGCGCCGACATCGCCACGGTGCTGTTCACGCGCTTCCTGAAATACGACCCCAAGGCGCCGCACTGGCCCGATCGCGACCGCTTCATCCTGTCGGCCGGCCATGGCTCGATGCTGCTCTATTCGTTGCTGCATCTGACCGGCTACGAAGACATGACCATCGACCAGATCAAGCATTTCCGCCAGCTGGGCTCGAAGACCGCCGGCCATCCCGAATACGGTCACGCCACCGGCATCGAGACGACGACCGGCCCGCTCGGCCAGGGTCTGGCCAATTCGGTAGGCTTCGCGCTCGGCGAGCGCATCATGAACGCGGCCTTCGGCAACGACCTCGTCAACCACTACACCTACGTGCTGGCCGGCGACGGCTGCCTGATGGAAGGCGTTTCCCAGGAAGCCATCGCGCTTGCCGGCCATCTCAAGCTCAACAGGCTGATCGTCTTCTGGGACAACAACAACATCTCGATCGACGGTCCGGTCTCGCTGTCCGACAACACCGACCAGGTCGCCCGCTTCCAGGCCTCCGGCTGGAACGCCAGCCACATCGACGGCACCGATCCCGAAGCCATCGCCTATGCCATCGAAGCCGCCCGCCATTCCGACAAGCCGACGATGATCGCCTGCAAGACGACCATCGGCTTCGGCGCACCGACCAAGGCCGGCACCAACAAGGCGCACGGATCGCCGCTCGGCGCCGACGAGATCGCCGGCGCGCGCAAGTTCTTCAATTGGGATTCGCCGCCCTTCGAGATTCCGGCCGACATCCTCGACGCCTGGCGTACCGCCGGCAAGTCCGGCGCCAAGCCGCGCGCCGACTGGGAAGCCCGCCTGGCCAAGGCCGAGCCCAAGCTCAAGGCCGAGTTCGAGCGCCGGATCGCCGGCAAGCTGCCGTCCAACTTCGACGCCGTCATCGCCGACTACAAGAAGAAACTCTCGGCCGACAAGCCGAAGGTCGCCACCCGCAAATCGTCGGAAATGGCGCTGGAAGTCATCAACGGCGCGGTGCCGGAAACCATCGGCGGCTCCGCCGACCTGACCGGCTCCAACAACACAAAGACCAGCCAGACCAAGAACATCACGCCGGACGATTATGGCCAGCGCTATGTCCACTATGGCATCCGCGAGCATGGCATGGCGGCGGCGATCAACGGCCTGACGCTGTATGGCGGCCTCATCGCCTATGGCGGCACCTTCATGTGCTTCTCCGACTATGCCCGTCCCTCGATGCGGCTTTCCTCGCTGATGGGCATCCGCTCGATCTTCGTCATGACCCATGATTCCATTGGTCTGGGCGAAGATGGCCCGACGCACCAGCCGGTCGAGCATCTGGCGGCCCTGCGCGCCATCCCCAACCACAATGTCTTCCGTCCGGCCGACGCGGTGGAAACCGCCGAATGCTGGCAGATCGCCATCGAATCCGAAAAGACGCCGTCGACCCTGGCGCTGACCCGCCAGAACCTGCCGACGGTGCGCACCGAGCACTCGGCCAAGAACCTGAGCAGCCAGGGCGCCTACGAACTGGCAGCGGCCAATGGCGAGGCAGCGGTGACGATCTTCGCCACCGGCTCCGAGATCGAGATCGCCCTTGGTGCCCGTGACTTGTTGGAAAAGCACGGCCATCCGACCCGCGTCGTCTCGGTGCCTTGCTTCGAACTGTTCGACAAGCAGAGCGACGACTATCGCAAGAAGACGATCGGCAATGCGCCGATCAAGATGGCGATCGAGGCCGGTATCCGTCAGGGCTGGGATCACCTCATCGGCTCGGACGGCATCTTCATCGGCATGACCGGCTTCGGCGCCTCGGGCACCATCGAGCAGCTCTACCCGCATTTCGGCATCACCGCAGAGGCAGCGGCCAAGGCAGCGGAAGCCCGCCTGCACGCCAAGTAAGGCAGTGCATGTCGCCCAAAAGCGTATCGCGGTTTTGGGACAACGACATGCACGAGACAAAATGATCCGGCGAGATCGCGCAAAGCGATTTCGCCGGGCTGGCCTAACCTAATCGATTTAAATCCATGCCTTGGATGGCTGGATTCTTCGGCCGTCCGCCGCTATGAAGCTGCGGACCAAATTACCTTCCAGCTCCCAGGGAGAGAAAAATGACCGTCAGAGTTGCCATCAACGGATTCGGCCGCATTGGCCGCAACATCCTGCGCGCCATCCATGAATCCGGCCGCAAGGATATCGACGTCGTCGCCGTCAACGATCTCGGCCCGGTCGAGACCAACGCCCATCTGCTCCGCTATGACAGCGTGCATGGCCGCTTCCCGCATGAGGTCAGTGTCGATGGAGACCAGATCACCGTCGGCAAGGAAAAGTTCAAGGTCACCGCGATCAAGGATCCGAGCCAGCTGCCGTGGAAGGAACTCGGCGTCGACATCGCGCTCGAATGCACCGGCATCTTCACCGCCCGCGACAAGGCTGCCGCGCACCTGACCGCCGGCGCCAAGCGCGTGCTGGTTTCGGCACCTGCCGATGGTGCTGACCTGACCGTGGTCTACGGCATCAACCACGACAAACTGACCAAGGACCACATCGTCATCTCCAACGCGTCCTGCACCACCAATTGCCTGGCTCCGCTGGCCGCCGTGCTGCACGAGACGGTCGGCATCGAAAAAGGCATGATGACGACGATCCATTCCTACACGGGCGACCAGCCGACGCTGGACACCATGCACAAGGATCTCTACCGGGCCCGCGCCGCCGCCCTGTCGCAGATCCCGACCTCGACCGGTGCCGCCAAGGCGATCGGCCTCGTCCTGCCCGACCTGAAGGGCAAGCTCGACGGCATCTCGATCCGCGTGCCGACCCCGAACGTCTCGGTCGTCGACTTCAAGTTCATCGCCAAGCGCGCCACCACGGTCCAGGAAATCAACGAAGCGGTCATCGCCGCCTCCAACGGCAAGCTCAAGGGCATTCTCGGCGTCACCCATCACCCGAATGTCTCGATCGATTTCAACCATGATCCGCGTTCGTCGATTCTGGCGCTCGACCAGACCAAGGTGATGGACGGCAACTTCGTTTCGGTGCTGTCCTGGTATGACAATGAATGGGGCTTCTCCAACCGCATGGGCGACACTGCGGTCGCCTTCGGCAAGACCATCGCCTGATCTGAAGGCTCACCTTCTCAAGACTTGAAACGCCCGGCTTTGTCCGGGCGTTTTTCATTTGCCGGAACAGCGGAAAATCAGCAGCTCGGGGCAAAAAACCACCCTCCCGCCTTGCACTGGCCATGCCTTCGCCCCACTCTCCCTTGAATCGGTAAGGCAGAGGAATTCGAGGGGCAAATCACGGATGGAGCATGCGATCTATCTCGTCACGCTGGTTGGCACAGCTCTTGTCGTCGCCGCCGCGTTTTCGAGCCTGATTGCCTTCCGCTTCGGCGCCCCGCTCCTGCTTCTGTTTCTCTGCATCGGGCTTGCCACCGGCACAGACGGCCTCGGCATCGAGTTCGACAACGCCCGCATCGCTTATTTTGCCGGCTCACTGGCGCTCGCCGTCATCCTGTTTGATTCCGGTTTCGGCACGCCCCTCAACGCCTTGCGGCAGGCGGCTGGCCCGGCGCTGTCGCTGGCAACCGTCGGCGTGCTTCTCACCACCGGGCTCTTCGGCGCCGCCGCCCACTATCTGCTCAACCTCAGCTGGCTGGAATCCTTCCTGCTCGGTGCCGCGGTCGCCTCGACCGACGCCGCGGCGGTGTTCTTCCTGCTGCGCGCCGGCGAGATCAATCTACGCGAGCGCGTGCGTTCAACGCTCGAGGTGGAATCCGGCACCAACGACCCGATCGCCATCTTCCTGACCATCACGCTGGTCGAGATCATCGCTGCGCACGCCAACCCCGAAACCAATGTCCTGCTCACCAGCCTGATCCTTGGCTTCTTCCTCAACATGGGCCTTGGCGCACTCGTCGGCGTGCTGGGCGGCCTTGCCATCGTGCGCCTCGTCGACCGGCTCAATCTCGACCATGGCCTGCTGCCGATTTTCGTGCTGACCCTGTCGCTGATGGTATTCGCCGCGGCCGGCGCCATCGGCGGTTCGGGATTCCTGGCGGTCTATATCGCCGGTCTCATTGCCGGCAATTCCGACATCCGCGCCGTTACCATCCTGAAGCGCTTCCAGGACGGCATGTCGTGGCTGGCGCAGATCATCATGTTCCTGATCCTTGGCCTGTTCGCGACGCCGTCGCAGTTCCCGGCCATCATGGTGCCGGCGATAGCGCTTGGCCTGTTCCTGATGTTCGTAGCCCGCCCGATCGCGGTCTGGCTCTGCCTGATCCCGTTCCGCTTGCCCCGCCCAGAAGTCGCCTTCGTGTCCTGGGTCGGGCTGCGCGGTGCCGTCTCGATCCTGCTCGCCATCACGCCGCTGCTCGGCGGGCTGGAAAACGGCCGCATCATCTTCAACACCGCCTTCATCATCGTGCTGGTGTCGCTGGTCATCCAGGGCTGGACGGTCGGTCCGCTGGCGCGCCGCCTTGGCCTCATCGTACCGGCGCGCCTTGGGCCGCTGGACAAGGTCGAACTTGAACTGCCGGGCTCCGCCCACCACGAGCTTCTCGCCTATCGCGTCGCACCCGGCAGCCCGGTGGCGCGCGGCGAACGCATTCCGCGCTGGGCGCGGCCTTCATTGGTGCTGCGCGACGGCCGCTCGATGCGCTTCCAGGACATGGGCCGACTCGCCGCCGGCGACCAGGTCTACATTTTCGTACCGGACCGCTATCCACGCCTGCTCGACAAGCTGTTTGCCAGCCGCGCCGTCGTCGACCCCGAGGATGCCGATTTCTTCGGCGCCTTCGCCGTCGACCCGGCCCGCTCCGCCGCCGAGCTTGAGGCGGCCTACACGCCGGGCCTGACCGAGGCGGAGCAGAAGCAGACCGTCGGCGCCCTGGTCACGGCGCGGCTTGGCGGGCATGCCGAATACGCCGATCGCGTGCTGATCGGCCAGATCGAGCTGATCGTCAGGGATGTCGACGACAAGGGCAAGATCACGGGTCTCGGCCTCTCCTTCGAGCCGACGGCGCCAGTGGCGCGGGTGCCGGTGTTCCTGAGCGCCGGCGAGATGGGCGATCGCCTGAGCGCCTTTATCCGCAACTGGCGCAAGCCGACGGAAACGCAGATGGAAGCGGCTCAGGCAGACCAGAAACCAGCCCCGGAGCCGGCGACAGAAAGGGCAACGACCGAGAGCTGACACGGCGATCGCCTGCGCGCTCCTTCGCGCCCCCGCCAATATTTCGTTCCCACCTCGGCTCAAGCCTTGCATCGTCATTGATGCAAGGTATGGTCCCGGCGATTTTCCACGGAAAGGAACCAGCATGGCCGCCTTCAAGACACTCGACGATATCGGCAACATCAGCGGCAAGCGCGTGCTGGTGCGCGTCGACCTCAACGTTCCCGTCGCCAACGGCAAGGTCACCGACGCCACCCGTATCGAGCGCATCGCGCCGACCATCGCCGAATTGTCCGGCAAGGGTGCCAAGGTCATCCTGCTGGCTCATTTCGGCCGGCCCAAGGATGGCCCCTCGCCCGAATTCTCGCTCGAGCCGATCGCCAAGGCGACAGCGCAAGTGCTCGGCCGCCCCGTCGGCTTTGCCTCGGATTGCGTCGGCGATACCGCGGGAAGTGCTGTCGCCGCCATGGAGAAGGGCGACGTGCTGCTCTTGGAAAACACCCGCTTCTACAAGGCCGAGGAAAAGAACGACCCGGCCTTCACCGAAAGGCTTGCCGCCAATGGTGACATCTTCGTCAACGATGCCTTTTCGGCCGCGCACCGTGCCCACTCCTCGACGGAAGGACTGGCGCGTCTGCTGCCTTCCTTTGCGGGCCGCACCATGCAGGCCGAGCTCGAAGCGTTGGAGAAGGGGCTGGGCAATCCGGTCCGTCCGGTCGTTGCCATTGTCGGCGGCGCCAAGGTCTCGACCAAGATCGATCTGTTGATGAACCTGGTGAAGAAGGTCGACGCGCTGGTCATCGGCGGCGGCATGGCCAACACGTTTCTGGCCGCGCGCGGCACCGATGTCGGCAAGTCGCTGTGCGAGCATGACCTCGCCCAGACCGCCAAGCAGATCATGATCGAGGCGGCCGAGGCCGGCTGCGCCATCATCCTGCCGGTCGACAGCGTCGTCGCCAAGGAATTCAAGGCGGGTGCGGCCTGCGAGACGGTCGCCATCTCCGACGTCCCGGCCGATGGCATGATCCTCGATGTCGGCGCCAGGACCGTGACGACCATCGGCGAATGGATCGACCGCGCCGCGACGCTGGTCTGGAACGGCCCGCTCGGCGCCTTCGAGATCGAGCCGTTCGATCGCGCCACGGTCGCTGCCGCAAAACACGCGGCGGCGCGCACCAAGGCCGGCAAGCTGGTCTCTGTCGCTGGTGGCGGCGATACGGTGGCGGCGCTCAACCATGCCGGTGTCGCCGACGACTTCACCTATGTATCGACCGCAGGCGGCGCCTTCCTGGAATGGATGGAAGGCAAGCCGCTGCCCGGCGTCGACGTGCTGAAGAAGAAGGCCTGACCGGAGCGACAGCGCCAAAAGAGACGCTGGAAACTTTCAATCGATTCGAGCTTTCCGATGCCATTCCTTTGGCGGTAGACTTCCGTTAAGCGCGGAACGAACCCCTTTCAGGAGAAGCAGAATGAGCGAACGTCTCGAAGACATTGCCGCCGCGATCGTAGCCGGCGGCAAGGGCCTGCTGGCCGCCGACGAAAGTTCCGGCACGATCAAGAAGCGTTTCGACGTGATCGGCGTCGAATCGACCGCCGACAGCCGCCGCGACTACCGCGAGATGATGTTCCGCGCCAAGGACGCGATGACAAAGTACATTTCCGGCGTCATCCTCTATGACGAGACCATCCGCCAGAAGGCCGCCGACGGCACGCCGCTGGTCGACATCATCAAGGCGGCCGGTTCCATCCCCGGCATCAAGGTCGATGCCGGCGCCAAGCCACTGGCCGGCTTTCCCGGCGACACCATCACCGAGGGCCTCGACGGCCTGCGCGAGCGCCTGGCTGACTACTACAAGCTTGGCGCCCGCTTTGCCAAATGGCGCGCGGTGATCGACATCGATACCGGCAAGGGAGTGCCTTCAACCAATTCGATCAACTCGAACACCCATGCGCTCGCCCGCTATGCCGCCCTTTGCCAGGAGGCCGGCATCGTGCCGATCGTCGAGCCGGAAGTGCTGATGGATGGCGCCCACGACATCGACACTTGTTTTGAGGTCTCCAAGGCGACGCTGATCAAGCTTTATGATGAACTCCATGCGGCTGGCGTCGTCTTCGAAGGCACGATCCTGAAGCCCAACATGGTCCTGTCGGGCAAGAAGTCGGGCACCGTGGACAGCCCCGAAAAGGTCGCCGAGATGACCATAAAACTGTTCCGCGAGACAGTGCCGGCGGCGGTGCCGGGCATCGCCTTTCTCTCCGGCGGCCAAGAGGACGAGGAAGCGACCGCCAACCTCAACGCTATCAACGCCATCGGCCCGCATCCGTGGAAGCTGACCTTCTCCTATGGCCGGGCGCTACAGGCTGCCCCGCAAAAGGCATGGAGCGGCAAGGCCTCTAACATCGCAGCCGGCCAGGCCGCCTTCACTCATCGCGCCCACATGAATCATCTTGCCGCGCTCGGAAAATGGAAGGCGAGCCTCGAACAGGCGGCCTGAACCAAGTTCTTTCGTCATCTTCGAACCCGGGCCAATGCGCGCCCGGGTTTTTGTTTGTCCGCCTCGGCCTTGGGGCAAGACCTCCGAATTCTTATTTTCTCTGGGCGTTAGCGGCCGCGATGTCGGTTTGCGCCCATCCCGAACGTCCTTGGGGTGCAGACAGGGAGAGGTTCATGCATCGCAACAAGGTCGTTTCTCGCGAAGACTGGTTCCAGGCGCACAAGGCGCATCTGGACCGCGAGAAGGAACTGACTCGGCTTCGCGAGCGCATCGCGGCCGAGCGGCGTGAACTGCCCTGGCTGAAGATCAGGAAGGACTATGTTTTCGAGACCGAGCAAGGACCGAAGAAGCTGGCCGACCTGTTTGGCGCCAACAGCCAGCTGATCGTCTACCACTTCATGTTCGGGCCGGGCTGCAGCCACCATTGCGAAGGTTGTTCCTTCCTTGCCGATCACATCGACGGCGCCAACCAGCATCTCAGGCATCATGACGTGTCGCTGGTGGTGATCTCGCGCGCGCCGCTCGCGGAACTTCTGCCCTACAGACAGCGCATGGGCTGGAAGTTCGACTGGGTGTCGTCCTATGCCTCGGATTTCAACTTCGACATGCAGGTCTCCTTCACCGACAGGCAGATCGCGGCCGGCGACACCACCTACAATTTCGAGACGCGTCCCCGGACGTCGAAGGAGCTGCCCGGCACCAGTGTTTTCTACAAGGATGAGAACGGCGACATCTTTCTCACATTCACATCGCGCGCCCGTGGCGGCGAGGCGCAGATCGGCGCTTATGATTACCTCGACATGACGCCGAAGGGGCGCAACGAGTCCGGCCCCTATCATGGCCTGATGGACTGGGTGCGGCTGCACGACGAATATCAGAACAAGCAGGCCGGTAAGCCGGACTGCTGCGACTGAAGGCGTTCACCTCGGCCCGAACATGCGCTAAGCCTGCCGCAGGTCATTCCACGGTTCCGCCATGCGCTTCCCCGCCTTTCTCACCTGGCTCGCCTTCCCAATCTATGTCTGGCAGGGGCTGGGCGTGCGCCGCCGCACCTCACGCATGCTGCCGGCGCAAGGGCCGGTCATGCACGATCTCGCCGGCAAGGCGCCTGATATCTCGCTGCTCGTGCTGGGTGATTCCTCGGCAGCCTCGGTCGGCGTCGGCAATTCCGAGGACGGGCTTGCCGCGCAACTCGCCATACTGATTGCGCAACGCACAGGCCGCGCCGTGCGCTGGCGCGCCGCCGGCTTCAATTCGGCGACGTCGGGCCAGATCCGCGACCACGTCCTGCCCAATCTGTCGGCCGATCCATGGACGCATATCGTGCTCGCCATCGGAACCAACGACACCAAGAATTTCCACTCGGTGCCGCGTTTCAAGAAGGAGTTCGGCGGCCTGCTCTATGGCCTGCGTGCCAAATGGCCGGAAGCGCGCGTGGTGTGGTCGCCGGTGCTGGAGTTCACCCGCGCGCCGGCCATGCCGCCACTGCTCGGCAAGATCCTCGAGATCCGCGCCACCGCAATGAACCGGATGGGCGAACGGCTCTGCCTGGAGCGTGGCGCGGTGCCGGCCCCGCGCTTGCCGATCACCAATCCCGAAGCAGGTTTTGCCTCGGACGGATTCCACGCCTCGGAAGCCGGCTATCGGGCCTGGGCGGAACATCTCGTCGGCCTGGTGCTTGCTGGCTGAGCATCGACGGGCCGGTGATTATGAATGCCTATGTCAAATGCCCGAGCACGGCTGCCAGCGAGATCGCCGCCATCGCCAGCAGCGCCAGTTTCCAGAAATCGCCGCGGCGTTTCAGCCCCGGCCAGCCGATCGGTTTGATCAGCTGGATGACCATGAAGCCGACAATGACAAGGGCGAGGAGTTTCGTCATGCCGCCTTTGACCAGCAACGCGGCTGACTGTCAAAACCTGCGTCTGAAATGCAGGCCCAAGAATGCGACCAAGCCGGAGGCCCGAATGTCTCCCAATGAACCGAATGTGCTTTCGGCCAGCTACGGTCCAGTCGCAGGGATGCAGGAGCGCGCATCGCGCAGGTCATAGATCCTCACTGTCGGGGCGACGTAGCCATAGTCTCCATATGGTTTCGAAAATTCTGCGGCGACATGACCGTCGAGACAGCGAAACATGCCGGCAAGCTCGTATACTTTCGGGTCCTGCGCGCTCAGCCCGCCGCCGCGCAGGTATCGCTGAAATTTCTGCGATACAAGGTAGTCGGCTGACGAGAGATCGCGGTAATCCCTGGTTTGCGGTGCCGGTTCTCCCATGGGATAATCCACCAGGAAATGCGTGATGCCTTGCTTTTCAAGGAAGCGCATCGCTGCAAATCGGGTGTCTGTTTGCCGATCCAGGTTCGCAACATAGGCCATGCCGGCATGCGCGCTGGCAACCATGGCGACAAGTCCAAGTCCGATCGCCGCCAGCCGGCTCCGGGACCCGATCGACCCCGAACAGGCGATACCGGCGGCCAGCAGCAGATAGACAACGACCGGCAGGATGTAACGCATCAGGCCGACGAGTTTGAGCGGCGAGAGTTCAAGCAGGAAGAGCCAGATGAACGCCCCGCCGGCGTAGGCGGCAACATATTTGTTGCGGTCGGCGATGATGGCGATCGCGATTGCGCCAAGGGCTATCGCCACGGTCGGGCCGGTGAGGCTGGGGATCAGATGATAGCGGAAATGCGTGAGCCCATAGCCCTCCCAGAACCACTCCTTGAGGTCGTGGCCGGTTTCAGCGTGTGTCAGTTCCGTGCCAAGGCCATTGATCACGGTTGAAAGCCCGCTTCCGGTCTCACTCAACAGCGACACGCCGAATATCGCGACCACCGTAAGTGCGTCCGTGGCGGCAATGATGATGGCTTGTCGGAGATTGAGCCGGCAGGAGACAATCGCCGCGATGAAAAGAACGAGGCTGTTGCCGGCGCCCACATATTTCGCCGTTACGGCGAGCCCGAGCGCAAATCCGAAATAGACAAGATTGACCGTGCTGACATGCTCCTTCAGCCGCACCAGTGCATGCAGCCCGACACAGATGGCGAAGACCAGGACCGCGTCTTCCTTGAAATAATGCGCATGAACCGCAATGGCGGGCGACAACGCAAAGACACAGGCCCACAGCAAGGCATTGATGCTGTCCGCGTGGCGTCGCAAGACGATGTAGAAGAGGACGCTTGCGGTGACACAGGCCAAGGCGCTGACACTGCGGCCGACCAGCAGATAGTCATGTTCGTTCGACGCGCCCGAAAGCCATCCCGCAAAGCGGGCCAGTATGATCAACAAGGGCGGGTGTGCGTAATTGTGATGCTGCCCTGCGGCAAACGCCACTTTGAGCGGCTCGTCCGGCTGGATCCCGTACGGGAAGTCGATGTTGTGGAAGGCCAGCGATGCCGAGATCGCCGCCACCACCAAAATAGCCAGCACCTGGGAATCGCCCCGCTGCGCCAGACGGGTCCAGCCGGTCTGCTTGATCGACTGGCTGACGGTCATGGCCTGGCAGCGGGCGCGAGGAGTTTCGACATGCTGCCTTTTTGACCAGCATCATGGCCGGGTGTCAAAGCACACCATTCATCCGCGCCAAGTGACAGGGCCGGCGCCACGATCCCGAACGTGGCGTCGGCCTTTGACGGGAAGCGATCTACTTCAGCGGCTTGAGGCCCGCTTCGATCGAAGCGCGCTTTGCTTCGAGGAACGGCGGCAGCGCCAGGCTTTCGCCCAGCGTCTCCAGCGGCTCGTCGGCGGTGAAGCCCGGCCCATCCGTGGCGATCTCGAACAGGACGCCGTTCGGCTCGCGGAAATAGAGCGAGCGGAAGTAATAGCGCTCGACCTCGCCGCTCGACGGCAGGCGGAATTCGGCCAGACGTGCGGTCCATTGATGCAACGTCTCCTGGTCCGGTGCCCTGAAGGCGACGTGGTGAACCGCGCCGGCGCCTTGTCTCGCAGGCGCCAGCCCGGGCTGCACGGCGACATGAAGTTCCGCCGCCGGACCGCCCGCGCCCATTTCGAAGACATGGACCTGGCCCTCGCCATCAGGTGAGGCATAGTCGCGGACCTTGCGCATGTTCATCACCCTGGTCAGCACCGCCTCGGTGTTGGTGATGTCGGGAACACTGATGACGATCGGCCCGAGCCCGCGGATCTGATGCTCGGCCGGCACCGGGCTCTGCGCCCAGGGATGGCTGCCGCCCTTGCCACCATCGCTGACCAGCCGCAGCCGCTGGCCCTCGGGATCTTCGAAGTCCAACGAAGGATAGCCTCCGATGTCGGCGATCTCGCTCGTTACGACGTTCTCGCCGTTCAAATGCTGCTTCCACCAGGCTAGGCTTTCCGGGTTGCCGACCCTGAGGCTGGTTCGCGCAATGCTGTTCGTGCCGCGCCGTTCGCGCCCGACCGGCCAGTCAAAGAAGGTGAGATCGGTGCCTGGCGTTGCCTCGCCGTCCGCATAGAAGAGGTGATAGGCCGATGTGTCGTCCTGGTTGACCGTCTTCTTGACCAGCCGCAAACCCAGCACCTTCGTGTAGAAGTGAAGATTGCCCGGCGCATTGGCTGTGATGGCGGTCAGATGGTGAATTCCTGTCAGTTGCAAGCTCATGGTCGTCTCCCTGTTTTTGGGGAAGAATTTTCTCCTTTCATATCAGAACTGCGGCCACCTCGCTGAAGGCCACCTATCCTGACAGTCCGTCGCCGTGATGTGAACAATACGGCGCTCATTGTCTCTTCATTGGTGAACAATCGGTGCTCCACCGGCGTGCTGAGGCGAGGCACGACGGCAGCGAAAAACAAGGCTTCCCCTGAGGAGATGCATCGAACCAAACTATCGCCTGGCGCCTGACATGCTCCTGACAGACTGCTGTCAGGAGAGGTATGCGATAGTGTCTCCATCAGAGAGAGGAGACTGGTTATGAACGGTTACACCATTCTGCGCGGCATGCAGCACTATGTCGGCAAGGTTCGCACCATGCGCAACGAAATCCGCACGCAGCGCTTCATGAACGCACTGCCCGCGGACATCCGCAAGGATATCGGCTGGCCGGATATGTATGCGGAACGTCGCTCCCGCGGCAATTGAAACTATTTTTTCGACACGAATATTGGATGCGGCCGGACCAGCGCCCAAATATCAGGTCCGGCATGCGAGGGATGGAGCGCGCTTATGCCCGAACAGAAGACAATCGGCTTCCTCTTCATCGAAGGTTTTGCCGACTGGGAATACGGTTTGCTGGCGGCCTCGGCGGTTGAATGGTTCGGCGCTCGCGCCGTGTCGCTGACTCCCGAAGGCAAGCCGGTGACCGGAATCAGCGGTTTTCGGCTGACACCCGACCGCTCGACCGGCGTTGAAGAGAATGCCGATCTCGATGCTATCGCCGTCATCGGTTCCGACCAGTGGGCGGGCAAGGCGCCGCCGGATGTCGCTGAACTGCTCAATGCCGTCTCAACGCGCGGCGGCGTGGTTGGCGGCATCTGCGCCGGAACACTGGCGCTGGCGCGAGCCGGCATGTTCGAGAGCACCAGGCATACCAGCAATGGCCGCGACTGGATCAACGGCCATGAAGCCGGCTATGCCGGCGACAGCAACTATCAGGATGTGCCGCATGCCGTGGCCGATGGCAGGATCGTTTCCGCGCCGGGGTCGGCGCCCGGCACCTTCGCCCTTGCCTTTCTGAACACGCTCTATCCCGAAAGAGGCAGCGATCTCGCGCAGATGCGAACGCTGTTTGCGAAGGAGTATGCTGAAGCCTCCTGACACTATGCTGTCAGGAGGCACATGCGATGGTGGGACAATGCGCATGGCCGGCCGAAGAGGACGATCGATGAAAAGCTGGAACGACAGGCTGAACACGCCTGGCATCAATGGCGTGAAACCGACGCCGCGCACGATGGGTGACGTGGTCGAAGGCCAGCCGATGCTGGTGCCGACCGCGCGTCAGGTCGATGATTTCATCCGCTCGATTCCCAAGGGCGTCGAGATGGATGTCCGCGCCTTGCGCACGGCCCTTGCCGTTGAACATGGCGCCGAAGTGACATGCCCGGTCACCATAGGCTATCATCTGCGCACCGTTGCCGAAGCCGCCAATGAGGACCTTGAGCGCGGCATGGCACTGAACGACATCGCCCCTTTCTGGCGCGTGCTTGATGCGAAGACACCGACAACGAGCAAACTGTCCTTTGGCGCGGAGTTCGTCGCCGTGCAGCGCAAGCACGAAGGGCTGAAACCGTAATGCATGTCATCTGGAAGTGGATCCGGTCAGGGAACCACTGCATGCATGGGAAGAACACTGGGGAAGCAAAAGATGCGTCGCGCCGACAGGCTCTTTCAGATCGTGCAGCATTTGCGGGGTGGCCGTCTGGTCACCGCCCAGAAGCTCGGCACGTGGCTCGAGGTTTCCGAGCGAACGATCTATCGCGACATAGCCGACCTGCAGTCGACCGGGGTGCCGATCGACGGGGAGGCTGGTGTTGGATACATGATGAGGGAGGGTTTCGACCTTCCGCCGCTGATGTTCACGCGTGACGAGATCGTGGCGCTGGTTGCCGGCGCCCGCATGGTGCGCGCCTTTGGCGGCGCCGCCATGGCACGCGCCGCCGACGAGGCGCTGGTCAAGATCGGCGCCGTGCTGCCCGATGCCGAAAAAGATCGCATCGCCCGCACGGAGATCCACACGCCGATGTGGGTGGTCAGCGACGCCGCCCGCGAGGCGATCGACCTGATCGAGCGCGCGGTGGAAAAGCGCCAGGTGCTGACCGTTGACTACTCGGATGAGGCCGGCCGTAGCACCGCGCGCGACATCAGGCCGCTCGGCCTGTGGTTCTGGGGCAAGGTGTGGACGCTGGTCGCCTGGTGCGAGATGCGTGACGACTTCCGAGCCTTCCGCATAGACCGCATCGCCTCGGTGGTCATCGCCGGCCGCATCTTCAAGCCGGAGCGCGGCAAGCAGCTTGCCGACTTCTACCGCGCGGTGGAGCGCTCAGAGGACTACGGCATGGCGCCGGACCGCGTGGCGCGCAGCTAAAGCTGCCTGAGCCCATAAAAAAGCCCGCTCGAAGCGGGCTTTTTTCATTGAGGGGTGCGAGATCTCACTCGTCGTCGTCAGCGTCCGTATTCTTCGACTTCAACGCCGAGAGCTTGGCGAACACGGCGTTGGCGTCAAGTTCGGCATCCTCGTCCTTCGGCTTCTCGGGGGCCGGCACCAGACGTTCGGTCAAGGCGGCCGGCAGCAGCGTGTCGCCGACCGGCTGCGCCGGCTCGCGGCCGCGCGAGGCGCGGTTGACTTCCATGTCGAGATCGATCTGCGAAGCCAGACCCAGCGTCACCGGGTCCATCGGCTGCAGATTGGCCGAATTCCAGTGCTTGCGTTCACGGATCTGTTCGATAGTCGACTTGGTGGTGCCGACGAGACGCGAAATCTGCGCGTCCTTCAATTCAGGATGGTTGCGCACCAGCCACAGGATGGCATTCGGCCGGTCCTGGCGCTTCGACAGCGGCGTGTAGCGCGGGCCCTTGCGCTTGGATTCCGGCACCCGCACCTTGGGGTCGGAAAGCTTCAGGCGCTGGTTCGGGTCTTTCTCGGCACGCGCGATCTCGTCGCGGGTCAGCTGGCCGGTCATGATCGGGTCCATGCCCTTGATGCCTTGCGCCGATTCGCCATCGGCGATCGCCTTGACCTCGAGCGGATGCAACCCGCAGAACTGCGCGATCTGCTCGAAGGAAAGCGCGGTGTTGTCAACCAGCCAGACGGCGGTCGCCTTGGGCATCAGCAGCGTATTGGCCATTTCAAAAAATCCTTCTCGTTCGCCCGCGTTCCCGCGCGGGCGGTGGTTTAGAGCCACCAAAATGGGAAATTCGCGGCCTGTATAACCGTTCCCTTGCTGTTTCGCAACGTTTTTGGGAAGGCGTGGCGGCCCCGATACGTGAGCCAGGAGGCAAGCGCGTTCGAATGCCTAGACCGCCGGCGACCTAGCCAAATGGCCCGGCGCTTTTGAGCAGGGCCACGAGCTGGCTTTGCTGGCGTGTCCCGGTCTTGGCGAATATTCGCTCCAGATAGGTCCGGGCGGTCTTTTCCGTGATGTTGGAATCGATTGCCGCGGCTTTGAGCACATGGCCTTGCGATAGCGCCGTGGCCAGGCGCGCCTCGGCCGGCGTCAGGTCGAACAGCCCGGCAAGCAGGGTTGGCGAAGGCACAAGGGAACTCGCGCTGAGCGCCGTCGCCGCCACGAGAATGTCGGCGCCCGAAAAGATCTCGTGCGCCGAACGATGTAGGGGCAGCATGTGCAATATCATCGGCGACCGGCCGCCCAGACCCTGCACCGGTATGGAGCGGACTGTCGGTTGCAATTCGTTGCGCGCGGCGACGACGGCCTGCTGGAACAGCCGATTGGCTTCGGCGTCGGCAATAGCCATGCCGCCAAAGGCGGTGGGCAGGAACAGGGAGGACAGGCCGTCGAACAACGCGTTGGCGACCATCACCCGCCCTTTCAGCGACAGGACAGCCGCCGGCAGGCCCATTGCCGTCATGGCGGCAACCGTCCCCTCGGCACGTTCAAGGCCGAGCCGCCCCGCTATCAGGCCGGCGCGCGCCATGGCTGGCCGGAGGCTATCGAGCACGTCCAGGCTCTTCTGGTCGTAGTCGCCTTCACCCAGCCGTCGCTGAAAGACGAAAATCGCCAGCTCACCGCTGGGCATCGGTATCGCGGTGCAGGCATGTGCGCCGATGCCCATGGAGCGCAGCCGCTGGCGTACCGGATCGTTCTCGATCTCTTCTGGTGTCAGGAAGGCCTCGACGTCGACGAAGCTCGCCGGCTGCAGCGCGCACATGCGCGAAACCGCCGCCGAAAACTGCAGCGTATCGCTCGCCAGCAATTCGGCCTGCAAATCCTGCAGGAATTCGATCGCCCTGCCGCGTGCCGGCTGGTCGTCGCCGAACAGAAAGACGGCGCCACCAACGGAGCCGGAGACGGCATCGATGTCCTCCAGCACATCAGGCCAGAGATCCGGCACGAAGGCCGCCTCATAGATCCTGTTCGTCAGGTCGTCGAGCATGGACACGAAGCCTTTCCGGGCAAGCATCTTGCCGAACCCAAAACAATCAACGCTTCAGGCCGACCGGTCTTCCCCAAGGTCAACCATGCCACGGCGGCAACCGCCGTCAATCATGGATAAGCAAAATGCCACAGAACGGTTGCGCTTGGGCAGCGCCGTTGAACCGCTTCTTGTCGCTGGTCTGCGCAGCCCTGACGGAGGCGCTGCGCACGCTGCTGAAATCGGCAAAGCAATCACCTGAATCCCAAACGACAAAACCCGCCGGACAGTGTCCAGCGGGTTCGGAACCGGAGACGGGAGACGTCTGCGACGGCTCTACTTCTCAACATGAGCCCAGCCCTGCGGCCGGGACATGCCTATAATCAGATCGCCTTGCGGGCGATGCGTTCGATGTCTCCGCGGCTGATGCCGAGGTCGCTGAGCTGACGTGCGTTGAGGCGGTTCAGTTCGCGCACGGTCTCGTTGTACATACGCCAGTTACGGAAAGCACGGATCGGGTTCATGGTAGTCCTCCTGATGGGGTGTTCGTTTCGATGATGCACAAATAGGCATCATCGATGAGGACTTGAACGGCCGATTTTGCATAGCAATGATGCAAATGCTGCATTGCACCATTAAGCTTCTGTTCATCTTGTAGGCAGTGGCAAGGGGCGTTGACCCGGGACGTATCGAGATACCGGTCAGGCCGAGCCGAAAATGGTTGATACCGAGAACCGGAGCGGAGCGTACTTTTCGTACGTGAGCTCAGTTCTACTGCGACGCAGTAGAACTGGGAAGCGCAGGTGTCAGCCATTTGCAGGCCGGCCTCACCGGATTATCGGCGCGTCCTAGCCGACGTCGAGCACAATCTTGCCGATGTGCTCGCCCTCCTCCATGCGCTCATGCGCGCGCCAGGCATCGGTGAGCGGGTAAATCATGTCCATGACCGGCGCCACCTTGCGCGTGCCGAGCAGCGGCCAGACCTGCGCCTCCAGCGCCGCCGCGATCGCCGCTTTGAACTCGACGGTGCGCGGCCGCAGCGTCGAACCTGTATGGGTCAGCCGCTTGACCATGATCTTGGAAAAATCGGCGCTGGCGACAGCGCCGGCCTGGACCGCGATCTGGACGATGCGGCCCTCGACGGCTGCCGCCTCGTAGTTGCGCTGGACATAGTCGCCGCCGACCATGTCGAGGATGACATTGGCGCCCTTGCCGTCCGTCGCCTCCTTGACCGCCTTGACGAAATCCTCCTCGCGGTAATTGATCGCGCGGTCGGCGCCGATCTTCAGGCAGGCGTCGCATTTCTCTTTGCTGCCGGCGGTGGTGATGACATAGGCGCCGAAGGCCGAGGCGAGCTGGATCGCCGTGGTGCCGATGCCAGACGAGCCGCCATGCACCAGCAGCGTCTCGCCCTTCTTCAGGCCGCCGCGCTCGAACACATTGTGCCAGACGGTGAAGTAGTTCTCCGGTACCGCCGCCGCTTCCGTGTGGGTGAAACCGGCTGGCAGCGGCAGCACGCTGCCGGTATGAACCTTGACATATTCGGCGTAGCCGCCGCCTGGCGTCAATGCACAGACCCGGTCGCCGATGCGCCAGCGCGATATCTCGTCGCCAAGGGCGGCCACTTCGCCCGATACTTCGAGGCCCGGCAGGTCCGATGCGCCAAGCGGTGGCGGATAGGCGCCCTTGCGCTGCTGCACATCCGGCCGGTTGACGCCGGCGGCATGCACCTTGATCAGGATTTCGCCGGGTCCGGGCACCGGCACGTCGCGCGTTTCCGGCTTGAGCACGCGCGGGCCGCCCGGCTCCGAGATCGCGATCGCCGTCATAGTTGCCGGAATTCTCTGTCCACTCGCCATGATTTCCCGTCTTTCCCAGCCGTTTTCAGATCGGCTGTTTGCATCGGCGCCCCTGCCCTATGTATGCTGATTACCAAATCAGGCAAATGGCCAAACTGGTGTGGCGGAGGAGGAGCAACGATGGCGATCTTCGACGACGAACCCAAGAAGAAGGCGCGCCCGCACGAGATCGGGCAGGACCTGTCGCTGCTCTCCGTTGGCGAACTGTCTGAGCGGATCGGTATCCTGCGCGACGAGATCACCCGGCTGGAGGCAGAGCTCAAAGCCAAGGACAACACCAAGTCGGCCGCGGAAGCGCTGTTTCGCCGTGGATAGGGGACCGGGCGGAACGGCCCGCCGCTGAAAAGCCGGAATGCGACTGTCTTCAGACCCTTCCAGAGTCCAGCCGGATAAAAAAATGCTCGCATCCTACAGGCCGATCCTTTCCCTGCTTCGCGGCACTGCCTTCCTGCTGGCGGCATCTGGATTGCATGGACTGCTGTTGCCGCTGCGTGGCCAGTTGGAGGGTTTCTCCACCGCATCGCTCGGCCTGATGGGGACGGCCTGGGCCGGCGGCTTCGTCACCGGCTGCTTCTTCGCGCCACGCCTTGTGCGCCGCGCCGGACATGTGCGCGCTTTCGGCGCCTTCGCCGCTTCCGGCGCCATCGTGGCGCTGCTCACCGGCCTGATCATCGATGAATATGTCTGGATCCTGCTGCGCGCCTTCACTGGCTTCACCATGGCCGGTGCCTTCATGGTCATCGAGAGCTGGCTGAACGAGAAGGCCACCAACGAGAATCGCGGCACCGTCTTCGGCCTCTACATGATGGTCACCTATGCCTCGATAATGGGCGGCCAGATGATCGTTGCCGGCGGCGACGTCAAATCGGCGTCGCTGTTCATGATCACCGGCATTCTGTTCTGCCTGTCGCTGATCCCGACCGCCGTTTCGACGGCCTCGCATCCCAAACCGCTGCAGGACGTCAAGCTCGACGTCAAGGGGCTCTACACCAACTCGCCGGTATCGGCGGTCGCTTGCCTGTTGGTCGGCATCGCCAATGGCGCCTGGGGCACGCTGGGTGCCGTCTACGGCGCGCGTATCGGCATCTCAACGGCCGAGATCGCCCTGATGATGAGCCTGGTAGTTGTTGCCGGTGCCGCCATGCAGCTTCCGGCCGGACGCCTGTCCGACAAGACCGACCGGCGTTACGTGCTGGCCGGTGCCGCCTTCGGCGGGGCGTTGGTCGCGCTCCTGATCTTCCTGTTCGAACCGCGCTCAGCCGTCTTTGTCATCGTCTTGACCGCCGCTTACGGCGCTTTCGCCTACACGCTCTATTCGATCGCCGTGGCACATGCCAACGACCACGCGCGGTCGGAGGATTTCGTCAAGGTGTCGGGCGGCCTGCTGCTGCTTTACGGCTTCGGCACCATGATCGGCCCCTTGCTGGCGGCAGCACTGATGGGCTGGATGCGCCCGGAGGGCCTGTTCCTGGCGACCGCCTTCGCGCATCTCTGCCTCGCCGGCTATACGCTGCTGCGCATCAGCCGCCGCGCTCCGGTGCCGATCGAAAACCGCGATGCCTTCAAGACGCAGCCGGCCGACCGGTCGTTGACCCCGGAAGCATTGCGGCTTGACCCAAGAAGAAAAGCAGAAGCAAACGGTTGAGATTCGAAAAACTTTGCCTCACAAATGAGGCATGATGTTTTCCGACGCCTTCATGGCGATCGCCGACCCCAATCGGCGCCACCTTCTGGAAGAACTTCGACGCGGTCCGAAGACCGTCAACGAGTTGGCCGCCGGATTGCCGGTATCACGCCCGGCCGTATCCCAGCATCTGAAAGTGTTGCTCGACGCCGGCCTGGTCAATGCCAAGGCTGAAGGCACGCGGCGTGTTTATACGGTAAGCAATGCCGGCTTCCTGAAACTCAACATCTGGCTCGACCAGTTCTGGGAAGCCTGACCATTTCAGGCCACCGCCTGATCAATGCCTTTCAGTTCTTCGTGCCCAGGAAGGCGCCGAGCATATCGAGCAACACTCCTGTCCCGTGCTCGCGTGCCTCCGACGTGTCATGGCCATCGAGAAAAGCGCCCTGCTCGGTCAGCACGAGCCGCGTGCCCTTGCCCTCGGCAAAAAGTTCGATCGTGGCCAGCGACACCGAGATCCTGATCTCGCCGAACAGCATATCGTAGCTGTAGACGATGCGCTGGTCCTGCACGATGTCTTGATAGGTGGCGGTGTAGACGTGGATCGGCCCATCCTTTGGCCCACCGGCATTGACCTCCTTGCCGCCGACGCGAAAGTCCATCTCGAAGCGGCCCGGCATCGGGTTGTCGGGATCGGTGAACCAGCGCCGCTTGGCGTCAGGGTTGCTGAGCGCGAAAAAGACTTTCGCCGGCACCACCGGATAGTGGCGCTCGATAACGAAGGTGGAGTGGACGACGGAACGTTCGGTCATGGGTGGGTCCTCATGGTCAGCTTGATGGATTCTGGGGGGTGAAGACGCCGTCTCGATAGGAGGCACCGAAATAAACCTCGACGCTGCGCAACCGGTCGCCGCGAAACGCGTGCAGCTCCGTGTTGCGAAAGGTCTTTCCATCAACCGTTTCGCAGCGGTAGAGGACAAAGGCGTCATCCCCGTCTTCGCTGATCCGCTCGATTGTGATCGACTTGAAGACGGGACTGTCCGGCCAGCAACGGGCGAAATAGGTCGCGCGGTCGATGGCATCGTCATAGGGGCTGGTAAACGTGAAGTCGTCCGTCAGCATCGTCTCGGCGACAGCGCGCTCATTTGCCTGATAGGCAGCGAAATAGAACCGGATCAGCTCCGCCCTTGCTTTGGCAGCCATGCTCGTTCTCCCTGTTGTTCAACTCATTCGCTCTCGGCGAGAAAATCACCGAGCCGATCGAGCCGGCGCTCCCAGACTAGCCGCCGCTCGTTGATCCAGTGCTCGGCCGCCCGCAGCGCCTTCGGCTCGATCTGGCAGGTGCGAACCCGTCCAACCTTCTGCGTGCGCACAAGTCCGCTCGCCTCGAGCACGTTGAGATGCTGGACGACCGCCGACAGAGACATCGCCAGCGGTTCGGCCAGTTGGCTAACCGACGCCGGGCCACGCGACAGCCGGTCGACCATCTGCCGCCGCGCCGGATCGGCGAGCGCCTGGAACATCAGGTCGAGCTGGGCGGGATCATGCAGCATGGCGATCAGCCATTGTTGTAGGGGAAGAACTGAAAGTAGGGCTGCGCTTCCTCGATCACCCTGGCGAAGGCCGGGCGCTGCAGCAGGCGGTCATGATAGCGTTTCACAGCGGGATATCTGTCGCCGAACGGCTCGACCTTGTTGGCATAGAACAGCGCCGGGGACGCCGCGCAGTCGGCCATGGTGAAGCTGTCGCCCATCGCCCAGCTCTTCGACTGCATGTCCTCTTCGATGATGGCGTAGGAAGTGCGCAGTTGGCCGCGCGCCTGCTCGACGCCGAACGGATCGGTCTTGTCCTGCGGCCGCAACCGATCGCCGACGATCTTCTGCATCGGCTCCTGCACATAGAAATCATAGAAGCGGTCGGCCTGGCGGACGGCAAGTGCGCGGTCGATGTCGGCGGGAACGAGTTGGACCGGCCCGCGATAATGCGCGTCCAGATATTCGACGATGATGGTCGATTCCAGCACCGTGCGGTCGCGCGCATCGTCGCGCAGCGCCGGCATCTTGCCGCTCGGCGAAATTTTCAGGAAGGCCGCGCGCGACTGCTCGTCGCCAAGATCGACAATAGCCGGGTGGAAGGCCGTGGCGTTTTCATAAAGCGCGATCAACGGCTTCCAGCAGAAGGAGGCCAGCGGATGGAAATGCAGCGTCAGGGACATTTCTTGCTCGTTTGTTTTCTGGTTCATCGATGGCGTGCAGTGCACCCGCTTGGTCAACACTGAAGCATTTACTTAACTATTGCGACGGACCTTCGTCGTCAAGCCCGCCCCCTCAAAGTCTCAATGGGATTCGATATGCGCGACGATGGCGGCTGATATCGCCGGCCAGTCCTGCGGGTGCAGTTCGTGGCCGCCGCCCTCGATGCGAAGCAGTTTTGCACCGGCGACCGCCTCGGCCAGTGCTTCGCCGTGTTCGACAGGAAAGATCGGGTCCGCTGTGCCATGAATGACCAGCAGCGGCGCCGCCATCTCCGGCAGGCGGCCCTTCCATGCATCGCCGCCCTTGAGCATGAAGTGATTGGTTGCGCTCAGGAAGCCGCCGGAGCGGTCGTAATCCAGTTCTATGAAGGCGCGCATCCCGGCCTCGTCGAATGGATGCGCGATACCAGCGATCGCCCTGGTATCCCTGACCATGAAGTCGATCACCTGGCGGCGATCCGACCAGTCGACACCAGCACCCTCGGCCGAATGCTCGGCATAGGCATCGGTCGTCTGCGGCAGATGCGAGGTGTCCATCCCCATCGGTGAGCTGCTGATCACGGTCAGCGACGCGACACGGGACGGATGCTTGAGCGCCACGCGTTGCGCGATCATGCCGCCCATCGACATGCCGGCGACATGGGCCATATTGATACCGCGGCTGTCGAGGACACCGATCGCATCATCGGCCATGTCGTCGAAGGTGTAGGGCGGCTGGCCCGGCGGATATTTGGTCGAGCGGCCAGTATCGCGATTGTCGAAGCGGATCACGTACAGGCCGGCGTCCGAAAGCTTTCGGCAAAGCGCATCTGGCCACCACAGCATCGAGGCCATCGCCCCCATGATCAGCAGCAGCGCGGGATCCGCCGGATCGCCAAAGGCTTCGGATATGATCTCGGGTCGGTCGATCGTGGTCACCGTACGGCCTCCTCATCTGATTGCATTTTGCAATCGGTTGCACGATAATAAAACTGATACGATAATGCAACTGGTTTTGTGGAGAGAATCGAATGAGTCTCGATCGCCGGTCCGGGTGCCCGATCAACCTGTCGCTGGAAGTGTTCGGCGACCGCTGGAGCCTGATCATCCTTCGCGACATGATTTTCGGCGGTAAGCGCCATTTTCGCGAGCTGCTCAACGGATCGATGGAAGGCATTGCCTCCAACATCCTTGCCGACCGGCTGAAGCGGCTGATGCAGCTCGGCATGCTGACCAAGGCTGACGACCCCTCACACAAGCAGAAGGCGATCTACAGCCTGACCGAGATGGCCATCACGCTGGTGCCGATCCTGGCCCATCTCGGCGCCTGGGGCCGCGTCTGGCTGCCGACCAGCGAGGAACTCTCGATCCGCGCCGAGCTCCTGGAAAAGGGCGGACCGGCAATGTGGGAGAAATTCATGGACGAGTTGCGCCATGAGCATCTCGGTACGCCGCTCGATACGGCGTCTGGCCCTTCTGTCCGCGCGACCTTGCGGGCGGCTTATGAGGCTGTGGTCGCCAGCAAGGCTCTCAGCGCCAGCCCGGCCGCCTGATCAACTTATTTTCCCGTTCGAGGGCCGGCTCTGCTAGAAGAGACGGAAAATCACAATTCAAGCGATTGGATAATGTCTTGGTTGAGAACTCTAGGGATAGTGCCCGCGCACGCGCCGATCAGCGCTTCAAGAAGCAGGAAGAGGCCGCAACGGTCCGCCAGAAAGCAATGGCGGAATATGTCGCCGAGAGCGACGCCCGCAAGGCCAAGACCGACAAGCTGAAGGCGCTCCGGCTCGCCAAGGAAGCCGAAGACCTCGCCAACGCGCCGGCGGTGCCCGCCAAGAAGCCGGCCCGCGCCAAGAAAAAATAGCGCGCTGTTATCGCCAGTTTCGTCATCGCCCTTGATCTGGTGAGAGTTGATTGCATCAGCGCATTGCCGCGTTCGCGGCGCGATCCGAATAAGCCTCATCCCGCCTTCTCACGCGAAGCAATTTCAATCGAAACCGGGATTGCATCGGCCGCCCGGCGGCCGATGATTGTCCTTTTCAACAGGAGCTTGCCATGACCGCACTGCCGCTCGAAACAGCCAGGCAAATCATCGATGCCGCCTTCGCCAAGGGCGCCGATCTCAAGCTCAAGCCGCTCGGCGTCTCGGTGCTTGACGCCGGCGGCCATCTGGTCGCTTTCCAGCGTCAGGACGGCGCCTCGTTCCTGCGTCCGCAAATGTCAGCCGGCAAGGCCTATGGCGCGCTGGCAATCGGCATGGGCTCGCGCAAGGTCGAGGCCTTCGCCAAGGAGCGCCCGCACCTGGTCGCCGGCATTTCCGACGTGTCGGGAGGACGCGTACTGCCGGTGGTCGGCGGCGTGCTGATCCGCGACAAGGCTGGCACCATCATCGGCGCCGTCGGCATTTCAGGCGACACATCGGACAATGACGAGGCAGCCGCCATCGCGGGCATCGAGGCCGCAGGCTTCGCTGCCGATCCGGGCTGAGCATCCTTCGACATCGAAGCGAGGCTGCTTTGAGATTCAGGTCAGGCCGAGCCGAGAAGGATGGATTCCGAGAACCGGAACGGAGCGTACTTTTGGGTACGTGAGTACCGGAAGCGCAGGAAGCCGCCATTCGCAGGCCGGCATCACCCGAATATCAATGCAGCCTAATTCAGGTTGATATCCCGGCTCGCCGACCGCATCGACACCGCGAACCCGGCCAGCACATCGAACAGCGCGATGATCATCAGCGTGAAGAAGATCGAGTGCGCGGCGCCCTTGACCAGCAGGAACTCGACCAGGAACGCGACGAAGACCAGTGTCGACAGGAGATGGTCCATGATCGAGGCGCTGGTCGTGCGCGCCGACTTCACCATTTCGAGGAACAGGAAGATCAGCCCGATCAGCACCAGCAGGTCGCCGAGCGTCATCGAGAACACCCCGCCCGACATCATGTGGAACGAGAAGATCTCGCTCGCCCACGGATCGTCGCCGCCGCCGAATATACCGAGCAGTCCGAGATTGTAGAGAATGAAAGGCACGATCAAAAGCGGGACGGCACCGAACATCTGGCGTCTCCATATGGGGGCACCTTCTGTAGAATGCGCCACGGGCACGCCGTCAAGATTTTTCGTGCAAAGCCGCCAACACGCTCGAAGACTGGATGCAACAACCATGTCAGCGGCCAGCGATGGCCGGGAAGGCAACGTGAGCTTCAGCTCCGGCGATTAGCCCGCCAAACGCAAAAAGACCGGCCAGAGGCCGGTCCTTTGTAACTCGAACCCTAGAAAAAGCTGGTCTCAGCTTTCCTTGGGGGTCAGCACCTGGCGACCGCGATACATGCCGGTCTTCAGGTCGATGTGATGCGGGCGGCGCATTTCGCCGGAATTCTTGTCCTCGACATAGGTCGGGGCCTTGAGAGCGTCGGCCGAGCGGCGCATGCCGCGCTTGGACGGAGAGGTTTTGCGTTTCGGAACGGCCATGGATATGCTCCACTACATGGTCAAAAGCCCCGCCTGCCCTCGTGAAAGGGCCATGTCGGGGCCTAAATCTGAGAAAGTCGGGTGCCTATACACGCCTGATGCGGTTTTGGCCAGCACTGCGGTGAATCTTTTTTGTACCGGCTATTCGAGACAGCCGACATAAGCACCGGAACGGCCGGCACGCCGCTCGATCAGATTGGCAAGCCGTCTGAGCCCCGGCCCGGGTTTCGCCGGATTGCGGGCGATCGGATTGGGCAGAGTGACGGCGAGCAATGCCGCCTGCCGCCGTGACAGCTGTTTTGCCGAAATGCCGAAATGATGCTGCGCCGCAGCCTCGATTCCGTAGATGCCCGGGCCCCATTCGGCGATGTTGAGATAGATCTCCATGATGCGGCGTTTCGACATCACGGCGTCGAAATAGACCGCCAGCGGCAGTTCGACGACCTTGCGCACCGAGCCCAGCGGCCGCGACCACAGGAACAGGTTCTTCACCGTCTGCATGGTGATGGTCGAGGCGCCGCGTGTCGCCTCGCCGGCCAGCGCATCGTCGACCACGCCGCGCAATTCGCCGAGATCGACGCCGCGGTGGAAGCAGAACTGCCCATCCTCCGACATGATAACGGAATGGGCCAATACCGGCGCGACATCATCGATCGACACCCAGCGCCGGTCATAGCCGGAGAAGGTCGCCAGGTCCTTCAGCATCAGCGTCGACACCGGATGCACGAAGGACGGCAGGTAAAGGAAGGTCAGCACCGCCGGGATAAGCGCCAGCACTGCGGCCACGACAATGCCGCGCCGGACCCAGCGCCTGAGACCGCGGCGGTTCACGCCCCGCGATCTCGTCGCCATGTCCAGCTTTTCGGTTTCATGATCGACGATCGGTTCCGCCAAGCCGCCCAACCCGTACATCTGCCTGCTCCGGCATAATGGCGCTTGCCTTCTTGCGCAACGTCTGAGTGTCGGCTACCGCTCCCGGCCATGACGAATGACGACGAAATGGCGTTCGAAATGGCGCTCATCGGGCGGGCGGCGGCCGTCGAGGTGCTGCTGCGGCGGTTGCTTGACCATCGCCCGCTTTCGGGCGAGATCGCGCGGCCCGACCAGCTGATGGCGGCGATGCGCCACGGTGTACTGAATGGCGGCAAGCGCCTGCGCCCGTTCCTGGTCATGGAAAGCGCTGCCTTGTTTTCGGCCGATGGCGAAGCGGCGCTGCGCGTCGCGGCCGCGCTCGAATGCGTGCATTGCTATTCGCTGATTCATGACGATTTGCCAGCGATGGACGACGATGATCTGCGCCGCGGCCAGCCGACCGTGCACAAGGCCTTCGACGAAGCGACAGCCATCCTGGCCGGCGATGCCTTGCTGACGCTGGCCTTCGACATCATCGCCGGTGACGCAACCTTGCTGCCGGCCGAGCGGCGCGTGGCATTGGTGCTGGCGCTGACCCGCGCTGCAGGCGCCGGCGGCATGGTCGGCGGCCAGAAGCTCGATCTCGAAGCCGAACAGACACCGCCCGACGAGGCCGGCATCATAAGGCTGCAGGCGATGAAGACCGGCGCCCTGATCCGTTTCGCTTGCGAAGCCGGCGCCATTATCGCCGGCGCTTCGTCCGAAGACCGCGAGAGGCTGGCTGAATTCGGCTCGGCGATCGGCCTTGCCTTCCAGCTTGCCGACGACCTGCTCGATCTGACCGCCGACGCCAGTCAGATGGGCAAGGCGACCGGCAAGGACGCCGCCGCCGGCAAGGGAACGCTGGTGGCGCTGCACGGTGCGAATTGGGCGCGCAGCCAGCTGCATGGCCTTGTCGAACAGGCGCATGCGCTGCTCGAGCCCTATGGCGACAAGGCGGCACTGCTGAAGGAAGCGGCGACCTTCGTCGCCGCGCGGAAGAGCTGATCGCCGGCGCCGGCTGGGTCCAAGCACCGAATTCAGGGGAAGCGGGCCAGCAGACCCTTACGCGAAAGCGATCTGGACCTTCATCGCCTGGCTGCGGTCATTGGCAAGGTCGAAGCCGGACAGGGCCTCGTCCAGCGCCACGGTATGCGTGATCAGCGGCTTCACATCGATCAATCCCTTGCGCATCAGCTCGACCCCGATGGCGAATTCCGGATGGAAGCGGAACGAGCCGTTGAGCGTCAACTCCTTGGTGGTGATCGCCGACATCGGCAGCGCCATCTCGGCGCCGCCGAGGCCGATCTGGACGATCGTGCCGCGTGGACGCGACGCGGCGATGCCTTGTGCCAACGCTGCCGCTGACCCCGAGCATTCGTAGAGAATATCGAACGTCCCCTTGTCGGCCAGATAAGGCGCCAGTCCCTCGGGGTCAGCTCGGCTGTTGATCGCCTTGTCGGCGCCGGCACGCAGCGCCATCGACAGGGTGAAATCGGTCAGATCGACGGCGACGATCTCGGCAGCCCCAGCACGCCGGGCGCACAGGATCGACAAAAGGCCGATCGGCCCGCAGCCTGTCACCAACACCCGCTTGCCAAGCATCTCGCCGGCCCGCCTTGTGGCGTGGAGGCACACCGCCAGCGGTTCGGCCATCGCGGCCTCGCCTGATGTCAGCCCATCGGCCGGCACGCATTGCGGCGCATCCGCCACCAGCATTTCACGGAATGCGCCCTGGATATGCGGGAACGGCATGGCGCTGCCATAGAAGCGCATGTTGAGGCACTGATTGTGCATGCCTTCGCGGCAATAGCGGCAGGTGTAGCAAGGCCGCGATGGCGAGACGGCAACCAATTGGCCAGGCTCCAGGCTGGTGACGCCGGGGCCAACCTTCTCAATGCGCCCGGAGACCTCGTGGCCGAGGATCATCGGCTCCTTGAGACGCACCGTTCCGAAGCCGCCATGATTGTAGTAATGCAGGTCGCTGCCGCAAATGCCGCCGGTGACGAGACGCAACAGCACCTGGCCTGTGCCCGGCTCCTCGACCGGATGGTCCTGGATACGCAGGTCCCGGGCGGCATGGATGACAATCGACTTCATGACAGGCGAACTCCTCCAGCAAGTCCGCCAGCATATTCGGCGAGTTCGTCGCATACCAGCTTGTGTATCGCCTTGCGCCTCTGCCCGATTTCGCTTCACTTGACTTCATGGCGTTCAGCAATGAGAGGCAGTCGATAAATGTCATCCACCTTGTTCGATCTCAGCGGGCGCCGGGCGCTCGTAACCGGCTCATCGCAAGGCATCGGGTTCGGCTTGGCAAAGGGCCTGGCGCAGGCCGGTGCGAAGGTGGTCCTCAATGGCCGCGACGAGGCAAAGCTTGCCGCAGCGGCGACACAGATCCCCGGGCGGAAACGCTCGTCTTCGACGCGACCGACCATGACGCGGTCCGTTCCGCGATCGACAATTTCGAGCTGGCCGGTGGTTCCATCGACATCTTGGTCAACAATGCCGGCACGCAGTTCCGCACGCCGCTCGAGGATTTTCCCGCCGATGCGTTCGAGCGCCTGTTGCAGACCAATGTCGCCAGCGTCTTCCATGTCGGCCAGGCCGTCGCGCGCCACATGATCAGACGCGGCCGCGGCAAGATCATCAACATCGGCTCTGTGCAGACCGCACTCGCCCGCCCCGGCATCGCGCCCTACACGGCAACGAAAGGCGCGGTCGGCAACCTGACCAAGGGCATGGCGACCGACTGGGCGAAGTATGGCCTGCAATGCAACGCCATCGCACCCGGCTATTTCGACACGCCGCTCAATGCAGCCCTCGTTGCCGATCCGGCATTCAGCGCCTGGCTCGAAAAGCGCACGCCGGCCGGCCGCTGGGGCAAGGTCGAGGAACTGGTCGGGGCTTGCGTGTTCCTGGCCTCCGACGCCTCGTCCTTTGTCAACGGCCATATACTCTATGTCGACGGCGGCATCACCGCGTCAATCTGATCCGCCGAGCCGTTCCACGGAGCAATCACGCTGCTCGCGCGCGAACGAAATCTTAATGTAAATGAAGCGTAATCCCGGTCGTTAAAATAATGCGTATGTGTTGGGGTTGCGCATGCCGGAATATTCTTCCTTCATCCGGTTTGTCCGGATTCGCTATCTTTCAGGATTGCTGATTTTCGCGCTGGCCTCCACGGCCATCATGTTTGCGCTCAACCGTGTCAATTCCTTCCGTCATGAAATCGACGCGCTGAGCAGCAACCTCGTTGTCTTCACCCGCGACCTGCGCAACGCGACCAGCTTCGCCGAGACAACCGGCTCGGCCTGGCGCAACGAAACGCGCGATGCGCTGACCGCATCGGCGCGCGACCATTCCGTACGCCTGACCAGCGAGATCGAGACGCTAAGCGCCCAGTTCGCCGCGATACATCAGCGGCTGTCGGCCAATACCGTCAACGAACTCGAAGCCTCCTCGGTCAACGGCGACCTGTTCTGGTCGGCGCGCGACATGGTGCGCAACCTCAATTTGATGTCGGTGGCGCAAAAGGGCGATGAATGGAGCTACCGGGAAATCCGCAACCAGAACGACCTGTTTGTCCAGCCGATGCTGGTCCGTATCCGCACCGCGATGGACGAGGAGCGCCATCTGGCCGACGCGTCCAGCGACCGGCTGCTGCTGTGGGCGAGCGGCCTGTTGTTCAGCGTCCTGGCCATCGTCGCCTTCTGGGTCTTCCGGCCGATGGAACAGGCGATCCGCCGCGCCTTTGCCCAATCCGCTGAATCCCTGTTCAAGGCCGAGGCCGCCGACCGCGCCAAGTCCGAATTCCTGGCCAATATGAGCCATGAGATCCGCACGCCGATGAACGGCGTGCTCGGCATGGCCGAATTGCTGGCCAAGACTGACCTCACACCTCGCCAGAAGACCTTCACCGATGTCATCGTCAAATCCGGCAACGCGCTGCTCACCATCATCAACGACATCCTTGACTTCTCCAAGATCAATGCCGGCCAGCTAACGCTGGACCCTGCCCCCTTCCGTCTCTCCGAAGCGGTCGAGGACGTGGCGACGCTGGTCTCGGCGCGCGTTGCCGAAAAGAACCTCGAACTGATCGTGCGGGTCGACCCGCGTCTGCCGGCCTATGTCGTCGGCGACGCCGGCCGCTTCCGGCAGATCGTCACCAACCTGGTCGGCAATGCAGTGAAGTTCACCGAGAAGGGCCATGTGCTGATCGATGTCGGCGGCGAAACCGTCAACGACGTTGTCCAGCTCAAGCTGCGCGTCGAGGACACCGGTATCGGCATCCCGGCAGAAAAACTGCAAAACGTGTTCGAGAAATTCGCCCAGGTCGATGGCTCCTCGACTCGCCGCCACGAAGGCACCGGCCTTGGACTGGCCATTGCCGCCCGCCTCGTCGACCTGATGGCCGGCAAGATCGGCGTAGAGAGCGAGATCGGGCGCGGCTCCGTCTTCTGGTTCGCGGTGCCGCTGTCCGTACACCGTGCCGAGGCCCGCGACGCAATCGTTCCCGTCGACGTCACCGGCGCGCGCGTGCTGGTCATCGACGACAATCCGGTCAACCGTGAGATCCTGCTTGAGCAGCTCAGAAGCTGGAGCTTCGACTGCGCCGCCGCCGAAAGCGGCGCGATGGGGCTCGCCTTCCTCGATCGCGCCTGCCAGTTGGGCGCCAGCGTCGACTGCATCATCCTCGACTACCAGATGCCCGGCATGAACGGTGCCGATGTCGCCCGGGCAATCGCCGCCGACAGCCGGCTTTCTTCCATTCCGATCGTCATCCTGACCTCGGTCGACCAGGTCGATTTTGGCAAGATGATCATCGACTTCGGCATTGCCGCGCATCTGACCAAGCCGGCGCGCTCGGCGGTCCTGCTCGGCACGGTCATTTCGGTCATCCAGAAGGCCCGTTCGCAGGTCGGCAAGGCGCATTTCGTTCGCGAGCCGGTCCAGCCGATGCCGCAGGCGGCTCTGCCTGCCTTCACGGTTATCCGTGGTCCTGCCATGCCGATCGCGACAGCGCCGGAATCGACCACCACGCTGAACGGCCCGATCGACATCCTCATCGCCGAGGACAATGACGTGAACCAGCTGGTGTTCGGTCAGATCCTCAACGGGCTCGGCTTGAGCTACCGCATCGCCGGCAATGGCCGTACCGCGGTCGAGATGTACCGGTCGCTGCATCCGAAACTGATCCTGATGGATGTCTCGATGCCCGAGATGAACGGCTACGAGGCGACCCGCGCCATCCGGGCGATCGAGGCCTCGTCGGGCGGTCACATCCCGATCATCGGCGTCACGGCGCACGCACTGAAGGGCGATCGCGACAAATGCATCGAGGCCGGCATGGACGACTATCTGCCGAAGCCGGTCTCGCCGGACCGACTGGGTACGAAAATCGGCACCTGGCTCAGCGAGACGGTGATTGCCAAGACGGCGTGAGATGCGTCCGGTCGGGCTGCCGGATCAGCGCAGCCGACCGATCGGGATGATTTCCGCAGAGGTGTCCGCATAGGGTTCGCCCTGCCAGTCGCCGAGCCATTGCTCCACCAGCAGACCGGCCTCGGCCAGCATCCCGGCAAGATTTTGCTTATTCGGAAACGCGATTTTCGCTTCGGCACCCAGAATGGGTCTGCCGCCTGGAATTTCATAAAAGGTCGAATAGGTGACGGCCCCGGTGGTGGCATCATGGTCGGCATCATACCAGGCCCTGACAGTGCCAAGGCTGGGGAGTCCATTCCAACCACGCCGCCATGGCGGGATTTCGCGTGTCGAAGATGAAGCGCCCGCCGGGAGCGAGATGTTCGGCGATGGTGCGCAGCACCGCGCGCTGATCCTCTTCCGTCAGGAAAACCTGGAACGCGTGACCGGTCAACAGCACCAGATCGAACCGGCGTCCGAGGCGCACCGTTCGCGCGTCGGCCACGACCCAGTCGACCTTGTCACCGCCGGTCCTGCGCCGCGCGACGTCGAGCATGGCCGATGCCGGATCGACGCCGGTGACGCTGCATCCCCCGGCCATTTCGGCAGCGAGTTGACCAGTGCCGCAACCAAGATCGAGGACCGAGCCACCATACCCGGCAAGACGGATGCAGTAGTCAAAATCGGCGCGGCCATCCTGATTCTCGATGTCGTAGAACTGAACGAAATCAGGATCATTGTAGATCGGATCGGTCATGCCGCCGCCAATAGCCCAAATGTCTGCCATGCGCGACCCGCACACCCACGTCCATGGCGTTACAACTATGCCCGGTGTACCCAGCCATACCTCAGCCGGCTGCGTCCAGACGATAGCGGCGTATCCAATCAAGGCTTGTCTCGTCGGCAAGCTTTGCAACACCTGGCCGCACTGCCTCGGCGTCAGGCGCTTGGACACCGAGAGCCTCGCAGATGCCCAGCAATGCCACGGCCGGGTCGGCGGAAAGACGCTCATAGCCAATGCGCAGCGGAGTCAGGCCTTGCGCTGCGAACCAGATGTTCCACGCCGCATCATAGGCTTCGAGCTCGGCGAGTTCACCTTTGATCCGCTCGAAATCATAGTGCGGCTCCTGCGGCGGTGCGACCCTTTCGATCTCCGAGCCATCGGGCGCGATATGCCAAAGACCTGTCTGCTCCGCCTTTATCAACGAGACGGCCTGCGCGAGTTTGTTCTCGCGCGACAGGTGAATGTAGAGGACGCGGCCAAATGCCTTTTCGAAGCGCGCCGTGTCCGACGCAAGTCCAGGGTAAATCTGGTCGAGGATCGCCGAAAGCTCATCCAGGTTTTCGCGCATCAGGCGCAGGCCGAAGATGTCGGTGACACCCTTGCCGGCGGTGATTGCCGCATCGAGGTAGGCAACATTGAATTCAAGTTCGCCCAGCGCGTCGCGATCGGGCAGTTTCCAGTCCTGCGCCCACTCGGCCACGTCCTGTCGCCGATAGAAGGAGTGAGGAGCGCCGGTGCTCCCGGTGGATTCCAGCAGCTTGCACAGCAAAGTGCTGCCGGTTCTCGGCGTACCGCAAATAATGTATGCGTCGAACATCCCGCTGCCCTTGTCGTTCATCACAGGCAGGGCAGGCCCGGCCAGTCCATCGCCGCCTATAGTTGAAATCGTTGCTGGATGCGACGGGCGCATTCCAGCGACGAAAGCACACTTGCATCGACTTCGAGGTCGTAGTTTATACCCGCATGCACGCGCTCAAATTGCCAGCGCGCCAGGCCCGGCAGCCTGTCGGCCCGTTGGGCTTCGCGGGCTTCCAACACCTCCAGCGGCGCCATGACGCCGACAAGATGGAGATCGAAGGTCGACAGCAGGGCGACATAGTCCGATAGTTCGCCGTTGCAGAGCACGTCGTCGATGATCAAATTGTTGCCTTGCCCGGCCATGGCCGCAAAGGCGCAGCGCATGCCGCGCATGGTTTTTTCGCCCACGGGTCCGACTTTGATCACGACTGCGGGTTTACCGTCCTGCTGAATGGTTTCGTAGGAGAAACCATCGGCACGGTCCTGCAAGGCATCGGGCAGCATCGCGAGAAAACTGTCCATCTGGGCATGCAGGAACGGTTCGGCTGTTATCTCCTGCAACGCCCTTGCGATCGAGCTTTTGCCGGCACTGCCGACGCCGTTGAGCAGAACGATCTTGGCTGTCACTTTCAAATGCCTCTTTCAGACATAGACCGGCGTCTGGTCTCTACCGGTTGCGCACCACCACGCAGGCGCCGCCGACGCTCTGCAATTTCTGGCAGATGACATTGGCGGCGGCGCGGTCGTCGATCCCGATCCGGACGGCGTAGATGCCGCGTCGGCCGATCGGCGTGCGCACCCGGCTCACCACTGGATCATGGCCGGCAAGCAGGGCCGGAAACCGGCTTCTCACCCGCAGCCACTGGCCGATTGCAGCACTTCGACGGAAATTGCCTGCCACCTGGATGCCCCACGGCTTGATGTTGATCGAGGCCATCGCCACGGTCTGCGACATGATCACCGGCAGCTTGCGGCAGGCGACGGCAAAATCCGTCTTGGCGTCGAGCGGCTCGACCTTTCCGGCATAGGCAGGGTCGGTGAACTTGTCGACCGGCTCACCCATGATATCGAAGACATAGCTCTCGGTCTCCATCGGCAGGAAGCCGCCCGAGCCCAGCCAGCGCGACACCCGGCTTTCCCCGGCATTGTAGGCGGCGGCCGCCAGGCCAAGATTGCCGTAGCTGGTTTTCATTTCGGCGAGATATTTCGCAGAAGCCGGGATTGCCTGGTTGATGTCGAAGGAATTTTCGAGCCCGCGCATCTTGGCGGTGCCTGGCATGAACTGAGCGATGCCCTCGGCGCCGACGGGGCTGACGGCGTTGGGATCGAACCGGCTTTCCTTCCAGATCAGCCGGGCGAAGAAATCCCGGGGCAAGCCATTCTGGTCGGCATGGGCCTGGATGAGGGTGCAGACCTTGTCGATCAGCCGCTGCTTGGCCGATTGCGGCGGGTCGGCCTGAACGAATGCCGACCAACCCAGCCCGCACAGGAAGATAAGCGTCGCCCAGAGGAAACGCCGCATCGTCTACTCCGCTGCGGCCTTGCCGTGCTGCCCAAATCGTTGATCGATATAGTCGGCGACCATTTTCTCGAAATCCGCCGCGATCGACGGCCCGCGCAGGGTCGCCGCCTTCTTGCCGTCGACGAAGACAGGCGCCGTCGGTGTCTCGCCGGTGCCGGGCAGCGAAATACCGATATCGGCATGCTTGGATTCGCCCGGGCCGTTGACGATGCACCCCATCACCGCGACCTTGAGGTTCTCGACGCCGGGATATTTCTCGCGCCACACCGGCATGTTCTTGCGCAGGTCCGCCTGGATGTTCTGGGCGAGCTCCTGGAACACGGTGGAAGTGGTGCGGCCGCAGCCGGGGCAAGCGGCTACGATCGGCACGAACTGCCGGAAACCCATGGTCTGCAGCAGTTCCTGCGACACCTGCACTTCGCGCGTGCGGTCGCCATTCGGCTCCGGCGTCAGCGAGATGCGGATGGTGTCGCCAATGCCTTGCTGCAAAAGGATGCCCATGGCGGCCGACGAAGCGACGATGCCTTTCGAGCCCATGCCGGCCTCGGTGAGGCCGAGATGCAGCGCGTGATTGGAGCGGGTGGCAAGTTCGGTGTAGACGGCGATCAGGTCCTGCACGCCGCTGACCTTGGCCGACAGGATGATCTTTTCGCGGCCAAGGCCGATCTCTTCGGCCATCTCGGCCGACAGGATCGCCGACTGCACGATTGCCTCGCGCGTCACTTCCTGCGCCGTCAGCGGAAAGCCCTTGTCTTGGTTGTCGTCCATCAGCCGGGTCAACAGCTCCTGGTCGAGCGAACCCCAGTTGACGCCGATGCGCACTGGCTTGTCGTGCTTGATCGCCATTTCGACGATATCCGTGAACTGCCGGTCCTTCTTATCCTTGAAGCCGACATTGCCGGGATTGATGCGGTATTTGGCCAGCGCCTCGGCGCAGGCCGGATGATCGGCCAGAAGCTTGTGGCCGATATAGTGGAAGTCGCCGACCAGCGGCACGTTGATGCCAAGCCGCAGCAAGCGCTCATGAATACGCGGCACGGCGGCCGCGCTTTCGTCGCGGTCGACGGTGATACGCACGATCTCGGAGCCGGCGCGGTGAAGTGCTGCAACCTGGGCGACGGTCTGGTCGACATCTGCGGTGTCGGTGTTGGTCATCGACTGTACCACGACCGGCGCGCCGCCGCCGACGACCACGCCGCCGACATCGACGCCGACCGAGGTGCGGCGGGGGAAGGGAAAGGAAAAATATCCGGTCATGCCGGCAGCCTTTTGTCTCTGGAGCGCCAAGCGCCCACTTCGACGCACAAGCACACCCCGGGGCCGAAGCGCAAGAGTCCAGCATGAGGTGGAGGAGCAAAGATGGCTTGTCAATGGCGACAGGTCGCCACTGGCCAGAAATGGCCAGCCGTCAGGATCGGAAATAGGTTGGGCAGAAGGACCTTGGCGGAATAATATTAGCTTCGGCTCATAGCCGGCGATAAAAACTAAAACACCAAACACCGGCGGCGGTTGCCGCCGGCAGGAAGGCCGCAAGTGCTAAGCGGCTATATCAGTTGAGCGTCAATGCGTGGTCGGTTTCGCCGCTCGCAGTTTTTCAATCTCGTCCTTGAGTGCCAACTTGCGTCGCTTGAGATTCACGATCTGAAGGTCGTCGACCGATGGATGGTTCATCGCGTCATCGATTTCGCGTTCGATGTCGCCGTGTTTCCGCTGCAACTCATCAAGATGGGATGCAAGAGACATGATTGGTTCTCCCTTTCATGGTTTCCTCGATTGCAGCCGTCAAAGGCACGTCCACCGCAGGTCGTTTCTGTGACGGCACCATGACACTGTGCCACCTTCCGCCAACGATGTCGAATGCTGCGTGGTAGCATTCCACGACAATGTGAAATGTGATATTGGCTGCGCGCCGGTGGCAGAAATTGCCGCCCCCGCCCAATCAGGCCCAGTTTTCGGCGCCGCAGACGTGCAGACGGTAGAGAATGTCCGATCAGGAAAAGGCCGATATTCGCCTCGAATTTTCCCGGCTGAAGCAGGAACACGCCGATTTCGACGCCGCGATCAACGCGATGATCGCCACCAACTGCGATCCCCTGCAGATCCAGCGCATGAAGAAGAAAAAGCTGGCGCTCAAGGATCGACTGATGGCGCTGGAAGACAAGATCATTCCCGACATCACAGCCTGACCGGGGTTTGCTCTTAAGCAATTCCAGGAAAAGTGTGAAACGGTTTTCCGTTCGGAATTGCGGTAAAAAGGAGGTAGAGTAGGTCGCCGTTTCCGTGAAACGGGAACTGCTCTAAGCGCCGATCGAAAGTCGTGCGGCGCGATCACGCAGCAGGCCGATGAGACTGCCGGTCCGCTCCTCGGTCGTGTCGATGGGAACCACCAGGCACATCGTCGCCTCGACCTTACCCGGCGCTGAAAAGACCGGCGCCGCAAGACATTTCGTATAGGCATCGACCAGACCCGAAGTCACGCAGTAGCCGGTCACCCCGGCCTTGGCGATATCGGCGATGAAATCATCGAGCCGCAGCTTGCGGCCATCTGGGAGCACGAGATCGTCGTCCGACACCATGGCTTCGATCTCAACCCGCTCCAGCCCCGCCAGAAGCAGCCGGCCAGACGCGGTCCAGGGCAGCGGTATCTGCAGACCGGTAGCCGAGCTGATGCGGAACGGCCTGGTGCCCGGACTGGAGTGGACGATGGTGTAGCGGCCGCACTGCAGCATGCACAGTTCCGAGGTCTCGCCGGTCTCGCGCGACAGATGGTCGACCTCCTGGCGCCCGCGCCGCAACAGATCGTTGCCGCGCACATAGTCCATTCCATAGATATAGAGTTTCTTGCCGAAATAGACGCGGTTGCCGTCGCCGGCCATTTCCAGCAGGCCGGCGTCGACCAGCGAGCGCACCAGCGTATAGGTGGTCGAACGCGGGGCGTTCACCCCTTTGGCAAGATCGCCAATACCGATTGCTCGCTGCGTGGTGTGCAGAAATTCCAGGATCTCAAGCACCCGATTGAGGCCCTTTTCACGGGAGCCGGCGGTCTTCTCGCCGTCTGAAACGGTCAAGGCATTGCCATCTTGCATTGTCGATTCCTGATGTTAATATCTGTCTTGTACAGGATACATGCGTCTCTTGTAAGAGACAATCGCTTTGAAATCCCCGACGTGTGTCTTGCCTGTGCATTGGGGAACACAACACGAAAGGAGGTCGCCGTGAACGACACATCCGGAAGACGTGATTTTCTGAAATTGGGAATGGCGGGACTGGCCACCGCCGGCGTGCTGGCAACCGTCGATGCCCAGAAGGCAGCCGCCCAGGCCGCGTCCGACAGCCTGCTGCGCACCGTGCTCGACCGCGGCAAGCTGATTGTCGGCACCGGCAGCACCAACGCGCCCTGGCATTTCGAGAACGATGCCGGCGAACTGGTCGGCATGGACATCACCATGGGACGCATCCTGGCCAAGGGCCTGTTCGACGATGCGACCAAGGTCGAGTTCGTCATGCAGGATCCGGCGCAGCGCATTCCCAACGTCACCACCAACAAGGTCGACATCACCATCCAGTTCATGACGATGACGGCGCAGCGCTCGCAGCTGATCAATTTCACCCGGCCCTACTATGTCGAAGGCGTTGCGCTGCTGACACTGCCCACCGCCGAGAACAAGACCTTCGACAAGCTGCTTGCCGGTGGCTCGGCGACGCGCATCTCCATCCTGCAGAATGTCGATGCCGAAAGCTCCGTCCACTACGCCTTGCCGCAGGCGCAGGTGCTGCAGATCGACACCCAGGCCAATGTGCTGCAGGCGCTGGAATCCAAGCGCGCCGACGCCGCCGCGGTCGATCTGTCCACCGTACGCTGGCTCGCCTCGCGCAATCCCGACAAATATTTCGATGCCGGCAAGAGCTGGTATTCGATGCTCTACGGCGCGGCATTGCGGCAAGGCGATCTCGACTGGCTGACCTTCGTCAACCAGACCTTCACCATCGCCATGTTCGGCCATGAATCGGCGCTCTACGACGCCGCCTTCAAGGATTATTTCGGCCAGGAGCCGCCGGCACGTCACCCGGGCTTTCCGGTGATCTAATCCCATTGCGGAAGGGCGGCATTCCCACCCTTCCGCTTCTCCTCGACGGCCTTCACACCGAGGCGGACGCATGGGCTATGCCCTCAATTTCAACCTGATCTGGCGGCATTTCGACAAGCTGTGGGGTGGGCTGCTGCTCAGCCTCGAGCTTGCCGTCATCTCGATCGCCATCGGCGTCGTCATCGGCCTGGTGCTCGCGGTCTGGTACGTTTCGGCCGGGCGCACGGTGCGGGCGATCATCGCCGCCTATGTCGAATTCATCCGCAACGTGCCGCTGATCCTGCTGGTTTATCTCGTCTTCTACGGCCTGCCGACCGTGGTCGATCTCGCCTACAGCGCGCCGACCTCGTTCGTGCTGACGCTATCGGTCTATAGCGGCGCCTATCTGGTCGAGGTGTTTCGATCAGGCCTCGAGGCCGTCCCGCGCGGCCAGCTCGATGCCGGCAAGGCAATCGGCCTGACGCCATGGCAAAGGCTCGTCCATGTGCGCCTGCCGACCATGCTGCGCATCACGCTGCCGGCGCTGTCCAACACCTTCATCTCGCTGTTCAAGGACACCTCGATCGCCTCGGTCATCTCGGTGCCGGAGCTCACCTTCGGTGCCCAGTGGATCAACTTCAACACCTTCCGCATCGTCGAGGTCTATCTGGTGACGACGGCGATGTATCTGGTGACCGGCTACATCCTGCTTTTCGGGCTCAGGCTCGTCGAGCGCCGGTTCAGGGCGGCACGCTGACATGCTGAGCCAGATCCTCTACGCCCTGCCCTTCCTCGCCAAAGGCTTCGCCCTGACCTTGTGGGTGTCGCTGCTGGTCGTCGTGCTTTCGCTCATCGCCGGCGTCACACTTGGCGTCGGCCTGGTCTATGGCCCTGCCCCGTTGCGCTGGGCGGTGCGCATCTTCTCCGACACCATCCGCGGCATTCCGATCCTGGTCTTGATGTTCTTCGTCTATTACGGCCTGCCCGCCATCGGCCTGCATCTGCCGTCCTTCTGGGCCGCCGTGCTGGCGCTGACCCTGTTCAAGACGGCGCAGGTCATCGAATATCTCAGGGGCGCGGTCGGATCGATTCCGAAGGGTCAATCCGAGGCCGCGATGGCGATCGGCCTGACCTTTCGCCAGCGCCTGACCTACGTCATTTTTCCCCAGGCCTTCCGGCGCTTCCTGCCACCCTGGATCAACGGCGTCACCGACGCGGTCAAGGGCAGCGCACTGGTCTCGCTGCTCGGCATCACCGATCTGATGCAGGCCATCAACCAGGTCATCGGCCGCACCTATGAGGCGATGCCGCTCTATATCCTCGGCGCGCTGATCTATTTCGCGGTCAACTACGCGCTCTCGCTCGCCAGCAGGCGGCTCGAGCGGCGTTTTTCTTTCATTCGGGAATAGCATTATGTCCGACGCCACAAATGCCAGTCCCGCGCTGCTCGACGTGCGCGACGTCTCCAAGGCCTTCGGCTCCGTCGAGGTGCTGCGTTCCGTCAGCCTTGAGGTGAAGCGCGGCGAGGTGGTCACCGTCATCGGACCCTCCGGCAGCGGCAAGACCACGCTGCTGCGCTGCGTCAACTTCCTCGAAAGCTATGATTCAGGCTCGATCCGCATCGACGGCAAGGAGGTCGGCTACCTCTCAGCCGGAACGCGCCAGCGCCGCAGCGAGCGCGACTTGGCCAGCATGCGCGCCGAGACCGGCATGGTGTTCCAGAGCTTCAACCTGTTTCCGCATCTGACGGCGGCCGGCAACATCATGCTGGGCTTGACCAAGGTGCGGGGCAAGAGCCCGGCCGAAGCGCGCCAGGCGGCCGAACACTGGCTCGGCCGTGTCGGCCTTGCCCACAAGGCCGACAGCCTGCCGGCGGAGCTTTCCGGCGGCCAGCAGCAGCGCGTCGGCATCGCGCGCGCCGTGGCGATGGAGCCAAAAATCCTGCTGCTCGACGAGATCACCTCGGCGCTCGACCCTGAACTGGTCGGCGAGGTGCTGGCCGTGGTGCGCAGCCTTGCCGAGGACGGCATGACCATGCTGATGGTGACGCACGAAATGGCCTTTGCCCGCGACGCTTCGAGCCGCATCGTCTTCATGGCCGATGGCGGCGTCAGCGCCGTCGGCCCACCCAAGGAGATCCTCGCGGCGGAGACCAGCAACGAGCGCCTGCGCACCTTCCTGGCGCGCTTCCGCGCCTCGCATTTCTGACATTTTGGACGGCTGACGCCGTCTCAAGGAGCCTGCTTCCATGACGCCTTACATCCGGCTCGCCGAACTCGGCCTGACGCTGCCCGAGCCGCCCACGCCCATCGCCAACTTCGTCACCCATGCCGAAAGTGGTCGACTGATCTTCCTGTCCGGCCAGGGCCCGTTGCGCGCCGACGGCACGCTTTGCACCGGCAAGGTCGGCGAGGACGTGACGGTCGAGCAAGCCTACGAGCATGCGCGGCTGACCGGGCTCAATCTGCTCGCCGTCATGCATGCCGCCGCCGGCGATCTCGGCCGCATCGTGCGCGTCGTCAAGCTGCTTGGTTTCGTCAACGCGACGCCGACCTTCAGCGACCACCCGAAAGTGGTCAATGGCTGTTCGGACCTGTTCGCCAACGTCTTCGACAAGATCGGCGGCCACGCCCGCTCGGCGATCGGCGTCGGCTCGCTGCCTGGTAACATCACTGTCGAAATCGAAGCGGTCGTCGAGATCGCCGCCTGACCTGCCACCCACGGGATCCGCTCACATGAAAACCACTTCCTCCGCCGGCTCCAACACCACCATCCGCGAACGCCTGGGCTTGCGGCCGATCATCAATGTCTCCGGCACCATGACCGCGCTCGGCGCATCGATCATCGTTCCCGAAGCGATCAGCGCCATGGCCGAAATGGCCTCGCAATGGGTGGAGATGGACGATCTGCAGCGTGCCGCGAGCACCGTCGTTGCGCGCCTCACCGGCGGCGAGGCTGGCTTCATCACCGCTTGCTGCGCCAGCGGCATCACCATGGCGATCGCCGGCGCGATGACCGGGACCAACCTGCTCGCCATCGAGCGTCTGCCTGACGACACCGGCGATCTCAAGTCGGAGGTCGTCATCCAGCTTGGCCATATCGTCAATTACGGCGCACCGATCGACCAGTCGGTCCGTGTCGCCGGCGCCAAGGTGGTGCCTGCCGGCACGGTCAGCGTGACACAGGACTATCATGTGCGCGAAGCCATCAACGACCGCACGGCGGCCGGCCTCTACGTCGTTGCCCACCACACGGTGCAGTATGGCATGCTGTCGCTGGAGGAATTCTGCGAGATCTGCCACGCCAAAGGCGTTCCGGTGATTGTTGACGCGGCGTCCGAATACGATCTGCGCGGCTTCCTGGCGCGCGGCGCCGATGTCGTCATCTACAGCGGCCACAAATTTCTGAGCGGGCCGACCAGCGGCATCGTCACCGGCCGCAAGGATCTGGTGCGATCAGCCTATCTGCAGAACCGCGGCGTGGCGCGGGCCATGAAGGTCGGCAAGGAGAGCATTGCCGGCACCATGGCGGCACTGGAAGCCTGGGAAAATCGCGACCATGACGGCATCCGCCGGCGCGAGGAAGCGGCGCTGAACCTCTGGAAAGATGCTCTGCAGGGACTGCCGGGCATCTTTGCCAAGATCATCCCGGACCCAACCGCCAATCCGCTCGACCGCCTGCAAATCTTTGTCTCGCCCGAGAGCCGGTTCACCGCCGCCGGGCTCACCTCGGCGCTGGCCGCGGGCTCGCCGCCGATCATCGTTCGCAACCACGAGATCGAGCGCGGCCACTTCTTCCTCGACCCCTGCAATCTTCATCCTGGCGAGGCGGAAATCGTCGCCGACCAGCTGCGCGCAATATTGACCGCGAAAGACCGCCCGGCCGATGCGATGAAGGCCCCGCGCAAGGATTCGTCGGGCGTGTTGCGCTGGCCGGATTGAGCCCCAAACCGACCAAAAATCCCGAAAAGCAACGGCTGATCACGCGACTGTGAACAGCGGATTAGCGTGCGGCGGGAATAAACCGGCACCCCACCAGGTCTTCTCGACATACGCCACTGCTGGCGTTGAGGAGATCGGCATGCCCCGTCATTGCGAGCACAGCGACCATGGCCGCGGCACCGGCCGTGACCATGCGCTGGCGCGTATGGTCATCATCCGTCTCTTCTCCGTGGCGCTTGACACTGGTGACGCAGATGAATTCACTTTCAGCGGGACAGGCGGCTTTGCCTGTTTCCGGGGGCTTTCCCCCTACGAGCAGGCCACGGTCGCCGTCGCATCTTGAGGCGGCACGGCCCGGAGTATCGGATCATGGTGCTGCTTTGAGCGAGAGGGCCTTGGCACAGCGCTTCAACGAGGTGGTGCTGCCGCATCTCGGCGACGCTATGGCGCTTGCCCGCTGGTTGACCGGCAATGCCGCCGACGCCGAGGATGTCGTGCAGGACGCCTGCATCAAGGCGCATGCCGGCATATCCGGCTATGCCGGCGGCAATCCGCGGGCCTGGCTGCTGACCATCGTGCGCAACACCTCCTACACCTGGATGGCGCGCAACCGGCCGCGCACAATGCTGGCCGTCGGCGACCTCGGCGATCTCGACGACATGGCGGCGGCGCACGGCACCAGCCTGCCCGACGAGGACGGTCCGGAGGCGAGCCTGATTGCCAGGTCCGATACGGCGGCACTCGAGGCAGCGATCGCTGCCCTGCCGCAGCCCTACCGCGAAACGCTGGTGCTGCGCGATATCAACGGCCTCAGCTATCGCGAAATATCGGCCATGCTCACCGTGCCGATCGGCACGGTCATGTCCAGGCTCGCCCGCGCCCGTGGCCTGCTTGCGGCTGAACTGGGGAGAGCGTCATGACGCACGACGACGGACTGCCCAACGATCCCGAAGGTATCAGACTGATGATCCATGCCCTTGTTGATGGTGAGCTTGACGCGGCGGCCGCACTCGCGGTCGAGCGTCGCATCGCCGCCGACCCCAGGCTTGCCGCCGAACATGCCCGCATAGTCGCCCTGCAAGGTGCCGTCAGCCGCTTGCCGCGCCCCGATGTCAGCGATGCCTTTCGGGCCCGCATCGCGGCAATCGGCATGGCCGGCACCGAACAGCCAGCGCCAGCCGAGGCGGCGGAGCCGCAGCGGGGCGCACCGTCGGCACTGCCGGGATTGATTTCGGTCGCTGGTGGTGGCCAAAGGCGGGACGCCGGGACGCGCCCTTCCCAAACGCGTGCACGGCCAAGGGCAGGCCGCTTCGGCTCGTTCGACTGGCGCGCCATGGCCGCGTCGATCATGATCAGCGCGGTGCTGGCCAGCGGGGCGACGCAATGGGTGATGCAGAGTGGCGTCGATGACGGCTTCGCGGCCGCGGTCGCCAGCGGCCATCGCCGCAGCCTGCTTGCAGCGAGCCCGATCGACATCGTCTCGTCCGACCGCCATACGGTGAAGCCGTGGCTCGATGCCCGCATCGGCGTCTCGCCGCCGGCGCCGGACCTTGTCCAGGACGGCTACGCGTTGATCGGCGGCCGGGTCGAGGTGATATCAGGCCGGCCGGTGCCGGCCTTGGTCTACCGCCATCGCGAGCACCTGATCACGCTGGTCGCCGAGCCGCAACAGGGCGGCAAGACCACCCAGCCCGACGACCTCTCATCCGGCGGCTTCTCGATGGTGCACTGGAGCGACGGCGCGTTTTCGTACTGGGCGATCTCCGACATGGAGCGGCCCGAGCTCGACGACTTCGTCGCCCGCTTCCGCAAGGCGGCGGTGTGAGGGCTGTCTTGCCCCGTTGTCGATCCTAACGCTCTCCGAGGCAGTCTCCGACCGGGAGACTGCCGGCGCACCGTACGCGCTCAGCCCGGCTGCAAGTCAGGCCACCGACCTTTCCCATTTTCCTCAAAAACAATAACTTTACAAATATTTGTATTTATGTGAAGTCATGGCGACTGAAGGATCGTCCATGACAACCCATCGTTTCGCCACGCGTCTCAATTCCTTTGCCTCCCGTCCGCAGACCGAATGGCCCGCCCTTACCGGCAAGCCATCGCTGATGCAGATGGCGGCGCGCGCCGCCAAGGTTGCGGGATTGACCGATCTGGATCTCAATTTCCCCGACCATGTCGGTGAAAAGCCTGCCGAAATTGCCCGCAAACTCGGCGATCTCGGCCTTTCCATCAATGGCTTCGCCATGCGCTACTATTCCAATCCGGCCTTCAAGCTCGGCGCCTTCACCAATCCCGATCCGGCGGTCCGCCGCGAGGCCATCGACATGACCAAGGCCGGCATCGACGCCGTGCGCGAGGCCGGCGCCAGCCTGATGACACTGTGGCTCGGCCAGGATGGCTTCGACTACGCCTTCCAGGCCGACTACGCGACGCTTTGGCAACACGAGATTGATGGAATCCGTGAAGTCTCAGCACACGACCCCGATTGCCAGGTCAGCCTTGAATACAAGCCCAACGAGCCACGGTCCTACAGCCTGATGCCGGACGCGGCGACGACGCTGCTGGCGATCCGCGATGTCGGCCTGCCCAATCTCGGCGTGACGCTCGACTTCGCCCATGTGCTTTATGCCGACGAGCAGCCGGCCTTCGCCGCGGCGCTTGTGGCGCGGCACAGCAAGCTGCTCGGCGTGCATCTCAATGACGGCTACGCCAAGCGCGATGACGGGTTGATGGTCGGCGCCGTGCATACGCTGCAGACCATCGAGCTGCTCAGGCAGATTCGCCGCGACGGCTATGCCGGCGCGATCTATTTCGACACGTTTCCCGACATGACCGGCCTCGACCCGGTGCACGAGTGCGAAGTCAACATCGCCACCGTCAAGCGCATGCTGCGCGTCGTCGACCGGATCGACAGCGACAACCGCCTGTCCGCCGCCATGGACAGCCAGGACGCTGTGACGTCGCAGGCCATCATCCAGGAAATCATGCTCGGGCCGATCGCGTGACGAGGGGGGGCGTGGATGACCTTGAGCGGGCTGGACCTGAAAGCGGTAGGACCGCGCATCCGGATGATGATGCCGCATCTCACCCCACTGGAGGCCAAGGTGGTGGAAACCGTCTTCGGCCGGCGCGACTTCGACGAGACCATTCCGCTGAAGCTGATCGCCGAGGAGGCTGGCGTGTCCGAAGCGATGGTGGTCAAGATCGCCAAGAAGCTCGGCTTCTCCGGCTATCGCGACTTCCGCACCGCCGTCTATGAATACAGCCGCCTGCCGACCGCCGAGATGCACCAGGAGCTGTCGTCCGACGACAGTTCGGCCGAGATCGTACAGAAAGTGTTCCGCACCTCGATCCAGGCGCTGGAGGAGACGCTCGCCATCCTCGATATCGAGGATTTCGACCGCGCCGCCGAGCTGCTCTTCCGGTCGAAGAACCGCGATTTCTACGGCGTTGGCGGTTCGGCGCAGATCGCCCGTGACGTCTCGCACAAATTCCTGCGCATCGGCATCCGCGCATCCGTCTATGACGATTCGCACATGATGCTGATGTCGGCTTCGCTGCTTGGCGCGGACGACATCGCCGTGGGCTTCTCGCATTCGGGCAACACGTCGGCCGTCATCGATGCCATCCAGCTGGCCCGCAAGAATGGCGCCCGCACCCTGGCGATCACCAATTACGACAATTCGCCGCTGGCCCAGATCGCCGACATCGTGCTGTGCTCGACCGCGCAGGGGTCGCCGCTGATGGGGGAGAATGCGGCGGCGCGCATCGCCCAGCTCAACATACTCGACGCGTTGTTCGTGGCGGTAGCGCAACGCGACTACCAGGCAGCGGAGCGCAATCTCGGCCGCACCATGTCGGCGGTGGCATCGAAACGAAAAGAACGGGGCTCATGACGACAACGCCGCTGGTCACCGTGTTCGGCAGCCTGCATTACGACATCATGGTCGACGCGCCGGACCGCCCGCGCAAGGGCGAGACGGTGACCGGCCATGCCTGGCACCCGAAATGCGGCGGCAAGGGCGGCAACCAGGCGGTGTCGGCGGCGCGCGCCGGGGTGCGCGCGGCGATGATCGGAGCGATCGGCGACGACGATTTCGGGCGAGCACTGCTGGCCAATCTCGACCATGCCAAAGTCGACCGCCGCTTCGTGCGGGTGGCGCCCGGCGCGGGCTCCGGAATGAGCGTCGCGATCTTCGACGCCGGCGGCGACTATGGTGCGGTAATCGTCTCGGGCAGCAATTTGACCCTCGGTGAAGCCGACATTGCTTCCTCCGCTGAATTGGTGGCCCAAACAGCGGTGCTGCTTCTGCAGAACGAAGTGCCGGAAGCCGCCAACATCGCCGCCGCGCGTGCGGTGAAGGCAAAAGGGGGTCGCGTGCTTCTCAACGCAGCACCGGCGCGCGCGCTGTCCGGTGAATTGACCACACTGGTCGATATCCTCGTGGTCAATGCCATCGAAGCGGAATTCCTGGCCGGCATGGCGGTGGTCGAGACGCTGGACGGCGCCGCGCAAGCTGCGAGACAGTTGGTCGATATCTACCCGGTTGCGATCGTCACGGCGGGCGGCGAGGGTGTCGCCTGCTGCGCGCGGACCGGCGAAGCCTTTGCGTTGCCGGCCATCCCGGTCAAGGTCGCCAGCACGCATGGCGCGGGCGATGAATTCGTTGGCGCGCTGGCCGCGGGTCTTGCCCGCGGAGAGGACGTCCAGGCAGCCCTCACCGCTGCCAATGCTGCTTCGGCCCTGCTGGTCTCTATACCCGAGGCCGAGCGAAACCGCATCCGATAGCCCCGTTTTTCTGGCCCGCCAGACATCGGCCATCGTCGCATATCCTTGCCGTCGCGGCCGAATTCCGCTAAGGCGCGCCTTTGTCGCCGGGGAGCATTAGCTTGAACGATCAACGCGCCGACGTCGCCATTATCATGGGCAGCCAATCCGACTGGGTGACGATGCGCCAGGCGGCCGAAACCCTTGAGGCGCTGGGCATCCCGCACAAACGGCTGATCATATCCGCGCATCGCACGCCCGACCGGCTCTATGATTTCGCCAAGGGTGCTAAGGCCGCCGGCTACAAGGTCATTATTGCCGGCGCCGGAGGTGCAGCGCACCTGCCCGGCATGACGGCGGCGATGACGCCGCTGCCGGTGTTCGGCGTGCCGGTGGAATCGAAGGCCCTGTCGGGGCAGGATTCGCTGCTCTCCATCGTCCAGATGCCGGCCGGCATTCCCGTGGGAACTCTTGCCATCGGCAAGGCAGGTGCCGCCAACGCCGCCCTGCTGGCCGCCGCCGTGCTGGCTCTCTATGACGACAAGCTTGCCCAACGCCTCGATGCCTGGCGCGCCGCGCAGACCGCCAAGGTCGCCGCTGAACCGACGGACACGCCGTGAGCCTGCCCGCCGGATCGACCATCGGCATTATTGGCGGCGGCCAGCTTGGCCGCATGCTGGCAATGGCCGCCGCGCGCCTCGGCTACCGCACCGTAGTGCTGGAACCACAGCCGGATTGCCCGGCCGCACAGGTGGCTAACCGCCAGATCGTAGCTGCGTATGACGATCCGGCCGCCCTTGCCGAACTGGCCACAGTAAGCGCGGTCGTCACCTACGAATTCGAGAACGTGCCGGTCGCAGCGGCGGAAGCGCTTGCCGCCAAGGTCCCGGTCTATCCGCCGGCGCGAGCGCTCGACGTGGCGCAGGACCGGGTCGGCGAAAAAAGATTCCTCAATGGCATCGGCATCGCCACCGCCGATTTCCGTGCGGTTGACACGGACGACGAGTTGACGGCCGCGCTGAAAGCATTCGGCGGCAGCGGCATCCTGAAGACGCGGCGCATGGGCTATGACGGCAAGGGCCAACGTGTCTTCCGCAACATGGAAGCCGGCGGCTTTGCCGGCACCTGCGAGGCGATGGGCAATGTGCCGCTGATCCTGGAAAGCTTTGTGCCGTTCGAGCGCGAAATTTCCGTGATCGCCGCGCGTGGGCTGGACGGCGCGGTCACTGCCTACGATCCGGCCGAGAATGTCCACCGCAACGGCATTCTCCACACCTCGACCCTGCCGGCCGGTGTAAAATTCGACACCGCTGAGGCGGCGCGTGTGGCGGCAGCAAAAATCCTGTCGGCGCTCGACTATGTCGGCGTCATCGGTGTCGAGTTCTTCGTGCTTTCAGACGGTTCACTGCTGGCCAACGAGATTGCGCCGCGCGTCCACAATTCCGGCCATTGGACCGAGGCCGCCTGCACCATCTCGCAATTCGAACAGCATATTCGAGCCGTTGCCGGCCTGCCGCTCGGCAGCCCGGGCCGCCATTCCGACTGCGTGATGGAGAACCTGATCGGCGACGATGTGCTCCGCGTCCCGGCCCTGCTCGCCGAGCCCGACCTGATGCTGCATCTCTACGGCAAGGCGGAGGCGCGGCCCGGCCGCAAGATGGGGCACTTCACCCGCATCAGCCGCCGACCTTAGCCCGAAAAGGCCCTATTGCACCTCGTCGCTATCCTGGTCGGGACTGGCGCAGCTCGCATCGCCTTCCTCACAATTGGCTGACGCGGCGAGCTGCTTGATGCGCTCATTGGTCAGCCTGGTCAGGCACTGCGAAACCTCCATCGCATGGATGGACCCGCCTGCGCTGGCGGCGGTGGTATGCGCGCATTCGGCATCGCGGAAACTGATCCAGGCACGCTGCGCGGCCTGCAGCAATCTCTTGTCATCGGCGTCGTCGGAACTGATCAGGTTCTGATAGGCCGCGTTGAGCCTGGCGTCGGCGGCCTGGTAGTCCTCGCCCGCACAGATATTCATCATCTGCTGGCTGTCGTCGGAGCGGTCGCATTCCTGCGCGCGAGCAACCGATGCTCCCGCCAGCAAGACGAGGCAGGCAGACAGCAACATCCGACGCATGATCATCCCCAAATCACTTGAACCCAAGGCATCATCCCAGCCCCACCGGGACCGCGCAATGCCGAGGGAGCCGACATGGCCGATATTTGATGATATCAGGACGTGGAGCATGCTTGCGGTTGACACGGGCAAGGCTCCTCGTTTATGAGCCACCCACCGTTGAAAAGGCGCGTCTTTTGGCGCGCCTTAAAATTTCGACCCGGAACCGGGTCCACACCGACAGGCAAGACCATGAAGATCAAGAATTCGCTCAAGGCGCTGAAGGCGCGTCACCGCGACAACCAGCTGGTTCGCCGCAAGGGCCGCGTTTACATCATCAACAAGACCGCCCCGCGCTACAAGGCGCGCCAGGGTTGAGCTTTCGGCCGGAGGCTTTTTGCCTCCGCCCATTGATGATTGTCGGCCTGCCGACCTTCTCACGCTAAAATCACTTTGCTGTTCCGCCGCCCGGGGCTAGGATCGGGCGATGCGGATTATTTTTGCATTTTTGATAGCTTTCCCTGTTTCCGGCGCCATTGGCATGCCGGCCTGGGCCGCGGATGACCAGCCGGCTCAGCCGACGGCACCTGAAGCTCCAGCGCCGCCGATCACCAAACAGGCCCGGCTCGACAAGCTGTTCTCCGACCTCAAGCGCGAACGCAACGAAAAGGCCGCCGAACGCATTGCCGGCAACATCTGGAGCGAATGGTTCCAGTCCGGCAGCGCCTCGATCGACCTGATGATGCTGTGGTCACAAAAGGCGATGGACAATCAGAAGTTCGACGTCGCGCTCGATTTCCTCGACCAGGTCGTGACCTTGCAGCCGGGCTACGCCGAGGGCTGGAACCGTCGTGCCACCGTGCATTTCATGATGAAGAACTACGGTAAGTCGATGTCCGACATCGACCGCACGCTGCAGCTCGAGCCGCGCCATTTCGGTGCGCTGTCGGGTCTGGCGCAGATCATGGCGCTGACCGGCCACAAGCAATCGGCGCTCGAAGCATGGCAGAAGGTGCTGGCCATCTACCCGATGATGCGCAGCGCCCAGGACCAGGTCGCCACGCTGTCGGAAGAGCTTGCCGGCGAAGGCATTTGAGACCCTGAAGTGAGTAAGGGAATAGGGCAGTAAGGCAGTAGGGGAAGATTCCACTGCGAAACATACCTACTGCCCTACTGCCCAGAACTTATCCCCCTCCACCCCCGTATATCCCCGCATGAACCTGATCTACGCCGTCCTCGCCTTCCTTTTCGCACTTGTCTTCACCCTCGTCGGCGTCACCCGCGTTGGCTCGTGGCTGATCGAGCGCCGCAATCCGCCGATCGGTGAATTCGCCGATATCAACGGCGCCCGCATCCACTATGTCCACATTCCCGCCCCCGCCAATGCGGACCTGCCGCCGATCGTCTTCATCCATGGCGCCAGCGCCAACCTCAAGGACCAGATGCTGCCGCTTCGACCGCTGCTCGAAGGCCGCGCCGAAATGCTGTTTTTCGACCGGCCGGGCTTTGGCTGGTCCGGGCGCGGGCCCGGCAACAACGAGGATCCGTCGGCGCAGGCCAACACCATCGCCGCCTTGATGGACCGTCTCGGCATCAGGAAGGCAATCATCGTCGGTCATTCCTTCGGCGGCGTGGTGACGGCGGCTTTCGGCCGCGAGCATGCCGACAGGACGCTCGGCCTTGTCTTCCTGTCGCCGGCGACGCATTCCTGGCCGGGCGGTGCGACCTCATGGTACTACGACGTGACCACAATCCCGGTGATCGGCCGGCTGTTTTCAGAGACACTGACCTATCCCGCCGGAACATTGCAGATGACGGATGCCACGACCTGCGTGTTCTCGCCCAACAAGGTTCCGGACAATTATCTCAGCATCGCCTCGATCCCGCTGGTGCTTCGGCCAGCGGCCTTTCGCGCCAACGCCACCGATGTCGCCGGCCTCTACAGCTACGCGATCGGCGCGGCACCGCACTACAGCGAGATCACGGCGCCGACCGTGGTCATTTCAGGCGACCGCGACAAGGTCGTCTACGCGCACATTCATTCCGTCGGCCTGGTGCGCGACATAGCGGGCGCCCAACTCGTCTGGGTGCACAATCTCGGCCACAAGCCGGACTGGATCGCCCCGGACCTTGTCGTTGGCGCCATCGGGAAGGTTGCCGGCAAGAACATCGACCTGGAGGCGATGGCCAGGACGGTGGGAGAACGGATCGCCGGCGACACCTATGGTGCGGGCAAGTGCGCTGACATCAAGGTGCCAGGCGCCGAACTCGCGCCGACCTGAGTCCGACCGATAGCCGCCCGGCCGGACGCAGCGCTGGGTTAAATGACCAGCAGCGGTGTCTTGCCGGGAACGCGGTCGTAGAGGTCCATGACGTCCTGGTTGAACATGCGCACGCATCCTGACGAGGCGGATTTGCCGATGGACTTCCAGTCCGGCGATCCATGGATGCGGTAGAGCGTGTCGACGCCATCCTTGAAGATGTAGAGCGCGCGCGACCCGAGCGGATTGCTGATGCCGGGCTGCATGCCCTGGCGCCATTTTTCCAGCTTTGGGTCCCTGCGGATCATTGCAGAAGGTGGCGTCCAGGTCGGCCATTTGCGTTTCCACTGGACAATCGCGCGGCCCTTCCAGGAATAGCCCTGGCGCCCCAGCCCGACGCCATAACGCATGGCCTGGCCGCCCTCGAGCACGAGGTAGAGATATTTGTCGGTCGTGTTGACCACGATGGTGCCTGGCTTTTCGCCTGTCGGATCGTCAACGATCTGCCGCAGGAACCGCCCGTCGACCTTGCTGAACGGGATCGCCGGCAGCGCATGGCCGCCGTCCTCGACCGCACTGTACATGCTCGCATAATCGGGGGACGCCGGGGTTTCAGGCGCGGCATCTTCCATCGGTGCCTTTTCCGGAGCCGGCTCGGGCAGCGGCGGATTGAGAGAAGCGGCCATGCCAATCGACTGTCCGGGCATTTGGGCACAGGCCGAAATCGCCGAAACGCCAACAAGCGACAGCCCGGTCAAAAGCGACCGGCGCGAAACAACAAATGACATTCAATATACTTTCAAACGATGGGAATTGCCGACAGGAAGGGCGGCGACGATCGATGCCGTCTCGCGCCCCGTGTCTTGTAGAGGCAATCAGGGCGACCCTGTGTCGAGACAAAGGCCGGGATCATTGTCCGGGCCTTTGTTGCATTGTGGCCACAGCAGGCCCCGCACGAAAACCGCGCGACGCGCTTCAGTCAGGAAATCAACAGCTTACCGGCTGCCCTGCGCTTCCGACCCGACATAGGCGATGCGCAGCATGTTGGTCGAGCCGGGCGTCCTCAGCGGCACACCGGCCGTGATGATGACGCGGTCGCCCGGCTTGCCGAACTCTTCTTCCAGCGCGATGCGGCAGGCGCGATTGACCATGTCGTCGAGATCGGTTGCATCGGGCGAGACCACGCAATGCGTGCCCCACAGCAGCGACAGCCGCCGCGCCGTGTTGAGGATCGGCGACAGCGCAATGATTGGCACCTGCGGCCGTTCGCGCGCGGCCCGCAGCCCGGTGGTGCCGGACGCCGTGTAGGTGATGATCGCCGCCAGTTTCAGCGTCTCGGCGATCTCGCGGGCGGCCAGTGAAATGGCGTCGGCGCCGGTTGCTTCCGGCTCGGAGCGCTGCGCGTTGATGATGCCGGCATAGGTCGGGTCGGTCTCGACCTTGGTGGCAATGCGGTTCATCATAGCCACCGCTTCGACGGGATAGGCACCCGCCGCCGATTCGGCCGACAGCATGATGGCGTCGGCGCCTTCGAAGACGGCAATCGAGACGTCGGAGACTTCGGCGCGGGTCGGCACCGGTGCGGTGATCATCGATTCCAGCATCTGCGTGGCGACCACCACCGGCTTGCCGGCGCGGCGCGCGGCGCGCGTGATCTGCTTCTGTATGCCGGGCACGGCCTCGAGCGGCATCTCGACACCGAGATCGCCACGGGCGACCATCAGCGCGTCGGACAGTTCGATGATCTCGGCCAGCCGGGCGACGGCCTGCGGCTTTTCGATCTTGGCCATGATCAGCGCCCGGCCGCGCGCGATCTTGCGCGCTTCGGCCAGATCTTCCGGCCGCTGCACGAAGGACAGCGCCACCCAGTCGACGCCGGTGGCAAGCACCGCGTCGAGGTCCTTGCGGTCCTTCTCGGTCAGCGCACCGACCGGCAGGTCGGTATCGGGCAGGCTGACGCCCTTCTTGTCGGAAATCGTGGTGCCGGCAACGACGATGCAGGTGATCGACTTGCCGTCGCTCTTGATCGCTTTCAACTCAAGCTTGCCGTCGTCGATCAAAAGCCGGTGGCCGGGCTCGACAGAGCTCAGGATTTCCGGATGCGGCAGATAGACCCTGGTCGAGGTTCCTGGCTCGGGATTGTCGTCGAGTGTGAAGGTCTGGCCTGATGTCAGCACTTCCTTGCCATTGGCGAACTTGCCGACGCGCAGCTTGGGGCCTTGCAGGTCGGCAAGGATGCCTATCGGGCGGCCGACCTTTTCCTCGACAGCGCGGATGCGGCCGACCAGCGTGCGCATCAGCTCATGGTCGGTATGGCTCATATTGATGCGGAACACGTCGGCGCCCGCTTCGAACAATTTCTTCAGCATCTCCTCGGACGAGGAGGCCGGACCGATTGTGGCTAGGATTTTGACCTTGCGGCTGCGTCTCATTGACTGTTGGTTCCCGGGGCGGCTGGAGCGCCTCCCGTTGCGGGCTCATCGGTCAGCTGGACCATCCAGCTTGCCTGTTCGCCCGTGTCATATTCCTGAAATCCGGCGCGCTGGAAACCCCGGGCTACGCAGTCGTTTACGCCGGCGATCTTGAACTCTTTTTCAGCCACGCACATGTTGATCGGGCCGTCCCAGCGTCCACCGCGCTCAGCGTCTTCTGCATAAAGATAGTAAAACCTTGATGACAGCGGCCCTTCGATCAACGTCTTGCAGCTCGATCCTTCGATGTGCCACCAGCCTTCGGTGATCCAGCCGGCCTTGGCGCGATAGCCGATGCCGACGCCAACCAGGTTCTGCGTGGCGTTGCACACGCGGAAATCGGCGCGCGCCGGCGAGGCCATGACCATCGCCGAGAAGCCCACGGTCAGGATCAGGAGCGGCATGGCAAAGGCGGAGCGCATGCGCTGCCTGCCGGCGGAACCCATTCCGAAACCCCTCAAGAACCACATCAACATCTCTCTGCGCCCCTTTTCGGAAAAGTCCGGGCGCATGTCAACGCGCCGTTTTGTACAATTCCAATCGATTTAAGAAGGCTCCGGCGCACAATTCGCCGACTTCTGCCAGATTTCCCGGGAAACCTTGGCCAAACAACGGCATTGCGCAAGCGTGGTCTTCGTAGAATGACGATAGCACCCTCCCCGGAAGCCAGCGAACAGACCATTTCCCGCCAACAGCCCGATCCACAGTTTTTGCGCCCTTCGACATTGTCAGGGGCGGCCGTAAGCGAGGCGCTTTCGGCCGATCATGCCGGCCGCGGCCTGCCCGACGCCTCGGCCTGCCGGCAGCGGACTTCGGCAGCCACATATTGCAGCACCCCTTGCTATCGCCGAAACCAGGTCGCGAACATTCAACTCCATCACATCGGCTCATCTGCCAATTCGCAGCATGCCAAGGAATTTTCGTGACGAGTAGATCAAAGCCTTGCGAGCAGCCTTCGTGACTTGGCGCAGAAAAAGGCCATACAAAGCGTTGTAGCCATGCTTCCCTGCCAAGATATCCAGATATCCGTTCTGCAGAGTGCTTGCATCGGCAAAGGCCCAGGCGAATGGCTTATGGACAAGCTTCGGAAAGATAAACCGCCTCAAAATGTTGGCCTGCCGCAGGCTGGCGGAGATTTTCGAGTATTCGCCACCGTATTCCTGCAGCGCGGATGATCCGACGCCTTTCTCATTGCAGGAAAGAACCGCGTTGGCCGCCGCGGCCCCCGTCTCCATCGCGTAAGCGATTCCTTCGCCTGTTATTGGATCGACGACCCCGGCAGCGTCGCCGCAGAGGAGAATATTGCCTCTTCCAGGCGTCCTTCGGAAATCCCCAAAGGGAATATACTGGCCTTTTACCCTGTAGTCGGCGATCGCGAGATTCTTGTATGATAGATACGTCTCAAGGCTTTGTTTGAGGTCGGGGTTGAACCGGTGAATGCCCCCAACGCCAATCGTGAACGTATCGTGTTTCGGGAATATCCAGCCGTACCCCCAGTGAGCGGCGCCGAAATCGATCTCCACGCGATCCAAGGCATCGGGCATATCTGATCGTGGAACCTCCACCTCAAGGCCAAATCCGATCGTCTCGGGATCGAAGGCGGCACCGAAAAGGGCCTTGGCGATTTGGCTGTTGACGCCATCGGCCCCAATCAGAAACCTGAAGGCCAAGGATTCTCCGGTTTTGAGTTGCAGCATGTTGTTTTGGAGGTCGACGTTGACGATCTCAGCGTTGAGCCTCAGATCAACAGAGGCCTCCCTGGCGATCTCCAGGAGGTAGTTGTCGAACTTCTTGCGCATTGTGAAATAGAGCGTGGAATAACCATTGTTGTCCGCCAGGAGTCTATTGTTGAAATAGAAGCGCAAGCGATCCGAAGAGACGAACAATTTTTCATCCCAGGGTCGTCGAAATACGGCCTCGAACACCCCTTTGCTACGGCCGCTGACGAGCCCCCCGCACAACTTGTCCCGAGGAAACGCAGTTTTGTCGATGAGGCACGTTCGCAATCCTTGAGATGCCGCGGTGAACGCGGCCGCGCTGCCGGCTGGCCCGCCACCGACGACGATGAGATCGAACTGGGTCTGTGAGTCCGGCTTCATAGCTGGGCCGAGATCCTTTGGGAAACGCGTGAAACACGCCATATTGGACGCAACGAATGGCAGCAATCCTTTCGAAGCCGTCCCGGATGATCGGATCAATCGTACGGTTATCGTGTGCTGTAAATGATCGCTGACAATTCAAGGGGTTGTAAGAAATCCATCCTCGTCACAGTATGACGATAGTCCCGAAAGCCAGCGAACAGACCATTCCCGCCAATGACCCGATCCACAGTTTTCGCGCCTTTCGACATTGTCGAGGGCGACCGCAAGCGAGGCATCGTGCTTTTGGCCGATCATGCACGCCGCGAGCTGCCGGATGACTATGGCACCCTCGGCATGCCCGCAGCGGAGTTCGACCGCCACATCGCCTACGACATTGGCGTCGAAGCGGTGACGCGCGAACTGGCCGCCCTGCTCGGCGTGCCGGCGGTGCTCGCCAATTTTTCGCGGCTGCTGATTGATCCCAATCGCGGCGAGGACGACCCGACGCTCATTCGCCAGCTCTATGATGGCACCGTCGTGCCGGGAAACTATCCGATGGCGCACGAGGAGCGCGAAAGGCGGCTCGACACCTTCTACCGTCCCTACCACGACGCGGTCGGCGCCATGATTGCTTCGGTCGCGCAGGCTTCCGGACAGGCGCCCTTCATTTTCTCGGTGCATTCCTTCACGCCGGTCATGCAGGGCATCAAGCGCCCCTGGCATGTCGGCATATTATGGGACCTTGACGACCGGGTGGCACGGCCGCTGATCGATATGTTGGCTGAAGACAAGAACCTCCTCGTCGGCGACAACGAACCCTATGATGGCGCGCTGCGTGGCGACACCATGTTCAAGCATGCGATCGTCAATGGCTACGCCCACACATTGATCGAGATCCGCCAGGACCTGATATCAGACCAGAAGGGCGCGATCGCCTGGGCCGAGCGCCTGGCACCGATCGTTGACGCGATCGACCGCCGTCCCGATATACATGTCGTGAAGATGTTCGGCTCGCGCACCGGGCCGGTGTGAGGATCAGGAAAATGACCGAACCCAGCGACGAACAGAAACGCGATTTCGAGGCTGCCGCCTTTCGCCGCCTGGTCGAGCACCTCAGAGAACGCAACGACGTGCAGAACATCGACCTGATGAATCTCGCCGGCTTCTGCCGCAACTGCCTGTCGAACTGGTACCGCGAGGCGGCCAACGCCGAGGGCGTCGATCTCGGCAAGGACCAGTCGCGCGAGATCGTCTACGGCATGCCTTACGCCGAATGGCAGGCACTCAACCAGACCGAAGCATCGGATGCCAAGAAAGCGGAGTTCGAGGCCAGGCGGCCGAAGGATCATTAGCGAGCCTGATACTGATACGGTGAACGTCCACGGTTCCTGCAATGGGCGAGGCTCTCCGACTTCGTCATCCTAGGGTGGAGCAGTCGCGAAGCGACGTCGCGGAAACCCTAGGATCCATGCCGCGACGGCCGCCAAGGAACACAGCGGCTCAGAATGAAGGTCGCACTCACCAGAGCTGGTTCTGCACCGTAGCATCGCACGGAAGTCGCGGCATGGATCCTCGGGTCTGCGCCGCGTCGCTGCGCTCCTTGCTCCGCCCGTGGATGACGAAGGGAGAGGCTAAGTCTGCCGTAAATGGTATCGGTCCCGTTTCGGCCTTTGGTCCAAGCATTCCCTGCGGCCGGTTCTTGACTACAAATTGAATCGATCTAATTTGCCGCGCTGAGCCATTTTCTGACCGGATTCGCCTATGAACGCGCCAGACGTTATGCAGACTGCCGTTCGCGGGCGATGGGCCGTGGCCGCCATTTTCCTTGCCAATGGCTTTCTGACCGGCAGCTGGGCGCCGCAGATCCCGGTCTTCCTGACCCGGCTCGACATCACCAAATTCACACTTGGCCTGCTGATCCTCTTGTTCGGCGTCGGCGCCGTCGCCGCGATGAGCTGGTGCGGCCATTTGATCTCCAGGCATGGCTCGCGCACCGTGCTGCGCTGGTTCGCTCTTTGCGGCAGCCTTGGCCTGCTGGTCGTGGCGCTGGCGCCCAATGTACCGCTGGCGGCGATCGCCATGATCATTTTCGGCGGCTCGATCGGCGGCATGGATGTCGCCATGAACGCCAATGCGGTGGTGGTGGAACGAAAATTGTCGCGCGCGATCATGTCCTCCTCGCACGGCTTCTGGAGTCTTGGCGGTTTCGCCGGCGGCGGCCTCGGCGGCTTTGCCATCCAGCACTATGGCCATCTCGCCCACGCCGCGGTGGTGACGGTGCTTGCCTTCGCGGTGATCGCGTTTGCCGTCGGCCATCTGGTCGCCGAGAACAAGCCGCAGGCGACCGAGCATCATAAATTCGCCTTGCCGGCAAACCCGCTGGTCTACCTGATCGGGCTGATGGCGCTGCTGACGATGATCTCCGAAGGCGCGGTACTCGATTGGGCGGCACTGTATCTCAGGCAGGAGCTCGGCGCCGACCTTGCCGTTGCCGGCCTTGCCTACGCCGCCTTTTCGGGTGTCATGGCGATCATGCGCTTCTTCGGCGACGGCGTGCGCAACCGTTTTGGCGCGGTGACGACACTGCGTGGTTCGGCTGTCGTCGCCGCCGCCGGCATGCTGATCGCCGGGCTGTCGCCCTCGCCCTGGATCGCCATATCAGCCTTTGCGCTGTGCGGCTTCGGCATCGCCAACATGGTGCCGATCATCTTTTCGGCCGGCGGCAACCAGGAAAGCATGTCGTCGGGAACCGGCATGAGCGTCGTCACCACCATGGGCTATTCCGGCATTCTGGTGGCGCCGTCGGCGATCGGCTTCGTCGCCGAGCATTCGAGCTTCGGCCCGATCTTCATCGCCATGTCGGTGCTGCTGATTGTCGTCTTGTTGATGGCGGGCCTTGCTCACCGCGCCGAATTCGCACCCGCACCCGCCGAATAGCGTTTCAGCTCCTCGTGGAGAAAGTCAGCCACGCGGCGGATGCGCACGCTGCTGCGCACGTCGCGATGCATGGCGAGCCACACCGGCAGGACAGGCAGTGGCAGGCCGGGCAATACCTTCTCCACCAGCGGATCGCGATCGGCAAGCGGCTCCTGGCCAAGACCAATGCCGTTTCCGGCCCGCACCGCTTCCCATAAAACGATCTGGTTGTCGGCCCTGAAGCGGAAACTACCACGGGTGACCGGAATGCCATGCTGATTGAAGCCTCGGATTATGTCGTCGCCGCGGTCGAAACCTATCAGCGCATGGTCGACGAGGTCGACAGGCCCCAGCGGACGGCCGCGCCGATCGAGGTAGGATGTTGCCGCGCAGGCGCACAGCGCGATATCGCAGACCTTGCGCGCCACCAACTCGTTCTGCGCCGGCTTGACCATGCGGATGGCGATGTCGGCGTCCCTGCGCAGCAGGTTCTCAACCTGGTTCGAGGCAACGATCTCAACCTCGATGCCGGGTTCCTCAATGCCGAGCCTCGCCATCATGTCGGGCAGCACATAGGCAGCCACCACCTCGCTGGCGGCAATGCGCACCGTGCCTTCGATGGCCTCGACCGAGCCCAGCGCCAGCCGTGAAAAGGCACTCGCCTGCTCGCTGACTGTCTTGCCACGCTCGAACAGCGTGGCACCGGCTTCCGTCAGCGCATAGCCGCTTCGCCCACGCCGGAACAGCGTGACACCGAGCGCTTGCTCCAGTTCGCCGATGTGGCGGCCGAGCGTCGGCTGGCTGGCCGACAGTTTGCGCGCCGCCGCCGACAGGCTGCCGGTCTCCGCGACCGTGACGAAGCTCTTGATGAGGTTCCAGTCGATATCTTCCATTCATCTTTGAATATCAAAACTCCAGGCATAGTCAATTTCTATTCGTAGGTGATGCGGCCATATTCGACCTGCAAACAACGACCCAACAGCAAGCACCAAGCAGGAGAACTCAAATGACCAAGATCGCAATCCTCGGCGCCAATGGCAGGCTCGGCCGCGTCGTCGGCAAGGCCTTCATCGATGCCGGTTTCGATGTCCGCGCCATCACCCGCACCGGCAAGGTGCCGGCCGAACTCAAGGGCGCCACGGCGGTTGCCGGCGACGCGCTCGACCGTCAATCGCTGACCCGCGCCACCGAGGGCGTCGACATCATCTTCAACGGCCTCAACCCGATCTACACCGACTGGGGCAAGTGCCTGCCGATGGCCGAAAACGTCATGGCCGCCTGCCATGCCAACGGCGCTCTGCATCTCTTCCCCGGCACCGTCTACAATTACGGCTCGCCGATGCCGGCGGTGATCACCGAAGAAACGCCGTTCCAGCCGACGACAGAGAAGGGCCGCATCCGCTGCGCCATGGAGGACCTGTTCCGCCGCGAGGCCGAGGCCGGCCGCGTCCGCACCATCGTTCTGCGGGCCGGCGACTTCTTCGGCGGCACTGGCAGCGGCTCCTGGTTCGACCTGGTCGTCGCCGCCAAGATCGGCAAGGGCACATACACCGCACCCGGCCCGGTCGACCTCGTGCATGAATGGGCCTATCTGCCGGATTTCGCCGTCGGCTTCGTCGCGTTGGCGAAGAATCTCGACAAGCTCGGGTCCTATGAGGCGCTGAACTTTCCGGGCCACGCGGTCACCGATCTGCAGATCAAGGCGGCCGCCGAGAAGGCTGTCGGCCGCCCGCTCAAGATGACCTCGATGCCCTGGTGGGTGCTGCGCGCCGGCAGCCCGTTCGTGGCAATGTGGCGCGAGATCGTCTCCATGTCCTACCTGCGCTTCGAGCCGCATCAACTGGCCTCGACCCGGCTGGAAGGCATCATCGGCGAAATCCCACACACGCCGCTCGATCATGCTGTCGCCGAGGCTCTCAATGATCTTGGCATCGCCACGGTGAGCGGCGTCGCGAAAGCGGCCTGAACGCGATGCTGAGGGCGCGCCGACTTAGAGCCGCCCCATCAGCAGCAACACCAGAACCACCACCAGCACCACGCCAAGAATGCCCGACGGTCCATAGCCCCACGAGCGCGAATGCGGCCAGGCTGGCACCGCGCCGATCAGGACAAGGATCAGGACGATGATGACGATAGTGCTGATCGGCATGAAGAGTTCCCCGCATTTGAATTCGTGTGGGGGAACAATGCAAAAGGCCGCCCGGTTGTTCCGGGCGGCCTTTGCCAGCCTAATTGGGAAGCCTGGCTATTCGGCGGCTTTCGGGAAGGCGATCGCCGGTTCGGTATCCACTGCTGGCGCATCCGAAGAGATCTCGCCCTTGCCGCGCCGGAACAGCCTGCTGAACAAGCCGCGCCGCGCGCCGGGCTTGATCTTGGCGCGGGTGAACACCATCAGCATCGAAGGCGTCACCACCAGCGTCAGCACGGTGGCGAATGACAGGCCGAAGACGATCGCCGAGGACAGCGAAATCCACCATTGCGTCGACGGCGCGTTGATCGTCGTCTCGTGATGGAAGATTTCCAGGCCAAGGCCGAAGGCGATCGGCAGCACGCCGAGGATCGCCGACACCGCGGTCAGCACCACCGGCCGCGCCCGCTCTCGGCAGGTCTGCAGCACAGCCTCCATCTTGTCCCAGCCCTCTTCGCGCAGTCGGTCATAGGTATCGATCAGCACGATGTTGTTGTTGACCACCACGCCGGCCAGCGCGATGACACCGATGCCCGACATGACGATGCCGAACGTCTCGCCTGTTATCAGCAGCCCGAGGAAGACGCCGATCGTTGCCATGACCACGCAGGACAGCACCAGCCAGACACTGGTGAACTTGTTGAACTGCGCCAGCAGCACCAGGAAGATCAGGAAGATCGCCGCACCGAAGGCCTTGCTGAGGAAGGCGCTGGCTTCGGCGCTGTCCTCGTTCGAGCCGGCGAGCTTCCAGCGGATGCCACTGCCGAGATTCATGTCGGTGACGGCCTGGGTAACCTCCTGCTGGACGGCCGCGACCTGCGCGCCGGCGGCAACGTTGGCCTGCACCACCACGGTGCGCGCGCCGTCGATGCGGTTGAGGATGCCGACGCTCGGCTTCGCCTTGCGCACGACGAAGTTCGAGATCGGTACCGATCCTTGCGAGGTCTGCACCCTGAGTTCGTCAAGCGTCGACAGCGTACGCCGGTCCTCCGGCAGCCGCAGCCGGATGTCGACCGCCTTGTCGGCGCCGGCAGGCCGATATTCCGAGAGCTTCAGACCATTGGTGACAAGCTGCACCACCGTTCCGACGGCGGTCGGGCTGATGCCGTATTGCGCTGCCTTGGCGCGGTCGACCTCGATCGCCCAGTCGACGCCGGGCGGCGGCAAACCGTCGGAGATATCGATGACGCCGGGCACCTTGGCGATGCGCGCTGCCACCGCACGCGCCTTCTCATCCAATCCCTTGGGATCGACTGCGGAAAGCCTGATCTGGATCGGCTTGCCGGTCGGCGGGCCGGCTTCCGGCACGCGCACCTCGACATCGACGCCGGGAATGCCGGCCATGACGCCACGCAGATCGTTCAGGATATCGTTCGCCGATTTGCGCTCGCGCCAGTCGATGAATTCGTACTGGATGACGCCGACAACGTCTTCGGGCACATCCTGCCCGCCGCCGTCGGACTTGCCGACACGGGTATAGACGGATTTCACGCCCGGCCAGCCGAGCAGCCGGTTTTCGGCGATCTTGGTCGCGGTATCCATTTCGGCCAGCGAAAGGTTGCCGCGGGCATGCACATAGAGCAGGCCGTAATCCGGCTCCACACTCGGGAAGAACTCGACGCCGGCGCCATACTTCGAATAGCCAACGAAGATACCTGACAGCAGCACCACGGTCAGCACCAGCACGGTGACGGGGAAGCGCACCGCTTGCTTGACGACCGCCATGTACCAGCCGTCGCGATTGTCATTCTCGTGATGCTCCGGTGCCTTGGCGAAGATCGCCCCCAGCGTCGGCGCGAAGACCAGCGCGTAAAGCATCGACGCCGACAGCGTGACGATCAGCGTGATCGGCATGTACTTCATGAAGTCGCCGATGATGCCGGGCCAGAACAGCAGCGGCGAAAAGGCGGCAATGCGCGTCATCGTTGCCGCGATGACCGGACCGGCCATGCGCTTGGCGGCAAGCGCGAAGGCTTCCTGCTTCGGCATGCCTTCGCTCATCCGTCGTTCGGCGAACTCAGTGACGATGATGGCGTCGTCGACCAGCATGCCGACCGCCAGGATCAGGCTGAACAGCACGATCATGTTGATCGTGTAGCCCATCATCGCCAGCAACAGGATGCCGATCAGGAAGGATGACGGGATCGCCAGGCCGATGAGCAGCGAGGCACGGCCGGACAGCGCGTAGAGGATGACGATGAACACCAGGATGACGGCGATCATCACGTGGTTCTGCAGGTCGCCAAGCAGCTGGTTAACGAAGACCGACTTGTCCTGCGTGTAGGTGACGTGCATCCCCTCGGGCATCGTCTTGACGAAGGTGTCGGACACCTCCCGCACCTTGGTCAGCGTGTCGATCAGATTGGCGCCGATGCGCTTCTTGACTTCGATGGCGATGGCCGGCTTGCCGTTCAGGCGCGTGATCGTGGTGGCGTCGGCGAAGGTCGAGCGGATCGTCGCGATGTCCTTGGCCTGCACCACGGCATTGGGGCCAGCGACCACCGGCAAGGACGCCACATCTTCGGGCGTCTCGATCAGCGACGGCACCTTGACGGCGTATTTGCCCTCCGAGCCCTCGATGTTGCCGGCGGCGACAAGGCTGTTGGAAGCGCCGACGGCGCCAATCAGCTGATCCAGCTGCAAGCCGTAGGACGACAGCTTCATCGGATCGATGACGACTTCGACCAGATCGTCGCGTGAGCCCTGCAGCGAGCCTTCGAGAACGCCCGGTACCTCCTCGATGCGGTCACGCAACTCACGTGCCGCGGCGGCCAGTACGCGTTCGGGCAGTTCGCCCGACAGTGTGACGACGAGCACCGGGAATTCGGAAATGTTGACCTCGGTGACGACAGGTTCCTCCGCCGCCTGCGGCAGGTCGGCCTTGCCGTCCTGCACCTTGGAGCGCGTATCTTGCAGCGCCGTCGCCAGGTTCGTCTGCGGCTGGAACTCGACCAGCACATAGCCGCCGCCCTGGAAGGCAGCCGAACGCATTTCCTTGAGGCCTTTGAGGCTCTTCAGCTTGCTTTCCATCGGCCGCAGCAGAAGGCGCTCGGAATCTTCAGGCGAAATGCCTTGATAGATCAGGCTGACATACATCATCGGAATCGGAACGTCGGGTTCCGCTTCCTTCGGCGTCGACTGATAGGCGACCCAGCCTGCAATCAGCAGGAAGACCAGGACCGAGATGGTCAGGCGGGCGTTGTTGATCGCGAGTTTGACGATATCCATGGCTAACGCCTGTCGTTGAATTTCAGGAGCTGCGTCGCAGCCGATTGACCCAGCCCGGGGTATCCGCCGTAGCCAGCGCTACTGCGTCCCACCGGTGGCTTCGCCGATCAGCTTGTTGATGGTCGCCTGGTCGGCTTCGACCGGCTTGACCTCATCGCCTTCCTTCACCAGCTCCTGGCCGGCAACGATGATGCGCGCGTCGGCAGGGATGCCGCCAAGCACGAGGCCGGTCGGCGTGTCGTCAACCAGGTCGATCGGGAAGAACGCCACCTTGTTGTCCTTGCCGACGGCGCGGATACCGAGATCGCCCTTGTCGCCTAGCGTCACCACCGAACGCGGCAAAAGGACTGCGTCGGTCGGCAATGCGCTGAGCTGGATTTCCGCCGTCATGCCGGCCGGCACGGAGCCGTCGCCATTGGGAATGGCGACCTCGACGCGGAAGGTGCGGGTCGCCGACGATGCGTCGCGGCTGATATAGCGCACCGTGCCTTCGACGGTCTGGCCGCTGACCAGCCGCACATTGGCCTTGTCGCCGATCTTGAGATAGCCGAGGTCGCGCTCGCTGATCTCGCCGCGCGCGATCACCGGATCGAGCTTGAGGATGGTCGCCACCTCACCGCCCTGCATCACCGAACTGCCGAGTTCCACCGGCACGCGATCGATGACGCCATCGAAGGGCGCCTTCACTTCGTTGCGGTCAAGCTCGGCCTGCGCGGTATCCAGCTGCGATTGCGCCAGGGTCAGATTGGAGCGGGCGGTGTCGAGCTGCAGCTTGGGCAAATTGCCAGTCTTCATCAGCCGCAGCGACGCGTCCAGCTCGGCTTGCCGTTGCGCGACAAGCTGCCTGGCATTGTCGCGCATCGAGATCTTTTCCTCGGCGGCCAGCATCAGCACCAGATCGCCGGTCTTGACGTGGTCGCCTTGCTTGACCGGAAGCTTTTCGATGACGCCGGCGACGCGGGTGGCAAGCACGGCGCGCTTGTCGGCCTCGGTCAGCCCGGAGATGCGGATGGCGCGCGCATAGGTCTTGCGTGGCGGTGTCACCACCGCGACGGTGCGCAGCGGCGCCTTTGGCTCGGCTTCAGCGGCCTTCGGCTTGCTCGCATCCGGCGGCGTCTTGCCCTGCTCGACCTCGGCCGCCTTGGCCTTGTTGGCCGCTACGCTGCCGACCGACGAGAACTCACCTGTCCCCATCCAGGCCGCGAAACCAATGAGCACCACAATGGCTGCAAGCTTGTGAAACCTGATTCTCGGCATCGTCGTTTTTTCCGTTGCGGGTTCGGCCAGCACCGCGCCTTGATGACGCGGGCGCGTCGCCGATATGGGTGCGCGCCTGACCGTGTTCAAATTGCCGTGATAGGCGAGCGCGCTTCTACATCAAAGTTGCACCGCAATATAGTCCGAAAGTTGCAGCAGCATTGCGTAGTCGGGCAGAGTGTGGCCGCCGCGAAACTGTTCTCAACTTGCTAAAATACCTGCGGAACGGGTTCGCAGCCGGCTCACGATCCACCTTACATTGCCAGTCCCGAATGACCGATCTGTCATTGCGTACCGGAAGCGCGTCGCGCACCGCGATACAGCCGCCACTGCCCGCCGGATTCTCTATACGGAGCTGAACTTTGGCCTGCGCGCAAGATCATTTTCGGTCAGCGAACGACATCAAACTCCACCACAGTAGCGTGCGGCCAATGTCTTGTAATTGCTTTTAAAATGGCAAATAACGTCCGTGCCGTCGGGCTCGCCCGGAGGCCAGTTCGTTGACATAGAACCCGGCGTCGAGAAGGTTGACACCTATCGCACCGGAATGTCCTGGGATAGGCGTGGCCCACCAGTTCGTGAGGTGACGCGAACACCCTGCCGCTGCGAAGACTCGGACTATTTTCCATGTCATTCGCAGGGCCGGTGTCTACAGTTCCGTTTGCGATTGCCCAGCGACAGCACGCGGCCTCGTCTAGACGTCGGTGGCAGCAGGCGTCAGCATGATGAGCTGTCCTCCGCACGCAAAGGTTGCCGCCTTGCCGGATCGCCCTGGCCGGCAATAGCCGGGCAGCGCGTGACGAAGATCGGCCACCGCCCTCCGCATCTGACGGGTTCAGGCCCGCCGGCGCTCCGCTTCCGGGTTCTTGCGTGCTGCAAGAAACTCCTTCACCCGGCGACCTGGTGCCGGCCCTCGCACCGGCTTGAAGCCGTCGTCGAGTTCGCCGGAGAGATCGAGCGTCGGCCGCTTGCCGACCGCGTCGTAATTCTCCTCCAGCCAGTCGCTGGCCGCCGTGCGGCCAAGATCTCTGAGATAGGTCAAAAAAGCCCATTCGGCATTGACCTTGGACGACGCCGACAGGTCCTTGAACGCGTCGTCGGCATCGATTCGGTGCATGCGGATGTCGCGGTATTCGCCATGTGGCAGCCGGCCGGCGGCGATCAGTTCCTTGACGAAGGCGATCGAGCGGAATTCGCGCAGCAGCCCGGCGTTGAAGGTGATCTCGTCGATGCGGTTCTGGATCTCGTTGGCGCTCTTTGGTGTTCCCTCGCGCACCACCGGATTGATCTGCACCAGGAGCACGTCCTCGGTTTCCGCCGTCTTGAAGAACGGGAACAGCGCCGGATTGCCGCCATAGCCGCCATCCCAATAGGGCACGCCCTTGATCTCGACGGCGCGGAACAGTTGCGGCAGGCAGGCCGAGGCCATCACTGTGTCGAGGTCGATCTCGCCGTCGGAAAACACCCGCAATTGCCCGGTCTCGACATTGGTCGCCGAAATGAACAGTTCCATCGACTTGCAGGCGCCGACATTTTTGAAATCGATCTCCTGCTGCACCACGTCGCGCAGCGGATTGAGGCCAAGCGGGTTGGCGACATAGGGCGAAAACACCCGCGACATGGTGTCGAAGACGACGTAGCCCGGCGTGTTTTCGATCGACCAATTGCCCCAGGCGACATCCCACGGCATGCGCTGCACCGGGCTGAACCGGCCCTTCGCCGCCACCGCGCGCCAGAAATCATCGAGCTTCTTGCGCGCGCCCTCGACCCCGCCGCGCACATATCCGTCGGCCAGCGCCACCGCGTTCATTGCGCCGGCGCTGGTGCCGGAGACGGCCGATATCTCCAGTCTGCCGTCCTCCAGCAGCCGATCGAGCACGCCCCATGAAAAGGCGCCGTGCGAGCCGCCGCCCTGAAGCGCGATGTTGATCTTCTTCTTTTCCTCCGCCTTGCCGTTCTTGGTCATGGCGTTCCTGTCATCCTTATGCGCCAGCCTACCCCAACGTCATTGAAGGGATGCAGCGGTCGGCGACTTATGTTGCAGCGCAGCATATAAGGACGGACCAAGGCAAGAACACGAACACGGTCGCGTGATCACATGAAATTTCGGTCATGCGAAAAAGGCGCCTCCGCTTCGATGCGGAGAGGCTTCGGGTCTTTCGAAACAGAATTGAACTTCAGGCGACGAGGTCCGGTACCGGGCCGACATAGCGCGATTGCGGACGGATCAGCCGCCCGGTCGTCTGCTGCTCGCGCGCATGCGCGATCCAGCCGGCAACGCGCCCTGCGGCAAAGACATTGCTGAAAGCCTGCGGCGGAAAACCCGCCGCTTCCAGCACGAGTGCGGTGTAGAACTCGACATTGGTCTGCAGCGCGCGCTGCGGCTTGGCGATCCGCAGTACTTCGAGCGCCGTCTGCTCAACCTTCTCGGCGAAGGCCAGCCGACGGCCGGTCTCACCCTCGCTGCCGAGCTGCCGCACCACCGCCTTCAGCACATCGGCGCGCGGATCGCGCACGCGGTAGATGCGATGGCCGAAACCCATGATGCGCCTTCCCTGCGCGATCTCGTCGCGCAGCCAGCCGGCCGCGTCGCCATGCGCCTGGATCGCATCGAGCATCTCGATCACCGGGCCGGGCGCGCCGCCATGCAGCGGTCCCTTGAGCGCGCCGAGCCCGGCCAGCACGGACGATGTCAGGCCGGCCAGTGTCGAGGCGACGACGCGGGTGGCGAAGGTCGAGGCGTTGAGGCCGTGGTCGCAGACGGTCACCAGATAGGTGTCGAGCGCTTTTGCCAAGGCCGGCAACGGAACGGAACCGCTCAGGATGCGCAGCATGTCGGCGGCATGACCGGCCTTGCCATCTGGTGCAATCGGCGGCTCGCCGCGCTGCAGGCGCAGCAAGGCGGGCGTCAGAACCGCCGGTGCCGCGATCAGCCGTAGCGCGTCGGTCAGGGTCTCGCCATCCGGTAGCAGCGCCATGCCGGCGCGCATGGCGCTGTAGATTTCAAGCGGCGCCAGCAAGGGCAGCGAAGACTGGAGCCGGTCGAAGACTTCGACCCGAGCCTCACCCAGTTTCGCCGCCAGTTCGGCGTCGTCAGGCAAATCCTCGAAGAAGCCATCGAGCAGCAGGCGAACGACTTGCGGATAGGTCCATCGTCCGGCCAGTTCGGGCAGCGAATGACCCCGGATTGTCAGGCGGCCGCCCAGACCATCCACATCGGAAAGCACGGTTTCCGCCGCCACCACATCATCGAGCCCATTCGCCATAGACTTGTCTCCTTGAAGCTTTTCCGGATCGGAGATAAGGCTGTGAAACGCTTCCATCAATCTTGATCAATAGAATCAATATCAGAGCCAAAAATGTCGGAATGGTTGTCGCGGGAAGAGGCGCTGGAGAGACTTCGGGTGAGGCCGCAGACGCTCTACGCCTATGTCAGCCGCGGCCGCATCGGCATGCGTCCGGACAGGGCCGATCCGCGCCGCAGCGAATATCGCGCCGATGATATCGCCGCACTGGCAACGCGAAGGGCGCGCGGACGCAGCCCTTCGGCCATCGCGGAAAGCGCGATTGCCTGGGGCGAGCCATCGATCGTCACCTCGATCTCAACCGTTTGGCATGGCCAGCTGATCTATCGGGGCAAGGACGCCACTGCGCTGTCCGATCTTGCCACGCTGGAAGAGACCGCCGCCGTGCTTTGGGCCTTGCCTGAACCGGTTCGCTTCGGAACGCCGTCGCCAGATGCGCCTCGCCAGCTCGGCCGCGCCTCGGCCTTTGCGCAACTCGCCTTGCTTGCCGGTCAGGCACGGCCTTCGCTTGGGCGCAGCGCCGCCTTGCTGTGCGCTGACGCCGCGCGCGCGATCGGCGTGCTGGCCGGTGCCCTCGGTGCCGAGACCGGACCGGATCCCGTGCATCGACGATTGGCGCGAGGCTGGTCGGTCGATGAAGGCGGTGCCGAAGCCATCCGGCGCGCCCTTGTGCTGGTCGCCGATCACGAACTCAACGCATCGACGTTCGCGGCCCGTGTTGCCGCCTCCACTGGCGCCTCGCCCGCCGCTTGCCTGCTGGCGGGCCTCGCAACACTTTCCGGCCCTAGACACGGTGGCGCCGGCGAAGCCGTGATGCAACTGGCGGAGGACGCGGCGCGGCATGGCGCCGATGCCACGATCCGGCGGTGGCTCGGTCATGACCGGCCACTGCCTGGCTTCGGCCATCAACTCTATCCCGAGGGCGATCCCAGGGCCACGGCGCTTCTGGCGGCCATCGACAACACCGACGAGACGTTGCGGTCGCTGGAAACCGCCGCCATTGCCGCGACCGGCTCCCACCCGAATATCGACTTTGCCCTGGCAGTGCTGACGCGCAGCTTGGGGTTGCCACGCGATGCGCCGTTCCACCTGTTCGCGCTTGGACGCAGCGTCGGCTGGGCCGCGCACATGGTCGAGCAGATCGTCAGCGGCAGCATCATCCGGCCGCGCGGCCGCTATGAGGGGCTGTTGCCCTGACAGCGCAGAAATCGTCAGGCGGACTTGGCATTGGTCCCGAACCGCGCCCGATACGCGGCGGGCGTCGTGGCGAACTGCTGACGGAAGTGATGCCGCAGCGTGCCAGCGGCGCCAAATCCGGCGGTCTCGGCAATCCGCTCGATCGGCATGGCGGTATCTTCCAGCAGCGCGCGCGCCCGCGAAAGCCGTTCCGAGAGCAGCCAGCGCGCCGGTGTGACGCCGGTCGCGGCGGCGAACCGGCGCAGGAATGTCCGCTCGCTCATCCCGGCCAGGTCGGCCAGGACAGCGACGGGATAGTCGGCGGAAATATCGGCGCGCATTCTGTCGATCAAAGGCCCGAGCCGGCTGCGCTCGTGAGGCTCCGGAACGGAACTCTCGACATATTGCGCCTGGCCGCCGTCGCGGTGCGGCGGCACCACCAGGCGTCGCGCCACCATGTTAGCCGCCTTGGTGCCGAAATCGCGTCGAACCAGATGCAGGCAGAGATCAATGCCCGCAGCACTTCCGGCCGATGTCAGGACATTTCCCTCATCGATGTACAAAACGTCAGGGACGACGGTGATGTCGGGGTACAGCTCCCTCAGTCTTTCACTGTAGCGCCAATGCGTGGTTGCCTTCTTGCCTGCAAGCAGGCCCGACGCGGCAAGCACGAAGACACCCGAGCAGATGGACAGGATGCGTGCGCCCCGCCCGCTGGCCTTCCGGAGCGCTTCGATCAGCAAAAGCGGCACAGGAGCCTCTGCTCCGCGCCATCCGGGCACGATCACCGTGTCGGCCTGATCGATCAGATCCGGTCCACCGTCGGCGACGATGCGCACGCCGCCCAAGGCGCGCATTTCACCGGGGTCGATCCCGGCAACCGCGAAACGGTACCAATCCCCGCCCATTTCCGGCCTGGGCAAGGCGAAGACTTCAACCACCACGCCGAACTCGAAGGTGCACAAGCCGTCATAGGCAACTGCAACGACAAGGGGGTTGGTAGGGGGCGGGTTCGCTGGAGGTGGATTGGCGGGAAGCACATTTGGCATGATCTTGACGATATATGGCAAAGCTGCCAGCTGCAATCACCCCGCCCGGTGCTTTATCTCTCCGTCGCATCAGCAATGGAGATACGAGGATGAGCTACGTGACAGACATTCCGGTGGCATCGCCGGAAATCGCCCGGGACCACTTTTTACGCCGGCTTTCCGTCGAGACCGACTGTTCCGACGTCGCAGCAGCGCTGCGCGGCCGAGAGCCGGATTTTGTCCTTCTACATGTGGTCGGTTCGCCTAGTGCCTATGAGCACCGCCATGTGCCCGGCGCGCTGCATCTGCCGCACCGCGACATCTCGGCTGAGCGGATGGAAGAATGGCCGGCAGGCACGCTGTTCGTCGTCTATTGCGCCGGACCGCATTGCAATGGCGCGGATCGGGCTGCCTTCAAACTGGCCAGCCTCGGCCTGCCGGTCAAGATCATGATCGGTGGCATTTCAGGCTGGCAGGACGAGGATCTCCCCTTCGCTTCAGGCAAGGAGCCTGGTGTCTTGCCCGCATGATCGCCAGCCCCAGGCCCGTGCGCCAACCAGACAAGATCGGCAACGAGGACAAAAGGACATGCGCAAAGCGGCGATTACCGTCCGTCCGTTCGAGCGGCGGGATGTCGGCGCGGTGCTGGTCCTCATGCGGGCACTCGCGGTCTTCGAGGGCTATGACGACAAGTTCCGCGTCACCGAGGCCGACCTGATCACGCATGGGCTGGGGCCATCGCCCCGCTTCGGTGTGTTCGTGGCGGAGCGAGAGGACGTTATCGTCGGCATCGCCGTCCACTACATCATCCCCTGGACTTGCGATCTGAAGCCGGTCGTCTGGCTTAAGGAACTCTATGTCGCCGAGGCGGGGCGCGGCATGTCGGTCGGCCATCTGCTTGTTGAACGGCTTCGCCGGTACGCTGCGGACATCGGCGCATCCGCCGTCAAATGGGCGGTGCTGAAATCCAACATGCCGGCCAAGGCTTTCTATCGCTCGCTCGACGGGCGGGCCGACGAGATCTGGGAATTGTGGCAGATGACGATCGATGGGTAACGCATGGCCGGATTTGACCTAACCGCCACGCCTGACCGGCTGCCTGCTCACGACATCGTGTCGAGCTTGCGCTGCATGGCCGCGATCTGGCTCTTCAGCTCCTGAAGGTCGTCGGATTTCTCCGGCGTTTCCTTCTTGGCCGGCTCGGCGGGAGCCGCGGCTGGCGTGGAGCCAGCTGGCGGGAACGGCGTGAACAGCCGCATCGCATTCTGGAACATTTCCATGTTGCGGCGCGTCTGCTCTTCCAGCGCCTTGATCGGCGTCGCAATCTTCATCACGTCGAGCGGCGACTTGCCGATGGCGCCCTTCATCTGCTCGCGAAAGCGCTCCTGCTCCTTGGAAAAGGCCAGCATCGACTGTTCGAGGAAGCTCGGCACGATCATCTGCATCTGGTCGCCATAATAGGCGATCAACTGGCGCAGGAACGGGATCGGCAGCATGTTCTGCCCATCCTTGTTCTCCAGCTCGAAAATGATCTGCGTCAGCACCGGATGCGTGATGTCATCGCCGGTCTTGGCGTCCTGGACAGTGAACTCCTCGCCCTTCTTGACCATCTCGGCCAGATCCTCGAGCGTCACATAGGTGCTCGTCCCCGTATTATAGAGGCGGCGATTGGCGTATTTCTTGATAATGATCGGATCGTCTTTTGCGGCCATCTGCATCCTCCCCGGACACCGGCACGCCTGAGTAAGCAGCCGGTAACGATTGCGCCCTTTTTAAGGATATGCGCAAAAGCCTCATAATTCCAAGCAGTTTGTGCAGTGCGGGATCACATAATGCTGCATAGCAGGCAAAATATGCTGCGCAGCAGCGGCCGGCACGCCGGCACGGCGATGCGCGACCTGCTTGCGGCGCATGGGCGCCATGCCCATTTCCGGTTTGACTTGGATCATGGAAAGGGCAAGAAAAGTCGCCAACAATGCCCAAAAACACGACAGCTCGAAGTCTGGAGAAGAAAATGTCCTCTGCCAATTCCATCGTTGTCGCCAGTGCCGCGCGCACGGCCGTCGGCTCCTTCAACGGTGCTTTCGCGGCCACCCCGGCGCATGAACTCGGCGCCGTCGTCATCAAGGAACTTTTGTCGCGCGCCGGTGTCGAGGCCGCCGAAGTCGACGAGGTGATCCTCGGTCAGGTGCTGACCGCCGCCCAGGGCCAGAACCCGGCCCGCCAGGCCTCGATCATTGCCGGTCTGCCCAAGGAAACCACCGCCTGGGGCCTCAACCAGGTTTGCGGCTCGGGCCTGCGCGCCATCGCGCTCGGCATGCAGCAGATCGCCACCGGTGACGCCAAGGTGATCATCGCCGGCGGCCAGGAATCGATGTCGCTGTCGCCACACGCCGAGCACCTGCGCGCCGGCGTCAAGATGGGCGACTACAAGATGATCGACACCATGATCAAGGACGGGCTGTGGGATGCCTTCAACGGCTATCACATGGGCAACACCGCCGAGAACGTCGCGCGCCAGTTTCAGATCACGCGTGACGACCAGGACCAGTTCGCGCTCGCCTCGCAGAACAAGGCCGAGGCCGCGCAGAAGGCCGGCAAGTTCAAGGATGAGATCGTTGCCTTCACCATCAAGGGCAAGAAGGGCGACACCATTGTCGACCAGGACGAATACATCCGCCACGGCGCAACGATCGATGCCATGACCAAGCTGAAACCGGCCTTCGACAAGGACGGCACGGTGACCGCCGCCAACGCTTCCGGCATCAATGACGGCGCGGCCGGCGCGCTGCTGATGAGCGAAGCGGAGGCTGTAAGGCGCGGCATCACCCCGCTGGCGCGCATCGCGTCCTGGGCGACCGCCGGCGTCGATCCGGCGATCATGGGCACCGGACCCATTCCCGCCTCGCGCAAGGCACTGGAGAAGGCCGGCTGGTCGGTCGGCGATCTCGATCTGGTTGAAGCCAACGAGGCCTTTGCCGCCCAGGCCTGTGCCGTCAACAAGGACATGGGCTGGGATCCCTCGATCGTCAACGTGAATGGCGGCGCCATCGCCATCGGCCATCCCATCGGCGCCTCGGGCGCCCGCATCTTCAACACGCTGGTCTTCGAGATGCGCCGCCGCGGCGCCAAGAAGGGCCTCGCCACGCTCTGCATCGGCGGCGGCATGGGCGTCGCCCTGTGCATCGAAGCACTCTGACAAAAACATAAAGATGGGCGGCGCAAGCCGCCCGTTTCCTATCCAGTGCCTGCCAAGCCCGACAACAGGGCGATTCAAAAAGGGGAAATGCATGACCAAGGTTGCAATCGTCACGGGTGGATCGCGCGGCATCGGCGCGGCGATCTCGATCGCTTTGAAAAACGCCGGCTATTCGGTCGCCGCGAACTATGCCGGCAATGACGAGGCGGCGGCGAAGTTCAAAGCCGAGACCGGCATTCCAACCTACAAATGGTCGGTCGCCGATTATGACGCTTGCGCCGCCGGCATCAGAAAGGTCGAGGCCGACCTCGGCCCAGTCTCGGTGCTGGTCAACAATGCCGGCATTACCCGCGACGCCATGTTCCACAAGATCACGCGCGAGCAGTGGAAAGAGGTCATCGACACCAATCTGTCCGGCGTCTTCAACATGACGCATCCGCTGTGGGGCGGCATGCGCGACCGCAAGTTCGGCCGCGTCATCACCATCTCCTCGATCAACGGCCAGAAAGGCCAGGCCGGCCAGGTCAACTATTCCGCCGCCAAGGCCGGTGACATCGGCTTCTCGAAGGCGCTGGCGCAGGAAGGTGCCCGTGCGGGCATCACCGTGAACGTCATCTGCCCCGGCTACATCGCCACCGAAATGGTCAAGGCGATCGACGAGAAGGTGCTCAACGAGCGCATCATCCCGCAGATCCCGGTCGGCCGCCTCGGCGAACCCGAAGAGATCGCGCGCTGCGTCGTCTTCCTCGCTTCCGAGGATGCCGGCTTCATCACCGGCTCGACCATAACGGCCAATGGCGGCCAGTACTTCGCCTGAGACATTCAACGGCTTCTGACTGTAACGAGCGGACCGGGAAGCCGGTCCGTTTTTATCTGATGCTTTGGACAAAACGCTCTGGTGCGGAGCGATGATCCAATCCGGCATGCAAAGGTTAACGGCGGCGGCGCCGCCTGTGCGAACCCTGTGGTCAAGCCTGTGGATTGTCGGTGGATAAGCTGTTCAAAACCCGAGATATTGAGGGAACAAACCGGGAAAATACCGCCGGTGCTGCTTTGTCGCCGATTCGTTCCGGCTCTGAGCGGAAATTAACGTTAATGGCCCGGAATCATCTGCAATTCCTTAACACCAAATTCAGAAAGATTAACAATTTCATAATCTTGGGCGAAGGGCATCGAGCCATTTCCCTCGTTTCCCGGCAAAGGTTAAGGACGAAGATCGCCCAGCATAAAACGGGCCAGTTCGGCGATTCAGCATGTGGTGAGACTCACGGTCACGAAATCCACATGTAGCCGTGAACAAAAGCTGAATCTGTGGGAGTCACTGATTCGTCGCCGTTTCGTTCCAGACTCGTTCCAACTCTTAATCAGCGACCATTTTGGAGCTTGACACAGACCCTTCTCGCCGCCGACGGAACATTCCGCTTTCGCTTTCCCCCCGAAATCCCTATGTGTCGCCTGTCATACGCGCCACCCAAGGCACGCTCCCGACAAACAGAGGCCAGAAAGCCTTATTTCCAGACCGATGAACATCCAGCCGAAACACACCGAGCCGCTGATCCTGTCGGGCCGCGACGTGACCGCCGTGCTTGGGCCGACCAACACCGGCAAGACCCATCTGGCCATTGAGCGCATGGTGGCGCACGAAACCGGCGTGATCGGCCTGCCGCTCAGGCTGCTGGCCCGGGAAGTCTACGCCCGTGTCTGCGAGAAGGTCGGTGCCCACAAGGTCGCGCTGATCACCGGCGAGGAGAAGATCCAGCCGCCGGGTGCGAAATATTCGGTCTGCACAGTCGAGGCCATGCCGCGCCAGACTGACGCCGCCTTCGTCGCCATCGACGAGGTACAGCTCGCCGGCGACCTCGAGCGCGGCCACATCTTCACCGACCGCATCCTGCATCTGCGCGGCCGGCAGGAAACGCTGCTCTTGGGCGCGGCCACCATGCACGGCATTCTGCAGCGCCTGCTGAAGGGCGTCTCGGTGGTGACGCGGCCGCGGCTGTCGCATCTCGCCTATGCCGGTTCGAAGAAGCTGACCCGCCTGCCGCGGCGTACCGCGATCGTCGCCTTCTCCGCCGACGAGGTCTATGCCATCGCTGAGCTGATCCGTCGCCAGCAGGGCGGAGCGGCCGTCGTGCTCGGTGCGCTCTCGCCACGCACCCGCAACGCACAGGTGGCGCTGTTCCAGTCGGGCGATGTCGACTATCTCATTGCCACCGACGCCATCGGCATGGGCCTCAACCTTGATCTCGACCATGTCGCCTTTGCCCAGAATCGCAAATTCGACGGCTATCAGTATCGCAATCTGACGGCTGCTGAACTCGGCCAGATCGCCGGTCGTGCCGGCCGTCATCTGCGCGACGGCACTTTTGGCGTCACCGGCCAGGTCGATCCGCTCGACGAGGACCTGGTCAAGAAGATCGAAGGCCATGATTTCGAGCCGGTGAAGGTGCTGCAGTGGCGCACCGCCCATTTCGATTTCGCCAGCCTCGATGCGCTGAAGCGCTCGATCGAGACCAATGCGCCTGTCGAGGGGCTGACGCGCGCGCTGCCGGCGGTCGATGCGCAGGCGCTTGAATATCTGTCACGCGATGGAGATATCCGCGCGCTCGCCACCGATGCCAAGCGCGTGGCGCTGCTGTGGGAAGCGTGCGCGCTCCCCGATTACAGGAAGATCGCTCCGGCCCAGCATGCCGATCTCATCGCCTCGATCTACATGGACCTCGCCCGCCATGGCCATGTCGACGAAAACTACATGGCCGAGCAGGTGCGCCGCGCCGACACAACCGAAGGCGACATCGACACGCTGTCGCACCGCATCGCCCAGATCCGCACCTGGACATTCGTGTCGAACCGGCCCGGCTGGCTGGCCGATCAGGCACACTGGCAGGAAAAGACGCGCGAAATCGAAGACAGACTGTCGGATGCGCTGCATGAACGGTTGACGAAACGCTTCGTAGACCGCAGGACTTCCGTCCTCATGCGGCGCCTTAGAGAAAATACCATGCCTGAAGCCGAAATTAGCCCTACCGGAACCGTCCTTGTCGAAGGCCATCACGTCGGCGAGTTGCAAGGGTTCCGCTTCACCGCCGACCAGACCGCCGGCGGCGAAGACGCCAAGGCCGTGCGCACCGCCGCGCAAAAAGCGCTGGCCGCTGAGTTCGAGGCGCGCGCCGAACGTTTCGGCGCTTGCGCCAATGGCGACCTCGCGCTTGGCTCGGATGGCACACTGCGCTGGATCGGCGCGCCGATCGGCACGCTGGTTTCAGGCGAGGACGCGCTGAAGCCCCGCCTCATATTGCTGGCAGACGAACAGCTGACCGGCCCGGCGCGCGACAAGGTCGCCGCGCGCGCCGAACGTTTCGTCAATTTCCAGATCGAGTCCCTGCTGAAGCCGCTGGTCGACTTGAAGAACGCCGACCAGATTTCCGGCATCGGTCGTGGCATCGCCTTCCAGCTGGTCGAGAATTTCGGCCTCATCAACCGCCGTGACATCGCCGAGGAGATGAAGTCGCTCGACCAGGAAGGTCGCGCGGCGCTTCGCCGGCTTGGCGTCCGCTTCGGCGCCTACCATGTCTTCGTGCCGGCGCTGATCAAGCCCGCACCCGCCGGACTGGTGACCTTGCTGTGGGCACTGAAGAACGACGGCAAGGACAAGCCGGGATTTGGCGACGTCGTCCATGCGCTGGCGTCGGGCCGCACTTCGGTGGTCATCGACCCAACCTTCGACAAGGCCTTCTACAAGCTCGCCGGCTACCGCAATCTCGGCCGCCGCGCCGTGCGCATCGACATATTGGAGCGGCTGGCCGATCTGATCCGTCCGGCGACCAACTGGAAGCCCGGCCTCGGCCAGCGCCCTGACGGCGCTTATGACGGCCAGTCCTTCATGGTGACGCCGCCGATGATGTCGATCCTCGGCGCCACCGCCGACGACATGGAAGAGATCTTGAAGGGCCTGGGCTATCGCGCCGAGCCGAAGCCGCCGGCCGAGGTCAAGGCGCGGCTCGAAGCGCAGGACACCGCCGCACGGGAAGCCGCCGCTTCAAAGCTTGCGGCGGAAGAGGCCGGTCGCGCCGAGCAGGCCAAGGCAGCCGAAGCGGTCGCAATCGATACAGCTGCGGAGGCCTCCGTCGAGGGTTCGGAACCGGCCGTTGCCGTGGAGGCCGCCGTCGAAACTCCAGCCGAAATCATCGCCGAAACGGCAGCAGAGCCTGTCGCGGAAGAGCAGGCGGAAGCTCCGGCCGAGGAAGGGCCTGCAACGGAGGCTGTCGCCGCTGCTGCTGAACCTGCCGCCGAGCCAGAGGCGGAAGCCGAATCTGCCGAGTCCGCACCGATGGAGCCTGTTGCCGAAGCTGCGCCGGCAACGGAAGCGGTTTCGGACGAGCCTGCCGTGGTGGTCGAGGCGCCCACTGACGCGCCCGCCGCGGAAGCCGAAGCGCCCAAGCCGATCCTGCTGTGGCGTCAGGGCCGCTTCGAACAGCGTCCGCGCCATCACGAAGGCCGCAACAACCGCCAGCGCACCGGACAAGCGCGTGGACGCGGCAATGCACCGGCCGATGCGGCTGGCGGACCGGCCACGGCTGCACCGGGAGAACGTCCCGCCCATGAAGGGCGGCGCGACGGTGCCGCCAAGCCGCGCTTCGACCGCTCGAAGTTCAAGCCCAAGCCGGCCGCCGAAGGCGAACCGCGCCGCGAGGGCCGCCCGCAGGGCGAGCGTCCTGAACGCCGCGAGGGTCGGCCTGACTGGAAGGGTGGCAGGCCGGACGGTAAGGGTGGCCCCGATCGCGGCAAGGGCGGCGCAAAGCCGGCCTTCCAGCCGAAGCCGCGCGAGGAGCGCCCGGTGCGCTTCGATCCGGACTCACCCTTCGCCAAGCTCGCCGCCTTGCGCGACCAGCTGAAGAAGTAAAACCGGCGCGCTTCGATGGTTGCTGAAGGCCGCCAGCGCATCGACAAATGGCTGTTCTTCTCGCGGGCGGTGAAATCGCGCTCGCTGGCGGCCAAGCTGGTCGTCGCCGGACGCGTGCGCATCAATCGCGACAAAGCAGCGCAGGCCTCCGATCTGGTCAAGCCCGGCGACGTGCTGACCATCACGCTCGACCGTCGCATTTTTGTCTGGAAGGTGCTCGGCGCCGGTGTCAGGCGCGGCCCGGCCGAGGAAGCCCGCACCCTGTATGAGGACATGTCGCCGCCGCCTGCGCCAAAGGGCGACGCTCTTCCCAATGCCATCCCGGCGCTGCGCGAGGCCGGCAGCGGCCGCCCGACCAAACGGGAGCGCCGCCTGACCGACCGCTTGATTGGCGAAGATTGAGGCGTGCCGACCGGAACGCGCGCCGCGATCTCAGGTTAACGGCGTACGCGGGACAGAACTGAACCCGGCAAACAAGACGCTCCACGCGACATCACACGCCCCCGGCGTGTTGGCTGCCTGGAATTCCATTCCGAGAACACCGAGGCCGCCGGGCATGGCCGCCCTTGCAAGCGGCTGATAAAGGCGTTACCTCACGGAAAAAGCCCAATAAAGCTGGGACGTCCCGGAGCCTACCGATGACCTATGTCGTGACCGACAATTGCATCAAATGCAAATACATGGACTGTATCGAGGTCTGTCCGGTCGACTGTTTCTACGAGGGCGAGAACATGCTCGTCATTCATCCCGACGAGTGCATCGACTGCGGCGTCTGCGAGCCCGAATGCCCCGCCGACGCGATCAAGCCCGACACCGAGCCCGGCCTCGACAAATGGCTGCAGGTCAACACTGAATACGCCGAGAAATGGCCTAACATAACCGCCAAGAAGGAACCGCCGGCCGACGCCAAAACCTTCGACGGCGAAGCCGGCAAGTTCGAGAAGTACTTCTCCGCCGAGCCCGGCGAAGGCGATTGACAATGCGGCCGTAAAGGCTGGTATTACGCAGCGTAAGAGACATGCCACAGTAACCGCCTTGACAGGCGGGGCTGACCTGTGGCCTTCGCGAATGCAGCAAAACCTTGATTCTTCCGACTTTTTGTGTTACATCAGCGAAACATGCCGGTGACACAACGTCGATTTATGGCGCAGACGCCCCAAATCACTGAAAGGTGAAAATCCCACTCCGGACCAGAGCGATCTGGGCCAGGCGGTCGCAATTCGTGCGGTTTGCCGGTCCCGGCCTTCCGGTGGGTTCATCAGTTGTGCGGCTAACGACCGGTTTCCCCGGTCGCACGAGTTCGGGCCGGCAGGACGCCGGTACCACAACAAGGAGTTCAGGGCGTAATGGCAACGATCACCCCGCAGAAGAAGTCCACCGGAGCGCGCCACGGTTTCAAGACCGGCGAATACATAGTGTACCCGGCGCACGGCGTCGGCCAGATCGTGTCGATCGACGAGCAGGAAGTGGCTGGTCACAAGCTGGAACTGTTCGTCATCGACTTCCAGAAGGACAAGATGCGCCTGAAGGTGCCGGTCGCCAAGGCGACCTCCATCGGCATGCGCAAGCTGTCGGAAGAGGATTATGTCGAGCGCGCGCTGAAGGTCGTGCAGGGCCGCGCCCGGGTGAAGCGCACCATGTGGTCGCGTCGCGCCCAGGAATATGATGCCAAGATCAATTCGGGCGACCTGATCTCGATCTCGGAGGTCGTGCGCGACCTCTACCGCGCCGACAACCAGCCGGAGCAGTCCTATTCCGAGCGCCAGCTCTATGAGGCGGCACTCGACCGCATGGCCCGCGAGATCGCTGCCGTCAACCGCATGTCGGAAACCGAAGCCGTGCGCCTGATCGAGGTCAACCTCAACAAGGGCCCTAAGCGTGGCGCCAAGGCCGACAATGAGGAAGCCGAGCAGGAAGAGGCTGCCTGATCGCTTTCGTCTCTGAATTTGAAAAACCCGGCTTCGCGCCGGGTTTTTTGTTTGTCGGACAGGCGAAACAAGGGACGCGCCTACACCTGGCCCCCGCCCTCCTTTTCGGCCTCCTGCTTCAGCGTCGCGATGAACCGCTTCGTGCGCTGCTGCTCCGGATTGCCGAACAGCACGGCGGACGGCCCCTTCTCGACGATGACGCCGGCATCGAGGAACACCGCTTCCTGCGCGATCTTGGAGGCAAGGCGCAGGTCGTGCGTCGCCATCACCATGGTCGTGCCTTCGCTGGCGAGCTTGCCAAGCACATCGACCACCTCCTGCGCCAGTTCCGGGTCGAGCGCCGAAGTCGGCTCGTCGCACAGCAGCACCCTTGGCGATGGTGCGAGCGCCCGGGCGATCGCCACGCGCTGCTGCTGGCCGCCTGACAGCGTCGCCGGCCAGGCATCGGCCTTGTGCGCCATCCCCACCTTCTCCAGCAGAGCGAGCGCCCGCTCGCGCGCCTTCTCCGTCGGCCATTTCAGCACCGTCACCAGCCCTTCCATGACATTCTCGATCGCGGTGCGGTGCGGGAACAGCTGGAAGTTCTGGAACACCATGCCGGTCTGCAGGCGTAGCCGCTGGATGTCCCGGGCCGCGACCTTGCCACCGGGATGGAATTCGAGCGTCTCCTCGCCGATGCGCACCGTGCCCGAGGTCGGGATCTCCAGCAGGTTGATGCAGCGCAGGAGCGTGCTCTTGCCGCCGCCCGAAGGGCCGACAAGTGCCGTGACGCTGCCTTCGGCGATGGCAACCGTCACGCCCTTCAGAACGAGATTGTCGCCGAAGCGCTTTTCGATGTTGCTGAGGCCGATCATGAGCGTGCCTCCAGGAAGCCGCCATAGCGGTTGAGCCGGGTTTCCAGCCGGGTCTGCAAGGCCGACAGCACCGAGCTTAGCGCCAGATAGAGGATCGCCGCCTCGACATAGAGGATCAGCGGCTCATAGGTGGTGGCAACGATGCGCTGCGCCGCCTGGAACATCTCCGGCACGGTGATGGCAGCCGCCAGCGACGTGTCCTTGACCAGCGAGATGAAGGTGTTGGAGAGCGGCGGCACCGCGACACGGCCGGCTTGCGGCAGGATGGTGCGCCGCATCGCCTGGCTCCAGGTCATGCCGATCGAATAGGCGGCTTCCCACTGGCCTTTCGGGACCGACCCTATGGCCGCACGGATGATTTCCGAGGTGTAAGCGCCGATGTTGAGCGTGAAGCCGATCAGTGCCGCCGTGAAGGCGTCGAGCAGGATGCCGGCCGACGGCAAGCCGTAGAAGATCAGGAACAGTTGCACCAAAAGCGGCGTGCCGCGGAAGATCCAGACATAGAAGCGCACGAGCGCGACCACCGGCTTCGGTCCGAACAAGCGGCCAAGTGCTGCGCCGAGGCCCACGGACAAGCCGAGGACGAAGGACAACAGCGTCAACGGCACGGTGAAGATGAGAGCGGCCCACAGCAGCGAAGGCAGCGACTCCAGCATCAGTTGCAGCCAGTGCGGCACGAAGGACCCTCCAGACTGAAGCAATTCCAGGAAAAGTGTTAACGGTTTTCCGTCCGGAATTGCGTAAAAACAAAGAGTTAGAGCAGTACGCCGTTTCCGTGAAACGGTGAACTGCTCTGGTCAAGGCAGCTTCATCGAAGCGCTGATGCGCCATATCACGACACAAGCGGCGGGCCGTCAAAGACGGCTCGCCGCTGGGCATGTTGCATAAGACCGGCCGTCGGCCGGCCTGGGAAATTACTTCGAAACGTCCTGGCCGAAATAGGTGTCGGCGATCTTCTTGTAGGTGCCGTCGGCCTTGATGTCGGCCAGCGCCTTGTTGATGGCAGCGACCAGTTCCGGATCGCCCTTGCGCACGATGACACCGGAATAGTCGGCGTTTTCCTCTTGCGCGGCGATCTTCACATTGGCGTCGGGCTTGTGCTTCTTGAAGTCGAGGAAGGACAGGCTGTCATTGATGGTGGCATCGGCGCGGCCGGTCAAAAGCAGCTGGATCGACTGGTCGAAGCCGTCGGTGCCGACGAGTTCGGCGCCGTTCGTCTCGGCAAGCTTGCCGAAATTCGAGGTCAGCGACTGCGCCGACTTCTTGCCCTTGAGATCGGCGAAGGTCTTGATGTCGGTGTTGTCGCCGCGCACGATCAGCACCGCCTTGGAGGCGATGTAGGGATCGGAGAAATCATACTTGGCCTTGCGGGCGTCGGTGATGCCGACTTCATTGATGACGGCGTCATAGCGGCTGACGTCGAGACCGGCGATCAGCCCGTCCCACTTGCCTTCGAGGAACTCGGCCTTGACGCCGAGCTTGTCGGCGATCGCCTTGGCGATCTCGACATCGAAGCCGACCAGAGCGCCGGAGGCATCATGATAGGTGAACGGCGCATAGGTGCCCTCGGTGCCGACCTTGAGCACGCCAGCCTGCTTGATCTGATCAAGATTGGCGCCGGCATGACCAGCGGTGATCGCCAAGGCGTGCAGCGTTCCGGCGACGATAAGTGACTTGAGCCATTTCATTTTTCTGTGATCCCGTCCTTGGCCGGTTACCCGGCATGTTGTGAGGGCTGGAAAATGGCAGATGCAACCGGAAAAAATAAGGAACCTGATTTCAAAAACATCGTGTTTCTGAAATGAGATTCTCGAAACGCCGTTTCTTGGCGACATTCGAAGTCGTTACTGGCCCGTGCGCACATCGTTCAAGCAAGATGATCCGCCTGGCAACAGCCAGGGAACCATTCCCGCACACCGTACGTTTTGCCTGTTCTAGGGCGCGACGCCGCGATTTCAACCGGTGCCCTGCCGAGTTCGTAACGTCAGTCATATCGCCCCAGGGAGCGCCTCATGATGCAAGACACGGCAGGACGGATCATGGTCCGCGCGGCAATGAAAGCTCCCTACCTCGAACGCGACGAGGAACATCGCCTGGCCCTGCTCTGGAAAGAAGACAAAGACCAGAACGCGTTGCACTGCATCACCGTCGCCCATATGCGGCTGGTCATTTCCATGGCCACCAAATTCCGCCATTACGGTCTGCCGCTCGGCGATCTGATCCAGGAAGGCCATGTCGGCCTGCTCGAAGCTGCCGCCCGCTTCGAGCCCGAGCGCGAGGTGCGGTTCTCGACCTATGCGACGTGGTGGATTCGCGCCTCGATGCAGGATTATATCTTGCGCAACTGGTCGATCGTGCGCGGCGGCACCAGTTCGGCGCAAAAGGCGCTGTTCTTCAATCTCAGGCGCCTGCGTGCCCGGCTGGCGAACGGTGCGGAGCAACTCTCCAACACGACCCTCTACCGCGAAGTGTCGGTAGCGCTTGGCGTCTCCGAGGCTGATGTGGCGATGATGGATTCACGGCTGTCGGCGCCGGACTCGTCGCTGAACGCGCCGCTTGCCGACGATACGGGTGCAACCGAGCGGATGGACTTCCTGGTCTCGGACGACCCGCTGCCCGACGAGATCGTTGGCGACAAGATCGATGTCGCGCGCCGCTCACTGTGGCTGAAAGAGGCGCTTCACGCGCTCAACGCGAGAGAACTCAGGATTATCGAGGAGCGCCGGCTGAACGACGATGGCGCGACGCTCGAATCCCTCGGCGAGACACTGGGCATCTCCAAGGAACGCGTACGCCAGATCGAGGCCCGCGCCATGGAAAAGCTCAAGGTCGCGCTGGTGGCTCAGAACCCGGAATTCATAGCTGCGTAGGCAGGCAGGGTGTGTCCACGGTGCGTCAAAGGGCGCCGCGTGGACGGACTACTTGTCGGTGACGATCTTGACCTTGTCGCCGGCCGAAACCGCGGCCCCTGGCGAAAGCGCGTTGAGCACCCGGAACAGGTCGAGCTTGCGATCGACGCCGACCATCTGCGCGGAAAGCGAGCCCATGGTCTGGCCCGGCTGCACGGTGAGCACGCGGATATGCAACGGCTTCAAGGCCGCCTTTTCTTCAGGGCTGAGGATACGGAACGACCCGCTGACCGAGCGCGCCACCGTGTCCAGCGAGGTGCTGGCCGAAGGCGCGGCGGTCAACAGCCGGTAGACCTGGCCGCCGGCGCGGATCACCGCGATGTCGAACTGCCAGCCTTCGGCACCGGCATGGGCCGTCGCCGCCTCATTGCCGTTGATCGTTTCCAGCTTGACGGTGCTGTCGACGAGACCGGCAACCCAGCCGCTTCTGATATAGTCGGTCAGCGCCCGGTTCTTGTCGATCGAAACGCCGTCGAAGCGGATCGCGATGTCGCCCGGTCCTGTCGCCGTCACCGCAGCCGCCGAATTGTCGATGATGAAACCGTCCGGCACCGTGAACGAAACGCCGAGCCCCGGATGCAGGAAGGTCTCGCCGCGCACATAGCCTTCTTCCGGCGTGTCGCCGTAGAGTAGGCCGTCTATACCGGCGAGGAAGGAATCGCGGTCACGCGTGCCGAAGCCCGGCGCGCCGAACTGGCGGGCATGGCGCTGCGCCAGATCGATACGCTGCGGCGTGTTGGGGTGCGTGGCCAGGAAGTCGAGGCTGGCGTCGGTGGCGCCACTGATCGAGCGGAAATCGGTATAGGCCGACATCGACTGCAGGAAGCGGCCCGCGGCATAGGGATCGTAGCCGGCTTCACCGATCGACTTGATGCCGATGGCGTCGGCTTCCAGCTCTTGGTTGCGCGAGAACTGCGCCAGCCTAAGCTTGCCGCGGATCAGCGCCGCCTTGGCGGTCGGGCTGTCGCCAAGCACGTCCGAGACCACCTTGGTCGCCAGGCCTTCCTCGGCTTCGAGCTGCTGACGTTGCAAGCCGTGATTGGCGGTGACGTGGCCCATCTCATGCGCGATGACGGCGGCAAGTTCGGACGAATCATTGGCCAACGCCAACAGGCCGCGCGTGATGTAGAGATAGCCGCCCGGCAGCGCGAAAGCGTTGACGTTGGGCGAATTGAGGATGGTTATGCGATAGGTCTGGGTTGGGTTCGCCGACACCACGGTCAGATTGCCGACGACCTTGGCGACCATGCGCTCGAGCTTGGGATCGGAATATTCGCCTCCATAGGTCGCCAGGATGCGCGGATGCTGCGCCTTGGCCATTTCGGCGAGCTTGCTGTTGGCGCCGACATTGTCGACCGTGATCGGCTTGTCAGAGGGCTGGAAGCCGGATTCCTGAACATCCGGAGGCGTGAACATCTGGCAACTGGCCAGGGCCACAGCAAAGCCGGCCAGCGCGAGAAAGCGCGCCAGCGGGTTCATTCGTACTTTGTCAGCGCCGATCGCCAGAACGGCTTCCTTTCAGGTCCTGGCGCATGACGACGAAAATCGCTTGCGATCTTCGAAGAGTGTCACGCGCCACTTCAAACAACTACAGCATCCGTCGCACGTCGCTTGGGGCGGACGGCGGATGCTGTAGGCAAATCACGGCCTGCGCAGGACCGGTATTGAGCGGACCTAGCCACACTACTCCAGTCATGGCAAGCAAGCGCCATATCGCCTCGAACCGGTTTGGGCGTAAATTATGTCCGCTTCCGGGCAATATCTCGTGATCCAGCCGTGTGGATGTTTGTGCCAACATAGCGCCGGAACGCCTCCGGACCAGCCCCGTAAAAAAAATCGTCCGCAGTGCCTTTGGCCGCGACGCTACCATTGTCCAGAAACACCACATTCTTGCCGATGCGGCGGGCATCCTCCGGCTGGTGCGTCACGAACAGCACCGTCATGCCGCGTTCTGCATGCAGGCCGGCAACCAGGTCGAGCATATCATCGCGCAAGGCCGGTCCGAGCGACGCAAAGGGTTCGTCGAGCAACAGCAACGGCCGATCGCGCACCAGCACACGTGCGAGCGCCACACGCTGCCGCTCGCCGCCGGAGAGTTCGCGCGGCAGGCGTTTTTCCTTGCCGGCAAGGCCGGTGCGCGCCAGCGCCCCGGTGATATCAGCGCGGTCCGCCTCGGTCAGCCGCAGCGATGGCGAGCGGCCGAGCCCGACATTCTGCTCGACGGAAAGATGAGCGAAAAGGTTGTTTTCCTGGAACACCATCGACACCGGGCGCACGGCCGGCGGCGCGGCGCCGACATCGGCCCCGCCGATCAGCACACGGCCGGACTGCGGTGTCTCGAAGCCGGCGACCAGATTGAGCAGCGTCGACTTCCCCGAGCCGCTCGGCCCCATGACGGCAGTGATTTCCGCCGCGGCGAAGGCGACATCGAAGGTGAGCGATGCCTCGCCATAGCTGAACGAAACCTTGTCCAGCCGCACCGGAACACCCTTCCTGTCCTTCGTCCCATCAGACATTGCGGACCTTTTCCCTTCCCAGCCAGTCCGCCGCAAGTACCAGTGCCAGACAGACCAGGCCAAGCAACAGCGCCAGGCCGGCGGCGTCCTCGGTGCGGTAGCTGCCCATGCGTGAAAGCAGAAGGTAGGGCAAGGTCTGCACGGAATCACTGCCGAACAGCGCGATGACGCCGAGATCGCCGAGCGACAGCGCCATGGCGAAGGCGAAAGCGGTGGCGAGCGGCCGCCGCAAGGATGGCCAATCGACCAGAAGCAGCCTGGCCCAGCCGGAAATGCCGAGCTGCGCGCAAAGCCGTTCGTGACGCTCGCTCGCCGCATCATAAGCGGGACGGACGGCGCGCAGCGCAAATGGCATCGCCATCACAGCATTGACGGTGACGACCATGATCGGGGCGATGGCAAAGACATCGCCGGCACGGCGCAGTAACAGGAACCAGCCGGCGCCGATGACGATCGGCGGCACGACCAGGACAAAACCTGCGCCGGTGTCGGTGGCATGTTCGAGCAGTGTCTTTGGGCCGGCGCGGCGGCTCAACGCCAGTGCCCGGCGGGCCATGGTGAGAGCCAGCGACAGCATCACCGAAAGCAGCGCCGACAGGAAGGCGAGTGCAGCGCTGGTCAGCGTCGCCTGCCGGACAGTGGCCTCACCGGCCAACCGGCCGAGATCGGCGCCCAAACCGGCGATCACCGTGGCCGCCATCGGTCCGACAACGAACAGCAGTGCCAGCACGATGAGCGCGGCGTTGAGCGACACCTCGGTTCTGTTGACTGAGAGATAGCGGCGCGGCGCGACCGGCAGGCTGGCATCGCCAATGACGTTGGCGCCAAGCCGGGTCAGCGCCAGCACCACGATGAAGGTCAGCACGATCTGCAGCAATGTCAGCGTCACCGCCCGCGCGGGGTCGAAGTCGAAGCGCAGCGCCTGGTAGATGCCAACCTCCAGCGTCGTCGCGGCCGGTCCGCCGCCGAGCGTCAGCACGATGGTGAAGGAGGTGATGCAAAGCATGAAGACCAGCCCGGCAACCCCGGGCAAGGCTGCGCGCAGCGTCGGCCATTCGATCAGCCGGAACGCCGGCCTTGCGCCCATGCCGAGTTGGCTCGCCAACCGCCATTGGTCGGCCTGTATGGTCTGCAGTGCCTCGAGGAACAGCCGTGTTGCCAGTGGCAAATTGAAGAAGACATGGGCGACAAGAATGCCGGACAGGCCGTAAATCCCTGGCCAGCCCTGGCCGCCGATGGCACTGAACAGGCCGGCGAAATAGCTGGCGCGGCCGTAGAGCGCCAGGATGCCGAGCGCCGCGACGATCGCCGGCAGCGCCAGCGGCACGGCGAAAAGCTGCAGGATGAAGGCGCGGCCGAAAAAGCGCGGATGCCGCGACAGGGCACGCGCCACGAACAGCGCCGGGATGACTGAAAGGAGGGTCGAGAGCGCGGCTTGCCAGAGCGTGAAGCGGACAACGCGCAGCAGGTAGAAATCGAAGGCGGCCCAGGCGCCCGAAAGGTCGTGGGCGCCTTCGACAAGCAACCCGGCAAACGCGCCGCCGATCAGCAATGTGATAGCGGCGAGCGCGATGATGCCGGCGGTGATGCGAGGATCTGTGGGATTCGCCGGCGCCATTGCGTCGTTACTTACTCATCACCGCCAGCCATTCATCCACCCAGGCCTTGCGGTTGGCGGCAACCTCTTCGGGGCTGAACAGCAAGGTCTTGGTTGGCTTGACCAGTTTGTCGAAGGCCGGGTTGAGCGGCTTGTCGGTCTTGCCGGCCGGGAACATCCAGTTGGTCTCGGGGATCGCGTCCTGGAACTTCGGTCCGGTCATGAAAGCGATGAACTTTTCCGCCAGCGGGTTCTTGGCTCCAGTCGTGGTAATGCCGGCGACCTCGATCTGCAGATATTCGCCTTCCTCGAAGGACGCCGCCTGGTAGCGCTCAGTATTCTCGGCGACCATGTGGTAGGCGGGCGAGGTGGTGTAGGACAGCACCATCGGCGCCTCGCCCTTGGTGAACAGGCCATAGGCCTCGCTCCAGCCCGGCGTCACGGTCAGCACTTTCGTCTTGAGCTTGGCCCAGGCCTCCGGCGCCTTGTCGCCATAGACCGACTTCACCCACAACAGCAGGCCGAGCCCGGGTGTCGAAGTGCGCGGATCCTGGATGACGATCTTCTCGTCGGCACTGCCCTCGACCAATTCCTTCAGGCTTTTCGGCGGACTCTTCAGCTTCTCCGTGTCGTAGACGACGGCGAAGTAACCGTAATCAAAGGGCACAAAAGTATCGTCGCTCCAGCCGCCCGGCACGTTGACATCGCTCACCGCGCCATGCGGGGCAAACAGGCCTGACGCCTTGGCATCGGCGGTGAGATTGGTGTCGAGGCCGAGCACGATGTCGGCCTTCGTCGATGCCCCTTCCAGCTTGACGCGGTTAAGCAGCGCCACGCCATCGGCGACCGAGACGAACTCGACATCGCAGCCGCATTCGGCCTCGAATTCCTTCTTCACCACTGGACCTGGACCCCAATCGGCGGTGAAGCTCTCATAGGTGTAGACGGTGAGCTTGTCCTTGGCCAAGGCTGGCCCGGACAGCGCCACAACCATGGCTGAAGCAAGAGAGTATAACAGCGTGCGCATCGGCGCCTCCTTCGTTCGAATTGAAAGGAATTGAGGCGTCGGACTGTCCGAAACGTCTAATCCCTCCGCCGGTACAAACCGGATCAGGTTCAGCGGGTTGGCGAGATTGCCTCTCAGCCGGTCCGCGAAGATCGCAGCCGGCACCCCGTTAGAGCGTTTCGACACATAGGCCCGGCCGACGAACCACGCAAGTGGCAGTTTGCCGGCCTTCCGTTTCCCGTGCCGGGCTGGTAAGGGCCACCGGATATGAGCACATTCACCATCCTGCTTGGCGGCGATCTCATCCGCACGCCCCGGCTCGACCGCCAGGTCGAAGGCACGCGCGTCATCGCCGCCGATGCCGGCATCGGTCATGCGCGGCTGCTCGGCCTTGTGCCGGAACTGTGGGTAGGTGATTTCGATTCGGTGCCGGCCGACCTGCCCGACGCTCTCGCTGCCGTGCCCCGCCAGACCTTTCCGGCGGAAAAGGACAAGACCGATGGCGAACTGGCGATCGCCGCGGCACTTGAGCGCGGGGCCACCCGACTGGTGCTGGCGGGCGCGTTCGGCGGCAAGCGTGCCGATCACGCCTTCCTGCATCTGGCGCTCGCCCTGCGGCTGGCCGAGGCCGGAACGGACGTGCTGCTGACCAGCGGCGCCCAGGAAGCTGTGCCCCTGCTGTTGGGAAAGGCCCGCTTCGACTATGCCGACGGCACGTTGTTTTCGATCCTCGGCTTTTCCGAACTTGCCGGCCTGACCGTTACAGGCGCCAAATGGCCGCTGAGCAAGGTCGAGGTTGCCTTCGGCTCATCACTGACCATCTCCAACGAGGTCAAGTTCGACAAGACCGGGGGTCGCCTTGAAATCGCGCTCGGTCACGGTCGCGCCCTGCTGCTCGCTCATCCCTTTCCCCTGCCCGAAAGCTGACATGGCCCCGCCCCTTCTCAATCTCGACGGGATAAAGTTGACCTTCGGCGGCACACCGCTGCTCGATGGTGCTGCCTTGTCCGCTTCAGCCGGCGACAAGATCGCACTGGTCGGTCGCAACGGCTCTGGCAAGTCGACCCTGCTCAAGATCGCCGCCGGCATGATCGAGCCGCAGGACGGCGAGGTGTTCCGCCAGCCTTCGGCGACCGTCCGCTATCTGCCGCAGATGCCCGACATGGAGGGATTTGCCAGCGTACGCGCCTATGTCGAGGCAGGGCTTGGACCCGCCGACGATCCCTACCGCGCCAGCTATCTGATGGAGCATCTCGGCCTGTCGGGCGAGGAGCGGCCGAACGACCTGTCCGGTGGCGAGGCCAGGCGCGCCGCCCTTGCCCGCGTCATGGCGCCGGAGCCTGACATTCTGCTGCTTGATGAGCCGACTAATCATCTTGATTTGTCCGTCATCGAATGGCTGGAAGAAGAGCTCATCCGCACCTCCTCGGCACTGATCGTCATCTCGCACGACCGCCGCTTCCTCGAGCGCGTGTCGCGCGCCACTGTCTGGCTCGACCGTGGCCAGACCCGCCGGCTGGACAAGGGCTTTGGCCATTTCGAGGAATGGCGCGATCAGGTGCTGGAAGAGGAAGAGCGCGAGCAGCACAAGCTCGGCCGCCAGATCGTGCGCGAAGAACACTGGCTGCGCTATGGCGTGACGGCGCGACGCAAGCGCAACATGCGCCGCCTCGGCGAGTTGCAGACCATGCGCAAGAATTTTCGCGGTCATCGCGGCGCCGAGGGTTCTGCGACCATGGTGGCCAGCGATGCCGCCGAATCCGGCAAGCTGGTGATCGAGGCGAAAAACATCGAGAAGAGCTTTGGCGACCTCACCGTGGTCAAGGGCTTCTCGACCCGCATCCAGCGCGGCGACCGTGTAGGCCTCGTCGGCCCGAACGGTGCCGGCAAGACGACGCTTTTGAAGATGCTGACCGGCGAGCTTGCGCCGGACGCCGGTTCGGTGCGGCTCGGCACCAATCTGGAGATCGCCACGCTCGACCAGAAGCGCGAGGCCGTGGACCCGCAGGAGACACTGGCGCAGTATCTGACCGACGGGCGCGGCGAGAACCTCGTCATCAATGGCGAGCAGCGCCATGTCGTCTCCTACATGAAGGATTTCTTGTTCAAGCCGGAGCAGGCGCGAACGCCGGTGCGCGAGCTGTCCGGCGGCGAGCGGGCGCGGCTGATCTTGGCGCGTGTGCTGGCGCGGCCCGCGAACCTTCTGGTGCTTGATGAGCCGACCAACGATCTCGACATGGAGACCCTGGAGCTGTTGCAGGAACTGGTCGCCGGCTTCGCCGGCACCGTCATCCTGGTCAGCCATGACCGCGACTTTCTCGACCGCACGGTGACCAGCCTGATCGCGCCGGATGGCGACGGGCGCTGGATCGAATATGCCGGCGGCTATTCCGACATGCTGGCACAGCGCGGCGGCACCCGGCTCGATGATCGCAAGGCCCGTGCCAAGGCCGAAGCCGGCGATGCGTCGGCGTCGGGCAAGAGCGAGGCGGCGACGCCAAAAGGACCGGCGAAGAAACTGTCGTTCAAACAGAAATTCGCGCTGGAATCCTTGCCGAAAAAGATCGAGGCAGTCACCGCATCCATCTCGCGGCTGGAGAACAATATCGCCGACCCGGCCTATTACGAGCGCGATCCGGCTTCGTTCCAGAAAACCATCGCCGCCCTCGACAAGGAACGCGCGACGCTGGCCGCGCTCGAGGAAGAGTGGCTGGAACTGGAGATGCTGCGGGAGGAGATGGAAGGGTGAACGATTGCATGCAGCCTTTTATGCGCGTATATCTGCGCATAAAAGAGGTCATGTCCATGCTGCAATCAACCCCCAAAGCCCAGAGGACGTCCGTCAACACGTCCATTGATTCTCAGTTGATCAAGGACGCCAAAGCGCTGGGCATCAACATCTCCCGCGCCGCCGAGGCAGGCATCGCGAAAGCAATTGCAGCGGAAAAAACACGTCGATGGCAGGAAGAAAACAAGGAAGCCATCGAGAGTTCCAACGAATATGTCAGAAAGAACGGACTGCCTTTGGCCAAACACCGGCCGTTCTGATGGCCCGTTATGATTTCTATCGGAATGATGAGAGCGACGGTTACCTTCTCGACGTGCAGTCAGACATTCTTGAAGGGCTGAGCACGAGAGTCGTCGTTCCTTTGATGCCGCCCAAGATTGCCCCGCTTCCCGGCCGGCGACTGAACCCGACCTTTGCGATAAACGGCAAAGATCATGTGATGGTCACACAGTTTGTGTCGGCCTTCAGTGTTTCCGAATTGCGGAACCCTGAGGGAAATCTTTCCAGGCACCACGACGACATCGTCGCAGCGCTCGACATGCTATTCCAGGGCTTCTGAAAGAAGGCGCCCGTTACGCCGCCCTATCAGCCTGCCGTCTTGGCCTGCCAGGCCTTGATCGCCTCATCGAACACCTTCTCGCCGGGGATGCCCTTTTCCATGGTCAGCAGCGCCCGCCGTCCGGTCTTGTAGACGACCGGAACGTCGATCCAGTCCTGGCCGCGCAGCAAGGTCATGTTGGCGTCCTCGTCGGCCTTGGTGTCGTTGAGCGCGACGAGGAAGAAGCCGTCGGCAATCTTGGCCGGGATGCCGATCAGCGGGCTGCCGGCATCCTGCTCGGAGCTTTTCATGGCGACGCGCAGTATGTTGTCGACACCACCGCCCTCAAAACCGTCGGGCGTCAGGAAGATCATCTCGATGATATGGCTGGCCGGCAGCGTCTGGTCGGTGTTGCGGCGGATGGTCATGCGCAACTGGATGTCCTTGCCGGGGATCGTCGCCTCGGCGCGGATCGCGGGCTCGGGCGGCAGGTCGCCACCGGGCGATTCCTGCACCAGCGACCAGACAATGCTGCCGGGCTCGGCCGAACCCTGCGCGGTGCTGGTGCGCTCTTCATAGAAGATCGCCTTCTGGCCGACCGGCAACGAGGTTTGCGCCGCCGGAGCGGTTGCCGGCGCCGAGGGAGGCGTGGCGGCCGCAGGTGCAGGCGGAGTGGCGGCGCCATTGGCCGGTGCCGCGGGTGCGGTTCCGTTGGCAGGCGGCGTCGCAGCGGGCGCCGCGTCGGCCGCGGGAGCGGCAGGTGTGGCTGCAGCTGGTGCTGGTGCTGCCGCGGGCGGCGCGGCTATGGCCGGTGGCTGCGTTGCCGGCGCGTTCGTCGCGGTCGGCGGCGTCGTCAATGCTGCAACGGACTCACCCTCGCCTATGCCGCTTTGCCCGCCGGCCGGACCGGGATCGGTTTCACCGCCTTCAGGCGTTAGCCGCTGCGTGAATTTCGTCGCATCGGCGCCTGCCGCGGGCGCCGGTGGCGTCGCCGCCGCGTCGGTGGCCGGCTTGGCCGGCGCCGGTTTCACCGGCTCGGTCTTGGCAACGACCTTGCTGCCGTTCAGACCCAGCATCTTGCTGAACGCATCCTTGTTCAGCCAGATGCCATAGCCACCACCGGCAACCACCAGCAAGGCGACGACGGCGGCAATCAGCCCGCCATAGCTGCGCTTGCGCTCGGCTGGACGCAGGCGGGGGAAAGCGTCGGCCTCCGCGACCGGCTCGTCATCGTTCGGGAAGACGTCACCCTGGTCATCCTCCTGGTCCGCATCCATACCCGGCAAGGTATGGTCGGCCAACTTCGAGGCGGCCGGCTGCACCGGCGCGGGCTTCTGCCAGCTTGGCTCGACCTTGGCGGCAGGCGGCGGCGCGGGGCGATAAGGTTCCGGCTTGGGGGCTGGCGGCGCCGGCCATGCTGTCGCCGCCGGCACTGGCTGGCGCGTATGGCTCGGCTGGTTCTTGTTGCGGTCGATGGAGGAAAAAATGTGTTCCAGCTCGGCGAGCGGGTCCGTTTCCGGCACGCTCCTGGCATAGTCGCGTTCGACGCTGGCAATGGCGTCTTCCAGGGAGCGCTTCTGCTTGGCCACCACGTCGGCCGACAGCGGCGGCGAAAACTCCGCAAGTTTCTTGACGAGTGCCGACCGCGCGCCGTCATAGGTCCGCGTGCGCGTTTCGGGCGTTGGCTCGCCGTATTTGTCGAGCGCCTTTTTCAGAACAGCAACAAAATCTGCCATGCTTCAGTCGACCTGTATTTTTGCTTCCGCGCCGGCCCCCGCAAATCAGCCGCGATGCCCGGAAAGGCTTCAGAAACTAGTCTTGAAACGGATCGGTCACAAGTATTGTGTCGTCCCGTTCCGGGCTGGTGGAGAGCAGCGCGACCGGTGCGCCGATCAACTCCTCTATGTATCGGACATATTTGACCGCCTGGGCTGGAAGATCGTTCCAGCTGCGCGCGCCGGCGGTGGTGCCTTTCCACCCCTCCAGCGTCTCGTAGACCGGCTCGACACGGGCCTGAGCGCCCTGGCTCGCCGGCAGGTAATCGATCATCTCGCCGTCGAGGCGATAGCCGGTGCAGACCTTGATCTCGTCCAGCCCGTCGAGCACGTCGAGCTTGGTCAGCGCGATGCCCTTGATGCCGTTGACGGCAACGGCCTGGCGCACCAGCACGGCATCGAACCAGCCGCAGCGGCGCTTGCGCCCGGTGACGACGCCGAATTCATGGCCGCGCGTGCCAAGGAATTCGCCGATCTCGTTCTTCTGTTCGGTCGGGAACGGTCCTTCGCCGACGCGTGTCGTGTAGGCCTTGGTGATGCCCAAGACATAACCGATGGCGCCCGGACCGACGCCCGATCCGGCGGCGGCCTGCCCGGCAACCGTGTTGGACGAGGTGACGAACGGATAGGTGCCGTGGTCGATGTCGAGCAGCGTGCCTTGCGCGCCCTCGAACAGGATGCGCTCGCCGGCGCGGCGCTTGTCGTCGAGGATTTTCCAGACACGGTCCATATAGGGCAGGATCTGATCGGCGACCGAAGTCAATTCAGTCATGATCGCGTCATGCGTGACTTCGGCATGGCCAAGCCCGCGGCGCAGCGCATTGTGGTGCGTCAGCAGCCTGTCGACCTTCACTGGAAGCGTTTCCAAATCCGCCAGATCCATCACCCGCACCGCGCGCCGACCCACCTTGTCCTCATAGGCCGGACCAATGCCCCGGCGGGTCGTCCCAATCTTTGTCCCGGAATTTGAGGCGGCGTCCTCGCGGAATCCGTCCAGCTCCCGGTGCAGCGACAGGATAAGCGCTGTGTTTTCGGCTATTTTCAGGCGGTCCGGCGTCACTTCGACGCCCTGCGCCTTGAGTTTCGCCACTTCGGCCACGAAAGCGTGCGGATCGAACACCACACCATTGCCGATGATGGACAGCTTGCCCTGCCGCACGACGCCGGACGGCAACAGCGACAGCTTGTAGACCTTGCCGTCGACGACCAGCGTATGGCCGGCATTGTGGCCGCCCTGGAACCGCACCACGACATCGGCGCGCTCCGACAGCCAGTCGACGATCTTGCCCTTGCCCTCGTCGCCCCACTGCGAGCCGACGACCACCACATTGGCCATGTTTCTTTTCCCTTGAGACGCCGCCGAGCGGCTTGGATATGGTTCGAAACGACAGGCCTCTATAGCGTCAAGACCTCGCGAGTGCGACCTTTCTTTGCCCTCGAAAATGCCCTGAGGCACAACAATTTTCGGCATTGTCATCATTTACTTGGGCTGACGGGGGCAATAGGCCGGCAAACACCGCGGCGCATCCGCCGCGGCCGGATTCCCGCGATGCATCGAAGCGCCTACATCTTCCTGCTGCTCACCACCTTGCTGTGGGGCGGCAATTCGGTGGCCGGCAAGCTGGCGGTCGATCACGTCTCGCCGATGACGCTGGTCTTCCTGCGCTGGGTGCTGGCCGTGGCGATCCTGCTGCCGATCGGCTGGCGCACGATCCATGAGGATTGGCCGGTGGTGCGCCGGCACTGGTTCGTCCTGGCGGCACTTGGGGCCAGCGGCTTCACTTTGTTCAACACCATCTTCTACACGGCGCTCAACTACACGACGGCAATCAACGTCTCGATCGAACAGGCGGCGATGCCGGTCCTCATCATCGTCGCCAATTTCATCTTCTTTCGCTTGCGTGTGAGCTGGGCGCAGATTGCCGGTGTGGTGCTGACCATTGCCGGCGTGATCCTGACCGCCTGCCACGGCGACCCGCGCCGGCTGCTCACATTGGAGCTCAATTTCGGCGACGCCATCATGCTGGTCGCGGTCGTCCTCTACAGCGGTTACTCGGTCGGGCTGCGGCTGAAGCCGGTGATGCGCTGGCAGAGCCTGATGCTGTCCCTGGCGGTCGCGGCGCTCATCACCTCGCTGCCCTTCTTCCTTTGGGAGGTCGCCGCCGGCAAGGTCATCGTACCCGACACGCGCGGCTGGGCCGTTATCATCTACACCGCGATCGGCGCTTCGGTCATCTCGCAGGTCACCTACATCAGGGGCAACGAGCTGATCGGCGCCAACCGTGCCGGCCTGTTCATCAACCTGGTGCCGATCTTCGGCACGCTGCTTTCAGTACTGATCGTCGGCGAGACGTTCCAGCTCTATCAGGCGCTGGCGCTTGTCCTCGTGCTGGGCGGCATCGCGCTGGCCGAATACAGCGGACGCAAGACGGCGATGATCCCGCCAGCCAGGGTGAGCTGAGCAGCAAGAAGGCGCGACCAAGGCCGCGCCTTCTGATCTCTGGGAAAGGCCAGGATCAGATCCCACCGACGTCGAACTGCAGCCGCTTGGCCGAGTCGATCGACTTGTGCGCCCGCACCTGCTCCAGCACCTTTTCCGGGAACGGCGCGTCGAGATAAAGCAGCGCGATGGCATCGCCGCCCGGCCGGTTGCGGCCAAGCTGGAAGTTGGCGATGTTGACGTCGTTCTCGCCGCACACCGTGCCGAGCAGGCCGATAATGCCGGGTGCATCGGCATTGGTCGTGTAGAGCATGTGCTGGCCGACCTCGGCGTCGAGGTTGATGCCCTTGATCTGGATGAAGCGCGGCTTGCCGTCCGAGAAGCAGGTGCCGGCGATCGAGCGCGTCATATGCTCGGTCTTGACCGTCAACTTGATATAGCCGTCGAACACGCCCGACTTGTCGCGCTTGACCTCGGCGACAATGATGCCGCGCTCTTTCACCATGATCGGTGCCGACACCATGTTGACGTCGGCGACCTGCGGCCGGATCAACCCGGCCAGAGCCGCACTGATCAGCGCGCGCGTGTTCATCGTCGCGGTCGAGCCATCGAACAGGATCTCGACCTCGCTGATAGGATCGTCGGTGACCTGGCCGACAAAGGCACCGAGCACTTCGGCGAGCTTCACGAACGGCTTCAGCCGCGGCGCTTCTTCAGCCGTGATCGATGGCATGTTGATGGCGTTGGAGACCGCACCCTTGATCAGATAGTCGGCCATCTGCTCGGCGACCTGCAGCGCGACATTTTCCTGCGCTTCCGCCGTCGAGGCGCCGAGATGCGGTGTCGCCACCACATTCTCCATGCCGAACAACTCGTTCTGTTCGGCCGGCTCGACCTCGAACACGTCGATGCCGGCACCCGCCACCTTGCCGCTCTTCAGCGCCGCGATCAGGTCAGCCTCGACGACCAGCCCGCCCCGCGCGCAATTGATGATGCGCACGCCCTTCTTCATCTTGGCGATCGCCGCCGCGTCGATGATGTTGCGCGTCTTGTCGGTCAACGGCGTGTGCAGCGTGATGAAATCCGCGCGAGCGAAGAGCTCGTCCAGCTCGACCTTGTCGACGCCGAGTTCCTCGGCACGCTTGTCCGACAGGAATGGGTCGAAGGCGATGACATGCATCTTCAGGCCGACGCCGCGCGTAACGACGATCGAACCGATATTGCCGCAGCCGATGACGCCCAGCGTCTTGCCGGTGATCTCGACGCCCATGAAGCGGTTCTTTTCCCATTTGCCGGCATGGGTCGAGGCGTTGGCCTCCGGAATCTGGCGCGCCAGCGCGAAGATCATCGCGACGGCATGTTCGGCGGTCGTGATCGAATTGCCGAAGGGCGTGTTCATCACGATGATACCCTTGCGGCTCGCGGCCGGGATATCGACATTGTCGACGCCGATGCCGGCGCGGCCGATGACCTTGAGATTGGTGGCGGCGTTGATCAGCTTCTCGGTGACCTTGGTTGCCGAGCGGATGGCGAGGCCATCATACTGGCTGATCACTTCGAGCAGCTTTTCCTTGTCCTTGCCGAGATCGGGCAGGTAGTCGACCTCGACGCCGCGATCCTTGAAGATCTGAACGGCGGTGGGAGAAAGTTTGTCAGAGACGAGAACACGGGGCGCCATGGCGGCCTCCTTGAAAAATGGGATTGATCCGGGAATGGGGCGGCCCGCTGGCCGCCGCCAAAATCTCAGGCAGCCGCTTTCAGCGACGCCTTCTGCGCGGCAAAGGCCCAGTCGAGCCAGGGCAGCAGTGCTTCGAGATCTGATGTTTCGACCGTCGCACCACACCAGATGCGTAGGCCGGGGGGCGCGTCGCGGTAGGAGCCGATGTCATAGGCGACACCTTCCTTGTCGAGCGCCGAGACCAGCCCCTTGGCGAAAGCCGCCTGCCCGTCGGCATCGAGCGCCACCACATCGGGGTCCGTGAAAGAGAGGCATACCGAGGTGTTCGAGCGCGTCGCCGGTTCAGCGGCGAGGTGACCGAGCCAGGACGATTTGTCGACAAAGCCGTCGAGCACGGCGGCATTGGCATCGGCACGGGCGATCAGCGCATCGAGGCCGCCGATCGACTTCGCCCAATTGAGCGCGTCGAGATAGTCCTCGACGCACAGCATCGACGGCGTGTTGATGGTCTCGCCCTTGAAGATGCCCTCGATCAGCTTGCCGCCCGAAGTCAGGCGGAAGATTTTCGGCAGCGGCCATGCAGGCTTGTAGCTCTCCAGCCGCGCGACGGCGCGGGGCGACAGGATCAGCATGCCGTGCGCGCCCTCGCCGCCCAGCACCTTCTGCCAGGAGAAGGTGACGACATCGAGTTTCTCGAAATCAAGCTTTTGCGCGAACGCCGCCGAGGTGGCGTCGCAAATCGTCAGCCCCTTGCGGTCGGCGGGAATGAAATCGCCGTTCGGCACGCGCACGCCCGAAGTGGTGCCGTTCCAGGTGAAGACCACGTCGCGGTCGAAATCGATCTTGGCCAGGTCCGGCAGCTCGCCGTAACCGGCTTCGATCTTGCGCACATCGGCAAGCTTCAGCTGCTTCACCACATCCGTGACCCAGCCGGAGCCGAAACTCTCCCAGGCGACCATGTCGACGCCGCGCTCGCCGAGCAGCGACCACAGCGCCATCTCGACAGCGCCGGTGTCCGACGCCGGCACGATGCCGATGCGGTAGTCCGCCGGGACTTGCAGGATTTCGCGCGTCAGCTCGATTGCCTGTTCGAGCTTGGTCTTGCCGATCTTGGCGCGGTGGGAACGGCCGAGCGCGGCATTCTTCAGCGCCTCGACCGACCAGCCAGGGCGTTTTGCGCAGGGACCTGAGGAAAACTGGGGATTTGCCGGACGGAGTCCGGGCTTCGTATGAGTCGTCATCGTGGTCTATCCTTCCAGATAGTGGCCCCTCGTTGGGGAGGGGTAGCCCACGGACGGCGATATGCGTTCGGGCTTTCGGCGTCAAGAGGAAAGTTTTTGTCGCTGCCGGGATACAGGCGGTCCGCGATCAGGTTCGCGTGATTTCAAACGCAAACGGCGGACCACGAGGATCCGCCGTCAAAGTCCCGATCTGTCCCAGACCTACCAGAGATCGTAGCGCAGCCCGAGCTTGACCTGATGATTGCTGATCCCCTTTTTGACGGGAAAAGAGGTCAGGCTTTCGGCCGTCACATATTCGGCGTCCGGGGCGGAGAAATACTGATAGCCCAGGTCGACGGAGACATTCTTCGTCACCTGATAAGCCAAGCCAGCGTTCAGAGTATAGGCGAGGGAGTATTGTGTCGCATTCTCCTGCACGCTGAAACTGTTGGCCGGGACATTGTTGTCCGTGTAAGTCGCCGAAAGCTTCCGCGAACTGCGGACAAAACCGATGCCGGCGCCAACATAAGGCGTGATTCCGACGTAGGTGCCGAGATCGACATAACCATTGAGTATCCCCGAGAACGCAAAATTCTTCAGCGATCCCGATCCCTGGGTCGATAATGTCGGCAGTGCGACGACCGCCGAATCGTCGTAGCCGAAGCTGGCCTTGTTACCCGGCAGATAGCCGAAGTTGAGATCGGCGCGTAGGTAATCGTTGAAATGATATCCGAAGCCGACGCTTCCAAAATATGCGTCTTCGCTTTGATCAAAGCTTTCGTTGTTGAGCGTTGACGGAAAGGTAAAATCCCCATTCTTGAAGCTCTTCTGCACGAGATAGGAGACGTCGCCACGCAGATACCAGCCCGAGCCGACCTCGACGGGCACATAGTCAGGCGCCTGGTCGACAACGACTGGCGGATCATAGTCGGCTGCAAATGCCGATGTCAGCGGCAAGAGCCCTACTCCGGCAAGCGCCAGCGCAATACGCGATGTGAGTGTCATGATACCCGACTCCCGAATTTGGCGATGCTTGCAATCACGGCAGCAACCATCGTCTCAGGGAGCATTGTTAACCATAGTGGTTAAGTCGCGGTTAAGGCTAACAGAGCGTTAGCGAATTGATTTCGCAAATGCATATCGCCCAAGTAACCTCCGTTTCGAGATTACATCCCACGCGTTTCACTGATGACAGCTCAAACGAAAACCGCCCGGCTGAACCGGGCGGCTTGGGATTTCTCAGATAGTGACAGATCTTACTTGGTGTAGATCGGCTCAGGCTCAGGCTGATAGGCCACCGGTACACTGCACCCGTTGTTGCCGCCGAACTGATAGCGCAGGCCACCGCGCACTTCATGGGTGTTGATGCCGCGGTCGAAGCCAGGACCCGAGCTGCTCGCATCCCATTCGAACATGCGGCCGCCCTGGATATGGGAGAAGCGGTAGCCCGCATCGAGGATAACCTTGTCGGTCAAGCAGTAGGAAGCACCGGCCATGACTGCATAAGCAAAGCGCCAGTTGGATGCTCCGGGATTGGTCTCGGTGGTGTTCGGGTCGTAGACCCTATCCCACTTGACGCGCGCGCCACCGATGCCGGCGCCGACATAAGGCGTGATGCCGTGCCAGGTGCCGATGTCGACGTAGGCATTGGCGAGCAGCAACAGGGCGCTCATCTTCGACACTTCGGTCGAGGTCGTGAGGAGATCCGAAGTACCGCCATTGAAGTTCGACTTGAACCAATAGTCGGCGGTCACATCCGCACGCAGATGATCGTTGATCTTGTAGCCGACGCCGGCTCCAAGCGAGAAGCCGCCCTTGAGCTTGCCGAAATCAAAACTCCTGTCACCAGGCGTGATAATGGTGGTGATGGGATCGACGGTGTAAGTCGTGTAGTCGATGCCGCGCACAGTCGACTTGTGGTAGTCGAGGTCGCCACGGATATACCAGCCGCCGACCTCGGCCGGCTGCTCGTAGACGGCCTGCGGCGGCGCTTCTTCGACCTGCGGCTCCGGCAGGTCGGCTGCGAACACTGGTCCGGCCGAGCCCGCAAACAGCAGCGCGAGCAGTGTCTTTCTTGCTGTATTGAACATGCTTGTCACCCCTAGGAACCCTCGGAACGGCGATCGTGTCCGAATGAGATTGGCTTTCAAGCGTGGATAATGAATTGGAAAAGTTAAAAGGCGTTTAACCCTGTCGATTAACCACGAATCTCTAAAATATAAGGGATTCGGAGATGGTTCGACGGCCGGACGCCGGTTCTGCGCCCAGCAAAAAGCCCGCCGAACGGGCGGGCTTAGATGCAAGAGCGGCGGCGCCTTGGCTGACCCGTGGAGATTACGCGGCGCTGCGGGTTTCCGAGATGACCTCGACAATATCGTTGACGACCGCCTCGACCAGTTGCGGGTCGTCGCCTTCGGCCATGACACGGATCAGCGGCTCGGTCCCGGATGGCCGGATGACCAGCCGCCCGGCCTTGCCGAGACGGTGACGTGCCTCCTCGATGGCGGCCTTGACCGGCGCTTCCTCGAGCGGCTTGCCGCCGGCAATGCGGACATTCTTCAAAAGCTGCGGCACCGGTTCGAACTTCTTCGACAGTTCGCTGACCGGGCGGCCCTGGCGCTTGATGCAGGCCAACACTTGCAGCGCCGAGACGAGACCGTCGCCGGTGGTCGAGAAATCCGACAGTACGATGTGGCCCGACTGCTCGCCGCCGACATTGAGCCCATGCGCGCGCATATGCTCCACGACATAGCGGTCGCCGACCTTGGTGCGGTGCAATTGCAGCTTCATGTCACCGAGGAAGCGTTCGAGGCCGAGATTGGACATGACCGTCGAAACCACGCCGCCGCCGGCAAGCCGTCCGCTCTGGTGCCAGGACTCGGCGATCAGCGCCATGATCTGGTCGCCGTCGACGATGGCACCGTTTTCGTCGACGATGACGACTCGGTCGGCATCGCCATCAAGCGCGATGCCGATGTCGGCGCGCACCTCGTGCACCTTCTTCTGCAGGCCGGCCGGATGGGTCGAGCCGCATTCCTTGTTGATGTTGAGACCGTTGGGCTCGACATTGATGGCGATGACCTCGGCGCCCAGCTCCCAAAGGGCGGCCGGCGCCACCTTGTAGGCGGCGCCATTGGCGCAATCGACGACGATCCTGAGACCCGAAAGCGACATTGAGCGCGGCAGCGTGCGCTTGGCGAATTCGATGTAGCGGTCATGCACGCCGTCGACGCGCTTGGCGCGGCCAAGCCCGTCGGAATCGGCGAGCGCCAGTTCGATATCCTTGTCGAGCATGCTCTCGATGCGCTCTTCAATCTCGTCGGAGAGCTTGTAGCCGTCAGGTCCGAACAGCTTGATGCCATTGTCGTAATAGGGATTGTGCGAAGCCGAGATCATGACACCGATATCGGCGCGCAGCGATCGCACCAGCATGGCAACCGCCGGCGTCGGGATCGGGCCAAGCAGGAACACATCCATGCCGGCGGCGCAAAGCCCGGCCACCATCGCATTCTCGATCATATAGCCGGAAAGCCTGGTATCCTTGCCGAGAACGACACGATGGCGGTGGCTGCCGCGCTGGAACGAAAGACCGGCGGCCATGCCGACGCGCATGGCGATTTCGGCGGTCATCGGAAACTTGTTGGCGCGCCCGCGAATACCGTCCGTGCCGAAGTAATTTCCTGCCATGCTAGTCAGAGTCCTCAAGGGTTCCGTCCGGCGCACGTCATGCCACAATTAGCCGGCGCGCCATGATCACATTGTGTGATTATATGTTACCAATCCTTAGAAAATCATTGTTGTGCACTGCACACAGCAAGGCCGCAGCATAACATGACGACATTGTGGCGGTGAATATACCAGTTTTGCGAGCTATTCGGCGCAGCTGCACGTGGCAAAACTTGGTTTTGACCCGGTAAGGGGCAATGATTTCATCACCTTATCGGGAGAAACCGGCTTCCGGCGATATATACCTCACTTAGCATCTGGCGCAACCGACCGTTGAGCGTTATTGATTTGGCGGGACGTATAATGGGCTGCAGCAACGGAGAAACGCTATGCTCATCCACCGACTTGCCACACTGACCGGTCTAGCCGTAGCGACGTTTTTCCTGGCTGCGCCAGCCAACGCGTTGACGATGGCCGAATGCAGCACGAAGTATAACGCCGCCAAGGATGCGGGGACACTTGCCGGGGCGACCTGGAACCAGTTCCGCAAGGCGCAGTGCGGCACCGACGCCGCCGCCACGGACACCACCAAGCCGGCCGCAACCAAGGCTGCCGAGACCAAGCCGGCCAAGACGACCAAGGCCGCCGCCGCGGCTGACAGCACGGCCAAGGGCCTGACGTCCAAGGAATGCAGTGCCAAGTATCAGGCGGCGAAGGCAGCCGGCACGCTGAACGGCCAGAAGTGGAACGACTTCCGCAAGGCAGAATGCGGTGCAGGCGCATCCGCTGCCGCCAACACCACCAAGCCGGCGACCACCAAGGCGGCTGCGGCTCCCGCCGCCGGTGGCAAGGGCCTGTCCATGGCCGAATGCAGCACCAAGTATCAGGCCGCCAAAACAGCCAATACGCTGAAGGGCCAGAAGTGGAACGACTTCCGCAAGGCCGAATGCGGCGCCGCTGCTTCGGATGACGACAGCGTACCGGCTCCGAGCGAAGCCAACTACACCAAGGAGCCGCCGAAGCCGACGACGGTTGCCCCCAAGGGCGTCACCTTCCCGTCCGCGATCACGGCCAAATATGCCAGCGAGACCCCCGGAAAGGGCCGCATGCACACCTGCCTCGACCAGTATTATGTCCTCAAGGACGCCAACGCGCTCGGCGGCCTGAAGTGGATCCAGAAGGGCGGCGGCTACTACAGCCTGTGCAACGCCAAGCTGAAGGGCTGATCGCACCACGCACTTATATAAATCAATGGCCCGCGACGCTTCGGCTTCGCGGGCTTTTTGTTGCGTTGAAAGGCTCGAAGGTCCTGCTTCCGCTACCGCGAAAGCCTTGAACCGATAGCGTGGTCGCCCCACGCCCGGCAGCCGGGTGCGGGAGGTATTCTGGGTGAGGCAGAAGATTCTGGTTGAACATAAAGAGAACAAAAAGTATACAAAAGATGTTCAATCTGTACTCGATATGGAGGGTTTGATGTCTGGCTTGAAATTGACGGCGCTGGCTGCGACGACTTTTATTGCCTGGGGTGCCATCCCGGGAAACGCAATGACGATGAAGGAATGCGGCGAGACCTATCGGACCGCCAAGGAAAGCGGTGCCCTGAACGGCATGGACTGGAACGCTTTCCGCAAGGATAAATGCGCAGCGTCCGCTACGGGAAGTGCCGAGGCGAACACGGCGAAAGCGACACAACAGCCGAAGAAGGAAGCCAGCGCGGCGACCGCACCCACCGTAGCGCCGGCTGGCGTGACGTTCCCGACTACGCTCGCGGCCGAATTTCAGGCCGAAAAACCCGCCAAGGCGCGAATGAAGACCTGCCTCCAAGGCTACCATAGCAACAAGGATGCCGGAACTTTGAGCGGCCTAAAGTGGATCCAGAAGGGTGGCGGCTATTACAGCCTGTGCAATGCCAAGCTGAAGACCTGATCGGCAGCAATAGCTCAACAAAGAAAGGCCCACGAGCCGCAAGGTTCGCGGGCTTTTTCTTTGCCGAGCGATCTACACGCGTTTGCGCTGCCCCTCACCTGCCTGCCGGCATCCTCTCCCCCGTATAGTGACGGGGAGAGAGGAGCGCTCTCATGTATAGTTTCGCCAATCACTGGCGCCGCACAAAAGCGCCGACGTTGCGCCAAGCTACTTTTCTCTCCGTCACCATACGGGGAAAAATGCCCGGCAGGGCAATGAGGGGCGGCGCCGACTTCAACAATTGGCCGACCTTGGTCCCGGCGAACCACGGCGGTGCCTCCACAAACGAGAACGCCGCGGAGAAGGCCGCGGCGTTTTCTTAAACTCAACAACGTTCTGCTCAGCTCGACGGCTGCGGCTCCATGCCGCCTTCGGGCTCGGGGCCCTTCTTGCGGCGGCCGCCGGACTTCGGCACGGCCGAGCCGCGGCTCGGCGGCGTATCGTCGCCGAGGTCGCGCGAGGGCTTGTTGCCCGCGATCAGCTGCTTGATCTCTTCGCCCGACAGCGTCTCGTATTCGAGCAGGCCTTGCGCCAGCGTGATCCATTCCTTCTTCTTCTTGGTCAGGATGGATTTGGCCGAGACATAGGCCTCATCGATCAGGCGGCGCACTTCGGCGTCGATGATCTGCGCGGTCTCTTCCGAGATGTTCTGCGTGCGCGCCACCGAATGGCCGAGGAACACCTCTTCCTGGTTGTCGCCATAAGCGACATGGCCGAGCTTGTCGGAGAAGCCCCAGCGCGTGACCATGGCGCGCGCCAGCTTGGTCGCCTGCTCGATGTCTGAGGAGGCGCCCGAGGTGATGTTCTCCTTGCCGAACTTGAACTCCTCGGCGACACGGCCGCCCATCATGATGGCGAGGCGCGAAATCATGTATTTGTAGCTCATCGAGTAGCGGTCGCCTTCCGGCAACTGCATGACCATGCCGAGCGCGCGACCACGCGGAATGATGGTGGCCTTGTGCAGCGGATCGGCCGACGGCACGTTGAGCGCAAGGATGGCGTGGCCGGCTTCGTGATAGGCGGTCAGCTCCTTCTCGGCCTGGGTCATGGCCGACGAGCGACGCTCTGCGCCCATCATGATCTTGTCCTTGGCGTCCTCGAACTCTGCCATGGTGACGAGGCGCTTGTTGCGTCTAGCTGCCATCAGCGCCGATTCGTTGACCAGGTTCATCAGGTCGGCGCCGGAGAAGCCCGGCGTGCCGCGCGCGACGACCTTGAGGTCGACATTAGGCGCCAGCGGCACGTTGCGCACATGCACCTTGAGGATCTTTTCGCGGCCGACGATGTCGGGGTTAGGCACGACCACCTGGCGGTCGAAACGGCCCGGACGCAACAGCGCGGGATCGAGCACGTCGGGGCGGTTGGTGGCGGCGATAAGGATGATGCTTTCGTTGGATTCGAAGCCGTCCATCTCGACCAGCAGCTGGTTCAGCGTCTGCTCGCGCTCGTCATTACCGCCGCCGAGGCCGGCGCCGCGATGACGGCCGACAGCGTCGATTTCGTCGATGAAGATGATGCAGGGCGCATTCTTCTTGGCCTGGTCGAACATGTCACGCACGCGGCTTGCGCCGACGCCGACGAACATCTCGACGAAGTCCGAACCCGAAATGGTGAAGAACGGCACATTGGCTTCGCCGGCAACCGAGCGGGCGAGCAAAGTCTTGCCGGTGCCGGGAGGTCCGACCAGCAGCACGCCGCGGGGAATCTTGCCGCCGAGGCGCTGGAACTTCTGCGGATCGCGCAGGAACTCGACGATTTCTTCAAGGTCTTCCTTGGCCTCGTCAACGCCGGCAACGTCCTGGAAAGTGATGCGGCCATGCGCTTCCGTCAGAAGCTTGGCCTTCGACTTGCCAAAACCCATGGCGCGTCCGGAGCCGGACTGCATCTGCCGCATGAAGAATATCCAGACGCCGAGGATGAGGATCATCGGCAGCCAGGAGATCAGATAGCCGAACAGCGAGTTGGAGCCGTCAGTTTCAGGCCGCGCATTGATGGTGACGTTCTTGTCCTGCAGCCGCGAGACCAGCGAGGGATCGCCGGGCGAATAGGTCTGGAAGCCGGTGGAATTGTCGCTGTAGGTGCCGGTGATGCGGGCGCCAGCAATGGTCACCGTCTTGACCCGGCCGGCCGCGACATCCTGCAGGAACTGCGAATAAGGCACATCGCTTGAGGCCCCACGCGTCTGCGGCGTCTGGAACAGATTGAAAAGAGCGATGAGCAGGACCGCTATGATCGCCCAGAGCGCGAGGTTGCGATAGTTCGGATTCATCAATTGTCCCGTTGGCGTCCGCGGACGGACAGCATCATGAGAGGAAACTTGGGCCTAACATAGGGAGAGCGCCTCCCCTTGCCAAGCATAACAGCACGTCTGGGTTAAGCTTTCGACCAACCATCAACCGGCACTATGGCCGCGCCATGGCGGGAGAGGCAGCGGCGACGCGCCGATCAGCCTGGCGACGGCCCGCGCCGGCGCCAGATCAAAGGACGGCAGGAAGCGGGCAAAAGGCGACACAAGCGGCCGCGAAGCGAACCCTGGCGACCCCGGCTCGCCCTGCGGCAATCCAGGGTTTTCAAGGGCTTGCCGCAATGCTGGCTCCGCAGCCAACGCGGCGCGCATCAGGCTTGGCGGGGTTTCTCCCGCACCAATCGGCAGCCACTTTGCCGCTGTCGCGCCCAACGGCGAGATCAACAATGGGTCTGACCTGTCGTTCAATGTGATGCGGCGGCGGCCATCCCACACGGCATTGTCGGTGACTGCGGCAGCCGGCGGCAAACCCCGCGCCTCGCGGCGCAGGAAGAGGCCGGCGCGCCGGAAATCGATCACGCTCCGCGACAATGTGGCGCAAAGAAAGCCGTCCTTCAGCCGGCCGAATAGTGCCTCGCTGCGGGCATGATCCGGCAGCAAGGCAACGCCTCCGGCGGTGGCCAGCAAAATACGCAACGCATAGACGGCCGCGCGGGCGTCGTCGCTCGAGAGCAGGCGCGGATCGAGACGGATGAGGCCGATGGCTGGCTGGCTGGCAAAGCAATCAATCAGATCGGCGGCACCGGCGCCAAGTCGCCTGCGCTCCACGGCGGCCTGGCCGGCGAGCAGCAGCGCGTCGTCCATCTGCTCGGCACTTTCGCCGGCAAGCGCGGCGCGCACGCGCGGCCGCTCGAAGGCCTCGTCGATATTGGTCGGATCGTCGGCCCAGCCGACCTGTTCACGCCGCAAGAAATCGCGAAGTGCCGGACGCCGCGTGCCAAGAAGCGGGCGAACGATCCACTCGCGCCAGTCATAGAGGGTGGCCGGCGCCATGCCGGCAAGCCCCCGGCCTGCCATTTCTGAAGACTCCCGGCCATCATCCCGCGCCTGCCGCATCAGCACCGTCTCGGCCTGGTCGTCGGCGGTATGACCGGTCACGATCAGGCCGATGTCTTCGGCACGTGCCGCCTCTGCCAGCAGCCGGTAGCGTGCTTCTCGCGCCGCTGCTGGCAGACCCGTCGATGGCTTGCGCCCGGACCAGGCCAGGATGCGGTGGGCGATGCCGCGCTCCGCGCACAGCTTCGCCACCGCTTGCGCCTCGGCGGCCGAACTCGTCCGCAGGCCATGATCGACCGTCACCGCCAGCAGTTTGGCGAACGGCGCGGTTCGGTCGAGATGTTGTTTGAGAAGGAGAAGCAGGGCGGTCGAGTCGCTGCCGCCAGATACGGCCGCAACGGCGCCGTTGGTAAAATCGATATGCGAAAAAAGGCTCTTCGTGCTGAAAAGAATATTGGTCGAAGGATCCGGCTCGGTGTCGAGCATCAACAGGCAGCCAGGGCCTTCTCCTGCTTGACGCGCTCCTTGAGTGCGTTGGAGACGTCGGGATAACGCTTGCTGACTTCGCTGAAGGTGGCGCAGGCGACGTCGTGCTGCTTGAGGCCAACCAGCGACACGCCGAGCTTCAAGAGCATGTCGGGAGCCTTCTTGGCCTTGGGGTAGTCCTTGCTGGCGGCGAGGAAGACCTCAGCCGCATCGCGGTACTTCTGCTGGCCAAGCAGGGACTCACCCAGCCAGTAATGCGCATCCGCCGTCTTCGCATCCTTGGGGAAGCGAGAAATGTGATCGCGAAAACCCTGTTCGGCGGTGCTGTAGTCGCCCGACAGGATGAACTGATAGGAATTGCGATAGAGCTCCTCCGGGTCTTTGGTGGAGGGCAGCGCCGCGACCACCGTGCCGTCGGACTTGCTGGCCTTGGCCGGTGCGCCGGTCGCCGGGGCAGTGTCTTGCGCCGGCGCGGCTGCCTGGGTGTTGCCGTCGGCATTGATCACATTGCCGTTCTTGTCGACGGTGATGGAGCCAAAGGTCTTTTCCGGCGCTCCCGTGCCGGGGATCACCTTGCCGGGGTCGCCATCGGGCGATTCGACAATGACGTCCTCGACGGTCTTGCCCCCAGAGGATGCAGCAGCGGTGCCATCGGCGGGCGCGGCACCGGCATCGGCCGGTGCCTGGGTTGCCGGGGCCGAAGCCATGTTGGTGTCGGTGTCGGTGGTTGCGTCGGACTTCTTCTTCGGTGCCGCCGGTGCCTGTCCGCCCTGCGAGCCGCCTTCCAGTTGCTGGAAGCGGAACTCGTTGTCTTCCTGCTGCTTGCGGATCTGCTCCTGCATCTGCAGGACCTGGAAATTGAGTTCCTCAATCTTGCCGTTCATCTGCCGCAGTTGGTCTTCCAGGCTGGTGACGGCAGCAGGATCTGACTGCACCATCTGAACCTGATCGGGCTTCTTCTTTTCACCGAAAAGCTTGGGCAGTTCGATGCTGGGCAGATGGAGAGAAAAGCCGCTGTCGGTTGATTGCCCTGTGCCGCTTGCTCCCAGGCCGCTGGCCGGGGCGGTGACGCCTGATAGGAGCAGCAGCGCAAGTGTGCCGCTCAGAACCGATCTCAAATGCATGTGCCTCTCGCCGTGTGTCGTTGGTCTGTTGCGCGCCTTCCAACCAGAGTGGGACCAGCCAAGCGCCCTCGGCTCATAGCAGGGCGCGAGACTTCGGCCAAATTTTGTTTCCGGCATCCGGATATGAAAAAGGCGGCCCGGAGGCCGCCTTTCGCAAAGCTGTGTTGTATTTTTGTCGCTCGATGGCGGCGCGTTCTTGCGACGCGCCGCTCGGCTATATCCTGTTTAGGAACCGGCACCGCTGAGCGTGGTGACCGCGCGGCGGTTCTGCGACCAGCAGGAGATGTCGTCGCAGACCGCGACCGGACGCTCCTTGCCGTAGGAAATGGTCTTCAGGCGGCTTGCCGAAACGCCCTTGGAGACCAGGAAGTCGCGGGTAGCGGCAGCGCGGCGGGCGCCGAGCGCCAGATTGTATTCACGCGTGCCGCGCTCGTCGGCATGACCTTCGACGACGATGGCATACTGCTTGTACTGGTTCAGCCACTGCGCCTGGCGAGCAAGCGTCGTCTGAGCGTCGGCACGGATCGAGGTCGAGTCCGTATCAAAGAAGATACGGTCGCCGATGTTGACGGTGAAGTCCTGCGCCGAGCCAGGCGTTGCAGCACCCGCGCCATTGAGGCCAAGGTCGGCGGCGTTGTTCGGCGTCTTCTTCGAGGCGCAACCGGTGATGGCCAGCATCGCCACCAGCGCGATCATGACCGGGTTTCTGGTAAGTGCTGCGATACGGCCCATGCCGCCTCTCCTTCGTATTTCGAGTGATCGTATTCGAGTGATTTCGTTGATCACCCAGTAACCACGTTTGGGTTAACCCGCATTCAAGAAACACGGTTAATATTAGGTTTAGGCTGGTTTAGGTTGCCCGTCCGCAACCTCTTGATCCGAGGCCACAGTTGGCGCGGACCCTAGGCGGAAATGCGGCCAAAACGCGACCAATGCATGGAAAAGGGGCCGAAACGGCCCCTTTTCAGTATGTGTGGCAATTCAGCCGAACCTATTCCAGCAACGGCGACCAGGCAGGGTCGGAGGCGAAGTTCGCCGTTGGGATCGGCTGCTCGTTGCGGCCAGTAAGGTCGACCGACACAAGCTTGGGTCCGCCAGCCGAATCGCGGAAGAACATCAGCACGCGGCCATTCGGCGCCCAGGTCGGCCCTTCCTGCTGGAAGCCGGACGACAGGATGCGCTCGCCCGAGCCGTCGGTCTTCATGACGCCAATCTGGAATTCGCCGCCGGTCTGTTTGGTGAAAGCGATGAGATCGCCGCGCGGCGACCACACCGGCGTCGAATAGACGCCGTCGCCGAAGGAGATGCGGGTCTGGCCCGAACCATCGGCGCCCATCACATAGATCTGTGCCCGGCCGCCGCGGTCGGAGGTGAACACCACCTTGCTGCCGTCGGGCGAATAGGACGGCGAGGTGTCGATGGCGGTCGAATTGGTCAGCCGGGTCGTCGAACGGCTGCGCAGATCCATGGCGAAGATGTTGGAATTGCCGTCGTCGCGCAGCAGGCTCATAATCACCTTCTGGCCGTCGGGCGAGAAGCGCGGCGCAAAGGTCATGCCGGGGAAATTGCCGACCAGTTCGCGCTGCCCGGTCTCGATCTGCAGGAGATAGACCCGCGGCTGGCCGCTTTCATACGACATGTAAGTGATTTCCTGCCGGTTAGGCGAGAAACGCGGCGTCAGCACGATCGACTTGCCGTCCGAGAGATAGCGGACATTGGCGCCATCCTGATCCATGATGGCGAGCCGCTTCTTGCGCGCATTCTTGGCACCGGACTCGTCGATGAACACGACACGCGTGTCGAAGTAGCCCTTCTCTCCGGTGATCTTCTCATAGATCGCATCGGCGATGATGTGCGCGACGCGGCGTTGATTGGCGTCGTTGGCGAAAAACTGCTCTCCGGCCAACTGCGTGTTGCCAAAAATATCCCACAACCGGTACTGGGCGCGGATGCGGCCATCCGCTTCCTTGCTGACGCTTCCGGTCACCAGTGCCTGCGCGTTGATGACCTTCCAGTCTTCATAGCGTGGGGGCGCGTCCGGGTTCGTGATCTTTTCGACAAAGGCGGCCTTGTCGATCGGCGCGAACAGTCCTGACCGTTTCAGATCGGCTGTGACGATTGCCGATATCTGCGCTCCGAGCTCTCCCTGAAAGTCGGGGATGGCTATCGGCATCGGCTCGACATTGCCTTTGTTGACGTTGAGCTCGAGGGTTGCCCGAGCAGGCAAGGTGGCGACAGAAATTATGCCCATCGCCATCGCGGCGACCATCAGGAGCGGCTTGAGGATGGATTTCATGTCTTCTCGCTTCTCTTGCTGATTTTTGGGTGCTCAGGCTAAAGGCCAAGCATCGCTCTTGGATCGAAGTTGACGCGGACGTCAGACCATATGTCCTGCTTCCCCGCGGGAACCTGCAATCCGGCAACGTCACATTTCTGCACGGCGCGAACCGCGCTGGCGTCGAATTGAGGGTTTCCGCTGGACTTTTCGACAGTCGGGCGGCCTTCCAGCTTGCCCGATGCGTCCAGGTTGAAGCGGATGACCACAGTGAAATCCTCGGACCCTTCGAGGCCGACCGGAAGGGTCCAGCAATGACCGAGCTGATCTTCCAGCGCCCCTTGCTCCGACTTCGACAGCTTCTGGCCCTGGTCTTTGTCACCACCCAGCGAGGCCTGCTGCGTCGAACGCTTGGCGCCACCGCCGGACGGCTTCTGCTTGTCGAGCAGGGCGGAAATCTCATTGGCGTTGAACTGCTTGTCGTCCGACTTCGGCTTCGAGGAGGCGTCCTTGACCGGCTTGTCGGCATCCTTGCGGTCCGGCGCCTTGGCGCTTTCGGCCTGTGCCGGCTGCGGCTTTGGCCGCGCTTCGGGTGCTGGCGCCGAACTCGGCAGCTGCGTCTCTTCGGTCGGCGGGTCCTTGGCTATCGCCTCGGCGACGGCATCTGGCTTTACCTCGGGCGTCGGATCGATAGCGGCGGTCTTGTCCTGCGGCGGCGGGGTCGGCGCCGGCTTGGCAGGTGTCGGCTTGGGCTCGGTCTGCTTGACCGGCTCAGGCTTGACCTCTTCCTTGGGCGTCGGCACTGGCGCCACTTCCGTCGCCGGAATGGGCTTCGGCTTCTCCTGCGGCTTCGGCACGTCCTCGGGCTTCGGCTTTTCGATTGGAGTCGGCGCGGGCGGCGGAGCCGACGTGGTGTCGACCGGCTTCGGCTTGGCTTCCGGGGTTATCGGCTTGTCGGTGTCGACGCTGTTTTCGCCGACCTTTTGCGCGACCGGCACGATATCGGGCCGCTGCGTCGGCAATGGCGCCGGCTTTTCATGCATCACGGCCTTCTTGTCGCCCTGCAGTGTCTGCGCGACGGCTTCCATCGGCACGATCTCGACCGCCACCGACTCCACGTCGGCGGACGGCAACGCGGCCGGCGCCGACAGCGTGAACAGGCCGAAGGCCAGCACCGCCGTATGCAGGATCACCGATGTGGTGAGGCCGGTCTTCATCTCGCGTCTACTGATCCTGTTCCTGCAGTGAAACCAGACCGATATTCTTGTAACCAGCGGCCGAAATGCGGGCCATGACCTTCATCGCGGTGCCATAATCGGTGGACTTGTCGCCGCGGATGAAGATGCGCTCTTCATAACCGGTCTTCGAAATCGCCTGCAGCTTGGCCACCAGTTCCTCGATCGGGATCTCGGTTTCCTGCAGAAAGATCTTGCCGGAGGCATCGATCGAGACGGTGATCGGCTGCGTGTCGGCATTCATCGCCTTGGCCTGCGTGTCCGGCAGGTCGATCGGCACGCCGACCGTCAACATGGGTGCGGCGACCATGAAGATGATCAGCAGCACCAGCATCACGTCGACCATCGGCGTGACGTTGATTTCCGACATCAAAGCGTGGTGACGGCCGCGCCGCCGGTGGCCGCGCCCGCCGCGTCCTGCCATGCCTACGGACATACCCATCTCGTTACTCCTCAGGCCTTCGGCGCGACTTTTTCATCGATTTGGCGCGAGAGTATGGCGGAGAACTCGTCGGAGAACCCTTCCATGCGTACCGCGATCTTGCTCGCATCCGATGACAGCTTGTTATAGGCGATGACCGCGGGAATAGCGGCAAGCAGGCCGATGGCCGTCGCCAGCAGCGCTTCCGCGATGCCGGGCGCAACCACCGCAAGGCTGGTGTTCTTGGAACCGGCGATGGCCTGGAACGAAGTCATGATGCCGATGACCGTGCCAAACAGGCCGATGAAGGGTGCGGCCGAGCCCGTGGTGGCGAGGAAGCCGAGACGCCCCTCAAGCTTCTCCATCTCGCGGGTCAGCGCCAGGTCCATGGCCTTGTCGATGCGGGTCTGCAGGCCGAGCGGCGTCTTGGCGCCCTTCTCGAAACTCTTCTTCCACTCACGCATGGCAGCGACGAAAATGGCGCCCATGCCTGAGGTCTTGCGGTCGGCGAGCGTGCGGTAGAGCTCCTCCAGCGACTGACCCGACCAGAAGACCTGCTCGAAGCGGTTGAGCGCCAGCCGCATGCGGCCATAGGAGACGAGCTTGTCGACGATGATCGCCCAGGTCCAGACCGAGGCGCAGAGCAAGCCGATCATGACCAGCTTGACCACCCAGCTGGCCGAAAGGAACAGCGACCAAACCGACAATTGCGCGCCCGGATCGGCGAGTGCGATATTTTCCATCGTTACGTCCTTAAGATTTTCCGGGCAAAGCTGGCGGCTGGCCCATGGCATCCCTTGTGGTCGGTTCGCGCGAAGCTACCGGAACAACCCCAAACTGTGCCGTTAACGGCCTTTTCGGGGCAAATATTGGTGAAAGGAAGGCGCAGGATCGCGCCAATCTTCGCCAATCTCTTCATGAACCGTTATGGTTAAGGATGGGTTAGTAAATAAGGCGCGGCGCATTGCCGCGCCCAAAGGCGCGGCAGATATAACAACCGGCCGTCGCGTGCCGTCTAATCGGCAGCAGGGAAAACCCGAGGCATGAAGGCTGCGACCCACTCCTTGGGAAAGCGCCTCGGCCGGCCATTCTCGCCGATGATCGCCGCCTCGACCTTGGCTTCCACCAGCACCTCGTCGCCGCGCTTGAGCTGCTGGGCCATGAAAATGCGCGCGCCCGAAATGGTGTCGGTGCGGGTGTCCACGGTCAGGATATCGTCGATACGGGCAGGGCTGCGAAAATCGATCTCCATGCGGCGCACCACCCAGACGATCTTCTCGCCATGCTTGCCGTCGGCAAGTTCCGTGTGATGCACCCCGGTGAGCCTGAGATAGTCGGAGCGGCCGCGCTCGAGGAATTCGAGATAGCGCGCGTGGTAGACGACACCGGAGAAATCGGTGTCGGCATAGTAGACCCGCGCCATCAGCCGGTGGCCGAATTCGGTCAGCGCCCCGGAAATCCCGGCCAGCAATGTCGCCGATTCACTATGATCGTCCATTGCGCTTCCTTTTTCAGTCGAGGCAAGGCACCAGTTCCGCGCGTGACACGGCATCGGATGGCACTGTTGACGGCGATGATCAAGAGTTTGATGGCGGCGCTGCTTGTGCTGGTGGCCTTGACGCTGCCTGGCCAGGCGGCGACTTTCGCCATGAAACGCGGCCTCAATCTCGACCAGTGGGTCACCTGGCCCGGCGAAGACCAGTGGGGCGACGCCAAGGCGATCCTGCCCTATCCGGAATGGCGCAAATCCCTCAAGGAGGACGATCTCAGGGCGCTGAAGGAAGCGGGCTTCGATTTCCTGCGCATGCCGGTCGATCCCTCGCCTTTCCTGTCGGACCAGAGCACGGCCCTGCGCGACGACCTCTACGCCAGCGTTCTGGACTCGGTGCGTATGATCAACCGCGCCGGCCTCAAGGTGATCGTCGACATGCATCTGGTCCCGGCCGGCGGCAGCCGCAAGATCGGCATGGCTGAGGTGATGGACGACCCGCAGACCTTCGACCGCTATGTCGACATGGTGCGCAAGATGGGCCGTACCCTGGCCGGCGAGGATCCCCAAAAGGTCGCCTTCGAATTGATGAACGAACCGATCGTCGACTGCGACAGCGACGGCACCAGCCTGTGGCCGGACCGCCAGCAGAAATTGTTCGCGGCGGCACGATCCTCGGCGACAAAACTGACCCTAGTGTTGACCGGCGCCTGCTATTCCGCCGCTTTGGCGCTACAGAAGATCGATCCCAAGGCAATTCCCGACGACAACGTCATCTGGACCTTCCATTCCTATGATCCATTCCTGCTCACCCATCAGGGCGCGACCTGGGCCGGCGACTTCATCCCCTATGTGACCGGCCTGCCCTATCCGCTGACTGCGGTGCCTAAGGCGCAGCTCGACGTGACGCTCGACACCATCCGTGCCCGGATCAAGGCCGAGGCGCCATGGACACGACAGAGCGGCCTGCTTGCCTATCTCGATGAACAGGTTGCCAGCATGGACAACCCCGACAAACTGCTCGGCCTGATGGATGCGCCGTTCAGGAAGGTCGACGTCTGGGCGAAGGCCAATGGCATCAAGCCGGAAAACATCACGCTGGGCGAGTTCGGCATGATCCGCCAGGAATACGGCAATGCCTATGTGATGCCGGCTGAATACCGGGCCGCCTATGTCAGGGACATGATCGCGCGCGCCGAATCGCATGGTTTTTCGTGGTCGGTGTGGAGCTATGGCGGCGCCTTCGGCATCGTCGACGCCTTCAACGGCGACAAGGCCGAGCCGGGTGTGATGGACGTGATCCGATCACTGCCCTGAGGCGATTTGGCCCGAGGCGATTTGGGCTTAACCGAGGTCGATCTGCAGGATCTCCGGACGCATGCCGAAACGCACGGGCGCAATGCTGAAGCCGAGCCCGCCCGAGACGATCAGATTGCGATCGTTCTCGACGACATGGCCATAAGCATAGCGATTGCCGAAACGCGACGGGACAACAGGTGAATAGCCGAACAGCCGCACCTGCCCGCCATGGGTATGACCGGACAAGGTTAGCGACACCCGCCACGGCACGGTGGCAAAAATGTCGGGCTCATGGGCGAGCAGGATGATAGGCGCGGTGTCGCTGACCTTGGCCAGCGTACCGTCGAGATCGTCCAGCCCCGTCAATCCGGGTCGTTCCTTGGTCGGCAGCAGCGCCTGCTGGTCGGCCAGCCCGGCAATCCACACGCCGTGCCCATCCTTCTCCAGGCGCATGACATCGTTTTCCAGCACCGGGATGCCGACCGCCTCCAAAGCCTTGCGCGCTATGGTTGGGCCAGCTCCGGCCCGCTGCGCGAAGCCGTCATGCCACCAGTCATGGTTGCCGAGGATCGAATGCACGCCGAGCGGCGCCTTGAGGCCCGACAGTGCCGATGCCCACTGCGATGGCGTCACCGGCCCCGTCACCATGGGCATGCCGGAGATAAAATCGCCAAGCAGGACGATCACGTCCGGCTGCAGCGCATTCGCATCCCCGACAAGCGAGGCGATCCGTTCCGGCGTCATCCACGGCCGGCAGGCATGGATATCCGCAAGGGCCACGACGCGCAGCTTCAGGCCGTCGGGCCAATGCGGCGGCGTCAGCGCATAGCGCTTCACATGCGTCAGCAGCATTGGCTCGATGCCGACCGCATAGGCACCGAGCGCTGCAACCGACAGGACCGACCCGCCGACGAAGCGCAGGAAACCGCGTCTGGTTATCATTCTATGGCTCCGGCACGTGGATCGCGGCGGCATGCCGCGAGACAGCGCCGATAAAATCCACGATTGCGCCGGCAAATCGACAAAGACGAGCAGATTCTGCGCAAGACGTTCCACGGATGCTTGATCACTGATCTGGACCCTCCGCCTGATCGCTTGGCGGCTACTCTTCCTGGAACAGGTTGATCTGTTGCTGCGCCAGGTCCTTCGGCGCGTCGAGGCCGAGATGCCGCCAGGCATTGGCTGTCAGCATGCGCCCGCGCGGCGTGCGCTGGATGAAGCCCTGCTGGATGAGATAGGGCTCGATGATGTCTTCTATGGCGTCGCGCGGCTCGGACAGGCCCGCCGCGATCGTCTCGATGCCGACCGGTCCACCGCCGAAATTGCGGGCGATCATGCCGAGATAGCGTCGGTCGAGTGCGTCGAGGCCGAGCGCGTCGACCTCGAGCCGGGTCAGCGCCTCATCGGCGATCCGGCGATCGACATGGCCGTCGCCGGCGACCGAGGCGAAATCGCGCACACGGCGCAACAGCCGTCCGGCAATGCGCGGCGTGCCGCGCGCGCGCCGTGCGATCTCGAGCGCGCCGTCATCGCCGAGCGGCATTTGCAGGATGCGGGCGCCGCGCCGCACGATCTGCTCGAGTTCCTCGACCGTGTAGAAGTTGAGCCGCACCGGAATGCCGAAACGGTCACGCAGCGGATTGGTGAGCAAGCCGAGACGTGTCGTGGCGGCGACGAGAGTGAACTTGGCAAGGTCGATCTTGACCGAGCGCGCCGCCGGTCCCTCGCCGATGATCAGGTCGAGCTGGAAATCCTCCATCGCCGGATAGAGGATTTCCTCCACCGCCGGGCTCAGCCGGTGGATCTCGTCGATGAACAGCACGTCGCCTTCTTCAAGATTGGTGAGTAGGGCGGCGAGATCGCCCGCCTTGACGATGACCGGGCCTGAGGTCGAGCGGAAATTGACGCCGAGCTCACGCGCCATGATCTGCGCCAGCGTCGTCTTGCCCAGCCCAGGCGGGCCAACGAACAGCACATGGTCGAGCGCCTCGTTGCGACCCTTGGCGGCCTCGATGAAGACTTTGAGATTGGCCCGCACCGCCGCCTGGCCGACGAAATCGGCAAGCGTCTGCGGCCGCAAGGTCTGCTCGGCATCCTCACCGCGTTTTTCCGGAGCGATCAGGCGGGGCGGCAGGCTCATGCCGCCTTACTCGCATATGGCCCCAAACTGGACAAGCGAGCGCTCACCGCGCCAGTTCCTTCAGCCCGAAGCGGATCAGCTTCGGCGCGTCCGCGCCTTCGCCCGCGGTCTTCAGCGCGGCAGCCACAGCGTTGGCGGCTGTGTCGCGGGAATAGCCGAGATTGACCAGGGCCGAGACGGCATCGGTGATCGGCGCTGGCGCCACGCCTTCGCCGAGCTCCTGCTTCAGGCCGATGGTGCCCGAGGCTGAACCCGCATAGGCTGGCGCCTTGTTCTTCAATTCGGTGACGATGCGCTCGGCCACCTTTTTGCCGACACCGGGCGCGCGCGAAACCATGGCGATGTCGCGCAGCGCAATCGCATTGGCGAGGTCCGCAGGCGCCAGCGTCGACAGGATGGCCAGCGCCACCTTGGCGCCGACGCCCGGCACATTGTTCATCAAAAGCCGGAACCACTCGCGCTCGAGCTGCGATTGGAAGCCGTAGAGCCGCAGCATGTCCTCTCGCACATAGGTCTCGATGAACAGCACCACCGCCTCGCCGGGCGAAGGCAGTGCGGCCAGCGTGCGCGCAGAGCAATAGGCGACATAGCCGACGCCATGAATATCGACGAGGCAATGATCTTCGTCGATCTCGTCGAGCGTACCTTTGAGCTTGCCGATCATCGAACGCAGCCCTCGTCAGGGGTGAGTTTCTGGAGTAATGAGCTCGACATCTGGAAAGTACTTTCTGAAGCCTGCGGGATCGCGAGTAAGAATGGGATAGCCTCGGACAGCGGCGTGAGCACCTATCAGGAAGTCGGGCATCACCTTCTCGCGAGGTCCGCCCAGCCGCCGATAGACCGAGAACGCTCTCGAAGCCGCAAAGGCCGCTTCAAACGGGAGGCCTTCACGCCGGAACTCGTCTTCAGGCAAGGCATCATCGACTTCATCAATTGCCTCATAGCGCATCGAAAATTCCGCGTAGATAATCTGATTGATGACCAGGCTGCCTCGCTTAAGGGCAGTCACCATTTTCGACTGCGACCACTTAGACCAGACGGGATCGCGAACGGCGATGTCGATAAGCACATTGGTGTCGACAAGTGTCGCCAAGATCAGCGATCCCGCGTCAAAGCCATGACGTCGTCAGCGTTCATAGTCTGATCGCCGCTGCCCTTAAGCCGATCGAGCGCAGCGAGAAAGCGATCGAGTCTTTCCCGATCCGCCAGCCGCCCCCTGTCATGCTTGGGCGTGATCGTGATCTTTCCTCCTTCAATGCCGAAGATGACTTCACTGTTGGCGCTAATCCCGAATGTCTCCCGCAAATCCCGCGGGATTGTCACTTGGCCTTTGCTTGTCACACGCATGAAATCTACCTTTCTTACAAGTAAGGAATATTCCAACCGAGTGAACAAGTCAAGAACATCGCTAGCCGGCAAGCGCCATGCGATAGGCGACGCTCTGCCGGTGATGCGCGTGGCAAATGGCGATGGCCAGTGCGTCGGCGGCATGTTCGGTGTCGAAAGTGGCCTTTGGCAGCAGCACCTTCACCATCATGTGGATCTGCTTCTTGTCACCATGGCCGACGCCGATGACCGCCTTCTTCACCGCATTGGGCGCATATTCGGCAACGACGAGGCCGGCCCGCGCCGGCACCAGCATGGCGATGCCGCGCGCCTGGCCGAGCTTCAGGGTCGCCACCGCATCCTTGTTGACGAAGGTCTGCTCGACGGCCGCCTCGTGCGGCATGGCTTGATGCAGAATTTCGGCGAGCCCGTCATGCAATTGACACAGCCGGGTTGCCAGCGCCGCCTTGTCATCGGAGCGCACGGTGCCCGATGCGACGAAACGCAAGGAATTGCCAAGGCTCTCGACAATGCCCCATCCGGTGCGCCTGAGCCCCGGATCAATCCCGATGATACGAATCGCTTCCCCATCGGCCCACTCTACCTCCTGGTCGGACAGCGATGCCAGCGAAATGTGAACAAACCGGAAACAACAACACAATCAGCAGGGAATATGTTGAGAGCGCCTAGTTCCGGGCGAAAGCCGTGTTGAGCAGGCTGATCTGGTCCGAAACCGGATTGGGGCGGCGGGCCATGGGCTGCATGTCAACCACGGCGCCGGCGCCGTAGATCTCGTCATCCATGCGGCGCACCAGCGCCTGCAGGCGAAGCGAGCGGTTGACGAGGTCGAGGAAATCCTTGGGCAGTTCGGCCCAGCCGGTGGCTTCATCATGGGCGGAAGCGGTGTCGAGACGCACCTTGGACTTTTCCGAGGCCACCTGGTCGCGGGTCATCTCGCCGGAATTGGCCGCGCGCTGCAAAAGCAGCCAGGAGGCGACCTGCATCAGCCTGGTGGTCAGCCGCATCGATTCGGCCGCATAGAGCGTCGCCGCCAGCCGAGACAGTTTCTTGGCCTCGGCGCGGCCCTTGCCGTCGAGATATTCGGCGGCCTGTTCAACCAGGCCCATGCCTTCCTGGTAGAGCGGTTTGAAGGAGTGCGAAAAAACCCGACGCTCCGCCAGCTTCACGGTTTTCGCACTGCCCTTCGAAGGCTCGTTCATTGAATACGCCCCTGCACTTGCAACCGGCCGATTCGGCTCACTGCCGATACACCCGGAACCCTATATGACTGAAGCTTGAAAATGCGCTTCGCGGGGGGTGAAGGCAAGCACATGTTTAACAGAAGGTTAACGGCCATTCGCGGTCTGGGCTGTCGCCGGAATCCGTACAAAAAAAGAGCCGCGGATAAGGCGGCTCTCAGGAGTTTAACAGGGAGGCGTCAAACAAAGTGGCTCCAACCACTCGGTAAGAATCCAGATCACTGGATGAACATAGTAAACACCTGTAAAGCTTAATGAAGCCTTAACGGCACCGGTGTTTTTGACCGAATGCCGCATTTCTGTGCCGTAACAGCACAGCCCCAAGAGCCTCTCTGCCTCCGGCTCAGGCCTTTTTCCACACGACAGGCAGGGCGATAAAGGCAAACAGCAGCATGCCCGCATAGAAGCCGATCGAGGAGATTCCCAGCAGCGGCTCTATCCCGGGGTTGCCGGCGAGCAGAATGTAAAGGCCGATCATGAGCCCGATGCCGCTGATCGCTGTCAGCCAGAAATGAACCTTGGCGAGCACCTTTTGCCCGACGGCCGGAAACAGATGGTAGAAGAAGGCGAAGACCGCCGACATCAGCCATCCCGCCACCATCGTGTGGGCGTGAGTCGGCATCTGGCCATGGTCTTCGCTGATCGCCATGTGGATACCCAATGCCATGCCGCACAGCGCATAGATAATGGCCAGCGTGAAGAAATTCCGTGCTACGCCTTGCATGTCAGTCCCCCGAATTGCCTTTTCCCGCTTGGGGAATGGGTTGATCGTCAGGCGAATCTTGTCGCCACCGGGCTCCCGGCTTCGGCGCACTAGCATCGGCATTGTTTCCGGACGATGTCGCGCCGACCCCTCCCGACGGCTCTCACAATAGCAGAAAGCCGCGCGGCGCATTTGCCGTCTCTTCGGCTTCGTTCTTTGGCCGGACGCTGAAACAGAGCCGGCTTTTCGCGGCATCGTTCCGAAACAGGCGCGGCGCTAAACGCTTGGCCACCGAAGCGGCGGGCACGGGAGTGCGCGCGCTCCAACATCGGGCACCGGGGAGACAACCATGGACTGGTATTCCATCGTCAAATTGCTGCACGTTCTCTCGGCGACCCTATGGGTCGGCGGCGGCTTCACGCTGATCGTGCTGGCGACGCTGGCCGATCGAGCCGGAAACATCCCGGGAACGCTGCAGGCGATGCGTGCCGCCGGCGAATTGGGCAACAAGTTCTTCGCGCCAATGTCGATGCTGACACTGGCCTTCGGATTGATCATGTGCTGGTTCTGGGTCGGCTTCTCGCAATTGTGGATCCTGATTGGCCTTGCCGGCTACGCCATGACCTTCTGCATCGGCATGTTCGTGTTCAAGCCGACCGCCGACCGCATGGCCGCGATGGTCGCCAGGGATGGCGTGACCCCTGCAGCACTTGCCTACGGCCAGCGCATCTTGCGGGCGGCACGCTTCGATTATGCGGTGATGCTGGTCATCATCACTGACATGGTGCTGAAACCGACCCTGCACGACTTCGCCGTCCTGGCCGGCATGGTGCTGGTTCTTGCCGGGGGTGTCGCGCTGGCGCTTGGCCGGCCGCGGCGCATGGTGCCCAGCGCCGCCTGAAATCCGCACCTGCATCTAAAGTAGGCCGGCCATACCGTCCCAGAGCAGCTTCAGCGCCACCACCGCGACCGTGGCGTAGGTGAAGGGATAAAAAATCTCCGGCCGCATCCGCCGCACCAGCCAGGCACCGGCGATGGTTGACAGCGGCGCCAGCGGCATCAGCACCGCCGACGCCGTCAGATTGGCGGTGTCGAACTGGCCAAGCGCGAAATAGGGCACCAGCTTCAGCGCATTGGTGGCGGCAAAGAAGATCGCGGCTGTGCCCGACAGGACTTTAGGGTCGAGCCGGATCGGCAAGGCATAGACTTGGAAAGGCGGGCCACCGACATGCGCGACGAAGCTGGTGAAGCCGGCCACCGTGCCCCAGATCGCGGCGGCCACGCGGTTGGGTCCGGCCGCATGGTCGGAGCCATGGCGAAACTGCAAATAGAGCCAGCGCAGCACGAAGATGATGGCCACCGCGCCGACGATCAGCCGCACGGCCTCCTCGGTGACCAGTGCGGCCGTCAGCCAGCCAAGGCCGATGCCAATGACAGCGCCCGGCATCATGTCGACCAGCATCTTTCTGTCGTAGACACCCCGCCAAGTCCACACCGAGACGATGTCCATCAGGCACAGGATCGGCAGCAGGATGGCGGCCGCCTGCACTGGCGGGATGGTCAGCGCCATCAGCGGCACGCCGACGAAACCGACAGCGCCGCCGAAGCCGCCCTTGGACAGGCCGACCAGAATGACCGCCGGGATGGCGGCCGCGTAGAACCACGGATCGAGAAGCGGGCCTGACATGGGAGGGACTGGTCTGGAGGGAAAGCGCGTGAATGCTTGATAACCCAGAATAACGTCTTGGGCGACTGGAAATCCGGCCAGCGCCTGCCCTATCGCCGCGCCGAGACCAGCAGGAACATCGGCCGCTCGAGTTCTTCCGCCAACTCGGGCTTGGCGGCGATCTGGGCGTCCGTCGGGCGGAATTCCTCGACATGCTCGATCGTGAAGCCGGACTGGATCAGCGTGTTGAGCGTGGTACCGAGGGTGCGGTGATGTTTCACCACGCCCTTGGCCAGCCAGTTGGTCTTGCGCGGGCCTTCCACCAGATATTGGTCGACGGGCCATGTCTTGCGGCCTTCGGCATCGATCACCCAACCGGGCCGGGTCGGAGCCATATAGATCGGATGTTCCGTCGAGAAGACGAAATGCCCGCCCGATGAAAGCGCCTGATGCACCGTCCTGAACAGCCGCGCAACGTCCTCGACATAGTGCAGGGCAAGCGAGCTGTAGGCCAGATCAAAGCCGCCTTGCGGCAGGCTAAGCTGGTCGAGGTTGGCCACCTCATAGGTGATGCCGGTATCCGGACCGGCGGCTCGTGCGCGGGCAAGCATCTTTTCCGACAGGTCCAGCCCAAGCACCTGGCTCGCCCCGTGCTCATGCGCCCAGCGGCAGAACCAGCCGAAGCCACAGCCGAGATCAACAACCCTTGAACCCCCGACTTCAGGCAGCATCGCGCGCAGCGCCGGCCATTCGGCAGCACCGTCCAGGCCTTCGATTGACCGGCCAAGCCGGCTGTAGCCCGCGAAGAAATCCGGCTGGTCGTAGATATTCTGCGCCATATCTTGCTCGTGCCTCAGCCAGTCATCTGGCAGACTGAAAGCGCCTTTCCACCATGGCCATGCGGAGTCAAGATGACGAGGTCGATGGCAACCCAAGCGGCGGCGGCCGCCGCCGGATCGGCTGCGCCTTGATGATGGCGGTGCTGGTCTCAGCCTTGTCGGCGATGCGGTCGAGAATGCCGTCGAGGTCGCTGATCGAGCGCACGAACAGCCGCGCGACGAAACAGTCGTCGCCCGTCACCTTGTCGCATTCGCCAAACTCGGCAATCTCCTCGATCAGCTTCTGCACGATGTGCAGCTTGCCCGGCAAAGGCTTGATGCGCACGATCGCCTGCAGCGTATAGCCGAGCGCCAGCGGATCGATCTCGACCGTGAACGCCCGGATGACGCCGCGCTCCTCGAGCCGCCTAAGCCGCTCCGAAACGCTTGGAGACGACAGCCCGACCTGGGCAGCCAGATCCTTCAGCGAGGTCCGTGCATCCCTAACCAGGATTTCGAGGAGACTTCGGTCGAGATCGTCAAGCATTTCAGATTTCTCTCTGATTCGGCATGAATGCCTAATATAATTAGGTTACATATCCATATGGCCTTTTCCATAAGATGGAAAGCGCCTACGCCGCATGAGATTATGATGTCTCAACTGGCTCAAAGGTCTATCATGGACGATACTGTACGCGGCACGGTCGAAATGTCGTCAGCAATGGCGATCCTGGGAACGATCGGATGGTTCGTCATCATGTCCGGCCAGCCGATCATGGATGTCGTGTTCTGGCGCTGCGCCTTCGGCGCGGTAACGTTGCTCGTCATCTGCGCTTCGCTGGGATTGTTACGCAACAGGCTGTCGCTGCGCGTCATCGGCCTCGCCGCACTCGGCGGTGCGGCCATCGTCATCAACTGGGTTCTGCTCTTCAGCGCCTTTTCCCGCGCGTCGATCTCGATCGCCACGGCTGTCTACAACACACAGCCCTTCATGCTGGTCGGCTTCGGCGCGCTTTTCTTCGCCGAGCGGCTGACCCTGACCAAGCTGACCTGGCTGGCCATCGCCTTCGCCGGCATGGTGCTGATCGTCGAGGCCGCCCCTGACGCCGGCGATGTCGGCACCAACTATTTTGCCGGCATCCTGATGGCACTGGCCGCTGCCTTCTTCTGGGCCGTCGCGGCCATCGTCACCAAGAAGCTCAAGGGCACGCCGCCGCATCTGATCGCGCTCATCCAGGTCTGCGTCGGTGTCGTCATGCTGGCGCCCTTCGCCAATCTCACGCATCTTCCCGTCGATCCATGGAGCTGGGCCATGCTGGCGACGCTGGGCGTCGTCCACACCGGCCTGATGTACATATTGATGTACGGCGCCATCCAGAAGCTGCCGACGCATCTGCAGGGATCCCTGTCCTTCATCTATCCGGTCGTTGCCATCCTGGTCGATGTCACCGCCTTCGGTCATCGCTTGCATCTCAGCCAGGTCGCAGGCGCCGCTTTGATCCTGACGGCGGCGGCTGGCATGAATCTCGGCTGGTCGCTGTGGAAGTCGAAAGTTCCGGCATAGCGTTCTCGAATGTTGGATAGCTGCAACGATACTTTCGAACGCATGGCCTCGAGGCCGGATAACATGTTGCTGATTTGCGCGCCGATCGTCGTCCGTGCGATGTGGATGCGGGCACGAAGCAACGGGGTAAAGGCGTGGCAATCGGATCTTTTCAGGGACGCCTATTGCCCCGCGAACACATCCTGTGGAGTGGTATTCCCGCGCAAGGCATATTTTTCACCAGTCGCGATATGTTTCTCATACCGTTCAGCCTGCTCTGGTGCGGTTTCGCGATCTTCTGGACTTATTCCGTGGCGGGACAAGGTGCGCCGCTTTTCTTCGACGCCTGGGGAGCAATGTTCGTCTGCATTGGGCTGTTCTTCGTCTTTGGCAGGTTTGCGATCGATGCGTGGTTCAGACGACGTATCTCTTATGCGGTCACCGACAAGCGCATTCTCATCATGCGCACCGCTCCTTTCGCCAACTTCACATCGATCGATCTGGAGCGCCGTCCCGACATTCGGCTGACCGGAGAGGGAGAAAAGCGCGGCAGTTTGCGCTTCGGCGCGGCCGCATCGTTGTTCGGAAGTTCGGGCGGCTGGTCCCAGTCTAGCTATCAAAGTTTTGCCAGCTGGTCGCCGGCTCTTGACCCGGTCCCGCAATTCCTTGGCATCGACGAGCCGGCGAAGGTTTTCGACATTGTCACGAAGGCCAGCAATGCGCTTCGTTCCGATCGCCTGAGGTAGCCTGATAGCTGACGCCTGTTCAATCCCGGCAGTTTGCTCTATGCCGCAATCCAACCATCTTCGCCCGGCATAGGCGAAACCGGGATTGAAGAACCATGAATGACGCAACGCCCCCAAATCGCTGCCGCATCGTGCTGATCGCGCCGCTTGGCGTGCCGGCCGCCCGCATCGCCACCGCATTCGAAGGCGGCGATGTCGCCTCGCTGATCCTGCCAGAGAACGGCATGGACGAAGCCTCCTTCCAGGCTTTCGCCGAACAGATCGTGCCGGCGGCGCAGGCCGCGGGCGTGGCCGTCGTCATTGCCGGCGACACCCGCATCGCGGGCCGTGTCCAGGCCGACGGTATCCATGTCGAGGTCCCCAAGGCCGAACTCGCCGAGACGATCGAGCATTTCCAGGCGAAAATGATGGTCGGCGCCGGCGGCGCCAAGACGCGTGACGATGCGCTTGAGCTTGGCGAGACGCGGCCCGACTACATCTTTTTCGGCCGCTTTGGCTACGACAACAAGCCCGAGCCGCACCCACGCAATCTGTCGCTGGGGCGCTGGTGGGCTGACATGATCCAGATCCCCTGCATCGTCATGGCCGGGTCCGATCTGGCTTCCGTGGAGGACGTGGCCGCCACCGGCGCCGAGTTCGTCGCGCTGTCGAGTGCGGTGTTCGCTGACGGCGTCGATCCGCAAGCGGCGATCGCCCGGGCCAACGCGTTGCTCGACGAAACCGCGCCGCGCTTCGAGGACTGATGTGGCTCCGGTAAGGCTTCCCCTTCAGGCCTTGCTTGCGGCGGTCATGATTCAGGCCGCCGCCGCCGAAAACATACCCTTGCCGCAGCCCAAGCCTGAAGCTGGCGTACACATCGACAAGCCGATCGAAAAGCAGCTGCCGCAGCCCGCCACCACGGCGGAGCCGGCACCGCTGCCATCGGCCGACAGCATCAATCCAGACCGCTTCGGGGCCAAGCCGGCGGACGCGGCCTACGGGGCCTTCCAGCGCGGACTCTACAAGAGTGCCTACGATCTTGCGCTGGTTCGTGCCCAGAATGGCGACCCGGCGGCGCAGACTTTGGTGGCCGAGATCCTGTCGCGCGGGCTGGGCGTGCCGTTGAACGCGGCCGAGGCGGCGAAATGGTACGCCGCCGCCGCCGAGCAAGGCGTCCCGGAATCGCAGTTCCAATATGCGCTGATGCTGCTCGACGGCCGGTACGTCAAGAAGGACACGAAGGAGGCCTATGCGCTGATGCAGGCCGCCGCCGAAGCCGGCAACCGGCTGGCGCAGTTCAATTTCGCGCAGATACTGGTCCAGCAAGATCCCGGCGACGCCGGACTGGCCAAGGCGGTCCCCTATTATGAGCGCGCCGCCGCGACCGGTCTCCCCGACGCCCAGTACGCCATGTCCCAGATCTACGCCAATGGCGTCGGCGGCAAGCCACGCGACGATGCGCAGGCAAGGCGCCTGCTGGCACAGGCCGCACGGCAGAACTATGACACCGCGCAGATCGATCTCGCCGCCTGGATGATCGAGGGCCGCGGCGGTGGCCGCGACCTGAAATCGGCTTTCGGCTGGACGAAGCAGGCTGCCGAAGGCGGCAATGTCGCCGCCCAGAACCGCCTGGCAAAACTCTACATGCAAGGCATCGGCACCGACCCCGACCTGGTGCTCGCCGGCGCCTGGTACATCGTCGCCCGCCGCGCCGGCCTCATCGACGCAGACATGGACGATTTCCTGCAAGGGCTGAGCGAGGACCAGACCAAGCAAGCCCTGCAGAAGGCGAACCGCCTGCCCTGATAATGGCCCCGGCGCCGCGGCCCTTCCCACCCGCTCCCTTGCCTCTTCCGGTGTTTTGTGGTCTTGGGAGCCCGAAATCGCTTTCCCAGCGAACATCCCATACCGACGGTCTGGCCGTTGGCAGCATTCCGGATCCCATCATCATGGCCAAGATCAATGGCAACGAAATCCGTCCCGGTTACGTCATCGAGCACGATGGCGGCCTGTGGGTGGCGGTCAGGACCAACACCGTCAAGCCCGGCAAGGGCGGTGCCTACAACCAGGTCGAGTTGAAGAACCTCATCAACGGCACCAAGCTGAACGAGCGCTTCCGCTCGGCTGAAACGGTCGAGCAGATCCGCCTCGACCTGAAGGATTTTTCCTTCCTCTATGCGCAGGAAGACGCGCTGGTGTTCATGGACACCCAGAGCTACGAGCAGCTTGAATTGAACAAGGACTTCGTCGGCGACCGCGCCGCCTTCCTGCAGGACGGCATGATGGTCACGGTCCAGCTCTATGAGGAGAGGCCGATCGGCATTTCGCTGCCCGACTATGTGACGCTGACCATCACCGAGGCCGATCCCGTGGTGAAGGGGCAGACGGCCGCGTCGTCCTACAAGCCTGCGGTGCTGGAGAACGGCATACGCGTCCTGGTCCCGCCCTTCATTGGCGCCGGCGAACGCATCATCGTCGACACCAACGAAATCACCTACGTGCGCCGCGCCGACTGACACGCAGGTACAGGAAGACACACGATGGCACGCTCAGCCCTTCTCAACGTCATGGTCCAAGCTGCAATGAAGGCCGGCCGTTCGCTGTCGCGCGACTTCGGCGAGGTCCAGAACCTGCAGGTCTCGCTGAAAGGTCCTGGCGACTATGTCAGCCAGGCCGACCGCAAGGCCGAGGACATCCTGTTTGCCGAGCTGTCGAAGGCGCGTCCCGGCTACGCCTTCCTGATGGAAGAACGCGGCGTGGTCGAAGGCGATGACAACCAGCACCGCTGGATCGTCGACCCGCTCGACGGCACCACCAATTTCCTGCATGGCATTCCGCTCTTCGCCGTCTCGATCGCGCTCGAACGCCAGGGGCAGATCGTGGCCGGTGTCATCTACAATCCGGCCATGGACGAGCTCTATACGACCGAACGCGGCGGTGGCGCCTTCATGAACGATCGCCGGCTGCGCGTCTCCGGCCGCACCAAGCTGGTCGACACGGTGATCGGCTGCGGCATGCCGCATCTGGGACGCGGCCACCACGGCAATTTCCTCGTCGAATTGCGCAACGTCATGGCCGAGGTCTCGGGCGTGCGTCGTCTCGGCTCCGCCGCGCTCGATCTCGCCTATGTCGCGGCCGGCCGCATGGACGGCTTTTGGGAAACCGGCCTGTCGGCCTGGGACATTGCCGCCGGCCTGCTCCTGATCCGCGAGGCGGGCGGTTTCGTTTCCGACATGGAAGGCGGACAGGACATGCTCGACAATGGCTCGGTGGTCGCCGGCAATGAGGTTATCCAGCGGGCGCTGCTGAAGACGGTGAAAAAGCCGCTCCCCTCTCGTTGACAGGCAAGCCGCGCTGATTGGCGCGGCGCGCTGAAGCGCCGCAGTCGCAAAACCGCAACCGAAGCTTGAAATACTGTCCGGCGGTTGCCCAGATACGGGGTGACGCAGGACTACAGATGACCAACACACCGCCACAACTCGACATTCCGTTCATCGGCCGCTGGCACTATTCCCGCGCGGAGATGATCGCCGACGGCATCGTCCACGCTGTCGGTATCGTGCTGGCGATCGCGGCTGGCTCGGCGCTGCTGGCGCTGGCGGCGTATCGGGTCGGGCCCGGCGAATACATCGCCGCCGCCTTCTACGTCGTTTCACTGCTCACCGTGCTGTCGGTGTCGATGACCTACAATCTGTGGCCGGTGACGTCGCCGGCCAAGTGGGTCTTGCGGCGCTTCGACCACGCCGCGATCTATCTGCTGATCGCCGCCACCTACACCCCTTTCCTGGCCCAGCTCGACGGCTCGCCACTGGCCAGCGGAATGATCGTGCTGGTCTGGAGCGCCGCGGCGATGGGCATCGCCATCAAGGTGTTTTTTCCCGGCCGTTTCGACCGGCTGGCTGTTGTCTTCTACCTCGCCATCGGCTGGAGTGGCATCCTCCTGGCAAAGCCGCTTGTCGAGACCCTGCCAACGACGTCGCTTGCGCTCATCATAGCCGGTGGCGTCGTCTACTCCTGCGGCGTCATCTTCTTTGCCTGGAAGGCGCTGCGCTTCCACAATGCGTTGTGGCACGGCTTCGTCGTCACCGGCGCCGGCCTGCATCTGGCCGCCATGGTCGACTGTCTGGTCATCAATCGCCTCTGACAATGACTATCAGTGTGGCAATATTGCCAAGCGCCATTCAATTTGGTCACAATTCCGTTTAGAGTCGCCAGCTACGTGATCGGCGGCATCGGAAACGGGGCACGGATGGCTTTTCTCAAATCCTTCGGCGTGGGCAGGCGTTCCGACGTACTGGTTTACGATCCACACAAACTGTCGAGCCCGCAGGTTTTCCTGCTGACCATGGTCATCTTCCTGGCCATCGTCGCGTTTATTGCCGCGATCCTGACCCGTCAGATCTCGACGGCTTTTGGCAGCAATCCAGGCCTCAATGGCCTGATCGTCGGCGTGCTTGCGGTCGGCATCCTGCTTGCCTTCGCCCAGGTCGGACGGCTGTTTCGCGAAGTGCGCTGGGTCAACTCCTTCCGGGCCGGCTCCGAGACCACCGAACCGGTGCTGCTGGCGCCGATGAAGGCGATGATCGGCCGCTCCTCGGCGACGGCCTTTTCGACCAGTTCGATGCGCACGATGCTCGATTCCATCGCCACGCGCCTAGACGAAAGCCGCGACACCTCGCGCTATCTCGTCGGCCTCCTGGTCTTCCTCGGCTTGCTCGGCACCTTCTGGGGCCTGTTGAACACGATCGGCTCGATACGCGAGACCATCGAATCGCTCGATCCCGGCACGGGTGATGCCGCGGCCGTGCTCGATTCGCTGAAGCAAGGCCTGTCGGCGCCGCTGGCCGGCATGGGTACGGCCTTCTCGTCCTCGCTGTTTGGTCTGTCCGGCTCGCTGGTGCTCGGCTTTCTCGACCTGCAGGCCGGCCGCGCCCAGACCCGCTTCTACACCGAGCTCGAGAACTGGCTGTCCTCGGTCACCGATCTCTCGTCCGACATCGTCGTCTCCGATCCGGCGAAAGCCGAATCCTCCGACGAGATCCGGGTGCTGTCCGAACGGCTGCGCAGCATGCAGGAGAATGGCGGCGGCTCCAACCCGCGCGTCGCCACCGCCATGGCCAACCTCGCCGACGGCATTTCCGGCCTGGTCAAGAACATGCGCTCCGAACAGCAGATCATGCGCGACTGGGTCGAGGCCCAGTCCGACGAGCAGAAGGCGATGCGCAACACGCTGGAAAAGATCGCCGATGCCCTGAAGAAGCCCGGGGTGCACTAGCATGGCGCTTGCCAGAGGCCGGCGCACCGATCGCCGCATCGACTATTGGCCGGGCTTCGTCGACGCGCTGTCGACGTTGCTCTTGGCCATCATGTTCCTGCTCACGGTCTTCGTGCTGGCGCAGTTCCTGCTCGGCCGCGAACTCTCCGGCAAGGACACGGCACTCACCCGTCTCAATTCACAGATCAACGAACTGACGCAGCTTCTGGCGCTGGAGCGCTCGACGGCGCAGGACAAGGACGATTCGCTAGCCAATCTGCAGGCATCGCTGTCGGCGGCGGAGGCGGAAAAAAGCCGGCTCGAACAGTTGCTGGCGCAAGGGGCCGGCGCCGGCGACGCTGCCAACCAGCGTGCCGTGGAGCTCGGCGGCGAACTCGACAGCCAGCGCCAGATCAGCCAGCAGGCACTGAGCCAGGTCGAGATCCTCAACCAGCAGATCGCAGCACTTCGCAAGCAGATCGGCGCGCTTGAGGATGCGCTCAACGTATCCGAAACCCGCGACCGCGATTCCAACACCAAGATCGCCGATCTCGGCCGCCGCCTGAACGTGGCGCTGGCGCAGCGCGTGCAGGAATTGAACCGTTATCGCTCCGACTTCTTCGGCCGCCTGCGCGAGATTCTCGCCGACCGCGAGAACATCCGCATCGTCGGTGACCGCTTCGTCTTCCAGTCGGAAGTGCTGTTCCCGACCGGCTCCGAGGTGATCAACGATGCTGGCAAGGTCGAGATGAAGAAACTCGCCGACGCCATCATCGAACTGCAGAAGGAGATCCCGCCCGAAATCAACTGGGTGCTGCGCGTCGATGGCCACACCGACAACAAGCCGCTCTCCGGCACCGGCCGCTACCGCGACAATTGGGAGCTGTCGACGGCGCGTTCGACCTCGGTGGTGAAGTTCCTGATCGAGAATGGCGTGCCGGCCAACCGGCTGGTCGCTGCCGGCTTCGGCGAGTTCCAGCCGCTCGACCCCGCCGACACCGATGAGGCGCGCAACAAGAATCGCCGTATTGAACTGAAGCTCACCGAACGGTGATTCATCATCACGGAAAAGTCACGCGAACTTGTTTGCCGGCTCAACTCTAGGGCGCAGACCGTGGCCGGCAAGGCCTGAAAAGATTATCTTTTTTTAATTACACATCGTCGCAAAGCAGTCCTAGCGTCCTGTGCAGGCCGAGAACCGCCGGCGATGAATCCCCCTCATCGCGACGCGACGGAACCGGACGGCCGACAGCTGGAAGGCAGGCGAAAGAACCGCTGCCTTTCTCTTCAGGAGGAGACGCGACGATGCGCTCTTTTACACCCTCGCTCAGAACTGCAGCACTGACCGCATTCTTCATCGCCGTTCCGCTCGCCGGCGCCTATGCCGCGGGCCATCACAAGGGCGCCCTCGATGCCGCCGCCCCGACCGACTTGACGGGTCCGCGTGTCGAAGCTCTCATTGAACAGGCTCAAGGTGTCCGCCAGGGCATCGTCGACGCACGCCAGGCCAACAACATCACCCCGGCCGTGGCGGAACACCTGGAAATGCGCACCAACCAGATCCGCCAGGCGGCCGAGAGGATTGCCGCGTCGGATCACGGCAGGATACCGGCTGCGCGGTATCATGATCTGCTGGGTCATCTCGACCGGATCGACCAGCGTTTGATGATCAACACAGGTAGCGGTTTCCTGATGGGTGACGGCTCCGACGGCGGAAGCTATCCGAACGGCTGAAGCCTCTGGAAGGTCCAAGAGGAAGGGACTTCTGGCGCCTTCGGGACCCCAATCCCGCGGGCGTCCTTTTTCCTCACCAACCCAGCCTTGCCTACCAACCAAGCCAGATCGCGATCAGGGCGACCACCGCCGGCACGGTCTGGATGAACAATATCTTGCGGCCGACCGTCGCCGCGCCGTAGAGGCCGGCAATGGCCACGCAAGCCAGGAAGAACACCTTGACCTGAAACCCGGCGGCACCAAGGGTGAGCCCCCAGATCAGGCCCGCGGCGAGAAATCCGTTGTAGAGGCCCTGATTGGCGGCGAGCACCTTCGAGGCTTTGGCGAATTCCGGCGTCAGCGCGAACGTCTTGTGGCCGTATGGCGTGTCCCACAGCACCATCTCGAGATAGACGATGTAGACATGGATCAAGGCCACCAGCCCGACCAGGATGTTGCCGATCATGTATTCCCCCTTCATGCATCGCCAAGCAATTCCAGGAAAAGCGTGAAACGGTTTCCGTCCGGAATTGCTTCAAAAACAACGAGATAGAGCGGTTCTGCGTTTCCGGGAAACGATGAACCGCTCTAACAGCATTTCATGTGTGGCATCGCCTGCGCAAGGTGGATTTGACAGGCGCTCTCTGAGGGTTGCCAACGCTTTTGCATTGGTGTCTTTTCGCGCCGTCCTCAATCACGGAAGCCGCCATGTCCTTTCAGAAACTCGACAACCTCGGCCGCAAGCTCGAAGCGCTTGAGCATGCGCTGGCCATCCTCGGCGCCGATGAAGCAACGCACATGGCCGTCGGCGGCGGCGAGAAGCGTGCCGAGGCGATGGCGGCACTGGCCGGCATGTATCACACCAGGGCGACCGCGCCCGAAATCGCCGACTGGATCGCCGCCGCCGAAGGCGAGGCGCTCGACGACGAGCAGCGGGCGGCTCTCGCCGAACTGCGCCGCCAGTACACCAACCTGACCTGCCTGCCGGTCGAATTCGTCGAACGCCAGACGACGGCGCGCATGCGTTGCGAGCAGCTGTGGCGCGACCTGCGCGCCAAGAACGATTGGGCAGGCTTTCAGCCGGCGCTCGAGGGCGTGGTGGCGCTGGTGCGCGAAGAGGCGGCCCTGCGCTCCGATGTGCTCGGCCTCGCCCCCTATGATGCGCTGATGGAGCAATACGACCCCGGCAACCGCACAGCCGATATCACCCCCGTCTTCGCCGACCTGAAGGCCTTCCTCAAGGGATTCGTGCCGGAGGCGCTGGCTATCCAGGAGGCGCGGCTGCGCAAGCACCCGCTGAAGCCGCTGTCAGGCACCTACGCGATAGACAAGCAGCGTGAACTCGGCCTTGCCATGATGGCGGCGGTCGGTTTCGACCTGACGCATGGCTCGCTGTCGGTGTCGCACCATCCCTTCTGCGGCGGCGTGCCGAGCGATGTGCGCATCACCACCCGTTACAAGACATCCGATTTCCTGTCGGCGCTGATGGGCGTGTTGCACGAGACCGGCCACGCGCTTTACGAACAGAACCTGCCGAAGGCATGGGCGCACTGGCCGCTGGGCAAGGCCCGCGGCATGGCCGTGCATGAAAGCCAGAGCCTGTTCGTCGAAAAGCAGGTCGGCCGCAATCCAGCCTTCTGGCGCTGGGCGCTGCCGGTGGTGGAAAAGCATCTTGGCGAGGCCTGGTCGCTCGACGATCTCCTGCCGCATGTGCATCGCGTCGAGCGCGGCCTGATCCGCGTCGACGCCGACGAGGTGACCTATCCCCTGCATGTCATCCTGCGCTACGAACTGGAGCAGGAGCTGGTCTCGGGCAGGCTGGAAGTGGCCGAACTCCCGGAAGCCTGGGACGCCAAGATGCGCGACTATCTCGGCCTCTCCACCATTGACAATCCGGCCGATGGGCCGATGCAGGACGTGCATTGGCCGGGCGCCGCATTCGGCTATTTCCCCTCCTACACGCTCGGCGCGATGATGGCGGCACAGCAATGGGCCGCGCTGACGCGGGAGCATCCTTTAGCCGATGACGATCTGGCGAAAGGGAATTTCGCAGCCATCAATGACTGGCGCCGCAAGAAGATATGGTCGCAGGGCTCGCGCTGGTCGACGCCGGACCTGCTCGAACGCGCCACCGGCGAAAAGCTCAACGCCGTGTATTTCGTCAATCACCTGAAGCAGCGCTACGGCGGATGAGGGCAGCCGCCGTGCCATCCCGATTTTCGTGACCGGCGACGACACCCGGCAAACAAGACGGCAATGATCCCATCATTGCCGGGCGACGGCCGATCCCCATGTCTTGCGGGATCGCCTCTACTTTTCTATTACTGGTGGTCCGCCCGTATATTGACGTGCGGATCATGAGGGCGGGTGCTTTCCAGTGACATCTTCTGCGATCACGCGGCTTTTCGTCTTGATTGCCTTTGCGATTTTCTGCGCGCCGGCCATGGCTGACAGCGAAATTCACAAGGGCAACCCCGGCGCCTGGATCGACCGGGTCGAGCTTCCCAAGGCGGACCCGCGCTTCGACAGCCAGATCAAGAGCGGCATCTCCAACCTTGTCTCGGAATATCAGATCAGGCAGCGGCCGGGCGGCATCGAGGCGTTCGACCGCTATGCCTACAAGATTGTCGACCGCACCGGGCTCGAGCGCGGCGCCGCCATAAATTTCGAATTCGACCCGGCAACGTCGCAAATCACGATGAACTGGTTGAACATCATCCGCGACGGCGTGGTCATCGACAGGCTGCCTGGGGCAACTTTCGATGTGTTCCGGCGCGAGAAGGATGCCGAGAAGGGCCTGTTCGATGGCTGGCTTACGGCTTACGTGAATGTCGACGATGTCCGTGTCGGCGACATCATCGATTATGGCCGGACCACCATCAGGACGCCGATCGTCGGCGCGGATCTGTTTTTCCACTCGGTCGCCGTGGCTTGGGGCGAACCCATCGCGCTCATTCGCGAGAAGGTGGTATGGCCGGCGAACCAGCCCTTGGAGATCCGCCAGGTCCGGACCGACATCCAGCCGGATATCAAGACCGACGGCGCGTCGAAAACCTACATCTGGCAAAGCATCAACCCTGCGCCAGTCAAGCCCGAGGAGAACCTACCGGCGGATTTTCTCTCCTATCCGACGCTCCAGATTTCCTCGACGGCGAAATGGCAGGATGTCGTCGATGCGATGTTGCCCTACTACCGGCTCGACCAGGAATTGCCGGCAGCGTTCGCATCGAAACTTGACGACATCGCCACCAGATACGCCAGCCCGGAAGACCGCATGATCGAGGCGATGCGGCTGGTCCAGGACACCATCCGTTATGTAAGCCTGTCGATGGGCCGTGGCTCCTATATTCCCCGCAGCCCGGACACCGTGATTGCCTCGGGTTTCGGCGACTGCAAGGACAAGGCCCTGCTGCTTGCCTCCAGCCTGCGCCGGCTTGGCATTCAGGCTGATCCGGCCCTGACCGATCTTGATGACGGACTGGCGCTTGGCGACATGCTGCCGACGATCCGCGCCTTCGACCACGTGATCGTCAAGGCGACGATCAAAAGCCAGGTCTACTGGATCGACGCGACCAACTACCTGCAGGGCGGCCGCGCCGAAAACCTTGTTGCGCCCGACTATGGCTTTGCCTTGCCGATCGTCGCCGGCAAAGCGCAGATGGAGAGGATGGAGCGCAAGGAACTCTTCCAGCCGACCACCTTCGTCAGCGAGGCCTTCGATTTTCCCAAACTCAAGGGCGAGGCGCTCAAGTTGACGGTCAGCACGACCTATCGGGACGCCGATGCCGACGGCATGCGCTACAGGCTGGTTTCGCAATCGGCCACCAAGCTCGCCGACGACTATCTCCAGTACTACAACCGGCAGTATCCGGGGATGACAAGCCTGGCGCCCTTGTCGACAAATGACGACCGCGACCGCAACGTCGTCACGACGGTCGAATCCTATGAACTGGCGGCCGAGGATCTCGACGCTGATGATCTCGTCAAGAACTTCCCGCTGAAGGCGGATGTCGGCATCAGCAATCTGCCGGAGCCGGACATGGTTGGCCGGACCGGGCCGATCTGGCTCGGCAGCCCGATGTTCAAGCGCCACCAGTGCATCGTCAGGAATCTGAAGGCGGCGTTTGTCGGCCCCGAGAAGTCCGACGATGTGATCACGCCCTATGTCGCCTTCAAGGCGCGCTGGTCGAGCACGCCGACAGAGTTCCAGGTCGACTGGTATCTCAAGACGATCGGCGACCGGATTCCTGCCAAGGATATCGCTTCCTATCTCAGGTCGCGCAGGAAGATGACCGACAACGCCTCTTGGAGCTACAATTTCGGCTATGCCGAAACCGAGGCGAATTAATCGCTCAGGAAATGCCTATTCCGCCGCGCCCCTGAAGGCGCTGGCGCCGGTCTCGAACTGGAGCTTGGCCAGACGCGCATAGATGCCGCCCTTGGCGACCAGGCTCTGATGCGTGCCTTCCTCGACGATACGGCCGCCATCCATGACCAGGATCCGGTCGGCCTTCAGCACCGTCGCCAGCCGGTGGGCGATGACGATGGTGGTGCGGCCTTGCATCAGCCGTTCCAGCGCGACCTGCACCAGCGTCTCGCTTTCGGCATCAAGCGCCGACGTCGCCTCGTCGAGCAGCAGGATCGGCGCGTCGCGTAGGATGGCGCGGGCGATCGCCACCCGCTGGCGCTGGCCGCCGGACAGCGTCACGCCGCGCTCGCCAACCTGGCTGTCATAGCCTTTCTCGAGCCTGAGGATGAATTCATCGGCCAGCGCGTCCTTTGCCGCCGCCTCGATCTCGGCCTCGCTCGCGCCGGGCCGGCCAAAACCGATATTGTCGCGTGCACTGGCCGCGAAAATGGTGACATCTTGCGGGACGATGGCGATGCGCTCGCGCACCGAAACGGGATCGGCTTCGCGCACATCGACGCCATCGATCAGGATCTTGCCGGCCTCGGGATCGTAGAAGCGCAGGATCAGGGAGAAGACGGTGCTCTTGCCCGCTCCCGAAGGACCGACAATTGCAACCGTCTCGCCGGGCATGACCTGAAAGCTCAGGCCGTGGACGGCGGCACGGTCGGGTCTCGCTGGATAGGAGAAGGAGACATCGTCGAAGACAATCGCGCCCTTGGCGACCGCCGGCAGCGGCTTTGGATCGGCCGGCGCCTGGATCGCCGGCTTCTCGGCCAGGATCTCGGTCAGCCGCTCGGCCGCACCCGCCGCCTGGGCGAGTTCGCCCCAGACTTCCGACAGCGCGCCGAGCGCACCGGCGGCGAACACGGAGTAAAGCAGGAACTGGCCGAGCGTGCCGGGCGATATCGCGCCTTCCAGCACATCGCGCGAGCCGAACCACAGCACCGCGACGACCGACGAGAAGATGGTGAAAATGGCAAAGAAGGTCAGGAAGGAGCGTGCGAAGATTGAGGCGCGCGCCGCCTCGAAGGCAGCCTCGACCGCGCCCGAAAAATGGCTGGTGACCAGCTTCTCGTTGGTGAAGGCCTGCAGCGTGCGCACCGCGCCGATCTGCTCGCTGGCATAGGCCGTCGCATCGGCAAGCGTGTCCTGTGCCTGCCTTGACTTGCGCCGCACCGAACGGCCGAAGGCGACCAGCGGCAGCACGATGATTGGAATCGCCGCGATGACCAGGCTGGACAGTTTCGGGCTGGTGACGACCATCATTCCCAAGGCGCCGAGGCCGAGGATGACGTTGCGCAGGGCGACCGAGGCCGTGGCGCCCACAGCCGACTTGACCTGGGTGGTGTCGGCGGCGAGCCGCGACACGATCTCGCCCGACTGGGCGGTGTCGAAGAAGGCAGGCGACAGCGTCGTCACATGAGCAAAGACATCGCGCCTGATATCGGCGACGACGCGCTCGCCAAGCGTGATGACGAAATAGTAGCGGCCGGCCGATGCCGCCGCGAGCACAGCCGCCATCGCCACCAGCGCGGCAAAGTATTCGGCGATGAAGGTGGTGCTGGCTGACGAGAAACCATGGTCGATCATGCGCCGCACGGCCAGCGGCAGCGCCAATGTCGTTGCCGCCGCGATGACCAGCGAGATAAGGGCGCCGACGACCAGCGTGCGATATCTGGTGATATAGGGGAACAGGCGGCGGAGCGGCTTGAGCGAGCGTCGGCGCTCGTCTGCGCTGCTTGATTGCGCCATCTTGGTGTGTCCTCTAGCCGCTTCAGCTTCATGCGCCTCAATATGCGCTTGCCGCGGCCTTGTGATTCAATTCCGCCTGATGTATAGGCTCGCCGACCGTTTTAGAAGCCGTGGCTCCTCAATAGCTGCGGCTTCGAGTTTTAAAAAGAGGCGCATCGACGCAGGCTTATGCCCGTCAGCCGCGCCGGCAAGCCAGGAACCGAGCCATGAAGAGCGCTATCCATCCCGACTACCACACCATCAAGGTCGTCATGACCGACGGCACCGAATACACGACCCGTTCGACCTGGGGCAAGGAAGGCGATACGATGAACCTCGATATCGACCCGAGCACCCACCCGGCCTGGACCGGCGGCCACCAGACCCTGCTCGACCGCGGCGGCCGTCTGTCGAAGTTCAAGAAGCGCTTCGAAGGTTTCGGCCTCTAAGCCAAACAAGTCTTGCAGATCCAAAAACCCGCCCTTGTGGCGGGTTTTTTGTTGCAACCGATGCAGACCGCCTCGGGCCAGCACCTGGCCCTACCTCCCCCTTGTGGGGAGGGTGAGAGCATCCTATTCAGCCAGCAATTCCCGTAGCGCCATGCGTTTGTAGGCGGCGACCAACCTGTCGCCCTCCTGCCGTTCGACCGAGATCGCCAGCCGCATCGCGGCCTCGCCCATTTGCCAGACGAGAAACGCCGTGGTCTCCAGGGAGACGGGATCGGCGCCGGGACGCAATCGCTTCAGCACCGCGACGAGGAATTCGGCATTGGCGCGGCTGTCGGCGAGTTCGAGCTGGCGCAGCGCCTTGTCGGCCTGCGTGCCCGACCAGATGTCGCGCATCACCGGCTCGGCGAGGAACAGCCGATAATAGATATCGACCAACTCCGAGAAAGCCCGTCGCAGGCCTTCGGCGTCGCTGACATCCTTGAGCTCGGCCGAGATGCAGGCCTGGCTTTCAACGGTATAGCGCTCGGCCAGCGCCCAGATGATCGCCCGCTTGTCGGGAAAGAACTGGTAGAGCGAGCCGATCGACACCCCTGCCCGTTCCGCGACTTCTCCCATGCGCATGGCGTCGCTGCCTTGCTCGGCGATCAGCGCCGAGGCGGCGGCCAGCATGCGCTCGACCCGCTCGCGGCTGCGCTGCTGGCTTGGCGCCCGGCGCGGCGAAGCGATCTGCTCCTGCGAGGAAACGGTGGCTTCGGTGTCGTCCATCTCTAGCTCCAACTCAACAAAATCGCCAGGAGCGGCTTGACTCGCAAAATACGAGGGTTTATCACGTTTTGCAAATGTGAGGATTTCTCATGTTTTAGACAAGGACACTCAGAGATGACTGACACGACAACCAAACCAATCCTGATCCTCGGCGGCACCGGCAAGACCGGCCGCCGTCTCGCCGAGCGGCTGACGGCGCGCGGTATTCCGGTACGGATCGGTTCCCGTTCCGCCGCGCCTCGCTTCGACTGGGAAGCTCCCGCAAGCTGGGCTCCCGCACTGGACGACGTCAGCGCCGTCTACATCAGCTACTATCCCGACATCGCCGTGCCGGGCGCCGCCGAAGTGATCAGTGCCTTCGCCCGCCTTGCCGTGCGGCATGGCGTTCGCCGGCTGGTGCTTTTGTCGGGCCGTGGCGAGCACGAGGCGCAGCGCGCCGAAGAGATGCTGAAGGCTTCCGGGGCCGACTGGACGATCCTGCGCTGCGCATGGTTCTCGCAGAATTTCAGCGAAGGCTTTCTCGTTGAGCCGCTGCTGGCGGGCGAGATGGCACTGCCGGTCGGACCTGTCGGCGAACCCTTTGTCGATGTCGACGACGTCGCCGACGCCGCCGAAGCGGTGCTGACCCAGCCCGGTCATGTCGGCCAGCTCTATGAGCTCACGGGACCGCGGCTGTTGAGCTTCACTGATGCGGTCGCCGAAATTGCCAGGGCGGCAGAACGCGACATCCGATTTGTCAGAATCTCGCATGACGAGTTCACGACCTCTGTCGCGTCGCATGAACTGCCACCCGAAATCGTCTGGCTGCTCGATGAGCTGTTCACCCAGGTGCTCGACGGCCGCAACGAGTCGCTCACCGACGGCGTCCAGCGTGTGCTTGGCCGCGCGCCGAAAGACTTTTCAGCCTACGCAAGCGAAACCGCCGCAACCGGCATCTGGAGTAACTGAGATGATCAGGCTTCTTCCCACCCTCACCATCATCGCCGCAATCGGCTCAGGCGTCGTCGGCGGCGTGTTCTTCGCCTTTTCCAACTTCGTCATGGCCGCACTTGCCCGACTGCCTGTCCCGCAAGGCATCGCCGCCATGAATTCGATCAATATCACTGTCATCACGCCGACCTTCATGACGGCACTCTTCGGCACCGGGCTGGTCTGCCTCGTGCTCATCGCCGGCGCGATCATCGGCTGGAGCCAGCCGGGTTCGTTCTGGCTTCTCGCCGGAGCCCTGATCTATCTCGTCGGCAACCCGATCGTGACCATGGTCTTCAACGTGCCGCTCAACGATGCGCTCGCCGCCGTCGACCCAGCCAGCGCCAATGGCGCCGCCGTGTGGACCAGCTTTCTCAGGGACTGGGTGATGTGGAACCACGTCCGCACCGTCACCGCCGTCGTGGCAATGGGTTGCTTCATCATGGCGATTACGGTGAGGTAGCTCCAACGGACCCGCCAGAAGCAGGCATTTTCGGGTCCGACCGTGGCTTGCCTGGAAGGATGATCAACGTGACCTACTTCGAGATAGAGGCGGTATCCACCCTGACGCCATGGCTGGCACGTTCGATCATCGACTTGATCCCACAGCTGTCGTCATCCGCAACGGAACCACGCAACGAAGACCTGGAGCTTGTCATCAAATCGCCCGCGACAACGCTGCTCATCGCAAGGACGGGACAAACGCTTCAAGGGATGCTGACGCTCGCCGTGTTCCGTGTGCCAACCGGGGTGCGTTCCATCATCGAGGATGTGATCGTCGATGATCGCCACAGGGGCCATGGCATCGCGTCGGCCCTGGTTCGTGAAGCGCTGGCTCGGGCAAAGGCCACCGGTGCCAGGACCGTCGACCTCACCTCGCGCCCGTCAAGAGAGGCCGCAAACCGTCTGTACCTGAAACTGGGATTCGAGAAACGGCAAACCAATGTCTACCGCTTCGCCTTCGACCCAGCCTGATCAGGCCGGGTCTTTTGATTTATGGTCCTTGCGATCGGAATGGCCGAGGTCGCGATCCGGATCGATGACATCACGGACCAGCTGCTTGAGTTTCGCCGCGTCGGGAAAACCACCATCGCGCTTGCGGTCCCAGACAAGAACCTCGTTGCAGGAGACAGTGAAGATGCCGCCGGTGCCCGGCACCAGCGTCACTTCGCCGAGATCGGTACCGAAGGTCGACAAAAGCTCCTGCGCCATCCAACCGGCTCGCAGTAGCCACTGGCACTGCGTACAATAGGTGATGCGGATGATGGGCTTCTCGCCCAGGTCGGACCGGACCGCGCTCATCTTGGACGGGCTCCGGTCACGCCGCGCTGAGCTTGGCCAAGGTCTCTTCGTCGACTTCGAAGTTGGCGTAGACGCTTTGCACGTCATCGTCATCCTCAAGCGTGGCGACCAGCTTCATCAGCGACTGAGCCCTTTCCTCGTCGACCGGGACATTGTTCTGCGGCCGCCAGATCAGCTTCACCGATTCCGCCTCGCCGAGCGCGCTTTCCAGTGCTTTCGACACCTCGCCAAGAGCCTCGAAGGCGCAATAGATCGTGTGGCCTTCCTCGTCGGTTTCCACGTCGTCGGCGCCGGCTTCGATTGCCGCGTCCATAACCTTGTCGGCGCTGCCGGCCGATGCCGGATAATAGATCTCGCCAACACGGTCCCACATGAAGGAGACCGAGCCGGTTTCGCCCATCGCGCCGCCAGCCTTGGTGAAGGCCGCGCGCACATTCGACGCCGAGCGGTTGCGATTGTCGGTCAAGGCCTCGACGATGACGGCGACGCCGCCTGGGCCATAGCCCTCGTAGCGCACGGCTTCGTAGTTTTCGGCATCGCCCATCGAGGCCTTGTTGACGGCCCGCTGGATGTTGTCCTTCGGCATCGACACCGCCTTGGCGTTCTGGATCGCCAGGCGCAGGCGCGGATTCATCGATGGATCGGGCGTTCCGCTCTTGGCTGCGACGGTGATTTCGCGCGCCAGCTTGGAAAACATTTTCGACCGCACCGCGTCCTGGCGGCCCTTGCGGTGCATGATGTTCTTGAACTGTGAATGGCCAGCCATGGCACCCCTGTCGTCTTCTCGGCTAGAGCATGCTGCAACGAGATGACTCATCTCGCCCTGCCAATGCTCGAATTCAAAATTTCAGAGCGCCCTGGGTGCAACTCACGGAAGCACGGCGTTCTCTGTCGGAATGGCCGGCTTATAGATAAATCGGCTCAATTCGTCCAGCCGCGCCGTGCTGGGGCGCGGGTGGTCATGATGATCCGCTGCCGATCGCTTAGTGCCCGTCGCTGGGCTTCGCCTTCTTGCGCCCCCGCGCCAGCATGTTGAGGCCTTCGACGAGGGCCGAAAAACCCATCGCCGCGTAGATGTAGCCTTTGGGCACGTGGTAGCCCATGCCGTCGGCGATCAGCGTCATGCCTATCATCAGCAGGAAGCCCAGCGCCAGCATGACGATGCTCGGGTTCTTGGCGATGAAGTTCGCCAGCGGCCCTGCCGCCAGCATCATCACGCTAACGGCCACGATCACGGCGATGTACATGATGGCGATTTCGTCGGTCATGCCGACGGCGGTGATGATGGAATCGATCGAGAAGACGAGGTCGAGCAGCAGGATCTGGAAGATCGCGCCGGCAAGGCTGATCTGCAGGGTCCCGCCCAGCATCGTGTCCTGATGATCGTCGGGATCGACGGTGTGATGGATTTCCTTGGTCGCCTTCCAGACCAGGAACAGGCCGCCGGCGATCAGGATCAGGTCGCGCCAGGAGAAGCCATGGCCGAAGGCGGTAAACACCGGCGTCGTAAGTTGGACGATGATCGAGATGGTGGCGAGCAGCACCAGCCGCATGATCAGCGCCGCCGAAATGCCGAGCCGGCGGGCGCGGGCCCGTTGCGCTTCCGGCAGCTTGTTGGTCAGGATCGAAATGAAGATCAGATTGTCGATGCCGAGCACGATCTCGAGCACCACCAGCGTCAACAACGCGACCCAGGCGGTTGGGTCGGAAACAAAATGAAAATGCGGCGCCAGGAATTCTATAACCTGCATGGAGGTCGTCCCCTACGATCTAGAGCAGTGTCGCCGGCAGTTAGGTACTACAAACCTCTATATCAATGTCATGACCAGAAAGATGGAGCGGTTTCTTCAAGCCGCGGTCCGCGACGAAACGGCGCGATCTTCTCAGTTAGCCCCGTTCGGTCGGAAATAGTGACGCCGACGCCACATAATGTTGCAGGTCCGGTCGCCGCCTCGAAACGGCCCTTCGGCACTTTCGACAGGAACCGGTTGAGCGGTTCCTCCTTGTCCATGCCGAGCGAGGAATCATAATCGCCGCACATGCCGGCGTCGGAGAGATAGCCGGTGCCGCCATTGAGGATCTGGTGGTCGGCGGTCGGCTGGTGGGTGTGGGTGCCGACGACGAGGCTGGCGCGGCCGTCGACGAAATGCGCGAAGCACATCTTTTCGGACGTCGCCTCGGCATGGAAGTCGATCACCACAGCATCCGCCTGTTCGCCGAGCGGACAGGCGGCGAGTTCACGCTCGCCGGCCTGGAAGGGATCGTCGAGCTCGGGATGCATGAACACCCGGCCCATGATGTTGGCGACCAGCACCCGCGCACCGCCCCTGGAAATGTACACACCGGAGCCGCGCCCCGGCGTGCCCTTGGGAAAATTCGAAGGGCGCAGGAAACGCTCCTCGCGCGGCGCGAAAGCCAGCGCATCGCGCTGGTCCCAGACATGGTTGCCGGTGGTGACGACATCGGCACCGGCAGCGATCGTCTCGCGAAATATCTCTTCGGTGATGCCGAAGCCGCCGGCGGCGTTCTCGCCGTTGACGATGACGAAGTCGAGCTTGAAGTCGGAGATCAGGCCGGGAAGCTGTTCCCAGACCGCCGTGCGGCCTGTCTTTCCAACCATGTCACCGAGGAAGAGAAGTCTCATATGATCCCGCACCTGATGTCAGCGAAGCAAAAAGCTGCATGACGTCTGCGAAAAGATCATGCGTCCATTGTACTTATCTACAATTTTGGCGCAAAGCGGCGCAACCCGCTCTCGGTCAGTATTTCTGGAATGACCACGTCGTGCGGTTCGTCCGGAACCTGCGAAACCTCCTGGCAGTTGAAGGCGATGCCGATCAGGCGGGGGGCATGTCCCTTGTCGACAAGCCTGGCGATGGCGCGGTCGTAATAGCCGGCGCCATAGCCGATGCGATGGCCGCGCGCATCGAAGGCAGCGAGCGGCACCAGCATCACCGAGGGATCAAGCGCCTCCGCCTCCGCATGGGGCCCGACCGTGCCAAAACCCATGTCCACCATCGGCGCGCCGCGCACCAGTTCGCGAAAGACGATCGTGGTCTTGTCGAGAATGGCGGGCAGGCAAAGCCTCGCCCCCTTCTCACGCAAGGCAAACATCAATGGCCTGACGTCGACTTCCGAACGCATCGGCCAGAAGCCGGACACGATCTGGCCGGGCTCGACAGCGAGATGATCGCGCGCCGTCTCGGCCATTTCGAGCGCTGCCTCCACCCGCCAGAATTCATCGAGCGCATCCCGGCGCCCGAGGGCCTCGAGGCGAAGCTGCTTTTTCAGGTCTTTTGAGGATGTCATGCGCGGACGATAGAAAAGGCCGGATCTGGATGGCATTTCAGGAGCGACGGTTTCTACCGCATCATCCACCGGAATGCCTGGCGACGGGCAATAAGTGACGATCCACACAACCGGTGGAGAGAGCGATCCCGGGAACCTACAAAGTAGGTGGGCGCCGTGTGAGAAAACCCACGGGTCTTCCCAGGGACAGCTCCCTAAGGATCGTTAAGGCCCCGGGGAAAATGTTCTCCTGCCGGGAAGCACAGACCGTCCTCCCCAATATAGGCCGCTCATCGGTCAAGCGCCAGTGAGACGGGCACCCCAGGCGGCTTTATTCGCGACACGCCCCTGCCACCAGACCAGCGCCGGCACCGCAAGCAGTTCGACACAGAGCCCGGCGAGGTGCCCCAGCGATGGCGCGCCGACCAGAATCAGCGAGACAAGCCGTGCCAGGCCGCCAGTAAAAGTGCAGGCGGCAAGCAGCCGGAACCGCTCCGTCTTTACCTCGATACGGGGAATACAGCTGTACCAGCCAATACCGACAGCCAGGAAAAATCCGGACAGGAAGCGGAAATGGCTGTCGAGATCGACCGGCCATGGAGCGATTACGTGAAGAAACGCCGGGCCGGAAAGAATACCTTCGATGCCCACCAGAACCGGGGTTGCCGCCAGCACCGCGACAACGATCTGCAGTGCCGTCCTGCCTGATATCTTTTCGTTCATGCTGCCGCCCTTCGGCCTGCCAAGCGGCCTTGCCCTAGCAACGGATATTTCCGTCCCGGGTTTCAAGCCCATTCGTCGCAGCCGGCGCGCCCTTGCACAGCTTGGCCGGCGTCCTTACGGTCGCGATAAAGAACCGAGGAGCGAGAATGCGTTTCGAAGGCACGGCGGACTATGTCGCCGACAAGGATCTGATGGTGGCGGTCAACGCGGCGATCGCGCTGGAGCGGCCACTGCTGGTCAAGGGCGAGCCCGGCACCGGCAAGACCGAGCTTGCCCGCCAAGTGGCATCAGCCCTTGGCCTCGACCTCATCGAATGGCACGTCAAGTCGACGACACGGGCGCAACAGGGCCTCTACGAATATGATGCCGTCTCGCGGCTGCGCGACAGCCAGCTCGGTGATGCCAGGTTCAACGACATCAAGAACTACATCAAGCGCGGCAAGCTCTGGGAGGCATTCGCGGCGGGCAAGAAAGTCGTGCTGTTGATCGACGAGATCGACAAGGCCGACATCGAATTCCCCAACGACCTGCTGCAGGAACTCGATCGGATGGAGTTCTTCGTCTACGAGACCGGCGAGACCATCCGCGCCGCCGTCCGCCCCATTGTCATCATCACCTCCAACAACGAGAAGGAGTTGCCCGACGCCTTCCTGCGCCGCTGCTTCTTCCACTACATCCGCTTTCCCGATGTCGAGACACTGCACAAGATTGTCGACGTCCACTATCCCGGCATCAAGCAGAATTTGGTGCGGGCAGCACTCACCCAGTTCTACGAGATCCGCGAGGTACCCGGACTGAAGAAGAAGCCGTCGACCTCCGAGGCGCTCGACTGGATCCGCCTGCTGGTCGCCGACGACATCGCGCCGGAAGATCTGCGCGCCGACCCGAAGAACGCGCTGCCCAAGCTGCACGGCGCCCTGTTGAAGAACGAGCAAGACGTGCATCTGTTCGAGCGGCTCGCCTTCATGGCGCGGCGGCAGGGGTGAAGATCAAGCGAAGCTCTCGCTACGCGCAGGCCTCGGCCGCTCACTCGGCGGCAGCAAGCCCTCTCTGCTTCGGTGCGACGGTCTTCGGTCCGAAGATGACGAAACCGATGACCGACAGGGCAAGAACGCCGATCCCGCAATAGAGCATGACCCAGCCGAAGCCATTGACCAGGGCGGCATGCACAATGGCGCCGGACGGGTCGAGGGTTGCGAGCTTCGGCGTCTCCCGTGCGAGGCCATCGAGATTTCCGGTGGCGATCCTTTCTGCCAACGCGCGCACTTCGCCGGGGTCGAGAGCGGGGCCAAATGCATTGCGGAGGTAGGAAACAATCCCCTGCGTCAGCAACAGGCCGAGCACCGCGATGTTGATGGCGAGCGTGATCAGGCGCGCACTGATGTCGATGCCGGAGGCCATGCCGGCGCGATCCGGCGACACCGCACCGGTCGTGGTGTTGGTGGTCGGCGAATTGGTGAGGCCAATGCCGATGCCGGCGATGAGCGCGCCCGGCAGCATGGTCAACCAGCTCGCACCCTCGAGCCCGGACCCAATCCACATGGCGATAAAACCGATCCCCAGAGTGAACAAGCCGAGCGGGATCGCAATCCGCGCCTGATAGCGCGCACGAATGCGTTCGGCGATCGGCGGCATCACCATGAAGGGCAGCGTGTAGACCAAGAGCAGCAGGCCGGTCGTGGTGCTGTCGTAGCCGAGCACGCCGGAAAAATAGATCGGCAGATAGATGATGAATGGCCAGTAGCTGAAATTCATGCCGACCGCGCCCATGATCGCGCCCGAAAACTGACGGATGCGGAAGACGGAGAAATCGAACATCGGATAGGGATTGACCCTCTCTGCGATAAGGAGCGCGATGAAAGCCGCAACCGATGCGACAATCACGCCAATGCGGGCGCCGGCCCCGAGATCAGCGCCTTGCGTGATCAGATAGGAGAAGCCGAACACCGCCGACGAAAGCGTCAGGATGCCGGCCCGATCGAGCTTCTGGGCGTTTTGATCGCGTGATTCCGTGACTCCGGTGGCGATGAAGACCAGTGCAAGGATCGCCAGTGGAACATGGATGAGGAACACCCACTGCCAGCTTGAGAGCGCGACGATCAGTCCGCCAATGGCAGGACCGAAACCGAGCCCGATCCCGGAGACGACGCTCCAGGCGACGAAGGCCTTGCCGCGCGCCTTTCCGTCCTGGAACTGGTGCGACAGCACGGCCACGCTGCAGGTCAGCATCGCGCCTCCCGCAAGGCCTTGCAGAAAGCGGGCCGCGATCAGCAGCGGCGCACTCGTTGCCAGACCGCACATTAGCGAGGCGAGGCCGAAGGCGACGGTGGTGATCACCATCACGCTCTTGCGGCCGAAACGGTCGGCCAATGTCCCCGTTGCCATCAGCACCGTCGTGCAGGCAATGGTGTAAGCATTCATGATCCACTGCAAATCCTTGAAATTGGCGGCGAGCACGATTTCCAGCTTTGGCAGGATCACCGGCACACTGGAGATTTCGAGGCCAAACAGCAGCGACGCTAGGCAAACGCCGGTCAGCGCGATGGTGTTGCGTTCAATTTGAAACGGCATGTCAGTCACTTTCTGTCGAAACAGGGAGAGGCGGCGCTCTTCAAACCGCGATGAGGCTGACATAGATGAGCCTTGACCATGAAAACAGGCTATGGTTGGCTATATCAGAAATGACAAATTGGCATGGTTCCTAAGGAAGGCCTGGAATGACCACCCTTGATGTCGACGCCGTGCGCACCTTCGTGATGGTGGCCGATCTGCAGAGCTTCACCCGCGCCGCCGAAGCACTTGGCAGCACCCAAGCCACGATCAGCGTCAAGCTGCGACGGCTCGAGGAAAAGCTCGGCGCGCGGCTGATCGAACGCACGCCGCGCCGCGTCAACCTGTCGGCGAAGGGCGCCGTTTTCCTGCCTTCCGCGCGAGACTTCCTTGCCGCGCATGAGCGAGCCATGGCCGAGTTTGCCGAAGCGCCTTGCCGGCTCGCGCTCGGCTTTGTCGATCATGTCGCCGGCCCGGAGCTTTCCGTTCTGATCGCCCAGCTCCACGCGCACGATCCATCGCTCACGCTCAGTCTGAGGATCGACACCTCAACCATTCTGAAAGAAGCGTTCGATCGCGGCGAACTCGATGCGATCATCGTGCACCGCGAGGGTGACAGCCGTCCGGGCCGGACCTTGTCGCGCAATCATTATGGCTGGTTCGCGACGCCTTCCTTCGAATGGCAGCGCGGAACGCCGCTGCGCCTCGCTCTACTGAGCACCATATGCAGCTGTCCGGATCGTGTGCGGGCGGTCGAGACGCTGGATAAGGCCGGCATCGCCTGGGAGGAGGCATTTGTGGGCGGCGGCGGCGCGGCCGTCAACATTGCGGTGTCGGCGGGCTTTGCCGTTTCGGCGCTGGCCCACCGCGTCGTTCCTCCCGGCCTGGTCGAGATCGGCCGCAAGCTCGGCCTGCCGCCCCTTGACCCTTCCGAAGTGGTGCTGCATGCGCATACACTGGCGCCGCGAGCGCGCGAAGCGCTGCAGGTGCTGGCCACCGCATTTCGCGAGTACAATTCGGCTGCGGTTTAGGCGAAGCTGTGTCCGGCCTGATTCCGTCCGGATCAGGCTTTGGAGGAACCGCAATGACCGAGATCACCGTCCGCCCCCTGGTGCAGGCCGACCACGCCGACTGGCGACGGCTGTGGACCGACTACCTCACCTTCTACGAAACCAAGCTTCCGGAAGAGGTCTACGCCATCACCTGGAAGCGGCTGTTCACGCCAGGTGAGTTCGAGCCCAAGGGTTTTATCGCCACGCTCGACGGCAAGGCGGTCGGCCTCACCCACTACCTCTATCACCGCTCCGGCTGGTCGGAGAAGAACAACTGCTATCTGCAGGATCTGTTCGCCGACCCGGATGTGCGCGGCAAGGGCATCGGTGCGGCCCTGATCAAGGCAGTAAAGGAAGAGGCGGCAAAAATCGGTGTCAAGAACGTCTACTGGATGACGCACGAGACCAACACCACGGCGCGCAAGCTCTACGACCATGTCGCGCGCAGGACTGGCTTCATCGAGTATGATTTGCTGTAGATAGAAAATGTTCATCCCCTTCTTCCTCGAACTGAAGGCAGCGCGTGTTCCCGTTTCGCTGCGGGAATATCTGTCGCTGCTGGAGGGGCTGGAGGCCGGGCTGGTCGACTACGACGTCGAGGGTTTTTATTACCTTGCCCGCGCCGCCTTGGTGAAGGACGAGCGCCATATCGACCGCTTCGACCAGGTGTTTGCGCACGTCTTCAAGGGCATCGAGGCGCTGGGCGGACCGGATGCGGTTGACGTCGCCAACATTCCGGAAGAATGGCTGCGCCGCCTCGCCGAAAAGCACCTGACCGACGAGGAGAAAAAGCTGGTCGAGGCGCTCGGCGGCTTCGAGAAGCTGATGGAGACGCTGAAGCAGCGGCTCGAGGAGCAGAAGGGCCGTCACCAGGGTGGCTCGAAATGGATCGGCACCGGCGGCACCTCGCCCTTCGGCGCCTATGGCTACAATCCCGAAGGCGTGCGCATTGGCCAGCACGAAAGCCGTAACCGCCGCGCGGTGAAGGTCTGGGACAAGCGCGAGTTCCGCAATTTCGACGATGCCGTCGAACTCGGCACCCGCAACATCAAGATCGCGCTGAAGCGGCTGCGCCGTTGGGTCCGCGAGGGCGCGGAGGAAGAATTCGACCTGCCCGGCACCATCCACGCCACCGCCGAGCATGGCTACCTCGACGTGCAGACGCGGCCTGAGCGGCGCAATGCCGTAAAACTGTTGATGTTCTTCGATGTCGGCGGCTCGATGGACGACCACATCAAGAGCGTCGAGGAGCTGTTCTCGGCCGCGCGCGCCGAATTCCGCCAGCTCGAATATTTCTATTTCCACAACTGCCTCTACGAGGGCGTGTGGAAGGACAACCGACGCCGGCATGCCGAGGTGATCCCGACCTTCGATCTCCTCCACAAATACGGCCCGGACTACAAGGTCATCGTCGTCGGTGACGCCTCGATGAGCCCCTACGAGATCGCGCACCCCGGCGGCTCGGTCGAGCACTGGAATCCGGAGGCAGGCAGTGTCTGGCTTGGTCGCCTGCTGCAGCAATGGCCGAACGCGGTATGGCTGAACCCTGAAACAGAAAAGAACTGGGGTTACACCCATTCCATCGCCATGATCCGCGACATCTTCGGCGGCCGCATGTTCCCGCTGACGCTCGCCGGGTTGGAAGCCGCGACGAAGCAGCTTTCGAGGAAACATTGATCTTGCAGAGGGCGCGCCGCTGGGCGAACCTGTAACAAATGCCTATGTTGGTGCGAATATCCGGTTGCAATCAACAACGAGCCGCCAAGGCTGAGGAGATCAAATGGACACCCACACCTACCCCGTGACCCGCACCGACGCCGAATGGCGCGCCCGGCTGACGCCGGAGCAATATGCGGTCATGCGCAATCATGGCACCGAACGGCCGGGAAGCTGCGCCCTTCTCTACGAGAAGCGCGCCGGCACATTTTCCTGCGTCGGCTGCGACCAGCCGCTGTTTGAATCCAAGCTGAAGTTCGAGAGCGGCACCGGCTGGCCGAGCTTCAATGACCCGGTGCCCGGTTCGGTCGAGAACACCGTCGACCGCAGCTATGGCATGGTCCGTACCGAATGCCATTGTGCCCGCTGCGGCAGCCATCTCGGCCATGTCTTCGAGGACGGCCCGCCGCCGACCGGCCTGCGCTATTGCATCAACGGCGTGGCGCTGAAATTCGAGCCGGCGGCCTGATCGGCATCTCATGGCTTTCTGCAAAGGGCGGCTTCGGCCGCCCTTTTTCGTATGCGAGCCTCAGACAACCACCGTTGCGATCAGCCAAAGCGCGGAACCCAGCATTACCAACGAAGCCTTGGCACCGGCCGATTTTTCAGCCGTGCGCCAGACCGCCGAGGTCAGGAAGATGTTGTAAGGCACCGGTGCGAAATGCACCGCCAGAACCAGCCAGAGCGGCAGCTTCAGGCCGAGCAGGACAAGCGCCAGCGCTGATGAGGCCATGCTGATCATGGTGCCGACGAGCAGCATGTCGCGCCAGAACAATCGATTGAGCGATACTTGGCCAAGCCAACGCGAGCGGAAGAAATCCGCAGACATCGCCGCTCTACTCCTGTCCAAGCACTTCGGTGACGGCGCGCTCGACACGCGAGCATTCCGTCACCAGCCAGTCGGTCATGGCAGGCCAATTGTCCTCGGCGTAGCAGTTGACCCGCCACATCGAATTGATGCCGAGGCCCTCGCAGCTTTGTTCCGGCCTGAGCTTCAGCCGGTCCTCGATCGCCGGCTGGAACGGCTTCAACCGCGACCAGCTTTGCGTGGCGCCGAACTTCTCGTTGCGGCCGAAGAAGACGCCGACATGGTTCTGGGCCGGCGCGACATACATCGAAAGGACCAGGGCGAAGTCGGGCAGCCCGCGCTGCCAGAACCAGGGTCCGCGCCTCACCAGCCGACCTTTTTCTTCCGGGTGCCGCTCAGCGAACAACGTCCAGAAGCCGCGATGGCGGAATTCCGAGGCGCGGCGGCCGCCAAAGTCGAACTCACTCATGACCGCCTCGGGAAGTCATGAGAGGCTTGGCCTCAGACCATGCCGAGCGCGGCCATGTACAGATCGAGGATGGCGTCCTCTTCCTGGCGCTCGGCCTGGTCCTTCTTGCGCAGCCGAATGATGGTGCGGATCGCCTTGGTGTCGAAGCCGGTGCCCTTGGCCTCGGCGAACACTTCCTTGATGTCGTCGGCGATCGTCTTCTTTTCTTCCTCGAGCCGCTCGATGCGCTCGATGAGGGCACGCAGTTGGCCGGCGGCAACAGTCTGGCTGGTATCGATGATATCGTCGGCCATGTTTTTCTCCAAGAATTGGTTCCGTGCCGCGACTCGGGAAAACAGGCCGCAGCAAATTCAGCGGTTCGATGCCCGACCGGGGGCAGCGGGTCAAGCCGTTATCGACGGTCGAACCAACGCTGCCGCCATGATGCAGACAGCCATCCCGTGGAAAGGTGTCGACTAACCGAAGGCGATCAACAGATCCTTCGCGTCGATCTGATCGCCGGCCTTGACCAGCACTTCGGCGACGGTGCCGTCGCGCTCGGCATGCAACGCCGTTTCCATCTTCATCGCTTCGATGGAAAGCAGCACGTCGCCAGCCTTCACCGCCTGGCCGGCAGCGACCGAAAGGGCGGAGACCACACCCGGCATCGGCGCGCCGACATGCGCCTCATTGCCAGGCTCGGCCTTGCGGCGCGCCTTGGCGGCGGACGCGCCATGCGCCCGGTCGGGCACCTTGACACGCCGCGGCTGGCCGTTGAGCTCGAAGAACACGGTGACCATGCCCTTGTCGTCGACATCGCCGATGGCGAGGCAACGCACCACCAGTGTCTTGCCCTTCTCGATGTCGACGAAGATCTCATCTTCGGACTTCATGCCGTAGAAATAGGTCGGCGTCGGCAGAACGCTGACCGGGCCGTAAGTCTCTTGCGCGCCGGCGAAGTCGGTAAACACCTTCGGATACATCAGCCACGAGGCGAATTCGTACTCACTGAGCTTGCGATCCAGCTTCTCCTCGATCTCCTTGCGGCTGGCCGCGAGATCGGCGGGCTGCAGCAGCGAGCCGGGCCGCGCCGTAATCGGCTTGTCGCCCTTCAGCGCCTTCTTCTGCAGCGCTTCTGGCCAACCGCCAGGCGACTGGCCAAGATCGCCGCGCAGCATCGACACGACCGAGTCCGGGAAGGCAATATCCTTGTTGGGATTCTCGACATCGGCGACGGTCAGGTCCTGGCTGACCATCATCAGCGCCATGTCGCCGACGACCTTGGATGACGGCGTCACCTTGACGATGTCGCCGAACATCAAATTGACGTCGTGATAGGTCTGCGCCACCTCGTGCCAGCGCGTCTCCAGCCCGAGCGAGCGCGCCTGCTCCTTGAGGTTGGTGAACTGACCGCCCGGCATTTCGTGCAGATAGACTTCCGAGGCCGGCCCCTTGAGGTCGCTTTCGAAAGCGGCGTACTGGTTGCGCACCGCCTCCCAGTAGAACGAGATTTTGCGGATCCATTGCGGATCGAGGCCGGGGTCGCGTTCGGTGCCCTTCAGCGCCTCGACGATCGAGCCCAGGCAAGGCTGCGAGGTGTTGCCGGAGAAGGCGTCCATTGCCGCGTCGATGGCATCGACGCCGCTCTCCACCGCTGCCAGCACGGTCGCCGCCGACAGGCCTGACGTGTCGTGGGTGTGGAAATGGATCGGCAGGTCGGTCGCCTCGCGCAGCGCCTTGAACAGCACGCGCGCCGCAGCCGGCTTCAAGAGCCCGGCCATGTCCTTGACGGCGATGATGTGGGCGCCGGCGGCCTGCAATTCACCGGCCAGGCCGACATAATATTTCAGGTCGTATTTGGCCCGCGCCGGATCGAGAATGTCGCCTGTGTAGCAGATTGCCGCCTCACACAGCTTGCCCTCGGCGCCGACCGCGTCCATGGCGACGCGCATGTTCTCGACCCAGTTCAGGCAGTCGAAGACGCGGAACAGGTCGATGCCGCCGGCAGCAGCCTGCTTGACGAAATGCTGCACGACATTGTCGGGATAGTTGGTGTAGCCGACACCGTTGGCACCGCGCAAAAGCATCTGCAGCAACAGGTTGGGCGCTGCCTCGCGCACCAGCGACAGCCGCTCCCACGGGTCCTCGGTGAGGAAGCGCATGGCGACGTCAAAAGTGGCGCCGCCCCAGCATTCCAATGACAACAGCTGCGGCAAGGCACGCGCATAGGTGCCGGCAATGCCGGCAATGTCATGCGTGCGCACGCGCGTCGCCACCAGCGACTGGTGACCGTCGCGCATCGTTGTGTCGGTGACCAGGACTTCCTTTTGCTCGCGCATCCAGGCGGCGAATTTCTCCGGGCCGAGCACGTCCAGCTTCTGCTTGCGGCCCGCAGGCACATTGCCGTTGAGGTAGGGCACGACGGGTGCGGCCGCATCGGCCTTTGGTGTCGGCCGGCCGCGCGTTTCAGGATGGCCGTTGACCGAAACGTCAGCGAGATAGTTGATGAGCTTGGTGGCGCGGTCCTGGCGCTTGACCTGCTGGAACAGCTCCGGCGTCGTGTCGATGAACCTGGTCGTGTAGGAATTGTCGGCGAAGCTCGGGTGGTTGATGATCGCTTCGAGAAAGGTCAGGTTGGTGGCGACGCCGCGGATGCGGAACTCGCGCAGCGCGCGGTTCATGCGCGCGATCGTCTCGGCCGGCGTCGGCGCCCACGCCGTCACCTTCTCCAGCAGCGGATCGTAGAAGCGGGTGATGACGGCGCCGGAATAGGCGGTGCCGCCGTCGAGGCGAATACCGAAGCCGGTGGCGCCGCGATAGGCGGTGATGCGGCCATAATCCGGAATGAAGTTGTGCTCGGGATCCTCGGTGGTGATGCGGCACTGCAAGGCATGGCCGTTCAGCCTGATGTCGCTTTGCGCCGGCACGCCCGATTCCGGCGTGCCGATGGCGAAGCCGTCAAGGATGTGGATCTGCGCCTTGACGATATCGATGCCGGTCACCTGCTCGGTGACGGTGTGCTCGACCTGGATGCGCGGATTGACCTCGATGAAATAGAATTTGCCGCTGTCGGCATCCTGCAGGAATTCGACCGTGCCGGCGCCGATATAATTGGTTTCGCGAGCAAGCTTCAGCGCGTAGCCGCAAAGCTCCTCGCGCTGCGACATCTGCAGGTATGGCGCCGGCGCCCGCTCGACGACCTTCTGGTTGCGGCGCTGGATCGAGCAGTCGCGCTCGAACAAATGCACGGCATTGCCATGCGTGTCGCCAAGCACCTGTACCTCGACATGGCGGGCACGCTCGATCAGCTTTTCGAGATAGACCTCGTCCTTGCCGAAGGCGGCCTTCGCCTCGCGCTTGCCTTCCATCACTTCGCGGGCAAGGTCGGCCTCGGCGCGGATGGCGCGCATGCCGCGCCCACCACCGCCCCACGACGCCTTCAGCATCACCGGATAGCCGATCTCCTTGGCCAGTTTCTTGACCGCCTCCATATCGTCCGGCAACGGATCGGTGGCGGGAATGACAGGCACGCCAACCTCGATGGCGAGGTTGCGCGCGGCAACCTTGTTGCCGAGCCGGCGCATCGTGTCCGGCTTCGGACCGATGAAGGTGATGCCCGCTTGCGCGCAGGCCTCGGCGAATTCGGGGCTTTCGGACAAAAGCCCGTAGCCCGGGTGGATGGCATCGGCGCCCGAAAGCCTGGCGACGCGGATCACTTCCTCGATCGACAGATAACTCTCGATCGGCCCCATGTCCTTGGTCAGATGCGGGCCGCGTCCGACCTGGTAGCTTTCGTCGGCCTTGAAGCGGTGCAGCGAATATTTGTCTTCCTCGGCCCAGATCGCCACGGTTTTGAGACCCAGCTCGTTGGCCGCGCGAAAGACGCGGATGGCGATTTCGGACCGGTTGGCGACGAGGATCTTCGTGATGGCCAAGGACTGGGCTCCAGCAACGGAAGGAACGGGAAATCGGTGCAATGATTAGCGTGAAAATGCTGCAGTGCAAACAAAATCAGCGTTGATTTAAACCGATTTAAATCAATTATCCGGCCAACACTCGCACGCATCCGTTCGGACGGACGCAACAAGGACGACAATTTCGATCCTGGATGCGATCTGGCCCGGTTGAGAAGAGCCCGCAAGAAAGCTCTTCAGTCGCCGGAACGTACCAAAGAAAATGCCCGGCGCAACGCGCCGGGCATCATGGATCTCAGACCTGTCTGAGTGGCTTATTTCGGGAACCAGGAATACTTGCCGTCGTCCTTCTTCTTCCACTCGTACATGATGTAGCCCGGCAGCTTCGGATCGCCCTTGGCGTCATAGGCGAGATCGCCCAGGACGGTCGGGAACGGACCGCTTTCATGCATCGCCTTGGCAACAGCCTGCGGGTCGTTCGTCTTGGCGGCAGCAGCCGCCTCGGCAACCACCTGCACGGCGGCATAGGCGTAGAGCGTGTAGGCTTCCGGCTCGAAGCCCTGCGCACGGAACTTCTCGACGAGTTCCTTGTTGGCCGGGATCAGGCGCGGATCGGGTCCGAACGTGTTGAGCGTACCGGCGACGGCGTCGCCCGCGATCGCGGCAAGCTCGTCCGTCACGATGCCGTCACCCGACATCATCGTTGCCTTGAGGCCCTGGTCCGCCGACTGGCGAATGATCAGGCCGGCTTCGGTGTGCAGGCCACCCCAGTAGATCAGGGTGACGCCGGCTTCCTTCATCTTGGCGATCAGCGCCGAGAAGTCCTTGTCGCCGACATTGATGCCTTCATACATCACTTCCTTGACGCCGGCGGCATTCATCGCCTTCTTGGTTTCGTCGGCAAGGCCCTGGCCATAAGGGGTCTTGTCGTGCACGACGGCGACCTTGGCATCCTTGAAATTCGCGGCGATATAGGCGCCGGCGATGCTGCCCTGCTGATCGTCGCGTCCGCAGGTGCGGAACACGTTCCACAAGCCACGCTCGGTGAACTTCGGGTTGGTTGCGGCCGGCGTGATTTCGACGATGTTGTTTTCAGCGTAGACTTCCGAGGCCGGGATCGACACGCCCGAGTTGAAGTGGCCGATCACGAACTTGACGCCGTCGCCGACGAACTTGTTGGCGACCGAGATGCCCTGCTTCGGATCGGAGACGTCGTCGCCGATTTCGAGCTTGATCTGCTCGCCATTGATGCCGCCCTTGGCATTGATCGCCGCGACAGCCGCCTCGGCACCTTTCTGCAGCTGTGCGCCGAAGGCCGCGTTCGGGCCGGTGATCGGACCGGCGACGGCGAACAGGACATCAGCCCACGCGTTGCCGCTGAACGCGACAAGCGCGGTCAGGGCCACGGCGGACAAAAGTGACTTTTTCATTTAAACGCTCCCATTAACGGAGTGGGCGTGGATGAAGCTTTCATGCGATGCCCACCCTTATCGCAGAAGGCATAGTTTGCCGATTTTCAGGCCCTTGTCACGCCGATTCATCCCTGAAGCGGCGTTAATGATGAACGTCAACCTTTCGGTTTCCAGCTCAAGACTGAAGCTCTTTCGTAGAGCCAATTATACTGTGTGACCATCTGGTTGGTTCGTGTGTATTGATAGCCGACGAAGCCAAGTATCATCAGCACGATGGTGTCGACGATATAGTAGTGCAGCGAAAACATCGTGCCGTCGAACAGCGCGTGATGGATGAAGCGGATGCCGATCCCAAGGCCGAGCACATAGACGAACAACTGCGGAAAGCTGCGCCATGTCTGGGCGCTGGCCTTGCCGGTCATCCATGCCGCCCAGCCGCCGAGCAGGCAGGTGACGAAGAAGAACTGCCAAATCGACGGTTCCTCGTAGAGAATGCCTTGCATGGGAAGTCTCCTGAACTCAGTGATGTCCGCCTTCGAGATAGGCGGCACGCACTTCGGGATTGGCGAGCAGTTCCTTGCCGGTGCCGCTCATCGTCACATTGCCGTTGACCATGACATAGCCGCGCGTGGCGAGCTTCAGCGCGCCGAAGGCGTTCTGCTCGACCAGGAACACGGTCAGCCCCTGCGTGCGGTTCAACTCGCGGATGGCGTCGAAGATCTGCTTGACGATCAGCGGCGCCAGGCCCAGTGACGGCTCGTCGAGCAGAAGCAGTTTCGGCCGCGCCATCAGCGCGCGCCCGATAGACAGCATCTGCTGCTCTCCGCCCGACAGCGTGCCGCCGCGCTGGCCGATGCGCTCCTTCAGCCGCGGGAACAGCGTGAACACCTTCTCGACGTCCTCGTCATAGTGCTTGAGGTTGTCGAGGCTGGCGCCCATCTGCAGGTTTTCCATCACCGTCATGCGCGGGAAGATACGGCGACCTTCCGGCGATTGGGCGATGCGCAGGCGCGCGATCTCGTGCGTCGGCAATTGGGTGATATCGGTGCCGGCGAAGGTGATGGTGCCGGTGCGGGCGCGTGGAGCCCCGAAAATGGTCATCATCAGCGTCGATTTGCCGGCGCCATTGGCGCCGATCAGTGCGACGATCTCACCCTCATTGACGGAGACATCGACCCCGTTCAGCGCCCGGATGTTGCCGTAGTAGGTCTGCACACCCTTGATATCGAGCAGTGTTGTCCCGGCCATCACTTGCTCCCTCCGCGCTTGCCCGCCGCGGGTTTGACAGCGGCAGTCTTTGCGGCAGCATGGCTGGTCGCCACCTTGCCCGCATCGACGCGGCGCGAGAATTCCGTATCTTTGCCATGGCCGAGCAGTTTGGCCTGCTTGACCCATTCCTCACGCGCAATGCGTCCGTCAAAGGCGAGATAGGCCTCGGCCGCCTCGACGTCGGCCTTCTTCCAGGCGCCGATCTGGTCGAAGTGGAAGATGCCGTGTTCGTTGAGCTTCTTCTCGTTGACCGTACCGATGCCCTTGATGCGGGTCAGATTGTCGGCCTTGCCGCCACGCGGGGCAGCGAGGCGGTTCGAAATGCCTTCGGCTTTCGCGACGGGCGTCTTGGCGGCCGTTTTCCTTGGTGCTGTTTTCCCCGCGCCCGCCTTCGCGGCTGGCTTGGCCGGAGTCGGCGGCACGACAGGCTTGCTCGCCACGCTGGCGGCGCGGGCGTCGACCTGAGCCGCCTTCGAGGCGCCCTTCGACACGGTCACACGCTCGCCGGTGCTGTGCCCGACGGTATCGCTCACCGGCCCGGCAAGATATGACGACGATGTCCCCGGGCCATGCGCGGAGTCAGGGCCCGTATCAAGCTGTTCGATGACATCCTCGTCGCCGACCTCGGTCAGAACGGTCTCGACCTCATCGTCGTCGACGCCGAGATAGGCGGCGATGACGCGCGGATCGGTGCGCACCGACTGCGGACTGCCGTCGGAGATCTTGCGGCCATATTCGAGCACCACGACATGGTCGGAAATCTGCATGACCACCGACATGTCATGCTCGATCAGCAGGATCGAGGTGCCCGACGTGTTCTTGATGTCGATCAGCAGTTCGTTGAGCGCCGCCGATTCCTTCGGATTGAGGCCGGCCGCCGGCTCGTCGAGACACAGAAGCTCCGGACCGGTGCACATGGCACGCGCGATCTCGAGGCGCCGCTGCGCGCCATAGGGCAGGTCGCCGGCCGGGTCGTCGGCACGGTCGACAAGATCGGCCTTCTCCAGCCAGTGCTTGGCAAGCTCCACCGATTCGGCCGAGGCCTTGCGGTAACCGCTGAAGCCGAACAGGCCCAGGATCGTATAGCCCGATGCCTTCATCAGCTTGTTGTGTTGGGCAACCAGCAGGTTCTCCAGCAGCGTCATGCCCGAGAACAGGCGGATGTTCTGGAAGGTACGCGCCACCTTGGCGCGCGCCGGAATCTCATGATTGGGCAGACGTTCGAGCAGGTAAGAAGAGCCGTCGGCGCGGTTGAGCGTGATCATGCCTTCCGACGGCTTGTAGAAACCGGTGATGCAGTTGAACACGGTCGTCTTGCCGGCGCCGTTGGGTCCGATCAGCGCCGTGATCTCGCCGCGCTTGGCGGTGAAGGACAGGTCGCCGATGGCGACAAGGCCGCCGAACTTCATCGACAGGTGATCGACCTGCAGGATAGCGCCGTTCATTGGTGTGCTCGCGTTCATCAGCCGTGGCCCTCCTTGGTGAAGGAACCGGAGACAGCCCTTCGCTCCTTGAGGAAGGCGGTTGGTTCGCGACTGCCGACGAAGCCACGCGGCTTCCACAGCATGACGATGACCATGGCCATGCCGAACAGAAGCATGCGGTAGAGTTCCGGGGTGAAATCGTCCCCGAATATCTGCTTGAGGAAATCGAGTTCGCGCAGCGCCTCGGTGCCACCGATCATCACCATCGCGGCAACCGCGATGCCGACCAGCGAGCCCATGCCGCCGAGAACGACGATGGCAAGGATGATGGCCGATTCCAGGAAGACGAAGGATTCGGGGCTGACGAAGCCTTGCCGCGCGGCGAAGAAAGAGCCGGCAAAGCCGCCGAACATGGCACCGGTGGCAAAGGCCGTCAGCTTGGTCGTCGTCGTATTGATGCCAAGCGAGCGGCAGGCGATTTCGTCCTCGCGCAGCGCTTCCCATGCGCGGCCGACCGGCAAACGGCGCAGCCTGACGGTGACGAAGGCGGTGAGCAGGCACAGGCCCAGGATCAGATAGTAGAGGAAAATCTTGTAGTAGGCGCCTGACTGGGCGATGTGCAGCACCTTGGCGATATAGTTCGGGTCCGACACGTTGAACGACATCAGGCCGAAGAAGCTGACTTTGGGAATGCCGGAAATGCCGGCCGACCCGTTGGTGACCTCGCGCCAGTTGATCAGCACCAGCCGGATGATCTCGCCGAAAGCCAGCGTCACGATCGCCAGATAGTCGCCACGCAGGCGCAGCACGGGGAAGCCGAGCAGCACGCCCCACAGGGCAGCCATGGCGCCAGCGGCCGGCAACAGGATCCAGAACGACAGGCCGAACTGCGTGGCGAGAAGCGCATACGCATAGGCGCCAAGTGCATAGAAGGCGACGTAGCCGAGATCGAGCAGGCCAGCGAGGCCGACGACGATGTTCAGGCCCCAGGCCAGCATCACATAGATCAGGATCTGGATGCCGAAATTATCGACCCATTTCAGCGAGCCCTGCATCCCGCCGGTGATCGACCAGGCATTCAGCGACAGCACCGCGACCACCAGGATGGGGTACAGCACCAACGCTGTAATGCCCAATTTGGTGAAGTTGGTATGGATGAAGGCACGAAAATAGTAGATCACGCTGGCCAGCACATAGATGACCGCCAGCGCGCGCAGGAACTGCAGGTAGCCGGCCGCTTCTGCTCCCACCCATCCGGCGAGAGAGCTATTGACCGCGAACAGCAACACCGCGGCGACGGCTGCCGCGATGAACCACGGCAACTGGAAGAACCGTGACGCCACGCTGGCCGGCAACAGGCCGGTGGCAACGTTGGTTATCTTCTGGCTGGCCATGAAGGGCTGGCCATAGGCGATATAGAGGAAGCGGCCGACGGCGGTGGCAATCACCACGGCCGCGAGCAGGCCCCAGCGTGTCGTCACGACCAGTTCATTGCGCATGTTCTGACCGGTCTTCAGGCCGATGAACAGCACGAACAGGCCAAGCGAGATGGCGCCGGCATAGAACGCTTCCTTGAGGGCGCGTTGGACAGGGGTGGCGACGGTGTCGCGTTCGGGAGATACGGTGACGGCCATGGTCTCAGACCTTTTCGACTTCTGGCCGGCCCAGAATGCCGGAAGGCAGGAAGATCAGCACGATTGCCAGGATCGAGAACGCCGCGACGTCCTTGTAGTCGATCGAGAAATACGCCGACCACATGCTCTCGATGAAGCCGATCAACAGCCCGCCGAGCACGGCACCTGGCAGTGAGCCGATGCCGCCGAGCACCGCCGCCGTGAAGGCTTTCACACCAGGTGTGAAGCCGTCGGAGAAGGCAACGACGCCGTAATACATCAGGAACAGCGTGCCGGCGACGGCGGCAAGGGCGGCGCCCATGATGAAGGTGATCGAGATGGTGCGATCGACATCGATGCCCAGCAGCGCCGCCATCTTACGGTCCTGTTCGCAGGCGCGCTGGGCGCGGCCAAGCGAGGTCTTGTTGACCAGGTACCAGAACAGCGCCAGCAGCAGCGCGGTGACAATGACGATGATGATCTGCTTCAGCGACACGCTGACGCCGTCGATGTTGTAGACCTGCGATACCATCGGCGGGATCGGCTTGTTGCGCGGGCCCTGCGTCACCTGGACGAAATTCGACAGTGCGATCGACATGCCGATGGCGGTGATCAGCGGCGCCAGCCGGAACGAACCGCGCAGCGGCCGGTAGGCCACCTTCTCGATCGTCCAGTTGTAGAGGCTGGTCAGCAGCATCGCCACGATCATCATGACCAGCAGCGCTATGACCACGGGCACCGAATAAAACAGCGACGTGAGGATCAGGAAAACGATCAGCGCCGCGAAGGCGCCCACCATGAAGATATCGCCATGGGCGAAATTGATCATGCCGATGATGCCGTAGACCATCGTGTAGCCGATCGCGATCAGCCCATAGATCGATCCCAGCGTCAGCCCGTTGATAAGCTGCTGGACAAAATACTGCATGTGTACATGGCTCCCCTGGAATGTCGCCCATGCAGACGCATTCCTTTTCGTATTTCCCCTAGTCGTAAAGTTTCGAGCCCGGATTGCAACGTGATTTTTTGATCGCCCTGCGTGTTTCCGATGCACGCCTTTCCGATCGCCCGTTTTTTGTACCCGACCCCTGGACTATCGCGGACCCTATCATTGGCATAACGCAATGTCTTTGATGATTCAGACACATAATGCGCTTCGTTTCGAAGAAACCACCGTCAAAATTAGGTGATGAGAAGAATCGTTGCGTTCCTGACACGGTTCACTTTTTCGCCACACTCCTTTCCGTTGGGTCAGGATTCCTCCTGCCTGACCTCAAAGCCGTGTGTGAACGACTGGCTGGCCTCGACGGCGATGGTGTTCAATGCAGCTGCGCTTGTCTGGCTGCCAATCGAGGGACAATTGCCCTATTCCGGATCAGTACGCTGATCCGCCATTCTCACTCAGCGCATGCCGTTCCGTGCCCTGCAGCGGCGGATTGAAGACACTGACCAGGATCATATCGCTTGCAGCATCGGCACGCAGAAAGTGTTCGTCATGCTCGTTAAGCACATAAATCGTGCCCGGCTCGATACGATGCACTTCACCTGACATGTCTTCGACCTCGCCGGCGCCGGCGATGCAGTAGCACGCCTCGAAATGCCGCCGATACTGGAGGCGTGATTCGCTGCCGGCACGCACGACGGTGTGGCAGACGGTGAAGCCCATGCCGTCCTGCTGGGTCAGCAGGCGGTGGCTGGTGCCATTGCCCCAATTCACGAAGAAGTCAGATTTTTCTACATCAGCTAATTGTCTGGTGAACATGTTTTCTTCCCTGCAGGTCGTCCCAGCCAGGAATGGCAACAGGGCCAGTGGAATGGATGCAGGATTGCCGCAGTGGAGCCGGACATTCAAATGATTGCTTCTCACCCGACATGTTAGTAAATTTTACAGATGGACTATACCCCGTTGAATGCCATCCGCGCTTTCGAAGCCGCCGCCCGTCGCTTGAGGTTTTCGGCGGCCGCCGAAGAACTTCACGTCACGCACCCGGCCATCAGCCATCAGATAAGGCGGCTGGAGGCGTGGCTGGGCGTGCCTCTGTTCCACAGGGACGCACGCAAGGTCCGGCTGACGGATGCCGGCGTGACCCTGCAGGCGTCCGCAAGCGGCGCCCTTGCCGAGCTTGGCGCCACGTGCCGGCGCATCCGCCGTAATGCGGCATCGGTGACAATTTCCGTAGGCTGCATACCGTCCATCGCCAGCCGCTGGCTCGTACCCCGCCTGCCGGATTTCACATCAAGCCATCCCGATATCGGCATGCGGGTCGCCTATGCCAAAGCCGAGGACAGGCTCGCAGATGATGAGAACGATGTGCTGATCACGCTCGGAGCCGATCCGACGCCTGCCGTCACCAGCCTGAAACTGTTTTCACGCCTGAACCGGCCAGTGTGCAGTCCGCATTATCTGGCCGGCAAGGAGCATCTGCGAACCCCTTCGGGGATCGCCGCCGCGGACCTGTTGCATGACGAGAACCGGCAGGGCTGGAGCGAGTGGTTTTCCGAAGCCGGCGTGCCCAACGTCGATGTCGGCAACGGTCCCGTCTTCGCCGACTTCAACATACTCGCAACGGCGGTCATCGCCGGCCATGGCGTGGCGCTTTGTCCGGTCGACGTTTTTCGCGACGAGTTGAAGCGCGGCGACCTGGTGGTTCTATCCGATGTCTCGACCAACCGCGACAAGAGCTACTTCCTGACGATGTCAGTGGATGCTTCGCCCGCCGCGCACACCTTCGCCGACTGGTTTCGCCGTGAGGTCTCAGTCGATGCTGATGATCAGCGGTCTGCCTCTATCACTTGACGACAAAGCCATGCGCGAACGGATCACGGTCGTCAATGAAGATCGTGTTCAATCCGGTCATCCGCGCCCAGCCGCCGATCGAGGGAATGATCGCCGGCTTGCCCGCGACAGCAACCTCCTTTTCGACCTTGCCCTTGAACAGCGAACCGATGATCGATTCGTGCACGAAGGCGTCGCCGGCCTTGAGCTTGCCCTTGGCATGAAGCTGCGCCATGCGCGCCGAAGTGCCGGTGCCGCACGGTGAACGGTCGATCGCCTTGTCGCCGTAGAAGACGGCATTGCGGGCGTCGGCCCCTTCCACCGTCGGCTTGCCGGTCCACAGCATGTGCGACAGCCGGTTGATGTCCGGATTTTCCGGATGCACGAAACTGTATTTCTCGTTGAGTCGCTGCCGCACCACCGGGCTCCAGGCGATGAGGTCGCCGGCGGAATAATCCGCCATATCGCGAAAATTCGCCTGCGGCTCGACGATGGCGTAGAAATTGCCGCCATAGGCGACATCGACGGTGATCTCGCCAAGCTGCGGGCAGTCGACCGTCAGCCCCTCGGCATAGAGGAAGGACGGGACATTGGTGATGCGCACCTCCTCGACATAGTCGCCGACCTGCTTGTACTCGGCGATGACCAGGCCGGCCGGCGTGTCGAGCCTGAGCACGCCCGGCGTCTTCGGCTTGATCAGCCCGTGCTCGATGGCCATCGTCACGGTGCCGATGGTGCCATGGCCGCACATCGGCAGGCAACCGGATGTTTCGATGAACAGGATGGCGATGTCGCAATCCTCGCGCGTTGGCGGGTAGAGGATCGAGCCGGACATGACGTCGTGACCGCGCGGCTCGAACATCAGCCCGGTGCGGATCCAGTCATATTCGGCGAGGAAGTGCGCGCGCCGCTCCATCATCGTCGAGCCCTGCAGCAGCGGCCCGCCGCCGGCAACCAGCCGCACCGGATTGCCGCAAGTGTGGCCGTCGATGCAGAAGAAGGATTTCTTGGCCATGTCGTTCCTCGAAAGATTCAAAACCGCGATGAACTCAAAAACGTTGTGGGTTGAAAGGGGTCAGATCAACAGACGGAGTCTGCCCCAGGACGATTTCCCGGATCAACCGCCCTGTCGCCGCCGCCTGGGTGAGGCCGAGATGGCCGTGGCCGAACGCATAGACTACCGATTGGCTTCCCGGCGCCTTGCCGATAACGGGCACCGAATCCGGCAGCGAGGGCCGGAACCCCATCCATTCGCGCCCGCCTGAGGGATTGAGCCCCGGCAGGAATTTCTGCGCCTTCTGTAGCAGCGCTTTCGACCTGTTGAAATTGGGCGGCCGCTCGATGCCGCCGAGTTCCACGGCGCCGCCGACGCGCAGGCCCGTCTCGAGCGGCGTGATGACGAAGCCATGGCCGGAAAAGATCAGCTGCCGCTGCACGTCGAAGGCGCCCTTCGGCAACGTCGTGTTGTAGCCGCGCTCGGTCTCCAGCGGGATGCGATCGCCGAGTTGCCTTGCCAGCAGATGCGACCAGGCGCCGGCGGCAACAATGAGCTGCCTCGCTTGTCTTGTCGTGCCGTCGGCCAGAGTCAGTGTCGCGCCGTCCGGGTTCGCCGCGACCCGATCGATCCGGGCCTTTTCGAAGCGGGCGCCCTTGGTCTCGGCGTAAGCCCATATAGCCTTGCCGAGCAGCTTTGGATCGGCAACCGTCTTCCACCCCGGCACGAAGGTGCCCTTGATGAAGCGCGGCGACAGTCCCGGCTGCAAATTCGCCAGGTCCTTACCCTCGGCATGACGGAAGCCAATGCCGAAACGCTCCCGCGCGGACCAGCCGGGCAGCGAGGCTCGGAATTCGGCTTCGCTTTCGTAGAGTTCGAGCGAGCCGTCCTCGCGCAGCATCGGTCGGGTGCCGGAGCGATCGAGGAGGCCCATCCACTCGGCTTCGGCAAGCTTCATCATGCCGGCCTGGACTGCGAGGCTCGCCTCGTATTTTGCCGGCGCCCCGGCCCGCCAGAAGCGGATCAGCCAGGGCAGCAGCTTCGGCAGGTAAGCGGGCGGAATGCTGAGCGGGCCAAGCGGATCGGCCAGCCATTTCGGCAGATTCTTGATCATGCCCTTATGCGCCAGCGGCAATACATCGGAAAAGGCAAAGGCCGCGGCGTTACCTGAGCTCGTCTCCTCGCAGATGCCGGTGCGGTCGAAGATTGTTACGCTGAGCCCCACCTCGGCAAGGAAGGCAGCAGCACAAATGCCTATGATGCCACCACCGACGATGGCGATTTCCTCACCGTCTCCCCGTTCACGTGGAGAAAGTGCCCGAAGGGCGGATGAGGGGCGGCGTCCCCCTTCGGTCGACTTGGAATTTCCTGTCACGTCGGCGCTGCCCCTCATCTGGCTGCCGCCATCTTCTCCCCGTGAACGGGGAGAAGAGAGCTCTCAGAACTGCGGCAAGGTCGGCCGCACCGCCAGCGCGTCCTTGATGATCTTTTCAACCGCCTTGCGGCGCTCGCCCGACAGCGGCTGGCGCGGCATGCGCACGCGGTCATTTGTGTTGATCGCGAACACTTCGGCAAGCTTGATGTTTTGGACCAGATAGGTCGAGACATCGAGATCGAGCAGCGGGCGGAACCAGCGGTAGATGGCGAGTGCCTCCTCGCGGCGGCCCTGCTTCATCAGCTGATAGATGGCGACGGTCTCGCGTGGGAAGGCGGTGACCAGACCGGCCACCCAGCCGATGGCGCCGACCGACAGCGCCTCGAAGGCCAGATTGTCGACGCCGGTGAACAGATCGTAGCGGTCGCCGAGGCGATTGATGATCTCGGTCGAGCGCCTGATGTCGTCGGAGGATTCCTTGATGGCAACGAAGCGCTTGTCCGACGCCAGCTCTTCCATCTGGTCGACGCTCACGTCGACGCGGTAGGCAAGCCGGTTGGAGTAGATCATGACCGGCAGGTCACCGGCCTGCGCAACGGCACGGAGCGCCGCCACCGTCTCTTCCGCATTGGTGTGGTAGATCGGGCTTGGCACCACCATCAGGCCGTTGGCGCCCTCCTTGGCGGCGCGCTTGGCGATGCTGGCGGCCTCGCGGGTGCCGGCCTCGTTGACCGTCAGCAGCACCGGCTTCTTGCCAGCGACTTTCTGTGCGGTCTTCAGCACCTCGATCTTCTCGTCAGGCGACAGCATCGGCCCTTCGCCGAGCGAGCCGCAGACGATGATGCCATCGCAGCCGGCTTCCATCTGCAAGGTGAAGCAGCGCTCCATCTCGGCATGGTCGAGCTGGTCGTCCGCGGTGAATTTGGTCGTGACGGCGGGGAAAACTCCGGTCCACATGATCATTGCTCCATCTGATATATCAGCCGTATATCTGTTAAGAAACCAGTTGTCAATACGGATTCCATTGTGATATATTTTAAATATATCAGGAGATCGCCTTTGATATCCATGGAAGCAAGTACGACGTCCGAGCCGGCAACGGCCAAGGCCTACCGCGTGCTCGAGAATATGATCGTCACTCTGGAACTGGCGCCGGCGAGCTTTGTCACCGAGGGCGCCCTCATCGAAAGGCTGGCGCTGGGGCGCACGCCGGTGCGCGAGGCGATCCAGCGTCTGGCCTGGGAAGGACTGCTCGACGTAAGGCCGCGTGCCGGCATAGCGATCGCGCCACTGCATCCGGGCGACTGGCTGCGCGTGCTCGACGCCCGCCGCGGTGTGGAAGTGGTGCTGGCCCGTTCGGCCGCGCGCTTCGTCACTCGCGAGGCCGCCGACCTGTTCCACGAAGCTGCCCTTGCCATGCAGAAGGCGGTCATATCAGGCAATGTGCTTGCCTTCATCCAGGCCGACAAGGCGCTCGACGAGGCGCTGGCGATGGCCGCCGACAACCCGTTCGCCGCCCGGCTGGCCGCCCCCTTGCAGACCCACAGCCGCCGCTTCTGGTTTCGCTACAAGGCGGACACAGGCCTCGCCGAGTCAGCCGAACATCACGTCGCGCTGATCCGCTCGATCCTCGACGGCGACGAGGAGGCCGCGGCCAAGGATGCCAAGCGGCTGATGGCGCTGCTGCGCGGCCATGCCGAGGTGGCTGCGACGCGATAAGCCAGAAAAGAAAAAGCGCGACTCTCGCCGCGCTCTTCTCAAGTCTCAATATGCATCCTGAAATCAGTTCATCGTCGGGATGACAAACTCCGCACCGTCCTTGATGCCGGACGGCCAGCGCGAGGTCACCGTCTTGGTCTTGGTGTAGAAGCGGAACGCATCCGGGCCGTGCTGGTTGAGGTCGCCGAAGGACGACGCTTTCCAGCCGCCGAACGTGTAGTAGGCGATCGGCACCGGGATCGGCACATTGATGCCGACCATGCCGACCTGGACACGGGAAGCAAAATCACGCGCGGCGTCGCCGTCACGGGTGAAGATCGCAACGCCATTGCCCATCTCATGGTCGTTGGCGAGCTGGATGGCGTTCTCATAGGTCGGCGCGCGCACCACCGAGAGCACGGGCCCAAAGATCTCTTCCTTGTAGATGCGCATGTCTGCGGTGACGTTGTCGAACAGGCAGCCGCCCATGTAGTAGCCGTTCTCATAGCCCTGCATCTTGAAGCCGCGGCCGTCGACGACCAGCTTGGCGCCTTCCTTGACGCCGGTGTCGACGTAACCCTTGATGCGCTCCAGCGCCTGCGCCGTCACGACAGGCCCGAAATCGGCCGACGAATCCGTCGACGGGCCGACCTTCAGGCTCTCGACGCGCGGGATCAGTTTTTCCATCAGCCGGTTGGCGGTGTCGTTGCCGACCGGAACAGCCACCGAGATCGCCATGCAGCGCTCGCCGGCCGAGCCATAGCCGGCACCGATCAGCGCGTCGACGGTCTGGTCCATGTCGGCGTCGGGCATGATGATCATGTGGTTCTTGGCGCCGCCGAAGCACTGCACGCGTTTGCCGGCCGCCGTGCCGCGCGAATAGATGTAGTGAGCGATCGGCGTCGAGCCGACAAAGCCGATTGCCTTGATGTCGGGATCGTCGAGGATGGCGTCGACCACGTCCTTGTCGCCATTGACGACATTGAGGATGCCCGCCGGCAGGCCTGCCTCAAGAAACAGTTCGGCGATGCGCAGCGGCACACCCGGATCCCGCTCCGAAGGCTTCAGGATAAAGGCATTGCCGCAGGCGATTGCCGGCGCGATCTTCCACAGCGGGATCATCGCCGGGAAGTTGAACGGCGTGATGCCGGCGACGACGCCAAGCGGCTGGCGCATCGAATAGACGTCGATGCCGGGACCGGCGCCATCGGTGAACTCGCCCTTCATCATGTGCGGCGCGCCGATGCAGACTTCGACCACTTCGAGGCCGCGCTGGATGTCGCCCTTGGCGTCGGCGATCGTCTTGCCATGCTCGCGCGCCAGGATATCGGCCAGTTCGTCATAGTCGCGGGCGACCAGTTCAAGGAATTTCATCAATACGCGCACGCGGCGCTGCGGGTTGGTGGCGGCCCATTTCGGCTGCGCCGCCTTGGCGTTCTCGACCGCCGCGCGCAGTTCCGCCTGCGAGGCCAGCGCCACCGTGCCGCGCACGGAGCCGTCCATCGGCTGCATGACATCCTGCTTGCGGCCGCTGGTGCCGGCGACATGCTTGCCGCCGATGAAATGACCGTATTCGATCATGATGTCTCTCCCTTTGTTTGTGATGCTGCATTCTCTGCCTTTGGTCGGCGGATGGCAACGCGAGGGAGAACGCAACCGTTGTGCGTAAATTAGATATCGATTGACGAGCGAGCATCAATTCTCGCAAATGGCGGCGTCACAAGATATCTGCTGGGGATCTCCCATGAACTGGGATGACGTTCGTATTTTCCTTGCCGTCGCCCGAGCTGGCCAGATCCTTGGCGCCGCCAAACGGCTGGAGCTCAACCACGCCACGGTCTCGCGGCGCATCGCGGCACTCGAGGAAGCGCTGCGCACGAAACTGTTTCGCCGGCTGACCACCGGCAGCGAGCTGACGCCGGCCGGGCTGCGCTTCCTCGACATTGCCGAGCGCATGGAGGGCGACATGATCGCCGCGCGTTCGACCATATCGGGCGAAGGCGACGATATCTCGGGCACGGTGCGCATCGGTGCGCCCGACGGTTTTGGCGTCGCCTTCCTGGCCAAACGTCTGGGCGAACTGACCGCGCTGCACCGCGAATTGACGATCCAGCTTGTGCCGGTGCCGCGCTCCTTCTCGCTGTCCCGACGCGAGGCCGACATCGCCATCACCGTCGAGCGGCCGACCGAAGGCCGGCTGGTGGCGGGAAAGCTGGTCGACTATTCGCTCGGCCTTTTTGCGTCGCGTGCCTATGCCGATGCCAATGGTCTGCCCAAGACCGCCGCCGAACTCGGCCGGCACACGCTCATCGGCTACGTGCCTGACCTGATCGTGAGCCCTTCCCTCGACTATGCCGCCGAGTTCAGCCCGGACTGGCGCACCAGCTTCGCCATCTCGTCGGCGCTCGGCCAAGCCGAAGCGGTGCGCTCGGGCGCCGGCATCGGCATCCTGCACACCTTCGTTGCGCGCTCGATGCCGGAACTGGTGGCCGTCGATGTGGTGGCGCCCATCCGCCGCGCCTATTGGCTGGTCTATCACGAATCGGTCAGGCCGCTGCGCCGCATCCAGATCGTCGCCAGCTTCATCACCAAGGCGGTTGAGCGGGAGCGGAGCCTCTTTACCTGACTTCGCAAACCGGCAAACGGAATGCACCGTTCAAGGCGGGTCGAGAACGAACGAATTCACCACACGCTCGACCTCGTCCGCCAATGGCGCCCATCTCTGCGCCACCTCCTCTGCGCTCCCGGCCATCAACGAGCAGTTGACATAACCATAGCGCGCACCCCGGATTGAAAACGCAATCCTGGAGTGGCCGTGCAGGCTGATATTCTCGTCGCTAACTGTAAAATCCAAGTCAGCATGGCGCACTGGGTAGCCGTCTGGAAACCTTGCAAGCCGGTCATTGCTGAAATCGGCCGTGCTGAACGATTTGCCCATCATCCTCGTCCAGGTGTCCATAGACCAGTCCTCGATGAATTTGCGCGGATCAGACGGCGAACCCGGTGCGAGGGGGTTGTAGAGCGAGCCAGACACCATGCACTCAAGGGCCTCATCAGTGGATTTTACATCCAGCAACATCGCCTCGCCAGAAGGCGGCTCATTGGTCCATTCCTGGGGAACGGTCAACGAGACCCAGTTATCCCGGTCATGAACCGTATTGTCGGCGGCATTTGCCCCCGCTGCGCAGGACAGAAATCCAACAGTCGTAACGAGAAGACAGATACGCATTGCCGGTGCTTGTCCTCCGAATGCCGGGCGGTTCGCCCCTTAAGCTAGACTATGCCAATGCCAATATTAGAACAACGCGGTAGTCACGCACGCCGCCTTTTCCTTGCCACAAAACCGGCCAGTGTGGCATCAGGGCGTGCGATCACGAGCCATGGGTCGGATCGCAGGGTGGGGGAATCGTTCAGAAAGCTGGCGCGGAGAAAAATGCGAGCCGTTCTTGCCATCCTTCCGCTGCTGTACGTCTCCGCCTGCGCCAACCCATGGACCAAAGTGCCTGAAGCCGAATTGCCGAAGCCCATCCGTTACGCCATGGCGCGCCCCTCGCCCTTCGTCATCGGCAATTATTGCGGCCCCGGCACCCGCACCGGCGATCTGTCGGCCCGGCCGGTCGACCGCCTCGACGCGGTCTGCCAGACCCATGACGTCTGCTACATCGCCCGCCACAATCATTGCGACTGCGATGGCGCCCTTGTCGCCTCGGCCAGGACGATCCGCGATGACAAGACGGCGCCCCTCAAGATGCGCGACGAGGCGGAATTGCTGATCGCTACTTTCGCCATCCCCGTCTGCAAGGTTTTCCCCCAGGGCTTCATGCCGCCGCGCGACCCGGCGCAGTTGAGCGCGATGAAGGCCGGAGTGACTGGGTGAATAGCCGCGCATCCATCATTCTCGCTTTGTTCGGGTTGGCGAGCGCCGTCCTTGCCGGTTGTGCCGGCACAAGCCGCAATGCCTGCGACCTTCTGCCGGGACAGGAAGCTTGCGCGCGGCCTTCCCTTTCGGCCAGCAAGCCCGGGCCGCAGGTCGCGGCGTCGCAGTTTTTCGGCGATGCCGGGAGCAGCGACTATGAAAGGCGGTTCCTGGCGCTGCTTGCCCACAACCAGCTCGGCGCCATGGATCGCGCCAACGGCACCGGCCCGTTCGGGCGAGACCGCCGCGACGTCCAGAACGGCGACTTCCAGGCGACCTATTCGACGCTGCAGCAGCTGGCCGGACCGGTCGCCACAACGCATCTGCCGCCGGCGAATGGCGGCAGTGGCGAGGGCCATTTCGACGGCCGCTGGCGGGTGTCGCGGCAGACGCTCTACATCGATGCGGCTGCGCGGCCCACGGCCCCGAAGATTTTCGATTTCTCAGGCCTGCAGGCACGCAGCACCGAGATCGTCCTGCGCCAGGCCGGCCAGCAGCCGGCCGACATCGAGGCCACCTGCGACGGTCCTCTGGCTGTCCGCGCCGCCGGGGCCTCGCGCACCATCGCCGCCGGTGCGGCGTTCCGCTTTCGCCTGTCGGGCGAGGACGACACGGTCAGCCTGTTTCCAGGCGACAGCCTGAACCGCTGCACGGCAACGATTCGCTCCAGCCTGGCTCCGGCAGGCGCGCCGCTCACCATCCGTCGCGAAGAGACAGCGGATCCGGCGCTCGCCAGCTTCGACAGCCTCTACCAGCGCTGCCCGGTTCCCGGCGGCTCCGGCCTCGACCCGCTTGAGCGCGCCTTCTATGCCAGCCGCTGGCTGTCGCAGACCTGCGCCTTGCCGATCGGCGAGCCCAGGCTGCTGCGCAAATCGCGTGACGGCTTCAACGCCAAGGTCGAGGCGCTTATGGGCGCGCCGCTGTCCGATGCGGCCATAGACAAGGGCGACCCGGAACTGCCGCTCGATTTCTCCAGGGCGCCAAGGCTGAAGCTGATCTATCTGTCCTCGCTCGAATTCAAGGCCGACTTTTCCGGCCGCATCATCGAGCGGCTGATCCGCCATCATGCGGCCCTTGGCACCAAGGTGCGCATCATGGTCACCGATGTGCTGGAGCGCGACAAGGACGACGACATGCTGCATCGGCTGGCGGCCGAATTCCCCAATGTCGAATTGCAGGAATATCGCTGGCGGGCAGACCATGGCGCGCCGATCGACGAGCAGATCTCGCAACTGCACAAGGTCCTGCACGTCAAGATGCTGGCTACGCTGGCGCAGGATCCGGCGCGCTCGCGTGTGATCATCGGCGGCCGCAACATCCACGACGGCTTCCTGTTCCACCAGCCGATCGACCTGTCGCGCTATCCGGAGCTACAGCAATACGGCAAGACCGACGGGCTTTCGCTGAACTACTATTCGAACTGGAGCGACTTCGACATCGAGTTCGCCGATAGTGCCACGGTCGAGACGCTCGCCGCCCATCTGTCGACGATATGGTTGCGCGACGCCGACACCAATCTGGCGCGGCCCTTCTCGATCCCGGTGCGCGGAGATGGCCGCCCCCGGGGCAATGCCCGGCATTTCATCTCGGTGCCCTATGAGGACGACCATGCGCTGGAGGCCTATTTCGTCGAGCTGATCGATGCCGCCCAGCACCATATCCAGATCGTCAACCCTTACCTCAATCTGACGCCCAGCCTCGCCCAGGCCGTTGACCGGGCGCTTGCCCGCGGCGTCAAGATCGACATTGTCGGCCGCATCGACCTCAAGGGCGATATTGGCGGCAGATTCCTCACCGCGCTCAACAAATTGTTCGTCGAGAAATATGGCGACCGCATCAACATCCGCGAATTCAAGGCGCCTGACGTGGTGCTGCATTCCAAGATCATGATGATCGATGAAAGGCTGGTCGCCATCTCTTCGGTCAACCTCAACAACCGCAGCTTCTTCCACGATTCAGAGAACGGCATGATGGTGCTCGATCCCGCTTTCTACCTCAGGATGAAGCCGGTCTATGACGACTATCTCGCCCACTCGAACCCAGTTTCCACCAACGTGACGATCCCGTGGGCCTACCGGCTGCTGTTCGACGAGGCCTGGGTCAGGCAGGCGTTCTGATGCAATTCCAGGAACAGTGTGAAGCGGTTTTCCCGGGAAAAGCGCGTAGCGCTTTCCCTTGGGAATTGCATCCACCCAAGAGGACGCAGCGGCCTATTTCAGGTAACGCTCCTGCGCCAGGGCGCGCGCATCGATGTCGGGCACCTTATTCGACATGATGTCGGCCAGCACCTTGGCCGAGCCGCAGGCCATGGTCCAGCCGAGCGTGCCATGGCCGGTGTTGAGGAAGAGATTGGAAAGCTCGGTGCGGCCGATCAGCGGCGGCCCGTCCGGCGTCATCGGCCGCAGCCCGCACCAGAAGGTCGCCTCGCGCATGGCGCCGGCGCCTGGAAAGAGATCGCCGACCGAATGTTCGAGCGTGCGCCGCCGCGATTCGTGCAGCCTGAGGTCGAAGCCCGAAATCTCGGCCGTGCCGCCAACGCGGATGCGGTCGCCCAGCCGGGTGATCGCCACCTTGTAGGTTTCGTCCATCACGGTCGATACGGGCGCCAGAGCGGCATCCTTGATCGGCACGGTGATCGAATAGCCCTTCACCGGATAGACCGGGATCGACCGTTTCATCCGGCGCATGAAACCCGCAGAGTAGCTGCCCAGCGCCATCACATAGGCTTCGGAGGCCTTGAAGCCCTTGCTGGTGCTGATATTGGAAATGCGGTTGCGGCTGCGGGTGACGCGCCAGATCGTGGTGTCGTATTCGAACTTCACGCCACGCGCCACGCAGAGTTCAGCCAGTTTCTCGGTGAACATCTTGCAGTCGCCGGTCTCGTCATGCGGCAGTCTCAGCCCCCCGACAAACTTCTCGCGCACGCCGGCCAGCCCAGGCTCCGCCGCGATGCAGCCATCCTGGTCGAGAATTTCGTAAGGCACGCCATATTTGTTCAGCACGTCAACGTCACCGCCAGTGCCGTCGAGCTGCTTTTGCGTGCGAAACAGCTGCAGCGTGCCCTGGGTGCGCTCGTCATAGCTGATGCCGGTCGCCTCGCGCAGCGCCTTCAGCGTGTCGCGACTGTACTCGGCCAGCGGCACCATGCGCGATTTGTTGATGGCATAACGCTCGGCCGTGCAGTTGCGCAGCATCTTGACCAGCCACGTCCACATATGCGGATCGAAGGCCGGCCGCACCACCAGTGGGCCATGCTTCATCAACAACCATTTTATCGCCTTGAGCGGAATGCCGGGGCCGGCCCAGGGCGAAGCATAGCCGGGCGAAATCTCGCCGGCATTGGCGAAGCTGGTTTCCAGCGCCGGGCCTTTCTGGCGGTCGAGCACCGTCACCTCGTGGCCGGCCTCGGCGAGATAATAGGCCGTGGTCACCCCGATGACGCCACCGCCCAGCACCATGATCTTCATCGCGTCACGCTCCACGCCGCCGATATCGGCACATCGTTCCATGTCTGCCGGATTTTGCCTCGCCCGCCAAGGGGCTAGCCCCAAGGGCTACTCCCAAGGGCTACTCATTGACGTAGCGCCGGTGAAAGCGTGAGCCGAGACTGGCCAGGATTTCATAGCCGATCGTGCCGGCATGGCCTGCGGCGTCGTCGACGCTCTGCGAAGGACCCAGCAACTCGACCAGGTCGCCCTCACGCAGCCTGCCGGGCGGCAGGGCGGAAATATCGAGAATGATCGAATCCATCGACACGCGTCCGAGGAAAGGCAGGCGCACGCCTTCGAACCAGGCCGCCGAAGCGGAGCGTCGCAGCCAACCATCCGCATAGCCGAACGAAATCGTCGCCAGGCTGAGCGGACCCTGCGCATGGTAGGTATGGCCGTAACCGATGCCGGCGCCTTTTTCGACGCTGCGCGTCTGCGCCACCTTGGCCTGCAGCCGCACGACAGGCAGCATCGGATTGGGTTCGCCGGGCGTCGGGTTGATGCCATAGAGCGCGGCACCGGGGCGGGCGAGGTCGTAGTGGTAAGGCGCCCCGAGAAAAATGCCGGAGGAGTTTGCAAGTGAGGCAGGCGCGCGGGGCAGCATGGCGCACAGCCGCTCAAACGCCAGCCGCTGCTGCTCATTGGCCGGATGGCGCGGCTCGTCGGCGCAGGCAAGGTGGCTCATCACATACCGGACGTCGATACCGTCGAAAGCACTGGCGTCCCCGGCCAGCGCCTCGACCTCCGCCGGCGCCATGCCGAGCCGCGACATGCCGCTGTCGGCCTGGATGGCGGCAGGCAATGCGCGGCCCGCGCTGCGTGCCGCCTCGCGCCAGGCCTTCAGTTGGCCGGCACTGTTGATCACCGCGCAAAGCCCGGCCGCAACCGCTTCCGGCTCGGAACCTGGCGGCAGCCCGTTCAACACGTAGATCTCAGGGCCAGCCCCGACCGCCCTGCGCAAGTCGATGCCTTCGGCCAGCAGCGCGACGAAGAAGATGTCGCAGCCTTCGGTGGCCAGAACCCCGGCTACCTGCGCCGCGCCAAGGCCGTAGCCATTGGCCTTGACCACGCCGGCGCAGTGAACGCCTTCCAGCTTTGCCTTCAGCCGCCGGTAGTTCTCACGGATTGCGCCGAGATCGATGGTCAGGATCGCCCCGGCCGCCGCATCGCTGACCGGCCAACGGGTGACGGTGTTCGCAGCAGTCCGGTTGACGGCGTCGTTCATGGCGACCCTCGTTGCACCAGCCATCAATACGACCAGCGCACCGGCACGGCAACCTCGTCCAGGGTCTCTATCGGGTCAGATAACTGAAGGCCGCCACCACCTCTTCGTAGACCTTGCGCTTGAACGGCACGATCAGCTCGGGCAGGTCCTGCATCGGCCGCCATGACCATTCGTCGAATTCGGCGGTGTGGCCGCCCGGCGGCGGGTTGATCTGGATCTCACTTGCATCGCCATGGAAGCGGAAGGCGAACCATTTCTGCGTCTGGCCGCGATACCGGCCCTTGAAGGCGATGCCGACCAGGTCGTCCGGCAGATCATAGTTGATCCAGTCCGGCGCTTCGGCCAGCAACGACACGCTGCGCATGCCGGTCTCCTCATAGAGCTCACGCTCCGCCGCCTGCAGCGGCTCTTCGCCCTTGTCGATGCCGCCTTGCGGCATCTGCCAGAGCTGCGTCGTGCCGGCAAACTCGCTATCGGGTTCGGCAATGCGATGCCCAACCCAGACCAGGCCCTCGGCGTTGAGGATCATCAACCCGACACAGGGGCGATAAGGCAGCGTTTCACGATCGACTTGTTTTGCCATCATCTGTCCTTCGAGAGGTTTGCGATCAGGCGTGGCTAGCCCTTTTGCGGGTCAATGGCCACCGCAGAAATCGGCACGATCTCAATGCCGCGCTTCTTGGCCTCGGCGATCCACGACGTGACGGTGTCGACCGTCAGGTCGAAGGCCGAGCCGATGCCGACGGCAGAGCCTTTTGCCCGCGCGGTGGCTTCGAGACTGTCCAGTTTCTTCAGGATGGCGCCGCGATCCTGCACCGCATCGATCGCCATGTCACCGGCGACGAAGGGCACACCGTCCTTCAGCGCCAGATCGGGCGCCAGGCTGCGTGCCGACGAGCCGTCGTCAATATAGGCTAGGCCGCGTTTGCCAAGTTCTGCCATGAACGGCTCCATCGCCGCCGTGTCGGCGGAAAACCGCGCGCCCATATAATTCATGACACCGGTATAGTTCGTCGTCCGCGACAGCGCCCAGTGCAAGTTTTTGATGTTCTCGTCCGCGCTCGCCGCCACGGTCAGCGTGTTGCGGCCGGGGTTGACGTTGGGATAGTCGAACGGTTCGAGCGGCACCTGCATGACGATCTCATGGCCGCCCTGCCTGGCGGCCTGCATCCAGCGGCCGATGCTGTTGCCTTGCGGCGCGAAAGCCAGCGTCACTTCCGGCGGCAATCTGGCGATCGCCGCCTGGGTGCCGGTCTGCGACACGGCGAGCCCGCCGATGACGATCGCAATGCGCGCGCCGCGTGAGCCGGACCAGGGCCGCGCATAGACATCGAACGGCCGCCTTCCGTCGGCGGAGCGCATCGGCAAGGGTCCGGTGTCGCTGGCTTCGATCAATGCCTTGTCGGGAAGATGCGCGATCTTCAGGTTCTGCCCGACAGCAGACGGATCACGGATGACGATGGCTGCCTGCGGAGGACCATCGCCCTCCTCCTTCTGCACATGGATGATCTGCGGACCACCGGTCTTGGTTGGCGTTCCAACCTTTGGCGCCACGACCGGAGCCAAAGCGGATGGCGCGGCAGCGGGCTCGGCCGCGGCAGTCACTTTCGGCGTCGAGACGGCGACCTCTTGCGGCTTGCGAAACGGCTTTTCCCTCAGCGCGATCGCCCCGGAAATGCCGACCACGGCCAAAATGACAACGGCCGTGGCGGCCGCACCGGTGCTCACCTTGCGGCCAGCACGCGGCGCCCGGACGGTCTGTCCAAGCGGGCGTTCGATGTCCTTGCCGATATCAGCCAAGCCCTGTCCCCGGGGCGCACCCTGGCGCCGCATCTCGGGGCCTCGCCTGCCCCCGAATCAAACTGCCGGAACCTTTCGGTCCCGGCAGCATCGCATTGCTTCGTTCACCCGGCCAGACTGACCTTACTGGTTGAGAACGGCCTTGTCCGGATTGGGCGGGAAGGCCGGATCGGTCTTCTGGCCGCGCAGCAGCTGTTCGGCGAAGATGAGCTGCAGATCGTCCTTCGGATCCGGCGGCACATAGGCTGCCGAGCCTGAGCCGGTCGAGCTCTCGTCGGCACCCTTGATATGGCCCTTGAGGTCTGATTCGCCGCGGGTCAAATCCCTGCCCTGCAGTTCCGGCGGCAGCGGCTGGTCGACCTTGATGTCGGGCGTGATGCCCTTGCCCTGGATCGACTTGCCCGACGGCGTGTAATAGAGCGCCGTCGTCAGCCTGAGCGCACCATTCTCGCCGAGCGGAATGATGGTCTGCACCGAACCCTTGCCGAAGGACTGCGTGCCGACCACCGTCACGCGGCGCAAATCCTGCAGCGCGCCGGCGACGATTTCAGACGCACTGGCCGAACCGCCATTGACGAGCACGATGATCGGCTTGCCGTTGACGTCGTCGACCTGCTTCGGCTTGGCGTCGAAGCGGGTGACGTCCTTTGGATCGCGGCCGCGCGTCGAGACGATCTCGCCGCGCTTCAGGAAGGCGTCGGACACGCTCACCGCCTGGTCGAGCAAGCCGCCAGGATTGAGGCGCAAGTCGAGCACGTAGCCCTTGAGCTTGTCGTCCGGCACCTGCTTCTTGATGGTGTCGATGGCATTCTCGAGGTCGTCATAGGTCTTTTCGGTGAAGGAGGTGATCTTCATGTAGCCGATGTCGTTCTCGACCCGGAACTTGACCGCCTTGACCTTGATGATGTCGCGCACCACCGTCAGCTCGATCGGCTTGTCGGCGCCTTGGCGCAGGATGGTGAGCTTGATCGGCGTGTTGACCAGGCCGCGCATCTTCTCGACCGCGTCGTTGAGCGTCAGGCCGCGAACCTCTTCGCCGTCGATCTTGGCGATATAGTCGCCAGCCAGCACGCCAGCCTTGGCCGCCGGAGTGTCGTCGATGGGGGTGATCACCTTGACCAAGTCGTTCTCCATGGTGACCTCGATGCCGAGGCCGCCGAACTCACCCTTGGTCTGGACGCGCATGTCCTGCGCCTGTTCGGCGTTCATGTAGGAGGAGTGCGGGTCAAGCGAGGACAACATGCCGTTGATGGCGTTCTCGACCAGCGACTTGTCGTCGGGCGGCGTGACATATTGTGCCCGCACCCGCTCGAAGATGTCGCCGAAGATCGCCAGTTGCTTGTAGGTCTCCGACCCCGCAGCGTTCGCCGACGAGCCAGGAGCGCCATAGACAAGGCTCATGGCGGACGCGCCCATCAGCGCACCGGCAAACAGAAGCGACAGTTTCCGCATCATTTCACGTCCTTCCAGAAAAACGGTCCGCCCACCATGGGGCCGGATCGACGGGTTTTCCATCCTTGCGGAACTCGACATAGAGTTCCGGCGTGGCATTTCCATTCTTCGAAACCGAGGTGCTTGCCACCCGGGCCTCTCCCATCGCGCCGACCGGCTCTCCTGCGAGCACCGACTGGCCGGTCACGACACTGATTCTGCTCATCCCCGCCAAAACGACATGATAGCCGTCGCCAGCGTTGAGGATCAAGAGTTGACCATAAGAGCGAAACGGCCCCGCATAAAGCACATTCCCATCCGCCGGAGCGGTGACGATGGCTCCCGATTGTGTCGCAAGCATGTCTCCAAGCATCACCGCGCCGTTACCGTCATCAGCGCCAAACCGGCGTTTGATTCGGCCGGTGACCGGCAGCGCGATCTGCCCCTGCAGCGCTGAAAAGGGCGCTGTCGCGGTGAGCTGGTTGCCTTCGGGGACCGGCAAGGATGCCAGCGATGCCGTTGTGTCGCCATCCGTCTTGTCACCCCCGGCCGAGGCTGCCTTTGCGGCATCCGCGGCCTTGCGGGTCTTGTCGGCCTGCGCTTCGAGCGACGCGATCAGATCCTTCAGGCTGGAGGCCTTGGCCGCCAGTTGCTCGGAACGCTGCTGCTCGGCCGCCATTTGCGCCTGCGTGTCGGCCTCGAGCTTCTGCTTGGCTTCGAGCAGCATGCCGAGCCGCTTCTTTTCCGCTGTCTGCTCGCCGACCGCATCCGTCAGCCGCGCCCGTTCGGCCTCGATCGAAGCCGTCACCCGGGTCTGCTCCTTGAGGTCGGCCAGCAGGCTATCGGTCTGCTGGCGCAATTCCGGCACCACGGCGCCGAGCAGGATGGCGCTGCGCACCGACGACAGCGCATCCTCCGGCTTGACCAGGATCGCCGGCGGCGGGTTGAGCCCCATGCGCTGCAGCGCGCCCAGCACTTCAGCCAGCACGTCGCGCCTCGCCACAAGCGAGGCGCGGATCTTCTGTTGCTGGCCCTTCAGCCCCTCCAGCTTGGCGCCAATGTCCTCGATGTCCTGGCCAAGCTTCTGCTCGGTCATTGCCGACTGGATCAGCGCGGCGGTGATAGAGGCGTGGTCCTTCTTGACCGCGGCAATATCGGCGGCGAGCTTGGCCAGCCGTTCCGACGACAGCGTTATTTCCTTGGAAACCTGTTCATATTCGGCGCGGCTCTGGTCCGGATCGGGCGCCATGTCGAGCGTGTTCTCGGCCCGCGTTGCATGCAACGACAACAGGATCGCCGCTGCCGCGATGCCGCAGCGCGCGCGCCAGGAGCTACTTGGTGAGCCCCCTAGTGATAAACTCAGTGTCGATTTCCAGCCTTCAGACATTCGCCATCGACTCTATCCGCGGCATCGTTAACGAACCATCAACCATGTTTGAAGAGCCCGCCCCGAATGCATGTCGCCCAAAAATGGTCCCTGTTCTGGGGAAACGACAGGCACAAAAACCAGAGATTTCGATCTTGCGCGGCATTGGGGCGGAAATCCGGGCAACAGGCACGAATCACGGCTGGCGGCAACTGTAGCGGCAGGCTCACGAGCGATGGTAGGGGTGGCCGGAGAGGATCGTCGCCACCCTGTAGAGTTGCTCCCCCAGCATCACCCGCACCAGCTGATGCGGCCAGGTGAGCGCGCCGAACGACAGCACCAGTTCGGCCTGGTCGCGCAGCGACGGATCATGACCGTCAGCGCCGCCTATCGCAAGAACCAGCGCCTTACGGCCACCATCGCGCAACTGTCCGATGCGATTGGCGAAATCCTGCGAGGAAAGGCTCTTGCCGCGCTCATCGAGCAGGATCAACGCCGTTCCCGGCTGCAACTGCGCCTGCAGCCTGGAGCTCTCGTCACGCTGACGTTCGCTGGCGCTCTGCGCCCGGCCCTCGGCGATCTCGGTAATCCCCGCGAATTCGAGCCCGACCGCAGGCCCGCTCTTGGCGAAGCGCTCGAAATAGCGGTCGGCCAACTCCCGCTCGGGGCCGGCTTTCATCCGGCCCACGGCATGAACTGAAATCTTCATCCCGCCTCTATAAGCCGTTAGCGCATGTCACCCAAAGCTGAAATCGATTTTGGGCAACGACACAAAGCAGCTTAGTGAAGTGTCTCTTCCTCGAGATCCGGCGACTGCCACATCTTTTCGAGATTGTAGAATTCGCGGACTTCGGGGCGGAAGACGTGGACGATAATATCGCCTGAATCGATCAGGACCCAGTCGGCGCCAGACAGCCCCTCGACGCGCGCCGTGCCGAGGCCGGCATCCTTGAGCGCCTTGAGGAGATGGTCGGCGACAGCCGAGACATGACGGTGCGATCGGCCCGACGCGACAACCATGTAGTCGCCGAGGCTCGATTTCCCCTGAATGTCGATTGAGACAATATTTTCGGCCTTGGAGTCTTCCAGACTGGCAAGGACTGTCTTGATGGCACGGGACACGGCGTCGTCTACGCTGATCCTGGCCGGCGAAGGCATGATATCGGCCTTCTTCCGCAGTGCTGTTCTCAGTGTATTTCCTTTCGCAGCAAGAACAACCAAATCACCCCCAAAAGCAGGTGACACCACTTAGATAGGCAGAGTTCCCTGACAGTTTCAAGACGTGAACCCGCCACGCACGAACGTCGTGTTGGCCCTGTGGTTCCGCCGCATCGCCGAAAAGATCGGAACTCAGGTGGCCGGCATGGGTTATCGGCTCATCGACCAACCGGGATTCCACCATGCCGATCGATCCGCAAAACGCTCTTCTTACCGTCCAGGCCAGCCTCGCCCAGCTCAGCACGCTGATTGTTTCTTACTCCTTTTCCGCCATTGGTGCGGTCATTTTGCTCATTGTCGGCTATATCGTTGCAGGACTTGCCGAACGCTCCATTTTCGCTGGCCTTGGCCACATCCATGGCTTCGACCAGACGCTACGGCATTTCTTCTCCAAGATCGTCCGTTACGCCATTCTGGTGCTGGTGGTCATCATGGTTCTCGGCCAGTTCAGCGTGCAGACGGCATCGATCATCGCCGCGATCGGCGCCATTGGCCTCGCCATCGGTCTGGCGCTGCAAGGCACGCTGCAAAACATCGCCGCCGGCATCATGCTTCTGGCGCTGCGGCCGTTCCGCATCGGCGAATCCGTCGAGGTCGGCTCCATATCAGGCTCGGTCGAGGAAATCGGCCTGTTCGCCACCAAGCTCAGGACCGCCGACGGCGTTTACATCCTGGCGCCCAATTCGACGCTGTGGAACCAGCCGGTGCGCAATTTTTCGCGCAACGGCGTGCGCCGCGCCGACATCACGCTCTCGATCGGCTCGTGGAACGACATCGACCGCGCCCAGAAAACATTGCTTGCCCTTGCCGGCGCCGAGCGTCGTATTAGACGCGAACCGGCACCGTTCGCCTTCGTCGCGACCTTGGGCGACAGCACCGTCTCGATCACCTTGCGTTACTGGACATCATCAGCGGATTTCTTCGCCACCCAGACCGATCTCACCAAGCGCGCCAAGCAGGAGTTCGATAGCGAAGGCATATCGATCCCCCTGCCACCGCCGGAAGCACCGGCACCGGAAGCGCGCAGGCAGTAGTCACATTCCCCGGTGCCGGTCCTGCTCGTCCGGCGCATAAGCAAGTTCCACCGGCAGCGGCGCCTGTGCCGTCATCGGCGCGAAACTACCGGTTTCCGTAGCGGGAACCGGCCTCGTCGTGAACACACGCAACAACACAAACAGGCAGAAGACGCACGCAATGATGATTGACACATAAATGAAGGCCTGTGTGCCGAAGACAGCCGAAAGCGCCGTCACGAAGCCCGGCACCACAAAGCCGGCCAGCGACCAGGCAAACAGCAGCGAACTGGACAGCGCCACCATGTCGTCCTTGCCGGCACGGTCGGCGGCATGCGCGCTGGACAGCGAATAGATCGATTCCGAAGCGCCGTCCCATAAGACATAGATTACCAGCAGCGCCGGCAGCGCGCCGCCATCGAAGCCGAGCGCGAACATGCCGGCCACCGCGGCGAGCGCCGATGCCCCGATCAGCACATAGCGGCGGTCGGTGCGGTCGGAAATCCAGCCGAACGGAAGCTGCAGGAGCAACGTGCCGAGCGGCATCACCGAAAGCAGCAGCGCCACATCGGCCTGGCTATAGCCTTTGGCCGTGGCATGGATCGGCGCAAAGCCGGCAATCGACATTGACAAGCCGCCGACCGCCAGCATGCCGGCAACGCCGACCGGCGAAATCCGCCAGGCACGACGCAGCGCAACCGAAGCCGCCTGCGGCGCAGGCGGCTGGGCAAGCCTGGTCAACCCGACAGGCAGGATCGAAAGCGCTGTAAAGACGATGCCAATCAACGGCGCATCCGCGGTTTTGATATCGACCAGCGCCAGCGTGGCGTAGCCAACACCAAGCCCAGCGACATAGGCGACGTAGAAAAAGGCCATCACCCGTCCACGTATGGCATTGGCGACGGCATCGTTGAGCCAGCTCTGCGCGACGATGAACAGGCCGCATATGGCAAAGCCGTACAGGGCGCGGGCGGCGATCCACAAAACCGGGTGCGGTCCAGCACCGACGGCTGCATTGGCCAGCGCGATCAGCGCCGACAGCACCATGAAGGCGCGAGCATGGCCGACCCTGCGCACCAGCGGTCCGGTGAGGATACAGCCGGCTAGGCCGCCGGCTGACAGGCCGGTTATGATGAGCCCGGCCCAGGTCGGATCGAAGCCTTCGACACCGAGCCTCACCGGGATATAGGCAAACATCAGCCCATTGCCGACGGCGATCAGCGCCATCGACACGATGACGCTGGCAATCGCGATCAGTGGCGTCGGCGTGTTGCCCGGTTCGCGGTCGACCTCGGTGCGGTTTTTCTCAGGGATTGGCATGCTGGTCAGGATTGCCCAGGAAATGGGCAAAGGAAGCGATAAAAGCGACATGACCGGGCGGCGCCCGGTTCCCGGGACGGACTGCCCTGTCTCCGGAGCGGCTTGCCCGTCCCTACATCGCCAGTATTTCCCCTAGCGGCGATGTCGGCGGCACGTCCGCCAGCGGCAGCTTCCACAGCGAACCATGCCAGAGATGGATCGCCCGCGTTTGCGCGGTAACCAGATCGGCGATGGTCTTTTTCGGATCGAGCAGCGTGCCCCTGCCTTCGATGTTGGGATAGAAGACATCCATCGGCGAGGCTTGGTCGAGCAGGCCGTGTTTGCGCACCAGATACGTCAGCAGCGGCGGCCCGATCGAGGCATGCGGCATATCCTCGAAGCCCTTGAGCTTGCCAATTGCCCGCAAGGCGCCGAAGCGCAGCCGCTTGCTCCAGGAGTACCATTCGGGAAAACGCTTGGGGTGATCGACCGTCTCGACGAGATCGGAAAGAATCAGCGATCCGACTGGCAGGCTGAGCACCGCATTGTTGATGCGGGTCTGGCTTTCCCAGCCGAACATGTAGGGCCGGCGCTCCAGCGGACGCACGCAGAACATGTCGCAGTCGATGTAGATCTCGGCCCCGGTGGCGAGCAGCTTGTAGCGGAAAATATCGGCGAACAGCGCATAACCGCCGTTCCTGTGCACGATGATGCGCTCGCGCGGCAGGATCTCGGCGGCATCCGCAAGTTCGACGCCAAGCGGCGCATCCCCCGGATCGTCATAGACGTGCAGCACCGTGCGATGGCCGATCCTGAGGAAGGATTTCAGACAGGCGACATGCATCGGCCCGAGCGGCCCGCCGATCCAGATTGCGTGGACTGCCGGCAGGCCCGGATCGGTCATGATGCCGACCCCCTCACGACTTTGCCATCCTGCGGATCGCGCTCGACGACAGCGATGATCGCGGACCATGGATGAAGGTCCAGGCCGGCGCCTGCATGCGGGCAAGCAGCGGCGCATCGCCCTCATCGATTCGGGCATAGTCGAAGGTCTTGGCGACGACCGATGACAGGAAGGACAGCGTGGCACCCGGGCGGTCGATGACCGCGATCGGGAAGGTCAGCACGATCTCGCGCCAGCGCTGCCAGCGATGGAAATCGCGCAAACTATCCGCGCCCATGATCCAGACGAACTCGACACCGGGGTTGCGCGCCTTGACCAGTGCCAGCGTGTCGGCGGTGTAGCGCACATTGTGCGCGGCCTCGAAAGCGGTGACCTTGATCTTCGGGTTCTTGGCGATCTTCTCCGACAGCTGCAGCCGTTCAGTCAGCGGCGCCAGTTCGCGCGTGCTCTTCAGCGGGTTGCCCGGCGTCACCATCCACCACAGCTGATCGAGCGCCAGACGCCTGAGCGCGATTTCAGCGACCAGCGCATGGCCGGCATGCGGCGGGTTGAACGAGCCGCCGAACAGGCCGACGGCCAGGCCTTTTTCGGCATGCGGCATTTTGAGATAACGGGAGGGGACGGGGGGCTGGGGGAGGACAGCATGGTGCTAGGCGCCCCCCTCTGTCCTGCCGGACATCTCCCCCTCAAGGGGGGAGATTGGCAACTTTATTGACGTCAGAAACTCTGCGAAGGCAGCGATTGGCGAAACCCGAAACAACATCAAATCTCCGCCCTTGAGGGGGAGATGCCCGGCAGGGCAGAGGGGGGTCCGCGCGCGCAACGCCTCAGGCTCTAGGAACGAAAAGCTTCAAGGCCTCACCTGTCCCGACCCGTGCACGCGGTACTTGAAGGAGGTCAGCTGCTCGACGCCGACCGGGCCGCGCGCATGCATCTTGCCGGTGGCGATGCCGATCTCGGCGCCCATGCCGAACTCCCCGCCATCGGCGAACTGCGTCGAGGCATTGTGCAGCAGGATCGCCGAATCGATCTCGTTGAAGAACCGTTCCACCGCTTGGCGGTCCTCGGCAATGATCGCCTCGGTGTGGTGCGAGGAGAAGGTCTCGATATGCTCGATCGCACCACCGATGCCGTCGACCAGCTTCACCGCGATGATGGCGTCGAGATATTCCGTCACCCAGTCGGCATCATCAGCCGGCTTGGCATCGAAGAACAGCTTCAGCACTTCTTGATCGGCATGGATCTCGCAGCCGGCCGCGCGCAGCGCGTCGAGGATCGGCACCAGATGGGTTGATGCCACCGCACGATCCACCAGCAGCGTCTCTGCCGCACCGCAGACTCCGGTGCGCCGCATCTTGGCGTTGACGGCGATCTTCACCGCCATGTCGAGATTGGCCGACCGGTCGATGTAGAGATGGCAGATGCCTTCGAGATGGGCAAAGACCGGCACCCGCGCCTCGCTCTGCACCCGTCCGACCAGGCTTTTGCCGCCGCGCGGAATGATGACGTCGAGTGTCCCGCCAAGCCCCTTGAGCATTTCGCCGACAGCAGCGCGGTCGGTTGTCGGCACCAGCTGGATGGCGTCTTCCGGCAGGCCGGCGGCCTTCAGGCCTTCGACCAGGCAGGCATGGATGGCGGACGACGAATTGAGCGAATCCGAGCCGCCGCGCAGGATCACCGGATTGCCGGCCTTGAGGCACAGCGCGCCGGCGTCCGCCGTCACATTCGGCCGGCTTTCATAGATGACACCGATGACGCCGAGCGGCGTGCGCACGCGCTCGATCTGCAAACCGTTCGGCCGCTCCCACGCGGCGATCACGTCGCCGACCGGATCGCGCAGGGCAGCGATTTCGCGAATACCGTCCGCCATGGCGCGGATACGTGCCGGATCGAGCTTCAGCCGATCCATGAAAGAGCCGGACAGCCCGGATTCGTGGCCATTCGAGACATCGATGGCATTGGCGTCGAGAATGTCCTGCTCACGGGCAAGGATCGCGTCTGCCATGGCACGAAGTGCGGCATTCTTGGCGGCGGTGGTGGCGACGGCCAACGGTCGGGCAGCGGCGCGGGCACGGCGGCCGATGTCAGCCATCAGCACCACGGTGTCATCCCCGGATTTTTCATGCAGCTTCAGCATGGCTCATCCTCCGCTTATGTCGCCCCCAGCGTGACTCACCACAAGGTCGTCCCTGTGGATCATCGCCGAACGCGCTTCGTAACCGAGCACGTTTTCGATCTCGGCCGTCTTCAGGCCAGCGATCCTTACGGCATCGGCGGCATCATAGGCAACCAGCCCGCGCGCGATCTCGCGGCCCTCGGGGGACAGGATCGCCACCGTATCGCCGCGCGAGAAATTGCCGCTGACCAGCTTGACGCCGGCCGGCAGCAGCGATTTTCCCGATGTGAGCGCGCCGACGGCGCCGGCATCGACCGTCAGCCGGCCGGCCGGTTCGAGCTGGCCGGCGATCCAGGTCTTGTAGCCTTTCACCGGATTGGCGCTCGGCTTGAAGAAGGTGGCACGCTCGCCGCGCTCGATCGCCATCAGCGGCGACAGCCTTGTGCCCGAGGTGATGATCATGGCGGTGCCGGCGGCGGTGGCGATCTTGCCGGCGTCGAGCTTGGTGCGCATGCCGCCGCGCGACAGTTCGGAAGCGGCCGCTCCCGCCATCGCCTCGATATCGGGCGTGATGCGGTCGACCACCGGAATGAATTTTGCATCGGGGTCGCGCGCCGGCGGCGCTGTGTAGAGCCCGTCAATGTCGGAGAGCAACACCAGGAGGTCAGCGCCCATCATCGTCGCGACGCGCGCGGCCAGCCGGTCGTTGTCGCCATAGCGGATTTCTGAGGTCGCCACCGTGTCGTTCTCATTGATGACCGGAACCGCCTTCATCTTGAGCAGCGTCGAGATCGTGGCGCGCGCGTTGAGGTAGCGCCGGCGCTCCTCGGTATCGCCAAGGGTCAAGAGAATCTGACCCGACTTGAGCGCGCCTTTGCCGAGCGCATCCGACCAGGCACCGGCGAGCGCGATCTGCCCGACGGCGGCCGCCGCCTGGCTCTCCTCGAGTTTCAGTGCCCGCTTGCCCAACCCAAGGATGGTGCGGCCAAGCGCGATGGCGCCGGACGACACGACAAGGATCTCAGCGCCACCCTGGGCGAGCTGGGCAATGTCGTCGGCGAGCGAAGCCAGCCAGTCGCGCTTCAGGCCGCTCGCCCGGTCGACGAGCAACGCCGAGCCGATCTTGACGGTGATGCGCCGGTATTTTCTCAGCGACTGCATGGCCTTACTTGTCCCAGCGCGTCTCGACCACCGGAGTGGCCAGTGCACGCGCCTCGGCAATCACCGTCATCAACCCCCGCAGCACCGCCTCGACACCCTCGCCGGTGACGGCGGACAGCAGCATCGGCGCGCGGCCGGCGGCTCGCTTCAGTGAAGCGACCTTCTTCTTGCGCGCATCGGCGTCGAGCGTGTCGACCTGGGAAAGTGCCACGATCTCGACCTTGTCGGTCAGCCCGTTGCCATAGGCCTCGAGCTCGGCGCGCACTGTCTTGTAGGCCTTGCCCGGGTTTTCCTCCTGCGCCGAAACCAGGTGCAGCAGCACACGTGTGCGCTCGACATGGCCAAGGAAACGGTCGCCGATGCCGACGCCTTCATGTGCACCTTCGATGAGGCCGGGAATGTCGGCAATGACGAATTCGCGCGCATCGATCCGGGCAACGCCGAGGCCGGGATGCAGTGTCGTGAACGGATAGTCGGCGATCTTCGGCTTGGCCGCGGTGACGGCGGCCAAGAAAGTCGACTTGCCGGCATTGGGCAGCCCGACCAGCCCGGCATCGGCAATCAGCTTCAGCCGCAGCCAGATGTTGAGCTCCTCGCCGGGAAGGCCGGGATTGGCACGGCGCGGCGCCTGGTTGGTCGAGGTCTTGAAATGCTGGTTGCCGAAACCGCCATTGCCGCCCTTGGCGAGCAGGAAGCGCTGACCGACCACGGTGAGGTCGCAGATCAGCGTCTCATTGTCTTCCTCGAACACCTGCGTTCCGGCCGGCACCTTCAGCGTGACGTCGGCACCTTTGGCGCCAGTCATGTTGCGGCCCATGCCGTGCACCCCGGTCTTGGCCTTGAAATGCTGCTGGTAGCGATAGTCGATCAGCGTGTTCAGCCCATTGACCGCTTCCAGCCAGACATCGCCGCCACGGCCGCCATCGCCGCCATCCGGACCGCCGAACTCGATGAATTTCTCGCGCCGGAACGACACCGAACCGGCGCCTCCGTCACCGGAGCGGACATAGACCTTGGCTTGATCAAGAAATTTCATGGGATTGCAGTTTCTTTTATTGGCCTTGCGGCATTGCTCTAAACATTTCGCCTTGATCTAAACCAAGGCGCGGCGAAGGGCGAGGCTGTTTTGTGACGAGGGCCGCTTGGGATCGGCCGGAGGAATATCGGTATGAAGCTTGTAACCTACAACATCCAGTACGGCATCGGTCTTGACGGGCAGTACGATGTCGCGCGCATCGCTGATGCCGTGCGCGGCGCGGATGTCATCGCCCTGCAGGAGGTCACCCGCAACAATCCGCGGAACGGCAGCCGCGACATGGTCGCCGAGATCGGCGAGGCGCTGCCCGACTATTTCGCCGTCTACGGCAGCAATTTCGAGGCCAATATCGGCTCGCGCATCGAGAACGGCCGCGCCATCACAACGACCTTCCAGCTCGGCAACATGATGCTGTCGAAAACACCCATTCATCTGTCGCGCAACCTGCTTTTGCCGCGCAGCCGCAGCTTCGAGATGATGAACTTCCAGCGCGGCGCGCTGGAAGCGCTGATCGAGACACCGCTTGGTTTCATTCGCTTCTATTCCATCCATCTCGATCACCGCAGCCCGGTCGAACGCGCCAGCCAGATCCAGTTCCTGCGTCAGCGCATGCTGAACTATGCGCTCGAAGGCGGCGCGCTCTCCGGCGTCGCCGAGATCGGCCTGCCGGAATTGCCACATCCCGAAGCCTTTGTCGGCATGGGCGATTTCAACATGCTGGCCGGCTCGCCCGAATATGTCGAACTCGCCGGCCGGCCGGACCATGAATTCGGCATGCCGCTGACCGCCGACTTCGCCGTCGATGCCGCCATGCGCCTCAACGCCACCGGCGACGATCTCGTCAGCTGGGTCGACCCCGAAGACCCCACCAACGCCAGCCGCCACAAGCGCCTCGACTATGTCTTCACCAGCGCCTCGCTCGCCCGATCATTGAAGCGCCTCTGGGTCGATCGGCAAGCGACCGGTTCAGACCACCTGCCCGTGTGGGTCGAACTGGGCTGACAGCCTTTCACCCAACGGCATTTTCGCGTTCAACAATCGCCATCACGATCGCATCGCGGTATTCCCCATCGATATAGACAGCATCGCGTTGCACGCCCTCCCTGACAAAACCGACCTTGTCGTAAAGAGCGATTGCGCGGGCATTATCGGAATGCACGAAAAGCTCGATACGGACAAAGCCGGCTTTGCGCGCTTGCGCCACGGTTGCATTGATGAGCTTCAGCCCAAGGCCGCGCCCGCGATAAGACGGGACAATGCCCATACCAAGCGCACCGCGATGGGCGTGTATGGGCCGATCGTGGCGAGTGATGTCACACCAGCCGACAACCTCGCCACTCATGGCGGCCACATAGCCCGGGTCGCCTCTCGCGATGCGGTCCACCACAAACCGTCTGGCTTCATCCAGAGGTGGCGCCTCAAGAAAGGACAAGTACTTTCGCTCACGCGAAACGATATCGAGCGCGTGATGAAAGCTTTCGATATGCTCCGGCGCGAACGGCACGATCGCGACCGTTTCGACATCGCCGCGGCCATCAACCATTGGCTTCACCAACGCCGTACATCAGAAGTGGACCCAGTTTCTGAGGCTGGTCCAGGTCTTGCGGTCAAGCCGGTAACGCTCGACCGGCACCTGGCCGGCGACGATCGAGTTCAGCATGCCCTGGCCGGCATACTGGAAGCCGCACTTATGGATCACCCGACGCGAGGCCGGATTGATGACCCGCGTCGAAGCATGCAGCACCTGGATCGTCGTGCTCTGGAAAGCAAGGTCGACCAGCGCGTGGGCGGCTTCTGTCGCATAGCCACGCTTCCAGTAGGGCTCGCCGATCCAGTAGCCGAGTTCCAGTCCGCGATCGGTGGTGTTCAAGCCGGCGCAGCCGACAAAGGTGTCGGTGCCGGCCAGCGTCAGCGCATAGGCGATGCCGGCGCGGCGCGACCGGGTCATGGCGAGAAAGGCACGCGCCTCGGCCTCGCCATAGGGGTGAGGCATGCGCGCCAGCATTTCGGCGACATGACGGTTGTCGGCAAGCTCGACCAGCTGGGGGACATCGGCTTCGCACGGCGCACGCATCACCATGCGCTCGGTGACCAGCACCGGGCAGTCTATCGCGTAACTTTCGTCGTCGGTGTCTTCAGCTTCGGCAACCATTTGAAAGTCCTCCAGGCGCAAGAAAAAGGGGAGATGGAAACCCATCTCCCCTGATCCTTTTCCTGGCTTTTCCAGACACCGGTTCCCGAGATGGGGCGCCGGTGTTCTAGTGCGGAACCGGCTACTCCGCGGCTTTGGTAATCGGGTTGACCGATACGTAGGTTCGGCCATTGGCTTTTTTGTTGAAGGTCACGGCGCCGGATTCGAGCGCAAAAAGGGTATGATCAGTGCCGATGCCGACATTGACGCCCGGATGCCAGGTCGTGCCGCGTTGACGAATGATGATGTTGCCCGGGATGACGGCTTCGCCGCCGAACTTCTTCACGCCCAGACGCTTGGAATGCGAGTCGCGACCGTTGCGCGACGAGCCGCCAGCTTTCTTGTGTGCCATCTAACTAACTCCGTTGCGCCGCAAGGCGCCTAAAAGGCCTTATGAACGCGTTCGCGTTCCGTTTCAAGTCCGATCCGGCTGATGTTTCGCCGGAAAAATTACTTCTTCGCCAGTTCCTTGGCCTGTTCGCGCCAGTCCTTGATCTGGTCGGCGCTGAAGGGCATGTGCTCGTCGATCTTGGCGACATCCTTGTCGGAGAGCTTGGCGAGCTGCGCGAAGGTGATGATGCCCTGCTCGGCGAGATCCTTGGCTGCAACCGGGCCGATGCCCTTGATCACGGTCAGATCGTCCGGCTCGCCCTTCGGCGCCTTGAACAGCGGTGCGGCAGCCGTCTCGGCCGTCACTTCCGCCTTGGGGGCAGCTTCCTTCTTGGCCTTGGCTTCCTTAGGCGCGGCCTCGGCCTTCGCCTCGGCAGCAACCTCTGCCTTGGCTTCCTTCTTCGGTGCCTTCACCGCGGCCGTCTTCGTCGGCTTTGCGCCATCCAGCAGGATCTCGGAGATCCGCACGGTGGTCAAAAGCTGGCGATGGCCGATCTTGCGGCGCGAATTCTGACGGCGGCGCTTCTTGAAAGCGATGACCGTGCGGTTCTTGCCCTGTTCGACAACTTCGGCGGTGACCAGAGCGCCATTGACGAACGGCGCGCCGAACGTGACATTTTCGCCCTCGCCATGCGCGAGAACATGGCCAATTTCGACGATATCGCCGACATTGGCTTCGACTTTTTCGATCTTCAGGAGATCGTTGGCGGCAACGCGATACTGCTTACCGCCCGTTTTAATGACTGCGAACATTTTTTGCCTTTCGCTGTTCGGTCGGCCTTGATGAACCGCCTCTGGCGGTTCGGCCGTCTTTTTGTCAGTCTGCGGGTTCAAAAAACAAGCGGCGTGGAAGAACCCTCCACGCCGATTGCGCGCTGTCCCTAACCGAAGGTTGGAGGTGAGTCAAGGCAAACAGCCGTTGCCGAGACTGTTATTGGCCGGCGCGGGCCGGCCGTGTCAACATGCTCCAGCTTTTGCAGTCGGGGGAGGCTGGGATGCGTGGCTGGTCGGGACTTTGCCTCTGTTTGATGCTGCTGACATGGCGGCCCGCGCTGGCTACACCGAATCCGGTCGCCGAAAGCGTCGATGGCGTCGTCACCGCATGGATGAAGGACCATCACATCGCGGACGCCGAGGTTGTCGTCGCGCTGCACCAGAACCTGGTCGGCTCCTACGACCATGGCTGGAAACCGACAGAACGGCACCCGATCGCCAGCCTGTCGAAAGCCATCACCGGCGTCTGCATTGCCGGTCTGGTCGATGACAAGCGGCTGGCGTTCACGGATACGCTGGGCAGCGTGCTGTCCGGCTATTTCAAGCGCAACAACGGCGCCAACGCGCCGACGGATCCACGTTTTACCACCATCACCATCGACGAATTGCTCACCCATCGCGCCGGCCTGACCAAAAACGCCTTCGACGACAAGAACGACCATTCGGTCAGCGCTTCGTTCAAGTCGGCGACACAGGCCATGCTCGACTTCGCCCCCGGCAGCACGATCTCCTACAGCGACAGTGGCTATCTCATTTTGGGTTACGTGGCACAGGTGCTCGGCAACCAGGCCTACGGCGCTGTCTGCGGCAAGGTCTTCACAAAACTCGGCATGCCGGCGAATGCCGGCGCCATCGACGACACGCTTGTCGCTCGGGGACCGAATGGCGGCTGGGATATTTCGGCGCAGGACTACGCCAAATTCCTCTACGCCTTCGACAAGCAGTCCGGCGTTCTCGGCCCGACGACACGCCAATGGCTCGACGCCCTGCCGGGCGATCCGGGCTATGCCAAGGGGCAGAAATCGCCGCAGACCCAGGCGCCCTGCCCGCGTTTCCAAGGCAGTCCGAGCTACGCCGTCGGCGTCTGTATGAAGCACACCGCCTTCGGTACCCAGTACTACCATGATGGCCTGCTGCACCATCACATGCCCGATTACCCCAAGACCGGCGGTTCGTTCTTCTTCGTCAACGAGGCCGGCTATGCAACCGTGGTGATCTTTTCCGGCGAGAATGACGGCAAGGTCTACGGCGCCCTGGAGAAAAGCGTCATTGCGGCGATGACCGCCAAGGCCGCCTATGCTGTACCGGGCCAGTGACCGGCAAATACCGCCTTGAATCCGCTGCTTGCCCGGCAGGCCGGATGACAAGCCAAATATCGGCGGATTTGGCCTTGTAACCTGCCCGTTCAGCCGTTATCTAGTGCGCCGCGCCGGCAACGGCCGACCATGACCGCGGAGAGGTGGCAGAGTGGTCGAATGCACCGCACTCGAAATGCGGCATGGGTGCAAGCCCATCGGGGGTTCGAATCCCTCCCTCTCCGCCACCCTACGCCCTGCGGGCTTCGGGTGGCAGGCCACCCGAAAACGCAATCGGGCGTAGGAGTGTCGCCCTAAGCTACGAAGTAGCGTAGGGGGACCATGTGGTATGTGGATTTCCTAGAGCTCCGTAACAGCGATATCTATGTCGGATCGACAAACGACCTCCGACGCCGGCTTGAATCGCATCGATCGGGCCATGTGATATCGACCAAGGCCTATCTGCCTGCAGTCTTGAAAACCTACGTTGCGGTTGAAACCGAGGCCAACGCACTGCAACTTGAGCGATACTTCAAAACAGGATCGGGCAAAGCCTTCGCAAGCAAGCGTTTTTGGCGGACAGAAGCCGACTGACGGCGATCACCATTCACTGCTTTTCAGATGCTCGACCAGGGCGCGCAATTTCGGCGCGGCGTTCCGGCGGCTCGGATAATAGAGATAGAAACCGGCAAAGCGCGGAGAGTAGTCATCGAGGATCGGAACCAGTTCCCCCCGCTTGATGAAGGGCCGAAAACTCTCTTCCATGCCGAAGGTGATACCGGCACCGGCCACGGCCAGCTTGATCATCAGCGCCATGTCGTTGGTGGTGATTTCGGGCGCGACCGCGACGCTGAAATCCTTGCCGTCCTCGGTGAATTCCCAGCGATAGGGAACCGCCTTGGGTGAAGGCCGCCAGCCGATGCAGCGGTGCCCCGCAAGGTCGGCGGGATGCGTGGGAATGCCGGAGCGGTCGCGATAGGAAGGCGAGCAGACCGTCAGCTGCCGTTCGTCGCCGGCGACCGGCACCGCGATCATGTCCTGTTCGATGACCTCTCCCAGCCTGACACCCGCATCATAGCCTTCGGCCACGATGTCGAACTCCTCGTCTGTCACCGTGACGTCGAGCTGGATTTCGGGGTTGGCCTCGGTGAAGCCGGCGAGAAACGGGCCGGACAGAAAGCGCTCGGCGATCGAGGAGACGGCCAGGCGCAACTGCCCGCGCGGCCGGTCGCGCCATTGCTCTGTGAGGCTGAGCGCCGCGCGCATGTCGGCGATGGCCGGCGCCACATCGTCGTACAGCTGCTCTCCCGCCTCGGTCAGGCTGACGCTGCGCGTCGTTCGCGAAATCAGCGCGATGCCGAGGTTTTCCTCCAGCCGCCGGATCGTCTGGCTGACCGCCGAGCGGCTGACACCAAGCCGTTCGCCCGCTGCCCGGAAACTGCGTTCCTCGGCGACGAGCGCAAACACCGAAAGCATATTGAGATCAGGCAACATTGGTTAGCTCAGCTTTCCATCGTGATAACAATTGGACGTCTTATCGCAACAATGGCCGAGACATACATTCCTGGCAATCTTGATCCCATTGAAGACGAAAGGATTTTTGCAATGACACTGGACAAGGTCGTTCTCATCACCGGGGCCTCCAGCGGGATTGGTTCCGGCATTGCGCGAGAGCTCGGAGCTGCCGGCGCCAGGCTGATGCTGGGTGCACGCCGCACCGACAGGCTGGAAGAACTGGCGGACGAGATCCGGGCGAAGGGCGGGCAAGTGATGACCCGCAGGCTCGACGTGACCGACCGGGCCGATGTCGCCGCCTTCGCGGAAGCAGCACACCAAGCCTGGGGGCAGGTCGACGTCATCGTCAACAATGCCGGCATCATGCCGCTGTCGCTGATGGCATCGATGAAGGTCGACGAGTGGGACCGCATGATCGACGTCAACATCAAGGGCGTGCTGCACGGCATCGCCGCCGTGCTGCCGCAGATGACGGCGCGGGGAGCCGGCCACATCATCAACATCGCCTCGGTGGGCGCGCTGACCGTCTCGCCGACGGCCGCCGTCTATTGCGCCACCAAATATGCGGTGCGGGCCATCTCCGACGGCCTTCGACAGGAGCGGGACGACATCCGCGTCACCTGCATCCATCCCGGCGTGGTCGACAGCGAACTGGCCGGCACCATCACCGACACGATTGCCGCTCAGGCGATGAAGACCTACCGCGCGATTGCGCTGCAGCCGGATGCCATCGGCCGGGCGGTGCGTTTCGCCATCGAGCAGCCCGACGACGTCGACGTCAACGAGATCGTCGTGCGTCCGACACGGGCGGCGCACTGAGCATGACCCCGGGCAGGATCCATCCTGCTCTGATGCGCAGCCTCATCATTGCGACGTCGCTCTATTTGATATCAACCCAATTTGCCATTGCCGAGGAAGAGAAGAAGATGAACAACCAACCGCACAATTATGCCGGCCTTTGGCTGACCGAAGACGGCCTTATCCGCCATGAACTGCTGCCGAACGGCCGCTATGTCGAAGCCCGTGGAAAGCGTGAAAAGGCCTATCAGGGCCGCTATGTCGTCACGGGCAACCACATCGACTATTGGGACGACACCGGTTTCACCGCCGATGGCGACTTCATCGATGATGTCCTGCATCATGCCGGCATGATCCTCTACCCGCGCCGATGAAGCCTGTACCGGACCATTCGCCCTTGAAACGTGCCCGGGCTTTCAAAGTGACTTCGTGGACCTCGCCGGTTCACGAGATCTTGATGACAGGCCTGGCGCTGATCACGCACAGCAATGGCGCAAGGGCGAAGGCTGTAGACAGCCAGTGGGCCGCACCGCGCGATAGCTTACCGCAGCGAGACAGTAGCTTAGCAAGGTGACCCCGTCATCGCGCCGGGTTTTCCCCGTGCCGCAGAACTTGCACCCTTGCAGAGTCAAGAAATTCGCTCGATGCGGAGCGGAAAACAGCACTTGTAGGGGAATTGGGGCTAGGCTAAGCAATTGGTATCTGAGGGTTCCAAGAACAAAAATGGGAGAAAGTATCGTGACATCATCACGTTGGATTGCGCTTGTCGCGCTGGCGCTGACCTGTTCAACCCCGGCGTTGGCCAAGGACTGGAAGACCGTGACGGTTGCCATGGAGGGCTCCTACGCCCCGTGGAACCAGACCGACGCCAGCGGCAAGATCGTCGGCTTCGAAGTGGACATACTGAACGACGTCTGCGCCCGCGCGAAGCTCGAATGCAACATCGTGGCACAGGACTGGGACGGCGTTATTCCCGGCCTCACCGCGGGCAAGTTCGACGTTGTCATGGACGGCATGTCGATCACCGATGAGCGCCTGAAGACCATCGACTTCTCGATCCCCTATGCCTCATCGCCGGTGGCTTTCCTTGCCGACAAGAGTGGGCCGCTGGCACAGCTGTCCAACAGCGGCAAGATGATCGATCTTTCCAAGGACGACGCCGAATCCAAGGCGGCGCTCGATACGCTGCGCAAGGAGCTGACCGGCAAGAATGTCGGCCTGCAGGTTTCGACCACGGAGGCGACTTTTGCCGACAAATATCTCAAGGATGTCGCCAACGTCCATGAATACAAGACCACCGACGAGCATGACCTCGACCTGATGGCCGGGCGCCTCGACGTGGCCTTCGCCGACACCACCTACTTCCTCGGCACGCTGGCCAAGCCCGACGCCAAGGACCTTGAGTTTGTCGGGCCGCAGTTCAAGGGCGGTCCGATCCTTGGACCGGGCATCGGTGCTGCCTTCCGCAAGACCGACAAGGACCTGCAGGATATCTACAACAAGGCGCTCAAGGCCGCTCTCGATGACGGCTCGGTGTCGAAATACTCGATGCAGTGGTTTAAGATCGACATTACCAAGTAATGTCGCAACGGGAGCAGCCAAGGCTGCTCCCGTTTTGCATTGAGGGGGATCAGCCCGTCGATGCGTATCTCGACGCCCGGGGAGGCGTAGGTGGACTTTCTCAACAGTCTCAAGGATCAGCTGTCGACGGCCTATGAGCTGTTGGCCGCCGGCTGGGGTTTGCAGCTGCTCTGGGGCATTGGCTGGACGCTCGCCGTCACCATGGTTTCGATGTTGATCGGCGCTGCGCTGGGATCGCTCGTGGCGGCGGCCAAGCTATCGCATCGCGGCGGACTGAGATTTATCGGCGAGAGCTACACGACCGTGTTCCGCGGTGAGCCGGAGCTTTTGATCATCTACCTTTTCTACTATGGCGGCACGCAGATCCTGACAGGCGTAGCGCGGTCCACGGGATCGATCGGTTCGACCGACATTTTGAACATGCCGAGCTTCCTCGGCGGCGTGCTCGCGGTCGGCATCATTTCGGGCGCCTATCAAGCCGAGGTCTTCCGCGGGTCGTTTCTGGCGATCCAGCGCGGCGAGCTGGAGGCGGCGCGCGCCTACGGCATGTCGGCCTGGCTGCGTTTTCGCCTCGTGATCATGCCGCAGGTGCTGCGCCTGGCAGTGCCAGGGCTGGGCAATGTATGGCAGCTGACCATCAAGGATTCGGCTTTGATCTCGGTCACCGGCGTCGCCGAGCTTATGCTGACGGCCAACAAGGCCGCGCGTTCAACACACCATTCGCTGCTTTTCTACACGGTCGCCGGCATCCTCTACCTCGTGATGACGTCGATCTCGACGCCGATCTTCGACAAGGCCGAGCGCTACACCTCACGCAGCTTTCTGCGTCCAAAGTAAGAGGTGGCGGTGGATTACAACTTCTACCTTTCGACCATGTGGAGCGTGCTGAAGGCACTGCCGCTGACGCTTGAAATCTGGTTCTTCGGCATTGCCTTCGGCCTGATCATCGCCACCGGCCTGACCTGGTTGCGGGCCTCGGGCTCCAAGTCCGGCGAGTATTTTACCCGCGCCTACGTCTTCGTCTTCCGTGGGTCGCCGCTGCTGGTGCAGCTCTATCTGATCTATTTCGGGCTTTCCCAGTTCGATTTTGTGCGCCACAGCCCGATCCTGTGGCCGATCCTGCGGGACCCCATGTATTGCACGATCGTCGCCATGGCTTTGAACACCGCCGCCTATGAGAGCGAGATTTTCCGCGGCGCACTCCGCGCCGTGCCGGTCGGGCAGATCGAGGCCGCCAAGGCTTTCGGCATGTCTCCATTCACACGGTTCCGCATTGTGACGTTGCCCATAGCGCTCCGCCTGGCCTTGCCGGCCTATTCGACAGAGATCATCCTGATGACGAAGGCGACCGCGCTCGCTTCCGTGGTCACGATCATGGAGATGATGGGAACGGCGCAGAAGATCCAGCACGACACGTTCCGGCCGATCGAGGTGCTGACCTGCGCCGGTGTCATCTACCTGCTGCTCAACCTGTCGATCGCGCGGCTGTTTGCCTGGGTTGAATATTCGCTCTCACCGCATCTGCGCCCCGCGCCTGACCAGTCCCAGCAAATCAAACCCGTCCCCGAGGTGTTGTGATGTCGGCAAGTCTTGCCGCTGCCGCGAATGCGGCATCGTCCCCCGACGAGGCGTCAGCCATCAGCGTCAAGGATATGCGCAAGTGCTTCGGCAATCACGAAGTGCTCAAGGGCATTTCGCTCGAGGCTCACAAGGGCGACGTCATTTCCATCCTCGGTTCGTCGGGTTCAGGCAAAAGCACGCTGCTGCGTTGCATCAACCTTCTGGAGACCCCCGACTCCGGCGAAGTGCGTGTGGATGGTGAACTCATCAAGATGAAGCCGGGGCGGGACGGCAATCAGGTGCCGGCCGATATCCGTCAGGTGGAGCGAATCCGCGCCAACCTCGCCATGGTGTTCCAGAGCTTCAATCTCTGGTCGCACATGACGGTGCTCGAGAACCTCGTCGCCGCGCCGACGCATGTGCTGAAGCGTCCGCGCGCCGAATGCCTGGAGCAGGCCGAGGCATTGCTGAAGCGCGTCGGAATCTGGGAGCGTCGCAACTACTATCCCCCGCATATGTCGGGCGGCCAGCAACAGCGCGCCGCCATAGCGCGCGCTTTGGCGATGAACCCCAAGGTGATGCTGTTCGACGAGCCGACATCCGCGCTCGATCCGGAACTGGTCGGCGAGGTGCTGCGGGTCATGCGCTCGCTTGCGGAGGAAGGACGCACCATGTTGGTGGTAACGCACGAAATGAGTTTTGCCCGTGACGTATCGAGCAAGGTGATGTTCCTTCACAAAGGCGAGGTGGATTGCCTGGGCGAACCAAAGGAGATGTTCGCGCGCGCCCCCACCCAGCAATTCGGGCAGTTTATCGCGAATTTCAACAAGTGACGTGAACCGTGAAGCGCTTCTTCAGCTCAACTGGCCGGATTGGTGCGCCGCAGTGGCGCTCAGAAAAATCTTCCCGAACTCCTTGAGTTTCGCCCCTCCAACGCCATTCACTTCGGCGAACGCGTCGAGATCGCGCCGACAGCGTCTCGGCTATGTCGATCAGCGCGCGATCGCAGACCACGCCATGCACCGGCACTTACTGGCAAAACGCATTCCTCGGCGCATTAAGGTCAGTTGACCGGCTTCGATTGAACGGTAGGCTTGGGAACAAGCCGCCGATTGCCGCATGGGATCGGTTCCCGTTCCCTGCGTTCAGAGGCCCGCCTGTTGTGAGCATTTTCGACCGATTTTCCCTGGAGGGGCGCGTGGCCTTGATCACCGGCGGCGGACGCGGCCTCGGTTTCGAGATTGCACGCGCCTTTGCCGAAGCCGGAGCCCATGTCGTGGTGACCGGACGCACCGCCGCAACGCTTGACGGCGCTGTCGCCACCATCACCGGACGTGGCGGCAGTGCGCAGGCGGCGGTCTTCGACGTCGCCGACATCGGGGCGGGCCGCGCGATGATCGCCGAGATCCGCAAGACCCGTGGCCGGCTCGATATCGTCGTCAACAATGTCGGTGCCCGCGACAGACGGCCGCTCGCCGCCTTCAACGACGACGACATCCTCGATCTGATCCGGACGGATCTCTTGTCGGCGATCTCGCTGTCACGTGATGCGGCGGAGGTCATGAAGGCCCAGGGCCATGGCCGGCTGATCGCGGTGACCTCGATCGTCGGTGAGATGGCGCGCCCCGGCGACGCTATCTATCCCGCCGCCAAGCAGGGACTGACCGGGCTGATGCGCAGCATGGCCGTCGAATATGGCGCCCACGGCGTGACCAGCAACGCCATCGCGCCGGGAATGTTCGCCACCGAGACCAATGCCGCTATGGCGGCAAACCCCGATCTGGTTGCCTTTGCCCGCCAGAGGGTTCCGCTGCAGCGTTGGGGGCGGCCGCAAGAGATCGCCGGCGCCGCGCTTTTCCTTGCCAGCGACGCGGCCTCCTTCGTCAACGGGCACGTCCTGACCGTCGATGGCGGCATGTCGATACAGATGTGAGGATTGCAGGGCCCGGCCTTCAGGCCGAGCCGCCCGATTGGTGCGCGGCGATTGCGCTCAGAAAAACCTGGCCGAACTCCTTGAGCTTGGCAGCGCCCACGCCGTTCACTTCAGCGAAGGCATCAAGGTCGCGCGGACAGCGTTCGGCCATGTCGATCAGCGTGCGATCGGAAAACACCACATAGGCCGGCACCTGGCGCTCCTTGGCCAGACGCAGGCGAAGTGTCTTGAGCGCAGCCAGCAGCGAGGCATCGACGCCCTCCGCGTTCGCCCCCTCAGCCGCGCGCATCTTGCGCATGGCACGGCTGCGCAGCTCGACACGATAACGGAACGCCACCTCGCCCCGGCCAAGCGCATGGCCCTGCTCGGCGATGGCGAGGCCGCCATGGCCGCTCGGGTCGGGTTCCAGGAAGCCACTGGCGACCAGCTGCCGGATCAGCGACATCCAGAAATCCTTCTTCTGCGCCACGCCGCTGCCGAAGCTGGCCAGCCTTTCATGGCCCCTGGCCAACACCTTTTCTGTTTCATGGCCGATCAGGATGTCGACCACGTGCGCGGCGCCGAAACGCTCGCCACTCTGCGCGACCGCCGCCAGGATGATGCGCGCCTCCGCAGAACCGTCGGCGCGCGGCACCTGGTCGAGGCAGTTGTCGCAATTGCCGCAAGGCTGCGCCTCCTCGCCGAAATAGCCGAGCAGCACCTGGCGCCGGCACTGCGCCGTCTCGCAATAGCCGATCAAGGTGTTGAGCCGCTGGTGCGATCGTTTTTTGTGCTCGGCCGATGCGTCCTCGTCGTCGATGAACAACCGCCGCATGCGGATATCGCCGAGGCCAAACAGCATATGCGCCTCGGCATCGCGGCCATCGCGCCCGGCACGCCCGATCTCCTGATAATAGGCCTCCAGGCTGCCCGGCATATCGGTGTGGAAGACATAGGCGACATCAGGCTTGTCGATGCCCATGCCGAAGGCGATGGTTGCCACCATGACGACGCCGGACAGCGTCATGAAGCTGTTCTGGTTCGCCTCCCGCGCCTCCTTGCTCATGCCGGCATGATAGGCGAGCGCAGTGACGCCGTTCTCCTCAAGGAAGGCCGCCATCTCTTCGGTCTTCTTGCGCGACAGGCAGTAGACGATGCCGCTGCGGCCTGGATGGCGCTCGATAAAGTTGAGCAATTGCCGCTTGCTGTCCTGCTTGGCCGCGATCGCCAGCTTGATGTTGGGCCGGTCGAAACCCAGCACCAGCGTTTCGACGCGCTCGGCGAACAGCCGTGCAGCGATATCGCTGCGCGTGCTCTCATCGGCCGTCGCCGTCACCGCGATGATCGGCACGTTGGGGAAGATGTGCCGCAGCCGCGACAGGTCTTCATACTCAGGCCGGAACGCCGGTCCCCATTGCGAGATGCAATGCGCTTCGTCGATGGCGATCAGGCTGACGTCGAGCCTTGTGAGCGCATCGAGCATGCGCTCGGTCATCAGCCGCTCCGGCGCCAGGTAAAGCAGCCGCGTCTGGCCGGAAGCCACGCGCCGCCAGGCGGCGACATTGGCCTCTCGGTCGATGGAGGAATTGATCGTATCGGCGGCCACGCCGGCCAGGCGCAAGGCGGCGACCTGATCCTGCATCAGCGCCACCAGCGGCGACACGACAAGGGTGAGCCCGCCCAGAACCAGCGCCGGCACCTGGTAGCAGAGCGATTTGCCGGCACCCGTTGGCATCACCGCCAGCACATGGCGCCCGCCGAGCAGCGCATCCATGACATCGGCCTGGCCGGGGCGGAAATCGTCGAACCCGAACACGTCCTTCAGGACGCGCCGCTTGGAATCCTCGGCCCTGTTGGCGGTAGAATGCGTCATTCACCCAATTCCGTCGTCAATATGCCGGCCGACTTGTCATAGCCGAACTCCCGGCAGAAGCCGTCGACGCGCTCGATAAACGGCGGCGGCAGCCCGCGCAGATAGGTCCTTAACGCTTCATTGCGCTCCCATTTTCTCAGCGAGCTGGACCTAATGGGATTGTTTGCATCGCGGCTGAAGAGCGTAGCCGGCGTCAGGCCGAAGGATCGCGCAATCCTCGCCTGCACGATGTCCGGTTCGGCGATCACGTCCTCATAGCGCAAATAGGAGATGACCCTCTCCGGCTGGGCCTGTCGCAACCGCATCAAACCGTCATACTCCGCCTCCCAGCGCTCCATGGTCACGTGAAAAGGCCGCAGAGCGATGGTCTCCGGATGAGAGCTGGTCAGCACATCGAAAGGATGCCTCACGCAATAGATCAAGCCGACCGAGGCCGGCAAGTCCTCAAGATCCCTATAGCTCACGAAAGTGCGCTTTACGACCAGGTTGGCTTGGTAGCGATCCAGTTCGATCAGTGTCTGGTACGGCGCTTCGGCGTTGTGGACATAGATATCCTCAAAACAGCCCATCAAATTGAGACTGAGCGTGGTGCCGCTGCGCGCGCAGCCGGCGATGAAAATTCTATTTCGGGATCTCATTGCCGAAGGCAGCATTGGCGCCTTCCGTCCAAGGTGCCAGAAAAGCCGCCTCGCGTGGCGGCGCAACGTCGCAATCGGCTTGCGGGCCGCCTTGGCCCTCACATCGGAAAAGCCAAGCTCGGCCAGGGCAATTCCGCTTTCTCCGGCGACCGCGTAGAGCAGCCAGGTCTGATCATCCTGCTCAAAAATGGCCGGGTCGCGCAACGCGTTTTCCCTGCCCTTTGCCAGACCGATTCGGCTGGGGCGGATCGGTAAGCCGGCCCCTTCGAACTCCATCAGCGGCCGCAGCACTTCACTGTCGCCTCGCACGGTCCAGTCCCGCCAATCCTCGGCAAGATCGATCGTGCCGCAAAGGACCCGTTCCGGCGCGTCGCCCCGACGCGTGTAATAGACCCGCAGCCAGCGGCCGGATTTCTGCAGCGCGACATGCCGTGGGGCGAGATCGGGCCGCATGGCGGGCAGCACGACCGGACCGCGTTGGAAATCCGAAATGCCGTTTCTCGATCGGTAGACGGTGATCGCTCCCGTTCCAAGCAAACCGTACCACCAGCCATCATGACGGAAGATGCGCGCGTAGAACGGCCCGAGCGGCTCGGAAAGCGGGGTGAAACGAAGCCCATCGAAGGATGTCGCGGCGAAGGTCGTCTGGCCTTCACCAGATTTTGCAGGGCCGTGAAAATACATCACGAAGTGGCGAAGCTTCGGGTCGAAGTGAACATCCGGGGAGGCGATATGCTCAACGATGAATGGGCATTGATCGAGCGAGAGCACGCCGCCGGGGTGGATGCGCCAAGGCCCGTGCAGCGAATCGGAGTAGGCGAGGCGGATATAGGTCCCCATGTGGTGGGCGAAGTAGAGATAGTAGGCACCAAGCCGACCGGGCACCCAGTCAGGTATGTTGATCAGCGACGGCCCGTTGATGTTGGCCCCGTCATCGCCGGGCAGCATATCCGGGGCAATGACGGGGCCGTGTCGCATGGCAGTGACACGAATTTGCGGAATCATGCGGCACGCGCCCTTGGCGGAGATTTCAGCTTATCGCATCCGGTACAACGGCATGGATGCAAACGGAAGGTCAAACGATAGCCATGTGAGCCTCGCCTGTCCTTGCGGCAACTGCTCCTAGCTGGATTCGGGCCGGCTCTGATGTAAGCTGGACTGCGGTAAGGAGAGCGCACGATGCTGCAGGTGAGACAGGACGTCCTCGGCGAACGGTTCCAGCTGCAGCGCGCCGCCTTCGAGAAGCAGCCCTTTCCGGACCTCAGCGTTCGGAAAGACCGGCTGAAGCGCCTGCTGGCGCTGACTGAGCGGCATGAGGCTGAGATCTGCGCCGCGATCAATGCCGACTTTGGCAGCCGCTCGACACACGAGACGCGCCTTGCCGAGCTGTTTGTCGTGCGCGCCGGCATCCGCCACACGCTGTCCCACCTGAAAGGCTGGATGCGGGAGCGTCGCGTCGCCACAACCTTGCCGTTCCTGCCGGGCCGCAATCGCCTGGTGCCGCAGCCGCTCGGTGTGGTCGGCATCGTCTCGCCCTGGAATTACCCCTTTCAGCTCGCCGTCGCGCCTGTCACGGCAGCGCTTGCAGCCGGCAACCGTGTGCTGGTCAAGCCATCCGAACTGACCCCGGCTTTCTCGGAGCTGCTGGCAAAACTCGCCGGCGAGCATTTTGCGCCGGACGAGTTGAGCGTCATCACCGGCGATGCCGAAATGGGCAAAGCCTTCGTGTCGATGCCGTTCGATCATCTGCTGTTCACCGGCTCGACCGCGGTCGGCCGCCAGGTCGCGATCGCCGCCGCCGCCAACCTGACCCCGGTTACGCTCGAGCTGGGTGGCAAGTCGCCGGCGATCTTCGATCCCTCGTGTGATCTCGACGCGGCCGCAGCCAGCATCGCCTATGGCAAGCTGCTCAATGCCGGGCAGACCTGCATCGCGCCGGATTATCTGCTGGTGCCGAAGGGACAGGCCGGTACCGTCGCCGCCAGGCTCGCCACCGCGGTGGCGCGGCTCTATCCCACGCTACGCGACAATCCCGACTATACCGCCATCATCAGCGACCGGCACCTTCAGCGCCTGCGCGCCTTGATCGCGGAAGCCCGCGACGCCGGTGCCGAAGTCACCGAAATCAATCCGGCCGGCGAAGAATTCGGTGCCACGAGCCGGAAGCTTGTGCCGACCCTGGTCAGCAATGCAGGCCCGGACCTGCGACTGATGCGCGAGGAGATTTTCGGACCGGTGCTGCCGATCGTCGAATATGCCACCGTCGACGACGCCATCGACCATGTGAACCAGGCCGACCGGCCGCTGGCGCTCTACTGGTTCGGCAATGACAGCGGCAATCGCCAGCGTATCCTGCGCGAAACCGTCGCCGGCGGCGTCACCATCAACGACTGCATGCTGCATCTGGTGCAGGAGAACCAGCCCTTCGGCGGTGTCGGCGCCAGCGGCATGGGCGCCTATCACGGCGAATGGGGGTTCCGCACCTTCAGCAAGGAGAAGCCGGTTTTCCTGCAATCGCGCCTGAGCGCGGGAGCCATGCTGCGCCCACCTTACGGCAAGACGTTCGAGCGGCTTTTCGCCCTGCTCAGGCACATCACCTGATCAAGGTCGCCCGCAGCTCTCCGGGACGTGCGACTAGGTTATCTTGCGCAACTCTTAGGCGAGAAAATCAGCCCGGTGCGGCGTGAAACTGTCGACCAGACGCCCCGCTTCCAGCGCCTTGACGCCGTGCACCAGGCCGGTCGGCACGATGAAGCTGCCGCCGGTCCCGAGGATTTCGGTTTGGCCATTTATCGTCACCTCGAAACGGCCTTCGGCGACATAGCTTGACTGGACATGCGGATGCGAATGCAGGGCGCCGACACCGCCCTTATCGAAGCCGAACTCGACCAGCATCAGCTCATCGGTAGAGAGCAGAACCCGCCGCCTATTGCCGTCAGGCGTCGGCGTCCAGTCGCTCTCGCCGGCATGGGCGAAGATCTTTGTCATCGTCATCTCCTCATCGTCGACGGCTGGCCAACGGCAATCGCATCGGCATGCATCAGAGCCGATAGGCTTTCTTGGCAAGCGTATAGGCCAATTCCCCTGCCAACTCATGTGCCTCGCTTTCGCGCAGCCGGTGCTCGGCGACGAGCCGCGCCAGGAACGCGCAGTCGACCCGGCGCGCCACGTCGTGGCGGGCCGGGATAGAGGGAAAAGCGCGGGTGTCGTCATTGAAACCGACGGTGTTGTAGAAGCCCGCCGTCTCGGTGGTCATCTCGCGGAAGCGGCGCATGCCTTCCGGACTGTCATGGAACCACCAGGCGGGGCCGAGCTTCAGCGCCGGATAGACGCCGGCCAGCGGTGCCAGTTCGCGCGCATAGCTGGTTTCGTCGAGCGTGAAGAGCACAATGGTCAGGTCACGCTCCAGCCCGACGCAGTCGAGCAGCGGCTTCAGCGCCGTCACATAGTCGGTCCGCGTCGGAATATCGAAACCCTTGTCGCGGCCGAACTTCTTGAAAATGTCCGTCGAATGGTTGCGCCAGGAGCCGGGATGGATCTGCATTACCAGCCCGTCGTCCCGGCTCATCTTGGCCATCTCGGTCAGCATCTGGGCGCGGAACAGTTTGCGCTCGCGCTCATCATCGGAGCCGCGTCGGATGCGGTTGAACAGCTCCTGCGCCGCCGCATCGGAGAGATTGGCGGTCTCGGCCGTCGGATGGCCATGATCCGACGAGGTCGCGCCAAAGCTCTTGAAAAAGGCACGCCGTTGGCGATGCGCGTCGAGATAGCCGGCCCAGCTGCCTGTGTCGCAGCCGGTGATTTCGCCGAGCTGGTCGAGATTGGCCGAAAACCCTTCGAAATCAGGATCGACAACCGCGTCCGGCCGATAGGCGGTGATGACGCGCCCTTCCCAACCGCTGTCGCGGATCATTTTGTGCCATCTGAGATCGTCGAGCGCGCCTTCGGTCGTCGCGATGACCTCGATGTTGAAACGTTCGAACAGAGCGCGGGGCCGGAAATTCTCCCACTGCAGCAGCGTTGCGATCGTGTCGTAGTGGCGATCAGCTGTCTCAGCACTCAATGGCTCTTCGATACCGAACAGGTCGGCCAGCACATGATCGAACCAGAGCCGGGTCGGCGTTCCGCGAAACAGATAATAGTGCTCGGCAAAGCGCCGCCAGATTGTCCTGCCGTCGGTCTCGACCGGCGCGCCATCGAGGGTCGCCAGGCCGAGATCTTCCAGCCGCACGCCCTGGCTGAACAGCATGCGGAAGATGTAGTGGTCGGGCACGATGAGCAGTTGCGCCGGATCCGGGAACGGCTCGTTCAGCGCATACCAGCGCGGATCGGTATGGCCATGCGGGCTGACGATCGGCAGATCCTTGACGCCGGCATAGAGGTCGCGGGCAAGCGAGCGAGAATGCGCTTCTGGGGGAAACAGCAGGTCCGGATCGTTCAGTGCGACCATGGGAAAGCGTCTCCTTCCAAGTTTGATACCGGTACGTTCGAGCGGAATCGAAGTCAACTTACTGTCGGAAACGGGCATCCTTGCGGCAGGCACAAACAGATGTTACGCCGCCTGTCATCCGCTGCGCAGGGATATCTCCATGACGCACCATCCGAAGCCCTCAGCCCGTGTGATATGATGACAAGCAGCCATTTGTCCGACACCACGCTACGGTCGCTAGCTGAGAAGGTCTCGATCCCAGGCTATGATCGGCGCAAGATCACCCCGGGCATTGTGCATCTGGGCGTCGGCGCCTTCCATCGCGCCCATCAGGCCGCCTATGTCGACGACTGCCTGGCGGCGGGCGAGACGGACTGGGGCATCGTCGGCGTCTCCTTGCGCAGCGCGGACACGCGCGATGCGCTGGCGCCGCAGGACGGGCTCTACACGCTGGCGATCCGCAGCAGCGGCAAGGAGGAGCTGCGCGTCATCGGCTCGATCGGCTCGATGCTGGTGGCGCCGGAAGACCCCAGCGCGGTGCTGGCCGCGCTGACCGATCCGCGCACCCGGATCGTCACGCTGACCATCACCGAAAAGGCCTATCTCAGGGCAGCCGGCGGCGGCCTGGACGCTGCCCACGCGGACATTGCCCATGACCTGGCGAACCCACATTTGCCGAAGACGGCGCATGGTTTTCTCACCGAGGCGCTTGCCCGGCGGCGCGCCGCCGGTACCTCGCCCTTTACCGTGCTTTGCTGCGACAACCTGCCGGCCAACGGCGCCACCTTGCATCGGCTGCTGACCGAATTCGCCGCGTTGCGGGATGCCGCACTTGGCCTGAGGGGCGATACTGGCATCGCCGGCCACATCGCCAATGAAGTCGCTTTTCCGTCGAGCATGGTCGACCGCATCGTGCCGGCAACCACGGATACCGACCGGGCACGGATCGCCGACGAACTTGGCATCGCGGATGCCTGGCCTGTCATGACCGAGCCCTTCCGCCAATGGGTGATCGAAGACAATTTCCCGGCGGGCCGGCCGGCCTGGGAAAAATTCGGCGTCACCATGGTCGGGGATGTCGCCCCGTTCGAGGACATGAAGCTCAGGCTCCTCAATGGCGCGCATTCGGGCATCGCCTATCTCGGCCTGCTCAGCGGCCACGCCACGGTCGATCGCGCCTTCGCCCATCCCGCAATCCGGCAGTTCGTCGATGCGTTATGGGCCGAAGCCATCCCGACCCTGCCCGAGGATGCCGGGCTCGACACCAAGACCTATACTGAGGAACTCGCGGAGCGCTTTTCAAACACCGCGCTCGCCCATCGCACGGCGCAGATCGCCAATGATGGCAGCCAGAAACTGCCGCAGCGCATCATCGCGTCCGCCCTCGAATGCCTCGAAGCGGGCACCGAGTTCGTGCATCTCACATTGGTGGTGGCGGCCTGGATCGCCGCTTGCGCCGCGCGCGGAAAAACTTTGCCCGAAAATCATTTCACCGATCCGCTCGACGTGCCGCTGACGGCGCTTTTGAGCCAGGAGTTGCCGGCCAACGAAACCGTGACGGCAGTCTTCGACCTGGCCGGCTTCGCCAGGGATCATGCCGAGCGCCAGACGCTGATTGAACTGGTGGCCGTGCATCTGGTGCACCTGCGGCGCGATGGTCCGACACTGGCTTTCGCCGCGCTCGGCATCTAAACAAAAAGCGAGGCAAGGCCTCGCTTTTCATCAAGTCATTCAAATCTAATTTCAGGCCGCGACAAGCGCGCCTTCCAGCGTGGTGAGCTGGCTAAGGAACTGCTCTGCCTTGCTGCGGGACTGATCGTCCTTGGCATCGGCCGCATCTTCCCTAGCTTCCTGGATGCGGCGCGCGAGATCGGCGCGGTCGACATCCTTGACCGCCACAGCCGATTCCGCCAGCAGCGTGCAACCGGCCGGAACGATGTCTGCGAAGCCGCCGAACACGACATAGCGATCCTCGCCGCCGGAGGCATTCTTCACCGTGACGACGCCCGGCTTGATGGTGGTCATGACCGGCGCATGATGCGCCATCACGGTCATCTCGCCCTCGGCGCCCGGAATGACGACGGATTCGACCTCGGCCGAAACCAGCAGGCGCTCCGGCGAGACCAGTTCGAACTTGAAAGCTTCAGCCATGGTGTCTCACAAACTTGGATCGAAAGCAGCGCGGCGGTACCGCGCTGCTGATAAGGAAATTAAGCAGCTTCAGCCGCCAGGCGCTGTGCCTTTTCGACCGCTTCCTCGATACCGCCGACCATGTAGAAGGCAGCTTCCGGCAGGTGATCATAGTCGCCATTGCAGAGGCCCTTGAAGCCCTTGATGGTGTCGGCGAGGTCGACCAGCTTGCCCGGCGCGCCGGTGAACACTTCGGCGACGAAGAAGGGCTGCGACAGGAAGCGCTCGATCTTGCGGGCGCGAGCCACCGTCTGCTTGTCCTCTTCCGACAGCTCGTCCATGCCCAGGATGGCGATGATGTCCTGCAGCGACTTGTAGCGCTGGAGGATCGACTGCACCTGGCGGGCGACCGCATAGTGCTCGTCGCCGACGACCAGCGGGTCGAGCATGCGCGAGGTCGAATCCAGCGGGTCGACGGCCGGGTAGATGCCCTTTTCGGCGATGGCGCGGTTCAGCGTCGTCGTCGCGTCAAGGTGGGCGAACGAGGTCGCCGGTGCCGGATCGGTCAAATCGTCGGCCGGCACGTAGATCGCCTGCACGGACGTGATCGAACCCTTGGTGGTGGTGGTGATGCGTTCCTGCAGCGCGCCCATGTCGGTGGCGAGCGTCGGCTGATAGCCGACGGCCGACGGGATACGGCCAAGCAGAGCCGACACTTCCGAACCCGCCTGCGTGAAGCGGAAGATGTTGTCGACGAAGAACAGCACGTCCTGGCCCTGGTCACGGAAATATTCGGCAACCGTCAGGCCGGTCAGGCCGACGCGGGCACGCGCGCCCGGCGGCTCGTTCATCTGGCCATACACGAGTGCCGCCTTGGAGCCTTCACCGCCGCCCTTCTTGTTGACGCCGGATTCGATGAACTCGTGATAGAGATCGTTGCCCTCGCGGGTGCGCTCGCCGACGCCGGCGAACACCGAATAGCCACCATGCGCCTTGGCGATGTTGTTGATCAGTTCCTGGATCAGCACGGTCTTGCCGACGCCGGCGCCACCGAACAGGCCGATCTTGCCGCCCTTGGCGTAAGGTGCCAGCAGGTCGAGCACCTTGATGCCGGTGATCAGGATCTGCGCTTCCGTCGACTGCTCGACATAGGTCGGAGCCGGCTGGTGGATGGAGCGCATTTCGGTTGCATCGACCGGGCCTTCTTCGTCGACCGGCTCGCCGATGACATTGATGATGCGGCCAAGCATGCCCGGGCCGACCGGCACGGTGATCGGCGCGCCGGTGTCGCGCACTTCCTGGCCACGCACCAGACCTTCGGTGGAGTCCATGGCGATGCAGCGCACGGTGTTTTCACCGAGATGCTGGGCAACTTCGAGCACCAGGCGGTTGCCGACATTGGTGGTCTCGATCGCGTTCAGGATCGCCGGCAGGTGATCGCCGAACTGCACGTCGACGACGGCGCCAATGACCTGGCGGACCTTGCCGACGACGCCGGTTGCCTTGGTGGCCACTGCCGATGTCTTGGCCGCTGCTGCCTTTGCTGGGGCTGGTGCCGCTTTGGCCGGAGCCGCCTTGGCTGCTGCTGCCGGTGCCTTTGCCGCCTTCGCGGGCGCTGCCGCCTTGGGGGCCGCCTTCTGGGGGGTCGCTGCTTTCGCCATCGTCTTTACCCTTTTCGTCCTTTGTTTCTCACGCGGTCCGGTCGCGGGCAGATTGACCCGCGGACCACGCCTAGAGCGCCTCGGCGCCCGAAATGATTTCGATCAGTTCCTTGGTGATCTGCGCCTGCCGCTGACGGTTGTAGGTGATCGACAGCTTGTTGATCATCTCGCCGGCGTTGCGCGTCGCATTGTCCATGGCGCTCATCTTGGCGCCCATTTCGCCGGCGGCGTTTTCGAGCAGCGCCCGGAAAACCTGCACGGAGATGTTGCGCGGGATGAGGTCGGAGAGGATTTCGCCCGGCTCCGGTTCGTATTCATAGACGGCGTTGCCGCCATCCACCACTGCTGCGGGAGCCGAAGCCACACCGGCCGGAATGATCTGCTGCGCGGTTGGGATCTGGCTGATCACCGACTTGAACTGCGAATAAAACAGGGTGCAGACGTCGAAGGCACCCTCGTTGAAGAGATGGATGACCTTCTTGGCGATCGCGTCGGCATTGACGAAGCCGAGCGTCTTGACCTCGCGCAGGTCGATACGATCGATGATCATCGAGGCATAGTCGCGGCGCAGGATATCAAAACCCTTCTTGCCGACGCAGATGATCTTCACCTGCTTGCCGTCGGCCAGAAGCCGACGGATATGGTCGCGGGCGTGACGGGCGATCTGCGAATTGAAGCCGCCGCACAGGCCGCGCTCGGCGGTGCAGACGACGAGCAGATGCACGTTGTCTTTGCCGGTGCCGGTCATCAGCGCCGGGGCATCGCCGCCGCCACCGATCGCCTGGGTGATGTTGGCCAGCACGGAACCCATACGCTCCGAATAGGGGCGCGCCGCTTCCGCTGCCTCTTGCGCACGGCGCAGCTTCGCCGCGGCGACCATCTGCATCGCCTTGGTGATCTTCTGCGTCGCCTTGACCGAGGCGATACGGTTACGAAGGTCTTTTAATGAAGGCATGCTTCAAACCTGATCCCGTCTTGTCGCTTCGCTCAGGCGAAGGTCTTGGCGAAAGCGTCGATCTCGGCCTTCAGCTTGGCACGCAGATCGTCCGACAGCGCCTTTTCCTTGCGGATGGCATCGAGAACGTCCTTGCCCGCCGCACGCATGTGGCTGAGCAGGCCCTGCTCGAACTTGCCGACCTGGTTGACCGGCAGCTTGTCGAGATAGCCATTGACGCCGGCGAAGATCACCGCGACCTGCTCTTCCGTCTTCAGCGGCGAGAACTGCGGCTGCTTCAGGAGTTCGGTCAGGCGCGATCCGCGGTTGAGCAGGCGCTGCGTGGCGGCGTCGAGATCGGAGCCGAACTGCGCGAAGGCCGCCATTTCGCGGTACTGCGCGAGCTCACCCTTGATCGAGCCGGCAACCTGCTTCATCGCCTTGATCTGCGCGGCCGAGCCGACGCGGCTGACCGAGAGGCCGACGTTCACCGCGGGACGAATGCCCTGGAAGAACAAATTGGTCTCGAGGAAGATCTGGCCGTCGGTGATCGAGATCACGTTGGTCGGGATATAGGCCGACACGTCGTTGGCCTGCGTTTCGATGATCGGCAGAGCGGTCAGCGATCCGCCGCCCAGTTCGTCGTTAAGCTTGGCGGCGCGCTCGAGCAGGCGCGAGTGCAGGTAGAAAACGTCGCCCGGATAGGCTTCACGGCCCGGCGGGCGGCGCAGCAGCAGCGACATCTGGCGGTAGGCGACGGCCTGCTTCGACAGATCGTCGTAGCTGATCAGCGCGTGCATGCCGTTGTCACGGAAATATTCGCCCATTGTGGCGCCGGCGAACGGCGCCAGGAACTGCATCGGCGCAGGATCGGAAGCGGTGGCGGCGACGATGATCGAGTATTCGAGCGCGCCGCGCTCTTCCAGGACCTTGACGAACTGCGCGACGGTCGAGCGCTTCTGGCCGACGGCGACGTAGACGCAGTAGAGCTTTTCCTTTTCGGGGCCGTTGTCGTGCACCGACTTCTGGTTGAGCATCGTGTCGAGGATGATGGCGGTCTTGCCGGTCTGACGATCGCCGATGACCAGCTCGCGCTGGCCGCGGCCGACCGGGATCAGCGCATCGATGGCCTTGAGGCCGGTCGACATCGGCTCGTTCACCGATTTGCGCGGGATGATGCCGGGCGCCTTGACGTCGACGCGCTTGCGCTCGACTGCCTTGATCGGACCCTTGCCGTCGATCGGATTGCCGAGCGCGTCGACGACGCGGCCGAGCAGGCCCGGACCGACCGGAACGTCGACGATAGCGCCGGTCCGCTTGACGATGTCGCCTTCCTTGATGTCACGGTCGGCGCCGAAGATGACGACGCCAACATTGTCAGCTTCGAGGTTGAGTGCCATGCCGCGGATACCGCCGGGGAATTCGACCATTTCGCCGGCCTGGACATTGTCGAGGCCGTAGACGCGGGCGATACCGTCACCGACGGACAGCACCTGTCCGACTTCGGAGACCTCGGCCTCCTTGCCGAAATTCTTGATCTGGTCTTTCAGAATTGCGGAAATTTCCGCGGCGCGGATGTCCATCAGCCGACCTCTTTCAGTGCAAGCTTGAGCGAATTGAGTTTGGTTTTGAGCGACGTATCGATCTGGCGCGAGCCCATCTTGACCACCAGTCCGCCGAGCAGCGACGGATCGACGGTGACGGAGATGGCCACGTCCTTGCCGGCAACGCTTTTCAGCGCCGCCTTGAGTTCGGTCTGCTGGGCGGCGGTCAGCTCGTGGGCCGACGTCACCTCGGCAGCGGTCTCGCCCCGGGCTTCGGCCGCGATCTGGCGGAACGCCTTGATCATGCCGGGAACTGCAAACAACCGCCGGTTCTGGGCAACGACACGCAGGAAATTACCGGCGAGGCCGGTGATCCCCGCTTTGTCGGCGATCGCAGCGATGGCCTTGGCCTGGTCCTCGCTGGAGAACACCGGGCTGTTGATCAGTCGGGTCAGGTCAGCGCTGCCGGCCAGCATCGTCTCGAAACTGGTAAGGTCGGCCTCGACCTTGGCGACCGAATTTGCCTGCAATGCCAGTTCGAACAGCGAACCAGCATAGCGTTCTGCGACACCTGAGATTGGCGATGACGATTGGGCCACGGACCGTCTTTTCTCTTGTCTGACAGGCCGCAGATTGTTGGCGCGAGCAAAAACTCTGGCTAAATCTTTGACCTTACTGCATTTTTCCAAGCACGGAGGCGCGGCTTCCGCTATCCCCGGCCGAAAGTCGATTGCCGTCTAGCACAGGCATTTTAAGACCGCAATGCGTCGTTCCGCATGGTTTTCAGGCACTATTGTCGCATCCGGCGAAAGTCGCCTGCCTTGCGCCCCGGAATAGCTAAGGATTCAAGGCACAAAGCCGAAGGCAAAGGCGAGCGGCAACGCCGCCAAAGCCAATTCCACCACAATGGAAACCCAATTGAAAGGTGTGTTGGCGCCATCCGACATCATCGACAGCAGCCGGCCGAAGGCGGTGAACAGCCAGGAGAAGCCGAGCGCCATGTAAACCAGCGGCTGCGCGAGCAGGATGCAGCACAGGCCGACACCGAGATAGAAGCCCGACATCCGGCCGCGCCCCTCGGCAATTGCCGCCGCCTTATCCGGTCTGGCCTGCAGGCGCAGGATGCGGAAGGCAAGGCCCGGCGCCAGGAAAAACAGAAGCCCGAGCAGCACGGTGGCCACCGCGCTCGACCATGCCAGCCATTCGCCCTGGCTCGTCGGCCATGGAAGCGCAAAATCCATCTTGTCCCCTCGAAATGCCTTTTTTGAATTCCGGGCATTCTAGCGGAGGAAAGACGCCGCGCCAGATGGCATCAGGCACTTTAGGATCAGCGCATCAACCGAGCGCGAATTCGACCGCTGCTTCGGCATGGATGCGTGTCGTGTCAAACACTGGGATGTCGAAATCGCGCTGGCCGATCAGCATGGTGATTTCAGTGCAACCCATGATGATGCTGTCGGCGGCCTCTTCGCGGCGCAGGCGCTCAGCTTCGGCGATGTAGGCAGCCTTCGAAGCGTCAGTAACGATGCCCTGGCAGAGCTCGTCATAGATGACGCGATGCACCATATCGCGACCAGCAGCATCGGGCACCACGGGTGACAGGCCGTATTCCTCGGCGAGCCGGCCCTTGTAGAAATCCTGCTCCATGGTGAACCGCGTCGCCAGCAGTGCCGGGCGCTGCATGCCGGCACGCTTGACCGCAGCCGCGGTGGCGTCGGCGATGTGGATCAGCGGGATGGAGACGGACGTCTGCACCTGGTCGGCCAGCTTGTGCATCGTGTTGGTGCACAAAAGCAGCCCCTCCGCACCACCCGCCTCCAGCTTGCGCGCGGCCTCGACCAGAAGCGCGCCGGCACCATCCCAGTCGCCATGATGCTGCCGCTCGGCGATCTCGGCAAAGTCGAATGACCACAGCAGCAGTTTTGCCGAGTGCAGGCCGCCCAACCGCTCGCGCACGATCTCGTTGAGCAAGCGATAATAGATTGCCGTCGATTCCCAACTCATGCCGCCCAGAAGGCCAAGGGTTTTCATGCGAATTCCATTTCTCGCTGGCCTGCACCGTATCGCCAAAAGCGCGAACTACAAAAAGCTCTGTGGATCGATATCGACCTGCACCCGGACCGAACCGCGCGGTTTCGGCCCGTTGGCCAGCATGGCCCTGATAAATCCTTGCATGTCGGCGCGCCGTTCGCCCTGGATCAGTAGCCTGAAGCGATGACGGCCGCCGAGCAGGGACAGCGGCGCTTCCGCCGGCCCCAGCACGAACAAATCGGTGGCCTCGGGCGCGGCGCGGCGCAGGCCGCGCGCATGGCCTTCCGCTTCCGCGCGCGTCACCGCGCTGACAATAACGCCGGCCAGCCGACCGAAGGGCGGCAAGGCCGCCCGTTCACGCTCGGCGATCTCGCGCTCGTAAAAAGCCTCGGCATCGCCGGAGACGATCGCCCGCATCACCGGATGGTCGGGCTGGAAGGTCTGCAGCAAGCCAAGGCTTTTCTTTCCGGTGCGGCCAGCGCGGCCGGTCACCTGGCTGAGCAGCTGGAAGGTGCGCTCGGCGGCGCGTGGATCGCCATTGGCGAGACCAAGATCGGCATCGACGACACCGACCAGGGTCATGTTGGGGAAGTTGTGACCCTTGGCGACCAGCTGCGTACCGATGACAATGTCGGCCTCGCCATCGGCGATCGCCTCCAGTTCCAGCCGCAGCCGCCGCACGCCGCCCATCAGATCAGATGACAAGACGATGGTGCGCGCATCGGGAAAATGCGTGACGACCTCCTCGGCGATGCGCTCGACGCCCGGGCCACACGCGACCAGATGATCGAGCGTGCCGCATTCAGGGCATGCTTCGGGGCGGCGCTCATTATGCCCGCAATGGTGGCAGACCAATTGGCCGCGAAAGCGATGCTCGACCAGCCAGGCCGAGCAGACCGGACAGCCGAAGCGATGGCCGCAAACCCGGCACAGCGTCAGCGGCGCATAGCCGCGCCGGTTGAGGAACAGCAGCGACTGTTCCTTCCGCTCCAGCGTCATCCGCATATGGTCGAGCAGCACCGGCGACAGGAAGCCGCCACGCGCCGGCGGCGCGCGCCGCATGTCGATCGACCTCAACTGTGGCAGCGCGGCTTCAGCGAAACGGGCAGAGAGAACGGCTCTGTTGTATTTGCCCTGGCTCGCATTGACCCGGCTCTCGACTGATGGCGTCGCCGAGGCCAGCACGACCGGGAAGCCTCCGATATGGCCGCGCACCACTGCCATGTCGCGCGCATTGTAGAAGACGCGGTCTTCCTGCTTGTAAGCGGGGTCGTGCTCCTCGTCGACGACGATCAGGCCGAGTTCCTTGAACGGCAGGAACAGCGCCGAGCGCGCGCCGGCGACAACACGTACGGTACCCTCCGCCACTTGCCGCCAGACTTTTTCACGCATCCGGGGCGGCAGGTCGGAATGCCATTCGCCGGGCTTGGCGCCGAAGCGCTGCTGGAAACGCTCGAGGAAAGCGTGGGTCAGCGCGATTTCCGGCAAAAGGATCAACACCTGCTTGCCCTGATCGAGTGCCGCCGCCACCGCCTCGAAATAGACTTCCGTCTTGCCGGACCCGGTGACCCCGTCGAGCAATGCAACATTGAACACGCCGGCCGCGACATTGGCGCGCAGCATCAATGCGGCGTCGCTCTGGTCCGGCATCAATTCGGGTACGGCATAGCTCGGGTCGGGCGCGGCCACCACCGGACGCGGCGGGATCATCACCGTCTCGAACACGCCTTGCGCCCTGAGCCCTTCGATGACCGTCGACGACACGCCGGCGGCGTGCGCCAAGCCGGATCTCGTCCAGGCAAGTCCGCCCTCGGCTGTCTCCAGCACGCGCGCCCGCGCATCCGTCATCCGGTCGGGAACGATAAGCGTGCGTTGTAGCCCCTCGATCCAGGGTTCGGGATCGAAGGCTTCAGGTGCGCGAAGCAGCATGCGCGCCACCATACCCGGCGCCGAAAGCGTGTATTGCGCCACCCAGTCGACGAAACGGCGCATGGCCCGGTCTATCGGCGGGCAGTCGAAGACCTGTTCGATCGGGCGCAGCTTTTTGGAGTCGATGTTCTCGACCGCGCCATCCCAGACGATGCCGGCGACCTGGCGCGGCCCAAGCGGCACGCGCACGATCGACCCCGGCACCACGCGCATGCCGGGAGGCACGGCGTATGTGTAGGGGCGTTCGGCCGGCATCGGCACCAGCACCGGTGCGGCCGCGACAAAGGGCGAATCTTCGATCATGAGGCGTGACCTTGCCCCGACTTTGGTCTAGATCAAAGAGCAACGCTGAACGTGCCTTCCCCAAGCACGACGAAATCGTCAGGAGACCCGTCATGAAATTTTTTGTCGACACCGCCGATATCAAGGACATCCGCGAGCTCCACGATCTGGGGCTGCTTGACGGCGTCACCACCAATCCATCGCTGATCCTGAAATCCGGCGGCAAGATCGCCGAAGTCACCAAGCAGATCTGCGATATCGTCGAAGGTCCGGTCTCGGCCGAAGTCGTGGCGTGCGAGTACAAGGACATGATGGTGGAGGCCGAGGTGCTGGCAAAGATCGCGCCCAATGTCTGCATCAAGGTGCCGCTGACGCTGGACGGCCTGAGGGCCTGCAAGACGATCCGCACCCAGATGAACCGCATGGTCAACGTCACGCTGTGCTTCTCGGCCAACCAGGCGCTGCTCGCCGCCAAGGCCGGCGCCTCGTTCATCTCGCCCTTCGTTGGCCGCGTCGACGACACCGGTTCGGACGGCATGGAGCTGATCCAGGAGATCCGGCAGATCTACGACAATTACGATTACCAGACCGAGATCCTCGTCGCTTCGGTGCGCACGGTGAACCATGTCAAGCAGGCGGCTCTCATCGGCGCCGACGTCGTGACCGCTCCGCCGGCGACGCTGAAGGCGCTGGTCAAGCACCCGCTGACCGACAAGGGTCTGGACCAGTTCGCCGCCGATTGGGCAAAGACCGGCCAGAAGATCGGCTGAGGTCGCACGGCTTCAAACGAAAAAGGCCGGGCAACCGGCCTTTTTTTTATGCACCTGGGATGACCGAGAGCCTGCCCGTCATTCCGCGCCGTCATCGTCAGGCAGGGCTGCCTGCGGGCGCCGGCCCATGATGATCTCGCGCTTGCCGACATGGTTGGGCGCGCCGACCAGACCTTCCTTCTCCATGCGTTCCACCAGGGAAGCCGCTCGGTTGTAGCCGATGCCGAGGCGGCGCTGGATGTAGGACGTCGAGCACTTCTTGTCGCGAACCACCACCTTGACCGCCTCGTCATAGGTGGAATCATTGTCTTCGGCGGCCACCGATCCCTTGTCGAAGACCGCGCCCTGATCATCGTCGACCTCTTCCTCATCCTCGTCGGCAGTCACGGTCTCCAGATATTCCGGGCGGCCCTGCGCCTTCAAATGCGCCACGACATGCTCGACCTCCGCATCGGAGACGAAGGGGCCATGCACGCGCGAAATGCGCCCGCCACCCATCATATGCAGCATGTCACCCTGGCCGAGCAGCTGCTCGGCGCCCTGCTCGCCCAGGATGGTGCGGCTGTCGATCTTGGATGTCACCTGGAAGGAAATCCGGGTCGGGAAGTTGGCCTTGATCGTGCCGGTGATGACATCGACGGAGGGGCGTTGCGTTGCCATGATGAGATGGATGCCGGCGGCGCGAGCCATCTGCGCCAGGCGCTGGATGGCGCCTTCGATCTCCTTGCCGGCGACCATCATCAGGTCGGCCATCTCGTCGACGATGACGACGATGTAGGGCATCGGCGCCAGGTCGATTTCCTGCTGCTCGAACAGCGGCTCGCCGGTGCCTTTTTCGAAGCCGGCCTGCACCGTCATGACGACCGTCTCGCCCTTGTCGCGGGCGGCGGCGGCGCGCTCATTGTAGCCATCGATGTTGCGCACACCGAGGCGCGCCATCTTGCGGTAACGGTCCTCCATCTCGCGCACCGCCCATTTGAGCGCGGTGACGGCCTTCTTGGGATCCGTGACGACGGGGGTCAGAAGATGCGGGATGCCGTCATAGACGGAAAGTTCGAGCATCTTGGGATCGACCATGATCAACCGGCATTCTTCCGGCTTCAGCCGGTAGAGCAGCGACAGGATCATCGTGTTGATGGCAACCGACTTGCCGGAGCCGGTGGTGCCGGCGACGAGCAGATGCGGCATCTTAGCCAGTTCGGCGATGACCGGTTCGCCGCCGATCGTCTTGCCGAGGCAAAGCGCCAGCTTGCAGCTGGTGTTGCGGAAACCCTGCGATTCGATCAGCTCGCGGAAGTAGACGGTTTCGCGTGTTTCGTTGGGAAGCTCGATGCCGATGACATTGCGGCCGGGCACGACGGCGACGCGCGCTGAAACCGCCGACATGGAGCGGGCGATATCGTCGGCGAGGCCGATGACGCGTGACGATTTGACACCCGGCGCCGGCTCGAACTCATAAAGGGTGACGACCGGGCCGGGGCGAACATGGATGATCTCACCGCGTACGCCGAAATCCTCGAGCACGCTTTCCAGAAGATCGGCATTCTGTTCAAGCCGCTCCTGCGACATATAGAAGCCTTGTCCTTCCGGCGGCTGCTGCAGCAGCTCTTCCGAGGGAAGTTCATACGCCTCGCCAGTCGTGGCCGGCACGATCTTGCCGACCTTGGGCAACGGCGAAGATGCGCGTATTGCCGGAGTCTGCATGGTCTCTTCCACGCCTTGCGCGATCGGTGTCGGAACGGCGTTGCTTGCAACCGCAGGCGTTTCGGCCGCCGCGCGAGTTCGCTGCCGCGCGCTGCTCGCCGCCGACTGAACCACCGCGGCCTCGTTCGAATTGGCCGGACGGACATCCGGCTGGGCGGGCGAAGCTTGCAAGCCCGGACGGCACTCGATGACACGGAACAACGCGGTGGGATCGGCCGTGGGCGCGGCGCTGACGTCGTGCCGCTGGGCGACAACAGGCGCGGCTGCACGGGCAATCGGAACCGCGCGCCGCGCCGGTGACGGAGCTTCGATCATGTAGGGCGCCATGACTTCGAAAAAGACGTGGTCCGACAGATAGGGCCAGCGCACGGTTTCGGGGCCGGGTGCCTTGACCGGCGCCGCCATTGCCTGGACGGTCTCTACCGATGCACGTGCCGTCACAGCTGTCGTCGGACCCGCCGGCGGCCGCGCCTTTTCACCGGTATTCCCGGCTGGACCGGGTGGCACCGCAGGCTGCCTTTCATGGTTCGGGGCTCTGTTGCCGGGTCGGGCAGCATCCAAAGCAGGATTCCGGCTGCTCGCCGGCGCTGGCGAGGCCGCGTGCGACGCCACTGCGGATTTTGCGATCGTTTGTGGCGCCGGCGGCTCATTTTCCCCGACCGCAATCTGGTCGCGCCGAGGATGATGCGTGCTGGCTTCGTAATCTGGCGTGCGCGTGAACCGCACATTGGGCGCCAGGAAGAAATAGTCTTGCCAGGCCGGGCTTTCATTACCGCCGAGATCGACGGGTGGTGGCGAATTGGTGGCCTTGGCTACGCCGGCCCGCTGGCCATCCGCCTTGCCGCCAGTGCCGTCATAACGCTTTCCATCGGGGTCATCGGGCGAAGCTGGCTTCAATGAATTGACCCGAGGAAAACGCTTGGATTCCATTCTCAAGACTCACTCTGAAACGTCTGCTGAGCAATAGGGAGCGAGTGGTTAACAGTTGCTTCCCGTCAGCACGTTGGAGCGAACGAAATCTGCCTTTCGCAGCGATGGCGGACGAGCCGGATCGAGGCGTTGATCGTCATCCCACGATCATCCGTTCATCGACTTGCACAGGGCCAAAAGGAAAAATCTCGGCCAGCGCAAAGCGGGCCGAGCACCAAGGATCGAGATGGGGTCCTACTAGAGAAGAAAGGTCGCTCTAGCCAGCCGTCTTGCCGTGCCTGACCAGATCCTGGGCGATGGACAGCTGCAGGGCCTCGGCCAGTTCGCGCGCTGCGCGGTTCTCGGCATCGATCTGCGCCCGATACGAGGCAAATTCCTGCCGCGGCCTGTCGAAGGACGAGCTGATCGCGCGCTTGCCGACCGTGACGACGGCGCCGGTTTTCGCATCGGTCAGCGTATAGCTGGCGGTCAACGTCACTGAACCTGCGGTCGGCTCGTCTTCATCGGTCTGGATTTGCACGAGGGCCGAGGATTCAACGGCTTCGGTCACGCTGAGATCGAGCGAATAGAGCGGTGAGGCCGGCTCGCCGGCGCCGCGCCCGAAGCCGAAGATCAGATTGTTGCGCACCTGCTGGGCATAACGCGTCTTGACCGGCTTGATGGCAATCGAGGCCAGTTCGGCATTGGCGGTCGAGCCTGTCGACAACGGCGCGTTGGAATAGAGCGGCCGCACCGTGCAGGCCGAAACCAGCGCCAGCGAGCCGACGAGCCCGGCAACCGCGATGCGGCGCAGCAAATGGCTCCGCTCTGTCTTTTCCCGATCAGGCAACGACATTGACGATCCTCTGCGGCACGATGATCACCTTGCGCGGAGCCTTACCTTCAAGTGCTTTCTGCACGAAGTCGAGAGCCAATACCGCTTTTTCGACCGCACCTTGGTCCGCGTCGCGGGCAATTGTCAAATCCCCTCGCTTCTTGCCGTTGACCTGCACCGGATAGGTCACTTCATTGTCGACGACGAGCGCCGGATCGAAGACCGGCCACGGCCGTTCGGCGACCAGATCGGTACCGCCGAGCGTTTCCCAGCACTCTTCGGCCAGATGCGGCATGACAGGCGCGATCAGGTGGACGAGAATCTCCACGGCCTCGCGGCAGGCGCTTTTCAGCGCCGCATCGGCCTTGCCCTCCGCCACTTCGTTGAGCGGCGCGTTCAGCACATTGGCCAGTTCGTAGATACGTGCAATGGCGCGGTTGAAGCCGAGTTTCTCGATGTCCTCGCCGACCGCCTTCAGGATCTTGTGCGTGGCTTTGGAGACCGCTCCCGCCTCACCAGCGTCGGCCGCGGCGGGCTTGACGCCTGCCAGTGCCTCGGCCGCTGTCGACGCCAGCCGCCAGATGCGCTGCATGAAGCGATGCGCGCCGGCAGCACCATCGTCGGTCCATTCGACATCGCGCTCGGGCGGCGAATCCGACAGCATGAACCAGCGCGCCGTATCGGCGCCGTAGCCGTCGGTAATGTCTTCCGGGCTCACCGTGTTCTTCTTCGACTTCGACATCTTTTCGAGTGGGCCGATCGTCACGTCTTCGCCCGTGGCGATGTCGAAGGCGCGGCGTTCACCGTCGACGCCTTCCAGCCGCACCTCGGTCGGCGCCAGCCAGCGGCCATTCGAAGCCGATCCGACGCGGTAGGTTTCGTGCACCACCATGCCCTGTGTGAACAGGCCCTTGAACGGCTCGGCCAGGTCGACATGGCCGGTCTCGCGCATGGCGCGGGTGAAGAAGCGCGAATAGAGCAGGTGCAGGATCGCATGCTCGATGCCGCCAATATACTGGTCGACCGGCAGCCACTCGTTGGCCGCTTTGGGATCGGTCGGCTCATGCGCCCAGGGCGCGGTGAAGCGGGCAAAATACCAGGACGAATCGACGAACGTATCCATCGTGTCGGTCTCGCGGCGCGCATCCCTGCCGCATTGCGGGCACGTCACGTGCCGCCATGTCGGATGCCGGTCGAGCGGGTTGCCCGGCCGGTCGAAATCGACATCGTCGGGCAGCTTGACCGGCAGGTCAGCCTTCGGCACCGGCACCACGCCGCAATGCTCGCAATGGATCATCGGGATCGGGCAGCCCCAGTAGCGCTGGCGCGAAATGCCCCAGTCGCGCAGGCGGAAATTCACCTTGCGCTCGGCCATCGGCCGGTTGCCGATCGTCTTCTGCTCCAGCAGTTTTGCGACTTCGTCGAACGCCTGGCTCGGCTTCATGCCATCGAGGAAACGCGAATTGATCATCGCGCCATCGTCGCCATACGCCACGTCGATGATCTGGAAGGTCGCCTGATTCTCGCCCTCGGGCATCACCACCGGCACCACCGTCAGGCCGTATTTGTTGGCGAAGTCGAGGTCGCGCTGGTCGTGCGCCGGGCAGCCGAAAATGGCACCGGTGCCGTATTCCATCAGCACGAAATTGGCCACATAGACAGGCAGCGTCCAGCTGTCGTCGAACGGATGGACGACGCGGATTCCGGTATCGAAACCCTTCTTCTCGGCGGTCTCCAGCGCTGCCACCGAAGTGCCCATATGGCGGACCTCGTCGATGAACTTCGCCAGTTCTGGATTGGTCTCGGCAGCTTTTTTGGCCAGCGGGTGATCAGCGGCGATCGCCATGAAGGAAGCGCCGAAAATAGTATCGGGCCGCGTCGTGTAGACTTCCAGTTCGTGCTCGCCGGCAATGTCCGAGGCCAGGGGCCAGCGGATCAGCAAACCTTCGGAACGGCCGATCCAGTTCTGCTGCATCAGCTTCACTTTTTCGGGCCACTCGTCGAGGCCATCGAGCGAATCCAACAGGTCCTGGGCGAAATCGGTGATCTTGAAGAACCACTGCGTCAGTTCGCGCTGTTCGACCAGCGCGCCCGAGCGCCAGCCGCGCCCGTCGATGACCTGCTCGTTGGCGAGCACGGTCATATCCTCCGGGTCCCAATTGACCTTGGAGGATTTGCGCGTCACCAGCCCCTTCTCGACGAAATCGAGGAACAGCATCTGCTGGCGGTGGTAATAGTCGACGTCGCAGGTGGCGAATTCGCGTGCCCAGTCCAGCGACAGGCCCATGACCTTGAGCTGCTCGCGCATGGTGGCGATGTTCTGGTAGGTCCATTCCTTGGGGTGGACCTTGTTCTGCATCGCCGCGTTTTCGGCCGGCATGCCGAAGGCGTCCCAGCCCATCGGGTGCAGCACGTTGAAGCCCTTGGCCCGCTTGTAGCGTGCCACCACGTCGCCCATCGTATAGTTGCGGGTGTGGCCGATATGGATCTTCCCCGACGGATAGGGGAACATTTCCAAGACGTAGTATTTCGGCTTCGGATCGTCATTATGCGCTTCGAACAGCTTCTTCTCGGCCCAGGCCTTCTGCCATTTGGGCTCTGACGCGCGCGGATTGTATCGTTCGGTTGCCATGGGACGTTTTTCACTTAAAAGCATGCGCGAACCGCGGGCGACAGCTCGGCGGTTCAGGGAATGTGGTCCGGGTGTTCACCATGGTTTGGCAAACCCGTCAACCATATGGGCATCGCGGCGGATAAAAACGCGGGTCAAAACAGCGGGATTTGCATATGGGTGACACCGTTCAGCAGTTTTTCGCGGTCAAGGCGAAGATCGCCGCCGCCGAGCGGGAAGCCCGGCGCGAGGCCGGCGCGGTGACGCTGGTGGCCGTATCCAAGACTTTTGAACCCGCCGATATTCAGCCGGTGATCGAGGCCGGCCAGCGCGTCTTCGGCGAAAACCGCGTACAGGAGGCGCAAGGCAAATGGCCTGATCTGAAGCAGGCTTTTGCTGACATCGAGCTGCATCTGATCGGCCCTCTGCAGTCCAATAAAGCCAAGGAAGCGGTGGCATTGTTCGATGTCATCGAGACCGTCGATCGCGAGAAGATCGCCGCCGAACTCGCCAAGGAAATTGCCCGGCAAGGCCGCGCGCCAAAGCTCTATGTCCAGGTCAACACCGGCTCAGAACCGCAGAAGGCAGGCATCGAACCGCGTGAGGCGGTCGCTTTCGTTGCCCGGTGCCGCGATGTCCACGGCCTCGCGATAGAAGGCCTTATGTGCATCCCGCCGGCGGACGAGAACCCCGGCCCGCATTTTGCATTGCTGGAAAAACTTGGGCGCGAGGCCGGCGTCGCCAAACTGTCGATGGGCATGTCCGGCGACTACGAGACAGCAATCGCCTTCGGCGCCACCAGTGTACGGGTTGGCTCGGCGATTTTTGGTAGCCGGTAGGCCGGTCAATCTGGACCTGGCCAGTATCGTCATTCCTTGCCGCCTCGCCGCATCAATGCTATATCTAGCCAAGCTAGCTAGGAGCGTTCAATGAACTGGCATCTCCAAGATGCGAAGAATAATTTCTCCAAGGTGGTTCAGCGTGCGCGCAGCGAAGGACCACAGACGGTGACATTGCGCGGCGAGCGTGCTGCCGTGGTTCTCTCCGCCGAGGATTACGACCGCTTGGCTGGAAAGAAAAAGTCGTTGGCCGAGTATCTTTTGACCGGTCCGGTTTGGGACGATGATTTCGCCGAAGAGGTCAACCGCCGATCGGAGACGATGATCCGGGACATCGATCTCTAATGTATCTGCTCGACACGAACATCGTTTCGGATGTGCAGAGGCGCCTACCCAAGCCAACTGAATGGCTGGCTTCGGTGGATCCAACATCGGTGAGCCTCAGCGTCATTACCCTTGGTGAGATGGAGCGTGGGATCATCAAGCTGCGCAAGGTCGACTCCGAAAAGGCAACACGCCTCGATCTGTGGCTGCGGGAGCTTCGACGGGACAATTCCGACCGTATACTTGCTGTCACGGAAGATGTCGCGCTGGCTTGGGGCCGCATCACCGCCGGCCGTACACGAGGCAGTGCCGACACCCTCATCGCGGCAACCGCGCTTGTCCATGATCTCATTCTTGTGACGCGCAACGTTGCGGACTTTGATGATACAGGGGTGACGGTGCTGAATCCCTGGGACGCCTAGGCCAATTGTTTCGCCTCGGAGCGTCTCATCAACGCTCGTGTCTACATGGTTGGGCCAATCCATAGCCGTCATTGCGCCACCACTGGAAACGAAACGTATCGTTCCTATTTGTTTTGCGTCATCACCCTGGAGCCTTCGCCATGCGTTACAACCAGCTTGGAAATACGGGGATGTTCGTCTCCGAACTGTGCCTCGGCACCATGACCTTCGGCGCCGCCGGCCAGAATGCCCAATGGGGCCTGATTGCCAGCCTCGACCAGAAGGGCGTCAACGAGATCGTCGGCCGCTCGATCGCCGCCGGCGTCAATTTCTTCGATACCGCCGACGTCTATTCCTTCGGCGAGTCCGAGCGGCTGCTCGGCCAGTCGCTTAGGGATCTCGGCGTTATCAGGTCGAGCGTGGTCATCGCCACCAAGGTCCATGGCGCCATGGGCCAGGGTCCGAATGAGCGCGGCTCCTCGCGCGGCCACATCATGGATTCGGTCGATGCCAGCCTCGAACGGCTGCAGCTCGACCATATCGACCTCTATCAGCTGCACGGCACCGACACGGTGACGCCGATCGACGAGACGCTGCGGGCGCTCGACGATCTGGTTGCCAGCGGCAAGGTCCGTTACGTCGGCGTTTCCAACTGGGCGGCGTGGCGCGTCGCCAAGGCGCTCGGTATCGCCGACCGCAAGGGCTTTGCCCGTTTCGAGACCATCCAGTCCTATTATTCGATCGCCGGCCGCGATCTTGAGCGCGAAATCGTACCGCTCATCAACGAGGAGAAACTCGGCCTGATGGTGTGGTCGCCGATGGCCGGCGGCCTGCTTTCCGGCAAATACGGTCCTGGCGCGCCCGGCAATGGCGAGGGTCGCCGCGCGTCCTTCAACTTTCCGCCGGTCAACGAGGATCGTGCCTGGGCGGCCGTCGCCGTCATGCGCGAGATCGCCAAGAAGCATGATGTCAGCGTTGCCACGGTGGCGCTCGGCTATGTCCTGGCCAAGCCTTTCGTGATGAGCGTCATCATCGGCGCCAGCCGCATGGAACAGCTCGAACAGAACCTTGCCGCGACTGAAGTGAAGCTCGACACCGACGATCTCGCCAAGCTCGATGAGGTCAGCGCGCTGCCGGCCGAATATCCCGGCTGGATGCTGGAGCGCCAGGCGGCCGGCCGGCGCCCAGTGCCGTTCACGCCGAAGGCCTGATCCGTCCCAACGCGACGCGATTTTCGGACAGCCGCGCGTCCCTCCGGGCGCGCGGCTTTTTGCGCTTCATCAGGGCCGCAAGGTCGCCTTGTACCGGACACGGTTTCGCGGCTAGCATCGTCATCATCGGAGCAGCATACCGGGATGTCAGGGGCGATGATGGCACCATCCGCCAAGGATTTTCGAGACAGGATCGTCGCGATCATCGCCGATCGCCAAGCCGCGGCTTCCGCCAGCCCTTACGATTGGAAAGTCTGCGTCGGTGCGGTCAGTGCCGCGCAAGGCGAGTTTGAAAAGGTCGTCGTCGCTGGTACGGCGCATGACTACGGAGCCGCCGTCATCGCACGCTTGGAGCGGCTGCGAGACGCATATTACGACCCGGATGGCGAATACACCTCCGGTCGGTCGGACATCGGCACCGTCGTTGAAAAGATCAGAACAGCATTGAAGTCCATCGGCCAATGATGGTGCCCGACAGGGCGATGGATGGGCCCGGCATCAAAGCGGATTGTCGGAGGTGTTGCAGTCCGCGATCGCTTTTCCGGCAAGGCCCCGATCATACCAGCGGATCCTCTGTTCTGAGGTGCCGTATCGCGTTGCCGTCGAATCTTTGAAGGCATTGGCTGCCTGATCGTCTCCGAGTGATCGCAGCAGGCCTCTGGCCTCCGTCAGATCGGTGTCTTCAAGCAACCCCTTGTCCCAGACATAGCGGCTCCATAGGCCGGCAAAACAATCGGCCTGGAGCTCAAGCTGTTCCGATCGGATGATGGCGGCTTCCTGATTACTGGCCGCTACGGCCTGATGCGGAACGTCCGAGATGTTTTGCACATGATGCCCAACCTCTCGGGCCACAATCAACGCCTTGGTGAAATCGCCGGTCAAGCCGATCTGTTGAAGCTCGGGGAACGCCGGATCGATATAAATCTTGTGATCTGCCGCACAGTACAATGTCCCTGAGACAGGACCGCATGCGGTAGCTATGAAGCCGGTGAACAGCACCAGCTTGGGCTCCTCATAGGTCGATCCGCCGGCTTTGAAGGTGGCGCCCCAGAAATCCTCCGTCTCCGCCAGAGCTACGGAGAGGAGCTGCTTGACGTCATCATCTCTGGCGTTTGCAACAGGCGCGGCTGCTTTGGCGACCTCGGCAGCCTCGGAGATCGTTGGGGCGTGCAGCCACGTCGCGATGGCAAGCAGGGATGCCGTGATCAAGGACAAGCGGACCAATTCACGCCTCCCGAATTGCCAACGCTCTCGGAGCCTGGGCGCCGAGGCGCCTGCGATGACCGGACGGGATTCCATATCCTGCCCCTGCTGGCTTGTCGAACGGACCTTGAAAGCCGCGCTTCGTCAGAGCCGCACGGTCTCGGCCAGGAAATCGAGAAAGGCCCGCACCCGCGCCGGCAGGTGCCGGCCCTGGCCGACATAGACGGCGTGGGTCGCCTCCTCGTCGCCCGGATTGAATTCCTCCAGCAGCGCTACCAAACGGCCGGCGGCGATGTCGGCCGCCACGTGCCAGCGCGCGAGCCGGGCGATGCCGGCGCCGGCCAGCGCCATCAGCCGCATCGTCTCGCCGTCCCCAACCAGCGTGTTGCCGGTGATCGGGACCATGATCACGTGGCCCTCTGCGTCGCGGAACGGCCAGCCGTCGATATGCCTGACGAAGCCGAAGCCCATGCGGTTGTGGCTGTCGAGATCGGCCGGCGTCAACGGTATGCCGTGCGTTTCGAGGTAGGAGGGTGCCGCAACCACCACCACCGGGCTTTGCCCGAGCTTGCGCGCCACCAGCCGGGATTCGCCGAGCGGCCCGGCGCGGATGGCGACATCGGCGCGTTCGGCCATCAGGTCGATGACGCTGTCGGTCAGCACCAGATCAACCGAAATCTCGGGATAGCGTTCGAGGAAACGTGGCAGTAGCGGGATTAGCCGGTGCACGCCGAAAGGCACATAGGTGTTGACGCGCAGCCGCCCGCGCGGGGCTGCGCCCGCCGCCGCCTCGCGCTCGGCCGCCGCCATGTCGGCCAGGATGCGCAGCCCGCTGTCGTAGAAAGCCGACCCTTCCGGCGTCAGCTGCAGCTTGCGCGTCGACCGGCTGACCAGCCGCGCCCCGAGCCTCGCCTCCAACCGCGCGATCAGCTTGCTGACCGCCGACGGCGTCATGCGCAACGCGCGGGCCGCAGAGGAGAAACTACCTTCCTCGACGACACGCACGAAGACTTCGATCTCGCCGGAACGGTTGATGTCGGATCTCGCCATCTGTGAATCTATTTCACAGAAAATGTGCCCAACGCAAGTCTGGTTCACAGCGTATGGCGACACGATCTCTGGGGTCGGGGCGCGGGTTTGGACAAGGCGCCCGTTGCCGAAATGGAAACCGCCATGCCTCTTGCTCTCTATGCCCTCGCCGCCGGTGCCTTCGGCATCGGTGTCACCGAATTCGTCATCATGGGTCTGCTGCTCGATGTCAGCAAGGATCTCGGTGTCTCGATCTCGGCCGCCGGCCAGCTCATTTCGGGCTATGCGCTGGGCGTCGTCATCGGCGCGCCGCTGCTCACCATCGCCACCGGCAACTGGCCGCGCAAAACGGTGCTTCTGGCGCTGATGGCGATTTTCACCATTGGCAATCTCGCCTGTGCGCTGGCGCCTGATTACTGGACGCTGATGGGCGCGCGCATCATCACCGCCTTTGCCCATGGCACTTTCTTCGGCGTCGGCTCGGTCGTCGCCACCGGCCTGGTCGCACCCAACAAGAAGGCCTCGGCGATCGCGCTGATGTTCACCGGCCTCACCATCGCCAACATCCTCGGCGTGCCCTTCGGCACCTGGCTCGGCCAAGCCTTCGGCTGGCGCGCCACCTTCTGGGCGGTGACCCTGGTTGGCCTGGCAGCCTTCGCCGTGATCCTGGCGTTGGTGCCACGCAGCGAAGCAGCGCCCGAGACGACCGATTGGCGCGCCGACCTCGCTGTTCTACGCCGCACGCCGGTCCTGCTCGGCCTTGCCACCACCGTGCTCGGCTATGCCGGCGTCTTTGCCGTCTTCACCTACATCGCTCCCTTGCTGACCGAGATAAGCGGCTTCAAGGAAACGGCCGTGTCGCCCATCCTGCTCGTCTTCGGCGGCGGCCTCATCGCCGGCAATCTCGCCGGCGGCAAGATTGCCGACCGCTGGCTGGTGCCGGCGGTGCTCGGCAGCCTCGTGGTGCTTGCCCTGGTGCTGGCAACCATGAGCTTCGCCATCCACAGCCAAATCATGGCCGTCATCTATGTCGGCCTGCTCGGTGCCGCTGCCTTCGCCACCGTAGCGCCGCTGCAGATGTGGGTGCTGGAGAAGGCACAAGGGGCCGGCCAGAGCCTCGCCTCCTCGTTCAACATCGCCGCTTTCAATCTCGGCAACGCCGCCGGCGCCTGGCTTGGCGGCGCGGTCATCGCCCATGGCCTTGGCCTGGGATCGATCACCTGGGTCGCCGCCTTGCTGCCGGTCGCGGCACTCGGCGTGGCGGGACTGGCGCTACGCCTGGATCGTACCAACGCGCTCGGCGCGCCCGTCTCCGTCCGGTCCTGACGCCTTCCGCAAACCGGTTTGCTTTCGGCACCCTCCCTTTCACACCACCAGGAGTAAGAAAATGGATTATCGCCGTCTCGGCACTTCGGGCCTGAAAGTGCCCGCACTCTCCTTCGGCGCCGGCACCTTCGGCGGCTCCGGTCCGCTGTTTGGCGCCTGGGGCACCAGCGACGCCAAGGAAGCGCGGCGGCTCATCGACATCTGCCTGGAGGCCGGCGTCAATCTGTTCGACACGGCGGACGTCTATTCGAACGGCGCCTCGGAAGCGGTGCTCGGCGAAGCGATCAAGGGCCGCCGCGATGCGGTGCTGATCTCGACCAAGACGTCTTTGCCCATGGGTGACGGGCCGGCCGACTACGGTTCTTCCCGCTCGCGGCTGATCAAATCCATGGACGCCGCCCTGAAACGCCTCGGCACTGATTACATCGACCTGCTGCAGCTGCACGCCTTCGACGCCGGCACGCCGATCGAGGAGGTGCTGTCGACGCTGGACGATCTCGTCCGATCCGGCAAGCTGCGCTATGTCGGCGTCTCCAACTTCTCCGGCTGGCAAGTGATGAAGTCGCTGGCGGAAGCTGACAAGCACGGCTATCCGCGATACGCGGCGCACCAGGTTTACTATTCGCTGGTCGGCCGCGACTATGAGTGGGAGCTCATGCCGCTCGGCCTCGACCAGGGCGTCGGCGCGCTGGTGTGGAGCCCGCTCGGCTGGGGTCGCCTGACCGGTAAGATCCGCCGCGGCCAGCCTCTGCCGGAAAAGAGCCGGTTGCACGATACCGCAAGTTTCGGTCCGCCGGTCGAGGACGAGCATCTCTACCGGGTCATGGACGCGCTTGACGCGGTCGCCGAGGAAACTGGCAAGACGGTGCCGCAGATCGCCATCAACTGGCTGTTGCAGCGCCCGACCGTTTCTTCCGTGATCATCGGCGCCCGCAATGAGGAGCAGTTGCGGCAGAACCTCGGCGCCGTTGGTTGGATGCTGACACCGGAGCAAGTGAAAAAACTCGACGCGGCAAGCGAAGTTACCGCGCCCTACCCGTATTTCCCCTATCGCCGCCAGGAAGCCTTCGCCCGGCTGAACCCGCCAGCGGTGTGACATCTCCTCGCCTGGGCCGCGTGCCGCGCGACCCAGGCACCCGGAAACACCCTACCCCCAGATCGGCCAGAGTGCCGCCTGGCCGCTGCCGATCAAGGCGATAACGATCAGGCAGACGATCCACAGCGCCGGATATTCCCAGCCACCGCCCGCATTGGTGAACCAGAACCCGTTCTTGCCGTGGACGAGCACGATCGTGCCCGCCATCAGGGGAATGAGCAGAATGGCCGCCAGCCGCGTGGCGACGCCGGAGATCAGGCCAAGCCCGCCAGCCGTTTCGGCGGCAATGGCGATCAAGCCGAAATAGCCGGGAACGCCGAGCGACTGGAAATAGTCGGTCGTGCCCTTGGGCGTGAAGACGAAATATTTCAGATAGGCATGGGCAAGAAACAGGCCGCCGACGCTGACCCGAAGCAGCAGCGCGGCATAGTCGAAAGCGGTCATGTCCGTTCTCCCGATCGCGAACGCCGCTTTGGGCACTCTGCCTTGCCGCGCCGCGCGCAAAGGATAACCGACGCCAGCATTGCTGTCGCCGCACGAGAATGGAAACAGACCGTCTGCGCCGCGTTCAGTGCAGGACGAACTCCCCGTCCACCTTGCGCCATTCATTCGGCGCGATCAGCTTCTGGTGCGTGTAGCTGACCGAGTGCAGCGGCCCGTCGAGCTTGGCCTTCCAGAATTCGATGAACCGGATCAGAACCGGAAACTTCGGCGCCAGGTCGTAATCCTGCCAGATGAAGCTCTGCAGCAGGTGCGGATGATCGGGAAAATGATAGAGAATCTTGGCCGTGGTCAGGCCATAGCCTTTGAGCATCAGGTCCATTTCGGAATGGTCGCGCATAGCGGTCCCCAGGTTGAGTTTCCTTTCCTCCCAACGTCAGATTGTGCGCGCCGTTGCTTAACTGTCTATTGATTTTTCCTGATCGAAACAGGCTTTTCGACGCGAAAACATACAGTTAGCAGCGAGCCAGGCCGAGTGCTGACAGCACTTGGCAATGCCCCTGCGGCATCCCGCCGCGCGAATCCAACGTCTAATGTTGCCGTCGCGGCGGAACTGGTAATAATGCCGCCAAATTCGCGGCCACTTCGCCGCGATCCCGCTGGCGGTCAAGCCAGCGGTTTGGTTCCGGGAGGAAAATCAGGAATGTCCGAAGTTCATGTCCATCGCGTCCAGCCGGCGTGGAAGAAGAATGCGCTGATCGACAACGACACCTACCTCAAATGGTATGCCGACAGCATCAAGAATCCGGACAAGTTCTGGGGCAAGCACGGCAAGCGCATCGACTGGTTCAAGCCCTACAGCAAGGTCAAGAACACCTCCTTTGACGGCAAGGTCTCGATCAAATGGTTCGAGGACGGGCTGACCAACGTTTCCTACAACTGCATCGACCGCCATTTGAAGAAGCGCGGCAACCAGACCGCCATCATCTGGGAAGGCGACAATCCCTACGACGACAAGAAAATCACCTACAACGAGCTTTACGAGCATGTCTGCCGGCTCGCCAATGTGATGAAGAAGCACGGCGTCAAGAAGGGTGACCGCGTCACCATCTACATGCCGATGATCCCGGAAGCGGCTTACGCGATGCTGGCCTGCACGCGCATCGGCGCTATCCATTCGATCGTCTTTGGCGGCTTCTCGCCCGATGCGCTGGCCGGCCGCATCGTCGACTGCGAATCGACCTTCGTCATCACGTCGGACGAGGGCCTGCGCGGCGGTAAACCGATCCCGCTGAAGGAAAACACCGACAAGGCCATCGACATCGCCGCCAGGCAGCACGTGATGGTCAAGAACGTCGTCGTCGTGCGCCGCACCGGCGGCAAGATCGGTTGGGCGCCCGGCCGCGACCTCTGGTATCACGACGAGGTCGCGACGGTGAAGGCGGAGTGCAAGCCTGAGAAGATGAAGGCGGAGGATCCGCTGTTCCTCCTCTACACTTCAGGCTCGACCGGCAAGCCGAAGGGCGTGCTGCACACCACCGCCGGCTATCTCGTCTATGCCTCGATGACGCATCAATATGTCTTCGACTATCATGACGGCGATATCTACTGGTGCACCGCCGATGTCGGCTGGGTCACCGGCCACAGTTACATCGTCTATGGGCCGCTCGCCAACGGCGCCACCACGCTGATGTTCGAGGGCGTGCCCAACTACCCGTCGCAGTCGCGCTTCTGGGAAGTCATCGACAAGCACAAGGTCAACATCTTCTACACCGCGCCGACCGCGCTACGCGCGCTGATGGGCGCAGGCAACGATCCGGTGACGAAGACCTCGCGCAAATCGCTGCGCGTGCTGGGCTCGGTCGGCGAACCGATCAACCCAGAAGCCTGGGAGTGGTATTTCAACGTCGTCGGCAACGGCAAGGTGCCGATCGTCGACACCTGGTGGCAAACCGAGACCGGCGGCATCCTGATCACGCCGCTGCCGGGCGCCACCGATCTCAAGGCCGGCTCGGCGACGCGGCCCTTCTTCGGCGTCAAGCCGCAACTGGTCGATGGCGAGGGCAAGGTGCTGGAGGGGGCGGCCGACGGCAATCTCTGCATCACCGATTCCTGGCCCGGCCAGATGCGCACCGTCTATGCCGATCACGATCGCTTCGTGCAGACCTATTTTTCGACCTACAAGGGCAAGTACTTCACCGGCGACGGCTGCCGGCGCGATGCCGATGGCTACTACTGGATCACCGGCCGCGTCGACGATGTCATCAATGTCTCCGGCCACCGCATGGGCACGGCGGAAGTGGAATCCGCACTCGTCAGCCATGACAAGGTCTCGGAGGCCGCCGTCGTCGGCTATCCCCACGACATCAAGGGCCAGGGCATCTACAGCTACGTCACCTTGATGAAGGGGGTCGAGCCGACCGAGGAGCTGCGCAAGGAGCTCGTCGCCCATGTCCGCAAAGAGATCGGCGCCATCGCCTCGCCCGACAAGATCCAGTTCTCGCCAGGCCTGCCCAAGACGCGCTCGGGCAAGATCATGCGCCGCATCCTGCGCAAGATCGCGGAGGATGATTTTTCAGCACTCGGCGACACCTCGACGCTTGCCGATCCTGCCGTCGTCGACGACCTCATCGCCAACCGGCAGAACAAGAAGGGCTGACCCGTTTGATGGCTGCACTGGGGGCGGTTACCGAGCTCTGGCGCTATCCCGCGAGTTCGCTTGCCGGCGAGCGCCGGGACGCGATTGCAGTCAATCTGGAGACCATCGACGGCGACCGCATGTTCGGCCTCGTCGATGTCTCGGACAACGAGATCGCGCGGCCGGATCGCGACGTGAAATGGCACAAGGTGCCGCGCATCCGCACCCGGCTCACCAACGACCGGGAATTGGAGATCGCCGTTCCCGACGGCGACTGGCTGAACGCACCCGGCTCTGAATGCGACCGCGCCGTTTCGGCCTATCTCGGTTTTGCCGCCTCGATCCGGCCGTTCAACCGGGAGATCGCACCCGGCTATACCGGCCCATTGACCGCGGCGCGCTATCGCAAGGCGCCGATCCATCTGCTGACCACCGCATCGCTGGCACGGCTGAAGGCGCTGCAGCCCGAAGGCTTCCCCGACCCGCGCCGCTTCCGCCCCAACATCGTCGTCGACATGGCGGCGGTCGAAGGCTCGTTTCCCGAGACCGAATGGATCGGCCGCAAGCTCGCCATCGGCGACTTGCTGGTGACCATCTCCGAACCGTGCCGGCGCTGCGGCTTCACCATCATCAGCCAGGACGGATTCGAGCACGATCCCGGCATCCTGCGCAACCTGGTCCGCCACAACGCGCATAATCTCGGCGTCTATTGCACGGTGGACAGGCCGGCCAGCGTCGAGATCGGCGCGCCGATGCGGTTCGTCTAGGGCAGTCCCGGCGCCCCGTCGCGGGATTGGCGCAGCGTGTAATACGCATGACAGAAAACGGCGTCATACAGCCCCTGCGCGATCTGTCTTGCTGCCCGACACCTTGAAATCTCACCAATCGGAGTCCCGATGACCTCCCTACCCATTCTTGGCGCCGCCATGACGCTGGCCGACCTCGAAATCCACCGTGGCTGGCTTCTCGAAAAACAGCGCGACCTGGAACTGCAGAGCTTCGCCGACGCTGATGTCCTCAATGGCGATTGGGCATCGCTCGCCACCCGCGCCAACAAGCTTCTCGACGGACATGAAGGGCGGCTCGGCATTCACGGGCCTTTCTGGGGCTTCACCATTGCCTCGCAGGACCCCGAAATCCGCAATGTCGTCAGCAAACGTCTCATCCAGGGTATCGAGGTCTGCGCCGCCATCGACGCCACGCATATGGTCGTTCACAGCCCTTACACGACCTGGTCCTATAACAATCTCGACAACAATCCCGGCGAGCGGGAGAAGATAATCGAGTACTGCCATCTGACGCTGCGCGATGCCGTCAGGCAGGCCGAGAACATCGGCTGCACAATGGTTTTGGAAAACATCGAGGACAAGGACCCGCACATCCGCGTGGCATTGGCGGATAGTTTCAACTCGCCTGCTGTCGCCGTGTCGATCGACACCGGCCATGCCTATTACGCCCATGTCTCGACCGGTGCCCCGCCGGTTGATTACTATATACACGCCGCCGGCAATCGCCTGCGTCACGTCCATCTGCAGGATGCCGACGGCTATGCCGATCGCCACTGGAGCCTTGGCGAAGGTACGCTTCCATGGCGATCGGTCTTTGCCGCGCTGGCGAAACTCGAAAGCAATCCGCGTCTCATCATCGAGATCAGGGACAAGTCGAAGATCCCCGCTTCGGCGGCCTATCTCGCTTCGCTCGGCATTGCCGAGTGAGGCACTAGCCTGCCTCGCTATCGATACAAATCCGCGCGCGTTGGCGGCAGGCCGCTTGGCCCCCGCGCGCGCTTGGTGGCAACGGTCTGGAAAATCTGCGCCGAGCCGCGATCGAAGGTGATCGAGCAGCCGGTCAGGTAAAGCAGCCACAGCCGCGCTTTGGGTTCGCCGACCTCGGCGATGGCCTCGTCGAAACGCGCATGCAGGCGCTCGGCCCACAGCCTGCAGGTGCGGGCATAATGTTCGCGCAGATTCTCGACGTCGGCGATGAGAAAGCCATGCGCCTCGAGATTGCCTGTTGTCATGCCGATCGTGTCGACCTCGCCGCCGGGGAAGATGTATTTGATCAGCGCCTTGTATTCCGCGCCCTTGCGCAACGTCTTCCTGGTGCCGCCCTTGCCGCGCCTTGTGATGGCGTGGTGCAGATAGATGCCGCCCGGCTTCAGCAGCCGGTGGACGGTCGAGAAATAAGTGGCGTGGTTGGCGAGGCCGACGGCTTCGAACATGCCGATGGACGAGATCTTGTCATAACTCCCGTCGAGCTCGGTGTAGGACTTGATGTCGATGGTGATCTTGTCCTCCAGCCCCTCAGTGCGGATGCGCTCGCGCGCCAGAAGGGTTTGTTCCTGCGACAGCGAGACGCCATGGCCGATGGCACCATAGTGCTTGGCGGCATGGATCAGCATCGCCCCCCAGCCGCAGCCTATGTCGAGCAGCCGGTCGCCCGGCTTCAGCCTGAGTTTGCGGCAGATATGGTCGAGCTTGTCTTTCTGCGCCTGGTCGATGCCATTGGCGAAATCGGTGAAGTAGGCGCAGGTGTAGACCATGCGCTCATCGAGGAAGAGCCGGTAGAAGGCGTTCGAAATGTCATAGTGATGTTCGATCGCTTGCTTGTTGGACCCGCTGACGAAGGGATTGCGGCCGGCAAGATCGGCCCGCTTCGTCATCTGCCGTCGCGAGAACAGGACGGCGGGCAGGTCGCGCAGGATCGCCAGCTTCGGCAACGCCTTCAACCGCAGTTTTCTCTTCGAAGGCAAGGCATAGAGATCGAATAGCGATCCGTCCTCGACGTCGATCGTCCTGGAAATCCACATCTCGAGCAGCGTTGAGAAATTCGGCCGGCGGGCCAACTGCCAGACGATATCCTGATCGTTGATGGCAAGCACCGGACCGCCGGCGGGACCGATCCGCTCGCCGGTCCACAGCCTGACGGCAAAGCCTGGCTGCAGGGCCTCGATCACAGTTCGAACGATGCGCGCTGCTCTGTCGGTGGCGTCCATGCTCGTTCCCCAACGGCCCGATGCCCGATCTTGGCCGTTTGAGCCGTGGATCGCAAGCCGAAGCACGGGATACGGCTAGACGCATTTTTCCGACAAGGCGCCTTTTTCAGCATGGCACTTGTCATTTGCTGCGACGCACCCAATCATGAGTGTGTGTTCAACAAATCGAAAGGAGGTGATCCGATGTCGAGTGATTTCGTTTTCCAGAACGTGGCCTCGCAGGATTGCACTTTCGGGAAGCAGTCTTCCCGTTAAGGCGCGAGATGCGCGGCGGGTAACCCCAAGGGGTTGAAGCCACAGGCCGCGCCACGGACGGAAACACGGAAGGCCGCCAGCTTCGAAAGAAGCGGCGGCCTTTTCCTTTTGCGCTATGTCCTATTTCGTCAATGCAAGGGTTTCGATGTTGCGGGCGATCGTCTGAAAGGCGGCATCCAGTTCGCCGCCGTCGGCAGCTTGGTAGAAGTGCTTGACCGAACCGGTATCGGGGCTGGCGCAATTCTGGAGTGTCGAAGCGGCATTCGGCTCATCGAGTTTGAAGCCGATCGTGAAAATCTCTATGCCTTTGTCACGCATGGCAGCACAGAGTCTTGTCGCCGCCGTGCGGGTCGTTTCCTTGCCGGCATCATTGTAAACCTCGCCAACGCTGGTGGCGTCGAAATAGGACAGGTTGAATTCGCCGTCCGTCATAAGGATCGCGTACTTGCCAACCTTCTTTGGATCGAACTTGGCTGGCCGCTGCGAAGCATTGAGCACGCTGCCCCAGCTTTCCGAGAGCATGTACCATGTCCACTGGACGCCGATATGGCCGGCGGTTCCGCCTGAAGCGACAAGATCCCTGATGACATTCTTGAGCGTGGTGGCATCGGCCGTCAAAGGGACGAGTGCGGCGATCGGGCAAGCGGCGGTGCGTGTATTCGTTGCAAAGCCCGACAACAAAAAGTCGCGATTGACCATGCTGGAGTCAGGACCCGCATCCGAATACTGATCGACCCCCTTGCGTTCGGTGGCGCAATTGTCTGGGCGCGGCGAAGCCGAAGCGAGCTGGGCACTTGCATTGCCGGGCGCCTGTTTGCGCTGGCTGGCGTTGGTTTCGACGTAAACGCTGCTGGCGGCAAGCTGACCCGCATTGACCGAATTGGCATAGGGCACGATCGAAACACGCACCCGTGGCTTGTTTGGATCCTGGCTGCCCAGGAAACTGTCCACCGCATTGGCCGCGGCGGTCTTCAGGTCCTTGATTTTCTGACCGGCCATCGAGCCGGTGACATCGAGCATCATCGCGACCTCGATGGTCTTGTCCGAATAGAGCGATGTCGTCGACGCGGTGACGCGCCTCGTATCGCCGCTGCCGAAAATCGGGAAGAACAGGGGGACATCGACATGGGCATCCACCTGCACCGTCTTGGCGATCTTGTCGACGGCCAGCTGATCAAGGACGATCTGGCCGGGCTGCAGAATTCCGGCGGCGTCGTTGGCGTCGAGAAAAGCTTTCACCGACTTGTTGGCATCGGCTTCCTTGATGACCCCAGTCGTCAGGTCCCGCGCCGTTGACGTGACAGCCGCGTCGACCACGCCCTGCAGGCTCGATCTGGCGTTGTAGAGCTGCGCGATGTTGACCGAGAAGCCGGCGGCTAGCGCCAAGACCGAGGCAGCAAGGCTGAACAGGATTGCGAAATTTCCACCGCTGTGTCTGGCGAACCCGCCGACCGCGTGAACAAGACCCCCGTAATTTCGCATCCAACAGCCTCCGCATGCCTCGGCCTCGTCGCCGCAATGAAGGCAATGCAGGATTCCAGCCGAACGACGCCCGCAACGCGCCAGAGCCGGCTCGTCGTTCCCAACCCGCTGTTTTTACTGGATTTCGCTCTTTACCAAGGTGAATGACCGGTAAACGGGGAAACGCGGCTTCGGCCGTGTTTACGAACCGCTTACCATGCCCGAATCCTGGCAATCGCGGAACGCTTAGCGGCGTCCTGTTGCGGCACAGGCCTGCTGTGCCGAAGCGGACCAACTGTCCCGCGATTGCGGGGACGCTAAACGGTGCAAAGGACTACGCCAGCATCTGCGCGCTGGCCGTCCTGTCGATGCCGTGATGAGGCGGATTGAACAGATTGCCTTCCTGTTCATAGGTCCACACCTTGAACAGACTGAGCCGGTGCGGTCCGAAGCTGTGCAGCAAGGGCACGTCGGTGGCATCGCGGCCGCGCGCGATGACGACGCGGCCGGTCCTGGGCTGGTTATGACGTGGATCGAACGTGTACCATTTGCCGTCGAGGAAGACTTCCATCCAGGCCGAGAAATCCATCGGCGCCGGATCGGCCGGCACCCCTATGTCACCGAGATAGCCGTTCACATAACGCGCCGGAATGTTCATGCAGCGGCAGAGCGTGATCGCCAGATGGGCGAAGTCGCGGCACACACCAACCCGTTCCTCATGCGCTTGCGCGGCCGTACGGGTCGAGCGCGCGTAGCCATAGCCGAAAGACAGCCGGTTATGGACATAGTCGACGATCGCCTGCACCCGCGCCCATCCCGCGGGGACTTGACCGAACAATTGCCAAGCCATCCCGCTGAGATGATCGGTCTCGCAATAGCGACTGCCCAGGAGATAGATCAATGCCTCGTCGGGCAACTCCGCCACCGGCACTTCCCTGGCCAGCGTATTGACCTCGTCCGTCTCGCCACCGTCTTCGACGACGGCATCATAAAGGATACGAAAGCCGCCGGCGGGCGCGGTAAAACGGCGGCAGGCGTTGCCGTGCACATCCTGGTAGAGCTTCGTCGGCACCGAGGGCGATGTCAGAACGCGCGTTTGCCGCTTGATATCGGCCTGCCTGTCCTTGTGGATCTCGAGCAGCGAAATCACAGGAGTGGCTTCGGTGCATTCAATGGCGATTTCGTAGCCGAGCCGGATCAGCATTGCAGGTCCCCTTCGATCGTCAGGAAAAACAGTTTTGGTCAAACGTCGCAGGTTTGCAGTGGTTCCCTGGACCGTCGAAAAGACGCGGCCGCGCCTTCCCATTCAAGCGCCTGGACGTTACGGTTGGGCGCTCCCTCGACACCTTCCCTATTTCAAGGAAAACAATGTTCGCAGGCAGAAAATTCGCCGCCTTCCTCTTCGACATGGACGGCACCGTCATCAATTCAATTGCCTCGGCCGAGCGAGTCTGGAGCGATTGGGCGCGCCGCCACGGCCTCGACGTCGCGGCGTTCCTGCCGACCATCCACGGCGTGCGGGCAATCGAGACGGTCGGCCGCCTTGGCCTTCCAGGCGTCGACCCCGCGCACGAAGCCGACCTGCTGCTGAAGGCAGAGGCCGCCGATCTGGATGGCATTCTCCCGATCACTGGTGCCGTGGCGTTTCTCAAGACGCTGCCGCCGGAGCGCTGGGCGATCGTCACGTCAGCGCCGCGCTCGCTGGCGCTTGCCCGCATGAAGGTTGCCGGCATTCCTGTCCCCGCGGTCCTCGTGGCAGCAGAAGATGTTTCGCACGGCAAGCCGGCACCCGACTGCTTCCAGCTAGGTGCAGAACGGCTGGGCTTTGACGCGCGCGATTGCCTCGTGTTCGAGGATGCGCCAGCCGGCATCGCGGCGGCCGAGGCGGCGCAAGCTTCGGTCATGGTGATCAACGCCACGCACCAGCATCCAATCGCGACGCCGCATCCCGCGATTGCGGGTTACGACAATGTTGGCATCACCGTGGATGAGGGCGGCTGGCTTGCACTGGAGCCTCGGCGCAACGCCGCCTAAAGATGTAGCGCAACGCCCGTCTAATGGTGTGTTGAGATTCAGGTCAGGCCGAGTCGAAAGCGATGGTTTCCGAGAACCGGCCTTCGCCGGCCGGAGCCTTCATAGAGCGGAGGCATTTCTGAGGGCTTCGGCCGGCGAAGGCCGGAGCGGAGCATACTAAAGTACGTGAGCACCGGAAGCGCAGGAAACCAACGCTTGCAGGCCGGCCTCACCTGAAATCAGCATACCTTAGAAGTCGCTGGTCAGGCCTTTGACCTCCCAGTCGCCGTAGCGGCCGGGCTCCTTGCCGCCACGGCCGCCGATCTCCTTCGGCAGCGTGGCTTCCTTCTCGCGGTATGCGGTGCGCCGTGCCTCGGCCTCGGCCAGCGCGCGACGGGCGGCAGGTATCAGCTCTTTTGGCAACGCGTCGTCATCCGAGCCGGCGGGCGTTTTACTGGTTTCATCGGTCATGCGATATTCCCCGCAGATTGAAACAGAGACGGGCGTTTCCCATCATATAGCCATGAACCCACGCATGACCCCGAAAATCGCAATCGATTTTCGGAAAGGATCATGCGCAAATTAAAGTCTACAGCGTCCTTTGCGCGTCCGAAAGGACGCGCGGCGCTGTAACGATCGACCCCTTTTCACAGCTATCTGGACAGGAGCAGACGATGAACACCATTCGCACCGCCATGCTTCTGGCCGCCATGACGGCACTGTTCATGGGCGTCGGCTTCCTGATCGGCGGCTCGGGCGGCATGATGATCGCTCTGGTGATCGCCGCCGGCACCAATCTGTTCAGCTACTGGAATGCCGACAAGATGGTGCTGTCGATGAACCATGCCGTCGAGGTCGACGAGAAGAACGCGCCGGAATATTACGCCATCGTCCAGGCATTGGCCAAGCAGGCCGGCCTGCCGATGCCCAGGACCTATCTGATCGACAATCCACAGCCGAACGCCTTTGCCACCGGCCGCAACCCGCAGAATGCGGCGGTCGCCGCCTCCACCGGCCTGTTGCAGCGACTAACCCATGAAGAGGTCGCGGCCGTGATGGCGCACGAGCTCGCCCATGTCCAGCATCGCGACACGCTGACTATGACCATCGTCGCCACCTTTGCCGGCGCCATCTCGATGCTGGGCAATTTCGCCTTTTTCCTCGGCGGCAACCGCAACAACAGCCCGTTCGGCTTTGTCGGCGTGCTGGCGGCGATGATCGTGGCGCCCTTTGCCGCCATGATCGTGCAGATGGCGGTCAGCCGCACCCGCGAATACGAGGCCGACCGGCGTGGCGCCGAAATCTGTGGACACCCACTGTGGCTGGCGTCCGCCCTTGACAAGATCGCCCGTGGAGCAGAACGCATCCCCAACCCTGATGCCGAGCGCAATCCTGCGATGGCGCATCTCTTCATCATCAATCCCTTGCACGGCGAGCGTATGGACAGCCTGTTCTCCACCCACCCGAGCACTGACAACCGAATTGCCGCCTTTCAGGCGATGGCACGTGACATGGCCGGCAGCGGCACTCAGGCCGTGGCCTCGCGCCAGGCGCCGGCGCCTCGGCAGGCCGAGGACGCGCAGCCGTCCGGCCCATGGGGCAAGGCTCCGCAATCCGAGCCGCCGACAGCGCCAGAAAAGCCCAAGCCCAATCCGTGGGGTCGCAACCCGACCGGGCCCAAAGGCCGGTGGTCGTGAGCGTGGGAGCGCCTCGACGTACAGGCTCTGGTGATCAGGACCATAAGGACGGCGGCGAATTCGTTGCCGGTCTCGCCGCCCGCAAGGCGGCGGCGCGGCTGCTCGCTGCCGTCATCGACGCAAGAACGCCTTTGGACGGTTTGACCGACCACGAGAACGGCCACCCCCAATACAAGGCGCTCGATCTGCGTGACCGTGGCCTGGTGCGCGCCATCCTGGTCACCGCATTGCGCTTCCGCATGACCATCACGGGGCTGCTGGCAAAGCGGCTGGAAAAACCGCTGCCGCCCAACGCCACCGCTTTGTCGCACATCCTGCATGTGGCGGCGGCGCAGATCCTGTTCCTCGACATTCCCGACAGCGCCGCTGTCGATCTTGCCGTGACGCACGCCAAGTCCGATCCGCGCACGCAGCGCTTCTCCGGCCTCGTCAACGGCGTGCTGCGCACGCTCGCGCGGATCAAAGAGAGCGAGCTTCCGACAGCCCTGGCCGCGACCGACGAAGCGCCAAAATGGTTCTCCGACCGGCTGAAGACCACCTACGGCGCCGATAAGGCGAAGCTAATTCTCGAAGCCCATCGCGTCGAGGCGCCGGTCGATTTCTCGGTCAAGGCCGATCCCGAACTCTGGGCCGAAAAACTCGGCGGTATCGTGCTGCCGACCGGCACGGTGCGCGTGGAAAATCTTGCCGGTGCCGTCACCGAACTGCCGGGCTTCGCGGAAGGCGCCTGGTGGGTCCAGGATGCGGCGGCAAGCTTGCCGGCACGACTGTTCGGCGATGTCAGGGGATTGCGTGTTGCCGACCTCTGCGCCGCACCCGGCGGCAAGACCGCCCAGCTCATTCTCGCCGGTGCCAGGGTCACTGCCGTCGACACCTCGAAGAACCGGCTGGCACGGCTGGCGCAGAATCTCGACCGCCTTGGCCTCTCCGCCGACATCGTCCAGGCCGATCTCATCAAATACGAGCCGGAAGAACTGTTCGACGCCGTGCTGCTCGACGCGCCGTGCTCGTCAACCGGCACGGTACGCCGGCATCCCGACGTGCCATGGACCAAGACGGCGGCCGATGTCGAAAAGCTCGCGGACCTGCAACGCAGGCTGCTCGCCCGCGCCGTCACGCTGGTCAAGCCCGGCGGGCGGATCGTCTTTTCCAATTGCTCGCTCGACCCGCTCGAAGGTGAGGATCTCCATCGCGCTTTCCTCAAAGCGACGCCTAATGTGGTTGACGATCCGCTGCGGCAAGGCGAGATCGCCGGCATCGATTCGTTTCTCACGAAACAAGGCACACTGCGCACCACGCCCGCCGATCTCGACCTCGGCGCGCCGGAGCGCTCGGGCCTGGATGGCTTCTTCGCCGCGCGCATGCGTCGAGCCGGATAAAGGCTTAACTCACAGGATTTGCTGACTTTTTTAGGGAGGGTGTGGGGCGCCTAGCCCCTCCCCAGGAATTCGCCTTCGCACGACTCGTTCAATCATGTAAACTCGGCGCCGGGGTAGAGGACGTTCAGGAGGGGTTTTGGCACTTGCTGCCGGCAACACGACGCGTCTGTGGACGCTCGTCGCGAAGGAGTTCTGGCGCAAGACGCGCCGGCGCCTCCGTGCCGGGCCGGTCTATCGCTGGCGCTATTCCGGGCGCACGCCCGAACGCGTCCTGATCGCGCCGCCGGACCTGCGCCTCGCCGACCCGCAGATCGCGCTTGAGATCTATTACGGCCGCTATCCCCTGTCGGGGCATCTGGTCGAAACCGGCGGCAAATCGCCGTTCCAGATCAACGTGCCCAATCATGGCTGGCAAAAGACGCTGCATGGCTTTCGCTGGCTGCGCCACATGCGCGCCGCCGGCACCGAGCTTGCCGCCGCCAACGCCCGCGCGCTGGTATCCGACTGGATCGCCATGCACGGCAACAACATTGCCGGCGTCGCCTGGGAGCCAGGGACGACGGCAAAGCGCATCATCGCCTGGCTCCAGCACTCCTCCGTCGTGCTGCAGGGGGCCGAGTTCCCCTTCTACCGCGCCTTCCTGAAATCGCTGGCTGTCCAGATCCGCTACCTCAGGTCGATGGCGCGCGAAATGCCCGACGGCAAGGACCGGCTGCGCGCCCGCATCGCGCTGGCCTTCGCCGCCCTATCCCTGCCGGCACCAGCCTCGGCTCTGCGCGGCGCCACCCGCAACCTCGCCGATGAACTCAACCGCCAGATCCTCGCCGATGGCGGCCATATCTCGCGCAATCCGATGGCGGTTCTGGAAATCCTCGCCGACCTGTTGCCGCTGCGGCAGACCTATGCCAACCAGGCAGAAACCCCGCCGCAGGCGCTGATCGGCGCCATCGACCGCATGCTGCCGGCGCTGCGCTTCTTCCGCCACCAGGACGGCAGCCTCGCCCGCTTCAACGGCATGGGCGCCACCATCCATGACCGCATCGCCACCATCTTGCGCCATGACGACACCGCCGGCGCGCCGCTGCTGCACGCGCCGCATTCGGGCTATGAGCGGCTGTCGATGGGTGGCACGACCGTGATCGCCGACACCGGCCTGCCGCCACCGGTCGACGTGTCAAACGCAGCACATGCCGGCTGCCTCGCCTTCGAACTGTCGTCCGGTCGCCAGCACTACATCGTCAATGCCGGCATCGACACCTATGGCGCCGCCGAGTTCCGGCCGCTGGCGCGAGCCACCGCCGCGCACTCGACCGCCACCATCAACGACACCTCCTCGGCTCGCTTCAGCCATTCGATACGGGTCAACGACCTGCTCGGCTCGCCGCTGATCGGCGGCCCGCAGCACGTGCAGTGCAAACGTATCGACCAGAAGGGCGTTCACGGTTTCATCGCTCGTCATGACGGCTACGTCCCGCGGTTCGGCTTCCTGCACGAGCGCGAGCTGAAGCTCTCCTCCAATGGCAACGTGCTGGCCGGCAGGGACCGGTTCCAGCGGCCCGGCAATGCCGCGATCCGCAACAATGGCCGTGACTTCGTCACCGTGCGCTTCCATGTCCATCCCGACATCAACCTGCTGCAGGACGAGCACGATCGTTTGGTCCTGGCCGCCGATCAGGCCGATACCTGGGTATTCACCTGCGCGGAAGTCGTGCCTGAGGTTGAGGAATCGATCTATTTCGCCGGCCTTGGCGGCCCGCGCCGCAGCCGGCAGATCGTTCTTGCCTTCAAGGCCTCGGAGGTGACCGAAGTCCACTGGCAGCTGACCCGCACCAGCATCGCCGGCTATCCGGAAAACAACTGAGGCGGCCCAGGCCGGTTTGATTTCCCGATGTCATGTGCTACGGCGCGGGCATCCATCACACCAGCCGTGAAAGGCCGCCAGCCCATGGCCGTCGCCGCCAAGAACATTCCCGCACCGGATCTCGTTCCCGTCCGCCGTGCCTTGCTGTCGGTTTTCGACAAGACCGGCCTCATCGATTTCGCCAGGGCCTTGGCTGCGGCCGGGGTCGAACTGGTCTCCACCGGCGGCACCGCCAAGGCGATCGCAGAGGCGGGGCTGGCGGTGCGTGACGTCTCCGACCTCACCGGTTTTCCCGAGATCATGGACGGCCGCGTCAAGACGCTGCACCCTGCCGTGCACGGCGCGCTGCTTGGCGTGCGCGACGACCCCGAGCACGCGGCGGCGATGCGCAAATACGGCATCGAGCCGATCGACCTCCTCGTTTCCAATCTCTACCCGTTCGAGGAAGTCCGCCGCTCCGGCGCCGACTATGCCGCGATCGTCGAGAACATCGACATTGGCGGCCCGGCGATGATCCGCGCCTCGGCCAAGAACCACGCCTATGTCGCCATCGTCACCGACCCAGGCGATTATGCCTCGGTGCTGAACGCACTGGAGATGAACATCGGCTCGCTGTCGCTGGATTTCCGCAAGAAGCTGGCGGCCAAGGCCTTTGCCCGCACCGCCAGCTATGACGCGGCGATTTCCGGCTGGTTCGCCGAAGCGCTGGAGATCGAGCATCCGACCTGGCGCGCCTTTGGCGGCAGGCTGGCCGAGGTGATGCGCTACGGCGAGAACCCACACCAGAGCGCGGGTTTCTACGTCAATGGCGACAAGCGGCCGGGCGTCGCCACCGCGCGGCAGTTGCAGGGCAAGCAGCTCTCCTACAACAACATCAACGACACCGACGCCGCCTTCGAACTGGCCGGCGAGTTCGATCCCGACCACTCCGCGGCGGTGACGATCATCAAGCACGCCAACCCTTGCGGTGTCGCTGAAGGCACCTCGCTGAAGGAAGCCTATGGCAAGGCGCTCGCCTGCGACCCGGTCTCGGCCTTCGGCGGCATCGTCGCTGTGAACCGCACCCTCGATGCCGAGGCGGCGGAAGAGATCGTGAAAACCTTCACCGAGGTGATCATCGCGCCCGATGCGACGGACGAGGCAGTCGCAATCGTCGCGGCTAGGAAGAACCTGCGCCTGCTGGTTACCGCGGGCCTGCCGGATCCGCGCTCGCCCGGCACGACGGTCAAGTCCGTCGCTGGCGGCCTGCTCGTCCAGGGCCGCGACAATGCCGTGGTCGACGACCTTGAACTGAAGGTGGTGACCAAGCGTGCGCCGACGCCGACCGAAATGGCCGACCTGAGGTTCGCCTTCCGCGTCGCCAAGCACGTCAAGTCGAACGCCATCGTTTATGCCAAGGATGGCGCGACCGTTGGCATCGGCGCCGGCCAGATGAGCCGGGTCGATTCCTCACGCATCGCCGCCCGCAAGGCGCTCGATGCGGCGGAAGCCGCAGGGATGGCTGAACCGCTGACCAGGGGCTCGGTCGTCGCCTCCGACGCCTTCTTCCCGTTCGCCGACGGCCTGCTTGCCGCGGTAGCCGCCGGCGCCACCGCCGTTATCCAGCCGGGCGGCTCGATGCACGACAAGGACGTCATCGCCGCAGCCGATGAGCATGGCATCGCCATGGTGTTTACCGGTGTGAGGCATTTCCGGCATTAGGCGCCCCTTCCTTCTCCCACAAGGGGGAAGGAAGTGGCGCTACTCCGCCGGCCGATCCGCCGGATAGGGTGTGCGAACCAAAATCGCCATGCCGATCGCCAGGAACAGGATGATCGCAGCCATACCAAGCCGTGCCGAGCCGCTGAGCGCGGTGATGGTCGCCACCAGGAACGGTGCCAGAAAACTGGTCGCGCGGCCGGCCAGCGCATAAATACCGAAATAGCGGCCGGATTCCGCCGCCGTGACGCTGCGTGCCATGTAGGAGCGCGACGAGGCCTGCACCGGTCCAAAAGCCAGTCCAATCAGCAAGCCGTACAGGATGTAGGCCTTCTCGGCCGCCGTGCCGAACAGGCCACCTGAGTCGGCCGTCGAAAGCTGGATCAGGCCAAGCAGCGTGAAGCCCGGGCCGGTCGAGACGACGCCGACGGTGGCGATGGACAGCAGGACCAGCGAAATCATCACCACCGCCTTGGAGCCGAGAGCGGTATCCAGCCGGGCGGCGATCCAGCAGCCGAAGATGGCGACGACGTTGAGGATGATGCCGAACATGCCGATCTCGGTGATCGACCAGTGGAACATGCCCGCCGCGAACGTGCCGCCCAGCGCCAGCAGCGCGTTGACGCCGTCCTGGTAGATCATGCGGGCAACGAGGAAGCGGAAGATGCCGCCGCGCTTGCGCACCTCGGCCAGCGTCGATTTCAATTCCGACAGTCCTTCGCGCACCGCCGGCCCGATCGGAATGCCCTTGATGGCATCCGGGGTGAAGAAGAACATCGGCAGGATGAACAGGAAGTACCAGCCGGCCGACAGCGGCCCGGTGGCGCGCGCATCCTCGCCGAGCTTCGGGTCGAGCCCGAACAGCGGGTTGATGCCGATGATCGTCTTGCCGGTTTCGGGCGAGCCCGCCAGACATGTGACGACGAAGATCAGCGCGATCATGCCGCCGAGATAGCCAAGACCCCAGGCCATGTTGGAGATGCGGCCGATCTCGCTCTTCGGCACCAGCCGCGGCATCATGGAATCGTTGAACACGGTGGAGAATTCGGCGGCCACCGACGCCAGCGAGAACAGCGCCACGATCAGAAACAGGTTCGAGCCGGGCGCTGCAAACCAGAGCAGAGTGAGGCTGCAGATCTTGATCGCCGCGAAAAACCCGATCCACGGCTTGCGCGGCCCGGTCTGGTCGGCGATGGAACCGAGGATCGGCGACAGGATCGCGATGACCAGGCCGGCGGCCGCGATGCCATAACCCCAGACAGCCTGGCCGGTGACTGGATCGCTCGCCATGCGCGAGACGAAATACGGGCCGAAGATGAAGGTGGTGACGACCGTGAAGAACGGCTGCGCCGCCCAGTCGAAGAACATCCATCCCCAGATGCCGCGCCCGGATGCACGCTGCACAGCTACCTCGGCCATATCCCCTCCACTCGCCTCATGTCGCTGGCGGTTTGCGCCATGTCTGCATGTTTTCCGACGGTCATGCAAACACAAGCGTCACTGGCACCAACCCCTAAATCCCGTTGTGGGGAGGTCGGACCGAAGGTCCGGGTTGGGGGTCGGCGCCGCCCCCACCCCGCTGCTTCGCAGCGACCCTCCCCACAAGGCGGAGGGTAAGCCTCACATCCCTGTCAGATCGCTCATCAGCCCGGATGCCACCGACAGCCGCGACACGGTGATGTCGCCGCCTTCAGTCAGCGCCTGCAGCCGCTCGCGGATGCGCGCCACCCGCTCACCGCCGGCCTCCAACCAGGCCGCCACCGGGTCCGCCGTCTTGGCGTGGCCGGTGAGTGCGGCCACCGCAATGCCGCGCCGCGCCGCGCCGATCGTGTCGGTGGCGCGGGACAAAGCGAGCTGATCATAATAGTCCGACGGCGTGATCGAGCGCGCCGCATCCTCGACACGCGGGATGCGGAAGGCATCGCTCACCGTGAAGAACGCCTTGGCCGCGGCGACGATGTCGGCATTGGCCATCCGCGCGGTCAGCGCGATGTCGGGGATCAGTTCCGCCACCTCGCTCAGCGCCAGTTGCTCGGCCAGCTTTTCCGGCGCGCCGGCCTTGAACAGCCCGTGCCGCTTCTCCTCGATGCGCTCGCGCGAGAAGGCCGGCAGCAGCGAAACCAGCTTGGGCTCCAGCGCCTTGCGCGCGTCCTGCAGTTCGGCGATGCGCTGGCCGAGCGGTGCCGTGCCGGCATCGTTCTTCAGGTACCAGCCGCTGGTCACGAAGATCAGCCGGCTCACCATCTGGTAGAGATCGAGCTGCACCTGGCCGTCGATCTGGTTGTCGAGCGCGTCGATCTCGCGATAGAGCGTCGGCAGCGCAAAGCCATCACGAACCACGGCGAAGGTGCGCACCACGTCGGCGGCGGTGCGCCCCGTGGCTTCCTGCAGCCGGTTGACGAAGGACGGGCCGCCGCGATTGACCAGGTCGTTGGCGACGACGCGGGCGATGATCTCGCGGCGCAGCCGGTGGCCGTGGATCTCGGTGGCGTATTTCTTCGCCATCCGGTCGGGGAAATAGCCCATCAGGTCGCGGTCGAAATGCGCGTCATCAGGCACGTCGCTGGCGACGATGTCGGAGAACAGCACGATCTTGGCATAGGCGAGCAGCACGCCAAGCTCGGCCCGGGTCAGCGGCTCGCCGCGCGCCTCGCGCTCGGCAAGGGCCGCCGGCGACGGCAGCGTCTCGACCACGCGATCGAGCAGGCCGCGTGCTTCCAGCGCCGTCATGAAGCGGCTCTGATGCGCGATGTCGGCGAGGCCGCGCTTGCGGGCGATCGAAAGCGCCAGCGTCTGCTGGTAATTGTTGGACAGCACCAGCGAGCCCACCTCCTCGGTCATCTCGGCCAGCAGCTTGTTGCGTGCCGGCCTGGTCAACGAGCCCTTGCGCATGGCCGACGCCAACGCGATCTTGATGTTGACCTCGACGTCGGAGCAGTTGACGCCGCCCGAATTGTCGATGGCGTCGGAATTGCAGCGGCCACCATTCAGGCCGAACTCGATGCGCGCGCGCTGCGTGACGCCGAGATTGGCGCCCTCGCCGATCACCTTGGCGCGCACGTCAAGCGCAGTGATGCGGATAGCGTCGTTCGCACGGTCGCCGACCTCGGCGTTGGTTTCGGTCGATGCCCTGAGATACGTGCCGATGCCGCCGAACCACAGGAGGTCGACCGGCGCCTTGAGGATGGCGGTCATGATCTCGACTGGCGTGGCGGTGGTCTTGGCCAAGCCAATCGCAGCTGCTGCCGCTGCCGGCAAGGTGATCGACTTCTGGCTGCGCGAGACGATCACGCCGCCTTCCGACAGCTTGGTCTTGTCGTAATCCTGCCAGCTCGAACGCGGCAGAGCGAACATGCGCTCGCGCTCGGCCATCGAGGCCGCCATATCGGGATCGGGATCGATGAAGATATCGCGATGGTCGAAGGCGGCGATCAACCTGGTTTTCGGCGACAACAGCATGCCGTTGCCGAACACGTCGCCGGACATGTCGCCGACACCGACGACGGTGAAGGGCGAGGTCTGGATGTCGCGGTTGATTTCGCGGAAATGCCGCTTGACCGCTTCCCAGGCACCCTTGGCGGTGATGCCCATCTTCTTGTGGTCGTAGCCCGCCGAGCCGCCACTGGCGAAGGCATCGTCGAGCCAGAAGCCATGCTTCTCCGAGATGGCGTTGGCGGTGTCGGAGAAGGTCGCCGTGCCCTTGTCGGCGGCAACGACGAAATAGGGGTCGTCCAGGTCACGCCTGATGACGCCGGCCGGAGGGATGACGCCGTCGAGGCCGATATTGTCGGTGATCGACAAAAGGCTGGAGACGAAATTCTTGTAGGCCGAAGTGCCGGCTTCGAAGATCGCATCGCGGCTGCCGCCCGCCGGCAGGCGCTTGGGGAAGAAGCCACCCTTGGCGCCGACCGGCACGATGACGGCGTTCTTGACCTGCTGCGCCTTGACCAGGCCGAGCACTTCGGTGCGGTAGTCCTGGGCGCGGTCCGACCAGCGCAGGCCGCCACGCGCCACCGGGCCGAAGCGCAGATGCAGGCCCTCGACTTCGGAACCGTAGACGAAGATCTCGCGCCACGGCCGTGGCGCCGGCAGTCCCTCGACCGCCTGCGATTCGAGCTTGATCGCCAGCGACTGGCCCTTCTGCTTCGTATCGGCAACGAAATGATTGGTGCGCAGCGAGGCCTCGATCAGATTGAGGTAGCGGCGGATGATGGTGTCGTCATCGATGTTGGGCACATCTTCCAGCGCATCCTTGATCTTGGCCTTGAGGTGCTTTGCCGTCACGACGCCTTCGCCCTCGGCCGCCGGGCCAAGCCTTGCGATGAACAGCGCATGCAGGCCGCGCGCGATGTCGGGATAGCGGTTGAGAGCGGCTGCGATGAAATCCTGGCTTTGCGGGATGCCGACCTGCTGCAGATAGCGGCCATAGGCGCGCAGGATGGTGATTTCGCCCGACCACAGGCCGGCGGTCTGGGCAAGGCCGTTATAGCCGTCATTGTCGACGTCGCCGCGCCAGACCGACAGGAACGCGTCCTCGAACAGCGCGCCGCCATCGGCGAGGTCGATCGGCTTGCCGTAGCTGTTCTCCAGTTCCATGTCGTGGATGAAGACCATCCCAGCCGAGTCGTCGCCAACCTCGAAGGTGCGCTCGCTGATGACGCGGAAGCCGATGTTTTCCAGCACCGGCACGCGCCGCGACAGCGCCACCGGGCTGCCATGGTGATAGATCTTCAGCGCCGCCTGATGCGGCTTCTGCTCGGCATGGCGATAATAGTCGATGGCGATCGGATTATCGGCGTTGATCTTGGCGATGCGCCCGGCATCAGTCAGCGCCACCGCCGCGCTGAACGAATCCCGGTAGCTTTCAGGCAGCCGCGCGGCGATGGCCGTCAACGCTTGATCACCGCCATCGGCGTCCGCCGCGTCGGAAAGGGCATCCTCCCAGGTGCGCACGATGTCGCGGATCGCCGCCTCGATCGTCGCCTGCTCGACCTTCGGTGTCTTGCCACCGGAGCGACCGATGATGAAATGCACGCGCGCCAGCCCACCTTCAGGGAAGGCCGGGTAGTAGGCCGACAGCCGGCCCTCGAAGACGGTTTTAAGATAGGCGCCGATCTTCTCGCGCACGACGCTGTCGTAGCGGTCGCGCGGCACGAAGACGAGGATCGAGACGAAACGGTCGAACTGGTCGGCGCGCACCAGAGCCCGCACGCGCGGCCGCTCGACCAGGCCGAGAATGGCCGCGGCATGTTTCCTCAGGATCGGCACCGGCACCTGGAACAATTCGTCGCGCGGATAGCTTTCCAGCACGTTGATCAGCGCCTTGCCGGAGTGGTCATGCCGGTCGAAGCCGGACTTGGCGATGATGGTTTCAGCCTTGGACCGGAGATACGGAATCTTCATCACCGAGCGCGTGTAGGCGGTCGAGGTGAACAGGCCGACAATGCGCAGTTCGCCGGCAAGCGTGCCCTTGGGAGTGTAGGTCTTGACGCCGATATAATCGAGATAGATGCGGCGGTGCACGGAAGACTTGGCATTGGCCTTGGTGACGATCAGCGGTTCCGGTCCATGCAGGAAGGCGCGGATCTCGGGCGTCGTCGTCACCGCTTCGGTGCCGCGCCTCAGCACCAGCACGTCAGGATCGCTGAGGATGCCGAGGCCGGGCTTGTCGGCGCGCTCCAGATTGCCGCTTTCCTCGCCGCCGGTGTATTTGAACTCGCGCATGCCGAGGAAGGTGAAATTGTCGTCGCGCAGCCATTCCAGGAAGGCGATCGCCTCGGCTACGCTCTTCTTGTCGAGCGGCACCGCCGAATAGCGGAATTCCGAGATCGCCTGATCAAGCCTGGCCAGCATCGGTCGCCAGTCGTTGACGGCGGCGTGAACTTGGCCGAGCATCTTGCGCAGCCGCTCGGTCAAGCCGTTCGCCGCCTCCGCCGTCAGCCGCGGGATATGGACGTGGATGACGCTCAGCCGGTCGTGATTGCCGTCGTCCTTGGCGAAATTGCCGTCGCCGAGAATCTCCTCGACGCCGCCCTTGCCATGGCGAACGGTGATGACCGGGTGGGTGACCAGGGTCGGTTCGCCTGATGTCTCGGTGATCTCGCCAAGGATGGAATCGAACAGGAACGGCATGTTGTCGTTGACGACGGTGATGACCGTCACCGGCCGGCCCTCGCGGGTGACGCCCGAATCGGCATCGACGGCAACGACGCACTCGCCCTTCTTGTGGCCGGCGACTGCCAGGCCGGCGAGATCGGCGGCGCGTTCGAGAGCGGCCGCGTCATAGGCGGCGATGTCTTCGGAAGGCGCGCGGGCGAGCAGATAATCGGCAAGCCTGGCCGGCTTTTCCTCCGTCTTTGTCGCGGATGTGGCTTTTTTCTTCGGCTTAGCTGCGGATTTCACGCTGGCCATGACGCTATTCCCTCCCGTCGAATGCTTTTACGACTATCGTAGCAGATGACCGCTGTTTGGCGACAAAGGTTTGACGGCTTGCCAAGAATTATCGGAATTCGGCGGCAAGTCAGCGCCCAAAGAGGAGAAGTGACCCATGACCGGCAAGATTTCAGCACTTGATCTGGCCTCGGGAGAGTTGAGCGACGCGACGAAAGCCTATTTCGCCAAATGCGAGGAGAAGCTCGGCCTCGTCCCCAACGTGCTCAAGGCATACGCCTTCGACGACAAGAAGCTGCGCGCCTTCACCGATATGTACAATGATCTGATGCTGGGTGAGTCCGGCCTGTCGAAGCTGGAGCACGAGATGATCGCGGTCGTCGTCTCCTCCATCAACCATTGCTACTATTGCCAGACCGCGCATGGCGCGGCGGTGCGCCAACTGTCCGGCGACCCGGCGCTCGGCGAAATGATGGTGATGAATTTCCGCGCCGCCGCGCTGTCACAGCGGCAAACGGCGATGCTCGAATTCGCGGTCAAGCTGACTGAGGAGCCGGCTAAGATCGTCGAGGCTGACCGGGCCGCCCTGCGTCAGGCCGGTTTCTCCGACCGCGACATCTGGGACATCGCGTCCACCGCCGCCTTCTTCAACATGTCAAACCGGGTGGCCGCGGCGATCGACATGCGGCCGAACGACGAATACCACGCCATGGCGCGGTGAGGTTTTAGGATCGCGCCGCAATCGCCGCGGCAGCGCCGGCCATCGTCGTGGCGCTGATTCGATTGGCGATCTTCATGGCGCGCTTGCTCTTCAACAGTTTGCGCGCCTGCGAAGCAGCGAGCACCCAGGCGAGATCGATGGCGATCAAAACCACCGCCATGGTCGCCGTCAGCTCGACCCAGCCGACGATGCTGACCGAAGCGAGGTCGATGATGGTCGGCAGCAGCGCCAGGTAGAACATCATGATCTTGGGATTGCCAAGCGTCACCGCCATGCCAGCGAAGAACAGCTTGACGGCCGAATCCTCGCGCGGCATCTCGCCCTCTTTCGCGTCGACAGGCGCCGTCCACATCTTCCAGGCGAGGTAGGCGAGATAGAGGACGCCGACCCATTTCACCACGACAAAGGCGAAATGGAAGGTCTGCGCCACCACGGCCAGTCCGAACACCGCCAGCGACAGCCAGATGCCCTCGCCGATCCACATGGCGAGCAGGAACGGAAACACGTCGCGAAAGCCCTTCGAGATGACGCGCGCGACCAGTGCGGCGATCGACGGGCCGGGCGAACCGGCGGCAACGAACAGAGCGGCGGCGAAGATGAGAAGCGAGGTAAGGTGCATGGGCCTTCCAGCGGTTGAGCGGCGGACGATATCCGATCGACATCACGACTTGCAATGTCGGTGTCGGCAGATTCCGGACCGGCTCAGCTTGCGGTAGTACCTTGACCGCCATGCCTCACTTGCAGTCAGCTCAGTCTTGGCGAGCAAGCGGGAGGGGAGTTTTCGTGGTTGGGCAGGGTTGGCGTGCGGTCGTTCGACGGTTCTCCATGCTGGCTGTCCTGATAGCCGGCATTGTGCTTGGTGAAGCGCCCCTGGCCGTCGCATCGTCGAGGAAGCCGCCGAAGTACGATCACGTCGTTGTCGTGATCATGGAGAACCACACCTTTGACCAGATTTCTCTGGCGGGACGAACTGCTCCCTATTTGAACAAGTTGGCACAAGGCGGCGCGCTGTTCGATCGATCCTACGGGGTCGCTCACCCTAGCCAACCCAATTACTTCGCGCTGTTCAGCGGCTTGACACACGACGTCCATGACGATGGCATGCACAGCTTTGCTGCGCCGAACTTGGCCTCTCGTCTACGGGCTCACGGCAAGACATTTACCGGCTACGTCGAAGCCGGATCGCCGCGAAAGCACAATCCCTGGGAATCGTTTGCGGATACGAAGGGATTTGAGAGGTCTTTCGCCCAGTTCCCTCGCGACTATGCGAAGCTACCATCCGTCAGCTTCGTGATCCCCAATCTCGAAAATGACATGCATGATGGCACTATAGAGGCGGCTGACACCTGGTTGAAAAATCATCTTGGAGGCTACGCCGTTTGGTCGAAGAAGAACCACAGCCTTTTGATCGTGACGTTCGATGAGGACGACTACCATACGGCAAACCATATATTCACCGTATTCTACGGATTTGGAATTGAACGTGGGCGTTACGCTGAAAGGATCGATCATTATTCGGTCCTGCGAACCATTGAAGACATAGAGAGCGTACCTCCGCTGGGCATCAGCGCCATCAGATCAGTGATCGCAAGTGGTTGGAGCCGACGGTAATTTCCCATGGTCCGTCTCCAAATGATCCTTCCCGAATAAAGCCGGAAGCCGTCATTCGTTGGAAGTTACCGCCTCCCTTGCCGTCCTCGCCGGCTACGGCTAGAAGACCCGCCGCGAAACAATTTCGAGCTTCACTTTGCCCCAGTAACCGCCGGTCTCGTCAAATCCCCGACACACCTGATGGCGCCGCATTCGTGGTGCCTGTTTCATGTTCATGTGTTCTTCTGGGCGGCGGTTCGAGACCGGTTTGGCACTGCTGAACCGTTGTCGCGCGCTTTCCGCCAGCGACACCTGACTTCGCCATCTCCGCAGCCTACCGCCACGCCGCGCCCGCATGGGCATCTCGACATTGCCGGCCTGATGAACTTCCCGACGGGAAGGGCTTACCGGCATGTCTTCTATCCTGCGCATCCACTGGGCGATTGCGCCCGAAATCGCACCTCAACCGCTGATCAACTGCAATCGCTGCGGCACTGTGAAGGCTTATCGCTGCAGCGGAAAATTCCGCGTCAACGCCAACGGCAAGCGCATTGACGTCTGGCTGATCTATCGCTGCGTCGATTGCGACAATTCCTGGAATTTCGGCATTTTCGAACGCTGCAACCGCCGCGACATCGAACCGGCGCTGCTGCAGGCGCTCGAAAGCAATGACCCGGGGCTGGCGCGGCGCCATGCCTTCGATGTCATCGCCCTGCGCAATCGGGTGGGGCGTCTCGAGGAGTTCCCGATGTCGTCGTGCACAAGCGGGTGCTCGACGGCATCAGGGAAAGTGCTACGGCTCTGGAACTCCAGCTTGGGCTGGAAATGCCGACATCGCTCCGGCTCGACCGCTTGCTTGCCAATGAACTCGGCATCTCGCGCTCGCGGCTTCAGGTGCTGGAGGAACGGCGCCTGCTGGTGGTCGATCCGGACGGGGCCAGGGCCTTGCGCAAGCCGGTCCGTGCGGGAATGACGGTCCGCGTCGATCTGGCCGGCGAGCCGGACCACGAAGCCATCATCCGCGCGGCCGGCGGCTAAACGAGAGAGGGGCGAAGCATCAGCTGCTCCGCCCCTCATAAACAATCAGAAGTGAGAAAAATTAGGCCGCGCCGACCACCTTGGCCGACTTCTCGAAGCGCTTGCGCTCGTTGGGATCGAGATAGAGCTTGCGCAGCCGGATGGTCTTCGGCGTCACCTCAACGAGCTCGTCGTCCTGGATCCAGGCCAGCGCGCGTTCCAGCGTCATGCGGATCGGCGGCGTCAGCTTGACTGCCTCGTCCTTGCCGGCGGCGCGGATGTTGGTCAGCTTCTTGCCCTTCAGCACGTTCACTTCGAGGTCGTTGTCGCGGGAATGGATGCCGATGATCATGCCCTGATAGACCTTAACGCCCGGATCGATGACCATCGGGCCACGGTCTTCCAGGTTCCACATGGCGTAGGCCACCGCTTCGCCCTGCTCGTTGGAGATCAGCACGCCATTGGTGCGGCCGGGCAGTTCGCCCTTGTAGGGCTCGTAGGCGTGGAACAGCCGGTTCATCACCGCGGTGCCGCGCGTGTCGGTCAACAGTTCCGACTGGTAGCCGATCAGGCCGCGTGTCGGCGCGTGGAAGACGATGCGCTGGCGATTGCCGCCGGACGGGCGCAGTTCGACCATCTCGGCCTTGCGCTCCGACATCTTCTGCACGACGACGCCGGCATGCTCCTCGTCGACGTCGATGACGACTTCCTCGACCGGCTCCATCAATTCGCCGTTCTCGCCCTTCTGCATGACGACGCGCGGACGCGAGACGGCGATTTCAAAGCCTTCGCGGCGCATGGTCTCGATCAGCACGGCAAGCTGCAATTCGCCGCGGCCGGAAACGAAGAAGGAATCCTTGTCGGGCGATTCCTCGATCTTCAGCGCGACATTGCCTTCGGCCTCGCGCAGCAGGCGGTCACGGATGACGCGGCTGGTCACCTTGTCGCCTTCGGTGCCGGCGAGCGGGCTGTCGTTGACAAGGAAGGACATGGTCACGGTTGGAGGGTCGATCGGCTGCGCATGCAGCGCCTCGGTCACCGCGATGTCGCAGAACGTGTCGGCGACGGTGCCCTTCGACAGGCCGGCAATGGCGACGATGTCGCCCGCCTGGGCTTCCTCGATCGGCTGGCGTTCGAGGCCACGGAAGGCAAGGATCTTCGAGATGCGGCCGGTTTCGATCTGTGTGCCGTCATGGTGCAGCACCTTGACCGCCTGGTTGGCCTTCAGCGTGCCCGATTCGATGCGGCCGGTGATGATGCGGCCGAGGAACGGGTTGGCTTCCAGGATGGTACCGATCATGCGAAACGGGCCGGGATGAACCGTCGGCTCCGGCACATGCTTGATGACGAGGTCGAACAGCGGCGCCAGACCCTGATCCTTCGGGCCCTCCGGGTTCTCGGAGACCCAGCCATCGCGGCCCGAACCATAGAGAATTGGGAAATCGAGCTGGTCGTCGGTGGCGTCGAGCGCTGCGAACAGGTCGAACACCTCGTTGACCACCTCGACATGGCGGGCGTCCGGACGGTCGATCTTGTTGATGACGACGATCGGCTTCAGGCCGACCTTGAGCGCCTTGCCGACGACGAATTTGGTCTGCGGCATCGGGCCTTCGGCGGCGTCGACCAGCACGATGGCCGAATCCACCATCGACAGGATGCGCTCGACCTCGCCGCCGAAATCGGCGTGGCCGGGCGTGTCGACGATGTTGATGCGCGTATCCTTCCAGTCGACCGAGGTCGCCTTGGCCAGGATGGTGATGCCGCGTTCCTTTTCGAGGTCATTGGAATCCATGGCGCGTTCGGCGACGCGCTGATTGTCGCGGAAGGAGCCGGATTGCCGGAGCAACTGGTCGACGAGGGTGGTCTTTCCATGGTCGACGTGCGCGATGATCGCGATATTACGAATTTTCATGTTCTGGTCTCGGAAGCGTTGCAGGCAGCAGGCCAAAGGCGCTGCCTCTTTCGGTTGCGCGGCTCATACAGGGTTTTTCGCAGTTGCGAAAGGGGACGCGCGACACCAAATACTCATCAAATCTTAAGCATCTGCGTGTGAGATGATTTTGTTAACCAAGGCGGGAACCATTCAGGTCCCGGGCAGTTCGACCATCATGACCGATAGACTCAACCGATTTTGGCCCCTCATTGCGTCCGCCGCCTTTGCCGTCCTGCTGGCGGTCAACGCCGCGCAGTCGGCTGCCGCGACACAGAAGGGCGCGCGTGCTGTTGCGCAGTCCGACACCCAGACTGCCGAGCAGGCCTTTGCCGATGCGCCTGATGGCGTTGACCCGATGGTGACGGGACCGGTCAGCACCGCCTTCAAGCAGAGGCAAGTCAGCGCCAACTGCGACAGCGCCGTCTGGCCGAACATTCCGATGGTCTGCTACCCGGATTGATAGACCTCGTCCGCACTCAGACGCCAAGGCGTGTTGAGGTTCAGGTCAGGCCGAGTCGAAAACGGTGGATTCCGAGAACCGGAGCGGAGCGTACTTAAGTACGTGAGCACCGGAAGCGCAGGAAGCCGCCGTTTGCAGGCCGGACTCACCTGAATATCGATACGCCTCACGCGGCCTGCGGTTCCGGATCGAATGCCGGCCGGCTGGTGTTGATCAGCAGCGAGATACAGGCGGCGGCTATCGCCGTCATGCCGGCAATCAGGAACGCCAGTTCGTAATTGCCCTGCAGTTCGCGCATGGTGCCGGCGAAGGCGGCGGCGGTGGCGGCACCAACCTGGTGGCCGGCGACGATCCAGCCGAACACGATCGGTCCGCTGCGGTCGCCGAACGCCTCGTTGGCGAGCCGTAGTGTCGGCGGCACGGTGGCAATCCAGTCGAGGCCGTAAAGGATCGCGAAGATAATCAGGCTGGTCGCCGAGAACCCGGAATAGGGCAGATAGATCAGCGACAGGCCGCGAATGGCATAGTAGACGCCGAGCAGCTTGCGCGGATCGAAGCGGTCGGTGAGCCAGCCCGACAGCGTCGTGCCGATCAGGTCGAAAATGCCCATCATCGACAACAGACCGGCGGCCTGCACCTCGCCAATACCCATGTCGCCACAGAAGGCGATCAGATGCGTGCCGACCAGCCCGTTGGTGGTGAAGCCGCAGACGAAGAAGGTGGCGAACAGGTACCAGAACACCCGGGTGCCGGCGGCGCGGCGCAGGGTGTTGAGCGTGTGCGCCAGGAAATTGCCTTGCGATGCGGGCGATGTGGGCGGCACGTCATCGGCCTCGGCGCCATAACGCACCATGCCGATCGAGGCCGGCCGTTCCGGCACCAGCAGCCAGACCAGCGGGGTCAGCGCCGCGGTGGCGATCGCGACCGCGATGACAACCGGCTGCCAGCCACCCGATTGCGCCAATGCGGCGATCAGCGGCAGGAACACCAGCATGCCAGAGGCGCTGGAGGCCGACATCAATCCCATGACAAGACCGCGATTGGTCTTGAACCAGCGGTTGACGATGGTGGCGCCGAGCACGCTGGCAACGGCCCCCGAACCAATGCCCGAGAAGACGCCCCAGGTAATGAACAGATGCCAGGGCTTGGTCATCAGCAGGCTGAGCGCGGTTGAGCCCGACATAATCACCAGCGAGGCAAGCAGCGTGCGGCGCAGCCCGATCCGCTCCATCAGCGCGGCGGCAAACGGACCAGTGAGGCCGTAGAGCAAAATGCCGACACCGGCGGCCAGCGACACGACGTCGCGGCGCCAGCCGAAACTGTTCTCCAGAGGCAGCATCATGACCGCGGGCGCGGAACGCAGCCCGGCCGCGACCAACAGGCAGAGAAAGATGACGCCCACCACAACGAAGGCGTAGCGCTGGCCAAAGGGGCGGGATTGAGCTATCATGTTACTGACCGGTACGTTGCAGGGTGACGCATCTATACGTACCGATCGGTAACACGTCAATCGAGTCCCATCATGCCAACCGACAAAAATATTGAACTGACCATCAGCGATGATCATGCATCGGCGCCGCCCAAGGCCGCCAAGAAGATCCTCGACGTCGCCTATGACCTGTTCTACCGGCGCGGCATCCGTGCGATCGGTGTCGACGAGATCGTCAAACGCGCCGGCGTCACCAAGCCCAGCCTCTATCGCAGCTTTCCCTCCAAGGACGAATTGGCCGCCTCCTATCTCCGGCAATACGATCTCGAATACTGGGAGCGTTTCGACGAGGCGGTGGCGGCTCATCCCGGCGACCCGCGCGCACAGATCAAGGCTTTCCTCACCCGCATCGGCAAGCGCACGCAAGTGGCCGAGTACCGCGGCTGCGGCATGACCAATGCCGCCGTCGAGTATCCCGAACACACCCATCCGGCGCGCGTGGTCAGCGAGGCCAACAAGCAGGAACTGCGCCGCCGGCTGCGCGCCATGGCCGCCGCGATGGGCGCTGACGACGCCGACACGCTCGGCGACGGGCTCCTGCTCCTGATCGAGGGCGCCTATATCAGCGGGCAACTGTTCGGCCTCGGCGGACCGGCGCAGTCGGTCGCCCGCAACGCCGACCTGCTGATCGAAGCAAGCTTGAAGAAATAGCGTTTGGCGGTACGCTGGGACGGCCCGAACCGGAGGTTCCCGTCATGCGTGCCATTCTGATCCCGCTTGCCCTCGCCGGTCTCTGCCAGATGGCGCACGCCGGCGACATATCCAGCGCCTACACCGATCTCGACTCGAAGAAGGATTGCGTGACCTACGCGCAGGCCGGAGAAGGCGAGGGCGACTGGGCCGAACTCGCCTGCTCGGGCTATCGCGGCTATCCCGTGCTGATCGCCTATGACGACGCCCGTGAATCGCTGTTTTACGGTTTTCCGCCCGGCGGCGACATGACGTCCGCCTGGGAGAGTTTTTCCGCCTTCAATTCATCCGGCGCTAAGGTCGAATGGCGCATCGAAACGACCGGCGACAAGGCCGTGCCCTTCGCCGTCATCCACCGCCGCACGGTCAGCAATCCCGAGGATGAGAAAAAGTCGACGGACGTGCTGCTTGTCGCCAAGGTCGGCCAGATGGATGCGCGAGAAAGCTGCACGGTCGGCCTTGTCCTGGCCACCGGCAATCCGCAAGCCAACGACCAGGCGCGAAAACTCGCCGACGAGAAGGCGCGAACCTTTGCCTGCGGCAAGGACCGGCACACCGTGATTGGCAATGTGCCGCCCTTTGGCCGGGTGGATAACTAAGCGGTGGGGCTACTTGCTCGCCTTCGCCCGAGCGATCGCGTCGACGATCATCTTCTTGGCATATTTGGAATCGTGCCAGCCTTCGATCTTGACCCATTTGCCGGGCTCGAGATCCTTGTAGTGCTCGAAGAAGTGCTGCACCTGCTGGCGCGTGATGTCGGGCAACTGCGTGTATTCGGTGACGTTCTCGTAGCGCAGTGTCAGCTTCGGCGACGGCACGGCGATGACCTTTTCGTCCTGGCCGGCATTGTCTTCCATCACCAGCACGCCGATCGGCCGCACATTGATGACGCAGCCCGGCACCAGTGCGCGCGTGTTGCAGACCAGCACGTCGATCGGATCGCCATCGCCCGACAGCGTGTGCGGCACGAAGCCGTAATTGCCGGGGTAACGCATCGAGGTGTGCAGGAAGCGGTCGACGAACAGCGTGCCGGCCTCCTTGTCCATCTCGTACTTGATCGGCTCGCCGCCGATCGGCACTTCGATGATGACGTTGATGTCCTCAGGCGGATTCTTTCCGATGGCTATGGCTTCAATGCGCATGGCTTTGTCCCTCTCTCGATTGAGACGAGATAGCGGGCGGCGCACAATGGCGCAATGCGGCGAATGGTGTTCACGCCCGTCAGGTGAGACGCGATGGCATCAGACGCGTTCAATCATCAGCACAAGATGTTTCAGCGTCGTGATTTCACCGGATACGCACGGCGTATCGGCCTTGGCCTCCGCAACCATCGCTCGACGGTCATTCCCAGACGAAAGCAACCTTCTTCAGCGCCTTCTGCTCGAAGATCTCGACGCCTTCCGCCACATCGCGGCCGCCGGCACCGGCGTAGAAGGCCAGCGCGTTCTGGTTGTCTTCCAGCGCCCACACCACCATGCCTTTCAGGCCATGGTCGGCAAGACGCGCTTTGGCTGCCGAAAACAGCCGCCGGCCGAGGCCGATGCCCTGATATTCCGGGCGCAGGTACAATTCGTAGATCTCGCCTTGCTGCTTGAGCTCCCGGGCCCGGTTCTTGCCGATTGTCGCATAGCCGGCGATCGTGCCGCCGATCTCGACCACCAGAACGGTGGCGGCGCGGCGAATCGCATTCGCCCACCAGTCGGCGCCACGACGGTTGATCATCGATGTCAGCGTACGGTGCGGAATGATGCCGGAATAGGCGCCGCGCCACGCTTCCAGGTGCACTTCGGCGATGGCCTCAGCGTCGCGCGGGTCGGCTTTGCGGATGTCGATCGTCAGCGTATTCATGATTTGTTAACCATAAACCCGCATCGCCCGATTGCAAGAGTCCGAGCGGCCCGCCGGCCGCTTTCTCACAGGCGATCATGACATTGCTGACATCGGGTGGAGCCCGTCCGGAGACAGGCCGGGCCGGCAAAAGCGGCGTCTGCCGGCAAGCTCTCAGATTTCGACGAGGTGGTCGTCGAGCTCGTTGGTGTCGCCCGACGTGACCGGGAAATGCTCGGCCAGAACCGCCCCCACCTGCTCGATCGCCTTGACGAAACCGTCTGCAAGCCGGTCATCGCCGGCATGCGCCGTCAAATCGCGCACCACACCGTCCCAGACATGCTGGCCGACCTTGGCGTCGATGCCCGCATCGGCGACCACCTCGGCATAGCGCTCGGCGATCGAGACGAAGACCAGCACGCCGGTGCGCGCCGTGGTGCGATGGACGTTGCGGGCTAGGAACTGCCTGACCGCATTGGCATGCGCCGCCTGATAGCGCATCCGTCTCGGCACCATGTGGATACGCAGGCCGGGCAGCGCCCACAACAGGGCCAGCACGCAGGCCAGCGCCAGAAGCTCGGCGATGACGAAATGCGGCAGGCGGATGGTGAGCCACCATGCCTCCAGCCCATAGGCGACGGCGAGGCTGACGATCAGCATGCCAAGCGTCGCCATCAGGGCGGCGGGAGCGAAATAGCCGTCGCTGGCATGCGCCACGACGCAGTAGATCTCGCCGTCGGTTTTGGCCTCGGCGGTGCGGATCGCAGCGGCGATGCGCTCATGATCTTGCGGGCTGATCGGTCGTGTTGCCATGATCTTGTCTCACCAGCTTCCTGAAGAACCGCCACCGCCGGACGAGCCGCCGCCGCCCGAAAACCCGCCGCCGCTGCTTGACCCCGACGACCAGCCACTGCTGGAGCTACCCGACGACCAGCCGCTGCTCGACGAACTGGATGTCCAGCCACTGGAACCCGAGGATGAACCGCTCGGCCCCCGGCCGTAACGGAACGTCATGCCCAGCCATTTGTACACGCCTGGCGACAGCTTTGTGCCGAACATCGGCGGCAGGAACGCCATCCCAAGTCCGCCGAAGAACATCGTCGCCCACAGGATCAGGAACGCCGCGACGATGGGATCCATCGGAGCGGCATGGGACGGATTGCGCTTGCCGCGCGCTTCCAGCTCCTCCGGATTGCCTTGCAGCACCATGACCATGTCGTCGACGGCCTTGGAGATACCGCCGGAGAAATCGCCGGCGCGGAAGGCAGGCACCATGTCGTTTTCGATGATCAGCTTGGTGTGCAGATCGGTCAGCGTGCCTTCCAGCCCATAGCCGACCTCGATGCGCATCTTGTGGTCGTTCTTGGCCACCACCAGGAGCACACCATTATTTTCGCCCGCCTGGCCGAGCTTCCAGAAGCGGAACAGCCGGTTGGCATAGGGTTCGATCTCTTCGCCGTCGAGGCTGGGGATAGTGGCGACGACGATCTGGTCGGAACCCTTTTTCTCGAAATCGGCAAGCTTCTGCGTCATCGCCGCCTTGGTCGCGTCATCGATGATGCCAGCATTGTCGACAACACGGCCGGTCAGCGCGGGAAGCTCGGCGGTGAAGGCGGCGAATCCGAAGAGCAGAACCGTTAAAGCCATCAGCACAGCGCTGATTGTCGCTGCCGAACGAGAGGATTTGAACGGTTCCATCGCAAGGATTGTCATCAAGTCACCAACTGCCCGAAGAGCCGCCGCCGCCGGACGAACCGCCACCACCGGAAAAGCCACCACCGCCGCCACCCGATGACCAACCGCCGCCGGAACTCCCTGATCGGGACGACCCGCCGCCGGCCTGGAACGTCGTACCAAGCCAGATGTAGCGCCCGGGACCGATCTTGCGGCCGAACTTCGGCCAGAGCACGCTGATCGCAATGCTGCCGAAGAAGATAATGACCCAGATGCCGATGAAGACGCCGAAGAACAGATTGTCAGTGTTGACCGGCGGCTGCTGATTGCGCTCGCCGCGCGCTATCAGCTCTTCCGGGTTGCCTTCCAGCACCATGACCATGTCGTCGACGGCCTTGGAGATGCCGCCGGAGAAATCACCGGCGCGGAAGGCCGGCACCATGTCGTTTTCGATGATCAGCTTGGTGTGAAGATCGGTCAGCGTGCCTTCCAGCCCGTAGCCGACCTCGATGCGCATCTTGTGATCGTTCGGCACGACCAGCAGCAACACGCCGTTGTTCTCCTTGGCCTGGCCGAGTTTCCAGAAGCGGAACAGCCGGTTGGCATAGGGTTCGATCTCCTCGCCGTCGAGGCTGGGGATGGTGGCGACGACGATCTGGTCCGAGCCCTTGGTCTCGAAGTCGGCGAGTTTTTGCGTCAGCGCTGCCTTGGTCCCGGCATCGATGATGCCGGCATTGTCGACAACACGGCCCGTGAGCGCCGGCAGGTCCGCGGCGAGGGCCGTGAAGCCGACGAGCAAGACCGCCATGGCCACCAAGGCAGCGGCTGTCAGAGTCACGAAACGGCTGTGCCGGGAGGAGACGTAAGCTGTCATGTCTTCACCCGCCGCCTTCCAGCACCAGGATAATCTCATCAACGGCTTTGGAAATGCCGCCGGAGAAATCGCCGGCACGGAAGGCCTGCACCATGTCGTTTTCGATGATCCGCTTGCTCTGCAGATTGGTGAGCGTGCCTTCCAGCCCATAGCCGACCTCGATGCGCATCTTGCGATCGTTCAGCACCACCAGCAACAGCACGCCGTTGTTCTCCTTGGCCTGGCCGAGTTTCCATAGATTGAACAGCCGGGTGGCGTAGGGTTCGATCTCCTCGCCGTCGAGGCTGGGAATGGTGGCGACGACGATCTGGTCGGAACCCTTTGTCTCGAAGTCGGCAAGCTTTTGCGTCAGCGCCGCCTCGGTCGCGGCGTCGATAATGCCGGCATTATCGACGACCCGGCCGGTGAGCGCCGGAAGATCGGCGGCGAAGGCGGTTAGGGGCAGGAAAAGGATGCAGGCAAGAAGGCCAAGAAGAGTGAGGTAAACGCGAGGCCCCCCTCTCTGTCCTGCCGGACATCTCCCCCTCAAAGGGGGAGATTGGCGGCGTCGCTGCCGGCTCTTATTTTGAGAGGTTGAAAATTGGCGAAAGCTTGGACCACGACCGATCTCCCCCCTTGAGGGGGAGATGTCCGGCAGGACAGAGGGGGGTGTTTGCACGCCAGCGGTCCGTCTTGTGGTAAAGAGACGCTCAGCCGATTTCCCGGTTCAACCGCCCTGCTTCGTACCGAAATCGACCTTCGGCGGCTGCATCTTGTCTTCGTCGACGGTGAAATTGGCGTAGGGCTCGTTGCTGCGGAACCAGAAGGTCGCCCACAGTACCGACGGGAAGGTCTTCAGCGTCAGATTGTAGTCCCTGACCGCCTGGATGTAGTCGCGCCGCGCCACCGCGATGCGGTTCTCGGTGCCCTCGAGCTGCGCCTGCAGCGCCAGGAAATTCTGGTTGGCCTTGAGATCGGGGTAGGCCTCTGACACCGCGATCAGCCGCGACAGCGCGCTGGTCAGCCCGGCCTGGGCGTCCTGGAACTTCTTGAGGGCTTCGGGATCCTTCAGCGTTTCCGGCGTCACCGTGATCTGCGTCGCCTTGGCGCGCGCCTCGACCACCGCGTCGAGCGTGTCCTTTTCATGCGCGGCATAGCCTTTGACCGTCTCGACCAGGTTGGGAATGAGGTCGGCGCGGCGCTGGTACTGGTTCAGCACCTCGCTCCATGCCGCCTTGGCGTTTTCCTCCGCCGTCGGGATCGTGTTGTAGCCGCAGCCGGCAAGCAGCGGCAACACGATTGCCATCATCAGGAAGGCGGGCAGCGTGCGGAATGTCGATGGTCGAGCAAGGCGCTGGGCAAGCATGATGGGGTCCCTCGGCAGAAGTTGCATGCGAAGCATTACCACAATCGGCGCGCAAGAAAACCGCCACGGGCAGCAACGGCCGGCCCGGAACGCCCCGCGCCTCGCAAGGCCCTGTGATTGGCCGCGCGAAAGCGATAAGGTCCGATCAAAACGGGACATCATCATGGCGGAACGCCAGGACAGCGACAGGGAATCGCGCCGTATCCTCGAGCGCGTCGCGCGCGAAACGGATCCGTCCGGTACCTCGTTTGTGGCGCGGACCACGAAAGGCGTGCGCGACCACGTCGCCGCGGCCGATGCCGACCGCGACGATCCGATCGAAATCTGGGGCACCCGCATTGGCCGAACAATCGGCCTGCTTCTGACGCTGGGCCTGATGGTCTGGCTCGTGCTTTACGTCATCCGGGGCAGTTAGGAATCAAAGAACAATGAGCGCCGAGCAAACCGACGCGCCGCGTGCGGTCATCGTCATTTCCAGCCATGTCGTGCGCGGTTCGGTCGGCAACCGTGCCGCCGTGTTTGCGCTGGAAACGCTGGGCTTTCCGGTCTGGGCCGTGCCCACGGTCACGCTGCCATGGCATCCCGGCCACGGGCGGGCGACACGCATCGTGCCGCCGCTCGACCAGTTCAAGGCGCTGATGGCCGATCTGGAGCGTGCGCCATGGCTGGGCGAGGTCGGCGCCGTACTGTCGGGCTATCTCGGCGAGGCCGGCCAGGCCGAGGCCGTCGCCTCGCTGGTTGCCGCCGTCAAGGCGAGGACGCCGGACGCCGTCTATATCTGCGATCCGGTGATGGGTGACTCCGGCGGTCTCTATGTGCCCGAGCCCACCGCCGCCGCCATGCGCGACCGGCTGATGCCGATTGCCGACATCGCCACCCCCAACCGTTTCGAGCTGGAATGGATGGCCGGCGTCCCCTTGCCGGACCTGAAATCGGTGATCTCGGCGGCACTCCATGCCGGACCATCGACCATGCTGGTCACCTCGGCACAGTCGATGATTTCAGGCGGCACCGGCAATCTGCTGCTCGACGGCACCCAGGCGCTGCTCGCCGAACACCGCCTGATCGACAAGCCGCCGAACGGCCTGGGTGATCTCACGGCCGCCGTCTATCTGGCGCGCATCCTCTCCGGCCAGCCGCCGATCAAGGCGCTGCAGTCGACCACGGCGGCGGTCTACGAGATCCTGGCGCGCACTGCAAAACGCGGCGGCGACGAGTTGCAGCTCGAAACTGATGCGCAGAGCCTGTCGCACCCGATGGCCATGGTGCAGCTGCGCCACCTCACGCATCCGGGGCGGGACCGCCGGGCGTGACTTCGGCCGGGGTCGTGCTGGTCGGCGCCGATGGCTGCAAGGCCGGCTGGATTGCTGTGAGGCGCGCGCCTGGCGCTTCGCCGACCATCGAGGTCTTCGCCAGCTTCGCTGCACTGCTCGCGGCAATTCCCGATGATGCAGTCATCGCCGTCGACATGCCGATCGGCCTGCCGGAATTTTCGAGCAAAGGCGGGCGCGGACCGGAGGCACTGGTGCGGCCGCTGCTTGGCGCACGCCAATCCAGCGTCTTTTCGATCCCGTCCCGCGCCGCGCTCTATGCCGATACGCAGGACTTCACCACAATCGAAGCCTGGTACGCGGCGCATCGCAAAGCAAGCGAGGTGGCCAGGAGCACATCCGATCCGCCGCGCGGCGTTTCCATCCAGGCCTTTGGCATCTTTGCGAAAATCCGCGAGATCGACACATTGCTGATCGCGCGGCGTGATCTGCGCGGCCGGGTCTTCGAATCGCATCCGGAGGTCGCCTTCTGCCGCCTGAACGGCGACCAGGCCATGCAATTGCCGAAGAAGATCAAGGGAGGCGTCAATCCGGCCGGCATGGCGGAGCGCAAGGCGCTGCTGTGCCGGCACGGCTATGCCATGGACTTCCTCGACCAGCCGCCGCCGCGCGGTGCGGCCGCCGATGATTTCCTCGATGCGGCCGTCATGATGCTGATCGCCGGCCGCATCGCCAGCGGCAAGGCCAAGCCGTTTCCGGACCCGCCACTCGCTGACGGTTTTGGCATACCGGTCGCCATCTGGGCATGACAGTGTCGGCGGGCGTCATGCGTTCGAGCGTGGCATTTATGGCGAGCCCCCACAATTCTGCATTGCTCGTGACGCGCTTTTGCCGTTAGAGCCTTTCTTGAACCGCAAAGAGCTGCCGCCTCCAACCTGGAAAGCCGCCCATGCCTCATCTTCCCGACCACCTCCTCGCCGGCTACCGCAATTTCATGAATGGCCGCTACCTCACCGAGAGCGGCCGCTATCGCGAGCTCGCCCGGGAGGGGCAGGCCCCGGAAACCATGATCGTTGCCTGTTGCGATTCGCGCTCGGCCCCCGAAGCGATCTTCGACGCCGGGCCGGGCGAACTCTTCGTGTTGCGCAATGTCGGCAATCTGGTGCCGCCCTACGAGCCGGATGGCGAGTTCCATTCGACCTCGGCCGCGCTCGAATTCGCGGTGCAGAGCCTCAAGGTCAAGAACATCGTCGTCATGGGCCACGGCCGCTGCGGCGGCATCCGCGCCGCGCTCGACCCGAATTCCGCGCCGCTGTCCCCCGGCGATTTCATCGGCAAGTGGATGAGCCTGATCGCGCCGGCGGCCGAAACCGTCTCCTCCAGCACCTTCATGACGGCAACGGAGCGCCAGACAGCCCTTGAGCGCATCTCGATCCGCTATTCCATCGCCAACCTCAGGACCTTTCCCTGTGTCTCGATCCTAGAGGGCAAGGGTCGACTGTCGCTGCACGGGGCCTGGTTTGACATTTCGACCGGCGAACTCTGGGCAATGAACAAGGAGACTGGCGATTTCGAGCGGCCGGTGCTGGAATGAACATAGCAGTGCGCCAGGTGATGAACGTCCGCTCGGTCGTTTTCACGGCGGCCGCACTGCTCATAGCGATCATCGCCGCCCGCGCCGATGACGGCGCCATCATCAGCCGCTGGTACTCGGCGCTGCTGGTCGCCGACCGCACCGAACTTGCCGACCTGCTTGCCGATGATGTGCGCATCAAACTCGATGACCTCGGCATCGTCCAGAGCAAGCAGGAGTTCATCACCTCGCTCGACGAATGGAAAGGTGCTGTTGCCGGTGCCGCGATCCGCCACCGGATCGAGAAGAGCGAGGGCGGCGTCACCACGGTGATCGCCTGCTACGACTTCCCCGACAATGACGTGCTGATGCAGGAAACCTTCGCGGTGGCCGACAACCGAATCACCGCCAGCTCGCAAGCGGCTATCGCGGAAAACTGCGAGGGCTTCTGAAGCGGATCGGCCGACTGCCATATTGCGAGCCTGCGAACCGCGTCCTACATCGGTGACACCCCCTCCTCCTTAATGCCAGCGAAAGACCTCCATGCCCTCCACAAAAGCCGTCGACCTCGCCGCCCATCCGCTGACCGCGTGGCAAGGGCCGCTCGGCCTGCCCGATTTTGCCCATATCGGCGACGGCGATTTTTCCGCGGTCTTCGACGCTGCGCTGAACGCGCATGAGGCCGAGATCGACGCGATCGCCACCAACGCGGACGCGCCGACCATCGAGAACACGCTTGAAGCGCTGGAGCTTGGCGGCGAGGCGCTCGATCATGTGTCGTCGATCTTCTGGTGCCGTGCCGGTGCTTACACCAACGACGCGATCCAGGCGCTGGAGCGCGACATCTCGCCAAAAATGTCGAGGCATTTCTCGGCAATCTCGATGAACGAGAGACTGTTTGCCCGCATCGACGACCTCTATCAACGCCGCGAGAGCCTCGGCCTCGACGCCGAGACCCTGCGGGTGCTGGAAAAGACCTGGAAAGGTTTTGTCCGCTCCGGTGCCAAGCTCGATGCCGAGGGCAAGAAGCGGCTGGCCAAGATCAGCGAGGAGCTGTCCTCGCTCGGCACGACATTCGGCCAGAACGTGCTGGCCGACGAGCGCGACTGGGCGCTGTTCCTCGACGTATCAGACCTTGCCGGCCTGCCGGATTTCGTCAGGAGTTCGATGGCCGAGGCCGCCGAGATGCGTGGCCAGAAGGGCCGCTACGCCGTCACCCTGTCGCGCTCGATCTATGAGCCGTTCACGACCTTCTCTGAACGCCGCGACCTGCGCGAGATCGCCTTCCGCGCCTTCACCATGCGCGGCCAGAATGGCGGCGCCACCGACAACACGTCCGTGGTGCGCGACATGCTGAAGCTGCGAGCCGAAAAGGCAAATCTGCTCGGCTACGCCTCCTTTGCCGCGCTGAAGCTCGACGACACCATGGCCAAGACGCCAAAGGCGGTGCATGCGCTGCTCGATCCCGTCTGGGAAAAGGCGCTGGAGAAGGCCGCCGCCGACCAAAAGGAATTGGAGCGCCTGGCGGCGGAAGCCGGCAGCAACGAGAAATTCGCCGCCTGGGACTGGCGCTTCTACCAGGAGAAGTTGCGCGCCGAAAAATTCGCTTTCGATGAGGCCGAGCTGAAACCCTACCTGCAGCTCGACCGCATCATCGACGCCTGCTTCGACGTGGCGACCAGATTGTTCGGCATCACCTTCGAGGAGAAGAAAGGCATTGCCGCCTGGCACCCCGACGCGCGTGTCTTCGTGGTGAAAAACGCCGACGGCAGCGAGCGCGGCCTGTTCCTTGCCGATTACTTCGCGCGGCCCTCGAAGCGTTCCGGCGCCTGGATGAGCGCGCTGAAGTCCGGCTACAAGCTCGGCCATGGCTCGAAGCCGGTGATCTACAACGTCATGAATTTCGCCAAGCCGCCGGCAGGTGAGCCAGCACTGCTGTCGGTCGATGAGGCGAAAACGCTGTTCCATGAATTTGGCCACGCGCTGCATGGCATGCTGACCGATGTCACCTGGCCGTCGGTCGCCGGCACTGCAGTGAGCCGCGATTTCGTCGAACTGCCCTCGCAGCTCTACGAGCATTGGCTGACGGTGCCGGCGGTGCTCGAGAAGCACGCACTGCACGTCAAGACCGGCAAGCCGATGCCGAAGGCGCTGCTCGACAAGATGCTGGCCACGCGCACGTTCGGCGCCGGCTTCGCCACCGTCGAATTCACGTCCTCCGCCTTGATGGACATGGCCTATCACGCTCGGCCCGACGCCCCGGCAGAGCCGCTTCGTTTCGAAGCCGAAACGTTGGCAAAGCTCGACATGCCCGACACCATCGCGATGCGTCACCGCACACCGCATTTCGGCCACGTCTTTTCGGGCGACGGCTACTCGGCCGGCTACTATTCCTACATGTGGTCGGAAGTGCTCGACGCCGACGCCTTCGCCGCCTTCGAGGAGACCGGCGATCCCTTCAATCCGGCGCTGGCCGAGCGGCTGCGGAATAACATCTACGCCGCCGGCGGCTCGAAGGACCCTGAAGATCTCTACACGGCATTCCGCGGCAAGATGCCGTCGCCGGAAGCGATGATGGTGAAGCGGGGGCTGGTCTGATTAGCCGCCCTCGGCACCCTTCCAAGGATCCGCCACCCGCGGCCACACCGGCCGCGTCAGCTTCCTGTAATCGGTCACAGCCGGATTGCTCGGATAGGAACTCGGCGCCGAGACATAGATGATCTCGGCTGCGATCGGCTCGAAGCCGGCGTAGAAATGATTGGTCGACTTGATCAGCAAGATATCCTTGGCCAGCGGATCGACGCCGATGTTGGAAAAAATATCCGGCTCGAAGGTCTGGGTGCGGTTGGTGTTGAGGATGATGTCGACCTCGGTGCCCTCGATGCGGACCAGCGCGGTCGGCCCAAGCGTCACTCGGCTCGGCCCGAAGCTCTGCCATCCCTCAGCGACGGCGTTCAGCACACGCACGCGCGCGTCGATCGGCTCGCCGGCCTGCGGGCCGGCCTTGCCGCCGAAGCGCAGGTCGATGACGGCGCCTTCGCCGGCCGCCAGGCAGAAGGTCACGGCGATCGGATCCCAGATCGTCGCAACACCGAACCTGTCCAGGCCCCGCGCCAGCATCTGGCGCAGCACGAAAGTGCCGTCACCGGGGACGCCGCCGCCGGGATTGTCCCAGATGTCGGCGATGACCACCGGCTTGCCCGGATTGTCAGCGTGAACGGTCAGCGCCCGGTCGATGCCGTCATCGGTGTTCAGCATCGTCATCGCCGCCTTTTCGCGCAGCGCGTAAAGCTCGCGTCCCAGCCGCTCCGCCAGTGCATCGCCCTTGGCCTTGTTGTTGTCGGTGACGACGAGGATGCGCGTGCCCATTTCTGGCACATCGGCCGCCATGAAGCCGTGGATGACCGAGACCGACAACACGCCGTCCTTGCCGTGCAGCGCCTTGATGCGGTCGACGAAGGAGCGCATCGGCTCACGGCTGGTCGGCAGCACCTGGATCATGCGGCAGTCGAAGGTTGAAATCACAGGCTTGATCTCGCCGCGCGCCGCCGCAAGCCCAAGCTCGACGACATGCTCGCCGCGCTCATAGAAATCGGTGTGCGGGAATTCGAGGAAATAGGCCATGATATCGCATGCCGCCACGCGCTTGGGCGTCAGATGGCTGTGCGGATCGAACTCGGAAGCGATCACCACTCCAGGCCCGACGATTGCCCGCACATTTTCCAGCAGATCGCCTTCGCAATCGTCATAGCCCTGCGCCACCATGGCGCCGTGCAGGCCGAGGATGACCGCATCGACCGGGAGTGCTGCCCTCAACTGGTCGAGGATCTCGTCGCGCAGCGCCTCATAGGTCTGCCGCTGCACCAGACCGCCGGGCTCCGCCCATGTCGCGGTGCCTTCGATCACGGTCAACCCCTCCTTCGCCGCGCGCCGGCGCAAGGCGACGATCGGCGAGGAACACAGCGTCGGTGTCTCCGGATGCCTGCCCGGCGCGGCATAGAACGCCATCTCGAACGAGGCCCGGTCGGTCGGCACCGGCGAGAAGGTGTTGGTTTCCGTCGCCAGCGAGGCGGTGAAGATGCGCATGCACAGTTTTCCTGGAATTGCTATTTGACCGCCCCGAGCGCCAGCCCGCGCACGAGGTAGCGCTGCAGCCAGATGAACAGGATCGCCACCGGCAGCGTCGCCAGCAGCGTCGCCGCCATGACGTGGTGCCATTCGATCGTGTAGCGGCCGGCGACGAGAGAAAAGACCTGGATAGGCAGCGTGTAGCTTTCCTGGCTACGCAGCATGGTCAGCGCCACGACGAACTCGTTCCAGGCGTTGATGAAGGTGAAGATCGCGGTCACCGCGATCGCCGGCAGGCAGAGCGGCAGGAACACCTTGCGCAATGTCAGCCAGCGGCCGGCGCCTTCCATCCAGGCAGCTTCCTCGAGATCGCGCGGAATGGTGTCGAAATAGCTCTGCAGCATCCACACGGTGAAGGCGACGTTGAAGGCCATGTAGATGAAGCCCAGCGCCGTGGTCGATTCCACCAGCCCCCAGGCGGCCATCAGCCGGAACAGGCCGAGCACCAGCACGATCGGCGAGATCATCTGCGAGATCAGCAGGAACTGGCGGAAGGCACCGTAGCCGGCAAAGCGAAAGCGCGACATGGCGTAGGCGGCGGGAACGGAGATGAGGATCGCGCCGACAGTGGCGATGACCGAGACATAGAGCGAATTAGCCAGCGCCCGGCCGAAACCGGTCGCCACCCACATGTCGGAAAAGTTTGACCAGCGGAACTCGCTCGGCCACCATGTCGGCGACAGCACTTCCTGCCTTGGCTTGACCGCCGTGAGGAACATCACGGCGAAGGGAAAGATCGTCACCACGATCAGCGGCGCCAGCAGCAGCCAGGCGACAATGGTGCGTTTCAGCTTAGGCGTCATGCGCGCTGCTCCCGCATTGCCAACCGCACATAGATCATGGTGAAGACCAGCAATATGGCGAACATCACCAGCGACACCGCCGAGGCCTCGCCCAGTTTGCCGATGCGGAAGGCGAGCTTGTAGAGGTGGGTGACCAGGATGTCGGTCGAGTTGGCCGGCCCGCCCTGTGTCATCACCCAGATGATCGGGAACGAGTTGAAGACGTAGATGGTGTTGAGCACGATGGCGATGTTGATGAACGGTTTTAAGAGCGGAAAGGTGATCTCGCGGAACTGCTGCAGCGGCGTCGCCCCTTCGAGCGCCGCCGCCTCATAGAGATCGTCCGGGATCGACGACAGGCCGCCGAGGAAGATCGTCGTGGTGAACGGCACCGTCACCAATATGCCGATCAGCACCTGCATCGGGAAGGCGGTGCTGGCCTGCGCCAGCCACTGGATGTTGTGGTCGATGATGCCGAGGCCAAGCAGCGCCGAATTCAGCATGCCGCTTTCGCCGCTCAGCGCCCAGCGCCAGACCACGGCCGTCATGGTCAGCGACACCGCCCAGGGCAGCATGATGATGACACGGGCAATGCCGCGGCCATAGAAATCGGTGTTGAGGATCATCGCCACCGGCACCGACAGCAGCAGCGCGCCGCCGACCACCAGCACGGTCCAAAGGCCGGTGCGCCAGAGTGCCGCCACGAAGTCAGGATCGGCGGCAAGTGCCGCGAAATTGGCAAGGCCGCTGAACTCGCGCAGCTGGCCAAAGCGGTTGACGTCATGCGTCGCGATCTGGATCAGGTCCCAGACCGGCCAGAAGATGACCACTGCCGCCAGGAACAGGCTGGGCAAGGTCAGGAGATAGGGCAAGAAACGATTTTGCATCGGCTGGCCTGCCTCGGCGCGTGGATCAGAAGTTTCCATGCGAATTTCGGATCCGCCGCACCAGGCGGGAAACCAAGGGAGTGGCGCGCCCCGCCTGAGTCTGGGGCGCGCCACGGGCGCAGGGAGATACGCCCTATTTGTTGAGCTACTTCTTCAGCACTGCATTGGCCTTGGCCGCCGCGTCCTTCAGGCCTGCCTCGGGGTCGCCGCCGAGATAGATCTTCTGCATCGCATCCGACGTGATCTGGGCGACTTCTTCCCAGCCCGGAATGACCGGCGCGAAGCGGGCGTCGGGCAGCAGCGCTGTGAAGGCGGCCAGATCCGCATTGTTGACGTAGTAATCCATCTTGGCCTCTTCCTTGTTCACCGGCAGGAAGCCTTCGCCTTGCGTGAACTTGGCGCGCTGCTCCTTGGTGAACAGGAAGTCCATCAGCTTCCAGGCCTCGTCCTTGTTCTTGGAGTTCTTGAACATGATCATGGAATCGGTGACGCCATAGGTGCCGCGCGCGCCTGTCGGACCGGCCGGGATGGCGGCGACGCCGTATTTCAGGGTCGGTGCCTCATCCTTGATCTGGTTGGACAGGAAAGGCGCGGTGATCATCATGCCGACCTTGCCCTGCTTGAACAGATTCTGCACGTCCTCGCGGTTGTTGGAGGTGACGCCAGGTTCGGTCAGCCCTTCGTCGATCATCGACTTATAGAGTTTGGCGGCTTCGAGCGCGCCCGGCGTGCCGAGGCCCGACGTACCATCCTTGTTGAGGATCTCGGTGCCCTGCGACCACATGGCGTAGTAGTAATAGACGTCGGTCTCGATCTCCTTGCCCTGCAGGCCGAACCCGAAGGTGCCGGAACCCAGCGCCTTGATCTTGCGCGCATCGTCCTGCAACTCGGTCCAGGTCGCCGGTGGCTTGGCGATGCCGGCCTTCTCGAACAGGTCCTTGTTGTAATACATGGCGCGCGCCGAAGCCGCGATCGGCAAGCCGTAGGTCTTGCCGCCCATGATCGATGGCGACAGGAAGGTCTCGATGAAGCGGCCTTTGAATTCGGGCGTGATATAGCCGTCGAGCGGCTCGGCGACATCCTGCTGCACGAAGTCGATCAGCCAGCGTGTGCCGATGATCGACAGGTCCGCATTGGTGCCGGCGGTGATGTCGGTGGTCAGCTTCTGCAGCAGCACATCCCACGGCACGACTTCGAACTTGACGGTGATGCCCGGATTGGCGGCCTCGAATTCCTTCTTGACCGCTTCGAAATACGGGCCGGTCTTGGCGCTGTATTCGGCGACGGTGACGCGCACTTCACCCGCTTCCGCCTGCGCCGCGAAGGCCAGCATGCTCATTCCGGCCATCAGGCCGACAGTCCATTTGGCAAGGTTCATCTGATCTCTCCCATTTTTGGTCCGCGCATATGCGCCCCTTGTGTCGGTAACTGACACAAGATTTATGTGACTTTCCTACATTATCGATGAATTGGCCGCATGCAAGCAGATTATCGTGTTGCTTAATTACATTCCGTTCGATACCCTGCCGGCATCCGCCTGACATGCTGGAGGAGCATCCCTGTGGTTTCGAGAGCCGAATTCGAAGGCAGGACTGCCGTTGTCACCGGCGCCGGCGGCGGCCTTGGCTCGGCCATTGTCGCGCTGCTGGCCGAGAGGGGCGCCCGCGTGGTCGGCTGCGACCAGCCGGAGGAGGCGCTGGCAAGCCCGCAGCTTGCTTCGCGCCATGCCTTCAACCTTCTCGACCGGGCGTCCATCGAGGCAGGGATCGCCGCTGTCCTCGACCGGGACGGCGTGCCCGACATCCTGATCAACAATGCCGGCTGGACACGTGCCGAGACGCTTGCCGCGCTCGACGCCGACAGAATAGAGCACGAGCTCGACCTCAATCTGACCGGGGTGATGACTTTCGCCGACCCACTGGTTAAGGCGATGGCCGCACGCGGTTCAGGCAGCGTCGTCTTCATCTCCTCCGTCAACGCCATCGCGCATTTCGGCAATCCCGCCTACGCCGCGGCCAAGGCCGGCATCAACGCCTATGCCAAATCGATCGCCGTCGAACTAGGCCGCAGCGGCGTGCGCGCCAATGTCGTCTGCCCCGGATCGATCCGCACCGCCGCCTGGGACCATCGCCTTGCCAAGGACCCTGAAATCCTTGGCAAGCTGCAGCGGCTCTATCCGCTCGGCCGCATCGTCAATGCCGCGGAAGTGGCGGAAGCGGTGGCTTTCCTTGCATCGGATCGCGCATCGGGCATAACAGGCGTGGTGATGCCCGTGGACGCCGGGCTGACCGCCGGCTGCCTGCCCTTCATCGACGACATTTTGGGAGCGTAACCATGACCGACGTCGAGTTCCGCGACCTGTCGAAATCGTTCGGGCAGCACAAGATCCTGGAAAACATCAGCCTCGACATCAAGAGCGGCGAGTTCGTGGTGCTGGTCGGCCCGTCCGGCTGCGGCAAGTCGACCTTGCTGCGCATGCTGGCGGGCCTGGAGACGATCACCTCTGGCGATCTCCTGATTGGCGGCATGCGCGCCAACGACCTGCCGCCGCAGCAGCGCAACATCGCCATGGTCTTCCAGTCCTATGCGCTGTTTCCGCATTTGAAGGCATCCGACAATATCGGTTTTGGCCCAAAGATCCGTGGCGAGAACCGCGCGGCCATCGACCAGAAGGTCAAGAAGGCATCCGGCGTCCTCAACCTGTTCTCCTATCTCGACCGTTATCCTCGACAGTTGTCGGGCGGCCAGCGCCAGCGCGTCGCCATGGGCCGCGCCATCGTACGCGAGCCGTCGGTGTTCCTGTTCGATGAACCGCTGTCCAATCTCGACGCACAGTTGCGCGTCCAGATGCGCACCGAGATCAAGGCGCTGCACCAGCGGCTGAAATCGACAATCGTCTACGTCACCCACGACCAGATCGAGGCCATGACCATGGCCGACCGCATTGTCGTCATGGATCGCGGCAGGATCCAGCAGGTCGGAGCGCCGCTGGAGCTCTATGACCGGCCGGCCAACAAGTTCGTCGCCGGCTTCCTCGGCTCGCCATCGATGAGTTTTGTGTCCGGAGCCCTCAAGACCACGCCTGACAAGGTCTGGTTCGAGTCGGCCGGCGGCGGGCGGCTTGCGCTTGCCGGCAAGACGGCGTCGGCGGGCAGCGCGGTGGAAGCGGGCATCCGGCCCGAGCACTTCATCATCGGCGAAGCGGCCGATGCCATGGCGCTCAAGGTGGATGTGGTCGAGCCTACGGGTTCCGAGACCCATGTTTATGGCGCCATCGGCGCCGACACGGTGCGCGCCGTGTTTCGCGACCGGGTGCCGGTCAGGCCGGGCGACCTGCTGCCGGTCTCGGTCGATCCCCGCAACATCCATCTGTTCGACAAAGCGACGGGCCTGCCGCTATAAGGCCTACCCCTGCGAAGGCGATGGCATGAAGACGAAGCGAGCAACATGAAGACGAAAACACGGGCATGAAGACGCCGGCCGACATCATCACGCGGCTGCAGCTGATGTCGCAGGACGGCACCAAATCGGACCGCCGGCTGGCCAGCCTCGTTCTGTCCGACCTCGACTTCGCCTCCAAGGCGGCAATCTCCGAGATTGCCGCGCGCGTCGGGGTCAGCGAACCGACGGTCACTCGCTTCTGCCGCAATCTCGGCTGCGAGGGCCTGCGCGATTTCAAGTTCTACCTGGCGCAGGCCATCGCCATCGGCGGCCAGTATCTCTCGCCCGAGCCGCTGAGCCGCGACGCCCGCGAGCAGCGCATCGCCTCGGCCATCACCGAAGCCGCGATCTCAGCCATCCAGCGCGCCAGCGAGAACCTCGACATGACGACGCTGGTCGCTGTCGCCGAGCGGCTGGCGACGTCGGGCAATGTGCTGTGCATCGGCTCCGGCGGCATCTCCTCGATGATGGCGACCGAAATGCAGAACCGGCTTTTCCGGCTCGGCCTGCCGGTGCTGGCGCAGATCGATGGCCAGTTGCAGCGCATGTATGCCGCCGTTGCCACGCCAGACACCACGCTGGTCGCCTTTTCGGTATCCGGCTATGCGCGCTCGGTCATAGAGGCTGTGCAGGTCGCCCAGCAATATGGCGCCACCACGATCGCCGTCACTGCACCCGATTCAGCGCTGGCAAAGGCCGCTGACACGGTCATCCACCTGCAGCCGCTTGAGGACGGCAACATCTACAAGCCTACATCGTCGCGCTATGCGCTGCTGGCGATCGTCGACATGATCGTGACATCGGTTGCCGAGGCGCGTGGCCCCAAGGTGCTGGAGAATTTGCGCCGCATCAAGCAGAGCGTGAACACGCTGAAGGTCGACGATCCCCGCCTGCCGTTAGGCGATTGAACTTCAGCCGGAAGACTGGCCGCTGAGCGCTTCGACGTCCCGCGCCAGCATCTCGGGATCACCCAATATACGCAACGTCTTGAGCCGTGCGGTGCCGCCGGCGACGACCGAGACGGACGATGCCGGCACTCCCAGTGCCTTGGCGACCAGTTTCTGCAACGCTTGATTGGCGGCGCCGTTTTCCGGCACGGCGCGGACCCGCGCCTTCAAATGGCTTCGCCCGTCCGCCGATATTTCGACACCTTCGAACCTGTCCACGGAAGATTTTGTTGTCAGCCGCACAAACAGGTCGATGCCGTTCTCGCGGATGCGAAACGGCGTGCTCATGCGACCGTCGGGCTCACAGCACCAGCGGCGCTACCGTGGTGAGAATGAACTGCCTGATGAAGAACAGGAGCAAGAGCAGGATGATCGGCGAGATGTCGACGCCGCCAAGATCCGGCATGAAGCGGCGGATCGGCCGCAGCGCCGGTTCGGTCAGCCTGTAGAGCATGTTGCCGATGCTGCCGACGAACTGGTTACGCGAGTTCACGACGTTGAAGGCGTAGAGCCAGGAAAAGATCGCCGAGGCGATGATGATCCACCAGTAGAGGTCAAGCGCCATGACGATGGTTTGAATGAGGGCGAGCATGCCGGTCTCCGATTGTTGCCGACATGTAGCCATTGCGCGCCAAACCGGCAAGGGCCGGCAGCCACCGCGCCAGGCAACAAGGATTTCGGCAAAACGCCGCCTTGACAGAAATCCGCCGCGCCCCATAAATGCGCCATCCGTTGGACGGGGCTGTAGCTCAGCTGGGAGAGCGCGTCGTTCGCAATGACGAGGTCAGGAGTTCGATCCTCCTCAGCTCCACCAGCGGGATAATCGGTTTTCCACTTTTTGACTGACCGCCAAGGCTCGGGCACCGTCCGATACAGCCCGATGCGACGCGGCGCCGATACCCCAAAAAAAGGCCATATGTGATTTCGCACGATTCCGATGCACGGCAATTGTCAATTGGACTTATGGCGATGGCCGTTGCCGGATTGACGCTATTTTTTTTGGAAGCTGTCCCATTAGACTGGGGCTCTCAAATCAGTTTTTCTGTGTGTTGTGACAAGGCGTTTCGGCGGGGGCGACCGAAGGCGCTATATGGATTCTTGAGTCGAAATGAAGAATTCGCCTGCGAAAGCAACGCCGTGTCCATTCGCGAGAACCTCGCCGCAAATCTCCGACGGCTCTGCAAGGACCATGCTTCCGTTAGCGCGGTATGCCGTGAGTTGGGTATCAACCGTACGCAGTTCGAACGCTACCTGCAGGGCCAGACCGTTCCGAACAAGGCGACTGCGAAGCTGATTTGCGACTACTTCCGCATCGACGAAGCGGAACTCTACCGGGACCCTGGCGCTCCCGAGCCCAGGGCTCCCGGTCTGCCGCCGATTTCGGAAAGCCTGTTCAACCAGATGATCCGCCCACCCGCCCCTTCGATCGCGGGCGGCACCTATTTCACCTACTTTTCGATCCCGGCTCGTCCCGATCTCTTGATGCGGTCAGTGACGTTCGTGCGTCGCGAGGCTGAACTGGTCACATTCCGCCGGGTCACCGGATGGTCGGAGCGGCGTGGCTCGACATGGGCGCGGGCGCGCGGCAACCACTATGGCGTGGCGATCTCGCGCCTGAACTGGATCTATTTCAGTGGCGTCAACCGCCGCCAGACCGGTGAACCATCGCTGATCTCGGTGCAATGGGCTCCCATCTCCGAACCGGTGCTGATAGGCAAGGCAATGCTTCTGACCGAGGCCGGGCCGGCATTCGTATCGGTCATCATGCGCCAGGATATGTCCAATATCCGGCCCAGGCATGCGATCCGCATGGCGCATGTCGTCAGGCTTGACGACCCGGGCATCGATCAACTCGTCGCCAGCCTTGCCCGGGACTGGCTGGGCTAAAGCGCTCGTCGCGTCGCAACGAATGCGGCGACGCGCTTCAGTCCTCGTTTCCATCCGCTATGTCCCCCAAAGCCGGAGGGTGCCTTTGCGCGTCATCCGGCAGCCGCTCGCTTACGCTAAATAAGAATAAGAATATCCCGAAAAAGCGTATGCTTTCGATTGCCTACTCCATATCTGAGCAAAATCGATTTTTTAGACTTTATGGTCAAGAAAGATATTTTAGATCACGTTGGCTTTACTACAATTTTAACAGACCATTAACTCTTTCGAACTTACCTTTCTTCTCGCGGATCCCGCTGTGGGGATCTTTCAACAGATCCCATTGCGGGGTCGGGAAAGGGACGAAAATGGCCAAGAAAGTAACCAATGCCCCGAAGCTGACGGTCGCCGCGGGTACGCAGACCGTCTTCTTCTCGCAGGGCATGCACTACAACAAGCGCTGAAGCCGCTCCGCGCCGACAGGCTATCGCCTTGTCGGCGCCTCGCTCTTGCAAAACGGCATTCAGCATCATGAAAATGCGCTCTTCAAAAACGCTTGTCTTCTACCCCGGGACCAACAAGGTCACGGCGTGCAATTTCCTGACCAGAAGCGTCTTCGAATGCAGCCCGGAGGTGATTGGTCTTCTGGCATCCTGGGATGACTGGGCCTCCGCCGCACAGATCGCGCGCGCCCATGGATGGTCGAAGGCCGAGCTGGATGCCGTCGTGCCGCAATTGCTGGATTTTTCCGCGCTGGTCACCGCCGGCTCGCCGCTGGCCGAACGGGAGACACAGTTCTCCGGGCAATGGGGTTGGGGCATCCCGACCGCGCTGATGCATTTCTGCGTCCAGGACTCAGAGTTCATGACCATCGAACAGGCGGAGTCACGCCAGATCGAACGCGCCGGTCACGTCGCGCAACCCGACCTCCTGCTCAAGAACGCCACGGGCGCCATCCGGCTGCCGAATGCACTCGACGACAACGAACTCCTGACCTTGATGGCGCGGCGCCGCACCAACCGCACCGCGGCCGCCCCCACCATCACCGCGCAGCAGCTCTCCGACTGTCTGTTCGCGGGCATGGGCATTACCGGTGAGACCAGCAACTGCGTCGGCGCCCTGCCGCTGGGCATGACCCCTTCGGGCGGCGCCCGGAACCCCTATGAAGCCTATGTGGTAGCACTTGGTGTCGAGGGTCTGGAGCCCGGCGTCTACCACTATTCCGCCGTCGATCATGATCTCGGCAGGATCCAGGCCAACCATCTGCCGAAGATCTCCGAACTTGTCGGCGGCCAGGAATGGGCGGATGCCATGCCTTGCCTGATCCTGCTTTGCGCCAGGCTCGACCGCACCATGTGGAAATATGAGGATGCCAACGCCTACCGCGTCGTGCTGATCGAGGCTGGCCATATCGGCCAGAACGTGATGTTGGCCGCGACCAAGCATGGCTTGTCGGCTTGTCCCACGGCGGCGCTCAGCCATTCGGCGATCAACCGCCTTCTCGGCCTCGACCGCCTCACAGACGCGCCGATCTATGCGTTGACCCTCTCGACCTCGGAACCAAGCCCGCATTCGGCGGGTCAGTCGATCAATTAGCCGTCTTATTATGTCTGTTGTATCCAGTACGCTTTCTCTGAGTTCCACCAGATGACAGGAGCAGACCGTGCCAAATCAGACCCTACGTCAGTCAGAGATCGATAGTCTTCAATACATCGCATCGATGAGCAATGAGCTGGTGCAGATGGCCGAAGCAAGCCGTTTTCCCATGATCTCCTATCTCTTGGGCATGGCCTATGCCGAAGCCTTCGATGTCCTGCGCGGCGCACGGCCGGCGAGGCATGCGCAGCTCAGCGGCAACCCGATGCATTCCAAGGCCAATGCAAAGGAAAGCCACGCTCAGCCAAGGAGAGCGTAGCGGATGCAACCGTCAGCCCTATGCGCGCCGGCCGGCTCGCGGCCGAACCGGTGGGAGACAGTCTGTGCGCTGCAAAGCCTGCTCCCCCTCCTGAACAAGGCCGCCGCCGACCTCGGTCATGCCGAAATGGTCTACTGGTTCGAACAGGCCGACGCTGAGGTCGCCAACATCATCCGGGGCCAGCCATCCGATATGACAGCGATTCCGACCTTGATCGCCGCTAGCCCGCAACATCGACATTAATGCACGCAGATTTGAGGGGGACCCGCCGATGAACATGATCGCAACCATCAGCAGCGCCGACGCCAGCGACAGCATTTTCGGCCAGCTCCGAGCCTTGATCGCCCGCCGTCCGGCATCACCGGATAGCGCGCGCATCGAAGCCCGCCAGCTCGTCTCGATGGCAATGGCCGACACCTGGCAGGCCGACAGCCTGTGGGGCGCGGCGGATGCCTTTCACGCGCATTTCGACTTCATGATGCAGACCATCGAGATCAATGGCGCCGAAGACCCGAACCTCAGGACGCTGCGCACCAAATGCCGCTTCTACCTGGAACAGGTCCAAGCGCTGTGCCAGTCGATGAGCCGCTGATCGGTCACTGTCTGCGCGAGGGCCAATGGCACTACCGTTTCGGTGCCCTCAGGACACGCTAATCGCGCAAGTTGAAGACGAACGGCGCCGTGCGGCTTTGGCGCCCACCAAGCTCAGGCGGGGGTGCTGGAACGGAAGCTCCCTGAAGCACGGAAAGTGCCGCGCGATCCAGGTCCGCATTGCCGGAGGAACGGGTCAATCTGGCAGACAGCACCCGGCCGGACGAGTCGACTGTAAACGTTACGTATGCACTGCCTTCGGCGCGTTGGGCTCTCGCCGCACTCGGATAGCGCGTATGTCGATTGATCCATGAGCGCAGTCTTGAATCCCATTTGCTGGAGTCGCCGGATCGCCCCGTCGCTTCCGCCGATTTCGGCGCTGCTGTCTTGGCCGCGGCCTTGGCATCGGCGCTGGCGGCGGCTACCGTTTTGGGCGGCGCCGCTTTTTCCTTCTTGGGTTTAGGCTTGTCGACAGGCTTTTTAGCCTTGGCCTCAACCGGTTTCTTGTCCTTCGGCACCTCGACCGGCTTCGGCTGAGGCAACGGAACGACCACATCGGGGGCGACGGCCTCGACAATGTCCGGGGTCACCTCATCCAGCGGTAGCTGATCGATCGGCTCGGCCATTTCGGTCTGGGTGGGCTCGGTCTCGTCGGGCGCAACCGCTTCCGGCTGTTCGACAATCGGTTCAGCCTTCTCGACCTGCTCAGGTGTCGGTTCCGTCGTCGGTGTTGGCGTTGGCTCGCTCTGGTCAGGCGTCACCGCATCCAGCGCCGCGACCTGTTCCTCCACAGCCGGCATCACCGTCATCGGCGCCATCTCAATCACCTGGGCTGGTGGCGGGCCGCCATCCGCTTCATTCACCATGCTGAAGTTCTGCACGGCATAAGCAACCGCAACATGCGCTCCGAGGACCAAAGCGGCCGCCCCCACCCACAGACCGAGATCGCGCCAGCGAAGGCGCGACAGCTCTACCGTGGGAGAACCGGCCGATTGCGTCATGGCATCACGGTTCCCGTCGTCGCGGGTGCCGCCTCCAGGCCGACCAGCGCGATCTTCAGGTAACCGGCGCCACGCAAAAGGTTCATCGCCTCCATCAGGTCGCCATAGGCGACCGCTTTGTCGGCACGCAGGAAGATACGCGTCTGCTTGTCGCCCTTTGTCCTGCTGTCCAGCGTGGCGGCGAAGGCCGGGCGCGGCACCGTGTCGTTACCGATCGCCAGCGTAAGGTCGTCCTTCAAGGTCAGGAACAGCGGCGTCTCCGGCCGCGGCGCGGGTGTCGCCGTCGAGCCCGGCAAGTCGACATTGACATCCACCGTTGCCAGCGGTGCCGCGACCATGAAGATGATCAGGAGCACCAGGATGACGTCGATGAAGGGCGTGACGTTGATCTCGTGGCTCTCCTCGAGATCGTCGTCCATGGTCTGTCGGATTCTGCTTCCCATGGCGTCGCTCCCGCTACTCCGCCGCCAGCGCCGTCGCCGGCGCTATCGTGCGGAAATCGAGGTCGCGGCTGACCAGCCGTTCGACGCCGGCCGAGGCATCGGCGAGGATCTGCCGGTAGCCGGCTATCGAGCGGGCAAAGACATTGTAGATCACCACCGCCGGAATTGCCGCGACGAGGCCCATGGCGGTGGCCAGCAGCGCTTCGGCGATGCCCGGCGCGACCACGGCGAGATTGGTGGTCTGCGCCTGCGAAATGCCGATGAAGGCGTTCATGATGCCCCAGACTGTGCCGAACAGGCCGACGAAAGGCGCGGTGGAACCGATCGTCGCCAGCACGCCGGTGCCGCGCGACATGCGCCGCGACGCCGCCGCCTCGATGCGCGACAGGCGCGAGCTCACCCGTTCCTTCAACCCGTCGCCGGACACATGGTCAAGCGCGCCGGCCGAAAGCGCGGTCTCGTCTTGCGCTGCCTTGACCAGAAGCGCGCCGGGGCCGCCGCTGCGGTCGAGCGCGCGGCTGGCCTGCTTCAGCGTGGCGGCATCGCCGATCGCCCGGACGGCGCGGCGGATGCGCAGCTTGCCGCCGAAAATCTCCAGCGATTTTGCCAGCCATATCGTCCAGGTGACGAGCGACGCGAAAGCCAGTCCGATCATGACCGCCTTCACGATGATGTCGGCGGCCATGAACATGCCCCATGGCGACAAATCGTGCGGCAGGTTCAGCTCCATTCTTCCGGCGGCCTCGGCCGGCACTGCTGCGCCCGGCTGGCCGGCCGGCGGCGCCGGCGCCATCGTGGCCGGTGCGGCTGCCGCCGGTGTGGCGGGCGCTGATTCGGCTGGAGCAGCGGGTGCGGCTGCAGTGGGCGCGGCCCGGGCCGCGATCGCAGGGGCAGCGCCGGCCGGTTGCTCCTGGGCGGTCGCGCTGCCGCCCGCCAGGATCGCCGATGCGACCAACGCCGCCAACAAACCATGTCTAGACAACAGCTTCTTCCTTGTTCCCACAGCCGCCTCCGCGGCCGCGATCGTCATTGCACATAGCCGACTGGTTGGCCGGTGACCGGGTGCGCGAACACAGCCATCTCCACGCCGAAAATGCCCTTGAGCACGTCGCCCCGCATGATTTCGCCCGGTGTGCCGCGTGTCAGCAGCTTGCCTTCTTTGAGCGCGATCAACTCATCGCAATAGCGCGCCGCCATGTTGGGATCGTGCAGCACGACGACGACGCACAGGTCACGTTTGCGGCTGAGCTCCCTGACCAGCCCCAGCACCTCAACCTGATGGGCGATATCGAGCGCCGAGATCGGTTCGTCGAGCAGCATGACGCCGGCATTCTGCGCCACCAGCATGGCGAGCCAGGCGCGCTGGCGCTCGCCGCCGGACAATTCATCCACCAGACGGTCGGCAAAACCTTCCATGTCGGTCAGCATAAGCGCCTCCTCGACATGCCGTCGGTCTTCGCCGCTGAAACGGCCGAGCGCGCCATGCCAGGGATAGCGCCCGAGCGTTGCCAATTCGCGCACCGTCAGGCCGGTTGCCGCCGGCGTCGTCTGCGGCAGATAGGCGAGCGCGCGGGCAAGCTCGCGTGCGCCCCATTGCGGCAGCGGCCGTTTGGCGAAGGTGATGGCCCCTGAACTTGCCGGCTGCTGGCGGGCCAGAAGCTTGATCAGCGTCGACTTGCCCGAGCCGTTGTGACCGATCAGCCCATAGACGCGCGAACGCTGCAGCTCGAGCGAGACGGGGCCGAGCAGCGTGCGTTCGCCGACGGCAAAGCGCACCGCATCGATATGGAAAGCGGTCTCGGTTTCAATTCCAGCCACGGTCATGGCTTTTCTCCAGTGCGGCCGCCCGCATGCCCAGAGTCTTTCTGGGTTTGGCAAGCCAATGCCCGGTTGACTATGAAACATGACTTTACTAGTCAACATTGAAGATGACTGCAACAGTCAACAAATCATTGCGACGGGCGCATAGCGAATGGCGCGACAACTGCCGGCAGGCGCCACGGCGCTCGGCAACTTCGCGTTTAGGCCATCACCCGGTAGACGACCGCGCCTTCGCCAGTCACGATGGGGCCTCGCAATCGGCGAGGAGAGAACCGCGGATGATCAAGGCAACACCTTTCGACTATCCCTATGACGGCAGGCTGGTGTCGGAAAACACGGCACTCATCGTCATCGACCTGCAGCAGGATTTCCTGTCGACGACAGGCTATTTCGCCAAACAGGGATATGACCCCACGCCGCTGCGCGCGGTCCTGCCCGCCGTGGACCGGCTGATCTCAGCCGCTCGCAAGGCCGGCGTCACCGTCATCCACACGAGGCAAGGCTATCGCGCCGACATGGCCGACATGACGCCTTACGAGAAATGGCGCCGCAAGCGCTCCGGTCTCGACGGCACCGACATCCTGCTGCGCTCAGGCGCGGGATTCCAGATCGTTCCGGAGATCGACGTCGCACCCGACGACATCATTGTCGACAAGACCTGCAACAGCGCCTTCACCTATACGGATTTTGAACTTGTGCTGCGCGCGCGAGGTATCACGCATCTGATGTTTTCCGGATGCACGACCGATGTCTGCGTCCACACCACGCTGCGCGAGGCCTGCGACCGCAATTTTCAGTGCCTGACGATCTCTGATGCCTGTGCCAGCGGCGACCAAAGGGCGCATGAGGCGGCGCTTCATATGGTGACGGTCGAGGACGGTGTTTTTGGCGCGCTGGCGGATTCTACGGCGGTGATAGACGGCCTGTCGCGGCTCGGCGACAGGCGTTAGACGACAGAAGATCGACAGGCTCAGCCCGCGGCGCGCGTCTCCAACCCGCCACGAGGCGCGTAGGCGCCTGGCTGGAATGCATCATGTTCGCGGCGCGACGGCGAGTTGCGCAGCAGGGCGAGCGTTTCCCGGCCGACTGTCGCGATCTCGCGCGGTGCGTCGACGCCGATGATCATGAATTCATCGATGCCGAGCCCGGCATAGGCAAGCAGCGACAGCGCGACCTGGGCCGGCGGCCCGGACAGGTCGACCGCCTTGTGGCCCGCGGCGGAAGCGCCCCGGTGGATCCGGACCGGAAGCGCGAAGCGCAGCTTGCCCGCCCGGCCATGTTCGGCAGCGGCACCGCGCGCACGCTCCATCAACTGCCGGACCTCATCGATCGAGCCAGGCGCCAGTTCGAAAACGTCGGCATGCCGGCCGGCCACTTTCAGCGCCGTTCCAGACTGTCCGCCCATGCGGATGACGAGGTCGGCGCCATGCGGACCCTTGCGCTCGATATAGCCGCCCTTGATGCTGTAGAAAGCGCCTTCATGGTCGAACGGCCGGTCGTTCGACCACAGCCGCTTGAGCAGCACCAGATATTCGTCGATGCGCTGCCAGATGACCGTGTGCCCGACCGGACGTGTTTCGGCGTCGTCGTCGTTCAGCGGCTCGCTGATCATCCTGAGCGCCAGCCGTCCGCCGCTTTTCGTGTCGATCGATGCCAGCTGGCGGGCCGCCACCGTCGGCTCGACCACGCCTGCCCAGTGGGTCAGCACGACCTCCAGCGATGAGGTACGATCCAGCACCTGGGCGGCAAGATCCATGTTGGTTAGCAGTCCGGCCGGATCGTCTACGACGATCTTCTGGAAGCCGCCGTCCTCGATCAGCCCAAGCTTGGTCGCCGTCTCGGCAAAATCGTAGAAGAAGGGAATGGCGGCAGCGGCGGTCTTGCAGGGGACATGCGTGAATTCGATCGGCATTGTCATCTCCTCCATCTCTGGAATCATGGATGCGGTGAAATTCAAACCACGGCCGCGCACAAACGCTCCGGGGTCCGGTTCATTCAACTCCGATTGCCTGATACAGCGGGGAAACTGGCCCCTGTCGATCCGGTGCCTTAGGGAATAAGGCCCAGAACAACGGCCCCGGTGAACACAAACGCAAGGGCAAAGACGAGATAGGCGAACGCTCCGGCATAGGCGGGGCGAAAGGTCTGAGCATTGGCCAGCCTCTGGCCGCTGCTGTCAGTCTGAGCGTTCTGGATATAGGACATATCGACCTCCGTCTCGCCCGTTAATCTATAAAACTTGTAGACTTTGTCGATTGCTATTTTCTGGCATTTATTGGAACGAATTTCTCTCCGTCGGAACAGAAAGGGTATTTCTTACCGGGATTCGACCCGTCCCGGGCTGTTCAGCTGACGCAAAAAGGCTGACAGATCACCGGCTTGCGGTGGTTTCAGGCCCATCGGCAGGGAATCCGCAGTCGCCGGTTGCTCGCTTGGCCATCCGGAGCGCAAGCGATAGCCTTGAAGAGAAAAAACCACTGAAACGGGACGGGAGTAAAAAATGGGCGAAAGACTGGCTGGCAAGATCGCCATCATCTCGGGCGGCGCGACGGGCATGGGCGGGGCTGCCTCGGAACTGTTCGCGTCCGAAGGCGCAAAGGTGGCGATCATCGACCGCAATGGCGAAGCGGCTGCGGCCACGGCTGCAGCGATCCGAGCGCGGGGACACATAGCCGAACACTGGGTGGCTGACGTGTCCGACGAGGCGCAGGTCGAGGCGGCGGTGAAGGGAGCGACGGCCAAGCTCGGCCCGGCCACGGTGCTGTTCAACCATGCCGGCACCATCGTGATAAAGCCGTTCCTGGAGACGACGGTGCAGGAATGGGACTGGCTGCATGCCGTCAATGTGCGCTCGATGTTCCTGATGACGCGCGCCGTGCTGCCCGGCATGATCGCGGCCGGCGGCGGCTCGATCGTCTGCACCTCGTCGATCTCGGCAGTGGCGGCCACCCCGATGGAAGTGCTCTACGACACCACCAAGGGCGCCTGCCACATGTTCGCCCGCGCCATCGCCGTCGAATTCCGCGACCGCAACATCCGCTGCAACGCTGTCTGCCCCGGCTTTATCAGGACGCCGCACGGCCTGCGAGAGGTTGCCGACCTCGGCAGGCTCGGCGTCGACGTCTCCGACGCGGCTCTTGCCGCGCAACAGGGGCGAATTGGCGAGCCGGAGGAGGTGGCGAAGGCGGCACTTTACCTCGCCAGCGACGAGTCCAGCTTCGTCAACGGCACGCATCTGTTCGTGGACAATGGCTTTACCGCGATGTGACGCGTCCCAAGGCCATCTTGGCGTCCTTCCTCTACCCCGTTGATCGGGGGAGAGGAGAGGACGGAAGGTCCACTCGTCTAACGCTCCTCGCGTCGGAATGGCTTCAACAGCGCCGACGGCGCCACCGCATTGCGCGACATCACAGCCATCGCGACGATGGTGAAGATGAAGGGCAGCATCAGGAACGTTTCGTAGGTGATATGCCCGAGCCCACTCGCCTGCATACGGAGCTGCAAGGCATCGACAAACGCGAACAGCAGCGCGGCCCCCGCCGAGCGCCAGGGATCCCAGCGGCCGAACACGACCAGCGCAATCGCCACCCAGCCACGCCCCGACACCACACCGAAGGTGAAGGCGTTGAACTGCGCCATCGACAGAAAGGCGCCGGCAAGCCCCATCAACGCACCGCCGAGAATGACCGCCTGGAAGCGTGTGGCAATGACGCTGACGCCGGCGGAGTCCGCCGCGCGCGGGTTCTCGCCGACCATGCGCACCGACAGGCCCCAGGGCGTGCGATAAAGCACGAAGGCGGCCAGCGGTATGGCGATGATCGCCATGTAGACCAGGGCGAACTGGTTGAACACCGCCGGCCCCAGCACCGGAATGTCGGACAACACCGGGATCGGCAGCGTCTGGAAACCCTTGATGCTGGGCGGCACCGATTGCTGGCCAAAGATCAGCCGGTAGAGGAAATAGGCGAGGCCCGACGAGAACAGGGTGACGCCAATGCCGCAGACATGCTGGCTGAGGCCAAGCGCCACGGTGAACAGCGCGTGCAGCGCGCCCATCAGCATGCCGGTCAGCACCGCCGCCAGCACGCCGAGCCACAGGCTGCCGCTGAGGCTGGTGGCGGTGAAGCCGGTCATGGCCGACAGCAGCATGATGCCTTCGATGCCGAGATTGAGCACGCCGGCCCGCTCGGAGAACATTTCGCCGAGCGTCGCGAAAGCCAGGGGCGTGGCGATGCGGATGATCGCTGCCAAAAAACCGACCTGAAAAATCTGTTCGAAGACCGCGCTCATTGGGAGGCCCCAACCCGGCGGATGCGGTAGGCTGTGAACAGCAGCGCCACCAGCATGGCAAGCAGCGCCGTGCCCTGAATGACATCACTGAGGAAGGCCGGCACACCGGTCGCCCGCGACATCGCCTCGGCGCCGGTCATCACGGCGGCCAGGAAGATCGCCGCCGGCACGACGCCGAGCGGATTGAGCCGCGCCAGCATGGCGACGACGATGCCCGAATAGCCGTAGCCCGGCGAGATGTCGCTCATCACCTGGAAATGCACGCCGCCCACTTCACCGACGCCGGCAAGCCCGGCGAGAGCACCCGACAGCAAGGCGGTCGAGAGCAGCACGCGCTCAACGTTGATGCCGGCGTAGCGTGCGGCTTCGGGATTCTCACCGGTGACCCTGATCCTGAAGCCGAGTGTGGTCCGCACGATCAGGAACCAGATCAAAGGTGCGGCGATCAGCGCTACCACAACGCCGAGATGCAGCCGCGTGCCTTCGATCAGCACCGGGAAGTTCGCCGAATCCTCGATCGGCGGCGAGATCGGATAACCGCTGAAGGAATCCTTCCATGGCCCTTCGATCAGCGCCATCAGCGCGTAGTAGATGACCGAGTTGAGCAGCAGCGAGCTGACGACATCATCGACCTTGAATTTTACCCGCAGTGTCGCTGGCACCAGCGCGACCGCGGCGCCCGCGGCAGCACCGGCGATTGCCATCAACAGCATGGCGAGCGGCCCCGGCATCGGAATGGCGCCGACAAAGCAGCTCGCCACCGCACCCGCAAGCAACTGCCCCTCGGCGCCGATGTTCCAGAACTTTGCCCGGAACGCGACGGCAACCGCCAGCCCGGTGAAGATCATCGGCGCCGCGCGCACCAGCGTTTCGGTGATCGCATAGCTGTCGCCAAGCGAGGCCGTGAACATCACGCCGTAGGATTCGAGCACGCCGGCACCGGCCAGCGCGATCAGCCCGCTGCACAGGATGAGCGTCGCCGCGATCGCCAGCAGCGGCAGCGCCAGGTTGAACCAGGCGGGCGTCGACGTGCGGACTTCCAGGCGAAACATCAGCTGTGGCCCTCCGCCCCGGTCATCAGCAGGCCGAGCCGCGCGATCGTCGCGTCAGTGCTGTCGAGCGTGCCGACGATGCGGCCCTCATACATCACCGCGATGCGGTCGCAGAGCACCAGCAACTCTTCGAGATCCTCACCGATGACGATGATGCCGCAGCCCTTGGCCCGCATGTCGAGGAATTTTTCATGGATGAAGCGGGCGGCACCGATGTCGAGGCCGCGCGTCGGCTGCGAGACGATCAAAACCCTGGGATCGAAGGCGAGTTCGCGCGCCAAAAGCGCCTTTTGCAAATTGCCGCCGGAGAGCGCGCCGGCGCGGGTCATCGGTCCGGGGCATCTGATATCATAGGCCTTGATCTGTGCCTCGGCAAAGGCGCGGATCGCGTCCGGCTTGAGCAGCCCCTTGCTACTGAAGGCGGCGGTGCCGATGCGGGGCAGCACCATGGAGTCGGCGAGCGGCAGATTGGTGACCAGGCCGGTGGTCATGCGGTCTTCCGGGATGCGGCCAAGGCCGAGCGCCTGCACCTCACGCGGCGAGAATCGTGTCACCTTGCTGCCGGCGATCGTCATCTGGCCGGTGTCGGGCGCGCGAACGCCCGAGATGACCTCCGCCAGTGCCCGTTGGCCATTGCCCGACACGCCGGCAATGCCGAGGATTTCGCCGGCACGAACGGCAAGCGACACATCGCGCAGCGTCGTGCCCGAATGCTTTGAGGTGGAAATGCCGTCGAGTGTCAGCACCGCTCCGCCCGGTGTCGATGGCCCCCTTGCCGGCGGCACGATCTCATGGCCGCACATCAATTGCGCCATTTCAGCCGATGTCGTGTTGGCTGGGTCATCGACACGACCGGCAACGCGACCGAGCCGCAGCACGGTGCAGCGATGCGTCAGCGCCCGCACCTCGTTGAGCTTGTGCGAGATGAAGATGATGCCGAGGCCTTGCGCTGCCATCGAGCGCAGCGCCGAGAACAGCCCGTCGACCTCGCTCGGCGCCAGCACCGCCGTCGGCTCGTCGAGGATCAACAGCTTGGCGCCGCGAAACAGCGCCTTGACGATTTCGAGCCGCTGCTGCTCGCCGACCGACAGCGCCGAGACCGGCAAGTCGGGATCCAGCGTCAGCCCATGCTGGCGGCCGATTTCAGCGAGCCGCGCCAGCCCGCCGGCGCGATCGATCCGCCCTGCCTTGCCGGGAATGCCGATGAGCAGATTTTCGAGCACCGTGAGCCTTGGCGCCAGGTGAAAATGCTGATGCACCATGCCGATGCCGGCAGCCAGCGCGTCGGCCGAACTGGTGATCCGCACCTTCTGGCCCTGGATGAGGATTTCGCCGGCATCCGGCGCATAGGCGCCGAACAGAACATTCATCAGCGTCGTCTTGCCGGCGCCGTTCTCGCCGAGGAGCCCGAGGATTTCGCCAGGCGCCACAGATAGGTCGACAGCCTCGTTCGCCTTGACGGCGCCGAAACTCTTGGTGATGCCGCGCATTTCGATGAGTGGGGCGGGCAAGGGTGCTCCCGAAGGGTTTGGCTTTGGGGGTTGGCTTACTGGGAGGGTCAACGCGGGGCCCCCCTCTCTGTCCTGCCGGACATCTCCCCCTCAAGGGGGGAGATCAGATGTCGTGTCGGCCTTCGCCAATTTTCCACGTCGCAGGAGAAGCGCCAAGACCGACGCTGCCAATCTCCCCCCTTGAGGGGGAGATGTCCGGCAGGACAGAGAGGGGGGCCTCGCGCCTCCCTCAACCAGGTCTCAATCCGAAACCGGCGTGTTCTCGTCGACATCCACCCGGAAATTGCCTTCGAGAATCTCGGCCTTCTTCTTCTCGACCAGGTCCTTGACCTCGGCCGGCAGCGTCTTGTCGAACTTGTGGTAGGGCGCGAGCGACGAGCCGCCCTTGGCCATGCGCGAGAAATCGCCATAGTCCTGCGCGGTGAAGACGCCGGCCTTGACCAGTTTGATCGCCTGCTCGACCGTCGGATACATGTCCCAGACCGGGCCGGTGATAACCGTATCGGGGCCGAGGCTCGACTGGTCGGACATGTTGGAGATGGCAAGGATTTTCTTGTCCACCGCCGCCTCGATGACACCGAAACGCTCGGCATAGATGACATCGACACCGGCGTCGATCTGGGCGACCGCCGCTTCCTTGGCCTTTGGCGGATCGAAGAAGGAGCCGATGAAGGAAACCTTCTTCTTGATGTTCGGATTGACCTCCTTGGCACCGGCAAAGAAGGCGTTGACCAGCCGGTTCACTTCCGGAATGCCCATCGCCGCGACGGCGCCGACCGTGCCCGACTTCGACATCTTGCCGGCAATGATGCCGGAGAGATAGGCGGGCTCGTGGATCCAGTTGTCGAAGACGCCGAAATTGGGTTCCGCCGGGCCGGCGCCTGAGCCGAACAGGAAGGCGGTCTTGGGAAACTGCTTGGCCGTGCGGCGCGACTCGCGCTCGGCCGCGAAGGCATCGCCCAGCACCAGCTGGTAGCCGCCTTGCGCATATTCGCGCATGACGCGGCTGAAATCGGCGGTCTGCACTTTTTCAGACCATTTGTATTCGATGCCGAGTTCCTTTTGCGCCTTCAGCAGCGCGACATGGACCTGATTGTCCCACGGCTCTTCGATCGGCGTGGCGAAGATCGCCGCCACCTTCAGCTTCTTGTCCTTGGCGAAGGCGGCGCCAGGCAGCATCGCCGCGGCGAGACCCAGCGCGCCCAGCTCCAGCACATTGCGCCGCGACAGCCCGTCGCGCTTTATCTGGAATTTGTTGTTCCGGTTTTCCATTGCATTCCCCTCTGTTCGACAGCCGTGTCGAGCCGGCTGTTCTAAAAATCAGACGGGGAACTATGGAACGGGTCCGGACTTTTGTCCACATGGTCAAATTTAGCGACGCGCCGAATCCGGTCCAGATTCTGGCCGGCCAAAAAAGCCTTCGGTCACACCCGTTCGAGCGCGATGGCGATGCCCTGGCCGACGCCGATGCACATGGTGGCCAGCGCATAGCGGCCACCGCGTTCGCGCAGTTCCAGCGCTGCAGTGCCGGAGATGCGCGCGCCGGACATGCCCAGGGGATGGCCGAGCGCGATGGCGCCGCCATTCGGGTTGACGTGCTCGGCATCCTCGGCGATGCCAAGCTGGCGCAGCACGGCGATGCCTTGCGAGGCAAAGGCTTCGTTGAGCTCGATGACATCGAACTGTTGTGGTGTCAGGCCAAGCCGCGCGCAGAGCTTCTGCGTCGCCGGCGCCGGGCCGATACCCATGATGCGCGGCGCGACACCGGCGGCGGCTCCGCCGAGAATGCGAGCGATCGGCGTCAGGCCGTATTTTTTCACTGCTGCTTCGGAAGCAACGACCAGCGCCGCCGCCCCGTCATTGACGCCGGACGCATTGCCGGCCGTCACCGTGCCACCCTGGCGGAACGGCGTCGGCAGTTTGGCCAGCGCCTCGACCGTGGTGCCCGCGCGGGGGTGCTCGTCCTTCGAGACAACAATTGCATCGCCCTTGCGCTGCGGGATCGTCACTTCAGTGATTTCCTTGGCCAGCCTGCCATTGGCCTGCGCGGCGACAGCCTTGTCCTGGCTGCGCACGGCAAAGGCGTCCTGGTCGGCGCGGGACACTGAAAAATCCTCGGCGACATTCTCGCCGGTCTCGGGCATCGAATCGACGCCATACTGCTTCTTCATCAGCGGGTTGACGAAGCGCCAGCCAATGGTGGTGTCGTAGATCTCGGCATTGCGCGAAAACGCCGTGTCGGCCTTGGGCATGACGAAGGGCGCCCGGCTCATCGATTCGACGCCGCCCGCGATCATCAATTCCGCTTCGCCAGCCTTGATGGCTCTGGCTGCGATAGTCAGCGCATCCATGCCCGAGCCGCACAGGCGATTGACGGTCGAGCCCGGAATTTCCTTTGGCAGGCCGGCCAGCAGCAGCGCCATGCGCGCGACGTTGCGGTTGTCCTCACCGGCCTGGTTGGCGCAGCCATAGACGACGTCGTCGATCGCCTGCCAGTCGATGCTGGCGTTACGCTCGGCCAGCGCCTTCAGCGGGATGGCGCCAAGGTCGTCGGCACGCACGGAAGACAGGGAACCGCCAAAGCGCCCGATCGGCGTGCGGACGTAGTCGCAGATATAGGCCTCGGCCATGTCAGGCAGCTTTCCCTTTTCCGGTTCCTTCATGCGCCGCCTTGGTGCGGGCCTGCAGGTCGCGCAATGTCTTGAGTTCGAGTTCGCTTGGCGGCGGTGTTTCGTCAAGTGCTGCGGCGAACTTGACCACCCAGCCACAGGTCTCCTGCACCTGCTGGCGAGTCACGCCCGGATGCAGCGACACGACCGTGAATTCCTTGGTCGCCGGGTCCGGCCTCCAGATGGCGAGATCGGTGATCAGCAAGGTCGGCCCTGATGTGTCGATGCCAAGCCGCTTGCGATGATCGCCGCCCTCGCCGTGGCCGAAGGAGGTGAAGAAATCGATCTTTTCGACCATGCCGCGTTTGGTCTGCGCCATGGTGATGTAGACCTCCTTCGACGAGGTCGCGATCTCCGGCGCGCCGCCGCCACCGGGCAATCGGGTCTTCGGGTGGAAATAATCGCCGATGACCGTGGTGTTGATGTTGCCGAACTTGTCGAGCTGCGCAGCGCCCAGGAAGCCTATGGAAATGCGGCCGCCCTGCAGCCAGTAGCGGAACATCTCCGGCACCGCGACAGTGGTGACCGCGGTCTCGCACAATTCGCCATCGCCGATCGAGAGCGGCAGCACGTCGGGCGCGGTCCCGATCGTGCCACTCTCATAGATCAAGGTGATGCCAGGCGCATGCGTCAGCCGCGCCACATTGCAGGCGGCGGACGGCGCGCCGATGCCGACAAAGCAGACATCGTCATTCCCCAGCGCGCGGCTGGCGGCGATCGTCATCATCTCGTTGGGGGTGAAGCCCAGCTCACTCATGCCGCTTTCCTCAGATGCTCGACTCGATCAGCGAAATCGTCGGCGCTGCTCTCGATGACGTTTGCCTGCATCCAGGCTTGGAACTTTTCCCGGTCGGCGGCGATCTCGTCCCATTCCAGATAGGCGGCATTGTCGCGCGCGTAATAGCCGTGCGCATAGGACGGATGCGAGCCGCCGGGCACGACCGATATCGCCGCGATGGTCCAGCGCGGCAGCACGGTCAGGTTGGGATGCAGACCGTCGAAATTGTCGACCACTTCCTCGACCGTCACCACGGCGCGCCTAGCCGCCAGCACCGCTTCCTTCTGGATGCCGATGATGCCCTCGACCAGCACATTGCCTTTTTTATCGGCCTTCTGCGCATGGATGAAGGTGACATCGGGCCGGATGGAGGGAACGGCCGCCAGCACCTCGCCGGTGAACGGACAGGTGACCGACTTGATGTTCGGATTGACCGCCGCCAAACCGGCGCCACGATAGCCGCGAAACACCGCGCAGGGCAGACCGGCAGCGCCCGCCTCATAGGCGTTGGCCATGCCGGCGTGACTGTGTTCCTCGACCTCGATCGAGCGCGGGAAACCGTTCTCGATTGCATCGCGGGCGCGCCGCAGCAGGCCGACGCCCGGATTGCCGACATAAGAGAACACGATCTTTTTAGCCATGCCCATGCCGATCATCTGGTCGTAGATCAGGTCCGGCGTCATGCGGATCAGGGTTAGGTCGCGAAATCCCTGGCGGATTGCCTCATGCGCCGCAGCTGTCGGGATCAGATGGGTGAAGCCTTCGAAGGCGACGGAATCGCCATTGTTCAGATTCTCGGCCACGGCCTGTTTGAGCGGCAGGAACTTGACCATTGCATCGGCTCCGCATTCAAAATGTTCGTATTGCGAACATATGTATTCTATGCGATACTTTCTACATTGACAGAACGCACAGAGTCAACCCGGCGAAACGGCCAGGAGGAGGTGAGATGGACGAAGAAGCCCCTTCCCGTGACCATGTCGGCTCGCTCGAGCGCGGCCTTGCCGTCATGGAGATCCTCGCCCGCCATCCCTCAGGCATGACGTTGACCGAGATGGCCGAGGAAGCCGGCCTGACCCGCGCCGGCGCCCGCCGCTTCCTGCTGACTCTTGTCGCCACCGGCTATGCCACGCAGGACGGCCGCGTGTTCTCGCTGTCGCCGCGCCTGCTGACCGTCTCTCGTACCTGGCTCGGCGGCGGCTCGCTGTGGAGCTTTGCCGCCCCCATCATGCGTGCTGTTGCAACGCAGTTGAACGAGGCGTGCTCGGCGGCGATCCTGTCGGGCCACGATGTCGTCTATGTCGCCCGCATCCCCGGTCGCCGCATCCTCAGCGTGTCGCTCGATGTCGGCACCAGGCTGCCGGCCTATTGCACGTCGATGGGCCGCATCCTGCTTGCCGGCCTGACGTCCGGGGAATTGGAGGCATTTCTCAACCAGGCGACCATAGAGAGGCGGACGCCGAAGACGATCGTCGACATTGGGCTGCTTGCCGGCGCCATCGGTAGGGCGAAGGCCGATGGCTTTGCCATCGTCGACGAAGAGCTCGAACTCGGCCTGCGTTCCATCGCCGTGCCGATCCGCGACCGAGCGGAACACACGGTCGCGGCCATCAACGTCTCGACCCAGTCGGCGCGGTTTTCGGTCGCGGAGATGGAGCAGGAAATCCTGCCGGCGCTGCTTGAGGCCCGGCAGCGCATCGAGGATTTCTTTGTGGTTTAGGTCGACCTCAATGCTTGATGCGATCCCGCATCGCGTACCACAGCATGCCCAGCACATAGAGCGGACCACGCAGCGCCGTTCCACCGGGAAACGGCATTGGCGTCAGCGTCGAGAACAGATCGAGCCGTGAGGCATCGCCCGTGATCGCTTCCGCCAGCAGCTTGCCCGACAGCGTCGACAGGATGACGCCCTTGCCGGAATAGCCATGCGCGAAATAGACCTCGCCATAGTGCCCGACATGCGGCAGCCGCGACGTCGTCACCGACACCAGCCCGCCCCAGGCATGATCGATGCGGCAACCCTTGAGCTGTGGAAAGGTGGCTTCCATGTGGGGCCGCACGAAGCCGGCAATGTCGGCCGGCGGCGATGGCGTGTAGCGCTCGCCACCGCCGAACAGCAGGCGGCCATCCGCCGACATGCGGTAGTAGTTGACGACGAAGCGTGTGTCCGACACCGCGACATTGGCCGGGATGACGTTGCGTTTACCTTCCAACGGCTCGGTGGCGACGATGTAGTTGCCGACCGGCATGATGCGGCTGTTGACACGCGGCTCCAGCCCATTGAGCAGCGCATCGCCCGCCAGCACGACATGCTTGGCCTTGACCGAACCCTTTGCTGTCGAGACCCGGATCGAAGGCTCGCGCTCCAGCTTCACAGCCACCGAATTCTCGTGGATGACGACGCCGGCGGCCACGGCCGCGCGGGCAAGGCCGAGCGTGTAGTTCAGCGGATGCATGTGGCCGCCCAGCGGCTCATACATCGCGCCATGGTAAGGTGTGTCGACCTTGGTCCGGGCTTCCGGTGCTGACAGGATCTCGACATCACGGAATTTCATCACGCTTTCGAGGCATTTCGCCTCTTCTTCCAGATCCCTGAGATCGGAGCCGTTGACTGCGCCGACCAGATGGCCGGTCAGCCTGACATCGCAATCAATGGCATGGCGCTCGATGAGGCCGAGCACCAGGCCACGCGCTTCGAAGGCAAGGTCGAACAGCACCTTCGCCCGCTCGGGCCCGTAGAGCTTGACCAGGCCCTTGGCGCCCTTGCGCAGGCCGGGGATCATCTGGCCGCCATTGCGGCCCGAGGCGCCCCAGCCGATCTTGCCACCTTCGAGCAGCACCACCTTCAGGCCGCGCTCGGCGGCATGAAGGGCGGCCGACAGGCCGGTGCAGCCGCCGCCGACGACAACCAGGTCGGCCTCGACATCGCCGACAAGTGCTGGATGGTCCGGCGCCGGATTGGCGGTGGCGACATAGTAGGATTTGCCGATATCGAGACCGGAATTGAAACCCGTTGAACTGGAGGCCATGATCACACCTTCAGCAGCAAATGGTCGCGTTCCCAGCTCGTCACCACGCTCTGGAACAGGTCGAGCTCGACGCTCTTGACGCGCAGATAGGTCTGGAAGAAATCCTCGCCGAGCAATGCCCGCGCCGGTTCGCAAGCGGTGAAGCGGTCGAGCGCCTCCTCCAGGGTCTTCGGCAGCGTGCTCTTGATCTTGTAGGCGTTGCCCGTGGCTTCCGCCGAGCGTGCCAGTTTCTGCTCGACGCCGAGATAGCCGGCGAGAAGCGAGCCGGCGATCGCCAGATAGGGATTGCAATCAGCACCCGGCAGGCGGTTCTCCACCCGTCGCGCGGCGCGGCCACCGGCCGGCACGCGCAAACCACAAGAACGATTGTCATGCGACCACTCGATATTGGCCGGCGCGCTGTGGTTCGGCCTTATGCGGCGGAACGAGTTCACGTTGGGCGCAAACAGCGGCATGATCTCGGGGACATATTTCTGCAGGCCGCCAATGAAATGGCCGAACATCTCCGTGTCGGCGTCATCAGCGCTGGCAAACAGCGCATTGCCCGCCTCGTCGACAACAGACATGTGCAGATGCATCGAGCTGCCGGCCTGGGCCGCGATCGGCTTGGCCATGAAGGTGGCATGCATGCCGCATTGCTGCGCGGCCTGGCGCGTCAGCCGCTTGAACAGCAGCACCTGATCGGCCAGCGTCAGCGCGTCGCCATGCAGCAGATTGATCTCCAGCTGCGCCGTGCCCGATTCATGGATCAGCGTGTCGAGCGGCAGCCCGGCAACGGCGGCATAGTCATAGACGCGGCGGATCACCGGCTCGAACTCTTCCAGCGCCGCCATGTCATAGGGATGCTGCACAGTTTCCGCGCGGCCATTGCTACCGACCGGGGCGGTCAATGGTCTGTCCGGATCGGGATTGGGCGCGGTGAGATAGAATTCAAGCTCCGGCGCCACCACGGCCCGCCAGCCGCGCTGGCGGTAGAGATCGAGCACGGCCCGCAGCACATGACGCGGCGAGGTCATCCATGGCCTGCCGTCCATGTGGAAGGCGTCGGCGAAGACGTAGGCCTTGCCAGCGCCGGCACCCGGCGCCAGGCAGAGCGTCGAGACGTCAGGCACCATGCGCATGTCCGGGTCCGAATAGGCAAAACCCTCGTCGATCGAGCCGGTATAGCGGCCATCGATGCTGACCAGGAAAGCGCTGCTCGGCAGATAGAGCGCGCGGTCTTCCAGCGCCTTGAGGAACTTGGCCGTCGGCAGCGCCTTGCCGCGCGGCACGCCGTTCATGTCAGGCACCAGGCACTCGACTTCGTTGATGCCGTGCTGGGCCAGCCAGGCCTTGGGATCGTTGGAGGCGGTATTCGTGTTTTTGTCAGGCATTTCGTTCAAGTCCGTATCAGAGAGAGTATGGCTTGCGCGGCCACGTCCGTTCCGGGTTGCAGCGCCATCCTGGCTGCATTGTCCCTCAGGCGGGCGCGCATGGCGTCATCGGCCAGCAGGCCGAGAATCGCTCTCTCCAATACTCCTTCGGTCCAGGCATCCCGGCCGATATGGTCGCCGACGCCTGTCTCTCCGGCGCGGCGCGCATTGTCGTGTCCGTCCCAGCAATAGGGCATGATCAGCGACGGCACGCCGAAGCGCAGCGCCTCGCAAAAGCTGTTGTTGCCGCCGTGATGGATGAACAGGTCGGACTTCGCCACCACCGAAGGCTGCGGAAACCAGGAGTCGAGATAGACATTGTCCGGCACCGCGCGGTAGGCATCGCGCAGGCCGCCGACATTGACGATGAAGCGTGCCGGCAGCCTGTCGAAGACGGCGAGCATGCGTTCGATCAGGCCGACATCCATGGCACCGAGACTGCCGAAGGCGACATAAACCAGCGGCCCGGCATTTCGCGGAAACACCGGCACCTCGAAGGGCCCTTCCGACCGCACGCAGCCTTCGAGATAGATGAAGCGCTGGGGGTCGAGCGGCTCGGCCCGTTCGCGCCGCACGATCGCCGGCGTCAACAGCAGATTGAGGTCGGGCGAGCTTTCCAGGAACAGGCCCTTGGGCAATGGCGCCAGGCCGGCATCCGCGCGAAAGCGGTTGAAGCGGTCGTGCGCTGGGGCCGACGCTGTGAGATAGCGCGCCTCAAATGCCGCCCGTTGCGGGTCGTCGGCACCCATCCCCGAGAGGTAGGGTGGCACTTCGGCATCGGGCAACTCCGTCTCGGCGCAGGAGACGACGCGCACCCACGGACAGCCAGCCGTCGCAATCGCGGGGAACATGATGACATTGTCGAGCACCACCGCGTCCGGCTTCAGCCGCGCCAGCAATTGGCGCAAAGGCGCCTCGGCATTGACCGCGGTGTCGACAATCGCTTGCCAGGTCGGCGCGACATAGGTCTCCAGTTGGTCGATCGGGCTCAGCCTGAAATGCGGCAGGTGCCGGCGCACGAAGGCCTGCCAGTAGCTCTGGCGCTCGCTGTCGCTCAGCGGCTCGTCGGTCGGCAGCTGGTATTCCTGGAACCCATAGTCGGCAAAAACACCGGAGAAGCCGGCATGGCAGATAAAGACCGGCCGGGCGCCCCTGGCGCGTAGTGCCTGCGCGATGCCGACGCAATTCAACGCCGCACCGAAGCTTGCTTCGGGAAACAGCGCGATGGTCGGGCTGGCTTTACGCGTCAATTAATCCTCTTCATTCCGGCCGGCTGATCATGCCAAACAGTGCGGGAGCTCCACGGCTGGCCGCTTGCGGTCGCTGGTTGCGGGAGAGCCGCAGGTGGATGCGAAGCAGGTCGGCCGCCACCTCATACTGCCGGCTTTCAAGATGGTCGAGTATGTTCAGGTGTTCCAGCAAGGATTGCCGCAGCCGGAAGACGTTGACACCGCCGTAGATGCCCGGCAGCCGGCGCAGCCTGAGATGATCGGACAGTGCATCGGTGATGAAGCGGTTGGCGCAGCCCTCTGCGATCATGCCATGGAAATCGATGTCCAGCCGCTGGAACTCGCGCGCGTCAAAGACAGCATCAGGCAGCGCCGACAACGCGTCCATGCCCTGGCGCAACGCCGCCGCCCGCGCGCCATCCGGCCGGAAGCCAGGCGTCAGGATCGCCGCGGGCTCAAGCAGCAGCCGGAACTCATAGCTCTCACCTTGCGCCTCCGGATCGTCGGGCGCACGGCGGAAAAGCCAGGACTGGCCGGGCGCGCGGTCCAGCAGATTCTCTTCAGTCAGTTTATTGAGAGCTTTTAGTACCGTCTTTCGCTCGGCGCTGTACCGTCGCATCAACCCTGCGGCGGTCACTGTCTGGCCCAATCGCCGCGCTGACCGGTCGCGGAGGATCGCCTCGGCGAGTTCGTCCTCCTCCGCAGCGGGCAATTCGGTGGCAATTGCCGACTGCGCGGCAAGGTCGACAGCCAGATGATAGCCGGTATCGGCCTCCCAGCGCACGACACCCCGTTCGGCGAGCAGGCTGAGCGCCGCCCTGACGGGCGTGCGGGAGACATTGCAGAGCGAGGCAATCTGCTGCTCGGGCAGCCGGGCGCCGGGCTCGAAGCCGCGCTGGCGCGCCACATCGAGGATGCGCTGCGCCAGATCGAGATGATTGGTGCGAGGTCGTCGGGCTGCGGCTTGCATGACTGGTCTCGGGTGGCGGACATGACCTTATTGGTTTGACCGATCGCCGGCGCGGACGCAATCAGCCAGATTCCTCGGTCGATTGGCAGATTATGGATTGACGTACTTTTTTCTGCAATAGTACTGTCTGTGCAATCGGCGAGAAAAGACCGAGGGAACAGGATCGAGAGCTGCGGCATGGGCCGCGCCGGATCCAGCACAGAATTCGACGATCAACCGGAATGGGAGTCTGCCATGACCGCTACCAGCCCGCGGCGCCGTGCGCTCAAGGTTTCTTCAATCGCTCTCGGCCTTGCCCTCGCGCTGTCGGCGCCGACTGATGCCGCCGACCTCGTCATCTCCAACTGGGACGGCTACATGGCCCCCGACGCCATGGCTTCCTTCAAGACCGCGACCGGCGTCTCCGGCGAGGTGGTGGTGCACGCCACCAATGAAGAGATCATGGGCAAGCTGATCGCCGCCGGCGGCAAGGGCTATGACGTGGTCTTCGTTTCCTCGCCCTTTGCCGAAGTCCTGAACAAGCTCGGCCTGACCGAGCCGATCGACCACGCCAAAATCCCCAATCTCGCCAACCTCTACACCGAAGCGACCAAGCTGCCGCACGATGTCGGCAATACTTTCTCCGTGCCCTACACCTGGGGCACGACGGGCCTCTGCTACCGCTCGGACCTGATCAAAACGGCGCCGACGAGCTGGAGCGATCTGCTCGCGCCTTCCGACGAGTTGAAGGGCAAGACCACCATGCTGGCAACCGATCGCTGGCTGCTGGCCGCCGGGCAGCTCGACAAGGGCTTTTCCGTCAACGAGACCGATCCGGCCAAGATGGCCGAGGTCAAGGACCTCTTGATCTCCGCCAAGAAGACCCTGCTCGCCTATGACGACACCACCTTCTATTCGAAGCTGGTTTCCGGCGAGGCGCTGATGGTGCAGGCCTGGGACGGCTGGTGCAATTACGGCATCGCCGAGAAGCCGGAGATCAAATACGTCATCCCCAAGGAAGGTTCGGACCTATGGGTCGACACGATGGTGGTGATGAAGGCATCCGAGCACAAGGACGACGCCTTCAAGTTCATCAACTTCATGCTGGACGCCAAGAACCACGCCTGGGCGGCGCAGAACATCGACTACAAGGTGCCGAACAAGCCGGCCATGGAGAGCCTGCCGGCCGATTTTCTGGCAAAGTTCCCCAACATGGCGATGCCGGTCGCCGACCTCGTCAAGTTCGAGCAGCTGCGCGACGTCGGCGACGCCCAGCGCGACTATTCCAAGATCGTCAGCGAGATCAAGGCCGCGCAGTAAGCGGAAGCTCCAACAGCATCCTGGAAGCAAGCTTGCGTTCCGTGTCGCCCCCCTCTGGCCTGCCGGCCATCTCCCCCTCAAGGGGGGAGATTTGCTGGATCGCGGCCTGTCGCCAATCTTCAGCGCAGCGCCCCCTCATCCGGCCGCTTCGCGGCCACCTTCTCCCCGGCGGGGAGAAGAGGAAAGCGTCGGCGCTGGCCACCTCCTCTCCCCTCGGGGAGAGGTCGGATTGCCTCGAATTGCCCTTCGCAATTCGGATGGCAATCCAGGTGAGGGGGCAACTGCCGAGACACCATTTCGATGCAGTTGAGATCGGCAGGGGTGCGGCATGACGCGAACCTCCCGTTCCTCCCTGTTGATGGCCCCGGCGCTGGTCTGGCTGACCGCGCTGATGGTGGTGCCGTGCGCGCTGGTGCTGGCGCTGGCCTTCTTCCGGCGCGGCATCTATGGCGGCATCGACTACACTTTCACGCTGGAGAATTTCGGGCTGGTCTTCGATCCGCTCTATGCCGGCATTTTCCTCAATTCGGCGCGCATTGCCGGCACCGCCACGCTGATCGCGGTGGTGATCGGCTATGCCGCCGCATACGCTATCGCGGCGGCACCGCGCCGGTGGCAGCCGGTGTTCCTGTTCTTTGCCGTGCTGCCGTTCTGGTCCAACTATCTGATCCGCACCTATGCCTGGATCGTGCTGCTCAACCGCGAGGGCCTGATCACCCAGCTCCTGCGCTGGTTCGGCTACACCGGCGAGCCGCCGTCGATGCTCTATACGGAAGGCGCGGTCATCGCCGGCCTCGTCTATAACTACCTGCCCTTCGTCATCCTCGCCTGTTACGCGCCGCTGTCGCGCCTCAACCCCGAACTCGCCGAGGCCTCGCGCGACCTCGGCGCTTCCGCCGCCACGACATTTCGCCGTGTCATCCTGCCGCTGACCGTGCCCGGCATCGCTGCCGGCGCCGTCTTCGTCTTCGTGCTGTCGATCGGCAATTTCGTCACGCCGGCGCTGCTCGGCGGCGGCCGCTTCCAGATGATCGGCAATCTCGTCTACGACCAGTTCCTGACCGCCAATGACTGGCCGTTCGGAGCCGCTCTCGCCATGGCGCTGATCGCCATCATGCTTCTCGTGCTGATGGCGCAGGCCCTGGCCGCCAACCGCGCATCGGGGCGGGCGCAGGCTGCGGGAGACGCCGATGGCTGAGCGCTCCCCTACGACGCGGCGCACGCTCTGGATCGTGCTCATTCTCGTCTTCGCCTTCCTCTACATCCCGATCGCCGTGCTGGTGGCGCTGTCGTTCAATGAAGGCGGACTGCCGACCGCATGGTCAGGCTTTTCGCTGAAATGGTATGTCTCGCTAGCCCACAATTCCGCGATCCTGTCCGCCGCGCTCAACACGCTGATCGTGGCTGTCGTTTCGACGGCCATCGCCACGCTGCTCGGCACGCTGCTGGCCATCGGCGTCGAGATGCGCCGGCAATATGGCAAGGGGCTCGAAGCCCTGATCTTCGCGCCGATGATCATTCCCGACATCGTGCTGGCCATCGCGCTGCTGTCGTTCTTTTCCATGCTCAATTTGACCATGGGCCTGCACACCATCATCCTCGCCCATGTCGTCTTCAACCTCGCCTTCGTCTGCTCGGTGGTGCGGGCTCGGCTGAAGAGTTTCGACTGGTCGATCGTCGAGGCCTCCGCCGATCTAGGCGCCTCCGCGCTCACCACCTTCCGGCGCGTGACATTGCCGGTCATCGCGCCAGCGGTGATCGCCGGCGCGCTGCTTGCCTTCACGCTGTCGGTCGACGAGTTCATCATCGCCTTCTTCACCGCTGGTGCCGGCCGCGCCTCGACCACGCTGCCGATGCAGATCTACGCCATGATCCGCTTCGGCATCACGCCGGAGATCAACGCGCTGGCGACCATCGTCATGGCGGTCTCGATCACCGCGCTGACGCTGTCGCAGCGGCTTAACAGGGGGATGATTGGCCAATGAGCGAACCGCGCACGCTGCTGGCCATCGATCATGTGTCGAAGAAGTTCGGCCGCGTCACCGCCGTCGACGGCATCTCGCTCGACATCCGCGAGAACGAGTTCTTCGCTTTGCTCGGCCCGTCCGGCTGCGGCAAGACCACACTGCTGCGCATGCTGGCCGGCTTCGAGACACCGAATGACGGGCGCATCCTGCTCGATGGCCGCGACATCGCCAAAACCCCGCCCAACAAGCGGCCGGTCAATCTGATGTTCCAGTCCTACGCGCTGTTCCCGCATATGAGCGTCCGCGCCAATGTCTCCTATGGCCTCGAAATGGAGCGACTGCCGGCGGCCGAAATCCGCTCCCGCGTCGACGCCATTCTGGCAACCACCGAACTCGTCCCCTTCGCCGACCGCAAGCCCGAGCAATTGTCCGGCGGCCAGAAGCAACGTGTCGCGCTTGCCCGCGCGCTGGTCAAGCGGCCCCGGCTGCTGCTGCTCGACGAGCCGCTCGGCGCGCTCGACAAGAAACTGCGCGGCGCCATGCAATTGGAGCTGAAGCGCCTGCAGCATGAGGTTGGTATCACCTTCGTCATCGTCACCCATGACCAGGAAGAATCGCTGGTCATGGCCGACCGGATGGCAGTGCTGAAGGACGGCAAGCTGCTGCAATGCGACACGCCGCACGCGATCTACGAACATCCCGCCGATCGTTTTGTCGCCGACTTCATAGGCGTGATGAATTTCGTGCCGGGCAAGGCGTCAGCCGACGGCGTGATCGCCGCGAATGGCGCAGGCATTACTGGCAAGGTCCCCGCCACACTCACATCGGGTGCATCGGCCGTGGCCTCTGTGCGGCCCGAACGCATCCGGCTGTTCCCGTCGCCCGAGACCGCGAACCGCACCGCCGGCACGGTCGAGGCACTGGCGTACCACGGGCTCGACCTGCAGCTGCATGTCCGCACACCGCTGTCGCCAAAGCCGTTCCTGGTGCGCGTCACATCAGACGCCGCTGACCGCCGGCCGGTCTCGTCGGGCGACCCGGTCGAACTCGGCTGGGACGCCGCCGATGTCAGAATTTTCGCAGAATGAGAGGAGAAGCCTGATGGCGCAGAAGACGATCGCCTTTTTCCCGGAAGCCGCCTACGGCCCGGCGCTCAATTCCGTCGGCATCGCGCAAGCCGTCGAGGCCCGTGGCCACAAGGCCGTGTTCCTGTCCGATCCCGGCTTCGTCGAGGTCTACCGCGGCTATGGCTTCGAGGCGCATCCGGTGAACCTGTCCGAACCGATGCCGCCCGAGCAGATGGCCAAGTTCTGGGAAGACTTCATCAACGGCCACATCCCCAACTTCCGCAAATCGCCCTACGACCAGGTCGACAATTATGTGAAGGATTGCTGGACGGCGATCGTCGACAGCGCCAAATGGGCGCAGAAGGACCTGCCGCGCGTCCTGGCCGCCATCAAGCCGGATGTCATCTGCGTCGACAACGTCATCCTGTTTCCGGCGATCAAGCAGTTCGGCAAGCCGTGGGTGCGTGTCATCTCCTGCTCGGAAAACGAGATCGAGGACGAGGACATCCCACCGCATCTCTCAGGCTGCGGCGAGAACGATCATGCCGGCCACCAGCGCTACCGCGACCGCTTCAACGCGGTGATCAAGCCGATCCATGACGACTTCAATGCGTTTCTCACCGCCAACAACGAGGCGCCCTATCCGGTCGGCCAGTTCTTCGAGGCCTCGCCCTATCTGAACCTGCTGCTCTATCCCGAGGCCGCAAAGTTCAAGCGCCGCCATCCGCTCGATCCGGCAAAGTTCCAGTATCTCGAAGGCTGCGTGCGGCAGGAGAAACCTTACGCGGTGCCGACCTTCGCGAAGAACAATGATGGGCCGCTGCTCTATGTCTCCTTCGGCAGCCTCGGTGCCGGCGATGTCGAGCTGTTGAAGCGCATCATCGCCACGCTGGGCAAGACGCGCTACCGCGCGCTGGTCAATGTCGGCGGCTACAAGGACCAGTACACGGATGTGCCCGGTAACGTCATCGTCGAGAGCTGGTTCCCGCAGCCTTCGGTGATCCCGCAGGTCGACGCCGTGATCCACCATGGCGGCAACAACTCGTTCACCGAGTGCCTCTATTTCGGCAAACCGGCCATCATCATGCCCTATGTCTGGGACGGCCACGACAACGCGACCCGCGTCGAGGAAACCGGCCACGGCTTCGGCATGCCGCGCTACGACTGGAACGATGCCGAGCTGGTCGCCAGGATCGAGACCTCCCTGACTGATCCCCGGATGAAGGCCAAGCTGGCGAAGACCTCGGCGCAGATGCACGCGCAGAACGGGCCGGAAAAGGCGGCGGGTTTGTTAGAGGCGCTGCTGTGACCCCCTCCGCCACGCACCTCTACCAAGCATCCACCCGCACCGATCTCGTCGACTGGGGCGCCCAGCCTGACGCACTGGACGGCGCCTCGCATTCCACCGGCAAACTCGTGCACAAGGGCCCGAACAACCAGCCGGAATCCGGCATATGGGTGTGCACACCGGGCCGCTGGCATCTCTCGATCCCGCGCGATGAACTCTGCCATTTCGTTTCCGGCCGTGCGACCTACCGGTCGGATGTCAGCGAAGTGATAGAAGTGTCGGCCGGCACCGTGGTCATGTTCCCCGCCGGCTGGACGGGCGAATGCACTGTTCACGAGACCATGCGCAACGTCTACATGCTGGCGTGACCTAGCAAATCAGGAGCAAGACATGTCGACACCGCATTGGCCTGGCGCCTCGAACGTGGAACTGGAGGATTGGGGCGCGGGCGCCAACACGCTCGCCGGCGCGCCGCGCGCATCGGGCAGGATCCTCTCGAAAAACCCGGACGGATCGAGCGAATGCGGCCTGTGGTCCTGCACGCCAGGGACCCGCAAGGTGACCTTTGCCGTCGATGAATTTTGCCACTTCCTGTCGGGTCACGGCAGCTATGTCCATGAGAATGGCGAACAGATTCCGGTCGAAGCCGGCACGCTCGTGTTCTTCCCCGCCGGCTGGACCGGTATCTCCATCATCACGCAAACGCTGACCAAGGCCTTCATGTGCCGGTGAGCACTATTTCAAGGAAATCCCTATGACCACCCCCATCATGCAATCCCCGCTCGCCATTACCGACCTCGTCGACTGGGGCGTCATCCCGACCATGATCGAGGGTGAGTCCCACACGTCGGGCAAGCTGCTCTACAAGGGGCCTGAAGGCCGCTCGGAATGCGGGCTGTGGGTCTGCACGCCAGGCAAATGGCACTGCCACGTCACCCGCGACGAGTTCTGCCACTTCCTCGAAGGCCGCTGCACCTATGTCCATGAATCCGGCGAAGTCATCGAGATCGAGCCGGACACGGCGGCCTTCTTTCCGCAGGACTGGAAAGGCGTCTGCACCGTCCATGAGACGATCAAGAAGGTCTACATGATCCGCTGAGCCTTCTCGATCAGTCTTCAAGGAGGACGAAAATGCATTTCTCGCCCGACCGGCCGACTTTCTTCGTCAATCCCGATTACCGCTCGATGGCCGGCACGACAAAACCGGTGATCGATCCGGCGACGCTGGAAACCGTCGGTGCGATCGCGTCCGCCAGCGACGGCGAGATCGACGCCGTGCTGACCGCCGCCACAAGGGCGCAGGCGGCCTGGAAAAAGCTCGACGCCAAGAGCCGGGCAAAACACCTGCACGCCGTCGCCAACGCCATCGAGACGGCGGACTTCACCCGCTGCGCCGAGCTGATGGTGCGCGAGATGGGCAAGCCCTACCCGGAAGCAATCGGCGAGATCGCCAATTGCGCGCCGATCTTCCGCTACTATGCCGAGATGGCGCGCGATGATGCCGGCAAGATCGCCGGCACGACGCAGGCCGGTTCGTTCCAGTATGCGCGCTACGAGCCCTATGGCGTCTCCGTGCACATCATGCCCTACAACTTCCCGATCCTGCTGATGTGCTGGACCGTGGCCGCCTCGCTTGCCGCCGGCAACGCCTGCATCATCAAGCCGGCCGAGGCGACGACGCTGTCGACGCTGGACTACATGCCCGTGTTCCGCGCTCTGCCAGAGGGCCTGGTCTCCTGCCTTCCCGGGGACGCTGCAACAGCGCAGGCGCTGATCGCGTCCGACCGCACCCATGCCATCGCCTTTACCGGCTCGGTCGCCGCTGGCAAGGCTGTGGCTGTCGCCTGCGCCGAACGCATGAAACCTTGCGTCATCGAGGCCGGCGGCAGCGATCCGCTGATCATCAGTGAGCACGCCCCGCTCGAAATCGCCGCGGCCGGCAGCGTCACCGCCGCCTTCCACCTCACCGGCCAGGTCTGCACCTCGGCCGAGCGCTTCTTCGTCGTCGATGCGGTTCATGATCGTTTCGTCGAACTGTTCGCCGAAAGGACGCTGGCGCTGCGCATCGGCAACGGCATGGACAAGACCGAGATCGGCCCGCTGGTCAGCGAAAGCGCTCGGGCCAAAGTCATGCGGCTGGTTGACGATGCCATTGCCCATGGCGCCAAGGCAGTGACCGGCGGCCGCATTCCGCCGGCGCACAACACCGGCTGGTTCTACGAACCGACGATCCTGACCAGCGTCACCCCAGACATGGCGATTGTGCGCGAAGAGTGCTTTGGGCCGGTCGCCGCGATCTGCCGGGTGAAGGATTTCGACGAGGCGATCCGGCTTGCCAATGACAGCCCGTTCGGGCTCGGCGCTTCCGTCTTCACATCAGATCTCGCCGAAGCGCATGAGGCGGCGGAGCGGCTCGAGGCCGGCATGGTCTGGGTCAACAATCCCCTCATCGACAATGACGCCTTGCCATTCGGTGGCTGGAAGGCCTCGGGCCTCGGCCGCGAGCTCGGCCGGCAGGGGTTGGACGCCTTCCGCCGCTCGAAGATGGTGATCATCGACCACAGACCGGCAATTCAGGAATGGTGGTATCCCTATCCCGACAGCTGGTTCCGCGAAACCGGCGGCCGCAAGCACGTGTGAGATGTTGCCGGAGCCCCTTTATGTAGGCAGTTCGACCAAGCCTGCCTTGGGACTTGCGGGGTCGACCGCGGCAAACACGGCGCTGGCCTCGCTGACGATGGAGACATGGTCCTTTGCAGCGATACCCGCGGCAGCACCGTCCCCGCGCAGGATCGCGGTGACAATGGCGTCGTGCTCCTGCCAGGACTTGGCCAGACGACCGGAAAGCCTGAATTGCGCGCGGCGGAAGGGCGCCAACCGGCTGCGCGTCATCACCGTCAGTTCGTAGATGTGGGTGCTGTGGGCGCCGCGATAGAGCCGGGTGTGGAACTCGGTGTTGAAATATTCATAGTCTTCCTCCGCGCCGAGCCGCACGAGACGGGCCGAGGCCTGATGTTCGACCTCCAGTGCACGGCGCTCGCCACCTGTCATGCGTTCTGCGCAGAAGCGCGCGCAAATCCCTTCCAGTTCGGCCATGCTTTCGAACATAGAGGCGAGATGCTCCTGCGTCACCACGGCAACGATGGCACCTCGGTTCGGCCGCCTTTCGACAAGGCCCATGGCGCTAAGCTGCCCGAGCGCCTCACGCACCGGCGTGCGTGACACCTCGAAGCGGGCGGCAAGCGACGCTTCATCGAGCTTTTCGCCGGGCCGCAGCACGCCGGTGACGATGCGGTCGCCGATCGCCCGCACCATCTGATCGACGGTCGTGCCCGACCGGATCAAGCTGCGTTTTCCCGACACGACTGCCTCCCTGCCTTTGACATCCTGCGCCATGAAATCAAGCCGCCGCACAAGCACCACGACTCAGTTGGTACCCTCTATGCCTATGTTTTAATCTGTATGTCAAATTGGCTATTTTCGAGGCAAAAAGTGTATGCAATTGCCTTTGGCTTGTGCACTGCAAAAGGCTTGATCCACTGTTTTCACAACATAAAATCAAGTTTTTAAATTGGCACGGTGATTGCATACACTTTCTTATCGAGGCGTTAACCGGCTTCCTGAGGGGCCTTTAAAAAGGAGCATTAACATGACCGACCGTTTCATGCTTAGCCGCCGCCAGTTGCTCAAGACGTCAGCCGTTGGGGCGGCGCTCGGCCTGGCTTCGGCGTCCTTTCCGCTTTCACGGGCCTTTGCCGCCACGGCGACCGTCGGCTTCATCTATGTCGGCCCGAAGGACGATTACGGTTATAACCAGGCGCATGCCGAGGGCGCGGCGACGTTGAAAGGCATCGAAGGCATTACCGTCGTCGAAGAGGAGAATGTACCGGAAACGGTCGATGTCCAGAAGACGATGGAATCGATGATCAATCTGGACGGCGCCTCGCTGATCTTCCCGACCTCGTTCGGCTATTTCGACCCCCACATGCTGGCCATGTGCAAAAAGTTTCCCGACGTCCAGTTCCGCCATTGCGGCGGCATGTGGGACAAGGCCAAGCATCCGATGAATGCCGGCTCCTATTTCGGCTATATCGGCATGGGCCAGTATCTCAACGGCGTCGTCGCCGGCCACACCTCGAAGACCAAGAAGCTCGGCTTCGTCGCCGCCAAACCGATTCCGCAGGTTTTGCTGAACATAAACTCCTTCCTGCTCGGCGCGCGCTCGGTCGATCCGACCATCACTTGCCAGGTCATCTTCACCGGCGAATGGTCGCTGGCGGTCAAGGAAGCAGAAGCCACCAACGCGCTGGTCGACCAGGGCGCCGACGTCATCACCTGCCATGTCGACAGCCCGAAAGTGGTGGTCGAGACGGCCGCCGGGCGCGGCGCTTTCGTCTGCGGCTATCACGCCAACCAGAGCCCGCTGGCGCCGGAAAAATATCTCACCGGCGCCGAGTTTAACTGGGCCAAGGTCTACAAGATGTTCGTCGACGATCTGACGGCTGGCACGCCGCTGCCGAACTTCACGCGTGGCGGCCTTGCCGATGGCTTCGTCAAGATGAGCCCGCTTGGCCCCGCTGTCGGCGAGCCGGCGCGCAAGCAGTTCGACGCAACATTGGTCGAGATGATGAAAGGCGGCTTCGCCGTCATCAAGGGACCGTTGAAGAGCAACAAGGGCGTCGTCGTCGCCACCGCGGGCCAGGCGTTCGTCGAAACCGCCATCGAACTCGAGAGCATGGACTATCTGGTCGAGGGCGTCGTCGGCTCGACCGCGTGATCTGAGGGGAACCGAGCGATGACGGATACGGTGACAGGAGCCGGCATGCCGGCACTATTCGGCGCAAGGTTCTATCCGGCGGCGCTGGAATGGATCGCGCGGCGGGCGGAGGCCTTCGTCATTCCGCTCGCAGCACTTGTCGTCGGCATGGCGCTGTTCAGCCTGTTCATCTTGGCTGTCGGCAAGTCGCCTATCCTGCTTTACGAAACCATGTGGCGGGGTGGCTTCGGCTCATGGTTCTCGGTGCAGAACTCGCTGTCGCGGGCCGCACCGCTGCTACTGGCGGCGCTGTGCGTGGCGCTGCCGGCGCGACTTGGGCTCGTCGTCATCGGCGGCGAGGGCGCCATCGTGCTCGGCGGCGTCGGCGCCGCGGCCATCGGCGTGGCGCTGAGCGGCGCGCCTTCCCCAATCGTCATTCTTGCCATGGGCGTGGCGGGCATGGCCGCCGGCGGCATCTGGATCGGTGCCGTCGGCGCGCTGCGCCACTACCGGGCCGTCAACGAAACCATTTCCAGCCTGCTGATGGCCTACATCGCAATCGCGCTGATGAACCAGCTGGTGGAAGGGCCGCTGCGTGACCCGGCCTCGCTTAACAAGCCGTCGACGCAGCCGCTGGCGGACATCTACCGCATCGGCAACATTCCGGGCATGGACGTGCATTGGGGGCTGGTCGTCGGCGTCGTCGCTTGCATCCTCTCCTGGGTGCTCATCGAAAAGACCCGCTGGGGTTTCGCCGCGCGCATCGCCGGCGGCAATGTGCGGGCGGCACAGGTGCAGGGGCTGGCTGTCGGGCCACTCATCGTCGGCTTCACTGCGCTGGCCGGCGGCTTTGCCGGGCTGGCCGGCATGCTGGAGGTCGCTGCCGTGCAAGGCAGCGCCAATGCCTCGCTCGCCGCCGGCTATGGTTACACCGGCATCCTCGTCGCCTTCCTGGCCCGCCACAACCCGCTGGCCATCATCCCGGTCGCCATCCTGCTTGGCGGCATCGATGCCTCGGGCGGACTGATCCAGCGCCGCCTGGACCTGCCCGACGCCACCGTGCTGGTGCTGCAGGGCATGATCTTCATCGTCATCCTGTTCAGCGAAACCTTTTACGGCCGCTTCAAGGCCTTCAATCCCGATCTGTGGAAGCGGCCCGATCTCGTGCGGGGGACTGCCTGATGGATGCGACAGAGATTGGCCTCTGGGGCGTGCCGCTGGCGATACTGGGCGGCGCCATCCGCGTGTCGACGCCCTTCATCTTCGTCTCGCTGGGTGAAGCGATCACCGAGCGGTCCGGCCGCATCAATCTGGGGCTCGAAGGCACGCTCGTCTTCGGCGCCATGACCGCCTATGGAGTGGCGGTAATGAGCAACTCGCCCTGGCTCGGCCTGCTCGCCGCGGCCTTCGCCGGCCTGTGCTTCGGCCTGTTCCATGGCTGGATCTGCAAATTCCGTGGGGTCAACGACATCGCCATCGGCATCGCGCTGATGCTGTTCGGCTCGGGCCTTGCCTTCTTCTTCGGCAAGCCGTTCATCAAGCCAAAGGCGCCCAATCTGCCGGCCATCCCATTCGGCGGCTGGTCCGATATCCCGCAGGTGCAGGCGGCACTCGATGTCAACGTGCTGTTCCTGATCGGCGCCGTGCTTTCGGTCATCCTGTGGTGGGCCTTCCGCAACACGCGCGCCGGGCTGATCGTGCGCGTCGTCGGCGACAGTTCGGACGCGGCGCGCGCCATGGGCCTCAACCCCGATACGGTGCGGCTGCTCGCCACCGGCGTCGGCGGCGCGCTGGCCGGCATCGGCGGCGCCTATCTGTCGCTCTACTATCCCGGCAGCTGGACCGAGCGCATCTCGTCGGGCCAGGGCCTGATGGCGGTGGCGCTGGTCATTTTCGCGCGCTGGAACCCGCTGGGATGCTTTGCCGCCGCCCTTCTGTTTGGCGGAGCAGGCGCGCTTGGGCCGGCGCTGCAATCGGTCGGCGTCACGCAAGGCTACTATCTGTTCTACGCAGCGCCCTACATCCTCACCCTCATCATCATGATCGCCACCTCGTCGCCGACACGCTCGCTTGCCGGCGCGCCGGGCGAATTGTCGATCACCAAATGACTGGAGTTTTGCCCGTGAACGCCAGAGCCGAATTCACCCAGCACACGATCGACGCCGAGCCTTATCCGTGGCCCTACAATGGCGATTTGCGGCCCGACAATACGGCGCTGATCATCATCGACATGCAGACCGATTTCTGCGGACCGGGCGGTTATGTGGATCATATGGGCTACGACCTCTCGCTGGTGCGGGCGCCGATCGAACCGATCAAATCGGTGCTCACAGCCATGCGGGCCAAGGGCTACACCATCATCCACACGCGCGAGGGGCATCGGCCCGATCTTGCCGACCTGCCGGCCAACAAACGCTGGCGCTCGCGCCGTATCAATGCCGGCATCGGTGATCCCGGTCCGTGCGGGCGCATCCTGGTGCGCGGCGAGCCGGGATGGGACATCATCCCCGACCTCTACCCGATCGAGGGCGAGCCGATTATCGACAAGCCCGGCAAAGGCTCGTTCTGCGCCACCGATCTGGAGCTGATCCTCAACCAGCGCGGCATACAGAATATCGTGCTGACCGGCATCACCACCGATGTCTGCGTCCACACCACCATGCGCGAGGCCAATGACCGCGGCTATGAATGCATGATGCTGGAGGATTGCTGCGGGGCCACCGATTACGGCAACCATCTGGCGGCGATCAAGATGATCAAGATGCAGGGAGGCGTCTTCGGCACGGTGTCGAATTCGAAGGCGCTCGTCGCGCAGCTGCCGTGAGGAGGCCGCGATGAGTGACAGGAAAGCCGTCGGCGTCGAAACCATCGGCATGACCATGCGCTTCGGCGGCTTCACAGCGCTGGACGCCGTGTCGGTCAAAGTGCCGGCGGGCTCGTTCCACGCGCTGCTCGGCGAGAACGGCGCCGGCAAGTCGACGCTGGTCAAATGCATGATGGGTTTTTATCACCCGACCTCAGGCGACATGCTGGTCGATGGCCGCGAGGTGGCGATCGCCAGTCCGCGCGACGCCTCGGCGCTTGGGCTCGGCATGGTCTACCAACACTTTACCCTGGTCCCCTCTCTGACGGGTGCCGAGAACCTCGTCATCTCGCGCGAGAAGGTTCCCGGCATCATCGACTGGCACAAGGAGCGTGGAGATCTCGGCGTGTTCATGGAGCGCATGCCGTTCAAGCTGCCGCTCGATGTCAAGGTCGCGGAACTCGCCGCCGGTGAGAAGCAGAAGCTCGAAATCATCAAGCAACTCTATCTCGGCCGCTCCTTCCTGGTGCTGGATGAACCGACCTCGGTCCTCACGCCCGGCGAGGCGCAGGAGGTGCTGGGGCTGGTGCGCGACATGACCAAGGCCGGCGACCTGACCGTGTTGATGATCTCGCACAAGTTCCATGAGGTCACGGCCTTCGCCGACGATGTCAGCGTTTTGCGCAAGGGCAAGCTCACCGGAACTGGCCGAGTCGCCGATCTCGACCACAAGGCGATGGCGGCGATGATGATCGGCGACCAGCCGATCGCCGCCCTCGACAGCCGTGCGGCGCCCAAGGCCGACGCCGAGATCGTGCTGAAGGTAAAATCCCTGAAGGCGCCGGACCGCACCGGGCTGAAGTCGATCCGCATCGAGGATCTCGGCGTGCGTTCGGGCGAGATCGTCGGTATCGCCGGCATTTCCGGCAACGGCCAGAAGGAATTCCTCGAAGTTCTGGCCGGACAGCGGCCGCGCGACGGCGGCGAAGTGCTGGTGCGTGGTTCCGCCTACGCCGCGACGCGAGCCGAGGCGCGCGCGCTCAATGTGCGGCTCATTCCTGAGGAGCCGCTGAAGAATGCCTGCGCGCCGAAAATGACGGTGGCCGAGAACATCTCTTTCCGCACCTTTGACATCGACGGCAACGGCAGACCGGTGAGCTGGATCAGCACCAGTGCCATCCGGGCGTTCAGCGCCAGGCTGGTCGAGCAATTCAAGGTCAAGACCGCCTCGCTGTCCTCGCCCATCGCCTCGCTGTCGGGCGGCAATGTGCAGCGCGCGGTGCTGGCACGCGAGCTGACCGGCGAGGTCGATCTGCTGATCGTCTCCAATCCCTGCTTCGGCCTCGATTTCTCGGCGGTGGCCGAAATCCGCGCCCGCATCATGAAGGCGCGCAATGCCGGGGCGGCCGTGCTTTTGATGTCGGAAGACCTCGACGAGCTGCTGGAACTGTCGGACCGCATCTTCGTCATGTCGGACGGCGCGCTGGTCTACGAGACGCCGATCGCCGGGGCGAGCGTGCAGACCATAGGCGAGCACATGGCGGGGCATCACTGATGGCCGAAATCGATGCGCAACCATTCGCCTTTGCGTTCAAGCCGGACACGATGGCGCTGGTCGTCATCGACATGCAGCGCGACTTTGCCGAGCCCGGCGGTTTTGGTGCCAGTCTCGGCAATAATGTCAGCCGGATTACGGCCATCGTGCCGACGGTGAAGAAATTGATCGAGGGTTTCCGCGCCGCCGGCCTGCCGGTGATCCACACCATGGAGTGCCACCGCGCTGATCTCTCCGACCTGCCGCCGGCCAAGCGCAATCGCGGCAATCCATCGATCCGCATCGGCGATGTCGGGCCGATGGGCCGGGTACTGATCGTCGGTGAGCCGGGCACGGCGATCCTCGACGAGCTGGCGCCCCTGCCGGGCGAGATCGTCATCGAGAAGCCCGGCAAGGGTGCCTTCTATGCAACGAGCTTTGGTGATGAGCTCAAGCGGCTCGGCGCACAGCAACTGGTCTTTGCCGGCGTCACCACTGAGGTCTGCGTGCAGACGACGATGCGCGAGGCCAATGATCGCGGCTATGAATGTCTGCTCGCCGAAGACGCGACGGAAAGCTATTTCCCGGAGTTCAAGGCAGCGGCCATCGCCATGATCCGCGCGCAGGGCGCCATTGTCGGCTGGACGGCGACGACCGACCAGGTGCTGCAGGGACTTGCCCATGGCTAATCTGAGTTTTGCCGGCCTTATTGGTGGCGGCTGGCGCGATCTGGCGTTCGAGCCTTTTCGCGAGGGCATCACGGTGCACTGGCTGTTGAAGGGCGGACCGGTCGAGCCGTCGGTGGCGATCCTGAATTACCAACCCAGCGCGGCCGTGCCGCGCCATCGCCATGTCGGGCTGGAAACCATCGTCGTGCTCGAGGGCACGCAGAGCGACGAGAATGGCGATTATCCCTCCGGTAGCGTCATCCTGAACCCGGTCGGGACCGAGCATTCGGTGTGGACGAAGGACGGCTGCGTCGTGCTGATCCAATGGGACCTGCCGGTGATCATTCTGGGAGAGGCCACATGAGCGATATCCGCTTCGACATCGGCAGTTTGCACGCGGCCTATGCCAGCGGTGTCACTGTCGCCGCCATGATCGATGCCGTGCATGAGCGCATCGTGGCGGCCGACGATCCCGGCATCTTCATTCATCTCGCCGGCAAGGCGCAGATGCTGGAGCAGGCGCAACAACTGGGACCGTTCGATCCGGTGGCCAAGCCGTTGTGGGGCGTTCCGTTCGCGGTCAAGGACAACATCGACGTCGCCGGCATGCCGACAACGGCGGCCTGTGGCGAATATGCTTATACGCCCGATGCGGACGCCACCGTAGTGGCCCGGCTGAAGTCGGCCGGCGCGCTGGTGGTGGGCAAGACCAATCTCGACCAGTTCGCCACCGGCCTTGTCGGCGTGCGCACGCCGTACCCGATTCCCAGGAACGCTGTCGATGCCAGCCTGGTGCCGGGCGGCTCCTCCTCGGGGTCGGCGGTGGCAACGGCGCGCGGCATCGTCTCCTTCTCGCTGGGCACCGATACTGCGGGCTCCGGCCGCATCCCCGCTGGCCTCAACAACATCGTCGGGCTGAAACCGACCGTCGGCGCGCTGTCGGCCGCCGGCGTCGTGCCGGCCTGCCGCACGCTCGACTGCATCTCGGTGTTCGCGCTGACCGTCGACGACGCCTATGCGGTGTTCGGTGTCGCGGCGGCCAAGGACACGGCCGACGCCTATTCTCGCGCGGTCAAGGTGCCGGCGCTTGCCGCACGTCCGCCGGTGCTGAGCGTCGGCGTGCCGGCCAAGGCAGATCTCAAATTCTTCGGCGACGCCTCGATGCAGGCCGGCTTCGAGGCGGCTCTTGGCTTGCTGGAAAAACTCGGCTGCCGGCTGGTCGAAATCCCGTTCGGCGATTTCTACGCCACCGCCAACCTCCTCTACGAGGGCGCCTGGGTGGCTGAACGCTACGCCGCGATCCGCGACTTCATGGACGCCAACGAGGCGGCCATGCATCCGGTGACGAGCAAAATCATCGGTGGTGCGCGCGGCCTGTCGGCGGCCGACGCTTTCAAGGGCCTCTATGCACTGCAGGCCTACAAGGCAAAGCTCTCGCCGGTCATCGCTTCGGTCGACCTGTTCTGCGTACCGACCGCGCCGACACATTACGCCCTGGAGGCGGTGCTCGCCGACCCGATCACCACCAACAGCCGGCTTGGCACCTACACCAATTTCGTCAATCTGCTCGACATGTGCGGGATCGCCGTGCCGACCGGCAAGCGCGACGACGGCTTGCCGATGAGCGTGACGTTGCTGGCCATGGCGGGCAAGGATTGGCTTACGGCCGCGCTAGCCCGTGACATCCATGCCGCGTGTGGCCTGCCGCTTGGCGCGACCGGCTGGGCGCAGTCGGGTAGCCCGCCGCTCGGCGAATGCGCGGCAGACGATATGATCGATCTGGTGGTTGTCGGCGCGCATCTTTCGGGCATGCCGCTCAATGGCCAATTGCGGGAGCTCGGAGCCCGGTTCTCGAGGAACGCGAAGACAACGCCTGCCTATCGGCTCTATGCACTTGCCGGGCAAACCGTGCCCAAGCCTGGGCTCGTGCGCGTCGCCGGCAACGGCACGCAGATAGATGTCGAGGTCTGGCGGCTTGACCCGGACGCCTTCGGACGCTTCGTCGCCGCCATCCCGGCTCCGCTCGGCATTGGCACGATTGAACTCGACGACGGCACGTCGGCAAAAGGCTTCCTGGCCGAGACAGCCGGCCTGTTGGCGGCAGCGGACATCTCGATCCATGGCGGCTGGCGCAGCTTTATCGCCAATTCCCGCGAACCGGAGCGCCGTCTGGAGAGCGTCCCGAGCGGCTGATCGGGCTCCCCGGGAGCAGTCGCGTCCTCGACGATGACGCGACAAACTCCGCGCCGATACGACTTACGCCTCGATCGCTTCGACCAAAGCCCGTGAGACCGAGGCTATCACCGCATTGCGCTTGGCGAGGCTCTGTTTTGTGCCCGTCAGATAGACCGACATCAGAATCGGATTGCCCGACGCCGGCCAGATGACGGCCGCGTCATTGGTGCTGCCACGGTCACCCGTGCCGGTCTTGTCGCCGCATTTCCAGCCTTTCGGCAGTCCTGCCCGGATACGGTCGTCGCCGGTCTTGTTGGCCACCAGCCATTCGACAAGCTGCGCCCGGCCCTTTTGCGAGAGGCTGTCGCTGAGAGCGAGGCGCTCATAGTCGTCGATCATGGCCAACGGCGAGGTCGTATCGCGGGAATCGCCCGGCACGGATTCGTTCAGGTCAGGCTCGATGCGGTCGAGCCTGGTCACCTTGTCGCCGATCGAGCGCAGATAGGCGGTCAGTTGCGCCGGTCCGCCAAAGGACGCCAGCAGCAGATTGGCGGCCCCATTGTCGCTGACGGTTACCGCAGCCTCGCAAAGCTGCGCCACCGTCATCTCGCCGCCGGCGTGGTTCTTGGTCGTTGGCGAACTCGCAACAACGGCGTTATGCGGAACCTTGATGCTGCGGTCGAGCTGTTCGATGCCGCCTTCGACGCGGTGCAGGATGAGTGCCGCGGCAAGTGTCTTGAAGGTGCTGCACATCGGAAACAGCTCATTCTCGCGATAGCCGAATTGCGCCGTCGTTCCGGCGATCCGGCAGGCAACGCCAAGCCGGCCGCCGCTTTTCGCCTCAAGCCGCCTTATTTTCGGCGTCAGCCCATCAAATTTTGTCGGGCTTGTTGCCGTCCTCGCCATCGCGCTCAACGTGATGGGGGCCGTCAAAACCACCGCGAGACCACCAATGAAACTGCGTCTGCTTGTCATGTCCACACTCTCTCTTGCCCCGCGCCGCAGGACTGGACCCAATCCTATGCCGCCGCAAACGAGTAAACGTCGCCTCCGTCATAAGAAAAACTAGGGCTGGACCCATGAAGCGATCGCACCTCCCGCTGAATGGCTTGCGCGCCTTCGAGGCTTCGGCGCGGCATCTCTCCTTCACCGGCGCCGGCCTCGAGCTGCGCGTCACCCAGGCCGCCGTCAGCCATCAGGTCAAGGGCCTTGAAGAGGTGCTTGGCGTCCGGCTGTTTCGCCGGCTGCCGCACGGGCTGGCCTTGAGCGAAGAGGGCGAGGCACTGCTGCCCGTACTGAGCGATGCCTTCAACAGGATCGGCGTGACGCTCGACCGCTTCGAAGGCGGCCGCTTCCACGACATCGTCACCGTCGGTGTCGTCGGCACCTTCGCCTCGGGTTGGCTGATCCCACGATTGCCGCTGTTCCACCGGGCCTATCCGGACATCGAATTGCGCATCTCGACCAACAACAACCGGGTCAACCTTGCCGCCGATGGACTCGACTTCGCCATCCGCTTCGGCGACGGCTCCTGGCCGGGGACAGACAACACGCCTCTGCTGTCCGGCGCCTTCTCGCCCGCCTGCGCGCCCGACATCGCCGCGCGTCTGCGTGACCCCTTGGATCTCGGGCGCGAAACGCTGCTCTGCTCCTACCGGGAAGACGAATGGCTGCGCTGGTTCGAGGCGGCCGGGCGCCATTGCCCGCCGATCAAGGGCATCGTCTTCGATTCTTCCGTCACCATGGCCAACGCCGCTGTCCAGGGTGCAGGCGTGGCGCTGCTGCCGGTGTCGATGTTCAGCCGCGAGCTTGGTTCCGGCCAGCTGGTGCAGCCCTTCAGCAGCATGGTCGAAGTCGGCCGCTACTGGCTGTCGGCAAGGCGCAGGCGCCAGAACTCGCAGGCGATGACGACTTTCGCCCAGTGGTTGAAGGTAGAGACGGCTGCCTAGACTACGCGCCCCAGACCACGGCTTGCTCGTGCCGCTTGATCAGGTGTTTGAGGTTGTCGAAACCCTGGCGGATGTGCTTGGCGAAGGCGTCGACCGCTGGCGCCCGCGGTGTGTCGGCGAGCCTGAGCAGACCCAATGCCCGCTCGGGATGCGGGATCGCCAGTGGCAGCGCCGTGATCGCCTTGTCCCGGCGAAAGGCAAAGACCACACTGTGTGGCAGCACGGTGAGCGCGTCGGTTTCCTTCATGTAGTTGATGGCGCTGGTCAGCGAGCCGCCGGAATAACGAATTTTTATCTCCGTGGCGCCGAGCGACAGAAGCAGGCTGCGCAAATCCTCCAGCAGCGGGCTGCCAGGCGGCGGCGCGATCCAGGGATAATCGAGCAGGTCGCCGGTTTTTAGCTTGCGCCGCAGCAACAACGGATGTGTCGACCGGCAAGCGACGACATTGCGGCCAGGCAGGATTTCGCGGAACTCCATGCCTGACCCCTCTTCCAGGATATCGATCGGACAGACGGCGAGGTCGATGCGATCGGCATTGATGGCCGCGCGCAGATCCGGCAGATAGCCATAGCTCTGGTCGATACGCACATCCGGATAGGCGTTCTGGAAATCGGCGATCATGCCGGAGATCAGTGCGTCCATGAAGAACGGCGTGCCGCCGACCCGCACCACGCCGGAGCGGCCCTGGCTGAAATTGTCGACGATGTCGGAAGCCTTGCGTGATGCCGCCAGCATCACCTGGCCATGATCGGCGAGCGCCCGGCCGAGCGGTGTCGGCTGCAAAGGCCGGCGGCCCTTCAGAAACAGCGGCTCGCCCAGCCGCTTCTCCAGCATCGACAATGTGCGCGAAACCGCCGGCTGTGACAGGCCGACAAGCGCGGCGCCCTCAGTGACACCGCCTGCCTGCACGACAGCTGCCAGCTGGATCAAATGCCGCTCATCAAGTTTCATACCAATATGGTATATTAAATCGGCTAGAAATCATCATCTTTGTATCCGGCCTCCAGTATTGTCCCTTGGTGAGATGGAACCGGGGAGGAGCATGTCAGATCCAGGCATACCGTCGTTCAACGAGGCCAACTCCGCCGAGCTGGTCGCCCAACGTCTTTTGAAGGCCAAGGTCGGACCGTTGCCGCGCTTCCTGGCGACTGTTGTCGACCATCTCCACCAGATCGTCCGGGAGACACGTCCGACAGCGACGGACTGGCGGCATGCAATCGCTTTCCTCACCGAAATCGGCCATGCCAGCGACGACAAGCGGCAGGAATGGGTTTTGCTGTCCGATCTCCTCGGCGTCACCGCGCTGGTCGAGGACATCAATTCCCGCCGCCCGAACGGCGCCACCCCCAACACCGGGCGCGGCCCATTCTATCGTACCGACGCACCACGGCTGCCGCTCGGCGCCGACATTTCTCTCGATGGCGTTGGCGCGCCGCTGACCGTGACAGGTCGCGTGGTCGACCTCGACGGCATGCCTGTAGCGGGTGCGACGGTCGAGACCTGGCAAGCCAACGCTCAAGGATTCTATGAGAACCAGCAACCCGATCTGCAGCCAGAATTCAACCTGCGTGGCGTCTTCACCACCGACAGCGATGGCCGTTTCCACTACCGCACGGTGAAGCCGGCCGGGTATGGTGTGCCGGATGACGGCCCGGTCGGCCAGATGCTTGGCCGGCTAAACTACCCACTCAGCCGGCCGGCGCATCTGCATTTCCTCATCCGCGCCGACAATTTCGAGACCCTGACGACGCAAGTGTTCGAGCGCGACGATCCGCGTCTCGGCGAGGACGCATTGTTCGGGGTCAAGCCCGAACTGGTCGGCGATTTCAAACGTTCCGGCAACAGCTGGTCGCTCGATTTCAGTTTCGTCATGGCAATGGCGCGCAAGGGGAGCCGGGCGGCATGACGAGGCAGTTCACCTATTCCGGCAGCCCTGCCCACATCGTCTTCGGCAATGGCGCCTCGTCGGAGGTCGGCTCATGGGTCGAGAAACTCGGCTGCAAGCGTGCGCTGGTGCTGTCGACGCCGCATCAGATAGTCGATGGTGAAGCGCTGGCGAAGCGGCTTGGGCCGCTGGCGGCCGGCACCTTTTCGGGCGCCGCCATGCACACGCCGGTCGATGTGACCGAAGCCGCCATGAACACGGCAAAAGAAGTCAGCGCCGACTGCGTCGTCTCGCTCGGCGGCGGGTCCACCACCGGTCTCGGCAAAGCGATCGCGTATCGCACCGACCTGCCGCAGATCGTCATCCCGACCACCTATGCCGGCTCGGAAGTGACACCGATCCTCGGCCAGACCGAGAACGGCGTGAAGACCACCGTGCGCGATGCAAAAATCCTGCCGGAAGTGGTGATTTACGACCCCGAACTGACCATCGGCCTGCCCATCGCGATGAGCGTCACCTCAGGCCTCAACGCCATGGCGCATGCGGCCGAGGCGCTTTATGCGCAGGACCGCAACCCTGTCTCGACGCTGATGGCGATCGAAGGGCTGCGCGCCCTGAAGCAGGCGCTTCCCGTCCTGATCAAGGAGCCAAGGAATCTCGAGGCGCGCGGTGATGCGCTCTACGGCGCTTGGCTGTGCGGCACCGTGCTCGGCACCGTCGGCATGGCGCTGCATCACAAGATCTGCCACACGCTGGGCGGCTCCTTCGACATGCCGCATGCAGAGACCCATGCGGTGATGCTGCCGCACACGATCGGCTTCAACGCCGTCGCCGTGCCCGAACTGCTCAAGCCTGTTGCCGACATCTTTGGCGGCAGCGCCGGCGGCGGTCTCCACGATTTCGCCGGATCCGTCGGCGCGCCACTGACACTCAGGGAACTCGGCCTCAAGCAGGCAGATCTCGACCGCGCCGCCGAGATCGCGACGAAGAATCCATACTGGAATCCGCGGCCTTTCGACCGCGCCGCAATCCGCGCCCTGTTGCAGGACGCGTGGGAGGGAAGACGACCACAGAACTGACGGCAACACAGGGAGGAACAACAATGATTACCAGACGCGAATTCATCCGGAATACGGCAGCCACCGGCTTGCTTGCCGGCACGTCGGGGCTGGCCATGCCGGCAATCGCCCAGAATGCGCCGATCAAGCTCGGCTATGTCAGCCCGCAATCCGGCCCGCTGGCCGCCTTCGCCGAGGCCGACAAATTCATCATCGACGGGTTTCTCGCCGCCACCAAGGCCGCCGGCCTGAACTATGAGGTGGTCGTCAAGGACAGCCAGTCCAATCCGAACCGGGCGGCGGAAGTCGCCAAGGAGCTGATCGTCACCGACAAGGTCAATCTGATGCTTGTCGCCTCGACGCCGGAGACCACCAACCCGGTCGCAACCACCTGCGAGGCGGAAGAGGTGCCCTGCCTGTCGACCGTGGCGCCCTGGCAGCCCTGGTTCATCGGCCAGCAAGGCAATCCCGGCGACCCCTCCTCGTGGAAGCCGTTCAACTATTCCTACCATTTCTTCTGGGGGCTGGAAGACGTCATTGCCGTCTTCACCAACATGTGGGCACAGGTCGAGACCAACAAGAAGGTTGGCGGCCTGTTCCCCAATGACGGCGACGGCAATGCCTGGGGCGACGGCACGGTCGGCTTCCCGCCGGTATTGGCCAAGGGCGGCTACGGGCTGACCGACACCGGCCGCTACCAGAACCTGACCGATGATTTCTCGGCGCAGATCAACGCCTTCAAGGGCGCGTCCTGCGAAATCATCACCGGCGTGATGATCCCGCCCGATTTCACCACCTTCTGGAACCAGGCCAAGCAGCAGGGTTTCACCCCCAAGGTGGCGTCGATCGGCAAGGCGCTGCTGTTCCCGCAATCGGTCGAGGCGCTCGGCAAGTCCGGCCACAATCTGTCGTCGGAAGTCTGGTGGACGCCGAACCACCCGTTCAAATCGTCGCTGACCGGCGAAAGCTCGGCGCAGGTGGCACAAGGATTCACCAAGGCCACCGGACGGCAGTGGACGCAACCGATCGGCTTCGTCCATGCGCTGTTCGAGATCGCCGTCGATGTCATGAAGCGGGCGGGCGAAGCCGGCGACGGCGACAAGGTGGCGGCGGCGATCGCCGCAACCAAGCTCGACACCCTGGTCGGGCCGATTGCCTGGGATGGCGCCAAGCTGCCGCCCTTCGCCGCCAAGAACATCGCCAAGACGCCGCTGGTCGGCGGCCAGTGGCGGCTCAAGGACGGCGGCGGCTACGATCTCGTCATCACCGACAACAAGACCGCGCCCAACATCCCGACCGGCGGCAAGATGGAAGCCATCGGATGAGCGGCGCCTCGCACCTTTCCTGCCTGCACCTTCTTCCCGTGAACTGGGAGAAGAGAGGCTAGCCATGCCCATCCTGGCCCTCGCCAATGTCTCGAAACGCTTCGGCGCCCTGACCGTCGCCGACGCGGTTTCGTTCGAGCTTGGCGAGGGCGAGGCGTTGGGCATCATCGGCCCGAACGGCGCCGGCAAGTCGACGCTGTTCAATCTGATCACCGGCAACATATCGGCCGATGCCGGCGCCATCACCTTCGATGGCCGCGACGTGACAAGACTGCCGCCGATGCAGCGTTGCTTTGCCGGCGTCGGCCGCTCGTTCCAGATCCCGCAGCCCTTCGAAAAACTGACCGTGTTCGAGAACCTGCTGGTCGCCGGCGCCTTCGGGGCAAGAAAGACCGAATCCGAGGTCAGCGAACGTTGCGCCGAAATTCTGGTCGAGACCGGCCTGATCGATCGCGCCAACCATCCGGCCGGCGGCTTGAGCCTCTTGCAACGCAAGCGGCTGGAACTTGCCCGTGCCCTGGCGACCGAACCAAGGCTGCTGCTGCTGGACGAAATCGCCGGCGGCCTGACCGAAGGCGAATGCGGCCTGCTGGTCGACACGATCAGAGGCATCCACAAAGGCGGCATGTCGATCATCTGGATCGAGCATGTGCTGCATGCGCTGAACTCGGTGGTCGAGCGGCTGCTGGTGCTCAATTTCGGCAAGATCATCGGCATGGGCGTGCCCGACATCGTGATGGCATCGCGCGAGGTCCGCGAAATCTATCTTGGGATCGAGGTCTGATGGCGCTGCTCGAGACCAGAGACCTCATTGCGCGCTACGGCGATTTCCAGGCGCTGTTCGGCGTCGACATCGCGCTGGACCAGGGCGAGACGATTGCGATCATCGGCGCCAACGGTGCCGGCAAAACGACGCTGATGCGCTCGATTTCAGGCATATTGGTGAACCAACCGGACGCGGTCCTGTTCGACGGCGAGAAGATCGGTGCCCTGCCCGCGCCCGACATCGTGGCGCGCGGCATCGCCATGGTGCCGGAGGGACGAAAACTGTTTCCCTCGCTCAGCGTCGAAGAGAACCTTCTCATTGGCCGCTACGGCCGCGCGGTCGAAGGACACTGGAGCCTGGACACCGTCTACGAACTGTTCCCGATCCTCAAGGAGAGACGCGCCAATCCCGGCACCGCTCTGTCCGGCGGCCAGCAGCAGATGGTGGCGATCGGCCGCGCGCTGATGTCCAACCCGCGCGTGCTTCTGTGCGACGAGATCAGCCTTGGTCTGGCGCCGGTCGTCATCAAGGATATCTATGCCGCCTTCCCGCGCATCCGCGAAGCCGGCGCTTCGATCGTCGTGGTCGAGCAGGACATCGGCCAGGCGCTGAAGGTTTCGGACCGTGTCTACTGCATGATGGAAGGCCGCATCACTCTGTCCGGCACGCCGGCTGCACTGACGCGTGAGGCCATTCACGCCGCGTATTTTGGGGTGGCCTGACATGGCGTGGCTCGACACCATCATCCAGGGCATCCTGCTCGGCGGGCTCTACGCTTTGTTCGCGGCAGGCTTGAGCCTCGTCTTCGGCATCATGCGGCTGGTCAATCTGGCGCATGGCGACTTGATCGTGCTCGCCGCCTTCCTGATCCTGGTGCTGGTCTCGGCCCTTGGCCTCAATCCGTTCTTGGCGGCGCTGGTGGCGATGCCTGTGATGTTCGCGATCGGCTGGGCGCTGCAGTTCTTCCTGCTCAACCGGACATTGGGCACAGACATATTGCCGCCGCTGCTGGTCACCTTCGGCCTGTCGATTGTCATCCAGAACGGACTGCTCGAAGGCTTTTCCGCCGACAGCCGCCGCATCCCGGTCGGTGGGCTGGACTCCGCATCCGTCGCGCTGGGGCCGATCAATGTCGGCGTCATGCCGCTGCTGACCCTGGCCTCCGCGATCGCCGTGATCATCGGGCTCAACCAGCTTTTCTATCGCACGTCGCTCGGCCGCGCCTTTCGTGCCACCTCGGACGACCCGGTCACCGCCGGGTTGATGGGCATCCAGCCGAAGCGCATCTTCGCAACCGCCACCGGCATTGCCATGGTGGTGGTGACGATCGCCGCCCTCTATCTCGGCACGCGCGCCAATTTCGATCCGACCATCGGACCGGCGCGGCTGATCTATGCCTTCGAGGCGGTCATCATCGGCGGCCTCGGCTCGCTGTGGGGCACGCTCGCCGGCGGCATTGTCATCGGCATCGCCCAGACCTTTGGCGCCGCGATCAACCCGGAATGGCAGATTCTCGCCGGGCATCTGGCTTTCCTCGTCGTGCTGCTGGTCCGGCCGCGTGGCCTGTTCCCGCGTGCGGTGGATTGAGCGCATGACCGACACCACGCTGACACCCTGGAAAGTCGAAACGCAGACCAAAGCGTCAGCGATATCAGCCATCGTCGCCGCGCTGATCATCCTGCTCGCCTTTGCCGCACCGCTGTTCGCCTCGCGCAGCGTGCTGCAGGACCTGTTCTTCATCCTGACCATGCTGGTGCTGGCGCAGAACTGGAACCTGCTCGCCGGCTATGCCGGGCTGGTCTCGGTTGGACAGCAGGCCTTTGTCGGCTTCGGCGCCTACGCCATGTTCGCCCTTGTCATCCTCGCCGGGCTCGACCCACTGGTCGCCATCTTGCTGGCCGGCATCGCCAGCGCCTTGCTCGCCATCCCGACCGCCTTCTTCCTGTTTCGCTTGCAGGGTGCCTACTTCGCCATCGGCAGTTGGGTCATCGCCGAAGTGGTGCGGCTGGCGCTGGCGCAGTGGAAGATGCTGGGTGGCGGCACCGGCACATCGCTGCCGCGCGAAGCGACCCGCGACATGCCGGCGCTGAAGCTGGTCGGCGAAATGTTCGGCGTCAAATCGTCAGGCGCCGGCGACATCCTGACCTATTGGCTGGCGCTGCTGCTCGCCATTGCCACGATCGGCCTCGTCTACCGCCTGCTGCGTTCGAAGCAGGGGTTGGGGCTGGCCGCCGTGCGCGACAACCAGGAAGCGGCGCGCTCTGTCGGCGTCGATGCGCGCCGCATGAAGACGCTGGTCTATCTCTCAGCGGCCTTCGGCACCGGACTGGCCGGCGCGCTGATCTACGTGCAGAAGGCCCGCATCTCGCCCGACGCCGCCTTCTCCGTCGTCGACTGGACCGCCTATGTCATCTTCATCGTCGTCATCGGCGGCATCGGCACGATCGAGGGCCCGATCGTCGGCGTCATCGTCTTCTATCTTCTGCAAAACCTGCTCGCCGACTACGGCTCCTGGTATCTGCTGATCCTCGGACTGATCGGCATTATCATCATGCTGTTTGCGCCGCGCGGCCTGTGGGGCCTGTTCGCCGAGCGCACCGGCATCCAGCTTTTCCCGGTCCGCCGCCGGCTGACCGGTGGACCTGTACCATTGACCAAAAAGGGAGGGCCGCATGGCTGACATCACCACCGACGTGCTGACCATTGGAACCGGGCCGGCCGGGTCGGCGACCGCGGCGCTGCTTTCGACCTATGGCGTCGAGAACATGGTCATCAACCGCTATCGCTGGCTGGCCGCGACGCCGCGCGCCCACATCACCAACCAGCGCACCATGGAGGTGCTGCGCGACCTCGGCAGGGATGTCGAGGCGGAAGCCTACATGCACGCCACCGAGCAGGATTTGATGGGCGAGAACGTGTTCTGCACCTCGCTTGCCGGCGAGGAGATCGGCCGCATGCGCAGCTGGGGCAAGCATCCGCTCAGCCGTGCTGAGCATCTCTTATCCTCGCCATCGCACATGAACGATTTGCCACAGACCTTCATGGAACCGTTGCTGTTCAAGACCGCCTGTTCGCGCGGCACGCAATCGCGCATGTCGATGGAGTACCTTTCCCACGTCCAGGATGCCGATGGCGTCACCACGACCTGCCGCGACCGGCTGACCGGCAAGGACATCACCATCCGCTCAAAGTATCTGGTCGGTGCCGATGGCGGCAATTCGCTGGTCGCCGAACATGCCGGCCTGCCTTTCGAAGGCAAGATGGGCGTCGGCGGCTCGATGAACATCCTGTTCAAGGCCGACCTTTCGAAATACGTCGCCCACCGTCCCTCGGTGCTCTACTGGGTGGTGCAGCCGGGCGCCGATGTCGGCGGCATCGGCATGGGCCTGGTGCGCATGATCAGGCCATGGAACGAATGGCTGATCGTCTGGGGCTATGACATCAACCAGCCGGCGCCCAAGGTCGACGACGCCTTCGCCAGGAAGGTCGCGCGTGACCTGGTCGGCGATCCCGAACTGGAGATCGAGATCCAGTCGGTGTCGACCTGGACCGTCAACAACATGTACGCCACGCAGACCTCCAAGGGCCGCGTCTTCTGCATGGGTGACGCCATCCATCGCCACCCGCCATCGAACGGCTTGGGCTCCAACACCTCGATCCAGGACGGTTTCAATCTCGCCTGGAAGCTCGCTTATGTCATCAAGGGCAAGGCCGGCCCAAAACTGCTCGACAGCTATTCGCAGGAACGCGCGCCGGTGGCCAAGCAGATCGTCTCTCGCGCCAACAAGTCGATCGAGGAGTTCGGCCCGATCTTCAAGGCGCTTGGCCTGCTCGATTCCATCGACCCGGTGAAGATGCAGTCGAACATGGATGCGCGCTGCGACGACACGCCGGCGGCCGAGGCGCAGCGCGCGAAAATCCGCGAGACCATCGCCTCAAAAGTCTATGAATTCGACGCGCACGGCGTCGAGATGAACCAACGCTACAAATCGAATGCCATCGTCACCGACGGCCAGAAGGAACCGGCTTTCGCCAAGGACGCCGAGCTACACTATCAGCCGACATCCTGGCCCGGCGCACGAGTGCCGCATGTCTGGGTACATTCGGATCGGGGCGACAAGGTTTCCACGTTGGACCTGACTGGTCACGGCAAGTTCACCGTACTGACCGGCATTGGCGGCCAGGTTTGGCTGGACGCTGCGAAGGCGGTTGGCAAGGAACTGGGCATCGACATATCAGGCCATCTCATCGGCCCGCGCCAGCCCTGGCAGGATTTTTCCGGCGACTGGGCGCGCGCCCGCGAAATCCGCGACAGCGGCGTTCTGCTGGTGCGGCCCGACCAGCATGTCGGCTGGCGCAAGGACGCGATCAGCGGCAATCCCGCGGCGGATCTGCGCAAAGCCCTGACGTCAATCCTGGACAGGTGAGAGACATGGAAGCGCACGAAAAAGGCTTCTTCACCGAGGCGAACTCTGTCGAGGTCGTCACCGGCCGCAACAAGAATGCCAGGGATGACCGGCTGAAGGCGGTGATGGAGATCATCACCCGCAAACTGCATGAGGCGGTCAAGGAGATCGAGCCAACGCAGGACGAATGGTTCGAGGCCATTCTGTTCCTGACTAGGACCGGCCAACTCTCCACCGAATGGCGGCAGGAATTCATTCTGTTGTCCGATGTGCTCGGCGTTTCGATGCTGGTCGACGCCATCAACAACCGCAAGCCGTCGGGCGCTTCGGAATCGACGGTGCTCGGTCCCTTCCATCTCGCCGACGCGCCGGAACTGCCGATGGGCGCCAACATCTGCCTCGACCAGAAGGGCGAGGACATGTTCATCCATGGCCGCATCCTCGACACCGAGGGACAGCCGATCGCAGGTGCAGTGCTCGACGTCTGGCAGGCCAACGATGAAGGTTTCTACGATGTCCAGCAGAAGGGCATCCAGCCCGATTTCAACCTGCGCGGCGTCTTCCGCACCGGCGCCGACGGCCGCTACTGGTTCCGCGCGGTAAAGCCGAAATTCTATCCGATCCCGGATGACGGCACGGTGGGCAAACTACTTCATGCGCTCGGCCGCCACCCCTACCGCCCGGCGCATCTGCACTACATCCTCAAGGCTGACGGCTTCGAGACGCTGACCACCCACATCTTCGATCCCGACGATCCCTACATCAATTCGGACGCGGTGTTCGGCGTGAAGGAGAGCCTGCTCGCCAAATTCAAGCGGATCGAGGATCCGGCACGCGCCAAGGGCCTCGAATTCGCCGGCCCGTTCTGGGAGGTTGAGCACGATTTCGTGCTGGCGAGGGACTAGGGATAGGCGAATTCTTGCCGCTGGGATAGTGTGGTCAAGCAGTCGCGTCGGTCTCCCACGAGCCGGTCTCTGCCATCCGCTTCAGCAACGGCGCAGGCTTGAAGACATCCTTGCCGGTCTGCTGATGCCAGTGATCGAGCCGGTCGATAATCCTGGCCGCCCCTTCAAGGCCAGCCCAGAACATCGGACCGCCCTTGCCGATCGGGAAACCGTAACCGTTGACCCAGACCACATCGATATCGGACGCGCGGGCCGCGATCTTCTCTTCCAGTATTTTCGCGCCCTCGTTGACCAGTGGATAAAGCGTGCGCTCGATGATTTCCTCGGCCCCGATCTCCCTCGGTTTGATGCCCTTCTCCGCAGCCTTTTCGCGGATCAGCGTCTCGACCTCGGGATCAGGGACACCCGCGCGCGCACCGGCCTCGTAGAGATAGAACCCCCGGCCGGTCTTCTGGCCGAAGCGCCCCTGTTCGCACAAAGTGTCGGCGATGACGGCCGTCAGGCCGCGCGCCTTGCGGTTGCGCCAGCCAATGTCGAGGCCGGCGAGATCACCCATCTGGAACGGCCCCATCGGCCAACCGAAATCGGTGAAGGCCTTGTCGATCTGGCTGGGTGTCGCGCCCTCCAGCAGTAGCGCCTCGGATTCCGAACCCCGTGCGGCCAGCATGCGGTTGCCGACGAAGCCGTGGCAGACACCGACGACGACAGCCACCTTGCCGATCCTGCGCGCCATATCGACCACGGTCGCCAGCGCATCGGGCGCGGTCTTGTCGGCGCGCACGATCTCCAGCAGCTTCATGACATTGGCCGGCGAGAAGAAATGCAGGCCGAGCAAGTCCTGCGGCCGCGAGATCGAAGCAGCGATTTCATTGATGTCGAGATAGGAGGTGTTGGTGGCAAGGATAGCGCCGGGCTTCGCTATCGTGTCGAGCTTGCCAAAGACGTCCTTCTTGACCGCCATGTCCTCGAAGACCGCCTCGACGATCAGGTCGCAATCGGCGAGATCGGCATAGTCGGTAGAACCTTTGAACTGGGCGAGGCGCTGACGCTTGGCGTCTTCGCTCAACGAGCCACGCGAGACCGAAACAGCATAGTTCTTCTCGATCGTTCCCAGCCCGCGATCCAAGGCCTCCTGGCTGGTTTCCAGCAAGGTGACGGGATAGCCGCCATTGGCGAAGGCCATGGCGATGCCGCCGCCCATCGTGCCGGCACCAATGACGCCGACGCGGCCAATCCTGCGCTTTACGATGTCCTTGCCCGCAATCTTAGCCGCCTCACGTTCGGCGAAGAACAGATGGCGCTGTGCCCGTGACTGGTCACTGGCGACCAGTTTCACAAACAGTGCACGCTCCGCCGCAAGCGCTTCGTCGAAGGGCAGCGTGACGGCGTTGCGTACCGCCTGCGCGCAAGCGATCGGCGCTTCGAGACCACGCGCTTTTTTCGCCAGGTCCGCCGCCTCGGCGTCGAAAGCCGCGAGGTCGGTTTCCCCGTCATTGCGATCACGCACCGGCGTGTAAGGACCACCCTTGCGCGCGATTTCCCGGGCGAAGTTCACGGCATGCGTGGCCAGATCGCCTTCAAAGACGGCATCGACGAGACCCGTGGCATGCGCTTCGGTAGCACCGATCGGTGTGCCCGAAACGATCATCTTCAGCGCCTTCACCGCGCCGACCAGGCGTGGCAGCCGCACCGTGCCGCCGCCGCCCGGCAGCAGGCCGAGCCTCACCTCCGGCAGACCGAGCTTGGCGCCGGCATCGGCAACGCGAAAATGGCAACCGAGCGCCAGTTCCAGGCCACCACCAAGCGCTGTGCCGCGAATGGCGGCGACCGTCGGCTTGATGATGGTCTCGAGCGTCACGATCAGGGCGCGCAGATCCGGCTGCTGTACCGGTTTGCCGAATTCCGTAATGTCGGCGCCGGCAACGAAGGTCCGGCCAGCGCAAGCGATGACGATGGCCGCAACCGAAGCATCGTCGCGCAGCGAGACCAGCGCCTGCATCAGCGGCTCGCGGACATGAAAACTCAGCGCATTGACCGGCGGGTTGTCGATGGTGACGAGGGCGATATCGCCGTCGCGGCTGATCTTCACGAAGTTGGACAAGTAAACCTCCGGCATTGGCAAGCGGCAATGGCCGCGCGAACGGGATTTACAGCGCTTGCACGCGGATGGGAACCGGATGCCTACCTGGCACAATGATTAGCTCTGGCGGGCGGCCTCCGCCGCCAGCGTCTCCGGCATCGTTATGCTGGCGCACGCAATTTGGGGCCGGCTCACCGCACCGCCTTCTCGCCGCCCGCTGCCGTAATCACGCCCACGATAATCAGCCCGGTCAGCAGCAGCCGCACGCCGGCACTGACCCCAAACGTGTTGAGCATGGTCAAAAGCAGCACCAGGAACAGTGCCGCGCCCCAGACACCGGGCACATTGGCCTTGCCGCCGGCAACCGACGTGCCGCCGATGACGACGACGGCGATCGAGGCCAGCAGATATTCATTGCCGATATCGACATTGGCGCCGCGGAAATAGCCGGCGAGCAGGGCTCCGTCGATGCCGCCAAGCGCGCCGGACAGCGTGTAGGTGAGGAAGCGGATGCGGCCGACATTGACGCCGGCGAGCCACGCGGCGCGGATGTTCTGGCCGATCGCCAGCACCGAGCGGCCATAGATCATGCGCTGCAGCGCGATGGCCGCACCGATGGTGAACAGCACTGTGAGGATCGCCAGCACCGGAATGCCCAGGATTTGCCAGTTGGCGAAATCGGCGAAGCCCGGCGGCGGCTTGATCTGCAGCCCGCGCCCATAGCTGATGTCGATCGACTGGATGATGAAACTCGCCGACAGAGTGGCGATGATCGGCGGAATGCGCAGCGCCCAGATCAGCAGGTAGTTGACGGCACCGATCGCGGCACCGCAGGAGAGCGCCGCCAGCAGCCCGACGATGATCATGGAATCGCTGCCACCCATCACCTTCATGGCCACAGCGCTGGCAAGCCCGATATTGGCCGGCAGCGACAAATCGACATTGCCTGGCCCGAGCGTGATGACGAACATCTGACCGACGCCGACAATGACGGTGAACACGGCGAGCGACAGCGCTGCCGTGACCATGCCGCCGGCGCCATAGCCGCCGGTGAAGATGATCGTCGCCAGCCACACGACAAGCGCGCCGATGAACGACCAGACCCAGGGTTTGCCAGCCAGCGATTTCACCAGAACCATCGCTCACCTCTCCCTGCGGCTGATCAGCACCCGCGCCGCCAACACGATGATCAGGATGGCGCCGTTGGCGGCCACCTGCCAGTCGGGCGGGATGTGCATGAAGGTGAGCAGCGGCGAGGCTGCCAGCGCCAGTGTCAGCGCGCCGATCACCGCACCGATCGGCGACACCCGGCCGCCGACGAATTCGCCGCCGCCGAGGATGACGCCGGCGATCGCCAGCAGCGTGTAGCCATTGCCGATATTGGCATCGGCCGAGGTGGTGATGCCGATCAGCACCATGCCCGACAGCACACCGAACAGTCCGGCCAGCGCAAACAGCACGATCTTGGTCTTCAGCAGTGACCAGCCGGCACGCTTGAGCGCCGCCGGATTGCCGCCTGAGCCACGCAGGATGACCCCATAAGAGGTGCGCATCAGGCCGAAATGAACGATGAGCCCGATCAGCAGCGCCGCGATGATCGGGAACGGCACGAAGGGCGGCTTGAACGACATGATCGCCAGCAGCCAGTCCGGCGCCTTGCCGCCCGGCTTGGGCAAAACGAGAATGGCCAGCCCCTGCCAGACGAAGCTCATGCCGAGCGTCACCACGATCGACGGCAGATTGCGCAGATGGATCAACGCGCCGAGCACCGCATAGATGCCGATCGACCCGAGCAGGATGGCAACGCCGATCAGCGGCGCATCCCTCAGCCAGGTCGCGGTGACGCAGCCGACGAAACCGACAAAGGTGCCGATCGACAAATCGAGCTCATTGCCTGCGATGACGAACATCTGCGCGATCGTCGCCAGCGCGATCGGGATCGCCAGGTTCAGCATCAGGCTAAAGCCGAAATAGCTGATGGCGCGCGGATTGAGCCAGGCGATGGCGATCAGCACAATCGCCAGCGAAAGCGCCGGCAACAGGCCGCGCAGCAGGCGCGCACGGGACAGCGCGCCACGCTCGGAAGAACTTTTGCTGGTGTCGACGCTTGCCACCGTCATCTCAGGCCGCATCGCCGAAGGACGACTGGATGATCTTCTCTTCGGTCAATTCGTCGCGGCGCAGATTGGCGACGATGCGGCCGTTCTTGAAGACATAGATGTGGTTGCAATTGTCGAGCTCTTCGGTTTCCGTGGTGTACCAGAGGAAGGTGCGGCCATTGCGAGCCTCCTCGCGCACGAGGTCGTAGACTTCGAGCTTGGTGCCGATGTCGACGCCGCGCATCGGATCGTCCATCAGCACGATTTCAGCGTCCGAGCCAAGCGCACGGGCAAACAGCGCCTTCTGCTGGTTGCCGCCCGACAGCGAGAAGATGTTGTTGTTCATGTCAGGCGTGCGGATGCCGATCTTCTTCTGCCAGAACGCAGCGAGTTCTGCCTCGCGTTGCGGCGAGATCAGCAGTCCGTTGCGCAACCGCGCCAGCGAGCGGATGCCGATGTTTTCGGCGATCGACCATTGCGGGAAGATGCCGTCCGACTGGCGGTCGCCGGCGACCAGCGCCACTGGTGCGGTCACCTCGATGCCGGCCTTGGCGCGCGATGCGGCGGTGAAAATGGCCAGCAGCAGGTCCGTCTGGCCATGCCCGGCCAGCCCTGCCAGGCCGATGATCTCGCCGGCATGGGCGACAAGTTCGGAACCATCCTTCTGCACAGCGGGTCGTGCGCGAACGCGCAACGGGCTGGCTGCCGGCTTGGTGGCGGCAATTTCGGCCGCGATCTTCTGGCGTGCTTCCGCTCCGCCCATTGCCGCCACCAGGCGGTCTCGGTCGAAGGCATTTGCGGCGTCCGTGACAACCACCTTGCCGTCGCGCATCACCACGATGCGGTCGGCATTCCTCAGCACCTCGCCCAGCACGTGCGAGATCAGGATGCAGCTTTTGCCGCTGGCCACGAAACGACGCACGAAAGCCAGCAACTGGCCTGATGTATGCGCGTCGAGCGACGATGTCGGCTCGTCGAGGATGACGAGGTCGAGCCGGTCCTGCGTCACCGTGAAGGCGCGCGCCACCTCGACCATCTGGCGCCGCCCGATCGAGAGATCACCGACAATGTCCAAGGCCGAGATGCCGTGATCCGGGAAGATCTCATCGAGCTTGGCCGTGATCAGCGCTGCCGCCTTGCGCCGCCAGCCGTAGCCGGTGAGCGAGGCATGGTTGATACGCGTGTTCTCGGCGATGCTGAGGTTGGGACACAGTGACAGTTCCTGGAACACGCAGCGTATGCCGAGCTTTTGCGCACGCGACACCGAGTAGTTGTCCTCGACGCCGCCATGCACGCCGATCATGCCGCTGTCGGGCGTGAGTGTTCCCGCCACCATATGCATCAGCGTCGATTTGCCGGCGCCATTGTGGCCGACCAGGCCGACGCATTCGCCCGGCCCGACATGGAAATCCACCCCGCCAAGCGCGCGAACGGCGCCGAAATGTTTTTCGGCGCCGTTCAGTCTGATGATGTCAGCGTTCCCTTCAGGCATACTCAACGATATCCGCGCGATGGTACGAAGGACAACGCCGCCGTGTCGCTCACTTGATGTTGGCTTTGATGGCCGCGAGGGCGTCTTCCTGCGTGTATTCGTGGGTGGCGACGCCGCCTTCCTTGATCTTCGGCAGGGCTGCCTCGAAATCATCCTGGGTGAAGGCCAGATACGGCACCAGCAGATCGTGCGGGATGTCCTTGCGGCCATCGAGCACCTGTTGCGCCACCCAGAAAGCGAGCGACGACACGCCGGGCGCGATCGAAGCCGACCACGTCTTGTAGCCGTCCTTGTCCTTCTGCTCCTTCCACCACTTCAGCTCGTCCTGGCGGTTGCCCATGATGATGGTCGGGCGCGGCTTGCCGGCGGCGGCGAAGGCTTGCGCTGCGCCATAACCGTCACCGCCCTGGTCTACGATGCCGACGACATCGGGCAGCGAGGGCAGGATGGTGGCGACAGCCTTCTGCGCCGTCGTCTGGTCCCAGTCGCCGGTCACCGAGCCGACGATCTTGAATTCGGGATGGGCAGCGACGCCCTCCAGAATGCCGGCATGGATGGCATCGTCGATCGAGGTACCGGCGAGGCCACGGATTTCGAGCAGATTGCCGCCCTTCGGTTGGAACTTGGCCATCTGCTCGACTTCCTGCTTGCCCATATCCTTGAAGTCGACGACGACGCGGTAGGCGCAGGGCTCGGTGACGGTGCCGTCGAAGGAGACGACGGTGATGCCGGCATCGCAGGCCTGCTTGATGGCGCCGTTGAGCGCATCGGGCGAAGCGGCGTTGATGACGATGGCGTCATAGCCCTGCAGGATCAGGTTCTGCACCTGGGCTGCCTGCGTCGGCACTTCTTTGTCGGCGGTGGTGAAGATGTCGGCGGCGCCGACGATCTTGTCGTCGACCGCCTTCTTGGTGACGATACCATAGCTGTCGAGCATCGCCTGGCGCCACGAATTGCCGGCGTAATTGTTGGAGAATGCGATCTTCTTGCCGCTGGTGTCGGCAAATGCCGTGCCCGATGCGAGCATCGCGGCAAGGGTACCCAATACGAACAGTTTCTTCATATCATACTCCTCCCAAGAGTTGCTGGTCATGCTGATTGGTGGATGGTGTTGCGGCTCGCGCTCCTGTTTTTTATCTATTGTCAGACAAATGCAGATGGGCCGCAAACTGTCAACTGCAATCAGCGAAGGCATGCCGATCAACTTGCGGTGCAATGATTGAAATGGCTTCGCTGGATGGGTAAGGCATGCACGCAGGAGGCCAAACAAACATGGCAGTGACGCCGATCGTTCCCCCGGGCGCCCCGGGAATTCCGGCGCGCTGGACGTCGAGCGCCAAGAGTGGCGTCGGCACTTCGCTTTCACCAGCTGGCCAGATCTGGTTCACGATCAGCCACGGCATTCTCAACGAAATCTACTATCCGCGCGTCGACAGCGCCTGCACGCGCGACCTCGGCCTGATCGTCACCGGCCCCGACGGCTATTTCTCGGAAGAGAAACGCGATGCCCAGCACGCGATCGAACCGTTCGAGGCCGGCGTACCCGCCTACAGCTTGGTCAACACCGCCGCCGATGGGACCTACCGTATCGAAAAACGCATCCTTGCCGACCCGGCGCGGCCCGCGCTGCTGCAGGAAATCACTTTCACGGCGCTTAAAGGTGCGGCCAAAGACTACCGCGTCTACGCGCTTCTGGCGCCGCATCTGGTCAATGCCGGCATGGGCAACACCGGCTGGGTCGGCGCCCATAGGGGAAAGCCCGTACTGTTTGCCTCGGGGCGTGGCTCTTGCCTGGCGCTGGCTTCGTCGCTGCCCTGGCGGGACTGTTCAGCCGGCTATGCCGGCTTCTCCGATGGCTGGCAGCAACTCAATCATACCGGCAAGCTTGATACAGCCTGCCAGCGCGCCGAGGACGGCAATGTCGCGCTGACCGGCGAGATCGGTTTTTCGGCGACCAAGACAAAAGCGGTGCTGGCGCTGGGTTTTGGCGCAACACCAGAGGAAGCGGCCGAAAATGCCTTCGCCAGCCTGAAGCGGGGTTTTGAGCCGGCAGCGAAAGCCTACGTCAAGAACTGGCGCAAATGGCAGGCCGGCCTGCTGCCTTTGGACCGGCACGCGGCGTCCGGGATCAACGGCTACCGCGTCTCGACGGCGGTTCTGGCGACGCACCGGTCCATCGCCATGCCGGGCGCGGCGGTCGCCAGCCTGTCGATCCCCTGGGGCTTCAACAAGGGCGACGACGACCTTGGCGGTTATCATCTGGTCTGGCCGCGTGATCTGGTCGAAACGGCGGGCGGCTTCCTCGCCGCCGGCGATGCCGCCTCGGCGCTGCAGATTCTCGAATATCTGCGCTCCATCCAGCAGCCGGACGGACACTGGCCGCAGAATGCCTGGCTCGACGGATCGGCCTATTGGCCCGGCATCCAGATGGATGAATGCGCCTTTCCGCTGCTGCTGGCCGATGCCTTGCATCGCGCCGGCCATCTGCCGCGCGCCAAGCTGGCGTCCTTCCTGCAGATGATCAAGACCGCGGCCTCCTATGTCGTGCGCGACGGACCCGTCACCGGCGAGGACCGTTGGGAAGAAGATGCCGGCTTCAGCCCGTTCACGCTAGCCGTCGAGATCGCGGCACTGCTAGCCGCCGCCGATCTGTTGGACGCCTGCGGCAAACCGGACGACGCCATCTATCTGCGCGAGACTGCGGACGGCTGGAACGACCAGGTCGAGCGTTGGACCTATGTCACCGGCACTGCAATCTGCGAGGCGTCAGGCGTCGAGGGCTATTATGTCCGCATCGCGCCGCCCGACAGCGCCGAGGCCGGCTCGCCGAAGGACGGCTTTGTCCCCATCAAGAACCGGCCGCCCGGCGACACCGACCAACCCGCCGGGGAAATCGTCAGCCCGGACGCGCTGGCGCTGGTCCGCTTCGGCCTCAGGGCAGCGGATGATCCGCGCATCGTCAATACCGTCAAGGTCATCGACGGCCGGCTGCGCTGCGAATTGCCGCAGGGAACGCTCTGGTACCGCTACAATGGCGATGGCTATGGCGAGCACCAGGACGGCTCGCCGTTCGACGGCACCGGCCAGGGCCGGCCCTGGCCGCTGATGGCCGGCGAACGCGCCCATTACGAACTGGCGGCGGGGCGCAAGGACAAGGCGGCCACCCTGCTCAAGGCGCTGGAGGGCTCCGCCGAGCCCGGCGGCCTGTTGCCGGAGCAGGTCTGGGACGGCGCCGACTTGCCGGAACGCGAATTGCTGCTTGGTCGCCCCTCGGGCAGCGCCATGCCGCTGGTCTGGGCACACTCGGAGCATATCAAGCTGCTGCGCTCGCTGCGCGACGGCGCTGTCTTCGACATGCCGCCGCAAGGCGTCAAGCGCTACATCGAGAACAAGACCGTGTCGCCGTTCAGGGCATGGCGGTTCAACAACAAGATCCGCTTGCTGCCGGAAGGCAAGACGCTGCGCGTCGAGCTGCTGGCGCCGGCGATTGTTCGCTGGAGCGCGGATAGCTGGGCGACCGCCATCAACGCCCAGACAGAAGAGAACGCTTTCGGCATCCATCTTGCCGATCTGCCGACCGCCAGCCTCCGCAAGGGAAGCACGCTGATCTTCACTTTTTTCTGGCTCGCAACCGGCGATTGGGAGAATGTCGACTTCACCGTCATATCAGGCGATCAGGACAGCCAGTAAATCCTTCCTCGATAAACCAGCAAATCTCCAGGAAACAGGGACGAAACCATGCAGATCGGAATGATGGGACTGGGCCGGATGGGCGCCAACATGGTCCGCCGCCTGATGCGCGACGGCCATGAATGCGTCGTCTACGACATCAACCCCGCCAGCGTCGCCGCCTTGGTGACCGACGGTGCACTGGGGGCGGCATCCCTGACGGAATTCGTCGGCAAGCTCGCCAAGCCGCGCTGTGTCTGGCTGATGCTGCCGGCGGCGATCACCGGCAAGATTGCCGACCAGGTCGCGGCCCTGATGGAACCAGGCGACATCATCATCGATGGCGGCAATTCCTACTATCACGACGCCGTTGATCAGGCCGCGGAGCTCGCGGCCAAGGGCCTGCACTATGTCGATGTCGGCACCAGCGGCGGTGTCTGGGGCCTGGAGCGCGGCTACTGCCTGATGATCGGGGGCCCCGACGAGGCGGTCAAACATCTCGACCCGATTTTCGCGACGCTGGCGCCCGGCGCCGATGCCGGAGCACCCACCCCCGACAAGGCCGCCGGCACGGCGCCCTTCGGCTACCTGCATTGCGGACCAAGCGGCGCCGGCCACTTCGTCAAGATGGTGCATAACGGCATCGAATACGGCGTCATGGCCGCCTATGCCGAAGGCATGAACATCCTGAAATCGGCCAATGCCGGCAAGCGGCAACGCACGGCCGACGCCGAGACCAGCCCGCTGGAAAACCCGCAATATTACCAGTTCGACGTCGACCTTCCCCAGGTGGCCGAGGTCTGGCGGCATGGCAGCGTCATCGGCTCCTGGTTGCTCGATCTCACCGCCGGCGCGCTGAAGAGCGACCCGGGCCTGGCGAATTTCGGCGGCCGGGTCTCGGATTCCGGCGAAGGCCGCTGGACGCTGAAGGCGGCGATCGACACCGGCGTGCCCGCGCCGGTGCTGTCCTCGGCGCTGTTCGACCGCTTCTCCTCGCAAGGCGAATCCGAATTCGCCGACAAGCTCCTGTCCGCCATGCGCTATGCCTTTGGCGGCCATGTCGAGAAGCCGAAGGATGGCAAGTGAAGGCGACAGGGGAGACGCACGCATGAGCCAGGAACGGTCCGACACGCTGGTGCTCTTCGGAGCCACCGGCGACCTCGCCCACAAGAAGATATTTCCGGCCCTCTACCAGATGGTCGCCAAGGGCACGCTCACCGAGCCGGTGATCGGCGTCGCCTTCGAGGCCTGGGAGCTGAAGCAGTTGCAGGATCGCGCCCGCGACGGCATCGTCAACGCGCTGGGCGCTATCGACGAGACGGTCTTCGCCAAGCTGGCCTCGCTGATGCGCTATGTCAGCGGTGACTATCGCGATGGGGCCACCTTCGAGAAACTGAAAACCGCGCTCGGCAGCGCACAGCGGCCGCTGCACTACATGGCGGTGCCGCCGACCATGTTCGAGACGGTCGTGCAAGGGCTGGAGCAATCGGGCACGGCGCATGGCGCGCGGCTGATGGTGGAAAAGCCTTTCGGCCACGATCTGCAGTCGGCACGCTGGCTGAACCGGGTGCTGCATCTGGTGTTCGACGAACAGTCGATCTTCCGCATCGACCACTATCTCGGCAAGGAAGCGATCCAGAACCTGCTCTATTTCCGCTTCGCCAATTCCTTCCTCGAGCCGATCTGGAACCGCAACTACGTCGAGAGTGTGCAGATCACCATGGCCGAGGATTTTGGCGTCGAGGGCCGCGGTAAATTCTATGACGATGTCGGCGCCATCCGGGACGTCATCGAAAACCATCTGCTCAATATCCTGCTGCTTCTGGCCATGGAGCCGCCGGTCGGCCGCTCGGCCGACGACCTGATCGACGAGAAGGTGCAGGTGCTCCGCGCCATCCGCACCTTGACCAAGGATGATGTGGTGCGCGGCCAGTTCACCGGCTATCTCGCGGAACCGGGTGTGAGGCCGAACTCGCCGGTCGAGACATTCGCGGCGGTGCGCTTCTTCGTCGACACCTGGCGCTGGCAGGACGTCCCGTTCTTCATCCGTGCCGGCAAGAACATGCCCGTGCATGTCACAGAGGTGGTGGTGCGGCTGAAGCGGCCGCCGCTCGATGTCTTCGATCCGATCAAGCCCGCCGACCAGAATTACGTGCGCTTCCGCATCGACCCGCAAGTGATGATCGCCATCGGCGCACAGCGCAAGGCGCCCGGCGACGACATGGTCGGCGAGCAGGTCGAACTCACCGCGCTCGACGACTCAAAGAGCGACATGCCGCCTTACGAAAGGCTGATCGGCGACGCCATGAACGGCAATGGCCAGCTCTTCACCCGCCAGGACGCGGCTGAACTTGCGTGGCGCATCGTCGGCCCGGTGCTCGGCGACACCACGCCGCCGCATCTCTACGAGCCAAAAACGTGGGGACCGGCGGACGCCATGGCCGGCTTCGGGCCGCCCAATGGCTGGATCGATCCGGTGGCATGAGCGGAGGGGAAGTGATGGCCAAGGCGGTAAAGCAAACAGAATCGGACGCCGGGAAGATCGTGCTTTCGATCGATATTGGCGGCTCGCATGTCAAGATCCTGACCAGCGCCGGCGGCACCGAGCGCCGGGCCGACTCGGGCCCGGACCTGACGCCGCAGCAGATGATCGATACGGTGAAGAAGCTCGCCGAAGGCCTGCCCTATGACATCATCTCGATGGGCTATCCCGGCCCGGTACGTCACGACAAGCCGGTGCTCGATCCCATGAATCTCGGCAAGGGTTGGGCCGGCTTCGATTTCGCCGCGCAGTTCGGCAAGCCGGTCAAGGTGGTCAACGACGCGCTGATGCAAGCCATCGGCAGCTACGAAGGCGGGCGCATGCTGTTCCTGGGCCTTGGGACGGGTCTGGGTGCAGCGATGATCGCCGACCATGTCTGCCTGCCTATGGAGCTCGCCCACCTTCCCTACAAGAAGACCAGGAGTTTCGAGGACTATGTCGGCGAGCGCGGCCTGGAAAGGCGCGGCAAGAAGAAGTGGCGCGAATCCGTCTTTGACGTCGTCAACCGGCTGCGCGCCGCCCTGCAGCCAGACTATGTCGTCATTGGCGGCGGCAATGTCGACAAGCTCGACGAATTGCCCGTCGACTCCAGGCGCGGTGACAACACACGCGCCTTCGAAGGCGGATTTCGTCTGTGGCGAGACAAGGCGTTGATCGTCTGATAGTATTACAGTTTAGTATAGTTGTTCAAAATAACGTGTGACGATGGCTTAAATCGTTGCGTTATGCAGATTTGCCGACTAGGAATTTTGCCGTACTGCCTGGCGTGCTCCACGCGATACGCTTAGGGACGCTTCAGAATTTTTTGACTTTACGCTTGGTCCTTTCGAAAACGACCCCGATTTTCGAGGCCATGCGCCATAGACGGAGGAAACATTGACCGACGACAGCAACGACGCTCGCATCGATCTTCTCGAGCTGACCGCCCACATCGTATCCGCTTACGTCGAGAAGAACCGCCTGCCCGTCTCCGGTCTGGCCGACCTCATCGCCAGCGTCGCCACCTCGATCGAAGGGCTCGGCAAGCCGACTGTGCCGGTGGCAGCACCCCTGGTTCCCGCGGTCAACCCGAAGAAGTCGGTGACGCCGGATTTCATCATCTGCCTCGAGGACGGCAAGAAGTTCAAATCGCTGAAGCGCCATCTCGGCGTGCATTTCAACCTGACGCCGGACGCCTACCGCGCCAAATGGGGTTTGCCGGCGGACTACCCGATGGTTGCCCCCAACTATGCCGCGTCGCGCTCGCTGCTGGCGAAGTCGATCGGCCTCGGCCGCAAGGCCGTCGAGGTGGTGCCCGTCAAGGCCAAGGGCCGGAAGGCCAAGGTTTCGGCCTGAACAATTCAGTTCTGAGCCACAGTTAGGATAACTGGAACAGAAGCCTGCCGGCGAATTCGCCTTGGCAGGCTTCGTGCTTTTGTGGCTTGGATGAACTGGGCAGGTTCTTTCGAGGGGGAAGCCATGAACTACACCAGGATGGTGATCGAGAAAGAGGCGCCGGAGGAATACGGCTACGACCGCATCCGCTACAATCTCTCCGAAAGCTCGATCGCCGACCAGAAACTCTCCGACATCGGCCTGTCGCTGCCTGATCTGACGCTCTTCTACGGCGAGCATCGCGGCGACAAGGACTTGCGCGCGCTGATCGCGGCTCAGGATGCCGGCGTTTCGCCTGACGATGTGCTGGTCACCGCTGGCGCCGCCGGCGCGCTGTTCATCATCTCGACGTCGCTTCTGTCGGCCAGCGACCATCTCGTCGTCATCAGGCCTAACTACGCCACCAACATCGAAACGCCAAGGGCGATCGGCTGCGCCATCAGCTTTGTCGACCTCGCCTTCGAGGACGGCTTTGCCATCGATGTCGAGGCCGTCAAGGCGGCGATCCGGCCGAACACGAAACTGATCAGCGTCACCTGCCCGCACAACCCGACCGGCACGATGATGGACCGGGCTGATCTCGACGCGCTGGTGACGCTTGCCGAGGCCAGCAACTGCCATTTGCTGGTCGACGAGACCTATCGCGATCTTTCCTATGGCAGGCGCCTGCCGTCGGCGGCCTCGCTCAGCCCTAAGGCAATCAGCGTCTCGTCACTATCAAAAGCCTTCGGCATTCCCGGAATCCGCATCGGCTGGCTGATCACCAGGGATGCCGCCCTGCAGGACACATTCCTGGCCGCCAAGGAGCAGATCGGCATCTGCGGCAGCGTCATCGACGAAGGCATCGCGCGCGGCATGCTCGAGCGCCGGGACGCCTTCCTGGGAACGCTGCTGCCCGAGATGGCCAAGCGCCGCGACATCGTCCAGGCCTGGATTGACCGCGAGCCGCTGGTCGACTGGATCAGGCCGCAAGGCGGTGTCGTTGGCTTCCCGCGCCTCAATGTCGAGCCCGGTTTCGACCTCGACCGCTTCTATGGAAACCTGCTGGAGAATCACGGCACCTATGTCGGGCCCGGCCACTGGTTCGAAATGGAAAAACGCTTCTTCCGCGTCGGTTTTGGCTGGCCGGCGGAAGCCGAATTGAGAGGTGGCCTCGACGCCATTTCCGCGGCGCTGCGGCAGTAACTTCCTTGTGCGATCGACGGAACAGGCTGAAAATCCCTTGATCCAGGCCAGATTTTAACGCACATCCCGCTGCGAACTTTGTTAGACTTTCCATTGGTCGGACCAGCGCCCATTCGGGAAGTGCCCCGCCGATCAATGCCATCGCAGCGGGGCCTCTCTCCATGACACCAGGACAAACCTCACCGGAACAGCGCTATGCTGCCTTCCGGCACAAGGCCTTCCTCAGCTACTGGACGGCGCGCTTCCTCACCACCTTCGCCACCATGATCGTCTCCGTCGCCGTCGGCTGGCAGATCTATGATCTGACGCGCGATCCCTTCGACCTCGGCATTGTCGGCATCGTCCAGTTCCTGCCATCCCTGCTCTTGGTGCTGGTCACCGGCGTCGTGGCCGACCGCTTCGGCCGCCGCCTGATCATGGCGCTGGCAACCGTGGTCGAGGCAGCCTGTGCGCTCGTTCTCCTCTATTTCACGCTGCGCGGCCTCGTCAGTCCGCTGCCGATCTTCGTCGTTCTGGCCCTGTTCGGCATGGCGCGTGCCTTTTACGGACCGGCCTCGTCGTCGCTGTTCGCCAATCTGGTGCCGCCGGAGGATTTCGGCAACGCGATTGCGTGGAACTCGTCGGCCTGGCAGACGGCGACGATCATCGGCCCGGTCGCAGGCGGCCTGCTCTATGGCGTCTCGCCCGAAGCTGCCTACGCCGTCGCCTCCGTGCTGATGCTGGTGGCCGGCCTGCTGATCTTCACCATTCCCAAGCCCGTACAGCAGACCGCTACCGACAAGCCGACGATGGAGACGCTGTTTGCCGGCTTCCGCTACATCTGGAGCGAGAAGATCGTGCTAGGCGCCATCTCGCTCGACCTTTTCGCCGTGCTCCTGTCCGGCGCCTCGGCGCTGCTTCCGGTCTATGCGCGAGACATCCTGCAGCTCGGCCCCTGGGGCCTCGGCCTGCTGCGCTCGGCGCCCGGCATCGGCGCCATCTGCGTCGCGGTGTGGCTCGCCGGGCACCCGCTTCGCGACAATGCCGGCAAGATCATGCTCGGCTTCGTCGCGGCATTCGGCGCCTGCACCGTGCTGTTCGGCCTGTCGACCATCACCTGGCTGTCGATCGTCGCCCTTGCCTTCCTCGGCGCCACCGACATGTTCAGCGTCTACATCAGGGAGACGCTGATCCAGTTGTGGACCCCGGACGAGGTGCGCGGCCGCGTCAACGCCGTCAACCAGGTCTTCGTCGGCGCTTCCAATGAAGTCGGTGAGTTCCGCGCCGGCACTATGGCGGCGCTGATCGGCACCGTGCCAGCCGTGGTGATCGGCGGCGTCGGCGCCATCGCGGTTGCTGGCCTGTGGGCCTATCTGTTCCCGCAATTGCGCAAGGTGCGCCACCTCAACGGGCGCAACTGACGCTCCGCATGATCCATCACACTGTCACAGGGAGCTCCCATGATCACCTGTTATCTGAAATATGTCATTGACCCTTACAAGCTTGCCGAGTTTGAAGAGTATGGCCGCCGCTGGATTGGTCTGGTCAATCGCCTCGGCGGAAACCATCATGGCTATTTCCTTCCGAGCGAAGGAGCCAACAATATCGCCTATGCCATGTTCAGCTTTCCGAGCCTTGCCGACTACGAGGACTATCGCAAGCGGATGGCGGCCGACCCGGAATGCCAGGAAGTGTATGAAACGGAAAAGCGCAATCGCAGCATTCTCAGCTATGAGCGCAGCTTCATGAGGCCGGTGCTCGAACCCTAGAGAGTTGCCGGAAGAGAGGGGGCTACCGCGCCGGTCTGCCAAAGATCATGCGCAGGAACTCGTCGAGCCAGCGCTTGAGGTGCATGTCCCAGATCAGCCGGCCGCCGAGATGATCGCGGCCGGGCTGTGCGCCCGGCAACTCGAAGCGATGCGCGCCGCGCACCACCCAGCGATGCATCATCACCCTTGTCAGTTCGCCATGGAACTGGATGCCCCAGGCATTGTCGCCATAGCGGAAGGCCTGGTTGGGATAGGTATCGGCCGTGGCCAGAAGTGTGGCGTCCTTCGGCAGTGAGAAGCCTTCGCGATGGAACTGGTAGACCATGTCGGGCCAGTGCATCAGTTTCTTGCCGGCTTCGGTCGCCTTCAGCGGATACCAGCCGATCTCGACCAGACCTTCGCCGTGACCCTCGACCTTGCCGCCGAGATGATTGACCAGCATCTGCGCGCCGAGGCAGATGCCAAGGCATGGCCGGTTCTCCCGCAGCGGAATGTCCAGCCAGTTGGTCTCGCGGCGGACGAACTCGTCCTCGTCATTGGCGCTCATCGGGCCGCCGAACACAACCGTACCGGCGTGGCCGTCCAGCGTCTCCGGCAAAGCATCGCCCAGCGGCGGGCGGCGGATGTCGAGTTCAAAGCCCTCTTCGATGAGCATGTGGCCGACGCGTCCGGGGCTCGAATTCTCCTGATGCAGCACGATCAGGATCTTTGGCTTCGAACTCGTTCTGCGTGGCATCGTTGCGCGAGATCCCGCCTATTCGTCGCTCGAAATTCCGCGCGCACCCGGGGCTTGCGCCGCCGCCTTGCGGCGCGCCTCGACCCGGTCGTGGCGCTCGACGCCGATCAGCTCGGCGACGCGCCACACTGTGTTGTCCTCGAGCTCGTGCAGCTCGCCATCGGCATAGACGATCTCCCACATCAGGCCGATGAAGGCCTTGCGCCCGTCCGCGTCGAGGTGCCGCTTGAGCACGCTGGTGAAGGCATAGAGGTCGATCGCCTCATTGTCGGCCCGCTCGCCGGCGGCGGCCAGCGCTTCGAGTTCGGCACCGCTGATCGAATAGCTTTCGGCCAGCACCGCCTTGAACCGCTCCCACTCGACATCCTGGCGCACGCCGTCGGCATTCATCACATGGTAGAGCAGTGCCGACGCCGCGACGCGCGGATCGTCCGTGCTGGCATGCGCGCTGGCGCCAGCTGGCAAATCCCTGAGAAACGACAGAACGCGTTCGAACATCAATCCATTCCTAAACGGCGCAATGGCCAAATCAAAACAGCCGGAACCGGCGCGGCGACTTTTCCGCTTCCTCGTCCGGATCGACGCCCGGATCATCCGGCAGGCGCGTCAGTTCTTCCGCCGGCTCGACCGCCTCGGCATCGGCCGGTATGGCGGCAAAGGCCGCAGCCGTGACCGGCGTGACGTGGTCTTCGTGGCTCTCGGCTCGCTTGCCCTCGCTGCCCGGGGCGGAATGATCAATCACATCGATCGGCTTTTCCGGCCTGGCCGGCGCTTCGATAGCCGCAACGGCCGCTTCCGGCGCGTCCTCGCGGCTGTCGATCAACTGGCCAAGCCGCTCCATCGGCGCCCGCCATTCGAAAGCGTCGAGCCGTCCGGTGACCGGCGATACCGGCGCCCAACGCTCCGACGCGACGCCGTCGGCAACCCAGGCCGGATCGCGCGGCGCCCGCACCGCCTTGGACAGCAGCTGCCGCACCTTGCCCTGGTCGCCGGTCTCGGCTTCCTCGATATCGGCCAGCAGCAGATAGGCACCTTCGCGGCGGTCCATCCGGATCGCCGCCTCGGCCTCACGTCGCGCGGTTGAAAAATCCTGGGCGTCGAGCGCGGCACGCGCCACCGTCATCGACGATTCGGCGTGGTTCTTCTTCATCTCCTGCAGCTTCTTCGCCCGGTTGAGCCGGTCGAGCACGGCGTCACCCGGACGGGCATGCGTATAGAGCTCCGCGATCTCGGGATGCGGCTCGGCCTTCCAGGCGGCTTCGAGGATCTTCGAGCCCTTGCGCACGTCGTTCTGTTTGAACAGTGCGGCAGCCGCGGCAACGGCGGCCGGCGCAAAGTCCGGTTGCAGCTTGTTGGCCTCGATCGCCGCTGTCCTGGCAGCCGTGGGATCGCTGTCGGCCAGCGATTGCGCCTTGGCGGTCAGCAGTACGGCGCGGCGGCGGTTGGCGGCATCGCGTTCGATCTGCCGGGTCGACTTCTGCGCATCGACCAGCTTCAGTGCGCCGTCCCAGTCGCCGCGAGCGGCCAGTTCCTCCAGCGTCGATTCGGCCGCCCAGGCCAGCTGCGGCGCCACGGCGGCGGCGCGGCCGGCATAGTGCCGGGCCGCGTTGCGGTCACCGAGCCGTTCGGCTTCGAGGTACAGACCACGCAGGCCAAGCAGCCGCATTTCGGGATCGTCGAGCATGCTTTCGAACTTCTGGCGCGCACCTTCGTGGTCGCCTTCGAGCAGCGATGCCTGCGCCTCCAGCAGATGGATCAGCGGCTCCTGGTCGGAACGGATCAGCTTGGCTGCTTCCTTGGTCTTCTTGCGCGCCAGCGCGCCATCGCCGGCGCCGGCGGCGATCATGCCCGTCGACAGCGCCTGATAGCCACGGTCGCGGCGCCGTACGCGGAAATAGCGCGAGATGGTGTAGGGGCTGTTCCACAGCGACTTGACCAGCCACCACAGGATCATCACCCCGGCAACCACGGCAACGACGGCCACCGCCGCGACCATCAGGCTGACCTGGTACTGGTAGCCGTTGAAGGTAACGACCATGTCGCCCGGCCGATCAGCCAGCCAAGCAAAGCCCAGCCCGAGCGCGAAGACGACGATGAGGAAGACGAGCAGGCGGATCATCGTGTTGCCCTCATGCCTTCATCGCGCTGGAGATCAGCGCGTCGACTTGGGTTTCGACTTCGATGCGCGCCCTCAGTTTGCCGGCAAAATCAGCCCCTGCGGCCTTCACAGCCTCGGGCAGCGAATTATACTCGCTGAGCGCCTTGGCATAGTCGCCCTGAGTGACCGCCACTTCCATGCGTGCCACGGTTTCCGGGGCACCAGCGCCTTCGACGGCGCCGATCGGCCGGACCTTGACCAGCGATTCGGCACTCGACATCAGATTCTGCAGGAAGCCGGCATTCTGATCGACCGGCGTAGCGGCCGCGACCATGGCATTTGCGGCGGCATCCATCTGCGCGGCGATCTCGGTACGGGTGGGCACACCCTTTTCGGCGTAGGGGCGCAAGGTCGCAAGCTGCGGCGCGTTGGGTGAAATCGCGGCCAGCGTATCGAGTTCGGCCGAGAATGGCGCGCCGCGTTCGAGCGCCGACTTCAAGGCCGAAGCGGCGATGGCGAGCGCGATCTTCGGCTGTCCCGCCGCCGCCTCGACCTTGCCGGAGAGCTGCGACACCGACTGTTCGAGCGCGGTGAGCCGGCCATCTTGGGCCTTCGCCGCCTCACCGGTCGATTTCACCAGTGCATCGAGACCCCCCAGCTTTTCGTTGAGCGGGCCGAGATCAACCGGGGTTGCACTACCGCTCTTGCCAAGGGCGGCGACCGCGGTTTCGATCTGCTTGACCTTGTCACCCAGCGCGGCAAGCCCGGCATTGTCGCCCGCGCCGCCGGATTCGACCGCCGATTTCAGCGCCGCGACATCGGCCTTTACCTGCTCCAGGCCCGAGGAAAGCCCGACTAGCTTGGCCGTTGCATCGCTGCTGCCGCCGGTTTCCTTCAGCCCGGCGATTTTGCTCTTCAGCGAAGCGATCTCGCCGTTGACGCCGTCGAGCGAGACACCAGTGCCGGAACCCGGTGCGCCGAGCAGGCCGGCAAACTGCAGGCCGCCGGCGCCGACCAGCGCGATGACACCGCCGATGATGCCGGCGGCGATCCCGTTGACGCCGCCACGCTTTGCCGAAGGAGGTGTCGGCGCCATCTTGTCCTCCCGTGTCTCGGTTCTTGCCTTGCTGTCGTCGACGCGCTTGGCCGACGCATCCTCGAAATTGTAGTCGGAAGTAGCCTTGGTGCGGCTGGGCGCCGCATCCGAACCGGGATAGGGCAGCTCCGCCTCGGCGGCTTTGGCCTCAGCCTCTGCCGGCGTTTCCGCCTCGGCCGGCCCAGCCGTCGCGGCATCGGAATGCTCCCAGGGTTCAAGGTCGACCTGGTCTGCATGCACCGGCTCTTCGGGAACCTCGGCTTGGGAAGCTTCCGCCACCGCGTCCACCGGGGCTTCTTCGGTTGCCGCCGGCGACGTCACGGCATTCTCGTCGACGACGCGGGAGACAGCGCCCGGCTCGAGGTCGATGGTCACCGGCTCGCGGCGGCTTTTCGAGTGTCGCATCTTCGGCGTCTTGACCATGCCGGGGCTCCGCAAATTCGCTTCGTCTCAACGCCTGGCGGCGCATGATGGTTCAGAAAGGGTCTAGCACATCACCAAGCGGTGAAAAGGGGCGGTGTGATGACGCGGGTCAGCGGAGCGGCGGCAAAAGTGCCAGCAGCGCCTCCTCGTCGGGCTGCGCCGCGATGCGGATTGCTTTCCCGGCGCTATCGTCGAAAGCAGCGGCGATGCGTGCGGAAAGAGCGAAAACCAAAGTCTTTTCAAATACCTCTCGCAGAGCCGGCCGTTTGGCCAGGACTTGCAGCGCGGCAGCCGCCTTGGCTGAATAGAGCAGCACCGCATCGACCGGTTGGCCGGACAGACAGGCAATGATGGTCTCGTCCGAATACGGCACCGGAAGCGTGTCATACGTCTCCACGGCGCGGACCCGGACCCCAGCCGCTTCCAGCCTCTGCTCGAACAGCGGAAACCGCACGCGACCGCAGAGATAGGCGATTGTCTTGCCAGGGAACGCCGAAGCAATGCTGTCGGCCAGCGCCTCGGCGTCGCCGGAGCCTTCAATGACGGACGAGAACCCCATCTTGCGCGCTACTTCCGCGGTCCTGGTCCCCACGGCATGGCACGGCAGGGCAGCAAGTGCGGCGATGGCCGCCTTTGGGGCATGGCGCACGGCATTGGCGCTGGTGACAGCGACGGCGACGGCGTCATCTGGAATCAGCCCGGCATCGACAGACAACGCCACAGTTTCGGTCAGCGGCAGAACGACCGGCTGGAATCCCATCTCCTGAAGCCGCCGCGCCGTGCGCGATGCACCTGGTTCCGGTCTGGTCACCAGGACGCGAGGCATGTTCAGAGCCAGCCGTCGAAGAATTTTTCACCGGCCCTGGCCCGCACCGTCCGCGCGGCCTCATCGCCGATGCGCGCGGCATCCTGCGCCGCCCCCTGCAGTTCGATCGTGTGCGACTGCGTGCCGTCGGGCGAGATGATCAGGCCGGCGAAGGAGAGCTTTCCCGCCTCGATCGTCGCATAGCCGGCGATCGGCGTGCGGCAGGAACCGTCGAGCGCCGCCAGGAAGGCCCTTTCGCAGGCCAAGGCTTGCCCGGTCGGCACATCGTGGATTTCCACCAGCATCTTTTCGACAGCGCGATCGCCGATACGGGTCTCTATGCCGATCGCACCCTGGCCGGGCGCGGGCGGAAAGATGTCCAGCGGTATCAGGTCGGTAACGACATGCTCCAGGCCCAGCCGCTTCAGCCCGGCATAGGCGAGGATCGTGCCAGCGGCGACCCCTTCGTCGAGCTTGCGCAGCCGCGTCTGCACATTGCCACGGAACATCACCACGTCGAGATCCGGCCGCATGCGGCGGATCAGCGCCTGCCGCCTGAGCGACGACGAGCCGACCTTGGCCCCGCGCGGCAGTTCGGCGATGGTCTTCGCCGCCTTGCCGACAAAGGCGTCACGCGCATCCTCACGCGGCAGGAAAGCGCTGAGTTCAAGACCGTCGGGCAATCGCGTCGGCATGTCCTTTGAGGAATGCACGGCGATGTCGATCGCGCCGGCGAGCAGCGCTTCCTCGATTTCCTTGGTGAACAGGCCCTTGCCGCCGGCTTCCGACAGCGGCCGGTCCTGGATGCGGTCGCCGCTGGTCGAGATGACGACGACCTCGAAGGCTTCCGCCGGCAGGCCATGCGCGGCCATCAGCCGCGCCTGCGTTTCATGCGCCTGTGCCAGCGCCAGCGGGCTGCCGCGTGTTCCGATTTTCAAGGTTGTTTGCATGACGCGCGGTCCGTGATAACCCCCCGGCCGTAGCATTTTGCAGCCAAGTGGAGCCACTTGGCGTCGCAGAAATGCGACTAAGATAAGCCAGACCTTTCGGGCTTTCTCCTAAAGGGGAAAGCTTCACGATACAATCTTCGGGAATAGCGACGAATTGATCCGCGTTCTGGGCATTGAGACGAGTTGTGACGAAACCGCCGCCAGCGTCGTGGCGCTGGAGGGCGACGCCGCGCCGAAAATCCTGTCCAACGTCGTGCTTTCCCAGATCGAGGAGCATGCCGCCTTCGGTGGTGTCGTGCCGGAGATCGCCGCGCGCGCGCATGTCGAGGCGTTGGACGGTATCATCGAGGCCGCACTTGCCGATTCGGGCACAGACCTTGACGATATCGATGCGATCGCCGCCACCGCCGGCCCCGGCCTGGTCGGCGGCCTGATCGTCGGGCTGATGACGGCCAAGGCGATCGCCGCGGCATCGAACAAGCCGCTTATCGCCATCAACCACCTCGAAGGCCATGCCTTGACGGCGCGGCTGACCGACGGGCTCGAGTTCCCCTATCTGCTGCTGCTGGTCTCCGGCGGCCACACGCAGATCCTGGCGGTGCGCGGCGTCGGTGACTATCAGCGTTGGGCGACCACCATCGACGACGCGCTCGGCGAAGCCTTCGACAAGACCGCCAAGATGCTCGGCCTGCCCTATCCCGGCGGACCGAATGTCGAGAAGGCGGCACAGACGGGCAATGCCTCACGCTTTGCCTTTCCCCGCCCCATGAAGGGCTCGGCGCAGCCTGACTTCTCCTTCTCCGGTTTGAAGACCGCCGTGCGTCAGGCGGCGACGGCGATCGCGCCCTTGAGCGACCAGGACGTCGCCGACATCTGCGCATCGTTCCAGGCGACGGTCGCCGATGCGCTGGCCGACCGCGTTTCCCGCGCCCTGGCACGATTCAGCCAAACATTTCCTGGCACGAAGAAGCCCGCGCTGGTGGTTGCCGGCGGCGTCGCCGCCAACCGCACCATCAAGGCAACGCTGGAACGGCTCTGCACTGACGCCGGTTTCACCTTCGTCGCGCCGCCATTGAAGCTTTGCACCGACAATGCGGCGATGATCGCCTGGGCCGGCATCGAACGCCTGCGTGAAGGCCTGGCGCAGGAGAACGGCTTCGATTTCGTGCCGCGCTCGCGCTGGCCGCTGGACAGCATCTCGGCACCAATGGTCGGCTCCGGCCGGCGTGGAGCCAAGGCATGACGGCTGAAGCCACGAACCGTCCAATCAAGAGCAGCTGGCGCGTCACCGTGCTTGGCGGCGGCGCCTGGGGTACGGCGCTGGCGCTGGCCATGCTGCGCGCCGGCCACTCGGTGCGGCTGTTCGCGCGCGACCCGGAAACCGTTGCCGCGATCGGCCAAGGCCAGAATCCGCGCTACCTGCCCGGCATTGCGATTGCGCCCGGCATCGAGGCGACATCGGACATCAAGGCGGCACTCACAGGCGCCGATTGCGTGCTCGCGGTGACGCCGGCGCAATCGCTGCGAGCGACGCTGGCGGCCGCGAAGGACCATATGCCTTCAGGCATCCCGCTTGTCCTTTGCGCCAAGGGCATCGAGCGCGACACCGGCGCCTTGCTGTCGGCAATCGCGGGGGAAATCCTGCCGGGAAATCCGGTCGCCGCACTGTCAGGCCCGAGCTTCGCCACGGACGTTGCCCGCGGCTTGCCGACGGCGGTAGTGGTCGCCGCCGGCGACGAGGCCCTGGCGGCCGATCTTGCCGCCCGCTTTTCGGCCGAAAACCTGCGCTGCTATTCCAGCGACGACCTGATCGGCGTCGAGATCGGCGGCGCCTTGAAGAATGTCTTTGCCATCGCCGCGGGCGCCGTCACTGGCGCCGGGCTCGGCGCAAGCGCCCAGGCCGCCATGGTCACGCGCGGCTTCGTCGAACTGCGCCGCATCGGCGCTGCCTTCGGCGCCAGGCCCGAAACACTGATGGGGCTTTCCGGTCTCGGCGATCTGCTGCTGACCTGTTCGTCGGCGCAATCACGCAACTTTGCTTATGGGCTGGCACTCGGTCAGGGTAGACCGCTCGCCGGCCTGCCGCTGGCAGAGGGTGTGCCGACGGCGGCCATCGCCGCTCGCATCGCCGCCGAGCGCGGCATCGACGCGCCGATCATCGCCGCTGTCGCGGCCATACTGGACGGCACCATCACCATCCGCCAGGCCGTGACCGCCTTGATGACCCGGCCGCTGAAAACCGAAACCGACGATTGATCCCCCAACCCAAATCCCAAGACCAGGAGAAAGACCATGCTGTTTGCTTTTGTTTGCAAGGATAAGCCCGGAAGCCTGCAGGTACGCATTGATACGCGGCCGGTGCATGTTGCTTTTCTCGAAGGGCTGAATGCGGAAAAGAAACTGGCCTTTGCCGGTCCATTCCTCGATGCTGACGGCAAGCCCAATGGCAGCCTGGTGGTCGTCGAGGCGCCCGATCTGGCCGCAGCACAGGCCTTGTCGGCGGCCGACCCTTATGCCAAGGCCGGCCTGTTCGAAAGCGTCGAGATCCGCCAGTGGAACTGGACGTTCAACAAGCCGGCCGCTAGTTAATTCCAGCCGCAGGCAAAGGTGCGTCGCAAGGAGGAGCACAGGCATGAACTACTGGTTGTTCAAATCGGAGCCGTTCAAGTTCTCCTTCGAGATGTTGAAGGCCAAGGGCAAGGCCGGCACGCAGTGGGACGGCGTGCGCAACTACGCCGCCCGCAACAACATGAAGGCCATGCAGATCGGCGATCTCGGCTTCTTTTACCATTCCAACGAAGGGCTGAACGTGGTCGGCATCGCCGAGGTCTGCGCTTTGGCGCACCCCGACACGACTTCGGACGATCCGCGCTGGGAATGCGTCGATATCCGCGCCGTCAAGGACATGCCGAACCCGCCGACGCTGGAACAGGTCAAGGCCAATCCCAAGCTTGCCGAAATGGCACTGGTGCGGCTTGGCCGGCTTTCCGTGCAGCCGGTCACCCCGGCCGAATGGAAGGAAGTCTGCCGCATGGGCGGCCTGATACCTGCTCCGTGACGGCCCTGACGCCAAACAGCGCGCAAAAATTCATTCTCGACAACACGGCGCTGATCGCGCCGCCGCATGTACCTGAGATTGTTCTGCGCCTCGCCGATGAAGCGCACGATCTTTGGCAACGGACCGAGGACGAACTGGTCGAGATCGGCCTGCCACCACCCTTCTGGGCGTTTGCCTGGGCCGGCGGCCAGGGCCTCGCCCGCTATGTCCTCGACAATCCCGACAAGGTGCGGGGCAAGCGCGTGCTCGACTTCGCCTCCGGTTCCGGCCTCGTCGCCATCGCCGCCGCCAAGGCGGGCGCTGTTGAGGTCACCGCCACCGACATCGACCCGTTCTGCGCCACCGCGATCCGGCTCAACGGCGAGGCCAATGATGTCCAGGTCAAATTCCTCGGCACCGACTGCATCGGCGCCGATGCGGGCTGGGACGTGATCCTGGCCGGTGACGTTTTCTACGACAAATCCTTCGCCGATCTGTTGATGCCGTGGTTCGCGACGCTCAAGACGCGCGGCGCCGAAATCTTCGTCGGCGATCCCGGCCGGTCATACATGCCTAAGGCCGGGCTGGAACCGCTTGCCGTCTATGAAGTCGCCGTCACCCGGGCATTGGAGGACGCGCTGGTCAAGCGCACCACCGTCTGGCGCTTTGCTTGACGCCATCGCCGAAGCGCTTGATACAAAGAAAACAGGCATACGCACGGCCTGCGTCTGGAGGGGGAAGCTCATGGATTTTTCAGCAGTGAACTGGCTGGCGGTAATCGCCGCCGCGATCGTTGCCTGGCTGTTCGGCGCCGCCTGGTACATGGCGTTGAGCAAGCCTTGGCTGAAGGCCGCCAGGCTCGATGCCACGACCATGAAGAAATCGCCGCTGCCTTTCATCATCAGCTTCATCGCCGAACTGATCATGGCCACCATCATGGCCCTGGTCGTCGGCGCCATGACCGGTGGCGAGCCGACATGGCTCGCAGGCTTGATTTTTGGCTTCGTGCTTTGGCTGGGTTTCGTCGCCACGACGCTCTCGGTCAACCATCGCTATGAGAATTTCGGCTGGGACCTCACCCTCATCGACGGCGGCCACTGGTTGGGTGTCTTGCTGATCATCGGCGCGGTGATCGGCTGGTTCGGCGCAGCGGCAAGCTAAACGGTGCGTTGACGATGGCAGAAAAATCCGGATTTCCACGCGACCTGGTGTTCACCCGGATCTGTCACGTCAAGCAAGGTTACGACGACCGGCGCCGCCACATTGTCCGCGAGTTCGAGCGGCGCGGCGTGCCGGTCTATTTTTACACGGACTGGGATCGGCCGGATATCACCCCGGAGATCCGCAACGAGCTCGTCGCCCCTGCCTTTACCCACCCACCGGCCGTTTCGCTGGCGCTGAAGCATGTCGGCATCTGGCGCGATTTCCTCGAGACCGACCTGCCCTATTGCCTGGTGTTCGAGGACGACGTCTTCCTCGCCCGCGACTTCGTCGCCAAGTTCCGGCAGGCGCTGGCCGAACTCGGCAGCCCCGCACGCAAGGCCGTCATCTATCTCGGCAATGGCAGCAACTACTACACGCCGAGCTGGAAATTGCGCAGGGGTCAAAGGCTCTACCCGGCACTGCACGCCAGATGCACCGATTCCTACCTCATCACCCGACCCGTCGCCGAAGCCCGCTGCGCCTGGATCGATCAGAACAAGATATACACCTCGATCGACCACCAGGTCGAACAGATGGATGAGAAGCTCGGCATTGAAATGCTGTGGTTCGAACGGCCGATTGTCGAGCAGGGAAGCGAAAACGGAGCGTTTGAGACCTCCATCTCGGCGAAAAGATACCCGCGTTTGTACAAGAGCCTGAAATGGAAGTGGAAGAAGTACACAAGGATGGTCTTCGGTCACAACGCTCGGTCGTGAACCAAGGGCCGAGCGCGGCGGAACCGACTATGCCTTGTCCGTGCTGGGCGTCTTTGCCGCTTCCTCAAGAAGCCATTCGCGAAACGCGACGATGCGCGCATCGTCCTTCACGGTTTGCGGATAGACCAGGAAATAGGCGAACTCCGGCGCGACCTTGATGCCGAGCTGGAAGGGGCGGACAAGACGCCCTTGCGACAGGTCGTTGGCCACCATGGCGAAGTCGGCCAGCGCCACCGCATTGCCGTCGAGTGCCGCCTGCGTGGCATCGGTCGAGGAGCCGAAGACGAGGGTGCGGCTGTCGTCGAAATCGTCGACGCCGGCCGCCTGCATCCACATGCTCCAGTTCGGCCAGGTGACGCCTTGCCGCGACCATTCGATATGCGCGAGCGTGTGCTGGAACAGATCGCGCGGCTCATTGAGCGGCGGGCCTGAAGCAAGCAGCGCCGGGCTGCACACCGGGATGATGATGTTTTCGAACAGCCGGTGCGCGCAAAGCCCAGGATATTTGCCGGTGCCGAAGCGGATGCCGATATCGACGTCGTCCCGCTCGAAGTCCCTGACGTCGTAGGTGATGTCGAAGCGCAACTCGATGCCCGGCCTTTGGCGGCGGAAATCATCGACACGCCGCATCAGCCATTTTGTCGCGAACTGCGCGTCGAGCGTCACCTTCAGCAACGCCGTGCCGCGCGTCATCTTGCGGGCCCGGGACACCGCCCGGTTGAGCAGGTCGAGCGCGTCGATCGACGCCTCGAACAGCACGTTTCCCGCTTCCGTCAGCCGCATGGTGCGGCTGGTGCGCGTGAACAGCACCAGGTCGAGTTGGTCCTCGATTTCCTTAACTTGGTGGCTGACCGCGGCCGGCGTCAGCCCAAGCTCGTCGGCGGCGCGGGTGAAATTGAGGTGCCGTGCCGCCGCCTCGAAGGTCCTCAGCGCGCGCGTCCCGGGCAGCAGGCGGGCCATCAGCGCTTGACCTCGAAAGAGCGGAGCATGGCGTCTCGATCCTCAAATTAAACTTGATGATTGAGCAAAAACTACTCGTTTCCTCCCAAGATTTCAATCAGGCATGATGTGAGCATCGAAGTACCATTAAACCGGATTTGAAGTCCGGAGAGAACGGATCAGACCATGTCTCACATCGCTCTACACCCCGCATACACCGCCCGCCAGGCCTGGCTGTCGGCAGTCCGTGACTGGCTGCGTCAGGCCAGGGTCGCGGTCAATCTTCCGCACCAGAACGTCGAGGATCTGTCGGATCGCCAACTGCGCGATATCGGCGCCGGCCGCAAGGACATCGCCCGGGCCATGGACCGCGAGGTCGGCCGCCTGGGCCTGCTCGACATCGGCTGGCAGCAGCCAAGACGGAAGTTAGGGGAATAAGGCAGTAGCGGAAAAGCAAGGCAGCACCGGAAGACACACCTACTGCCCTACTGCCCTACTGCCCTACTGCCCTACTGCCCTACTGCCCTACTGCCCTACTTGCCCTACCTCACCACCCTCACCACCGTCCGATCCGACAGCAATGGCAGCAGCCGCGCCATGGTCCGCGCGGTCACCGCGACGCAGCCTTGCGTCGGCGTGAAACCGGGGCGCGCCAGGTGGAAGAAGATGGCGCTGCCACGCCCACGGCGGCGCGGCGAAATGTTCCAGTCGAGCACCAGGCATGCATCATAGAGCCGGTCGTCGCGCCGCATGCGTTCGTGGCTGGCGCCATAGGGGATCTTGACCGGCCGGTTGTAGTTGCGGTCGTCCGGCACCTCGCACCAGCCGAGATCGGGTCCGATCGGCGTCATCGCCAGCCGCGTCCGGCGGCCACCGGCAAACTGATCTCCCCGGAAATAACCCGACAGGATCCGCATCGAGCCGAGCGGCGTGGCGCCATCGCCCTCGCGCTTGTCGGCGGAGATGCCACCCCGCCCCAGCGCGCAGGCAAACACTGTTTTCCCGGCCTGCAGCAGGCCCTGGGTTGGATGGCCGGGCCTTGCCCGCACGGTCAGCAAACGCAGCCCTTTTACCAAAATTGCGCCGGCTGCATTGCGATCGCGTTTTTTCTTGTATGATCGTGCCACTGAACAAATCACTGTGATCGGCTATTGTGTACGCCAGCTTCCGCATAAATACGCAGCGGTCAAATGAATTTCATTTTCAAAACAACGGATTGATCCATGACTTCACGCACCATTCTGATCGTCGACGACGATGACGACCTGCGCGGCACACTGGTCGAGCAACTTGCCCTCTACGAGGAATTCGACGTGCTGCAGGAAGCGACCGCGGCAAAAGGCGTCACCGCGGCGCGCGGCGGCCTCATCGACCTGCTCATCATGGATGTCGGCCTGCCCGACATGGATGGCCGCGAGGCGGTGAAGATCCTGCGCAAGGGCGGCTACAAGGCGCCCATCATCATGCTGACCGGCCACGACACCGATTCGGACACGATTCTGGGTCTCGAGGCCGGCGCCAACGACTATGTGACGAAACCGTTCCGCTTCGCGGTGCTGCTTGCACGCATCCGTGCGCAGCTGCGCCAGCACGAGCAGAGCGAGGATGCCACCTTCTCGGTCGGTCCGTACACCTTCAAGCCCAGCCAGAAGCTGCTCATCGACCCGCGTGGCGGCAAGGTGCGGCTGACGGAGAAGGAAGCCTCGATCATCAAATATCTCTACCGCGCCGACCAGAAAGTGGTGACCCGCGACGTGCTGCTCGAGGAGGTCTGGGGCTACAATTCAGGCGTCACCACGCACACGCTGGAAACCCATGTCTACCGGCTGCGCCAGAAGATCGAGCGCGATCCTTCCAATGCGGAAATTCTTGTGACAGAAAGCGGCGGCTACAAGCTGGTTCCTTAAACATTTCATTATCCAATGAGCAATTCTAGGAAAAGTGTGGGCGGTTTTCCGTCCGGAATTGCGAAAAACTAGAGGGATAGAGCGGTCTGGGCGGGACCGCTTTCGGGTGTGGTCCTGTGGAGAGGGATTCGGGATCTACTCGTGAAGGAGGGATTGGACTGACCGTTCGGGGACGCAGCTAGAGATGGCGCTGGATGACGATATCCGCATCCTGTCCGCCGTGAGGCTCTTCCAGGGTTTCACGCAGGAACAACTGCGCCTGCTCGCCTTCGGTGCCGAGACCACCTTCCTGCAAACCGACCGCAAGCTCTACCGCGAGGACGACGAGGCCGATTCGGCCTATGTCGTGGTCAGTGGCAAGATCGCGCTCTATCGCGAGCAGGACGGTGAGCGCATCCCGATCGGCACCGCCGGACCCGGCACCATGCTGAGCGAACTGGCGCTGATTGCCGACACGAAGCGGCTGACGAGCGCCTCCGCCGCCACCGATGCGGAAGTGATCCGGCTGAGCCGCAAGATGTTTCGCCGAATCCTGGAGGAATATCCTGAGTTGGCGATGAAGCTGCACCAGCGCATTTCCGAGGAATTCCAGGCCATGATCCGCCGCATCGAGGAACTGGCGCCACGGTTTTCGGGGTGAGGTCAGGCCCATCTCACCAGAGACGCTGGGTATGTCGAGATTCGGGTCAGGCCGAGTCGAAAATGGCTGATACCGAGAACCGGAGCGGAGCGTACTTTGGGTACGTGAGATCAGTTCTACTGCGACGCAGTAGAACGGGGAAGCGGAGGTATCGGCCATTTGCAGGCCGGCCTCACCTGAATATCGGCATACCTAATCCAGGTCGAAGCGCGCGATGACCGGCACATGGTCCGACGGCCGTTCCCAGCCGCGCGCCGCCCTCAGGATCTCGTAGCCGGCGAAATCGGGCACCAGGTTGGGCGATGACCAGACATGGTCGAGCCGCCGGCCGCGATTGGAGGCTTCCCAATCCTGCGCGCGATAACTCCACCAGGTGTAGAGCTTCTGCTCCAGGGGCACGTTAAGCCGCATCAGGTCGACCCAGTCGCCGCCGAGCCGCATCGCCTCGAAGTTTTCGGTCTCGACCGGCGTGTGGCTGACCACGTTGAGCAATTGCTTGTGCGACCAGACATCATGTTCGAGCGGCGCGATGTTGAGATCGCCGACCAGCACCGAGGCCGACACTTCGCTGTGGTCGGCGCGGATGGCGTTCATCTCGGCAACGAAATCGAGCTTGTGCCTGAACTTCTTGTTGATCTCGGGATTCGGCTCGTCACCGCCCGCCGGAACGTAGAAATTGTGGACGAGGATCGTCTTGCCGCCGGCCTGCACCGTCACCGACAGATGCCGGCTGTCCTCGATCTCGCAGAAGCGGCGCTTTTCGACCAGCTCGATCGGCCGCCGCGCAACCGTCGCCACGCCGTGATAGCCCTTCTGGCCATGAAAGGCGAAGTGCTGGTAGCCGAGCCTGCGGAACGCCTTTTCGGGAAACAGCTCGTCAGGAACTTTCGTTTCCTGCAGGCAGAGCACATCGGGAGCGTACTCATCGAGCAGGCGCTCGACGATCGGCATGCGCAGGCGGACGGAGTTGATGTTCCAGGTGGCGATGGAGAAAGGCATGCGGCGGTCCGGGACAGCGTGCTTCCAGCCAGGATCGATGGACCCTGACGGAGAAGACGCCTTTTGAGGGAGTCAGTCCGGAAAGTGCCAGCCGGGCGCCGCAAAGACAAGCCGGGCTATGTTCGCAAACCTGTTCAGGCGCGACCTAAGGTGCGGTGAGATTCAGGTCAGGCCTAGTCGAAAATGGTGGCTTCCGAGAACCGCAGCGGAGCGTGCTTAAGGTACGTGAGCTCAGTTCTACTGCGACGCAGTAGAACGGGGAAGCGCAGGAAACCGCCATTTGCAGGCCGGCCTCACCTGAATCTAGCGCGTCTTGGTGTTCAGCTCGCGGTTGGCCGTATAGTCGATGGCAAAAGTGTCGGCGGCGAAGCTGACGCCTTCCTTGGTGTTGAAGATCATCACCGTGGTGTCCTTGCCCTGGGCGTCGGTGATCGTCCACTGGCGCAGGTCATAGGTTTTCGGGTCGAACATCATGGTGATCATGGCATTGCCGAACACCGACTTGTCGGAGAGCTTGATGGTGGTGAGGTCGTCCTCTTCCTTGACGCTCTTGACGCGGTCGCCGGAGAGGTCGATGCGGTCGTCGAGCAGCAGCTTCAGCGGCGTCTTCGACAGCGGATAGAGATCCGACGTTTTCATTTTCTTGTTGAGGATGACCACCGACTTGCCGTCGGAAATCACCTTGAAATTCGAGGCGCCATCGTAGTTGAAGCGGATCTTGCCCGGCCGCTCGAGGAAGAACTTGCCGCCGGTCTGCTCGCCCTTGGGGCCGAACTGCACGAATTCGCCACTCATCGATTTGACCGACGAAAAATGGTCGGCGATTTTCTGCGCGGCGGCAGGCACGGCCGCCTGCGCCGAGGCCAGCAATTCGAAGCCGGGCACCACATTGAGTGCCGCGGCACCCACCGCGACAAGGCCGAGGCCAAGCAGCTGGCGGCGGGTTGGGGAAAAATTGCCGAGTGCGGAAAGATCGTTTTTCATGGCGGTCACTCTCGTGATGATTCCTGTATCTGTCGTTGTTCTGAGCCCCCAGTTGGGCTGAAGTTTGGCGGATACCCGCTTCAACGCGCCGCAAGGTTCAAGGTTGCGGCCGGCTCCCCATCAGAATTTATCGTCTTCGGTCGGCACCAGGATCTCGCGTTTGCCGGCATGGTTGGCGGCGCCGACAATGCCCTCCTTCTCCATCTTCTCGATGATTGAGGCGGCCCTGTTATAGCCGATGCCGAGCCGGCGCTGGATGTAGCTGGTGGAGGCCTTGCCGTCACGCAAAACCACGGCCACCGCCTGGTCATACGGGTCGTCGGAATCGTCCAGATTGCTGTTGCCGCCACCGCCACTGGTCCCGCCCTTGCCGGACGGCTCGTCATCGTCCTCGTCGTCATCCTCGGTGATGGCATCGAGATATTCCGGCACGCCCTGCAGCTTCAGGTGCGCGACGATCTTTTCGACCTCCTCGTCGGCGACGAAGGGGCCGTGCACGCGCTGGATACGGCCGCCGCCGGCCATGTAGAGCATGTCGCCCATGCCGAGCAGCTGCTCGGCGCCCTGCTCGCCCAGGATGGTGCGGCTGTCGATCTTCGACGTCACCTGGAAGGAGATACGGGTCGGGAAGTTGGCCTTGATGGTGCCGGTGATGACGTCGACCGATGGACGTTGCGTGGCCATGATGACATGGATGCCGGCGGCACGCGCCATCTGCGCCAGGCGCTGCACCGCGCCTTCAATGTCCTTGCCAGCGACCATCATCAGGTCGGCCATTTCGTCGATGATGACGACGATGTAGGGCATCGGCTCAAGATCGAGATCCTCGGTCTCGTAAATCGCCTCGCCGGTCTGGCGGTCGAAGCCGGTCTGTACGGTGCGTGAGATTTTTTCGCCTTTTTTCTCGGCTTGCTGAACCCGGGCGTTGAAGCCGTCGATGTTGCGCACGCCGACCTTGGACATCTTGCGGTAGCGGTCCTCCATCTCGCGCACGGTCCATTTCAGCGCCACCACCGCCTTCTTGGGATCGGTGACGACGGGCGTCAGAAGATGCGGGATGCCGTCATAGACGGAAAGTTCCAGCATCTTCGGGTCGATCATGATCAGCCGGCATTCCTGTGGCGTCAGCTTGTAGAGCAGCGACAGGATCATGGTGTTGATGGCGACCGACTTGCCCGAGCCGGTGGTGCCGGCGACCAGCACATGCGGCATCTTGGCGATGTCGACGATAACGGCCTCGCCATTGATGGTCTTGCCCAGCGCCAGCGCCAGCTTGGCCTTGGTGGTTTCGAAGTCGCGGCTGGCCAGGATCTCCCTGAGATAGACGGTTTCGCGCTTGGCGTTCGGCAGTTCGATGCCGATGGCGTTGCGGCCGGGCACCACGGCGACGCGGCAGGCGATCGCGCTCATCGAGCGCGCAATGTCGTCGGACAGGCCGATGACGCGCGACGATTTGATGCCGGGCGCCGGCTCAAGCTCATAGAGCGTGACGACAGGGCCGGGACGCACGGCAATGATTTCGCCCTTGACGCCGAAATCCTCCAGCACGCCTTCGAGCAGCCGCGCGTTCTGCTCCAGTGCGTCCTTCGACAGGCTGGCATCGCGCACCACATTCTTGGGCTCCGACAGGAAATGCAGTGACGGCATCTCGAACGTTTCCGAGCCGATCAGCGAGGTCTGCGCCTCGCGCTGGACACGCGCGCCCGGAGCCGGGCGCGGTGCCGGCGCCGCGACGCGGGTCGCGGCATCGGAACGGAACTGCTGCACCTTGGCCGTCGGGGCCGTACGGCGCTGGGTGACGGGCTCGTCGTCGAGATCGATATCCTCGTCGTCGCGGTCGAAGACATCGTCATCGTCCGGATCGACGGAAACACTGCGGTCACTGACCATGGCGGCGAAGAATTCCGGTTCGACGCGGGCGCGACCGTCCGGGCTCATCCGCGATTCAGCGTACTCGGCGGATTCGACCCGTTCAGCGGCGCGCCGCCAGGCGGTGGAGCGCTGCTCCATCTCCGGTTCATACTCGTCCCGCTCCTGCCTGCGGCGCACGGCACGGCGATGCATCCATGCGCGCAACGAGAGCCACCAATGCGTGATGGCACCAAGCGCCAATATGCCCTCGTCGCCCTCATCCTCGTCATTGTCGAACAGAAGATCATCCTCGCGCGGTTCCGCCGCAGCCGGCTCTTCCATCACGGCAAAGCCGTTCTTGCGCCCGATCAGCGCCGCGCCATAGGCGAACAGCCACAGCGTCGGCGCGGCCAGCAGCACGGCGAGCACACTGGCAATCAACCCGGTCGGGTAGCCGCCGACAAGGACGCCGGGGATCTTGAGCACCATGTCGCCAAACACGCCGCCAAGGCCGGTGGGCAACGGCCAGGTCTTGGGCGGAACGATGCAGCCGGCGATGGCGGCGGCGAGCAGCGCGAAGCCGAACCAGAACAGCCCGCGCTTGGGCAGCCTGTCGACGCCGCGCGCCGAAAACAGGAGATAGCCCCAGATCACGGCCGGAACCAGCGCGGCGACCGCGGCAAGCCCGAAGAACTGCATGGCAAGGTCGGAGAACACCGCGCCGGCATAGCCCATGGCATTGGTAACGGTGTTGTTGGTGGCGTGCGAGAAGCTTGGATCCGCAACGTTCCAGGTAGCGAGGCTGGCAACCCCGAAGGCAACCGACAGGAACAGGCCGGCGCCGACCAGCCGGCCGACCTGCCGCCGCGCAAAAGCCTGGATGCCGTGCCCCGTATCGGCCAGCGCGAGCGGTGCTGAAGCCCCTGAACGCATGCTCTTCCCCGTCAGTGATTGCCTGGCCGCAGCGCATGACGCACTCCGGCAGATTCGAGGGCCAGACTAGCTGTGGGAAGGTTAAGGCTGCATTAACTATAAGGCCGCCGGTGACGATCCCTTTGGTATGGAGATCTCCAGGCCACCGTGCACCGCATGAAAACGGCGGGCCCCTGGCCCGCCATCCGTTTGTCCTGGTCAGGCGGCGTGTTACTTGTTGGCGCCGCCGAGCATCTTCACATTGGCGCAGAACTCGGCATGAGGCTTGCTCATCGCCGCGTCCTGGCACTCCTTCATCATGGCGTCCTGCTTGTCCTTCGGCATTGCCATGAAGGCCGCGTTGAACTCTTCCATCGGCTTCATGGTTTTCATGCCCGAATCGGTGAAGAACGGAGACATGTCGTTCGGATCATCGAGGGCGCCCGCCAATGCAATGCCGCTGACCATGGAAAGCGCGAGTGCTCCGAGGCAGATATTCTTGAAGTTCATGAGAAAATTCCTTCCCTGTGTTGTGCACACGAGCGCCTGAACGACGATCGCCTTCACAGTTCGGGGCGAGGACAGTCAATGTTTCCTCGAAAATCTTCTTCACAAGAACGTGATTGCGCACAGTCAGGCATAGTCAGAATGAATTGCCAAAAAAGAGGCCCGGATGCGACCCGGGCCTCAATGCGTGAACTCCTTGCGGGAGTGTCACGACGGGATTCTTTTCGACGCCAGGAAATCGTGCAGCGTTTCGGTCTGGCATCGGGAAGGCAAGCAAGGGGCCGGCGGGAGGAGGGTTCCGCCGGCCCTGTAGGCTAAGCTGGCCTTACGGCACCACTTCGCCATGCTGGGAGATGTCGAGGCCCTCGACCTCTTCCTGGGTCGTCGGACGCAGGCCGACCAGCGCCTTGACGATGTAGAGGATCACGAAGGTGGCAACCGCGGTCCACAGGATGGTGAAGGTGATGCCATAGAGCTGCTTGCCAATCGAAGCGTCTTTGCCGAGCGCATTGATCGCCGGATCGGCGAGCACGCCGGTCAGCAACGCACCGACCACACCGCCGACGCCGTGGACGCCAAAGGCGTCGAGCGAGTCGTCATAGCCGAACATATGCTTCACTTTGACCGCCGAGAGGTAGCAGACCACGCCGGCGACGATGCCGACAATGAAGGCGCCGGTCGGGTTGACGAAGCCGGAAGCCGGGGTCACCGCCACCAGGCCAGCGACAGCACCCGAGATGATGCCGAGCACGGAAGGCTTCTTGGCGACGATCCATTCGGCGAACATCCATGCCAGTGCCGCAGCGGCAGTGGCGACCTGAGTGTTGAGCATGGCAGCGCCGGCGAGGCCGTCAGCCGCCAGTTCCGAACCGGCGTTGAAGCCGAACCAGCCGACCCACAGCAGCGAAGCGCCGATGACCGAATAGACCAGGTTGTGCGGCGCCATGTTGGTGGTGCCGTAGCCTTCGCGCTTGCCGAGAACGAGCGCGCAGACGAGACCGGCCACACCGGCGTTGATATGGACGACCGTGCCGCCGGCAAAGTCGAGCACGCCAGCCGCGCCAAGGAAGCCGCCGCCCCAGACCCAATGCGCGATCGGCGCGTAGACGATGAGCAGCCACAGCGCCATGAAGATCAGCAGAGCCGAGAATTTCATGCGCTCGGCAAAGGCGCCGGCAATCAGCGCCGGAGTGATGATGGCGAAGGTCATCTGGAACATCGAGAAGACGAATTCAGGAATGTTCGCCACGCCCGGCAGCCACAGGGTCGAGACGGTGATGCCGTGATGGAAGAACCTTGAAGCGCCGCCGATGTAGTTGTTCAGGCTGGCGGAGTCATTGGTGGAAAAGGCGAGTGAATAGCCGAACATGAACCACAGCACCGTCACCAGGCAGGTGATGGCAAAGCTCTGCATGATGGTGGCGAGCACGTTCTTCTTGCGCACCATGCCGCCGTAGAACAGCGCCAGGCCGGGGATGGTCATCATCAGCACGAGTGCCGTCGAGGTCAGCATCCAGGCGGTATTGCCGGTATCGAGCACCGGAGTGGGGGCAGCAGCCGGCGTTGCCGCGGCTGCGGCGGGAGCTACGGTCTGCGCGAATGCAGAGACCGTGCCCAATGCAGCGAGAGCGAGCGAGCTCAGCGCCGCCACGCGTCCCGTCGTCTTCATGGTGGAAGGTATGTTCATTGAACTCTCCATTGGAATACGTGTTCGCCGCTTACAATGCGTCGGAGTTTGTTTCGCCGGTGCGGATGCGCACCGCCTGCTCGATACCGAAAACAAAGATCTTGCCGTCGCCGATCTGGCCGGTTTTGGCCGCCGCGGTGATGGCTTCGACGGCCTTGTCGACAACGTCTGCAGCGACCGCGACCTCGATCTTGATCTTCGGCAGGAAACTGACCGCGTATTCCGCCCCGCGATAGATTTCCGTATGCCCCTTCTGACGCCCGTAGCCTTTGACTTCGGTGACGGTCAGGCCCTGGATGCCGACGGCGGTAAGCGCTTCGCGTACCTCGTCCAGCTTGAACGGCTTGATGATTGCCATCACGATTTTCATAAGGTTTCACCCTTTGCTGTTGCGGTCCCCCGCGTTTGCACGACTTCACCGATCCCAAAGAGCCGGAGAGTGCTCATCAGGATTCAAGCTCCGTGCCAAGTGCCGAAGCAGGGTGTTAACCGGTTGTAAACAAAGGGATTGAGAGCTACGCCGGCGCAGTCCGCCCGCAGTTGCGGCAAGGCATCTGATTAAATATTAGGCAATTTTCTCAAAATGCCTATTCTGCGGGCGAACGCTTAAGCCGGATCAGACCTTCCTGGGCAACCGAGGCGATCAGCGTGCCGTCGCGGGCAAACAGCGAGCCGCGTGTAAAGCCGCGCGACCCTTGCGTCGACGGGCTGTCTTGCGTGTAGAGCATCCAGTCGTCGAGCGGGTGGCTGCGGTGGAACCACATGGCATGGTCCAGGCTCGCCGCCTGGATATCGCGGTCGAAGATGGCGCGGCCATGCGCGAAGGTCGAGGTGTCGAGCAGCGTCATGTCGGAGAGATAGGCGAGCACCGCCGCCTGGGTGGCGCGATCGGCCGGCACAGGACCGGTGGTGCGGATCCAGATGTTCTGCTTCGGCTCCAGCTTTTCCCGGCTGGTGTAATGCTTCAGCATCACCGGCTTCATCTCGATCGGCCGGTCGCGCTCCCAATAGCGTTTGATGCCGTCAGGCACAGCCTCGCCGAACTTGCCCAGCAGTTCGCGCTGCGACAGCAATGTTTCCGGTCCAGGCACGTCATGGGGCATCGGCACCTGGTGTTCGAGCCCGACCTCATCCTGCTGGAACGAGGCCTCCAGCGAAAAGATCGCCTGGCCATGCTGGATCGCCACCACGCGCCGCGTGGTGAAGGACCCGCCGTCGCGAATGCGGTCGACCTCGTAGACGATCGGCACCTTGGTGTCGCCCGGTCGCATGAAATAGCCATGCAGCGAATGGACATGGCGATCGGGGTCGACGGTTCGCTGCGCCGCGACCAGCGCCTGAGCGATGGTCTGGCCGCCGAAGACGCGCTGCCAGTCGAGCAAGGGGCTGCGACCACGATACAGATTGTGTTCCAGCTTCTCGAGGTCGAGAATGCCGAGAAGCTCGTCCATGGCTGCCGTCATCTTTCGCGCCCTCGCCGCAGAAGTGTTATGGCGGTTTCCGACAGGACGGACAGGCAGTCAAGGCCGCAATGGCTTGAGATGGCCAGGCGAAAGGAATTCGGAATGATGGAACGCAAGGCGGAAGCGAAGGCAAGGCTCGATGTCCTCGTCGCCGGCGCCGGCTATGTCGGACTGGCCACCGCCGTCTCGCTGAAGCAGGCGCGGCCGGGCCTTGCCGTGGCGCTGGTCGATGCCGCGCCCGCCGGCGCCTGGCAAAGGGATGGCCGTGCCTCTGCCATTGCCGCCGCCGCCTGCCGCATGCTCGACCAGCTCGGCGTCTGGGCCGAGATCGCGCCGCAGGCGCAGGCGATCACCGAGATGATCATCACCGATTCGCGCAGCGCCGATCCGGTGCGCCCGGTCTTCCTGACTTTCGGCGGCGAAGTGGCACCGGGCGAGCCCTTCGCGCATATGGTCGCCAACAGGGCGTTGAACGGCGCTTTGCGCGCCAGGGCCGAAAAGCTCGGCATCGACATCATCGAAGGTGTCGCGGTGCAAGGTTTTGAGACCAATGGCGCCGGCATATCGGTGCATCTGGCCGACGGTGACATGCTGACGGCGCGGCTGCTGGTCGCCGCCGACGGCGTCAATTCGAAGCTGCGCGACATGGCTGGCATCAAGACGGTGAAGTGGGACTATGGCCAATCCGGCATCGTCTGCACCGTGGCGCATGAACGCCCGCACAATGGCCGCGCCGAAGAGCATTTTTTGCCGGCCGGCCCCTTTGCCACGCTGCCGCTCAAACCGGACGCGGACGGCACCAACCGCTCGTCGATCGTCTGGGTCGAACGCGCGGAAGATGCCAAGGCGCTCGTGGAAGGCGACGATCTCGCCTTCGAGCAGGAACTCGAGCAGCGTTTCAGCCTGAAGCTCGGCGAAATTCATGTTGCCGACAAGCCGCGTGCCTGGCCGCTTGGCCTGACCATCGCGCGCGCCTTCGTCGCACAGCGGATCGCGCTCGCCGGCGACGCCGCGCACGGTATCCACCCGATCGCCGGCCAGGGCCTCAATCTCGGCTTCAAGGATGTCGCGGCGCTTGCCGAGGTGATTGTCGAGGCGGACCGGCTCGGCCAGGACATCGGCGCGCTCGACGTGCTCGAGCGCTACCAGCAATGGCGCCGTTTCGACACGGTGCAGATGGGCATCACCACGGATGTCTTGAACCGGCTGTTTTCCAACGACATCACCCCGCTGCGCGCTGTCCGCGACATCGGCCTGGGCCTGGTCGAACGGATGCCGCGCCTGAAGGAATTTTTCATCCGCCAGGCATCGGGGCTGTCCGCTGGTACGCCGCGTCTATTGAAGGGTGAGGCGATCTAGGCGCCCAGGCGATTTCAGTTGACCTCAAAACCGAGCTTCTGCCGCAGCCGCAGCATGCGCTGATCGGCGATCTCAAGGCGCTTCTCGCCGCCCTGGGCAGCGCGGTTGACCATCTGCAGCAGATCGTTTCGCTCGGCCACATCGAGACGCTGGCGCAGGAACGGCGCCAGCTTGTCGATGACGACGGTGGTGTCGTCGACCTGCGCCGCCGCCCATTTGGCGTAGATCACCGCCTCGTCGGTCTTCTTCTTGTCGGCGATCTCGGAAATGACAGCGCGGATGACGGCCTCGCGCTGCGGCAGGACAGGCCCATTCTCGGAGACGATCGATGTAATCAGCGTCGCGGCGGCCACCACCGGATCGTCGATCGCCGTCAGCGGCGACAGGGCCGCCTGGTTGCGCAGCTTCTTGCGGCGCACGGAGCCCTGGACCCGGCCTATGACGTCGGCAACGTCCCGCGCGGCCTCGTTCATGGCCTTCATCCGGTACCACCAGAAACCTGCCGCTCCCAGCACGCCAAGGATCGCAATCAGGAAAGGCATGTCGAGAATCCCCCGGGAAATCCGCCTGACGATAGAAGAACACTTGCGTTGCTTCAACACGCAAGAGTTGCGCCTGGTGAACAAAACCCGGGCCGCTCGTGCAATCCGAGCGTCCCGGGACCCGTCACCCCTGGCCGATCATGACGCGGTCTTCATGACCCCGGCCCGCCTATGACCCTGGTATGTCGTAGATCGCCCGAACCTCGATGGTGCCGATTTCGGCCAGCGGAATGCCGGCGGCGATGTCCAGCGCTTCGTCGAGAGTTTCGGCCTCGACCATAATGAAGCCGAGCAGCTGCTCCTTGGTTTCGGCGAAGGGACCATCGATGATCAGCCGCTTGCCCTGGCGCCGGCGCACGGTCTTGGCTGTCTTCACCGACTGCAGCGCCTCGGCGACGATCAGCTTGCCCTGCTGATCCAACACCCTGTCATAGGCCAGCGAATCGGCGTCGAGCTTGGCCCCCCTCTCGGCGGTGAGCGCGTAAAGGTCTTTTTCCTCCCCATAGACCAGGCACATATATTTCATTTCCAGCTCCCTTGCTGTGACAAACCATAGGATGCGGTGACGAGCGTGTCAGCCTGGCCCGCGACCACCGCCGCATGGTCGAGAAGGCATGCCGCCAAGCCGATGATGGCAGCCGCCGCCAACAGCCTGCCGAAGCCGAGCGGCGGCGGGTCCAGCCAGAAGTCTTGCCGTCGCTCAGGCCCTCGGCCCGGGCTTTTCCACAGCGCGAAAAACAGATTGTCCATATGAACCTCCATCCAGCCACAAATCCCATGGCCGCCCGCAGGACGGCCGGGCCGGATGGAAGTCGACATTTTTGCCCGAACATTTTTCCGGAAAGCCCGATTATTTTTCTGGAACGCCCAAACGTTCTTCCGGAACGAATGAGCCGTCATCGTGCCGTGGTCCAAACAGCGCAGTGGTCTTCGCACACGCCCGCGCTATAGTTGACCTGACGCCACGCTTACCCACAACCAAGGAGGACTTCATGGACCGCACCGCAACCGCCGTCTGGAAAGGCAATCTTACGGAAGGCAAGGGCACGCTCGACACCCAGAGCGGCGCTCTGAAGGCCGCTCCCTATTCGTTCAAGGCGCGCTTCCAGGATGAAAGCGGCAAATCCGGCACCAATCCCGAAGAGCTGATCGCCGCCGCCCACGCCGGCTGCTACGCCATGCAGCTGTCGCATTTCCTGGCCGAGAATGGCACGCCCGCGACCGAACTCGACGCCAAGGCCGTGGTGACGCTGGTTCCCGGCACCGGCATCACCGGCAGCGCGATCACGCTGGTCGGCAAGGTGCCCGGCATCGATGCGGCGAAGTTCAAGGAATTGGCCGAGAAGGCCAAGGCTGAATGCCCGGTCTCGAAGGCGCTAGGCGCCATCAAGGTATCGCTCGACGTCAAGCTCGGCTGAGACCGCCGCATTTCCTGTGGAAATCCGGCGCGCTTGGTCGCGCCGGGTATCATGGAAAGAGAACTAGGCGCCCAGCGCGTCAAGCCGGGAGCGAAGTGCGGCGACTTCCTGCTCCAGAGCCTCGAACCTTGCTTCCAGGTCTGAATGAGGCAGGGCCGGCGCACTGCGCTGCGCCGATAGCGCCGCGACATCCACCGGGCCGGCGAGGAGATGCACGTAGCGGTCCTCGCGCTGGCCAGGCCCGCGCGGGATTTCCTGGATCAGCGGCGGCCGGCGGCCGATCAGCATGTCGAGTTCAGCGCGCAGGTCGTCGATCGACGCAAACCGCGCCATGCGCTCGGCGCGCGCCAGGAGCTCATGCGCCGTCTGCGGTCCGCGCAACAGGAGCAGGCCGAGCAAGGCGGTCTGCGGCGTGGTCAGCGAGAAGCGCTGCGCCATCTGGTGTTCATAGCGCTCGACGCGTGAGCCGAACATCTGCCGCACCAGCCCCTTCTGCTCTAGCAGCTTCAGCCCCCGGTGCACTTCTGTCTGCTCCAGCGCCATGACAGGCTCGCGCGCCGTCTTCTGGTTGGCGGCGGCAAGTGCTGCATTCAGCGTCAGCGGATAGACGTCCGGCGTCAGCTCCTTCTTCTCGATCAGGCAGCCGAGCACACGCGCTTCGATAGGGGAAAGAATGGGGAGGTCTTCGCTCATGGCTCTCTCATAGCCGAAGCCCCCATCCCGATTCAACCGGGATGGAACAGTCTGCTAGAGCGCGTTAGTCCCAGGCGCCCCGGCCTTCCGCGCCGGCTTCGGCTGCCAGAATGTCCTGACGAGCACATCCTCCGCATGAATCGCGTCGTCGAACCTGACCTGTCCAAGTTGCTGGGCCAGAGTCGGTCGATCCCCGAGCAGCGAGACGCCAAAGGCAGCCTGGTTATTGGGGAGCGGCACATCCAGCGCGTCGAGGATGGTGGGAAATATGTCAATCGTGCCCGCAAGTCCGGTATGCATTTTGGACGGAATGCCATCCCCCGACAGCGAGAAAAAGTTGCGTCGTTCATGTCTGTTCAGGCGATCCGTCACCGTGCTCGGCGCACTGAGATGATCGCTTTGCAACGCCAGAACGGTGTTTGCCATCAGACCCTCAGCCTCGGCTTTGTGGACGAAGTCGGCAATGAGCATGTTGGTGCATTTCACGGCGTGGAGAATATTGGGAGCTTGCGGCGAAAGCCCTGTCTTGCCGATGCATTTGTCCGAGAGATAGCCATCCATCGCATGCCCGCCGCTGACGGCGATCGTCAACGAGAACGGTTTGCCGTCGCGCTGCGCGCGCCGCAAAATGTCCAGACTCAGATCCAGGACCTCGGCGTCGTCGGCACCAAAAGAGTTGCCGCGCCCATTGACGGCGGTCACCACTTCTGGCCCTCCGAAAAGCGATGAGTAGCCATGGGTGGAATAGAATGTCCCCTGGCCGGTGAAGCTGAGCGGCCAACCGGTAACGAAGTTCTGCTGATAACCCCGCGCCTTCAAGACATCGCCCAGGCAGGTCAGGCCTGGCAGGAATTGCGAATTCTCCTCCAGATACTGGCGCGTTGTGAAGAACGTTATCAGCAGCGGCGTTCCACAGTTCGCGGCGACCATCCCTGAGATGGAATTGTTGGTGTAGGCAAGCTGCACCATGTTGGTCGCCGAAACGCCACGCCTGTAGAATTCGAGCAGCGGATCCATGACGTCGCCAAACTCGGCCCTGTCCATGTAAGTGCGCTCGGCGCTCTCGATGAAGACGTGGACAAGGTTCTTTGGCGTGTCGGTCACGGACATGGTTCCAGCCTCCGGCTCTGTCAACGGAGTGATATCGACGAACTGCGTGGACAGGAAATCATGCAGCGGGTTGGGATGGATCGCCGCCGAGATCGGGCGCGTCAGCATCGGGTTTGCCACCAGGAAGAACGCCATCAGGGCGACATCCAATCCTCTGGTCAACGTGCCGCGCGCCTTCAGGGCGCCAAGGCCGAAAAGAACGACCACAATGACCAGTATCGTACTGCCGGTGTGCAGCAGATATCCAAAGACGACACCGGGCGTAACCATCCCAGCGTCGGCATGCATGCGCATCGCACCCCAGTCAAAATAGCCGAAGACACTTTCGAGATAGACATAGACAAGGAATAAAAGGCAGGGGAAGAGCGAGAAATAGAGCCTGAACCACCCGCCTTTTTGCTGACCCGCCTTCTTGTCTTGGAAGCCCTCAAGCAAGAGAAGCGCGATCAAAACCCCCAGGCCGAGAGCCGCAAGCAGCCCCTTTTCCTGAAGATAGATCAGCGACAAAAGCCAGGTGAGCGATCCCACTGTTGTGGCGCTGATCAATAGCCCGGATACTGAATACCCATTCCCGATGAAGCCGCGCATCACTTCGCACTCGAACGACGATTACGAAAGTGAATAGCGAAGATCACTTAAGACTATACTAAGACAATACTGGTCGCTTCGTAAATCCGGCAATCGTCTACTTGCGCTATCGCTAATATAGTCACACGGTTGGAAAATGACTGGGCGTGGCCGGCGGCCCAACTGGAGCGTTTCACCGCTTCATGGAAACGGCGATCCGCTCTGGCAAGAGAAGATCTTCGCTCATGAAAGCCGTTCAGCTTCCCGGCGGTAGAACGCGGTTGCAAGGGCATGTTTGCGCGCCTGCCGGGCGTCATCCCTGACGGTGACGGCAAGGTTCATTTCGTGGTGCCCATAGCGGGCCTCAGGATAGCGCGCGATTGCGCTCGGGATGAGACCGGATCCCATCTCCCGCGTCTGGCTTTTCCGCTCGATCAGGCGGCGGATTTCCTCTGCTGCAGGCGCCGGCACGTCCGTCTGGTCGAGGCATTCGCCAAGGTTCATCGGCGGCAGGCTGGCAAATGCGCGCTGTTCCATCCAGTCCAGCGCGACCAGCGGGCGGATCAGATAAAACAGCTTCTTCAGCCTCACCTCACCGGAAAAACTGCCGATCTTGGCGACATGTGAACGCGCCAGGCCGAGATAGTGGTGCGAGACCTTTGCCGGATCGACGATCTCGGCCAGCAGGTCGAGAAGGCGCGGGCGAAATCCCGCGACTTGCTCATAGACGATGGGCGATTTTGCCCATTCGACGATGACCGCATTGCCGCCGAGCGCCAGCAGCCAGGCCTTGCGCAGATCCCAGCCGCCGGCATCGATCTCACCTTCGATCGGGAACTCGATCACGTCGCGCGGCCGCTGCAGGACGAGGTGATCCGACACCGGCCTGATATAGACAAAGCGGCAGTCATAATCGCTGTCGGGCGACGGAAACCCCCATGCGCGACTGCCGCTTCGATCGCGAACAGGATTTTTACACCCTGTGTTCGCACCAGATCGAGTCGTTCCCGAAGTGCCGCGACGGCGTCCGGCGAAAAATCAGCGGGTAACGGCCCCACGAAAGGCCTAAACCCGTCTCTCCACCATCATCTTCTTGATTTCCGCGATCGCCTTGGCCGGGTTGAGGCCTTTGGGACAGGTCTGCGCACAGTTCATGATGGTGTGGCAGCGGTAGAGCCGGAACGGGTCTTCGAGATTGTCGAGCCGCTCGCCCTTGGCCTCGTCGCGGCTGTCGATCAGCCAGCGATAGGCCTGCAAGAGGGTTGCCGGGCCGAGATAGCGGTCGCCGTTCCACCAGTAGCTCGGGCAAGAGGTCGAGCAGCAGGCGCACAGGATGCACTCGTAGAGCCCGTCGAGCTTCTCGCGGTCCTCGTGGCTCTGCAGCCATTCCTTGGCCGGCTCCGGCGACACCGTCTTCAGCCATGGCTGGATCGAGGCGTGCTGGGCGTAGAAATTGGTGAGGTCGGGCACCAGGTCCTTGACCACCTGCATATGCGGCAGCGGATAGACTTTCACCGCGCCGGAAATGTCGTCGCAGCCCTTGGTGCAGGCCAGCGTGTTGGAGCCGTCGATGTTCATGGCGCAGGAGCCGCAAATGCCTTCGCGGCAGGAGCGGCGCAAGGTCAGCGTCGCGTCGATCTTGTTCTTGATCCACAGCAGCGCGTCGAGCACCATCGGCCCGCAATCGTCCATGTCGACGAAATAGGTGTCGATGCGCGGGTTCTCGTCATCGTCCGGCGACCAGCGGTAGATGCGGTATTCCCGCAGATTGGTGGCGCCTTCCGGCTTCGGCCAGGTCTTGCCTTGCTGGATCTTCGAGTTCTTGGGAAGCGTCAGTTCGACCATTACCTCAGGTCCTTTCGGATGACGAGCTTCAGCCCGGACCAGATTTCATTGACGGCGGCGACCTTGACGTCGACAAGGTCGAGCTTCAGCGCTTCAGTGCGGACAACGCCCTCGGTGACATCTGTCGGCACTTTCGATGCCTTTTTCGGCCACGACACCCAGACCATGCCGTCGCGCTTGATCGCCGACTGGACATCGCCGAGGCGATCCTCGATCTCAGCACGCTGCATCGCGAAAGCATGGACGGCATCGTATTTGAGCGTCGTCCCCGAAATATCGGACCAGTCGCCCAACCGATCGACTTGAGCAAAGTCGACAGCTTCCGCGAGATCACTGAGATCATCAGGCAGCGCAATGAACGCCGCTACCATGCCGGCCTTCAGGCCAAGCTTGGCCGGAAGCGGCGTGCCGGAATATCCCGAGGCCGCCAGCGCCGTCATCAATACACCCTGGCCTTGGGCGCGATCTTGGCGAGGCTGATGCCCCCGTCTTTTTCCGCCAGCAGCGGCTCGGTGTGCACCGGCCGGTAGCTCAGTGTTACCTTGCCGTCCTCGCTCAGCTTAGCCAGCGTATGCTTGCGCCAGACCTTGTCGTCGCGCGACGCAAAATCTTCGCGCGCATGCGCGCCACGGCTCTCCTTGCGGGCCTCGGCGCTGTAGACGGTGGTGATGGCGTTGGCCATCAGGTTTTCCAGCTCCAGCGTTTCGACCAGGTCGGAATTCCAGATCATCGAGCGGTCGGAAACCTTGATGTCCTTGAGCTCGCTCCAGATTTCCGAAATGCGCTTGCAGCCGTTTTCCAACGATTCCTGGGTGCGGAACACGGCCGCGTCTTCCTGCATCGCCTTCTGCATCTTCTCGCGCAGCACCGCGGTCGGCGTCGAGCCATTGGCGTGGCGCAGTCCGTCGAAACGATCCATGATCTTTTCGACCGAGGGCTCGTTGGGCGACGGGATGGCCGACTTGCGGTCGATGACCTGGCCGGCGCGGATCGCCGCGGCGCGGCCGAACACGACCAGATCGATCAGTGAGTTCGAGCCCAGCCGGTTGGCGCCGTGCACCGAGGCGCAGCCGGCCTCGCCGACCGCCATCAGCCCGGGCGATACCTTGTCCGGGTTCTCCGACGTCGGGCTCAGCACTTCACCCCAGTAATTGGTCGGCACGCCGCCCATATTGTAGTGCACCGTCGGCAGCACCGGGATCGGCTCCTTGGTCAGGTCGACGCCGGCGAAGATTTTTGCTGATTCCGAAATGCCCGGGAGCCTTTCGTGCAAGACCGCTGGGTCAAGATGGTCGAGATGCAGGAAGATGTGGTCCTTCTTCTTGCCGACGCCGCGGCCTTCGCGGATCTCCAGCGTCATGCAGCGCGACACGACGTCGCGCGAGGCAAGGTCCTTGGCCGACGGCGCATAGCGCTCCATGAAGCGCTCGCCCTCGGAATTGACGAGATAGCCGCCCTCGCCGCGCGCGCCCTCGGTGATCAGGCAGCCGGCGCCATAGATGCCGGTCGGGTGGAACTGCACGAATTCCATGTCCTGGAGCGGGAAACCGGCTCTGGCGGCCATGCCGCCACCGTCGCCGGTGCAGGTGTGCGCGGATGTCGCCGAGAAATAGGCGCGGCCATAGCCGCCGGTCGCCAGCACCACCATCTTGGCCGAGAAGCGGTGGATGGTGCCGTCATCGAGATTCCAGGCGACGACGCCGGTGCAGGTGCCGTCCGGCTCCATGATCAGGTCGAGCGCGAAATACTCGATGAAGAACTGCGCGTTGTTCTTCAGCGACTGGCCGTAGAGCGTATGAAGGATGGCGTGGCCGGTGCGGTCGGCGGCGGCACAGGTGCGCTGCACCGGCGGGCCTTCGCCGTAATTCATCATGTGGCCGCCGAACGGCCGCTGGTAGATCTTGCCCTCTTCGGTGCGCGAGAACGGCACGCCGTAATGCTCGAGCTCATAGACGGCGGCCGGCGCTTCGCGCACCAGATATTCCATGGCGTCGACATCGCCCAGCCAATCCGATCCCTTGACGGTGTCGTACATGTGCCACTGCCACGAATCCGGGCCCATATTGGACAGCGACGCGGCGATGCCGCCTTGCGCGGCCACGGTATGCGAGCGGGTCGGGAACACCTTGGTGATGCAGGCGGTGCGCAGGCCCTGCTCGGCCATGCCGAGCGTGGCGCGCAGGCCGGCACCACCGGCGCCGACGACGACCACGTCGAATTTGTGGTCGACAAACGAGTAGCCTGCCGTGTTGGCTGATTTCGCGTCCTTGGCCAAATCAGCCTCCGAATGCAAGTTTGAGCAGGGCGAAGATCGAGGCAACGCCAACCGCTATGGTGAAAAATGTGTTGAGGGCGATCAGCGCCAGCTTCATGCCTTCGCCATGGATGTAATCCTCGATGATGACCTGCATTCCGAGCCGCATATGGATAAGCCCGGAGATGAGCACCAGGGCCATCACCAGCGCCACGAACGGATTGGCGAGTGCTGCCCGCACCTCCGCATAGCCGGCGCCGTTGAGCGCGATCAGGAACCCGACGAAGAACAGCGTCAGTGGGATGTTGGCGATAGCGGTGAGGCGCTGGCGCCAGAAATGCCCGGTGCCTTCGCGGGCCGAACCCAGGCCGCGGACCTTGGCCAGAGGCGTACGCATGTCGCTCTTTCCAGTGCTCATGATCAGGCTCCCCGCGCCATATAGCCGGCAACCCAGATCAGCAGCGTGAGCAGGATCGAGCCCGCCAGCGTCGCCCAGGCGATCTTCGAAGCCGTGTGCTTCTCCAGCCCCGCGCCCGTATCCCAGACCAGATGGCGCACCCCGCCCAGCATGTGATGCATCAGCGCCCAGGTGTAACCGAACAGGATGAGCCGGCCGAGCCAGGTGCCGAAAGCCCAGTTGACCCAGTCGAAGGTCGCCTGCGAGCTTGCCGCTGCCATCAGCCAGACGGCGACCAGCAGCGTGCCGAAATAGAGCGCTCCGCCGGTGATGCGATGGATGATCGACATCGTCATGGTGATCGGCGGCCGGTAGATCGACAGATGCGGCGAGAGCGGCCGTTCACGTCTGGCGAATTCGCGGGTGGCTGGTGATTTGCTCATGGCTCCCCCAGTTCGATGTTCGGAGCCGCTATGGGGAAGCGGCATTTGCCGCCTTCATGTATGACTTCGGACAGCCGGTTTCTAATGCTCTTTTTGCACCGCGTCAAAGCCGGAAAATCGTTTTGGAAACGTCATTTAGTCTGACAAAAGGCAGGCTCCGGCTTCAATCGATTAGGGGCCGATGGGCCGAAGCCGGCTCGATATCGCTGCAGTGCAGCATGTCTGGTGCAGAGCCCGGCTGCGTTGAGATTCGCACTATCGCTTGCAGGTCTGCGGCGTCGAGCCCCTCTTCATCACCAGCGCCTCACGCCCGTCGATCACGATTGCGTTATGCGTAGCGGTCTCCTGGTAGCGGCTGGACTGGTTGGCGGGAGACGCCACAAACTCCTCGGTCGCGCCATTCGGCTCGATCACACGCAACGACGAGCCGAGATTCTGAATGGTGATCGCGCTGCCATTGCCGCATCCATAGGTTGCTGTACCCACGGTGGAGCGCGGCGCGGTGAGATCGGTGGTGATCTTGGTTGCTGGTGCTGGAGGCGCGGATGGCGGTGCCGTCACGGTCGCGCCGGACTGCTGGGCGGGTGCATGCGGGACGGTATTGGCCGCCTTCGGCGCGCCATCTTGCGGCACACAGGCAGCAACGACAATCATCAACGGGAAAACGGACACCCAAACCGTCCGGCCTAACGCCATGTGCTGTCCTCCCGTGGCGGCAAACTAGCCGCGATACCGCGCCAAGATCAAGGTTGCTCCGACGTCACCTTTGGATCCACTCGGCGCCGGCTGCGATGGAGCGGGCAAGCATGGCCGAATGATGGCGATCGGGTTTTCCCTCCAGTCGGAAATTAACCATGTTTGACGAGACGTCGCCGCGCATCGCGTCAGCCCCTTAACAAAGGTTAATAAAAGGTTAATTTCTGATTCGCGGTGACTTTCATGGAGGACGCCATGCGTTCGAATTCTGGCAGATCGCGCCTTTCGGCGCTCATCCTGGCGGCTGCGATCGCCGGCATGGCGGCACCCGCACTCGCCGGTGCCCGTCATCAGGATCGCGTCTACGCCGATTCCTTCGGCAATCTCGTCATCGACAGCGCCGCCGGCTACAAGCGCATCATCGTCGGCGAAGGCAAGCTGGCCAAGCAACTGTCCGACTACACCAGTGCCGGCCAGCCCAAGGTGATCTACGAGAACGAAGCCGACGAGATATCAGGCTACAGCGATTGCTACCGGCCACCGGTGTTCGTGAAGGGCCGCAGCTACATGTACGGGCTTTCCGACGGCGAGATGCCCGAACTCAGCCCCTGCCGCTGAAGTTAATGGCGATCGCGTTGGACGGCCACTCGCCTTCCGGCCCGGCTGAGGCGCGCACGCAGTCGCGCCCGGCATTCTTCGCCAGATAAAGCGCCTCGTCCGCGCGCCGCATGAGATCGGCAATGGTTTCACCGGGATGAAGTTCGGCGACGCCGAAGCTCGCCGTGCAGCTGATATCCGCCGGCAGTCCGTCGATGGGCAGGGCGCCGAATGCGCCGCGCGTGCCTTCGGCGAACAGCCGGGCTGCCGCCAGGTTGGTTCGCGGCAGGATAATGGCGAATTCCTCGCCACCAATGCGGCCGGCGACATGGTGCCCGGCGGCCGCCTCGCGCAGGAACCCGGCAAAGGTCTCGATCACGCGGTCGCCGGAGGCATGGCCGAAACTGTCGTTGATGCGCTTGAAATGATCGAGATCGGCGATGACCAGCGCGACCGGCACGCCTTGCCGCATGGCGCCAAGCAATGCAAGCTCGGCCTGCCGCGTGAAAGCACCGCGATTGAGCAGTCCCGAGAGCGTGTCCGTCTCCGACTTCGACGTCACTTCGGCAAGCACCTCACGAACCAGGATGGCGAGCATCAGCAGCGCGAGCGCCAGCGCAAAGACAGTGCCGAGCGATTGCGAGACCAGCGCGTAGCTGCTTTGCAGATAGGCCTGCGGATTGGCACCCCAACCGCCAAGCGCATGCGCAATGAACGGTTTTGAGGCGAATTGCACAGCGCTGGCGGCCAGCACGGCCATCAGGATGCGATCGAGCCGGCCACGCCTTTGCCTCGACGACCAGACGATGGCCAGGCCGACGAATTGCATGACGGCATAGGGAAGCTGGTAGGCCATTATGCGGGTCAGCGACTGGCGCGGCAGGTCCTGCACGAAATAGACGGCGATGGTGGCTGCGACCAGGAAGAACAGCATCGGCGGCCATGGCGGCGCGACGCCGTATTTGCGGGCCAGTCCGGCGTTGAAGGCCATGGTGGCGCCAAGGAAGACCGCGAAGGCAGTGACCACCGGGATCCGGGCATCGGTGAAGGCGGGAATGCTGAATTCGATCGCTGAATACGCCATGCCCAGGAAATAACCGAAGGCGAACCAGCGCGCCGGGGCGCGGCCGACATCATGGAACGCGACCGCCATGAAGGATGCCGCCAGCAGGCCAGCAACCGACAGGTTGATCAACAGGATGAAGTTGGCGCCGCTCATCTCTCTTTCGCACCCGGTGGCTCACCTAAACACCGACGGGCGAAAAAGACGTTAACGCTGGCTTGGGAGACGGATCAGCCGGTCTTTGGAATCTCCGGGACCAAACTCGCTTCTGGCCGTTCGTAGGAGAGGCGCACGCTGTCGCGGCCGTTCTTCTTGGCCTTGTAGAGCGCCTCGTCGGCACGGCGCATCAAGGGCTCCAGCGCTTCGTCGCCGCTGCGGGCCGCCACGCCAAAGCTGGCGGTGACCCTTGTGCCGGCGGGAAGCCCGTCGACGCGGCCGGCCGAATAGAGCGTGCGCACCGCCTCTGCGAACAATCGCGCTGCTCCGAGATCGCTCAACGGCAGGAGCACCGCGAACTCCTCGCCGCCGATGCGCCCTGCAGCACCCCGCGCACCGGTCGCAGACCGAAGCTTGGCGGCGAAGTCGGCGATCACGCGATCGCCGGCGGCGTGCCCGTGCACATCGTTGAGCGCCTTGAAATGATCGAGGTCGGCCAGCACCAGCGCCACCGGGAACTTGGCCGCCGCACAGTGTTGCAGGAGCAGGGCCGCGCGCTCCTCGAAACCACGGCGGTTGAGAAGACCCGAAAGCGGATCCGTGTGCGTCTCGGCCTTCAGCGCCTTCATCACATCGAGCGCCGCGGCGCTGAACAGGCAAAGCGCGATCAGCAGCGAAAGCAGCGCATGCGACAGCAGTGCTGTCGTCCAGTAGGACGAACCGTAGAACCCGTCATAGCTGGTGAACGGCCCATGCGCGATAACGACGACAAGGGTGCGCACGAAGAAGTTCACGCCCGACAGCAGCGACAGCACGAACAGGATTTTCTCGGTCGGGCCGTTGTTGCGCACCGGCCGCAATTCGGCGGCGACAAGAAGGCTGATGCCTCCGAAGGCGAAATTCATCGCCAGGATACGCCAGGTGAGATCCGGCGCGACGAACAGGAACCAGCACAGCGACGCCAACCCGCCACCACCCAGTATGGCGATCGCCACATAGGGCACCTTGCGGCCGTAGCGAGCGACAATGGCGGCGGACAGGCTGCAGCCGGCGATGGTGAAGCAGATGTTGGACACCAGCTTGGTCAGCGCCATGCCGACCGGCAAGGTGAAATACTGGAACAGAAAGCCGGGTGCCGAAATGCCGTAGCTGAGCGCCAGCACGGCGAGATAGGGGCGGTGGCGCTGATAGGTCCATAGCACGAGGAAGGCCGCGCCGAGTGCCAGCGCGATCGTTGGATTGAGCAGTGCTATGAACAGACCTGTGTCCAAAGGACGGTGACTTCCCCCTCACTGACGTCGGGGAAGAGCTTAGCGCTCAAGCCCAAACAAGGGGTTAAGCGCAAGCGAATATGTGAGAACGCGCGAATGAAAAAGACCCCGGAACCGCAATGCGATCCGGGGTCTGGCAACCATCAAACGTGTGGACCGGAAGCTATTTCCAGTCGCGGATGTCGACGAAGTGGCCGGCGATCGCCGCCGCCGCCGCCATCGCCGGCGACACCAGATGGGTGCGGCCCTTGAAGCCTTGCCGGCCCTCGAAATTGCGGTTCGAAGTCGAGGCGCAGCGTTCATGCGGCTTCAGCCGGTCGTCGTTCATGGCCAGGCACATCGAACAGCCCGGCTCACGCCAATCGAAACCGGCGGCAATGAAGATCTTGTCGAGACCCTCGGCCTCCGCCTGTTCCTTGACCAGGCCGGAGCCCGGCACGATCATCGCATCGACATGCGCACTCACCGTCTTGCCTTCGACCACCTTGGCCACGGCGCGCAGATCCTCGATGCGGCCATTGGTGCAGGAGCCGATGAAGACGCGGTCGAGCGAGATGTCGGTTATCTTGGTTCCCGGCGTCAGGCCCATATAGTCGAGCGCGCGGATCTTTGAGGTGCGCTTGTTTTCATCTGTGATCTCTTCCGGATTGGGCACGACACCCTGCACCGAAACGACGTCCTCGGGCGAGGAGCCCCAGGAGACGATCGGCGGCAGCTTGGCCGCGTCGAGCACGATCACCTTGTCGAAATGCGCGCCCTCGTCGGACTGCAGCGTCTTCCAGTATTCGAGCGCCGCATCCCAGGCAGCGCCCTTCGGCGCGCGCGGCTTGTCCTTGACATAGGCGAAGGTGGTCTCGTCGGCGGCGATCAGGCCGGCGCGCGCGCCACCCTCGATCGACATGTTGCAGATCGTCATGCGGCCTTCCATCGACAGCGCGCGGATCGCCTCGCCGGCATATTCGATGACATAGCCGGTGCCACCGGCGGTGCCGATCTCACCGATGATGGCCAGGATGATGTCCTTGGCGGTGACACCTTCCGGCAACTGGCCGTCGACACGCACCAGCATGTTCTTGGCCTTGCGCTGGATCAGCGTCTGCGTGGCCAGCACATGCTCGACTTCCGAAGTGCCGATACCATGCGCCAATGCTCCAAAAGCACCGTGCGTGGAGGTGTGGCTGTCGCCGCAGACGATGGTCATGCCGGGCAAGGTAAAGCCCTGCTCCGGGCCGATGATGTGGACGATGCCCTGGCGGATATCGTTCTCGGAATAATATTCGACGCCGAAATCCTTGGCGTTCTTGGCCAGCGCCTCGACCTGGATGCGGCTTTCCTCGTTCTTGATGCCGAACTTGCGCTCGGGCGAGGTCGAGACATTGTGATCGACCACGGCCAGCGTCTTTTCAGGATGCCGGACTTTTCGGCCGCTCATGCGCAGGCCTTCAAAGGCCTGCGGGCTGGTCACTTCATGGACCAGGTGGCGGTCGATGTAGAGCAGGCAGGTGCCATCGTCCTGGCGGTCGACGATATGGTCGTCGAATATCTTGTCGTAGAGGGTGCGCGGTGCGCTCATGTGCGTAAATCCGTCGATATGAGAATGGGAAAGAGCAGACGCCGGTAGGCTCGGTCCGGCGCAACGACCTGGACAGGTCGGCCTAGCTAAGTCGGCTGGTCAAAGCACCGCTGACGCGCGCGGAAAAGCGCGACGGCAGGCGTTTTCTGTCCTGCAGCACGAACCCCTTGTAAGCCGGATCGCCAAAAAGCTCTTCCATGGCGTGGCTCATACCAATGTTTTGGCTTTTCGGCAATTGCCGCGTGTTTTGGCAGAACGTGGATCTCGCCTTCACTTCCACACCGGGGGAGGAAGGGCGCCAATGTCGGGAACGCGCCGCTCAAATCACCTCAAACACAAAAGTCTTCACCAGCGCATCCGGCTCTGCGATGGCATAGCAGCGGAACCAAGGACTTTGTTCGATCAGCCGCCATTTCCTTGTCTGCGTGAGTTCGTCGAACACGGCCTGGAAGCCGCCGCTTTCAAACACCTGGTCGCGTACGGTGAAGATGGCATGGCCGCCCTTTTTGGTGATGCGCACGAGATCGTGCAGGCCTGACGCCGGCGCATGGCTGATGGTGAACACGCCGGTTGAGAAGAAGGCGCGAAAATGGCCGTCCGGCCACGGGAGCGGCCCGCCCAGCATCGCCTGCTTCAGCTCGCTGTAGGCGTTCCGGCTGCCGGCGATCTTGAGCATGTCGTCCGAGAGGTCCAGCCCTGCGATGTCGCCATAGCCGAGCGCCTTGAGCGACGGCCCCGACAGGCCGGTGCCGCAGCCGGCATCGAGCAATGGGCCTTCACCCGCCGGCACATGGCGTGCCACCCAGGCCGTGATCAGGAACGGCAGGAGATAGCCGAGCGAGGCGGTCTCGCTGTCATAGGTCGCGGCCCATGCGGCATAGGCCTCTTCAAGCGCTTCCGGCGAGCCAGCGGTATAGACGGAATCCAGCGCCGCATTGGCTTTGTCGACGATCATGAGGCCTCCTCAGCGAAATATGTCGGTGATGGTAACCTTGTCTTCGCTCAAAAACTATTCCTCGTGCTGGCGGCGCAGGCGCCGTTCCAGCGCCCTGAGCGCCAGCGACAGGCTGACGGTCAGGATGAGATAGATATAGGCCGTTATCGAATAGGTCTCGAAGAAGCGAAACGAGCCGGCGGCATAGACTTTGCCCATCTGGGTAATGTCGGCGACGCCGAGCACGGAGACCAGCGAGGAATCCTTGACTAGGGCGACGAAATCATTGCCGAGCGGCGGCAGGATGGTGCGGATAGCCTGCGGAAACACGACCAGCCGGAAGCGTTGCGTCCGGCTCAGCCCAAGCGCCTTGGCCGCCTCGATCTGGCCCTTCTCGACAGACTGGATGCCGGCGCGAAAGACCTCGGATATGAAGGCTGAGTAGCCGATGGTCAGCGCCATGACGGCGCGCCACAAAAGCGACACGTCGCGCACCAGCAGCTCACCAAAAAGGCCCGCGCTTTGCAGCGGCGCGGTCAGCGCGTTCCAGGCGGCGACGAAGGCCGGCGCGCCGGCAAAAGCGATCCAGAACAACAGCACCAGTATCGGCACGCCGCGAATGATCTCGACATAGAAACGGGCGACCTGCCGCAGCCAGGGGGAACCCGACAGGCCCATCAACGCGATGCCGAGACCGATAGCGGACGCCAGCGCGAAGGCGATCACGGTGACGAAGATGGTGGTCCAGATGCCCTTGGCGACGGTGGCGAAGACCTGGGCGTAGAGATTGCTGGTGGCGATAAACAGCGCCGCCGCCAATGCGAGAAGGATGGCGACGGCAAGCCACCAGGGGAAGTCGGGTTTGGTGGAGGAGGCAGGCGGTGCCATCAGGCGAGCACGGCAGCGCAGGGATTGTCGGAGGATAGCGCCAAGCCACCCCCCTCTGCCCTGCCGGGCATCTCCCCCTCAAAGGGGGAGATTGGATATTGTCTCGGCTTTCGCCAATCCCCGACGTCGCAGAACTGGCGGTGCCACTGAAGCCGCTGATCTCCCCCCTTGAGGGGGAGATGTCCGGCAGGACAGAGAGGGGTGCCCTGGCGCAGGGTCAGCACGATTTGCGGCGCACCATCGTCATCAAGCACGCGCGCCAATGAAACTACTGCCCCATCTTGTAATCAAGAAACCACTTCTTGTTCAGCGCATCGAGCGTACCGTCCGCCTTCAGCGCCGCGATCGCGGCGTTGACCGGCTTCACCAGGTCCGACCCCTTCGGGAAGATGAATCCAAAATCCTCGCTACCGAGCGGTCCGCCGATCAGCTTCAGCTTGCCCGCGGAAGCGTCGACATAGCCCTTGCCGGCGGTGCCGTCGGTGAGCACGACATCCACGTCACCCGACTTCAATGCCTGCACCGTGGCGCCGAAGGTCTCGAACAGCTTGATGCGCGGATTCTGCTCATTGCCGTCGAGCACGCTGTAGACCGCGGTGTAGAACGGCGTCGTACCGGCCTGCGCGCCGATCAGCCCGTCCTTGAAGGCGCCGAAGGTCTTGGCGTCGGTGAAGCGGCTTTCGTCGCCGCGCACCAGCATGAACTGCTCCGAGCGCATATAGGGGTCGGAGAAATCCACCTTCTGCTTGCGGTCGTCCTTTATGGTGATGCCGGTCATGCCGATGTTGTACTGGTTGTCGGAAACCGCCTGGATCATCGCGTCCCAGGAGGTGTTCTGGTACTCGACCTTGAAATTCAGCCGCTTGGCGATCTCGTTCATCGCATCATATTCCCAGCCGATCTGTTTGCCCGACTTGGCATCGATGAACTGCAACGGCGGATAGGCGTTCTCCGTCACCACCACCACCTTCTTGCCGCCGAGATCGGGCAGCGCATCGGCCGCCCAGGCGGCGACGGGCGCCAGGACAAGCGCAAGCAGGCCGGCCAGCAGCAGTTTCGTTTTGGTCATGATACACTCCCGAAAATTGAAAGCGCCCAGATGGGATTACAGGAAAATCCGGCGCCGACTTTAGCCGTCCGCAGACGCCTTGCAAGCCGGTCCGATGCTCTACGTCAGGCGAAAGCGGATTCCAATGCCTTCAGCCGGCGAGGTTTTAGAAACCGTCGCGGCCGGCATTCATTCCGTGATCCCGCTAAGGCCAAATAGGCCTCTCCCCGACACCGGGGAAACCGTCAAACAACGGGTCAGGATGTTGACGCAGCGCTACGCAACTTCGCGACGAACCCGGTCAAGGTGCGGTGCAGCGACTTCAGCTCTTCAGCTTCGAGCGGCATGGCGCAGGCAAGGCCCGCGGATACGTCCTTGATATGGGCGCGCAGGGCCTGCCCTTTGGCCGTCGGCTCGACCAGCACCCGGCGCTCATCGGCGGCGTCGCGCCGGCGGCTGACGAGGCCGCCCGCCTCCATCCGCTTGAGCAGCGGCGTCAGTGTCGCGGAATCCAGGCCCAGCGCCTCGCCAAGCGCACCGATCGTGCTCGGCGCGCGCTCCCACAGCGCCAGCATCACCAGATATTGCGGATAGGTCAGGCCAAGCGGCTCGAGCAGCGGGCGGTAAACCTTGGTCATCAGCCCGCTCGCCGAATAAAGCGCGAAGCACAGCTGCTGATCGAGCCGCGGCATGGGGAAAGTCCCGGCGGCCTCCGCCGGGACATCCTTGGCTTTCGTTTCGACTTTTGTCGTCATGCCGCCTTTACCGAAAGCGCCACGTCGATATTGCCCTTGATCGCGTTGGAATAGGGGCAAACCTGATGCGCCGCCGATACAAGCGCGTCGGCAGCTGCCTGATCAAGGCCTTTTGTTTCCACCGCGAGCGCAACACCGAGCTTGAAGCCCTCGCCATTGGGGAGCAGGCTGACGGTAGAGGTCACCCCGGCGTCCGTGAGCGGCAGTTTCTGTTTGCGCGCGATGAAGCGGACAGCGCTTTCAAAGCAAGCGGCATAGCCGATGGCGAAAAGCTGCTCGGGATTGGTGGCGCCACCCGGCCCGCCGAGTTCCTTGGGCATAGCCAGGTCGACCTTGAGCAGGCCGTCGCTGGTCTCGCCATGGCCGGCGCGGCCGCCGGTGACGTGAGCCTGTGTCGTGTAGAGTGCCATATCAAATCTCCAATTATCTTGTGCACGATTATTTAGTACACAAGATAATATGCCGTCAACACCCGGATTCTGTTTCCGGGGCTGAAAGCGTTCACAGTCCGGTGAACCGAAAAAAGGCGGCCGAAGCCGCCTTTTTGAATGGAATTTCCGAAATCTTATTCGGCGGGAGTTGCTTCGGCAGCAGCCTTGGCAGCTGCTTCGGCCTCGGCGGCGGCCTTCTTCTCGGCGGCTTCCTTGGCGGCCGTCTCGGCGGCCAGCGCCTGGACAGCAGCGACCTTCTCAGCCTCGATGCGGGCCTTCTCGGCGTTCAGCGCATCGCGCTCCTCATCGTTTAGCTTGCGGGCGCGCACGCCGGTGTTTTCCGAAATGCGGGCCGACTTGCCGCGACGATCGCGCAGATAATAGAGCTTGGCGCGACGCACCTTGCCGCGACGCACGATCTCGACGCCCTCGACCATCGGCGAGTAGACCGGGAACACGCGCTCGACGCCTTCGCCGTAGGAGATCTTGCGGACGGTGAAATTTTCCTGGAAGCCGGAACCGGCGCGGGCGATGACGACGCCCTCATAGGCCTGGACGCGGGTGCGGGTGCCTTCGGTCACGCGGACCTGGACGCGCACGGTGTCGCCGGGCTGGAATTCGGGAAGCTTGCGCTTGGCTTCGATCTTGGCGGCCTGTTCGGCCTCGAGCTGACGGATGATATCCATCTGATAGTCCACTTCTTGTTCTTCGACAGTCAGAGCGCCCTACGCTCGCCTTGCAGTTCCAATGACCGCTCGGTTATGCCGTTAGTCGAGAAGACATCGGGCAGGGGCGACTACACCGTCATTGTTGACGGGTCCGGGCAGATTCTTCTGGCCGGTACGGGCGGGCACATACAGCTATTTCACCGCTTTGTCACGCCCGAGCCGGAGTCTTTTTTGCCGGCATGGCATCATCGCAACCTTCCGGTGCCGGGTTGCGCGCGTGGTCAGGGCTCCCTAAGCCTGACATAGCACAGTTTTCCGCGGCGGCATTCCATGTCTGTCTTCGACGCCATCCTGCTTTTCCTGGCAGGCTTCCTGTCAGGCGCCGCCAATGCGGTCGCCGGCGGCGGCACCTTCATCACCTTCGGCGCCATGACATTGGTCGGCGTACCGCCGATCGTCGCCAACGCCACCTCCTCGGTCACGCAATTTCCAGGTTACATCACCTCGACGCTCGCCTATTGGGGGGACATCCGCCATTTCTGGCGCGGCGCCGTACTGCTCTGCCTGATCTCGGCGATAGGCGCATTGGCAGGCGCGCTCATCCTGCTGGCGCTCGACAATCCGTCCTTCCGCGTCCTGGTGCCATGGCTGTTGCTGGCCGCAACCGCCCTGTTTGCCGCCGGGCCGTGGCTGAAACCGGTGCCAAGGCCCGGACAGGACGTGGCTGTCGGCTCGTTGGCCGGTTCGCTGGCGCAGTTCGTCACCGCCATCTATGGCGGTTTCTTCGGCGCCGGCATGGGCGTAATGATGCTGGCGACGCTCGGCCTCACCCAAGCCGGCGACTACCACCGGCTGAATGCGCTGAAGAACATGCTGGCCGTGGTCATCGCGGCTGTCGCCATCATCGTCTTCGTCTCGGGCGGCGTCGTCGCCTGGCCGCAAGCGATCATCATGATCCCGGGCGGAGCGCTGGGCGGCTATGCCGGTGTGTGGATCGCCAAGCGCGTGCCGCAGAACGTGGTGCGCGGCTTCGTCATTGCGGTCGGCCTGTTTCTGGCTTTTTATTATTTCGGCAAGGGCTGAACCCCGAGCAGATCCGGCCGTCGCTCTCTCGTCAGCGCTTCCGACTCTGCTCGCCGCCATGCCGCGATCTTCTTGTGATTGCCCGAGATCAGCACTTCGGGAATCTCCCGGCCCTCGAATTCCTGCGGACGAGTGTAGTGCGGATGTTCGAGCAGGCCGTTCTCGAAGCTCTCTTCCTCACCGGACACGGCATTGCCCATCACGCCGGGCAGCAGCCGCACCACCGCGTCGAGCAACACCAGCGCCGCCGGCTCGCCACCCGAGAGGATGTAATCGCCGATCGAGACTTCCTCTAATCCTCGCGCGTCGATCACCCGCTGGTCGACGCCCTCGAAGCGTCCGCAAAGGATAACGGCGCCCGGCCCGGCCGCCAGTTCGCGCACGCGGGCCTGCGTCAGCGGGTTGCCACGCGGGCTCATCAGCAAGCGCGGCCGCACGTCGCCTTCAGGCGAAGCGTGGTCGATCGCCTTGGCCAGCACATCGGCGCGCATCACCATGCCGGCGCCGCCGCCGGCCGGCGTGTCGTCGACGGTGCGGTGCTTGTCGGTGGCGAAGTCGCGGATCTGGATTGCTTCCAGCGACCATGTGCCGGCCTCAAGCGCGCGGCCCGCCAGCGACACACCGAGCGCACCCGGAAACATCTCGGGATAGAGCGTCAGCACCGAAGCCTTGAACGTCACCGGTTGCCCCCGGCGTCGCGTGGTCCGCGCGGCCTGCCCTTCGGGTCGAAATCTTCGTCGCGCGGTGCGTCGCCATCCTCGTCCTCGACAAGTCCGGCCGCCGCCGGGTCGACGCAGACGAAACCCTCGGCGATGGACACCTGCGGCACGGCGGCCTGGGTGAACGGGATCAGCACGCCCTTGCGGCCGGCAAGCGTCACATCGAGAATATCGCCGCCGCCGAAATTGTGCACCGCCACCACCTTGCCGATGGCAGTGCCCGTCTCGTCGCGGATTTCCAGTCCGATCAGATCGGCATGGTAGAATTCATCTTCCTCGCCATCGTCGGGCAGCATCGACCGGTCGACGAACAGCTCGGTGCCGGCGAGCGCTTCGGCGGCATTGCGGTCAGCAACACCCTTGAAGCGCACCACAACGACCGTGTTGGCGGGCCTGATGTCTGTTATCTGGAAGGCGCGGCCATCCCTGGCATAAAGCGGCCCATAGTCGGCCAGCGCCATCGGCTCGCCGGTGAAGGTTTTCACCCTGAGCTCGCCCTTGATGCCATGGGCTGCGCCGATCACGGCCATCTGGACGGGGTTTTGCGGCTTGCTCATGGGGCTCGATATCCTTTGGCCCTGCTCTAACCCCAGCCCGGCGTCATTTCAATGATTGCTCGTTGTCATTTCAATGACGGGCTCTTCACCGCTTCCTAACCCGAATACAAGAAAATGCCGCCATGCAGGAATTCCTCATCCCGGCAAAGCCCGATCTCCAGGCGGCGCGCGAAAGCTGGCTGAAGATGCTCGCGCGCGAGCGCCGGCTGTCGCCCGCAACCGTCGAGGCCTATGAGCGCGACACGCGTCAGTTCCTGCATTTCCTCACCGGCCATTGCGGCGGCTCGCCCGGCATTTCGGATATCGCCAATCTGCGCCCGGCCGATCTGCGCGGCTTTCTGGCCGCGCGCCGCAACGGTGGTGCCGGTGCGCGCACGCTTGGCAGGGGTCTCGCCGGCATCCGCTCGTTACTGCGCTTCCTTGAACGGCGCGGTCTCGCCAATGCGGCGGGTGCCGCAGCACTTCGCGCGCCGCGCCAGCCCAAATCCCTGCCCAAACCGCTGACGGCAAGTGATGCCAAACATGTTGTGTCAGTGGAAGGCCAACTGGCGGAAGAACCCTGGATCGCCGCCCGCAACGCCGCCGTGCTGACGCTGCTCTATGGCTCCGGCCTGCGCATTTCGGAAGCGCTTGGCCTCGCCGGCGCCGACCTGGCATCGGAGGCCGATACGGTGCTGCGCGTCACCGGCAAGGGCGGCAAGACGCGGCTGGTGCCGGTGCTGCCGGTGGCGCTGAGGGCCATCGCCGAATACCGCCGGCTCTGTCCCTATCATCTCGATCCGAAAGGCCTGTTGTTTCGCGGCGCCCGCGGCGGCCCACTCAACCCGGCCATCATCCAGCGCGACATGGCAAAACTGCGCTCGGCCCTCAACCTGCCCGACACCGCGACGCCGCACGCGCTGCGCCACTCCTTCGCCACGCATCTGCTCGGACGTGGCGGCGATCTGCGCACCATCCAGGAACTCTTGGGTCACGCCAGCCTGTCGACGACGCAGATCTATACCGGCGTCGACACCGCAAGGCTGCTCGAAATCTATGAATCGGCCCATCCAAGGGCGTAAATCCTTCAATTTCGTGGTGCCAATTAACCGTTTTGCCGCTTTTCACCGTTAGAAAACGCCTATGAAACGCGTCATTGCCATCGCCGACCGTGCAGCTTCCCTGTCGCTGAAGCTGCTTATCGCGCTCAACGTGCTGTTTTTCCTGTCCTTCCTCGCCGTGCTGCTGTTCGCGGCCGGCAAGGCGCATGCGGAAATCCCGAGCTGCACCGGTGCCGACATGCTGTCGGCCCTGCAGAAGAGCGACCCTGCCACCTACAGCAAGATCGAAGCCGAAGCCGCCGCCACGCTCAACGGCAAGGGCCTGCTCTGGAAGCTGGAAAAGTCCGGTGAAAAACCATCCTACCTGTTCGGCACCATGCATATGACCGACCCGCGCGTCACCACGCTGCCGCCGGTCGCGCAGAAGGCTTTTGACGCCGCCGGCACCATCATCATCGAAACCACCGACGTGCTCGACAAGCAGAAGATGATGGCGGCGATGCTGAAGGAGCCGGATCTGATGATGTTCACCGACTCCACCACGCTGTCGTCCTTGCTGACGCCGGACGAGGCGGCGGCCATGAATGCAGCGCTCGATGCGCGCGGCATCCCGCCGGCAACCGTTGCCAAGATGAAGCCCTGGATGCTGTCGGCGATGATGGCGCTGCCGGCCTGCGAACTCGCCCGCCAGTCGGGCGGCGCGCCGGTGCTCGACGTCAAGCTGGCTGAGGGCGCCAAGGCCGCCGGCAAGCCGGTGGAGGGTTTGGAAACCGCCGAGAGCCAGTTGCGCGCCATGGCCTCGCTGCCGCTTGCCTTCCACATGAAGGGCCTGGTCGACACGCTGAAGCTGGGCGACAAGGTCAACGACATCAACGAGACCATGATCCTGCTCTACCAGCGCGGCGACACCGGCATGTTCTGGCCATTGTTTCGCGCCGCCATGCCGGAAGAGCAGAACGATCCCGCGGGCTACGCGGCCTTCGAGGAAACCATGATCACCAGCCGCAACAAGGTGATGGTCGATCATGCCGAGCCGATCCTGGCGAAGGGCAATGCCTTCATGGCGGTCGGCGCGCTGCACCTTCCCGGTCCGCAGGGACTGGTCGAGGATTTTCGCAAAGCCGGCTATACTGTCACCGCCGTCAATTGAGTCGGCGACGGCGGAAGGGGTCAACGCCGCGTTTTCGGCGTTTTCCTTCCCTAGCGTGAAACCCATTCAATGCTTGCGCGTTGATGGCTGTTGATTGATCATTTTTATCCACGGAGGGAACTTTTATGGCAAATCCATCGAACGACAGGCCAACAAGCGGCGGCGGCGGTAGCCCCTGGCTGATTGCCCTGGTCGTCGTGATCCTGGCAATTGTCGCGTACTATGTTTTCGGAAGAAGCGGCGAGCATCCGGCACCTGCCGAACCGCCGGCGGCCAGCACACCGGCCCCAGCGCCAGCACCGGCTGAACCGATGAAGCCCGCTACGCCGGCCCCAGCTCCGGCACCCGCTCCGGCGCCTGCACCAGCCCCGGCTCCTGCCCCGGCACCGGCGCCAGCTCCGGCACCCGCGCCTGCACCGGCCAACTGATCGGCTCGACATCAAATACAAACGGCCCGCTGAAAGGCGGGCCGTTTTGTTTTCGGGGCAACCAGGCGAAAGGCCCTTTAGAAACTCGCTCCGGTGAGTCAGCTGTCGTGGCTTTCGAGAACCGGAGCGGAGCGGACATTCAAGTCCGTGAGCAGCGCATGACCCCAAAAATCGATCCTGATTTTCGGAAAGGGATCATGCGCAATCAAAGAAGTGCCACAGCGTCCTTTGCGCGTCCAAAAGGACGCGCGGCGCTGTGGGAAGCGCAGAAAACCGCGCCAGATGGCCTCCGGAGTAGAGTTTATAATGGGCCTTTCAGATGTGGATCGGCTTGAAGAATGTGGCCAGCGCCGCTTCCTTGACCGCTTCCGACATCGTCGGATGCGCGTGGGTGGTGCGGGCGAGGTCTTCCGACGAGCCGCCGAACTCCATCAGCACCGCCGCCTCGTGGATCATCTCGCCGGCGCCGAAGCCGACAATGTGGACGCCGAGCACGCGATCGCTCGCCTTGTCGGCGAGGATCTTGACGAAGCCGTCGGTGTGCAGCATGGCGCGCGCGCGGCCATTGGCGCTGAACGGGAATTTGCCGACCTTGTAGTCGATGCCGGCTTTCTTCAGCTCTTCCTCGGTCTTGCCGACAGAGGCGATTTCCGGGCTGGTGTAGACGACGCTCGGAATGACATCGTAATTCACATGGCCGGCCTGGCCGGCAATGGTTTCGGCGACAGCCACGCCCTCGTCCTCGGCCTTGTGCGCCAGCATCGGTCCGGCGATGACATCGCCGATGGCGTAGATGCCGGGCACGTTGGTCCGCAGATGGGCGTCGGTCTTGACCCGGCCGCGCTCGTCGACCTCGACGCCCGCTTCCTTCAAGCCGAGACCGTCGGAGAAAGCGCGACGGCCGGTCGAAATCAACACGACGTCGGCATCGATGGTCTCGGCCGCGCCGCCCTTGACCGGCTCGAAGGTGACAGTCGCGCCCTTCTTGGCCTTGGCGACGCCGGTGACCTTGGCGCCGAGCTTGAACTCAAAACCCTGCTTGGAGAGCAGGCGCTGGAACTGTTTGGAGACCTCGCCGTCCATGCCGCCCAAAATGGTGTCGAGGAACTCGACCACGGTGACCTTGGCGCCGAGCCGCGCCCACACCGAGCCGAGCTCCAGACCGATGACGCCGCCGCCGACCACCACCAGATGACCGGGCACCTTCTCCAGCGACAGCGCGCCGGTTGACGAGACAATCACCTTCTCATCGATGTCGACCTTGACGCCGGGAATGCCGGCGACATCGGACCCGGTGGCAATGACGATGTTCTTGGTTTCGATCTCCTCGACCTTGCCGTCTTCTGAGGTGACCGAGACCTTGCCCGCCGCCACCACCTTGCCGGTGCCGCGGAAGGGGTCGATCTTGTTCTTCTTGAACAGGAAGGCGACGCCGTTGACATTGGACGACACCGTCGCGTCCTTGTGCGCCATCATCTTCTTGAGGTTGAGCTTGGGTGCCGCGATCTCGACGCCGAGCGTATCGAAGGAATGGCCGGCCTCGGCGAACATTTCGGAGGCGTAAAGCAGTGCCTTGGACGGGATGCAGCCGATGTTGAGGCAGGTGCCGCCGAAGGTCGCGTTCTTCTCGACCACCGCGACCTTCAAACCAAGCTGTGCCGCCTTGATGGCACAGACATAGCCGCCGGGTCCCGATCCGATGATAACGACGTCATAAGCCATGTTTGTTTCCCTTTGCTTGGCGCTCAGCGGCCGCCGCTGACATTCAGGATCGCGCCTGTCGTATAGGATGCGGCGTCGGATAGAAGATAGAGAATCGCGCCAGCGACTTCATCAGCGGTGCCGGCTCTTTTCATCGGCAGCGAGTCCTGGATCAGCGCCACCCGGTCCGGCTGCCCGCCGGAAGCATGGATGTCGGTGTCGATGATGCCCGGCCGCACCGCGTTGACGCGGATGCCTTCGGCGGCGACCTCGCGGGCAAGCCCGATGGTGAACGTGTCGATGGCACCCTTGGAGGCGGCATAGTCGACATAATTGTCCGGCGCGCCCAGCACCGCTGCTGCCGAAGAGAGGTTGACGATCGATCCGCCCGAACCCCCGTGACGCGTCGACATGCGCTTGACCGCTTCGCGGGCGCTCAGGATGGAGCCTACGACATTGATGCGCATCATGCGTTCGAGCCGTGCCGCGCTCATCTCGTCGACCCGCGCCTTGGCGTCGACGATGCCGGCATTGTTGACGAAGGCGTCGAGCCGGCCCCAGGTGCGGTCCACCGCCTCGAAAATGGCCAGGATGTCGGCCTCGCTGCCGACATCGCCCTTGACCGCGAAAGCGTCGCCGCCGTCAGCCTTGATCTCGGCGACCAGCGCGTCGGCGGCTGCCTGGTTCGAGGCAAAATTGATTGCCAGGCGATAGCCCGCCTTGGACCCCTGCCGGCAGACAGCGGCGCCGATGCCGCGGCTGCCGCCAGTGACCAGCAGCACCTTTTGCGCTTCGCTCATTCCTGGCATCCCTTCAGCGTAAACACATCCGACGGCACCTTCGAGAATCCGCTGCCGCCATAGGCCAGCGAATGCCGCAATGACGGCCCAAGGTCGGGAAGGATCAGTGTCTTCGGCGCATCGACGCCCTGCGCCGGCAAGAGCCCGATCGCGCCCTTGTCATTCGATGTATAGATTACACCGTTCCATAGGGTGCAGGCGGCAAGCTCGCCGCCGGTGACGTCGCCCTCCGGGCATTTGTACATCAAGGAACCGTTCGGCCGCGCTTCACCCGAGCTCCACATCACAATGCCGTTCAGCACCACATTGTTGTCGAGGATCATGCGGAAACTGTTGGTGACAACAGCCGACGTGCCGGTCGGCGTAAAATCGATCTCGCTGCCGCTTTGCGCGTCGCCATAGACGGCGAGTTCGATCGGGCAGGCGGCATGGGCATTTGCGGTGGCCAACACCATTGCGGCCACCAGCACAACCGGTTTGGCCCCAAGCAAACGGGCCATCATTGGCCGACCCTGCCGCGAGCAGCCATTCGACCAGCCTCAGAGATCAAGCACCAGCCGTTCCGGATCCTCCAGGCTTTCCTTGACGCGCACCAGGAAGGTCACGGCTTCCTTGCCGTCGACGATGCGGTGGTCATAGCTGAGCGCCAGATACATCATCGGCCGGATCACGATCTGGCCGCCGACCACGACAGGCCGGTCCTGGATCTTGTGCATGCCCAGAATGCCCGACTGCGGCGCGTTGAGGATCGGCGTCGACATTAGCGAGCCATAGACGCCGCCATTGGATATCGTGAACGTGCCGCCCTGCATGTCCGCCACCGACAGTTTGCCGTCACGCGCGGCGATGCCCAGCCGGCCGATGTCCTTCTCGATCTCGGCGATCGACATCTGGTCGGCATCGCGCACGACCGGCACGACGAGGCCCTTCTCGGTGCCGACGGCGACGCCGATATGGGCGTAGTTCTTGAAGATGATGTCGGTGCCGTCGATCTCGGCATTGACCGAGGGTATTTCCTTCAAGGCGTGGGTGACAGCCTTGGTGAAGAAGCCCATGAAGCCCAGCTTCACGCCGTGCTTCTTCTCGAACACGTCCTTGTATTTGGACCTCAGCGCCATCACCGCTGACATGTCGACCTCGTTGAAGGTGGTCAGCATGGCGGCGGTCGACTGCGCTTCCTTGAGACGGCGCGCGATGGTCTGGCGCAGCTTGGTCATGCGCACCCGCTCTTCGCGCGAGGCGTCGTCGCCCGAGGACGGCGCCCGCACAGAAACCGGTGCGGGTGCCGGAGCGGCCCTCGGCGTTTCGGCCGGCTGCGACGGCGCGCCCTTGGAGATGGCGTCGAGCACGTCGCCCTTCAGCACTTGGCCGCGCTTGCCCGAGCCGGAGACCTGGTCGACCGACAGATTGTTCTCGGCGATCAGTTTGGCGGCGGCGGGTGCCGGCGGCATGCCGCGCGGCTCGACCGCGCCGGCATCACCGGCGATCTTGGCGGTCTCGGCCGCGGCCTGCTTGGTCGTGTGCGCCGCGTCGGGGCTCGATGCCTGCGACACCGCCTGTGGCTTGGTTGCCGGAGCAGCGGCGCCACCGGCCGAGATCGACCCGAGAAGCGCGCCGACACCGACCGTCTCGCCTTCCTTGACGGTGATTTCGCCCAGCGTGCCGGCGGCGGCGGCGGGCACCTCCACCGTCACCTTGTCGGTTTCGAGTTCGACCAAAGGCTCGTCGACTGCAATGGCGTCGCCAACCTTCTTGAACCATTTGCCGACGGTCGCCTCGGTGACGGATTCGCCGAGAGTGGGGACGCGGATTTCGGTAGCCATTGTGCCTGTCCGTTTTTGGTCGGGTTCTGTTATTCGCCGAGCGCGTCTTCGAGCAAGGCGGCGAGCTGGGCAAGGTGCTTGGACATCAACCCCGTCGCCGGCGACGCGGCCGCCGGCCGGCCGGTGTAGCGAACGCGCTGATGCTTGGCGTCGATATGCGCAAGCACCCATTCGAGATAGGGGTCGATGAACGACCAGGCGCCCATGTTCTTGGGCTCCTCCTGGCACCACACCATCTCGGCGTTGCGGAAACGCGACAATTCGGTGATCAGCGCCTTGGCCGGGAACGGATAGAGCTGTTCGACGCGCAGCAGATAGATGTCGTTGATGCCACGCTTCTCGCGCTCCTCGTAGAGGTCGTAATAGACCTTGCCCGAGCACAGCACGACGCGGCGGATCTTGCTGTCCTTGACCAGCTTGATCGCCTGTCCGGAAAGCAGTTGCGCGTCATCCCACAGCAGCCGGTGGAAAGAGCTTTCGCCCGACATTTCCGGCAGCGTCGACACCGCCCGCTTGTGGCGCAGCAGCGACTTCGGCGTCATCAGGATTAGCGGCTTGCGGAAGTCACGCTTCAGCTGCCGGCGCAATATATGGAAGTAGTTGGCCGGCGTGGTGCAGTTGGCCACTTGCATGTTGTCTTCGGCGCAAAGCTGCAGGAAGCGCTCCAGCCGGGCCGAGGAATGTTCGGGACCCTGACCCTCATAGCCATGCGGCAACAGGCAGACGAGGCCCGACATTCTGAGCCACTTGCGCTCACCGCTAGAGATGAACTGGTCGAACACCACCTGGGCGCCGTTGGCGAAGTCACCGAACTGCGCTTCCCACAAGGTCAGCGCCTTCGGTTCGGCGAGGCTGTAGCCATATTCGAAGCCCAGCACCGCCTCTTCCGACAGCATCGAGTTGATGACTTCGTAGCCTGCCTGCGCCGCCGACAGATTGTTGAGCGGGATGTAGCGGGTTTCGTCGCGCTGGTCGTAGAGCACGGAATGGCGTTGCGAGAAGGTGCCGCGCTCGGAATCCTGCCCTGACAGGCGGATCGGATTGCCGTCGAGCAGGATGGCGCCGAAGGCCAGCGCCTCGGCTGTCGACCAGTCGATGCCCTCGCCGGAGTCGATGGCCTCGCGGCGGTTCTCGAGGAAGCGGATGATCGTCTTGTGCGCCTCGAAGCCCTTCGGCACCTCGGTCAGCTTCTTGCCGATTTCCTTCAGCACCTTGACCGGCACGGCGGTCTTGCCGCGCCGTTGTTCGTCCTGGTTGTCGGCCGTGCGCAGGCCCGACCAGGCGCCGTCCAGCCAGTCGGCCTTGTTGGGCTTGTAATGCTGGCCGACTTCCCATTCGGATTCCAGATGCGCGCGCCAGTCGGCCTTGAGCTTGTCGAGCTCGGCCTGGGTGATGTGACCCTCGGCGATCAGCCGCTCACCATAGATCTGCACCGTCGTCTTGTGGGTGCGGATGTTGCGATACATGAGCGGCTGGGTGAAGGCCGGTTCGTCACCCTCATTGTGGCCGAAGCGGCGGTAGCAGAACATGTCCACGACCACCGGCTTGTGGAACTTCATGCGGAACTCGATCGCCACCTTGGTGGCGTGGACCACGGCTTCCGGATCGTCGCCATTGACGTGGAAGATCGGTGCCTCGATCATCTTGGCGACGTCGGACGGATAGGGCGACGAGCGCGAGAAGCGCGGATTGGTGGTGAAGCCGATCTGATTGTTGATGATGAAGTGCAGCGTGCCGGCGACACGGTGGCCGCGCAGCCCGGACAGGCCGAGGATTTCGGCAATCACGCCCTGGCCGGCGAAGGCGGCGTCACCGTGCAGCAGCAGCGGCAGCACCTTGGCGCGTTCCTCCAGCGGTACGATCTCCTCGCGGCCGCGGCCGAACAGATAGTCCTGCTTGGCCCGCGCCTTGCCCATCACCACCGGATCGACGATTTCCAGATGCGAAGGATTGGCGGTCAGCGACAAATGCACCTTGTTGCCGTCGAACTCGCGGTCCGACGAGGCGCCGAGATGGTACTTGACGTCGCCTGAGCCTTCGACCTCGTCGGGGGCGGCCGAGCCACCCTTGAACTCGTGGAAGATGGCGCGGTGCGGCTTGGCCATCACCTGGGAAAGCACGTTCAGCCGGCCACGATGCGCCATGCCGAGCACGATTTCCTTCATGCCGAGCTGGCCGCCGCGCTTGACGATCTGCTCCAGCGCCGGGATCAGCGCTTCACTGCCGTCGAGGCCGAAACGCTTGGTGCCCTTGTACTTGACGTCGATGAACTGCTCGAAGCCTTCGGCCTCGATCAGCTTCTGCAGGATCGCCTTCTTGCCGGTGGCGGTGAAAGAGATTTCCTTGTCGGCGCCCTCGATGCGCGCCTGGATCCAAGCCTTCTCCTCAGGATCGGAGATGTGCATGAACTCGACGCCCAGCGTCGAGCAATAGGTGCGGGTCAGGATCTCCAGCATCTGCCGGATGGAGCCGAATTCGAGCCCGAGCACATTGTCGAGGAAGATCGGTCGGTCGTAGTCGGCTTCGGTGAAGCCGTAATTCTCGGGCGACAGTTCATTGTAGTCCTCGAGCGGCTTGGCGATGCCCAGCGGATCGAGATTGGCGTGCAGATGGCCGCGCATGCGGTAGGCGCGGATCATCATGATAGCGCGAACCGAATCGCGCGTCGCCTGGTGCACGTCGGCATCGGACAGGACGACGCCGTTGGTGACCGCCTTGTCCTTGACCTTCTTTTCAACCGTCTTCTCGACCAGGCCCCAATTGCCGTCGAGCGCCGACACCAACTCGCCATTGGCCTGCAGCGGCCAGGAGGGCTTCGCCCACGAGGCGCCCTTGGCGTTCTTTCGCACATCACCGGCATCGTCCTTCAGCCCGGCGAAGAACTCCTGCCAGTCCGGATTGACCGAGGCGGGATCGTCCTCATAGGCGGCATAGAGCGCGTCGATGTAATCGGCGTTGCCGCCATAGAGGAACGAGGTGAGCGAAAATTGGTCGTTGGCCTGATCTTGTCTTGCCATGTCGTTTCAGCGGAGCCTGGCTCCGTCTCCTTGCGTTTGCGGCAGGGCCGCGATAGCGGGCGGTTCACCCGCCCTTCTTGTCCCCTCAAAGCCAACGAACCGCCGTTGGCTCTCATTCCAACAATCAGCGCGCGGTTCAGCCCTTGATGGCTTCAACCAGCGTCGTGCCGAGCCGTGCAGGTGACGGCGAGACCTTGATCCCGGCCGATTCCATGGCCGCGATCTTGTCTTCCGCGCCGCCCTTGCCGCCCGAGATGACCGCGCCCGCATGGCCCATCGTGCGGCCCGCCGGCGCGGTGCGCCCGGCGATGAAGCCGGCCATCGGCTTCTTGCGGCCACGCTTGGCTTCGTCCTTGAGGAACTGCGCGGCGTCTTCCTCGGCCGAGCCGCCGATCTCGCCGATCATGATGATCGACTTGGTCTCGTCGTCGGCGAGGAACATCTCTAGCACGTCGATGAACTCGGTGCCTTTGACGGGGTCGCCGCCGATGCCGACCGCGGTGGTCTGGCCGAGGCCGACATTGGTGGTCTGGAACACTGCCTCATAGGTAAGTGTTCCCGAGCGCGAAACAACGCCGACCGAGCCCTTGCGGAAGATGTTTCCGGGCATGATGCCGATCTTGCATTCATTGGGGGTGAGCACGCCCGGGCAGTTCGGCCCGATCAGCCGCGAGGTCGAGCGGTCGAGCCGCCCCTTGACCTTGATCATGTCCATCACCGGAATGCCTTCGGTGATGCAGATGATCAGCGGAATTTCCGCCTCGATCGCTTCCAGGATGGCTTCGGCGGCACCCGCCGGCGGCACATAGACCACGGACGCATTGGCGCCGGTCTTTTCCTTGCCCTCGGCGACGGTGGCGAAGATCGGCAGGCTCTCGCCCTTCGACCCGGTCCAGGTCTCGCCGCCCTTCTTGGGATGGATGCCACCCACCATCTTGGTGCCGTGATAGGCCAGCGCCTGTTCGGTGTGGAACGTGCCGGTCTTGCCGGTCAGGCCCTGCACCAGCACCTTGGTGTTCTTGTCGACGAGAATAGACATGGGTGATTACGCCTCTGAATTCAGCGATTACAAGAAAGGATTAACGGCTCGGACCGAGCCATAAACCTGGTTGTGGTTGAGATCTTCAGTGTAGAAAATCGGCGCGCCGAGATACCCGGCCGCGGCGAGAAGCGCGGCGTCGTAGTAGTGAATTCCGTAGCGGCGCGCGAGGTCCAGTCCCGCGCGAACGTAGCTTTCATCGACAGGTACCAACGGGCAAGTCCCGAGGAGGACCAGCCACTGGTCGAGCAGATCATCGCCAAGTAGGGATTTCCCCCGCGCCACCGCGATGAATTCGGCCAAAGTCTGCCCCGACACGCCAAAGACAGTGCTCGATACCAGGTCTTCGGCGATTGGCGCGCGGCGCGGATCACGATTCTTCTCCGAAGCCGCGTAGATCAGGACGTTCGTGTCGAGAAAGCAATCGATCTTCCCGGTCGGCATAGGCGTCCCTTCGATCCCACTTGTAAGGGGTGTCTGCGCTGTCACTCCGTTTCGCGGCCTCGTCCATGAGCCGCTTCATTCCCGCCTTGGCCCAGGCAATCCGGTCTTCCTGTTCGACTTCATGCGCAAGCAGGGAACGAATGAGGGCGTTGAGCGTCGTCTTGCGACGTTCGGCCAGGCCTCGCGCTTGTTCAAGCAGAGCCTCGTCCATGGCCAGGGTGACGTTCTTCATCGTGTGTCTCCACATAAATACACAGTAGTAATATGTGTGATTATGTGTAATTCTGCAACCGTCCTGACCACGATCTCCATTGCTCAGCCTTCCCTCAACTCGGAAGGCAGAACGCGCCGGTAAAGGCCGCTCACCATCTCTTGCCAGGTACCGCTGCCGGGTGGCTGGAATTCCAGCCGCATGCGATAGCTGTCGTCTGTGGCGAAGTCGTAGGTGACGCGTGCGGCTCCGCGCGGCGATGAGCGCAACAGCATCAGTGTGTTGCCGTCCCACGTGCCCGTGGCCGGCGACATCGGCACGAAACCCATCGAATCGAACTGGTGCATGGTGACGACGCTGTTTTGCTGGTCGAAGCCGAACACGCTGTGCGCGCCGAACGAGATCGTGCCGTCGCGGCGCTGGCGATAGCGCTGCACCACGAACAGGCCGCCGAACTGTGCCTCTGCCAGCACGTCCGACGTCGCCGTGCCGCCATCGGCCCATTGCGTGTCCGCTACCTCTTCCTCGCCGCGCCACGCGCCGACCAGGGCCTGCAGGCGCTGGTGATCGGCCGAGAGCGAGGAGAAGGATGCAGCGTTCATCGGTCAGAGCCGCTTCAAATCGGAGACGGTGAGATTGCTCTTGGCGTTGCCGGTGTTGAGCGTCGTCGCCGGCTCGAACATCAGTACCACGGGCTCGGCGGTCAGCGAGCGCGGCCGGTGCTCGACGCCGCGCGGCACGACGATGAAATCGCCCTCGCTAAGCTCGACCGGACCATCGCGGAAATCGATGGCGATGCGGCCGCGCAGCACGAGGAAGGCCTCGTCCTCATGCTCATGCGCGTGCCAATCGAAAGCCGCGCCGAACTTGGCGACCTTCGCTTGGGCATCGTTGACATCGCCGGCGATATGCGGATCGAACACCTTGGTGATCTTCGCGTCCGCCGCCTCGACGAGGTTTATCTTGCGCGGAGGCATCCGCTCAGCCCTTCACCGCCGCCACGATCTTCTTGGCCGCGTCGTCGAGATCATCGGCCGACACCACGTTGAGGCCGCTGTCGTTGATGATCGTCTTGCCGAGCTCGGCATTGGTGCCTTCCAGGCGCACGACCAGCGGAACCTTGAGGCCGACTTCCTTGACCGCGGCGATGACGCCCTCGGCGATGATGTCGCACTTCATGATGCCGCCGAAGATGTTGATCAGGATGCCTTTGACCGCCGGATCCTTGGTGATGATCTTGAACGCCGCCGTCACCTTCTCCTTGGACGCGCCGCCGCCGACGTCGAGGAAGTTGGCGGGCTCGGCGCCATAGAGCTTGATGATGTCCATCGTCGCCATGGCAAGGCCGGCGCCGTTGACCATGCAGCCGATATTGCCGTCGAGCGCGACATAGGCGAGGTCGTATTTCGACGCCTCGATCTCCTTCTCGTCCTCTTCGGTGGTGTCGCGCAGTTCGAGCACGTCCGGGTGACGGAACAGCGCGTTGTTGTCGAACGACACCTTCGCGTCGAGCACGCGCAGCCGGCCGCTCTTCATGACGATCAGCGGGTTGACCTCGAGCAGGCTCATGTCCTTCTCGACGAAGGCCTTGTAGAGGATCGGGAACAGCGTATCGCCGTCCTTGGCCGCATCGCCGTCGAGCTTCAGCGCGCCATTGAGCGCCTTCAGATCGGCAGATGTGACGCCCTTTTCCGGGTCGATGGCGACGGTGATGATCTTTTCGGGCGTATCATGCGCGACCGCCTCGATGTCCATGCCGCCTTCGGTCGAAACGACGAAGGCAACGCGGCCGACCGTGCGGTCGACCAGGATCGAGAGATAGAGTTCGCGGTCAATGTCGGCGCCGTCCTCGATGTAGAGGCGGTTGACCTGCTTGCCGGCCGGGCCTGTCTGCTTGGTCACCAGCGTGTGGCCGAGCATCTCGTTGGCGTTGGCAACGACCTCGGCGACCGACTTCGCCAGCCGCACACCGCCCTTGGCGTCGGGGCCCAGCTCCTTGAATTTGCCCTTGCCGCGGCCGCCAGCATGGATCTGGCTCTTCACCACGTAGAGCGGACCGGGAAGTGCCTTGGCGGCGGCTTCCGCCTCGCTTGCCTTGAACACCGGCACGCCTTCGGCCACCGGCGCGCCAAAGCTCTTCAGCAGCGCCTTGCCCTGATATTCATGGATGTTCATGGGATTGTCTCCAGATCAACGGCCGGGGTTTACTTCGAGGCGAGCTGCGGCGCGATCTTGACGCAGGCCTCGGTCAGGCCCTGCACCGTCGCCACCGAACTGTCGAACATTTTCTGCTCGCTCTTGTTGAGGTCGATCTCGATGATGCGCTCGACGCCGCCGGCGCCGATCACCACGGGAACGCCGACATAGGTGTTCTTGACCCCATACTGGCCCGAGAGGAACGCCGCGCAAGGCAGCACGCGCTTCTTGTCCTTGAGGTAGGCTTCGGCCATCTGGATCGCCGAAGCCGCCGGCGCGTAATAGGCCGAGCCGGTCTTGAGCAGGCCGACGATCTCGGCGCCGCCGTCACGGGTGCGCTGCACGATCTGGTCGAGCTTCTCCTTCGAGGTCCAGCCCATCTTGATCAGGTCGGGCAGCGGAATGCCCGAGACCGTCGAATAGCGGATCATCGGCACCATGGAATCGCCGTGGCCGCCGAGCACGAAAGCGGTGACGTCCTCAACCGAGACCTTGAACTCCTCGGCCAGGAAATAGCGGAAACGCGCGCTGTCGAGCACGCCGGCCATGCCGACGACATGGCTCTTGGGCAGGCCGGAAAACTTCTGCAGCGCCCACACCATCGCATCGAGCGGGTTGGTGATGCAGATGACGAAAGCTTTTGGCGCGTACTTCTTCAGCCCGGCGCCGACCTGTTCCATGACCTTGAGGTTGATACCCAGCAGGTCGTCGCGGCTCATGCCCGGCTTGCGCGGCACGCCGGCGGTGACGATGCAGACGTCGGCACCCTCGATCCCGGCATAGTCATTGACGCCGGTCAGCCGGGAATCGAAACCATCGACCGGCGAAGACTGCGCGATATCGAGCCCCTTGCCCTGCGGCGTGCCCTCGGCAATATCGAACAGCACCACGTCGCCGAGGTCCTTGAGGCCGATCATGTGGGCGAGCGTGCCGCCGATCATGCCCGAGCCGATGAGCGCTATCTTGTTGCGTGCCATGAGAGGATGTTTTCCCTTTGTGTTTGACGGTGTCTCAAGTCTTTAGCGGCTTGATGACGGTGTCGAGCAAGAGGCCGGAATGCTGCGGGGAAACCGCGAGATTTCGCCGCACCCAATAGCCCCGGTGAGCGATAAATTCAAACGATTATTTTGGGGTGAGCATTTTCAATCGGTTAGATGGTTTGGGATTTACGTAAACGTCAAAGTTTGTAAGCCGACTTGGCTGACAATACACATTTAGGGTGGCGATCAGAAGGCTTGAAGAGCCGATGACGCCCTTGTGATGCGAGTGGCCGAGGATGTGTTCGACGAGCCGGTCAGGCCACACCGACTGGGAGCCTATCTCAGTCAGGCAAGCTATTTCATGATCGCGGCTCGCGCGCTTTATGAGTCGCGCGATTCGGTGGCCGAGCCGTTCGTGATGTATGTTTAATGCCCTGGATCATTGCTGTTGGTTTTGCGGCCACGACAACAAGGAGTTAGCCATGGCCGAAACGGAACCGCTCATTCTGCGTCGCTGGTCGTCCGTCATCCGCACGGCAGGATCGCGCTGCCTATGCCGCCTATGTCGGAAGGACAGGGGGGCTTGATTACGCGGCCACGGCAGGCAATCGCGGCTTCCAGATGCTTATGCGTGATCGCGACAACGGCACGACGGAGATCGTCACATTGAGCTGGTGGTCATCAATGGACGCGGTGCGAGGCTTTGCCGGCGATGCACCGGAACTGGCCCGCTACTACCCGGAAGATGATCGCTATCTCCTGGAGAAATCCGAATTTGTCGATCACTACACAGTCGTTGCCGGCAGTTTGCCAGCCGCCTGAAAGGCTCAAGCCGTAGCGACAGGAGGCTCATCCTGCTGGCTTTCGAGCCTGTTCGCCGAATCCTTCGCCTTCCGCCGCTCGGCCCAGTCCTCCAGCCAATCGCGGCTCTGCATCTCGATCAGGCGTGACGCCGTGCGCTCGAACTCGAACACCTCGACGCCGCGCTTGGCGACGTAAAGCTGCGGCGGCGGCGCCTCGGCGCTCACCACCAGCCGGACGTGATGGTCGTAGAGCGTGTCGATCAACAGGATGAAGCGCTTGGCCTCGTTGCGCTTGCCTTCGCCCAGCACCGGGATGTGATCGATGAAGACAGTCGAAAAGCGCCCGGCGATGGCCAGGAAATCACGCGCGCCGAGCGGTTTTTCGCAAAGGTCGGCGAAAGCGAACCGCGCCGCGTCGCCGGCGGCAGCCGGCACCACCACTTGCCGGCCCTTGAGCGCCAGCGACGTCGCCGCCGTCGGCGCGCCGCGCGTCATCGTTCGCCAGGCCTCGTCGAGCATCCGGTCGGCCGCCGCATCGGCCGGCGTGACATAGACCGGCGTACGGGCGAGCTTTTCCAGCCGGTAATCCTTGTCGCTGTCGAGCGACAGCACCTGCGCGTGCCGTTCCAGAATGGCGATGAATGGCAGGAACAACTGGCGGTTCAGCCCGTCACTGTAGAGATTTTCCGGTGCCACGTTCGAGGTGGCGACCAGCACGACGCCGCTGGCAAACAGCGCCGAAAACAGCCTGGACAGGATCATCGCGTCGGCAATGTCGGTGACCGAGAACTCGTCGAAGCACAGCACCCAGGCCTGTTCGGCCAGCGCCTTGGCCACCGGCGGGATCGGATCGTCCTCCTTGACCGTACCGTCCTTGCGCGCCTGCCGGTGCTTCTGGATGCGGTCCTGCACATCGGCCATGAAGTCGTTGAAATGGACGCGGCGCTTGCGCCGCACCGGCAGCAGCTCGAAGAACATGTCCATCAGCATGGTCTTGCCGCGGCCGACGCCGCCATGGATGTAGAGGCCCTTGACGACCTCGCGCGTCTCGCGCTTGCGGGCAAACAGCCAGCCCAGCGCACTCGATTTGTGCGCCAGCCGTTTTGCCGAGATTTCCGCTGTCAGCCGGTCGAGTGCAGCGGCGATGCGTTCCTGCGCGGGGTCGCGCTCGATCGCGCCGGTTGCCACCAGATGGTCGTAGCGCTGCCTGACGGTCGCATGGGTCTGGAGGCCGTCACGCAGATGCATCGGTCACGTCGTCGTGGAGCAATTCCAGGAAAAGTGTGTAGCGGTTTTCCGTCCGGAATTGCGTAAAAACAAAAATTATCGACTATCTTGTAAGCGAGATCGGCTGGCCGTTGGAAGTCTGGCCATCGAATTTCGAGCCGCCCGAGGAATAGAGCCGCGCCAGCGAGCCGCCATTCTCGTCGTAAAGCGTCAGCTGCTTGCCGGCGACATTCCACGACTTGATGCCGTCGATCGGTGCTGGGCAATGCAGCGGCCCGGCACGGAAGCCGGCGCCGAACTTGGTCTGCGGCGTCGCGATCTTGCAGCTCTGGCCGGAAACGCTGGCGTTCCAGACGCCGGCGACGCTTGCCGCGCTGAGATCCGAGGCACCGGCGGGTGCCGTGCCATCCGGCGGCAAGGAAGCCACCTGCGTGTTTGCCGGTGCGGTCGGGAATTTTGACGGATCGGTAGTGCCCGGTGAGGCCGGCGGCGGCAGCTGATTCGAACTCACCTGGCCGGCGGGTGCCGGCTGCAAGGGCGCCGGCTGTTGGTCGTCCATTGACGAAAACCGCGAGGTCGAGCAGCCGCTCGCAACGAGCGCAGCCAGCGATACGGCCACCAGGCCGCTTTTCGAAAAATTCATTCCAACCTCCGTCGGATCCGGCTGGGGGGACGCCGTCCGCGCAATCTCACCTCCACCAAGATGGAGAAGGTGGCGAAATTTCAACCTGATATGGTTAAAATAGGGTTTGCGGCAAGAATTGTTGCAAATTTATCGCAATCAGGGTGAGCCGGCGCCCTCATCGCCCGGTCCCCGCCATCCGTAACTGGGAAAGGCCGGTTCCCACGTCGTTCGCCCGCAAAAGCTTGCGCCGGCCTGCGCAGGACTTATGTCTAGGGGCCGAAACCCGCTGGAGCGCAGAGCTTGGCCGCAGGAAAGAAAGCCGCCAACCGCTATTACAGCGGTCCGCCCAGCGACCATTTCGATGGCAGCCTGTTCTTCAATCCCGGCGGCCAGCTGCCAGGTCGCTTCACCGATCTGCTGAAATGGCAGTTTAGCGGCCAACGTTCGAAATGGCCGGCCACCAACCCAAGCCCTTTTCCGCAGGCCAAGCCGACGGCGAGAGTCGAAGGTTCCGGGCTGACCGTGACCATGGTTGGCCACTCGACGCTGCTGATCCAGACGGCGGGCCTGAACATCCTCACCGATCCGGTCTGGTCGCAGCGCACCTCGCCATTTTCCTTTGCCGGACCCAAACGCATCAATCCGCCGGGCATCGCTTTTGCCGACCTGCCGCCGATCGACCTCGTGCTGGTCAGCCACAATCATTACGACCATCTCGACCTTGCGACGCTGACGCAGCTCAAGGCCAGCCACGAACCGACCGTGATCACGCCGCTCGGCAACGATGTCCTCATTGGTGGCGCGGTTCCCGGCATGCGGCTGGCCGCGCATGATTGGGGTGACCGGGTCGATATCGGCAACGGCGTTTTCGTCCATGTCGAGCCGGCGCATCATTGGTCGGCGCGGGGCGCCCGCGACCGGCGCATGGCACTGTGGGCTGGCTTCGTCGTCGAGACGCCTGGGGGAAAAATCTATTTCGCCGGCGACACCGGCTTCCACGACGGCATCAACTACCGGCTGATGGCGCACAAGCATGGCGGCTTCCGCTTCGCCATCCTGCCGATCGGCGCCTATGAGCCGCGCTGGTTCATGGCGCCGCAGCACCAGAACCCGGAGGAGGCCGTGCAAGGCATGAAGCTGTGCAATGCCGCCTTCGCCGCCGGTTGTCACTGGGGCACGTTTCAACTCACCGACGAGCCGATCGACGAGCCGGTCCGGAAACTGGCCGAGGCGCTTGACGCCGAGGGCCTGCCGCAGGAGCGCTTTCGCGCCATGCGCCCGGGAGAGGTGTGGGACGTTGCCGAACATCACATCGCGATAAACGAGCAGTTTACCCGGCGGTCTTTTTAGAAGACGATGCTAATGGATCGTCCTTGGGAGGAAGCCTATGAAGTTCCTTGCGGCAGCCTTGGCTGCGCTGGTCATCTCGACATCGACCGCCGCTTTTGCCGGCGAGATCGCCGACAAAGCCGCCGAAGCGGAGAAGGCGCTCCAGTCAAATGACGGCGTGGGGGCGCTGACGAAGTTCCGCGACGCCGAGGAGGCGCTGTGGAAAGCAATGCCGCTCGAAGTGATGAACGTGAAGCACATTACCGGGGCCACCGGCTTCGGCATCTACAACGAGCGCGCCAATCACATTTACAAGTCGGGCGAAGAGATTGTGCTTTACATGGAGCCGGTCGGCTATGGCTATGGCTCGGACGGGCTCGGCAACAACCAGATCGCGCTCTATGTCGACCTCACCGTGCTCAGCGCGGCCGGCGAGAAGCTGGGCACTTTCGAGAAGCTCGGCCGCATCCAGCTTGCCTCGCGCTCGCATAACCGCGAAATGTTCTTCAAGCTCAACGTCTCCCTGGATGGCGTGCCGCCCGGCAAATACCGTGCGGATTTCCTCATGCATGACGAGAACTCGCAAAAGACCGCACCCTTCACCACCGATTTCGAGATCGCCGGATAGGCACTTCGAGCACCAGCCTCGCAACGACGGAACCAGAGTGCGCGGACGGCGTTCCTAAGCCGCTGCAAACAAAGTCGATTTGCGAGGTTTTTCATGATCAAATGGATCATCATTCTTCTCATTGTCGCCGCCGCCGCCAGCCTGCTCGGCATGCCGGCTCTGGCCGGTGCCGCCGCCACGGGCGCGCGCGTCCTCATCGGTATCGTGCTGGTCATCTTCCTGCTGGTCGTGCTGGGCATCTTCGCGGTGACGTGAGCGCAGCGTCTTCGCTGTCGCAAAGCCGCGTCTAGATTGTCGCCTTGGGGCCGCGTTGCACTGGTAATTCCTGTCCGTTTCCGCCATATAGCGGCAAAACGGACAGGAATTTGCGAGAGCCATGGCAGGCACCGCCCCCTTCGCCAAGATGAACGGCATCGGCAACGAGATCATCGTTGCCGACATGCGCGGCCGTGCCGATCAGGTGACGGCGGCTGCCGCCGTTGCGCTGAACGCCGATGCCGCGACACGTTTCGACCAGATCATGGCGATCCATGATGCGCGCACAGCGGGTACCGCTTACTATGTCGACATCCTGAATTCGGACGGCTCCAGTGCGCAGGCCTGCGGCAACGGCATGCGCTGCGTCGTGCAGGCGCTCGCCGCCGAGAGCGGCCAGAAGACTTTCACCTTCGAGACCCGCGCCGGCATCCTCAACGCCAGGGAACATGCCGATGGCTCGATCTCGGTCGACATGGGCACACCGCGTTTCGGTTGGCAGGACATTCCGCTCGCCGAAGAATTCCACGACACAAGCAGGATCGAGCTGCAGATCGGCCCGATCGACGCGCCTGTGCTGCATTCGCCCTCCGCCGTCTCGATGGGCAATCCGCACGCCATCTTCTGGGTCGACCGCGACGTCTGGTCCTATGAGCTCGAACGCTTCGGCCCGCTGCTCGAAAACCACCCGATCTTCCCCGAGCGCGCCAACATCACCATCGCCCAGGTGACTTCACCCGAGAGCATGATCATCCGCACCTGGGAACGCGGTGCCGGCCTGACCAAGGCCTGCGGCTCCGCCGCTTGTGCCTCCGTTGTGGCAGCGGCCCGCACCAGGCGGACCGGCCGCAGCGTCAACCTGCTGACGCCGGGCGGCGGCACATTGCATGTCGAATGGCGCGACGACGATCATGTCATCCTGACAGGCGCCGCCGAATGGGAATTTTCCGGCAGTTTTGATCCCTCGGCTGGCACGTGGGCGCGCGACACCGAAAGCGCGGCCTGATGTCGGCTCTGTCGAAGAGCCCCGAGTTCGAGGGCTCCCTCTCCGAGGCTCCCAGCCGCATTGACGTGGTGACGTTCGGCTGTCGGCTGAACACCTATGAATCCGAAGTCATGCGGCGCGAGGCCGAAAGCGCCGGTCTCGGCGCGCTGGACGGCGGCGCCGTCATCTTCAACACCTGCGCCGTCACCAGCGAGGCGGTGCGCCAGGCCAGGCAGGCGATCCGCAAGGCGCGCCGCGACAACCCGCAGGCGCGCATCATCGTCACCGGCTGCGCTGCCCAGACCGAGCCTGAGAGATTCGCCGCCATGGACGAGGTCGATCTCGTGCTCGGTAATGAGGAGAAGCTGAAGGCGCATTCTTACCGCGCAATGCCGGATTTCGGCGTCAACGACACCGAGAAGGCCCGCGTCAACGACATCTTTTCGGTGCGCGAGACCGCCGGCCATATGGTCGACGCCATCGAGGGCCGCGCGCGTGCCTTCGTCCAGGTGCAGAATGGCTGCGACCATCGCTGCACCTTCTGCATCATTCCCTATGGCCGCGGCAATTCGCGCTCGGTGCCGATGGGCGCCGTGGTTGAACAGGTCAAGCGGCTGGCCGGCCACGGCTATGCCGAGATCGTGCTGACCGGCGTCGACATGACTTCTTTCGGCGCCGATCTGCCCGGCGCGCCCAAGCTCGGCAAACTGGTCAAGACGATCCTGCGCCAAGTGCCCGACGTCAAACGCCTGCGGCTGTCCTCGATCGATTCGATCGAGGCCGACGATGATCTGCTCGACGCCATCGCCACCGAACCCAGGCTGATGCCGCATCTGCATCTGTCGCTGCAGTCCGGCGACGACATGATCCTGAAGCGCATGAAACGCCGCCATCTGCGCGACCAGTCGATCCGCTTCTGCGAAGATGTGCGCAAATTGCGCAGAGATATCGTCTTCGGCGCCGACATCATCGCCGGCTTCCCGACCGAGACCGACGCCATGTTCGAAAACTCGGAAAAGATCGTTGGGGAATGTGGGCTGACCCATCTCCACGTCTTCCCGTTCAGCCCACGCGAGGGCACGCCCGCCGCGCGCATGCCACAGCTGCGCCGCGAAGTGGTCAAGCAGCGCGCAGCGCGCTTGCGTGCCGCCGGCGAAGCCGCGTATCGGCGTCATCTCACCTCGCTGCCTGGAACGCGCCAGTCGATCCTGATCGAGCGCGACGGCGTTGGCCGCACCGAAGGGTTCACGCTGGCAGCGCTCGGCACTGGCATGCCGGGCGAGATCGTCGAAGCGACAATTACTGGCCACGATGGCATCCGGCTGATCGCGGCCCCGCTTGCCGCACGCGCCGCCTGAGAAACGCAAAGCATGGCTGGTTTTTTCAAGAAGATATTTTCGTTCGGCAAGAAAGAGGTTGTCGAGGAGCGGATCGACGAGACCGCGCCGCTGCCGCCGATCAAATGGGACCAGCTGGATGCGCTGAAGCCGGCGGCCGAGCAGGTCGTTCCGGAGTTTTTGAAACGCGACGAGCCGGAGCCCGAAGCGAAGGTCGCGCTTGCACCCGCCGAGCCGAAGATAGCTCGCCCACCGGAACCGGCTCCCGAGCCGGCTCCGTCCATCCCGCCAGCGCCGGAGCCGACTGTTCCGTCCGAGCCGGAAATCCAGCCTGAGCCAGCGCCGGTCGAGGCACCGCAGCCGGCCGCGCCGGAAGCGCCTATCGAGCCGCCGGAGGAAATCCCGGCACCCCCGACCGCTCCGGAGCCTGCTCCCGAACCGCTGCCGCAAGAGGTGCCCGCACCCGCCCAGCCGGAGGTTGCGCCGCCGCTTCCGGAGAAGTTGCCGGAGCCAGCGCCGGTCGAAGTGCCGGCTCCGCCTGCCGAAGTTCCGGCGGAGACGCCGGCACCGGTCGAGGTACCGCCACCGGACGCACCTTCCGCGCAGCCAACTTCTGCGGCCAGCGCCACCCCTTATCCGCCTGCCGGCACCTTCTCCCCGTATAGGGACGGGGAGAAGGAAGAAGCTCCAACGCCGCCCTCGCCCCACTTACGAGAAGAGGGACACCGCGAAGTTGCGAAATATCCCGCGCCAACCGCAGAGGCTGTGCCCGAAGCCCCAGTGGCGGAAATCGCCGCCCCAATTCGTCAATCGACGCCGGTGGAGACGCAGCCCGTCATTGCCGAGATCGCGCCAGAGCCGCTGTCCGTCCCTCAACCACTGCCAGAGCCGAAACCCGCTGCTGGCAAGGTGACCGTCACCAAGAAAGTCGAGCAGAAGGCCGAGCCAGTAAAAACACCCGAACCGGCGCCAAGGCGCTCCTGGTTCCAGCGCATGCGGGACGGGCTAGCCCGCTCGTCGCGCGAACTCACCGGCAACATCGCCGGCGTCTTCACCAAGCGCAAGCTGGACGAGGAGACGCTGCAGGACCTGGAGGATGTGCTGATCCGCGCCGATCTCGGCATGGAGACAGCACTTCGCATCACCGACGCGCTGGCCGCCAGCCGCTACGGCAAGGACGTCTCCGACACAGACGTGCGCACTGTCATGGCGGCCGAGGTGGAGAAGGTGCTGACCCCCGTCGCCCGGCCGCTGGAGCTCGATCTCTCGCACAAGCCGCATGTCATCCTGGTGGTCGGCGTCAACGGTACCGGCAAGACCACCACCATCGGCAAGCTGGCGGCAAAACTGACCGATGGCGGCCTTTCGGTGATGCTCGCCGCCGGCGACACCTTTCGCGCCGCCGCGATCGAGCAATTGAAGATCTGGGGCGAGCGGACGAAATCGCCTGTCATCGCCTCCAAGATCGGCGCCGATGCCGCCGGCCTCGCCTATGACGCCTTCGAAAAGGCCAAGGAGGCAGGCTCCGACGTGCTGATCATCGACACCGCTGGCCGCCTGCAGAACAAGACCGAGCTGATGGCGGAGCTGGAAAAGATCGTCCGCGTGCTGGGCAAGCTCGATCCGGAAGCGCCGCACACCGTGCTGCAGACGGTCGACGCCACCACCGGCCAGAACGCGCTCAACCAGGTCGAGATCTTCCGCAACATCGCCGGCGTCAGCGGCCTGGTGATGACCAAGCTGGACGGCACGGCGCGCGGCGGTATTCTTGTAGCCATCGCGGCAAAGCACAAATTGCCGGTCTATTTCATCGGCGTCGGCGAACAGGTCGACGACCTCGAACCTTTCTCGGCCAGCGAATTCGCCAGGGCGATCGCTGGCGTGGCGTAACGGCATGATCCCTTGAAACGGGATCGTGTGTAAGAAGGAAGATCATGAACCCACCCATTCTCGAACGCGATCCGTCCGACCCGCAGAAAGAGAAGAAGGAAGGCGTCAATCCCGTGCTCAAGCTGGTGCTGGAGCTCGGACCGCTGCTCGTCTTCTTCTTCGCTAATGCGCGTGGCGAATGGCTGGTGCAGAAATTCCCTGTTCTCGGTGAGTTCGGCGGTCCGATCTTTGTTGCCACCGGCCTGTTCATGGCGGCGACGGCAATAGCGCTGATCGCCTCCTGGCTGCTGACGCGCACCTTGCCGATCATGCCGATGGTCTCGGGCGTCGTCGTCTTCATCTTCGGCGCGCTGACGCTCTATCTCCAGGACGACGTCTTCATCAAGATGAAGCCGACCATCGTCAACACGCTGTTCGGCGGCGTGCTGCTCGGCGGCCTGTTCTTCGGCAGATCGCTGCTCGGCTATGTCTTCGAGTCCGCCTTCAAGCTCGATGCCGAAGGCTGGAGAAAACTCACCTTCCGCTGGGGCCTGTTCTTTATCTTCCTGGCCGTCGTCAACGAAGTGGTGTGGCGCAATTTTTCCACCGACGCCTGGGTTACCTTCAAGGTCTGGGGCATCATGCCGATCACGCTTCTGTTCACCTTCAGCCAGATGCCGCTGATCCTGCATCATTCGCTGGACGACAAGGCAAGCGGGGAAGAAAAGTCCGGGAAGTAGGGCGTGCAAGTAGAGCAATTCCAGGAAAAGTGTGAAGCGGTTTTCCGTCCGGAATTGCGTCAAACAAGAGGGGGAGAGCCATGGATTTCGTCACCACGCGCGAAGAGTTGCGGACGATCTACAAAACGCCGCGCCCGACCGACGGCTCGATCCGCAAGGAATTGAAGGCGCTCGACGGCCATTGCCGCTCCTTCATCGGCAAGAGCCCGTTCGTGCTGATCGGTTCCTCCGACGGCGAAGGCAATGCCGATGTGACGCCCAAGGGTGACAAGCCCGGCTTCGCCGCCATTCTCGACGACCGGACCATCGCCATCCCCGACCGGCCCGGCAACAACCGGTTGGACACGCTGGAAAACATCCTGCGCAATCCCTCGGTCGGGCTGCTCTTCCTCATCCCCGGCATGAACGAGACGTTGCGCGTCAATGGCGATGCCCGCATCACGGTCGACGCCACCTTACGCGAGCGCCTGGCCGTCGACGGGAAGGAGCCGCAAAGCGTCATCCTCGTCGCCGTCAAGGCTGCCTACATGCACTGCGCCAAGGCCTTCATGCGCTCCGATCTGTGGAAGCCTGACACCTGGTACGACCGCGCCACGTTGCCGACGCTCGGCCAGATCCTGCGCGACCAGCTGGTGGTTGCCGATTCGGCCGAGGCGACCGATCGCTGGCTCGACGACGAATACAAGCAGACCATGTGGTAGGCTTTTGCGGACGCGATTCGTCCTGATTGGCCTTACCCATTGTGCTGAACATCCTCGCCATCTCCGGCAGCCTGCGGGCGGCCTCCACCAATTCAGCCCTGGTCGCGGCACTGGCGCGCAACGTGCCGCCCGCCTGCCGCGTCACCGTCTATGACGGGCTCGGCCGCTTGCCGATCTTCAATCCCGATGACGAGGGCGAGCGGACACCGCGCGAAGCGGCCCATCTGATCGACGCCGTCACCAGTGCCGATGGCATCATCGTTTCCTGTCCAGAATATGCCCATGGCGTGCCCGGCGGGCTGAAGAACGCGCTCGACTGGCTGGTGTCGCGCGACGCCGCCGTCGGCAAGCCGGCCATGCTGGCCCACGCCTCGCCGCGCTCACTCTATGCCCGCGCCGCTTTGGCCGAGATCATGCGGACGATGTCGTTCGCGCTTTGTGAGGGCGAGCTGGAGATTGCGCTGCTGGGGAAGAAGCCGCCGGAGGTGGAGGGCATCCTGGCGGAGTCGGGAAATATGAAGGCGATGCACGATGCGCTCACAGCCTTCGCCGATTTCATCCGCTCGCGTTGAGGGGCGCCCTACCCCTTCCTTAGCGTCTCGACATCGGTCTTGCCGACATACCAGTCGCGGGCGTTGACCTCTTCGAAAACCACCCAGACATCGTCATTGCCGAGCCCGGTGGCGTCCATGATGGCCGCTGTGACTTTCTTGGCGATGTCAGCCTTCTTGCCTGCCGGATCGGCGGCGATCACTTCCTTGACGATGCGGATGTTGACGAATGGCATGATTTTCTCCCCTTCAAATACCTACGCCGCTGAGAGACCGTTTCGAAATTCACTCTGGCGAGTCATATGATGGTGGTTTCGAGAACCGGAGCGCAGCGGACATTTGGGTCCGTGAGCACCGGAAGCGCAGAAAACGCCTTCAGATGGCCGCCAGAGTAGAATTTCGAAACGGTCTCACTCAAAAAGTCTTGGCCCCATTCACCATCAGCCGCACCATGTAAAGCGAGGTGGTGCCGGCGATGTAGAGGCAGTTCAGCTTGTTGCCGCCAAACACACAGTTCGCCGTCACCTCCGGCACCTTGACCTTGCCGATCAGCGTTCCGTCCGGATCGTAGCAATGGATACCGTCGGCGGCACTGGTCCAGATCCGCCCGGCCGCATCGAGCCGGAAGCCGTCGAACAGGCCGGCCGTGCAGTCGGCGAACACCTTGTCGCCGGAAACCTTCTTGCCATGCTTGCCGACATTGAACACCCGCATATGCGCCGGATTCTGCGCGCCATGCGTGCGGCCGGTGTCGACGACATAGAGCAGGCTCTCGTCGAGCGAGAAGGCAAGCCCGTTGGGTCTCACCATGTCGGTGATGACGGCCTCGACATCCCCGCTGTCGGGATCGACCCGGTAGACGTTGCAGGCGCCGATCTCGCTTTCGGCCTTGTCGCCCTCATAGTCGGTGTCGATGCCGTAGCTGGGGTCGGTGAACCAGATCGAGCCGTCGGATTTCACCACCGCGTCGTTGGGCGAGTTCAGCCGCTTGCCCTTCCATTTGGCGGCGATGGTGGTGACCGAACCGTCATGCTCGGTGCGGCTGACGCGGCGGCCCGAATGCTCGCAAGTGACCAGCCGGCCCTGCCGGTCGACGGTGTTGCCGTTGGAATTGCCCGATGGCTGCCGGAAAACGCTGACGCTGCCGTCGGTTTCATCGAAGCGCAGCATGCGGTTGTTGGGGATGTCGGACCAGACGACGTAGCGGCCGGCGGCGAACCAGGCCGGCCCTTCCGCCCAGCGGCACCCGGTGAACAGCTTCTCCACCTGCGCGCTGCCGTTGAACAGGCGCGCGAAGCGCGGATCGAGAACTTCGTAATAATCTGCGGCCGCCATGCATTTCCTCCCGGCATCAGGTGACGCCGGATCAAGCCAGCCCGCGATCGATCTGGCAAGACGGGGCCGTCGCAATTTGTATGACAAAACGGCGAGGAAACAGCCGTCCGACCAGAGCTGGATCGCGACCGGCCAACCAAGGCGCAGCTTAGGACTCGATTAACCGGCTATGCGCTGCGCGCAATGGTGCATTGCAACATCTTCTTTTTGCAATGCACCATTCCTATGTCATGTTCCGTATTGACCAAGGGAGGAAGAACCGGCCGCGAGAATGCGGCACAAAAGGAACCCTTGCTATGATCTTCGATCTCATGAACCGCGCTCGCAGCAGCATCGCCAAGCGCAAGCACTACAACCGCCTCGTCGCCGAAATCGACAGCTTCTCCAGCCGCGATCTGGCCGACATGCGCGCCGACCGCAGCGAGATGCTGTACCAGGTCCACAAGCAGATCTACGGCTGAGTCTGGCTGAGGGGAACCCCCTCACCCGGATTGCCAAAACCGAATTGCAAGGCGATTCGGGGCAATCCGACCTCTCCCCGAGGGGAGGGGAGCTAGTCAGCGCCGGCGTCATCTCTTCTCCCCTCGGGGAGAAGGTGGCCGCGTAGCGGCCGGATGAGGCGGCGTGGCGCTACCGCCTAACCAGGCACCGCCAGCGCCTTTTCTATCTGTGGCAGCAAGAGACCCCTGGCCGTCTCCGACGTCAGCGGCCCAACAAACTTGTAGGCGATCTTGCCGTCCTTGCCGATGACGAAGGTTTCCGGCACGCCGTAGACGCCCCAGTCGATCGCCGTGCGGCCGGCTTCGTCGACGCCGATCGCCTGGAACGGATTGCCGAGGTCGCCAAGGAACCGGCGGGCGTTTTCCGGCTGGTCCTTGTAGTTCAGCGCCGTCATCACGAACCGCTTGTCCTGCGACAGCGCCAGCAACACCGGGTGCTCTTCCCGGCACGGCGCGCACCATGACGCAAACACGTTGACCAGCGTGACCTTGCCGGCGAAGGCTCTGGAATCAAGCCCCGGCAGGTTTGACCCCTCCAGTGCCGGCAGATTGGTCCGTGGGGCCGGCAGGCCGATCAGCGCCGACGGCACTTCCGAGACATCGCGGCCGGAAAGCAGCTGCGACAGGAACAGGCCGGCAAGGCCGAGGAAAATCAACAGCGGCAACAGCACGAACAGGCGGCGGCCCCGCGTCGGGGTTTCGGTTTCGCTGCTCACGGCTTCTCAGCCTCCGCCTTGTCGGAACGTCGCCGCACGCCTGCTGCTTCCAGTTCGGCAAGATCCCGCTTGCGCCCCCTTTGGTCGAGCAGGATCCAGCCGATCAGCCCGGCCAGAACGACCGCCGTGATGCCATAGGCGGCAGTGACATAGAGTGCATGCATGCTCATGCCTGCCGCTCCATCGACGCGCCTCTTTCCAACCTTCCGCCTCGTTCGATCATTCTTTCCCTTAACGGCCTGCCTACGGCTGCGCAACGCACCTTGGTCTCAAACATACGTGGCCCCCGTGCCGCGGCCCTTGATGTCGCGCAAACCATGGCCAACCTCGCTCAGTCGGTTCCGTGGCGCAGCGCCAGCGCGGCCGACACCGGCCCCAGCACCGCAAGAAACAGCGTCAGCGCGGCAAGAATGAGGAAGGGCTGCAGGAACGGATCGGGATTGGCCGTCGCGCCATAGCTCGCCGAAACGCCGAAGATCAGCACCGGAATGGTCAGCGGCAGCACCAGCACCGAGATCAACAGCCCGCCGCGCGGCAGTGCCACCGCCACCGCAGCGCCGGCGGCGCCGATGAAGGTGATGGCCGGTGTGCCGACCAAAAGGGTGAGCGCCGTGGCGCCGGTTGCCAGCGGCTCCATGTTCATGAACAGGCCGAGCAGGGGCGCGGCGACCACCAGCGGCAGCACGCTGCCCGCCCAATGCGCCAGGCATTTCACCAGCACGGTCAAGGCCAGCATGTGCCGGTCATTGCCGAGCACCAGGAGATCGAGCGAGCCGTCCTCGCGGTCGGCCTGGAACAGCCGGTCGAGCCCGAGCAGGCAGGACAGCAGCGCGCCGATCCACAGGATCGCCGGACCGATGCGGGCCAGCAGGTTCAGGTCGGGTCCGACGCCGAACGGGATGGTGGCGATAACCGCGAGGAAGAAGATGACGCCGGTCAGCGCCCCGCCACCGGCGCGGATGTTGAGGCGGATGTCGCGCAGGAAGAGGGACCACATTACGATTTGCGTCCTGTCGCGCCGTAGAGAACCGACATCAACCGGCTTCCCCCATTGCCAACGTCTTCGCCCCATCCAACCCCAGCGGCAGATGCGTCGCCGCGACAATCATCCCGCCCCCAGCGCAATGCTTCCCCATCAACCCCGCAAACCGCGCCTCCGAAGCCTGGTCCAGCCCCGCAGTCGGCTCATCCAGCAGCCACAACGGCCGGTGGCTGACCAAAAGCTTGGCGATCGCCGCACGCCGCCTTTGCCCGGTCGAGAGATAGCCGAACGGCAGATGACCGATGCCATCAAGCCCGACCGTTTCCAGCGCCTCCTTGACGCCGACATCTCCATCGCCATTGAAATCACGCCAGAAGCGCAGATTTTCCGCCACGCTCAGCGCCGGCTTCATCGCATTCTGGTGACCAAGGTAATGACACGCCGAGGCAACAGACGGAAACGTCTCGCCGTCGCCTTCGATTCTTACACTTCCTTCCGCCACCGGCAGCAGCCCGGCGATGATCCTCAGCAAGGTTGATTTGCCCGATCCATTCGGTCCAGTGACGACCAGCGCCTGGCCTTCCCCTAGGTCAAAGCCAACCCCGGAAAACACGCTTTCGCCGCCACGTTCGCCGCCCAGATTTTCGGCGATAAGCCGCATCCGTCGCCTGCCCTGAAATCAATGTTTCGCGAGCGCTGCCGCATCGCACAAATTTGCTCCGCAACTGTCTAGAACTATTCCAGAAAATTCTCTATATGCGGTGCATCCGTGCCAGCGGTCGGCGCGGGAACAGAATTAGCGCCGAACCAGCGCACGCGCCGCCTTGAACGGCTCGGGTTGGCTGGGAACGGACAGCGGAAATGGCCGTACCCGCACCTTTGCGCGTGATTGCATGCCATCGGCGTCCGTTCCCTTTCAGGCTGAACAGACAAGGACGGATCGCACGTGTCAAAATCCCTCGATAGTTTCAATTGCCGCCGCACGCTGACCGCTGGTGGCACCGAATATGCCTATTTCGACCTCATCGAGGCCGAGAAGAACGGCCTGACCGGTATTTCCCAGCTGCCCTATTCGATGAAGGTGCTGCTGGAGAACCTGCTTCGCAACGAAGACGGCCGCTCCGTCACCAAGGAATCGATCCAGGCGGTTGCCGGCTGGCTGACCGACAAGGGCACCGCCGGCGTCGAGATCGCCTATCGCCCTGCCCGCGTGCTGATGCAGGATTTCACTGGCGTTCCGGCCGTGGTCGACCTTGCCGCCATGCGCGACGCCATGGCTTCGCTCGGCGGCGATCCGCAGAAGATCAACCCGCTGGTGCCGGTCGACCTTGTCATCGACCACTCCGTCATCGTCGACGAGTTCGGCACGCCGATGGCCTTTGCTCGCAATGTCGAGCTCGAATATGAGCGCAACGAAGAGCGCTACAAGTTCCTGAAATGGGGCCAGCAGGCGTTCCGCAATTTCCGCGTCGTGCCGCCCGGCACCGGCATCTGCCACCAGGTCAACCTCGAATATCTCGGCCAGGTCGTCTGGACCAACACCGAGGATGGTGAAACCACCGCCTACCCCGACACCTGCGTCGGCACCGATTCGCACACCACCATGATCAACGGTCTCGGCGTGCTCGGCTGGGGCGTCGGCGGCATCGAGGCCGAAGCGGCCATGCTCGGCCAGCCGGTTTCCATGCTGCTGCCGGAAGTCATCGGCTTCCGCCTCACCGGCAGGCTGAAGGAAGGCATCACCGCCACCGACCTCGTGCTCACCGTCACCCAGATGCTGCGCAAGAAGGGCGTCGTCGGCAAATTCGTCGAGTTCTTCGGCCCGGGCCTTTCCAACATGACGTTGGCCGACCGCGCAACCATCGGCAACATGGCGCCCGAATATGGTGCCACCTGCGGCTTCTTCCCGGTCGATTCCGAAACCATCCGCTACCTGACGATGTCGGGCCGCGAGGAAAGCCGCATCGCACTGGTCGAGGCCTATTCCAAGGCGCAAGGCATGTGGCGCGAGGCGGGCTCCGCCGACCCGGTCTTCACCGACCTGCTCGAACTGGAACTCGGCAGCGTCGTGCCGTCGATGGCCGGCCCCAAGCGTCCCGAAGGCCGCGTTCCGCTCGAAGGCATTCCGGCCGGCTTCGCCAAGGCAATGGAGACCGAGTACAAGAAGGCGGCTGAAATCCACAAGCGCTACGCCGTCGAAGGCACCGATCATGATCTCGGCCATGGCGATGTCGTCATCGCCGCCATCACGTCCTGCACCAACACCTCGAACCCGAGCGTGCTGATCGGCGCCGGCCTGCTGGCGCGCAACGCCAACCGCCTTGGCCTGAAGCAGAAGCCGTGGGTGAAAACCTCTTTGGCCCCCGGCAGCCAGGTGGTCGCCGAATATCTGGAAAAGTCCGGCCTGCAGAAGGAGCTCGACCAGATCGGCTTCAATCTGGTCGGCTTCGGCTGCACCACTTGCATCGGCAATTCCGGCCCGCTGCCGGCGCCGATCTCCAAGACCATCAACGACAAGGGCCTGATTGCCGCTGCCGTGCTTTCCGGCAACCGCAATTTCGAAGGCCGCGTCTCGCCCGACGTGCAGGCGAACTACCTGGCCTCACCGCCGCTGGTGGTGGCGCATGCGCTGGCCGGCACCGTCACCAAGGACCTCACGACCGAGCCGCTCGGCGAGGACAAGAACGGCAATCCGGTCTACCTCAGGGATATCTGGCCGAGCTCGGCGGAGATCCAGGAGTTCATCGAGAAGAACGTCACCCGCGAGCTGTTCGCCCGCAAATATGCCGACGTCTTCAAGGGCGACGAGCACTGGCAGAAGGTGCAGGCGCCGGAAGGCCAGACCTATGCCTGGGACGACAACTCGACCTATGTGCAGAACCCGCCCTATTTCGCTGGCATGACTGCTGGTTTCGGCAAGATCGGCGATATCAAGGGCGCCCGCGTGCTCGGCCTGTTCGGCGACAAGATCACCACCGACCACATCTCACCGGCGGGTTCGATCAAGGCGGCTTCCCCGGCTGGCAAGTATCTCACCGACCACGGCGTCGGCGTTGCCGACTTCAACCAGTACGGCACGCGGCGCGGCAACCATGAGGTGATGATGCGCGGCACCTTCGCCAACATCCGCATCCGCAACCACATGCTGGGCGAGAACGGCCGCGAGGGCGGCTACACCATCCATTATCCGTCGAAGGAAGAGGAATCGATCTACGACGCGGCGATGGAGTACAAGAAGGAAGGCGTGCCGCTGGTCATCTTCGCCGGCGTCGAATACGGCAACGGCTCGTCGCGCGACTGGGCGGCCAAGGGCACCAATCTGCTCGGCGTCCGCGCCGTCATCGCCCAGTCCTTCGAGCGCATCCATCGCTCGAACCTGGTCGGCATGGGCGTCATCCCCTTCGTCTTCGAGGAAGGCACCTCCTGGGCCTCGCTCAACCTCAAGGGCGATGAGCTGGTCGAGATCGACGGCCTGAGCGCCATCAAGCCGCGCCAGACGATGACCGCCAAGATCACCTATGGCGACGGCACGGTGAAGAACGTGCCGATCATCTGCCGGATCGATACGCTGGACGAGCTCGACTACTTCAAGAACGGCGGCATCCTGCAGTACGTGCTGCGCGATCTGGCTGCATAACTTAAGGGAATAAGGCAGTAGGGCAGTAAGGCAATAAGGGGTAGGGAACGAAGAGCCCTACTGCCCTACTGCCCTACTGCCCTACTGCCCTACTGCCCTACTGCCCTACTGCCCTACTGCCCTACTGCCCTACTGCCCTAACCTTCGGCGCCCCAAACCGCGCCGTCGCCGCCAGCAGCACACCCAGCATCAGCCCGTTGAAGATGTGCCACAGGAAATGCGTGCCGAGCGGAAAGCTGGCGCAGACCCGCGGGTCGATCATGCGGCAGATGACGGAGACGACGAAGATCGCCGACCCTGCCAGATTGTACCAGCCGGCCCGGTTGCCGCTGACTGTTATCCAGGCCCCGAAGAAAGCGAGCGCCAGGAACGGAGGCAGATAGCCTGTCGTGCCGTTCGACGCCTGCCGCAGCCAGTCCGGCACGGCGAAAGTGATTGCCCCGGCCACCACATAGAAGACAACGAAGATCGCGATCGCCTTGCCCCATTCCATGCCGAGGAGGCGGCGCAGGTTGAACAGCGTATAAGCGAGCGTGAAGCCGGCAATCGGCAGCACGTCGATCCAGACCGTGCCCTTGGTGGCGAAGGTATGGAAGATCGTCGAACCGATGCCGATCGCCACCACCCACCAGGCCAGCACCTCGGCGAAGGTGCCGGTTTTATGCCGCCGTACTTCCCGCACCCCCCACAATCCCGCGGCAATGAAAGCAAGGTTTGTCAAAGCATTAGCCGGCTCGGCCCAAAGTCCAGGGCCGGTCCGCTCGCAATAGAGATCGACAGGGGTCAAGAGAGTTTGCCACATGGTGATGATCCTATCCCGAATCGAACCGCGCCGTGAAATGCAGTACCTCTGCTATTGCGGCCTTACCTGCGACTGCAATGGCAAAAATTTCACCGCAACGTGACTTCCCGTTGACTTCCGCTTCTGCCACATATTTCAGCCAATCAGAACAAAGCCGGCGCCACCGGCGGGAATTGGAATGATCATGGCCTGGCGAAAATCATTGTGGCTGGCAGCCTTAGCGCTGGCCTTTTCGGCCTTTGCCGGGGCTGGCCATGCAGGCGAGGCCGAGCGTATCCAGGCCGACAAGCCGCAGCAGGACAAGCCGCTCGGCGTGGTCGAACTGTTCACCAGCCAGGGCTGCAGTTCCTGCCCGCCGGCCGATGCGTTCTTTGCCGAACTGGCCACCAAGGAAGACATCGTCGCGCTCTCCTATCACGTCGACTATTGGGACTATCTCGGCTGGAAAGACACGCTGAGCCGCAAGGAAAACACCGAGCGGCAATATGACTATATGCGCGCCTTCGGCAGCCGCTCCGTCTATACGCCGCAGGCGGTCCTCAACGGCCGCGTGCATGTCAACGGCGCCAATCGCGGCGAGGTCGACGGCGCGCTTGCCCGCATGGCCAAGGGTGGCGAAGGCATTCGCGTCCCTATCAAGGTCAGCCGCACCAGCGACCGCGTGATCATCGATGCCGGCGATGCCGAAACCGGCCCCAGCGACGCCCATGTCGTCATCGTCTATTTCGAGCAGCCGCAGACGGTCAAGATCGCCCAGGGCGAGAACTCCGGCCGCAAGATGACCTACTGGAATGCCGTCACCGGCATCCAGACCGCCGGCATGTGGCACGGCAAGGCGCAACGCTATGAACTGCCGATGAGCGAGATCAACAAAAAGGGCGGCTGCGCCGTGCTTTTGCAGTCGGTCGGCAAGGACGGCATGCCCGGCCCCATCCTCGGTGCCGCCTTCATCCACAAGCCCTGATTTAGACGGCCTGAAAAGGCTTCAATGCCCGGTCAGCCGGTCGGCGAAAGCGGCCAGCCGGGACGTCCGCCCGAGGCCGTTTGCCTCGCGCTGGTCGGCAATCCGGTAGAGCTGGTACATGGCATGGACGCCGAGCCAGCGCAGCGGTTCCGGTTCCCATTTCTTGACCGTGCGGTTGACCCAGGGTAGCCGGGTCAGCTCGGTATCATGGCCGAGCACGAGGTCACGCAAGGTGCGGCCGGACAGGTTCGAGCTGGAAACGCCGAGCCCGACATAGCCGCCGGCCCAGCCAATGCCGGTCTCGCGATCGAAGCCTGAGGTGGTGCACCAGTCGCGCGGCACGCCGAGCGTACCGCACCAGGCATGGTCGAGACGCAAGCCCTTGGTCTGCGGCAGCAACCTGGTCAGCACTTCGTGCAATTGGTCGATGGTCGCCTGCTGGGTCTGGCCACGCACATCGGTGCGCGAGCCGAAGCGGTAGGGCACGCCACGGCCGCCCATGGCGATCCGGCCTTCCCGCGTGCGCTGGGCATAGCAATAGGTGTGCGCGGCATCGCCCAGCACCTCGTAGCCGCTCCAGCCGATCGTGTCCCAGAGCTTTTGCGGTAGCGGCTCGGTCACCACGATGGCGCTGTTGAGCGGCAGCCAGAGGCGTTTCAGGCCGGGAATGCCGGCTGTGAACCCTTCCGTGGCGCGCACGATCTTTTCGGCCCGCACGATGCCCCTGCTGGTGGTGACCTTGCCTTTCTCGATCGCCAGAACCTGCGTCTGCTCGTAGATCGGAATGCCAAGCCGCACGACCGCGGCCGCCAGCCCCTGCACCAGTTTGGCCGGCTGCACCCGCGCGACATTGCGGACAACGAAGCCACCCAGCACCTTGTCGATGGCGATGCGCTCGCGCGCCTCGCGCGCGTCGAGAAAAGCCAGCCGCTCTTGCGGCATGTCCCAGCGCAGCAGTTCATCATATTCAGCCTTGGCGCGCTGCAGCTGCGCTTCGTTGGTGGCCACGGTGATGTTGTCGACGCGGCGGATATCGGCGTCGAAGCCCTCGGCTTGCGTCACCGAGATCACTTCGTCGACGGTGCCGAACATGGCGCGCTGCATGTCGATGACAGCGCCGCGCGACGACGTCTTTGCGTATTTCTCGCGCGACCAACTGAAGCCGCCCGACAGCCAGCCGCCATTGCGGCCCGAAGCGCCGTAGCCGGCGAATTCCTTTTCGACGATGGCGATACGCAGCGAAGGTTGCGCTTTCTTCAGATAGTAGGCGGTCCACAGACCGGTATAGCCGGCGCCGACAATACAGACATCGGCCTCGATGTCGCCGGGCAAGGCAGGGCGATAGGCTGGAACACCGCCAATATCGGCATACCAGAACGACACGTCGCCATTGTGTTTGGCTTGCATTTTTTACTGCCTTCCAGAGCAATTCCAGGAGAAGTGTGAAGCGGTTTTCCGGGAAAGCGCACAGCGCTTTCCCTTGGGAATTGCATTAATCAAAGAGTTAGAGCGTTCGCCGTTTCCGTGAAAGGGTGAACCGCTCTAACTGGAAGGCAGGCATGAAAAAACCGACGTCAGCTTGCTTCTGACGTCGGTCATTTAGTTTTGGGATCGTCGCACCCGATTCTTCCAAGGAAAAACCGAGGTTGGTTCGATCCGACGCAGACCCGTGGGCGGGGGGCTTGGGGTTTACGAGCCGGTGCCGGACCGAACCGTCTCAGGCAACGCCGGTAAATTCGTCGGACATTGGGGCATGAGCGCGGATAAAAAATGGCGAGAATGTGGCGAAGCATCACCAATTCCAACACGCCGCGTTACAAAAGTGACTGGACGCCACAAAAACGGCGCGGCGCCGCCACCGCTTCGCCGGCTCTTGCAATTGCAGCGCGAAGGGGCCAACTTTGGTTGGCAAAGATTCATTTTGAGGGATCGAGGCATGACTGACGACAGCGGCGGGATGGGGGATGGGGACGCATCCGCAATATTAATCCCGCTGCACGAGGCCCGACGCGAGCGCCTCGACCAGCCGGTGCGCTTCGACCGGCGCGAACTGGACCAGATCCTCAGACTCTACGGGCGCATGGTCGCCGCCAATGAATGGCGCGACTACGCCATCGATCATCTGACCGACAGGGCCGTGTTTTCCGTCTTCCGCCGCGCCAGCGAAGTGCCGCTGTTCCAGATCGTCAAGGATCCGAAGCTGGCGCGCAAGCAGGGCGCCTTCGCCGTCATCGCCGCCGGCGGCCGCATCCTCAAGCGTGGCCAGGAGCTTGGCCGCGTGCTTGGCGTGTTCGACAACAAGCTGAAGCTGGTGTAGTCTCAAGCTATTATTTTTGCTCGAGAAATTTTCTTTCTGGCAATGAGTCTGGATCGGGCGGCAGCAACGCCCCACCGTTCAGCGACAGTTGCATGAACACTGTATCCAGCCAGCGCCCGTGCTTGTAGCCGGAACCTTCGAGCCGGCCCGAATGGCGAAAGCCGAGCTTTTCGTGCAGCTTGACCGAGGCGCTGTCGGGATGGCCATCGCCGATCACCGCGACGATCTGGCGAAAGCCCGCCGCCTCGGCGGCTGCGATCAAGGCCTGCATCAGCTTGAGGCCAACACCCTGGCCCTTGGCCTGAGGCGCGACATAGACCGAATCCTCGACAATGAAGCGATAGGCCGGACGCGGCCGGAACGCACCGGCATAGGCATAGCCGAGCACGGTACTGTCCTTTGCCGCCACCAGATAGGGAAAGTCGCCAGCCGTCAGCGTCTCGAATCGCGTGCCCATCTCCGCGCGGTTTGGCGGCTCCAGTTCGTAGCTCGCCGTGCCGTGTGTCACCGCTTCGGCGTAGATTTCGGTGATGGTGTCGAGGTCGGCCGAACTGGCCGTCCGAATCACGATATTGCTCATTCTTTACGCAAATCCTCTGTCTGCCTGCGATAACAGCAAAGGCCGGCACAAAAGAAAAGGGCGGCCGTTGGGCCGCCCTTCCGGAAGTCGATGGTCCAGTCAGACCATGATGCGAGCCAGGCCTTAGCGGCGGTCGCCCATGAACTGGAGCAGGAACATGAACAGGTTGATAAAGTCGAGGTAGAGCCTCAGCGCGCCCATGATGGCCTTGCGGCCGGCGACATCGGAAGCGTCACCATCGAAATACATCTCCTTGATCTTCTGCGTGTCGTAGGCGGTGAGGCCGGCGAAGACCAGCACGCCGATCGCCGACACGGCAAAGGACAGCGCCGACGACTGCAGGAAGATGTTGATCACCGACGCGATGATGATGCCGAACACGCCCATGATCAGGAACGAGCCCATCGCCGTCAGGTCGCGCTTGGTCGTGTAACCGAACAGCGACAGCGCGCCGAAGGCGGCGGCCGTGGCGAAGAAGGTCTGCGAAATGCTGGCGGTGGTGTAGACCAGGAAGATCGACGACAGCGACAGGCCGACGAGACCGGCATAGACCCAGAACGTGGTCTGCGCGGCAGCGACACTCATCGACTGGATCCTGAACGACAGGAAGAACACGGCGGCCAGCGGCGCCAGCATCACCACCCAGCGCAGCGGCGAGCCGAAGATCGCGTAGCCGAAGGACGTCAGCATCTCGCCGCTGGGCAGCGTTGCGACAGCCGAAGCCGGATCGGTGGTGGTGGCCAGCATGATCGTGCCGACAGCGGCAAGACCGGTGATGAGGAGGCCAAGCCCCATCAGATTGTAGACCTTGATCATATAGGCGCGCAGACCCTGATCGATGTCGGCGCGGACGCCGGGCACCGCCGACGTCTGATAATTGCGAATGGGATCAGCCATTGGAATCCTCTATTGCTTCTGCCCCGTCCGGTGTCGGGCCTCTTGCGGACCCAGGCGCCGCTGGCGGGACTCCAGCATGCCTGTGGCGAAATATGATGGTTATTCGCGTCAAGAACAAGACCGTAACCGGATGTAACGGTTCGTGAGAGGCCTAAATGCCGATTCCCCGGCTTTCCGAGCGGCATTCTTACCAAGATTTAATCCGGGACCGACGCTCCAGGCTGGTGATTACAGCTCGCGCAGCACCGGTGCCGCCTTTTGACCGAGCACCCGCCAGGTACCGGCAAGGCCGATGCCGACAGTGATGACCAGCGAAAACACGATGGTCGCGACCGCCACTTCGGGCATGAAATGCGATGGCAGCGTCATGATGCGGGCGACAATGTACCAGGCCGCGATGCCACCCGCGGCCAGCGCGAAGAGTGCGGTGGCCAATCCGATCAGCATGTACTCCAGGGAGAATGCCGTGATCAGCGTTCGCCTGGTGGCGCCCAGCGTCTTCAGCACCACGGCGTCGTGGATGCGCGCCCGATTTCCCGCGGCGAGCGCGCCGGCCAGCACCAGCACCGAAGCGATCAGCGCCACACCGGCCGCGGCCCGGATCGCCGTGCCGAGCTGACCGACCAGCCGGTTGACGACATCGAGCGCATCCTTGACCCGCACCGTCGTCACCGCCGGGAAGGCGCGGGTAACGGCGTTGAGGATCCGGGCGTCGTCCGCCGTGGTGGCAGTCTTCTCGGTCAGTGTCGCCATCCAGCCATGCGGCGCGCCCGCGAATGTGTTGGGCGAGAACACCATGACGAAATTGATGCCCATCGTCTCCCACTGGACCTCGCGGAAATTGGCGATCCTGGCCGTCACGTTGCGGCCAAGCACGTTGACGGTGACGGTGTCGCCAAGCTTCAGCCCGATCTGCTTGCCTTCTTGGGCCGAGAACGAGACCAGCGGTTCGCCGCTATAATCGGCCGGCCACCAGCTGCCTTCGGTCAGCGTCGCATTTGCCGGTTGCCTGGCATCATAGGTCAGGCCGCGATCGCCTTTCAGCACCCAGGCGCCTTCGGCCGGCACCTTGACCTTGTCGACATCGACGCCGTTCAGCGCCATCACCCGGCCGCGCAGCATCGGCACCTTGGCAAGGGTTCCCTGTGGCGCCTCCTTGCCGACCAGCGCGGTGAAGGCATCGACATCGCTGCTCTGGATGTCGACGAAGAAGAAGTTCGGCGCCCGCTCCGGCAGGCTGCCGGAGATCTGCTGCCTGAGATTCCCGTCGATCAGCGCCAGCGTCACCAGCAGCGTCAGCCCGAGCCCCAACGACAGCACCACCGATGGCGTCAGGGCGCCCGGCCGGTGGATGTTGCCGACGGCGAGCCTGAGCGCCACGAAGCGCACGCGCGGGCTCTTTTTCGCGACCCACTGCACCAGCGCACCGACCAGGCGCAGCACCAGGAAGGCAAAGATGGTGGCGCCGACGAAGATCGAGGCGATGCGCTGGTCTCCGGAAAACAGGATCGCCAGCGCCGCCAGCAGCAGCGCGATGCCGAGCGCCGAAGCGACATAGACGAGGCGCGGCTGGCCACGGCCTTCCAGCCCCATCTCGCGAAACAGCGCGGTGGCCGGCACGTCGCGGGCGCGGCCGAGCGGCAAAAGCGCGAAGGAAAGCGTCACCAGCAGGCCAAACAGTGCCGCCATGCCGAGCGCGCCGGGATAGAAGCCACCTTGCGCCGGCACCGGGATGACGGACTGGAGGGCGGCACTCGCCACGAACGGCATCAGTGCCCCGAGCACGAGGCCAAGCAGGATGCCCAACGCGGCAATGATCAGGATCTGCACGAGATAGACGGTAAAGACGAAGCCGCCGGAAGCCCCTAAGCTCTTGAAGGTGGCGATGACGCCGCGCTTGCCGTCGAGATAGGCGCGCACCGCATTGGCGACGCCGACACCGCCGACCACCAGTGCCGTCAGCCCGACCAGCGTCAGGAATTGCGAGAAGCGTTCGATGTTGGAGGACAGCGCCGGTGCCGCATTGTCACGCGTGCGGATCGACCAGCCGGCCTCCGGAAAATCTTTCGCGGCCTGGTCCTGGATAGCCTTCAACCGCGCCTCGTCCGCATCGGCGGGCAGCCGGACCTTATAGGCATTTTCGACGAGGCTGCCCGGCTGGATCAGCCCGGTCGCGGCCAGGCCCTCGGTCGAGATCATCAGCCTCGGCGCGAAACCGAAACCGTCGGACACGGCATCCGGCTCGGTGACCAGCGTGGCGCGCAGTTCGAATGTGGCGGTGCCGAGTTTCAGCCGGTCGCCGAGCTTGAGATGCAGCCGTTCGAACAGCAGATCGGGCGCCGCCGCGCCGAAAACACCGGATTGCTCGCCAAACAGGTCCTGCTTCGACAGTTTCGGCTCGGTCTCCAGCGCGCCATAAAGCGGATAGGCATCGTCGACCGCCTTGGCCTCGACCAATGCCTGGTCCGACCCGTCGGCAAGACGCGCCATCGAGCGCATGCTGGCGGTGCGCGAAACCTCGCCCAGCCCGTCGAGGAAACCACGCTCGGTCTGGCTGGCGTCGCGCTGGTTGATCTCGAAGCGAAGATCGCCGCCAAGCAGCGTCTGGCCCTGGTCGGCGACACCGGCGCTGATCGAGCGCGCCACCGAATTGACGCCGCCGATCGCCGCGACGCCAAGCGCGATGCAGGCGAGGAAGATCAAGAAGCCGGACAGGCCGCCGCGCATCTCGCGCAGCGAGAAGCGGACGGCAAGCTTCAACGTCTGTGCCAGCGGCATCAGGCCGTGACCTTCAACGGCACTGGTGCCTCGATCTGTCCCGAGCGCATCGAAACCTGGCGCGAGCAGCGGGCCGCGAGCGCGGGATCATGGGTGACCAGCACCAGCGTCATGCCGCGTTCGGTCGCCTTGGCGAACAGGAGGTCGGCGACCTGCCGCCCCGTCGCTTGGTCGAGATTGCCGGTCGGCTCGTCGGCGATCAGAATGCGCGGCGACGGCGCCAGCGCCCGAGCGATCGCCACGCGCTGCTGTTCGCCGCCCGAGAGTTCGCCGGGATAGTGGGTGATGCGGTCGCTCAGGCCGACAGCCGCCAATTCGCGCGCCGCCACCGAAAACGGATCGGCGTGGCCGGCCAGTTCCAGCGGCACCGCGACATTTTCGAGCGCCGTCATGTTGGGGATGAGGTGGAAGGACTGGAACACAATGCCAATGTTTCGGCCACGAAACGAAGCAATCTGGTCCTCGCTTTTGCCATTAAGCAGCTCGCCGGCGATTCGTACCGTACCCGAATCGACCCTTTCCAGGCCTGCCAGCACCATCAGCAGTGTCGACTTGCCAGACCCCGAAGGGCCGACGATGCCGGCCGCCTCGCCGCGCGCCACTTCGAGGCTGACGCCCTTCAGCACATGGACTGAAGACGCGCCTTCGCCGAGCGTCAGGGATACGTCTTTCAGCGCGATGACGGCTTCTGTCAAAATCAAAGTGTCCTATATCAAGGGATGGAGGCTCTGCTTGCCGGAAGCCGAAGAGAATTTTCTGTCATATGGGGCCTGCCGCATGTCTTTCAAACGCCAGATAGCCGCAGGTTTGATCCTTTTCCTCGCCGTTTGCGGCGCCATTTCGTCGGCGCGGGCCGAGCCCTTCAAGATCGTCGGCTTCGGTGACAGCCTGATGGCGGGCTTCGGCCTCGGACCCGGCGATGGGTTTACCGACAAATTGCAAGCCGCACTTCGCGCCAAGGGGCATGATGTGACCGTCGCCAATGCCGGCGTTTCCGGCGACACCACCAGCGGCGGCCTGGCGCGGCTCGAGTGGTCGGTGCCGGACGGAACCCAGCTGGTCATCCTCGAACTCGGCGCCAACGACATGCTGCGCGGCGTCGCACCGGAAATCACCCGCAAGAACCTGGACGAGATGCTGGGCAGGCTGAAACAGCGCAAGATCGCCGTGCTCCTGGCCGGCATGCGCGCCGCGCCCAATCTCGGCGCCGACTACCAGACCGCCTTCGACGCCATCTTTCCGGACCTGGCGAAGAGATACGACATCACGCTCTATCCGTTCTTCCTCGACGGCGTCGCCGGGCAGCCCCGCCTGCAGCTCGAGGATGGTTTGCATCCGAATGCCGGAGGCGTCGATGTGATGGTCGAGCGCATCCTGCCCACCGTCGAGAAGGCCATCGCGGCGGTGCCCGGAGGCAAATAAGGCCGATCTGGGCCTGTTTCCGTTAGGGAAACTTATTTGCGAGACCTGTGACCAACAAACCTCTTGCCCCGTTTGACTATCGATGATTCGCTAGGGATGACATTTCGATTCGAGGAAGGGAGGCTCTTCATGCCGCGTCTTTTCACCGCCCTCGAAATTCCGCGTGACGCCGCCCTTTCGCTGTCCCTGCTCCGGGGCGGCCTACCAGGGGCCCGTTGGATCGACGTCGAAAACTACCATCTGACGCTGCGCTTCATCGGCGATGTGCCCGGTCACGTAGCCGATGAGATTGCCAACGCGCTCGACCGTGTCCACCGCCCCTCCTTCTCGCTGACCCTGTCGGGCGTCGGCGCTTTTGGTCAGAAAAAGCCACACGCGGTATGGGCCGGCGCTTCCCCCTCGCCCGATCTGGCCGCGCTTCAGGGCGAGATCGACCGCATCTGCCAGCGGCTCGGCATTCCCGCCGATCCACGCAAATTCATGCCACATGTCACACTTGCGAGACTGCGCAATTCGAGCCCGCTGGACGTTGCGCAATATCTGTCGGCGCGCGGCAATTTCTCGACGCTGCCGTTCCGTATCGGCCGCTTCGTCTTGATGTCGTCGCGCGATTCGGTCGGCGGCGGGCCTTACATTGTCGAGGAAGCCTGGTCACTGTCGGGCAAGGACGCCCGCGCCACCAGCCTTGTCGCCAGCGCCTCCGACGCCTCACGGATCATGCGGTAGACCTCGGCAAAGGCTTCCGGCCCGTCATAGTAGGGATCGGGCACGTCGCGCGCCTGCCCGTGCGCGAATTCCAGGAAGAGTTGCACCCGGTCCCGCGCAGGCGCCAGCGCCCTGAGATCAGCGACATTCGAGCGATCCATGCCGAGGATCAGGTCGAAGCGGGAGAAATCCTGCGGCGTGACCTTGCGTGCCCGCTGCCCGGAAATGTCGATGCCGTGATGCAAGGCGATCGCGATCGAACGAGGATCGGGAGCCGAGCCGACCTCCCAGCCGCTGGTAGCCGCCGAATCGAGGAGGATGCCCGGCGCCAGTCCACGCTCTGACCAGACAGCGCGAAAGACGCCCTTGGCCAGCGGCGACCGGCAGATGTTGCCGAGGCAGACGAAAAGAATGGAGTTTATGGGCTTTATGCTCATTCGATATGCGCCGTTTGTGCATTTGGAACCCCAAAACCGCAACGCACGTTTGGCCGACATGCACTATGATGAGGGTCATTTCGGGGAAATAGCACGGGAAGCTGACATGACGAGAGAGAAACTGGACAAGCAAGCGGCCGAAGCAGCGCTGGTCGGGCTCGACGGCTGGGTACTGGCAAAGGACGCCAGCTCCATCCACCGCACTTTCACCTTCAAGAATTTCTCAGAAGCCTTCGCCTTCATGACACGCGTCGCCATGGCCGCGGAAAAGATGGACCATCACCCGGAATGGTCGAACGTCTACAAGACCGTCGACGTCACGCTGAACACCCATGATGTCGGTGGCCTGAGCGTGCTTGATATCGAGATGGCCAAGAAGATGAACCGCTATTTCGGCGACTGAATATACGCCTCGCCGTGAGCGGCGAGCCCAAATCGGCACCGGCATCTTGCAGCCGGGTTCACCTTTCACCACATTTTCCCTCGCGGGCGTGCGCCAGGATGCGCATGAGACCCGCAAGGAGAACTTGATGGCGCAACAACCCGGTTTTGATTTCTTCGGCTTTGCTGACAAGCTCGGCGGCGAAGGCGAGGTGCGCGAGAAATTCTGGCGCACGGCCAAGAAGGCCGCGCGGCAGATTCCGTTCATGGAAGAAGTCGTCGCTGCCTACTACTGCGCCATGGACAAGAACACGCCGCTGCGCGCCAAGGCCATATTGGTGGCCGCGCTCGGCTATTTTGTCCTGCCCTTCGACCTCATCCCCGACTTCATCTTCGGGATCGGCTTCACCGACGACATCGCCGTGCTGACCGCCGCGATCACCGCCGTCAGCGCCCATATCACGCCGGCGCATCGCCAGGCCGCCAAGGACGCCATCGCCGACAAGGGCTGAGCGTCTCGATCCGGCACATGCGCTCTGGATACCGGCGTTCTGAGGCGCAACTAAAAAGTCAAACTCTTGCCGCTTTCGTGGCCTCCAAGTCGCCGAAGGGACGTCGCGCCGGCCGCTGACAAGGCGGCGGAGCGGGAATGGTGGCGGTTTCCTGCGGTGAGCGTCCTTTTGTTGAGGGAAATTCACCGTTTGGTAACCCAGATTAAATCAAAATGAAGCGAAGGCAGGACGCCACGCCGGCCGGCCTCCGCACCATTTGGAATACGGGAAAAACGATGCGCGGATTGATAGCACTAGTCTCGAGCCTGGCCTTGGTGACCTTCGCGGCGCCGGCGCTGGCGCAGCAGGCGACCAAGATCGGCCAGCACAATGCCTGGGGCACCTACAGCTACCAGGCATCGGGCGGCAAGGTCTGCTACGTGCTCACCGTGCCGACCGACAAGCAGCCGCCGACGCTCGACCATGGCGACATGTTCTTCTTCGTCAGCCAGCGCCCCGGCCAGCAAGTGTCCTACGAGCCGCAGTTCATTGCCGGCTATAATTTTCAGGAAGGCTCCAAGGCCACCGTCACCATCGACAAGAAGTCCTTCTCGATGTTCACGCGCGGCAAGTCGGCCTGGGTCGAGAACGCCGCCGAGGAACCGGTGCTGATCGCCGCTATGAAGACCGGCACCGACATGAAGGTGTCGGCCAAGTCCGGCCGCGGCAACCCCACGAACTATGTCTTCTCGCTGAAGGGCATTTCCGCGGCGCTGACATCAATCGCCAAGTGCAAATAGGCAGAGCCTCGTTCTGAAACGAAAAGGCCGGGCCGCAAAGCCTGGCCTTTTGCTTTTCAGCCATGGCCTGGTTCTGGCGCGGCTTCCGCCCGCCGCCGCCGGATCGCCTCGGCGATGAACACCCGCGACAGCGCGTGATAGAGCGGCTCGTGCGAGATCATGCGTGCCGTGCCATAGCCCAGCATCGAGGCCAGCATCAGCGCAATGACATTGTCGTGATTGCCGGTCATCTCCAGGATGATGACGAAAGCCGTCATCGGCGCCTGCACGACACCGGCGAAATAGCCGGCCATGCCAAGCAGCGCCGCTGCGCCGGTGCTGGCGCCGAACAACAGGCCGAGCGAACTGCCGATGCCGGCGCCGACCGCCAGCGAGGGCGCGAAGATGCCGCCGGGAATGCCCGAAACCATCGATAGCAGCCCGGCCAGGAATTTTTCCCCGAAGAAGAACCACGGCAGCGGCGTGCCCTCGACGGCACCACGCGCCTGCACGTAGCCGGTGCCGAAGGTCAGCCCGCCCGAGGCGATGCCGATCACCGCCACGCCGAGCCCGCAGACAGCGGCCACCAGCAAGGCACGCCGCAAAGGCTGCTGCGTGTGCCAGCGCCGGATCCGCCGCGTTGTCTTCAGCGCCAGCAGCGAGAACAGCGCACCGAAACCGCCGCCGATGACGCCGCAGGCGATCACCAGTGGCCACTCGGCGGCAAACGAGATCGTGTCCTTCGAGATGCCGAAATAGGTGTAGTTGCCGAGCAGGCCGAGCGAGGCGAGCCCGGCCAGGATCACCGCCGTCAGCACCAGACCGTTGGTGCGCGCCTCATAGGTGCGGCCCATCTCCTCGATGGCGAAGACGATGCCGGCAAGTGGCGTGTTGAAGGCCGCGGCGATGCCGGCCGCCGAGCCGGCCAGGATCAGACCGCGCGCCTGCGCCATGCCGCCCCAGCGCGCCGCCTGCAGCATCAGCGAGGCGCCGACCTGCACCGTCGGGCCTTCGCGGCCAATGGAAGCGCCGCAGAACAGGCCGATGATGGTGAGCGCGATCTTGCCCGCCGCCAGCCGCAGCGACAGAAGGTGATTGCGATCCTCCTCGTCACGCAAATGGCGCGCGGCGATCGCCTGCGGAATACCGCTGCCTTGCGAGCCCGGAAAGAAGGCATGGGCGAGCCAGGCGCACAACACGAAACCGAGCGGGGTGATGCCAAGCGGCAGGTAGACGCGCCAGCCGCTGCCATCGCCTGTCATCATATGGAACAGCGCCTGCGCCTTGTCGGCCAGCACCGCGAACAGCACGCTGATGACGCCGATCGAGACCGCACCGGCCCAGAACACCAGCCGCGGCTGCCACACCCGCCGCGAGCCGAGCATCGCGCGCGAGCGCCGCAGCATGGGATATTTTCGCGATGTGCCGGCCATGACTGTCCTCGCAATGGAGGCCCAGCCCTAGCATAGACATGACCTCGATCAAGCCTGTCGGATCAAGTCGCTGTCACGCCATCATTTGAAAAAGGGCCTCGGCCGCGATAGCGGCTGTTGGCATACGCCGAAGTTTTAGAGGCTAGTCCTGAAACGTCGGCCGAGGCTCGGCGCAGCGTCGGTGTTCGTCGAGAAGGATGCTCCCGCCAGCTCCTGCCGGCGGGGGCGGTTCCTGTGGATCCAGGTCTCACATGGCCATTTTTTCACATTCGGCCTGGGCCTTCTTGGTCGATGTATCGATCATGTAGGCTTTGCCCTTGGCATCGGTGATCATCATCATGCAGTGCTTGATCGGCTTGGCCATCTTCATCATCTCGGCGCCCATCTTTGCATCTGGCATCATGGTGCCCATATGCCCGTCCGGCATGATCGCCGTCACCTCCCCGCCTTTCATCATGGTCATCGTGCCCATTGCGTCTTCGGCAAAAGCCTGCGGGGTGGCAAGGCCGACGAAGGCGGCAATTACGGCGAGCTTGATCGAGTTCATTCAGCATACTCCCATTTTGCAAGGGCATGGTTGCCCCCCTCAGGCTTCGAAGGCAGGACGGGGATCGTTACTGCAACACGACTATGTGATCGGGTCCGGCATGCGGCGGGAATATGGAAAGAAGGCTGCCAGTCATTTGAAGCGGCTGGTCCGTGTGTCGACCAGATTATTCTTGGCTGAAATATTGCCCGCACGCTCGGGTTGCGTCCGCCCCGCATGACTCCGCCCTCAACCTGTGCTATGCGCCGCGCTCTATGTCAGGCACGATGGATGAAATCGGCCGCAAAACGCTTATATCTGTGCAACCATGACCCTTTCCTTCGACCTCACCACCGAGGGTGCCCGTGACGCGTTGCGCGCCCACGCGGCTCCCGAGAAGCCGTCGCTGATCGGCCTGACACGCGCCGAGCTCGGCGAGGCACTCGTCGCGTCCGGCATCGTGCCGGAGCGCCAGGCAAAAATGCGCGCCCAGCAGCTCTGGCACTGGATGTATGTGCGCGGCGTTTCCGACTTCCCCGGCATGCTCAACATCTCGAAGGGCCTGCGCGCCGAACTCGACAAGCATTTTACCGTCGCGCGGCCCGAAATCGTCGAGGAACAGATCTCTTCCGACGGCACCCGCAAATGGCTGTTCCGCTTTCCGCCGCGCGGCGCCGGCCGCCCGGTCGAGATCGAGACCGTCTACATCCCCGAGGAAGGCCGCGGCACGCTTTGCATCTCCTCGCAGGTCGGCTGCACGCTGACCTGCTCCTTCTGCCACACCGGCACGCAGAAGCTGGTGCGCAATCTGACGGCGGAAGAGATCCTGGCGCAACTGCTGACCGCGCGTGATCGGCTCGGCGACTTCCCCGATCGCAACACGCCGGACGGCGCCATCGTGCCGGCCGAAGGCCGCAAAGTGTCCAACATCGTCATGATGGGCATGGGCGAGCCGCTCTACAATTTCGAGGCGGTGAAGAAGGCGCTGCTGATCGCCTCCGACGGCGACGGCTTGTCCTTGTCCAAGCGCCGCATCACGCTTTCGACCTCCGGCGTCGTGCCCGAGATCTTCCGCACCGGCGAGGAGATCGGCGTCATGCTGGCGATCTCGCTGCACGCCACCAATGACGATCTGCGCGACTTGCTGGTGCCGATCAACAAGAAGTATCCGCTGAGCGAGCTGATCGCCGCCTGCCGCGCCTATCCCGGCCTGTCGAATGCCAAGCGCATCACCTTCGAATATGTGATGCTGAAGGACGTCAACGATTCCATCGAGGACGCCAAGGGCTTGATCAAGCTGCTCAAGGGCATTCCGGCCAAGATCAACCTGATCCCGTTCAACCCGTGGCCGGGCACCAACTACCAGTGCTCGGACTGGGAGACGATCGAGAAGTTCGCCGACTACATCAACAATGCCGGCTATGCCTCGCCGATCCGCACCCCGCGCGGCCGCGACATCCTCGCCGCCTGCGGCCAGCTGAAATCGGACTCGGAGCGTATGCGCAAGGTCGACCGGCTGGCGCTGGAAGCCATGATGATCGCGGGGCACGGCGAGGCGTGAGCCGTCTCGTCGTCGGGCTCAAGCGCCTCGCCGCGATAGCAGTCGGTTATGTCGCCGCTGTGGTGACCTCGATCCTGGTACCCGTGCTGCTGATCACCCTTCTGGAAGGGATCGAGTACGGCAACTGGTCCCTGGTTTTCACCTTCGACTGGCTGGGCTCCTTCCCCCTCGCCGTGTTGACCGTGGCGGTCTGCGCCCTGCTGATCGTCGGCCCCGCGATCTTCATCGCCGAACGGTTGTCGCTGCGGGGCTGGTTCTATTTCGCGGTCACCGGTGCGATCACCTCTATCGCCTTTGGCGTTTTCGTCCCGGGCTCGGCCGGAGGGTTTGTGTTCAATCCGGGCTTTCTCGGCTTTCTGGCCACCGCCGGCAGCGCCGCCGGCTCGGTCTACTGGCTTCTGGCTGGGCGCAAGTCCGGCCAGCTCATGAACCGGAATCCGGGATGAACCGTCTCGTCGCCTACATCGTGCGCCTTGCCATCATCCTGTTCGGCTATGCCGTCGCATCGCTGGCGGCGAGCGCTTTCCTCAACATCCTGTTCCTGGCTTCACTCGGCTTTAGACCGCAAGTCGCGCAGCCGGTCGCCACGGCTTCGCTGTATTTTTCAATTCCCTTCGTCGCCCTGTTCGTCGCCTATTTCGCCTTCATGCCGGCGGCGATCGTCATCCTGATTGCCGAAATCCTCGGCCGGCGGGACTGGCTGTTCTATGCGCTGGGGGGTGCCGTGGTCGCCGGCGTTTTCCTCGGCATGGTCGATCATGCCCGCGACTCCACCTTCGCGGTGACCGACACCAGCGCCATCATGGCGGTGATCGGCGGTGGCATGGTCGGCGGCATCTTCTACTGGCTGAGCGCCGGGCGCTGGGCCGGAAGCTGGTGGCAGGACGCGAACGCGCCTACTTCGCCTGGGCCGTCAGGATCTTGAGCGCGAAGGCCGAGAACACGCCGGCGAAGAGATAATCGACCACCCGCGTGACGCGCGGGCTGGCCTTCATCGCCGCCGAGAATTTCTCCGCCGCCAGCACCATCGGCGCGGTCACCGGGATCGACAGCACGATGAACATCGAACCCAGGAAGAACAGCTTTCCCGGTGCGTGCGGATCATGCGCGGAAACGAACTGCGGCAGGAAGGTCATGAAGAACAGGATGATCTTCGGGTTGAGCAAATTGACGCCAAGCCCCGCGGCCCAGCTGCGCAGCAGCGAGATCTGCGGTCCCGTCTTCTTCTCCGGTGAAAAGGCCGAGCCCTTGGTGATCGCCTGCCAGGCCAGGAAGACGAGATAGCCGGCGCCAAATATCTTCAGCGCGAAGAAGGCCATCGGCGAGGCGACGATCAGCGCCGAGACGCCGACCACCACCAGCGTGGTGTGGATCAGCGTGCCGCACAGCGCGCCGGCCATCGAGGCAAAGCCGGCGGCGCGCCCCTGGCTCAGCGTGCGCGAGACGAACAGGGTCATATCAGGCCCAGGCGTGATCGCCAGGATCACGGTGGCGATGGCGAACTGGATCAGCGTGGCGGTGTCGGGAATGAAGGACATGGGCGGCCTCGGAGGATTGCCCGGGCCTATACAGGATGCGCGGAAGCGCCGCCAGATATGGGGATGGTGCAAGCATGCAGGCGAAGGTCAGGCCGCCGACTGATCGAGTTCGGCCAGCACGACAGCCGCCACTCCGGTCAACAAAATCTGGTCGATCGGCTTGGGCCGGCCAAGGAAATAGCCTTGCGCCTCGTTGCAGCCTTCGACCTGCAGGATGGTGAGCTGGACATAGGTCTCGACGCCTTCGGCGAGCACCGGAATATCGAGGCTGCGCCCCAGTGTCAGCACGGCGCGGATGATCGCCTTGGCCTGCGGGCTGCGCTCGACATCGGCCATGAAGGAGCGGTCGAGCTTGATCTTGTCGAACGGAAACGAGCGCAGCGTGTCGAGCGATGAATAGCCGGTGCCGAAGTCATCGATGGCGATTGTTACGCCCAGCGCCTTGATCTGGCGCAGCACATGCAGCGTGCGCACCTTGTCGGCGACGATCGTCGATTCGGTGAGCTCGAGTTCGAGACGCTTCGGCGACAGGCCGGTTTCGATCAGGATCTGGTGGACGAGCTTGGCGAGATCGGCATGGGCAAGTTGCACCGGCGACAGATTGACAGCGATCTTGTGCTCATTGTTCCAGGAAGCGGCCTGGCGGCAGGCGGTGCGCAGCACCCATTCGCCGATCGCCAGGATCGAGCCATTCTCCTCGGCGATCGGAATGAATTCGACGGGCGGCACCATGCCGCGCACGGGATGGGTCCAGCGCAGCAGCGCCTCGTAGCCACAAGTGGCACCGGTCGCAACCGAGGTCTGCACCTGATAGTGCAGCGAGAGCTCGCCGCGCTCGATCGCCAGGCGAAGGTCCGTGGCCAGCGCGCGGCGCGCCCGCGCCGTCTCGTCCATGGCCGATTCGTAGAAGCAGACGGCCCGCGTCACGTCGTTCTTGGCTCGGTACATGGCCAGATCCGCATTGCTGACCAGCCTCTCGCGGTCGGCGCCGTCACGCGGATAGACGGCGACGCCGATGCTGGCGCCGGTGATTGTCTCGAAATCGTCGATCCGCAAGGGCTGGAACAATGATTTTTCCAGGCGCGACACCAGGCCGAGCAGGTCGTTCTGGTCCTTGAAGCGCTTGATGGCGGCAAATTCGTCACCGCCTAGCCGGGCGACGAACTCGCCGTCGCCGGCCAGCTTCGCCAGCCTGCGGGCAACGATCTTGAGCGCCTGGTCGCCGGCGGCGTGTCCCCTGAGGTCGTTGATTTCCTTGAAGCGGTCGAGATCGATGACGATGACCGCGGTCATCGTCTCGTCACCCTCGCGCACTTGCTCGATCTCATGGTCGAGGCGGTCGTTGAAGGCGACGCGGTTGGCAAGCCCGGTGAGCGCGTCATTGAGGGCAAGATGCTGCAGCCGCTCGAAGCTCTCGAGCCGGCCGCGCTCGTCGATCAGGTAACTGGCGAAGCCGGTCGCCGCGACGATCATGCCGACCACGGCGACCGCGACGGCCATCGCTTCGAGGATATCGGGATTGGTTCCCGTGGTGATGAAGGAGAGCGGCGTTACCGCCACCGCCGCCATCGCCGTGAAATGAAGGCCGACGATCGCAAGCACCAAAAGCCCGATGCCGAGATGGTGCGACCAGCGGTGCGGCCGGCGCACCGCCTGGCCGATCGCCACGGCGGAGAACCCCATCGCGATCACCAGCGACGCGACGACATAGACGGCGTCCCACTCGACGATGCCGGCCACATGATAGGCCATCATACCGGTATAGTGCATGGCCGAGATCGCCAGCCCGACAAGGCATCCGCCCCATTCCGGCGCCAGCCCGCGGCCTTTGTCCAGGGCAAGGCCGAAGCCCGCCCCGGTTCCGGCCATGGCGATGACCAGGGATATCATGGTGAGCGCCGGATCGAAGGTGATCGGCGCGCCGGGCTGATAGGCCAGCATGGCGATGAAATGCGTGCACCAGATCGAGGAACCGGCCGCGACCGCGGTCAGGAACAACCATCCGCGCATCTGCACGCCGACGGTTTTCCTGGCGCGGTCCAGGAGACCGATCGTTACCCAGCAGCCTGTGACGCACATCAGCGCCGCCAGCAGGACAAGCCACAGATTATGCTCCGTGACGATGCATGATATAACGCGCATCAAGAATGGCCCAAGCCCGAGGACACCCGCGTTGAGCGGGCAAAAGCCGCTTCGGCACTCGCGTGGCCAACGCAGCTCTGTCTTGCTCGTTTAGCGACAGGGCATGAAAACTTGCTTAAATCCTCCAGTCGAATGCAGCCGTTGATTGCAGCAGGTTGTTCTCCAGCTCGCATCGCCATCTGCCGCCCTGGATCAGCAGTCTGGCGCCGCGCGCGCTTGCTCGCTTTGCCGTTCCTGCTAAAAGGCGCTCCGACAATCCGTGACGCCCGGCTTCAAGCGTCCGCCATCGACGGAGCAGAAATGTCCAAGACCAAAGACGTCAAGAAGGTCGTGCTCGCCTATTCCGGCGGCCTCGACACATCCATCATCCTGAAATGGCTGCAGACCGAACTCGGCGCTGAAGTCGTCACCTTCACCGCCGACCTCGGCCAGGGCGGCGAACTGGAGCCGGCGCGTCAGAAAGCCGAGATGATGGGCATCAAGGACATCCGCATCGTCGATGTGCGCGAGGAATTCGTCTCCGACTTCGTCTTCCCGATGTTTCGCGCCAACACCGTCTATGAAGGCACCTACCTGCTCGGCACCTCGATCGCACGGCCGCTGATTTCCAAGCACCTCGTCGAGATCGCCAAGGAGACCGGCGCCGATGCGATCGCGCACGGCGCCACCGGCAAAGGCAATGACCAGGTGCGTTTCGAGCTTTCGGCTTACGCGCTCAACCCCGACATCAAGGTCATCGCGCCATGGCGCGACTGGTCGTTCAAGTCGCGCACCGACCTGATCAATTTCGCCGAGCAGCACCAGATCCCGGTGGCCAAGGACAAAAGGGGCGAGGCACCGTTCTCGGTCGACGCCAATCTTCTGCATTCCTCCTCGGAGGGCAAGGTGCTGGAAGATCCGTGGGTCGAGCCGCCGGAATTCGTTCACCAACGCACCATTTCGCCGATGGATGCGCCCGACACCGTCACCGAGATCGAGATCAAATTTTTGAAGGGCGATCCGATCGCGCTCAACGGCAAGAAGCTGTCGCCGGCGACCATGCTGGCAGCCCTCAACGATCTCGGCCGCGACAATGGCATCGGCCGGCTCGACCTGGTCGAGAACCGCTTCGTCGGCATGAAATCGCGCGGCGTCTACGAGACGCCCGGCGGCACCATCCTGATCGTTGCCCACCGCGCCATCGAATCGATTACGCTCGACCGGGGTGCCGGCCACCTCAAGGACGAGTTCATGCCGCGCTATGCGGAACTCATCTACAACGGCTTCTGGTTCTCGCCCGAGCGGCTGATGCTGCAGGCGATGATCGACAAGAGCCAAGAAGACGTCGAAGGCACGGTGCGGCTCAAGCTCTACAAGGGCAATGTCATCGTCACCGGCCGCAAGTCGAAGAAGACGCTCTATTCCGACGCACTCGTCACCTTCGAGGACGACCGCGGCGCCTACGACCAGAAGGACGCTTCCGGCTTCATCCGCCTCAACGCGCTCAGGCTGCGCACGCTCGCCGCACGCAACCGCGCGAAGTAGCAAGGATGCATGGCCTTGGCCGCCACCTGGCGTTGCTGGTTTTTCTAGCGACGCCGGCCATGGCCGAGGATTTCGATCCCGCCTCGCTTGACCTTGCCGCGCTGATCGAATGCAGGGCGGATGTGCCGACCTACAATGAATTTGCCATTTGGCTGTCCAGCGCACCTGGTGCCGTCGAGGCGCTTGGCTGGAAGAAGATTAACTCGCTCAATCCGTTTCTCAGCCAATACGAGCTGCCGGCCAAAATTCAGGTCTTCGATCGCGAGACGGAATCAATCGTCTTTACCGCTTCCGGGCCGATGGCCTTGCTCGATGGTGTTGGCGCGCCAGACCTTGCCAAAGAGCTCAATGTCATAGCCGTCATTTCGACGCCGGAAAAATTCCTTGGCGAGAAGGTTGTTGTCAAAAGCACCGAGAAAACAGAGGGATTGACCTTCTCCACGAACATTACGCTCAACGTCTCGACCGTCGGGTCGCACCCCGGCAAGACGCTGGCTGGCTGCTCCTATACCTTCGCAATTGAATGAAGAATCCGGCGTCGAGCCGTTTTCCGGTCAGGCCTTCGACCCTTCCGGGCATCTCAAGTGCCGATCCCAACAAAAAAGCCCGGCGCATGGCCGGGCTTCCTGTCGAACAGAGCTTTCAATCAGTCGCCATCGATCGCCGTGGCGATCTGCACGATAGCCTGCTGGTAGACGTTTGCGTCATTCCAGCCGGCAATGGCGCCGATATTGGACGCGGCGCTCGCACCCCGCCGCCAACCATGGCCCTTGAGGAAGTTGGCCGTCGAAGCCAGGGCAGTTGCCTTGTCGCGCAGGTTTCCGCTGCCCACGCCATACTTCAAGACGTTCCCGGGCAGGAACTGCGTATGGCCGATCTCGCCATGCGCGGCGCCGACCGACGAGGCGCTCAAGGCGCCGCGATCAACCAGCTTCAGGGCCGCGATGGCATGCGGATGAAAGAACTCCGGCCGGCGGCAGTCATAGGCAAGCGTCACAATGGCGGAGACCGTATTCTGGTTGCCCATGGAGGAACCAAAGCCCGTCTCCATGCCCCAGATGGCCAGCAACACACCGGGCGACACGCCGTAGGTGCTTTCGATCTGGCTGAACAGCGCCGCGTTCGACTTCTTCAGCACACGGCCCTTGGAAATGATCGCCGCCCCGCCACGGCGTTTCATGAAGGCGTCCACCGAACCGCTGAAAGCCTTGTGAATGCCGCGGTCGACGGAGATTGTCTTTGTCGCGTAAGTGGCGCCAGCCAAAGCGGCCAGGCCCCTGGCACCCACACCCTCAGACTTGGCCTGTGCGGCGAAGCCCGGCTTCCAGGCCTCGAAGCCTGCACCGGTGCTGCCGCAACTGGCCGCCGCCTGTGCACCCGTCGCCAGCCCAAGCACAGCCACCACCGCTGCCGCTAAAATCCTACCCTTGGCAAGAAATGCCATGTTGTTCTCCTGGTTGCCTGATTCACGTCCCATCTGCGAATTTGCCAGCGAAACGCACGTTTGTCACCGTCCGCAGTACAATGCTGGCGAATGCCGGGGAATTTGCCTACGATCAAGTGATTATTGTGGCGGGGTCGAAATAGCCATGGAAGACGTTGACGTCGTCGGCGCCGGCGAGGGACACGCCGGTCCACGGCTACCGACCTGTGGCGGTGCGTGCCTCTCGGGCGAAGCGGTGGCCAGCCAGGTCGCCGCCCAACTTGCGGCGAAATAGTCTCGATGCGATGCGGAACGCTGGCCGGCGGCTCGCGTTTGGGCACGGGCCGCATGCACGCTGTGCCTCTTCTGGTGAATTGAGACCGACATGAAACTCTTCGACTGCCCGCATTGCGGCCATCGTCTCTACTTCGAGAACGCCCAGTGCCTGAGCTGCTCCAGCCTTGTGCTCTACGATCCCGAGCGTGCCCGCTTTACCTTGTCTGGCGTTGACGGGGCTATCCAATGTACCAATGCCGATGAATGCGCCTGCAACTGGATGGCCGAGCCCGGACACGCCTTTTGCCGCGCCTGCGTGCTGAACCAGCTGATCCCCGATCTCTCCGTCGACGGCAACCGCCGCCGCTGGATCCGTGTCGAGGCGGCGAAGAAGCGCGCCATCTATTCGCTGCTTGCTTTCGGCCTGCCGGTGGCGCCCAAGCAGAACCCGACGGACGAGGTCGGCCTCGCCTTCGACTTCCTCGCCGATCCGATCGGCGGCGGGCCTGGCGGCGAGCGCATCCTCACCGGCCATGACAATGGCCTGATCACGCTCAACGTTGCCGAAGCTGACTCGGCCGAGCGCGAGAAGCGCCGCGTCGAGATGGGCGAGAACTATCGCACGCTGCTCGGCCATTTCCGCCACGAGCTTGGCCATTATTACTGGGACCGCCTGATCCGTGACAATCCGGACAGGCTTGCAGCCTTCCGCGCCCTGTTCGGCGACGATCGCGCCGATTACGAACAGGCGCTGAAAGACTATTACGCCAACGGCGCGCCGCCGGACTGGCAGCAAGGCCATATCTCGGCCTACGCCACCTCGCACCCATGGGAGGACTGGGCCGAAACCTGGGCCCACCACCTGCACATCACCGACACGCTGGAGATGGTTTATGCCTTGAACTTCCCGCTCGGCCGGCTGGAGACGGTGGACGCGAAGGATTTGCCGCAAGGCGACACCGGCGGCGGGCTGCAGGCGGCCCCTTCGGAGCCGGCGAACACGCCTGAGCCCTTCGACAAGATCCTTGCCCGCTGGCTGGTGCTGTCGGAAGCTTCCAATTCGATCAACCGCTGCATGGGTCTGCCCGACCTCTACCCTTTCGTCATTTCGGATATCACCGCGGGCAAGCTCGCCTTCGTGCACGATCTGTTGACCAGACCGGGATAAGCCTGCCGGCAGCGCCGATCCCAGGCGCGCTGATGGAGAGCAATTCCAGGAAAAGTGCGAGCGGTTTTCCGTCCGGAATTGCGTCAGAACAGAGGGCAAAGGGAACCAGCGTGACGATCGACGACACTGCCTTCGAGCGCTACCGGCGGTCGCCGAACGCCAAAACGACCTTGCTGCGCCTGTTCCTGGGAACGCTGATCGTCGTCGTGTTGTGGGGCGCCACCACCGCGGCCGTGCTGTTCGGCGGCACATATGTTTACTTCGCCTGGCAAGCAGCGGCGGTTCCTCCGGCCGATGGCGTGGCACAGGGTTTCCTCGCCTCGCCGATCGGCGTCCTCAGCGCGCTCGCCTCCTTCGCCGGCATCTGGATCGGCCTGTGGATGGCCATGCGCTGGGTGCATGGCGAACCGCTATCGGTACTGGTCGGCGCCGGCCGCCGTGTGTCGTGGCCAGACTTCCTCAAGGGCCTGGTCGCGGTGCTGATCACCTCCGCTCTGTCCGAAATCCTGCTCTATCTGCTGCAGCCCGGGATTTCGCGTGGCACGATCAGCCTGTCGTCCTGGGTGCTGTTCGCGGTCCCGATCGTAGCGCTCACTCTGCTGCAGACGTCGTCGGAAGAGGTGCTGTTTCGCGGGTACCTGTTGCGCGGTCTGGCCAACCGGTTCAGGAGCCCGCTGATCTGGGCGCTGCTGCCCGGCCTGCTGTTCACCTCGCTGCACTGGAGCAGCGCATCGTCGTCAGCCATCAACGCCTGCGTGCTGGTCTCGATCGCCGCTTTCGCGCTGCTGCTGACGCTCGTGATCTATGCCACCGGCAATCTCGGTGCCGCACTTGGCGCCCATCTCGGCAACAATCTGACCGGCTTCCTGCTGATCTCGCACCAGGAGAGCTATAATTCCTTCGCCCTGTTCACCGCGAGGCCGCTCGAAGGGCCGGGGTGGATGATGTCGGATGCCATTCTCATAGCCCTGATCGGCATCGCCTGCAGCTTGCTGACGGTCGTGCTGCTGCTGCATCCCCGCTCGCCGCTGAAGGTCTCGGCCGAGCTCCCGTAAGCGTGCCGGGCAGATAGATAGAGGATGGCTGTCTGTGAACTATTTTTCACACATAGCTTGACATATCGCCCATGTGAACTATAGTTCACAAGTGATCGAGGTTCGCCAAACAACCGCCTTTCGCGACTGGCTGAACAGCCTCAAGGACAAGCGGGCCGTCGAAAAGATCGCGATCCGCATTGCCCGTATCCAGTCCGGCCTCATGGGCGACGTGAAGTACTTCGACGGCATCGGCGAACTTCGGCTGGATTTTGGGCCCGGATACCGGCTCTATTTCGTCAAGCGCGGCAACGAAGTCATCATCCTGCTTTGCGGCGGCGACAAGTCCGGCCAGGGTCGCGAGATCAAGAAGGCCCTCCAGATGGCCAAGGAGCTGTGATCATGGCAATCGAAACCGTTCCCTTTGATCCCGCCGAACATCTTGGCAGCGCCGAGGGGCAGGCCGAGCTGCTGGCCGACGCTTTTGCGACCGGCGACCCCAGCTATATCGCCAACGCGCTTGGCATTGTTGCCCGGGCGCGCGGCATGACCGCAGTTGCAAAGGAAGCGGGCGTCACGCGTGAAGCTCTCTACAAAGCACTGAGGCCCGACGGCGACCCACGCCTTTCGACATTACTGGGGGTCACCAAGGCGCTCGGGGTGAAGATCACAGCCGAGCCGGCCAGCTGATATCGGGAGCCGGAGACGACCTTCCAGGGGAAATTTGTCTGATAGACGTCAAACCACTGCTAAAAGGCCGTGCGCCTTGTCGCCCGGCCTTGTCTTGACTCCGCGGCCGATTTCCTGTCTACACGCCCCGAATTCCGCGACGAGTATCCCTCCGAGCAAGCCGACCAGGACGCCGAAGCCTCTTTGAGGCCAAGTGCTGTAAATCGATCCTGGAGGCCAACACCCGGCAGCGCTGAGCGCCCCCGGGTGCTTTTTGGTTTTGGCTTTTGCTTGGACACTTGGCGCGAACGCATTACCTCTCGGGCACCATCCGGCGCCAGGGAAAAGGAAACAGAATGTTTGAATCGCTACAGGAACGTCTTGGTTCGATCCTGAACGGCCTCACCGGTCGCGGCGCGCTGTCGGAGGCTGATGTCTCGGCGGCGTTGCGCGAGGTGCGCCGTGCGCTGCTCGAGGCCGACGTGGCGCTCGAAGTGGTGCGTTCCTTCACTGACAAGGTGCGCGAAAAGGCCGTCGGCGCCGCGGTGCTGAAGTCGATCAAGCCCGGACAGATGGTCGTCAAGATCGTCCATGACGAGCTGGTCGACATGCTGGGCGCCGAGGGCGTCGCCATCGACCTCAATGCGCCGGCGCCGGTCGTCATCATGATGGTCGGCCTGCAGGGCTCCGGCAAGACGACGACCTCGGCCAAGATCGCCAAGCGGCTGACCGAGCGTCAGAACAAGAAAGTCCTGATGGCCTCGCTCGACACGCGGCGTCCCGCCGCGCAGGAGCAGCTGCGCCAGCTCGGCGAGCAGGTCAAGGTCGCCACTCTGCCGATCATTGCTGGGCAGAATCCGGTCGATATCGCCAAACGCGCCGTGCAGGCGGCCAAGCTCGGCGGCCATGACGTCGTCATCCTCGACACCGCCGGCCGCACCCATATCGACGAGCCGCTGATGGTCGAGATGGCCGACATCAAGAAGGTGTCGTCGCCGCACGAGATTCTGCTGGTCGCGGATTCGCTGACCGGCCAGGATGCCGTCAACCTGGCCAAAAGCTTCGACGAACGCGTCGGCATCACCGGCCTGGTGCTGACCCGCATGGACGGCGACGGTCGTGGCGGTGCGGCGCTTTCGATGCGTGCCGTCACCGGCAAGCCGATCAAGCTGATCGGCACCGGCGAAAAGATGGACGGGCTGGAGGAATTCCACCCCAAGCGCATCGCCGACCGCATTCTTGGCATGGGCGACATCGTCAGCCTCGTCGAAAAGGCCGCCGAAAACATCGACGCCGAGCAAGCGGCGGCGATGGCCAAGAAGATGCAGTCGGGCAAGTTCGACCTGAACGACCTCGCCCAGCAGCTTCAGCAGATGTCGAAAATGGGCGGCATGGGCGGCATCATGGGCATGATGCCCGGCATGGGCAAGATGAAGGACCAGATGGCCGCCGCCGGTCTCGACGACAAGATGTTCGGCCGCCAGCTCGCCATCATCTCGTCGATGACCAAGGCCGAGCGCGCCAATCCAGACGTGCTCAAGCATTCGCGCAAGAAGCGCATCGCCGCCGGCTCCGGCACCGATGCCGCCGAGATCAACAAGCTGTTGAAGATGCATCGCGGCATGGCCGACATGATGAAGGCGATGGGCGGCAAGGGCAAAGGCGGCGGCCTCATGCGCGGCATGATGGGCGGCCTTGCCTCCAAGATGGGCCTCGGAGGCATGATGCCTGGCGGCATGGGTGGCGGGATGCCTGACCTCTCCAAGATGGATCCCAAGCAACTCGAAGCCTTGCAGAAGCAGGCGCAGGCCGCCGGCCTCGGCGGCATGAAGGGCCTGCCCGGTGGACTTCCTGGTGGTGGCGGTTTGCCCGGCCTGCCTGGCGGCATGAAACTTCCGGGGCTTCCCGGTCTCGGTGGTGGCGGACTGCCAGGCCTTGGCAAGAAGAAGTGAGGACGCGATGAACGAAGAAAAAGACATGGCCGACGCACGCACCATCCTGGCCGGTTACCGCGCCTCGATCGACAACATCGACGCCGCCCTCATCCATATGCTGGCCGAGCGCTTCCGCTGCACCAAGGCGGTCGGCGTCCTGAAGGCCGAGCATGGCTTGCCGCCGGCCGACCCGGCGCGCGAGCAGCAGCAGATCACCCGTCTTCGCCAGCTGGCGAATGACGCCCATCTCGACCCGGATTTCGCGGAGAAATTCCTCAACTTCGTCGTCCGCGAAGTGATCCGGCACCACGAACAGATCGCCGCTGCCAACGGCGTGACGAAAATCGGCTGAGAAATCTCAGCTACAATCAAACGAAATCAGAGTTTTTAGGAGAAAAGAAATGGCACTGAAGATCAGACTGGCCCGCGCGGGCTCGAAGAAGCGTCCTTACTATCACGTCGTCGTTGCCGACGCCCGTTCGCCCCGCGACGGCCGTTTCATCGAGTCGCTCGGCTCGTGGAACCCGCTGCTGCCCAAGGACGGCGAGCGCGTCAAGGTTGACGCCGACCGCGTCAAGCATTGGCTGTCGCACGGCGCCCAGCCGACCGACCGCGTGCTGCGCTTCCTCGACGAGGCCGGCATTGCCAAGCGCGACGCCCGTTCCAACCCGAAGAAGGCCGAGCCGGGCAAGAAGGCGCAGGAACGCGCCTCGCTTCTGAAGAAGGCGCAGGAAGATGCCGCCGCCGCCGTTGCGGCCGCTACTGCCGCCCCGGCCGAGGCGGAAGCCGCCACCGCCGAATAAAGGGTGCTTCATCGCATCGACGAAACGGCGGGCCTGTGCCCGCCGTTTTGCTATTGTGCGGCATGGTGGCATTCGAGCGGATGAGGATGGCCGAGCGGGCAATCACACAAGAAATCCTGTCCGGCAGCGTTGCCGGAACGCTTCTGCGATGCCCTGGCGCCACGACGGGTGTCGTGGTGCTGAGCGGATCCAGCGGCCGCATCGACGTCGCCCGCGCCAGACTGTTTGCCGGGGAAGGGGCGTCCGCGCTCGCGCTCCAGTGGTTCGGCGGCGACGGCCAAATCCCCGGCATATGCGAAATCCCTATCGAGACGTTTTTCGCCGCAACCGACTACCTTGTCGGACTGGGCTGCCGGCGCATCGTCTATGTCGGGACATCGAAAGGCGCCGAGGCGTCACTGCTCGCGGCGGCTCACGACCCGCGCATCGATGCCGTGGTCGCGATCAGCCCGACATCGGTGGTTTGGGGCAATATCGGGCCAGGACGCGATGGCATAAGCTGGCCCGAGCGATCGTCATGGACGCTGAAGGGGGTTCCGCTCCCGTTCGTTCCGACCGACCCGAATTGGCAGGCAAGCCGTGTCGATGGCCTTGTATCCTACAGGGGACTTTTCGAGCACTGCCTGGCAAGCTTCAAGCAGGAAGCGTACCGAGCCGCCATTCCCGTCGAGGCAATCTCGGCGGAGATTGTACTGGTCGCGGGTGGCGGTGACGCGCTGTGGCCATCCCTCGATTTTGCGCAATCGATCGTTCGGCGTCGAAAAGATGCCGGAAAGGCAACGCACCTCGTTTCAACTCCCGACGCGGGCCACCGCATTCTCCTGCCGGGGGAAACCACGCCACGGTCGGTATCGCACGCCCATGGCGGCGACGACCGCGCCGATGCAGATCTCGGCCAGGAAGCTTGGGGATGCATCCGCAAGTTGCTGTAGCCTATTCATCATGTTCATCCCTATATTCGGGCCTCGCCTGCGCCCCACTTGACGGGAGACTCCGACGTTGATCTCCTGCCGATACAGTTTGGGGAGTGTGCGTCTTGAAATCAGTTCTGGCTTTAGCTATCGCGGCCTTTTTGGCCTTCGCCCTTGGCATGCCGGCCCAGGCGGCCAGTTTCGCCAATATCGTCCTTTCCGCGACGAAGGGCGGCGAATCCCAGAACGCATTCCCCGCGGACACGCCGGTCATCTATTTGTCGGCCGACCTGGTGGACATTCCGGCCACGTCGACGATCACATTCTCGTGGGTTTCGATCGATTCTCATGGCGTTGCGCCAGCCAACTATACGATCGACAAGGTTGACCTCCATGTCGGAGAGAACACCCAGGCGGATTCGCAGCTCAGCAAACCCACGGCCGGGTGGCCGGTTGGCACCTATCGTGTCGATCTGATCATCGACGGAACGGTTTCGGACTCGGCGCCCTTCACCATCCCATGATTTGACGGGCCATTAAGGCGCTCGGCGGACAGGTCCTGGCCGGTCATGCTTCGGTGCTGCGCTTGAGATTGGCGAGGCCGACCTCGAAATCCCGACCGATCAGCGTGTCGAAATTCATGAACAGGCCCATCAGCTTGGCGATGAAGGGCCGGCTGCCGCGCATCGCCCAGGAGACGGCAGTTGTGCCGCCTGAGGGCGTCAAGGTGAAGTCGACGCTGTTGTTGGCTCGAAACGGCCTCTCGAAATCGAGCTTGAGCGACACCAGCGAAGATGGCACCGAATTGACGATCTCCATGCGTCCCTTGCCGGCCTTGCCGTTGCCTTCCCAGGCATAGGCGGCGCCCTTGCCGCTTGCCGCGCCGGAGAGGGTGCGCTTCATATCAGGGTCGAGTTTTTCGTAAGGCGACCACTCGGGCCAGCGGCTGAAATCGTTGATCAGCGGGAAGATCGCTTCCGGCGGCGCCTTGATGCTGGCCGTGCGGGTGGTGACGAAGTCATTCGGTCGTGTCGCCGCATAGATGAGCACGGCGGCGATGATGACGACGAGGATAATAAGGATGGTGCTGAACATTTTTCTCTCTTTCGTGCTTATCGGCCGAACGGGATCAATGCGCGCACCCTGGGATCGCGCAGATACAGGCCGGCCCACAGGATGACACCGAGATAGACACCGAACAGCGTGTGCGACAATAGCGGGCTGTCGAGGCGCACCTTGGTCGCGATGGCGCCGCCCATATAGGCGGTGAGCAGGATGGCGCCGAGCACCGAGGTGCGTGGCCATGCGTAGAGTGCCGTCGAGATCAGGCCGATGATGCCGAGCATGCGCGCGACATTCGGATCGGCCGGCCAGCCGAGCTGCACCATGGTTTGCGTGACGATGTCGAGCGGCGGCAGCTTGATGGCGCCGTCGAAGATCATGAACAGGATGATGACGCCGCTGAGCACGCGGCCGGTCCACAGAGCGCCGGACGAGACGGTCGTGGTTTCAGAAATGGTCATTGCTCTTCCCTCAGTGTTTCAGTGGGCGCCGACCTTCTTCGTGAAGGTCGATCCAAGGACGCGCGGCGAGGCAATGATCCGACACGCCGCGGATACTTTTTTGATATCTGGACGGCTTGGCTCGCCAGGACGACGCTCAAGCCGCTAGCCGAGACCGGGCATAGCGTTCAGGTCGAACTTGGGATGCGCCGAAGCTTCGGACTGACCCTCAGCACTTCGGCCAGCCAGACAACAGATTTCTCCGCCGCGGTATAAGCGAGCTCCACCGTATCGTAACGCGCACCGGAATAGTATTCCGTTGGCGTCCAGGCGCCGCCATCCTCGACGTCCCTGCGGAATTCCTCGTAGCCGAACGATCTGTCGGGCCTGGAGAAGATATCGACACAGCGGTCGTGTTCGTCGTTCTCGACGCTGGCAAACACGACCCATGATCTGTCAATTCGTTTCGACATCCAGCTTCTTATAGACTCGCGGCTGTCCTCTATTGACCAGAGCGCCTGCAAATTTCCGACGATCATCGTCAGGAGAAATAAAACTTCTCGGCTGGAATCATCTTGGGCGGTGTTTCGCCCAGCGCCTCGAACACCGAGATTTCGCAGACGCGGCAGAGACCGTCGAGCGCCAGGTCGTTGGCCTCGGTGCCGAACGGATCCTCGAGCTCTTCCGAAAGCGCGTCGAGGCCGAAGAAGGTGTAGGCGATCAGCGCCGTGAACAGTGGCGTCGCCCAGCCGGTTGTCGAGATCAGCCCGATCGGCAGCAGCAGGCAAACGATGTAGGCCGTGCGATGCACCAGCAGCGTGTAGGCGAAAGGCAGCGGCGTGCCGGCGATCCGCTCGCAGCCGGCCTGGATGGCGGTGATCGATGCCAGCCTCTCATCCAGGATGCGAAAGCCGATCGAATCGACCTCGCCGACGCGGCGCTGCGCATTGGCGCGCCGGCCCATGCGCCTGACCATCTCGTCGGCCGGATTGGCGAAACCTGCCGCCGTGTCCGCCTCGGCCTCGATGAAGGCGCGGGCGTCGTTGATGCTGTCGGTCTTGCGCAATTGGCCGCGCAGGAAATGGCAGAAGGCAAGCGCATCCATGAGCAAAGCGCGCTGTTCGGTCCGCTCTGGGATCAGGCTGGTCGTGGCCCGCGCCAGATTGCGGATCTCAAAAACCAGCGTGCCCCACAATTTGCGCGCCTCCCACCAGCGGTCGTAGGCGGCGTTGTTGCGGAAGGAGAGGTAGATGGACAGGGTCACGCCTACCAGCCCGAACGGCGTGATGTTGAAGACGCCAAGATCCAGCTGAAACCTGCGTGCGAGGGCGACGATGATCGCCGAATAGAGCGCAAAACCAAAAATCTGCGGCAGGATACGTGGCACCACGGAACCGCGCATGATGAAGAACAGCTGCAGGAACCCCGGACGCGGGCGAACGATCATCGAAGAGCCTTTCACGGACCGGCGCGGGTCCTCAGCTTCTCTATTGTGCGATGCGATAGCTTCGCAAGCCCATCGGCAAGCGACATCGCCATGTCGTGCGTGCAGCGTGCGGACTATCGGCTTCGTTCAGTCACGGATATTGAAAGGCGTGCAGACCGGCCAGTCCCCACATCAGGCATGAGAAAACAAATGACCGGCGAGACCGATCTGAAGACTTTGTTGGCATCGATGACACCGGAATTGCTTCCTGGCGTCCATGTCTTCGTCACCCTTGCACATGGGGTTGCCCAACCGGAAGGCCTGGAGCCGGTGTTGGTGTTTCGCGAGCGTGAAGGCCAGACGCTGATCGTGACCGAGGAGACGGCAAAGGCAGCCGGACTCACTGCCTCATTCCGCTGCCGGATGATCACGCTGAACATCCACTCATCGCTGGAAGCAGTCGGCTTCCTCGCCGCCATCACCACGCGGCTGGCAAGCGCCCGCATGGGCGTCAATCCGGTCTCGGCCTTTTATCACGATCATCTGTTCGTGCCAGCGGAGCGAGCGGAGGAGGCTTTGGCACTCTTGCATGATGCGATCTTGGAAAACCAAAGCTGAGGCCGGCGCTGCCCCTCATCCGCCTGCCGGCATGCCGGCCCTTCGCTATCGCTCCGGGCGTTCGTCGTTCGGAAGGCCAAGCAATTGGCTTTCCGTCCGCTTCGCGGACCACTTCTCACCCCCGTAAACGGGGAGAAGGGAGCTAACGGCCAAAGGCCGAGCCCGCGACTGCGGGCCGCCGGTCGTCCGGCGCGCCCGCGCAGGGCCAGCCGCGCAAGCGGCGATACGGCCCGTGAGCGAAAACAAACAGCCGTCAGGCCGCCTTCTTCTTCGGCTGGATCAGGCCGCGCTCGACCAGAAGCTCGGCGATCTGCACCGCATTGAGGGCCGCGCCCTTGCGCAGATTGTCGGAGACGATCCACATCGACAGGCCGTTGTCGATGGTCGAATCCTCGCGGATGCGCGAGATGAAGGTGGCGTCCTCGCCAGCCGATTCCAGCGGCGTGATGTAGCCGCCGTCCTCGCGCTTGTCCAAGACCTGGCAGCCTGGAGCCTCGCGCAGGATATCGCGCGCTTCGTCGGCGGTGATCGGCTTCTCGAATTCGATGTTGACCGCTTCAGAATGGCCGATGAACACCGGCACGCGCACGCAGGTCGCCGTCAGCTTGATCTTGGGATCGAGCATCTTCTTGGTCTCGGCGACCATCTTCCACTCTTCCTTGGTCGAGCCGTCGTCGAGGAAGACGTCAATATGCGGGATGACGTTGAAGGCAATGCGCTTGGTGAACTTCTTGACCTCGACGCCGTCGGCAACGAAGACCGCGCGGGTCTGGGTGAAGAGCTCGTCCATGCCTTCCTTGCCGGCGCCTGACACCGACTGGTAGGTGGCAACGACGACGCGCTTGATGGTGGCGAAATCATGCAGCGGCTTCAGCGCCACGACCAGCTGCGCCGTCGAGCAGTTCGGGTTGGCGATGATGTTCTTGCGCGTGAACAGCGAGATCGCGTCCGGGTTCACTTCCGGCACGATCAGCGGCACGTCCTGGTCATAGCGGAAGGCCGACGAATTATCGATGACGACGCAGCCCTGCTTGCCGATCTTGGGCGACCATTCCTTGGAGACGTTGCCACCGGCCGACATGATGCAGATGTCGGTGTCGGAAAAATCATATTGATCGAGCGTCCTGACCTTCAGCGTGCGGTCGCCGAACGACACTTCCGTGCCCTGGCTGCGCCGCGAGGCGAGCGCCACGACTTCGCTTACCGGAAAGCCGCGCTCTTCCAGTATGTTAAGCATTTCCCGGCCCACATTGCCCGTGGCGCCGACGACTGCAACCTTGAAACTCATCGAAAAATCTCCTGTCCCTCTCCGCTTGGTTTTTGGAGAAAACCCGCTGGCCGATGCGGGTTCCGTCCCCCGGGCCGGACCCGGGAGAGGGTGGTTAGGCCAAGGGAATCACACCGTTTTGGTGGTGGTTTTTTTGGCCATGGTTTTGCTGGAACGAGGGGACGCGCCAAAACGCCCGGCCCAATGATGTGCATTGAGGCTGGGGGCGTCGAATGCAAGAAGAGCCATCAAAAGGCCGCGCATCGAAAACGATCCCGTTCGAAGCGGGCTTTTACGCGGTTTGCGGCAGGAGTCAATTGGCGACGCACCGCCTGGCTTTCAAGGCGCGCCCTGTACAAGAGCGGCGCCAGGAAGTACGAACGGCCAAGATTGTTTGGCTGGCGTGACGCCGGTCCCGGCTCGTGCTCCATGATGAGCGCAGAACCCTGAATTCCGAAAGAGCGAGATGTCCAACTTCGAAGCTATTGTCCCAGCGCTTGCACAGGCGCTGGAAAAACGCGGTTATTCCGAACTGACGCCCGTGCAGAAGGCGGTTCTGGAGCTCGGCCAGGCCGATGCGCTGGTGTCGGCGCAGACCGGCTCCGGCAAGACCGTCGCTTTCGGCCTGGCGCTGGCGCCGACCCTTCTGGGCGACGCCGAGCGCTTTGGCCATGCAGCAGCCCCGCTGGCACTGGCCGTCGCGCCGACGCGCGAACTGGCGCTGCAGGTGACACGCGAACTGGAATGGCTCTATGAACTGACCGGCGCGACGGTGGCGTCCTGCGTCGGCGGCATGGACATGCGCACCGAGCGGCGCGTGCTGGACCGCGGCGCCCATATCGTCGTCGGCACCCCCGGTCGCCTGCGCGACCACATCACCCGCAACTCGCTCGACATGTCGGCGCTGAAGGCGGTGGTGCTGGACGAGGCCGACGAGATGCTCGATCTCGGGTTTCGCGAGGATCTCGAATTCATCCTCGACGCCGCCCCGGCCGACCGCCGCACGCTGATGTTCTCGGCCACCGTGCCGCGCTCCATCGCAACGCTCGCCCAAGGTTATCAACGCGATGCCGTGCGCATCTCGGCGGCCGGCGAGGAAAAGCAGCATCTCGACATCGAATACCGGGCGCTGAGCGTCGCCCAGGCCGACCGCGAGAACGCCATCATCAACGTGCTGCGGTTCTATGAGGCCAAGAACGCGCTGGTGTTCTGCAACACCCGCGCCGCCGTCAACCACCTGACCGCACGCTTCAACAACCGCAACTTTTCCGTTGTCGCGCTGTCGGGCGAGCTCAGCCAGAACGAGCGCAGCCACGCGCTGCAGGCGATGCGCGATGGTCGCGCCAAAGTCTGCATCGCCACGGATGTCGCGGCGCGCGGCATCGACTTGCCCAATCTCGAACTGGTGATCCACGCCGACCTGCCGACCAACCCGGAAACGCTGCTGCATCGCAGCGGCCGCACCGGGCGCGCCGGGCGCAAGGGTGTCAGCGCGCTGATCGTGCCGGGCAGCGCCCGCAAGCGCACCGAGCGGCTGCTGCAGAACGCCGGCCTCAAGGCGACCTGGGCAAGCCCACCCTCGGCCGACGACGTGATGCGGCGTGATGACGAGCGCATCCTGGCCGACCCGGTTTTCGACGAGCCGGTGAAGGAGGATGAGCGCGAGTTTATCGACGCACTGCTCGCCAAGCATGGCGCCGAACAGGTGGCCGCCGCCTTCGTGCGCCAGTGCCGCGCCAGCCGCTCCGCCCCCGAAGACCTGATGGACGTAGCACCCTTCACGCCATCGCGTGAAAGACCGGCGGGCGAAAACTTTGCGCGCCGCGACGAGGCGCCCAGCCGCCGCGACGATTTCGGCGCCAGCGTCTGGTTCTCGCTGTCGATCGGACGCCGGCAGAATGCCGAGCCACGCTGGCTGATCCCGATGCTGTGCCGCACCGGCAGCATCTCGAAGCGCGAGATCGGCGCCATCAAGATGCAGCCGGAAGAGACCTTCGTGCAGATCGCGGCGGACTGGGCCGACCGTTTTCTGGCCGCGATCGGACCTGACCGCAAATTACAGGGCAACATCCTGGTGAAGCGGCTGGAGGGCACGCCGGACCTGTCACGCGCCGGCTACCAGCCGCCAAGCCCGGACAAGAAACCGCATCGCGGCAAGGCGCCGTTCGACCCCAACGCGCCGAAGCGCAAATTCGAGAAGCGTGCCCCGGCCTCATCCGACCAACGCCCGGCAGCCGCGCATGAGGCGAAGCCATGGGCGAAAAAGCCAGGCAAGCCGAAATTCGACAATGCCGGCCCGCCGAAGCACAAGAAGCCGAAGCGGCCGTCCTAACGCAATTCCAGGAAAAGTGTGTAGCGGTTTTCCGTTCGGAATTGCGTCCGACAAAGAGCTAAAATCTAAAAACGGCGAGATGCGCTCTCTTTCAGGCCGGCCTTGATGGCGGCCCAGCTGGCCGATGCCGGTGTCGGCCGATGCTGCTCGGCGATGCGCTGGGCAAGCGACGATCGCCAGGCGTGATCGTCCGCCATCTTGCGGATGGCGGCATACCAGCCGGCCTGATCGTTGGAATCGATCGCCGGCATCAGCCCGCCGGTCGCCTCGATCAACGACGGCGTCGTCGAGACGATGACCGGAACACCGAAATCGAGGCATTCCGAGGCGCCGTAGCCCCAGCCTTCAATATGCGAGGGAAAGACGCCAAACGTGGCGCTGCGATAATATTGGATGAGCTGCTCGTCGCTGACCAGCCCGGTGAACGTCACCGACGCGGCAAGCTCGGGATGGGCTTTGAGAAAAGCCTTCAACTCGTCGATCATCCAGCCCCAGCGCCCGGCGCAGACAAGCCGCGGCAGCTTGACGCCGTCTTCCAGCGCCTGCTGCCAGATCCGCGCCAAGAGGATGTGGTTCTTGCGCACTTCGATGGTCGAGCAGTAGAGCACGAACGGCTCGCCGCCTTCGATGCGCGAGGTCGTGCCGGCGCGCGATGCGTTTGCGTGCAGGATGGAGGGCATAGGGAACCGGTACACCACCGGCGCGGCGATGCCGGCCTTGCGCATGTGCTCGGTCAGTGTCGCGCCGACCTCATCGGAGGCGCAGAATGCCGGAGCGCCGGAGCGCACGAGGTGTTCGAGATAGGGTCCGAAGCGGCGCTCGCCGGTGCCCGCGCCCAGCAGGTCGGGGCGCAAGGCCGGGATGATGTCATGGCACAGGAAAGCCAGCTTGCCGGCGGCGCCCGAAACGGCGGATCGGTCTTCCTGGGTCAGGATGTGATGGCTGATCAGCACAAGGGCGCCTTTGGTCTCGACCGGCTGGGGTGGAGCCTCCTGACGGAAGTGGACCCTGGCCCGCTGGCAGAGGCGATAGGCGCGGATCAGCAGCCGCGTCGCCTGGTAGGCGATCCCCTTGCGGCCGTTGGTCACCGTCTTGGCGAGATGACGGTCCGTCTCGCGCTTGGCCCAAGGCTGCTGCCGCACCGCTTCGAAGGCCTGCGACAGCGCCACGCTTTGCCCCGGCCATCGTTTCACACGATGCGGCGAAATCTCGCCCGCCGCGACATGGTCCTGTTCATAAGGTGCAAGCGGCCGAAACCGGCATTCCCCGGACCTGAACGCCACCACCTCGACGCAAGGATCGGGATCCGCCAGCGCCGCGTTGGCGAGAAAGCTTTCCACACGCGGAATACCCGCCAAGCCCTTACCGGGCGGCCAGAACATCAGGCCGGTGGCGTCGATGGCCAATGTCGGGGAGGGCGTTGCGATGTTCCCGTCCTCGATCACAGCGCCGGCATCGGGACGTTCGACTGTCATTGTCTGCTTTGGCGAAACGGTTGCACTCGATGTCTTATGCTTTATTTGCCGCGATGGCGGTAGCCTGGGAACACGGCTTGCCCCCAAGCTCGGCCCTGTGCCACATCTTGGCAGGGACGCGGCGACAAGGGGTGGGTTATGCGCGGGGAAGTGCTTCACTACGACGAGAGCCAGGGCTTCGGCTTTATCACCGGAGCCGACGGCAACCGCTACACCTTCACCCGCGAGAACCTGCGTCGCCAGGCAGCAATGCCCAACGGCACGGCGGTCGAGTTCCAGCCAGGCGGCGGCCAGGCGCGCGACGTCTTTCCGGTCGCCGCCCAGACCGCAAGCCCGGCCGCCGGCACAAGCGCCGCGCCGGTTCAAGCCAACCCTGCACCTGCGCCCGCCGTATCGCAGACGCAGCCATTCGGCCGGACGGCCGAGCCCACCGATCTCTGGGGCTATTTCTGGCGTAGTGTGACCCAGAACTACTTCAATTTTGCCGGCCGCGCCCGGCGCAAGGAATATTGGAGCTATTGCCTGTTCTGGACGGTTTGCCTGCTGATCATCGGCGGCATCGGCATCTTCACCGACATCGAAATGGGCAATTTCGACACCAGCTTCTCAGCGGCGGTCACTGTTGGCCTGTGCGGCACCTTCCTGCTGGCCACCTTCCTGCCCAGCCTCGGCATGATCGTGCGCCGCCTGCACGACATCGGGCTGACCGGCTGGCTCTGCCTGGTGATCCTGATCCCCACCATCGGCAGTCTGATCATCCTGGTCTTTGCGTTCATCCCGACGCAGGCCCGCGAAAACCAGTGGGGACCGGTGCCGGCCGGCATCAGGGTATAACGACCCCGGCGGCATACCGTCCGAAACTGCATAAGAAACAAGGAGTTGGCACCATCCAGGCGTAGCAGCAAAATTCCCTTGCAATTTACTCTGTGCACAGATAGTCTGTGCACAGATCGAATGGTCGATCGGACAGGAGCCAAGACAATGTGGACCAATGAATACACCGCGATTTCCTCCCTTCCCGCGCAAGCCATCTGGAACGCGCTGAAGGCGTTGCATGAAGGCCGCCTCACCTATGAAGGGTCGGACAATTTCGTGCTGCACGGGCCGTTCGCCAAGGGCACCCGCGTCTCGGTGACGCCGGTCGGGCAGGACACGTTTGAATCTGTTATCGTCGATCTCGTCGATAACGTCACCTATGCCGACGAGACCTCGTTTGGTGACACCAGGCTCTTGTTCCGCCATACGCTGTATTACAGGTCGAAGGCGGCACGCAAGTGACCCATCGGCTCGAAATATCAGGCCCCTCGGCCGCCGAGGTCGGACCCGAACTCGGCCCGCAGATCAGCGGCGATTTCGACGTCTCGATGGCCAAATTGTTCGAGCAGGCGGAGGCGTTGGCGAAAAATGGCTGATGGGCAGGATTTGAACACGCGCTTCAGCGGACCTTCGGAGAGCCCCGGCTTGTTGCTCTGGCGAACCACCATGCGCTGGCAGCGCGTCATGACGGCGGCGCTCGCCCCTCTCGACCTGACCCATGTCCAGTTCGTGCTGCTGGCCTCGGCGATGTGGCTCGGCCGCGATGGTGAGCCGCCCAACCAGGTGCAGCTCGCCGCCCAGGCCGGCACCGAGGTGAAGATGACATCGGATGTCGTTGCCCGGCTTGAGGCAAAAGGATTGATTGCGCGGGAGACAGACCCCAGGGATTCCCGCGCCAAGGTGATCCGCATCACCCCAGCCGGAGCGGCGGCCGCGCAGAGCGCCATCGTCGCCGTCGAAGCCGCCGACGCTGCCTTTTTCGGGCCGGTGGACGAGGCGCGGCTCGTCGGCCTACTGCGTCAGCTTGCCGGCGATATTCGCTAGAGCATGATGCCGAAAAGTGTGAAGCGGTTTTCGGACGACATCATGCTCCATCCCCTAAGGCCGAGCTGCGCTGCGGCTTAAGCCAGGAATTTGGCGATGATCGCGTCGCCCATTTCGACGGTGCCGACCTCGGTCATCCCGGCCGAGAAAATATCCTTGGTGCGAAGGCCCTGGTCGAGCACGGCGGCGATCGCGCTTTCGACGCGGTCGGCTTCCTCGACCATGCCGAAGGAATACCGCAGGCACATGGCGAAGGAGGCGATCATGGCGATCGGGTTGGCGATGCCCTTGCCGGCAATGTCTGGCGCCGAGCCGTGCACCGGCTCGTAGAGCGCCTTGCGCTTCTTGGTCTTGGCATCAGGCGCGCCGAGCGAGGCCGACGGCAGCATGCCGATCGAGCCGGTCAGCATGGCGGCGATGTCGGACAGCATGTCGCCGAACAGATTGTCGGTGACGATGACGTCGAACTGTTTTGGCCAGCGCACCAGCTGCATGCCGCCGGCGTCAGCCAGCATGTGGTCGAGCTTGACGTCTGAGTAGCGCGCCTTATGGGTCTGGGTGACGACCTCGTTCCACAGCACGCCCGACTTCATGACGTTGCGCTTTTCCATCGAGGTGACGTGGTTCTTGCGCGTCCGCGCCAGCTCGAAGGCGACGCCCGAAATGCGCTCGATCTCGAACGTGTCGTAGACCTGGGTATCGATGCCGCGCTTCTGGCCGTTGCCGAGATCGATGATCTGCTTGGGTTCGCCGAAATAGACGCCGCCTGTGAGCTCACGCACGATGAGGATGTCGAGGCCTTCGACGACTTCCTGCTTGAGCGAGGAGGATGCGGCGAGCGCCGGGTAGCAGATGGCCGGGCGCAGATTGGCGAACAGCTCCATGTCCTTACGCAGCCGCAGGAGGCCGGCCTCGGGACGCACCTCGTAGGGCACCGCATCCCATTTCGGACCGCCGACGGCGCCGAACAGCACCGCGTCGGCCGCCATCGCCTTTGCCATGTCGGCATCGGAAATCGCCGCACCATGCGCATCGTAGGCGCAGCCGCCGACCAGGCCCTCATCGGTGACGAAGCCGCTGGCGAACTTGTCGTTCATGGCCGCAATCAGTTTCTTGACCTCGGCCATGGCCTCGGGGCCGATGCCGTCGCCGGGGAGCAGGAAAAGATGCTTCGTTGCCATGGAGAAAACCGTCCCAGAAAAGATTTGAACCGGCGCTTTGCTAAACGCCAAGCGCTTGCGGCGCAAGCCTAGCGTTGAGAAGCACCCTTCACCGATGCGAGAGAATGTTGACCAGCCGGCCGAAGGGATCGCGCACATAGAAGCGCCGCACGCCCCAGGGCTCGTCGGCCGGTCCGTATTCGATGACGAAGCCGGCGGCCTTCATGCCTTCGAGTGCGGCATCGACATCATCGACCTCGATCGACAGATCCGGCACCGGCGTGCCCGAGCCGCCCTGCTCGGCAAAGCTGATCTGCACATCCATTTTTTCTTGCGAGCCATAGGTGGCGATCCAACCGTGATCCATGAGCAGATCGAGGCCGAGCACATCCTGATAGAAGCGCTTGGCCGCCGCGATATCTGATGTCGCGATGTTGGCGATGATGCGCCGGACCTTCATGCCGTCCGCCGCAGCGCCGTGACCTCGATCTCGATCTTCATTTCCGGCTTGTTGAGCTGGCAGACGATCATCGTCGCCGCCGGCCTGTTATCGCCGAATGTTTCGCCCAGGATCGGGAAGACCACGTCCACAAAGGCCTGGTCAGTGATGTAGTAATGCGCCCGCACCACATCGGCCATGTCAAAGCCGCCGTCGGCAAGCGCCTTGCCGATCGTCGCCAGGCAATTGCGCGTCTGCGCCTCGACGGTCTCCGGCATCGTCATCGTCGCATAGTCGTAGCCGGTCGTCCCCGACACGAAGCACCAGTCGCCCTGCACCACCGCGCGCGAATAACCGGCGGTCTTTTCGAACGGTGAACCGGTGGAGATGAGTTTTCGCATGATTGCCCCTTGCAGGATGTTCGATCGCTTTGGATGGTCAGGCTCGCAGTTGCGCCAGGACGCCTGCGATGTCGCCCATGCCCCAATGCTCCACAATGCGATCGTCTTGCACCCGAAAAATGTCGCAGTAGGTGAAGCGCGGTGTCCGACCGGTCGGTGCGACACCGAAATAGCTACGCTTGTGTGTGCCGCTGTAGACGAAGCTCGCCGCCACATGGTCCTTGTCGGCGACCACGACTTCGGTGGCGACTTTGAGGTCTGGCATTGCCACCAGCCGAGCCTTGAAGAAGGCCACGGTTCCCTGCTTCGGCGTGATGTTCGCGGGCGGCGGTGCCGCAGCGCTTTTTTGATGATTCACATAGGTGTCGGCGAACAATCCGGAGAAGCCGTCAATATCGCCTGCGCTCAATGTCGCCGCGAACCGTTCCGCCAGTGATTGAGGCGAGGTCGCTGCCCGAGCCAGCGTCGGTGCGAGCAGGCCGCCGCCGAGAAGCAGCCCGGCCGTCGTTACTTGTCGCCGATTCTGCATCGTAACCTCCGTCCGGAAATGGCAACAGGAACACCCGTTGCTTGGCGATGCCCGCTAATTCGCCGCGCCCTGTGCCTTGTCCAGCGCTGCCTTGATATCGGCCGGCCATGTCGCCAGCGATGGCCAGCCTTTCGGCTGGCCATCGTCGCCGCGACGGGCGAAGTAGAGCTCGTGTTTGGCCGGATCGACCGCCATGAAGCCGTCATTGCCGCCGCAATCATGCGGCACGCAGCCTGTGGCATAGAAGGCGCCGGACGCCATCTTTTCCGTGCCGCCGCCGACCAGCAGGCTGGTCGCCATGTCGGTCATGTCCTTGCCGAGCAGCTTTTCCGCTTCCTTGTAGACCGCCTCATTGTGGAAGGCATCGATGATGTTCTGATATTTTTCCGGATCGATGTCTTTCCAGTCGGTGCCAGGTTCCGGCATGTAGGTCAGGTTACCCGAAATCGTCAGCCCGTCGGTCGGCGACCACTGCAAAGCCGGCTTCTCATCGCCCGGCAGCAGATAGGGCACGAAATAGATGGCGCTGTCGGATACCGCCGTGGGCGGCGCGCCGCATTCGTCCTGCTCGACCTTGGTGCTCTGGATGGTGCCGCCTTCCGGCTTCCAAACGATCACGGTTGCCGGGCCACATTGGTTGCCGCCATCGCCGACATCGAACAGTGCCACCTTGACGCCGCCGACCTCGACAATCTTGTCGAAGAAGACGTCATAATTGCTCGCCAGTTGCTGGCCGTCATAGGCCAGCACCTTCTCACCGTCCTGCTGCGGCTGGGTGATGGTGAGCTGGCCGCCCTCGAATGGCACGGGCGCCTGCTTGTCGTCATCGGCAGCATTTGCGGCGTTCGTTCCGGGGTCAGCGGCCGGCTGATCCGTTGCGGGCGCCGGCTGCGCGGCGGGCGTCTGCGTCTGCGCGAACGCGGCGGGCACCAGCAACAAGGCCAGCCCGCAAACGCCGGCAAGAAGCGAACGTGTCATGGCCGTGCCTCCCCATTCAGTCACCGCGAACCCGGCCTGAAACCGGGCCGGGTCTATCGTCAGGCGATATCGCTCAGGCCCAGGGGCGCTGTTCGGCGTTGCGCTTCTCGAACGAGGCGATGGCGCCGGCCTTCTCCATGGTCAGGCCAATGTCGTCGAGCCCGTTGAGCATGCAGTGCCGCCTGAATTCGTCGAGGTCGAATTTGACCACGCCGCCATCGGGACCACGGATTTCCTTGGCTTCGAGATCGACCGACAAAGTGGCGTTGGAGCCGCGCGAGGCGTCATCCATCAGCTTTTCCAGATCCTCGGGGCTGACGGTGATCGGCAGCACGCCGTTCTTGAAGCAGTTGTTGTAGAAGATGTCGGCAAACGACGTCGAGATGACGCAGCGTATGCCGAAATCGAGCAGCGCCCACGGCGCGTGTTCGCGCGACGAGCCGCAGCCGAAATTGTCGCCGGCGACAAGGATCTGCGCCTTGCGGTAGGCCGGCTTGTTGAGCACGAAATCCAGGTTTTCCGAACCATCGTCCTTGTAGCGCATTTCGGCAAACAGGCCGGTGCCAAGCCCGGTGCGCTTGATCGTCTTGAGATAATCCTTCGGGATGATCATGTCGGTGTCGACATTGACGATCGGCATGGGAGCGGCGACGCCGGTGAGCTTGGTGAATTTTTCCATGGCTTTGGCCCGTGTTTTCGTTGCGGGGGGATTTGCTGAGGCACGGTTTACACAAAGCCGGGGGCAAATAAAAGGCAACTGTTTGTGCGCGCTGGCCTAAGAGTGCCACATAAGAACGGCTTCGAATTCGCCACCCGTTGGTGCAGTCTGGCTGCCATGGCTGAAAACTCTCATGTCCTCTACAACAGCGAACCCGCGCTGGACATCGCCGAATTCCGCCGCGTGCTGGTGGAATCCGGCCTCGGCGAGACACGGCCTGTCGATGATCCCGCCAGGCTGCAGGCGATGCTGTCGGGCGCCAATCTGGTGCTGACGGCGCGCCTCGACATCGAAGGCAAGCCGCTGATCGGCCTCCTCCGCGCCGTCACCGACTTCTCCTGGGTGTGTTATGTCTCGGAGCTCGCCGTTTCCCAATCGGCGCAGGGACTTGGCATTGGCAAGGGCCTGCTGAAGGAGGCGCGGCGGCAGCTCGGACCCTCCGTCGCCATTAGCCTCCTCTCCGTGCCCGACGCGGTCGGCTTCTACGAGCGCATCGGCATGAAGCGCATGCCCGACGCCTTCTGGTTCGACCGCAAGGGCTGATTTTTCGCCTGTGACTGCAGCCGGTAAATGACAAGCACTCTTGCCGCTTGACATGCAACCAAATGGTTGCATATTAAGGCCATGAGCATGGATGCAGTTTTTCGCGCCTTGGCCGACCCGACACGCCGGCAATTGCTGGACAGCCTCCATGCCAGGAACGGGCAGACGCTGAACGCTCTGTGCGAGGAGATGGCCATGACGCGCCAGGCGGTGACCAAGCATCTGGCGATCCTGGAGGAAGCAAGCCTCCTCACCACGCTCCGCCGGGGCCGTGAGAAGGAGCACTACCTCAACCCAGTTCCCATCAACGAGATCGCCGAACGCTGGATCGGCAAATTCGAGCGAGGGCGGCTGACAGCCCTCAGCGAACTGAAGAAACGCCTCGAAAGGGAAGACTGATGACCAACAGCTTCGTTTATGTGACCTACATCCGCACCACGCCCGAGAAGCTCTGGGAGGCGCTGACCGACCCGGAGTTCAACCGGCAGTTCTTCCTCTGCTCCTATCAGGAGAGCGATTGGAAAGTGGGCTCCAGCTGGAAACTGATATTCCCCGATGGCCGCGTCGCCGACAGCGGCGAGATCCTCGAGATTGATCCGCCGCGACGCCTGGTCATCAAGTGGCGCAATGAATGGATGCCCGAGGTCAGGGAAGACGGCTACACGCGCTGCACCTTCACCATCGAACAGGATGGCGAGTTGATGAAGCTTGCCGTCACCCATGAAGCAGACGGGCCACACAGCCTGATCGGTAACGTCGCCAAGGGATGGCCGCTGGTGCTGGCCAGCCTGAAGAGCCTGCTTGAGACCGGCAAGGGTTTTGAGCGCCCGCCATCGAAGGGATGAAAGGCTCGTTCCGATACCGAAACAAATACCGCTGGAAGCGCCCATGATGCACAGCCCTTTCGCGCAGAGCATGACCAATGGCGAAACCGTCATGGCATCGGCCGACATCGAAGCACCTCCGGAACACATTTTCAGGGCACTGGTCGGCAAGGAAGTCGAGCAATGGTGGGGGTCCGCCCACACCAACCGGGTGCTCGATTGGTCAGCCGACCTTCGCGTCGGTGGCCACTGGACGGTTGTCGTCCGCACGGCTGACGGAAGGGACCTGCCGGCGGGCGGTGAATTCCTCGAGATCGAAGCGCCGCGCCGCATCGTGCAGACGCGGGCCTATGCATGGGATCACCCCACACTTGGCAGGCGGCAGACGACGGTTGCCTGGCTGCTGGAACCCATCGCCAAGGGCACGCGCCTCACCATCTGCCATGGCGGTTTTGCCGGGCTGCGTGCAGCGGCCACCGAGCATGCCGAGGGTTGGGGCCGGGCGCTGGCCTGGCTGCAGGACTATGTCGCGGCTGGGAAGCTGGCGGCGGCTTGAGCAGCGGGCGCACCCCGCCTTGACCAGCACCTCATCTGGTCCACATCCCATGCATGGAAAAGCAGCGATGTTTCATAGGTACGGCCGGCTGGGGAATTCCAACCCGATACAAGCAATATTTCCCGCAGCCCGGCTCGCATCTCGAACGTTATTCCCAGCGCTTCCCGATCGTCGAGATCGACACATCCTTCTACAAGCCGCATCGCCGCGAGACCTATGAACGATGGGCAGGTTCCGTGCCGGAGCACTTCCGCTTCGCCGTCAAGACGCCGAAGGCAATGACCCACGAGCATCGTCTCGTGGATTGCGACGTGCTTGCCGATGCGTTTCTGCAGCAGGTCGAAGGTCTTGGCGAAAAACTGAGCGTGCTTCTGGTGCAGCTGCCGCCGAGCTTGCCGTTCGAAGCGAATGTTGCCGGCAATTTCTTCGACATGTTGAGCAAGCGAACAAAGGCCAGGCTCGTTTGCGAACCGCGCCACCCCGGCTGGTTCGAAGCAGAAGCGGAGACGCTTCTGGCTGGCCGCCAGATCGCGCGCGTTGCCGCCGACCCCGCCCCGGTGCCGGCTGCTGCGGTGCCGGGCGGCTGGTCCGGCCTCGCCTATTTCCGCTGGCACGGCGTGCCACGAGTCTATTACTCGGATTACGACGCCGAAAGCCTCGACCGCATCCGCCGGCAGGTGCAAGCAACGGCCGCTTCTGGCGCCGAGGTCTGGGGGATTTTCGACAACACGGCATCAGGCCATGCGCTTGGCAACGCACTCAAGGTTGGCGAGATGATTGCCTAGACGCCTTCAAATAACATTCAATTCCCGAAACGCCCGCCCCTCAGCCACGCGCCCATAGCCAAACGCTGAGCAATCGATCGTCCGATACCCCCCGTGCACGATCAGTTCCGCCAGCGCCTTACCCACCGCCGGCGCCTGCTGCAGGCCGTGGCCGGAGAATCCGTTGGCGAACAGGAAATTGCCAACCTCGGGATGCGGGCCGATCACCGCGTTCTGGTCCAGGGTGTTGTAATCATAGTGCCCGGCCCAGGCGCGGGTCGCCTTGATCGCTTCGAAGGCCGGAATGCGGGTTGCCAGCACCGGCCAGATCACCTCTTCGAACAGCGGCCAGTCGACGTCAAAATCGCTGGGGTCAGCCGGCCCATCACCCTCCTCAGGCTCGGCGCCGCCGGTGAGGTAGACCGAGCCTTCCGGCCTGACATAGATGCCGGAAGGATCGACCAGCAGCGGCATGTCGGCATATTTCTCGCGCGCCTCGAAGACGAAGACGTTGCGCTTGCGCGGCTCGACCGGCAGCGCCAGCCCGGCGAGAGCAGCCACCTTGCCGGCGTTCGGCCCGGCGGCGTTGACGACGATGCTGGCTTCCAGGGTCTGGCCATTGTCGAGGGAGACACCGGTGACGCGGTTGCCGTCGCGCGCAATGCCGGTGACCGAAGCGGTGATGAAATCGATCTTCTTGTCGCGCAGTGCCTTGCGGAACAGCGTCAGCATCGCATGTGCGTCGAACCAGCCTTCGCCGCTCCGGCCATAGGCGCCGGCGGAAATGCCTTCGGTCGACAGCCAGGCAAAGCGCCGCGTCAGCTGCTCGGCGTCCTCCAGCACGATGTCGGCGCCCTCGGCGATCTGCGCGTCATGATTGGCCTTGAGGATCGGCAGCCCCGCTTCTCCGGCAAGGATGAGATAGCCGCCCTCGCGGAAACCGATATCGGCGTCCGTGCCGAATTCTTCCTTCAGCCGCCGGAACAGTTTTAGCGTGAACTGCGACAGGCGGATGTTTTCGGGAATCGAAAATTGCTGGCGGATCGAGGCCATCGACAGCGTCGTTGCCGCATGCGCGAATTGCGGATCGCGCTCGATCAGCGCGATCGAGCCGGAAAACCCTTCCTCGCGCAGATAATAGGCAATGGAGGACCCGACGATAGCCCCGCCGATGATGACGATGTCGTAGCGCATTTTTTCTCCGATCCGGGCAGCGGCCTGTCTATGCCGCCGGCAGAATGATCTCGAAGCGCGTGCCGGGCTCGCTGTCAACCAGCCGGATCATACCATCATGCGCTTTCAGGAGGGCCAGAACGATGCCGAGACCCATGCCGGTGCCGCCGGTAGAGCGCCGGGTGGTGAAGAACGGCTCGAAGATGCGCGCCCGGTTGCTCGGCGAAATGCCGTCGCCATCGTCGCCAACCAGAACCGTCGCCTTGCCGCCGGCGCTTGCGGCGGTGATCGAAACCTGCGTCGCGCCGTGCCTGGCAGAATTGTCGATCAGATTGGCAAGCACGATGGCAGCGTTTTCGGCTGATATCCGCAGGCTCAGATCACCGCCGACCTCGACGCTAACCGCCAGCCTGGTGTCGACGGGCAGCAGTGCCAACGCAGCATTGATCGAAGTGCTTTCGCCGCTCGGCGCAAGGTTTTCGGCCTTCGCCAGGTCGAGCAGGCGGCGGACCAGCAAATTGAGTCGCCCGGCATCGGTGACGATATTGTTGGAGAAGCGCCGCCGCTCGTCATCGTCCATCGTCGAGCCGGCATCACGCAGCAGTTCGGCCGCCCCCTGGATCGCCGTCAGCGGCGATTTGAGCTCGTGCGAGACATGGGTGGCAAAGGTCTGGATCGAGTCCGAGCGCGCCTGCAGCTTTTCCGCCATGTCGAGGAAGGCGGCGGACAGCTCGGCCATTTCATAGGTACCGTGATGGTCGAGCGGCCGGATCGCGTCGCGCTCGCCGGCGGCGATGCGCTGCGTGCGGTCGATCAGCGCATAGATCGGCCGGCTGACGGTGCGCAGGAAGACGAGGCCTATGAGCAGCGTGCCGCCAAGGATGGCGATCGCCGCCAGGGTCACCTTGCCGCGCTCGCCATAGAGATGTTTGACGATGTTGTTGGGCGTCCGCGAGACATAGACCACGCCGGCGACGTGACCATCGACAGCCACCGGCAAGGCGACGAAAACGCGCACCTTGGTGCCGCGGCTGACCGAATAGAGCGGTGGCGTCGGCTGGTCAGGAATGCGCAGGCGCAGCGCGCTGGCATAGCGGCCGGCAAGTGCCTCGCGCACCTCATCGACCTCGGCAAGCGACTGCCCGACTTCACCACGCCCGGCGATGACGACGCCCCTGGGGTCGAGCAGCCGAAACCCGGCCAGCGTGGTTTTCTGCGTTGCGTCGAGAATGCCGGACAGGCGCGTGCCGACCGCTGCGAAGGCCGGATCGGTGACGCCGGGCATCGCCGCCGGCCGGGTCGGAAGTACATAATCGGAGGCGAGATCGAGACGCGGCTCGATCGGCCGGTAGGGGCCATCAGGATTAACGCTTCGGCTGGCACTTCCATTGGCCTGCGGCATCGGCGCGCCAAGTTTGTCCGGCGCAATGCCGGCGTCGCGCACATCCTGCGCATAGATGGCTGATATGGCCGCCCCTTGCGCGATCAGCTCGGCCTCTGTCTGGCGGATCAACTGGTTCTCGTAAAGGCGGAAGAAGAACAGGCCGACCAGCGGCAAGGCCATGACCAGGATCAGGATGGCGACGACGACCGTGGCAAGCCGGGGCCGCCATTTGCGGCCGATCCATTTGCGCGAAGCCCTCAGCCGCATCGGCCAAGCCGGAAGCCGACGCCATGCACGGTCTCGATGGCATCCAGGCAGCCCACCGCCGCCAGCTTGGCGCGGATGTTGCGGATGTGGCTGTCGACGGTGCGGTCAGCGACATGGATTTTTCCCGCATAGGCATTGGCCATCACCGCGTCGCGGCCGAGCACATGCATGGGCCGCGCCAGAAACCCTTTCAGGATCGAGAACTCGATCCCCGTCAGGGCAAGCGGCTTGCCGTCGAAGCTGACGGCATGGCTGGCCGGCACCAAGGCGAGCTTGCCATGCGCGAACTGCCTGTCGTCGGCCGGTTCGGCCGGCACCGGGCGCGCGCGGCGCAGGATGACGTTGACACGGGCCACCAGCTCGCGCGGGGAAAACGGTTTCGTCACATAGTCGTCGCCGCCCATTTCGAGCCCGAGAATGCGGTCGATCTCCTCGTCGCGCGCGGACAGGAACAGCACCGGCACATCGGAGGTGTGCCGAAGCCGCCGGCAGACCTCCAGCCCGTCCATCTCCGGCATGCCGATGTCGAGCACGACAAGGTCGGGGGTGCGGCGTCCGATTTCCTGCAGGGCGGCCGCACCGTCGGCCACTGCATGCGTCTTCATGCCCGCCTTTTCCAAGGCAAAGCAGATCACTTCGCGGATATGCGGGTCATCGTCGGCGACGAGGATGTGATGCGGCATCGGTCAGCGGCCCGGCAAGGAAGGTTGCTGAGGCTGAGGAAGCACAAGCGCCCCCTTGCTGTCGAGATATCGAAGCAGGCGCCAGTCGCGAAAGCTCCAGGCCCGCCAGTTCAGCTGCACGGCGCGATACCAGTCTTCGTCGCTGGCCCGCAATCCTTCCAGCTCGCGCACAGCGCCGGCGGCAGGCGTGTTGTCCTGATGATCGAAGAAACGATCGAGCGCCGGAAACGCACCCGGGCCGAGCGAGCGCAGATACCAGGCGTCGAGGGGGATGCCCTGGCCGGTCATCTCGAGGGAATGGTCGACATTGTAATTGGCGATCGTTGCTGCGAAATTGATGAAACAGCATGCATAAAGCGTCAGCGATAACGTCAGAAGATTGGCGGAGGAGAGCCATTCGTTGGATTTTCCAAGCGCGATGCGGGCGATGATCAGCGCAAGCCCTGCCGTCACCAGCCCCATCCAGACGAAAGCGGCGACACGCCAGTAGGTCAGCGCATAGATGCCGATATAGAGGTCGAGCCGCAGGATCGACGAGACGACCAGCATGATGTTCTGCGCCACCCAGGCATAGACCAGCCGGCGGATGAGCGGATCGCCTGATGTCTCGCTGCCGGGCCTGAGCGCCGCCAGCACGAAACCGGCGGCAAGCAGCGCGGTGGCAACCAGCGGATAGGCGCCGCGATGCGCATAGGCGGCGTAGCTCAACCCGTCTGGGAGTGCTGCCCCGCCCCACAGATAGGTGGCGTCGAGCCCGGTCTGCAGCGCAAACAGGATGTTGAAGACGACAAGTGCGCGCAGGATGGCGGCCTTGCCAAACAGGACGTCCTCAACGACGTGCCTTTGCGCACTGGCCGGTTGCGCACTGGCCGGTTGAGCATTGGCAAGGGCATGATTTGGCCGAGGGATGCGTCGCTGAAAACGCGGCAGGCGTGGCCGCAAAAAACCCCAGACGCCGGCAAGCACGAACAGCCAGAAGAAAATCCGCGCCAGCTGGATGAGATCGAGCAGTTTCATCAGGTCGATCAGCGACAGCCAGTAATCGATGACCGGATTGGCGGCGCCGAACAGCGCCAGGAAGACGGCGCCCAGCGTCAGCGGCATCACCCAGACGGCGACCGCCGCCAGCCGGACGCGGCGCCCGCCAAACCGGCGCGCTGTCTTGCGCCAGCGGATGAAATCTCTGATGAAGCGGAACGGCGCCGCCAACAGGAACAGCGCGATCTGGCCGGCAATACGTGCCATGCTGTGCCGCAGGCGCCCGCTCAGCGAAAGCGCGAAGACGACCAGGGCCGCAAGCGCGATCGAGACAGACAGAGCGCTGACATTTTCGGCAAGCGGCAGCAGCGCGACCAGCAAAGCGGCGGGTTTGAACCAGACCCTGATGTCGTTGAAGGCTGTGGGATGCACGGCCACCACCGCGGCGGCGATCAGGATGGCAAACAGGAAAACCGTGATGCCGGCAGGTTGGCCATAAAACAAAAAATCCGCCAGCACGACCAGCAGCGCGGCGACACCAAAGCGGCTGCAATAGCTTGGCGCGGCGGTGAAAAACGCTGTCATGAGCTGACTTTCCTGATTGTGTCTGGCCTGATGGCATCTGGCCCGATGGCCTCCGGCCGCATTGGCGGCGGGCTCTTGCGGACAAAGGGAATGAGGATCGCTTCGGGGTTGGCGCGCGGCGTATCGACCAGCCACCAGCCTTCGCTGCGCAGCCGGTAGGGCAGGGGCCAACGGGGTTTTGCTCGCTTGTGCATGCCGCCTGTTTCGCAGGCGGGCGGGGAGACGGCGGGGCGGATCCGAGGAGGTTTTCCGCAGGCCTGTGCAGTTTTTGTGCAGGGCGGGAGACAGCTTGCCTCCACCAGCCACACGCGGCATAGATCAGGCATGACCGAACCCTACCGCCCGCGCCGCTCGGTGCTCTACGTCCCGGCCTCCAACGACAAGGCGCTTGCCAAGATTGCGCAATTATCCTGCGATGCCGTCATCATCGACCTGGAGGATGCCGTCGCCCCCGCCGACAAGATCGCCGCCCGCGAGAAGCTGGCCGGCATTTTCGCCAATCGCCCCGCTAGGCGCTGCGAGATGGTGGTGCGCGTCAATGCGCTGGCCAGCGAATGGGGCGCCGACGATTTGCTGGCCGCGGCAAAATTCGAGCCCGACGGCATCCTGTTGTCCAAGGTCGGCACACCGCGCGACATTCTCGAAGTCGGTGACGTGCTGGACGACAATTTTGCCCCCGACAGCGTGAAACTCTGGGCGATGATCGAGACACCAAAGGCGCTGCTCAACATCGGCGCCATTGCCGAACTGGGCCGCGACCCGGCGTCAAGGCTCGATTGTTTCGTTGCCGGAACGAATGATCTGGTCAAGGACACCGGTGTGCTGGCGACGCCTGACCGGCGCTACCTCGTGCCCTGGCTGATGCAGATGGTGCTGGCCGCGCGCGCCGGTGGCCTCGACATGCTCGACGGCGTCTCCAACGATTTTCGCGACCTCGATGCCTTTGCCCGGGAGTGCGCGGAGGGGGCCGCCATGGGCTTCGACGGCAAGACCCTGATCCATCCGGCCCAGATCGAAGCGGCGAACCTGGCTTTCGCGCCGTCCCCGGCAGCGCTGACCGAGGCGCGGTTGATAAAGGACGCCTTTTCACTTGCCGAGAATGCCGACAAAGGCGTGATTTCGCTGAACGGCAAGATGGTCGAGCGGCTGCATTTGGCGCAGGCGGAAAAACTGCTGGCGAAGGCGGCCGCCATCGGCGCATGATATCACCCCATGCTTGCGAGCCATGGGCACTCACGACAGGAACTAACCCGATGAAACTCTACCGCTTTCTGACCGGCCCGGACGATGCCAGCTTCTGCCACAAGGTGACGGCCGCATTGAACAAGGGCTGGCACCTGTTCGGCTCGCCGACCTATGCCTATGACAAGAAAGCCAAAACCATGCGCTGCGGCCAGGCCGTGGTGAAGGATATTGACGGCCAGGAATACGGGCCGGATACCAAGCTCAGCGACTGGTAGGAGGACAGCGCTGAAGCCCTTCCCTCTCTTCGTCATCCTAGGGCGGAGCAAGGAGCGAAGCGACGCGGCGCAGACCCTAGGATCCATGCCGTGACGTTGGTCGTAGTATACAGCGGATCAGAATGCCGCTTGTGCGTGCATCCGACGAGGATGGTTCGTACTCTTTCGCGGAACTGGGCGGTGAGTGTTTTGCACCGTTGCAACGCGCCTAGGTCACGGCATGGATCCTAGGGTCTGCGCGTGTCGCTTCGCTCCTTGCTCCGCCCTAGGATGACGAAGTGTGGGCCTATTCGGCAGCCTCTTCGAGCTTCTCCATATCGTCATCCGACAGGCCGAAATGGTGGCCGATCTCGTGGATCAGGACGTGGGTGACGATGTCGCCCAGCGTCTCCTCATTTTCGGCCCAGTAGTCAAGCATGGCGCGGCGGTAGAGCGTGATGCGGTTCGGGCCTTCGCCGGTCTGCGGGTTCCAGCGTTCGGCGATGCCGCGGCCCTCGAACAGGCCGAGCAGGTCGAACGGCGTCTCCAGCGACAGATCGTCCATGATCTCGTCGGTTGGGAATTCGGCGATCTGGATGACGATCTCGCCGGTCAGCTTGCGAAAGTCCTCCGGAAGGTGAGCGTAAGCCTCCAAAGCGAGGAACTCCATCTCCTCCATCGAGGGCGCAAGTTCACCATGCCAGGTGCGGGATTTGTAGATGCGGGCCATGCTTTGTCCTTTGCCCGGCATATAGGCTTTCGCATCGATCGAGGCAAATGGAGCGTCGATTCCTGGCTCAACTGCTTTTGCTTTGCCACTGCCGGGGAATCGCGTAGGGGTCGGTTCCGGCCATCTCTCAGGAGTTCTCATGCCGGACCTTTCCACCATCGGACTTTTCGCCATTGCCTGCCTCGCGCTGACCGCGACACCGGGGCCGGACATGCTGCTGATCGCTTCGCGCAGCGCCAGCCAGGGGCGCGCCTCGGGCCTCGCTACCTATGCCGGCATTGCCGCCGGCACCTATTGCCACGCGCTGGCCGCCGCCTTCGGCCTGTCGCAACTGTTCCTGGCAGCACCCATCGCCTACGACATCGTGCGCTATGCCGGCGCAGCCTACCTCGCCTGGCTCGCCTGGAAGGCGTTCCGTTCCGATGGAACGGCATTTGCCCCGATCGCCGGCCTGCCGCGCTATTCGCAAGGCCGCATCTTCCGGCAAGGCCTGCTGACCAATCTGCTCAACCCGAAAATGGCGCTGTTCGTGCTGGCGCTGTTCCCGCAATTCGTACGCCCCGAGACCGGTTCCGTCGCCGGCCAGATCCTGCTGCTGGCCACCGTGCTCAACCTGATCGGGCTGGTGGTCAACGGCCTGGTCATCCTGACCGCGAGCCGGATCGGAGCGGCGTTGTCGAAGCGCACGCGGTTCCGTCGGGCGCCACAAATCCTGCTCGGAACCGTATTCGCGGGTCTGGCCGCACGGCTGGCTCTTGGCGGCCAGCGCTAAAGCACACGCGCTTGCAGGAATAAATTCCTTGTGACTCTGCTTGACTCTTCGGGCAGCCTCTGGAATCTATAGGAACATAACAGGAACAATTGTGAGTGGATACTGACCGTCATGGCGATATCAGCCGTGGCGCGGGAGACTGTTTTTTCCCTGCGCCGCCAGATCGCGAAGATCGAGGGAACGCTGCCCGAGCGCCTGCAGGCGCCGGCTGGCGCAGCCCTTGATGCTGACGGCCTCACCGATGTCGATCTCACAATCGTCCGGCGCGGCCTTGTCGCGGCCTTGCCGGATGCCTTCCTGCCCATTGGCGTCGAACGGTTCGATGCCGCCCTGAGCGGCGGTCTGCCGAAAGCCGCGCTCAGCGAAATCCATGGCCTGGAAACCCGCGATGCCGGGGCCGTCGCCGGCTTTGCCTTGTCGCTCATCAGCCTGATCCTCAAGCAGGCGCAAGGGCTGCCCATCCTGTGGATCGGCACGTCGGAAATCTTCCGCGAGGCCGGCTTTCCCTATGCCAGGGGGTTGCAGGCCTCGTTCGGCATCAAGCCGGAGCAATTGCTGTTTTCCGAGGCGCCAAAACTCGTCGATGCGCTGTGGATCGCCGAGGAGGCCGCCAGGATGACAGCGCTCGCCGCAATCATCCTCGAAATCCGCGGCAACCCGCAACGGCTGGACCTGACCGCCACGCGCCGGCTGCATGCCAGGGCGCAGGCTGCCGGCCGGCCGGTGTTCCTGCTGCGGCAGGCGGCCGAGCCCGAGCCGACGGCAGCACCCATCCGCTTCATCGTCGCGTCGGCGCCGGCCGTGTCGCGCGCCACTGTCGCCGGGCCGCTCGCCGGTTCGATCGGCCGCCCCGCCTTCACCATCACCATTGGCAAGAGCCGCACGGCCCTGCCTGGACAATTCACACTGGAGTGGAACCCCGATGAACGCGCATTTGACGAAAGAAGGGGCCAGAAACAACGGACAGAGAATCCTGTCCCTGTGGTTTCCCTATCTGGCGGCCGAAAGGATCCTGCGGCAGCGTCTGGGGCGGTCGTGGCGTTCCCGGCCGTCGGATCACCCGACGCCATCTCATCCACCGTTGGTGATCAGCCATCGTCAGGGCAACGCGCAGCGCATTTCGGCCCTCGACGAGCGGGCTGAGGCGCTGCATTTGAAGCGCGACATGGGCATTGCCGATGCGCGCGCCATGCACCCGTCGATCGACATCGTCGAGGCCGATCCGGACGCCGACCGCCGCCTGCTCGAAGGCCTTGCCGACTGGTGTGACCGCTACACCCCACTGGTGGCGATTGACGCGACCGACGGCCTGTTTCTCGACGTCACCGGTTGTACCCATCTGTTTGGCGGCGAACGCGCCATGCTGGACGACATCCTGTCTCGCTTCTTCCATCAGGGCTTCGATGTCCGCGCCGGCCTTGCCCCGACCCCGGGGGCGGCCTGGGCGGCGGCCCGCTTTTGCGGCGACCGCATCGTTGCGCCAGGCGAGGAGGAAGCGCTGCTTGCCCCCTTGCCGCTCGCCGCACTGCGTATCGCGCCGGCAACCCGCACCAGCCTGGAAAGCGTCGGCCTGCGCACGGCGGGCGCCGTCATGGCGGCACCACGCGCGCCGCTTGCCCGCCGCTTCGGCGCCACCTTGCTGTTGCGTCTCGACCAGGCGCTTGGCCGTCTCGACGAAGCAGTCTCGCCGCGGCTTCCCGTCGCGCCGCTTTCGGTCGAGCGCCATCTGGCCGAGCCAATCACCTTGACCGAGGAGATCGAGCGGCTGGTGGGCCTGCTGGCGACGACCTTGAAGACCGACCTCGAGCGCCGTGGCGAGGGCGCCCGGACGCTGGCGCTGCTGCTCTTCCGTGTCGACGGCGCCGTCAGCCGCATTGCGCTCGGCACCTCGCGGCCGATGCGCGACCCCCGGCTGATCCAGAAACTGTTCCATGAAAGGCTGGCCGCGCTCGAGCAGGACATTGACGCCGGCTATGGCTTCGATCTGGTGCGGCTCTCGGTGCTGGCGGCGGCCGCATTCGACATGGCGCAGGCCGATCTGACCGGTGAGGTGACCGACGACGGCGCCGACATCGCGCTGTTCGCCGACCGTATCCGCGCCCGGCTCGGCGAGGGCGCGGTGCTGCAGCCGGTCCTCGTTGAAAGCCATCTGCCGGAACGCGCCGTCGCCACCATCCCCTTCACCGAAGCGCCGCGCCGGACCACGCCGCCGAAGAAGCCAGCCAAGGTGCAGGCGCCCACGACCATCTTCCCGCCGGAGCGTCCTATCCGGCTGTTTCGCGCGCCCGAACCCATCGACGTGCCGGCGACCGAAATGCCGGAAGGGCCGCCGCTGCATTTTCGCTGGCGGCGCGCGCTCTACCGCGTCACCCGCGCCGAAGGGCCGGAACGGCTCGCCGCCGAATGGTGGCGTGAAGCGTCAAGCGATCCGGTCACATCGACCCGCGACTATTTCCGCATCGAGGATGGCGATGGCCGCCGCTACTGGCTCTACCGGCAAGGCCTTTACGGCAACCCGCAAGTGCCGCCGCGCTGGTTCATGCATGGGGTCTTCGCATGAACGCGCTGACCGTCATCCCCTATGCCGAGTTCGGCATCCAGTCGAACTTCTCCTTCCTGCGCGGCGCCTCCAAGCCGGAGGAACTGGTGGTCGCCGCCAAGCTGCTGGGTTTTTCGGCCATCGGTCTTGCCGACCGAAACACGGTGGCCGGCGTGGTGCGCGCCTGGCAGCAGGCCAAGGTCGAAAAGCTCTCCTATCACCCCGGCTGCCGGCTGGTTTTCGGCGATGGCACGCCGGATATTCTCGCCTATCCCAGGGATCGTAAGGGCTGGGGGCATCTGTGCCGCATGCTGACGCAAGCCAATCTGCGCGACGAGAGCGAAAAGGGCGCCACCCTTCTCCAGCGCAGCGACCTGCTCGAATGGGGGGATCTGATGTCGCTCGCGGTCCTGCCCGATCTGACGGCGGACGCGCAAGACAGCCTCGCCCTCATTCACCAGCTCAAGGACCGCTTCGGCAGGGCCCTGCGGCTTGGCGTCTCGCCCGACTATGCCGGCAATGACCGTTTCCGCATCGAGCAGGCGGCGGCTTTTGCCCAGAGCACCGGCATACCGCTGATGGCGACCAACGATGTTCTCTACCACACCGCCGAACGGCGCCCGTTGCAGGACGTGCTGACCGCGATCCGCCTCAACACGCCCGTCGCCGAGGTCGGGCTGGAACTCACCGCCAATGCCGAACGCCATTTGAAGCCACCGCTGGAAATGGCCCGCCTGTTCCGCAGGCATCCGCAGGCGCTGGCCGAGAGTTTGCGCTTTGCGGAAGAGCTGACCTTCTCACTCAGCGACCTCCAGTACAATTACCCCGATGAGCCGACGGAATCCGGACTCGGCCCGCAGGCCGAGCTGGAAAGACTGGCGCGGGAAGGGGCGACCCGGCGGTTCCCGGGCGGTGTCCCGGCCAGCGTCATTAAACGCATCGAGGAAGAGCTCGCTCTGATCGAGCGTCTCAACTATGCCCGCTACTTCCTGACCGTATACGACATCATCAAATTCGCCCGTAGCCAGAACATTCTCTGCCAGGGACGCGGTTCCGCCGCCAATTCGATCATCTGCTTCTGCATCGGCATCACCGAGGTCGGGCCGGACAAGATCGACACGCTGTTCGAGCGCTTCATTTCCGAGGAGAGGAACGAACCCCCGGATATCGACGTCGACTTCGAGCACGAGCGACGCGAAGAGGTCATGCAGTACATCTATACGAAATACAGTTCCAAACGCACCGCGCTCGCCGCCGCCGTCATCAGCTATCGCGGCCGTTCGGCGTTGCGCGAAGTGTCGAAGGCCATGGGTCTCTCGGAGGATGTCCGGGCGTCACTGTCCGGCTCGATCTGGGGCTGGTCGACCTCGGAACTCGGCGAGAAGGAAGCCCGCGCCGGCGGCCTCGACCGCAGCGACCCCACATCGCGGCATGTGATGGAACGGGCCAACGAGATCATGGGCTTCCCCCGTCATTTGTCGCAGCATGTCGGCGGCTTCGTGATCACCCGGGACCGGCTCGACGAGATCGTGCCCATCGTCAAGACGGCGATGGACGAGCGCAAGATGGTCGAATGGGACAAGGACGATCTCGACTCGGTGAAGATCCTGAAAGTGGACATCCTGGCGCTCGGCATGCTGACCTGCCTGCAGCGCGCCTTCACCTTGCTTACCGACCACTATCCCAAGGCACGGGACCCATACGCGCAACCCTATGTGCTGGCCACTCTCCCGGCAGAGGACCAACGCGTCTATGACATGATCTGCCGCGCCGATACGCTCGGCGTCTTCCAGATCGAGTCTCGCGCGCAGATGTCGATGCTGCCGCGGCTCCAGCCACGCGATTTCTATGACCTTGTCATCGAGGTGGCGATCGTTCGGCCGGGCCCGATCCAAGGCGATATGGTCCATCCCTATCTGCGCCGCCGGCAGGGCAAGGAGAAGCCCGAATATCAAAAGTCGGAATTGAAAGAGATCCTCGGCAAAACGCTCGGCGTGCCGCTGTTCCAGGAACAGGCGATGAAGATCGCCATCGTCGCCGGCGGTTTCAAACCGGGCGAGGCTGACGAACTGCGACGCGCCATGGCCACCTTCAAGCGCACCGGGACTATCGGCAATTATCGAGAGCGTATGATCAAGGGCATGGTTGGCAAGGGATACACCGCGGACTTCGCCGAGCGCTGCTTCAAGCAGATCGAGGGTTTTGGCGAATATGGCTTTCCCGAGAGCCATGCCGCGTCCTTCGCCTTGCTCGTCTATGCCTCGTGCTGGTTCAAGACCTTCTATCCCGACGTGTTCTGCGCCGCGATCCTGAATTCGCAGCCGATGGGATTCTATCAGCCGGCGCAGCTGGTGCGCGACGCGCGCGACCATGGCGTCGACATTCGCGAGGTCGACGTGAATTTCTCCGTCTGGGACTGCACCCTGGAAAAAGCGCCTTTCGACCCGGCTCGCATCCTGCCACGCCATGCCGAGATGCGCGGCGTCATCGAGACGGATCATGCAGTTCGGCTCGGCTTCCGGCAGATCAAGGGGCTGGCGGAGAAACGCATGGAGGCTTTCGTCGCGCGACGCGGTGACGGTTACGCATCCGTCCGGGATGTCTGGCTGCGCTCCGGCCTTGATGTCGACGAGATCGAGAGGCTGGCGCAGGCCGATGCCTTCCGTTCGATCGGCCTCGACCGTCGCGCCGCGCTGTGGGACGTGCGCGCGCTGGGCGCCAAGAGTGCTGCCGAAAAGCTGCCGCTGTTCGACCAGCCGGCGCTGCGCCTGCGCGAGCTGGAGCCCGAGACGAAGTTGCCGAAAATGCCGCTCGGCGAGCATGTCATCCACGACTACCGGTCGCTCGGCCTGTCGCTGAAGGCGCATCCGGTCGCTTTCCTGCGCGAGCGGCTCGACCGCGCCGGCGTCACGCCCAATGCCAACCTGCCTTCGGTGCGCGACGGCAGGCGGGTTTCCGTCGCCGGTCTCGTGCTGGTGCGGCAGCGCCCCGGCAAGGGCAACGCCATCTTCCTGACGCTGGAAGACGACAAGGCCGTCGCCAATGTCATTTTCTGGGAGCGAACTTTTACCCGCTTCCGCCCCATCGTCATGGGCGCGCGGTTCGTGAAGGTTACCGGCAAATTGCAGTCGGAATCCGGTGTGGTCCATATCGTTGCGGAAAAGATCGAGGATCTGACGCCGTGGCTGACCGTGCTTCTGGAGAAGGTGAGCGGGGCCAGTCAACCGGTGCTACGAGACACACCGGTCAAAGACCTCGCAACACTGTCGGAAGAGGCGGAGAGTGTCATGCCCAAGGGGCGTAATTTTCAGTAGGCATCGGCCTGCTCCGTTGTCGCGAGCGGAGCGAGTATGAATAGAACGCCGGCGGGCCAGCGCCCCCTCTGCCCTGCCGGGCATCTCCCCCACTTGGGGGAGATCGGCAGCTTCGCCGTCGAGCCTGTCCTTCAGCGTTGGAGATTGGCGAAAGCGGAGACAACAGCCAATCTCCCTCCTTGTGGGGGAGATGTCCGGCAGGACAGAGGGGGGCGCTGTCCCGCCAACCTCTCATAGACTTCTGCACAGCAGTCGCTGCTTGAACGCCCCTTACGAAGGCCCACCCAACCTCGGCGGCGACAACACATCCTCCGCCGACAACGTCCGCGCTTCCGAAGGCAGCATGATCGGGATGCCGTCGCGCACCGGATAGGCGAGCTTGGCGATCCGCGAGATCAGCTCACCCCGCTCCGGATCCCAGGCCAGCGGCCCCTTGGTCAGCGGGCAGGCCAGAAGTTCCAGCAGCTTGGGGTCGACATTGATCTTCTTTCCGTCACGCCCATCCGCCGCCATCGCACCCTCTTATTGTAGACTCGAGCCAAAATCCTCGTTCTCCCGCGCCAGCGCCATCTCGGTGATGGCAATCAGCGTTTCGGCCCGCGTCTTCAAATCCGCGGCTTCGAGCAGCGCCTGTTTCTCGGCCGGCCCGTAGGGCGCCATCATCGACAATGCGTTGACCAGCATGGCATTTTCGGCGCGGCTGACGCTTTCCCAGTCGGCTTCGAGATCATTGGCCTGCAGATAGGCGCGAAAGGCCTTGAGCAGCGCCGGCCGGTCGATCTCGTTGGCTGCCGGATCGTCGTCGAGATCGGCGAGGAAGGGCGCGGGCTTCGCCTGCCGGAACGGCGTCTTGACCGTCAATTCGCTGGCGATGCGGAAGCGGTACACACCTTGCAGCGAAATGAGGTAGCGGCCGTCGCCGGTCTCGGAAAAGGCGATGATGCGCCCGGCGCAGCCGACATTGCAGAGCTGCGGCTCGCCATCCTCGCGCAACGCACCGTCGAGGCTGGGCTGGATGACACCGATGAGCCGCGAGCCGGAAATCGCCTCGTCCACCATCTGCAGGTAGCGCGGCTCGAAGATGTTGAGCGGCATGCGCCCGCCCGGCAGCAAAAGCGCGCCTTCGAGCGGAAAGATCGGGATCGTCGACGGCAGATCCTTGGCGACCCGGTAATGCGCGTTTCCCGCTTGCACCTCATTCCTCCCATCGCTCCCATCAGGAAGCGTGTCCTCGATCCAGCCTGTCTATCTGGCGCTTTGGCCTGACATCACAAGCCCGTGCGACGAAACAGCCGCTGCTTTAGGAAAACAGCAGCGCCGACAATTTGCGCCGCGCGGCCAGCGTCGCCTCGTCGGTCATGCCCCAGGCCTCGAACAGCTGCAGCAATTGCGTCCTGGCGCCGTCCTCGTTCCAGGCCCGGTCGGCCTTGATAATGGCCAGCAGATTATCCGCCGCCGCCGTGCGGTCACCACGGGCATTCTGGATCATGGCGAGATCAAAACGCGCCTGATGGTCCTTGGGATTCTCGGCCAGCCGGCGCTCGAACTCGGCCGGATTGCCAAGCGCGGCGGCTTGCGCGGCCAGCGCCATCTTGGCGCGCAACGCGGCAAGCAAAGGCGCTTCCTTCTTGGCTTCCGGTGCGGTTGCCAGAAGCGCTTCGGCGCCTTCGGTATCGCCGGCCTCGAACAGCAGATCGCCCAGTCCAGCGATCGCCTCGATCGTCTCGGGCGCCTGCGCCAGGACGGCATCAAAAATGTCGGCGGCGGTCTGCATGTCGCCGGCCGCGCGCGCTTCGGCCGCTGCCGCCAGCGCATCGGCCACGGGCGGAGCGCCATTGCCCTTGCCGCCGACCTTGGTGATGAATTCGTTGATCTGGCTCTCGGGGATCGCGCCCATGAAGCCATCGACCGGCTGGCCGTCCTTGAAGGCGATGACCGCAGGAATGGACTGGATGCCGAGTTGGCCGGCGATCGAGGGATGGTCGTCGATGTTCATCTTGACCAGCTTGACCTTGCCGCCGGCGGCCTTGACCGCCTTCTCCAGCTGCGGCGTCAACTGTTTGCAAGGCCCGCACCAGGGTGCCCAGAAATCCACCAGCACCGGCTGGCGGCGCGATTCCTGGATGACGTCGGCGGCGAAAGCGGCCGTCGTGGTGTCCTTGATGACGTCGCCGGCGACAGCGGCCGGCGTATCGCCAAGCGTGACCTTTGCCGGCGCGGGCGCGGCTCCGCCATACTGCACCGTGGTGGCATATTGGCCGCCACTGCTGCCGAATGACCCGCCAAACGGCTTGTTGTCGCTCATCTCGTCACCCTTTCGGTCGCGCCACCGGCCAGCGGGTTGGCGCCTTGTCTCTCAATGGAAGTCGGCTTTCGCCATGCATGTGGCGATCATGCCGAGACTTTCAAGATAGCAGCATCATGCCCGGTTGCCTCGACGAATTTGATAAGGTCATCCCTGGCGATCGATGTCGTCGCTTCATTGGTGAGCGGATGCCCATTGATGACGGCATGTTCCATCAAATCCTTGTCGAGCACCAGCTTGACCCGATTTGCCGTATCGTTGATGACGCCAAACACCGTGACCGCGCCAGGCGTGACGCCAAGCAGCTCCAGCAGCATCTCCGGTTTGCCGAAGGAAACGCGGCTGGCGGCGCCGATCAGCTGGTGGATCTGCTTGAGGTCGACGACGGCGTCCTCGCCGACGGTGACCAGGAAGAAATTGTCTTTTTTGTCCTTCAGGAACAGGTTCTTGGTGTGCCCGCCGGCAATTTCGCCGCGCAGCGCCTGCGAATCGGCCACCGTATAGAGCGGCGGATGGCGTATCGTCGAAACGGCAATGCCGAGTTCGGCAAGAAAGGCAAAAAGGTCAGCTTCGGTCTTCGGCATCGATTGTCTTCTTCGTCGTTTTTCAGCTTTGCCGTTTACGGCCAATGCGGTGGCCGGCACAAGACCATCGCGCAATGGAGCGGCGAAATCCGCGCATAGCGGGCACTTTGCCGGCATCGCCCGACAGGTTGCAAAAAGCCCGACATTTCCCTGTTGCAATCGCCGCGCTCTTCAGCCATATAGGCGCGGCTTGCGGCCAAGATGCCGTGTGAGCGGGTGTAGCTCAGGGGTAGAGCACAACCTTGCCAAGGTTGGGGTCGAGCGTTCGAATCGCTTCACCCGCTCCAGTTTCCTCAAGGGGAGATCAAGCACCGAAAAGCCGCGGTCCCACCGCGGCTTTTTCGCATTTTGGGCGAGCGCAGACTGGAACGCTTTGGCCGAACCGGCCCAGCGCTTCCTTCAGAAATCACATAAAATTACAGCGAGGAACGCTTCCCGCTCCGGCTCGTTAGCCTCCATCAACCCAACGATGGAGAAACCCATGCAGGACATTTCCGGTAAGCGTGTCGCTATCCTTGCGACCAATGGCTTCGAGCAATCCGAACTTGAAGTCCCGCTGAAGAAACTGCGCGAAGCGGGCGCCACCGTCGATGTCGTGTCGCTCGCAGGCGGCAATATCAAAGGCTGGGACAAAAAGGATTGGGGCCGTGAGGTTCCCGTGGACAGGACCCTGGATGAGGCGCGGGCAGACGACTACGACGCGATCGTCCTACCTGGTGGCGTCATCAACCCCGATTTGCTGCGGGTTGAGCAGAAGGCGCTGGACTTCATCAAATCGTTCTGGGCCGCCAAGAAGGTCGTCGGCGCGATCTGTCATGCGCCCTGGCTGCTGGCGGAAGCCGGCATTGTCAAAGGCCGCCGGGTCACATCGTACAAGTCGATCAAGACCGACGTCGTCAATGCTGGTGGCCTTTGGGAAGACAGCAAGGTCGTCACCGACCAGGGGCTTGTCACCAGCCGTAACCCAGGTGATCTCGAAGCATTCTGTGAAAAGCTCACCGAGGAGATCAACGAAGGTCGGCACGACAGGAGAGAAGCGGCTTAACCTCAGCCGCGCAAGCCCTCACAACGCAGCTGCCAGGTTGCTGCCTGGTAGCGGCGCAGGCTGCCTGGACGCATATTCTTGTGGCGCGGGCACACGCCATTGGCTTTGTGCGGCTTACAAAGAAGACAGCCCGCCCTGGCGCTCTTGGGCTTCTTGCGCTTGTGATGCATGCGAATTCTCCGGTCTGACCGGTGCGCCCCGATGGCGCACGCTCGTGATCGGAGGAGAGGTTCGGTAGTAGTCGGAACTACGCGTGTGAAACTGTTTCGACATCACACTCGGATTCCACAAGAAATCGAAGATTTGATGGCGCTGCCCGTCAGGCCTGCTTGGCACCATCCGCCTTGCGCAGCGACGCCTGATGCACCAGCGACGTCCAGCTGTTGGTCGAGGCAAGGTGGCAATAGAGCAGGCCGAGCGCGCCTGACTTGCGCAGGTCGAGGAACGCCGCGTCGCTCAGTTTGTTGAAGGCAGCCTCGTCGATCACCTGGAAATCGGTGAGGTTGAGCACTTCGCCGCCTTCCAGCGTCACCTTGCTCTGGCGCGGCGCGAACAGGCCATGCGCGTCGATCTTCTCGACCATCTCGCGGGTGGCCCTGAAGTCGATCTGGAATTGGTTGCAGAAGGCGAGCGCCTGCTTTGTCGCCTCGGTCGGCTCGTTGCCGATGAAGAACGGCGCGACCTTGTCGTCACGCAATGGCGCCACGGCCTGGTCGACGACGCGCTCGCTTGCCCGGTCGACGCACAGCGTCAGCCGGCCTGCAGTGGTCGGATCCTCGGCCAGGATGAAGGGATAGCGGCGGACATAGGCAGGAACGTAATGCGGGGCGGTCCACCTGCCGTCGGCATCGACGAACAGGTTCTCGTTCTGGCGCACGCCGGTGATGATGACGGGCGCCTTGCCGTCGCCGATGAAGACGATCGGATAGGAGCGCATCGCCGCCGGCATTTCCGACGCCACCACCGGAATGGCGTGGGCTGCGCGCGCGAAGGAAAAATCGCTGCGCGCGGTCAGGCCGAGCGAGCCGTGCCGTGCCGGGTTGAGCGCTTCCGGTTTGGAGTAGAACAGCGGCATTGCGGCGCTTGCCGTTGCTGCTTTCAGGTCGCCGTCAGCCATTCGTTTCGTTCCTCCCGCGAGCTGCTTGCAGTGGCTCGCCCATTGATGACCCAGCGCCAGCCGGGATCTGTTCCTGCATGCTGATCTTTGGTTCGGCAATGATCATGCGCAAGATGAAGTAAAGGCTCTACAGCGTTCTTCACTGCCGCAAAAGCAGTTATGGTTGGATAGTGCTGATTTTACACCATGGCTTGCAACGCAATGCCGCAAAGGTCGCCGGATGGCTCTGGACAGCTTGCCGCGAAGTGGTGACATTATCGCTGACTGCAAACGGATTGGGGCGGACAGCATGGTTTCGGCAGCGGATTTCGAGCGGGCGGCGGGGTCGGTTTTCACCGTTTCGGCCGGTGGGCGGCAGTTCTCGCTCGAATTGACCCAGGTTCGCCGCATCGAGGCCAGCCCCCGCGACGGCGGCGGCTTCACATTGCTGTTCAAGGGGCCCCGCGAGGTAAGGCTGCCGCAGGCCATCTATCGCTTCACCAGTGATACAATCGCCGACGACATTTTCATCGTGCCGGTTTCTGTCGACGCAACGGGCCATGTCTACGAAGCCGTCTTCAACTGAGTTCGGTTCGATGGTCGACTATCTCTTGATCCCCGAGGTGCTGGATAAAGCGGCATGCGGCGCGCTCTGCGCGGAGATCCGCGCAGCCGTCGGCCGGGACGCCGGCCTGCTTGGCCGTTCCGACCACAAGCCGGCATGGCCTGAGGTGCGCCGGACCAGGCGCGCGGAGGTTTCGCCTGCCACCAAGGCGCGGATAGAGCACCTGCTGGCGCGGCAGAAGCCGGTTCTGGAGCAGCGTTTCGGCGTCGCACTCGGCGCGAGCGAGGAACCCCAGTTTCTCCACTATCGCGAGGGCGATTTCTTCGTGCCGCACCAGGACGGCAACACGCCGCTCATTCATGACGAATCGCGCTTCAGGAAGATCTCGGCGGTGATCTTCCTCAACGCTCAGTCCGACAATGCTTCTGTCGAAAGTTACGCTGGCGGCTCGCTGGTCCTGCATGGTCCTTACAGCGGTCCGGACCTGCGCGTTGCCATGCCGGCAGTGCCTGGCTCCCTCGTCGCCTTCCGTTCGGAAACAACGCACGAAGTCACTCCGGTCACCCGCTACGAACGTTTCACCATCGTCTCGTGGTATCGCGGCGCCTGAGAATCTGTATCGCGGTCAAGAGAGTGGACGCACCATTAGGTCGTAAACACCCTTGTCCTCGGCGACGGCGAAACCCAGCCGCAGATAAAGCCGCGTGGCCGGGTTGTGCTTTTCGACATGGATCGAGACGGCCTTGCCGACCGCGCCCGCCTCGTCGATCAGGTCGCTGAGCAACGCCTTGCCGAACCCTTTGCCGCGATAGGCCGGCAGGAAAGCGATGTCGATGATGCGGTGCTGGCTTGGCCAGCGCTCGATATAGAGGCGGCCGATATCTTCCGCGCCAGACATCACCACCAGCCAGTCGGCTTGCGGATAATGCTGCTGGTAGTGCGCGTGCTGCGCCCGGAACTGCATGTCGAGAAATGCGGTCTTCTGAGCCTCGGCCCAGGATGTCAGCGCCAGTTCTTCCGCACGGGTGGAGGCATAGACCTCTGCCAGGAAGGGCAAGTCGGCATCCGTGGCTACGCGAAAAGCCAGCCCGGCGCCAGCCGCCCGCATCCAGCCGCTCGAAACCGGTTCAACGCCTATCAACTGATTCATCGAAGCGATCAGGGGCGAGCCGGGAAAATTCCTTGCAATGCGATGCAGAAATTCAGTGTCAGATACGGCATCAGATTGTTGTGCGGCAGGCTGCTGCCAGTTGGCTGCACTGCATTGTTGTTCAGTGGCGTCAAATTCGCGTTGCTGGTCTGGTAGACCGGTCCGCCCGCCGATCGCGCCAGTCCTGTGGATGCCGACGGCGCGAACAGCAGCGCGGGAGGAATGGCGGCCATCAGCGAATGCACGTGTTGCGGCATCTCGGTCTGCAGCAACGTTACTGTCGTCGATCCCCCGGTTTCACCCAAAAAGTGGTCCGTTCCGCCGGCAGCCTGGCCGGGCTGCATCGGCGCATTGCCTTGCATGTCCGGTAAGGCAAAGGTTGATTTGCCATCGCCGCCGTAGGTTGTGCCCAACAGCGAGAACAAGGCCGTGTTTTGCGAGATCGGCATGAGCTGACCATCACAGGCAGCCCAGCCCACAGGCGCAAAATTGAACGGGAAAACTCGGATTTCCGCGACGAATTGGTCCGACATGGTCCTGTCCTATGTTTGGCTCGGGAAAACGCCGAACAGTGAGATGATGAAATTGATACAAAGATAGGGCTGCAGATTGCTGTGCGGCTGACTGCCGCCCGCGGGCGTCATCGACGAAGGCCCAAGCGCCACGGTGGGAGCGATCGCGGAATAGACTTTGATCGTGGACGACTGGGCAAGCACATTGTTGCCCGGGGCGCTGGCGCCGCCGATATTTGTTGTCGCCATGAACGGGTGCGAGTGCGAGGCGATCTGTTGCGTATTGAGCGTAACCTCCTCCGAACCCGCCATCTGTCCGATCACGTACCCGCTGCCTTGATGCAGCGGCACCCGGCCCGACAGATTCGGCAGATTGAACGTCTCTTGCCCGTCACCGCCATAGGTGGTGCCAATGAGCTGGAACAGGGTCTCATACTCCGAGATAGGCAATGTCTGGCCTTGACAGAACATCCAGCCGTTCGGATTGAAATTGCCGGCGAACATGCGAATCTCGCCCACATAGGCTGTCATCGTTGGAATTCCTTCAATTTCGCGATGGAAAGATGCCGACCAAGGCGATGCAGAAATTCAAGGTCAGGTATGGCTGCATGTTTTCGTGCGGCTGGCTGCCACCAACGTTGCTGACTTCCGTCGGGATCATGGTCGTAAGGTTCGCTGGTGCGCCGTAGAGCTGATTGGCGGGCCCGAGATAATTGTTGGTGGCGATCACCTGGTCGCCATCGACCGTCGAGGCGCTGGCACCATGCACGTGGGACGGCAACTCCTGGATGGAGAGCGTGTGCGCCGCCTCGCCGCCGGGCTGGCCAAGGAAAAATCCTTCGCCGCCCATATGTGTCGGCACGCGGCCTTGCAGATTTGGCAGCGCGAACGTGGTTTGCCCATTGCCACCGTAAGTCGTGCCCAAAAGAGAAAACAACGCCTGATTCTGATTTATAGGCAGCAACTGCCCGTTGCAGAACGCCCAACCCTTGGGAGGGAAGTTGAACGATACCAGCTTTATTTCCGATAGATATGGCTCTGCCATACGGGGCCCCTCCAGCTTCTATCCGACTCCGCTACCATGACATATCGGGCTGAAAAGTCGACATGAATCTTCTGTATTCGCGGCGGCTTGATTGCCGCTCAACTTGATTTGATCAAGGCAGCGGCGGCGACGTGTTCACGAGATTGATCGTCCCAGACGTAGCAACGGCTGTCGTGCCCGGATTGAGGTTGTTGTCCTTGATGACCTGGCTGGCGGTTGCCGCCACGGATACACCCTTCGACAGGTTAAGCGTCGATGTGCTGCCGGGCGTCACCTGCAAGTAGACATCGCTGCCGTTCGCCGGGTCGCCATTCGAGAAGTCGTTGCGCTGTGTCCCGGTGCCGCCGACCAGAAGGTTGACGACGCCATTGTCGCCGGCAAGGCCCGAGCCGGCGACGATATAAAGGCCGGCAAATGTATTCGAATCGCCATTGCTTGTCGTATTGCCTTGCACCGTCGCGTTGACTGTACTGCTGCCAGCAATCTGCGAAATCTGGATGGCTGCGGTGTCGTAGTGCACAAGCGTATTGTTCAGGATGGCGATGGTGAACGTGCCGTTGTCCTGGCTGTTGATGTCGATGTCGTTGGAGCCGACGCCGCTGCCCGAATGGGCGGTCGCGGCAACACCAATCGTATTGCCTGAAATCGTGCCGTCGAATGTCGAATTGCCGCTGCCGCTGCCCTTGTTCACTTCGATGACGTGGGACTTGATGCCGGTACCGCTATTGGCGGCATGCATGTCGAACGTGTTGTTGGAGATGCTGAAAGTGACGTTGCCGAGGCTGGCGATGTCGAAGGCAGTGCCGCCGCTGACGGTCAGAGGATGATTATTGGTCACCGTGTTGCCGATGAGCTGGACATCCATGTTCGTCCCGACCTGACCCGTCGCGGTAATGTTGCTGGCGCGTGCGCTGGTCAGCGCGCTGTTGGAGACGGTCAGGTTCATTGTCGCGCTGCCGGCGTCGGCCTGGAAATTGATGGCGTCGTTCATGCCTGTGCCGTTGTCGCTCCGCCCACCGATGGTGGAACTGTCGATCGTCAGCCGGTTCAAGGTGCCGGTGTTGTTCTCGACCAGGATCGTGTTGGTGTAGCCGCCGCTGATGTTCGAATTGGTGATCGAACCGCTGCCCAGCAGGTTGGTCAGCCGGATGGCATCCTCGCCGGTGTTGGCGAAGGACGCCAGTCCGTCGGACAGGCTGTTGGAGGTGCCGCTGTCGCCGCTGATGACGCTGTGGTCGAGCGTGAAGCCGGTGACGTTGTTGCCGCGGATGGCGAAATTGCCGAAATCGTTCAGCTGCATCCAGCCAAGCTGCACGTCCTTCGTACCGTTGAGGAAGATACCGGTGCCTTGCGTGGTGCTGCCGTCGGCACCCGTCTTGTTGGCGATGGTGCCGCCCGAGCCGGCTGAGCCGGTGCCGGTCACATGCAATCCGCCATTGCCGGCGGCCGTGCCGGTGTTGACCAGGATGATGCCATTGGCGCTGCCGCCATTCGATGTGATGCTCTGGAAGACAAGGTTCCCCGAGCCGATCGTCGTATTGACGACATTGAGCGCGGTGCCGGTCGTCGACGCGATCGTGTTGCCGGCGCCGGTCACGTTGACCGTGCCGCCGCCGGTGGCGTTGAAGGCGGTGGCTGTGGTGGTGTTGATGACCAGGCCGCCGCCGGTGAAGTTGATCGTCGCGCCGGTGTTGTTGGCCAGGTTGACGGCGGTGTTGGTCACGTTGGTCAGCGAGCTGCCCGCGCCGGAGAAGATGATCGTGCCGCCGGTGTTGGTGTTGACGTTGATGCCGTTGTTGACGTCGCCGTTGGTGCTCAGAGTTCCGCTGAGCGTGACCGTTCCGCCGGTGCGTCCGGTGATCTGAACGACGTTGTTGGCAGCGCTTCCTTTCGACACCGACGCCGCGATGGTGATGTCGCCGGAGCCGCCATTGATGTCGATGCCGATACCCTTGACGGAGCCGAACCCGCCGGGCCCGCCGATCGCACTGGTGTTATCGCCGACCGTAACCGCGCCGGTGTTGTTGTCGATCCTGATGCCGCCGCCGCTTGCCGAGCCCGCCTGATCCTTGATCGTCACCTTGGCGAAGTTCACCGTTGCGCCGGTGCCGTTGAGGAAGATGCCGTTGGAGTTCGTGCCGGTCACGGCGCTGAGCGTGCCACCATTGAAGACGCCGCCGCCGACATTGGTCAGATTGACCGCATCGCCGCTGGTAATCGTGTTAATGGCCGTCATCGTGCTGAAGGTGGCGCCACTGGCGCCGACGGTCATGCCGTTCCAGACCAGGAACTGGCCACTGGACGTGTTGACCGTGTTGCTGCCGGTGACGTTGATCGTGCCGCCGCCCGTAGCGCCAAAGCCGAGGCCGGAGGTGGTGGTGATCCCCATACCGCCGGCGAAATTGATGGTGGCGCCGGCGTTGGTCGCCAGATTGACCGCAGTGTTGACACCTGTGGAAAGCGTCATGGCGCCGTTGAAATTGAAGGCGCCACCGGTGTTGGCGTGGACAAAAATGCCGTTGTCGCTGGCAGTGTTGGCGGTGAGCGCCCCGGTCAGCGTGACCGACCCGCCGGTGACGCCGGAGATGTCGACGATCTTGCCAGCGCTGGTCTTGGTGATCGAAGCGGCCACATTCAATGTAGCGGCGCCGCCCGAAACCTCCACGCCGATGCCTGCCGGGTCGTTGGTCGCGCCGATCGAGCCGCCATTGATGTTGACCGTGCCGGACGTGTTCAGCAGGCGCACACCGGACGCGCCGGTGTTGTCGATGGCCACCGTGCCGAAGGTCACGGTGCCGGTCACGCCACCATTGATATCGATGCCGTTGATATTGGCGCCGCTGACCGTCGCGCTGGTAAAATTGACGGTTGACGAGGTGGCGTTCTGTACCGTGATCGCGTTGTTGCTCGAGCTTGCGATGGACACATTGCCACCGTTGAAGATGCCGCCCGAGACACCGGATAGCTGGACACCGGGACCGCTAACCGTGCCGGTCGCCTTGAGCGTGCCGAACGTCACGCCGCTGGCGCCGATGGTCGCGGTCTGCATCGACACGACGCGCCCGGTGGCCGTCGTCACGGTGTTCGTGGCGCCGGTCACGGTGATCGCGCTGCCATTGATGACGAGCATGCCATCGCCGCTGGTGGTATCGACCGTCACGCCGCCGGTGAAGCCGGTCGTGCCGCCGGTTTGCGAAAGCCCGGCGCCGCTGGTGGTGTCGATGTTGGCCAGGCCGGAGATGTTCAGCGTGCCGCTGGCCCAGCCGATGCCGCCGCCCGTGTTGGGGATGGTGACATTGTTCACCGTCACAGTGTTGAAATTGAACGTGCCGGTGTTGGTGTTGATCGCACTGATGCCGAAGCCCGTCGTGTTGGTAATGCTCGTCGCGCCGGTGACGGTGAAGGTGCCGGCAACGCCGTCGAAGATGATGCCGCTGGCGCCACCGTTGGCGGTCACGCTGCTGAACGTCATGTTGACCGTCAGCGGATCGAGATCGAATGCCGCGCCGTTGGTGGTGGTGACCACGCCGGCGCTGGTGTTCAGCGTGAAGGTGGTGGTCTTGGTGTTGGCGATGACACCGGTGCCGCCATTGTTGGCGAGGCTGAGCGTGCCCAGATCAAGGGTGCCGCTGGTGTTGGTGAAGCTGAGGCCATTGCCCTGGACCCGCGCACCGGGAGTGCCGATGCCGAGCGTACCGGCGCTGACGGTGCCGCCGGCTCCGTCGGAATCGAAGCGGACATTGTTAAAGGCGATGCCGCCACCGGTGCCGCCGATCACTTTATTGCCGGCAAAGGACCTGATCGCGATCGAGTTGTCCGTCGCACTGATGTTCTGGCCGGAGAAGGATGCCGCCAAGGCGGATCCGGTCGATTGCAGCGTGTTGCCGTCGATCGAAAGCAGAAGCGTGTTGGCCGGCGCGCCGGTGGTGGAGAAGTCGAGCGCCCGGCCGCCGGCGGCGATGTCGTCGTTCCTCAGGAAGAAACTGGAGGCGGCCGTGGCGGTGACGGCGACGCCGGTGCCGCTGCCTGTGTTGCGGATGATGAGGTTCTGGATGCCGCCGGTGACGAGGCCGGTGCCTGATGTCGCGAAGTTGACCACCGAGCCGGCGGTGTTGCTTTGCAGAACAGGCCGCAGCGTGTCGATGCCGCCAGGCGCCGAGATGATCGGCGAATTCTGCACCGTGGTGAAGTGGAACGCCGCCGAAGCGCCGCCGCTGGTGTCGACACCGAGCTGCGAAACATCGACGGCCGCGTCGCCGCTCTTGAAGGCGAGCAGCACCTGACCGTCATCGAGGTTGAATGTCGTCCCACTCAGGTCGATGGTATCCTGGGCGCCGTTGACGTTCTTGTCGATCAGCACGACGACATTGGCGGTTGACGCCTGCGCGCCCACATAGCTGCCCGGATCGGCGAGGCTACCGTCGCCGGTGCCGCCTGATGTGACATAGTAGACGCTGATCGCCGACAGGTTCGAGGTATCGCCGTTGAAATTGACGTCGTTGAAATTGTAGTCGCCATTGGTCGGCAAAGTATCGGTGGCGTGGATGACCTGGCCACCGCCGAAGGTCTCGATCTTCGATTCGGCCGGACCGGCACCATCGCCGAACACCAGCTGGGCGTTGGTGGCGGCGGACAACTGGACGCCCTGCGCGACACGCACGATGGTCGACGTCTGGCCAGTCGGGCCGGGATTGCTGTTGACGGTGTCGCCGAGCTGGATCGTGCCGGTGCCGGTCGTGCCGGCCATGTCGATGCCGAGCGAACCGGCGGAGAGGCCGCCGTCGACGTCGAAATCGCCGGCGGTGATGTTGCTGGCGCCAAGCGAAGCACCGTTGAGGTCAAGGCCGACAGCGTTGGTGGCGCTGGCCGCCATCACCATGTTCAGGCTGTCGAAGCTCACCGTCGAGCCGAGCGTGCCGGAAATGTCGACGCCGCGCGCGTTGGCGCCAGTGATGCCCAGCAGGTTTACCGCGCCGAGATCGAGGGCGCCGCCGCTGACATCATTGAGCGAGATGCCGGTCGTCGCGCCATTGGTCGAAATCGTATCGAACGTGATGCCATCGACGCCGATTGTCGCGCCAGTCGCCCCGGCCACGACCGCCGTCGCGTCGCCAAGCTTCAGCGCCGTGCCCGTACCGGTGGTGATGGTGTTGCCGGCGCCGGTGACGCTGATCGTGCCAGGGCCGAAGGTGCTGGCGGTGAAGCCGGCGCCGCTGCTGGTGGTGATGACGAGGCCGCCATTGGTGAAGTTGAGCGTGCCCTTGGTCTGCGGATCCGGCACGTATGCGGGTGCCTTGACGATGGCATCGTTGGCGCCGGTGTTGAATATCTTCGATGTACCAGAGAAGGTGACCGTGCCGTTGGCCGAGCCGCCGATAGAGACACCTGTGCCACCGCTGTGATCGATGGTGCTTGCAATATCGTATATGCCGTCGGCATGGCCAAAGAAGTCGAAGGCCGTCGATGACGTGGTGGAATTGACCGAACCGCTCATGTTCAAACGGGTTCCATCGCCGCTGGCGCTTATCACCGCGCCCTCACCGATCGTGATCGAACCGTTGTAAGTCAGCGTGGTGAAGGCCAGGTCATTGCCGCCGCCGAGGCTGATGGCCGCGACGGTGGTGTTGGTGATGCTGGCGCTGCCGTTGACGCCGACATTGACGGTCCCGCCCTGCGAGGTCTGTGTGATGCCGATCTGGCTGCCATCGATGGTCAGGGTGGATCCGGCGACATTGGCGATGTTTACGGTGGTGATCTGGGGGCCAACGATCTCGAACCCTTCGTAGCTGGTGTCGAGATCGATCGTGCCGGTGAAATTGACCACACCGGTGCCGCTCAGGCCGGACAGTGAGGCGCCGATGTAGCCGGTATCCTTCAGGCCGCCAATGTCGACATCGCCGCCGAGCACGACACCCTCGAGCAGCACGCCAGCCCCGACACCAGCTGTGGAGACAGCCTTGATGCTGTCGAAGGCGACGCCGGCGCTGCCGACATCGGCGAAGCCTATGACCAACCCATTGCTGCCGGAGTCGATCGTGTTTCCAGTAACGGGGCCAGTGCCTGATACGCTGACGGTGCCGCCAAACGCCGCGACAAAACCTGTCCCGGTCGTCGTCTTTATGGCGAGGCCGCCATTGGTGAAGTTGACCGTGCCATTCGTATTGGCGGTCGGCGCGCCAAGGGGGTAATTGCCCGTGATGCCGAGGCTGACGCCGTCGGTGGCGCCCGAGTCGATCTGCTTGGTGGCGCCGGAGAAGGTGACGGTCGCCGCCGTGCCATTGTCGATGCCGGTAACGATAATGTTGCCGCCGGCGTCCGCAAGGCCGTCCGTCAGATTGCCCGACAGCGTCACCGAGCCGCCGGTCAGTTCCTGGATCGAAACCGCCGCGCCGGTGCCGTTGCTGGCGATCGTGCCGCCATAGGAGATGATCGCATTGCCGCCGCTGGCGTTGGTTGCCGAGCCGACATTGAAGGCCGTGCCCACACCGGTGTTGGTCAGCGTGCCGGTGCCAAGAGCGACCGTGCCGCTGAGGTTCTGCAGATCGACGCCGTTGCCAGCGCTGAAGGTCGCGCTGGTCGAGGTGAAATGGATGTTGGCGGCAATGCTGTCGAGATCAATCGCTTGCGCACCCGTGGCGCTGATCGTTCCCGCGTCGACCTCGACCGTGCCGCCTCCGGTGGCGGCGAAGGCCGTCGAGCCATTGGTGGTGGTGATATCGATATCCGCGAACTTGATGGTTGCGCCGGTGTTGTTGGTGAGCGAAACGCCGTTGCCATTGACCGTCACCTTGTCGGTGAAGTTGACCAGACCGCCGGTGCGGTTGGCGATCGAGATGCCGCCGCCGGTCAGCGTGCCGGCCGGCCCGCTGTTGGGCAGGTTGCCGCGCGTGACCGTGATGTTGCCGCCGCCGCCATTGGCGTCGAGCAGCGTGCCGGCGACGTTGATGTTGTTGTTGGTGATCGACACATTGCCGATAGTGCCGGTAGTGCCATCGAGCTTGAAGGCTGTCTGGCCCACGGCGACATTGCTGACCGTGACGCCATTGATGACGACGCCGCCCGTGTTGTCGAAGGCCGCCGCGCTGGAGTCGATGAGGAAGACCGAGCCGCTGCCGCCGGTGAAGTCGAAAGCAGTGTCCTTGACGGTATTGCCGCCGAGCAGATGCAGTGTATCGCTGCCCGTGCTCTTGACCACGCCTTCGTCGCCGGAGACGGTGGCGCCCGTCGCGCCGAGATTGCCCTGGACGTTGACTGGCTGGATGGTGCCCGCCGTGGTGAGGGAGGCGCCGTTGCCGAAACCGATGATCGACTGTCCCGCATCGAGGGTGAACGGCGTGCCGCTGAGGTCGACGGTGCCGACGAAGGCGAAGCTCTGCGTGCCGACCATGGCGTCGGCCTGGGCTGCCGTGACCGTGGCGACGTCGGCGGTGAGTCCGTTCGTGCCGGTGGTGATCACGCCGCCATTTTGCGAGATCATGATCGTCCCGACAGCCGCCAGCGCCAGATTCGCGTTGCCGGTGAAGAACACGTCGTTGAAATTGTAGTTGCCGAGCGCCGGATTGAGCCCGACCGTGTTGACGGTGAAGCCGCCGGCCGCAGCACTGATAGAGGACTGCAGCCCATCGACAGACGTGCCGTCGCCGAAGGTGAAATTGGCGTTGGCCGACGTCGCCGTGGTGAAATCGGATGCCAGGTCGACACCAATATGGACGTTGGAGATGCTGGAGCCACGCAGGAAGGTGATGGTCTTGTTGCCTGTCGTCGACGACAGGTCGATGCCGCGCGAAGAAGAATTGCCGGTGCCGGTGATCGTCGTCAGGCCGAAATCTGCGGCGGTGGCGGAGCCGCTGAAATCGATGCCGGTCTGGTTGGCGCCGGCGCCCAACGTCACATTGGTCGTGCCGAAGGTGACGTCGGCATTGGTACCGCTGAAATTGATGCCGGCCGTGTTGGCGGTCGAGCCTAGGGTCACATTGGTCGTGCCCGTAAACGTCACCGAGCCGGAATTGCCTGATATGTCGATGCCGTTACCGCCGGCACCCGACACAGTTACCGCGCCAAAGGTGGCACTTCCAGCAACGTTCGAGATCGACAGCCCGTTTCCGGTCGCGTTGGTGATCGACAAAGGCGCGGTCGCGTTGAAGATCGCGCCGGCGCCAAGGGAGCCGATCACGACGCCGCCGCCACCGCTGGCCGTCAGTGCCGAGCCGGTGAAGCTGATCGTACCGCCGGTCGGCGCCGTGGTTGTGCCGATAGCGAACAGATTGCCGGTGCCAGTCGAGGTGACATTGCCGGAGAAAGCCACCGTGCCGCCGGTGATGCCGTCGACCTTGACCGCCGTGCCGAGCCCGGTCGCCGAACTGGAGATGGGAGCCGAGACCGTGATCGCGGCGCTGCCGCCGGAAACGACGATGCCATTTCCGGTGCCGGAATTATTTATAGTGCCGCCGACCATTTGGATCGCGCCGGCGGAGTCGGAGATGGCCAGGCCTCCACCGCCGCTGGCTGTGATCTCCAAATTAGTGAGCGTAATCGTGCTCGATGCCTGTTGCCCTTCGATGCGTATAGCCGCGCCGCCGGCGGGAGTGGTTGCGCCGATAGTGCCCCCGCCAATGGTTACATTGTGGTCGACGCCATTCTGAATCTCGATACCGTTGCCCGCCACGCCATCAATATCGACGGTACCGATATCCACCGTGCCGATACTGGCGCCAATGAGATTGACGCCATCGCCGCCGGTCCCGTCGATCTTGATCGAATCGAACGTGAAGTGACTCACGGCGCTTGTGGCGCGGATGGCATCACCCACCGCTCCGCCGATCGTAACGGCTCCCAGGGAGACAGCCCCACCGCCCATGGTGTCAAGGTTCAGCGCATTCTGAGCCGTGACAACTCCCGTGGTGATGCTGTCGAATGAGATTCCACCAGAGGCGACATCCATCCCGACGATATTGATCGCCTGGCCGGTCGTGGTGGTGATCGTGTTGGTTGCGGCCGACGATATACCCAGCGTGCTGACGTTGGTGGCATTCAGTCCGATGCCGGAGGTCGTGTTGATAATCAGGCCGCCATTGAAGGCGATCGCCGTGGAAGTGTCGCCGGTCAGGTCGATCGCGTTGGCCGCACCGTGCTGGCGGTGATCTTGCCGCCGAAGGTGGCGCTGCCGCCGGTCATGGCGTTGATCTTCACCGCGCTTGCAGCAGCGGTCTGGTTGATGGTGCCGTTATAGGTGAGGTTCGGCGTCGAAGAGTCGATGTTGAACGCCACGCCGGTCGTGCCGGCGATCGAGCTCGCCGCGTCGAACGTCAACGTGCCGGTGGTGCCGCCGGTGATGCTGACGCCCGTGCCAGCGCTGGTGATGTCGAAATTGGTGAAGGTGCCGGGGCCGGCGAAATTGTTGAGCGAAAGACCGGTGGCGACGCCGCTGACGGTAACGCCCTGGACGGTCAGCCCGGTCACGCCGGACGCGCTGACCCCAGCGCCGGATCCGCCGGAAATGTTGAAATCGAGCAGCGAATTGCCATTGGCCGCCGTCACCACAGAGCCGGCGCCGGAATTGGTCAGCGTCGCCGCGCCGCCGCCCGGGTCCGAAACGACCTGGTCGTGCTGGATGTTGTCGCCGGTGACATTGATCGGAATGCCGCCAAGCGAGAAGGAGCGGCCATTGCCGAAGGAAGCCAGCGTCTGCCCGTCGCTGAGCGAGAAACCGCCCGAAGCGTCGATCGGCGAGCCTTCGTTGACCAGCACGAAGATAGCGGTGCCGTCCGTATCGAGGTCGGCCTGGTTGACCGCAAGCAGGCTCGACGTCGAAGAACCGTCACCCAATGAGCCGACGGCGCCGACGAAAATCACATTCTGCTGGTCGAACAGTTGCGGGCCGCTGAAGGTGGTCGAGCCGAACGCATAATGGCCAAGCGTCTGGTTGAGGCCGCGCGCGTCGAGCGAAGCGGTGCTGCCGGCAATCGAACTGCTGGTGCCGCCGAAGGTGAATTCGGCATTGGCCGAATGGGCCAGCGACCCGGAAATACCGAAGCGCACGCCCGTGTCGACGCCCGAAATCGAACCGCCATTGGTGATGATGATCGTGGCGTCGCCGGTGGTGTCGGAAAGGTCGATGCCGATCGAGCCGGCCGCGGCAGGCCCCGGAGCGGTTATGTTGAGCGACTGCGCCGTGAAGTTCGTCTGGCTGCCGGAGAAGTCGAGCCCGGTGCCGACGCCGAGGCCGGAAATGACGATGTTGCCGGCCACCACCGCGGCGTTGACGCCGCTGAACGACATGCCGTCGGCGCCCGGATTGGCGATGTTGATGTCGCCGAAGCGGATCGTCGCCGGCGAATCGGAAATGGCGATCGCCGATCCCGTCGTGCTGGAAATCGTCGTCGCGCCGTTGACAGTGAAACTGCCGGAGACATGGTCGAGCACCACGCCCGACGTGCCACCGGTCTGCGTGATCGAATCCAGCACCACATGGGCGGTAATCGGATCGATGAAGACGCTGACGCCGTCATCGCCCAGGGCTTTGTTGCCCGAAACCTGGCCGCCGGTGGTGGTGAAGCTTCCGGCGACCGAGGTGCCCTTGACGGTTATTCCGGCATCGTGGTTGTCCAGCGCATTGAGCGTCGCGAAGGTGTAGGTGCCCTGACCAGTGATATCGAGACCGTCGTCGAGATTGCTCTGCAGCAACGTCGTGCCGGTGAAATTGTAGGTGCCGTTGTCTTGGATGTGCAGGCCGTCGAGACCGTTGCCGGTCGCGGTGAATCCGGACGCGCTGACATTGGTCGAGTTGCCGGTGAACTCAGCGCCGTTGGCGCCGGCACCTGTCACCGTGACATTGGTCAGCGTCGTGCCGGTGACGTTGTTGCCGAAGATGCCGTTGGCGCCGCCGGTGATGGTGATGCCGCTCAGCGTGTTGCCGTTGCCCAGCGTGATGACATTGTTGGCGACGTTTGTGCCCTTGATCGTGCCGTCGCTGCCGCCCAGGTTGAAGGTGGCGGTGCCGCCGCCGAAAAGCTTCGCGGTGACGCTCTCGCCGCCGCCGATGACGGTCTGGCCATTCGCCAGCGTCACGCCAGCGGTCGTCAAATTGCCGTTGCCGCCAAGTGCCACCACGAAGCCACCGGTGCCCGCCTGGGCGACCGCACTGTCCAGCGTCGTCGGGGCGGCCAACGTGCCGGTGCCGGCACCCACGCCATCGGCATAATAGAACTTGCCGAACGCCGCATTGGTGGCGGCGTTGATGGCGACGCGCGTGGTCGAGCCGCCGGTGAGCTCCTGCGACTGGACCCTGACGCCGATATCGCCGCGCACGCGCTCGTTGACGCGCTTGCGCAGGCCTTCGCTGACCGGATAGACCGGCTCCGCGTCGCTGATCGCCCCGGTCGTATCCGAGCTATGGCCGGGATTGAACGGAATGTTCAGCCGCACGCTGCCGGCGAACTGGGTGTGGTCGCGATTGTCGTCGCGGACCTCGCCGGCCAGCACTAGCTCGGTTCCGCTGCCGAAGACATCGCCGATCGTGTATTCGAAGCCGGCCTTGGCGCCGGTGACGCTGCCGTCGTCGCCGTGCGGATCCTCGAAATGATAGCCGCCAATGTCGAGCCGCAGCGAATGCTTGTCGGGCAGGTTGATCGGCACCTTTGCGCCAACCTCGCCTTCGATGCCCCAGGCCGCGTAGTCGCGATGGTCGAGCACCGATATCTGTTCGATCAGCTGGTTGCTGACCATCGACAGGGTCGAGGAGGCCGAATGGTCGGTCGAGTCGCCCTTGATCGGTATGAAGACGTTCACATGCGCGTCGAAATTCGGCGTGATCGCCTCGACGCCCAGCGTGCCGGCGGTGAACTGCGTGCTGTTGTAGTTCTCGACGTTGATATAGGCGTAGCCGCCGAGCATCAGGTCGGGGTTGACGATGCGGCGAATGCCAAGGCCGATGTCCTGGCCGGAAGCATCCTTGAAATCGTGCTTGGCCCGGACATCCAGGAACAGCACCGATTCGGCCGTCTGCTTGATCGGGATGAAGCCTTCGAGCGCGGCGTTGCCGCCATTGTTGTCGGCGCCGATGATGGCACGGATCTGCGGCTGCCAGAGCCCGTCCGGATCGGCATGGGCGACAACGCCGGAGAGCCCGAGCGTCAGTGCCGTCAGTGCCGTCGTCTTCCACAACTGTCTTGCAATTTGCGAACGGCGAAAACCGGCGCGCACGTGGAAGCCCTCCCGACGCGCTGCCATCTCACCAACTTGCCGAGACTTCTCGGTAGTTCCCATCCCTGGCGAGTCCTTCTGGGACTTGCACGTCCCGCGTGTGCAAGTTTTTACGCGAATTCTATTGTATAGCGAGTCTGGGGTGCCTCGAATTCATTGAATTCATACTAAAGTTCTTGTCTGTGGCAGGATGGTCACAGTAATTTCGCCGGCTGTCTTGCCGGGACTCCGCCTTTCGCAACGGTTCCCGGTGTAGTATCAAGCCTTTGCTGCGGAAAATACCAGGCCGAAGCGGGGAACTTGGCGGGGCACAGAAGACATGGCATCAATATTAGTACAGACTAATAGAATAGGCCTGACTGCGGGATTTGGCGCCTTGTGGCTGATTTTGGCCGTCGCCGGACCCGTTCTTGCCGAGGATGCCGCCAAACCGGCCCAGGCCAAGGAGGCTCAACCAAAGCCGGCCGACGCCAATCCGTGGGCGGTGAACTGCTCCAGCGGCTCGGCGAATTCCGAGCTTCAATGCCAGGTGTCGCAGAACCTGACCGAGGCCAAGACCGGCCAGCGCGTGCTGACCGTGACCGTGCGCCGCGACAGCAGCAATGGCAGCCTGGCCATGCTGCTCGCTTTGCCGCACGGCCTGTTCCTGCCATCCGGCGCCAGCTACCAGGTCGACCAGGGGCAAAAGGTCGTCATCGCCATCCAGACCAGCGACCAGAACGGCGCCTATGCCGCCACGCCGCTGTCGCCGGAGCTGGTCAAGGCGATGAAGTCGGGAACCAATCTGAACATCGGCATGGAATTGGTCACCCGCAAGCCGGTCACCATCCCGGTATCGCTGGCCGGCTTCACCGCGGCCATCGCCAAGCTGGAATCGATCAAGTAGGGGTTCGGTGGATCGCCAACGTCCACTGATCGGGTGCCTTTGCGATTGGCGGGAACATCAATCACTTCGTCATCCACGGGCGGAGCAAGGAGCGTAGCGACGCGGCGCAGACCCGAGGATCCATGCCGGGACTCTGAAGCGTCACTACGGTCCAGAATTCTGCACCGCTGCACTCTACGGCCGAGGTCGCGGCATGGATCCTCGGGTCTCCGCGACGCCGCTGCGCGGCTGCTCCGCCCGTGGATGACGAAGTTGAGAGGCCTCGCCAGTCTCGAATGTCGCCAATACAAGGCGCCCGCAGACCGTCATCAGCGAGCAACTGACTTGATTGTCTGCACCCGCAATGCTCCCTTGCCGCCTCGGATATCCGGAGAAAACCATGACCGGCTTTGTCGACCGTAAGCGCGCCGCGCATGTGATGGAACGCGCCGGCATCAACGCACTTGTGCTTTCGGCGCCCGAGGCCTTCCACTATGCGACCGGCGCATGGATCGGCCCGGCCGGTCTGTTTCGGCGCGCCGGCGCCGGCTTCGTCGTCATCCCGGCCAGGCAAGATTTGCCGATCGGCATTGTCGTCGCCGACTTCAACGCGGCGCAGCTGCGGCTCGCCACGCCCGAAACAATCGTGCGTTCGCACCCGATCTGGATCGAATCCGCGCCACTGGAGACAGGCGCTCACGGTCTTCTGGCCGAGCGCATCGAGGCCAGCCTTGTCGCGCTTGGTCGCCCGCCGGATTTCTCCCGTCCCGCGACCTTCGATCTCGCCGGCTCGGTGCGCCAGTTGCAGGCCTTGCTCGCCGAGTTCGAACTGGAACGCGCAACGCTAGGCATCGACCTCGACTTTATCCCCGCAGCCGATTTCGCAGCCATCCAGGCGTTGCTGCCGGACTGTCCGATGGTCGACGGTTCACCAATTCTGGACAGGTTGCGGGCCATCAAGTCGCTACGCGAGATCGACCTGCTTCAGCAAGGTATTTTTCTCTCGGAAGCCGGGCTGGAGCGGCTTCAGGTCGATGCCATGGCCGGCATGCGCCAGGCCGACCTCGTCGCGCTCTACCGGAAAGGCGTCGATGAGGCCGCGGCCGGGCTGTCGCATCCGGTGGTGACGGCGGAATATGTGACGCTCGGCGCCCGGGCCAAGGGCGCCGATGCCAGGGCCGTGGCCGGCGATCCGCTGAAATGCGACATGGTCTGCACGGTCGCCAATTATGCCTCCGACATGTCGCGCAACTTCACCTTCGGAGCGCCTTCCGCCGACCAGGCGGAACTGCACGCGATCGCCGAGCGCGCCTTCGATGACGGGCTGGCGGTGCTGATCCCTGGAAACACGCTCGCCCACGTCCACCGCATCACCACCGAGAGCCTCGCCCGACAAGGCCTGCGCTGCTATCGCCGCGGCCATTTCGGCCACAGCGTCGGCCAGTCGGTGTTTTCCGAGCAGTGGCCATTCATTGCAGCCGACAGCGATGTCGTGATCGAAGCGGGCATGGTGCTGGCCTTCGAAATCCCGCTATACATAGACGGCCTCGCCAGCTTCAATCTGGAGGATCAGTTCCTGATCACTGCAGATGGGCCCCAGCCGATGAACCGGCTGCCGAGGCGGCTGGAGAGGATTGGGTAGCAGTGGGCTTCGCTGCCGAGATTGGCCGAGGCCCCTCTCCCTTCGTCATCCACGGGCGGAGCAGGAGCGCAGCGACGCAGCGCAGACCCCAGGTTGCCGACGGGAGAGGTTAACCACTCACCGGCGGCCGTTTATCCCTCCAAGGCATCGCCTGCTCCAGCTGCGCCGACGCCGCCAGCAACGGGCGCGGCAGCTGCGTCGGCGTCGGCGCGATGAAGAGATCGTAGGCGTTGATATCGCCGACAATATCGCGTCCGATCTGCCTGAGTTGCTCGACATCGGAAATGTGCCTGACACCGCTGGTCGAGCGGCCACGCTCGCACACCAAGCTTCGGCGTTGTTATCTCGCCCGCATTCATCCGCCCCTCGGAGATTGCGTGATGATCCAGTAGGTCACCAGACTGCCAAAAATCGGTCTGTAACTATCCTACTTTGCTGTCAAGCGGTGACCGCAAGCCTTTTTGCGCGAGATTCGCACAAATTATTCATCCAATTGTTTCTAATAGGTTTTCTCTACCTTGATCTACATGTTACTTTCCTACATACTCTGAAAAAGCTGGCTGATAAAGTGGACGGCGTTGCCGATGGCAGGGGTGGGCCAGGCGGGCGACATTCCCTTGCGGCACGCAGCGGTTGCAACGTCGCCGGGCGCATGGAACGACAGCGTGCAAACATGGTAAGAGGTCAGGTCGAAAAAGGTGCAGGGAAGATCGACTTGATGAGCGAAGCTGACAGCAGGGAAAGCAGCGCTGGAGATGCGGAGGGGCGCGACCTCAGGCGCATCCCCGACATCATCTCACTGGTCAAGGATTCCTACGCGGAACTGCGCCCGGCCGAACGCCGTGTCGCCGATGTCGTGCTCGACGATGTCAAATACGCCGTCGATGCCTCCAATGCGGCGATTGCCGAACGCGCCGGCGTCAGCGAGCCAACGGTGACCCGGTTCTGCCGCGCCATCGGCTGCGAGGGCGTGCGCGATTTCAAGCTGAAGCTGGCGCAGAGCCTCGTCGTCGGCGCGCTCTATTTGGCCAAGTCGCCAACCGTCAGCAACGACAATGGCATGCCGTTCTGGAACGCCGTCTTCGGCGAAGCGCGCCGGGCGTTGCAGGAGGCCGAACGGCAGATCGACCCGGGTGAGCTGCAGAAGGCCGCCGAACTGATCGCCAGGGCGCGGCAGGTGACCGTCTTCGGCCTCGGTGGCAGCTCGTCGGCGTTGGCGCAAGAGACCCAGTACCGGCTGTTTCGCTACGGCATCACGGTCAGCGCCCAATGCGACCCCTATCTGATGCGCATGACCGCCTCGACCTTGAAGCCCGGCGACCTGGTGATCGCCATTTCGGCGACCGGGCGCACGCGCGAGGTGATCGAGGCCGTCGAACTCGCCAAGCACTATCGCGCCAACGCGATCGCCGTGACCGCGCCTGACACCGATCTTGCACGCGCCTGCGATGTCAGGCTGACGGTGGCGGTATCAGAATATCCCGACACGCTGAAGCCAACGGCCTCGCGCTACGCCTTCCTGGCCGCGATCGACCTTTTGGCGGTGGCCTCCGCCTACAAGCTCGACGGCTCGGCGCGCGAGACGGTGCGCCGCATCAAATACAACGCCCAGATCCACCGCACCGGCAAGGAGATGGAGCCGCTCGGTGATTAGCTCCCTTCTCCCCGTTCACGGGGAGAAGGTGCCGGCAGGCGGATGAGGGGCAGCGCCGGTTTCAACAGTTACCGTTAGACGCATGTAGTAAAGAGGGAAAGAATGCTCGACATCGCACCAACGAAACAGGCCACCGCATGGCTCGACTCCCTGGCGCAGGCGCTCGAAGCCGGCGATGCGACGGCCGCGAGCAACCTGTTCGTCGATGACTGCTACTGGCGCGACCTTCTGACCTTCACCTGGAACGTCACCACCATGGAAGGCCGCGAGGCCATCGCCGACATGATCAAATCAACGTTGGCGACGACAAAACCCAGCGCATGGCAGATCACCGGCGAAGCAACCTCGGACGACGGCACGATCGAAGCCTGGTTCACATTCGAGACGGCGGTGGCATCGGGCCAAGGCATCATGCGCCTGCGCGACGGTCGTTGCCGCACCCTGTTCACGGCCATGACCGACCTGAAAGGGTTCGAGGAGCGCAAGGGCGCGGAGCGACCGCTCGGCGTGCGCCACAAGGCCGACCCCGAGCGCGAGACCTGGTCGGAAGCACGGGCACGCGAAACGCGCGATCTCGGCGCCTCGGAACAACCCTATTGCCTGGTCATCGGCGGCGGCCAGGGCGGCATCATGCTCGGCGCGCGGCTCAGGCAGCTCGGCGTGCCGACCATCGTCATCGAGAAGAACGCGCGCCCGGGCGATTCCTGGCGCAACCGCTACCGCACGCTCGTGCTGCATGATCCGGTCTGGTACGACCATCTGCCCTACATTCCGTTCCCGGAAAACTGGCCTGTCTTCACGCCCAAGGACAAGATGGGCGACTGGCTGGAAATGTACACGCGCGTCATGGAGCTCAACTACTGGGTCGCCACAAAGTGCCTCAGCGCCTCCTATGACGAGACCGCGAAAGAGTGGACCGTGGTGGTCGACCGCGTCGGCCGTCAGATCACCCTGAAGCCCAAGCACATCGTCTTCGCCACCGGCGCCTATGGCCCGCCGCGAAAGATCGACCTGGCGGGCGCGGACCAGTTCAAGGGCGAGCTGCTGCATTCCAGCCAGTATTCGAGCGGCGACAAATTCCGTGGCAAGAAGGTTGCCGTCATCGGCGCGGCCAGTTCGGGGCATGATGTCTGCGTCGATCTCTGGGAAAGCGGCGCCGAGGTCACCATGATCCAGCGCTCGCCGACCACCGTGGTCAAGTCCAGCACGCTGATGGAGGTCGGCTTCGAGATCTTTTCGGAAAGTGCGCTGGCGCGCGGCATCACCACCGAAAAGGCCGACATGATCGTCGCCTCGACACCCTTCGCCCTGGTGCCCAAGGGCCAGCGCGCGCTTTACGAGGTGATCAAGGCGCGCGACGCCGCCTTCTATGATCGGCTGCGCGCCTCGGGCTTCGCCATCGATTTCGGCGACGACGAGACCGGCCTTTTGATGAAGGCCTATCGCACCGGCTCCGGCTATTACATCGATGTCGGCGCCTCGGACCTGATCATCGACGGCAAGATCGGCATCCGCAGCGGCGTCGCCATCAAGTCGCTGACCAAAAACGGCATCCTGTTCGAGGACGGCACCGAGCTCGAGGCCGACGCCATCATCGCCTGCACCGGCTACCAGTCGATGAACGAGAATGTCGCCGCGCTCGTCTCACGCGAGGTCGCCGACAAGGTCGGGCCGTGCTGGGGCCTTGGCTCCGGCGTCAAGGGCGACCCCGGCCCCTGGCAAGGCGAGCTGCGCAACATGTGGAAGCCGACGGCGCAGGAAGCGCTATGGTTCCACGGCGGCAATCTGGCGCTGTCGCGGTTTTATTCGAAATATGTGGCGCTGCAGATCAAGGCGCGGATGGAGGGGATTGCGACGCCGGTTTACGGGAAGCCGAGCAATTCGGGGCGGTGAAGCTTCCGATCTCCCCCCACGAGGGGGAGATCGCCGACATGCCAGAGGGGGGCGCTGTCCCGCCAGCGTCTCAATCCATTCCTATCGCGCCTTCGGACAGGTTTCTTCCCTGTCGCAGTCTGACAAAGGTTCGCGTTCCGGCACGCCCCCCTCTGCCCTGCCGGGCATCTCCCCCACGAGGGGGAGATTGCTAATCACTCATGCCGGTGTCCGAAATGCCGGGCCGCCACCTCGACATGCGTGTGGCTCACATGCGGCTCAAAACGTTCCGTCTCACTCACATCATTGACCGCCTCGTTCGGCCACCAGGTGCCGCCGATGACGATGCCTTCCGATATCAGTCTCTGGTCAGCGACCAGCGAAGCGCCGACCGCATCGACGAAGGTGAAGCGGCCAGAGCGCTGGCGAAGCACGGCGACGTCGCCGACGGTGCCGACCGCCAGCGTGCCGAGGTCCGGCCGCGCGATCGCCTGCGCCGGCGCTTGCGTTGCCGCGCGCAACACCTCGACCAGCGGCATGCCGAGCGCCATCAGCTTCGACATGCAGACCAGAATGTCGAAGGCCGGCCCGTCGACGCAGTAGAGATGCACGTCGCTCGAGATCACGTCCGGCATCAGGCCCTCGGCCAGCATGGCGCGCGCCACCTCGAAATCGAACGAACCCATGCCATGGCCGAGGTCGAAGATGACGCCACGCTCGCGCGCCAGCCGCATGTCGGGCCGCACGGCACCGGAGGCGAACACCGGCGCGTTGGGAAATGGCCGGAAGCAGTGGGTAAGGATGTCGCCCTTGCGCAGGCGCGGCAGCACTTCCGAGCGGCCGGGGGGCGGCTCGTCAATATGCGCCATCAGCGGCAGGCCGGCTCTGTCGGCGGCTTCCAGCGCCAGATCCACCGGCGCAATGCCGCTGGTGCCGCCGGCATGCTTGCCGGAGCGGACTTTCACGCCGACGACGACATCGGCGTGCTCGCGCGCGGCGGCCACCACCTCGCGCGGTTCGCACAGGTTGAGATCGCTGCATTCACCGACCGAAACCGTCTGCGAGAAGCCGAAAATGCCGGCAAAGGAAATGTTGACATAGGCCAGGATGCGCACTTTCGAGCGCTCCATGACATGGCGGCGGAAGCCGAGAAAATTACCGGCGCCAGCACTGCCCGCATCGATGAAGGTGGTGGTGCCGCTTTTGGCCGCAAGCCGGTCGGCATCGACACCGAGCGAGGTGCCGCCCCAGTAGACGTGGCTGTGCAGGTCGACCAGGCCAGGCGCGACGATGCAGCCTGTCGTGTCGACCACCTGATTGGCGCGCTCCGCCGGGATGTCGGCCTCGACCGCGGCGACGCGGCCATTGGCAATGGCGACATCGCGCGGCGCATCGACGCCGGATGCCGGATCGATCAGCCGGCCGCCCTTCAGCAGGAGGTCGAATTGCATGGGGGAAACCTCCGCTTCGCTTTGTCTTTTCTCAGACCGGCCTGTAAGCGACCGCCTCGACCTCGATCTTGATATCGATCATCAGCCGCGATTCCACCGTCGTTCGCGCCGGCGGGTTCTTCGGAAAATGCCTGGCATAGACGGCGTTGAAGGCGCCGAAATCGCGTGCGTCCTCCAGCCACACGGTGGTCTTCACCACATCGTCCAAAGTGCAGCCGGCGAGCGCCAGTGCTGCCTTCACATTGGCAAGCACCTGCTCGGTCTGTTCCGTGATGCCGCCTTTGACCACGATGCCGTCGCTGACCGGAACCTGGCCAGAGATATAGACGAAGTCGCCGGCGCGCACGGCGGGCGACAGCGGCACATGGGACGTTCCAAAAGTCTGCTTGGGCAAGGGATGATCTCCTGTGATGACATGGCTGGGCGGTGTGGCGGCGCCCGCTTCGGTCAAGATTTACCGCGATAGCGGCGATCCCGATAGGGCCCTTGTTGGAAAGCAACATTCATTCTTCGAAATCCATGTTGCTTTATTACAAGAGCGCTTGCATCGTGCGCGCTTGCCGGACGGCCTTGCGGCCGCGCCGGGCCGACGCCATTGCAAGACCGGAGAACCCGAGAAATGACCTTCGACAAGAACCCGTTTCCATCAGGCGACGCCGACCGCCACGCGCTGTGGGAGATGCTGGTGCGGCGCGACATCGACGCCTTCATCGGCCAGGACTGGTCAATGGTCGAGAATGATTTCATCGCCGAAAGCTTCTTCGGCATGCATGCGCATTTCCTGCCCAATGCCGACGCCTGGCGGCTGCAATTCCCACGCCTGGAGATCTATCGCGACGAGTGGCTGCGCCAGGCCAAGGAAACGGCCGCGACCAAATTCGCCGAGCCGTTGCGCGAGGCGATTTTCCGCGTCACCAATCTGCGCGACATCGATGTCGACGGCGACCGCGCGGTGCTGCACAAGAAATTCGACGGCTCCATCGCCAAGGCCGACGGCAGCGTCGACCGGCTGAAGTGGCAGACGCTGTATTTCTGCAGGAAGGTCGAAGGTAGCTGGAAGATCGCCGGCTTCGTCGGCTACATGCCTTATCCGCTGGGAGCCTAGCGCTTCCGGGTCGTTGAGCCCGGTCCAACCAGCACCGCGGCGCGGTAGGCCGGGTTGCCGTACCATGCCATCCGGTCCAGTTCCGCCGCCATTATCGGGAGGTCGACGACATCAGTCTTCTGTTCCAGCCGGTCGGGCTCGATCCACGGGTCGTTGAGGAAATAGATGCCGCCGCCATGACCGTGGACGAGCACCCAGTGCGGGCAGGTATAGCCCATCATCGGCGCCTGATCGATCAGCACCAGCGCCAGCAAGCCGCGATCGAGCGCCTGGGCGATCTCTTCGACGGCAAAGGCTCGGGGCTCGATCGGCACCGATGCGGCTTCGACGTCGTGCTTGAAGCCGGTCTGAACGAAGCTCATCAGGCCGCGCCTTTCCTCCGAGGCGGCACGGTCGAGGAAGATCGGCTCGGCACTGCTCATGAACACCTCGACCCTCAAGCCCCGACGATGTGCAGCCAGCGCCAGGCCGTAGGGGTCGCAGCCGCCCGGGCCGCTCGGGCCGATGATGGTGGTGGCCTCGCGCCAGAGCTCGACCTCCAGCGCCCGGTCCGGCAGCAAGGCCGGATCGAGGCCGGCCATGGTCATGGCGAGCGCCGATGACCCGCAGGTGAAGCCCGCAGTCTGCGGCCAGGAGGGTGGTGTCGCCTCCTGCAGGCGGGACGGTTCGATGCCGATCCAGCGTTGCAGGAAACCGTCCCGGCGCTCCCACTGGCCGCCGATGCGCAGCACCGTCGCCTCATCCGCGCGCAGGCACAGCACTTCCTGCTCGAACGCCTCTTTCTCCAGCGTCTCCAGAAGGAGGGGACCGTCAGTCGCAACGAAGCTGGTGGCGGACCAGAACAGAGCGATGCGCATCATCGCCGCCGCCGGCCGGCGCTGGCCGAACACGATCGCCTCCGGGCGGCCATCGCTGTATTGAGCCACGCCGGTGACGCCGGCGATCTTCTGCAGCGCCGCCAGGCGATCGCCGATCTCCGCCGGCACCGCCGCCCCCAGGCCTGCCCAGACGGCTGCATCTTCGACTGTGAAGACTGTCAGGCTGGCCCTGCTGGTCAGCAGCGAAGCTGGCATGGGGTCATCTCCGTTCAAACCAAGACCGGCCGGGCGTCCGGCAACGTCATGATTTAGCGGCAGCAGGCCTTAACGATCAGTAGAGCGTGACGAAGGCCGGAAACAGCAGGCCGGCCTCGCGGAAATACTCGATCAGCTCGATGGCTGGGAAGATGGCGAGGAAATAGAGCCCGTCAAAAAAAGTACGCTTGAGCGCGCGTGTCGAGAACTCCATCTGTTCACCGTCACGGTAGATTAGCGGGTTTGGCCAAAACCGCGGCGTTCTCTTGGTGTAGGCCAGATAGGCTGGGCCGAACTTGCCAAGCAGGTATGCGGCCTCCTTGCGCGCGGTGACGCGGAAGATCAGGAAGCTGGCGAGGCCTAGCACCAAAGCTGCCAGCACCGAGCCATAGAGCAAACCGATGCCGACCGCGCCGACCGTCGAGAAGAAGTAGAGCGGGTTCTGGCTCATCGAGAACGGTCCCGACGAAACCAGTTCCTCGTTCTTCTTGCCGCCGACGTAGAGAATGCTCCACAGCCGCCCGGCAACGCAGGCGAGCACCAGGCAAAAGCCGAAGAATTCCAGCATTTCGTGCCCGTTCGACCCCTCGCTGAGCGCCGGCTTGGTGAGAAACAGAAGCAGCACCGCGAGCACGGCCGCCACCCGCACGAAGATCAGCCGCTTGCGCTGCACGAAAGCGTGTGAGACCGGCTTGAGGGACGCGTAGGTCATTCGTGTTTCCTGAGGCACTCTTCGCGAGTTCGGCACTGGGGCGCGCCATTGATGGCGGATGCAAGGCGACCACCTTCTATCGGCGCAGCGGACCACGTTCGTAAAGACCTTTTGCGCCAACCGCGCCCTTCCTTACGAATTTGTATGCCGCCGGACAGGCTGGCGTGAAGTCGCTTGCCTAGTGTCTGGATGCCGGATTGCTTCCGCCGGCCGGCCCGCAACCATCGACCTCGGGACTTCAGCCATGCTCGCTCCCAACACGCACCCGGCCGCTCCCAGCCACAACCGGGTTCCGGACGTCACCCTCGATTTCTGGCTGATCAAGCTGATGGCGGTGACCATGGGCGAGACGGCGGCCGATTACCTCGCCGTCAACCTCGGGCTCGGGCTGACAGTCACCTCGCTGATCATGACCGGCGTGCTCATGGTCGCTCTGGTCCTGCAGTTCGCGCAGAAACGCTACGTGCCTTGGGCCTACTGGCTGGCGGTGGTGCTGATCAGCGTCGTCGGCACGCTGATCACCGACAACCTCGTCGACAATTTCGGCGTGCGCCTGCAGACCACGACAATCGCTTTCTCGGTAGCACTCGTGGCGACTTTCGCGGTCTGGTACGCCAGCGAGCGGACGCTTTCGATCCACACCATCGTCACCACTCGCCGCGAGATCTTCTACTGGCTGGCGATCCTGTTCACCTTCTCGCTCGGCACCGCCGCCGGCGACCTTGTCGCCGAGAGCTTCGACATGGGTCATCTCGCCTCAGGCCTGATATTCGGCGGCGTCATCGTGCTGGTTGCGCTCGCCTACTACCTCATTCATCTGGACGCCATCCTGGCCTTCTGGCTCGCCTATATCCTGACGCGGCCGCTTGGCGCCTCCTTCGGCGATCTCTTGTCGCAGCCGGCTGAACATGGCGGCTTCGGCTTCGGCACCACCTTCACCAGCCTGATCTTCCTTGGCTGCATCATTGCGCTTGTTCTCGTTATGACGATGCGGAACAACGCCGACGAACTCGACGAAATCCTGCTCGAATCAGACTGAACCTCCGCTACGGGAAGCAAAACTGCCCAGCCCCGCGACCATCCTAGGAACAAGCCCGCGCCGGTGATAGCCTGTCCCCAGTATCGGCAAATGAACCGGAACAGCGATGCGACTTCTTCTCGTCGAGGACGACCACAGGACGGCCGACTACATCGTCAAGGGACTGACCGAGGCCGGCCATGTCTGCGACCTCCTGCGCAACGGGCATGACGCGCTTTTCGCCGCGACCCGAGGCAATTACGACGTGATCGTCGCCGACCGCATGATTCCGGGCCTCGACGGCCTGTCGATGGTCAAGGCGGTCCGCGCCGCCGGCGTCCGGACGCCGGCGATCTTCCTGACATCCATCGGCGGCGTCGACGATCGCGTTGAAGGCCTCGAGGCCGGCGGCGACGACTATCTGGTCAAGCCCTTCGCCTTTTCAGAACTTCTCGCCCGCATCAACGCGCTTGGCCGCCGTCCAGCGGCGCAGGAGCAGAAGACGACCCTGCGGGTCGCCGACCTCGAAATGGACCTGATCATGCGCCGCGTCACCCGTCAGGACCAGGTGATCGACCTGCAGCCACGGGAATTCAGCCTGCTCGAAGTGCTGATGCGCGGCGAAGGCCGCGTCATCACCCGCACCATGCTTCTGGAACGCGTCTGGGATTTTCACTTCGACCCCCGGACCAGCGTTGTCGAAACCCATATCAGCCGGCTGCGCGCCAAGGTCGACAAGCCGTTCGAGACCCAGCTAATCCACACCATACGCAACACCGGCTACAGCCTGCACGCACCGCTTCCATCATGATCGGAACCTGGACCCGCCTGCTGCGCAGCACGCCCTTCCGGCTCGCGCTGACATTCGGCTTCCTGTTCACGCTGGCCTTCCTCCTGTCGGGTGCCATCGTCTACGAGATGATGAGCGCCGACCTCGCCGAGCGGCTCGACGAGACCATCAAGGAAACCTATTCCGTCGTCGCCGCGACCTATACCGACGATGATCGCAAGGAGTTGGTGGAGACGGTCGAAAGCCACTCCGTGCGCAGCCCGAAGAAAGACCAGCTGTTTTCGCTGACCGACCCGGCCGGGAACCACCTGGCCGGTAACTTCACCGCCGCCGGGCTTCCCGATGGGTTCTCCGCCTTCGACGCCGTCTTGCCAGGCGTCCCCCCTAATACGGAGTATCGCGCCTTTTCCGGCTCGGTCGGCGGCAACACCCTGACGGTCGCCTTCAGCCTTTCCGAAACGGAGGAGCTGGAAACGGTGGCGATGATGAGCTTCGGCTGGGCAACCCTGATCATCACCGGCCTGGCGGTTACCGGTGGCGCACTGCTTGCCTCGCGTGTCCAGCGCCGGCTCGACGGCATTGCCGCGACCATGGTCGATGTCTCGCATGGCCGGCTCGATACCCGCATTCCGCTGACCGGCAAGGGCGACGACATCGACATCGTCTCCAGCCAGATCAATGCGGCGCTCGACCGATTGTCGGGATTGGTCGAAGGCATGAAGCAGGTCAGCGCCAACATCGCGCACGATCTAAAGACGCCGCTGAACCGGCTCCAGATGATCCTGGATGTCGCGTCGCGCAAGACCGCCGCTGGCCAGCAGGTCTCGGACGACCTGGCGGAAGCACAAGCCGAAGGCGTCCAGATCAACGAGACCTTCGACGCCTTGCTGCGCATCGCGCAGATCGAGGCCGGCGCACGCAAGGCGCGCTTCACCGATGTCGACCTCGGCGAGATCCTGCAGACCATTGCCGAGATCTACACCGACGTGGCCGAGGACGATGGAAAATCCCTGTCATCGACCCAGCGCCACGAAACGGCGGACCGGATCCATGGCGATCGCGAGCTGCTGACGCAGATGTTCGCCAATCTGGTCGAGAACGCGTTGCGCCATGGTCCACCCGGCACGACGATCAGACTATCGGTGACGCGCCAGGGCCGGCGTATCCTTGCCACCGTTGCCGACAACGGCCCTGGCATCCCCGCGGACGAGCGTGAGAAAGTGTTCCAGCGGCTTTATCGGCTGGATCACAGCCGCTCGACACCGGGCAGCGGCCTCGGCCTCAGTCTTGTCAGGGCCATTGCCGATCTGCACGGCGCATCCATTGCCCTTGACGACTGCACGCCCGGTCTTGCTGTCGTGGTTAGTTTTCCCCTGGCAACTGATTAGCTGGCAAATGCACCGCCTTGCCCGCCGCAACACCGCCGGGTCCCTCGCGGCCCGGCCTCTCCACTGCGGCAAGATCACCATATCCAGAACAGGTAGGACCGCTCGTCGACGACGGCAGGGTACCGGGACATGATCAGCAGCAAGCAGACCATGGCCAGCAGCGCCGCGGGCATGGCGACACGGATCCAGGAGGCTGAGGAATGGCGACGACCCTGCATGACGAACTCCCTGCGCGACTGGCTTTCGACGCCGGGGACCCAGGCTGCCGCAGCATGTCATGGGCGACTATGCCTGATGGAGAGTACGGACGCCTTGCCGCGTTTTTACAAATCGGTAAGAGCCGGCCCTCAACGGTCGATCCGCGTCGACAGGATGATCGACGACGAGGTCCGCTCGACCCCATCCATGGCGCCGATCCGGTCGAGCAGTGCGTCGAGGTCGCGGATCGACGGTGCGTCGACGATGACGATCATGTCGAAATTGCCGCTGACCGAGTGCAGCGTCCTGACCGACGGCAGCGCCTGCAGCGCCCGCACCACCTTGTCGGCAAGCTTCGGCGTCACCGTAAGCAGCACATGCGCCTTGACCAGCCCCTGCTCATAGTCCGCGGAGAGCTTGACGCCATAGCCTGATATGATGCCGCGCTGCTCCAGCCGCTCGATCCGGCTCTGCACCGTCGTGCGCGACACGCCGAGCTGCCGCGCCAGTTCGGCGGTCGAGGCGCGGGCGTTGGCACGCAGCAGGGAAAGCAGCGCCAGTTCGGCTTCACTGAGCATTTCGACGAATCCCTTCGGCAGATCGACTGGAATTGGGGTTCACTCTGCCAGATTTCACGCTTCTTTTCGACAGGCAAGCTGCGATGATTCCTGCGAACACAGATGGCAGGGATATTTTGATCATGAACAGGATTGTTATCGTCGGAGCCGGCAAGATTGGCTCGACCATTGCCGAAATGCTCGCCGCAACGGGCGACTACCGCGTTACCCTTGTCGACCGCTCGGCGGCACAACTCGCCGCGGCCGAAGTGCCAGCCGGCGTCGAGACGCTTGAGCTCGACATCGCAGCATCAGGCGCTCTGGAAGCAGCGCTCGCCGGCAAATTCGCGGTGCTGAGCGCCGCCCCCTTCCATCTCACCACGCGCATCGCCGAAGCGGCCGCAAGTGCTGGCGTGCATTACCTCGACCTTACCGAAGACGTCGTCTCGACCCGCCGCGTCAAGGAACTGGCACGCACGGCCAAGAGCGCCTTCATCCCGCAATGCGGGCTGGCGCCGGGCTTCATCTCGATCGTCGCCAATAATCTCGCCAGCCGCTTCGATACGCTGGAAAGCGTGCGCATGCGCGTCGGTGCCCTGCCGCAATACCCGTCCAACGCGCTGAACTACAACCTGACCTGGAGCACCGACGGCGTCATCAACGAATATTGCGAGCCTTGCGAAGCGATCGTCGAGGGCGAGCTGATCGAAGTACCGCCGCTGGAGGAGCGCGAGGAATTCTCGCTCGACGGCGTCACTTACGAGGCATTCAACACGTCGGGTGGTCTGGGCACTCTGGCCGAGACGCTGAAGGGCAAGGTGCGCACGCTGAACTACCGCACCATCCGCTACCCCGGCCACGCCGCGATCATGAAGGCGCTGCTCAACGATCTCGGCCTGCGTCACCGCCGCGAGGTGCTGAAGGACATCTTTGAGAGCGCCCTGCCGGCAACGCTGCAAGATGTGGTTATCGTCTTCGTCACCGTCTCCGGCCGCCGCAATGGCCGCCTGCTGCAGGAAACCTATGCCAACAAGATCTATTCGCAGCGCGTCGGCAACCAGGTGCGCAGCGCCATCCAGATCACCACCGCTTCCGGAATCTGTGCTGTGCTGGACATGCTGGCCGACGGCAGCCTGCCGGCGACCGGTTTCGTCAAGCAGGAAGAGATCGCGCTGGACGCATTTCTCGCCAACCGCTTTGGGCGGGCGTACGCGCAGCATGAGATGGTGAGCCGGCTCGCGAGCTGAGCGGACGCCTCTTCCTTTCTACTCCGTTGATGGGCTCGCGCCTTTCCTCTCCCCCGTCGTCCGGGGGAGAGGTGGCTCGGCGAAGCCGAGACGGAGTGGGGGTCGACCTGGCTCGGTCGTTGTCGTCTCAAGTCGGCTCGATGCCTTCGGCCTGATCGAGACCTTCGGGTGGGTTATCGGCGGCGGCGCATTTGAGGACCGCCTTCCCCCACTCCGTCGCTGCTTCGCAGCGCCACCTCTCCCCCTCCGGAGGGAGAGGAAAAGAGCCTGGCCCTTCAAATATGCAGCGCGTGCCCCAGCGCCTTCAACGCCGCCTCCTGGAACCCCTCGCCCTGCGTCGGATGCGCATGGATTGTGCCGGCAATGTCCTCCAGCCGCGCGCCCATTTCCAGCGCCAGGCCGAACGCCGCCGCCAGTTCCGACACGCCCTGTCCGACCGCCTGGATGCCGAGCACCAGATGGTTGTCCGCGCGCGCCACGACCCGCACGAAGCCATCCTCGCCCATTTTCGTCATTGCGCGCCCGTTGGCGGCGAACGGGAACAGCCCGATCTTGACTTCACCAAGCGCCTTCGCCTCCTCCGGCGACAGCCCTGCCGTCACCAGCTCGGGATCGGTAAAACAGACGGCGGGGATCGAGCGCTTGTCCCAGCTGCGCTTGTGGCCGGCGACGATCTCGGCGACCATTTCGCCTTGCGCCATTGCTCGGTGCGCCAGCATCGGCTCGCCGGTGACGTCGCCGATGGCGAAGATGCCGCGCATCGAGGTGCGGCACTGCTCGTCGATCCTGATGAACTTGCCTGCCTTGTCGAGATCGATCTGATCGAGCCCCCAGCCTTCGGTCACCGGCTTGCGCCCCACCGTCACCAGGATCTTGTCGGCAGCGATCTCGGCGGTCCTGCCGTCCGCTGTCTCGACCAGCAGCGCATCGCCTTTTTTCGACAGCCCCTTGGCCTTGGCGCCCAGCATCACCTCGACGCCAAGCGCTGCGAGCCGCTTGACCACCGGCCGGGTAAGCTCCGCGTCATACTGCGCCAGCACGCGCGGCAAGGCCTCGACCACCGTAACCTTGGCCCCCATTTTCGCAAACGCCATGCCGAGTTCCAGTCCGATATAGCCGCCACCGACGACCGCGAGTTTTTTGGGGACCTCGCTCAAGGCCAGCGCGTCCGTGGATGAAATCACCGGCCCGCCGAACGGCAGGAACGGCAGCTCGACCGGCGCCGAGCCGGTGGCGATAACGATCGTTTCGGCCCGGATGATCTGCGTGCCGGTTTCGGTCTCGACCGCTACGGTCTTGCCGTCGCGAAACGTTGCCCAGCCCAGCACGGTCTTCACGCCAGCCTTCTTCAGCAGCCCGGCGACGCCGCTGTTAAGCCGGCTGACAATGCCGTCCTTCCAGGCGACGGTTTTGCCGAGATCGAGCACGGGTGCCGAGACCGAGATGCCAAGCGGGCTGGTGCCGCCTGCCATGTGCGACACCTTCTCGAACTCTTCCGCCGCATGGATCAGCGCCTTCGATGGAATGCAGCCGACATTGAGGCAGGTGCCGCCCGGTTTGCCGGCTTCGACGATCACCGTATCGATGCCAAGTTGGCCGGCGCGGATGGCGCAGACATAGCCGCCCGGACCAGCACCGATGACCAGCAGCTTGCAGGAGATTTCTTTCATCTTGGCACGTTCTTTCTGGTGAAGGCCGCAACGCGCCCTTTCCTTCCCCTTGTGGGGGAAGGTGGATCGGCGCGTTAGCGCCGAGACGGATGAGGGGTGTTCCAGCGGAGTGAAACGTCGGCGTTCCCTGGACCACCCCTCATCCGTCGCCTGCGGCGACACCTTCTCCCACAAGGGGAGAAGGGGGAGCCTGGATCCCGACGCTTCGCGCTTCGCGACCGTTCTCATCACACTCAATCCACGAAAATCAGCGCGGGCGTTTCCAGCAGCGCCTTGATCCGCTGGATGAACACCGCCGCGTCCCAGCCGTCGATCACCCGGTGGTCGAAGCTCGACGACAGGTTCATCATCTTGCGCGGGATGAACTGCGTGCCATCCCACACCGGCCGCACCATCATCTTGTTGACGCCGATGATCGCCACTTCTGGATGGTTGATGACCGGCGTCGTTGCCACGCCGCCCATCGCGCCGAGCGAGGTGATGGTGATGGTCGAGCCGGACAGCTCGTCGCGGGTCGCCGTGCCGGACTTGGCCGCCTCGGCCAGCCTGATGACCTCGGCGCCGCAATCCCAGATGTCGCGCGCCTCGGCATGCTTGACCACCGGCACCACCAGCCCGGACGGCGTCTGCGCGGCGATACCGATATGGATGCCGCCATGCTGGTGGATGATGCCGGCCTCGTCGTCGAACAGCGAATTGAGCTGGGGCTGATCTGATATCGCCTTGACCATCGCCCGCATCAGGAACGGCAGCAGCGTCAGCTTCGGCCTCTCTGCTCCACCCTTGGCGGCGCGTTTTCCCTTGTTGAGCGCCGCGCGCAATTCCTCCAGTGCCGTGACGTCGATCTCCTCGACATAGGTGATGTGCGGGATGCGCGACTTGGACAGCGTCATCTTCTCGGCGATCTTACGCCTGAGACCCACCACCTTGATGTCCTGGACCGCATCGTTGCGGGCGAGGCCGGATGCCTTGGCGACCTGCGGCCCCCGCGCCAGGAACGCCTCGATGTCGTCATGCCCGATGCGCCCGGCCGGGCCGCTCCCCGCAACCTGCCTGAGATCGATGCCCGCCTCTTTCGCCCGCAGGCGCACGGCTGGCGACGCCAGCGGCTTTTCGCCTTCGGGGCGCGGCGCGCCGGAAACGGAAGTCTGTGTGGAAGTCTTCGAGACGGCCGGAGCAGGTTTCACGTCCGGCACGCCGGCCTTTGGCGGGGTCTTCGCGGGCGGCTCGGCGGTCTCGGGCTTTGGCGTCGGCGCAGGCTCTGAAACCACCGCCTCAGCCTTGGCGCTGCCCTGCGGCTTCGCATTGCCTTCGCCCGCCACCTTCAGCCGCACGATCGGCGAGCCGATCGCCACCGTGTCGCCGATCTCGGCGCCCAGCCACAGGATCTCGCCATCGACGGGTGATGGGATTTCGACCGTCGCCTTGTCGGTCATGACGGCGGCGAGCACGGTGTCCTCGCGCACGATGTCGCCGATCTTGACGTGCCACTCGACGAGCTCGGCCTCTGCGACGCCTTCTCCGACATCGGGCAGCTTGATGATGTGTTCGCCCATCTCAGGCTCCCATGGTTTCAAGAAGAGCGCGGCCGACCCGGGCGGGACCGGGGAAATAGTCCCATTCCTGCGCATGCGGATAGGGCGTGTCCCAGCCGGCGACGCGAGCCACCGGTGCCTCCAGATGGTAGAAGCAATTTTCCTGCACCAGTGCCGAAAGTTCGGCGCCGAAGCCCGAGGTCAGCGTCGCTTCATGCACGATGACGCAGCGGCCGGTCTTCTTCACCGACGCAACGATCGTATCGAGGTCGAGCGGCAGCAAGGTTCGTAGATCGATGATCTCGGCATCGATGCCGGTCTCCTCGACCGCCGCCTGCGCGACATAGACCATGGTGCCATAAGCGAGCACGGTCACATCAGAGCCCGCCCTGCGGATCGCCGCCTTGCCGAGCGGCACGGTGTAGTGGCCGTCGGCGACTTCGCCCAGCTCATGCTTCGACCAAGGCGTTACCGGTCGGTCGTGATGGCCGTCGAAGGGACCATTGTAGAGCCGCTTCGGCTCAAGAAAAATCACCGGATCGGGATCCTCGATCGCCGCGATCAACAGCCCCTTGGCATCATGCGGGTTGGATGGCACCACGGTCTTAAGCCCTGACACATGGGTGAACAGGGCCTCGGGGCTCTGGCTGTGCGTCTGGCCGCCGAAAATGCCGCCGCCGGTCGGCATGCGAACCACGATCGGACAGGTGAAGTCGCCATTCGAGCGGTAGCGCAGCCGTGCCGCTTCCTGGGTCAGCTGGTCGTAGGCCGGATACATGTAGTCGGCAAACTGAATTTCCACGCAAGGCTTCAAGCCGTAGGCAGCCATACCGATGGCCGAGCCGACAATGCCGGATTCGTTGATCGGCGCGTCGAAGCAGCGGCTCTTGCCGTATTTGGCCTGCAGGCCATGGGTGACCCGGAAGACACCGCCGAAGAAGCCGACATCCTCGCCGAACACGACAACTTTGTCGTCGCGCCCCATCGACACATCCATGGCGTCGCGAATGGCCTCGATCATGGTCCGTCTTGGCATGGCTCAGACTCCCGCCTGCTGGCGCTGGCGCCGCAGATGGGCGGGCATTTCGGCAAAGACCCCTTCGAACATCTCGCGCGTCGACGGCTTGCCGCCGGCATGCAGCGTGCCGTGGCTCTCCGCCTCCTTCTGCGCAGCGATCACCGTGTCGAGGATTTCCGCCTCGGCCTGCGCATGGCGCTCGTCCGACCAGACGCCGAGTTGAATGAGATGGTTCTTCAGCCGTATGACCGGGTCGCCGAGCGGCCAGGCGTCCGATTCGGTTTTCGGCCGGTAGGCCGAGGGATCGTCCGAGCTCGAATGGGCACCGGCGCGATAGGTGACATATTCGACCAGCGTCGGCCCGAGATTGCTGCGCGCACGCTCCGCCGCCCATTTTGCCACCGCGTGCACCGCCAGATAATCATTGCCGTCGACGCGCAATGACGGGATGCCGAAGCCAAGGCCGCGGGCCGCAAAGGTGCCGGAGCCGCCGCGCGCAATGCCTTGAAACGTCGAGATCGCCCACTGGTTGTTGACGACATTGAGCACCACCGGCGCCTTGTAGGTGGACGCGAACACCAGCGCCGAATGAAAGTCGGATTCCGCCGTCGAGCCGTCGCCGATCCAGGCCGCCGCGATCTTGGAATCGTTCGAGATCGCCGAGGCCATCGCCCAGCCGACCGCCTGGATATACTGCGTCGCCAGATTGCCGGAGATCGAGAAGAAGCCGTGCTCCTTGGAGGAATACATGATCGGCAACTGCCGGCCCTTCAGCGGGTCGGCCTCGTTGGAATAGATCTGGTTCATCATCGTGACCATCGGATAGCCGTCGGCGATGAGCAGCCCTGCCTGGCGATAAGTCGGGAAATTCATGTCGCCCGGCGAAAGCGCCTTGCGGAAGGCGCAGCTCACCGCCTCCTCCCCGAGATGCTGCATGTAGAAGGAGGTCTTGCCCTGGCGCTGCGCCATCTGCATGCGGGCATCGAAGGTGCGCAGCGTCATCATGTGGCGCAGACCTTCGAGCAGTTCGTCACTGGAGAGCAGACCTGCCCACGGCCCGACCGCTTCGCCATTGCGGTTCAACACGCGGATGATGGAAAACGCCATGTCGCGGATGGTGCGCGGATCGACATCAATGTCCGGGCGCGGCACTGAGCCGGCCTCGGCGATGGTCACATTGGAAAAGTCAGGCGTGCCGCCCGGGCGCACTTCCGGCTCCGGAACATGGAAACGCAACATCCCAGCATCGGCCATGACCTTTGTCCTCCAATGTTGCCTGGGTGAGGATATGTGCACATCCGTACCGCCAGACCAGAGCGAATTCGTCGGGCAAGCCTTTCGCCATCGGACCAGCCATGCCGGCCGATCCTGCCTCCCCGGTACAAGATGTAGATATGTCCGCGAAATTTCTTGTCGATGTTGGGCAGCGACGCGCAATTTAACAGAAGGTCGCGGGCGATTGCCGCAACAGGCGATAAATCCTGGGCCAGCTTGTTCTTAGCGTGGATGCGCCCCGGCGATTCAAGTTGCGCCTCCCGCCCCGCAAAACCTATCCTGACTTGTATCGTTCGAGAGAGGCAAATCAGGGAAGGACGATCGAGAATTTTCGTCGCCTTGGCGATTTTGGCGTTTCTGGCCGGGCTCGGTCGGCCGGCTTTCGCCCAGTCGGACTCAGGCGATTGCATAAGCATTTTCTATCGCACGAAAGATGCTGCCTGCCTCGACCGCCTCGTCGCCACCCTGGACAATGCTCAGCCCAGGATCGACAACGGAACGATCATCGGATTTTTCGCTGCGTTGTTTGACAGCGCGCCGGAGCTGCGGCGAAAACTGCTGGACGGGGTGCGTTCCGATCGCGCGGCTGAGTTCTATCTGGCCGCACTTCGCAAGGCTGGTATGGCAGACGAAGCGCGTCGTTTCGCGTCGACGCGAAAGCTGGAGAATTCAGCCCCCGCCGACGTCACGCCACTGAAAACGGTGATGCCCGTCTCCGTGGCGATGGACAATGATCTGCTGATTGGCGCCTACATGGCGACCAGAGACTTGTCCTACATCGACCATATTCTGGAGAATCTTCGAACCAGCCGTGATGGCATGGCGGCGGACGCGATCCGGATCGGTCTCGTCATGGGAAAGTTCGGGGGTGCAGGAACCCCGGGTCGACCCAACGTCATGATTATCGCCGCTTGGCGGAAATACGGATGCCCGAAGAATCAGGCCTCCAGGGATATGATGCGTGCGATGACGATAGCATCGGCTGTATGGGCTATAGGATCGCTGTCAAAGAACGACGTTGCGATCAAACAGGAACTCGATCGGTTCTTCCAGAACGACTCTCGTTTGGCCGCCATTTTCGCAAGTGAACAGAACGCCTTTGCCAATTATCTCACAATGGTGACGTTATGGACGGTCAAGAAGGACGATTCGCTTGACGCGGCTTTGACAGGCTATGAGCGCCTCGAGGCTGCCGATACCTTGTTCAAGCCTGACAGCATCGTGCAGCCCTCCGAGAAGAAGAAATAGCGGCCGGCGCCAAGGGCTTGTTCACGCCGTCCCCGTGCCATGCTAACCACCCTGCATGGCACAGAAGAAAGCGTTCGAAGTCGATTCCTGGCTCGCGAAGCCTGACGCACGCATCTCCATCGTCCTGCTTTACGGTCCTGATCGCGGGCTTGTTTCCGAGCGCGCGAAGGCCTTTGCCGCAAAGACCGGCCTGCCGCTCGACGATCCCTTCTCCGTGGTCAGGCTCGAGGGCTCGGAGGTCGATCGCGACGAGGGCCGGCTGCTCGACGAGGCCCGCACCGTGCCGATGTTTTCCGACCGGCGCCTGCTGTGGGTCCGCAATGCCACCGGCCAGAAGGCGCTGGCCGACGACGTCAAGGCGCTGGCAGCGGAGCCCGCGCGCGATGCCATCATCCTGATCGAGGCGGGCGATCTCAAGAAAGGCGTCGGGCTGCGCGCCGTGGTCGAAGCGGCCGACATTGCCATGGCGCTGCCTTGCTACGCCGATGAGGCTCGTGACATCGACACGGTCATCGACGACGAGCTGCGCAAGGCCGGCATGTCGATGACGCTGGAAGCGAGGCAAGCGCTGCGCCGCAATCTCGGCGGCGACAGGCTGGCTTCGCGCGGCGAGATCGAGAAACTCATCCTCTATGCTCACGGCCAGAAGGAAATCGGGCTGGAAGAGGTGAGAGCCATGTCGGGCGACGTGTCCGGCGCCTCCTTCGACGACGCCGTCGACGCGCTTCTCGAAGGCAAGGTTGGCGACTTCGACACCGCCTTCACCCGCCACTGCCAGTCGGGCGGCCCGCCCTTCCTGGTGCTGTCCTCGGCCATGCGGCAGTTGCAGCAGATTCAAATCATGCGCGGCCAGATGGACTCTGCCGGGCGCAACGCCGCCTCGGTCGTTGCCGCCGCCCGTCCGCCGGTCTTTTTCTCAAGGCGCAAGCTGGTGGAGAAGGCGCTCGATCGCTGGAGCAGCGACGCGCTCAGCCGCGCGCTGACCCGGCTGCAGACCGCGGTGCTGCAGACGCGGCGAAGGCCGGACCTTTCGGTGGCACTGGCACGGCAGGCGCTGCTGGGGATCGCCATTGAAAGCAGCCGGTTGGCGCAGCGGTGAAGCGCGTGATCTCCTTCCTTGTGGTGGAGATGGCCGGCAGGCCAGAGGGGGGCGCTGTCCCGCGGACTTCTCAATCCAATCGCGATGCTGCTTCGGGTGGGCTCTCGGCTAGCGTAGATGGTCAAGGTAGCGCTCTACGGCGCCCCCCTCTGCCCTACCGGGCATCTCCCCCACGAGGGGGGAGATCGGCAGCTGGAACGCCGCCGCGGAACGTCAGAGCGCCAACGAGAAAGGGCTGGCAATTGCCAGCCCCCGCTCAATCCGGAAGATCATTCGTCGGCTAACTACCGCTCCTGCTTCAATCTCCGGCACAGCTCATCCAGCTGCTCCAGGCTTCGATAGCTCACCCGCAGCTCACCGCCCTTGCCCTTGTGATCTATCGCCACGATCATGCCGAGCGTGTCGGTCATCAGTTTTTCCAGCGCCAGCGTGTCGGTGTCCTTCTCCGGCGCGGCTTGCGCCTGTTTCGGCTTGGCAGGCGTGGAACCCGCCGGCATCTGTGCCAGTGCTTCAGCCTGGCGCACCGAGAGACCCTCTTCGACGATACGCTTGGCAAGGCCGGCCGGATCCTCCGCCGTCACCAGCGTGCGGGCATGACCCGCCGACAACGCGCCGTCGACCAGCATGTCGCGGATCACATCCGGCAGCTTCAGCAGCCTGAGCGTGTTGGCGACGTGGCTGCGGCTCTTGCCAATGACGTTGCCGAGATCGGCCTGGGTATAGCCGTGCTCGTCGATCAATTGCTGGTAACCCAGCGCTTCCTCGACCGCGTTGAGATCGGTGCGCTGGACATTTTCGATGATCGCCAGTTCGAGCGCGGTGCGGTCGTTGACCTCGCGGATGATGACCGGAATCTCGGTCAGCCCGGCGCGCTGCGCCGCCCGCCAGCGCCGCTCGCCGGCGATGATCTCGTAGCGGCCCGCCTGCGTCGGCGACGACCGGGCCACTACCGGCTGGACGACGCCATGTTCGCGGATCGACTGCGCGAGGTCTGTCAATTCGGCATCGCCAAAGTGGCGGCGCGGATTTTTTGGATTGGGGCTGAGGAATTCGATCGGCACCTTGCCGTCGGCGCTCATGCCGGGCTTTTCCGGTGCCACCGGGCGATCGATTTCGCCGATAAGGGCGGCCAGTCCACGGCCCAGTCTTTTTCTTGAAAGGTCTTCGCTCATGTCTATTCCAAAGTCTCAAGATTGTTTCGGTATCGAATCGGCTGTTAATTATGCATCCGATCTAATCAAGCGGCGCGCAATTTACGCTCGCGGCGGATCACTTCCGAGGCCAGTTGCAGATAGGCCTGGCTGCCCGAGCACTTCAGATCGTAAAGGATCGCCGGCTTGCCGTAGGACGGAGCCTCCGACACCCGCACATTGCGCGGAATGATGGTTTCGTAGACCTTGTCGCCCATATGCGCCCGGACATCCTGCACAACCTGGTTGGCGAGATTGTTGCGGCCGTCATACATGGTCAGCACGATGCCCTGGATAATCAGATCCGGATTGATCGAGCGACGAACCTGCTCGACCGTTTCCAGCAACTGGCTGAGGCCTTCCAGCGCAAAGAACTCGCATTGCAGCGGCACAAGAACAGAATCAGCTGCGGCCATTGAATTCAAAGTCAAAAGGTTGAGCGAAGGCGGGCAATCGATCAGCACATAATTGAAGGGCGCCCCACGCTCGGTCGCGGCACGCAGCGCATTGCGCAGCTTGAGCACCCGGTCCGGCGCCGAGGCGATCTCCATCTCGATGCCGAGCAGGTCGAGCGTCGACGGCACGATCGACAGACCAGGCACCGCTGTCGGGATGGCCGCGGCTTCCAGATCCAGCTCGCCGGTCAGCACATCGTAGGACGAGACCGTCCGGTCCTTGCGGTCGATGCCGAGACCGGTGCTGGCGTTGCCTTGCGGATCGAGATCGACGATCAGCACCTTTTCGCCGATTGCGGCGAGCGCGGTGGCCAGATTGATGGCCGTGGTCGTCTTGCCGACACCGCCCTTCTGGTTGGCTACGGTGATGATTCGGGGGCCGTTTTTTATCATGGGTCTATGCCAGAAATTCATTTTTGGGTCGCCAGATAGCCGACAAGTCGAGATCAGACAGGTCGCAGGTCAGACAGTTCGAGGATGACGCCATGGGGGTCGGTCACACTGGGATGTTCTACCAGATCGAAGGTCCATCGGTTAACGCTTTCTTGCACTTCCGCGCGATAATCCCGGCCTTTGTGGAACAGCCCGCGCGCGCCCGACGTCAGCCAGGGCGCCGACAGGTCGAGTAAGGTCGACAGCGAGGCCAGAGCCCGCGCCGTGACGATTTGCGGTGCTGAAACAAGCGCATGGCTGTCTTCGATACGGCGCGCCACGACCCGCGCCGGCAGGTTGAACTGGCCGATGACAGTCTGCAGGAACGACGCTTTTTTACGGTTGCTTTCCACCAGGTCGATGCTGGCCCCGTGGCGCTCGCGAAGCAGAAACGCCATCACCAGACCGGGAAACCCGCCGCCTGACCCTATGTCGACCCAGCGTGTGGCTTTGGGTTCGATTCGCGCGAGTTGCGCGCTGTCCAGTATGTGGCGCTGCCAGACATCGCCTGCAGTCGACTGCGCCACCAGATTGATGCTCCGGTTCCATTTCTGGAACATCGCCTCGAACGCCACCAGACGATCGAATGTTTCACGTGAAACCGGACCGGCCGCGTCCTCCAGGCTCGACAGGGAGAAAGACCTCACGCAACGTCCCTCTGTGCGCTCTCCCTGCGTTGTGCAGTCTCGCTATGACGGACATGCGCGACAATGATCGCCAGCGCCGCCGGCGTCATGCCCTCCATGCGCTGCGCATCAGCGATCGAGCGCGGCCGCCGTACCTGCATCTTCTGCTTCAATTCATTGGACAGGCCGGGCACACCGGCAAAATCGACCGCCTCAGGGATCAGCCGGCTTTCCTCATGCCGGATCTGTGCGACATCGCTCTTCTGGCGATCAAGATAGACCGAATATTTCGCTTCCGTTTCGAGACGTTCCGCAGTCTTGGCGTCAATCGCCGCAAATCTCGGATCAATCTTGGCCAGCCAGGCCACATCGACGTCGGGATAGGTCAGCAACTCATAGCCGGACCGGCGCACACCATCCCTGTTGATCTCCAGCCCATGTCGCGCAGCCTCATTGGGCGTCATCGTCAGCGACTTCGCCAGCTCCCGTGCCTCATCGATATGTTGCATGACATCGCCATAGCGCCGCATCCGCTGCGCCGAGGCGATCCCCAGCCCTGCCGCCAAGGGCGTCAGCCGCTCATCCGCATTGTCGGCACGCAGCGACAGCCGGAATTCAGCGCGAGACGTGAACATGCGGTAGGGCTCGCTGATGCCCCGGCTGGTCAGATCATCGACCATCACGCCGATATAGGCCTCGGTGCGGCTAAGCACGATCTGCTCGTCGCCTGACGCGCGCCGCGCCGCATTGAGGCCGGCGAGCAGGCCTTGGCCGGCGGCTTCCTCATAGCCGGTCGTGCCGTTGATCTGCCCAGCAAGGAAAAGCCCACCGACGCGTTTTGTCTCAAGCGTCTGATGCAGTTCGCGCGGATCGACATGATCATATTCAATGGCATAGCCGGGCTGCAGCATGATCGCACGCTCAAGACCGGGAATGGTCTTCAAGATGTCGAGCTGCACATCCTCCGGTAGCGAGGTCGAAATCCCGTTGGGGTAGACCGTGTCGTCGTCGAGCCCTTCCGGCTCCAGAAAAATCTGGTGGCCGTCGCGGTCACCGAACTTGACGATCTTGTCTTCGATCGACGGGCAATAGCGCGGTCCGACGCCTTCGATCGAGCCGGAATACATGGCGGAGCGGCCAAGATTGGCGCGGATCAGCTCATGCGTGGCCGTCGTCGTGCGGGTAATGCCGCACTCGATTTGCGGCGTCTCGATGCGGTCGGTCATCAGCGAAAACGGCACGGGATCCTCATCCGCTGCCTGGCTTTGGAGCGATTGCCAGTCGATGGTCTTTCCGTCCAACCGCGGCGGCGTGCCCGTCTTCAGCCGACCAAGCTTGAAGCCCGCGCGGCTCATAGTCGCCGACAGCCCAAGGCTTGCTTGCTCGTTCATGCGGCCGGCGACGATCTTCTTTTCGCCAATATGAATAAGGCCGCGCAGGAAAGTCCCGGTCGTGAGCACGACGGCGCCACAGACAAGCCGCCTTCCGTCTGCCAGGAGAACAGCGGCGATCCGTCCTTCGTTGATCTCGACATCCAGGACCTCCCCCTCGACCACGTCGAGATCGTTCTGCTGCCGAATCGCTTCCTGCATGGCCAGGCGGTACAACTTCCTGTCGGCCTGTGTGCGAGGCCCGCGCACGGCTGGGCCCTTGCGACGATTGAGCAAGCGGAACTGGATGCCGGCGGCATCCGCCACGCGGCCCATCAGACCGTCCATGGCATCGATTTCGCGGACCAGATGGCCCTTGCCTAGTCCGCCGATCGCAGGATTGCACGACATCACGCCGATCGTATCGAAGCGCAGCGTCACCAGCGCGGTTTTGGCACCGGCGCGCGCGGCAGCGCTGGCCGCCTCGCAACCCGCATGGCCGCCGCCCACCACAACCACATCATAGTGATCGGTCATTTCCTAATGTCCTGGACTCGAAAGATTGAGGGACACATGTCCCCACGGGGCGAACCTGTCAAGAAAACTTCGCTGCAAGTTTCACGTGAAACAGCTTGTGAGCCTCACGTCGCGATGTTTCACGTGAGTCACGCCGTTGCGGTTGTTTCACGTGAGTCACGGCTGGCGAATGCGTCATTCAACTTCGTCTGATGTCTCCGCCAGATAGGAGTGTCGTAGCATCCAGCACCATCGCTGTTCGGCCAAGTGATTGTTTCACGTGAGTCATTTGCCGATACAGAACTGCCCGAAGATCACGTCCAGCATATCCTCGACATCGATCGCGCCGACGATCCTGCCCAGGCGGTCCGCCGCGAGCCGCAACTCCTCGGCGCGCAGTTCCTGCCCAGTAGCGTGGCCATCCATCGCGAGAACAAGGTGACGATTCGCATCGTTGAGCAACTCGACATGGCGCAGGCGCGAAGGCAGAACATCTCCTATATCCCCGGCCGCATCTGCCGCGCGACGGCCGATCTCCGCCAATAGCGCTTCCACACCCGTCCCGTTAAGAGCTGAAATGACAAGGTCATAGCGACCGGCGGCACCCCAAGCCGCCTTCTCATCCAGCAGGTCAACCTTGGTGCCGACGCGCAACAGAGGCGCCGTTGGGACTGGACCGACGTGCCGTGGGGATGAAATGTCTTCCAGCAGCAGCAAAAGATCGGCGCGGTCAGCCTTCGCCCTGGCCTTCTCGATGCCGATCGCCTCGACCTTGCCCGGCGCCTCGCGCAGGCCGGCGGTGTCCGTCAGCCTGATACGCAATCCCTGGAGATCCAACACGACCTCGAGCAGATCCCGTGTCGTGCCGGGTTCATCCGTTACAATAGCTGCATCGCGGCGCGCCAGGGCATTGAACAGACTCGACTTGCCGGCATTCGGCGCACCCAAAATGACGACCTCGAATCCATCGCGGATGATCTCGGCGGCGTGGAATCCGGCGACATGATGGTCGATCTCACCGATCATCGCCCTGATATCGGACCAGACCGTATCCGAAACGGAACCGGGCACATCATCCTCATCGGCAAAGTCGATCTCGGCTTCGATCATCGCGCGCGCATGGATCAACCGCCGACGCCAGCTCATATATAGCTTGCTCTGGACACCTTCAGCATTCTGAATGGCGAAGCGCCGCTGCGCCTCGGTTTCGGAATTGACCAGATCGGCCAGCGCCTCGGTCTCAACCAGGTCGAGTTTGCCATTGAGAAAGGCGCGGCGCGTAAATTCGCCCGGCTCGGCGTGCCTGACGCCGTCAAACCCAGCAATCGTTTCCAGCATCCTGGCCACCACAGCGCGTCCGCCATGGACGTGGAATTCAGCGACATCCTCGCCGGTAAAGCTGGCCGGGCCCGAAAAGACGAGTACCAGACCGCTGTCGAGCACGGTTCCATCAGGCGCTCGGAACTTGCGCAGGACCGCAACTCGGTCCTTAACCATGCCTCCGGCAATCGTTTCGACAACGAATCGAGTCTGGGGGCCAGAAATACGCAGCACGGCAACGCCGGCCGGAAGCCGGCCGCTCGACAGCGCTACGATGGAATCACCTGAAATCATTTGCCCGCTCTGTCGAACCGCCCTAGCGTCGCGCCTTCGAAACAACCCGAGTTTGCCCATCGTGACGCTGCCCGCGCAAAACCTGCTTGCTGAAGAAGCCAGCCCCTATTTGCAGCAGCACAGCGGCAATCCCGTGCACTGGCGGGCCTGGTCGCCGGCGTCGCTCGACGAAGCAAAGGCCCTGGACAGGCCGATCCTGCTCTCCGTCGGCTATGCCGCCTGCCACTGGTGCCATGTCATGGCGCATGAAAGCTTCGAGAATGACGGCGTCGCCGCCGTCATGAACCGTCTGTTCGTCAATATCAAGGTCGACCGCGAGGAGCGTCCCGACATCGACCAGATCTATATGGCCGCCTTGTCATCGATGGGCGAGCAAGGCGGCTGGCCGCTGACCATGTTCCTGACCCCGGATGGCAAGCCATTCTGGGGCGGCACCTATTTTCCGCGCGAGCCGCGCTATGGCCGCCCGGGTTTCATCCAGGTGATGGAAGCGGTCGACAAAGCGTGGCGGGAAAAGCGGGCGAGCCTGCATCAGAGCGCCGATGGCCTGACCTCGCATGTCGAGGCCCGTCTCTCCGGCACACACGCCAAGGAGAGCCTTGACCGCGGCACGCTCACCGACCTCGCCGGCCGCATCGACGGCATGATCGACCGCGATCTCGGCGGCCTGCGTGGCGCACCCAAATTCCCGAACGCCCCGTTCATGCTGGCCCTCTGGTTGTCCTGGTTGCGCGACGGCAACGCCGCCCACCGCGACGATGTGCTTGTCAGCCTGGAACAGATGCTCGCCGGTGGCATCTATGATCACATTGGCGGTGGGCTCAGCCGCTACTCGACCGATGCCGAATGGCTGGTGCCGCATTTCGAGAAGATGCTCTACGACAATGCGGCGCTGATCCGCTTCTGCAATTGGGCTTTCTCGGCCAGCGGCAATGATTTGTTCCGGATACGAATCGAAGAGACAATCGCCTGGCTGCTGCGCGAAATGCGCGTCGATGGCGGTGCCTTCGCTGCCAGCCTCGACGCCGATAGCGATGGCGAGGAAGGGCTTTTCTACACCTGGACCAAGGAAGAGGTAGAGACCGTCCTCGGCGGCGATTCAGCTTTGTTTTTCAAACACTTCACACTATCCAGCCCACATGGCTGGGAGGGCAAGCCGGTTGTCCATCAAACCCGGTCGCAGCAGGCGCAAAGTGTAATCGATCGCGAAAAACTCAATCCTCTCAAAGCTAGGCTTCTCGCCGTCCGCGAAGAACGGGTCAGGCCGGGTCTCGATGCAAAGACCCTCAGCGACTGGAACGGCCTGATGATCGCAGCACTAGCCGAGGCCGGCCGCTCGCTGGCGCGGCGAGACTGGATCGAGGCCGCGGCAAAGGCGTTCGCCCATATCAGCGCCGCCAGCCGAGAGGGTCGTTTGCCACATTCCATGCTCGGCGCCAGGAAACTGTTTCCCGCACTGTCCAGCGACTACGCCGCCATGGCCAATGCCGCGATCTCGCTGTTCGAAGCGTCAGGCGATTGGACCTATATCGACCAGGCGAAGCAATTCATCAAACAGCTCGACCATTGGCATGCCGATGCGGCGGGCACGGGCTATTATCTCACCGCTTCCGACAGCACCGACGTGCCGATCCGCATCAGGGGCGATGTCGATGAAGCCATTCCATCGGCCACCAGCCAGATCATCGAGGCGCTGGTGCGGCTCGCTTCCATCACCGGCGATCTCGACCTTCAGGAGCGCGCCTGGCAGGTCGCCGAGCATGCAGCCGGTCGCGCGGCGCACCAGGCCTATGGCCAGGCCGGCATCGTCAATGCCTGCGCCCTGGCGATCGAGCCGTTGAAACTGGTGCTGATCGACGATCTGGTTGATCCCAAGCTTGTTCCGGTTGCGAATCGAAACCCTGATCCGCGCCGTGTAGACATTGTCGTCGCAGTCGGTTCGGAGACGAATCGACCCTTGCTGCCCGGAGGAATTTTGCCACCAACCGGCAAAATGGGTGCCTGGCTTTGTACAGGTCAGGTCTGCCTCCCTGTCGTGACCGATCCGGACGAGCTCGACCGGCTTCTGCGCCGTCCGTAGCATCATAGCTTGTCCGCCAGAGCCTCCACTTGCCGTGGCTTGAACAACAGATCCTTGGCCGCGATCACAGCGCCGATCGTGATCAGCACGCAGGCCAGCGCCACGGACCAGTGGAACACGCCAAATCCGGCCAGCAGCAGCACGATCACCGAAAACAGTGGCGCGGCGTAGGACAAGGCGCCGAGGATCATGATGTCTCCGTGCTTGCAGCCATAGTCCCAGGCATAGAAACCGGCACCGAGAGGGATCGCACCCAGCACCACGATCGCGCTCCATTGCGTCGCCGTCTGCGGCCAGACCGTGGCTTCAAGCGCCAGATGCAGCGCGAACGCGACAACCGCGGTGATGAAGCAATAACCGGCCACGACGTCGGTCGGCACCTGGCCAAAACGGCGCGACAGCACGGAATAACCGGCCCAGATGAATGCACAGAACAGCGCGATGACGTGGCCCTTCATCACGCCGTTGGCGAGGCCGATCGTGCCGCCCTTGGTAATGACGACGATAGCGCCGGCAAGACCGAGGACGACACCGATGACATGGTGAAGCCTCAGCCTTTCACCGGGCAGGAAGGTGGCGAAGACGACGATCAGCAACGGCCAGAGATAGGCGATCAGGCTGACCTCGACCGGCGGCGCCGACTGGATCGCGAAGAAGTACGCGCAGTGATAGATGCACAGGCCTGCAACGCCGGTCGCCCAGACTTTCCAGGGCTGGCGCAGCGACCGGATCGCGCCCGGGCGGAAAATCCAGCTGCTCGCGCCGACCAGCGATCCCAAGAAAAACGTCATGGCGGCCAGCTGAAAGGGCGGTATCGGGCCGGCAGCCGTTGAAAGCAGTGCCAGAAACGACCAGGTCAGGATCGCCGAAAAGCCGATCAGGGTCGGGACAGTCTTCTCCATGCGGCCTCTTCCGGGGTTCGAAGCAAGATCAATCGCACGAAGCCGCAGGTTTCCGCTGCCGGCCATGGCCAATCCCTAGCGGAAAAGCGACTTCCTCCTCCGCAATGAAAAACCCCGTTCCGGTTTCCCGGAACGGGGTTCAATGCCGGCCGAAAATTCGGCCAGATTTTACGTGTTCCCAGATTTTACGTATTCATCGAATCGAAGAAGTCGGCGTTGGTCTTGGTCTGCTTGAGCTTGTCGATGAGGAACTCGATCGCATCGGTCGTTCCCATCGGCGCCAGGATGCGGCGCAGCACGAAGATCTTCTGCAGGTCGGAACGCGCGACCAGCAAGTCTTCCTTGCGGGTGCCAGATTTCAAGATGTCCATGGCCGGATAGATGCGCTTGTCGGCGACCTTGCGGTCGAGCACGATTTCCGAATTGCCGGTGCCCTTGAACTCTTCGAAGATGACTTCGTCCATGCGGCTGCCGGTATCGATCAGCGCGGTGGCAATGATGGTCAGCGAGCCGCCCTCCTCGATGTTACGGGCGGCACCGAAGAAGCGCTTCGGCCGCTGCAAAGCGTTGGCGTCGACACCGCCGGTCAGCACCTTGCCGGATGACGGCACCACGGTGTTGTAGGCACGGCCGAGACGGGTGATGGAATCGAGCAGGATGACCACGTCGCGGCCATGTTCGACCAGGCGCTTGGCCTTCTCGATGACCATTTCGGCGACTTGCACGTGGCGCACCGCCGGTTCGTCGAAGGTCGAGGAGACAACCTCGCCCTTCACCGAACGCTGCATGTCGGTCACTTCTTCGGGACGCTCATCGATCAGCAGCACGATCAGATAGCATTCGGGATGGTTGGTGGTGATGGAGTGGGCGATGTTCTGCAGCAGCACGGTTTTACCCGTACGCGGCTGCGCGACGATCAGGGCGCGCTGGCCCTTGCCGAGCGGCGCCACCAGGTCAATGACGCGGGCCGAAATATCCTTGGAGGTCGGAACCTCCATTTCCATCTTCAGCCGCGACGTCGGATAGAGCGGCGTCAGATTGTCGAAGTGGATCTTGTGACGGATCTTTTCGGGATCGTCGAAATTGATCGTGTTGACCTTGAGCAGCGCGAAATAGCGCTCGCCCTCTTTCGGGCTGCGGATCGGCCCTTCGACCGTATCGCCGGTCTTCAATGAGAAGCGCCGGATCTGCGATGGCGAAATATAGATGTCGTCGGGACCTGGCAGGTAGTTGGCATTGGCCGAGCGCAGGAAGCCGAACCCGTCCTGGAGCACTTCGACCACACCGTCGCCGATGATCTCGACGTCCTGGGCGGCCAGTTTCTTCAGGATCGCGAACATCAGCTCCTGCTTGCGCATGACGCTGGCGTTCTCGACCTCGAGCGATTCGGCATAAGCGATCAGCTCTGGCGGTTTCTTGTTCTTGAACTCGGCGAGTTTCATTTCTTGCATAAACGGACCTTGAATAGATGGAGTCTGGACAGGCTTTGGGAGGATATCGACGGGATGCGACAAATGCCGGGCGCGGCCGAAAGCAATGAGGGGCGGCGCATGACGGGAAGGAAGACCCGTCTTTTATCGTCGGTCGGGTGAAAGAGCAAGCCGCGTTTTGTGAGACCGATAAAGGCTCAGAACGGCTTGACGACAACCAGGATCACGATGGCGATCATCAGCAATGTGGGGATCTCATTGACGATCCGCCAGTGCCTTGCCGGTTTTTCATTGCGGTCCTCGGCGAATTTGCGCACCGCGCCAGCCAGATAGCCATGAACGCCCGACAACAGAAGCACCAGGCCGATCTTGGCGTGCAGCCATCCGCCCTGGAATCCAAACACTTTCCAGGCGAGCCACAGGCCGAACACCCAGGTCACGATCATCGCCGGGTTGATGATGCCGCGCAGCAGGCGCCGCTCCATCACCTTGAAGGTCTCCGACTGCACCGAGCCTTTCTCGGCATCGACATGATAGACGAACAGGCGAGGCAGATAGAGCATGCCGGCCATCCAGGAGATGACGGCGAGGATATGGATCGCCTTCGCCCAGGGATAGAAACTCTCCGGAGCGAAGAAAAACAGAAGCGCGGTGAGAACCACCAGCACACCGATACCGACGGTCATCCGCATCATCGCCTGGCCGGTGCTGTTGCTGGTGTTGCCGGCGTTGTTTGAAGAAGCCATCAGCGTGTCGCGCTCCGAACCTGTTTCACCATCGCCTCGACATGGGCGATCGGCGTCTCCGGCGTGATGCCGTGGCCGAGATTGAAGATCAGCGGCGCATCTCCCAGCGCTTTCAGGATCGCCTCGACGCCGTCTGACAGCGCGTTGCCGCCAGCCACGAGGCGCAAGGGATCGAGATTGCCCTGGACCGCACCCGAGCGCTGCAATGTCTTTGCTGCGTCCAGGGGCACCGTCCAGTCGATCCCCAGAGCCGTCACACCGGTCTTCTGGCGATAGGTGTGGTAGCGCGCGCCCGCGCCCTTGGGGAAACCGATGATCGGAACCTTGGGATGAACGGCCCGAACCTGTTTCACGATCTCCGCGACAGGCTGCACGCAGAACTGCTCAAAAGACGCGTCGTCGAGCACGCCTGACCACGAATCAAAAATCTGCACCACATCCGCGCCCGCTTCGATCTGACGAATGAGATAGGCGGCTGAATAATCGGCGAGCACTTTCAGCAGATGTTGAAACGCCGCCGGCTCGCGATAGGCAAACAGCCGCGCCGGCGCCTGGTCGGGTGTGCCATGGCCGGCGATCATGTAGGTCGCCACCGTCCATGGGGCGCCGCAGAAGCCGATCAGGGTCGTCTCCTCAGGCAGTTTGGCGCGCAATCGGCGAACCGTCTCATAGACAGGTTCGAGATTCACGTGAAACACATCGCTTTCCAGAGCCAGAATCTCCGGCGCTGAGATCGGTGTCAGCAATGGCCCTCTCCCCTCTTCGAAGCGCACATCGCGGCCAAGCGCATGCGGAACGACAAGGATGTCGGAGAACAGGATCGAGGCATCGAAGCCAAAGCGCTCGATCGGCTGCATCGTCACTTCCACAGCAAGGTCGGGATCATAGCAGAGGTCGAGGAACGAACCGGCGCGCCTGCGCGTCTCACGATACTCCGGCAGATAACGCCCGGCTTGGCGCATCATCCAGAGCGGAGGCGGAAACACCGCTTCGCCTTTCAAGACGTCCAGCATGATCCGGCTTTTGGGCATCGATCTCGCCTCTCCCAGCCTCCCTATAATCTTAAAGATTCTTATATCTAAGATTCTTCTGATTCTAAGAGTCTGTTGGTTGTGGTGGTTGTCACCTGTCCCGCTTTGCCCCGAAAAACACCAGCAAGCATATTGTCGCGCGTTTCTTTCTCCCGGATGTAGGGTTCTGGGGATAGTTTGGAATCCGCTACCAGAGTCAAAGCGTTAGGACGCCCCGGGAAAAGTAAGCCCTGTGGATAGAAGCAGGGCAAAAATACCGGTCCCCAGACTTGTCCCCAGCCACCCGACGAAGCTGACAGCACAGCGAATTGTGGACAAACCGCCATCTGATACAGTCGCTCCCGACCGGCCCCTCTTTCTATCCCGGTTTATCCACACCCACCCACAGCCCCCAGGTGAACCCTGTGAACAAACCCCAGAGCTTCTTTCACCTGCACCTGATTTCCGACGCGACCGGCGAAACGCTGCTCGCCGCCGGCCGCGCGGCTTCGGCGCAATATAAGGATGCGCGCGCCATCGAACACATCTACCCGCTCATCCGCACCGAAAAGCAGGTGGCCAAAGTGTTCGAGGACATCGAGGAGGAGCCGGGCATCATCCTCTACACGGTCGTCGACCAGAAGCTGGCGCGCGGCATCGACGAGCGCTGCGCCACAATGGGCTTGCCCTGCGTGTCGGTGCTGGAGCCGGTGCTCACCGTCTTCCAGTCCTATCTCGGCACGCCGGCCGGCCGCCGCGTCGGCGCCCAGCATGTTCTCGACGCCGAATATTTCCGCCGCATCGATGCGCTCAACTTCACCATGGACCATGATGATGGCCAGCTGCCGCTCAACATGGACGATGCCGATGTCGTGCTGATCGGCATCTCGCGGACGTCGAAGACGCCGACCAGCATCTATCTCGCCAACCGCGGCATCAAGACCGCCAACATCCCGATCGTGCTCGGCGTGCCGGTGCCGGAGAGCCTGGTTGCCGCCAAGACGCCCCTGATCGTCGGGCTGATCGCCACCGCCGAACGCATCTCGCATGTCCGGCAGAACCGCATTCTTGGCAACAGCAGTTCTTATGAAGCGACCGACTATGTCGACCGCGCTTCCATCACCGAGGAACTCGCCTACGCCCGCCAGATCTGCACCCGCCATGGCTGGCCGATGATCGACGTCAGCCGCCGCTCGATAGAGGAAACGGCGGCGGCCATTGTTGCCCTGAGGGGGAAGACGCGCTAGGGCGTTGATATTCAGGTGAGGCCGGCCTGCAAACGACGGCTTCCTGCGCTTCCGGTGCTTACGTACGAAAAGTACGCTCCGCTCCGGTTCTCGGAAGCCACCATTTTCGGCGCGGCCTGACCTGAATCTCAACACCCTAGTTGGCGCCAGGAAACCGGGCGAAAAAAATCATGACCGAAAAAATCATCCTCGCCTCCGGCAGTCCCTTCCGCAAGGCGATGCTCCTCAATGCCGGCATCGACGTCGATGCGGTGCCGGCCGAAGTCGACGAGCGCGCGCTCGAGGCGCCGTTGCAGCACAGCGGTGTTTCGCCTGAGGATGTCGCCCTGGTGCTGGCTGAGGCCAAGGCCACGGAGGTGAGCGAGCGCCGGCCAGGCGCCCTGGTGCTCGGTTGCGACCAGACTTTGTCGCTCGGAGACGAAGTGTTCCACAAGCCGGCCGACATGGAGGGTGCGCGCCGCCATCTGCTGGCGCTGTCGGGCAAGACCCATCAGCTCAACAGCGCCGCGGTGCTGGTGCGCGACGGCCAGGTGTTGTGGCGCCATGTCGGCATCGCCTCGATGACCATGCGCAAGCTCGAGCCCGGCTTTATCGGCCGTCATCTCGCCCGTGTCGGCGCCAAGGTGCTGACCAGCGTCGGCGCCTACCAGATCGAAGGTGAAGGCATTCAGCTGTTCGACAAGATCGAAGGCGACCATTTCACCATCGTCGGCCTGCCGCTTTTGCCGCTGCTGGCCGAACTGCGCACGCTGGGAGCCATCGATGGCTGAGATGTCGAAGAAAGCTTTCGTCACCGGCCATCCGATCAAGCATTCGCGCTCGCCGAAGATCCATGGCCATTGGCTGGCAAAGCATGGCATCGACGGCAGCTATGAGGCGATCGATGTGGCGCCGCAGGACTTTGCCGAATTCATCGGCACATTGCAGGCAAACGGCTTTCAGGGCGGCAACGTCACCATTCCGCACAAGGAAGCCGCCTTCGCTCTTGTCCAACGCCGCGACCAGGCCGCAGAGGAAATCGGCGCCGTCAACACGCTGTGGTTCGAGGACGGCGTCCTGTGGGGCGGCAACACCGATGGCCACGGCTTTGCCGCCAATCTCGATGACTATGCGCCGGGCTGGGCGAGCACCGGACCCGCGGTCGTGCTCGGCGCCGGCGGCGCGTCGCGCGCCGTCATCCAGGCGCTGAAGCAACGCGGTGTCGCCGACATCCGCATCGTCAACCGCACGCTCGCCCGGGCGCAGGAATTGCGCGATCGTTTCGGCGCCGGCGTTTCGGCGCATGGCACGGCGGCGACCGGCGAACTGTTGACCGACGCCGGGCTGCTGGTCAACACCACCGCGCTCGGCATGGTCGGTAATGAAGGCCTCCCGGCCGATCCGGCCCTGCTGCCCGACCACGCCGTCGTCACCGACCTTGTCTATGTACCGCTCGAAACCCCATTGCTCGCCGCCGCGCGCGCCAGGGGGCTGAAGACGGTCGACGGCCTCGGCATGCTGCTCAACCAGGCCGTACCGGGCTTCGAACATTGGTTCGGCGTCAGGCCGCAGGTTACGGCTGAGCTGCGCGCGATCATCGTTGCCGATCTGGTGCCGAAACCATGATCGTGCTCGGTCTCACCGGCTCGATCGGCATGGGCAAGTCGACAACGGCAAAGATGTTTGCCGAGGCCGGCGTGCCGGTCCATGATTCCGACGAGGCCGTGCATCGCCTCTACGCCGGCAAGGCGGCGCCTCTGGTTGAGGCGGCGTTTCCCGGGACGACTGTCGCCGGCGTGGTCGATCGGGCAAAACTCGGCACTCGTGTGCTTGGCGACACCGCCGCGTTGAAAAAGCTGGAAGCCATCATCCATCCGCTGGTGCGCGCCGACGCGGAAGCCTTCCTGGCCAAGTATCGTACCGCCGGCGAATCGATCGCCGTGCTCGACATTCCGCTGCTGTTCGAAACCGGCGGTCGTGGCCGCGTCGACAAGGTGGTCGTTGTCACCGCTCCGGCCGATATCCAGCGCCAGCGCGTGCTGGCCCGGCCTGGCATGACCGAGGAAAAACTGGCGGCGATCCTGGCCAAGCAGGTGCCGGATGAGGAGAAGCGCAGGTTGGCGGATTTCGTCATCGATACGGGCCAGGGGCTGGATGTTGCGCGTGCTGCCGTTGATGCGATCATCGCGGAACTCCGGGGATAAGTCCGGCGAAGCCGGTTACTGACGCCACTGTGTCAGCATTGCCCATTGCCATTTTGTTCCGGTCTCGTGATTCTGCCCCCAGGAGCACCTGATTCGATGCGTGAGATCATCTTCGATACGGAAACCACCGGCCTTGATTCGCGCGACGACCGCGTGATCGAGCTGGGCGGCGTCGAGCTGGTCAATCGTTTCCCGACGGGCAGGACGTTCCACCACTATATCAACCCGCAAGGGCGCGCGATCCATGCCGAGGCGCAGGCCGTGCACGGCATCAGCGCGGCGGATCTTGAGGGCAAGCCGACCTTTGCCGACATCGCGCAGGCGTGGCTCGACTTCACCGACGGCGCCAAGCTGGTCGCGCATAACGCGACCTTCGATATCGGCTTCCTCAATGTCGAGTTCGGCCGGCTCGGCCATCCCAATGTCGATCCCGGCCTCGTCGTCGACACGCTGGCGCTGGCGCGGCGCAAGCACCCGATGGGCCCCAATTCGCTCGACGCGCTGTGCCGGCGCTACGGCATCGACAACACCAAGCGCACCAAGCACGGCGCGTTGCTCGATTCCGAACTGCTGGCCGAGGTCTATATCGAGCTGATCGGCGGCAAGCAGGCGGCTCTTATCCTCGACAGCGCCACCGCGCCGGCGCAGGGCGACAATGTCAGGCACATCGAAATCATCGTCGCCCAACGCCCGGCGCCGTTGCTGCCGCGCCTGACCGAAGCGGAGCGCGCCGCGCATGCCGCCATGGTCGCCACGCTCGGCGAAAAGGCGCTGTGGCTGAAAGCCGGTTGATCCGAAGCGTCGTCGTAGCGCAGCCCTCAATACGGCCACTCGCCCCGGCCCAGCGCGGCTACCGCCGCGATGATGCGCGCAAAAGCTTCCGCCGCGGCGGGCACCGTGGTGCGGGCGCGCAGGAAGCTGTGCACGAGACGGGGCTCCTCATGCCACCAGGCTTTGCCACTGGCAGCAGCAATGCGGTCGCGATAGGTCTCGCCATCGGATGACAGCGGGTCGCACTCGGCTGATATGATCACCGTCGGCGGGAGGTCGGAAAAATCGCCGTCGCGCAGTGGCGAAAAGGTCGGATCATCGGGCGATTGCCGTTTGGCCGAGCGGACGTCGCGGTAGAAGGCAATATCTCCCACCGACAGCAGCGGCGCCTCGGCATGCTCGATATAGGAACCCTTGCTCTCATCGCCGCCGAGGCCGGGATAGATCAGCACCTGGCCGATCGCAGCCCTGATATGGCGCCGCGTCGCCTGCGCCAGCGCCGCCGCCAGGTTGCCGCCGGCGCTCTCGCCGCACAGGACCAGCGGCAGGGCTGATGTCGCCGCCGCCCATTCAAAGGCGGCCAGCGCATCGTCGAAGGCGGCGGGGTGGACATGTTCGGGCGCCAGCCGGTAGTCGACCGACACGATGTCGAACCCGGTGCCGGCGCAGAGCTCGGCGCAGATGTCGTCATGGCTGTCGAGCCCGCCGAGGATGAAACCGCCGCCGTGGAAGTACAGCACCATGGCCCGCGCCGCCTTGCCGGCAAACTGGTAGTGGCGGATCGGGATGCCGTGGCCGGAAGCGGCAACCAGGCCGTCGCTGGCCTTGACCCCTGGCGGGCGGCCCCGGTGGAAGGCGCGGCACATCCGGTCATAGATTTCGCGCTGTTTTTCGATCGGCAGGCCGATGATTTCGGGCGGATACCAGGCGTTCACCGCATCGATATAGGCCCAAATGTCAGGATCGAGCCGGGTTTCGTATTTGCCGCGCTGCCTTGTCATAGATCCGCGTAAAGCTGGGCCGCGTTGTCGAAACTGAAACGCAGCGGTACGGAGCCTTCGATTTGCCAGACGGTGACCGTCTCACCCGCCAGCAGCCGGCAAGCGCCGTCCGCGTCGGTGACCGCGCCGCCATAGAGCCGGTTGGCAAGGTTGAGAATGCCGGTCTGGTGCATGGCCGCGCTGCCGCTGCCGCAGGCATCTTTCACCAGCAGCACGTGAAATCCCTTGCCCACGGCGTCTTTTACCGTGGCGTCGATGCAGGCCTCGGTCCACACGCCGGCAACGACCAGCCATTCGATGCCCGAAGCCTTGAGCTGCTCAGCGGCCGGGCCGCTGCGAAAAGCGCTGGCCTCGGCCTTGACCAGCAGCGCCTCGCCCTTGGCCGGCGCCACCTCATGGCAGATCTCGGTCAGCGGATCGCTCTTGTCGGAAAAGGCCGACTTGCCGTCGGCGTCGAGCGGATGAAACGGCCGGTCCTGTTTGTCGAGATCGACGATGTAGGCCCAATGATAAAGCGGCACGTTATTCTCCCGCGCCGCCGCCTGCAGGCGCTGGACGTTGGCGAGGATGTCGGCAAAGCCGTCGACGAGGTAGCGAGGGTCCTGCCGGTGCTCCTCTTGCAGGTCGATGAAGACAGCGGCCACGGTGCCGGGTTTGATGGAGATGGGGGTTTTCATGCGACTTCGTCATCCACGGGCGGAGCGGGAGCGAAGCGGACGCGCAGACCCGAGGATCCATGCCGTGACGTTGGCCAGGGAACACAACGGTGCAGAATTTTGACCGCTGCAGCGCTCGGAAGTCGCGGCATGGATCCTAGGGTCTGCGCCGCGTCGCTGCGCTCCTTGCTCCGCCCTAGGATGACGAAGCAATCAGAGGCTGCGCCAATCGCCAAGGAGCGCGGACCCACCATCAAACCTGCTTCTCCAGAAACTCATCCTCGTAAGGAAAGCGCGACAGCAGCTCTGTCCCCGTCTCGGTGATCAGGATCTCGTCCTCCAGCTTGACGCCTTCGCGGCCGCCCTTCTCGCCGATATAGCTTTCCACGCTCACCACCATGCCTGGCACGATATGGCCGTCGCGGCCATAGGTCTCGTAATCCATGGCATGCGCGATGAACGGTGTCTCGCCATGCATGCCAACGCCGTGCATGACCGAGGTGTAGCGCTGGTCGACGAAACGGTCCGGGATTTTCCACGCCTTCTCGGCGATCTCGCGAAACGCCATGCCGGGTGTGACGATCGAAATGTTGTGCTGAACCTGGTCATGCGCCATGCGGTAGAGCGACTTCTGGTAGGGCGTTGGCTTGCCCGGCCCGCAGCGGAAGGTGCGCGAAAAATCGGAATAATAGCCGTAGCAGCCGATCGTATCGGTATCGAGCGCCAGCAATTCACCCGGCCGGATTTTTCTGCCGCTGGCCTCGTTGAACCACGGATTGGTGCGCTGGCCTGAGGTCAAGAGCCGCGTCTCGATGAACTCGCCGCCCTGGCGGATCACCTCGCCATACATGATGGCGAAGAGGTCGTTTTCGGAGACGCCGGGCTTGATCGCCTCGCGCACCGCATAGACAGCGGCTTCAGCGCCGGCCATCGACACCTGCAGGCATTTCACCTCCTCGGGCGTTTTGACCGCGCGCACCGCGAGAATCTCACCCTGGCAATCCCGCACCTCGCAGCCGCGCTTTTCCAGCGCCAGCGCCTGCAGATGGCTGCAGCGGTCGAGCCCGAGCTTCATCGAGCCGCCGCCATGCTTCTTCAACAATTCGGTGATCTCGTCGGCGAACGGCCCGGCGGTCTCGTCGTCGCGGCCCGAGACCGAAGACCAGACCAGCTTGGACGGACGCGCCTCGTCGATTGTGTCGAGCACCATCGAGACATGGTAGCTCTGCGGATATTCGAACAGCACGATCGGCCCTTCGGTCGGAATGAAGAAATAGCGGGTCGAGTTGCGCAGGAAATAGCCGAACATGTTGCGCGAGCCGGTGGCATAGCGCTGGTTGTAGGGGTCGAACAAGACGACGCCGCCATAGCCGGCGTCGCGCATCCAGTCGCGAAGCTTGGCCAGCCGGCCTTTGCGCAAGGCATCCGCATCGATGAAGGATGGCTCGGTGTCCGACAGCCACATGCCGCCGGCGGGATCAGCCGCCGCGGGGTGGCGCATGCGATCCTTGAAGTCGACGTCCTCGGTGCTGTCGGGGTCGAAAACGACGATGCTCATGGGTGCCTGGCCTTGGGTGGATTTTGCTAGGCCGAGCATGGCGCAGGAGGGATGAAAGCATTGTGCGGAAAACCGCATTTGTTGTGCGGAATGCCGCTGGGCTAATGAGAGACGCCAGTGGGGCAGCACCCCTCTCTGCCCTGCCGGGCATCTCCCCTCAAGGGGGGAGATTGGCAGCTTCCTCTTCGCTGCTCTTTCTTCAACGTCGAAAATTGGCGAAAGCAGAAGTGCAGCTAATCTCCCCCCTTGAGGGGGAGATGTCCGGCAGGACAGAGAGGGGCGATGTCCCGCTAACATCAACAGATTACGCCAGCCGAAAACTAATGCCGCCGCGCCAGTTTCGGCGGATGGCCATGCTCCTCGCGAAACGCCCGCGCAAAGCTCGACATCGAGGCAAAGCCGCAGGCCAGCGCCACGTCGCGCACAGCGAGCGTCGAATGTGCCAGCAGATCGGCGGCGCGCTTCAGCCGCAGGCGCCGGTAATAGCCGTTGGGGGAGGTGGCGAGTTCGGAACGGAAGGAGCGCTCCAGCTTGTCGGACGACACGCCGAGCCGCGCCGTCAGCTCGGCCATGCCGAGCCTTTCCTCCACCGCGTCCTCCATGATGGCGATCGCCGACAGAACCAGCTCGTTCTGGACGCCGGTGCGCAGGCGCAGCGGCATCAGCTTGCGGTCGACGCTGGAGCGCAGCTGGCTGTGCACGAACCATTCGGCGACACCGGCGGCAAGTTCGGCGCCGTAATCGCGGGTGATGATCTCCAGCATCATGTCGAGACTGCCAACACCGCCGGCCGAGGTGAAACGCTTGCGGTCGATGACATAGAGGTCGCGCCGCAGCTCGATGTTGGGGAACGCCTCGGTGAAGGCAGCCTGGCTGGTCCAGTGCAAGGTGCAGGCATGGCCGTCGAGCAGGCCGGCGCGGGCTAGGAAGAATGCCGCATCCGCCACCGCGCCGATATGCGCGCCATTGCGCAGGCTGCGGCGGATCCAGCTTGCCGCGTCCTCGGCGACGAGATGATCGGCGTCACCGCCCGAGCAGACGACGATGCGGTCGACCTTCGGCGCATCCTCGGCATAAAAGCCCGGCTGGATGACGACGCCGTTCGAGGCCTCGACCGCTCCTTTCGTGCCACCGACGATGATCCAGCGGTAGCATTGCCCCTTCGCCAGCACATTGGCGGCACGCAGCGGTTCGATGACGGAGCTGAACGCCATCATCGGAAAGCCGGGAAACACCAGCACCGCGAAGGTGAGCGGCTCGTTGGGTTTTTCCGGTTCGCGCGTGGCCATGGGCGCTACATTTCGGGCCAATCGCCTTAGGGGTCAACCGGGCCGATAGCCAATCATAGCGCCTTCATTCTCCCAGCGCCTGCTCCAGATCCGCGATCAGATCATCGCCATCCTCGATCCCCGCCGACAACCTGACCAGCGAATCCGAAATCCCGATCTCCGCCCGCTTCTCGGCGGGAATAGACCCATGCGTCATCAGCGCCGGGTGTTCGATCAGGCTCTCCACGCCGCCGAGGCTTTCAGCCAGCGTGAACAATTGCGTGCGTTCGAGGAAGCGTTTTGTGCCGGCAAGGTCGCGGTCGAGCACGGCGGTGATCATGCCGCCGAAGGCATGCATCTGCTGCACGGCGATGGCGTGCTGCGGGTGGCTGGCGAGGCCGGGATAGATGACACGGCGCACGTCCTTGCGGGCCTCCAGCCACTGCGCGATCTTCAGCCCGTTTTCGGAATGCCGCTCCATCCTGAGCGCCAGCGTCTTCAACCCGCGCAAGGCGAGAAAACTGTCGAACGGGCCCGATATGGCGCCGATGGCGTTCTGCAGGAATTTCAGCTGGGCGGCGAGGTCCTTGTTGTCACCGACCACGGCGACGCCGCCGACCATGTCGGAATGGCCGTTGAGATATTTGGTCGTCGAGTGCACTGTTATGTCGATGCCGAGTTCCAGCGGCCGCTGGATATAGGGGCTGCAAAACGTGTTGTCGGCGACCGACAGGATGCCTTTGCGCTTGGCCAGTGCCGCCACGCCTTCGAGGTCGACGATGCGCAGCAGCGGATTGGTCGGCGTCTCGACCCAGAGCAGTTTCGTGTCCGGCCGGATCGCGGCTTCCACCGCCGCAAGGTCGGTGAAATCGACGAAGCTCACCTGCAGATTGGCAGAGCGCTTGCGCACCCGCTCCATCAGCCGGAAGGAACCGCCATAGATGTCGTCGGTGGCGACGATATGGGCGCCGCTGTCGAGCAGTTCCAGCACCGTCGAGATCGCCGCCAGGCCGGAGGCGAAGGCGAAGGCTGCCGAGCCGCTTTCCAGATCGGCCACCGCGCGCTCGAAGGCAAAGCGCGTCGGGTTCTGGCTGCGGGCATATTCAAAACCCTTGTGCACGCCGGGCGATTGCTGGGCAAAGGTCGAGGTGGCGTAGATCGGCACCATCACCGCGCCGGTCAGCGGATCGTGGCTCTGGCCGCCATGGATGGTGCGCGTCGAGAAGGCCAGGCGGTTTTTGCCGGCCGGGGGTGGGTTGCTGCTCATCGTGCGCGCCTCAAATGGTTGATCAGGTCGATGCGGGTTATCAGGCCGACGAACTCGTCGCCGTCGAAGATGATGGCGACCTCATTGCGGTCGAACACCGGCAGCAGCGCATCCAGCGTCTGGCTGGCCTGCAGCGTGTGCAGATTGGAGGTCATCGCCGTGCGAACCGGGCCGTTGAAGCGTTCCCAGCGGCCGTCATGCGGACCCTCGACCTTGGCCAGTATGTCGCTTTCGTCGACGATGCCGACCAGTCTGCCATTGTCGAGCACCGGCAGCTGCGACACATCCGAGCGGCGCATGCGGCCATAGGCGTTGAGCAGGCTTTCGTCCGGGCCGACGGAGACCGTGTCACCGGTGCGATGCGAACGCATCACCAGGTCGCGCAGATCGCCATGATGTTCCTGCTCGGCCAATCCTTGCTCGGCCAGCCAGAAATCGTCGAACACTTTTGAGAGGTACTTGTTGCCGCTGTCGCAGACGAAGGTGACGACGCGCTTGGGCGAGGTCTGCTCGCGGCAATAGCGCAAGGCGGCCGACAGCAGCGTGCCCGACGACGAACCGGCCAGGATGCCTTCGCGGGACAGCAGGTCGCGCACGGCCAGCATGCTCTGCTTGTCTGATATCGAATAGGCCTTCTTGACCAAAGACAGATCGGCATTGGGCGGCACGAAATCCTCGCCGATGCCTTCCACTGTCCAGCTGCCGGCCTCTTCCATCTTGCCGGTCTTGATCAATGGCGCCAGCACCGAGCCGACCGGATCGGCCAGCACCATTTCGGTCTTCGGCGACACTTTCGCAAAGTAGCGGCCAAGCCCGGTCAGCGTGCCGCCCGAGCCGACACCGACGACCACCGCGTCGACGTCGCCATCAAGCTGGGAAAAGATCTCCGGGCCGGTGGTCGTCTCATGCGCCAGCGGGTTGGCCGGATTGGCGAACTGGTTGGCGTAGAAGGCGCCGGGCACCTCCGCCGCGATCTTCTCGGCCATGTCCTGGTAATATTCGGCATGGCCTTTGCCGACATCGGAGCGCGTCATGCGCACTTCCGCCCCCAGCGCGCGAAGATGCTGGATCTTTTCGCGCGACATCTTGTCGGGCACGACCAGCACAATGCGGTAGCCCTTGGGAATGCCGACCTGGGCAAGGCCAAGCCCGGTATTGCCCGCGGTCGCCTCGACAATGGTGCCGCCACGCTTGAGCCTGCCCTCTTTCTCGGCGGCGGCAATCATCGACAGCGCGATGCGGTCCTTGATCGAGCCGCCCGGATTCTGGCTTTCAAGCTTGATGAACAGCCGGCATTTTCCGGTGTCGAACTTGGTCAGCTCGACCACCGGCGTCTGGCCGATGAGGTCGAGAACCGACGCATAAGGTGGGCGCAGGCGGGACGACGGGCCGTCCGAGGGGGTGCTGCCTGGCACAGCTTTTCCGTGCTCGCTCATATCGAAGCTCCCTGATCAAGCGACCGTCCAGAGCATGATGCCGAAAAGTGTGAAGCGGTTTTCGGACGACATCATGCTCTACTTTTTGATTGAGCCGGCAGAGCGGCAGCGTAGCCTCTTTTCCAGCCGATTGTAGTCGGAAAGAAGATAGAACGTGCCAATCAGGTGGCCAGACGGGGAATGAAATTCCAAGAGGTGCTTGATCTATTATGCCTCAACCGCCGCCTGGCCTTCGATCTCGATCAGGAAATCCGGATTGGCGAGGCCGAGCACGCGTATGCCCGTCACCACCGGCGGTGGTCCTCGATCTGCCCAGAACGCCATCCAGACGCTGAAGGCCGGCCTGATGTCGGCGTCGCCGACAATGTAGATCGACAGGCGCACAAGATCCTCCGGCCTGGCGCCGCCGACTTCGAGCACCATCGCCAGATTGGCGAGCGCCTGCCTGGTCTGCGCCGCGATGTCGCCCCTGCCGACGATCTGGCCACCGGCATCGACGCCGTTCTGGCCGCCGACCAGCACGATGCGCGCCGAGGCCGGCAGCGCCACGCCTTGCGAATAGGCGGGGTTGCTGTGCATCCCCTTCGGATTCAGCCGCTCGATAGCCATTCTCTTGTCTCTCCCACCGGATGCCGGGCCACGAAAGGCCATTCGGCCGGCCGCTTCAACGAACCATCTCGTTCGTTGAAGCCGCCATTTTCATCATGCTAGCCGAACGGGACGCCAGCCGAAACAAGCCGGCCGCGCGATCCTGACATCCCAAGAGGAGACAGCCGATGAAGATCATTGCCTATGACAACTTCAAGCCCGGCGTCACCCTCGACGATCTGAGACCCTATCTGCGCGACGAGGTGTCGAATGTCTGGCGGCTGTGGAAGGCAGGCATCGTGCGCGAGAACTATGCGCGCGCCGATGTCGGCGGCGTCATCATTGTCTTCGAGCTCGACAGCGTCGGGGAGGCCAGGCGCTACACTGACGACTTCCCGTTGTCCAAGGCCGGGTTGCTGGAATGGCAGTTCCTCGCCTTCGACCCAGCACCCCTGCCGCTCGAATATCTGTTCGATCACAGCGTCGACATCGCCAAGCCCTGGGACCGGACCGCGGCATGATCCGGTCGAGCGAAGGTATCGAGATTCCGACCAGCCTGGTCGAATGGTGCGAACCGCACCGCATGGCGCTGGTGGTCTACGACATGCAGATCGGCATCTGCCGCCAGCTTGCCGGCGCGGCCGATATTGTCGAACGCACCGGCATCGCGCTCGAAGCCGCGCGCTCGGCCGGCATGCGGGTGGCGTTCACGCGCCATCTGTCCTTGCCAAGAAAATGGATGGGCGCCACCCAGCTGCGCACCGCCATGGCCTGGCAGCGGCGCGACAGCCCCGATGCGGTCGAGCCGTGGTTTTTGCGCGACGCTGATGCGACGGGCATCGTTCCCGAACTGGCACCCCGCGCCGACGAAGCCGTCTTCGACAAGCTGACCATGTCGGCATTCGACTCCACCGCACTCGGCTTTGCGCTGCGCGATTGCGGCGTGCGCGCCATTGCTATTGCCGGCATCGCCATGGAGACCGGCATCGAGCCGACCGTCCGCCAGGCGACCGACAACGGCTTTGTGGCCGTGGTGATCGAGGACGCCTGCGGTTTCGGCAACAAGGACGCTCAAGATCGTTCCATGGCGACGCTGCGCTACCTCGGCGAAGCCGTCATGTCAGATGTCGCGGGCTTTTGCGGCGCGCTTGCCGCAGGCGGGAGGTAGACGCCCTGTCAGGCGGCGGCATCAATGTCGGTGCGGAAGCGCACACCTTCGGCACGGCCGTTCTCGCTGCCCCAGTCGTAAAGCGCCTGGAGTGCACTGGCCAGATCGCGGCCGCGCCCGGTCAAGGCGTAACGCGCCTTGCCGTCGGGCGAGGTCTCCAGCACGACGAAGCCGATCTCGACGAGATCAGCCAGGCGCTCCGTCAGCATCTTGTCGGAGAGCGAGGGGATCAGCCGGCGCAATTCGGAATAGCGCAGCGGGCTCTGCTTGATCCGCGCGATGATCACCGTTTTCCACTTGCCGCCGAGCGCATCGAGCGCGAACTCGACCGGGCAGCCATAGAGTCTTCCGCGTTGGGTCATGCCCCGATCCTAGGCAAGGCGCCGCCGCGACGGAAGCGGATTTTGCCCCGCCATATGGCCAGATTGCCGAGCCCGGCTCTGTCGGCGAAAGCTTCATAAGGGAGAGCCAGGATGAGTGTCAGGGATGCCAATCCGGTCAACGCACGCCGGCCGAAACGTGTCGCCATCGTCATCGCCAATCCAGCCATTTCGACCACCACCGGCTGGCCGGTCGGCTTCTGGTGGAGCGAGCTGACGCATCCGTGGTTCGCCTTTACCGAACGCGGCTACGTGGTGGAGATCTTTTCGCCTGAAGGCGGCAGATGCGAGGCCGACGCGCTGAGCGATCCGCGTGACGCTTCAGGCTATTCCGAAACCGATATTATCTCGCTCGGCTTCCTGTCGAGCCCGAAACTGGCGGCTCTGGTGGAAACCACGCGGCCGGTGGCGGAGGTCGACGTCGACAGCTTCGACGCCATCGTCGTCGCCGGCGGCCAGGCGCCGATGTTCAGCTATGACCGCGCGGAAATGCTGCAAAAAACATTCGTCGCCTTCCATGAAGCCGGCAAGGTGGCGGCAGCGCTCTGCCACGGCACCGCGCTGCTGCGTTACACCAGGCGCGCTGACGGATCGCTGCTTGCCGCCGGCAAGACGGTGACCGGTTTCGCCAATGCCGAGGAGGATTTCGCCGACAAGGCAACCTGGGAGATGGGTGCGCTCCAGCCTGGCAAGCACCTGATGCCGTGGCGCATCGAGGATGAGCTGAAGGCAATCGGTGCCAATTATGTCCAGGCAGGCTTATGGCGCGGCTTTGCCATACGTGACGGCAATTTGATCACCGGCCAGCAGAATTTTTCCGGCGCCGAGACTGCGCGCCTGGTCTGCGAGGCGCTGGGCGGCTAAGCGCAATGGGCGCCTACCCCAGCAGCCGCTTGCTCAGCCGCGCGCACTGGACGCGGATGTCGGGAATGGCGTCGATCTCGAAGAAGGTGCCGCGCGTCAGCGGGCCGACCGCCAGGATCTTGGCCGAAACGGTGCCGTCGCCGGCGATGATCTCGCAATTGGCCGACACGTCGAGGCCGATGCGCAGCGGGTCCGGCCGCGCCAGCCCGCGGTCGACCAGCGAGCGCACCACGCTGTTCGACGAGGTCGAGATGTCGCGTACGATGCCCGAGCAATCATAGATGCGGGCGACGTCGAAAGTCTCGAGGCGCTGCGTGTGCCGCGACTGGATCTGGACGGTGAATTCGCTGCCCTTCGCGATGTCGACGACGCGGCCGGCGATAAGGCGGATGCGTCCAACTTTCACCGCCTCGGTCACGCGCGCATAGATTTCGGGCGGCATGCGGTGGCGGTGGATGTCCCACCAGGCCTTGGTGTGTTCGACAAAGCGGCGCTTGGCCGAGGCCGGCCAGTTCTGCCAGATCTTCTGGTTGAACGGCCTGAGACCATCGACCACGTCGCGCCAGTCGACGCCGGCCTTCTGGTTCTCCTTGATCAGGTCGCGGAACCAGCCGACGAAATAGGAGAGCTGGGTGCCGAGCGGGATGTCGGCGACGTCGAGCTTGATCGGGTTGCCCTTGCGGTGTGGCGACGGCAGCAGGCCACGCCGCGACACCGCAACGATCTCGCCCGTGTGGCCGCGCTGTTCCAGCGCCAGGAACGCATCGACCATGCTGAGGCCGGTGCCCAGCACCATCACTCGGCTGTCGGGGACAAGCTCCGTGTCGGCTTCCGAACCCATGCGGATCGCATGGCCCTGCGCCGGCTGCTCGTCATGGCCGGTGGCCAATATGGCCAGATGCGCGACGACGCTGGTGCCGTTGGCAAGCGCCACCTCGACGCCGGACGGGGTCGGCGTGATCGACCGGCTCTCCTCATGGATCAGGCGCAGGCGCCCGGTCGGCTGCTCCTGCGCTTCGAGTTCGTCGAGCAGCTCCCCGAGATAACGGGCATAGATGCTGCGCGGCGCGTAGAAGGGCGTCTGCGGCGTTTGTTCCGGGCTCACCAGGCCATGCCTTTGCAGCCAGCGCCAGAAATTGCCGGAATCGTCGGCATAGGCACTCATACCGGCGGCGCTGACATTCAGCACATGCGCCGACAGCAGGGTCGAATAGGCGACGCCTTGTCCGAAATGCGGGCGCTTTTCGATCAGCGTGACGCGCAGATCCGGATTGGGCGATTTCAGAAGATGCGCGGCCATCACGACGCCGCTGGCGCCGCCGCCGACAATGATGATGGAACTGGGGATGATCGAATTGGCGCGCCCGGTCATGACAGGCCCCGCCCGGTGCGAGGCGTCAGGCCTGCGCCTTTAACGTCAGCGTAAGGTCGTGGAGGCCGATATCGCGCATCTCGGCGAGGCTGCGCTGATCGAGCACCTCGGCGATCGCCTGCCGGACCTCCAGCATCAGATGTCGGACTTGGCATGTCGCCTCGTTGCAGTCTTCACAGCGCTGATACTGGGTGCGGCTGGCGCAGGGAATTGGGGCCAGCGGCCCGTCGAGGACGCGCACGACATGACCGACCTTGATCTCATCGGCAGGCCGCGCCAGGCGGTAGCCGCCATCCTTGCCCTTGCGGCTCTGCACGAAACCAGCATTGCGCAACTCGCCCAGGATGGCGTCGAGAAATTTCTTCGGGATGTTGTTGCCGGTCGCGATGTCGCCAACGAAAGCCAGCTGCCCGGCCGGCATCTGGGCGAGGTGGACGAGCGCCTTGAGGCCGTACTTGCCTTTTTTGGTGAGCATAAACCGAACGTTTCTCTGTCCTGCGATGGCTTGAAGCCATCCGTTGCGAAACGCCTGGCGAGCTTCCCCGCCGCGCCCAAGCATCCATGACACATAAATTCTAGTGACATGATATACAAGCCGAGAATCGTTGATTTTGCTTCGTTTTCAAGCCGTTCTGGCCATTTTGTCAGGTTTTTGTGCCGTTAAGAGCACAAAAATGCACTCCGACGGCAACAAAGCGACAAATCGTTTCCCGCAGAACAGCCATATCGCGCGTCGACTCATTCGGAAGCCGATGCATGCCGCGAGCGATCATGGTGACAGGGTGCCCGCTCATTGTCGCCTCCAATCCCTCATGTTTATAAGGATACTATACTTACCCTCGAACACGCGGAACGGGTTGTCAATTCCCTGGCTGTCCGAGGCATGGTTTTTGCCTGATGTCGGCCAAATAGGGAGTTTTCGTTCGCAACCGAGGGCGATCAGCAGCTTCGGCAAGTCTCTTGACGTCGTCACCTGTATCTCGACTTATCCGCCATGGTGGATATGCATGGGCTCGTGATCGGCTGGCTGCGGCATCGCGTGATCGCGCAGCTCTACCAGCGTGCCGTGATATTTCGCTCTGTCAGAGCGGCGATGCCAGGGATGCAATAAGCCGGACGAGGTCGACCTGGCGCCGGACGTCGGTCTTCTCGAAAACATGCAGAAGGTGCGTCTTCACCGTGGCGCTGGCCAGGCCAAGCGATTTTGCGATCTCGCGCTGGGTCCGGCCGGCGACGATCAGTTCCACGATCCGAACCTCGGCGGGGGTCAGGCCGTAGAGGGCGGCGAAAGCATCGAATGGCAGGCTTATCGGTCTGTCGACCGGGGCGATGAAAAGAGCCGCTGTCGCTCGCCGGAAAAGGCCGGGCCGGCTTTCTCGCCGTTTCAGCGGCAGGACATGAATGATGCGAGGCTCGCCCGAGAGGCCGCGCGTCGGAAACCCGGTGCCGCCGCGCCGTCCGAGCGCTGCCTCGTCGCCGGCCGCCTGGGCGACCGCATCCTCTATCGCCGACGAGATCGCGGGCGAGGCGTCCGAGACGACAACGCGGCCATTGCTGACCTTGATCGGTTCCTTGCGGGCCAGCATGGACTCGGCGACCGGATTGGCATGGATCAAGGCCATCAGTTCATCGACCAGCACCACGCCGACAGAGAGGCTTTCCAGCACGGATGTCACGTTGGCGGCGGCAATCGATTGCAATTCGAGCATCTGGCCGATGGCGATGGCGCGCCGGAAGTGCGGGGCCAGAAGACGCAAGGCGTCGAGTTCCCCATTGCCGACAATGCCGACCGTCTCGTGCCGGCCGAACGAAAGCGTGGAGACCATGCGTGCATTGCGCTCCAGCCCGATCGCAACCGCGTCGACCACCCCTTGCGGCTGGGCCCATTCGAGAAAATAGCGGCTGGCGACAAGTGCCGAATCCGGCACGGCCCGGGACTGCGCGATCGGCTCCTCGAGCGGATATTGCTTGACCCTGATGTCGCCGCCCCAGAGATCGACCAGATCCTGGCCATAGGCGGGAAGCTCGCCGAGCTTCACCGAATCGATGCCTGTGGCGACGCCGAGCGTAACTTCGCCGCCCGGAAGCGGATACACCCCCAGAACCGCATAACAGAACTCCAGCTCCCGTCGAATGTTGTCGACGACCGATGGCCATCGGCCCGGATCGAGGACGCAATCGTAGATGGTGCCGATGAGTTCTGAAATGCGCTCCGCCGGATAGGATCGGTCAGTCATGCTGACCAACATGGGCTGGCGGCCCCGGTCGGACATCGCGTGCTGCTGCGCCGATATCGCTTCAACGGGATCAATCCTCGTTCGACTTCGCGACTTGTCTGTCTGGAGTCGACATGGAGGTGGGGCGCACCGAAAGCCAACTGAAAGTCAGTAGAAAAAAATAGAAGCTGGGAGTCAAGCCTAATCCAAATGGTGGACGCGGCAACGACCATTTCGTGATTGGGTGCGCCGGCTTGAGGTTGGACTGAGTTCAAAGCATGTGACGCGCATCAGGAGAATTGCAGATTCTCCGCCGCCAGTAATGCGTCGACACATTAGTCGGGTCTAAAACTCACCGAACTGAACGGCGTCTATACGCGTAGACACATTATATCTAGCTAATACTTGGAGAGAAACTTCAAGACGACGTGCTTGTCAGCCCCGCCAACGGCCGTCTTGCCGCAAGAATGTCGAAGCAGCTCACGAAAGCGGGGCGACCGTTGCTGGCCTTGGCCAGCATCTGGCCCAGGTGTTGCCTGGCCGGGAACCCCGACGACGTGCGGCCAACGGAAGATCTGTTCGCATGTCGGGTACAGCAGACCTTTTCCTCAGTGTGATGCGTGGGGCCTTGCTGGGGTTCGCGGTCGCGGCTCCCATCGGTCCCACCGGGCTCTTATGCGTGCAGCGCACGATCGCCGGCGGCATCGGCCCAGGTCTGGCGACCGGCTATGGCGCGGCGACCACGCATTCGGTCTACGCCTCCGTTGCCGCCGCAGGGCTGGGCGCGGTGGCGCACGTGCTGATCGGCTGGCACATGCTGCTGCAGCTCTGCGCCGGCATGTTCCTGCTCTACATGGCGGTGACGGCGGCGCGGCTGACGCCGTCGCTGGACACCGCCCTGCAGCGGCGCATGCCCTCGGGTCGGGCCTATGTCACCGGGCTGATCTGGACGTTGGGCAATCCGATGACTCTGCTTGGCTTCTTCACGCTCACGCCGGGGATCCTTGGGGCGGGCTTGCCGTCCTGGCAAACACTGGCGCTTGTCTCGGCCGGCGTGTTGCTCGGCTCGGCCGCCTGGTGGACGACGCTGACACTGGTCACCAACCTCCTGCGCAAGCGGCTGAACGCGCGCGGGCTGCGCGCCGTCAATCTTGTCTTCAGTTCGGGCCTGTTCGTCTTCGCGCTGTCGCTGCTGGCCAGCGCCCTGCGCCTGGAGTTGCTGTCGTAGGGGCGGCTGAATGCGCATGCCGCTTCAAGGTTTCGCTGCCTTCTTCGGCTGGACGGCCATCGAGGGCGCGTCAGGCGGTGGGGCCGCATCGTCAGGCTTCGGTTGCTCGGCGACAGGCGTGTCGGGCGCCTGCGGTGCTCCCGAGGTGAGGTTGACCGACACGCCATAAATCTTCCACTGCCGGTTCACCGGCTCGAACAGAAGCTCGAAATTGACCTGCATTGGCACCGACGGGAAAAAGCCAGCCATATGCAGCATGCCGTTCGGCTCGATCTGCGGCAGCAGGGTCAGTTGCGGATCGAGCACCGCGACGGCGCCGAAGTCGAGCGCCTGCTTGCGCTGGTTGGCAAAGATGTCGCCGAGCCCTGCCGCGCTGTTGGCCTGAAAATTCGGCGAACCGAGATCGCGCAGCACCGTGTAGTTACCGGTCTTGTTGGCCTGATCGAGCGCCAGCAGCGTGCCGCGGATCAGGATCAGCACGCCGTTGCGGTCGATGCTGGCCGGATGAGCCGCGCGGACCTTGTCGCTCTTCTCGGTCTTTTTGGTCTGCGCCGCCGCAACACCCCCGGATGCTGCCAACAGACCGGCCAGCAGCAAGCCTGTCACGGCGGCATGGGTCATCCGCCCTATTGATAAGAATCGCGGGTGCTTCATGTGGCCTCCGAGCATTGATCGAAATCGCGCCTCGGGCAGGGGAGACAGGCGACCGCGTCTGTGGGAACGCGGCCGCCAGCGGCTTTTTCAAGCCAGCCCCCTCGCACTCCGGATCACGCTGGCCGCCTCAATTCAGCGTCCATGATGCGCCGACGCTGACGCCGACATCGCCGTGGTTGGTGGTGGCCGACAGAGCGGCGTTGAGGCGGAAATCCTCGCTGGTGTTGTAGCCGAGGCCGAGCGCCAGGCCGGATTGACCCTTGAAGTGGCCGAAGCCGCCGGCGAGCGACAGCTTTTCGGGCCTGTCGTCGTAGCGCAGTCCCGCCGTGGCGAGCGCCAGCGCGGTGCCGGCGCGGGCTTCGGTGCGGTTTTCGCTGATCTGGTCACCCAGGTCCTGGAAGCCGGCCTCGAGCGCGCCGACACGGCCGTCGAGCTGGGTGATGTTGCTGGTGTTGGTGGTCACCCTGGTGTCGAGGTCCGCGATCTCGGTGGTGTGCACCGCAATCGCGTTGGTGTTGTTGGTGATGCGCGTCTCGTGGTCGGCGAGTTCCGTCGTATGGTTGCTCACCGTGGTGTTCAGAGTGCTGATGGCGCTGCTGTTCTGGGCGACCTGTGCCGGCAGGTTCGCAAGCGTGGCGACATCGAATGTCGACGCCGCCAGATTGCCGGTGCTGTCCGTCGTCATCAGATAGGTGGGGCCGACCTGCGCGGCCTTGCTGGCTGCCGAAGCAACACCGGTCAGCGTGTAGGTGTTGAGGCCACCGCCAATCATGACCTGGTTGTCGCGCGTCGTCGTCGTGCCCACGCCGATTGCGATGGAGTTTTCATAATTGGCCGTCGTAGCGTCACCGAGGGCAATAGCATTCACGGCATTTGCCGTGGCCCCGTTGCCAACGGCGGTGGCGTTGCCGCCGTTCGCCTGGGCTGAGTTGCCAAGGGCGGTGGCGTTCACGGCATTCGCCTGGGCCGAGGCGCCAAGGGCCGTGGCATTGGCCTGGTTCACCCCGCCGGCGCCGGCCTGGGCTCCGTTGCCGATGGCCGTTGTATTGGCATTGTTGTAGTCGGTGGTCAGACCGCCCGCGTTCGGGTCAAAAACAAGCCCACCGGCGCCGGCGTTGACGCCGAGCGCCACGCTGTTGTCACCGAAAGCACCCGCGCCATTGCCGACCGCAACCGAGAGAGTGCCATTGCTGTTGGCGGATCTTCCGCATGCCGTGCCTCCGGTTGACGTCTGGGCGAAAGCCGCTCCACCATCCGCACCATTGAAATCCTGGCAGATGACTCCTGCCGCGCGCGCCGGGCCTGGCGCGAAGGCGACAAAGCCGTTGGCCGCGACCGCCACCATCATCGCTGTCCCGAGTGCGGGCACTTGGGAGGATGCCAGCCCACCGAAGACCGCCGTCGCGGCCGACCCAATGTCTTTTCGCAGTCGGCGCCCAATCGTGATTGTTCTGCTTATTGTTCCAGTCGCAGCGTCTTCCGATCCGCTCACGCCCATCCGTTCGCTCGTTTCTGCAATCACGCTCAAAGCCCTCGCTTCATTGCCAATTGATCGACCCCTGTCGGCGGCTGTCGGTCCCGCGCGATGGCCGGGCCGGGCGGGAGGTGCTCCGGCCATGGCTGGGCTGACAATCAAGCAGTTGCGCACTCGACGGTTGTGCCGCCGTCCCCGAACAGCACTCGCCTTGCAAACACCGATGCCCCCGAATTCCGCGCAGGACCGCAGCACCCGACGGACGCAAACGAACACAAAGGAAATGTCGCGTCTTCCACCATTCGGTGGATAGCAGCGGCCAAAGCTCGATGGTACCGCCGAAGATGATGGGCTTGCCCGATCCGGATCATGCGTTCATTTTGCTGCCGTGCAGCAAGGATTTTGTTGCCGTGCAGCAAGGATGGTTGCGATGCGCTCTGCCTTCTCGATGGCCCAGTTGTCCGAACTGATCGGGCTGATCTACGACGCCGCGATCGATCCCGCGCGCTGGCCCGTCGCGATCGATGAGATTCGCATCGCGCTTGGCTTCGGGACCGCCGCCATCCGCCTGCAAGCGTTGCCGTCGGGCGAAGTGCTGCTCAACGTGACCAGCCACATCCCGCAGCCCTATGTCGACCAGATGGTCAGCTACGGCGCTGAAATCGTCGAGCTATGGGGTGGCATGGCGGTGGTTGGTTCGCTGCCGATGGATCGGCCGGCGGTTTTGAGCCAGCTCAATCCCAACCTCGACACCACGACGAACCGCTATTTTGTGGAGTGCGGCAAACCGCAAGGCATGATCGATTCCCTGGCACTGCCGCTCGCGCGAGATGGGCGTGGCCTCGGCTCGCTGTCCTTCAGCCGCCATGTCGATGCCCCTCCCATCAGCGATCTGCAGATCGAGGCTGCCCGATTGCTGATCCCGCACCTCCAGCGCGCCGCCACGATCAACCGGCTGCTGGACATGGCGGCGATTGCCCGGTCGACCTTCCAGACGGTGCTCGACACGCTGACGGCGCCGATCTTCTCACCACCGCCGATTTGCATGTCGTGCATGCCAATCCAGCTGCCCGGGACATCGTCGCCACGGGCGAGCTGCTGAACATCCGCAACGGGGTTCTCACCGCCAGCGTTTCCGCCGTATCCAGCGCACTGGCCGTCGCCGTGTCCCAGGCAGCGCAAGATGAGAGTGCGATCGGCCGCAAGGGGCTGGGGGTTCCGATACGCTGGAAGGATGGCTCGGCGGGAGCGTTGCACGTCCTGCCGCTGCGTCCGGGGCGCGGGGCGTTCGATGCCAGCGTGGTCGCGGCGGTGTTTGTCGCACGCGCTGATACGCCCTTTGTCGCGCCGACGGCACTGGTCGCGGCGCTGTTCGGCCTGACGCCGGCCGAGGCACGTGTCTTCGAGCAGATCGGGGCCGGTCGCACTGTGGAAGAGACATCCGATGCGCTCGACATCGGCCGCAGCACGGTCAGGACGCATCTGCTGCGGCTGTTCGAGAAGACCGGCGTGCGGCGACAGGCTGAGTTGGTTCAGCTCGCCGCGTCGCTCGCGTCGCCCGTAGCCACCGGCGTCTGACCGGTTTTGGGCGGGCGACAATCTCCGTCGGAGATTGGAGCCTTACCCAATTCGGATCATGCGTTCATTTTGTTGCAGTCCAGCATGGGTGGTGGCGATGCGTTCTGCTCTCTCGATGGCTCAGTTGTCCGAACTGATCGGGCTGATCTACGACGCCGCGATCGATCCCTCGCGCTGGGCCGTCGCCATTGAAGAGATCCGCATCGCGCTCGATTTCGAGAACGCAGCCCTCAACCTGCAAGCGTTGCCGTCGGGCGAAGTGCTGCTCAACGTGACCAGTAACATGCCGCAGGACTACGTCGACCGGATCGCGGACTACGCCGTTGATGTTATCGACCAGTGGGGTGGGCTGGCGGTGCTGCTGGCGCTGCCGTTGGATCAGCCTGCGGTGATGAGCCGCGTCAATCCAGAGGCGAGTACAACCAACCGCTACTCGCTGGAGTGGGCCAAACCGCGGGGATTGGTCGATGTCATGGGGCTGGGGCTCGCTCGCGACGAGCGTGGTTTCGGGTCGCTGGGCCTTGGCCGTCACGAGAGCGCGGAGCCGATCGGTGAATATGAGATCGATGCCGCCCGATTGTTGATCCCGCATCTCCAGCGCGCCGCCACGATCAACCGGCTGCTGGACATGGCGGCGATCGCCCGGTCGACCTTCCAGACGGTGCTCGACACGCTGACGTCGCCGATCTTCCTCACCACCGCCGATCTGCATGTCGTGCATGCCAATCCGGCGGCGCATGCAATTGTCGCCGGGGGCGAACTGCTGAACATCCGCAAAGGGGTTCTCACCGCCAGCGTCGCCGCCGTGTCCAGTGCATTGGCGGTTGCGGTGTCGCAAGCGGCACAGGACGAAAGCGCGATCGGCCGCAAGGGGTTGGGCGTTCCGATACGCTGGAAGGATAGCTCGGCTGGAGCCCTGCATGTGCTGCCGCTGCGCCCGGGGCGCGCGGCGTTCGATGCCAGCGTTGTGGCGGCGGTGTTCGTAGCGCGGGCGGATACACCGTTCGTCGCGCCGACAGCACTCGTCGCGGCGTTGTTCGGCTTGACGCCGGCCGAAGCACGCGTCTTCGAGCAGATCGCGGCGGGCCGCACGGTTGAGGAGACGTCCGATGCTCTCGACATCAGCCGCAGCACAGTCAGGACGCACCTGTTAAGGCTGTTCGAGAAGACCGGCGTGCGGCGACAGGCCGAGCTGGTTCAGCTTGCCGCGTCGCTCGCGTCGCCCCTGGCTGGTATGGTCTAGCTCTACTACCAAGCCCGGCTTGGGAAGGGGTCGCGCAGCGCGGGCGATTTCAAACGAACAACACTCAAGCGTTCCCGTTGCGCGGGTTCATTTCAACCAGGCAGTCCGATCCGCAAACCAACCTGCTCGATCACGCTGGCAAGCGTCGTCTTTTTGATCTCAAGCGAAATTTTCGTCTTCGCTCTCGCTGCCGGGATGAACAATTCTTCCTCGCTGTATCTGCTCAGGAACTCCGCCACCGCCGACAATTCTGCACCCTTGACGCAAATGTTTATGATGCTGTCAGTCGGCCGCTTCGTCGTTCGCTCAGATAAAATCTGCAGAGGGCCGCAAGTGCAGTCACAATATCCTTCATCATAGTGATAAATACAAATACAGTGCTGGTATTGTGGGCAAATTGTATTGCAATCGCAATCATCCTCGATCGTCATCGCATCCTCCATACACAAGCTATTTATGCCTTATCCGATGGTAAAGATTCCACGGCAGAAACGAAACATAACCACGATGCCGACAATGTTGGCCGCCCAGTGAGCCGTTAGCAGCCAATGGCCATTTTTCATCCCTCCAGAGATCCGTAGATCTCCGTCGAGCCTGTTGGGCCCCATTGAATCGGGGGCAGATGTAGACCGCAGACCACCATGAAAAGGATTTCGCGTCATCCACCGTTCGGTGGACAGCGACGGTTCCAGCCCGACGATTTCGCCCCCGAGGCCGCGCGGTGATGTGAGGCCGGGCCTGCCACAGCCGCCCTATCCGCCTTGGCGCGCGTCATCAGTGGATTTTTTCCAACAAACCGGCCTTCGTTGGAAGGATTTAACTCTACAAGGGCGATAGAATTAGCGGACTATCATAGGGCAATCCGGTTTTCTTTGTTTTTCATGGAGCCTTTTGATGTCCACAATTTCGCGACGCATCCTTCTTCTGTCGTCCGCCGCCCTTGCTGGCGCCGCCTTCCTCAGCCCGGTCTTGGCCGACGACCTCAGGATCACCATCGGCTACCAGACGGTGGTCGAGCCTTCGAAAGTGCCGCAGGCCGACGGCATCTATGAAAAGGCGACCAAGGCCGCCATCGACTGGCGCAAATTCGATTCCGGCGCCGATGTCATTGCCGCGGTCGCTTCCGGCTCCGTCGATATCGGCTATGTCGGTTCGAGCCCGCTGGCAGCGGCGGCGAGCCGCGAACTGCCGATCCAGACCATCTTCGTCGTCGGCCTGATCGGGCCGTCCGAGGCGTTGGTCGCCCGCAACGGCGCCGGCATCGAGAAAGTCGCCGACCTCGCCGGCAAGAAGGTCGCCGTGCCCTTCGTCTCGACGACGCATTACAGCCTGCTTGCCGCGCTCAAGCACGAGAATGTCGATCCGAAGTCGGTTGAGATCCTCAACCTGCGGCCGCCGGAAATCGCCGCCGCCTTCGCGCGCGGCGACATCGATGCGGCCTATGTCTGGGATCCGGCGCTCGGCCAGATCAAGACGACGGGCAAGGTGGTGCTGGATTCCTCGCAGGTCGCCGCCTGGGGCGCACCGACCTTCGACGCCTGGATCGTGCGCACCGATTTTGCCGAGAAGAACCCGGAAGCGGTGCGCGACTTCGTCAAGGTGACGGGTGCCGCCTATGCCGAGTACCTGGCCAAGCCCGACGCCTGGTCGGTGTCGTCGCCGCAGGCTGGCAAGATCGCCAAGCTCACCGGCGCCAAGCTGGAAGAGGTGCCGGAATTGTTGAAGGGCTATGTCTTCCCAACTCTTGAGGAGCAGGCCTCCGACAAGTTCCTCGGCGGCGGCACGGTCAAGGCGGTCGCGGCGGCCTCCGCCTTCCTAAAGGAGCAAGGCAAGGTCGACACCGTGCTGCCCGACTATTCGAAATACGTGACATCGAAATACGTCACCGAGGCGCTGGCTTCGAACTGAGAGCCTGCGTCGAACTGAACGCGCGCTCTTCCCTGACGCCGCGTGCTGCCTGCCCCGGAACCGCTGACGAGGAGCCGTTTTGGGGCAGTCGGATTTCAACAGACCTCCTGCGAGGCCCCATGCCGCATCTCGTGCTCGACAAGATCTCGATCCACTATGACGGCCAGCCGGCACCCGCCGTCGAGCGTGTGTCGATCGATGTCGCCAAGGGCGACTTTGTCGTGCTGGTCGGCCGTTCCGGCTGCGGCAAGACCTCGCTGCTCAATGTTGCCGCCGGCCTGGTCACGCCGTCGCGCGGCACCGCCACGACCGACGGCAAGCCGATCACTGCGCCCGGCTCGGATCGCGCCGTGGTGTTCCAGAACGATGCGCTGTTTCCCTGGCTCACCGCGCGCGAAAACGTTGCCTTCGCGCTTCGGCTGCGCGGTGTCAGGCCGGCCGAGCGGGCGCGCCGCGCCGATGAACTGCTGGCGCTGGTCAAGCTGACCGACGCCGGTGACAAGCGTATCTGGGAGCTTTCCGGCGGAATGCGCCAGCGCGTCGGCCTTGCCCGCGCGCTTGCCGCCGAACCCGAATTCCTGCTGCTTGACGAACCACTCGGCGCGCTCGATGCGCTGACGCGCGAACGCATGCAGACGACGCTGCTTGACCTTTGGACGGCAAGCCATGTCGGCGTGCTGATGGTCACGCACGGCATCGAGGAGGCGCTGGTGCTCGCCACCCGCATCGTCGTGTTGGCGCCAGGCCCCGGCCGTGTGGTGCGGACCTTCGAGCCAGGTTTCTCCAGGCGCTACGCCTCGGGCGAGGCCATCCGCACGATCAAGGCCGACCCGGCCTTCGCGACCGCGCGCGGCGAACTGACCGACGCCATCTTCGAGGGAGAGGCGGCATGACTGTAACGCCCTACACGGAGCGACGGAGCCAGAAGATCGACGAGGTCGATGGTCTGTCGGTGCCATGGTCGCCGGCCGCCCCGAAGCGCAAGGGCGTCTCGGCGCGCATGATCAGCGCGGTCACCATCCTGGTGGTGCTGGCGGTCTGGGCGCTGTCGGCCAGCCTGCAACTGGTATCGCCGGTCTTCCTGCCCTCGCCTGCCGCCGTCTGGAACAAATTCTTCATTGTTGCCAGCGACGGCTTCGTCGATGCCACTCTGTGGCAGCACGCCGTCGCCAGCCTCGGCCGCGTGTTTGCGGCCCTGGTCGCGGCCCTCCTCATTGGCGTGCCGGTGGGTCTCGCCATCGGCATCAGCACGATCGGTCGCGGCATCTTCGATCCGCTGCTGGAGTTCCTGCGGCCGATTCCGCCGCTCGCCTACCTGCCGCTGGTCATCATCTGGTTCGGCATCGGCGAGCCGTCGAAGATCCTGGTGATTGCCATCGCCATGTTGGCGCCGGTGGCGCTGTCGACCGCGTCCGGCGTTCGCGGCGTCTCGCAGGAACGCATCAACGCTGCGCGTTCGCTAGGCGCGACAAAGCGCCAAGTGGTTCGCCACGTCATCTTGCCCAGTGCGCTGCCATCGATCCTGACCGGGCTGCGCATCGCGCTCGGCGCCGGCTGGTCGACGCTGGTCGCGGCCGAACTCGTGGCGGCCACACGCGGGCTTGGCTTCATGATCCAGTCGGCGGCCCAGTTCCTGGTCACCGACGTGGTGATCATGGGCATTTTGGTGATCGCGGCCATCGCCTTCGTGCTCGAATTCATCATCCGCCGGATCGAGCGCGTGCTCGTCCCCTGGGCGGGGCGCGAGTGATCAACCGCAAGCACAGGAGAATGACGATGACCCATTCCACCGCCGTGCTGTTTGCCCATTTCGGTGCCTGGCTGCTGGGCCTTGCTTCCGATGACAAGGCGGCGAGGCAGGAAAGCCAGCGCTCGCCGGCGCCGGTCCAATTCCAGGCCGGCCGCGACCGCCTGCCGCCACGCGACGAGAGTTTTTACTGGGCCTGGCAATACTGGTCGCAGTGAGGGGGTGCGCCAACCCACACCTTCGTCATCCTGGGGTCTGCGCCGCGTCGCTTCGCTCCTTGCTCCGCCCTAGGATGACGAACGATGGGTTGCCGCAGAAAATCTTTCCACGCCATATCGACAACTCGCAAAATCATTCCTCTACTAAATTTATAGAAGTACCTAGCCTGATCCCTATCCAACCGGCGAGGACATTTTCCCGACGCCGATCCGCAGCGAAGGAGAGGGATCATGTTCAGTCTGACGAGACGCGTTTTTGGCATCGGCCTACTGGCGGCGGGTGTTGCCCTGTCGTTTAGCGCCTCCGCGCAGGAGCTGAAGCAGCTCTCAATCGGCTACCAGAAAACCGGCCTGCCGGTCGTCGCCAGGCAGCAGCAGGTGATCGAGAAGGCGCTGAGCGACAAGGGCGTCGCGGTGAAGTGGGTCGAATTCACCGCCGGTCCGCCGCTGGTCGAGGCCCTGAATGTCGGCGCCGTCGATGTCGGTTACACGGGTGACGCGCCGCCGATTTTCGGGCAATCGGCTGGGGCCAACATTGTCTATGTCGCTGCGATGCCGTCCAATGGCGATGGCGAGGCAGTCTTCGTCAAGCCGGCCTCTCCCATCCAGTCGGTCGCCGATCTCAAGGGCAAACGCGTCGGCGTCGGCAAGGGCACTTCCGCGCACAATCTTCTTGTGGCGACGCTGGAAAAGGCCGGCCTTCCCTACGATCAGATCACGCCGGTCTATCTCAGCCCCGCCGATGCCGCGGCCGCCTTCGCCAGCGACCAGATCGATGCCTGGGCGGTCTGGGATCCGTTCTTCGCGATCGCCGAGACACGTTACCAGCCGCGTGTGCTTGCCCGTTCCAGCGACGTGCTCAAGGTCAACAGCTATATTCTCGCCAACAAGGATTTCGCCAAGGCGCATCCCGAGGTCGTGACCACGACCATCGCTGCTCTGGGCGAGGCCGCGAAATGGGCAGACCAGAACCGCGACAAGGTCGCCGAGGCGCTGCATGAGGTGACCGGTGTGCCGCTCGACGCGCAGATCATCGCCGCCAACCGCAGCAAATTCGGCATTTTCCCGCTCAGCGACGAGATTGTCGCCAGCCAGCAGGCGACCGCCGACCGCTTCTACAAGCTCGGCCTGATCCCGAAGGCGGTCCGCATCTCCGACGCCGTGTGGACCGCACCGGGCAATTGATCGTTCTCGCGCGGCGCCGGGCGGAAACGTCCGGCGCCTTTGCCGTTTGTAATCTCCAGGAGATCCGCCCGTGACTGCGCCAGACACAACCGCTCCAGCCAAGATCACGCCAGAGGGGCAGCTCGATTTCTTCTGGTTCATCCCGACGCATGGCGACGGCTCCTATCTCGGCTCCGAACAGCAGCAGCGGCCGCCGGAATTCGGCTACTTCAAGGAGATCGCCCAGGCGGTCGACCGGCTCGGCTTTCCCGGCGTGCTGTTGCCGACCGGTCAGAACTGCGAGGATTCCTGGATCACCGCGACGGGGCTTGCGACGCTCACCGAAAAACTCAAATTCCTGGTGGCGCTCAGGCCCGGCGTGACGTTGCCCACCTTTGCCGCGCGCCAGACGGCAGCCCTCGACCGGCTGAGCAACGGCCGCCTGCTGCTCAATGTCGTGGTCGGCGGCAATCCGACCGAGCTTGCCGGCGACGGTGTCTTCCTGCCGCATGACGAGCGCTATGCCCAGGCGCATGAATTCCTGACCATCTGGCGCGGCCTTGTGTCGGGCGAACGCGTCAACTTCGACGGCAAATATTATCGCGTCGAGAATGGCCGCCTTGACCTGTTGCCATCGCAGGAACGGCCGCCGCTCTATTTCGGCGGCTCGTCCGACGCCGGCCAGGATCTCGCCGCCGACCTCGTCGACATGTACCTGACCTGGGGCGAGCCGCCGGCGCTGGTCGCCGAAAAGCTCGCTTCAGCGCGCAAAAAGGCGGCGCTGCGCGGCAGAAAACTGCGTTTCGGCATCCGGCTGCATTTCATTGTTCGCGAGACCGAGGACGAAGCCTGGAGCGCCGCCGACCGGCTGATCAGCCATGTCACCGACGCCCAGATCGAAAATGCCCAGGCGCGCTTCCTCAACCAGATGGACTCGGTCGGCCAGCGCCGCATGGCCGAGCTGCATGGCGGCCGCCGCGACAGGCTCGTCGTGTCGCCCAATCTGTGGGCCGGCGTCGGCCTGGTGCGCGGGGGCGCGGGCACCGCGCTGGTCGGCACGCCGGAGCAGATCACCGAGCGCATCCGCGAATACCAGGCGATCGGCATCGGTACCATCATCGGTTCGGGCTACCCGCATCTCGAGGAAGCCTACCGTGTTGCCGAGCTTCTGTTCCCGAAGCTCGGGCTCGGCACCAGCCGGCAGCGGGCGCATCAGAACATCGCCAACGAATTCTCGGTCGGCTTCCATGGCGCCGCCCGTCTGCAGGCGTCCTCATGAGCTTTCTTTCGCGCCTCCAGGCAAATGCCATCGGCTGGGTGTTGCCAGTGCTGGTGATCGCCGGCTGGGAGATTGCCAGCCGCGCGGGCGTCATGCCGGCCAACGTGCTGCCGGCGCCAAGCGCCGTTGCCGAGGCCTTCTGGCGGCTGACGCTGTCGGGCGAGCTGATCCGCAACATCGGCGTTTCCACGGCGCGCGCGCTCGCCGGCTTCGCCGTCGGCGGCTCGATCGGCTTCGCGCTTGGCCTCGCCAACGGCCTGTCGCGGCTCAGCCGCGGCCTGACCGACACCACGCTGCAGATGATCCGCAACATCCCGCATCTGGCGCTGATCCCGCTCGTCATCCTGTGGTTCGGCATCGACGAGGAAGCAAAACTGTTCCTGGTGGCACTGGGCGTGTTCTTCCCGATCTACGTCAACACCCTGCTCGGCATCCAGAGCGTCGACCCGCAACTGGTCGAGATGGGCCGCGTCTACGGCATGGACCGGCGCGCGCTGTTCTTCAGGGTGATCCTGCCCGGCGCGCTGCCGGCGATCTTCGCCGGCCTGCGTTATGCGCTCGGCATCATGTGGCTGACGCTGATCGTCGCCGAGACCATCTCGGCCAGTTCCGGCCTCGGCTACATGGCCATGCAGGCGCGCGAATTCCTGCTGATCGATGTCGTCGTGCTCTCGATCCTGATCTACGCGCTGCTCGGCAAGCTCGCCGACAGCCTCGCCCGCCTGCTCGAGCGGCTTTCGCTCGGCTGGCATCCGGCCTTTCAGAACGGATAATGCCCATGCCAGCCGCCAGCCTGACCGCCATCCGCTCCTTCGTCGCCGCACCAGTGCCGGTGCGCCCGGCAATATCGGTCGAAGGACGGCGCGCCTTCGCCTTCAAGGGCGTGGGAAAACGCTTCGGCGACAAGATCGTGCTCGACGGCATCGACCTTGACGTGCCGGCCGGACAGTTCGTTGCCGTCATCGGCAAGAGCGGCTGCGGCAAAAGCACCTTGCTCAGGCTGCTGGCGGGACTCGACCGGCCGACATCGGGATCGCTGACGCTCGGCGCCGAGGAAGAAGGCCACAGCCGCACCCGCTTCATGTTCCAGGAGCCGCGCCTGCTGCCCTGGGCCAGCGTGGTCAGGAATGTCGAGGTCGGGCTGACCGGCATCGCGTCCGGCACGGACGCAAGGCAACGCGCGCTCGACATTCTGGGCGAAGTCGGCCTCGCTGATCGCGCCGATGAATGGCCCTCGGTGCTGTCCGGCGGCCAGAGGCAGCGCGTCGCGCTCGCCCGCGCGCTGGTCGGCCAGCCGCAGATCCTGGCGCTCGACGAGCCGCTCGGCGCACTCGACGCGCTGACCCGCATCGAGGTGCAGCAATTGCTGGAACGCATCTGGCTCGCCCAGAAGTTCACCGCGGTTCTGGTGACGCATGATGTTGCCGAGGCGGTGGCGCTCGCCGACCGGGTCGTGGTGATCAGCGAAGGCAAGATCGCGCTTGATCTGGACGTCCCGGTGGCCCGGCCACGCCGGCGCGGTTCCGCCGAGCTTGCCCGGCTCGAAGGCACGATACTGGACCGGCTGTTCGGTTAGTGTTGGCAGGGGCGGCAAGGCTTTGGCTGGCCGCTTGGTTGACCTTTGCGAAAGCGCCCCAGTTGAGGGTGGCTCGGCCAATCGCGAATGCGCTCGTTCGGGCCACTCACCCTACCGGTTCGCCCACACCAGCCCGGCCAGGCCGACCAGCATGGCGACGAGGCCGATATAGAGCCATTGCGACTGGCCGGTCATGAAGCTGCCGCCGACCACGCCGATGCCTTGCAGCGACCACAGCGCCCCGATGGCCAGCACAATCAAGGCGAGCAGATTTTTGGTCAGTCTCATTGACGGATCTCGCTTTCCCAGTCGATTGATTGCGGCGCCGTGGCCGCGATGAAATAGCCAAAGGATCTGGCTCGACAGCACTCATTTCTACTTGAATATCAACGCTCGATCTTGTCAATAAAGTCCCGGATATAGACACGAAGATCATCAAGGATTGGTCGCCGCCCTCCGGAAAATCCCTGACAGACTGTTACCCTGTGACTCCAAACGTGTGCTCTTGCCACGGAACTGACAGATGCTTGCCGCATTTCCTGCCTTATTCGCCACCTAACGGCTGGGGTCTGTCAAAAACGGAGCCACCCCTTACAGATGAAGAACCTAAACCAGACCGCGCTTGTCGCGGTAACGATCGCTGCTGGCCTGATGGTCGGCGCTTCCGCCACTTCGGCAACCGCCGCCGCCGGCCAGTGCGGCCGTGCATCGTGGTATGCGCTGCACTCGAAAACCGCATCGGGCGAGCGCATGAACCCTTCGGCGATGACCGCCGCCCACCGCACGCTGCCTTTCGGCACCAAATTGCGGGTCACCAACCAGAACAATGGCAAGAGCGTCATCGTACGCATCAACGATCGGGGTCCGTTCATCAGGGGCCGCGTGCTCGACCTGTCCAAGGGCGCCGCCGGCCAGCTCGGCTTCATCGGCTCGGGCCAGACAGCCGTCTGCATGGCGCGCATCTGATCCGATTTCCCTGGACCATGATCGCTTCCGAAAACCGCACCCCACTTTTCGGGGTCATGGTCCGGTGTCCGGCATCGCCAAATACATTTCCTACATTTCGGCACTGCACATTGAGCCGGCTCGGCCATTCCAGGCGGATTTGCAACGGTTTGGACGAAAGAACCATTGGTCACGCAACGTGACGTATTGCGTCGCAGCAATTAGTTGTTAACCTCGCCGCGAGACATTTAAGGCTCGGCGCTGCTCGTCGTCCCTTCGGTCGAGGCAGCAGCGGGGTTCTTGATGTTCTACCAGCTCTACGAAATGAACCACGCCGCCTTGCAGCCGGCGCGGCTCTATGCCGACGCGGTGCGGATGTTCTATTCCAACCCGCTCAATCCGTTTTCGCACACGCCCTGGGGCCGGTCGATCGCGGCGGGCGCCGAACTGTTCGAACGGACCACCCGCCGCTACGGCAAGCCGCGCTTCGGTCTCGACAAGACCGTCATCGACTGGAAGACCGTAGAGGTCACCGAAAAGACCGTCTGGTCGAAGCCGTTCTGCAATCTCCTCCGCTTCGAACGCGCTGTCCCAGCCGGGCGCCGGCCGGATCCGAAGCTTTTGATCGTGGCGCCGATGTCGGGCCACTATGCGACGCTGCTGCGCGGCACGGTGGAAGCCATGCTGCCCTATGCCGATGTCCACATCACCGACTGGGTCGATGCCCGCATGGTGCCGCTGGCTGACGGCAGCTTCGATCTCGACGACTATATCGACTACATCATCGAGATGTTCCACGCGCTCGGCCCCGACACCCATGTGATGGCGGTGTGCCAGCCTTCGGTGCCGGTTCTGGCGGCGGTGGCGCTGATGGAGACCAAGGGCGACCCCTTCGTGCCGTCGACGATGACCCTGATGGGCGGGCCGATCGATACCCGCCGCAACCCGACCGCGGTCAATCTGCTGGCCGAGGAAAAGGGCATCGACTGGTTCCGCGACAACGTTATCATGAACGCACCCTGGCCGGAGCCGGGCTTCGGCCGCGCGGTCTACCCCGGCTTCCTGCAGCTCTCCGGCTTTATGAGCATGAATCTCGACCGCCACATCGCCGCCCACAAGGACTTCTTCATGCACCTTGTGAAGCATGATGGCGACAATGCCGAAAAACACCGTGACTTCTACGACGAATATCTGGCCGTCATGGACCTGACGGCGGAGTTCTACCTGCAGACCGTCGACACCGTCTTCGTGCGCCAGGCCCTGCCGAAGGGCGAGATGACGCATCGCGGCACGAAGATCGATCCCTCAATTATTCGCAACGTCGCTCTGTTCACCGTCGAGGGCGAGAACGACGACATTTCGGGCCTCGGCCAGACCAAGGCGGCGCAGGATCTGTGCGTCAACATTCCGGCTGACAAGAAGGCCCACTACATGCAGCCGGCGGTCGGCCATTACGGCGTCTTCAACGGCTCGCGCTTCCGCTCCGAGATCGTGCCGCGCATCGTCGACTTCATCACCAGCTATGGCCGCCAGAACCGCGTCGCGGTGAAGCCGAGGCTGGTCCGCAGCGCCAAGCGATAGGGTCACGTCGCTCAAAGCGCACCCACCGGGCGCACCCACGGGCCTGACCGGGGGCGCGCGACGGTCTTGTGACAACGACCTTGCGTAAAACAAAAGTATAGCGGCAACGCGCGCAACATTCCCTGGGCAAAACCAGCGGCCGGAAGATTCCGTTGCACATGTGCCGCTGTCCTTCCCCGTGGGTAACCATGTCCCCAGTCCTGTGGTCGTCGCGATTGACACGGGCTGTAAATCCCCCTTAACCTTTCGTTAACAACAGGGTGGACGGGGACAATGAATTCCTCAACAATCGCGAAAAGGCTGCGTTTTTGCGCGGTGGCAGCTGGATTGGCAGTCACGGGAAGCTGGCCGGCAATGGCCGCCGGAGCGATGGCGACCGGGGGCTAACCTCGCAGCCGATCGGCCACTATGATTTCTGCAAGCTGCATCCTGGCGAATGCTCGATCCGTCCGAGCAATCTGGCGCCGGCAAAAATGACCAGTGGGCTTATGAGCAAGCTCGCCGGCGTTACCGCCCGGGTGAATGCCGCGGTCAAGCCGATGAGCGACATGGACATTTACGGCAAGGACGAGGTCTGGGCCTATCCCGACAAGGGCGTCGGCGATTGCGAGGACTATGTGCTGGAAAAGCGCCGCCGGCTGTCCCACATGGGCATCTCGCTGTCCGATCTGCTCATCACGGTGGTCCGCAAGCCCGATGGCGAAGGCCACTCCGTGCTGACGGTGCGCACCGACAAGGGCGACTACGTGCTCGACAATCTGACCAACAAGGTCAAGGCCTGGGACCAGACCGGCTACCGCTTCCTCAAGCGGCAGGCGATCGACAACACCGGCCGCTGGGTCTCGATCCGCGGCGGCCAGCCGATCCTGGTGGGCTCGGTTCAGTAGGAGTTCCCTTCTCCCCGTCACTATACGGTGCCGGCAGGCGGATGAGGGGCTGCGCCACCGTCTCTAGCAGCGTTCTTCACGCCACCTCAAAATTTTTCCACACGCTCCATGAACCATTTCGTCCCGCCCGGCGACACACAGCCGTGAACGACGAAACCCAACCATGGAGACCTCAAATGACTGCTTTCCTGCGTAATACCTTTCTCGCTGCCATCGCCATGTCGAGCCTTGCCGGCACCGCCATGGCCGATGAGACCAAAAGCTGCTCCCACACCAACCTGAACGATCTGTGGGCCGGCAATTGTTGCGGCGCCGCCGGCGCATCAGACTGCCTGCGCGGCGGAAACGGTGGCCGCGATCACGGCGACAATGGTGGCCGCGGCACCAATAGCAATGGCGGCGCTGCCGGCAAGCCCTGATCCCACCACAGCTGCCCGCTGGCCGACGCCGGCGGGCACTGTCTTACGGGGAACCCGGCCGGTGCGATTACGCTCGCTTACCCAGCGCCACGCGGATCGAGGCGGTGATGCGGCGCAGTTCCGCCTCGCCGAGTTTTTCGATGTTTTCGGCCAGAAGGTTGGCGAGCTCGGTGGCGGCGGGGTTGAGACCTGACGTGTCGAGTTTCACGCGCGGATGCGAGGCTTCGGCCAGCCGCGCCAGCTCCTCGGCATCATCCCAGATGATGTTGAAATAGCCGATGATCTTCTGGATCAGCGTCCAGGTCGGCGCACCGCGCCGGCCATGCTCGAGCGCCGAGAGATAGGCGGCGCTGACACCGATCGCGGCCGCCATGTCTTTCTGGCTGACGCCGCGCTCGGCGCGAAGCGCCCGCAGTTTCTCGCCGAACGGCGTCATGCGGCTCGCCCCTCAACCCTCACGAACGCACCCGCCGCAGCCTTATATAGAGCGCGCCCGCGCCACCATGGTTGCGGGCGGCATGGTCGTGGCTGGAAACCAGCGGCCGGAACGCCGGCGTCGACAGCCAGGCGGGCACGGCGCGTCGCAGCACGCCGTCGCCGCCGGAGGACGAACCCTTGCCGGTGATGACCAGGACATAGCGGACGCCGCCGGCATGCGCCCGGTGCAGGAATGAGAACAGCAGCGAATAGGCCTCGTCCTGCGTCATCCCGTGCAGGTCGACCCGGCCTTCGATCGGCAGCCGGCCTTTCGACAATTTGTCCAGGGTCGGCTCGTCAAGGCGGTGCGTGACATGCTGGGCCTTCGGCTTTGCCGCACCCGCCGCAGTGGCGGCCGGCTGGGCTGGCTGCGCCGTCGACGGTTTGGCCTCGATGGCCATGTCGGGAATATCAACCGAAGTCCTGCCCTTCAGCGGTTTGGCCGTGCGCGCCACCAGGTTCCACAGCACCCGGTCGTCATCGCTGAGCTTGTCCGGGCGCTTGCTCATCAGGCGCTTCCAGCCAACGAGCGCGGCACCAGCGCATAAAAATCGGCGGCGTTGCGCACGACACCGGCGATCTCGCCAGCGGCATCGCCCGAACCGGCGAACAGGTCGCCCCGCGCCGGTCCAGTGATGGCCGAGCCGGTGTCCTGCGCGATCATCAGCCGCCGGAACGGTCTCTTGTCGAAGGCGGTCAGCGTCGGCGCGTCGATGTAGAACGGCGTGCCGAATGTGTGCAGCAGCCGATCGACCGCGACCGAGCGCCCCGGCGTCAGCGGCACCTTGGCCGCGGCGATCGGGCCAAGGCTCACATCCTCCACATCGGCTTCGCGGAAGAAGATGTAGGAGCGGTTCTGCCACAGGATCTCGTCGACGCGATCCGGATGCGCCTTGAACCAGGAGCGGATCGACTGCATCGTCACGTCAGCCAGCGGGATTTCACCCAGCTCGCTCAGCACCTTGCCCGGCCCGGTGAAGCGTTGGCCTGTCTTGGCCGCGTAGGTGACGCGGCGCAGCCGGCCATCGGTCATGGCGAGCCGTGCGGCGCCTTGCACATGGATGAAGAAGGCGTCGACCTTCTCGGCCAGCCAGGCGATCTCGAGCCCCTGGTCCTCGAGAGCGCCGCGCTCGATCGCGCCGCGGTCGAAATACTCGGCCAGTCCGTTGAGGGTCCGGCGCGCGAAGGCGAGATAAGGATCCATCCCGTCGGGCCGGTTGGCGTGATCGACATCGACGAGATCGGCCGGGCGCGACAGCAGCGGCACGACAAAACGCTCCGTCCGCACCGGCGAAGCCTCGACTTGGGGTTCGTAGAAGCCGGTGACGAGGCCTGCGCCGGTCTCGGGCTGCACCAGCATGGGGATAAAATGGCGCTCGAAGAACGCGCGGGCCTGTGCGCCGTCCATCGAAGAAACGGCGCGCGCTTGCGCATAGACCTCCGCGAAGGCGCGGAAATCGACGCCGAGCGCACCGCTGCGATAAGGCTTTGTCAGCACATGGAAAGCGGAGCGGCGGAAAGCCTCGAAGGCCGGCAGATGGTCATCCTCGCCCCAGCCGGGGAGATCGTCGAAGGACCTTGCCGAAAAGAGAGGCGATAGCGACACCGGAGCCCCGCCGCTTTGCCGGATTCAGTCTTCTTCTTCGGTGGCGACGAGCTTCCAGTTCGGATCGCGCGAGCGTGTGTCGCGGGCGAAGGTCCAGACATCCTTGACCTCGGCCACGGTTTCGGGATCGCCGTCTATCACAGCACCCGCCTTGTCGCGCGTCGCCGAAATCAGCTCGCTGATGATGCGCAGCGTCACATGCGCCTCGCCGCCTTTCATCTCGGCCGAGACGATGTCGGCCTTGTCGATGCCGACGAAGGAGGACTGGATTTTTTCAGCCTTGGCCTCGCGTTCGCCGATCGCGGCGACGAAACCGTCAAAAACCTCGCGCGACAACAGGTTCTTCAGCGTTTTGCGGTCGCCGTCGGCATAGGCCATGACGATCATCTCATAGGCCATCTTGGCGCCGTCGACGAAACCCTTCGGCTCGAAGGACGGGTCATTGTCCTTGATCGCGCGCAAGCCCTTGTTGAGGTCGGTGTCGGGCTTGGCGAAGGCGTCGATGGCCGTATAGGCGTCGGCCGGTGCCGGCTCGCCCGGCAGCCGCTTGCGCGGCAGCGAAACGACATTCTCGGGTTTCTGGGCGGCGTCCTTGTCGGTGCGCGCGGCCGTGTAGGGATCGAAGGGCGGCCGCTCGCTACCGGTCCGACGGCCCAGCACATTGCGCAGCTGGAAGAAGATCACCACCGCCGCGATCAGGAAGAAAATCGTGCCGAAGTCGAAGAATCCCATATCTTCCGCCAATCAATCCCTGCCCGAGGCCGGACCGCCCAGCCAACAGGCCGCGGTCGCATAGCGTTCAACATTCAAAGCATATAGAACGCAAGGTGCAATCATTCAAATCAAAGGCAGGCATACCTATCTAACAGCCTCCGTGCCAGCGGCGATTGGTCGCCAGCGGGACAAAACAAACGAATGGTCGGTAAAGACTTGCGCATTTCGCTGCTTCCCTTCTTTCTCCTCGCGCTTCCGCTGCTGGAAATCGCCGGTTTCGTCATCGTCGGCCGTGAGATCGGGGCGCTGGCAACGGTCGGCCTGGTGCTGGCCTCGAGCATCGCCGGCGTGCTTTTGCTCCGGCATCAGGGCTTTGGCGTCATGGCCCGCATCCGTGCCGAGATGGAAGCCGGCCAGAACCCCAGCCGCCACCTTGCGCACGGCGCCATGATCGTCGTCGCGGCGATCCTGCTGATCATCCCCGGCTTCATATCAGATATTATCGGCCTGCTGCTGTTTGTGCCGCCGGTGCGTGACTTTGCCTGGAGCCGGTTCAAGGGCCGCATCGTCGTCGCCACCAATTTCTCGACCGGCGGCTTTCGCGGCCGGAGCCGCGACAAGGTCATCGACCTCGAAGACGGCGACTATTCGCGCGAGGACGATCTGAAGCGCGGCCCCGACCACAACTCGCCATGGCGGCGTCTGAAGGATGATTGACACAGTCTGGGTCACCTCCCGTCGCAAGGCGGCAAACCTTGTCTTGTCATGTCGGCCATGCTAGCCAACGCCCGATTTCAATTCGGTCAGCAAAGCTGCCCAGGGGAAAAGGAAACGGCTCATGGCCAGCAATGATGACGCGCCGACCGGCGCGGCCAACGGCAACGGCAACGCGGCGGCGCAGCCGTCGCTCAACGTGCTCGCCCAGTATGTGAAGGACCTGTCCTTCGAAAGCCCCGGCGCGCCGAACTCGCTGCGCGGCCGCGACAAGGCCCCCGGCATCGCCATCAACGTCAACGTCAACGCCAATCCGCTCTCCGACAAGCAGTTCGACGTCAATCTGACGCTGAACGCCAAGGCTTCCTTCGACCAGGAAGTGCTGTTCAACGTCGAGCTGGTCTATGGCGGCGTCTTCGCCATCGCAGGCTTCCCGCAGGAGCACATGCTGCCGATCCTGTTCATCGAATGCCCACGCCTGCTGTTCCCCTTCGCCCGCCAGATCATCGCCGAGGCAACCCGCAATGGCGGCTTCCCGCCGCTGATGCTCGACCCGATCGATTTCGCGCAGATGTTCCAGCAGAAGATCGCCGAGGACCAGGCCGCGTCGTCCAAGGTCCAGGTGAGCTGATAGCTTCTCCTCCGCGTTTCTGAAAAACCCGGCCTCGCGCCGGGTTTTTTGTTAAGGGAGCCGCCCTCGCTTCGTCATCGACGGGCGGAGGAAGGAGCGCAGCGACGCGGCGCAGACTCTGCGGCGCTAGAGGGACAGCACCCCCCTCTGTCCTGCCGGACATCTCCCCCTCAAGGGGGGAGATCGGATGTCGTGGATGCCTTCGCCAACGACGAACGCCGAAAGGGTGCTAAGGCAGGAGCTGCCAATCTCCCCCCTTGAGGGGGAGATGTCCGGCAGGACAAAGGGGGGCGGTGACAGAACTCGGCGAGGGACGGGCCTGTTCTGGACCAACCACTTGCAGCCATTAGCCTCTGCGGAGCACCGCACAACTCCTGCGGATTCCAGAACACTCCCTAACGTCACCCAGCCCTATCATCGCCGCCTCAGGCAATGACGCCCCGGCGGTCGCAACCGCCCCCGCGTAGGCGATCGATCGGGGCGGGTCTGATTCCGTGCATGCCGTTGTCCCAAAACCGCCACGCACCTTGGGCGGCATGCACCAACGATAAGGGAACGACGATGAGATTCATGCTGACCGATCGTAAATTGCATCCGCAGGCCAAACCCGTCGCCGACGATTTCAAAATGGGCGCCATCAACCGCCGCGAATATCTTGCCCTCATGGCCGGCCTCGGCGTCAGCGGCGCCGGCGCGCTGGCCCTCGGCGGCCTTGCCCCCACACCTGCCCGCGCGGCCGAGCCCAAAAAGGGCGGCACCTTGCGCGTCGCCATGAACGTCAAGGGCTTCAAGGACCCGCGCACCTTCGACGGCGTCGAAATGTCCAACGTCGCCCGCCACTGCAACGAATATCTGGTGCGCTGGAACACCGACTTTTCGTTCGAGCCCTGGCTGCTCGAAAAATGGGAGATGAGCGACGACGCCAAAACGCTGACGCTGCATGTGCGCAAGGGCATTTCCTGGTCGAATGGCGACACCTTCAACGCCGACGATGTCGTCCACAACCTCACCCGCTGGTGCGAGGCGGGCGTTGCCGGCAATTCGGTCGCCGCGCGCATGGGCGCGCTGGTCAATGCCGACACCAAGAAGGTGGTCGATGGCGGCATCGAGAAGGTCGACGACTACACCATCAAGCTCAATTTGCCGAAGCCTGACATTTCACTGATCGCCGGCATGGCCGATTATCCCGCGCTGATCATGCACCGCTCCTATGACGGCGACGGCGACCCGCTGAAGGCGCTGGCCATCACCACAGGCCCTTGCGCGCTGGTGAAGTGGGACGCCGAGACCGGCGCCGAGGTGAAGCGCAAGGACAAGCCGTGGTGGAAGGGCGAATTCTACCTCGATGGCATCCAGTGGATCGACTACGGCTCCGACCCCAACGCCATGCTGTCGGCCTTCGAATCCGGCGAGATCGACACCGACCACGAGACCGCTTCCGATGCCGTCTCGCAGACCGACAAGATGGGACTGAAGAATTCCGAGATCGCCACCGGCTCCACCATCGTCGCCCGCTTCAACATCGGCAACGCGCCCTATGACGACGTCAAGCTGCGCCGCGCCGCCCAGCTCGCCGTCGACAATGCCGCGGTGCTGAAGCTCGGCCTCGACGGGCGGGGAAAACCCGCCGACAACCACCATGTCGGCCCCATGCACCCCGAATATGCGGATATCGGCCCGGCCAAGCGCGATATGGAGGAGGCGAAAAAACTGCTCGCCGCTTCCGGCAAGGCGGACCATGAGTACGAACTCATCTCCGTCGACGTCGAATGGCAAAAGAGCACCGCCGACGCCATTTCGGCGCAGATGCGCGAGGCCGGCCTCAAGATCAAGCGCACCGTGCTGCCCGCCGCCACCTTCTGGAACGACTGGAGCAAATATCCCTTCTCCTGCACGGAATGGCTGGGGCGGCCGCTCGGCGTCCAGGTGCTGGCGCTGGCTTATAAATCCGGCGCCGCCTGGAACGAAAGCGCCTACGCCAGCAAGGAGTTCGACGACTTGCTCGACAAGGCGCTGGCGACGCCGGACGCCAAGGCGCGCAAGGAGATCATGGCCGGCATCGAAAAGAATTTGCGCGATTCAGGCATCATCATCCAACCCTACTGGCGCTCGGTCTTCCGGACGTATCGCAAGGGCGTCGAAGGGTGTGAGCAGCACCAGGCGCTGGAGCAGCATTTTGAGAAGGTTTGGATTGAGAGTTGAGGCGCCTCGACCGAGGCGCGTTGAAAGCAAGTTGAGCCGATGTCAGCGCCGCCCCTCATTGCCCTGCCGGGCATTTCTCCCCGTATAGTGACGGGGAGAAAGACGCTGGCCGCAACGCCGGCGCCTTTTCTGCAACGTTTGTGATTGGCGAAAGCCAAGACGACAGCACCCCTCTCCCCGTCACTATACGGGGAGAGGATGCCGGCAGGCAGGTGAGGGGCAGCGCCAACGTTCAAAATCGCTGCCGGGCGCTGACTTGCGGCTCCAGGACGCGCCGCCCGGCCCTTCGCAGGCTCAGGGCGTTCGAAGCTTGAAAAGCCAAGCAATTGGCTTTTCATCCGCTATGCGGACCGCTTCTCACCCACCTTCACCCCAGGCGCCAATCTCCGTATCGCCGCCATCATCTCGGCTTCCGAAATATCCAGCGACGACATCTCCATATGCACCGTCTTGCCACCGCCCGGCAGCATCAGGTTCAATGCATTGGCGCCTGAATACTTGATCGCCTCCGGCATCTCCCCGGTCAGCTCGAAATTCACCAGCGTCGGCCCGCCATGGTTGCCATGCACCAGCCCGACGCTTTGCACCGTCCCCCAGGGAACCAGCACATCGCCGCCGCGCTTGTCGCGGAAACCCCTGGAATCCAGCATCACCTGAACGCCGCTGTCGAACCCGCTGCTCGCCTTGAACAGCCCCCAGCCAAGGCAGCCCACGGCAAAGACAATGAGCAGGAAAACCGGCCCGCGTGCGGTGTCGGTCGAAATCGCCCGGAACGCCAGCACCCCGGCCACAACCGCGCCGATGAAGGGCGCGATCACCGCAAGAGTGTTGCTGGAGGCGCTGTTGCGGATTTCGACGGGGGCGGACATGGGCGCAAGTGAAGCGCAAAGCGAGGGTCAAGTCGAGCGGTGCCGTGGCCTGCCTCAGGCATCGCCCAACCCAACATTTCATGTACGACGCAAAGCGTGCGCTGCCAGGCGGTGGACCGCCGCCGCCACGGGGCGCATGGTCGCGCTGTCGCCGGCCACGCAATGGGCGCTGGTGCTTGAGAGTGTCAGCGTACTCCCGCCCCCTCCGGGAGCAATGCAATGGACGACCCCACCGGGCCGCCGCTCACTTTCCATGTGCTGCGCAGGGCATTCAAGGCATCCATTGCCGAACACCTCATCCCCGAGGCGCAATGGGCGGATCACTGCAAGGCGCTGCTGCGCGAACTCACGAACCGGGCGCATGTCGACAGCGGCCTGGTCAACTGGATTGTTCGCGGTGAAATGGCCGGGCGCATGCAGCGGCAGGGAAATGGCCGGCGCGCATGCCGGTGAAGACAATTGCCTGAGTCCCGCGCCGGCCACTGGCGACCTGATAAAGGTCCGCCGCCCGATTTTTGTAGCCGGCGATGGGAGTGCGATCAACCAAGCGGGGCGGTTGGTACGGTTTCGTACAAAGGCTGCTGCGATCGAGGGGAGAGCGATCGGCTGGAAGCCTGAAAGGCCCTAGCGTGGGCAGACCGATACTGGACACGTGACAGCGGTCACCGCCGAAAGCTTCTCGCGCCTGTTCAGCGTCGGCTTTGCATAGATCTTCTTCATGGATAGTCCCCTTAGCCCCCAATGGCCGGGGTCCAATGGCGCCGGTATTTGGGCGATGTCAATGTGGGGGCGTGCTTCGGGGCGGGCTATAGCCGAAGTCAGCGCTGCCCCAACCAGGCTCCTTTCCTCTCCCTCCGGAGGGGGGAGAGGTGGCTCGGCGAAGCCGAGACGGAGTGGGGGAACCACCTGGCAACCGCGAACGGATATAGGAAGGGCGCTAGGCGCAAGCTTACCATCGTTCGATCGGATCAGTCAAAACCGTCAAGTTTGTCGGATTCAGTGTGGTTGGCGATTCTATACTTGATGAACCCATTGGCGAATCCGGGCTGCGCTGGTACCAAAAGCGCATGGACGGGAGCGAGTTCGGCATACTGGCTGCATGGGTTGTATCTGCGGCCGCGTATGGGGCCGGATTTACCTTGCTTGGTCCCACTCCAGATGACTATCGACGCGCTCGGTTTTGTTTCATTTTGGCAGGCATTCTTTTTGGGGCAACCGCTGTCATGTGGGATTTTGTGAATGCGCCGGCCGCGACACGTTTTATAGTGGCAGGCGGCATAGGAGCGGTCTCGCTAATCGGCATTGCCGAGGGCGTGCGGCTCACTTTCATTCGCCAAGATGTAGAACGGGCCAGCCCCTCCGAACGGGCGCCGGCGACGACGCTACCTGCGGGTCTTCCACCCAACGGAATCGTCACATCGTTGGAACGAATTTTCGTTGGTGACAACATCACCACCAAGTACCTAGCGCAGTTCTACGAAGACAATACGTCGATGCAGGCTGACCAAATGGTTGCGCCCTATATCGGGAAATGGATGAAGGTGGATGGACCGGTAGGCGAAATCCTGCCTCCCGATCCGGAATTTGCGTTGATGGCCCTCGCTAACGACAAGAGCGATCCATATCCACACAGAATGCTGATCTTCAAGCCTCAATGGTTTGATCGCCTGTCCATTCTCAGGCGGGGCGACAAAGTCCAGGTAGTCGGGCAAATTCAAAGGATCGAGGGCCACTCTGTTACCCTCACCAATTGCGAACTTGTCAGTACCAACCAGTAGCGGAAGGCTGGTGTTACCCCGCCAGACGCTTCTGCCTATCTCTGCGATCCTCTTCTATTGTTACGCGAACACGCTTAGAGCTGCGCCGCGTGGCGTCCGCGCACTGAACGTTGCCGATGGCACTTTCTTCTGTAATGCGCTGCCGAGACAGCATTTCGGCAAACATAACAGAAACCAGTTCGTCCGAGGGCATCGCGTCGCGCAGATTGGCGTTAGCTGGCAAGCCGCGCTCTTTCGCCAAAGCCTGCTTCCCTTTACCAAATAGTTCTTCGTATACGGCATTTGTGCAGATCGGATAACCGACGCCCGCCACGCCATGATCTCTTAGCGTTGCTGTAAACCTGTTGCGCTCTGCGCGACCAAGAGCGCGAATGCCGACACGTTCATTATCCTCGGGGCTTGCTCGTTCAAGGATTTCATCAGCGAGAGCGGCATCGCCAGCGCGATAGCGAAGCCACACTTCGCGAGTTTCTATCTCGAGTTTCTCGCTGAGGTAGCCCGCGTACGACGCTGCAAGAATGGGGTGCGCAAACGTGCCTTCGTTGCCGCGGCCACGCGTCGCATAGATGACGGGGATGATTTCGCCCCCCCTTAAAAGGTGAGCGCTGGTCACCTTTTTCTGGAGGGCATCAATCAGACGTCGAACTGCACCGTTTCGACGCCAGTACTTCGGCGCCTTTGAAGGCGGTGATTTCCCTAGAGTCCAAATGTCATTCAAATTCCAGTGGCCATTTTCGTCCTCGCTGATACGAGCGCCACGAATCGTAATGTCCGTCTTACTATCCTTTTCGGTATTCGCCATTGAAGCTATACTTTCTGCCGTTACCGGCTCGAATCGAGATGATGCGATTGTACGGCAGATTATCCAACATCAACAAGCCGTCCGGTTCCGCAAAGTTTCTGGGTGTGAGTTTTTGTGGATAGACCGCCAGCGCGGGTAAAAAGATCGAATTAAAGCGCCTAGAACTTGCCGTTTACGAAATTCTTAGGTTTGTCCTTCGGAGGCGTAGCCTTGCCATCATTTTTAATGCGCTCACATAGGCCCCATATCGCTTAGTTCCCCATGTTGAGTGCTTGGATAAACAAATTCTGCGGGATTCCCACCTTGCAAAACTGGCGCACCCCCTTGCGCCGGGTCGAGTTGGTTTCGTGGAAGATAACCTTGCAGCCGGTGTTGGCCAGGATCTGAATCTTGATCTTCAACGGACGATGCGGGGCGGCCTGCTTCAGCTCGCGTTCGAGTACGACGCCCACGGCTGAAGTTGAGGGTTGCCGTTATCGCGCCCACGACGATGAAGTCGCCTACCGCCTGTCCCCAAGCAATATCTCCTAAATTTTTTGATTGCTCGAATAGCGCGGCCAAAGAAATTTGCTGTCGAAACCGAGTTTCGCAAACACCCAACACTTCCACCTCAGAGAGAAAAGTGGTCTTCTTTATCAGCAGGCATCGGGGAGTGGGAAGTTGGCCAAACTAAAGCGACGGATAGCGATAACATCGGAAAATGAAGCCTGGGATGCGCTGAGGCGTATCGTTGATAGCGAAATTGACGCCGATGACATAGACCTCTTGGCATCGTCTTTTGCTTGGGCCGGTATAAGCCTGACAGCGAAGGGAACGAAATTCCATTCTTCACTGCCGACCAATTTTATGCGTGGGTTGGTCGACCTGCAAGACAACTTTCTTCGTTCGAGCGCTCTCATTCTAAAGGAGAGTTCTCACATAACGAAGCTAACCAACGAGACGCGCACAGACCTCGACCTGGTTTTTGATGTGAAAGAGGGCAGCACCGGTCTTCTTGCCGCCCTAGAGGGGCAAATAAAGGAGATAGTGCAGAAAGTAGGCGAAAAGCTGAACGGCCGTGAGATGGTAATCTTGATCCTCGGGTTGGCTCTAATTTATGGGGGGCACTCTGCATATAGCTTATATCTTGAGAGTAATTTAGAAATAACAAGGGCAAACAAAGATTCAGATAGGGATAGCAAATACCTCTCGATAATAGAACATTTAACCGACAATAAAGCCTCACAAGAGCACTCTGAAACGCTTAGGAAAGCAACAAAAGTTGACAAAAGAGTCGGGCAAATAAGAGGTCTTGGAGAAGAGAGCAAAAATTCAATATTTAACCATTCCGTTGATGCAGATAGGATTACGGTTCAGGGGATTCCTATTGATAGAATGGTCGTATCCGACATAAACAGGCGCTCTCGGAGGTCTGCAAAGGATGTAACTATCAGCGAGATGTTTAAGGTGGAGGCAATTGATGCCGCAGAAGCGCACAACTTCAGAGTCAAACTCCGGAGGTCATCTGGCGGCACCATCATTGCGCTAATACGAGATATCGACAAAAATAAGAAAGTTATCAATACTTTGTTCAAAGCCGAGGCAAGCCGTAAGGCTATTATGATTCAGATAGATGCTAGGCAAATTGGACGGGATTGGAAGGACGCCGCCATCAGGCGCGCATGGACCCCCCGCAAAAAGTCATAAGAATCTCTTTTGCCGGTAAAGGGCGCTGCCACCCTTTCGAGGTTCGTATAGGCCAGTTTTAAAGGGCGTCAAAGAGTAGCAAAGCAGAGGTTTATTCTGGACGAGCTTAATCTCCACCGCGCAGCGTCAGCGTCGCGCTGGCGGGGGGCCCGCTGCCTCCGGCAGCTCCCCCGCTTTCGAAGCCTGCCATCGATCCACCGGATCGATGACTTGGCGCGCTGTGCGCGCCAACCGGCTTCTCAATCCCCCATCTTCAGCGCCTGGATAAACGCCTCCTGCGGAATATCGACCTTGCCAAACTGCCGCATCCGCTTCTTGCCTTCTTTCTGCTTGTCCAGCAGCTTGCGTTTGCGCGAGACGTCGCCGCCGTAGCATTTGGCGGTCACATCCTTGCGCAGCGCGGAGATGGTTTCACGGGCGATGACCTTGCCGCCGATCGCGGCCTGGACCGGGATCTTGAACAGATGGTTGGGGATCAGCTCCTTCAGCTTCTCGACCATCTGCCTTCCACGCTTTTCCGCTGCCGTGCGGTGCACCAGCATGGACAGCGCGTCGACCGGCTCCTCATTGACCAGGATCGACATTTTCACCAGGTCGCCTTCCTTGTAGTCGGTCAGGTGGTAGTCGAAGGAGGCGTAGCCCTTGGAGATCGATTTTAGGCGATCATAAAAGTCGAAGACGACTTCGTTGAGCGGCAAATCGTAGGTCAGCATGGCGCGCTTGCCGACATAGGACAGGTCGGCCTGAATGCCGCGCCGGTCCTGGCAGAGTTTTAGAATGCCGCCGAGATAGTCGTCGGGGGTCAGGATGGTGGCGCGGATCCATGGCTCCTCGATCGACGCGATCTTCACCACGTCGGGCATGTCGGCCGGGTTGTGCAGCTCCTTCTCCGTCCCGTCATTGAGCTGCAGCCGGTAGACGACGGAAGGCGCGGTGGCGATCAGGTCGAGGTTGAACTCGCGCTCCAGCCGCTCCTGGATGATTTCGAGATGCAGCAAGCCAAGGAAGCCGCAGCGATAGCCGAAGCCAAGGGCCGCACTGGTTTCCATCTCATAAGAGAAGGAAGCGTCGTTGAGGCGCAGCTTGCCGACGGCGGCGCGCAGATCCTCGAAGTCGGCGGCGTCGACCGGGAACAGGCCGCAGAACACCACCGGCTGCGCCGGCTTGAAGCCGGGCAGGGCCTTTGCCGTCTGGCGCTTGTCCTCGGTGATGGTGTCGCCGACGCGGGTGTCGGCCACTTCCTTGATCGAGCCGGTGAAGAAGCCGAACTCGCCGGGGCCGAGCTCGTCGACATTGATGCGCGCCGGCGTGAACACGCCCGTGCGCTCCACCAAATGCTTGGCGCCGGTGCCCATCATGCGGATGGTCTGGCCCTTTTTCAGCACGCCATCGATGATGCGCACCAGAACGATGACGCCCAGATACGCGTCGTACCAGCTGTCGACCAGCATCGCCTTCAAGGGAGCGTTGGCGTCGCCCTCGCGCGGCGGCGGCAATTGGTGGACGATGGCTTCCAAGACATCCGGAATGCCGAGCCCGGTCTTGGCCGAGATCAGCACCGCGTTGGAAGCGTCGATGCCGATCACCTCCTCGACCTGCTCGCGGATGCGCTCGGGCTCGGCGGCCGGCAGGTCGACCTTGTTCAGCACCACGACGATCTCGTGGTTGTTGTCGATCGCCTGGTAGACATTGGCCAGCGTCTGCGCCTCGACACCCTGTGAGGCGTCGACCACCAGCAGCGAGCCCTCGCAGGCGGCCAGCGACCGCGACACTTCATAGGCGAAGTCGACATGGCCGGGCGTGTCGATGAGGTTGAGGATATAGTCCTCGCCATTGTTGGCGCGGTATTTCAGCCGCACCGTCTGCGCCTTGATGGTGATGCCGCGCTCGCGCTCGATGTCCATCGAGTCCAGCACCTGCTCCTTCATGTCGCGCAGCTCCAGCCCGCCGGTGGACTGGATCAGCCGGTCGGCAAGCGTGGATTTGCCATGGTCGATATGGGCGACGATGGAGAAATTGCGGATGTGGTCGAGGGGCGTGCTCATCCGCGCGCTTTAGCAGGGGCGGAAAGCTGCGGCAAGCGGCGGCCTCTGCCGACCATTTCGCCCGAATCGCGGGAATATCGATAAAATTTAACCAAGTGCATTAGAGCATAATTTCAGACTCGTATGTTAGCTCTGCCGGATATGACGTCGAAAGGGCTGAGAATGCGGGGGATTGCGGTCAGGTTCATGGAGTCGCGCAGCGGCTCGATCATGCCATTGTTCTTTCTCATGCTGGTGCCGATTATATCCGCGATCGGCTTCTCGGTCGACTATACCAGCGCGATCCAAACCCGATCCAACCAGCAGCAGGCGCTGGATGCCGCGCTGCTGTCGATCACCACCATGGACACCACCTCGACGCTGGCGCAGCGTCAGACGGCGCTGCAAAATTCCTTCACCGCCAATGGTGGCCTGGGCACTGCGACGCTGAACAGTTTTGTGGCTGGTACCACCACCGCCGCCGCCACAGGCCAGGCCTCGGCAAGTTTCTCCATGCCGACCACTTTCATGAAGATCGCCAGGATCGACACCGTGCCCATTGCCGTCGCGTCGGCGGTCAGCAAGCCGCCGGCGCTGGTCAATGCGACCTTCAAGATCACCAAGGTGTCGGGCTGGTGGAACAAGACGATGACGCTCTACGGCACCCAATTTGGAGCGACGGCGGCCAAGTCGCTGATGTCTATCGAATATGCCTATAACGGCTTCGGGGATCCGAAGGGCTACGGCACCACGAACGTGTATACGATCACCAACAATGGTGGCGCGGACATCAAGACGCTCGTCCAGTCGCAAGTTTGCACCACCGCCAAGGTGAACAATTTCAACAATCTCCCCGCCGGTGCGATCACGCAGACCAGCGGCAGCACCAAATATCTGACAACCTGCGTCGACACCATGTATCCGGCCAACGGCTCAGGCGCTGCGATCGATGTCAGCCAGATGGGTGGCCTCTCTCTGCAGATGTACGTGCCATCGGGCAACCCGCAATACCTCAAATCGGACGATGCGAGCACCTCCAACCGACTCTATAGCGGGGTGGACGCGAACTCCCTGATCGAGACCGCGACCGGGACGAAGGTCGACATCTTCTCCATCGTGCCTTGTGGCGTCACCAGCTATCAAGCCTGGGAAGACGGTGGCACAACGGTGCCGACTCCGTCCGCAAATGCCGACTTTTTCTACAACGTCACCGGCAAGTGCGACTTCAACAAGCGGCCCTCGGACACAGCGCTGACGCAGTAAGGTTGACGCAGCCATTTCCCCTTGCGGGGGAGATGGCCGGCAGGCCAGTGAATCGCCCCTGGCGGTGATCGGCACGCAGCGCCGAGACGGATGAGAGGTATTGGACCAAGCACTGCGTCTGGCTAATCTGACGCCATGCCGCATCAACCCGTCACCCCCGCCAAGCGCAAATTTGCTCGTTCGCTCCGGCGCGACATGACGGAGGCGGAAGGCAAGCTCTGGCAGGAGCTACGCGACCGCAGGCTCGACCAGATAAAATTCCGGCGCCAGGCCCCTATCGGAAAATACATTGCCGATTTCATGTGCCCTGAAGCCGGGTTGATCATCGAGATCGATGGCAGCCAGCATGCGGCGTCGGATACCGACCAGATCCGCAAGACCGAGTTGGAGGCAAAGGGCTTTCGGGTTTTGCGTTTCTGGAATGACGATGTCTTGAAAGACATCGACGCCGTCTGCGACACCATCATCGCCTATGTGCGAGACACCAGTTTGCAGCCTTGGCGATAGGAGCGCTCTTCCTTCTCCCCCTGCGGGAGAAGGTGGATCGCCGCGCAGCGGCGAGACGGATGAGGGGTGCTCCAGCGGAGTGAGGCGTTGGTGTTCCCTGGAACACCCCTCATCCGTCGCCTACGGCGACACCTTCTCCCACAAGGGGAGAAGGGAAGTGCGTTCCGATCACAAACCGGTGAGCGCTGTAACGAAGCCCGTGGCGGCAACGAAGTGGGGACATGAGCGGCGCATATCGGCGCCGTCACCCACGGGAGCCAGCCAATGTCCAACCGTAGCAAGCTGATCGCATTGTCCAGCCTGGGCGCTCTCGCGCTCGCGGCCTCGCTCGGTGCCGCGGCCGCGCAGCCGCTCAGCGTGGTCGAGCTGTTCACCAGCCAGGGCTGCTCGTCCTGCCCGCCGGCCAACGCCAATCTCATCAAGGTCAAGGACCAGCCCGGCGTGCTGGCGCTGTCCTTCAACGTCACCTACTGGGATTATCTCGGCTGGAAGGACACGTTCGGAAAACAGGAGTTCACCCAGCGCCAGGTGTCTTATGAGCCGCCGCTCGGCCATGACGGGCCGTTCACGCCGCAAGTGGTGGTCAACGGCCATGCCGATGTCGTCGGCGCCGCACCGGGCGAAATCGAGCATCTGATCGCGGCGACGGCCAAGACCGGGGGACCGTCGCTGTCGCTTGGCGACGGCAAGGTCGCGATCGGCGCCGGCGCGGCACCCGGCGGCAAGGCCGATGTCTGGCTGGTGCGCTATGCCAAGGGCGTCGTGCAGGTGCCGGTGGCGCGTGGCGAAAACACCGGCCGCACCTTGCCGCATGCCAATGTCGTGCATGGGCTGACAAAACTCGGCAGCTGGACCGGCGACGCCACCGCCTATGCGCTGCCCGCCGCGCCCAGTGGCCTCACCACAGCCGTGCTGGTGCAATCGCCGGGCGGCGGGCCGATCCTCGCCGCCGCGACGAACTAGAAACTCGCCTCAACAAGAATTTGCGCAACGCCGCACGAGCGGCGTCGCGAAATACCGACGGCATGAGCCGTCACCCCTACGACCAACCCCCAACGACCAAACCCAAAGGAGACGACCATGACCATTCTTTCCCGCCTGACCCTGCCCGCACTCGCCCTTGCTCTGTGCTCGACGGCGCTGCTGGCCGGCGGCATCGCCCGCGCCGACGATGCCACCAACGCCATGAAGCCCGCCGCCAACGCGATGAAGCCTGCAGCGGATGCCATGAAGCCTGCGGCTGATGCCATGAAACCGGCAACCGATGCGATGAAGCCGGCGGACCCGATGGCCACCAACGCCATGAAGCCAGCCGACAATGCGATGAAGCCGGCGGCTGACGCCATGAAGCCGGCGGCTGACGCCATGAAGCCGGCGGCGGATGCGATGAAGCCGGCGCAGTAAGCCAGGCAGGCTCCCCCTCACCCAGCCTCCGCTTCGCTCGGCTGACCTCTCCCCGGTGGGGAGAGGAGACTGTCAGCGCCGGCGCTTACCTCTTCTCCCCGTCGGGGGTCCGAAGGACGGGCGAGGCCCGTGACTCGCCCCGGCACAGGTGGCCCGAAGGGCCGGATTAGGGGGAGCGCCGATGACAGGAGCAGCCCGCACGGCAAATTGAGAACTGATTCTCGGCTCGCGTCGTATATATTGGAACAACAACAGGAGATCAGAACATGACCGGTATCGAAAAGACACGGCCGTTCTTCACCCGTGGCGCGCTGGCCGTGCTCGGTTTTGCAGCGGTGGCGGCGGCCGCCTTCTGGCAGACCCCAGCGCGCTCAGCCGAAGACGCGGTGGTCATCCCGCCGCCGGCGATGGATGAAAAGGCGGCCCCGGGCAGCGAAAAGGCAATCTTTGCCGGCGGCTGCTTCTGGGGCGTGCAGGGTGTGTTCCAGCACGTCAAGGGCGTCAGCAAGGCCGTCTCCGGCTACACCGGCGGCAGCGCGGAAAACGCCGTCTATGAGGTTGTAGGCACCGGCCGCACCGGCCATGCCGAATCCGTCGAGATCACCTACGACCCGTCAAAGGTGACCTATGGCCAGCTGCTGCAGGTCTATTTCTCGGTCGCCCACAACCCGACGCAGCTCAACTACCAGGGCCCGGACTCCGGCACCCAGTACCGCTCGACGGTGTTTGCCGAAAACGATGCGCAGGCAAAGATTGCGCAGAGCTACATCGGCCAGCTCGACAAGGCCAAGCTGTTTGGCGCCCCGATCGTCACCACGATCGAGACCGGCAAGACCTTCTATCCCGCCGAGAACTATCACCAGGACTTTCTGACACTGAACCCGACCTATCCCTACATCGTCTACAACGACCTGCCCAAGGTGGCGAACCTGAAGCAGCTGTTTCCGGCGCTGTACAGCGAGAAGCCGGTGCTGGTGCTGTCGGCGAGTAATTGATCTTTCGCGGCTCGCTGGGGGGTGAGTGACCCCCGGGACCTGCCGATATCCGCCCGCCCCCGCCTGGGATGGGCTATGGATGACGGCCAGTCCCGGGGCGAAGGCCGGCTACATGCCGTCGGCCTTCATCGCGTCGCACGACACATCAGGGTTCATGTCGGCGAAGGTGCCGGTCGGGTTCTTCTTCCAGGCCCAGACATGCAGCTCATAGAAGGCGCCCAGGCCGTAACGGTTGGGGGTGCTGTTGAAGTTGAACAGCTGACCCTCCAGCGAGGCCGGACCTTTCGAGGTGATGTACTCGACTGCCACAAGCTTCAGCTTGCCGTCCGCCATCGGCTCGTACATGACCGCTTCCGGCTTGGCGAGATCGACCGCATCGTCCTTCAGATAGGCCGCATTGACATAATGGATGCCCATGGCACCGCCGGTAATGCCGCTGGCGCAAGGGATCGGCGCATAGCCTTCGGCGGTGGCCATCGCCACATTCTCGAAACGGCTGTTGGCTGCCCGCACCTTCTCATCCAGCGTGCCCGTATCATGGGCATTCGCCGCCGTGGCCGCGATCGACAGGATCGACAGGTTGATGAGATGTCTGGTCCACAGATGGATGTTCATTTTCTCTCCTCGTTGTTGAAAGCGCGCGCGGGAGCAGCCGCTCCCGTGCGACGTCGGATGGCTGCGCGTATCAGTGGTTTGACCGGGTGAAGTCCCAGTATTGCGGCAGCTCCTCGAGCTCCGGCAGGCCGATATCGCGTCTCAGATAGTCGTCCTGCGGAGGCAACCGGCGCCGGCTCGAGCGCAATGGTGCGAACAGCAGCGAGGCGGACCGCCGGAAAAACCGGCCCAGTAACGGGCCTCGTCCGACTGGTCTCGGACCCGCCAGCACCTCGCGGAGCGAGATATCAGGCAAGCCGCCACCGCCGCGAAGGGTAGTTGCACGGTCATTGTCGGGATCAACGGTAAAAGTAAGGGTCAAGGACCCGCACCTCCGTGATCTTGTCGACAGGCAGCGAATTCTTCTGCGCCGTGCTGCGGATCGCCTCGGGCGACGGCGCATCATAGATGCAGAAGCTCTGCTTCTTGTCGGGCGAGACGAAGGACTGCACCCAGGTCACGCCTTTTTCGGCGTTGCGCATGATGACGCCGCCCAGCGCATCGGCGCCGGCATCGTTCATCGGTACGCTGAGGCCATTTGGAAATGTGCGTTCAACTACATAGCGAGGCATATCGGGTTTCCCTTTTGTGTTGATTCACGCTCGATTTGAGCGCGGCTGGACATTGATCACGCTCGCGAAGGGCGCACATCGGAACCTTTCCCTATATTTTGTGTGGAAGATTCCCTATACTGGCGACGTTATGTGGAGAATGGCACCGGAATGTGTGGAGGGTCACATTTCCGGGCAGGCGCCTTGGACAGTCGTGGCGGATGTCCAGCGCAGCGGTGAAACCGACCCCATTTGAGCGATGACGATGCTTCTGGAACGGCAGGCGCAGTTGGCGCAACTGGACGAATTTTTGGCGGAAGCCAGCCGCGGACGCGGGCGCGTCGCGGCGTTGTCGGGCGAGGCCGGAGCCGGCAAGTCGGCGCTGGTCGAAGCCTTTACCAGCCGCGCCGGGCCGGATGCGCGCATCTTTCGCAGCGCTTGCGAGGACCTGTCGATACCCGACCCGCTCGGGCCTCTCTACGATCTGGCGCGCGAGGCGCAATGGGCGATGCCGCAGGCGGTCGACGCAAGGCAGGGACAGCGGCTGCCGCTGTTTTCCGATGCGATGGAGGTTTTCGAGGCAAGGTCGGGTGCGACGCTGCTGGTGATCGAGGATCTGCACTGGGCCGATGACGCGACGCTCGACTTCGTCCGCTTTCTCGGTCGGCGCATCGCCAACACCCACATCCTGCTCGTTCTGACGGCACGCACCGATCGCAGCGAGGGACAGGCGCGTGTGCGCCGGGCCCTGGGTGAAATCCCGTCGGGCAGCGTTGCGCGCATCGACGTGCCGTTTCTGAGCGAAGCGGCGGTGGTGTCACTTGCCGCCGCCGCCGGCCGCGACGGTGATGCCATCTACCGGGCGACGGCCGGCAACGCCTTTTTCGTCACCGAATTGCTGAGCGCCGAGAATGAAACGGCACTGCCGGCCAGCGTGCGCGACGCCGTGGTCGCGCGCGCCGACCGCCTGTCGGACGGGGCCCGCTCGATGCTTGGCGCGGTGTCGGTGTTTCCAAGGCGCGCCGACGCCTGGGCCTTGCAGGGCCTGTGCGGCGTGGCCGCCGCCGGCCAGCTTGCGGAATGCGTCTCGAATGGGCTGCTGGATGATCTGGGCGACGGCTACGCCTTTCGCCACGAGATCGCCCGCCGCGCCATCGAGACGATGCTGACGACAAGCCAGCGGCGCGAGTTCAACCAGCGCGCCCTTTCCGCGCTGCTCGAAAGAGGCGAAGTCGCCACCGCTCGCCTGGTCCATCATGCGGTGGGAGCGCACAATCTGGAGGCGGTGCGCCAACTGGCGCCGGTCGCGGCTCGGGAGGCGTCACGCGTCGGCGCCCATCGCGATGTCGCCGGCTACTACGAGGTGGCCTTGCGCCAGGCCGATACCTTGCCTGAGGAAGAGCGCGCCGGCCTCTACGAGCACCATGCCTTCGAGTGCCATTTGATCGCGCGCATAGACGAGGCCATCAAGGCGCAGGAACAGGCGCGTGTGTTGCAACAGGCGCTCGGCAATACGCTGAAGGAAGGCGACAGCCTCAGATGGCTGTCACGCTTTGCCTATCTTCTGGGCGACCGGCAGGCCGCCGACATATTCGGCGCCCAGGCGGTCGCCTTGCTGGAGACCGTGCCAGTCAGTGCCGAGCTGGCCATGGCCTATTCGAACCTTTCTCAACTGGCGATGCTGGCCGAAAGGCTGGACGAGACCTTGTCGCTGGGTGCCAGGGCGATCGAGCTCGCCGAACGGTTGAACAGGCCGGAAGTCGTTTGCCACGCTCTCAACAATGTCGGCGCCGCCGAGCAGTGGCTGGACCTGGACTCAAGCCGGCTGCATCTTGCCCGCAGCCTCGAAATCGCGCTTGAGCACAATTTTCAGGAGCACGCGGCGCGTGCCTTCACCAATTGCGCCTGTGGCGGCATGAATCAGCTCGAATACGGCCCGGCTCAATCCTTCCTCGATCGCGGCATCGACTATTGCGTCGACAACGATCTGGCGACGTGGCGCGACTACATGCGTGGTGTGCGTGCGCAGTTGCTGCTGCGTCGGGGATGCTGGGATGAGGCGGCGACCGAGGCGCTCGACGTGATTGCCAACGACCGGGCGACCGCCCTGGTGCGTTATCCAGCCCTGGTGGCGCTGTCGCGGCTAAGGGTTCGCCGTGGTGACCCATCGCCAGAGCCGCTTCTGGCCGAGATGAAGCAGTTTCTGGAAAAGGGAGCCGAGCTGCAGCGCCTGTTGCCCTACGCGGCGGTGATTGCCGAACGGGCCTGGCTGGGCGAGGCGGACAAGGATGAGGCGCTGCGGCTGATCGGCCTTGCCGAGGGCCTGTCGCCGACGCGGGCGGTGTTCGCCGAACTGGCCGGCTGGCGGCAGCTGCTGGCACCCGATATCGATCCTGGCGACATATCAGGCATGGCCGCACCCTACCGGATGCTGCTGGCTGGAGATTGGCGGGGCGCGGCCATTGTCTGGGCGGAACTCGACGCCCCTTACGAACGCGCGCTGGCACTCGCCCAGGGCGATGAGGCCGCACAACGGGAGGCGCTGGAGATTCTCGAGGCGCTTGGCGCCCGGCCCGTCGCAAGCCATGTGCGCGACCTCATGCGGCAGAACGGCGTCATTCGCATTGCCAGGGGGCCGCGCCGCACCACCCGTTCCAACAGCGCTGGCCTGACCCAGCGCCAGATGGAAGTGCTGCAGCTGATCGAGCGCGGCCTGTCCAACAAACGGATCGCGGAGCATCTCACCATTTCGCCCAAGACGGTCGACCACCATGTCTCGGCGGTGCTGGGCAAGCTCGATGCCGTTTCGCGCGGCGAGGCCACCGCCGCCGCGCGGGACAGTGGGCTGATCTGAGGCGGCTGGCGATGGCTCAGTCGTAGGTCAGGTCCGTCGCCTTGCCGCCGAACACCCGGTAGGCATAGAAGGAATAGAAGATGATGACCGGCAGCACGACGACGGTGCCGGCCAGGATGATGGCCAGGCTTTCAGTCGCGGACGCCGCCTGCCAGATGGTCAGCTTGTCGGGCACCACGAACGGGTAGAACGACCAGGCGAGGCCGGCAAAGCCGAGCGCGAAGATCGCGGCCAGCGTCAGGAACGGCCTGATCGCATGGCGATCGTAGGGCTTGGGCAGATGGAAGGTCTGCCGCCACAGCCAGAAAAACAGCAGCGCCGACAGGATCGGCAGCGGCGACAGGTAGAGCATTTCCGGCCAGACGAACCATTTGGCGAAGATGCGTGGGCTGGCAAAAGGCGTCGCCAGCGACACCGCCGCCATGCCGAGCGCGGTCAGCACCAGCGCGGTGCGCAACCAGCGCACCGCCTTCTTCTGCAACGCGCCTTCGGTCTTGTAGATCACCCAGGCAGCACCCATCGCCGCGTAGGCCGCGGCCAGGCAGAACGCCACCAAGGCGCCGAACGCCATGCCGCTGAAGCCCACGTCGAGGCCGAGCACATAGACGCCCAGCATATAGCCTTGCGCCAGCGAAGCGATGACGGAGCCGAGGAAGAAAATGCGGTTCCAGCGGTGTTTCTTGCCGCTCGGCACCTTGGCGCGGAAGTCGAAGGCGACGCCGCGCAGGATCAGTCCAACCAAGAGCACGAACACCGGAATGTAGAGCGCGGTCAGGATGACGCCATGCGCCAGGGGAAAGGCGACCAGCAGCAGGCCGACGGCCAGCACCAGCCAGGTCTCGTTGGCATCCCAGAACGGACCGATGGCCGCAATCATGGTGTCCTGCTCGGCATCTTCGGCGACCGAGAACAGGATGCCGATGCCGAGGTCGAAACCGTCGAGGATGACGTAGATCAGGATGGCGAGGCCCATCAGGCCGGCGAAGATCAGCGGGAGAGCGGTTGGCCAGTCGAAGGTCATTCTTCTTCTCCTATTCGCCAGCTGCCGGCTGCGACATGGCTGCTTTCATGACGCCGGGCAGGGGCGAGGTGTCACCATCCTTGGCCGCCTTCAGCGCCAGATGCACCAGCACGCCGAGATAGGCGATCAGCAACAGCACGTAGAGAATGAGGTAGATGGCAAGCGTCAGCGCGACATGGCTGCCGGCCACAGGACCGACCGCGTCGGCGGTTTTCAGCACCCCCGTCACCAGCCAGGGCTGGCGGCCGATCTCGGTCGTGTACCAGCCGGCCAGCGTCGCCAGCCAGCCCGACAGCGCCATCGGCACCATGAGCATGGCGAGCGGCTTCGGCAGGCTGTGCCGGCGCTTGAGGAAGAAGGCGGCCGACCAGGAGACGGCGAGCATCAGCAGGCCGGTGCCGACCATGATGCGGAAGCTCCAGAACAGTGGGAAGACCGGCGGATGGTTGCCTGGAAAATCGTTCAGCCCCGGCACCACGCCGCTGGTCGAGTGCCGCAGCACCAGGCTGGCGCCATCGGGAATGGCGATCTCGAACCTGTTCTCCTTGGCCGCCTCGTCGGGCAAGGCAAAGAGAACCAGCGGCACGTTGGGGCCCGTGTTCCAGTTGGCCTCCATGGCGGCGATCTTCTGCGGCTGGTGTTCCAGCGTGTTCAGCCCATGCTGGTCGCCGGCAAATATCTGGATCGGGATCAGCACCGCCGCGGTGAAGACACCGGTGCGCAGCGCCTTCCACATCGATTCCGAGCGGTCGCCATAGAGATAACGCAGCGCCGACAGGCCTGCGATGAGGAACGACACCGTCAGGCCCGAGGCGAGCAGCATATGCACCAGCCGGTAGGGCATCGACGGGTTGAAGACGATTGCCCACCAGTCGACGGCATGCGCCACGCCATCGCGCATCTCGAAGCCGGCCGGCGTCTGCATCCAGGAATTGAGCGCGATGATCCAGAAGGCCGAGACGGTGGTGCCGCCGGCCACCAGCACCGTCGCCAGCGTGTGGACGCGGTTGGAGACGCGGCGGAAGCCGAACAGCATGATGCCGAGGAAGGCAGCCTCGAGGAAGAAGGCGGTGAGGATCTCGTAGGCGAGCAGCGGCCCGGCGATGTTGCCGACCTTTTCCATATAGCCCGGCCAGTTGGTGCCGAACTGAAAACTCATGGTGACGCCCGACACCACGCCCATGGCGAAGGAAAGCGCGAACACCTTCACCCAGGTGAAATAGGCGCGCATCCAGGCGGAATCGTTGGTCGCATTGTAGCGCAGCTTGAAGAAAAGCAGCACCCAGCCAAGGGCAATGGTGATCGTCGGAAACAGAATATGAAACGAAATATTCGCGCCGAACTGCATGCGCGACAGTATGAGCGGGTCCATGGCGGGCTCCGGCTGCTAAGTACCGGCGGAGGATAGGCCCGAAGCGGGTTCAGGTCAAAGCGGCGTCCTGCCGCGAGGCTGAACGCCACAAGGACAATTTTACCGGTTCATGCCGGGCTTAAAGGCCGGTCTCCGGCACCGCGCCAAGCGCGTCCGCGAATTTGCGCATCAGACGCACGAGTTCTTCGATGTCTTGCGCGTCCCAGGTCTCGAAAATGGCGTGGCCGATCTTTTCGCGCGCTGTATCGACGAGGTCGGTCATCGCCTTGCCCTTCGGGCTGATCACGGCCTCGCGCACGCGTCTATCGGCGGCGCTGGCTTGGCGTTGCACCAGGCCCAGGCTCTCCAGTTTGGCGACCTGACGGCTGACGGTCGTGTAGTCGCGCCCGACGCGGTCGGCCATCTCGACAACGCCGATCGGTCCGAAGCGCTCGATGCCGACGAGCAGCGGAAACAGCGCCCGGTCGAGCGGAATGCCGGCCGCCTTGATCAGCAACTCGTCGCGCTGCGGCCGGTTCATCAGCCCGACAATATCGAGCACCGCCGCATGAATCTGTCGGAGTTGGTCCGAGATATGTGTATTGTGCACGTTTTTTGTTGACGGCATACGGGGACTCCTTATATGTGCATTATACACATAATACGAAAGTCAGAAAGACAAACCATCATGAAAGCCGCGATTGTCTCGAACGCCGGGCAGACACCGGTCTACGGCGATTTCCCCGAACCGGTTCCGGCTCCGGGCGAAAACCGCGTCACGGTCACCGCTGCCGCCATCAGCCATGTCGTCAAGAGCCGGGCCTCGGGCTCGCACTACAGCTCGTCCGGTCAGTTCCCCTTCGTCGTCGGCATTGATGGCGTCGGCCGGCTCGACAACGGCCGCAAGGTCTATTTCGCGCTGCCCAGGGCGCCCCATGGCAGCATGGCGGAGCGGACTGTTGTGCCCGAGGCGCATTGCGTGGCACTGCCCGAGGTGCTGGACGACATCACCGCCGCGGCCATCGCCAATCCAGGCATGGCGTCATGGGCCGCCTTCACCGAACGGGCGAAGCTGAAGCCAGGCGAAACCGTGCTGGTCAACGGCGCCACCGGCACCGCGGGGCGCCTCGCTGTCCAGATCGCCAGGCATCTCGGCGCGAAGAAAGTCATTGCCACCGCCCGCAACGCGGCGGCACTCGACGCGGTCTCGGCACTTGGCGCTGATGTGACGATACCGCTCATCGAGGACGGGACGGCTCTTGAGGAAAATTTCAAACGGCAATTCAAGGACGGCGTCGATGTCGTCATCGACTATCTCTGGGGCAGCAGCGCCGAACACCTGCTGATCGCCGCCGCCAAGGCCAGCCCTGATGCCGTGCCGGTCCGCTTCGTCCAGATCGGCGCCGTCAGTGGCTCTGACATCACCTTGCCGAGCGCGGTTCTGCGCTCATCCGCGATTGCCCTGATGGGCAGCGGTATCGGCAGCGTCCCGCTCGACCGCTTCATCGCCTGCACCGGCGACCTGCTGCGCGCCGTGGTCCCGGCCGGTCTTCAAATCGCCACCACGCCGGTGCCCCTGGCGGATGTCGAACAGGCATGGGTCAGGGATGACAGCACCAAGCGTACCGTGTTCACGCTGGGCTAGCGGCACGCAACGTGTGTCGAGAACTGTCAGCAGCACCATTGACTTGCGGTTGCATGGCACGACATTCGGCCTATATCAGGGGACCTCTTTCAGGCAGCCGTTTTCAGCCATGCCCTCCATTCTGTCCATTTCCGGGGTCTCCAAGACCTATGCCACCGGCTTCACGGCACTCAAGGAAGTCAATCTCGACATCCAGCGCGGCGAAATCTTCGCGCTGCTTGGGCCGAACGGCGCCGGCAAGACGACGCTGATCTCGATCGTCTGCGGCATCGTCAACCGCTCGACCGGCACCGTTACGGTCGACGGTCACGACATCAACAAGGACTACCGCGCCGCGCGCAGCCTGATCGGCCTGGTGCCGCAGGAACTGACCATCGACGCCTTCGAGAGTGTCTGGGCAACCGTCAGCTACAGCCGCGGCCTGTTCGGCAAGCCGGCCAACCCGGCCTTCGTCGAGAAGGTGCTGCGCGATCTGTCGCTGTGGGACAAGAAGGACGCCAAGGCGATCACGCTGTCGGGCGGCATGAAGCGCAGGCTGATGATTGCCAAGGCGCTGTCGCATGAACCGCGTATCCTGTTCCTCGACGAGCCGACCGCCGGCGTCGACGTCGAGCTGCGCCAGGACATGTGGGAGATGGTGCGGCGGCTGCGTGAGGATGGCGTCACCATCATCCTCACCACCCATTATATCGAGGAAGCCGAGGCGATGGCCGACCGCGTCGGCGTCATCAACCGCGGCGAGATCATACTGGTCGAGAACAAGGCAGAGCTGATGCGCAAGCTCGGCCGCAAGCGGCTGGTGCTGGAACTGCGCAATCCGCTGACGGCCATCCCGGAAGCCCTTTCGCGCTATGCGTTGGAACTGTCGCCGGATGGCGGCCAGCTGACCTACACCTATGACAACCAGGCGGATCGTCCAGGCGTTGCCTCGCTGATCCGCGACCTCGAAGCCGGCGGCATCCAGTTTCGCGACATCGACACCAAAAACAGCTCGCTCGAGGAGATCTTCGTCAATCTGGTGAGGAAAGACGCATGAACCTGCGCGCAGCCATGAATTTTCGTGCAGTATGGGCGATCTACCGGATGGAAATGGCGCGTGCTTTCCGCACTGTGCTGCAGAGCATCGTCTCGCCGGTCATCTCGACATCGCTGTATTTCGTCGTCTTCGGCTCGGCCATCGGCTCGCGCATCACCGAGATCGACGGCATCAGCTACGGCGCCTTCATCGTGCCGGGGCTGATCATGCTGTCGCTGTTGACGCAGTCGATCTCCAACGCCTCCTTCGCCATCTATTTCCCGAAATTCGTCGGCTCCATCTACGAGCTTTTGTCGGCGCCGGTCTCCTACCTGGAGATCGTCATCGCCTATGTCGGCGGCGCGGCCACCAAATCCATCATCCTCGGCCTGATCATCCTGGCCACCGCCTCGCTGTTCGTGCCGCTCCACATCCTGCACCCGTTCTGGATGCTCGCTTTCCTGATCCTGACAGCGGTGACCTTCAGCCTATTCGGCTTCATCATCGGCATCTGGGCGAAAAGCTTCGAGCAGCTGCAGCTGGTGCCGCTTTTGATCATCACGCCGCTGACCTTCCTCGGCGGCAGCTTCTATTCGATCAACATGCTGCCCGGCATCTGGAAGACGATTACGCTGTTCAACCCCGTCGTCTATCTGATCAGCGGATTCCGCTGGAGCTTCTACGGCAAGTCCGACGTCTCGGTTGGCATCAGCCTCGGCATGACGCTGGTGTTCCTGGCCGTCTGCATCGCGATCGTCGCCTGGATTTTCAGAACCGGGTATCGGCTGCGCAACTGACGCGGCGAAAGCGCCCGGAAACGCGGCCGAGATCTGTTGAGATTCAGGTCAGGCGGCCTCACCTGAATATCGGCAGATCTAGATTGCCTTGACCAGCCGCAGCAGCCCCAGCATCTCGATATAGGTCCCTTCGCGAAAGGCGATGTAGACCGGCTGCTCCACGCCATGAAAACGGCGTTTGAACGCGGCCTGACCCTGCAAATTGAACCTGCGGCGGTTGATCCAGGGCGAATCGTAGGCGCGCTGGAAGGTGTTGCGCCAGAAATCGCTTTCGGCAAATCCGCTCGGTCCGATGTCGAGCATGGGCGACAGGCCAAGCGTGACCACCGATATGCCTTCCTCGCGAAAACGGTCGACCGAGAACTTGGTCAGGCCGATCTCGGCATGCGGCGAGGCGTCGACATGCTTGCGCTTGAAGGCGGTGGTGTAGCCAATGACCTTGCCGTCGGCAAACAGCGGGTCGAAATCGAGCAACGCGATCAGCTCGCCATCGGGACCATGCAGGACGAAGCGGCGCATGTCGGTGCCGAGTTGCTCGTAAAACGGACGGTTGAGAAAGCCCATCTCCCAGCGCCTGACGATGCGGTCGCCGCGCCAGTTTTGGGAAAGCCGCGCGATCTCGTCGAGGTGAACCGTCCGCTTGTCCTCTTCGAACGAAAAACCCTTCTTGAGCAGCCAGCGTTCGGAATAGCGCACGGTCTCGTTGCGCTTGCCGGAAAAATCGTGCTCGGGCAAGGCAAGGCGGGTGTCGATGCCCAGCCGGTTGACCTTGTAGCCGAGCCCGGCGAGCACGCGCGCGGTCTCCTCGCCGATCTGAACGAACCACGGGTTGCGGGCACTGTCGACAAAGCGCCTGATGTAGTCGGCTCGCTGGGCCGGCGCCGCCACCGGGTCGCCAAGCGCGAAATGATGTTTCATCTTGGTGCCGAAGGCGATGTAGCCGTCGGCGTCGCCGAAATAGGACAGCTTTTGCTGCACGGCGGTGGAATAGGCGAGCGAGAAGTCGCCATGGCGGCGCACCAGCGCCAGCCGCTCGACATGCGTCAGCGCCTGGCGCTCGACCTTGGGCGAGGCACCCTCGAGGATTTTGTCGAAATAGATCCGCAAGGAGGCCATGGTCGAGATTCCGCGTGCCGTCTGTGACGCGACATGCCTTCCGGCATGCAAGACGCGCCACGGCGTCTTATTTTTCGCGGGAAGCCGAAAACGGTTGCCGGTTTCGAATTCCTGCGTCGGTATCGAGATCCGCCAGCCCCCGCGGCTCGAATCAATCACATTGCCGCGACCTATTATCGCCGATGCCGCTGATATGCCATATAGGGCTGGATGGTTTCGGACAGAAGCGGGCAATCCGCTTGATGTCGTTGTTTGGGCGCATTTCCGCGATGGGAGTCGTTGCAGCTGAGCGGCGCAATGCCCTGGTGCGCAGCTACGGCCGGCGCAAGGCCTCGGCAACCGGCACCGATCTGCCGTGGGGTCTGCGCGCGATCAAACGGTTACAACCTGCTGCGAGCCTTGCCGGGATGCGCGGCGGTTGAATGGGACTTGGAGAGTGAATGGCTGATACGACAACCAGACCGTTGGTGGAGCAGTTGGTGGCTGTCGAGCCGGCGATCGTCATTGGCGCCGGTGCCGCCGGACTGGCTGTCGCGCAGGCTTTGATGAAGGCCGGCGTCCCGGTGGCGATCCTGGAAAAGGAGAGCCGGCTGGCCGAGCCCTGGCATCGGCGGCACCAACAGCTGCATCTCAACACCCATCGCGATCTCTCGGCACTGCCTGGCCTTGCCTATCCCGGGAACACCCCTGCCTTTCCGCACAGGGACATCGTTATCCGCCATATGAACGATTTCAAGGAGGCGAACCGGCTGCCGGTGGAGTTTGGCGTTGCCGTCGAGACCATCGTGTTCAGGGGCGATCACTGGGCCGTGCGCACCAGCGCGGGCTCGCGCCTGGCGCCCCATGTCGTCGTCGCCACTGGCCGCGACAAGGAGCCCTTCACGCCGCTGTGGAAGGGCACGCAGGCGTTTGCGGGACAGATCATCCATTCGGCTGATTTTGGCGACGCCAAGGCCTATGCCGGCAAGAAGGTGCTGGTCGTCGGCGCCGGCAATTCCGGCTTCGACGCCCTCAATCATCTGGCGGGCGTGGATACGTCAGCCATCTGGCTGTCGGCCCGCAGCGGCCCCGCCCTTCTGCCCAAGCGGATCGGCCAGATTGCCGTGCATCGGCTCTCGCCACTCATGGCGCGCTTGCCGTTGCGCATCGCCGATGCGGCGATCGCCGCCACGCAGCGGCTGGTTTTCGGCGACCTGACCAAATTCGGCCTGCCTCCTGCACCTGCCGGTGGTGCGAGCCGCCTGACCTCGGATTACACCGCGATCGCCGCCGACGATGGCGCCGTCGACGCCATCAAATCGGGCAAGATCACCGTCGTGCCGGCGATACGGGAATTCACCCGCGACGGCGTGATCCTGGCCAATGGCAGCCTGATCAATCCCGATATCGTCATTGCCGCGACGGGCTACCGTACCGGGCTGGAGCGCATGGTCGGCAATCTCGGCGTGCTCGACAGCAAGGGTGTTCCGCTCTTCAATGGCGGCGAAAGCGACCCGAAACTGCCGGGCCTGTGGTTCACCGGCATGCGGCCGAGCATCCGCGGCTGCTTCGCCAATGCCAGCATACTGGGCAAGGCGATCGCCCGGCAGATTGTCCGCTCCTCCCAGCTATCCGGCGCGTCACGCTGATTTTATCGAGACGATAGAATCTGGTGGCTCTATCTCTCTGTTTTTACGCAATTCCGGACGGAAAACCGTTTCACACTTTTCCTGGAATTGCTCAAGGCGCACGCGCCTGTCTTGAGTCTTTATGTGCCATGTTATATAACATGTTATGATTTACTGCGAGACGCCATGATGGAAGACGTTATCCGGTCGCTTGGCTATCTCTGCCTCGGCAGCAGGCTGAAGCGCATTGGCGAGCAGTTGCAGGCCGATGCGCAACGGCTGCTCGATGGCCTGGAGGTTCCGCTTCAATCGAGCCAGTATCCCCTGCTGGCCGCCCTCGACAGGCTGGGACCGCTGGCCGTCGGCGAGCTGGCGCAATCGCTCGGGCTGACGCAGCCGGGCGTGACAAGAAGTGTGTCGCTTCTGGCCGAGCTCGGGTTGGTCGAAACCGTCCAGTCGCAGGATGACCAGCGGCGGCGCATGGTCTCGCTGACCGAGAAGGGCCAGCGCCTTGTCGATGTCGCCAAGCGGGATGTGTGGCCGCGCATCGAAAACGCCGTCGCGGATCTGTGCCGCGATCTTTCAGGCCCGCTTCTCAATCAACTCGCTGCCATCGAGGAGGGGCTGGCCGCGGCTCCGCTCGATCGCCGTGTCAGAAAGGCCGTCGCGCAATGAAACATGTTCTCGACCGGCCCGTCTGGAGCGCGCTTCAGACGCGGCATCAGGCCTTCGCGCAAGGCGGCAAGCTCGCCAGGCGCTATTCACCGTCCATCGCCCTCTTTGCCGCCACTGCTGCCGACGATGCCGCAAGCCTGCAGGCGCTCAGTGACCTTGTCGGCCCGGGTGAGCGCGCCATCATGGCGCAAGCCGACACCATTGCTCTTCCGCCTGACCTCGCGGTGATCTCGACCGCCGACGCCGTCCAGATGATTGCGCAGGCGCCGTCGCAGACCGTATCGGACGAGCGCGTGCAGCCCCTGACACAGGATGACACCGCCGAAATGCTGGCGCTGGCATCGCTCACCAAGCCCGGCCCGTTCACGTCAGGGGCCTTGAACCTCGGCGCCTTCTGGGGCGTGAAGGTCGAGGGCAGGCTGGTGGCGATGGCCGGCGAGCGCATGAAGCAGCCTGGCTACAGCGAACTCAGCGGCGTGTGCGTACATCCCGAGTTTCGTGGCGCCGGCCTCGGCCGGTTGCTGTCCGTGTTCGTGGCCAACCAGATTTTTGCCCGCGGCGAAATCCCCTACCTGCACGCCTATGCCAGCAACGCCGGCGCGATAAGGCTGTACGAATCCATCGGCTTCAGCTTGCGGACCCCGATCAATGTCGCCGTCGTTCAGCGCGCTGCGTGAGGCTGGACGCGATGGTGGACATCACGCCGATTTCGGCTCCAGCCGGCGGAAACCGACGGCTTCCATCAGCATCTCCTCGTCGACCATGCCGGCATTGTGGAGCGCAAGCAGGGTGAGAGCCAGCTCACGCGCCTCTGTCGATTCGGGGTGCGCTTCGCGTTGTCTGCAGGCTTCATCAAAGACGCGCTGCAGTCTGGCGATGTCGTCAGGCTTGAGCAGGCCACGGTCATAGATGGACTTCGGCATGGCGACCTCCTGAAAGAGGAGTTAGGGCGCCACGTTTAAATTGCCAATCTTTCCCGAGGCTTGAATGATTTGATGCAAAGGAGGGGCGTCGAATCGCCGAAGCCCCTCCTCAAGATTACGCATCCACGCCGCGATCAGACCGCGATCTTGCCACCGCCCTGTTTGGTGATGGCGACAACCGACGGCCGTACTGGCATGTCGGGCTTGAAGTCGGGCCAGCGCGTCGACAGATCCTCATAATAGGACGGGCGGCCAAAACCTTCCCAGTCCTCGCCGCCGTCGCCCGGATGCTGGACGGCGACGAAGGCGGTCTGATCGTCGGGCGCAAACAGCGGGCCGCACATTTCGGCGCCGATCGGCACGCGGAAGAACAACTTTGACGTCGCCCGCGCGGCACCTTCCGTATCCACCGCCCACAGGCCGTCGGTGCGGCCGGTGGCCTTCGGGCCCTGGCCGTCGGTGGCGACCCACAGGCGACCGGCCGAATCGGCCGCGCAATTGTCGGGCATGCCGAACCAGCCATTGGCCGTCGTCGCCGTCGAGAAGGTGGCGCCGACCTCGGCCACCGAGGGATCGCCGCATTTCAGCAGCACTTCCCATTTGCCCTTGGTGGCGGTGAAATCGCCATCGGTCTCGGCGATCTCGATGATATGGCCAAAGGCATTTTCAGCGCGCGGGTTGGCGGCGTCGACCTGGTCGGCCTTGCGTTTGGAATTGTTGGTCAGCATGACATAGACCTTGCCGTTGACACCATTGGGCTGGATGTCCTCGGGCCGGTCCATCTTGGTGGCGCCGAGCAGATCGGCAGCGCGCCGCGTCTCGATCAGCACGTCGGCCTGGCCAGTGAAGCCGTTTTCCGCCGTCAGCGGGCCTTGACCAAAGACGATCGGCAGCCAGTCCACCGTGCCGTCCTCGGCGAATTTGGCGACATGCAGCGTGCCGTCGTCGAGCAGGTCCTTGTTGGTGGCATGGTCGTTGGCGTTAAAGCGGCCGGTGGTGACGAATTTGTAGACATAGTCGAAGCGCTCGTCGTCGCCGAGATAGAAGACGACGCGGCCATCCCTGGCGACGATCGATTCGGCGCCCTCATGCTTGAAGCGGCCCATGGCGGTGCGCTTGCGAGGGGCCGAGGTCGGATCGTTGACGTCGACTTCGACGATCCAGCCGAACCGGTTGGGTTCGTTCGGCTCCCTGGCCAGGTTGAAGCGGTCGTAATGCGCACCCCATTCATAGGCGCCTTCCGGAATGCCGAGACGCTTGTAGTTGGCGGCTTCCTTGTGGCCTTCCGGCAGTTCGCCGGAGAAGTAGCCGTGGATGTTCTCCTCGGCCATGACATAGGTGCCCCACGGCGTGACGCCGCCGGCGCAGTTGTTCATGGTGCCGAACACCTTGGTGCCGGATGGGTCGGCATTGGTCTTGACGCGGTCGTGGCCGGCGACCGGGCCCGACAGCGCCATTTCGGTGGTCGAGGTAATGCGGCGGTTGAGTTTGCCGTCGCGCACCACTTGCCATTTGCCCGACACTTTGCGGATCTCGACGATGGTGCCGCCATGGGCTGCCATTTCGACGTCGACCTGCTCTTTGCTCAGCAGCGCGAGTTCGGGCTTCTTCTTGCCGTCCTTCTCGACGATCGTGACGATGCCCGGGAACATCAGATGCGGGTTGGTGTATTCGTGATTGACCACCAGCAGGCCGTGCTCTGCCGAGCCGTCGATCGCGATGTAACCGACATAGTCGTTGTTGTAGCCGAACTGCCTGGCCTGTGCCTGCGCCGACTGCTTGGTCGGATCGAACTCCGGCGAATCGGCAAACAGCGGATCGCCCCAGCGCAACAGCACGTCGGCATCATAGCCCGGTGCGACATGGTGCTTGTCGTCGATGCCGGCCTGCAGTTCGTCGAATTTGAAGGCGGAGCCTTCCGCGGCGCGGGCATCGTCGGCGGCGATCATGGCGAGCGGGCTGACGGTGGCGGCAATGGCCGAGACGGCAAGCGATCCTCTGAGGAAGTCCCGGCGCGAAAACCGTGCGGCGATGATCTCGCCCATGGTGCGGTTCTCGGTGGGGTTGACGGCCGGTCCTTCGTTTTCCTCGAGCTGGCTGGTGCGGAAGCGGCTGTCAGGGGAGCGGTGGTCGGTCATGGGCTGTCCTCTGGCTTTGTGGTGTTGGCTGAATGTGACCTTTCGAGCCCTAAGGCCTGCTGATCACATTTTCGTGACATTGAGAATTGCGCAAGCTCATTCGGCACCCGCACCCGCCTCGTCGCCAAAGGTTTTTATGACGACGGCGTGCCGCTAGGCCTTTGGTCCGAGGTCGGTCCCTTCATAGGTCTTGGCTGGCGCGCCATCGGTCGTGGGCCGGTTACGTCAGGTCTCTCAATCAGCGATGGTCTCGACACCTGCAACGCCGGTTCGAGATCCGCCGGCATGATTGAAAGGAACCGAGATGCGCAAATCGATCACGACCCGTTGGCTGGTATTGAGAGCGGCATCAGCATTGGCGTTGACCATCGCCCCTTATCACCTGGCGCTTCATGGCTCGGCGGCCGGCGTGGTCGCCGCAAGCGCTTATGCCAAGGATGGGGGACATGGCGGCGGCGGTGGCGATGGGGGCGGCGGTGGCGATGGCGGCGGCAATAGCGGTAGCGGCGGCAGTGGCGGCAGTGGCGGCAACAGCGGCAGCGGAAACGGCGGCGGTGGCGGCGGTGATGACGGCGGCAATTCCGGTCGTGGCGGCAACGACGACGGCGCCGGTGACGATCACGGCGGCACCAACAACTCCGGACCCGGCAAGGGCCAGAACGACGACGGCAACGACGACAACGGCCATCACGTCAACGCGGCGACCGGCGACAAGGTCGAAGCAGAGGGCAACAAGATCGAGGTCGAACATGTCGACGGCACCAAGGAGGAGATCGAGAACGGCCGTTTCGAAATGAAGGATTCGCTGGGCCGCACGATCGTCGAAAGGCCGGCGACGCCGGCAGATTTCAGCCGCCTGCAGTCTTTGTGAGGCGAGCCAACAGGCAACGGCCCGCATCACACGTCACCTCCGCCGCGCCCCGGCGGGGGTGACTTTTCGCGTCACCTCGACATTGCCAATGCCAGCAAGCTTTTGACGCCGAACTTTATCGCGGATGCAGCTGGCTGCGGTCGCGCGCCTCGCGCATCAGCAGTGCGGCCTCGGTGCGATTGCGCACATTGAGCTTCGACAGGACACCGGTCATATGGTGCTTGACGGTCTTTTCCTGGAGCTTGAGGCGCAACGCCACTTCCTTGTTGCTCAACCCTTCAGCCACAAGGCGCAGGATTTCGGCCTCGCGGGCGGTTAGCTGGCGCATGCGGGCGCTCATGCCGTTTGCCGGCTGCAGGGAATGCAGGTCGGACAGGAGCCTGGCCGAGAGCGTTGGCGACACGTAGCTTTCGCCGCCAGCCACATTGTGCAGGATTTCGGCCAACATCCGCGATCCAACACCTTTGAGCACATAGCCGCGCACCCCTGCATTGAGCGCCCGGGTTACATCGGCATTGGCTTCCGAAACCGTCAGCATGACGATCTTCTGATCAGGATCGTCGGCAAGGATGTTTGCCACCGAGGCGAGACCGCCGCCAGGCATCGAGATGTCGAGCAGGAGAATGTCGGGCCGCGCCGTCGAAACGATGCGTTCCGCATCCTGTCCCGTCGCCCCCTCGCCGACCATCTCGAAGCCGCCGATTTCCGACAGGCTGCGTATCACGCCTTCCCGAAACAGCGGGTGGTCATCGACGACGGCGATGCGGATGGCGCCGATCATGCTTGCTCCTCCACCGATAAACTGATCACCAATCGCGTGCCCTGCGGCCCGGTCATGATTTCGAATTGGCCGCCAATGCTTTCGATCCGCCCCCTCAAGCCCGCCAGCCCAAGGCCCTCTTCTTTTTCCGGATCGAATCCCTGTCCGCCATCCGATACGTCAACGAACAGCCGGGCTCCTTTCATCCCGGCGTTTACAGCTTGGTTCCTGCCCTTCCCGTGGCGGTACGCGTTGTTGAGACCTTCCTGCACGAAACGATAGATGCTGATCTTCTCCGATGCGCCGGTCTCGGGCAGCGGGCCAGCTACCGCCAGCGCCACCGAGGTTCCGGTCCTGCGTTCGTGCTCGTTGACCGCCAGGCGCAGGATTTCGGCAACGGCAGCCGTTTCGATCTGCGGCAGAACGAGGCCATTGCAGATGCCGCGTATCTCGCGCATCGAATCGTCCAACGCCCTGCGGATCATGGCGATCTCGGCATCGCGGCTCTCATTTGGCCCCGCGCCTCCTGAAAACACCGCGCTGTCCAGGCGCAGCGCCGCCAGCGCCACGAGTTGGGCCGGTCCGTCATGAAGGTCGGCGCCGATCCGGCGCAGATATCTCTCATTGAGCGCGGTGGCGCGCCGGGACGCCCGCTGCACACGCTGCCGCAAGGCGTTGTTCTGCGTCACCAGGCCCTGCAACTCCGACACCTGGCGGCGCAGCGCCCCGCGCTGATCGTCGATGGTGCGGCTGCCGCGTAAGACGATGCCCGACAGGAGCAGGAAAGCCGTCAAGGTTGTGCCGGCCACGATCAGCCAACTCGACAAAAGTGCGGAAGCCAGCGTGGCTTTGAAATCGCCGGCTATCTCGTAGAACTCGGTGACGGCAACCACCTTGCCGGACCAGGGTTCGCGCACGGGATTGTAGATCTCCAGCAACGGCATGCCGATAGCCCGTTCCTGGCCTTCGTTTTCGTTGAACGTATCGAACTGGGCAGCGACGTTGCCCTGGAAGGCGGAACGCAGATTGTCGGTCAGGTCGAAGCGGCGGCCGATCAAGGCCGCGTCCTTGGCGTAGAGCACGGTGCCGTCGCGGCGCCACAGCCTGAACGACACCAGGCGCTTGCCGAGCGCGCCCTGGCCGAGTGTCTCGTCGAGCGCCTGCTTGACGGATTCACTGAGCTCCTCGCTCTTGCGCAGGTCTGGCAGCAGTGGCGCAATCACGCTGTCGACATAAAGCGCCGTCGTGGCGGCGGAGTTGCGGATGACACCGTCCTCGATCTGCATCGTCACCCAGGAGCCGATCACCAGCATCACGGCCAGCAGGCCAAAGCCGCCGGCAACGACGAATTGCAGGGCAAGCGAAAGCTCGCTCCAGCGCCGCGCCAAGGTCTGCAGAATACGTATCATGACCCCCCGACCGCCCCTTTTATCGACAGCCGGGCGATGTCAGCACATTGAGCCTCGGTCCTGTCATTGCCAAGTCCGCCATTAGGACGACGTCGCTTGACGTCTCGGCGCGCTTCGGAAACAAGGGCCGCGATACATGCGGCTAAAGCCGCTTCGAGGGGGACGGGACGTTGAGTTTTTCGGGACTGCTGCAGCTTGGCTTTTCGACGGTGATCTTCCTTCTGGCGGCGACCGCGGCCAAGCAGTGGGGGCTGGCGCCGAGCCTGGGCAAGATCCTTTTGACGCTGGCGCTCTATTCAATGGGCAATCTGATCATGCTGCGGCTGATTCGCGAATTCGGCATGTCTGTCTCGTTCAGCCTGTCGGCTGTCATCCAGCTGGTGTCGGTCAATGTCGTGGCGCTGGTCTTCTTCGGCGAGCGCGTCAACGCGCTGCAGGCGAGCGGAATCGTGCTGGCGATCGCCGCGGTGGCGCTGATCACGCTCGGACCCTATCTGCAGGGGCGGATGTAACGGGACCGGCCGCCGATGAAGAACGACCCCAACAGCTTTTTCAACCGCATAGAATTTCCAGTGCTGCTGGCCGGGTTGATCATCGCCGGCTGTCTATGGGGTTTCGAGGAACTGATGGAAGTGGCGCGGGCCACCACGCCGCACGCCTTCGACACCGAAATCCTGCTCGCCTTCAGACAGGTTGGCCAGCCGAACGTTCCAATCGGGCCGCTCTGGCTGCAGAGCGCCATACGCGACATCACCAGCCTGGGCAGTTCCGCCGTTCTGGTGTTGATCACGACGGCGACGGTGATCTATTTCCTGCTGATCCGCAGGCCGGCGACGGCACTGCTCTTCTTTGTCGCGGTAGCCGGCGGCCAGGTTCTGTCGAGCCTCCTGAAACTCGGGATCGACCGGCCGCGCCCCGAACTCGTCTCGCATCTGGTCGACGAGACCTCACTATCCTTTCCAAGCGGCCACGCCATGCTATCGGCTGTGACGTATCTGACGCTCGGCACTTTGGCGGCGCGCGTCCTGCATGGCCGCGCGACGAAGATCTATGTCCTGTCGCTCGCCGTGCTGACAACGGTGCTGGTCGGCGTCAGCCGCATCTATCTCGGCGTCCACTGGCCGTCGGATGTGCTGGCCGGCTGGTGCGCCGGCTTCGCCTGGGCGATGCTGTGCTGGCTGGTGGCGCGGCTGCTGCAGCGGCGCCACGTGGTAAGTGACGATGGCGCCTGACGGCGCCAGGGCTCGCCGTCAGATCAATCTGTTGATCAGGTGCCCGCAACCCGTCAGCGCGAAAACCATCGACAGCACACATGCCGCGGTCATCAAGGATTTCAGGATTTTCAACGGCGCGATCCCTTTCTCTTTATCGGTTGAGTGACGTTGGCCCGCTGACGAACGGACTGCCCCTGACATAAAAACGCAGCAGCCGGTCGGCATCCTTCGTAATTCCGATCCTGATGCCTTGCCCGATCTCGCCGGGCTCATAGTCATCGTGGGCGAGCCACAGCGGGCCTTTGCGGCAAAGGTCGAGCCCGTCGAGCGAACGATCGATCCGCAGCGCCATGGCCAGCCTGCCCGGTCCCCGCGCCAGATCACGCAAGCGCTCGACGCCGCGATTGTGCCGCATGATCTCGATGCCCTCGACAGGCTCGAGCGCACGGATCAGAACGCCGGTGCCGATGCCTTCCATCTCGCTCGAGACATTCAGCATCATGGAGATGCCATAGGCGATGTAGACATAGGCGTGGCCGCGTTCGAGGAACAGCGAACGGTTGCGCTCCGTCATCCCCCGGTAGCCATGCCCGGCCGCATCGCCGACGATATAGGCTTCGGTCTCGACGATGCGGCCGATGACAGTGCCCTCGGGCAATTCGCGCACCACCAGCTTGCCGATGAGATAACGGGCGAGAGCCGCCGTCTCGTCAGGCAGCTCCGCACGGGCAATCGGACGGCGGGCGGTCACGCTAATTCAACTTCGCCAGGGCAACATTGATCGCAGCAAGATTGGCCGGCGTGTCACCGGCACCGGCACCGATGGTCGCCTTTCCTGCGATGGCTGCTTCGCAAAGCGATTTCGCTTCCATCAGGCTGTCCCGGTCGCCCGTGCGGCTGCCCAGCCCGAGCAAAGCGTGACACAGGCTGTCCTGCATATAGGGGACTTCCGTGGGTTCAGCCGTTTCCTGCACCGCGAGCCCGGTCCTCAGGATCGGGATGGCGGCTTCGAACTGTGTCAAATCGTTCTCGCGCTCGCCCAGCAGCACGAGCTGATAGCCGATCGCGTTCTGCAGCAACGCCCACTGGTCCGGATAGGACTCCCTTGTGCGGATCTCCGCCGATGCCTGCCAGGCGGCGATGGCCGCACGCCAGTCGTCCGCGCCGGGTTTTCCGCTCTGGCGTTGGCCGAGCGTGTTGAGCGCATCGCCTATATTGCCCTGGATCATGGCCCAGTCGAACGGTGCTTTTTCGCGCGTCGTTTCTTCAAGCGCGGCACTGTAGGCGGCTATGGCGGCATTCAGGTTTTCTATGCCTTTCTCGCGCCCGCCCAGCAGGTAAAGCGCGCCGCCGAGATCGTTCTGCGCCAAGGCCCAGTTGAGCGGCACCCGATCGCGGGTCCATTCTTCCAGCGCGGCGTGGTAGGCTTTGACCGCTGCGTTCAGATTGTCGTTCCCGCTCTCACGTTGGCCCAACGCGCGCAGCGCATTGCCAAGGCTGTTCTGGATCATTGCCCAGTTGAGCGGCACCCGATCACGGGTCATGACCTCAAGTGCCGCGTGATAGGCAGCGACGCCGGCCGTCAGCTTGTTGGGATCGTTCTCGCGCAGGCCGAGATTTTTGAGGGCAACACCAAGATTGTACTGCGTCCCGGCCCACTGGAGAGGCACCCGATCGCGGGTCGATACCTCCAGCGCGGCACGCAATGCCGCTACCGCCGCATTCAAGCTGTCGGTCCCGGTCTCGCGCCCGCTAAGCTGTGTGAGCACGCCGGCCAGATTGGTCTGCGTCATCGCCCAGTCCATCGGCACCCTGTCGCGGGTTTCTTCTTCAAGCGCGGCGTGAAAGGCCTCAATTGCAGCCTTGAAACTGTCCGTGCCGACTTCGCGCTCGCCAAGTTGTGCGAGCGCTATGCCCAGATGGTCTTGCGTGTACGCCCAGTCGAGCGGCACGCGCTTGCGGCTGCGCTCCTTCAGGGCGAGGCGGTAGGCTTTGACGGCGGCATTCAGGCTGTCGGTGCCGCTCTCGCGTTCGCCGAGCTTTTTGAATGCATCGCCCAGCCTGTCCTGCAGGTCCGCCCAGCGAAGGCGGTCGGCGTTGCGCGGCGAAAGTTCCAGCGCATCGCCATAGGCCGCGATCGCCTGTTTCAGGGCGTCGTTGTCGCCTTTCTGGTCGCCCTGGGTCTCGAGCGCATCGGCCTCGCCGCCCTTGTAGGTCGCCGCGATGGCCCGGTCCCATTTCCGGACCTGATCGAAGGCCAGCCGATAATTCTCCGCCGCTGCGGGATAGTCGCCCTTGAGGATATAGGCCTGCGCCGTCCTGGCGATCACCGCGCCGCCTTCGAGCCGCCTCGATTTGAGATCGGCCTCCGCTTCATCGAGGCTTTTGCTGATGACGAGGTATCGGTCCTTGGCCTGTTCCCAGAATGTGACGCTAAGATCGAGCGCGCCCTCGTCGAGCGCCTGTTGCGCCAGGCCGGCGAGCCGGCCAATTTCCGGGTCGCTGCTGGTCAGCGCCGTATGTTCGGCCATCGCCTTCTTGATCGTATCGGTCTGCGCCTTCAGCAACTGGTCGAGCTCGTCCGGATCGTTCGGCACTTTCTGGCCCAGCGCCTGCAGCAGACCGTAAATGGCGTCCATCGGCACGGACGCCTTGGTCGCGGCCGCTTCCACTTCCCGGCGCAGATCGTCCGGTGTGTCGGCGATGCTGAGCAGCAACCGCCGCCTGCCTTCGCGAATGGCCTCCTGGTCCTTGTCGCCCGCGGGTGCCGGAGCACCAAAGCTCAGCACCCGCCGCAGGGACGAATTGGTCCATGGCAATTGCCGGCCGTCGGTCTTGAGATAGACCTCCTGCCGCACCAGCGTCATCAGTTCGTCGAACGGATATCCGCCGGCGCCAAAATGCTTGAGCAGCGCCGCCGCGTAGGGCGAGTTGCCGCCGGCCGCCCCGTCGAGTGCGGCCTCTCCGGGCGATGCGGCAAAGCCGATCACCATGCCGAGGCTGTCCTTGGACACGCCGGGCTTTGCGATAGGCGCCGCGCCACGCATCTCGCCGAGCCCGGTGGTCGCGACATCGATGATCTGTGTGCTGCCGGGCAGCTTGATGGTCGTCCCTGCCGGAAACGCATTGGTGCGGCAGGCATCGAGCAGCGTGATCGTCACCGGCACGGTTTTGGCCAGTTCTTCGAGCAGGTCTTGCACCGGCACCAGACTCTCGCCGGCTTTCTCCGGTGTCGAGATGTCGGCATCGGTCGGCACCAGATAATCCGCGCCACCTGCCTCGACGCCATGGCCCGAATAATAGACCAGCGCCACATCGGCATCCCTGGCATCGCGCACGAAGCGCTGGATGTCGTTTTCGAGGTCGGCCCGGTTGTCGTTCAGCGCGCGGTGGACATCGAAGCCGAGATTGCCCAGCAACTCGTCCATCGCCCTCGCATCACTCTTGGGGTTCGTCAGGTCGTGAAGCGCCTCGCTGTCATAGTCGCTCTCGCCGATGACCAGCGCCACGCCGTGCAGCTCGGCGCCAAGCGTGGGCGCCGCGACAAGCAACAGCACCGAGGCAAGAGCGGCAAGAAGCGCACGTCCGGATCGCATTGGTAGCCCCCGCTACATCGTAGCCAACGCTGATAAGCCTGGCAATCGACGGAAGTTGGGCGGCAATGCCTGCCGGGGACGCAACGCCTGTTCCAGGCTTGTCGGCTGCCATGGCGGCCGGGTTCACGGGATCCGCTCGACCCATTGCGCGCGCGATGGTCCGGGCTCGAACGGATCGCCGAAATACTGGGTCTCGCGGGCCACTTTGCCGTCGAGGAACTCCATGATGCTGACCGTGTAGGATGGCCGCCCGTCATAGGTCAGCACATATTCGGTGATCCAGAGATCACCGGTACCCGTGATCCGCCGCACCGAGAAGCGCTTGCGGTTCGGCTGCGCGGCGCGCGACGACTGGATGTTGCCCCGCCCGCGAATGCGCTCGCCCGATTGCGGATAATCGAGCACCGCGTCCTCCCGGTAGATCTGGTGTTCCGCCTCGAAGTCACTGGCATCGGAGGCGGCCCAGTGATGGTCCAAAGCTGCCTTGATTTCACGGTCTTCCATGGCGAACCTCCTTGACCATCACCGTCGATGGACCGTGATATCACGGTCCATCGCATGGCTGTTAGCGAAGGCCTCGCGGATCGAAGCGCCGGCGCTCAGTCGAGCTTCAACGCGGCCACCTCGCCCTCGTTCATCAGCGGCACGTAGAGGATCGACTTGCCGTCGGTGCCGATGTCGGCGCTGCCCGGTTTGAAATGCCCCACTGCTTCCGGCGCGCCGCCGGCCTTGTAGTTGTAGAGCGTGCCGGTCATGTAGGCGGTGGCATAGATGGTGTCGCCGATGGCGACGACGCCGTCGAGGTCAGCGAATTTCTGCGCCCCGGGCAATGGCGAAACCACCTTGCTGGCAATGTCGACCGACAGCAGTCCGCCCGGTTCGACGGTGCTGAAGTCGGGCTTGATGCCCTTGCCCCATGAGGCGACGATCAAGCGGTCGCCGTCGGCAAAGACGCCGTTTGGCGAAGCCAGCAACGGGTCCCTGACGAACAGTTCCGGCTGGTCGCCATCGACGCGGTAGATCGTGTCGGCCAGCATGTCGGTGACATAGACCTTGCCTGTGTGGTCCGAGGTCATGTCGTTGAGGAACACGGCATTCGGCACCGTGATGCTGGTGACCAGCTCGCCGCTGGCCAAGTCGACAACGCGGACCTTGGTGATGTCGGCGACATAGAGCTTGCCGCCCGATATCGCCATGCCCTTTGGCGCGTCCATGCCGTCGGTCCAGTGCTGGGTCACCGTCTTGCCGTCCATCGACAGCACCGACAAATAGCCGTTGCCGTCGGCATCGACCGGATTGCCAACGATGTTGGAGACGATGATGCGATTGTTGGCAGCGTCGAACAGCGCCGATTCCGGCTGTTCGAGCCCCGTGGCGCGCCAGAGCTCGTCGGCCTGGGCAGCCGATATGGCAGCGATACCGATGGTGGCGATAAAGGCTGGGATGATGAGGCGGTTCATGGCTGTTCTCCTGTGATGACAGGCGGAGAGCTAGAATTTTCGATACTTTTCTGGAAGGCCGATAACCGCTAGTATCGTATATCGATACGAAACTAGCGGCTGGAGGTGCATCCCATGAACGGTCTGATCTTCGAGGCACTGAAGCGGACGCTGAAGGCGAAGGGCGTCACCTATCGCGCGCTTGCCGAACGCATGGGCGTTTCCGAGCCGACGGTGAAGCGCATCTTCCACGAGCGCAACTGCAAGCTCGACCGGCTCGTGGAGATCTGCGCGGCCGCCGGCGCCGAGCTGGAAAACGTGCTCGGCTCGATGAACCGGGGGCCGGGGCCGGTCAACCATATCGCACCGGAGATCGAGCGCAGGCTCGCTGGCCGGCCGGCGCTGCTGTTCATCTTCGTCATGCTGTCCGAAAAGTTCACGCCCGAAGGCATCATGCGCTCGCAGGGCCTGAGCGAGGCCTCGATGTTCCTCTATCTGCGCGACCTCGAGGAACTCGGCCTGATCGAAGTCGGGCGTGGCCTTTCGGCAAGATTGCTGGTCGAGACGCCGATCCAGTGGAATTTCGAAGGGCCGCTCAGGCCGCTGTTCGAGATGACCAACAAGAATTTCATCGGCTGGGCGATCACCCATATCGACAAGGAGGCGACCTTCGTCAGCTTCTCCAGGCGGATGCGGCCGGAAACGGCGGAGATGGTGCGGCGCGAGGCCGAGGAACTGGCCGATCGCGTGAAACTGCTCGCCCATCACGACCAGCACACCACGCCGGAGGAAGGGCTCACCGGCTACAAGTTTACGTTTGCCTTTGGCGCGACGCCGTTTCCCGCGATCATGCCGATCGGCCCGCACCCGCGCGATGCCGGTGCGCGGGCAAAGGATCAGCCTTCCCGAGGAAAAGAGCGACGTCCGCTGCCGGCGTAGCGGTCAGTAGTTGGCACCGCCGCCGCAATCGCATTCCGCCTCGCTTGCCCTGTCGTTCCAGCCGCTGCCGACATAGGAATAGCTTTTGTTGGATCGAAAATGGTGCCCGCCACGCTCGACATGTTCCCACAGCGTGATGGTGCAACCGGGGCCGACCTTGAATGACGACACTTTGTCGTTCCAGGACGGCTGGTAGATAAACCGATGAATGCCGTCCGATATGCCCACATCGGGTGCGTTCACCATTTTCATGTCATCGCCGCGGCCAAGTGTCCAATGAGAGCCACCGAAATCACGATCCGAGAAGATGGTGCATGTACGGTTCGCGGCATTGGCCGCGGTTGCCAGGGCCGCGATGGCAAGACCCAAGAGAATGCACGGTTTTATCAGCGTCATATTCCCCTCCAGTCCGATCTCGAAGAGCTAGGAAAATATAAGAATTACACGCGAACTAGCTTCATCTGCAGAGAGTCAGCATCGGTTGTCCGGCAATTCTGCTTTGGTGTAGCACGGGGTATGAAGCGATGCTGCCGAACCGAAGGTGAGCGATCAGCTCGCTGTAGCTCGTCAAGGCTACAGCAATTTCGGCCGAGCAACAAACAAGAATTCCATCCCGGTTTGCTAGCCAAATCGATCCATTACCACCGCGAATGAACGACGATCGCCCCGCCGTTCTACATCAAGCATGTCAGCATGACTGTATCTGGCGACTGAGCTTGCCGCTTTCGACCCTGGCGCTGCCGGCCGCGCATTGTGACGCCACCCTTCGGGCATGCGTGCCGCGGCTCGCAAAGACCCACGGCAGGCCGGTAACAGACCGGATCATCGAGCTGTGGCGGAACGACGCCAATTGCCCGGCAAGGTGCCAATCGAGCGGGCGATCATCATGGCCGCAAAGAAACCCGACAGCACCGCACTTGCCAGCAAGAAACGGGTTTCCTGCGCCAGCGCCGGATCTATCCCCAGTGCGATGCCCTTGGCATAGCGGATGACGATGATCGCTACGATCAGCGCCAGCGGCAGCCAGTCGCCCTGCAGCGCCAGCCTGCCGTCGGGCAACACTCTGGCCGGCCGCCGTCGCGCCATGGCCGTACCGGCAAAGGCGCCAGCCACGGCGCCACAGGCAAAACCGGTGAGGGCGGTCGCGGAAATGCCGGAGGCGACGAGATTGTAGAGCGCAAGGCCGCTGATGAGCACCGGCAGGACGAGAAGGCGCGAAGGCGAGACGACGCGATCCCGGGTGCGGCTCCAGCCGATGAACAGTCCATAGAGGATCAACGGCCAGACCCAGAGCGGCGTATGCGAGAGGATATCGGCCATCCCAGGCATATGGCTGCCGCCATCGGCGGCGGTGTCCGCTGCCAGCGCGATGCCGCTTGGCATCATCACGAAGCCGGCAGCAAACAAAAGCGTGGTCGGTTTGCCGAGAGGCAGGGTTGTCCGAATTGCTTGGATGAGGGGAAGAGACATTGCGGAACTCCGTCTGCGGTTGAAGGCTTTCGACAAGCGCGGTATCGCTTGGTGCTGCGGTTCAACGGCACCATGCGGAGCCGCCGGCGTTGCATCAACCGCGTCTTCGGCAAGGGATGAATGGCTACGTGAAGAGCGCCCTGTTGCATTCCACGCTTCGCGAAATGCAGGCATTGCTGTTCTCGCCACGCTTCTGGGGCGCGCTGCTGGCGGTGTCGGCGATCCTCGGCCTCACCGGGCCGTTCGGCACCTTCCAGCAGCTTGATGCCTTGCCGCGCTTCGCCTACTGGCTGGCACTGGCACTGGCTACATTCACAGTAGGCTATCTCACCATGCGGCTTACGCTTGCCACCGTGTTCGGCGCCGCCGGCTCGCGGCCGGTCCGCAGCATCGTCGCCGGCATCGTCGCCGGCGTCCCTGTGACGGCGATCGTCGTGCTGTTCAACCGCGCACTGTTCGGTGGTCCGTTTCCGTCGGCCGCCGCCATTGGCGGGCTGTTCATCAACTGCGGGCTGATCGCTGTCGCGATCTCGTTCCTGGTCGCCCTCGGAAGAAACGCCCAGGGCACGGCCGGAATGCAGGTCGAGCCGACCCCCGCCGCGCGGCCAGCCATGTCGGCCCCACCGTCATCGCCGTCGCAAGCGCTGCTGCCACAGCCGGCCCGGCCGCCGCTGGTCGATCGTCTGCCGCATGCGGCGCGCGGCAAACTTCTCTACCTCTCCATGCAGGACCACTATGTCGAGGTGCACACCGACAGGGGGACGTCGCTGGTGCTGATGCGGTTGGCCGACGCCATCCGCGAGGCCGGCGACGTCAATGGCGTGCAGATCCACCGCTCACATTGGGTGGCGCTCGATGCCGTCGCGGGCAGCCGGCGCAAGGACGGCAAGCCGTTCCTGCGGCTTGTCGACGATGCGCTGCTTCCGGTCAGCCGGTCTTGTGCCGACGCGGTTCGCAAGGCTGGACTGCTCTGATTATCCGGCTGCAGCCGGTGTGCCGGTATCGTCACCGGAGCCGGCAAGATCGTCGCGCGCCTTGCGGGCGAGTTTCTTCGTCGAGTGCCTGGGGCTGTCGCCGAAGAGTTCGGCCGCCTCGGCAAGACATGACTTCCTCAAGCTCTTTTCCGAGCGCTTCAAGAGCTTGCCAAGCAGCTTGGTGTCCTCGCGCGGCCCCAGCGACTCACCGCTCTGGCGGCGCCGACCGCCACCATTCGCCACCAGCTTGCCGCCCGGACCAGCGATGCCTACCGCGCCCATAAGGCGCGTTGGGATAGAACAGATCCGGCACCAACATTCATGATAGAATTCGCACACTGATTTGCCAGACTGTAGAGGGCGGGTTTGCCCAATGCGTGACTCGCCCCCGTGAAATCGAAGTGATCCTATGCCGACCGCACCAACACTCGAACGTCGCCGCTATTCGCGCCTGAAAAATTTGCGCCAGCGCGCAGAACGCCAGGGGGCTGCATTGCAGTTCTGGGCGCGTACGACATCGCTCGCAGTGATCTTCTGCTTCTTTTCATTGATCAGCCGCTGGGATGCCTCACTGCTCTTCGTGCTGGCGGGCCTCGTGCTGTTCCAGCTCGTCGGCCTGATCCAGTTTCTCTTTGCGCGCCGTCGTACGGCACCATGGTGGATCGGTTATCTCGTCGGTACGCTGGACATCATTCTGTTGACCATTCTGCTGGTGACGCCCAACCCGTTCTCCCTGGAGGTCGCGCCCGCCGCCATGCAACTGCGCGAGGGCAGCTTCAAATTCTTGCTGATTTTCGTATGCCTTGGAGCGCTCACCCTTTCGACACGATTGGCGCTCTATCTCGGCGCGCTCGCAGCCTTGACGTGGACGATCGGGGTGGGATGGGTGATTTTTCATCCGGGAACCGTCGTTCCGGCGACGAACCTCTATTCGCTGCCGATGACAGAGCGACTGAACCTCTATCTCAACCCCAATTTCGTCGATACATTCGCGCAGGCGACCAACGTCTTGGTCGTGCTGATTATCGGCGCGATCATGGCGCTGGTCGTCTCTCGTTCCCGACGTCTGTCGGAAGACTATGTCAAGGCAGAGCGCGCTCGCGCCAATCTCGCCCGGCATTTTTCACCCAACGTCGTCGACCAGCTCGCCACGGATGACGAGCCCTTCGGCCCGGTTCGCCGGCAGGATATCGCGGTGCTGTTCGCCGACATCGTCGGCTTCACACACTATTCCGAGGATCATCCAGCCGAAGCAGTGTTCGAACTTCTGCGTCAGTTCCACCGTCGCATGGAGCAGGTCGTTTTCGACCACCGTGGCACCGTCGATAACTATATCGGCGATTGCATCATGGCGACATTCGGGGTTCCGCAAGCCAGCCATGACGACGCGACTCGCGCCATCCAGTGCGCTGAAGCGATGGTCGCCACTCTCGAAGACTGGAATGTGCAGCGGGTGTCCAGGGGATATCCGCCGCTGGACGTTCGAATCGGTGCACAATATGGCGCGGTCGTCATCGGCGCGGTCGGAAGCGAGCGCAATCTGTCCTTCGCGGTGGTGGGCGACACCGTCAACGTCGCCAGCCGTTTGCAGTCCCTCTGCCGTGAGCTTCAGGCGAATATTTGCTTTGGGTCACGACTGATTGAGGCCGCGAAGGCGGAATCGCCCATGACACAGTTGAATGCGCGCGATCATGGGCCGGTGAGCATCCGCGGCCGGGACGAACCAGTCCATGTCTGGGTCGAGCGCATAGCCGAAAACCAGGGTGCTGTTGCGGTTTCGGCATGATGCAGGCCGCCATGTGAAATGCTTGCACCTCGGCCGGATGGCCGCGCTATAGGGGCATGTCCTGACCCAGGCCGAAGCCATCACGTGTCTGAGGCGATTGCTCCAGCCTTTGCGGCTTCGGCGTCTGTGCTTGCCTTGTCGTCCCAGACCATCTGCCGGTAGTCGAAACCATATTCCAGCGTCGGCTTGACGATGCGGAAAAACGGCGACAGGTCGAAATCGCGCGGCGTGTAGAGCGAGTGGTGGCGAATGTGCAGGATTTCCTTGCGCATATAGGTCGACTGCGCCGAGGCGCGGCCGAAGGCTCGGGTGATCTCGGGCAGGATCGGGTAGTGGATCTGGCCATAGGCCTCGGCAATGAGCGAGGAGCAGATCGCCCGCGTCGGGTCGCCGGAACCGAAGGCCAGCATGCGGCGGCGCCAGCGCACCGGCACCGGCGGCGTCGGCAGGAAATAGCGCAGCATGTCGAAAATGTTCTTGAGGTCGTATTTCAGGCCAAGCTTGCCGATCATGAAGGCGACGACCCTGTCGCGGTCCTCCGGCGCCAGCCCGCTCGCGCGGCAGATGCGGGTGTTGTAGGTGCGGTAGCGCGACAAGGGTGCGGCGACACAGCCTTCTCCCATCGTGACCTCGATGAGCCGCAGCCGCTCCGTTCCATCTTGCGGCTCGGGCAAGGCATCGCCGATATAGAAGGCTGCGTGCGACCAGGTCGACTGGGTGAGGTACTTGATCGCCGCCGAAATCTTCTGGTTGCCCTCGATCAGCAGGATGTCGCCCGGCTCCAGCGTGCGGCGCAGCGTCTCGGCATCGGACGGGGTATAGGGCTCATAACCGGAGGATTCTTCCTGCAGCCGGCCGGCAAGCCAGCGGCCAAGTCGGTCGAGAAGCGTGTCGCCGGGCTGGGTCATGCCATCTGGCGATTACCATATACAGGCGCCTGGGCGCCAGACGCGTCAGCTGGCCGCGGCGCTCGTGTCCTCCAGCGACGGAGCGCCGGCAAGATCGTCGCGCGCCTTGCGGGCGAGTTTCTTCGTCGAGTGCTTGGGGCTGTCGCCGAAGAGTTCGGCTGCCTCGGCAAGGCATGACTTCCTCAGGCTCTTTTCCGAACGCTTCAAGAGCTTGCCAAGCAGCTTGGTGTCCTCGCGCGGGCCCAGCGGCTCGCCGTCGGCCTCGAGCAACGCGCGCATGACGAACAGATCATGCAGTTCGCCCAGCCGCTCGCCCAGGGCGTCGACGGCCTTGCGCCGCGCCTTGATCGGCGTCGGCCACAGCCTGCCCAGCAGCGACAAATGCATGCCATGCGTCTTGGCGGCCTTGCGCAGATCGTGGAAATCGTTGGCCTCGCCGCGCGACCCGGCCCTGTCGAGCGCCTTTTTGGCACGGCGCAAGGTGACGCGGGCGCCTTCGGCCAGCACGTCGGCGGCCTGTTCCGGCTGGTCGGGCAAGGCCAGGCTTTCCATCCGCTTCATGCCGTCTTCGCAAGCGGCGACAGCCGCGCCGATCGCTGCTCCGAGGCCGGCGCCTTCATGCAGATCGTGCTGCCGGGCAATCAGTCTGTCGCGCACGGCGTCGAGCCCGCCATCGGCGCTCTCCTTGGGAAAACCTGCCGCCAGCCGGTCGAGAGTCTCGATCAGCGCCGTCGCCTCGCGCGGCGCGGCAAGCAGCGCCGCCACGTTGCGATAGCACTGATTTTCCGTCGTGCAGAATGTTTCGTCACCGGAATGAACCAGTCGCAGCAAGGCGCGCGCACTCTTCAGCCGCTTGCGGCATTTATGCAGTCCCTGGTCCGGCCGACCGCGCGCCGCATCCAGATGCAGCAGCGCCTTGCCGATTTCCTCGGCAAGGATGCGCCTGACCTCGCCGGTCAGCGGCAGGCGCGGGTCGATGCGAAAGCTCATGCGGCGATCTCCGGAATCCCCCCGAGGGCGAGCGACGCGTTGTAGAATTTCTGCTCACCGGTCACTTCCCGGCCGAGCCAGTCTGGCAGCATTTCCTCCGCCACGTCGTCCGGCGTCTCGAGTTCGGCCACCACAAGTCCCGCGAGCGCTCCGCCAAAGACGTCGACTTCGTAGAGATAGCCGCGATGCCTAACATGATGACGTGTCTTCTCGATGACACGTCCAAGGGCGAAATCCAGCATCTCCACGGCATCCGCCAGGGGGATCGGGTATTCGAATTCGTCACGCTCTCGCGCGCTGCTGCCGAACTTGAGCGTCAGCTTGGCGGAAGCGCCGTCGCTGATGCGGATGCGCACGGTTCGGCCGGGTGCGGTGGCGAGATAGAACTGGAGAATGCGGATATCCGCCTCGACCAGATCCCGCCACGCGGTGCTGGAAACCAGGAACTTGCGCTCGACTTCCTTGCCCATGGCCGCGCAATAAAGCGGTTGGCGTGCGCGATGGCAAGACGGTCAAGCACAAGTTGACGTTAATCAATCGATTGATTAAAGTCTCGAAATGATCAAGCCAACCGCCCCTGAAATGCCGCGTCGCGAAACATCGCCCGCCGACCTGACCCGCGCGGCCCTTGTGCGCGCGGCCCTGAAACTGTTTGGGCGGCAGGGGTTCGACGGCACCTCGACGCGCCAGATCGCGGCCGAGGCAAACGCCAATATCGGTTCGATCGCCTATCATTTCGGCGGCAAGGAAGGCCTCCGCGCTGCTGCCGCCGACTATATCGTCGAGACCATCCAGACTGTCGCTGGCCAAGCATTGGGCGCCGGCCAGGCGCTCGGCAATAACCAAGCCCGGGCGGCAAGCGATCCGGAGACCGCGCGTATGCTGCTCTTCGCGGCACTGGAACGGATGGTCGGCTTCATCGTGGCACAGCCGCAGGCCGGCGAGATCGTGCAATTCGTGCTGCGCGAGCTGTCACATCCGACGGCGGCGCTCGACCGCATCTATGACGGAGTGTTCGAGCCGACGCATCGCCGGCTGTGCCAGATTTGGGAACAGGCGACCGGCGAGCCGGCCGAAAGCGAACGGACCCGGCTCACCGTGTTCACGCTGATCGGCCAGGTCGTCTATTTCCGCATCGGCCGCGAGGCGGTGATGCGCCGCATGGGCTGGCGTGACATCGGCGCCGCCGAGGCGGCCAAGGTGGTGTCCGCCGTATCCGACAATCTCAGCGCCATACTGGCCTCCCGGATGGGATCAAAATCATGAGTTTCCTTTGCGCCTTGCCGCTTGCCGCCCAGCTTTTCGGTTCCTGCGCCCCCGCGTCTCCCCTGGCGGTCGGCTATGTCGAGGGCGACTATGTGCTGCTGGCGCCCATCGAGGTGGCACAGGTCGATACGGTCACCGTGAAGCGCGGCGATCGCGTCACGCCGGGCACGACCGTGGTGACGCTGGAAAATGCCGATGCCAGGATCGCGGTGGCACAAGCCGAAGCCGGCCTTGCACAGGCGCAGGCGCAGCTCGCCGATCTGCAGGTCGGCAAGCGGCCGGAAGAGATCGCCGTGCTGAAGGCCGAGGTCGACATGGCCAGAGCCCAGGCCGCCGACGCCAAGCGCAAATACGACCGCGCCGCCGATCTGTTCAAGCGCGGCGCCGGCACGCAAGCCGACTACGACACCGCCTCGGCGACGCTGGAGACAGCCAACGCCCAGGTCGGCCAGGCCGAGGCCAATCTCGCCGTCGGCGGCTTGCCGGCACGGCCCGAGACGATCAAGGCCGCCGACAACCAGGTCAAGCAGGCGCAGTCCACACTGGAGCAAGCGCAATGGCGATTGTCGAAACGGGTGTTGGCCGCACCCTCGCCCGGCCGCGTCAACGACGTCATCCGCAATCCCGGCGACACGGCTGGCCCGACCGCGCCGGTCATCTCGATGCTGCCTGACGGCGCGATGAAGCTCAGCGTCTACATACCGGAGGCCGCCTTCTCCTCGGTCAAGGTCGGCAGCCTGCTCAGCGTTCATTGCGACGGCTGCGGTCCGAACGTGAAAGCGCGCGTCAGCTATGTCTCGCCCGATCCGGAATTTACCCCGCCGGTGATCTATTCCTTGGAGAACCGGCAGAAGCTGGTCTATCTCGTCGAGGCCAGGCCGGAGGGCGATGCAGGCCCGCTGCAGCCCGGCCAGATCGTCGACGTCGATCTTGCGGAAACGGCAAAATGAACGCCATCGACGTTCATGGCCTGGTCAAGCGCTTCGGCGACAAGACCGTCGTCGACCATGTGACGATGTCGGTCGCCGAGGGCGAGATCGTCGGCTTCCTCGGCCCCAACGGTTCGGGCAAGACCACCACCATCCGCATCATGTGCGGTCTGCTGACGCCGGACGAAGGCGAAGGCACGGTGCTGGGTTTCAACATCCGCACCGACTCGCTCATGATCAAGCGTGAAGTCGGCTACATGACGCAGAAATTCTCGTTCTACGAGGATCTGACGATCGGCGAGAACCTGCAATTCGTGGCGCGGCTCTACCGGCTGAAACCGGTCGAGGAGTATGTCGCCAGAACGCTCGATGAACTTGGCCTGACGTCGCGCCGCAACCAGCTGGCCGGCACGCTGTCAGGCGGCTGGAAGCAGCGGCTGGCGCTCGCCGCCTGCATCATGCACAAGCCGAAGCTGCTGCTGCTCGACGAGCCGACCGCCGGTGTCGACCCGAAGGCGCGGCGCGAATTCTGGGACGAGATCCATCGCCTCGCCAGCGGCGGGCTGACCGTGCTGGTCTCCACCCACTACATGGACGAGGCCGAGCGCTGCCACCGCATCAGCTACATCTCCTACGGCAAGATGCTGGCCACCGGCACTGTCGCCGAGGTGGTGAAGAACGCCGGCCTGACCACTTTCGTGCTGCAGGGCCCGCAGCTCGCCAAGGTGGCCGAAGAACTGCAGGGCCGTCCCGGCGTCGACCAGGTGGCGCCGTTCGGCGCGACGCTGCATGTCGTCGGCTCTGACAAAAAGACGCTCGAAGCAGCGCTTGCCGATGTCGAGAAGGAGCACGAGGGCGTCACGGTGAAGCCGGGCGAAACCAGCCTTGAGGATGTGTTCATCCAGTTCATGTCGGGGTCGAAGGACAATATGGCATGAACAGCGTCTTCTCCTTCGCCAGGCTCGGCGCGCTGCTGATCAAGGAATTCATCCAGATGCGGCGCGACCGCATTACCTTCGCCATGATGCTGGGCGTGCCGCTGATCCAGCTGGTGCTGTTCGGCTACGCCATCAACAACGATCCGAAGAGCCTGCCGGCGGCCCTGGTGGCGACCAGCAGCGATCCCTACACCCGCGCCATTGTCGCGGCGCTGCAGACCACCGGCTACTACCGTTTCGACCATGTCGCGCAAAGTGCCGCCGAGGCCGAGTTCCTGATATCGCGCGGCGACGTCGCCTTCGTCGTCACCATCCCCGCCGATTTCGCCAGGCGGGTGGAGAGCGGTGACAATCCGCAGATCCTGATCGAGGCCGATGCCACCGATCCGGCGGTGGCCAGCGGCGCCATTTCCACGCTCGGCACCGTCGCCGGCCAGGCGCTGCTCAGGGCCCAGGGCATGCAGGAGGCGGCGGCCGAGGCCGCCAGGGGCCAGCTCGATGTGGTGGTGCACCGGCGCTACAATCCCGAAGGCATCTCGCAATACAACATCGTGCCCGGCCTGCTCGGCGTCATCCTGCAGATGACCATGGTGATGATGACCTCGATCGCGCTGACGCGCGAGACCGAGCGCGGCACGATGGAGAACCTGCTCGCCATGCCGTCCAGCCCGCTCGAGATCATGATGGGCAAGGTGCTGCCCTATCTGGCGGTCGGCGCGGTGCAGGTGGTGGTGGTGCTGGCCGCGTCGAAGCTTCTGTTTGCCATCCCCTTCACAGGTTCGATGACGCTGCTTCTGTCGGCGGTGCTGGTGTTCGTGCTGTCGCTGGTGCTGCTCGGCTACACCATCTCGACCATCGCCCGCACGCAGATGCAGGCTTTGCAGCTGACCTTCTTCTTCTTCCTGCCGTCGATCATGCTGTCGGGCTTCATGTTCCCCTATCGCGGCATGCCGGACTGGGCGCAGACCTTCGGCGAAATCTTCCCGCTGACGCATTTCCTGCGCATCACCCGTGCGGTGATGCTGAAGGGCGCCGAACTGCCGGCGGTTGCGACCGAGATCGGCTGGCTGGTGGTGTTCGTGGTTTTGTTTGCGGCCGTGGCGCTGGTGCGCTTCAGGCGTACGCTGGACTGACCGGCGCTCGCACGAAGGCCGGCGGAAACCTCATCTGTCCCAGGTAAGCTGCGCTACGCGCAGGTGACTGGATTGGAGGGTGTGCACAGCGCCGTAACGACGGAAAGCTTTTCGCGCTTGATCAGCTGCGGCTTCTCGTAGGTCTTTTTCATGCTGTCTCCTGTTCCCAACGAACCATCATCGCCAATGAAGACAGCCAAATCATAAAGCGGTGCCCGATGGTCCGCATCTCCCGCGCGGCAGATGGCAGGCCTTCGGGCTGCGCCGATAGTGGGCATGGCGGAGAGGACAAAACCCAGGAGATGCGCCCGGTAGTTCGCTGGTCACCCGCGCATCCCGGAGGTGCGCGGGTGTCTCAACCGATCAGGCGGCCGCCATGATCTCGGCATAGGTGCCGAAATCGACATTGCCGCCCGACAGGACAACGGCGACGCATTTGCCTGACAGCTCGATCTCGCCCGATGACAGCGCCGCAAGCGCGACGCAGCCGCCGGGCTCGACCACCAGCTTCAAATAGGCCATGGCATCACGCATCGCCTGCGCCGTCGCCTTGTCGGAGACGGCGATGGCGCCGGCAAGGTTCCTGCGGTTGATTTCGAAGGTGATGGCGCCCGGCTCGGCGGTCAGGATCGCGTCGCAGATCGAGCTGTAGCCCGGTTCGTTCGAAACCCGGGCGCCGGCGGCGAGCGAGCGGCGTGTGTCGTCGAAATGCTCGGGCTCGACTGCCCAGATTGCTGTGCCGGGCGAGACATCCTTGACCGCGACCGAAATGCCGCTGGTCAGGCCGCCACCGCCGCAAGGGATCACCACCGCGTCAAGGCTGATGCCGAGCGCTTTCGTCTGTCGCATTAGCTCAAGGCCGATCGTGCCTTGCCCGGCAATGATGGCCGGATCGTCGAAGGGTGGCACCAAGGCCATGCCCTTGTCCAAATAAGGTCGGATAACGGTCATGCGGTCGTCGCGGAAACGGTCGAACGGCACCACCTCGGCGCCCATCTTGCGGACATTGCCGATCTTCATCGCCGGCGCGTCGGCCGGCATGGCGATCACCGCCTTGACGCCGAACATGGCGGCCGAAGCGGCCACCCCTTGCGCATGATTGCCCGAGGAGAAGGCGACAACACCCCGGCTGCGCTCTTCCTCGCTCAGCGACGACAGCTTGTTGTAGGCGCCGCGGAACTTGAACGAGCCGGTGCGCTGCAGCGTTTCGGGCTTGAACAGGATGCGGCCACCGAAGCGCTTGTTCAGCTCGGCCGATTCGATCAGGGGAGTTTCGACGATCAGACCCGAAAGCCGCGCGGCGGCGGCGTGGATATCGGCGATGCCGGGAGGGGTGGTCATGGTGGATCCTGTAGCGATGTGATCCGGCCATGGTGCACGCAAAGCGCCGTGCGATGCCAACGAAAAGATGTGACGGTTACAAAGTTGGAAGGAACGCTGCCGGCGAAGCTGCCAATCTCCCCCCTCGTGGGGGAGATGTCCGGCAGGACAGAGAGGGGCGCTGTCCCGCCGACATATCTGATTGTCCCCCCAATTGCAGATTACGCCGCCGGGGGACCCGCTGCCTGCGGCAGCTCCCGGTTCGAACCCTTTGAAAGGTCCACCGAACCTTTCAATTCGCCTGCGGCGAACCGGGGTTCTCACCCCAGCAGCGTCCGCTGCCTCTTGGTCCCGCCCAGTTTGCGCCAGTTGTTGAACCGGTGGCTGGCGGCGGCAAACGAGATCTTCATCTGCTGCGCGACCGAATAGCGCGACTTGCCGTCGTCGAACATGCGGTAGCAGCACTCGACGCCTTCCTCGGTCAACTTGCCGTCCGGCGCCTTGTTGTGCGGATTGGCGGGGTCGAATTTCTCGACCTGCTGTTCGACCAGGCCCTTCAGGCGCTGCAAATCGGCCTCGATGCTGGCGATGAGATCGAGAACGGGTTTTGGGTCATAGGGGTGCGGGGGCTGTTTTGCCGTCATCTCTTGGTTCCTCTTGGTTCGAGCAGATATATAGGTAAACCTTCACTGATAATGAAGGGGTACGGAATGCGCCAGGCTTCAACAATTCTTGACCGCGACCCAAAGCGCCCAATTGACCACAGCTGCGCAAATCCCTAGTTTAGAATTATTCTAAACTAGGGTGATTTCCTCATGCTTTCCCGTGTTTTCGGCTTCGGCCGCCGCCCCTTCGAGACGCTCTCCGAACAGGAGATCCTGGCACTGGCCATTTCCTCCGAGGAAGACGATGGCCGCATCTACCGGGCCTATGCCGACGGGCTGGCGGAAAGCTTCCCGCAATCGGCAAAAGTGTTCGAGGAGATGGCCGAGGAAGAGGACGGCCATCGCGACGTGCTGATCGAGCTTTTCCGCAAGCGGTTCGGCGAGCGCATACCGTTGATCCGGCGCGAACATGTGAAGGGCTATTATGAGCGTAAGCCCGACTGGCTGGTAAGGCCGCTCGGCATCGAGCATGTGCGCCGCCAGGCCGAAGCCATGGAGCGGCAAGCCTACCTGTTCTACGTCGAAGCGGCCAAGCGTACCACCGACGCCTCGACTCGAAAACTTCTTGACGACCTGGCGATAGCCGAACAGGGCCACGAAACGCTGGCGCAGCGTCTGGAGCAAAAGCACGTGCCCGGCGACGTGAAGGATGAAGAGGCCGCCGCCGAGCAGCGCCAGTTCATCCTGACCTATGTGCAGCCGGGACTCGCCGGCCTTATGGACGGTTCGGTGTCGACGTTGGCGCCGATCTTCGCCGCCGCCTTTGCCACGCATGACACCTGGCAGACCTTTCTGGTCGGGCTTGCCGCGTCGATCGGCGCCGGTATTTCCATGGGTTTCACCGAAGTCGCTTCCGACGACGGCAAACTCTCGGGTCGCGGCTCGCCGATAAAACGCGGCATCACCACCGGCGTCATGACATCGGCCGGCGGTCTCGGCCACGCGCTGCCCTATCTCATCCCGAGCTTCTGGACGGCGACTGCCGTTGCGGCGGTGGTGGTGTTCTTCGAACTATGGGCGATCGCCTTCGTCCAGAACCGCTACATGCAGACACCCTTCCTGCGCGCCGCCTTCCAGGTGGTGCTGGGCGGTGCACTGGTGTTTGCGGCCGGCGTGCTGATCGGGAATGCTTAGCAGCAACTCTGTCCTTTCCCCGCAAGGGGGAAGGAGGAGCCTACCCATTCACCGCCCGGCTGTCCGCCGGCGCCTCATCCCTCTCCGTCAGCCCATAATCCCTCACCACATGGGCGATGCGCAGTCGATAACCGGCAAATATACCGTCGCGCCCCGCCTGCTGCGCTTGCCGGTGTTCCTCGGTGGTGCGCCAGGCCTTCACCGCCTCCTCGTCGCGCCAGAATGACAGTGACAGGATGCGGTTGGTGTCGGCCAAGCTCTGGAAGCGTTCGATGGAGATGAACCCGTCGATACCGTCGAGCAGCGGGCGCAGCTCGGCGGCAATGCCGAGATAGGCATTGCGCCGGCCCTCCGCGGGCTGCACCTCGAAGATGACGGCGATCACGGCAGCACCAATTTTGCGTGTGGTCCCGAGACGTGTTTTAGAAACATGCGGTCCTCCTTGAGGATGAATCGTTCACGCTTGGCGAACTCATAGTTTGCCTTGCCGGCGGGATCGGCGGCAAGCCGCGCACGATAGGCTTCGTAGGCTGCCAGGCTTTCGATGTTGTAGGCGGCATAGGCCGTCGTCGCTGATCCTTCATGCGGTGCGTAATAGCCGATCAGATCGGCGCCGCAGCGCGGAATGGCTTGGCCCCAGTTGCGGGCATACTCCTCGAAGGCAGGCTTGCCGAACGGGTCGATCTCATAGCGGATGAAGCAGGTGATGGTCATGGTCGTCTCCTTTTGGGATGGTTGGCGTCGATGGTTCGAGCCACGTCGAAACGTTGTGCCGCTCGATCTGCTAGGCAATTCTCTTGCTGGTCATGACCGCCAGAAGGACTTCGCGCATTCGCGGCGCACGTCCTCCCGGGTCAGGCCGAGGTCGCGCAGCAGGTGGTCGTCGACCTCCGAAAGGTCACGGCGTTGCAGGTAACGGTCATACCAGCGGGCCAGCAGCCGCATACGAACCCAGTCGATGAACGGGAACGATTGGCTGCCGGGGAACGGGGTGAAGGTGGTTCGTGCTGTCATCGTCGTCTCCTTGATCTGGTCGGAGAATAGTGGTTATCTGACAAGAATGCTTCGATGAGGAACGAACTATGCGTGAAGGACCCGACATCGCCCGCATCGCCAGCCTGGTCGGCGACCCGGCCCGCGCCAATATGCTGAACGCGCTGATGGGCGGCACGGCACTGACGGCGAGTGAACTGGCGCTGGAAGCCGGCGTGTCGCTGCCCACCGCTTCTTCGCATCTGTCGAAACTGATGGAGGGCGGGCTGCTGACCCTGGCCAGCCAGGGCCGTCATCGCTATTACGGCCTCGCTGGACCACAGGTGGCAGGCATGATCGAAGCCATCACCGGTGTCGCGGAAGCTGTTGGCCCGAAGCGCGTGCGGCCGGGTCCGCGCGACGGCGCCATGCGCGTGGCGCGCGTCTGCTACGACCACCTCGCCGGCGAACAGGCGGTGGCGATGCTCGATCGCCTGGTCGAGAAAGACATACTGGTGCGTGACGACAAGGAGATCAGGCTCGGGCCGTCGGCAGCCTCGCATTTCGCGGCCATCGGCATCGAGGTCGGCTCCAAGCCGCGCCGGCCGGTCTGCCGCGCCTGCCTCGACTGGAGCGTTCGCCGCTCGCATCTCGCCGGCACTTTGGGTGCAGCCATCCTCGACAAGATTCTGTTGGAGAAATGGGCAAGGCGGGAAAAGGACAGCCGCGCGGTGGTGTTTTCCCCGCCGGGCAAGCAGGCCTTCGAAAGGGTGTTTCTGGCTTGAGGCTACGAACTACCCCCGCTTCAACGCCTTCCCCTGCTTGAAGAAATCCTTCCACGGATCGGCTTCCGCCAACTTCGCCAGCGTCGTCTTGTCGCCGATCGGAAAAGCGTTCGGCGCCAGCCCGGCCTCGATCTCCGCCCACGTCACCGGCATCGACACCGTCGCGCCTTTCTTGGCCCGCGACGAATAGGGCGCGACGGTCGTTGAGCCCCTGCCATTGCGCAGATAGTCGACGAAGATTTTTCCGGTGCGCGCCTTTTTCGACAGCGTCGCCGTGTAGCGGTCCGGGGCGGACTGCTCCAGCGCCTTGGCGAAATCATGCGTTAACGTCTTCACCGCCTCCCAATCCGCGGACGGTTTCAGCGGCACCAGCACATGATAGCCCTTGCCGCCCGATGTCTTGACGAAGTTCGGCAGCGACAGCTCGTCTAGCTTGCCCCTGATGTCGAGCGCCGCCTCACGCACCGCTTTCACCTCGACGCCTTCATCGGGGTCGAGATCGAAGATGATCTGGTCAGGCTGTTCAAGCTTGTCGATCGTGCAGCCCCAGATGTGGATTTCCACCACGCCATACTGGACGAGTGCCGCGACCCCGTCGAAATCCCGGATGAACAGGATCTCCTCGCCATCTGTGGGGTCCTCCATGCGCGCGATCTTGTCGCTCATGCCCGCCGAGGCATGTTTTTGGAAGAAGCGCGGTCCGCCGACGCCATCCGGCGCCCGCACCAGGCTGAGCGGCCGGTTGACGACGAATTGCTCCATGCGTGGCCAGACCTGCGCGTAATGGTCGAGCAGGCCCTGCTTGGAGATTTTCTCCTCCGGCCACAGCAGCTTGTCGGGGTGGGAGAGTTTGACCGTGGTCGTCATCGCCCCGGCGGATTTGCCAGTGCCGCCTGATGCCGGCTTGGCCTTGCTTGTCGCTGCCTTCGGCTTTTCTTGCACAACGTCCTCCGCCGGCTTGTCCTCGCGCAACCCCTGGAACGAGGCATGGCGTATTATACGGTCCGAGGTCCAGCTGCGAAACTCCACTTCGCCGACAAGCTCCGGCTTGACCCAGACCAGGCCCTTGCCCTTCGGCACGGCCGCGTCGAAGGGCGAATCCTGCGCCTTCAGCGCATCGAGTTTTTTCTTCAGCTCCGTCGCAGCCTTGGCGGAGAAGCCGGTGCCGACGCGACCGGCATAGTGCAGTTTGCCGCCTTCATAAAAGCCGACCAGCAGCGAGCGCAGCCCGCGCCCGGTCTTGTCCGACGGCAGATAGCCGCCGATGACGAATTCCTGGCGTGCCGTGCATTTCGACTTCACCCATGTCGACCCGCGCCCGCTGCGATAGGGCGCATCGGCGCGTTTTGACACGACGCCTTCCAGACCCATGCGGCAGGCATGCTCAAGCATGATCTTGCCGGGTTCGGAAAAGTGGTCGGAGAAACGCACTGCCGGATTGTCCGGCTGCTTGCCGAGCAGCTCCTGCAGGGCCTGCTTGCGCTCGACCAGCGGCTCGGCGCGCAAATCCTGGCCATCGAGATGCATGATATCGAAGACGTAGTAGATGAAGCGGTCTGTCCGCTTCGCCGACAAATCCTGTTGCAGCAGCGCGAAGGAAGAAACGCCGCTGTCGGCCAGCACGACGATCTCGCCATCGATGATCGCGTCGCTGCATTTCAGCCCTGCCAGTTCGGCCGCGATCTCGCCGCCGAACTTCTCCGTCCAGTCGAGCCCGGTGCGGGTCAAGAGCCGCACATCCGTGCCGGCGATCAGCGCCTGCATGCGATAGCCATCGAATTTTACTTCATGCAGCCAATCCTTGCCGCCGGGTGCATCCCGCTCCAGCGTCGCAAGTTGCGGTTCGATGAAGTCGAGTTTCCGGCCTGCAGCCTTCGCCTTCGCGGCAGCCGGCTTGTTGGAATGCCAGACTTTCGGCTTCTCGCCCTTGGCCGCCTTGCCTTCGCCGACCTCTTCGATCGTCAGGCCGGACTTCACTGATTCCGGCGCCTCCTTCAGAATATCGTCGCCGGGCCGTGCGGCGGCATCGTCCGATTTGATCAGCAGCCAGTTGTCGCGCTTCTCGCCAGCGCGTGGCTTCAGCCGCACCAGATGCCACAGACCATGCAGCTTGTGGCCCTTGAGCTCGAAGCTGATGTGGCCCTTCTTCATCGCCTTGGCCGGATCGATCTCGGGCACCCACGTGCCTTCGTCCCAGACGATGACCGAGCCGCCGCCATATTCGCCCTTGGGGATCGTGCCCTCGAAGGAGGCATAGTCGATCGGATGATCCTCGACATGCACCGCGAGCCGTTTTTCGTGCGGATCGAGGCTGGGCCCGCGCGTCACCGCCCAGCTCCACAGCACGCCGTCATGCTCGAGACGAAAATCATAGTGCAGCCTTGTCGCGGCATGTTTCTGGATGACGAAGATGCCGCCGGCTTTCGTGCCGCGGACAACCTTGCCGGCCGGCTCCGACGTCTTCTTGAAATCGCGCTTGGCGTTGTACTGTTCGAGGGCGGCCATTGTTTCTCGTCCTCAGGCGGATTTGCGCTTGGGCGCGGCGGCTTTCGACTTGGCGCGTTTGGCCGCCGGCTTGGCTTTCGCGGCCGACGTTTTTGTCGAGGCTGAATCCGACGACAGGCTCTTCTTCAGGGCGTCGAACAGGTCGACGACATTGGAGGGTTTGGGCGCCGCCTTGGCTGTGGGCGCCTTCTTGCCCGCCTTCTTGGCGCGGATCAGTTCGAGCAGCGCGTCCTCATATTTGTCATCGAATTTCGACGGGTCGAACTTGGCTTTCTTCTTGTCGATGATCAGTTCGGCCAGATCCGTCATCTCCTGGTCGGTCTTCACCGCCTTGATCTCGCCGAACACGCTATCCGGTTGGCGCACCGTATTGTCGTAGCGCAGCGTCGTCAGCACCATGCCCTTGCCGAGCGGCTCGATGACCACGGGACGTTCCCGGTTGTAGAGCACGATGCGCGCCAGTCCGGCCATCTTCTTGCCGGCCATGGCATCGCGGATGACGGCAAACGCCTCCTCCGACACCTTGTCGGCCGGCGCGACATAATAGGGCGTATCGAGATAGATTTGCTGGATCGAGGCTTTGTCGATGAAACCGTCAAGGCTCATCGTGTGCGAGGATTCGATCTGCACCGCCTCGATCTCGTCTTCATCGATGTGGACGAAATCGCCGCCGTCGAGTTCATAGCCCTTGATCTCGTCGCCATCGCCCAACGGCTTGCCGGTCTCGGCATCGACATAGATGCGCTTCACCGTGTTGCCGGTCTTGCGGTTCAGCACCCTGAACGAGACCTTTTCCGTGTGGGTGACGACATTGGTCAGTTCGACGGCACAGGTGACCAGCGACAGCTTCAGATAGCCCTTCCAGGCAGGACGCGGCGCCATGGCAATTTCCCTCCAGGATCCAGATGAAGGTGAGAACGGACAGGGCGCACTCCAGTTCCTTGGCCGTGTGACGTTCGGCATTTCGAGGCCGGGACCTTGAGTCGAGGCGGCCAGAATGGAAATTTTATGAGCGCGGCAGAAATTGAAACAGAACCGCGCGCAGGCGACATTCAAACGAAACATATGTGATGCAAAAGTCACACTGGGTGGAATGGCGACAGAGAGCACGGAAACACCCCGAATCAGCCGCATTCCGGCCACGAAGCAACGGGTTTTCGACCAGATATTAACATCGTGTTCACCGACTATTCACGCCTCGATGTTATCATTCTCGCAATTCGGAAGGGACATCCGAAAATCGGGACAGGGACAGGGTAAATGAACTTCCTTACGCACCTCATCGGCTATGCCGCAGCCATCCGCGAATTCATCGCGCCAACCTACCGGCCCGAGCGCTATTACATGCGCGGCCCCGGTCCGGCTTGCGCCCGTCGCGGCACCTCGCTGGGTGCGCACTGACCATGACGTTCGAGAACCGCCACAACAGCCGTATCTGCAGGCCGGGCACCGAGACCCGCGCCACCACATATCGTTCCGAGCGCCCCGCGCTCGCCGACAGACGGCGTGCGACATCGCCACGTCTTTGATCCCGCCTCTGGCTGACTTAGTGTCCCAGGACATGAGCAGCCGAGGCCCGCGTGACCGAGCGTCCCTCTGAACCCTTCGATGCAAGTCATCCGCTGATCGTCTTCGACGGCGTCTGCGTGCTCTGCTCCGGCTCCGTACGCATGGTGGTCAGGCTCGACCGCCAAAGCCGCTTCCGCTTCGCCACCGCGCAGTCGCCCTTCGGTGAAGCGTTGTTCCGGCAACATGGACTGCGCACGGACTCTTACGAGACCAATCTCGTCCTCATCGACGGCACCGCCTTCACCCACCTCGACAGTTTTGTCGCCGTCATGTCGGAACTCGGCTGGCCATGGCGCGTGGCGAAGGCGCTGTTGCTGCTGCCACGCCCGCTGCGCAACTGGCTGTACGAGCGCATCGCCAGGAATCGCTACGCCCTGTTTGGCCGGAAGGAGAGCTGCGACATTCCATCGCCGGAGCTGCGGGAGCGGCTCCTTGGCTAGATGTCTGGTCCCGGCATTTGACGGGTTGGGTCGACCCGGAGCCGTTTAGGCTTTTTTGCGGATGGTCGATGTGCATGCGGTGGTGGCTTGCACCATGCCCGATCAGGGTCGAAAGTTTTTCCGCGGCCTGTCGAAATCGGCCGCTGCCGCGCGACATACGTCTGGCCCCGCAAGGACGCGGCCTTCCAAACCACGGGAGAACACCCATGCGATACATGATTTTGATTAACGGCGACGAAGCCGCGCTGGCGAAAACGCCGGTCGAGCAGCTCCAGCAGATGAGCGCGGCCTATGCCGCCTATACGGAAGCCTTGAAGAAATCCGGCGTATGGCTGGCCGGCGAGCGACTGCGCCCGACCCAGGCGACCACCTCGGTGCGGATCGCCGACGGCAAGACCCATGTGATCGACGGCCCCTATGCCGACACCAAGGAGCAGCTTGCCGGCTTCTATATGATCGAGGCGGCTGATATCGACACTGCCATCGAATGGGCGGCGCGCTGCCCGGCGGCCAGCACCGGCACGGTCGAGTTGCGGCCGATCTGGGAATTGGCCGACTACATGCCCCAGAAATGACGGCGTAATGGACAGTCGCCCGGAGATCGCCCGGGCGGCCGCTGAGGCCGCCGCCCGGCAGAGTTATGGCAAGCTGGTCGCCTGGCTCGCGGCGCGCACGCGTGACGTGGCCGCCGCCGAGGACGCGCTGGCCGACGCCTTTGCAGCCGCGCTCGAACGGTGGCCGCGGTCAGGCGTGCCTGAAAAGCCGGCAGCCTGGTTGCTTGCTGTGGCGCGTCGTCGCCGCGTTGATTCGGTTCGCCGGCGGCTCACCCGGGAGGCGGCCCGTGATCATCTCAAGCTGATTGCCGAAGAGATGGAGGCACGCATGACCGACGAAGACCTGCCCGACGAGAGGTTGCGGCTGATGTTTGCCTGCGCGCATCCGGCGATCGAACCTGGCGTGCGGGCGCCGCTGATCCTGCAGGCCGTGCTCGGCTTCGATGCCGCCACGATCGCCTCCGCCTTCCTGGTCTCGCCGGCAGCGATGGGCCAGCGCCTGGTGCGCGCCAAGACCCGTATCCGCGAAACCGGCATTCCGTTCCGCGTGCCGGAGCGGGCGGAACTCGGCGAACGGCTGGATGCCGTGCTGGAGGCGATCTACGCCGCTTTCGCCGAAGGCTGGTCGGACCCGGCCGGCACGGAGACTAGGGCGCGCAACCTCGCCACCGAAGGCATCTGGCTCGGCCGCCTGGTGGCCACGCTGATGCCGCAAGAGCCGGAAGCCCTTGGCCTGTTGGCGCTGATGCTGTTTGCCGAGGCGCGCCGCACTGCCCGGCGCAATGCCGATGGCGATTTCGTGCCGCTGGCGGAACAGGATTGCGCGCTGTGGGACCGCGCCCTCATCGATGAGGCGGAGGCGCTTCTGTCCCACGCCGCGGCGCGCGGCGCCATCGGCCGCTACCAGCTCGAGGCGGCCGTACAGTCGGCCCATGCGGCGCGACGGCTGACCGGCCGCACCGACTGGTTCGCGATCCGCGAGCTCTACGATGCGCTGCTTTTGATCGCTGGATCGCCGGTGGTGGCGATCAACCGCGCGGTGGCGCTTGCCGAAACGGAAGGCGCCGTGACGGGGCTGGCGACGCTTTACGTGCTGGGCGACGACAAGCGGCTCAATGAGTATCAGCCTTACTGGGCGGCGCGGGCCGGTCTCCTGGCCAGGCTGGGCCAGGTGCCACAGGCAAGCGAGGCCTATGACCGCGCGATCGGCCTCGAGCGCGATCCAGCGGTGCGCCGGTTCCTGCAGGGCAAAAGGGCAATGCTGCGAAATTGAGCCTCGCCTGCTCAGAGCAATTCCAGAACAAGTGTGTAACGGCTTTCCGTCCGTAATTGCGCCAAAACAAAGAGCTCTAGCCGGGCCACATCTCGTGCGATGTGTTGAGCGTCTTCATCAGCGGGTGCTCGCGCAGCCGGGCCCATAGACGTTCGATATTGGGCCATGCTGTCCGCGCGCTGTCGATGTCGGGATGCCAGGCCACCAGCATGACGAGATAGATATCGGCCAGCGACATCGCCTCGCCCACCAGCCAGTCACGGCCTTGCAGGGCGTTGTCGAGAACGGCGAAGCCGCGGTCCATCTCGGCGATTGCCGCCTGCTTGACGGCTTTCGTGCCGTCGGCGTCGGCCGTGTAGCGATGGGCGTAGTACAGCCGCAGCACCGCCGGGTAGAGCACCGACGACATGAAGGCCATCCAGCGCAGGAACTCGGCACGGGCCGGCGCGTCGACCGCCGGCGCCAGGCCTGCATCGGGATGGCGCTCGGCAAGCAGGATGCAGATCGCCGCCGATTCGGTCATCGAACTTCCGTCCGGCAAGGTCAGCACCGGCACCTGGTTCAGCGGGCTGATGTCGAGGAAGGCCGGATCGGGCCGGTCGGATTTCGGCACATCGATCTGTTCGAATGGCGCGTTCGCCAGCGCCAGCGCCGCCTCGACGACGAAGCCGCCGCTGCCCGGACGGGTGTAGAGCTTGTACATGAATTCCTCCCTGGCCCGAACAGAGCGGGCCGATGGGGATATGAACCGGAAGCAGGGTGCCGCTCAAGCCGGCGGCAGGCGCCACCGGCGGTTTTTCAAAGGGCCAGCAGCAGCGACGAGCTACGCGCCGAGCCCTTCGAACAGGATCGTCGACAGATAGCGTTCGGCGAAGGACGGGATGATCACCACCAGGGTCTTGCCCTTGTTCTCCGGCCGCGAGCCGACGACGATCGCCGCCTGCAGGGCGGCGCCCGACGAGATGCCGACCGGCACGCCTTCGAGGCGGGCGACGAGACGCGCATTGGCAACCGAATCCTCATTCGAGACCTTGACGATCTCATCGTAGATCGTGGTGTCGAGGATCTTTGGTGCAAAGCCGGCGCCGATGCCCTGGATCTTGTGCGGGCCGGGCTGGCCGCCCGACAGCACCGGCGAGGCTTCCGGCTCGACCGCGACGATCTGTACCGAGGGCTTGCGCTTCTTCAGCACCTGGCCGACGCCGGTGATGGTGCCGCCGGTGCCGATGCCGGCGACGAAGATGTCGACCTCGCCCTGCGTGTCGTTCCAGATCTCCTCGGCCGTGGTCGTGCGGTGGATTTCCGGATTGGCGGGGTTTTCGAACTGCTGCGGGATGATGGCGTTGGGGATCGTCGCGGCCAGTTCGTCGGCCTTGGCGATGGCGCCCTTCATGCCTTTCGGGCCTTCGGTCAGCACCAGTTCGGCGCCGAGCAGCGCCAGCATCTTGCGGCGCTCGACCGACATCGTCTCCGGCATGGTCAGGATCAGCTTGTAGCCCTTGGCGGCGGCGGCGAAGGCGAGCGCGATGCCGGTATTGCCAGAGGTCGGCTCGACCAGTGTCGTCTTGCCGGGCGAAATCTTGCCAGCCGCCTCCAGCGCCTCGATCATCGCCACGCCGATGCGGTCCTTGACCGAGGCGATCGGATTGAAGAATTCGAGCTTGGCGACGAGATTGGCGACGATGCCCTTCTCCTTGGCGAATTTGTCGAGCCGCACCAGCGGTGTATCGCCGATCGTATCGGTGATGGAATCGTAGATGCGGCCGCGGCCGGGGACGCGGGCGGAGGTAACGGGCTTGTTCATTGGTTTCGCTCCCAATATTTCAGGCAAGTGAGATTTCAGGCAAGTGCCGGCAAGGATATAGGGCCTTCGGCGGCAAGATAGACCGTTGGCGGAAAATATCCGAGTGGGCCTCGTGTCTAAAACCGCATTGCCTCGGAAAAGCGTTTTCCGCAAAGGCCGATATCTGGAATATTTTGGCCGAAAGGGCTCTACTGGCGGGCCGCGATCGCTGCTGCCGCGCCGACCATGAAGCCGGCGGCGGTGCGGTTGAGCATCTTCAGCGCGCGCGGCGATTTCAGGAACCAGCGCGCCTTGGCGGCCAGCGCCAGGTAGGGCACCAGCACGATGAACAGCACGACCACGGTCAACGCGACGAGAATACCGTAATCGGCCAGCGTGATCGTCTTCAGGTCGACGATGGTCGGCGTGATGGCGAGATAGAAGATCATGGTCTTCGGATTGCCGAGCGTCACGGTGAGGCCTGCTGCGAAACTCGAAACAAATCCAGCCTTGCCCTTCCGGGCTTCGATGGTTTCAGGCGTGATACCGGCGGTCCAGAAGCACCAGCCGAGGAAGGCGAGATAGGCGACCCCTGCCCATTTGATGGCCAGGAACACCATGCCGAAGGTCTGCGCGACAAAGGCGAGGCCGAGCACGACTGCGGTCAGGTAGGTAAGGTCGCCCAGCATCAGGCCCAACGACATGGCCAGCGACGAGCGGAAACCGGAACCGAGCGCCCGCGCGACCAGCGCGGTGACGCCGGGGCCGGGAATGGCAGCGGCGATGCCAAGCGCGGCACTGTAGGCGAGGAAGCCGGTGAGGGTCATGGATAGGGGTCCCAGATCAGCGGGCTTTATCGCATGGGACGGGCCACGGTTGAATTCCCTAGGGGTCGGATTCCATTGCACCAGATATCCCGGCCTTCGCCTTACGAAGCCCCCTCATCCGGCCGCTTCGCGGCCACCTTCTCCCCGGGGGAGAAGAGACGGGGGTCAGCGCCAGCAGCCTCCTTTCCCCGCCGGGGAGAGGTCGGATTGCCCCGAATTGCATTTGCAATTCGGGTTTGGCAATCCGGGTGAGGGGGCCTGCGCCGTCTTCAGGACCGTCCGCCACCATAGGTCACCCGCCATATGGTGCCGTTGCCGTCCTCGGTCACGATCAGCGCGCCGTCGTTTGCGACCGCCACGCCGATCGGCCTTCCCCACACCTCGCCATTGGAGACGACAAAGCCGGTCATGAAGTCCTCGTATTCACCGGTCGGTTTGCCGTCCTTGAACAGCAACCTGACAACCTTGTAGCCGGTCCGATTGCCGCGGTTCCACCACCATGCAGGGCCACGAAGGCGTCGCCCTGATAGTCCTGCGGGAACGTCTTACCGGTATAGAAAGCGATGTTGAGCGGCGCCGAATGCGCCTGCATCAGCACATCGGGAATGGTTGCCTTGCCGGCCAGATCGGGGCGCTCGCCCTTGTGGCGCGGGTCCTCATTGTTGCCGATGTAGTACCAGGGCCAACCGTAGAAGGCGCCTTGCCTGACTGACGTGGCGTATTCGGACGGCACATTGTCGCCGAGCGCGTCGCGCTCGTTGACGACGCACCACAGGTCGCCGGTCGCCGGCTGGACGGTCATGCCCGAACAGTTGCGCAGGCCGGTGGCGACGATGCGGCCGTTCTTGCCGTCCGGATCGAAGGCCCGCACGTCGGCGCGGCCGTCCTCGGAGCCCCATGTCGCACCCAGCGGCTTCGACTTGAGCCACGCGTCGAGGCCGCCCTCCGGCGCTCTGCCCATATCCTCGGCGACGTTCGAGCCGGAGCCGACGGACAGATAGAGCGTCTTGCCGTCCGGCGAGAAGACAATGTCGCGGGTCCAGTGGTGGTTGGCGGGAATGTTGTCGACGATGGTTTGCGGTTCGCCTGATGCCTTCAGGTCGCCCTTGCGGTAGGCAAAGCGCACGATGCTGTCGCTGTTGGCGACATAGACCCATTGCGGGTCGTCGCCCGGTGGATAGAAGGCGATGCCATAGGGCTGGTTCAGATTGCCGGCGAAGATGCCGTTCTCGACGGGGTTCGCGCTGCCCTCGGCAAGGCGGTAGACGCGGATCTGGTTGGCTTCGCTGTCGGCGATAAACAGGTCGCCATTGGGTGCCACGCGCACGACACGCGGATTGTCGATGCCCGACGCGATCAGCTCGGCCGAAAAACCCTCCGGAAGCTGCGGCTTGGCGTCCGCCGGCATGTCGGCAAGACCGGCGCTGTTCGAGGCGGACTTGGTGACATAGGGTTTTGGCAGGTCTTCCGGCCTGATCAGGCGGCGCACGCCGGGCTTGTCGGCGCGCCAGTCACCGAAGGCGGCAGGCCCCATCAGCACCGGGTGGTCGGCCGCGAAGGCACAGCTGGCGATCAACAGGCTGGCTGGCAAAACGCTGGCTGGGATGGCCGCAAGCGAGGCGAATCGGAACATGGATCCTCCAACGTGTCCACCCCACCCGCATCTGGCCACAGCCAGAGGCAACGGCCGGCATCGCGTATTGTTCCGCGCTACACGCCGATTTGAAGCGATGCTGTCAGGCCTCCGTGGAGTCGAGATCGCTGTCGAGGCGGCTTTCCAGTTCGACGAGATCGGCCGGCAGTGGCAGGCCCATGGCGCGCATTTCGCGCAGCTTCTCGCGCAGTTGCTCCTGCACCTCGCGCACGTCTTCCGGCTGGTTGACCATTTCCTCCAGCAGCAGGCTGATCTGGGCCTTGATCTCTTCGAATGCCATCGTCGTCTCCTTGGTTGCCCCAGCCTAACGAAGCATGCGTGATATCAGTTGCGCCGTATAATCGACCATCGGCACGATGCGGGCATAGTTGAGCCGGGTCGGGCCGATGACGCCGAGCGCGCCGACGACGCGGGCATCCTTGTCGCGATAGGGCGCGACCACCAGCGACGAGCCCGACAGCGAAAACAGCTTGTTTTCCGAGCCGATGAAGATGCGCACGCCTGATCCCTCTTCGGCGAGATCAAGCAACTGGATCAGCCCGTCCTGCGTCTCCATGTCCTCAAACAAATGCCGCAGCAGTTCGATATCGGCCTGGGCGGTGACGTTTTCGAGCAGATTGGCCCGACCGCGCACGATGAGCCGCGCCGGCAGGCCGCTATCGGCGCCCGCCCACACCGCCAGCCCCTTCTCGACCAGGTCCTGCGACAGCGTGTCGAGGGCCGCCCTCGTCTCTTCCTTGATACGGGCGATCTCGATCCGCGCCTCGGCCAGCGTGCGGCCCCTGATATGGGCGTTGAGAAAATTGGAAGCCTCGTGCAGCTGCGACACGGTGATGCCCGCCGGCAGTTCGACGACGCGGTTCTCGACGTCGCCATTCTGCGACACCAGCACGGCCAGCGCCTTGGTCGGCTCGAGCTGGATGAATTCGATATGCTTCAGCGCCACTTCGTTCTTGGCGGCCAGCACCAGGCCGGCGCCGCGCGACATGCCAGACAGCATCTGGCTGGCCTCGGTCAGCATATGCTCCAGCGTCGCACCCGAGCCGGAGGCCCGCACCTGCGCCTCGATGGTGCGGCGTTCCTCGTCGGAGAGGTCGCCAAGTTCCATGAAGGCGTCGACGAAGAAGCGCAACCCGGCCTGCGTCGGCAGCCGGCCGGCCGAAATGTGCGGCGCGTAGATCAGGCCGAGATGTTCGAGGTCGCTCATCACATTGCGGATGGTGGCCGGCGACAGCGAGGACGGCAGGATGCGCGACAGGCTGCGGGAGCCCACGGGTTCGCCATCCCTGAGATAGGAATCGACGATGCGCCGGAAGATGTCACGGGAACGCATGTCGAGGGATTGAAGCGCCGGCGACTGCGAACTGGGATCGACTGCCTTGGTCATACGGCCAAAAACCTCCGCCTCAAGGATATAGACTTCGGTGCGGTGGGCGCAACCCGGTGTCTGTGTCAGATCGCCCGGCCATTTTCCTTTGCGCCATGGGCTTGGTGGAGCTACAAGCCGGCCACGATTCAAAAAAATGACGGGAAAGAGCCTGAATGCGCCCCTCCAAACGCCAATTCGACGAAATGCGCGCCATCTCCTTCGAGCGCGGCGTCTCCAAGCATGCCGAAGGTTCGTGCCTGGTGAAGTTCGGCGACACCCATGTCCTGTGCACCGCAAGCCTTGAGGAGAAAGTACCCGGCTGGATGCGCAACTCCGGCAAGGGCTGGGTCACGGCCGAATATGGCATGCTGCCGCGCTCGACCGGCGAGCGCATGCGCCGCGAGGCCTCCGCCGGCAAGCAGGGCGGCCGCACGCTGGAGATCCAGCGCCTCATCGGCCGCTCGCTGCGCGCCGTGGTCGATTTGCAGGCGCTGGGCGAACAGCAGATCACCGTCGACTGCGACGTCATCCAGGCCGATGGCGGCACCCGCACCGCCTCGATCACCGGCGGCTGGGTCGCGCTCTATGATTGCCTGCGCTGGATGGAAGCCCGCCAGATGGCCAGCGTCGCCAAGGTGCTGAAAGACCATGTCGCGGCGATTTCCTGCGGCATTCATGACGGCCAGCCGGTCATCGACCTCGACTATCTCGAGGATTCCTCGGCCGGCACCGACGCCAATTTCGTCATGACCGGCAAGGGCGGCATCGTCGAGATCCAGGGCACCGCCGAGGGCGAGCCTTTTTCGGAAGGGCAGTTCGGGGAACTGATGGGCCTTGCCAAGAAGGGCATCCAGAGGCTGGTGAGTTTGCAGCAGATGGCGGTGGCTTAGGATTTTAATGCGGAGCTTGAGCGCCCCCCTCTGGCCTGCCGGGCATCTCCCCCGCAAGGGGGGAGATCGGCTGTTGTCTAGGGGTTCGCCAATCATCAACGTCGAATGCCATGAGTCGGCGCTCACGCTGCCAATCTCCCCCCTTGAGGGGGAGATGCCCGGCAGGGCAGAGGGGGGTGCCTCGTGACGCCCTCTGCCATTCTTGAGTCCGCGCTCTACGTCACCGATTTGACAGCCGCCGAAGCCTTCTACACCGATGTTCTCGGCCTCACCCTCCTCGGCAAGGTCGAAGGCCGCCACCTGTTCTTCCGCTGTGGCCCAGGCGTGCTGCTCGTCTTCAACGCCGATGCGACCAAGGTGCCGCCGGCACCGGACGCCCGGCTGCCGGTGCCACCGCATGGCGCGGTCGGCGAAGGCCATCTCTGCTTTGCGGCAACCGCTGAAGAGCTCGCCGGCTGGAAAGCGCATCTGGAGGCGAAAAGAATCGCTATCGAAAGCGAATTCGAATGGCCGCAAGGCGGCTGTTCGATCTATATACGCGACCCCTCGGGCAATTCGATCGAATTCGCCGAGCCAAGGATCTGGGGCCTTTGATGCATTCTCTAAATGGCAAAAAGATCGTCGTCGCCAGCCACAATGCCGGCAAGCTGCGCGAATTCGCCGATTTGATGGGACCGTTCGGCTTCGAGGCGAAGTCGGCCAAGGACTATGGCCTGCCGGAGCCGGACGAAACCGGCACCACCTTCGAGGAGAATGCCTACATCAAGGCGCTGGCCGCCGCAAAGGCGACCGGCCTGCCGGCGCTGTCGGATGATTCAGGCCTCTGCGTCGACGCGCTCGACGGCGCGCCCGGCGTCTACACCGCCAACTGGGCCGAAACCCCGGATGGCAGCCGGGATTTCGCCATGGCCATGCAGCGCACCGAAGTGGCGTTGCAGGAAGTCGGCGCCGCCTCGGCCGAACAGCGCAAGTGCCGCTTTGTCGCCGTCATCTGCTTGGCTTTCCCCGATGGCGAGGCCGAGTATTATCGCGGCGAGGCCGAAGGCACGCTGGTCTGGCCGCCGCGCGGCGAGCTCGGTTTCGGCTACGATCCGGTGTTCTTGCCCGATGGTTTCGACAAAACCTTCGGCGAGATGAGTGCCGAGGAGAAACACGGCTGGAAGCCCGGCCAGGCGACCGCCCTGTCGCATCGCGCCCGCGCCTTCCAGAAATTCGCCAAAGCGAGATTGGGCGAGGCATGACTGGATCCGGCATCACCATGCCGCTGGATCGCAGCCCCGGCTTCGGCGTCTACGTCCATTGGCCGTTCTGCGCGGCCAAATGCCCCTATTGCGACTTCAACAGCCATGTCCGCCACCAGCCGGTCGACCAGGAGCGCTTTGCCGCCGCCTTCGAGGCCGAACTGGCGACGATGCGCCAGCGCACCGGCCCGCGCGAGGTGACCAGCGTTTTCCTCGGCGGCGGCACGCCATCGCTGATGAAGCCGGAAACCGTGGCCAGGGTCCTGGACGCGGTGGCCAAGAACTGGACGGTGCCTGACGGCATCGAGGTGACGCTGGAGGCCAACCCGTCCTCGGTCGAGGCCGAACGGTTTCGTGGTTATCGGGCGGCCGGCGTCAACCGCGTTTCGCTTGGCGTCCAGGCACTGAATGACAAGGATTTGCGGTTCCTCGGCCGCCTGCACAATGTCGAGGAAGCGCTGCATGCGATCGGGCTGGCGCGCGAGATCTTTCCACGGCTATCCTTCGACCTGATCTACGCCCGGCCGGGCCAGACGCCGGAAGCTTGGGCATCCGAGCTCGAACAGGCCATCGGCCACGCCGCCGACCACCTGTCGCTCTATCAGCTGACCATCGAGGAAGGCACGCCCTTCCACGCGCTGCATGCGGCAAAGAAGTTCATCATCCCTGACAACGACCATGCCGCCGACCTCTATGCGTTGACGCAGGAGATCACAGCCGCACATGGTTTGCCGGCTTATGAGATTTCCAACCATGCCAGGCCAGGCGCCGAAAGCCGGCACAATCTGACCTACTGGCGCTATGGCGAATATGTCGGCGTCGGCCCGGGCGCGCATGGCCGCTTCGTCGAGAATGGCCGCCGCACGGTGACGATCGCCGAGCGGATGCCGGAAACCTGGGCCAATCTGGTCGAGGCCAAGGGCCACGGCATCACCGGCGGCGAGATCCTGACACGCTCGGAAGAGGCTGACGAATTCCTGCTGATGGGGCTAAGACTCGCCGAGGGCATCGACCTCCAGCGCTACGAGGCGTTTTCAGGCCGCGGTCTGTCGAGCGCGCGGCTGTCGATGCTGCAGGGCGAGGGGCTGGTGGCACCGATCGGTAATGCGCGCCTTCGCGCCACCCCGGCCGGCATGATCGTGCTCGACGCCGTGGTGGCGGATCTGGCGCGCTAACCTCATGAAGAAAATCCTCTTCGTCTGCAGCCAGAACCGCTTGCGCAGCCCGACCGCCGAGCAGGTGTTCTCCAAGCGCCAGGATATCGAAGTCGCGTCGGCGGGAACAAATCATGATGCGGAGACGCCGCTGACGCATGAGCTGGTGGCGTGGGCCGACCTCATCTTCGTCATGGAAAAGGCGCATCGCACCAAGCTGCAGAAGAAATTCAAGGCGAGCTTGGAAAAGGCGCGCGTCATTTGTCTCGACATACCGGACGAGTACGACTTCATGGACCTGGAATTGATTAGCCTTCTGAAGGCACGCGTTTCACGGTATCTGGGGTAACCTCGTTCCTGCTCCGCCACGATGACGAAGGCAGAACGGTCTCAGTCCGTCGAAGGGTCAGGCGTCGTGCTTGAAACGGCGCTTGCCGCGATCCTTCTCGGCATGTGCCGTTCCGTTTCGGGCCGGTTTGGCATCGGCCTTTTCGCGGCGAACGCTGTGCTGGTCGTTCATCGCATGTGGCGGCACGCCTTCCCGGGCGGTTTTCGTTTCAAGACGGGTGATGAAGATATCGAAGCGATTGGGCATCGTCCGGTCAGTGCTCCGTCGTGCTGTCGGGTTCGTTGTCGCAAAGCCTGACATTCGTCGGCAAGGCACTTGTGGCCCGCCTGGCCAGGCTGGCGTCGGTCTTGGCAGTCAGCCGCTTGTCCGGTCGCGCGGCAACGCGATTGCGGCCGGCGTAGTAGGGCTCGAAAGCGTCCTGTATCTTCAGGCTGTCCATCCTGTCCTCCCTTTAGGAATCAGGGGCTAAATCTGCCAATGCCGGTTTCGTTCCCCACTGTGGCAAAGGAATGGCGGGAATTTCACATCGCGACCGTCACTCCCGCCACGGCATCGGCTCAGCAAACAAAAAGCCCGCCGGACGGAACCAGCGGGCTTTCGGTATCACAACAGGCCGATATTACATCAAGGCGGTGGCGACTTGGACGGAGGCGACCCCAAGGCAACGACAGCCGATAGCCGCTCTCTCTTAACCAGCACAGGCTTTTCGTATATTTTCTTCATGGCATACTCCCGCTTATCCCTCGATGGCTGAGATTCCTTGCGTCGTCTCATCTTGTCAAGTCGCGAGCAGAGGGTCCTCGTGCCGGAGTATCCGGTGGCGGAAGCCCACGAAGACACGGAAAGCTTTTCCGGTTGCCAGCCGGAGGCAACCGCTGCACTGCTATTCCTTTGCATAGCGCAACGATGGCGAAGGGCTCGATATGATGGAGCAGCCTCCCCCTGCGTCGACCGGTATCAGTGTCCAGGCTGGCGGCGATGTCAGCCAGAACGGACCGATTACGGCAGTTTTCTTGCTGAATATCGACAAGTATACGGGTCCGCTGCTGGCCGGATGGGTACAGTCTGGTAACCGGATCGGCGCTATCGTCGTGCCTGGCTTCCGACGCCGGCCAAAGGGTTTCAGTGTCGGCAATATCAGACGAAGGCTGCAGCGCAGGCTTTTGCTCAAACGATATCTGGGCAACATTCCGACCAGGCTGATCGAATTCGGCAAGCCATATGATTGGGACGTGCTTCGGCGCCAATTGTCAGGCATCAAAGCCGATGTGCTGATCTCCTATGCCTTCCCGATCCTGGTTCCGCAGGACGTGCTAGCCGGCTTTCGCGTTGGCGGGCTCAATCTTCATCCGGCGCTGCTTCCCAATTACCGTGGTCCGCACCCCTTGCATCGGCTGGTCGTTGATGGCCAGCATGCGGTTTTTGGCGGTGTAACGCTGCACAGGATGTCGGCAGCTTACGACGAGGGTGATATTCTCGCGCAGGTGGCGTTTTCCGAAGCTGATTGGGCGTCCAAGCAGAGCCTGGCGCACAGCACCGCAACCGCTTTCCGGATGCTGGTGAGCGGCGCTGTGCCGGCCTATTGCCGAGGCACGCTGTCGGGCATGCCGCAGCCGGAGGGCGACTTCATCTGGGCTGAGCTCGAACCCGCCCAAATGATGGTTCTACCCACAATGCCGATGGAACACGTCGCGCGGCTGTGGCGCGTCTTGGGAACGGTGCCCGGCATTTATCTCCGGATGGCCGATCGCAACGTGAGGCTCGGTGTCCAGATACGAAGGCTGGGGCCGCCGACAGGACGAGCTCCGATCAAGCGATGGGCAAGCGTCGAGTTCGATCTGGCCGACGGCAGGGTTGTTCACTTCACCTACAACCGCCTGCTCAAACGGCTGATCAAGGTGCACGATAGGCTCGTACCCGCCAAGACCGGAGAACCGCATCTTGAAATTCGGCTTTTCGACCAATCGGAGTGAGCTTTTGCAAGCCCGCGACAGCCGTGCCAAACAGGGCTGAATGGAGACTCGATCAGTGACGGGCGAAACGGGCAAGCGCAGCTATGTGGTCGGCCAGACCGAGATAACGGCGCGGCCGCTCGAACCGGCACTTTATCTGGTTGCCACCCCGATCGGCAATCTGGCCGACATCACGCTGCGCGCGCTGGAAACGCTGGCCGCCGCTGATATCGTCGCTTGCGAGGATACGCGGGTGTCGCGCGTATTGCTCGACCGCTACGGCATTCGCCGCCGCACCACGGCCTATCACGAGCACAATGCCGGCGAGGCCGGGCCGAAGCTGATCGCGGCCCTTCAAGGTGGCCAGAGCGTGGCGCTGATTTCCGATGCCGGCACGCCGCTGGTGTCTGATCCCGGCTATCGGCTGGTCGGCGAGGCGATTGACCATGGCATTCGCGTCGTGCCGATCCCCGGCCCATCGGCGCCGCTTGCGGCGCTGACGGCGTCCGGCCTGCCATCGGATGCCTTCCTGTTCGCCGGCTTTTTGCCGGTCAAGACGGGACAGCGGCTGACGCGGCTGGAAGCGCTGAAAGCCGTGCCGGCGACGCTGATCTTCTTTGAATCGCCACGCCGGCTGGCCGAGTCGCTCGGCGCGATGGTCGAAGCGCTCGGCGGCGAGCGCAAGGCTGCGATCGGCCGCGAATTGACCAAGACCTTCGAGGAAATGCGCACCGGCACGCTGCAGGTGCTGGCCGACCACTATGCGGCGGCGGACACGCCGAAGGGCGAGATCGTCGTCTGCGTCGGCCCGGCCGAAGCCAAGGCCGACGAACCAGCCGATATCGACCGGCTGCTGTTGTCGCTCGCGGCCGAAATGCCTGCCTCAAAGGCAGCGGCCGAAGCCGCGAAGATGACCGGTGGCCAGAAACAGGCGCTTTACCGGAGGCTGCTGGAGCTCAAGGACGGCGGCGGTGGCTGAGCGCCCGAGCGCCAGCCGCCAAAAAGCCTACCGGCGCGGCCATCGCGGCGAATGGCTGGCGGCGGCCGCGCTGATGCTGAAGGGCTACCGTATCCTCGCGCGACGTCATCGCACCCGCTTCGGCGAGATCGACCTGATCGCGCGGCGCGGCGACCTGGTGCTGTTCGTCGAGGTCAAGGCGCGGCGCACGCTGATAGAGGCCATGGAGGCGATCGGCCACGAATCGGAGCGCCGCATCGAGGCGGCCGCCGACATCTGGCTATCGCGCCAGGCTGACTATGGCAGACTGTCGATGCGCTTCGACATGGTCGCGGTGCTGCCCTGGCGCTGGCCGGTGCATGTCGAGAATGCGTTTTATGGGCGGAACTAGAGGGAGGCGTTGCTCGCCCTTCGCATAGCTCAGGCCGTCCGTCGTTCGGAAAGCCAGGCAATTGGCTTTCCGTCCGCTTCGCGGAACACTCCTCACCCCCAAATCATCAACGCCACCAGTCCGACAATCCCCACCACCAGCCGCCACCAGCCGAACAGCGAGTAGCCGTTGCGGGAGACGTAATCGAGCAGGTAGCGGACGACCACCAAGGCCGTGACGAAGGCGGCAACGAAGCCGATGGCGATGATCGGCAGGTCGGCCGATGTCAGCACGTTGCGGTTCTTGAACAGGTCGAAGGCAAAAGCGCCGACCATGGTCGGGATGGCCAGGAAGAACGAAAATTCCGCGGCCGCCCGCTTGTCGACGCCCAGCAGCAGCGCACCGACGATGGTCGAGCCGGAGCGCGACGTGCCGGGGATCAGCGACAGGCACTGGAAAAGCCCGATCTGCAGGTAGAGCCGGGTCGGGAAGCGCTCGACGTCGCGATAGACCGGCTTCAGGTTCATGCGGTCGACCGCCAGCAGGATCACGCCGCCGATGATCAGCATGATGCAGATCAGACTTGGCGATTCGAACAGCACCGTCTTGATGAAATCATGCGCCAGCGCGCCGATGATCGCCGCCGGCAGGAAGGCGATGAGGATGCCGATGACGAAATGCCGCGTCAGCCGGTCATGCGGCAGGTCGAGCAGCATCTGCCACAAACGGCGGAAATAGACGCTCAAAATCGCCAGAATGGCGCCGAGCTGGATCAGGATCTCGAAGGCCTTGCCGGTCGACTGGAAGCCGAGGAAATGGCCGGCGAGCAGGATATGGCCGGTCGAGGACACCGGAATGAACTCGGTCAGCCCCTCCAGCAGGCCGAGCAGCAGGGCTTCGACGATGGTCTGGCTTTCCATGGCTACCTCGGCTTTTGCGCGACGGCTAACAGAACGGCTTGCTTGTCATGGCGTTGAACTGCCCCTATAGGTCGCAACACCCCTGACGGCCCGCTAACCGGGCGGCCAAGACTTACCGGTGCGCCCGGCGATTCGCCAGTGCGCTTTATCATCGCGGAACCATGCTGACGCTTTTCCATCATCCCATGTTCGCAACCTGCCGCTTCGTCCGCCTCGCCTTTGGCGAGTATGGCGAGGAGCTGGCGCTGATCGAGGAAAAGCCGTGGACGCGGCGCAAGGAGTTTTTGGCGCTGAATCCGGCCGGCACGCTGCCCATCCTGCTCGCCGAAGGCGACGTGCCGATCGTCGGTGCGACGGTTATCTCGGAATATCTTGACGAAACGCGCGGCGTCTTGAAGCGCGACAAGCGGCTGTTCGCCGAGGACCCGATGCAGCGCGCGGAAATCCGCCGGCTGATCGACTGGTATCTCAACAAGGCCGAGGGCGAGGTCACCCGCCATTTGGTGCGCGAGCGCGTGCTGAAGCCGGTCATGCCGGAAACGGCCGGCGGCGGCTCGCCCGATTCGGGCGCCATCCGTGCCGCGCGCGCCAACATCCGCCAGCACATGAAATACACCAACTGGCTGGCCGGCACCCGCCACTGGCTGGCTGGCTCGAGGGTCACCTATGCCGATCTCGCCGCCGCCGCGACGCTGTCGGTGCTCGACTATCTCGGCGAGATCGACTGGCGCGAACACCCTGCAGCGCGCGAATGGTACACGCGGGTGAAGTCGCGGCCCTCGTTTAGGCCGCTGTTGACCGACCGCGTGCGCGGCCTGTCGCCGGTGTCGCATTATGCGGACCTCGACTTCTGACGCGGCAAAACTGCGCGCACTGATCGACGCGGAGGCGCATCGCGCCGGCTTCGATGCTATCGCCGTTACATCTCCCGATGCGATCCCGCTGGCGCCGGCCCGCCTTGCCGAATTCGTCGCCGACGGCTTTCACGGCTCGATGGACTGGATCGCCGAGACGATTGCGCGGCGCAGCGAGCCTTCCACGCTCTGGCCTGACGTGCGCTCGATCATCGTTCTGGCGATGAATTACGGCCCCGACCACGATCCGCGCGAAATTCTGGCCAAGCGAGATCGCGGTGCGATCTCGGTCTATGCGAGGAACCGCGACTATCACGAGGTGATGAAGGGTCGGCTGAAGGAAATCGCCGGCAAGATCGTGGCGCGCGCCGGCGGTGACGTGAAGGTGTTTGTCGACACAGCACCCGTGATGGAAAAGCCGTTGGCTGAGGCCGCCGGGCTCGGCTGGCAAGGAAAACACACCAATCTGGTCAGCCGCGAACATGGCTCCTGGCTGTTCCTCGGCACCATCTTCACCACGGCGGAACTCGTGCCGGATCGGGCGGAGATCGACCATTGCGGCTCCTGCCGCGCCTGCCTCGATGCCTGCCCGACCGATGCCTTCCCGGCGCCCTACCGGCTCGATGCGCGGCGCTGCATCTCCTACCTCACCATCGAGAACAAGGGACCGATCCCGCATGAATTCCGCGAAAAAATCGGCAACCGCATCTATGGCTGCGACGATTGTCTGGCCGCCTGCCCTTGGAACAAGTTCGCCCAGGCTGCTTCCGAGGCAAAGCTCGCCGCGCGCGACGATCTGCGCGAGCCGGCGCTCGCCGACTTGCTGCAGCTGGACGATGCGGCTTTCCGCACCTTCTTCTCCGGTTCGCCGATAAAACGAATCGGCCGCGACCGCTTCGTCCGCAACGTGCTGATCGCCGCCGGCAATTCCGGCGATGCTGCGCTTGGCGCCGCCGTGAGAGCCTTGCTGGCCGACGCCTCGCCACTGGTGCGGGGCGCGGCAATTTGGGCGCTGGCGCGGCTTGTGCCGGATGCCGAATATTCCGAACGGGCCGCGACCGGCCTGACGACCGAGAACAATGCGGCGGTGCGCGAAGAATGGCGCCTGGCGTGGCCAAACAGGGCGCATGCATGAACGAAAAGCAGATATTCATCTTCGGCGCTGGCTACTCCGGCAAGGCTTTTGCACGCGCCAATCCGGGCGCCGCCACCATCCTGGGCACGACGCGCTCGCCCGACAAATTCGAGGCGCTGCGTCAGGCTGGTATCGCCCCGCTGCTGTTAGATGGTGCTCTGACCGGTGAAATCAGCGATGCACTGAAGAAGACGACGCATCTGGTGATTTCAATCGCCCCGGAAGAGGCGGGCGATCCCGTGCTGAATGCCGCCCGCGCTGCGATCGCCCAAATGCCGGCGCTGGAATGGATCGGCTATCTCTCGACCGTCGGCGTCTATGGCGATTATGGCGGCGCCTGGGTCAACGAAAAGACCACGTGCCGGCCGGTGTCGAAACGCTCCATCATGAGGGTAGCGGCAGAGCGGGACTGGTTGAGGCTCGGCGAGGAGATCGGTCGGCCGGTGGCGATCCTGCGCCTGTCCGGTATTTACGGCCCGGGCCGCAATGGGCTGGTCAATCTGGAAAACGGCACCGCAAGGCGGCTGGTCAAGCCCGGCCAGGTGTTCAACCGCATCCATTGCGACGACATTGCCGGCGCTCTCTGGCAGCTGATCGAAGGCAACAAAGGCGGCATCTTCAACGTCACCGATGACGAGCCTGCGCCGCCGCAGGATGTCGTCACCTATGCTGCGTCGCTGATGGGCGTCGAGGCGCCGCCCGAAATTCCCTTCGACACCGCCCAACTTTCGCCCATGGCGCGGTCCTTCTATGGCGAGAACAAGCGTGTCGCCAATGCGGCGATCAAGGCGGTGGGCTATCGCTTTCGCTTTCCGGACTACCGCGCCGCCTTCGACCATATGTGGGCAAGCGGTGACTGGCGCGACGGCGAGGCGCGTAGCCCGATGAAGCGCTGACGATCGAAGCATCTTGCGTTGCGTGCTATGATTCGGCTTGGATTGCGGTGGGGATCCGACTTCATGACGACAGCGAAACAGCCTGTTGCGGCTAAGAAATTCTGGCTGGCGACCGCACTTGGCATGCTCGCCCTTACCGCGCTGGCCGCCCAGCCGGCGGCGGCCGAGGAACGGGCAAAGGACCTGTTCGGCGCCGAAAAGCTGCCGACGGCGACCGCGGCGCAATCGATCGGCTTCTACTCCAAGGGCTGCTTTGCCGGCGGTGTCGCCATCCCCATGGACGGCCCGACCTGGCAGGTGATGCGGCCCTCACGCAACCGCCGCTGGGGTCATCCGGCCATGATCGCCTTGATCGAAAAGCTGTCGCGCGACGCGGTCGCCGACGGCTGGCCTGGCCTTCTGATCGGCGATATCGCGCAGCCGCGCGGCGGCCCGATGACGACGGGCCACGCCTCGCACCAGATCGGCCTCGACGCGGACATCTGGCTGACGCCAATGCCTGACCGCGCAATGACCAGGGCGCAGCGCGAGACCATGAGCGCCACCTTGATGGTCGACGAAAAGACCCATCTGGTGAAGGACGCGCTGTGGACGCCGCAGCACACGGCGTTGCTCAAACGCGCGGCGAGCTATCCGCAAGTCGAGCGCATCCTGGTCAATCCAGGCATCAAGAAAAAACTCTGCGACACCGTCAAGGGCGACCGCACCTGGCTGCGCAAGATCAGGCCGTTCTGGGGCCACGACTATCATTTCCATATGCGCATCGGTTGCCAGCCGGGCTCGCCCAACTGCAAGGCGCAGGAAGCGACGCCGGATGATGACGGTTGCGGCAAGCCGCTGGCCTGGTGGTTCACGGAAGAACCGTGGCGGCCCAACAAGAACCCGGATGCACCCAAGGCACGTGACCTGATGACCATGGCCAACCTGCCCAAGGAATGCCGCGCCGTGCTCGACGCCCCGGGGCCGGCCTCCGCCGAGGCCGCGACCTATCATGGCGGCGCCATGCCGGTGGTGGTGGCGGCACCCGAGCCCGAAGCCCCTTCACAGCCCGCCGCCACCGTGAGCGGCGCTGCTGAGCTGCCAAGCGCGGCGAACGCTTTCGCGGCGACCCCCAGGATGGGCGCGCCGGTGCCACGGCCCCGGCCGCCGACGAACTGACGTCAGTCATTATCAGCGGACTCAATCGGTTTAACGAATGGCTTTTGTGAAATAGTGGCCGTTTGGCCGCAGAAGCTGTCTGTGCGCATCACCGGGTTCGAAAACCGTTTCCCTTTTCAAACCCATGCGCTAGTCAACGGAAGAATGGCGAGATGCCATCGGGGACGGACAAGAGCATGCCAAGCACAGGCGATAACGACACTTTGCTGCGGTTTCCGATCCTGATCGGCGACATTGGCGGCACCAATGCACGCTTTTCGATCGTGCTCGACGCCAATTCCGAGGCCGGCGAGCCGACAATCGTCCAGACCGCCAACTACAACACCATCGACGAAGCGATCCAGGCGGCCGTGCTCGACCGTTCCTCGGTGCGCCCCAATTCGGCGGTGCTGGCCGTGGCCGGGCCGGTCGATGGCGACGAGATCGAGCTCACCAACTGCCCATGGGTCGTCAAGCCCAGGCAGATGTTCGCCAATCTGGGCTTGAGCGACATTGTCGTGCTCAACGATTTCGAGGCGCAGGCGCTGGCCGTGGTGGCGCTCGGCGAAGAGCACATGGAGAAGATCGGCGGCGGCACCCCGGAGCCCAATGCCGGCCGCGTCGTTCTAGGCCCCGGTACCGGGCTCGGCGTCGCCGGGCTGGTCCATGCGCTGCGCCACTGGATACCGGTGCCCGGCGAGGGCGGCCATATGGACATCGGCCCGCGCACCCCGCGCGATTTCGAGGTTTTCCCGCATATCGAGAAGCTAGAGGGCCGCATTTCCGGCGAGCAGATCCTGTGCGGGCGCGGCCTCGTCAACGTCTACCGGGCGGTGGCCAAGGCGGACGGCAAACCGTCGCCCTTCACCACGCCGGCCGAAATCACGGGCGCGGCGCTGGCCAAGACCGATCCGGTCGCGCAGGAAGCGCTGGAGACCTTCGTTACATGCCTGGGGCGCACCGCTGGCGATCTCGCTTTGGTGTTCATGAGCCGTGGCGGTGTCTTCCTCACAGGCGGCATCGCGCAAAAGATCGTACCGGCGCTGAAAGAAGGCAATTTCCGCGCCGCCTTCGAGGACAAGGCGCCGCACAGCGCGCTGATGCGCACCATGCCGGTCTATGTCATCACCCATCCGCTGGCCGCACTTCTCGGCCTTGCCGCCTATGCCCGAAACCCGTCGCTGTTCGGCGTCCAGACGGCGGGCCGGCGATGGCAGGCTTGAACCCGCGACGAAGTTAATCAGGTGCGGGCATAGGCAAGCCGGCCGCAGGGCGTTAAGAGGGGTCCCGAATTTGCAGCCCCGGTCCCACGAGGCGGAAAACCACAAAGCGCTCCCGATTTGACACTTCAAGCTCCAAACAAACAAAAAGCCCGGCCCGGCGAGGTCACAGCGGTGCTCCGCCGCATCCTCGCTGAAAACGGCAATGAGTATCGCTGGACCTATGTCGTTGCCGTCATCTGCTTGCTGATTGTTTCCGGCACCACTGCCTTCACGGCGTGGATCATGGCCCCGATGATCAACCAGATCTTCTACGAACGGCGCGGCGATATGCTCTGGTTGATCTGCGCCGGTTTCATGGGAGCCTCCCTGCTGCGCGGCTTCGCCGGTTACGGCCAGGCAGTCGCGTTGGCCAGTATCGGCAACAATCTGGTCGCGCGCTACCAGAAGCGCGCCTTCGACCATCTGATGAAGCTCGGCGTCAACTTCTTCAACGATACACGTTCCGGTAGGCTGGCGGCACAGGTCAGCGAGAATGTCGGCGGCGTTCGCGATCTGCTGTCGCTGACACTGACCTCCATCAGCCGCGATGCGGTCACGCTGGTCGCTCTCGTCGGCGTCATGATCTACCAGGATCCAGTATTGTCGCTCAGCTCGCTGCTGATCGGGCCTCCGCTGATCTGGGCCGTCGTCTACATCACCCGCCGACTGCGGCGTATCAACCGGGAATCCGTGCTGATCAATTCGCGGCTGAACGGGTCCGTGCAGGAGGCCACGCAAGGCATAGCCATCGTCAAGGCCTTCACCCTGGAGGCCGAGCTGGCGCGCCGCATCGGCATCATGGCGGACACGGCCGAGCAGCGTAACAACAAGATTGCCCGCGTCTCGGAGCGGCTGTCGCCGATTTCCGAGATTCTGGGCGGTCTCGCCATTACCTCCGTGCTTGCCTATTCCGGCTACCGGGCGCTGTATCTTGGGCAGCCGCCGGGTGCGGTGTTTTCCTTCATCACCGCGCTGATCATGGCCTACGATCCGGCAAGACGCCTGGCGCGCACACAGGTGGGCATGGAACGTGCGCTGGTCAACGCGCGCATGATCTACGAGTTGCTCGACCTGGAGCCGAAACAGGGCGACGCACCCGATGCTGTCGAGGCCAGGATCACCACCGGCGAAGTGCGCTTCGACAATGTGACGTTCGGCTATAGCGCCGACATGCCAGTGCTGAGAGATCTGAGCTTTACCGCCGCCGCGGGCAAGGTGACGGCCATCGTCGGCGCGTCGGGCGCCGGCAAATCGACGCTGGTGGCGCTCTTGCAGCGCTTCTACGACGTCGACCAGGGCAGCATCGAGGTCGATGGCCAGGACATCTCGAAGGTGACCAAGCATTCGCTGCGGCAGTCGATCGCCTATGTGGCGCAGGCGCCCTATCTGTTCGAGGGCACGATCCGCGACAACATCCGCTACGGCCGCCTCTCGGCCACGGACGCCGAGATCGAGCAGGCGGCGAAACAGGCGGCAGCCGACGAGTTCATCCGCCAGCAGCCGCAAGGTTACGATACGCCGGTCGGCGAAGGCGGCTCGACCCTTTCCGGCGGTCAGCGCCAGCGCGTCTCGATCGCCCGCGCCATCGTGCGCCAGGCGCCGATCCTGCTGCTCGACGAGGCGACCTCGGCGCTCGACAACGAGGCGGAGGCCCGCGTCCAGGAAGCGCTGACCCATGTCATGCAAGGCCGCACGACCATCGTCATAGCGCATCGGCTGTCGACGGTGGTCAATGCCGACCACATCATCGTGCTGGAAGAGGGACGTTTGGTCGAGGAAGGCACCCATGCGACGCTGATGGCCGACCCGGACAGCATCTATTCCCGCTTCCACCGCATCCAGGGCAAGAAGGGGCTGGGGCTTGTCGATGACAGCAAGCCGATCCAAACTCCGGTCCGGGCCACGCGTGCGAAGAAGACTGCTGTGAGGAGCACATGAGCGAAGCAGGCGATATGGGCCTGGTGGTGGTCGGCGCTGCCGGCCGCATGGGCCAGACGCTGATCCGCGCCATCCATGGCATTCCGGGTGCCCGCGTCATAGGCGCGGTCGAACGCGCGGATTCACCTCATCTGGGCAAGGATGCAGGCGAACTCGCCGGCGTCGGCCGCATCGACGTGGCGATCGGCAATGATCCGCTGCCGGTCTTCGCCAAGGCTGACGGCGTGCTTGACTTCACCACGCCGGCCTCGACGGTTGAGTTCGCCGGATATGCAGCGCAGGCGCGCATCGTCCATGTCATCGGCACGACCGGCTGCTCGGCCGACGACAATGCGAAAATCGCGGCCGCGGCGCGCCACGCAACAATCGTCAAGTCGGGCAATATGAGCCTCGGCGTCAATCTGCTGGCGGTGCTGGTTGAACAGGCGGCACGCGCGCTCGATGCCGACGATTTCGACATCGAGATCCTCGAAATGCACCACAAGCACAAGGTCGATGCGCCGTCGGGCACAGCACTTCTGCTGGGCGAGGCCGCCGCCGCCGGGCGTGGCATCGCGCTGGCCGGCAACGACGTGCGTTCACGCGACGGCCACACAGGTGTGCGAAAGACCGGCTCGATCGGCTTTGCCACGCTGCGCGGCGGCTCGGTGGTCGGCGACCACTCAGTGATCCTGGCCGGCACCGGCGAGCGCATTACGCTGTCTCATCATGCCGAGGACCGCGCCATCTTCGCACGTGGTGCCGTCAAGGCAGCGCTGTGGGCGCGCGGCAAGAAGCCGGGGCTGTATTCGATGCGGGACGTGCTCGGCCTGAGCTGAGGCGTGCCACCCACACTTTGTTTTAACGCAATTCCGGACGGAAAACCGCTTCACACTTTTCCTGGAATTGCTCTTGTAGGGAGCAAAAATGTCGAGAACTCTCGTGCTCGTGCGCCACGGCCAGAGCGAATGGAATCTGAAGAACCTGTTCACCGGCTGGCGCGATGTCGACCTGACCGAACAGGGCCACGCCGAGGCCAAGGCCGCGGGGCAAAAACTCAAGGCGCGCGGCCTGAAGTTCGACATCGCCTTTACCTCGGCGCTGACGCGGGCGCAAAAGACCTGCCAGCACATTCTCGACGCGGTCGGCCAGAGCGACCTGAAGACGATCCGCGACCAGGCGCTCAACGAGCGCGACTATGGCGACCTCTCCGGCCTCAACAAGGACGATGCCCGCCAGAAATGGGGCGAGGAGCAGGTGCATGTCTGGCGCCGCTCCTATGACGTGCCGCCGCCCGGCGGCGAAAGCCTGAAGGACACCGGCGCCCGCGTCTGGCCATACTATCTGCACGATTTGCAGCCGCACGTGCTGCGCGGCGGCACAGTGCTGGTCGCCGCCCACGGCAACTCGCTGCGCGCGCTGATCATGGCGCTGGACGGCAAGTCGGGCGAGGAGATCGTCAAGCTCGAACTCGGCACCGGCGTGCCGGTCATCTACCAGCTCAACGCCGATTCCACCGTGGCGTCGAAGGAAGTGCTGGAGGGCTGAGCCGGCAAGCTGCGAACCGCTTTGAAAAAAGCGCGTTGACAGCAATCGCTTGCCCGCTTACATGAGCCCGCACCAGCCCAGATGGCGGAATTGGTAGACGCGCACGGTTCAGGTCCGTGTTCCGCAAGGAGTGGAGGTTCGAGTCCTCTTCTGGGCACCATTTTTTCCCGACTACCAACGGGATCAAGAAGATAAGCCTTTTCAAATCATTGCGCTCGCCTCTATGTGTTACAAAGGTGTGCGACAATGCATTTCCGGCTGGTCAAACCCGTGAAACGAAAAGGCACCATCAATCAACAATTCAACCAGCGTATTCCAGCTGACGTGCGGAACCGCGCGGTGGGCGTTACGCTTCACATTCCGGTTGGATCGGACATTGTAAAGAAGACGATTACAGCAAAGGACCACGCTATCCGCGTGTCCCTGCATGCCGCCACTCCAAGCGAAGTGAAGACCCGGCAAGCACAGGTGTTGGCTTATCTCGAAACCCTATGGCAAGGGCTCAGAGAGCCACCCTTGGTATTATCCCACAGGCAGGCTGTTGCGCTTTCCCGCGATGTCTACGCATGGGGCTCTCTGGCGGAGATTGACCCAGACCTGTCGGACGCGGAAAGCGCCTTCACGGGAGAGATCGGAGGAGGAGTCTAAAGAATGCAATGGCAAGGCTAGAGGCTGGAACAAACCCTTTGGTTGGCGACCCTGCCATGCTGACTGCTAGGCAAATTCTTACCCGTCGCGGCCTCCTTAATGTCTCACCGGAGTCGGTCGACTTGTTGGCGCGTGAAGCGCTTCGCTCCCTCAAGGATGGTTTTGCGCAAGCAGATCGCGAGACAGCTGGCGACTATACGCCCGACCCGAAGGCCAGCCGTTTTCCTGCATTTGAGATTGCGAAGCCCATCGCCACTTCCACCGGGCGGGGAGCAGTGGTCTCCTTACGGGGGCTGGTGGAGGACTGGTGGACTGAGGCGAAGACGGCTGGTCGGACCATCAGCACCTACGAAAGCTACAAGAGCGCAGCGGCCCGCCTCATCGAGTTCCTTGACAATGACGATGCGGGGGCGATTACCCCTTCTAACCTTGTAGCCTTCAAGGACCATAGACTTGCACAGGGTGTCAGCCCCAAGACGGTAGGTGACAGCGACATTGCCGGTCTCCGTTCGGTCTTCAAGTGGGCGGTGGCTAACCTCAAGCTGCCGAGCAACCCCGCTGAGGCCATCACTGTGCCCCGCCGAAGGTTGTCCACACACGCGACAAGGGCTCCGCCCCTGTGGAAGTACAGGCGATCCTTGCCCATAGTCTCCATCAGCACCGGAAGGGTCGGGAGTCTGACAGGCTGGTGGCTGCCAAGCGCTGGGTGCCATGGCTCTGTGCCTACTCAGGGGCTCGCCTTGGAGAGGTTGTCCAGTTGCGTAAACAGAACGTCCGCAAGGAGGGCGAATACTGGGTGATGACGATCACTCCAGAGGCAGGCACCGTTAAGGACAAGGAAGTGCGATTGGTAGTTCTCCATCGCCACCTCATAGAGCAGGGCTTCGCGGATTTTGTTACGGCCGCCCCTGGCGGCTACCTTTTCCTGAAGCCACGGAAAGATGGGGACACGCGAGGAGTGCGTAGGAGCGTAAAGAACCGCATCACGGAGTTCGTGCGGGAAGTCGTCAAGGACAAGGCGGTGGCACCCAATCACGGCTGGCGGCATCTCTTCAAAACCATTGGGCGAGAGGCAGGCATTCAGGACAGCTTGTTGGATGGCATCTGCGGCCATGCGTCCAAGACAGTGAGTGGAAGTTACGGAGGGGTGAGCCTCAAGGCACAGGTGGACGCGTTCGAGAAGTTCTGGCTAAGTTTCCCGCTCTCTCCGCCAGTTTTCTCAATGTTCGGCAAAGTATTGAGAAATATATTTTTTTTGGAAGATCAAATATACGGTGCCCCACGTCGGTGCCCCAAATTTAGCTTTTGAAATCCACCTTCGCGGCAGCCCACAGCGCCTCGTACGTTTTTTGGACCTCAGCAAAAGCGTCTGTAATCTCCGTGAGAGTCGTGGGTGTTCGGTTGGCGCCATCCTTGAAAGACGCCCCGGACTGAAAGCACTGAAATTGGTCTATGAACACAAATCGATCGTGAAAATTAGAGGCGGATCGAACTTCCACTGAACGACCGTACTGCTTCGCGAAAGCCTGTGCTGCCGGGATGAGGGTGGCCTGCTTCTCGCGCCCTAGCAATCTTACAGGCACGGCAACGTCAATGAAGCTGAGATAGCGCTCGACAAATGAGGCATCCAGATACGGGTCATGAACAGAATATCTTTTCGAGCAGTTTCGATGATTTTAGAAACGCCGTTGAAATAGTCGAAAACCATGCCTGCATCCACCGCCAGACTGGTTGGTCCGCCAGTACGTTGCCGGTATGTCCATCGAGCAGTACGAAGCAGTCGTCTGACATCGCCTTCCGCTTTTGCAGCCTGAACCGCATAGACCGTATTGAGAGCAGCGACGGCCACGCCCATTTGGACCGAAAGTGATGCACCAATTCAGTAAAAAGTTGCTTCAGCACGGCCAAGCCAGTCTAATGTTTCGTCGTCTTGACGAGCCATCGCTCCCGGTTTCGGTGAGGTCCTAATTAGGTCCTCGATCTCGGTAAGTGTTTCTGCATCGGTCATAATATGTTGCTCTCACCGGTTAAGGCACTAGTTTTTCGCTCTTCACTGAACGACTCTATCGCATCCTTGTAATCTAAGGTTGCCCTCACATCCGAGGATTTCATTTTGTCACCACAGGAATTGGCTCCCCTGTGCTTGCCTGAGCTAAGTGCCCCATATTCTCTATGGCCACCTCGCAGTGTTTAGCCGCCACCATAATCCCATCGTGCATCGGTAGGGCTGCTATCCCCATCCTTGCCAGCCGGAGCAAGACGGCAGCCAAGATGGAGCTTTCGGTGAATATCAGGTCCAGCGCGATGTCCTTGCCGAAGAGCCGCACTAGCGCTGGGTGCTTCTCAGCGATGGCATCGCGGAGCCTTGAAGCTGTCCACCCAGCCGGCAAGGCACCCTTCACTTTAGGGGGCAATCGGGTCATCTCGGTCTCAGTTGAGAGCAGAGCGGAAAGCCCCGCCTTCACCCCTGCTCGGTGCTCCTCAAGACCTGGGATGGCGTAGAGGTCCCCAGGTGGCGGCTCGGTGCCCACGCGGGCATAAGCTAGCCTCGGGAACATGCTGGCATAGTCGAGGTCTGCGATGGGCTCCCCATTGATCGTTAGACCACCTCGTTGAGCCTTAGGCATCGATATCCAGAAGGCGCCATAGAGTCTGCCATGAAGGTTGAAGGCCCTTGGGTCCGATGGGGACCGCAAGAGGAAGCGACGGGTTAGCTTGTAGGCAGCTTGAGGCTCCCCATCGATCTCAATGCGCTGGGTGGCGAGGAAGGCATTGATCTCGTCCATCTCCCCCCTCAGCCTCATTGTCTCATCAGTGTCCTCATAGTCCACCAAGACGGAAGGCAGCCTGTTGCCGTGAGGGTCCCGGCCTGCCCGAGCTGAGAGCCTAATGACCTCCCCACCCTTGGCTCGCCCTATGTCGGCAACATGGCGCCTTGGTTGTGCCCGACCGGAAGCCCGAGCCGACGCTCGCCGACGCCGTGAAGCTCTACCTGAAAGACCGGGTCGATGGGACGACTGACGAGACCAAGAAGCGGCAACGTGTCGACCGGGTGCAAGGCCACGTCGAGAAAGCACTGAACCGAGGTGATCCGCAGATCAGATCGCGACGCGGACTGACGCCAGAGAGGTTCGGGATCACATGCTCGCTGACGGTGACAGGTCCCCCGCGACCGTGCATCGCTACTTGAACGACCTACGGGCGATCATCACCAACGCCATTGACGACCTCAACGGCGCGACCAATCCGTTCAACGGTAAGCGCTCATTTCCATGCGCGTTGACGCGGCCCGTTTGACCGGGGTCGCTGTCGGCCAGTTGCATCGGATCAAGTAGCGGCGGTTTTGGCGAAGTTGAATGGCAAGAGATCGGTGATGTCGGCATTGTCCGCGCGCTGCGGCAATTCCGTGAGGACGTGGCGCAAATAGGCCAAGGGCTCGATGCCGCAAGCTCGGCATGTCAGCATGAGGCTGTAGACGACGGCACTGGCCCTGGCTCCGTCCACAGTGTCGCTGAACAGCCAACTCTTTCTTCCAGTGGCAAAAATCCTGATGTCGCGCTCAAGCAGGTTGTTGTCGATCGGCATCCTGCCGTCTTCGGTGTAGCGCGTCAGGTACTCCCACTGGTTCAGGGTGTAGGACACGGCGTCGCCGATCTTGCTGTCGGGCAGGACCTTCGGGGCTATGTCGTCGAGCCATGCCTTGAGAGCGTTCATGATGGGGACGCTGTGTTGCTGGCGGAAACGGCGGATGCATTGATGTCGCGTTTCGCCCTTGTCCGGCTTTTCGTTGCGCGTCTGGCTTTCAATCCGGTAGAGCTGTTCGAAGAACTTCAGCGCCTGCTCCGGCGGGCCGCCGCCTTTCTTTCTGGTCTTCAGTGCATCGACGAAGCGACGTCTGGCATGGGCCATGCACCCCAGATGGGTCGCTCCTGCCAGCGTGCGCCAGGCGGTATAGCCATCGCTCATCAGGATGCCGCGGTAATCACCGAGGAAGGCCTGCGGATAGATCTGGCCGCGGCCGGGCTGATAGTCGAGCAGCACGATCGGTTCGTCGCTGTCCTCTCCACTCCGATACGCCCACATGAAGGATGTGCTGGTGGCTTCCCTGTCCTTTTCCTTCAGGACCTGGACCGTCGTCTCGTCACCATGGATGAGCGGTTGTGACCGAAGCCGCAGCTTCAGTGCGTCATAGATGCGGGAGAGATGCTTCTCGCTCGATCCGATCACCCAATGCCCCAGAGCGCCGCGGCTGACGGGCACGCCGGCTCGCTCGAATGCCTGGCTCAAGCGGTAGAGCGGCGTGCCATCGACATATTTGTGGACGAGCGCGAAGGCCAGCGTCGAGGCCGTGGCGATGCTGCCCGGCAAGGGCTGCGCGGGCATCGGGGCAATGACAACAGGCGTATTGATGCCGGTCCGGTCGCAATGGCGGCATGCATACTTGAACCGCACATTCTGCAGGACCTTCGCCTTCACCTCGATATGGAGCTGCTCGGTGACGGCCTCACCCATGCGATGCATCTGGTGGCGGCAGCAAGGACAGGCCTTCTGACCGTCGGCAAGGTCATACTCGACGCGCTCGCGCGGCAGGTGTTCCGGCAGAGGCTTGCGGCCACGCTTCTTTCCCTCCGGCTTTTCGGTGGACGGAAAGCCGGTGTCCGGCAGGTCGACGACATTGCCATCTTCGCTGCTGGCGTCGTCTTCATCGGCAATCTGTTCGGCTTCATTGAAGAGGCGATCAACGTGCTTTTCGCTCTTCGGCGCAAAACGATGCAGCCGCGCTAGCGCCAACTCTTCCTCGAGCTTGGCCACGCGTTCTGCGAGCTGGCGGTTCTGCGCCTGCAGCGCAGCAATGCGCGCCATCAACTCCTCAACAGTCGGTTCGCCAGGTCGATTCATCGTAGTTTTGAATCTGAACCGCACCGACGCGTCAACCGCACAATTCGGGAGCCGTCAGCCCGCAACCTGATATTGCCGCACCGGATGGCGCACCATTGCATCGATGTCGATGCCGTCGAGAATCCAATGGAGCTGCTCGGTCGTCAGCGTAACCACCGCCGTCTCCCGGCGTGGCCATCGGAACCTGTCTTCGGTCAGCCGCTTTAGAACCAGCATGAAGCCGGACCGGTCAAAGAACAAGAGTTTCATCCGGTCGCGACGGCGATTGCAAAAGGCAAAGACCGCAGGCGCAAACGGGTCGAGCTCCATCACCTCCTGAACCAGGACCGCAAGGCTGTTGATGCCGGCGCGGAAGTCGATCGGTTCGCGATGCAGGTAGACTGTCAGGTCAGCGCCCAGTCTGAACATGACCCAGTGCTCCGATGATCGCCGTCAATGCATCCACATCACCGCATTCCAGCGTCAACTTCACGCCGTTCGGCAAAGACGCGCTCACCTTGGCTGGGAGTGGCGACGACTTCGACAGCCGCTCTTCACCACGCGTGGCAGGCCTCTCTACCGAATTGCCCTGCATAGGCAGGCTGTACTCCGCGGCGACGCTGACTTGAACTGGAATGAACGCCGACGGCGCAGGTGGCGGCAAAGCAACGGCGTCTTTGGTCGTCTTTATCCACTTCCGAAGAAGGTTGGCATTGATCCCATGTTCAAGCGCAAGTCGCGATACCGACACGCCAGGCTCAAGGCAGGCCGCAACGAGCCGCTCTTTTGACGCCGCGTCGTACCGCCGGCGGCCGTTACGCAAAATTCGCCTCACCAGCAGTTTCTGTTCATCGTCCTCAATCACGTGGTGTCCACCTCCAAAGTGGACACTTCATGCCAAAACACGCTCAATGGAAAAAGGTGCAGAGAAATTCGCGCTTTCGTTCAACGGGCTGGAGGTCAAGAAGCAGACGCTGGCCGAGGAAGACCGAAAGCCGTTCTCCGAGGCTCAACTCAAGGCAGCAAGCGAGCGGGTTCTGGGTCACGCTTCGGTCGACCTTCAACGCATCTGTCGGATGTTGGAGCAGACCGGGTGCCGGCTGGCCGAGGTCACCGGTCTCATGGTCGAGGACGTTCACGTTGACGGCCTTGCCTATCTCGACCTCAAGGTTCACCCGCATAGGCGCTTGAAGAACGCCGGGAGTGTACGCCGGGTGCCGCTCGCCGGAGATGCGCTCAAGGCCGCTGAGGAGGCGCTCAAGACGGTTGGCGAAGGCGTGTTGCTGTTCGAGAGCTACGCCCGCGAAGGAGGAGCTACAGCAGTCTCACAGGTTCTCATGAAGCATGTCCGCAAGGTCGTGACCGATCGCAAAGCCAACGGGGAGGGGGAAGCCTTCCCCGACTCGTCTAGGAACACTTCTCAGATTTCTGACCCACAATCTAGTCAGAGGGGTACGGACCACAGATGATGACCGTAATAGCTCGCGTGCTCCCCGATGTTGAATGGGCATCCCAAGCCGAAATACTAAAATCGTAGGCTGGATGCCACACCATTTGCACAGGAACTTTTGGGTCGCTGTTGTAAGCGGTCTTATAGATCGCCGTTAAGCCATTCACCAATGTGTCAGGCCACTGGTTCAAGTACTGCAACTCCGCCGGGGTTTGAACAATTCCTGCAGCTTGCGCCAGTTCGACGAATGAGCCTCCTTCGGGCCATACGAAGCTCGCAAGACCCTGCCGCGAGAAAATTTGGTTCGCTCTTTCACACATGGCCTGGAATGCTGGCATAGCCGAACTCCTCCTGTATTAATGATCGCAAATCCTCCAAGTCACACGATGACCAACGCCCACCCCACCTAATTGATATGCGTATGCGCCTGTCTCCTCAATCAACTTGTCTGCAGCTCGTCTAAATCTTACCGCTCGCTGCTGAACACGGTCCAATCGGCTTCGAGAAAGCACTGAAGACAACGTGATGAGTGAGCGACATTGAGGAACACGCGCTCCTCGCTTTTTCGCATTCGAATACGATGCTCGGCACGCGATTTCTGCCAGTTCATGATGACCGCTGAGGCAATATACCTCACCTATTGTTGCAAGTATATCTGATTCAAATTCGAGCCCTGTTCGCGTAGTGCGGGCTGTTCGCAGAGCGTGTTCGAGCGAGGCAAGGGCCGCTTCGTGACGACCCGCCAGGCTTTCTGCGATGCCTTGGCACGCCTTAGCATAAACCGAAACATAGGAACTTTCTGTCCTTCGCATTATCTGTTCGATTTTATACGCATGCAGATGAGCAACATCCGGCTCATCACATAGCCAGGCTAGTTCAACAAATGCGAGATGCGGAATAAATTGCAACGTTGGATCACGATTTTCTGCGTCTTCTGCAACCAGGCTATCGAGATTCCTCTTGGCAGCGTCGAAGTCGCCAGTGCGTATCTTTATTCTTACGTCCAAGCAGCGAACCCACTGTTCAACGTCGAATCCCAACATCTGTCGATGGAATTTGGTGACGCTGTCGATTGACCTGAGCGCTGCCTCACCAGCTCGACTCGCGTTGTTCAATCTTCCGGCGAGGCAAAAGGCATGGCATAGTATCGCTTGAAGTAACGCTTCGTGATTTGGATTGCCTTCTGATAAAACGATCGCATTTTCCACATGAGCAACATAGTCATCAGCGGAACCTGTCGCGGCAATTATCCTACCCAACGCCGCGACAACAAGTATTTCAGCCTCTAAATTTTTTCCCTCTCGTGCCAACTGCAAAGCTTCATTTGCGAACGGCTCGGCTTCGTCTTTGTTCATTCCGTCGCGCCAGCCAGTGTTGATAACTTGGCCGGCCGCCATAATTCGAAGGGGATCGGTTGCAGCGGAACGAGGCTGGCGGCCGAGCAACGCGTGCACCCTCTTCCACGCATCCGCCGCCTGTTTGGAATGAGCTCCAATCCATAGAGCGGCGCGAGACGCATATTGAGTTGCCTCAGGCAGTTGTCCCGCTGCCTCGAAATGGCGAGATATGCTGTCAGCATATTCGTCCAGTCGATTGCGATGATGGGTCTCAATGGCCTTAGCGACGGACGCGTGAAGAACAGCGCGGCGTGCCATTATCAACATGGTGTAGGCGACTTCTTGGATCAACGGGTGGCGAAACGAGATGACGGCGCCACCAGCCGCAACATAGTCGCGTCTGAAGAGATCTGATTGACAAAGGCGATCTAGAACGTCGCCGAGCTCCTCATCGGGCATCTCAGCGACCTGTTTCAGAACGGCAACGGGAAATTCTCTGCCAATCGTTGCTCCCATCTGTAGAACAGACTTCTCCAGAGACGGAAGGCGGTCAATGCGCGTCTCGATGACGGCTTGCACAGTGGGAGGAAGTGAATCGACCGCAGTCTCACCCGTCATCGAATAGTGCTGTGGCGCTCCCTGAAGGATACGGCGATCTACCAAAGACCGCACCAGCTCCTCCGCAAAGAACGGACTTCCCGCGCTTCGCTCAGCGATTCGATTGCTAGTTGACTGCAACGACGGGTCTTTTCCGATCAAACGCGTCACCAGGATGAGCATCTCCCGCTCACCGATCTCTGGCAGAAGTATCTCTTCAAGCTTGGCAGAGCGTCGCCAGGAGGCTTCTAATGTTGGCCTATAGGTGATCAAAAGGAGGATATGCGTTGTTCGAACGGCCTCAATCAAAGCCGAAACAAATTCGTGACTGTCGTCGTCGAGCCAATGGGCATCCTCAATCACAAAAACGGAAGGCGACCGGCCAACCTGATGGACCAAGTTCATCACCGCTTTCAGCAATCTGGACTGATTTGCCTTTGGTTCCGCAGCGATGGTCGGGGCCTTGCGGCGAGCGGCACCAAGTATGCCCATTAACACTGGTATTTCATCTGAGAGTTCCGGATCGAGCGAACTCACTTTCGAAGTCACCTTTGCCTTCGTTATCTCGTCGCTATCTGTCGGCACTATGCGAAAATATGCTCTTAGGAACTCCAACAGCGGCTGTAAGGGTCCAGAGTATCCGTACGGGGACGCCCTTGCCTCTATTACAGGGACCGCTTCTTGGCGAAGACTTTCCAGAAACTCAAAGCAGAGCCGGCTCTTTCCGAGACCGGGCATCCCAGCAATACCGATGGCTACACCATCTCCCTCACGAGCCCGATGATGTGCCTCTTCGAGATAGCTCAGTTCAGATTCTCGACCTGTATACGTAGTGAGACTTTGCCCCCGAAATTGCTCGCTGGTCGGCGCTACCTTTAGGCCGACCAACTCGAACACATTTACGGGGGCCGCGAAGCCTTTTACTGGCATGCCCCCCAGCAACTTGGCATCGCAGAAGGTGCGTACGAGGGCGAATGTATCTCCAGTTAGGCAGATACCACCAGGTGTCGCTATGTGCTCCAGCCTGCTGGCTAGGTGAATTGCCGCACCATATGCGGTTTGTTCATTTGTCACCTCGTCAACTACGCCTGAAAGAACAACTCCTGTGTGAATTCCTATTCGGATCGTTACGCCGCTACTTGCCAAACTGTCTCGCATGCTAAGTGCGGCCTGGCACGCCATCAATGCGTGGTTTTCCTGAGCCTGAGGGACGCCGAATAGAGCCATGAGGCCATCCCCCATGGTGCGCATTACTGATCCACTGAACTGATTTACGACCCTACCCATTCTCGCTACCGCAGGCCCGAGATAGGCAAAAGCGTTTTCTGGATTGAGGTCACCGATCGTTGAAGTCGAGTTGACGATATCGGCAAAGAATACCGTTATTATCTTCAGCTCAGGGGGTCGTTGGACATCTAGAGCCTCGCCACAGTAGCTACAAAATCTTCCGTCCGCCTGATTAGGCCGAAGGCATTTCGAGCAGACTTTTGAGCTGGCCATGGGCAAATCTCAACGGGTTCACTGGGGTATCTAACATCCGGCGACGTGGACCGCGACTAGCATCTGGCCATCGCCGCCTTAAGGTGTTGCTCGATATGTGTCACGTGAGTGTGCTACAGTACCTCGACTACGAGCCAAAATTGCTTTATGAATCAATGCAGAAGAGGCCTAAGAGCGCAATCCTCTTCTGGGCACCAAATTCCCGTTTCGAACCGCTCGTGGGTTCAGACGTACAACAAAAAAGCCCGGCGCGTTCCGGGCTTTTTTGTTGCGCTGTGCAGGACAATCACCATCAAACAGCCAGTCTGCGCGTGGCCTCGATCGACGTCTCCGCAATGATATCGAGTGCGCCGAACTGCTCATAGAAATTGAGGCCGAACTGCTTCTGTATGTTGCGCCCGGCCGTTCCGCACAGCATCCAGCTGTTGCCGGACGGATTGAGTTCGAGAAGGAAAAGTTCGCCCGTCTCGGCGTCGCGCAGGATGTCCACGCCGAGTGACGGAATGGTCGGGAAAACGGCATGCGCGCGAACGGCAAGCTCAAGCACGTCCTGGTCCGTCGTGAGCGCAATCGTGCATCCCTTGGCCGAAGCTATGATCGATGCCCCAGGAGCCGCCCGAAACCCATCGGAACCACCCAATGGATTGAGGTCGCGCCTGCCCTCATACTGGATCGCGGCCAGCGGCTTGCCGAGATAGGTGAGCACCCGATAGGCCGTGGGCCATGGACCGGTATGGATGTACTGCTGGGCGATCATCGGTGCGCGTCTGCCCGGATGATCTTGCGGATAGTCGGATGGGGCGGTGTAGCGCACCCGCCCGGTTTTTGTTATGCGCACGAATGCTCCGCGTTTGCCATGCGAAGGTTTTACAACCACGTACGGACCCCACGCTGCGGGATCGAGTTCTGTCCCTGGCACGATTTCTGTCCACCTAGGCACGGGAAGCCCAGCGGTTTCGAGTGCGGATACTTCCTCGATCTTGCCCATGCGCTGATGGACGAGGCGCGTTCCGCGGAGCGGCCTGAGCCATTTAAGCCGATCCAACTCGATGGAGAGGGTCGGCCTGGTGGCAATCGTCGGCGTCTGCAATGGTGTCAGCACCGATGCCGTCGACATGACACGGACCTTGATGTCTTTCGCGCGCGCCTCGATCAACGTGGCTGCCGCCCGGAAATCCTCAATGGCTTCCTTCTTCGGGAAGCAGTAGAACGCCAAATTGAACTGCGGCATGCCGGGTTTTACTCGCCATAAGAGCGCGGGTTGCAAGACGTCTCGGACCTGTTTCAGTTAGCAACGAACAGGTCTGCAGCGCCAACGCAATTTCAGCCAGTCGGGCTATATAGGACAATACTCTGTCGAGGGTCTCGAAGGAGCGAAGCTGTCGAATGATCGTCTACGTCGTCACGGCCCGGTTCAGCACGGCAATCCAGCGGCTGATCCATGGCCTCGGGGGGCGGTCGTGGCCTCCGAGGCCGAGGTCGGCAGGCCGTACGCGATAGGGGTGATCGAGCCGGACGTGTGGACGACGGCATGCAGCGCGATCAGGAACACGGCGCCGCCAACAGGATCGAACAGAAGCGCCAGCGGCAAAGCCAGAAGCAGCCCGATCCTGCCGCCAATGCCGGGCACGATGCCGGCAACGAAGCCAAGGCTCACGCCAAGCAGCACCGCCGGCAGCGGATGGAAGCTGAACAGGCTTTGTAAGGCGCTGAGAGTCGAGCGCTTGCGTCCGGCCTGTGGCGGAACCACCAGCATCCCCGCCCCAACGGCCAGAAGGCGACGCCGGGACAGCCGTCCGGGCACTCTCATATCTGTCAAAACGGCCCCCAATGCACCAGCCACCCGGCAACAGCTTACCCTATGGCGGCAGAATTGGCATTCACAACGGTACTCCTTTCGTCGACTTGCGACTCCTTACAGGCTCTAGGGTAACGCCTTTCGCCACCCGAGCATCGCCAACAGAGGAACACTTGATTCCTAAGGTTTTTTAGCCGTGTTCTCCACGCCGACCAGCGCCTTTGCGAAGAAGTTGCCCTCGGCGGAGAGCGCCAGGAGTTGCGAAATCGCCTCCACACGCCAGCTGGTGTCGGGCCGGCGAAGCAGGAAAATTGCCTGTTCGATCCTGTATTCCGGACTTGCCGCGAGATCCGCGGCGCCGCTTTTGAAGGCCGGCACGTCGGCATGCTTCACGACCGCGAAGGGCAAAGTCAGCTCCAGCCTGTTTCGCCCTTTCACGCTCAGGGAATACTCGCCTGCAGGCAGCTGGGACAGATCAAGCTCGGCGTGCAATTCGCTCGTCGTCACCGAGATTTCCGGCGTATCCGTATCATCCGGGAGCCGAAGGATGGAGACTGCATAGGGCGGGGCACTTCCAGCCCAACGCAGATAAAGTGGATGGCTGCCATCGACCGATTGATGCCCGATGTCATGACCACCTGGCATGACAAGATAGGTCGACGGATCGCCGCTGCGCGTGTCGCCTATGACCGCGGCGGCGTCGTCGCGCGCGGACTGCCAGTCCTGGCCTATGAACTCGCCAAAAAAAGCCAGGAGCCGGCCAAATTCGGATGGCACTGCTATTTCAGGGATTTTGATCACGGCAGGAAATGCGACCGGCTGCGAACTGTTGTCGGGCATCTGGATCTCGGCGCTCATGCCGGCGCCGGGCCTGACGATGTCACCGGATTGCAGGAAACATCCCGCCGCGACCGCCTGGATGTCGGAACCGCGTTCAACACTCAGCCAGGGCTCGGCCCCCTGCTGCCGTTCGACCTTCCGGACCAGGGCGCGCGATTTGTCCGTCAGGTCGCAGAACCCGGAAGCGGTATCTTGCGCCAGCGCCGCGCGGTCGGGCGCGATGATCGTCAGCAGAAGCGCCCCTGCCGCGCAAAGGGTGGTGAACCGAAATCCTTGCGGGTCCTGTTTTGCCTTGCGGCACAAGTGCCCAACCGGATCAATGTCCATCATGGCCTCCCTGGCCCGGCGCAAGGCTCCTCTGCGCCCAAAGCAACGCCTCCGTGATCGCCTCGCGAATGGCATGCAGCACCGAAGACATGCCTTCGATTGTCACCGCAAGCACGGGCGACAGCACGCCGATGGCAATCCCCGACTGCGACAGGCTGGAAAAGGCATGCCACGTTCCGATTGAAAATATCACGATCACCGTCAAGACGATCGACGCCATGGCAAAGGAAATATTCAGGACGTGGGCGAGGGGCTTTCCTAGGCGGCCCGCCAGCCTGTGCCCGGCAATGTGACAGACAGCACCGATGACGCTGGCGATGCCGATCAAAATCTGCTCCCAGCCCCAGCCGTCGTGTTCCTCCACCAGAAGCCCGTCGGTGAAAGCGCGAACCGCATTGGCATGGATCATGGCTCCGGGCATGCGGCTTTCCAGGGGTACCGACCGAACATCGCCGGACGCCAGATAGCTGCCCCCGATGATGACCGTCGCCCCGTCGATCAGCGAGGGATTTTCCTGCAGCCGCTGCCGAAGGTCAGCGGCCTCGACAATCTGGAGAGCGTATGGTGCGTAGCCAAAAGACTGGGCGTTCGGAATACCCCCGCCCCAGGGCAACGAAAAAACAATTCGCGCCTTTGCATCAGCTTCGTCCGTACCCGGCTCGTAAGTACGCCCACCGATCGTCAACCCGCCCTTCGGACAGTCCTCGGGCTTGGCGTGCGATGCGGGAAAAAGGCAAGCCAGAACGCCGGGATCGACCTTGCCGTCCAACAGTGCCGCCCCCACAAGGCCCATCCCTGCCAGTCGTTGCTCTGGTCCGGGCTTTATCGTCTGGACCATGTTCCACTTGTAGACCGAGCGAATTACGTTGTCGGTGTCAGGGCTGAGAAGCGGCGAGCCGAACCAGAGGTTGGGTGGCGCGTGCGAGGCAACAGCGGCATTGCAGGCGGATCCGTCCAGTATCGATGGATAGGCACGCACAATCGGTTTTGCCGTACCCACGGCCTCGGGAATTGACGGGCGAACGGCGACGACCGGTACACGGTTGGCCAGCATGTAGACTTGGCCGCAAAGCTGTTGGTCGGCATCGTTAGCGCCCGCCGGTTGCGGCGCCAGTTCGATATCAAGCAAAACCAGCCGCATTGCCTTGCGACCGGAATTGGCTGAGAGCAGCGAACTCACCAGGTCGGCGAGTTCCCCGCGTGGTGTCGAAAAACCCGCCGAGCAAGGCTCATTTTGTTTCTGGGCCCAGAGGTGGCAGCTTGTCTCGCCGATGTCCACGAACACAAACCGGTTGGAGGCGGGGCCAGCCAAGGCGTCTCGCGCCAGGTGACGCATGATGAGATCCGACGTGCCGCGATCAAGCGATTGAACCGTATCGGTATGCCGAAACTGGTTCATCAGCAGCGCCACGATCAGGGCCAATACGCAAAGCAGGGCCCATTCGATCGCAAATGCCTTGATGAGGCCTTTCCAATACGCGAGCCGCCCTCCCGAAGACACGCCTTCCGTTCCGTCCTCGGTACCCGAGTCTGGAACAGGCGTGCCGGCCACTCTATTGCCCTCGGCTGACGCCAAGCCGTCCCAAAGGGCCGGCGGCTCTGACATGTGCGTCTTGAATTGCCTGCTGACATGCCCGGGGCTCACCGCTGCCCACAAGCAGCGCGACAAAGGCGGCAAGCCGAGTATTCTTCATCGGGAAGCCTCAAAACAACCCAATGCGCTTATCGCAAGCGTTGATGACGCTTTCAAGGCCTGGTTCGAAAGCATCTCAACGAGCTGAAGACATCAGCTCTGTATTCTTGGCAGGATTCCGGCTGGATTCCTCGACACAACGCAAGGACATGGCCGGTAGCAGGGCGCCGAACCATTCTCCCGGCTAGGGACTGAACAAACCGCTTCAAACCGGACGGCCACTTCGCTACGCTCGCAACCATGTCTCAATCCAGCACCGCAATCTTCGGCGCCCGTCGCGACCAGGCCTTTCCGACGCTGACCGAAGCAGACATCGACCACATGCGCCGTTTCGGCGAGGCCAGCGCCTATGCCGCCGGCGAGCATATCATCAAGGCCGGCGATGTCGCGCCCGGGCTGATCGTCGTCCTGTCGGGCACGGTGGATATAACCCAGGATGGTGGCCTCGGCCGGCGCGACACGATCGTCACCCATGGCCCGGGCAGCTTCGTCGGTGAACTGGCGCAGCTTTCGGCTCGGCCCTCGCTGGTCAACGCCGAGGCGGCCGAGCCCGTCGAGGCCTTCGTCATCCCTTCGCAGCGCGTGCGCGACCTGATGGTGCAGGAGGCCAATCTCGGCGAGCGGATCATGCGGGCGCTGATCCTGCGCCGCGTCGGGCTCCTGGAAAGCGCCACCAGCGGGCCGATCATCATCGGACCATCAGGCAATGGCGACGTGCTGCGGCTGCAAGGGTTCCTGGCCCGCAGCGGCCAGCCGCACCGTGTGCTCGATTCCGGCAGCGACCCTTGCGCGAAAACCCTGGTCGAACGCTTCGATGTCGATCCCCACCATCTGCCGGTTGTGCTGTGCCCAAACGGCAGGCTGCTGATGAACCCCGGTGAGAAGGACCTCGCCCGCTGCATCGGCCTGCTCAGGCCGATCGATGCCGATATGCTGTATGACGTGGCGATCGTCGGCGCCGGGCCGGCCGGACTGGCCGCGGCGGTCTATGCGGCCTCCGAAGGCCTGTCGACCATCGTGCTCGATTGCCGCGCCTTCGGCGGGCAGGCAGGCGCGTCGGCCCGTATCGAGAATTATCTCGGCTTCCCCACAGGCATTACCGGCATGGCGCTGATGGCGCGCGCCTACAATCAGGCGCAGAAATTCGGCGTCGAAATGGTGATCCCGGACGAGGCGAAGCTGCTGAGTGCCGCGACCGACAATTCAGGCGCGCGTTATCTGCTCGATGTCGGCGACGGCGAGACAGTACGCACGCGCAGCGTGGTGATCGCCAGCGGCGCGCGCTACCGGCGTCTCGATGTCGCCAACCTCTCGCAGTTCGAGGGAACGTCCGTGCATTATTGGGCGTCACCCATTGAAGGGCGGCTTTGCGCGGGGCAGGAAGTGGCGCTGGTCGGCGCCGGCAATTCAGCCGGCCAGGCGGCGGTTTACCTCGCCAGCCACGCGCGCAAGGTGGCGCTGCTGGCGCGCGGCGGCAGCCTTGATGCAACCATGTCGCGCTACCTCGTTGAGCGCATCAGGGCGCAACCGAACATCGAGGTGCTGACCCAAACCGAAATCGAGGCGCTGGAGGGCGAGGAGGGCAATCTTGCCACTGTCCGCTGGCGCAACCGCGTCAGTGGCGAGGAAACGACCCGCCCGATCCGCCATCTCTTCCTGTTCATCGGCGCCGACCCGAACACCGACTGGCTGGCGCACTGCAATGTGGCGCTCGACGCCAAGGGGTTCGTCCGCACCGGATCGGAGCTGGGAGCGGAGCACGGCTTGATGGAAACCAGCCGCAGCGGCGTTTTTGCCATTGGCGACGTGCGTTGCGGCTCGGTCAAACGCGTTGCGGCCGCTGTCGGCGAGGGTGCCCAGGTGGTCGCGGCATTGCATGCTTATCTAGCGCAGGACGGTGGCCACGCCACGTCGCTTCAAAGTATGATCCCGAAAAGTGGGACCCGGTTTTCCGGACAAGATCATACTTCAACAAAGAGATAGTCCAGGAGAGTGTGATGGCGGATGAATGCAAACACGCGGCTGGGATCAAGGACGTGACGCCGAGCGCGCTCGGCTGTGAGGAATGCCTGAAGAGCGGCTCGTGGTGGGTGCATCTGCGGCTCTGCCGCACCTGCGGCCATGTCGGCTGCTGCGACGACTCGCCCAACCGCCACGCGACAAAACATTTTCACGCCACCAGCCATCCAATCATTGAAGGCTACGATCCGCCGGAAGGCTGGGGCTGGTGCTACGTCGACGAGGTTTTTCTCGACCTCGGCGACCGCACCACGCCGCAGAACGGTCCGATCCCAAGATTTTATTGAGGTGCGCCAGGAGACCCGATGAAGAAGCCCGATTCGCCGGGCTTGTGTTTGGCTGACGCATGGTGCCTTCCGGTGCCCTGTTGTCAGCGAACTGACAGGTTGCCTGTTCCAGTGTTCACCGAATCACGATCATCACAGCCCGGCCCTTGGACGTTCTCTTCAAAAAGGGGTTCGTTCCCGGACAAAGCTTTGACATGATCGCGGCTAGTTTAGAAACGTTCGAAACTGGAAGGCTTGCATGCACCCCACCTACACAAGCGCGCAGAAAGCCATTCACTGGGCAGTGTTCCTGCTGGTCATCGGCCTTTACGGCCTGACCTACGTTGAGGAGCTTTTTCCGCGCGGCGATCCAGGACGAGCGCTTGTCTGGTGGCTGCATATTTCGTTCGGCCTATTGCTGTTCGCGCTGGTCGTCATCCGCGTCGGCCTGCGCCTGACGCTGGGAACACCCGGATTGCCCACGGAAATGTCACAGCTTGAACGATGGGCGGCGAAGGTCGCGCACCTCTTGCTTTACGCCCTGCTGGTGGCCATTCCGGTTCTTGGCATCCTGTTGACCTGGTACCGGGGTGACGCCTTGAGCTTCTTCGGCCTTTTCACCATCCCGGCGCCGGTTTCGCCGGATCGCGACACGGCCAGCTTCATTAGGGAGCTGCACAGCCTCTGCGCCAATTTGATCCTCATCCTTGCTGGAGTGCATGCGGCGGCGGCGCTCTGGCATCATTTCATCCGAAAGGACGACGTGCTCAGGCGAATGCTGCCGGAAAGCACCGGCTCTTAGGCGCTTGCCAATCGACGGGCGCAGGCCATCTTTTTCGATCAGTCCCGCTTTGGTTTCACTGACGTGGGCGTCGGATTGTCAACGCTGTTCTCGTTCACCTGGAAAGCTTTGCCATCGACCTTCTTCTTTTTCAGGTCGTCGCCGGTCTCGGGCTGCGGCGGGCGATTGGGATTTTCTTTGCTGTTGTCGTTGATGTCGAAAGCTCTGGTCATCATGTCCTCCAGGTTCTGTCCTGGAAGACAATGTTGGACTGCGCGCGGAGTTCCGCCGCCGGAGGCTCGACCACCGGTCTGAGCACCGTTGCAGGTGGTTTATCGCACCGACCCGGTGACCGTCCGGTCGACGTCGGGAACTGATTTGCGGTCGTTGCCGGCAAGTGCTGCGATGATCAGCAGGCTGGCAACCACGGGAACGAACAGGACGGCGACGCGGGCCTGTACATGAAGAATGGCGCGCCATTCGCTGCGCTTGTCGGGGCTGTCGCTCATCATACTCACTTTGCCATGGACCCCCCGAGAGGTCACATAGAGGTGAACGGTTAAACAACTCCTTCCGACTTCGTTAATGGGTAGGCTTCATGCGCGACGTCAGCTGAGCCCGATGCGCCTGGCGCCTTGCCGGAACAGCGCCTCGGCATCGGGCTCGAAGCGGAAGGTGCCGATGAAATCGTCGGCGCGATAGTCAGGCAATGTCCTGCGGATGGCGGCGGCAAAGCCGCGCGCTTCGTCCAGTCGGCCGGCCAGCGCCAGGCAGTGCGCGGCGATCGCCAGGATGATGGTGTGGGCGTTCGGCCGTGCCGCCGCCTTCAGCGCCCAGTCGGCCGCCTCGTCGAACTGGCCGAGCCGGACATGCGACATGGCGCGCGCGCCCAGCATGCCGAACAGCAGCGGGTCGAAGGGGCTCAGATGGCGCGAATGGTCGGAGGAGCTGATCGCCGCCTGCGGGTCGCCTGACTGCGAGTGGACAAAGGACAGCGCATAGTGGCCAAGCGCGAAATTCGGGCTGAGATCCACCGCCCGTTCCAGTTCGCAGAGCGAGCCGTCCTGTTCGCCGCGCAGCCACAGCGCCCGGCCCATCGCCCAATGCGCGGCCGGATTGTGGTCGTCGACCAGCAGGCTGTGGCCGGCGCTCTCATAGGCCAGCGCGCTTTCGCGGTCGCGGTCGCCCCAGCGCTGGAAGGCATTCTGCCAATGGGTGAAGGACAGGCCGGCATAGGCGCGGGCAAAGGTCGGGTCGAGCCGCAAGGCGGTGGCGAAAAAATGCTGCGCCTGTTCGTTTTCGGCCTGGGTGAAGCGGTACATGTGCCAGAGGCCGCGGTGGTAGGCCTCCCAGGCGTTGAGCGAATTGGGTGCCTTCAGCATGGCGCGGTTGCGCTCCACCGTTTCGATCTCCGCCGAGATCGACGAAACGATGCTGTTGCCGATATCGTCGAGCACGGCAAAGAGGTCGTCAGGCCTGCGTTCGAAGGTCTCGGCCCAGACGATCCGGGCCGTGCGCACCTCGATCAGTTCGACGCTGACGATCAGCCGGCCGGCCGTGCTGCGCACCGTACCGGTGGCTACATAGTCGACGTTCAGCCTGCGGCCTGCCTCTTCCGGCGCGATATTCATCTGCGCCAGCGCAAACACCGATCCGCGCGCGATGACGAAGAAATCGCGGAGCTTGGCGAGACGGGTGATGATGTCGTGGGTGAAACCGTCGGCGAGGCCGCCGCGTGTGCCTTCGCCGGCTTCCTCGACAAACGGCATCACCGCCAGCGATGCCTGACTTGGCTCGACCGTGCCGGCATCATCCGATGGGACTTCCGCTCTTGTGGACAGGCAGGCTGGTTGCGCGTTGAGCGGGCTGCCGGAACGTTGATCGCGGATTGCCTGCCAGGCCGCACGGAGCGGGGCGACATCCAGCGCTTCCGATTGGAACAGGCGGGCAGCGGAAGCCAGATGCGCCTCGGCGGCGCCGATGGCACCCCGCTCCGCCAGATTGGACAGAAGGGCCAGATGCGCGCGCGTGTCGAATGGCGCCAGCTCGACCCATTTGTCGAGATGCGTGGGCGTATCGGGTGAACCCGCCGGAGGGTTTACGGCAAGATGCTCCAGCACGGCGGCGTGGCACGCTTGAAAACGGCGGCGCTGGGCGACCATCCAGCTGTCGAAAAGCGGGCTGCGTTCGAGCTCCAGCCCGTCGAGCAGATCGCCGACAAAAAGTCCGGCCAGCGCCCGCAGCCGCTCAACGTCAACGGTGTCGATCCCTTGCGCGGCGGCGCGGCTGATCTCCAGCGCATCGACAAGACAGCCGTCGAGATCGAGCGCGACCGTATCGCCTTGTGTTATGACCCGGCGCCGGTCCGGCGTGTCGAGGGCGCCGCGCAATTTGCTCAGGCACCAGCGCAGTTCGCCGCGAGGGTCGTTGGGAACATCCCACAAGAGCTCGCACAGGCGGCTGCGCCCCACGGCGTGTGGCGCCAGCGCCAGATAGGCCAGGAGCGCACGCAGCTTGCGCGATGCCGGCAATGCCATCGGCACGCCGTCACGCAGGATTTCCAGCGGTCCGAGCAGGCGCACGGACAGGCCCGGTGTGCCACCGTCCAGTCTCGAAGGTGCGGATTCCACGTCCGTTCCCACGCCTGCTCCCACGCTGGCCTGTTGGCCCTTGCTTTATCACCAAACACGACACGGCGCATCCGGCGGCGAATTTCCGCGCCGGATACCAGCGGCAGTGCCGGCATGTCAGTCCTAGCGCGGCAAGGTCTCGAAACCTCGCCGCCCAAGCCGCCGGTTTGTAACCGTCCTGTGAAGATCAACACGATCGAGGAGATCAACGATGTTGAACAAACAAAAAATCCGGACCACGGCCGGGCGCGGCCGACTGTTCGACAGCATTCTGGACACTGTCGGCGACACGCCGGTGATCCGCATCAACAATCTCGCACCGGCCCACGCGACGATCTACGTCAAGGCCGAGTTCTTCAATCCGGCCGCTTCGGTGAAGGACCGGCTGGCGCTCAACATCATCGAGGAGGGCGAGCGCAGCGGCGCGTTGAAGCCCGGCCAGACCGTGGTCGAGGCAACCAGCGGCAACACCGGCATTGGGCTTGCCATGGTCTGCGCGCAAAAGGGCTATCCGCTGGTCGTCACCATGGCCGACAGCTTTTCGGTCGAGCGCCGCAAGCTGATGCGCATGCTAGGCGCCAAGGTGGTGCTGACGCCGCGCGCCGAAAAGGGTTTTGGCATGTACAAGAAGGCGGTTGAGCTGGCCGAGGCCAATGGCTGGTTCCTCGCTCGCCAGTTCGAGACCGCCGCCAATGCCGCCATCCATGAGGCGACCACGGCGCGCGAGATCATCAATGATTTCGCGGGCTCGCGGCTCGACTGCTTCGTCACCGGCTATGGCACCGGCGGCACCGTCGTCGGCGTGGCGCGCGTGCTGCGCCGCGAACGGCCGGAGACCCGCATCGTGCTCTGCGAACCGGCCAATGCCCAGCTGGTTGGCAGCGGCAAGGCGCAGCAGCGCGGTGCCAATGGTGCCCCCGCCGCCAGCCATCCGGCCTTCGAGCCGCATCCGGTCCAGGGCTGGACACCGGACTTCATCCCCAATGTGCTGCAGGAAGCGATCGACGCCAGCCTCTATGACGAGGTGATGCCGATTGCCGGGCCCGAAGGCATCAAATGGGCCAAGGCGCTGGCGCAGAAGGAAGGCATCTTCACCGGCATTTCCGGCGGCGCCACCTTCGCCGTGGCGCGGCAGGTCGCGGAGAAGGCGCCGGCCGGATCGGTGATCCTGTGCATGCTGCCCGACACCGGCGAGCGTTACATGACGACGCCGCTGTTCGACGGCATCGAGGCCGAGATGGATGCCGACGAGATGGCGCTGTCGCGCTCGACGCCCGGCTGCCAGTTCCCGGCTGCCTGACGGGAGGATGTCATGGATATCGCGCCGGAAAGCCTCGGCATGGTGGCCGAGGAAACGCTCGACCCCACCGACTGGGCCGCAGTGCAGGCCCTGTCGCACCAAGTCATCGACGATGCCGTCGATTACCTCAGCGATATCAGGGATCGCCCGGTCTGGCGGGAGATGCCAGCGGAGGTAAGAGAGGCCTTCGCCGCACCCCTGCCGCGATCGCCGGCGCCGCTGGCCGCTGTCTATGGCGAGGTCGCGCGCACCGTGATGTCCTACCCGATGGGCAACATCCATCCGCGCTTCTGGGCCTGGTATATGGGGTCGAGCAATTTCACCGGTGCGCTCGGCGATTTCCTGGCGGCGATCCAGGGCTCCAATCTCGGCGGCGGCAACCACGCCGCCGCGCTGATGGACAGCCAGGTGGTGAACTGGTGCAAGGAGATGCTGGGCTTTCCCGCCACAGCCTCCGGTACGCTGGTCAGCGGCGGCTCGATGGCCAACATCATCGGGCTGACCGTGGCGCGCAACACCAAGGCCGGCATCGACGTGCGCGAGCATGGCGTGGCCGCGATCGAAAAGCCGCTGCGTTTCTATGGTTCGGACCAGGTCCATTCCTGCCACCGCAAGGCCATGGAAGCGCTCGGCCTCGGCAACAAGGCGCTGCGCCGCATCCCGACCGATGCCGGGTTGCGCATCGACATACCAGCCTTGCGGGCAGCGATATCGGAGGACCGTGCGGCGGGCTTCAGGCCGGCCTGCGTCATTGGCAATGCCGGCACGGTCAACACCGGCGCGATCGACGATTTGCAGGCGCTGGCCAAACTCGCGCATGAGGAAGGCCTGTGGTTCCATGTCGACGGCTGCATCGGGGCGCTGATCGCGATTGCGCCTGAGAACGCGCATCGCGTTGCCGGCATCGAATGGGCGGATTCGGTCGCGCTCGATCCGCACAAATGGCTGCACGCGCCGTTCGAGGTCGGCTGTGCCCTGGTCAGGGATGCCATCGCGCATCGCCGCACCTTCGCGGTGACGCCGGAATATCTGGAATCGACACCGCGCGGCCTTGCGTCGGGCGAATGGCTGCATGATTACGGCCTGCAGACGTCGCGCGGCTTTCGCGCGCTGAAAGTGTGGATGGCGCTGAAGGAACATGGCGTCGACAAATTCGGCCGTCTGATCGACCAGAACATCGCGCAGGCCGTCTATCTCGCTGGACTGATCGAGGTCGAGCCGCTGCTCGAGCTGGCGACACCGCCAACCATCAACATCGTCTGCTTCCGCTACCAGCCTGGGCTCGTCGGTGAGCCGCTGAAGGCACTCAACACCGAGATCATGCTGCGGCTGCAGGAACAGGGCATTGCCGCGCTCTCCGACACCACGGTGCATGGCGAACACTGGCTGCGCGTGGCGATCGCCAACCATCGCACAAGGCGCGAGGACCTCGACCTTCTGGTGAAGGAAACGGTGCGGCTGGGGCGCGAGATTTCTGGCCCCGCACCTTCCTAGACGAGTGAACCACACCTTCCTAGTTCCCGGCAGGCGTGCGATTCTGCCGGGATGATTCGGGAGGGCCTTCGGTGACGCTGTTTCGCATGGCCGTGCTTGCGGCTCTGGTCTGCACCAGCTCGGCCGAGGCCGCCGACATGGCTTTCTTCGTCAAGAACCTGCGCAAACAGGCAGTCGCCGTCGAATTGTTCAGCCGCGACCGCGAGACGGTCTGGCCGGGCAACGACCAAGTGTTCCTGATCGATCCGAATTCGCAGAAATCGGTGCCGCTGTCCTGCAATTCGGGAGAGCGCATCTGTTACGGCGCCTGGGTCGACGGCAATGACAGCATCTCCGCTGGCGTCGGGCCTGACAACGACCAGCCCTGCGACACCTGCTGCTTCATCTGCGTGGAGCACACGACCGAGACGATCGACCTGGTGCCGTGACGGGCCGTCACTCGGGCAGGCCGGCCTTGCGGAAGCCATCGACGAAATGCTCGAGCGTCGCGTCGTCGCGGAATGGCTCGGTCGTGGCCCAGTGGTGGATTGTGAAATGCGGGCTGCCGACGAGGAACAGCTCGACCTCGACGCGCGCCTCGTCGAGCCGGCCGAGCTGGGCCAGGCTTGCCGCCAGGAAGCGGCGCGAGGTGGTGCGATAGGTCTCGTCCCGGTGCAGCGTCTCGATGGCGGCCTCGTAGTCGCGCGCCGCATATTGCGCCTGGCCGAGCGTCAGATAGTACCAGCTTGCCGGAAACGGGTTCAGCCGGAATGCCTTGCGGATGTGCTCAAGGCCCTCCTCGACCCGCCCGGCCAGGACCGTGATGTCCGAGAGTGACGCCCAGGTGTCGGCTTCGTTCGGATCGAGTTCGATCGCCTTGGCGAATTCCGCATCCGCCTCGGTGAAGCTGCGCTCATAGGTGAGCAGATAGGCCAGGACCCAGCGGCAGCCGGCATCGTTGGGATCGATCGACACGGCTTTGCGCGCCATTTCCAGGGCAACGCTGCGATCCGCTTCGGTGGGTCCGCCCCAATGCACCCGTCCCATCCAGTGGTTCATGGCAAGCCATCGATAGGGCTCGGCGTAGTCAGGATCGAGCGCAACCGCGCGCGTCAGCATCAGATGCGCTTCCTGCGCCATCTGCGGTGAATCGTCGATCAGCTTGCGCGCCCGCACGCAGAGATCGTAGGCCTCGATACTCTTGGGCCGGTTGCGCGGCGGCGGCGCGCGCAGCCGGCCGAGCAACGCCTCCACGATCTTGGCCGTCACCTCGTCCTGAACGGCAAAGATATCGTCCAGGCTGCGATCGAAGCGTTCGGCCCAAATATGCTCGCCGCTCGCCGCGTCGACCAACTGGGCGTTGATGCGCACACGGCCCGCGGCGCGCCGTGCGCTGCCCTCCAGCAGATAGCGCACACCAAGCTCGCCAGCGATCGTGCGCACATCCATTGCCTTGCCCTTGTAGGCAAAGGTCGAATTGCGGGCGATGACGAACAGGCGGGAGATCCTCGACAGGTCGGTGATCAAATCTTCGGTCAACCCGTCGGCGAAGGCCTCCTGCTCGGGATCCCCGCTGAGATTGACGAAAGGCAGCACCGCGATCGACGGCTTGTCGGGAAGCGGCAAGGGTTTTCGCTTCGCGCCATCGAGTTGTTCGATGGCCGCAGTGAAGCGGTAGCCGACACGCGGAACCGTCGATATCCATTCGCCGCCGTCGGCAGGCGGACCAAGCAGTTTGCGCAACTGCGCGATCTGCACAGTGAGGTTGCCTTCCTCGACGGCCGTGCCCGGCCACGCCGCATCCATCAGCTCGGCCTTCCCCAGGATTTCACCGGGGCGCGCGGCCAGCGCCGCGAGCAGCTTCAGGCCGCGATAGCCGACGGCAACGGGATCATTGTTCCGGAGCAGCGTTCCCGCACCCGGATCAAGCACGAACGGACCAAAGGCAAAGCGCAATCCCTGCATGAGGCCCATCTATAGAGTAATTCCAGGAAAAGTGTGAGGCGGTTCTGCACCCGGAGTGACGTCAAAACAAAGAGTTAGAGCCAGTTTGGAACTTTTGAGAACTATTTGGCAGTCCTTAATTACGGCGCTGTCGGTATCCGGCAGAATTCAACCTCTTTCAGCTCGAGGGTCCCCAATTGGTAAAACTGGAGCCCCAAACCACATGGAGGTTGTCATGGCCAATTGTCTTGCTTCGGCCCCGCATCAGGTCGTGCGGCGGCGGATTCCCGTCGGGCAGGTCTCGCCCAGGCGCTATAGCCTTGCGGCCCTGCGAAACACCGTCACCGCCTGGCGCCAGCGCACACGCTTTCGCTGGGACCTCAAGCGAATCTCGCAAGCCAATCCGCATTTGATCGACGATATAGGACTGACCAGGCGGCAGGTCGAAGAAGAAATCGCCAAGCTGCCCTTCTGGCAACGATAGGGTGAAAGTCTTGAGATCCGGCGGCCGATTAAATCAGGGATTTGCCGCCATCATCCCTTTAGCGCCGGCCCGCGTCATGGCATGATCCCGTTATCGGCCGTGGGGGCCGATTCTTCATCGGGGGTTTCCATGTCTTTCACATCCGCGCGCCGGCTCGCCGCCGCGTTTTCGCTTGCCGTCCTGTTTGCGCCGGCCGCCCACGCCGGCGACGTCAGCTTTACCATCAAGAACAGCCATCCCAACGCCATGCGCCTCGAGCTCTACAGCCAGGACCGCGACTATGTCTGGCCGGGCAATGGCAAGGACTTCTATCTCGACGATGGCGAGACCAAGTCGTTGCCGATCTCCTGCAACGAGGGCGAATCGATCTGCTACGGCGCCTGGGTCGATGGCGACGAAGGCACCTATTGGGGGGTCGGCCCCGGCAACAAGGAGAAATGCGAGGATTGCTGCTACACCTGCAGCGGCGGCGAGACCGAAGAGATCAATCTGGTCCCCTGACCGGTTTGCCAGCTTGACGGTTTTCCTGTTCGAGCCATAGCTTGCCCAAACACCCAAGGCACGACGCGTCTGCGAAGGCGCGACGTGCTCCAGGCAACAGGAGTACAGCGATGGCCGGCATGGTCGAAAGCGACAAGATCGACGTCGGGTTTTCCGGTAAGCGCTGCATCCACTCACGCAATTGCGTGCTCGGCGATCCGCATGTCTTCGTGCCCAACGCGCCGGGAGAGTGGATCCACCCCGAGGCGGCCAGCGTCGAAAAGATCGTCGCACTGGCCGAAAATTGCCCTTCGGGCGCCATCACTTACATCAGGAAGGATGGCGGGCCGCAGGAACAGCCACCGGTGGTCAACACCGTACGGCTGCGCGAAAACGGCCCGTTGGCCGTTCACGCCGAGATCGTGCTGGGCGACGAGACCTTCCATCGTGCCACGCTCTGCCGTTGCGGCGCCTCGCAGAACAAGCCGTTCTGCGACAACAGCCATATCAAGGCCGGCTTCACCGCCACCGGCGAGCCGTCGTTAAAGGACACGCCGGCGCTCGAGGTGCGGAACGGCCCGCTCAATGTTACCCCGACGAAAAACGGCCCGCTCAAGCTCGATGGCAATCTCGAGATCGTCACCGGCACCGGCCACACGATCGACCGCACGACAGTCGCCTTCCTCTGCCGCTGCGGCCACTCGGCCAACAAGCCGTTTTGCGATGGGTCGCACAAGAAGGTCGGGTTTGTGGGCTAAGGTATCGATATTCAGGTGATGCCGGCCTGCAAATGGCGGCTTCCTGCGCTTCCGGTGCTCACGTACGAAAAGTACGCTCCGCTCCGGTTCTCGGAAGCCACCATTTTCGGCGCGGCCTGACCTGAATCTCGACACCTTAGCTGCCAATTCCCATCGTGGAAGGATCGAACGTGGCCCAGCGCTCGCGGCTTTATCGCTCGCTCCGTATCGGCTAAGGGCTGAGCCAGAAAAATTCCCCCAGCCGGACCGCCATCAGCAATGACTGCCAAGACCAAGCCAAAACCACTGTTCCTCGGCATCGACACCGGCGGCACCTACACCGATGCCGTGCTGTGGTCCGAGACCGAAGGTCCACAGCAGGGGCCGAACAAGGGCAAGGTGCTGGCCAAGGCCAAGGCGCTGACCACCAGGCATGATCTCGCCGTCGGCATTTCCGGTGCCGTCGACGCGGTGCTCGAAAAAGCCGGCACCGATCCGGCAGCAATCAAGCTCGTCTCGATGTCGACGACGCTTGCCACCAACGCGCTGGTCGAGGGTCAGGGTGGCCGTGTGGCGCTGGTCATGATCGGCTTTTCCGAAGCCGACCTCGCCCGCGATGGGCTGAAGACCGCGCTCGGCAGCGATCCGGTGGTGTTTTGTTCGGGCGGACACGATGTCCACGGCAATGCCGCCAAGCTCGACCTGTCCGGGCTGGAGGCCATCTTGCCGGAACTCGGCGCCTCGGTCTCCGGCTTTGCCGTCTGCGCCTATTTCGCCACCCGCAACCCGGCTCACGAGATCGCCGCCCGTGAGCTGATCCGCGAAAAGACCGGCCTGCCGGTCACGGCTAGCCACGAACTGTCGGCCAAGCTCGGCGGCCCGCGCCGGGCGCTGACCACGCTGCTCAACGCCAGGCTGATCTCGATGATCGACCGGCTGGTGGCGGCGACGGAAGGGTTTCTGGAGGCGCGCAACATCGCGGCGCCCCTGATGGTGGTGCGCGGCGATGGCGCGCTGGTCTCGGCGGCGTTTGCCCGCCAGCGGCCGATCGAGACGATCCTCTCCGGCCCGGCCGCCAGCCTGGTCGGCGCCCGCCACATGACCGGGCTCGACAATGCCGTGGTCTCCGACATTGGCGGCACCACCACCGACGTTGCCGTGCTTGAGAAGGGCCGGCCGCGGCTTGATCCCGAAGGCGCCACGGTCGGCGGCTTCCGCACCATGGTCGAGGCCGTTGCCATGCGCACCTTCGGCCTTGGCGGCGATTCCGAAGTGGCGCTGGAAGATGGCGCGCTCAACCCGAAAATCCTGCTTGGGCCGCGCCGCCTGGTGCCGTTGGCGCTGGCCGGCATGGCGCATGGTGACGCCGTCAAATCGGAACTCGAACGCCAGTTGCGGGCGCCCAACCCCGGCCGCATGGATGGCCGCTTCGCGGTGCGCACCGGCGTGCCGGACAGGCTGGCCGCCGGGCTGACCGCTCCCGAAGCGCGGCTCTACGAGGCGATCGGCGCAACCCCGCTTGCCCTCGACAGGCTGCTGACATCGAATGCCCAGAACGCCACCTTGAACCGGCTGGTCTCGCGCGGGCTGGTGCATATCTGCGGCTTCACGCCGTCGGACGCAGCACACGTGTTGGGCAAACAGGCCAACTGGGACGCCGTTACCGCCCGCCTCGGCGCCGACCTGTTCGCCCGCAAGCGTGACGGCCGTGGCCAGCCCATCGCAGCCTCACCGGAGGTGATCTCGGAGCGCGTGCTGGTGACGCTGACGCGCTGGTCGGCGGAATATATCCTCGAAACCGCCTTCGCCGAGGACGGGCTTGACGGTGCGGCCACGGTGGCGCACGCGCTGGTGCAGCGTGCGGTCGACGCGCATCCCGGCATCGCTCGTCTCAGTGTCGCGCTCGACCGTCCGGTCATCGGCCTCGGCGCCTCGGCGCCGCTGCACTATGCTGGGTTGGCGCCGTTGGTCGGCAATGAGTGCGTGGTGCCGGAAGACACTGATGTCGCCAACGCGCTCGGCGCTGTCGTCGGCCAGGTCAGGGTCTCGGCCGAGGCGCGGGTCAGCCAGCCCAAGGAAGGGCTGTTCCGGCTTGCCTCGGGTGAGACTGTGCGGGATTTCCTCGACGAGGCCACGGCGATCGCGGCCGCCGAAGCCGATGTCCGCGCCATCGTCGCCCAGCGCGCCAAGGATGCCGGCACCGACAGCGCCGAGATCGACGTGGCGACCGAGTTTCGTGTTTCGACCGTCGAAGCCCAGCGCATGTTCATCGAGGCACATGTGGTTGCGGTGGCCTCGGGAAGGCCGAGAATTGCGGTGTAGCTTCTTCCTTCTCCCCGTTCACGGGGAGAAGGTGCCCGAAGGGCGGATGAGGGGCAGCGCTGCCGAAACGCGATTTTCGCCGTACCGCCATTTCACGTAACTCTGCGCGGCCCCTCATCTGGCTGCCGCCATCTTCTCCCCGTAAACGGGAGAAGGACGCTCTCATCGCCAACCTTGCCTAAACGCCCCCTTCACCTTAAGCCGAATTGACCCTGCAACCCCAACATGCCAAACGCCCCGCAAAGCCTTTCATCTGGAGTAGCCTGATGACCGATCGCATCGAGATCGCCGGATTGCGGATTGCCCGCGAGCTGCATGATTTTGTGGCCAACGAGGCCTTGCCCGGCACCGGCATCGAAGCGGCGGACTTTTGGAACGGCTTCTCGGCCATCGTCCACGACCTCGCACCAAAAAACAGGGCGCTGCTGGCTAAACGCGACGCCCTGCAGGAAAGGCTCGACGGCTGGTATCGCGAGCACGGCGCGCCCATCGACATGGAGGCCTACAGAGGCTTCCTGAAAGAGATCGGCTATCTCGTTCCTGAAGGGCCGGCCTTCAGCGTCTCGACCGAGAACGTCGACCCGGAAATCGCCGTGGTCGCCGGGCCACAGCTGGTCGTGCCGGTGATGAATGCCCGCTATGCGCTTAACGCCGCCAATGCGCGCTGGGGCTCGCTCTATGACGCGCTCTACGGCACCGATGCCATCCCCGAAACGGGCGGCGCTGAAAAAGGCAAGGGCTTCAACCCGGCGCGCGGCGCCAAGGTTGTCGCCTGGACGAAGAGCTTTCTCGACGAGGCCGCACCGCTCACCTCAGGCAAATGGGCAGGGGTAAACGGCCTGTCGGTGGCCAATGGCGCCTTGAAGCTCGGCGCCGGTGCCGGTTCGACCACTCTCGCCAACCCCGCACAATTTGTCGGCTATCGCGGCGACGCCGCCAACCCTGAAGCCGTGCTTCTGGTGAAAAACGGCCTGCATATCGAAATCCTGATCGACCGCGCCAACCAGATCGGCCGCACCGATCCGGCCGGTATTGCCGACGTCATCCTGGAATCGGCGCTGACCACCATCCAGGACTGCGAGGATTCGGTCGCGGCGGTGGATGCCGAGGACAAGGTCGTCGTCTATCGCAACTGGCTCGGCCTTATGAAGGGCGATCTCGCCGAAGAGATCAGCAAGGGCGGCAAGTCTTTTGTCCGCAAGCTCAATCCCGACCGCGCCTGGACCGCGCCCGCTGGCGGTACGCTGACCGTGCCTGGCCGCTCGCTGATGCTGGTCAGGAATGTCGGCCACCTGATGACCAATCCGGCGATCCTGGACCGCGAAGGCAACGAGGTGCCGGAAGGCATCATGGACGCGGCGATGACGGCGCTGATCGCGCTGCACGATGTCGGAGCGAATGGGCGGCGAATGAACTCCCGCGCCGGCTCGATGTATGTGGTGAAGCCGAAGATGCACGGGCCGGAGGAAGTCGCCTTCGCCGTCGAGATCTTCGACCGGGTCGAGGCCTTGCTCGGCATGCCAAAAAACACCATCAAGATGGGCATCATGGACGAGGAGCGGCGCACCACCGTCAACCTCAAGGAGGCGATCCGCGCGGCAAAAGAACGCGTGGTGTTCATCAACACCGGCTTCCTCGACCGCACCGGCGACGAGATCCACACCTCGATGGAAGCCGGCCCGATGATCCGCAAGGGCGACATGAAGCAGGCCGCCTGGATTTCCGCCTACGAGGCCTGGAATGTCGACACCGGGCTCGAATGCGGGCTCGCCGGTCATGCCCAGATCGGCAAGGGCATGTGGGCGATGCCGGACCTGATGGCGGCGATGCTGGAACAGAAGATCGCCCATCCGAAGGCCGGTGCCAACACCGCCTGGGTGCCGTCGCCGACGGCGGCGACGCTGCATGCCACGCACTACCACAAGGTCGATGTCCATGCCGTGCAGGCGGCGCTGAAGAGCCGCCCGAAGGCCAAGCTCGACGACATATTGTCGGTGCCGGTCGCCGTGCGGCCGAACTGGACGCCCGACGAGATCCAGCGCGAGCTCGACAACAACGCACAAGGCATTCTGGGCTACGTCGTGCGCTGGATCGACCAGGGCGTCGGCTGCTCTAAAGTGCCCGACATCAACGATGTCGGCCTGATGGAAGACCGCGCCACGCTGCGCATCTCCTCGCAGCACATCGCCAACTGGCTGCGCCACAAAGTGTGCTCGGAGATCCAGGTGCGCGATTCCCTGCAGCGCATGGCCGCCATCGTCGACCGCCAGAATGTCGGCGATCCGCTCTACCGGCCGATGGCGCCGGATTTCGACAAGTCCATCGCCTTCCAGGCCGCCTGCGACCTGGTGTTCAAGGGGACCAGCCAGCCCAGCGGCTACACAGAGCCGGTGCTGCACGCGCGGCGGCTGGAGCTGAAGGCGAAGGGCTGAGGCGTTCCCCTCCCCCTTGAGGGGAGGGTGGCCCGAAGGGCCGGGTGGGTCGCCGGTGTATGGTGACGGTCCTCCGTTCGCGGGGAAACCGCGCCCTCGCCTTCGGAATGCATGGCCTTACAGGGCTGGTCATCGTCGCAACTGGCGCGTGCCTCATCCTGGCCGCCAAGTAAAAATGAAATGAACACTGCAACTTAAAGACTAGAAGGACGAAAGTGGCTGGATGCCAGGTGGCATTTACGCCGCCTGCGCCACCCGTTCCGAGCTCATGCGATAGGAGATCGCTTCGGCGAGATGGATGCGGCCGACGGTTTCGCTGGCGTCGAGGTCGGCGAGCGTGCGCGCCACTTTCAACACGCGGTGGTAGGCCCGGGCCGAAAAGGCGAGTTTTTCGCTGGCGTCCTTGAGCAGTGACAGGCCAGCGGCGTCTGGCATGGCGATGTCTTCGATGGTAGCCGGCGCGCAATGCGCGTTGGTGGTGGCGCTGGTCACGCCGAGCCGCTCGAAACGCTCGCGCTGCAGGGTGCGCGCGCGGGCGACGCGCAGCGCCACGTCAGCACTCTTCTCCGCCCGGTCGGGCCGTATCAGGTCGCTGGCCGAAACCGCCGGCACTTCGATCCGCAGGTCAATGCGGTCGAGCAACGGTCCGGAAATGCGCGCTTGGTAGTCGGTGCGGCAACGATCGCCGCGCAGGCAGCGATAGCCCGGCTCGCCGGCCATGCCGCAGCGGCACGGGTTCATCGCCGCCACCAGCTGGATGCGCGCCGGATAGGTGACGCGATGGTTGGCGCGCGCGATCATGCAGTCGCCGGTCTCCAGCGGCTGGCGTAGCGCATCGAGCGTCTGCGGCGTGAATTCGGGAAACTCGTCGAGGAACAGCACGCCGTGATGCGCCAGCGACACCTCGCCCGGCCGCGCGCGAATGCCGCCGCCGACCATCGCCGCCATCGAGGCCGAATGGTGCGGGGCACGAAATGGCCGCCGGTCGGTCAGCTTGCCTTCGCCGAGCTCGCCCGCCACCGAGGCGATCATCGAGACTTCGAGCAACTCCTTCGGCGCCAGCGGTGGCAGGATCGACGGCAGCCGCTGCGCCAGCATCGATTTGCCCGAGCCGGGCGGGCCGATCATCAGCAGATTGTGGCCGCCGGCCGCCGCCACTTCCAGCGCCCGCTTGGCGGTCTCCTGGCCCTTGATGTCGGCGAGGTCGGGCAGGTCGCGTGCCGCGGCGTGGATGCCGGCCTCGGGTCGCGACAGCACCTGCGTGCCACGGAAATGGTTGGCAATGGCAATCAGGCTGCGCGGCGCCAATATGTCGAAGTCCTTGCCGGCCCAGGCCGCTTCCGGTCCGCAGGCGAACGGACAGATCAGGCCCTTGCCCTCGGCATTGGCGCCGATCGCCGCCGGCAAGGCGCCGGCGACGGCGGCTATCGTGCCGTCGAGCGACAATTCGCCAAGCACGACATAGCCGGCCAGCATGTCGCCTGGAATGGCGCCGAGCGCGGCCATCAGGCCAAGCGCGATCGGCAGATCGTAATGGCTGCCTTCCTTGGGCGGCCCAGCCATATTTCCCAATGATGGCGCATGTTTTCCCGAGTAGGTGAAAGCCGTAGGTTTCAAGCGCAGCAGCGTTTCCAGAGCTTTCTTGCCTCGCCCCGAACTCGCCCTTGTTTCCCTGCCGGCGGTGAGCGTATTGTGAGCCGACCCAAAAAATGGACCAGGCCCAATGCCAAAACTCACCAAAAGCGTTGTCGACGACGCGGAGCGCCGCGAAAAGCAATACACCATCTGGTGCTCGGATCTGAAGGGCTTTGGCGTCTATGTGCACCCGAGCGGCAGCCGAACGTATTTCGTCGATTATAGGTCCGGCAAAGGGGTACGACGGCGGATGACAATCGGCCGTCATGGGGTAATCACTGCCGAACAGGCGCGCAAGCTGGCGATCGAGACCATGGGCGGCGTTGTGCTCCAAAAGGGCGATCCGTTGCTCGAACGGAAGACGCGCCGGAAATCTCTTACGGTTGCCCAACTCTGCGACCAGTACATGAAGGCTGCAGAGAAGGGTCTGATCCTTGGCCGACGCCGGAACAGGCCAAAGAAGGCGTCGACGATCGAGGTCGACCGAGGCAGGATCGAACGGCACATCAAGCCGCTTCTCGGCAGCAAGCTGGTGATCGATCTCACTCGCGCCGATATCGTGAAATTCGTTCGCGAGGTCACGGCCGGCAAGACAGCAAGGCGAGATCGGTCGGGCAAGAACGGCAATCGGGTGCTCGTCACCGGCGGCGCCGGCACCGCAGCACGCACCACGGGCTTCCTGGGCGGCATTCTTACCTATGCTGTCAGTGAAGACATCATTGCCACGAACCCCGTTCAGGGCGTCACCCTGCCCGCTGACAACGTGCGCGATCGGCGGCTGACCAGCGATGAATACCGCGCGATCGGAAACGCCTTGACCTGTGAGCAAGCCGAAATCGACACGCCGCAGGCGATCACCGGCGCTTGGCTGCTGGCGCTCACCGGGTGCCGCCTTGGCGAAATCTCAATGCTGCAATGGGATGAGGTAGACGAGGTGGCCGGCTGCTTCCGGCTGAAGGATAGCAAGAGCGGGCCGTCTGTACGTCCTGTGGGCAGAGAAGCGTTCGACGTCCTGCGGAAGGCCATCCGGGTACCGGGCAATCCCTACGTGCTGCCTGCCCTGCGCAAGACCGGCCATTACAAAGGCCTGGCTGGTGCATGGGTGCGCTTCATGGAGCGGGCAGGCTTGACCGGCGTCACGCCGCACACCATGCGCCACTCCTATGCATCGGTCGGCGGCGATCTAGGGTTTGCTGACAGCACGATTGCGGCCATGCTCGGCCACGCCGGTGGAACCGTCACAAGCAAGTACGTTCATAGGCTCGACTCGGTGCTGGTCGCAGCGGCAAACCAAATTGCGGGAGAGATTAAGCGGCAAATGGAGGCCAAGCGATAATCCGAGCGATCCTTAATCTCATTCCGGCTCTTTTTTCGACGGGCTGGGAAGATCAACTAGGTCTGCAAAGACTTTGCTCCACTCGGGGTCGTAGGGATCGCCTTCCCTTGTCATTTTAGACAAAAGGGCGATCTTTTCCGAACTGTCATTAAGAACTTCATCCAGATCTTTAGCGCTTCTAAAAGCCCTATTCACCGAAAATATAAGGCCAGCTTGATTTAAAATATGCTGTGCTGATCTGGTAATATAGTCAAAGTGAGCTTCGATATCTGTTCTCTTTTGCTCGATACCGGTGCTGGGGTCGTCGAAGATAGCTTTGGCGTTCTCCACGCATTTTCGAGCTGCTTCAGAAAATTTTGTTGCCAAGATTGCGTTGAAGACGACCGGCTCGTCAATCGCAAGCGCTGTTTGACACAGTCGGCGGATGGCCTCCGCTCTTGATCGTATTCGGTTCTTGAACATCCAGTCGTCAAGAATCTCCGCCTCCTCCGGCGACATCATCATTTGGAATTTAAGCGTCTTCTTCTCGGTGGCCACAGCGGCTTCCCCAACGTTCCAGCGTCATTGGCTCAATAGACGGAAGTTCCCTCACTTTCCAGTTGAATTTTCAAGCGAACACGATTACCCATTAGTGACGGAACTAACGGAGGTTTATATGCGGAAGGAGTCGCGATCGTTGCGTTTCCAGTTGATGATTGAGCCCAGCCTAGTTGAGCGGGTGGACAATTGGCGGTTTAACAACAGGATTGGGTCGCGTGCGTTAGCAGTTCGCAACCTCATCGAAAATGCGCTGGAGAGTCCGAAGCCGTCTGCGAACTGCTGCTCGCAGGAAGCGGAGGGTAGCTAATGGATAAGCCGCGTCTTCGTCGAGCTGAAGTGCCTGGCTATCTATTGGAGCGGCACGGCATCCCTATCGCCCTCGCAACTTTGAACAAGCTTGCGACGGTCGGGGGTTCTCCCCCAATGCAGTACGCTGGGCGCATCCCTCTCTACCATGTGGCCGATCTAGACGCGTGGGCTGCAGCCAGACTTTCGAAGCGAGTTTCCTCGACATCGGAAAGGGACGCCTGACCCATGGCCAGCAATAATATGAACGCCGAGCAGGAGCGCGCGTGGTTCGAATGGCGCGATCTCGCTGCGCGCGCCGCCGAAACCAAGGCAGCCGACGACGCCATCGCCTCCGGCAAGGCCTTCGCCAAGTTCCATTACCTATTCGTTGAGGACAGCCCGCGCCCCGAAAGCGTGATCCCGTTCCCGCCCCGGTCGTCAGACATCGGGAGCGCCACTTGATCCGGAAAACTCCGGCCATACCGGCCGCCCGTGACCTTACGACGAACGAAGCCGTCGCACTCACGGGGCGCATTCGCACCGCAGTGGACAAGATCTGGTCTCTCCTGCTGGAAGCGCATGATCGCAAAGCTTGGAAGGCCCTACAGTACCCTTCGTGGGAAGCCTATATCAAAGCAGAATTCCAACTAGGGCGTGCTCACGCTTACCGACTTCTGGACCAGGGCCGGGTCATCCGCGCGATCGAGGAGGCCACCGGCAATCTGTCTCCCATGGGAGACATTTCAGAACGCGACGTCCGCGACATAAAGGACGATCTCCCATCCGTGACGGAAGAGATCAAGGCCCGCGTCGAGCAAGGCGAGGCACCTCAAAAAGCCGCGACAGACGTCATTGCCGAAAAGCGCGCAGCGAAGATCAAGGCGAAGGCGAAAAACGAACACCAGCGCGACGAGCACCGGGCCGCCCTGCCGCAGGCCATCAAGGACCGTGAAAAGGCAACACGGCAGTGGCGAGAAAGGGCGGCCGCCGGCAAATCAGCAGAGCAGCTAAATGACAGGGTCGCCGAACTGGAGGAAGAGGTGCGCGTCGTAGAGGCGGAAAACGCCTCTTACCGCGCTGAGATAGCAAAATTCGGCTCCATGCGGATCCAGTTCGAACAGGGCGGTTTCGAAGCGGTCATCGCCGGCAAGGACGAAGAAATCCGCGTGCTGAAGACCCGTGTCTATCGCGAAAGCGAGGACAAGGCTGGGTGGGCAAAGTCGGCCAAGTTCTGGAAGAAGCAGGCTGTCAATCTCGGCTATTCCAGCGACACCTTGATCCCGGTCGAACCCGCCAACGACGAGGTCATCACGCTCAATGTCTAGCGTCACCGATCTTGTCGACCGAGTCCGGTCCTTCGGCGCGAACATCGTGCTCGAAGGAAATACTCTTCGCGTCGTGAACAGGCAGAAGCTACCTGCGTCTGCCGGCGTCTACATCGCCAAAAACGCCAAGGCGATCGCCGAGTATCTCAAGTCGGATGAGAACGTGGCCTTCGAGGAACGAGCGGCAATCATCGAATATGATAGCTGCACGCCTCGGGAATGGGCAGAGCAGTTCGCGCGCTACCTGGGCAAGACCAAGCCGGCCGGCGTCACCGATATCGACTGGTCGTGGTTCCTGACGACATGCGGGCGCATGATCGACGAAGCGCCGAGGGCAGCTGCATGAACGCGCTTCTTCCGATCCACGAAGAAATCATCCTGCGGCCACACCAGATCAGCGCGGTGGAACGTCTCCGCGAGGGCATCCGCACCGGTGCGCGTCGGCAAATCCTGGTAGCGCCAACCGCGTTCGGCAAGACCGAGTGCGCGGCGCATATCATCCAGCAAAGCCAGACCAAGAGAGCAACGGCATGGTTCATCGTCGATCGGGTGAACCTGATCGACCAGACCAGCGTGCGGTTCGGGAAGTACGGCATTGACCACGGCGTCATCCAGGCTGACCACTGGCTGACGGCGCCAGAGAAGCCAGTGCAGCTCGCTTCCGCGCAAACCGTCGCACGCCGTATCTACGAAGATAGCGCGCTGCCAGATCTGATCGTCGTTGACGAAGCGCATTGCGAATACCAAGCGATCCTTGACCTGATCGAGCGCGCGCAAAAGGCCAAGGTCATCGGCTTGACCGCGACGCCCTTCACGGCCGGCATGGCGGACCACTGGGACGGGCTCGTCAACGGCGCGACTGTCAACCAGCTACTGCGCGAAAAATGGCTGACGCCGCTTCGGGTCAAAGCCTGCGTTTCGCCAGACATGGTCGGCGCCAAAAAGAAATTCACAGGCGAGTACGACGAAGACGACGCTGGCGAGCGCGGCATCACCATCATTGGCGATGTCGTGCAGACTTGGATCGAACAGACCCAGAAGTTTTTCGGGCGGCCGGTCAAAACAATCGTCTTCTCGCCATCGGTCGCGCACGGTGCCGAGCTTTGCCAGCAGTTCGCCGACGCTGGTTACAACTTTCAGCAGCTTTCCTATCTCGACGCGTCGGATAGTGAGCGGCGCGAAAAGATTGAAGAGTTTCGCAAGCCTGACAGTGCAATTCACGGCCTCGTGTCGTGTGCGGTGCTGACCAAGGGTTTCGACGTTCCCGACGTGCTGTGCGGCATATCCTGCCGGCCATATCGCAAGTCCTTCTCATCGCACATCCAAGAAATGGGCCGGGTGATGCGGATCGCGGACGGCAAAGAATTCGGGCTGTGGCTCGATCATTCGGGAAACAGCATTGCCTTCGCTGAACAAACCGCCTGGCTCTACGAATATGGCGTTGACAGTCTGTCCTCCGCGCAAAAGCAGGACAGCGAAGTGCGGGAGCCTGTAGAGCGCGTCAAGACAAAGCACTTCTGCGGCGGGTGCGGCTTCCAGCTGGAGCCGCTGGCGATCGCTTGTTTCTCCTGCGGGTGGGAACGGCCTCGCCGGGGTGAGATCAAGACCGTTGAAGGAACGCTGATCGATTTCGACCTGAGCGACCGGCATGCTTTCACTCCGCGCAAGGGCCTGCGCGTCGCCTGCCTCGGCAACCCCCGTGCGATTTGGAACGCGGCGTTGGCCTATTGCTTCGCCAACGGTCGTCGCGGCGAAGATGCGTCTCGGAAATGGGCATACGGAATCTGGGCGGGCATCTACCCGGGCAGCAAGCTGCCTTATGGGCTCTACGATGCGGCATGCCAGCATAGCACTGTCCATCCCGATGAGTACGGGTTGATCGATCGCGAGACGAAGCGCTTCCGCAAGTCGAGGAAGGCAGCATGACGGTCGATGAAGCGATCACCTCGGCATGCGATCAAGTCGGCATCCTCCCGCCAAAGATCGCCGGTTTCGGTCGCTGGCTGAAAACGGACACGATGTCGGGAAAGTCGGGCAAAGGTGACGGCCGCCTGATCGTCAACGATATGCATGTGACGGCGTGGAACTGGCAGACGGGTGAAAAGGTGACGGTCGGCCTGAAGGAGGCATTCTCCACGGCCGAGCGGCGCGAGATTTCCCAAAGAATCAAGGTCGCAAACCAGAAGAAGCGCCAGCGCGCAATCACGGCGGCCGACAAGGCTATGGCGATGATCGGTCGCGCTTCACCGGCGCAGCATCCTTACCTGGCGGGCAAGGGCTTCCCTCATGAGCGGGCACTGGTGATCGCTGCCGCTTCCGTGCGGGAGATCGGTGGGGAATATGGCGCCTACCTCATGCCGGACGGCGGCGGCGAACGAGCGCTTCTGATTCCCGCCCGGATCGGCGCTCGGGTGTCGAGCCTGCAACTAATCTGGGAAGACGGGACAAAAAAATTCCTTGCTGGCGGTGAGATGGAGCAAGCTCACCACCGCATCGCCAGCGGCGCATTCACCTGGCTGTGCGAGGGATATGCCACAGGCCTAACGCTTCGTTCGGCGGTCAAGTCCCTGCACCGCAACGACGGCGTGCTGGTGTGCTTCTCGGCCTCCAATGTCCTGGCGGTGTCGCGCACTGTGAAAGCACGCCGCGCAATCCTGACCGACAACGACAAGCCACTGCCTCAATATGGCGGGATCGGCACGGGGGAATATTTCGCCTATCAGGCCGACATTCCCTACCTGATGCCGCCTCTCGTCGGTGACGACTTGAACGACGTGCATCTGAGAGACGGCATCTTTGCCGTGCAGCGCCTCGTGTCCAACTTTCTGCGGGAGGCGACCTTGTAGAAAACTCAAGGCCGAAAGGTGCCAATGGCCGATGCAAGCGGCGGCGTATTTGCCTGAGCCTGCCTCCGGGAAGCGGTCTGGTAAAGCCGTGCGTCGCGCCGATAACAGCGACAACATATTCTGCACTGAGACCACGGCGACCGTGGCGGGGATTACCGGGATACGAGACCGGACCCGATCGCAGAGGCACCCTTACTCACACAGGACGCACCCCGAAAGGAGGTGCAGCCTCTCCCTGATCGTCTGGATGGTCTTCGAGGGGTGCCGCTGCCAAGCGATGCGCGTGTAGGGCCGACAGGGTAACCCCGGCTCGAGCCTCAAAGAGGCAATCACGTATCCAGATGTGCGCGAGACCCCGTCCCACCTGGCACGGAATCGCGTCACGCTTCGTCCTGGACGGGCGAAGTGTGTCTGGAGGGGAAGGGGGCCGGGATTATGGGAGCCCTAAGAGGGCGACCGATGGAGCGTAGCGGATGACGCCAACAATGGACAACGAGCCGACCAGCGAGGACCTGCACCATGAACGCACAGACGAAGACTAAGCTGCCCGCCTGGCTGGCGGTACAGACGAAGCCCGGCGGCGAGTACCGCGCCGTTACCGAGATGCAACGCCTGGGAATCCCGGTCTACATCCCGCAGTACCGCCACGAGTACCGGCATCACCGGACCAAGGCTTGGCTCGTGAAGAACTTCCCGCTGTTCCTCGGCTACGTCTTCACGCCGGCTCACGACGTGAAGTGGGGAGCCCTTAACAGTTGCGATGGCCTGGTCCGTAACGGCGTGCTCTGCGACATCGAAGGCAAGCCGGTGCCGATCTCTGGCGAGGACATCAAGGGCATCCGCGATGCGGAGGAGAAAGGCGTCTTCGACAAGATGCGTGAGCATGGGCTGCGGTTGAAACCGGGCGAAGGTGTGAAGGTCATGGAAGGGGTCTTCACCGGCGCCGACGGGGAGATGTTGACGGCCAAAAGTGTCAACAGCGTGCGCGTCCTGCTGGACATGTTCGGCGGCAAGGTTGTTGCCTCCGGGCCTGTTGCAAAGATCGCCAAAAAGGAATAGGTTCCTACGATCTGATTTGGCGATACGCCTGTCTGCGCGGGGCTTTCACAGTCACCCGCCGGGGCGATGAGGGGCACAATCGCCACCCTGACCCCGGAAGAAGTCATATCCTCAGCCGTAATGCAGTTTTGGCTTTGGCTCGGTGCCGGTGAACTTTACCCCGACGCGATCGTTGCGCCGCCACCGAACCTCGCAACGATAGGCAACGCCATCCGTCGGTACATAAAGCAGAAAGTGCTCTGGCACTCGCGCATCCGCCGCGACTCGAAGTTCGGCACCGTCGTCATGCTGATTTTTGATCGAGCAGCTGATTTCTGAATTCTGGATGCCGGTAATTATAGCAGCGCCCTTCAATACCCGCTGGCGATGGCGGCGGCGAAGTTCATCATTCGGTTGAACGGTGGCCATTCACCACAACGAAGCAGACGCTCGATAGATCCATTTCCCTGCGGCAATTGGTTAACGTTGACCAAGCCGTGCCCCGACTTTTCAGCGCTGATCTCGGCTACGCAACCAAAGCCTTTCGCTCGATCCTGAGAAGAGCCCGACGGGGCAAGGCCGCAACCTTGGACCGGGGAAGCTAGAGCGCCGATCTTTTACTCACTCGGCCACTCGGTACGCCACTTGTCGTCGATACCTTGGACAAGGACCTCTGCGTCGTGGCCACGCGACGCGGCTGCTTTCGCCCCTTTGATTGCCGCCACGACGGCGGCAACATTCGAAACGTACGGGTATTCCTCTCCGTCATAGCGGACCTTCCAGCGATCACCGTCTTTGAAGACGTAGTACTTCGCATTCGCCATGTCGGGCGCACCGTCAATTACCTACCCAACGGAGAATGAGAAATGTCTACACGATATGCAACCATCATTCCGAACGATGACGGCCAGGAGGTCGTCTCGAACATCGCCCAGATCGAGGGTGCCGCGCCGCAGGTAAGCTTCGGCAAGGTCGAGAAGGTCGCCGACGGCGTTCTGATCGGCATGGTTCGCGGCGGTCCTGTCAGCCCGGTTGCCGGCTTCGGCTTCCCTGAAGGCACGCCCGGCACCGGTGAGCGTGGTGTTGGCGTTGCCAAGGCCGAACCGAAGGACAAGCGCGTCAAGGCGAAGGAAAAGCCCGTCGCTGACGATCCTGCGGCTGATCCGCCTGCCGATCCCGATAAGCCGGCAGAGTGAGCTAACACGCGATGGCGCGACCGACGGACTATTCGCCAGCGATGGCAGACAAGATTTGCGAACTCCTCGCCGACGGCAAGAGCCTCCGCAAAATCTGCCTTGCTGACGATATGCCCGATAAGGCAACGGTCTGTCGGTGGCTCGCCGTCCACCAGGCGTTTCGCGACCAGTACGCGTGCGCCCGCGCGATTCAGGCTGACGAGCTCTTCGACGAAACAATCGAGATCGCCGACGACGGGTCGCAGGACTATTCGACGAAGACCAATCCCGACGGATCGACCTATGAGGCGTTCAACTCCGAGCACGTCCAGCGCTCGAAGCTCCGCGTCGACACGCGCAAGTGGGCGGCGGCCAAGCTGGATCCGAAGAAGTATGGCGAGAAGCTGGACCTGAATGTCGCGGGCACGCTGAACACGGTATCGGAAGAGGCGATAGATGCTCGCATCGCTGAGCTACTCGGAAAAGCAGGAACTGGCGCAGCTCCTGGAGGAGCGGGCAAGGCGGAAGGCGAGGAATAGGCTCCTCGGCTATCAGCCATATTCCAAGCAGCGCCAATTCCACGAAGCCGGCGCAACCAATCGTGAGCGGCTGTTCATGGCCGGCAACCAGTTGGGTAAGACGCTGGCCGGCGGCGCTGAATGGGCAATGCATCTCACCGGGCGATATCCTGACTGGTGGAAGGGCAAGGTTTTCGACAAGCCGGTGGCGATGTGGGCTGCTGGTCTCACCGGCGAATCCACACGCGACACTGTGCAAAAGATGCTGATCGGTCAGCCTGAGCGCAAAGACGCTTGGGGAACCGGCATGATCCCGGGTGACGCGTTCGCCGAAACCTATCTGGCGCGCGGCATTCCTAATGCGCTTGATAGCATAGTGGTCAAGCATGGCGGTGGTGGTGACGTCCAGTCCGGTCGCTCGATCCTCGGCTTCAAATCCTACGAGAAGGGCCGGGAGAAGTGGCAGGGGCCGACGCTTGACGGTGTGTGGTTCGATGAGGAGCCGCCCCCGGATATCTACAGCGAAGGTCTGACGCGTACGAACGCAACCGGCGGCATCACGATGATAACCTTCACGCCGCTGCTCGGCATGTCTGAAGTGGTGCTGATGTTCCTCACGGCCGATCAGGTCAACCACATGGTGAAGAGCAAGCAATGAGCCGTCACGTCACCTTCATGACCATCGATGATGCCGAGCACTACACGCCTGCGCAGCGCGCTGAGATCATCGCCGCCTATCCTGAGCATGAGCGTGAAGCCAGGGCAAAAGGCATCCCGGTGCTGGGCTCTGGGCGCATCTTCCCTGTTGGTGAGGAGATCGTGGGCTGTGAGCCGTTCCCCCTGCCACGCTTCTGGCCGCGTCTCGGCGCTCTCGACTTCGGATGGGACCATCCTTCAGCCGCGGTCGAATTGGCATGGGATACTGAGGCCGACGTGATCTATGTCACCAAGGCGCATCGCGCATCGCAACAGACGCCAGCCATGCAGGCCATCACGCTCAAGCCGTGGGGCGCATGGTTGCCGTGGTCATGGCCGAAGGACGGGCGACGCGACACGCTGGAAGGTGCGGGCGTAGCGCTAGCCAAGCAATATGCCGATGCTGGGCTGAACATGCTGCCGACCTGGGCGCAGTTCCCAGACAAGTCCGTCTCCGTCGAGGCGGGCCTGATGGACATGCTCGATAGGATGCAGTCGGGCCGTCTTCGGGTCTTTAACACCTTGCTCGATTGGTTCGAGGAATTCAGGCTGTACCACCGCAAAGACGGCGAAGTCGTAAAGCTGCGGGACGATCTGATGTCGGCGACGCGCTACGGCGTCATGATGATCCGTGAAGCGTTGGTCGATCCTGCTGAGTTCAAGGCTGCTCGCCGCAGCAACGTGCAATCCGATCCGCTGGCAGGGTATCGATGAGCGCTCGCGTCCAACGTTTCAGCCCTGGGACAGGCAACTATGTCCTGATCGACGTGGCCAGCGGCATGGTGCTTCAAGAGCGGCCCGCCGTGCGTGAGCCCGGCAAGCCGCTCGGTTCTCCGTTCAGTGATGTCGACGAGATTGAGCCTATCGAGGCTAAGCAGTTAATTGGCAGCCAGAGTGATCCGCTCGCTGACTACCGGTGAGTTTTCTGGGAACGAAACTGGTCGTGCCCGGCGCGGCTAGGAACTGGGAGGGCTGTCACATTCGACCACTGTTCCACTTATCAACAGATAACGAACGGTCAAGAAGTAGCCCTTGTTGGGTCTCCCAAGGTCAATGAACTCGGCGCGGACAATTGGATCGTAAAGCTCTTGATTGGGAAATTTTCGAAGGTCGAATCGCCTGCTCTCCCGACAGTATTCGTCCGCCTTGAGGAATTCTTCTGGTGTGAAGTCGATCACAAGGCGTCGCATGGAACCTTCAACTAAGATGCTTCCGCAAGCATGACTGTTCGTATCGTTGGTGGCAACATCCGCGACCTGTCCTACATCGCCGCAAACCTTCGGCCGGAAGACAGGGCAGAGATCGACTGTCAGCTCGACGAGTGGTCGCCGGAATCGCTGGCGCTGCATGCCATGCAGGGGCCGGCCTATGTGGTCGAGATCGACGGCAACCCGGAAGCAGCCTTCGGCGCGGCGGAACTGCGGTCTGGCCTCTGGATCGCCTGGTCATGGGGCACTCGGCGCATGAAGCGCTGCGTTCCTCGGATAACGCAATTCTTCTGGCAGGTGCTCGGCCCTGACGTCGCTGCGCAAGGTGCATGGCGGGTCGAGGCTCGGGCCTCGGCATCGAATGACCTGGCGCTGCGCTGGCTGCATCGCCTCGGCGCAACGGAACGCTGCCGCTTACCTGCCTACGGCAAGGGCGGCGAAGATTTCATCCTGTTCGATTGGACAAGGGAGACGTGGAGATAGCAGCGCCGCGCGTTTATCTAGTCCGGTCTATCCACCGATCCAGGGCGTTCAACGCTTAACCTATTTCTCCGAGAAGTCTCACATACTCGGCTTCCGGCACACCATATCCGCCATTGGCTAGCGCAATCAGTCCAGGGCGATCCACTATGATGACCTGATTACGGCGCGACCGGATCAGGCCAAGACCTTCCAGTCCCTGAAGGGCAACCGTAACGCCTGGCCGTCTTACCCCCAACATAATGGCGAGAAACTCGTGCGTAATGGAAAACCGCACGCCGGCCACACGGTCGTCGCACATCAGCAACCACCGTGCCAAACGAGGCGCTAACCTCGCGCGAACATTGACAAGCGCGGTGCACCCGGTCTGGACCTGAAGAGAATTGACGAAGCCTAACAGGAATAATCGCAATGTGGGGCTGGCCCTAAGGGCATCGGTGAACCTGCGTGCGTCGATCCGCATCGCTTGGCCTTCAAGTTGCGCAAAACAGGCAAGTGGCGAGCGGTCGTCGTCCATCACCAGCGAAGTCCCAGTCATTCCTTCATAGCCGATGAATCCGATCTCGGCCTCGCGTCCACCGGACGTGCGGGCAACAATGGATGCAATGCCTCGCTCGATAAAGTAGACGGCTTCAATCGGCACGTCGGGGGTTACAAGCGGCATTCTCAGCGGCATGGCCACCGGATGCAAATCTCGTGCAATCAGCGCGAAATCCTCCGCGCTCATCTTCCGCAACAGTGCATTTCGGAATTCTGACTGACAGTGGCCCTCATAAGCCGGTATGCCGATGACAGTCGATTGGGTGATTTCAATGTCCATCTTATAGCTCCCGCGGGGCGGGAGCACGATCGACACTCTCAAGCGCCAGCGCCCGTTCAGTGGCTAGCGACACACCTTATGTACGCAACCGACAATCGGATTGCGAGTCATTCGAGGCAATCCCTGCAATCAACCTCGGAAGGAGCCAACGATGTGCCTATTTCAGAAGCCGCCTGAGCTGAAGCCGTTGCCGCCGACGCCGACCGCGCAGGACAAGGACGTGCAAGCACGCGCCGACGCTGTCCAGGCTGCGCTCAAGACCAATGACGGCACGGCCAACACGGTCAAGACCGATCTCGATCCGACTGCCCTCGTGGGGCAGAAGCGCGTTCTGCTGGGCGTCTGACCATGGGCGCGATGAAACGAACGTTCCGCGATCGTGCCGGCCGCGCCTGGGCGATCTGGCGCGCCATTGCACATCGCATCAAGCGGAAGACCTGAATGAGCGATTCCCGCGCGCACGATATCCTGTCTCGCCAGTCCGACCTTGAGACTGAGCGCTCGGCCTATGAGACGGTGTGGGAGCAAGTCGCGGAATTCTGCGACCCCGATGCGCCCGACGTCTGGAGCGGCCGGCGTACGTCTGTCCCCGGTCGTGACAGCCAGGCAGAGCGTCAAGAGCGTCGCGGCTCTCGGGTCTATGCAAACACGATCAACAGCGCTGCCAACCGGCTCGCTGCTGGTCTGGAGAGCCTGATCATCCCCCAATCGGAAAAGTGGCATGGTCTGTCGACCGCCGCTATGAACGACGAAGAAACCGACGACGAAAAGGAATGGGCCGAAAGCCTGCGCGACTTCCTGTTCTCGCTGCGCTACTCGGCGAACTCGAACTTTGTGCCAGCGACACAGGCCTGCCTGCGCAACGTGGTCCGCTATGGGCCGGCCTATCTCTACGCTGAAGAGGGCTTCGGCTCGACCCTGATCCGCTACGCGTCCATTCCGGTGGTCGAGGGCTATCTGTCGCGCAACCGCTGGGGCATTGTCGACACCTTCCATCGTCGGTATGAGCGCACCGCGCGCCAGGCTGCGCAGCTGCTTGGCTATGAGAAACTGCCGCCCAAGATCAAGACGCTGGTCGACGATCCGACGAAGTGCGACACGAAGATCTCGCTCATCCAGTGCATCCAGCCGCGCGATGAGCGCAAGATGTACAATCTCGCCGGCCGATACGACTATCTCGACACGGCCTTCGCCTCCTACCACTTGGTCGAGGAGGAAGAGACAATCGTGAAGGAAAGCGGCTTTCGCACCTTCCCAGTCTCGACATTCAGCTGGCGCCGCTACGAAAGCGATCCTTACGGCATCTCGCCGACCATCGAGGCGCTGGTGACGGTGAAGGAAGAGAACGCGGTGCGGCGCTCTGGTCTCCGCGCACTGCAACAGATCACTGATCCGCCGACGGCTTCGGCCGCGCGCCTTGACTTTATCCCGGTGCTCAATCCCGGCCAGAATTATGAAGGCGTGCTGGACAACCAGGGCCGGCCGCAAATTGTGCCGATCAACACCGGCGCCAATCCGACATTCGCATTCGACTATGCCAAGACGCGCGCCGATGAAGTCCGGGATATGATGTTCGTGAACCTGTTTCAGGTGCTCGTGCAAAACCCGCAGATGACGGCAACTGAAGCGCTGATCCGAAACGAGGAGAAGGCATCGCTGCTCGGTCCCTCGGGCTCGATCATCCAGGCCGGCTTTGCGACGAACCTCGATCGCGAACTCGGCATTCTCGAAGACAAGGGCCTCTACGATCAGGACAGCCGCTTCCTGCCGCCTGAGAGCTTGGCCGGCAAGCAGGTGCGTCCGACCTTCACCAGCCCGCTCGACGTGCTGCGTCGCTCCGCCGAGGCGAAAGACACGATGCAGGTGCTTCAAGCCGCCGGCCAGATCGCACAGTTCCAGCCGGAAGTGATGGACACGATCGACGGCGAGGAAGCGCTGCGCGTCATCCACGGCGCCGGCCGCAGCCCGCAACGCATCTTCCGCAGCCAGGACGATATCGCCGCCATCCGCGATACCAAGGCCAAAGCCGCGCAAGCGCAGAAAGGCATGGCGGGCATTGCAGCAGCGGCCAGTGTCGCCAAGGACGCGGTGCCAGCAGCGGTGCAGGCGCGTGACAGCGGTCTACTCGATCAACTGCAAGGCATGATGCCGCAAGGCGGGCAAGCCGCTCCGCAGGGTGCGCAGCAATGACCGAGAAGCGCTTCGCTTACTCCAAGCAAGCCGGCGGCCCTGCCAAGGCACAGGACGCGCTGACCAAGGCTTATCTCCGCGTCTTCTCCGGGCAAGAGGGCGAAATGGTGCTGGCCGATCTGGTCGCGACGGTTGGCTATTACCGCCGGCCTTCATACGGCCAGTGGATGGCAGACACCAAGTCGCCGCACGGCTTCGAACTCCACAGCGCTCTGTCGAATGCCCGGGCTGAAGTCGTGCAGCACATCATGCGATTCCTGACGCTGACCGATGATCAGTTGATCGCGCTCGAACGCGCTGCGCGACTCGAACAGTAGTTTCTGCCCGCGGCGGGTCCAGCCGATCAATCCCTCCCCAGAATGAAGGAATATTGTTATGGCACGTGGACTTCCGCGAACCCTTGCGCGCGCCGCTGCGCGTGAAGCTGGCACTCATCCCCCGGTCGCCGGCCTGAAGGCTGAGACCACAGGCGGAGGCGGCACCTATCGGACCGTCTTTACCTTCAACGGCATGCAGGTGCCGGTTACCGACGCTCTGGCTTATGCCTCGCTCAAGATCTTCGACTTCCTCGACGGTAAGGTCCGCATCAAGGGCGGCACCGCAAGGCTGCAGTTTGCCGTTCTCGGCGTTCGCGCCAGCACGATCAATGACAACGCTGCGCTGACATGGTCCCTTGGCTCCGCTGCGGCGTCCAGCGCCACGCTGGCCGGCACGATGGTCAACGTCATCGCCTCGACGGCTCGCACGCTGGACGGGGCCGCTGCAGCACTGTCGACGGCATCGACGGCTGATGTGGTTGCTGCTGCCACGCTCGACGGCACCACAACCGCCGTTGACCTCTTCCTGAACCTCGCCTTCGCCACCGGCACCGACATCGATGCCGACGGCGTGCTGGCGATCACCGGCACCATCACGCTCCTGCATGAAAACTGGGGCGACAACGTCTAACGGCCCTGCGGCTGGGTGAGCCGCCCAATCGAAGGAACATTCTCTCATGACAGATTTGGCAGCAGCTGGGTCCGTGGCGGAAACGCCGGCGGGCAACCTGGAGAAGCCAGCGGCAACGGTGGAAAACGGGTCCACCACCGAAGCCGGCAAAAGTTGGTTTGACGGTCTTTCCGAAGGCAACCGCAAGCTCGCTGAGAACAAGGGCTGGACCAAGCCGGAAAGCGGCATCGATAAGGTGCTGTCTTCCTATGCGGAACTCGAACGAATGCAGGGCGAGAGCCTGCGCGTTCCCGCAGCCGACGCAGCGGCGGAGGAGTGGGAGAAATTCAACTCCAAGCTTCCCGAGACGATGCGGCCGGTAACATCGCCTGACAAGCTGGAATTCAAGCGCCCGGAAGGGCTTCCTGAGAACGTCCCCTATTCGGCGGAACTCGCAACGGCGGCCAAGCAATGGGCGGTCGATGCGGGCGCAACGCCGAAGGTGGCGCAGGCCTATCACGATAAGTACGTGGGCTATGTGGCCGAGCAGGCGAAGGCGGCGCAAGCCGAACTCGCCAAGCAGGTCGAGAGCACGCACACCGAACTCGTGAAGGACTGGGGACCGGTGGAAAGCGACGGCTTCAAGCAAAAGCTCGAAGTTTCCAACCGCGCGCTGAAGAAGCTTGGCCTGGTCGACGCCTACAAGGCGAAGGGCATCCTTCTGCCTGACGGCACGCTGACCGATCCTCAGATCGCACGGGCTTTCCATGCGGTCGGCGAGGCGATGTTCAAGGAAGACACGATCGAAGGCGGCGCAGCGCACGGCGGGGAAAACCCGTTCAAGCGCAACGCGGCCGGCGAACGCAATATCTCGGCGATTTCAGCCCTCGTCAAAAGCGACCCTGAACGCGCGAAGCGGCTTGCCCGCGAGGCCGGTGAAAACCCGGATCTCTGGGTGTCCAGCAATCCCCGCTGACGGGGACCGACACCGCTCCGCATTGCTTGAAGGAATGAAATAAAATGGCTGACGCCTATACCCGCATTGCGAACTCGATCGTCCCGTCCGTCTATGCGCAGTACTCCTTCGAGGAGCATGTGCAGTCCCTCGAAATCTACCAGGCCGGCATCCTCTATTCGGACCCGACCATCTCGGCAAAGCTGAGCATGGGCGGCCGACAGGTCGATATGCCCGGCTGGAAGGATCTCGGCAACGATCCGTCGGAACCCGTCAACGACGATCCGACCGACAGCATCGAGATGAAGAAGATCGGTTCGCGCCGTGAAGTCGCGGCCCGCGCCGTTCGTGCCAACGCCTGGGGCATCCCGGACCTGACCAGCATCCTGGCCGGCTCCGACCCTCAGAAGATCATCGTGCAGCGTCAGACCGACTATTGGCAGCGCGCCAATAAGCTGACCCTGCTCGGCATCCTCAAGGGTGTGATCGCGGACAACATTGTGACCAACGGCAGCGACCTTGTGCTGACGACGGGCGCATCCATCACCGAAACCGACGCGATCGATGCCGCCTATCTCATGGGCGACAAGGCCGACACGTTCCGCACCTGGTGGATGCATTCGAAGCAGATGAAGGCTCTCAAGAAGAAGAACCTGATCGACTTCATCCCGTCGGCCGAACAGGGAAAGATGCTGCTTCCCTACTACATGGGCCTGCGCTGCATCGTCGATGACGATATCCCGGTGGCATCGAACGTCTACACGGCGTTCATGTTCAAGGATAAGGCGATCCTGTGGAACGAGCTTCCGGTCAACACGGAAGGCGGTCCGCTGGAATTCGACCGCAAGCCCCGCCAGGGCCACGGCGGCGGTGTTACCGAGATGGTCGGACGTTGCCACTTCGTCCCGCACGTCCCCGGCACGCGTTGGCTCGATGCCTCCACGGCCGGCGAGTTTGCTACCGACGCTGAATATGCGCTGGCGGCTAACTGGAGCCGCACCGCGTCGAGCGTCAAGAACATGACGTTCATCGCGGTCAAGACCACCGAAGCCTGATCATAGGCACGGCGCGGGGCTTCGGCTCCGCGCCTCTTTCCCGTTTGTGAGGCTCACATGATCATTCCCACCAAGCGAAACCCGAAAGAGACGCGCGCGGAAGCGGTGCGCCGGCAGTTCCGTGAGCATGCCTTGCGCCTGGCGCCGAACCCTGCCGTCATCGTCTATGACAGCTTTGGCCGGCCTCGGCGTGATCCGAGCTATCTGAGCGTCCTTGCCGCTTCGCAGATGAAGCGCTGACCATGGCGACGACGCCGCTCGACGTTGCCAACATGGCGCTCGCGGTCCTCGATGAGGCGCCGATTGATAGCCTCGATCAGGACGTCAAGGCTGCACGCCTGCTCAACCTGCATTTCGATCTGACGTGCGAAGCCGAGTTGACGAAATACGCCTGGGTCTTCGCCATCCTGCGCGCGTCAGTGGTCGGCGCCGACACGGGCACCGGTGACTGCACGATGCGCTGGTCATACGAGCTTCCGGCTGACTGCCTGCGGCCGCTGCCGCTGACCGACAATGGGGAACCGGATGGCGTGCCGATCTCGTGGCGGCAAGAGGCCGGCCTGATCTACACCAACCTGTCGGGACCGCGCATCATTCGCTACATCGCGAACCTAACCGACCCGAACGACTGGGACGCCTTGTTTACCGAAGTCGTGGTCGCGGCGCTCGCCATCAAGGTGGCGCATCCGCTGACCCACAAGTCCGGCATGATCGACGTTGCTCGCGCGGCCTATGACAGGGCGCTGGACGCGGCTTTCAATGCGCAGGCCATCCAACGCGGCGGAAAGCTTTCGACGACGTCCTGGGCGCAAGCCCGTGGCGATTGGAGGGCATAGCGCTGATGGCCACGCTCTATCCGGTCCAAGATACCTTCGTCCGTGGCGAGATCAGCCCTCGCTTGCATGCCCGCGCCTCGCTGGACCTCTACCGCGCGGCGCTGGCGCTGTGCCAGAACTTCGTGACCCTGCCACATGGCGGCATCCGCAAGCGCGGTGGCACCTATTTCTGCGCGGAGGTGAAGACCTCGGCGAAAGAGACACGCAGCATCCCTTTCATCTTCTCGTCCGACCAGGCTTACATGCTGGAATTCGGCGACCTCTACATCCGCGTCTATGCCTAGGGCGTCGCGGTCGGGGTGGAGGTGGTAACGCCCTATCTCGAACCGGACCTGTTCGAGCTCGACTATGTGCAGTCCGCCGACCAAATGTGGATCACGCATGCGAACTACCCGCCGAAGGTGCTGACCCGGACGGCGCACACGACTTGGACGCTAACGGATTTCCAGTTTCTCGATGGCCCCTATGACGACGTCAACACCACTGCAACCACGCTGACGCCGGCAAACACGGGCCATGTAACGCCGCAAATGACGTCATGGACGGCGCCGAGCGGCACGGTGACCGACGATGGCACGGGCACCAACTCCTACAAGGTGTTCGATCGTGATATCACGCAACAGATCAAAATCACCGGCGGCAGCAGCGGCTTCTTGCAGTATCAGTTCCCGGCCGGACAGGGCAGAGCCGTCAACGCCTACTGGCTGGCTGCTTCCGACAACGTTGCTTCGAACGGCGATATGGCGACGCAATGGACGCTGTCGGGGTCGAACGACGGCATCAATTATACGACGCTCGATAGTCACGCTGGTGAGACGGGGTGGTCAGGCTCGGAAGTGCGCTTCTTCGAGTTCCAGAACGCGACCACATACCTGTATTACAAGTTTGCGTTCTCAGGCGGTGGCGGCGGCGACGCCAGTGTGACAAGCCTTGCAGAAATCGCCATGGCCGAGAATGGCGACACCATGACGCCGTTCAATCTGACTGCGTCGTCGATCGTCGGCATCAACGGTGGGACGGGGTTTCAGACAACCGACGTTGGCCGCTCAATCCGCCTGCTCGGCGGTGACAACGTTTGGCGCTGGGCGAAGATCACAAGCCGCACCAGCACAACGGTCGTCGTCGTCAGGATGTATGGCCACGCGCTGCCCGACCTGTCTCCGATCACCCGTTGGCGGCTCGGCACGTTCGTCCCCGGCAAGTATGTCGAGAGCGGTTCACTCTATGAGGAGCGGCTGGCCTTCAGCCGGCGCTTCTCCGTCTATGCTTCAAAGACGGGCGACTTCGATAACTTCGCGCTCGGCGAAAAAGACGATGACGCGCTGGAATTCCTGCAAGCCGGCGGCGGCCAGGCGAACGACATCCAGTGGATCGCGGAATCGGATGGCGCCTTGATGATCGGTACCTCGGGCGGCGTCCGCGCGCTGTCGGGCTCCGGCGTCGATGAAGCGCTGACGCCGTCGTCCTTCAAGAACCGGCGCTCGCGCACTTTCGGATGTGCCAAGATCAGGCCGGTTGATGCCGGCCAATCGTTTATCTACGTGACGCGCTCGCGCAAGGCGATCGCTGAACTGACACAGGTGGCGACGAACAAATTCACATCGGATGACATCGGACAGATTTCCGAGCACCTGCCGAAAAAGGGCGTCATCGAACTTGCCTATCAAACCGACCCGGACCCGGTGATCTGGTTCCCGGTCGATACCGGCGAAATCTGCGGCTACACCCATCAGCCATCGCAAGACGTGCGCGGGATGCACCGCCACCAGATCGGCGGCACCTTTACCGGCTCCGGCTGGGCGCAGGTAGAAAGCGCCTGCGTGACGCCGGGCCAAGACGGCGTCGATGACATCTGGCTGATCGTGAAGCGCACCATCGGCGGTGTAACGAAACGTTACATCGAAATCATGCAGCCGCCGTTCGAATACGGCAATCTGGTCGATGCCTTCGCAGTCGACTGCGGCCTGACCTATTCAGGGGCGGCCGTGGGCACTGTCTCCGGCCTTGCACACCTCAATGGCCAGGTGGTCGACGTGCTGGCCGATGGCAAGGTCTATACCGGGCTGACTGTCGGCACGGGTCAAGTCACGCTGCCCGACGGCGTCACCGCGGCTAAATGGCAAGTCGGCCTGCCGTTCGATGCTGAAGCGGACACGCTCGAACTGGACGTAGGCGGGAAGGATGGCTCGATCATTGGCCGTCGCAAGAAAGTCGCTCGCGTGATCCTCTCGGTTCTGGAAACGGACACCACGGGGCTGTCGGTGCAATCCTTCATGCGCGGCAAGTGGGAGAACGTGCGCCTGCCCAGCGTCGTTGCGCCTGACGGCAAGGCAAACCTCTTTACCGGCAACGTCGAGGTGCCGATCGACGATAGCTGGGAAGGTCAGGGCCGCGTGAGGATTCGCCACACGAACCCGACCCCGTGCACGATCCGATCCTTCACCCCTGCCTTTGACGCCGAACCGTAGGTTTACCCCATGTGCTCCATTGCCCTTATCGGCCTCGGCCTATCGGTCGGCGGCGCGCTGGTCGAAGGCCAGCAGCAGAAGCAGATGGCCGAGATGCAGGCCAAGGCTTACGAACAGCAGGCCCAAGCTGACGCCAATGCAGCGGCGTTCGAACAGACGCAGGAAAAGCACAAGCAGGACTTGCTTGCGTCCCAGGCACGCGCTGCGGCCGGCGCCTCGGGTGTGGCGGTTGCCGGCTCTCCGACCGAAGTGCTGGCGGCCAATGCCCGACAAAATCAGCTGGACCTGAAGGCGATCCAATTCAATTCGCAGCTGCGCCAGAACAACCTGAACACGCAAGCGTCAATCTCGCGGTTTCAGGGCAAGCAGGCCGTGACGTCGTCCATTTTCAAGGCTGGTGGCGATCTGTTCTCCGGCATCAATAAAATCCAGATGGCTCAAAACCCGTTGGCGGCGTGATAGATGGCAACCATTCCTCTTCAAGTCGCTGAACGTCGGCTCGATCCGGGCAACGTCGTCCAATATCCGGGCGGCGGCGATGTCGGCCGCGCCATGCAAGATGCCGGCGGCGAGGTCACGGCCGTCGCCGATCGCATTCAGCAGCGCCAGGACGAGATGGACCGCTTCAAGCGGATCACCGTCGAGAACGCCATGGATGCGGATACTGCCAACCAGGCGGCTGAAGCCGCTCGGAATGGCTCGGCCGACGGCACCGGCTTGCACGATACGATCGTCGGCCAGATCGATCCAGCGACCGGCAAGGTCGCAAAGCCCGGCTTGTTCGACAACATCGCGGATCAATATCGCGCGCAAGTCCCGCAAAGCCAGCGAGGCTTTTTTGACGCCTCGCTGCCGGCGAAGCGGCTGCAACTGTCGGGAAGCGCGGCGTCGGCGCAGTTCGAGCAAGAGCAGAAATATGCCACGCTCGAGACTACGAAAATTCAGAACGGCATCATCGGCAGCATTCTGCAGATGGACCCGAACGACACTGCATCGTACGACGCCTATAAGGCGCAAGGGCGAAAGGCTATCCTCGCAAGCCCACTTAGCCCGCTGGCAAAGCAGGCGACGCTGGAAAGCTGGGACCAGGCCACACCGAAGGCCCTCGCCCAGGCGATCAGTGCTCGTGATCCCGGCCAATTGCGCCGGCTATTCGGCATGGCCCCGCCGGCTGGCGCGGGCAAAGGCGCATCGGCAAACATCGTTGCGACCGACGTCATTCCCCCGGAAGGCGCGGCGCTGCTCAACACCATCGCCGGCACCGAAAGCGACGGCGCCTATGACGTGATCAATGGCGGAGAGAAGTTCGCCAGCTTTGCCGATCACCCCAAGGCCGGTCAGCATGGTAGCTCGGGCATCGCTGCCGGCCGGTATCAGGATCTGCCGTCTACGTGGGATCGGATCAAGAACGCAACCGGCGTGCCAGATTTCTCGGCACGATCGCAGGACATCGGCAACTGGTGGCTGGCACAGAACGACTATAAGCAGAACACCGGCCGCGATCTGCTGACCGATTTGAAGTCACCGGATGCGAACGTCAAGGCTGGTATTCGCCGCGCGCTCTCCAGCACGTGGGCCGGTCTGAAGACATTGGGCGATGGCGACTTCGCCAATCAAGTCAACGGCGGCCCAGTCAGCGGCGGCGGTGCAGCGGCCGCGCCGAAGCACACCGGGCCTGATCTGCCAATCGTGTTCGGCGATACAACAGGGCGTGTCTCTGCCGTCCCTGACATGACGGGCGTTCACCCGGAGGTGATCAGCCGCTTCAAGAGCCTGCAGAATTCCCTCGGCTTCTCGCTACCTGTCGTGTCGGGTTTCCGTGATGCTGCTCGCAACGAACGTGCCGGCGGTGCCAAGGCCTCGCAGCACATCGAGGGCAACGCGCTCGATCTCGATGTCCGGGGAAAATCCCAGGCCGAGCAAATCCAGATTATTCAGGAGGCGCGCGCACAGGGCTTCGGCGGCATAGGCGTCTACGGAAACTCGATCCACATCGACACAGGCCCGCAACGCGCCTGGGGTGCATCGCATCATTCCGACAGCTTGCCGATGTGGGCGCGCCACGCGCTTGATAGTGCGCCGGTCGGCCAGGCTGTGGTGCGCACCGCGAACGCGCCGATGGACCCGCGCTTCACCGGCATGTCGCCGGATGACATGCTGGCGCTGGCAAATCAGGACGATGTCGCCTTTCGTCAGAAGCAATCGGCCGATGTTGCCCAGGCCAAGGTCGAGTATGGCGCCTACAAAGACCATATCGAACTTGGCATTCGCACTGGTGAAATCCGCGACCCTGCGCTGATCCTGAGCAGCAAGTTGAACGAGGGCGATCAGGCGACGCTCTACGAAATGCTGAAGACGGAGAACAAGGACAACGCGGGTGTCGATGCCATCATCAGCGCGATCGGCTCCAACCAGAAGGTGCCGATCAACAGCTTCGACAGCGATCAGGCAAAGATCGGCGACAAGGCCTATAACCAGTTCGTCGCGGCTGTGCCTCCCGAGAAGCGCGGCGCGGCGGCCGCAACCTATGTGCAGGCAACGGGATACATCCCCGATCCGCTGCAAGCGACGCTTCGCCAGGGTGCTGCCGCCAAGACGGCGCCTGAACTCTCCTCGGCGCTCTCCCAGGCGGACACGGTCGAACGCATTGCGCCGACTTCCTTCAGCAACATTCCCGGCGGTGATGTGCAGACGAAGCTGACAGATTACCGGCATTTCGTGAATGACCTCGGCATGACTGGCGAGGATGCGGCACAGGAAATCTTGCGCCGTTCCGATCCTACCAGCAAAGCCACGCGGGAGGTGCTGAAGCCCCAAGCCGAAAAATTCCTGAAGGGCCTATCCGTCGGCGACGTGACAAACGCGTTTGACACTTTCACCGGTCCCGGTGGCGAGCCTGGCGCCGGCGTCATGCCGCAGCAGCCGACCGAACTGTTGGCCGAATACAAGGAACTGGCGACCGACGCCTTCTATGACACGGGTGGCGACGCTGGCGCGGCCAAGGCGCGGGCAATCGCCGGGATCAAGAAAACCTGGGCGGTGAGCAACATCTCAGGATCTCCGAACCTGATGAGGATGGCGCCCGAGCTCTACTATCCCCCGGTCGGCGACAATCTCGACTATCTGCGCGCCGACGCGATGAAGACGGCCCAAGCTTACGCTGACGAGCACACGCCGGGCCGCACGGTCGAGAACATCGCGATCAAGATGAGCCCGGACTGGACGCGGCGCGACGTCGAGATGATGCGCACCGACAAGAGCCGGTTCCCTCGGTACAAGCTCTACTACCAGTTTGATGACCATGGCCAATCGACATGGGAAGAAGCCTATGGTGTGCCGTGGGGCGTCGATGCTGCCACGATCGCCAAGACCCGTGACATTATTGCCGGCAAGTCGCAGCAGGAATCGGAAGCGACCGCCGTCGATGGCGGCATCCTCCGCGCTGCGCAGGGCAAGGCCAAGGCAATCAATGCCGACCCGGGCACGCAGGATTTCATCAAGGCGCTGAATTCCGAAGCGACCATCGGGGCGGCACAGTTCCAGGTCAACGTGAACAAGGACGACAGGGCAGGAGCAGCGGCGGCACAAGCGCAAGCAAATGCACAGAAGGCCGGAGAACTCGGGACGGCGGCTGGCAATCTGGCCGGTCAGAAGAAGACCGGGTCGGGCGATGCCCCCGGCAACATCCCGGCCAATATCCCCGCGCGGCCGGCAGACGCTGCGCCCGCTGGGCGGCCCGCGATTGACCAAGCCCCAGCCCAAGCTACGCCGCTGACCGATCAGGACTTCGTCGACTTCCAAAAGCGAATGGCAGACGCCTCAGCGGAAGAACGCGCCAAGGCGCGGGACGAAGCCGCCGCTGCCGAGCAGAGGGCCAAGGCCGACTATGAAACGCGGGTCGCCGAGCACAAGCGCATTCGAAAGATCCTTCAACAGCAGAACGGCGCAAACTGATGGGCGCTATCACCTATCCCGACGATCCGCTGCCGATCTCGCAGTTTGGTGCTGTCGACTATCGCCCGCAAGAAGATGGTCCTGGCCCCGATGCGATGACCGTCATCGGTGCGGCCGTGCGCCAGAGCAATACGATCGGCTCGATGGCGTCGAACAAGATGGCCGGCATCGACACCTATGCGCCAGAAGACGGGTGGACCAGCCGAACGGCCTATGACCGGATCAAGGGCACGAAGTACGAACCCTACTGGGATCGCTTTGCGCCGCTTCAAAACAGCACCGCCTTCAACGCGATGCAGTCGCAGATCGACATGGAGCAGGAGGACCGCCGCAACCTCGATTCCGCTGGCTGGCTCGGAACTGCCTTCAGCGGCGCGGCGTCGATCGTCGACCTACCGTCATTGATACCTGGCGGGGAAGCGGTCACCGGTGTCCGAATGGGTCGGGCAGTCTTTCAGACCGCGCTGCGCACCGCCGTTGCTGGTGGCCTAAGCGCGACCGCTTCCGAAATCGCGCTGCAAGCATCGCAGCAAACCCGGCCGCTTGCAGATAGCGCGATGGGAATCGGCGCCGGCTTCGTCCTCGGCGGTGTGCTGGGGTCTGGTGCGGGCGCGCTGATGTCGGTTGCCGAGCGCAAGGCGGCCATGGAAACCGTACGCAAGGTGATGGCCGAACCGGTCAACCCGAATGCCTACAACGAATTTCGTGAAGGAGTGGCTGAAGGCGTGGCTCAAGCCGGCTCACCTCAAGGTGTCGGCGCTGCGGCGGTCTCTGGCCCCGTGCTGGAAGACTATGATATCGGCGCCGGTGCGAAAGCGGTTGGCAAGGCAACTGCGCAGCTGAACCCGCTGCTTCGCGGCTCGCACAGCCCGCTTGCCGAAGCCCGTGAGATTATGTCCGGCATGGCAGAGACCGGGTATTACATCGAGCGCAACGCGCGCGGCGAAGGTGATATCTCGGTCGAAAGCGCGGTCAAGGAATGGGATCGCGGCGCCTTTGTGAAAGCCCAGCAGGATACGCGGGCGATCTACACGGAAGCGCGCAAAGGCGATCTGACCCTGGATCCAGAACAGTTCCGGACTGCGGTTTCGAGGGCGATGCGTCGCGGCGACGAAGGCGAACACGACGCGGTGTCGAAGGCGGCCAGCATCTGGCGTTCGACGCTGTTCGAGCCGTTGAAGGATTATGCGATCAAGGAAGGCCGGTTGCCGCCGGATGTAAGCGTGAAGACGGCTACCTCTTACCTTACGCGCATGTGGAATGCACCGCGGCTAACCGCTGAAGAGGCGCGTTTCAAAGGGATCGTCCGGCCGTGGATCGATGAGCAGATTTCGCATCTCCAGTTCAAGAGCGAAGAAATCGGCCTCGGCAACAAGATCGTCGACAGCGATAAGGCGATGGAAGCGCACGATCGGCTCTCCTCGCGGGTGCAAAGTCTTGAAGACCGCTTAGCCGAACGCACCGGATCAAGGCAGCGTCGCACTGACGCTCTGACCAAGCTCAACCAGGACCGTCTCGACGTGCTCAAGACGCGCGCGCCGGCCGCGCTGGTGACAAGGCTGCGCGGCGCCGATGAAAATGCGGTGATGGTCGACGCGGTCAAGCAGGCTCGGGCCGCTGAGCGGTCGGCTGGGAAACAGCGGACGTTCGCTGAGCGCTCTCCGGTCTTGGCCATCATCAAGGCAAAGGGCGGCGCTCGCGTTGGCACCAAGCTCGACAATGAGTTGCGCGCGATGGGCGTGACGCCGAAGACGCACCCTGGCATGTTCGTCAAACGGGGCGGTATCGGCGACGTCGACAATTTCGTCCACAGCGAAGACGAGATTTTCGCCAATCTGCCGCACGACGGCAATGGCTACGTCGAGCCCCGATCCTTGATGGAAGCGGTTCGCTCGGAACTGGCCGGCAATCCTTTGCGGTCGGCGGATGAGGAAGCTGCTGCGGCGGCCGCCGACGATATCGACAAGACGGCGGCGGAATGGCTCAACCAGGTCGGCCTGCCTGCCAACGCCAAGGTCAAGGACGTTCGCGACCATATCGCCCGCGTGCAGGCGGCTGAGCGCAACACGGAAGGGCTCGACACCCGCATCTCGCGCTTTGAGCGGGAGTTGGACGAGTTCGACCAGGCAACAGACGGCATCGTAAACGAACACGCGATCAGCAAGACCGAACTGCAGAATGCCAGCGACCATCTCCAATCGCTCGAGGATGAGATTGCGAAGTCTGCCGATCTGGTGAATTCATCGCCGCGCGTGAAACTGATCGTCGACTATGCGACGGCCAAGCGCGACATCTTCAAGGCAAAGCTCTCGGAACGCTCGCTGCGCAAGCGGGTGGAAGCGCTGCGCCGGATGGAAACTGAAGGCCGCGCCAACGAGGCGATGCTGTCGGAACTGGCGGCGAAGTCGATCGACCTCGATCGCATCCAAGCCAAGGTCGAGGATCTGAAGGCAAAGGCCAACAAACTGGAGCCGATGGTTCCGAAGGTGAAACAGGAAATTCCCGATTTCGTCTCGGATGCTGACCGCGCGGATTATGTGAATGGCATCGTCAATGACATCCATGAGCAACTGACTGGCCGCGCCAAGCAGGGCATGCCGTCTTACGACATGGTGATGAGCGATCGGGGGCCGATGAAGGAACGGTCCTTCAATATCCCCGACCATCTGATCGAGGACTTCCTGGAACACGACATCGAGATGATCGGCAAGCGATATGCCCGCGTCATGGCAACCGATATCGAGCTTTCACGAATGGATCGCTCGATGGGCGGTGCCGGCGATCCGACGCTGAAGAGCCAGCTTGATCGGGTGCGCAGCGGCTATCTGGCGCTACGCGATAAGGTGAATGCTTCCGACATCGACCAATCGGCGAAGGCCAAGGCGCTCAAGGAACTGACCGCCCGCGAAAAGAGCGACGTGAACGACATTTCCAGCGTCCGCGATCTGCTGCGCGGACAGTACCAGGTGGGAAACTCGCAAACAAATTATGCGCGGGTGCTCCGCGTCGCGCAGACCTTCAACTACATGCGCTCTCTCGGCGGTGTGCTGGTCGGCTCCGTCACTGACGTCGCCCGGCCAGCGATGGTCAATGGCATCGGCCGGTACATGAATGAAGGCATCCTGCCGCTCCTGACCAACCTCAAGGGCATCAAGCTGGCGGTCGAGGACGCTAAGACGGTCGGAGCCGTGACAGAGCGGGCGCTGCAATCTCGTATCGCCTCGATGGCAGAGCTCGCGGACCCCTACGCGCACAACTCGCCGTTCGAGCGCTTCATGGACAACGCCTCCAACATCTTCTCGAAGATGACGCTGCTGCCCTGGTTCAACGACATGAACAAGTCGATTGCCTCGGTGCTGACGCAAAACCGCGTGTTGAAGAACGTGCAGGCGGACTATGCCGCGCTGGCGCCGGCAGAACGCCGCTATATGGGCTATGTCGGCATCAATCCGGACATGGCGCAGCGCATCGCCCAACAGTTCGAGCAATTCGGCACGGTCGAAGGAAACGTCCATGTTCCCGGCATCGAAGGCTGGACGGACATCGATGCGCGCCGGGCGTTCGCCGCTGCGGTCAACAAGGACGTCGACACGACGATCGTGACGAAGGGCGTAGCCGACGTGCCGCTGTTCACGCATACGCCGACCGGGCGGGCTCTCGTGCAGTTCCGGTCGTTCGTGCTGGCTTCACATCAAAGGGTGATGATGCGCGGCATGCAGGATGGTGTGGGCTCTATGCTGACAGGTTTGGTTGGGATGGCCGGCCTGGGCATGTTCGCCTATTGGGCGAAGGCTGTGGAATCGGGCCGCGACGTTTCCGACAATCCGGGGAACTGGGTCGCTGAAGGTCTCGATCGATCCGGAATTTTCCCCCTGGCTTTCGAAATCAACAATGTGTGGGAGAAACTGGGGGCGCCGGGGCTCTATGAAGCGGCGGCCCGCGTCGGCCAGCAGATCGATCCATCAGCCTCGATCAAAGGGCCGGCATCGCGCTACGCGAACCGAGACGTGTTCGGCGCCCTGCTCGGCCCATCGTTTCAGCTTGGCACGGACACCGCCCAATTGCTCGGCATCCCCGCGCAAGCTCTGTCGTCGCTTACCGATGGCGATTCGTCGACCAATCCCGACCTGAAGAAAGCCGACGTTGACAGGGCCGCGAAGATGATCCCGTTCCTAACGCTGCCCTATTTCCGATGGCTTATCGAGGGTGGCGGTCCGCTAAACGGGACCGGGATCGGCGTGAAGCCCATGCTGAAGAACGCGGTCGACGCTCAATAATCGCAGTCTTCGTCGACGCTCATGCCTTTACGGCAATCGTACGTTTCGCCGCTAGGATGGCCGACAAGCCTCGTGGCACCCCAGGCCATCACGAAAAGCACGACAAGCGCAAGTGGTATGCCGAGCCAGCTATAGCGCGGGTTTGCCCAGAACGAACCCTAGGGGCTGCTGGTCGATCGGCCATGCGAATTCCTCCCGGCGTCAACGCCATAGCCGCGCACTCAATGTCAAAACCCGCCTTTTTTCAAGCCTCGCCATCGCGAGGTGCTTAATGGAGCAAGCCCTATGGCCCGACCCGCAACTGCTGCCGTCCGCCTTCTCACCGGTGAGCGGGAACCTGTTCGCCTGGCAACAACAGCGAATATCACGCTCTATGGCCTCCAGACGATCGACGGCGTGCTGACCCAGGTCGGTGACCGCGTCGTTGTGAAGGACCAGTTGGACGGAGCCGAAAACGGCATCCGCACCGCGTCGGAAGGACAGTGGTTCCGAGCAGCCGATGCCCGCACCGCCCGGACAATGCAGAAAGGCACCACTGTCCATGTGCAGGAAGGCTCGGCCAATGCCGGCAAGACCTTCGTCTTCAACACGGATAGTCCGGTCGTCGGCGATACCGCGATCTCCATCATCTTCTACATGTCGGATTCGCTGGTAGGCGACGCCACGGCACAAGCTGTCGCCGCGGCGGCCAGTGCTGCTGCGGCACTTTCATCCCAAGGCGCGGCAGCCACAAGCGCGGGTGCAGCATCGACCAGCGCCGGCGCGGCCGCGACCTCAGCGTCAGCCGCCAGCACATCGGCATCGAACGCGGCAACCTATGCATCGGGCGCGGCTACCAGTGCAACGAATGCAGGCAATAGCGCAACTGCGGCCGCAGGCAGCGCAACTACAGCATCAACCGCAGCGACCAATGCCGGGAACTCGGCGACAGCGGCTGCTGGCTCTGCGGCTGCGGCTGCCGCTTCGGCGTCCACGATCAACCTGCCGTCCCCGGTTGCAGACACCGTTCTTTTGCGCAACCCAGGGAATACGGCTTATATCACCCAGACCAAGACACAGCTCAAGTCGTGGCTGGCCACGAGCACCGCCGACATTTCGTTTCTCCAATCGGGCACTGGTGCGATTGCCACTACAGCGGAAGCAAAGCTTCGGGGCCTCGTGTCTATCACTGACTTCGGCGGCATCGGGGATGGCCTGTTGGCGAGCGCTTCGACCAACGCAACAGCCCTCACCAACGCGCTCGCCACAGGCAAGCATGTGTGGATTCCCTACACTACTGCCGGCTATCACTTCGGCACGAACCAGATCACCGTTGGCACGAGCAAGGCAATTTTCGGTGAAAACCAGGTTCTTTTGAAATCGACCGCCACGACATCGCTGTTTTATGTGACCTCGTTTGAGGTGACGGCGGCGCCAGCCGTTATCCAAAACTTCAAGATCGATATGACAGGCTCAGGCGCCTCCTCGACCGCGATCCGCTTTGCCACGTCTCTTGGCGTCGTCGCAGGCGCGCAGCTCAACCAGCTTCTTTTTACGAATTGCGTCGAGGCCATTGGCGACGAAACCAGCGCTTCGAACTACGTTGTGGATGTCTGGGCGAAGGACATCAGGTGCCTCATCACACGAGGCAGGCAAGTGTACATCCGCCGGTCGCGCGGTTTCCTGTTCTTCGACACGCTCAGAGTCGACCAGACTGTAGGCAGTGGGCAGACCGTCACGCCTGTCACTTGGAACTCTGCGCAGTTCGAGGACTTCATTGGCCTTGAAATCAATCGTTTCGATAGTGTCGGCCCCGTCACCACGACATACCAATCGGCCGTCTATGGCCTCTACATCAACGGCACTGTTGGCGGCCAATCTTCCGTCTGGCTCAACCGGATTCTGGTGGACAACACAAGTGGCAATGGTATCGGCCTGCTCAATATCAACTACCTGAACGGCAACTGGATTGAATCTTTCCAGAACCTCGGGAACCAAATTATAATCGACACAGTAACAAAAACGCAGTTGTCCAATGTCTTCGCCAATGGCGCTGTGGGTGTCACCGGGGCAGCGGCTGGCGCAAACGGGGTGTCGATCGCCAACAGCACGCAAATTGCCGTCGCCAACCTTTACAGCAATAGCAATACCGGTGCGGCGCTGGGGGTGACGGGAACTTCGGCAGGCGTCTCCATCAGCAACCTCCAAGCGGTCTCTAACACTGGGGTTGCGTTGGTGCTGGCCAATAGCGCCGACTACGTGCTCGTTAACGGTGGTTATATCGCCTCCAACGGCGGCACCGTTTCGAACGGATCATCAGGGACGCACAATGTCATCCAGAACGTCGCTGGCTACAATCCGGTTGGGGCGGCTGCTGTCACAACGAGCGCGTCACCGTACACCTACACGGCGAGCACCTCGCCCGAGACGCTGTATTTCAGCGCCTCGACGGGCATCTCGGCGATCACACAAGGCGGAGTTTCAATCTTGCCTGCAGCGCTTGCGGCCAATGTGCCGTTCGCGGCGCAACTAGGGCCAAATGAGCCGATCGTCATCACCTATACCGGCACGCTTACGGCAAAGAAGATGGTGCACTGACAAAGTTAACCTGCTACGGGATCGCTGTCCTGAGACTTGGAATTGGCGGCCAACATGCGTAACGGACGGCTCGACTCGACACCTAGGATTATGTGGCTCCTGAACCATGCGTCGGCACGAAAGTTCGAAGTGCCCATGCTCAAGCGCATCGGCTTCAACGAGATTTTTACTCCCAAGAACTATCCGCAGGAGCCTGGATTCCGGTCAGCGGGAATTGACTATTCGGATGATGCAGACCTGACGATACCTAAGGGAGATCTGGCCGTTCTTAATGCTACCGAATGGAACGGCAACACGCGGGTGCCGCGCGACACATGGGCAATCGCCAACAAGTGGTTCGATGCTGCCTTCTTCATCATGTACGGGTACGATGCAATCACCAGCATGGCGGTGCATTTCAAAGGTTCTATCCTCTGGCGGGCTTATGGAGTTCAAAAACACATCCGTTACATCAATCTGATGAAGCTCAATGAGCCCACCTACCTCGCCTTGACGAAATCGGCCGGAGACTTCTGGTTTGCCACCGCCTACCAAGGCATTACTGACGTAGAGCCACGGGAATTATCGCGCAGGGAAGTCTACCTGCCTCTCGGGTTGCCCAGCATTGAAACAAAGGATCAGTGGTCTGGGGATACGAAACGAGTGCTGTTCGTTTGCCCCGACATCGTGATTAATTCTTATTACGCGGATGTCTACCATCAATTTCTGAAGGACTTTGGGGATCTGCCGTACTCAATCGGTGGCGCTCAATCGATAAAGGCGAGCGACCCAGATGTACTTGGGTTTGTCACTGGCGAGCAGCACGCGGAAAACATGCGCCGCTACAGCGTCATGTTCTACCATTCGCAGGAGCCGAGGCACATACACTATCACCCCTTGGAGGCCATCCGAGCAGGGATGCCGCTAGTGTATATGGCGGGAGGCCTGCTCGATCAGATGGGTGGCGCGGCGTTGCCTGGCCGAGCAAGAAACATCGAGGACGCAAGGCGCAAGATCGAGGCGATACTGAGAGGCGACAGGCGTCTCATTGAGAGCATCCGAGAATCTCAAACTCACATCCTGGAGGCCTTCGATGCGGCAAAGCTTGAGCCATTTTGGCGTGACGGCATGCTCAAAGTGCTGGGTCGTAGCGATGTCGATCTGTCCGCCGTAACCGTCCATGAGCCAAATCGGCTCCCATTGTCCAGTCTGCCTGGATACATGATACACCCGTTCTGATCAGAAATGGTCTCGAAGACTGAAACCTATCGCAGCAATCCCCTCGATGGTCTTCGAGGCATCGCGTCTGCATCTGTAATTTTTTATCACGCTATCCTTCACAATGAGACGCTGGTAAACACAGTTTTGCTGCCGCCTATACAACAGATGACCACAATTGGGGATATCGCTGCGAAGGTTGTCCTCGCCTTGGTCAACGGAAACAGCGCTGTCATTCTGTTCTATGTGTTGAGCGGATTTGTGCTTAGACTTTCGCTTGAGAGAAGCGACGAACGGCGCGAGTTGCTGCTTGTGAACTTTGTCGTACGCCGGCTGTGCAGGCTATATCCGGCCATGTTCTTCTGCATGGCTGTTTTTTTGGCTTTGGCAGTTTTGTATAAATGGATGGGATGGTCGGGGTTCCCGATGCCGAACACCAGCGATCCCTTGCTCAACGCCTTGCTCATAAAGATAACGTGGCACGGTCCGTCATCCACGATCCAGGCAGAATTTCTGGCGGTGCCGTTCATCCTTATGACATTCTTCATCGGACGAGCTTGGGGCGGCGTGGCGGTGTTAGTCTGCGTAGCTTACTCGTTCTTCGCTTTTGGAAACCCGGCGATGGTGTTGTGGGCACCTAACATGCACAGTTGGCTCTCTCCGTTCATGGTCGGCATGCTTGTAGCGGACAAGCGGCTACAGTCTTTCTTTTCAGGCGTGACCAGTCCGGCGCTCTTGGTGCTTAGTGTCGCATCGATCGTTCTTCGAGCTGTCACGAACATGGAGGGCATTCAGAGTGCTATAGGTCAGGCGGCGTTAAGTGGCGGCTTGGTCGGTGCTGTTTATTATGCCTCGCCGGGGCTGGCGGTGGTTCGCTTGCTGAACTGGGCGCCAATCCTTTTTTTGGGGCGTATCAGCTATAGCCTCTATCTACTCAACGTCATTTGGTTGTTTGTCGCTTGGTCGATAGTTGATCCAACCGGCATATACGCGACTCACCCGCTACTGACCGGTCTTGCGATCGGGACAGTCGTTCTTGTGCTAACGGCGCCTGTAGCAGCATTCTCCGAGCGTATATTCGAGCAGGGCGGTATTTGGCTCGGGCGGAGATTGACCACCCGGAAGCTTGAAATCGCTACCGATCGGCAGCCTCAAGAGGCCTAAACCAACTCGTCCTGCCGCTCGCGAAATGCGTCACGCGGATGAAGTCTCCATCCGTCGGCTCCCGGCCTAGCCCGTCCTTGACCGGTCCCCAGATTTTCACAGCTTCAATGTCGCTGTCGACCTGAACCTCGGCGCGTCACACGGCTTTGCCGTCGCGCATCATTTGGACTGTGTAATTCCCCATCGGCTCGCACTCCGGCGCCGACCATAGCCAAACATCATCTGAAAGGAAAACCCATGGCTGTTTCCCGTGAGAAGGAATCGCTTGCCCGCGTGCTTGCACATGAAGGCGGCTATTCGAACCATCCCGCAGATCCTGGCGGTCCGACGATGAAGGGCGTCACCCAGCGCGTCTATGACGGCTACCGTAAGGGCAAAGGCCTCGCTACCCGCTCGGTGAAGGGCATCACCACCGACGAGCTCAACGCCATCTATGATCACCAGTATTGGGACGCGGTTCAGGGTGACGCGCTGCCGGCCGGCGTCGATTACGTGCTCTTCGACGGCGCGGTGAACTCGGGTCCGGCACGCTCGATCATGTGGCTTCAGCAGGCCTTGCGCCCTGCCTATACCGGCGTAATTGACGGCGTCATGGGCGTTGGCACGCTGGCGGCCCTGAAGGCCGACAAGAACAACGACGCGCTGATCGATCGCATCTGCAACGCCCGCATGGCCTTCCTGAAGCATCTCAGCACCTTCGGCACCTTCGGCAACGGCTGGTCGGCCCGCGTTCGGGAGGTTCGTGCGATCGGCCAGGCATTGGCAACGGGTGAGGTGCCGCAGGCGGCAAACTTTGTCGATGGCGGTCAGGCGAAGGCGTTCGTCGAGGATGCCGACACTGCGCCGTCGACTGCGCCAGCCGACGCGGCGATCGGCGCCGGCATCGGTGGCGGCGGCATCGCCGGCACACTGCAGGATCTCCAGAACCAACTTTCTCCGATGTCTTACGGCAGCGAATTTATTATGCGGGTTGTGCTCGTCCTGGCTGTCATCAGCGCCGTGCTGCTGATGGGTGGCGCCGGCTATCGCTGGTACGTAAACCGCAAGGCCAAGCACCTCGCCGCGGCACTCGGCACGGCGCCGGCATGAGCTTCCTCATCACCCTTCTTGTCGACCGACTTGGCGTCTCGCGCCTGGTCGGCGGCATCATCGGCTGGGCAGTCATCGCCCTGGTTGCCTCGGGCACCGTCTTTGGCGGCTACGAACTCATCAAGCATTGGGGCGCCGACGAACTCCGCGCCAAGATCGAAAAGGACAATCAGGATGCGATACGCAAGGGGATTGAGGCCAGCCGCTCTTTTGACGACTGCACTTCTGCTGGTGGGCTGTGGGACTTCCGGCGTGAACGGTGTTCCAGCCCTGCGGGCGGCGATCGGTAGCAGCCTCGCCGGCGCAAAGGGGAAGACGGTCGAGGATCAGAACAAGATCGACCGGACGATGGCGCCAGGCTGTGCCGTGAAGCTCTACACGGCTGCTGAATGCGACGTGCACACCAAGGCCAGCGCCGCGCGCCGCGCCGAACTGAAATCCTGAAAGAGCGACGGGGCCGATGGCTGAAACAGACCCAAGCGAGTTGCCGCAGCGGTGGCGGGAACTCGACAAGCGCACCATTGAAATGGTCGCACGATGGAATGAGGACGAGCGGGAACGCCTCATTCAAATCAGCCATCTCAGCAAGAAGCAAATGGACCGGCTCGGCCAGTTCCTGAGCCTGCCTGACGACAAATGGGATGCAGGATTCAAGATTGTGACCCGGTCAGTGGTGATTGCCGGCGCCATTCGGCGGGTGCCGAAGTTTGTTCTGGGCCTCGCAGCGGTGCTGGTTGCCGTCAATCAAATCTGGGCCTGGGTCTCGCCTTACCTGCTGAGGGCAATCAAATGACGCTTGGGCAGAGAATTACCCGGTTCGACTGGCGATCGGCGCTCATAGCCTCCCCCTTCGCGATCCTGCTCGCTTGGTTTGTCACGGCGGTCATAGATCGTGAGCCGCCGATCATCTATGACCACGTCGCCGCCTTGAAAGACCATGTCCCCCAAGGTGGATCGATCGAGGTTGAATTTACAGTCTTCCGGCTCCGCATCTGCGATGCGGACGTCAAGCGCTGGCTGATCGATTCGAAAGGGGCGAAACACTCAATCCCCAGCTACACATTCGGGCCTCGACCGCTGGCCGGCCTCGACACTTATCGACGCTCAATCACGATCCCCGATGCCGCCGCGCTTGGGCAGGCCCTTTATCAGGTCCAGCTGAATTATACCTGCAACATAATCCACCGCCTGGGCTGGCCGATTTCGGTGCTCTCGCCCCCGATCCGTTTCACGATCACGCCGAATGAGGGAGTAGTTCCGTTCCCGCTACCGCCTCCGCCGATCAGCCAAGATACGCCCGGGTGATGAAACCAACGCCGCCGCCGCAAGTTGAAATTATGCTGGGTTGATCCCTAGCACTCCAGACCCTGCCCGCTAGCCTCACGGCTGGCGGGCTTTTTTGCTTTTAGGCCAGGCTTTTGATGCTCGGCGCTGGCGGCTTCACCGTCATCTGCAACTGCAATATCTCGATGGTGGCGACGATCGCGACGGACAGTGCCTCGGCCTCGTCCAGCAGGCTTGGACCATAAATGCCGTTCACTGCTTCCTCGCTGGGCAACACCCCCGGCGGGCAATGCTGCTCGATCACGGCTCTGATCATCCGCAACGCTGCTCTGCCCTCGGGATCGTTCTTCATGACCGATTCGAACAGCCTGCCGAGGTAAAAGTTCCGGAACCATTTAAGCGCAAGCTAATTGAATCGCGTTTTCGTGAGTCAGTTCATGCGTTTAGCGTTCGTCGAACCACTGCTGCCGACCCTTGTCGACAAGCCTCCCGAAGGCGACGAATGGATTCACGAGATCAAGTTCGACGGCTACCGATCGCAGATCATCATAGACCACGACGTCCGCATCTTCACGCGCAACGGCCATAACTGGACGCTGAAGTATCGTAATCTGGTTGGCGCGGCGAAACGGCTCGGGGTTGAGAGCGCCATCATCGACGGCGAGATCGTGGTCCTGAACGCGGCCGGCCTGTCCGACTTCGCCGCGCTCCGGAAGGCCATCACACGGCGGGAGCAGGACCTGTATTTCGTCGCCTTTGACCTCCTGTACCTCAACGGCCACGATCTGCGCGACATGGCACTGGAGGACCGCCGCGAGATCCTAGGGGGCATCATCGAACCGGACAACCATATCCAGTTCAGTCAGGCCATGCCCGGCGATGCCAAAGCGATCTTCCGCCTCATCGACGAAGCCGGCATCGAGGGCATGGTTTCAAAGCGGCGCGACAGCAAATATCGCAGCGGCCGGTCGACCAATTGGCTCAAGATCAAGAGCTACGCGATTGACGAATACGAATTGCTTGGCGTCGAGCGGGAGATGGGCAAGCCTGCCTTTGCGCTCATGGCCGACCGCGCCACTGGCAAATATGTCGGATCGGCTTTCATCAACTCAAAAGGTGCCATCCGCGACAGGCTATGGAAACGCGTCCAGGAGCATGCCGGCCCGGCGCCGAAGGGGATGAAGCGGCCGGCGACGCAATGGGTTAAGCCGGGAATCATCGGCCGCGTTAAACACTTGCGGGGAGAGGAAGACTTGCGGCATGCTTCCCTCCAGGATTTTCGGGAGGACGAACGTGCCAATTCAGAGAAGGGCGACTGAGGTCGGCATATTCGACGCGGCCGAACTGGCGCTGCTTGGAAGGGTCTACGACAAGCTCATTTCGGACGATCAGACGCGAGACGCGCGCGAAATGATCGCATCCCGGATTATCGCAAACTACATGGCGGGTGTGGTCGACGAAGACGAACTCGCTTCGCTGTCAAAGCAGCCGTTAGGGCGCTGAACCATGGCCGTGCCTAAGAAGGACCAAGAGCGCGCCGGCTACGCCTGGATGTACGGCGCGCAGGCGCGCAAAGATGGCAAGGAACGCGCTGTGCCGGAGTATTGGGAAGAGTGGCGCGACGCCTGGCTGCAGGGTTTCGACGGCGTTGCGCTGGAGGGTGCAGTCAAGCCCAAGCCGGTCAGCGACCAAATGGAGGTTGAGGTTGACGAGGCGGGAGTGGATCAGCCAACAGAATAGTTCCGGGAAAATGGAGTTACGATCCGGTGCTCGCGACTTTGGTTCCGATTGACGTGAACTTGGCATTGATTGAATTCCCCAACGCCCCGGCGCCGGTTATTATAGCCAACGCGATGAGAGCCGCGATCAGACCATACTCGATCGCGGTCGCTCCTGATTTGTCTTGAATGAACCTCTTGAATATTTTCTTCATATCCAACCTCGCCATAGTCTCTAAGGAACTCCTAATAGACCGCCGTGAGTTGCAGCTGCGTTAACTTTTTTGGTTGTCAATCCATTAAGGCCACGTCGCCCGACCTAAACCAGCGACCGAGCTTAAAGCTCGATGAGCGCACGCGGTATCAACTTCCTTGACCAGTGGATCTGGAACAACGTCCCGGAGACGGCCAAGGCCGATGTCATCTCCATCGACGAACTTACCCATAAGCTCATTGCAGATGCGAAGGCGGTCGGGATCAAGCGCGTTGATATCGATGAGGAAGTCGACAGCCTCTACCGCACAATCCTCGATGCCATCGTGCACTTTGATCCTGGGCTTCCGGAATGAGTCAGCGAGCCGTCCGCTTTTGCATCTTTGGCTGGAGCAAAACGATCTGCTTCATGGCCGCCCCGTCGATGATGCCGAGATCTCCAAGTTCGCAGCCGATCTATTCATTGAAGCTGAAACCGAAGGCATAGAATCGCGATCTCGTTAAGGACTCGGTCATCATTGCGGCGCATCGTTCGGATGGGTCCAAAACAAAGCCCCCTAGGCCCCGGACCCACCCTCGCCTAACGCCCGCTGCCGCTCCCCTCAGGCCGGCAGCGGGCTTTTTATTCCATCTGGACGCAGCGGCGCTCGCGCCAATTATAGGTATGACCAGCCGGACGGGTAAACGTGGCATGCTGCCGGGGCCGGCGAAATGATTTTCTTCCGAACTCCTGCGACAGTCTGTCCGCGTCCTCACCCGAAACCCGCCTGGATATGAAAACGTACAAACTCGAACGATCAAAGAGTTTGAGCCGGATGAATTGGACTTTTAGGCGCCTGATTGATGCGGGCATGGGAATAACGGCGCATTGCGCGCGTTGTGGCCACACAGTGAAGCTTGACCTCGTTCAATGGCGCGACACGCACGGTGCAGACGCGTCCGCTATGGCGTCTGACCTTTCGCCGAAAGTTCGCTGTCCAAATTGCAAAGGCAGGACGATAGGGTTCAGCTACAACCCGCAAGGAACCAGCTAGGGCGCGGACTCTACCGCTGAGTGGCCCGCCACCGTGAGGCAGCGGGCCACCTGATCAAGTGTCGGAAGGGCAATTGATCAGAATGACCGTGGCAAAGCTGCCCGTTCTCCTATTGTACGACCTCTCGTGGTCGAAACTCGCGTAATATCGCCCTTCGCCAGAGGAACGTTTTCGTGAATGGCCCGTTTTTGAGTTGATCGTTCCAATGACGGTCAGGAGGATACCCAAATGAACATCAAGAAGCTCTGCATGGGCGCCATGGCGCTTTCGATGATCACCGGTGCTGCACTCGCCGGCAGCACCACCGGAACGTCCGCACTCGACGATCCGGCCAAAATGTCGCCATTCTTCACCGATGCCGGCATGAAAACAATGAAGTCCGAAAAGGAAATCAAAGCAGCCTGGATGGCGATGAAGGAAGAAGACCGCGCAGGCATGATGAAGGAATGCGGCGACGAGGCCATTGCGAAGGCGCATGACAATTTCTGCAAGATGACCAAGCAGCTCGGCGGCGCAAACTGATAATGCGCACCATCAGTCGCTAACAACGCCCGCTGCCTCACGGTGGCGGGCTCTTTTAGCCGGAACTTTGCAGGTCTTGGCAAGTTGCCGAAGCAAGCGGCGGTGCCTCTCCAGGCTGGTCGCTGTGCAAGGTGCGGATCTTGGCCGGCCGGCAGAAAGCGCGTCGATCCAGACGGAACGGTCCTGTGGTAGAATACCCAGCGGAGTTCTTTACAGGGGCCAGATCCGTGATGCCGGCTCCACTGAAAACAGTGAGGGAAACAAGGTCGCCAGCGGCCATTCCCCTATGACTAGGTATCGATCGATCGTTTACCGATTGTTGACCATATTAGGGCACGCTCATAAAACGGACATGCCAAGTTGCTCGTACATGCCACAGAAGGGCCTCAGCGCACTCACCCCGCGCTGGGGCCTTTTTAGTTTGCCCCCACGGCTGGGTCAGCCCGTCATACCGGTGGTATCTCAGACCATCCGTATAGTCCGACCCATATAGCCGTCCCGATCAACGCGACGATGACGGCATATTCCAGAATGGTTCGAAAGGGGAGCATGCCCCCTTTTTACGCTTCCAACATTAGGTCTTGCTAATCAAAAAAAGTGCCTGCCTGTCACAGACAGGGATGAATCTGTTCATTGGGTTTTTCACCAGATAATCGCCTTCCAAATATCTGGTCGACTGTGGTGCTCGGGTTCATCTGTCCTGAGGCAGAACCGTGATTGGCGGCCAGACAGCGCCGTTTGACTTCGCCGCCCACTATCAAAGGGAGCCTGTCGGTCGGATTATGAAGGAGACCGCCGGCAAGCTTGAGAACAAGTGGTCTTGGTATCAGGGCTCATCGAGCGGGCAGGTGGACACCAAAGATGAAGCGGTGTTGGGGGTTGAGCGCGCATATACCCGCATCGTCGTCAAAGCCGATTATCCGAAATGAGCGCGCCCAGACAGCGCCTCCGCGACCACTACCGGGCTACACGTGTCTTGCATGATGTGCTGTTGAAAGCCGTACGGGATGTGACCGGCAAGGAAGTCGGGTTCATCCGGTGGAACCCCACAGGACCGGTGCGACCGCCTGCGGCACCTTGACGGAACATTAGCGATCTCTAAAAGTTTGTGCTGCGGCAGGGGATGTCTCAGCAACACCCCTGCCGAAGATCGGCCCTCCGATCGGCCCGCGCTTGCCCGCAAGCGGCGCGGGCTTTTGGTGACCTGGAGAAGAGATGACCGACGAGCCGGAAACGACCTACGTCGTGAGCGTCTACGAGGCGCCGCATTGGCGCACAGTGCTTACCACCAAGGATAAGGCCAAAGCACTCGCCTGGGCGCGAGAGATCGGCGACAAGGTGCGGATCGAGGAGATCACGCCGAAACCAAAGGAGCGCTGAGAGGCGCTTAGTCCTGCTGGCACACACCGGAGGTGATATCGACGTTAGCGTCGATTGAGGCGAAGCTCATGAGCATTTTCAGAGCCCCCGTGACCTTGTTGATCATTATGACTTGGGCCATCAAGTCGCTGTCCTTGCCATAGGTGAACACTCCGATGAGGCCAAGTTTGTCATTTTTGACAACTTGGAATGCTGGAAGTGCTGCTTCTACTCCCCACGCCTTGAAAAGCTTTTCGCCCGCCATGTCCGTGATCTGATCGCCCCGGACACCGAACTTCTGGATCTCGGGCATCCCAGAGGTAGTTGATCTAGTCGAACAGACCCAATCATCAGCAAAGCCGAAAGCTGGTATCATGGCCGTGACCAGTGCAGCAGTCACGACCATCTTCATTTCCGCAACCTCACCCCGGCGCCGCCGCCATTCTCGGGGATGAGCTCCACGCCGGCTGTCTCGAACGCACGCTGAAGCACGTCAAGTGTCGCATTCTGCGGCGTCGAACGCCCCCCCTCGAAATTGCGAATAGTCGCGTTGCCAATTTTCGCAGCGTCGGCGGCATTCTGCTGGGACCAGTTGAGAAGGGCACGAGCAGCGCGGCACTGAGCGGGGGTCATCATTCTTCTCCAATAGCCCCTATTAGCGATAAACGCTAGCCATATCGAATAACGCTTGCGCTTTAGTTAATAGCGTATATGGTTATCCATAGCGAAAATCGCTAACACCTTATGGAGAACAATCATGCCGAACACACCTGTTCGGGCAGCCGCCGAAGGCATGCCCAGTTGTCCCCAGGAAACACGTTTGAAGGCCTTCTTTCGTAAACTGCCGGTGCGTTGGTCTGCTCGGGCTAGCTCAAAACCAGCAGTGTCAAATTCCGCATCGGAGACTTTCATGAACCAGCATGTTGATCGTCGTGCACTTCTTTCTTCATCAGGGGTTGCAGCAGCCGCACTAGCTACCGCCGCTGCAACTCAGGAGACGCGGGCAGGGGACGCGGGGGGCGCTGGTGTGTCGCGTGATTTGGAAGGCCTGATCGAGGCGAGGCACGTTGCCTATGAAACTTTCAACGACGCGTTGGGTACAAGCTATAAAATGGAGGAAGCCTATTTCGCGCAGCATAAGAAAGAGCTTTTCGTGGAACTATCGATCGGCGGCGCTCAGTCGTTCCGGCCCGATTTCGAACGCGATATCCTCCACCATGATGTACGCGCCGATATCATTCGCCGCTATGACGAGCAGCGCCGGAAGCTGGCGGCCATCGAAAAACTTGATCCGGCGGTTGCTGCTAGCGCAATGGCGGTGTTGCGGGCGGGGCAGGCAAAGGACCTTCGCACGTTCCGGCAAGTACTACGCGATGAAATCGCGCGCCGCGTGGCATTTGGGCTCTGGCAGGCTACGGAGGCGGTGGCTGAGGGGTCGGCGGCCGATTTTGACACGTTCACGGCTCTATGCGCTTACCGTTGTACAAACATGACGGAACTCGCTCGAAAGGCTGAGGTCATTGCTCATTTTACAGGGACGCAATTCGCCGAGATCCGAGCGGGTGACTTCCAGGAATTACTCGCCTCGATGATGCCAGAAACGGGTGAAAAAGGCGGCGCTGCGTAAGCGCGCATCAGCACACAGCAACTTATTGGCCCGCTGCCTCACGGTGGCGGGCTTTCGTTTTGGTGAGTTTGATGTGAGTTGCCGGTGCGCTAATCCAGCAAAGCCATAAGGCCCAAGCCGCAGCGGCACGTAGTGGCTGCCTTCCTTGGGCAGGTCGGCGGGCGCCAGATTGACGGTGACCTTCTTCGACGGCATCGACAGGCCGGACGCGTGGAGCGCTGCCTGAACGCGCTCGCGGCTTTCGGCCACCGCCTTGTCGGCCAGGCCGACAATATGCATGTTGACCTTGCCGGGCGCGATCATCACCTGCACGTCGACCGGCACGGCCTCGATGCCCTGGAAAGCGACCGTGCGAACCCGCGCCACCATTTCTTGCCCCCGGGCCACAACCCACGCGATTGGCCAGGAATGGCCACCCGTGAAGACAATCACAATTCCTTGATCAAATCAAGAACATTACCGGAACATGCGACCGCCTAAGTTGCAGCTCGATTGAGGTCGGTTGCAAAAACGGAACATGGTTAAGACAAAATGAAAACGGCTGCTTCCGCTTGCTCTCGACCGCGTCAGGAGGGCGACCCGTTCCTCCGGCAATCCGAGGCTGTCGCCGTCTAAGCGGTTATGAAGGCATCGACCGAACCTGAAAGGGATCGATCGATTGCGATCTGGGGTGGAAGCCACTCCATGACAGGATATCGGAAAGGCCAAGGCATGGCGATCCGGTGCAAGGAGCCGCTTTCCAGAAAAATCTCATTTACAAGATCTATGAACCGCCCGCGGTCTCGTTCAACTCGTTTCAAAGTTTGCGAACGAATGTAAGCCCGGGGAATTCGTCGCTCCTTCAGCGCTAAGACGGCCTCCGCGATGGATCGAGGATCGGGTGAAACTGTAAGCGAATAATCGTCATCCAGATAAAGGTCTCGGCCACCATGGTTCGGCGTCGTGACCACGGGAAGCCCCGCGAGAAGATATTCTGTGCTGGCGAACATTGGTCCCTCCACTTCAGAGAGACAAATTCCCACGGCTGCACGATTTAGATGCGTGTTCACGTGAGCCGGTGCCAATCGGACAGGCTTGCCCGTGCCGTCAAACTCGTTGATAAAGACGTGATGCGGCGCGAGTTCCCTGTGCCGATCTATTATTGCTCTCTCCGATTCCTTCGTAGAGGACTCGCTTGAATCTCGATAAAAGATAAATGCGCAACGCGGTATGCCAAGAGACAAGTCATGGCGCTTCCACGGAGCCAGTTGCGCATTGTAGATTGCATCGAATTCTACAGGGACGTCATCGAGAGGCCTGAATATGTATTCGGAGGTTACTGAAGTCTTGTTGTGCAGGACGGCGGCCTCGCCGGACTGATTCAACAGATCAGCCTCGGCTTGCGTGTTGGACAGGAAGATTAGCGAGTGACGGGGATTCCGAAGTCTATGCAGAACGGCATAGGTCCTGATGGTTTTGACGCTGGAACTGTTTTCGATGGACCAGGTTGGCGAGATGAGAAACCAGGCCCGGTGGCTGCGTGGAAGGAAAGGCATATGACTTGCTAATCCGAGGGGAGTACCGGACATTCCCGAATAGGATATGAACGGATCGTGCGACAGCAAACTTGCCTGAAGAGCAGGTTGCGATTTCGCGGAAGGGTGCCCTTTTCTGAGGTTGCGGCCATGACGCAGCATGGCTCTGACAATCTCGAATCTGGTAGGAGGGCGATACCCGTGCTTTAGAGTCAACATGCGGCAATTGCGATCATAAGTACGGAAGAAAACTCGCTTCGGCAGAGAGAAATTTGGCAAAGAAAGCATCGCCATTTGATCGACGGGATATCTCAGGCGATCAAATTTGGTGTACGGAGAAGCACCTCTTGAAAGAAAACATCCTCCCAAGCGGGGCTGGCTCTCACATCGCGCTACCAACCGTATCCGTTTGCGTAGGCTGTTTCAATCAAGAGGCATTCATCGACACAGCGATCCGATCCGTAGCGGCGCAGACGTACACTGCGTTCGAGTGCGTTGTGGTCGATGATTTTTCGACCGACGGTTCCCGCCGAAGGATTGAAGAGTGTCTGTCTCAGCTTGGCGACAGCCGTTTCCGCTTTCTGCCCCGGCCGCAAAATGGCGGGCAGTTGGCAACAATGATGACCGGGCTTGACGCGACAGCCGGACCTCTGATCTCCTTTCTTGACGGTGACGATGCTTGGCATCCTGACTTCATAGAATGCCATGCGAGAGCGCATTTCAGCCACACCCGTATCGCGGCGATGTCGAGCTCCGATGAGGTGTTGATCGATGCGGCCGGCAACCTGCTTGCGGGCGGTCATCCCGTGTTCCACCTGAATGACCCGCGATCGATTCCGAAAATGAGCGGCTACCTGCATGTCGATGCGGAAGCTGACCCAACATTGTTATTTATTGATCGGGGTACCGTGGGTTGGTTTTGGTCAACCACATCGGGGATGATGTTTCGTCGAGCTCCGCTTGAAATCATGCGTCCATCTGATCCGGGCGAAATAAGGATATGTGCCGATGATTATATGGCTCGTGCCGCCCATATGATCGGGGGAACCGTAAGGATTGGGCGGGCTCTTGGCAGTTATCGGCTTCACGGCGGCAATGGCTGGGCGGACGGGCGCGTCCTGGGTGCCGGAGTTGGCCTCGGCAGGATGTCGCCCGATACCGAAATGGCGATACGGCGGGCACTGGCCAATCGTTGGTGCGAAGTGGCGCCGGGACTGGAGCATTTGATCTCCCGCCACTCAATGCGCAGGACCTTGGTCGACCTGATCGGACATTCCGCGGCTTTTGCACTGCTGGAAAAGAACTCCGATGCGGGTTTTCTGCTGAAAGACTGGGCAACACCACAGCGAAAATTGCAGACCAGACTTATCGGCCTCCTTCCTCCGAAACTGAGGCCTCGGCGCTTCCGGGACAGAGTTTGATGTGATGAGCCGCTTGCTCAGCGGTCTTACTCGATAAAGAGTATCTTTCGATGCTTCTCTGGACCCACCAAAGTCCTCCGTAACAAAGCACATTACGCGGCCGACTTCCGCCGCTTTTCCTCCACGCAATCCCAGAACAAGCTGGCGATGTCGGCGCCGCCGAAACGGGCGACTTCGCGCACGCCGGTCGGCGAGGTCACGTTGATCTCGGTCATGTAGTCGCCGATGACGTCGATGCCGACCAGGATGAAGCCGCGTTCTTTCAGCGCCGGTCCGATGCGGGCGCAGATCTCGCGCTCGCGCTCCGTCAGCTCGGTCTTCTCGGCGCGGCCGCCGACATGCATGTTGGAGCGGGAATCGTGCTCGGCCGGCACGCGGTTGATGGCGCCGACCGGCTCGCCGTCGATCAGGATGATGCGCTTGTCGCCCTTGCGCACGTCCTTGAGGTAACGCTGCACGATATAGGGCTCGCGGAACATCTGGCCGAACATTTCGAGCAGCGAGGCAAGGTTGCGGTCGGCCTCGTGCAAATGGAAGATGCCGGCGCCGCCATTGCCGTAGAGCGGCTTGACGATGATGTCGCCGAACTCCTTGCGGAAGGCGGCGACCTCGAGCGGATCCTTGGTGATCAGCGTGTCCGGCATCAAATCGGCAAATTCAGTGACGAAGATTTTTTCCGGGCTGTTGCGCACCCACGCCGGGTCGTTGACGACCAGTGTTTTCGGGTGGATGCGCTCGAGGATGTGGGTGGTGGTGATGTAGTTCATGTCGAAGGGCGGATCCTGGCGCAGCAGGATCACGTCCATCTCCGACAGGTCGGTGCGCACCTTGTCGCCCAGCGAATAATGGTTGCCCTTCTCGTCGCGCACCTGCATTTCCTCGATGCGGGCAAACACCTTGCCGTCGCGCAGCGACAGCCGGTCGGGCGTGTAGTGGAACAGTTGATGGCCGCGTCGTTGCGCTTCCAGCGACAGCGCGAACGAGGTGTCGCCAGCGATCGACACGGTGGAGATATGGTCCATCTGGACGGCGATTTTCAGCTTCATGGCAAGTCCCCAGCGCAGTCGACGAGAGCGATATAAGGGTCCCGGCGCCTTCTGCCAATCGGGCCAGAGGCCTTTCCTTCTATGCATGTCGTTGCCCCAAAACCGGGAAGCCACTTTTGGGAGACATGCATTAACGGTCGAAGACCAGCCTGGAGTAACCGAGGAAGGAAAGCGTCATGGCGACCAGCGAGGCGACGGCAAGGGCGGCCAGCGGTGGAGCTGCAGGCAGTGCGAACAGGATGGCGCAATAGACGAGATAGTTGACGACGCTGGTGGCGATGCCGACGCCGCCATAGCGGGCGCCTTCCTGTGCTAGGCCACGGCGCGAGGGTGCGAACGTCAGATGCCGGTTGATCTGCCAGGTGACGCAGAGCGCAAAGCCGATCGAAAGCAGGCGGGCGACGAACGGACCCAGCGGCGTGACGGCCAGCAGCAGCCAGAGTGCGGCCGCGTCCGTGACGAAGCCAATGCCGCCGGCGAAGACAAAGCGGACGAGCCGTTGCATCGTTCAGGCCGCGCGCGGGGTCTTGCCCGGCTGCGGCTTTTGCACCACTTCGCCAGTACGCCGCTCGACTCGGCCCGAAGGCATGGAGAGGTAAAAGATACGCTTCTGTTCGGCGCGGCCACGCGAGACGGAATCGAGGATGAGCCCGGTCACCGCCGCCAGCATCGACAAGAGCAGCAGGCCGACTGACAGCACCCAGGTCGGCATGCGCGGCACGAGCCCGGTTTCGGCGAACTCGACCAGCACCGGCGCCATCAGCAACAGGCTGGAGGTCAGGAAAAACAGCGAAAAGGCACCGAAGAAGCGCAGCGGCTGCGTCTCCTTCATCAGCATGGCGAACATCCAGAGGATTTTCGCGCCGTCGCGGAAGGTCGACAGTTTCGACGACGAGCCTTCCGGCCGGCGGCCATAGTCGAGCGCGATTTCGCTGACCGGCAATTTGAGTTGCGAGGCGTGCACCGACATTTCGGTCTCGATCTCGAAGCCGCCGGAGACGGCGGGAAAGCTCTTCACGAAGCGCCGGGTGAAGACACGGTAGCCGGAGAAGATGTCGGTGAAATCGCTGCCGAACAGCCATTTGTAGAGGCTGTTGAAGATGCGGTTGCCGAAAGCATGGCCGGCCCGGCCGGCGTCATCGGTAACGCCGCGTCTGGTGCCCACCACCATGTCGGAGCGTTCGGTCACAAGCGTGTTGATCAGCTGCGGCGCGTCCTCGGGCGCATAGGTGCCATCGCCATCGGCCATCAGATAGATGTCGGCGTCGATGTCGGCGAACATGCGCCGCACCACATTGCCCTTGCCCTGGCGCGGCTCGCGAACCACGATGGCGCCAGCCGCCCGGGCGCGTAGCGCGGTCAGATCCTTCGAATTGTTGTCATAGACATAGATGGTTGCCGCCGGTAGCGTCTCGCGGAACCGTCGCACCACCTCGGCGATGGTCAGCTCCTCATTGTAGCAAGGCAAAAGCACGGCGATGACGGGTTCATGTCTGATGTCTTGCGGCATTTTCGTCTCCGAATGCCTTGTCGACCACAGGTCGCACGCCGGAAACCGGCCCCGTTCAGGCGGTTTTACTATTTATTGAAGCCGTTAAGGCTAGGTTTAGAACGACTTCATGAATGCCGATTGACCTGAAAAGGTCCGGCATTCCCGCCAAGGGCGATCGGGATGGGCACAGCAAGGGGAACTTCCACAGGGAAGTCCGATATCGCGTTCGCGTTGCTTGCCGCCTTGCTGCTGCTGGCGCTCAATGCTCATGCCGGGTTCCCGCAACTGGTCAATCCGGCTGGTGACAATGACAGCCTGCTGCAACTGGTCCAGGTCCGCGACCTCCTGGCCGGCCAGGGCTGGTTCGACCTGCACCAGTATCGGATGGGGCTGGAGGGCGGCTTCATCATGCACTGGTCGCGGCTGCTCGACGCGCCGCTGGCGTTGAGCATCCTTGCCGCATCGGCCCTGACGGGCAGCACCGCGCTGGCCGAACAGATAGTGCAGATACTCTGGCCTGCCCTGCAATTCTGGCTTGCGATCTTTTTCATCATCCGCGCCGCGCGCGCATTCGCCGGCGCGCATGCCGTGCTGCCCGCTGCCGTTGTTGGCAGCGCGGCCCTGTATTACATCGGGATTTTCTCCCCGGTGCGCTCGATCATCACAATATCCAGCTGATGCTGACGCTGGCGAGCCTCGTTCTGTTGCTGGAGGCGCCCACGCACCGGTGGGCTGCCTTTGTCGCGGGCATCTGCGCCACGCTGACGCTCGCGATCGGCATGGAAAGCTCTCCTTATGCGGGCGCCCTCGGCGCCGTCGTTGCCTTGCTGTTTCTCGGCAATGGGGACAGCGAAAGGCTGATCGCCAAGGGTTTCGGCCTCGGCGTCGCCGGCGTTTCGGCTGTCGTCTTCGTCGCCACCGTCCCGGTGTCATCCTGGGGCCAGGCCCAGTGCGACACATTCTCGGTCGTGCAGTTCGCCGTCACCGGGCTGGCCGGCGTCGGACTGGCAATCATCACTTCATGGAAAGCCGCCAACGCAACGACCACCCGGCGCGTGATCTCGCTCGGCGCGCTTGCCGCAGCCCTCGCTCTCGTCGTTGTGCTGCTGTTCCCGCAATGCCTGGCGGCGCCCTATGCCCATCTCGACCCGCGCCTGCAGCAGATGTGGCTCGGCTATATCGAGGAGGCGCAGTCGATTGTCCAGCTTGTCTCCGACGATCCGGCAAGAGCGGTGGCGCGCTTTGCCACGCCATTGGTGGCGATCATCCTGATGGGGCTTCGCTTCAGCCATGGCGGCTGGCGGCGGCAGGACAGCCTCGTCGGCGCGCTGCTGGTGGTGGCGGTCCTGGTCAGCGCCTGGGAAGTGCGCGGCTCGACCTTCTCGATCGCCTTTGCGGTGATCCCGCTTTCGGCCTGGATCGCCAAATGGCGGCAGCGGGCCGAGACCAGCCCGTCCAGCGGCTCGGTGCTGAGGATGGCCGCGGCCTGGCTGATTTCGGTCAATGCAATCTGGTCGGGTGCCGCTCAAGCCGCATCGAATGCCTTCGAGACCGGTGCCCCCGCCAGCGATGCCGGCATCGATGCCCCCTGCAACAGCAAAGCGTCGTTCACCGCACTGGCCGGTACGGCCCCCACCACGGTCCTTGCCATCTCCAATCTTGGCTCGCCGATCCTCGCCTTCACCGGTCATCGCGTGTTCGCCGGACCCTACCATCGCAACGTCGCCGGAAACCTGCTCGTGTTCGATGCCTTGCTGGGTTCGGACAGCGACGCGAAAGCCATTGTCGAAAGCCACCATGTCGGCCTTGTCGCGCTCTGCCGCGGCAACCCGGAAAGCCGGCTGTTCGCGGCCAAGGCACCGGACGGCTTCCTCGCCGGGCTGATGCGCGGCAACGTGCCGGACTGGCTGGAGCCGGTGGCGGAGACCCTCGGCGCCCCGCTCGAGCTCTATCACGTCAAGTCCAGCGGCTGAATATCGGCGTAAGACAAAGGCTTGATGCAGGTTTTCGGCGGGCATCCCCAGAGCATCTGACGTCAACCGGGCCCAGCCTTTTCAGCAAACCGGATACCATTCTTCGGGATCATGATTTAGCCGCGAAAAATCGATTTTCGGGATACGTTTCCTAAAGGGTTTGCTGCCAGTCTCGGAAATAAATTCCGACGTCAAAAAACAGGGACACCGATGCAAACTTCGTTTGGCACCGGTCAGGCAAACAGGGAGAGCACGGATCTGGCGTTTACAGATCCGTTGACCGGGCTTGGCAACCATCGCCGCTTCTTCGACAAGGTCGACCGCCTGATCAGCGATCGTGCCGACGATCCCGCGCCTTTTACCGTCGGCATTCTCGACCTCGACGGCTTCAAGCCGATCAACGATCTGTTCGGCCACAAGGCCGGCGACGATATCCTGATCCAGGTCGCGATGCGGCTGCGCGCCTCGATGGACGGCCATTCGACGGTCTGCCGCATCGGCGCGGACGAATTCGCCTTCCTCTATCCGCTGGTGTTCTCGGAGGAGGCGGCGGCGGAAAAATCCCGCATGCTGATCGAGATCCTGTCGGCGCCTTACGATGTCGGCGAGCGCACCGCCAGGCTGTCGGCCTCGGTCGGCTGCTCGCTGTTCTATTCCGGCGACGAGACCACCGAGATCCTCGTCAACAAGGCAGAGACGGCGCTCTACCACGCCAAGCGTTCCGGCCGGGGCCGGGTCGTCGTCTATACACGCGAGATGGAAGAGGCGGCCAAGCGCGTCACCCGTATCGAGCAGGCACTGCGCCGCGCCGTCTCGGCCGGCGAGGTGGAACCGCATTTCCAGCCGATCGTCGACCTCACCACGCGCCGCACCATCGGCTTCGAGACGCTGGCGCGCTGGACCGATCGCGACCTCGGCGCCGTGCCGCCCACCGTCTTCATTCCGATCGCCGAGGAGCGCGGCATCATCGGCCCGCTGTCGCAGCTGGTGCTGCGCAAGGCGACCGAGGCGGCCCGAAGCTGGCCGAAGGACCTGTTCTTGTCCTTCAACCTGTCGCCCTCGCAACTCGTCGACCAGAACACCGGCCTGCACATACTGGCGATCCTCGACCGCACCGGCTTTGATCCGCGCCGCCTCGAGATCGAGATCACCGAAACCGGCCTGATGAACGACCCGGCCTCGGCCGCGCAGATCGTCGAGGACCTGCGCCGCGTCGGCATCCGCGTCTCGCTCGACGATTTCGGCACCGGCCAGTCCTCGCTCGGGCGCCTGCGCGAATTCCATTTCGACAAGCTCAAGATCGACCGCGCCTTCGTCTCCTCCATTCTCGATGACCGTCCGTCCGAACACATCATCCGCGCCATCCTTGCCATGTGCGAGGGGTTGGGCATGGATGTGGTCGCCGAAGGCATCGAAGAGGAGGCGCAGGCCGACCGCCTCGTCCAGTTCGGCTGCGCCGGCGGGCAGGGTTATCTGTTCGGCAAGCCGGTCGATGCCGACGCCACGCTCGGCTATCTCCGCGATACCTTCCGGGGTGCCTTGCGCGCCAAGGCGATCTGACCGGCGATCTCGACTTCTGTCCACCATCGCGACTTTGCGCCCGGTGCGGCGCATTGTCGTTTTGTCTGACATATGCCGGCAAATCCGACGTTTCGCCCTTGCCCGTGCGACTTCTCTGGCTAGGATGCGCGCCGGTTAAGTGCGGAGAGAACAATATGATGCCATCGGCGGATTTTGCCGACCTCAAGGGGGCCTCGGTGCTGATCACCGGCGGCGGTTCCGGGATCGGCGCGGCGCTGACCGAGGGTTTTGTCCGCCAGGGCGCCAATGTCGCCTTCATCGACATCGCCGATGGCCCGAGCACGCTGCTCGCCGACCGCATCGAGAGAGACTTCAAGCGGCGGCCGCTCTACCTCAAGACCGACCTGCGCGACATCGATGCCTTGCGCGCCTCGGCGGCCAAGGCGGCAGAAGTGCATGGCGATGTCACCGTGCTCATCAACAATGCCGCCTGGGACGAACGCCACGCCGTCGAGGATGTCACCGTGGAGTTCTGGGACAACAACCAGGCGATCAACCTGCGACCACATTTCTTCACCGCGCAGGCGGTGGCGCCGGGCATGAAGCGGGCCGGCGGCGGCTCGATCATCAACTTCACCTCGACCTCCTACCTCATCAACCATCCCGACATGCCGGCCTACACTGCCGCCAAGGCGGGCATCCTCGGCCTGACCAAGGGTCTCGCCGGCAAGCTTGGGCCCGACCGCATCCGCGTCAACGCCGTCGCGCCCGGCTGGGTGATCACCGAGCGGCAGCAGGAACGCTGGGTCACCGAAGGGGCGCTTGAGGCCCATGTCGCCAAGCAGTGCATCAAGGAGGTCATGCGGCCGGACGACATGGTCGGCACGGTGCTGTTCCTGGCCTCGGACGCCTCGCGCATGCTGACGGCGCAGATGCTGATCGTCGATGGAGGTTTCCTGTGAACCCGGCCAGCAACGCTCCGGCGGTAGCGGCTCTCGATTGGGGCACGACCCGGCTGCGGGCATGGCTGATCGACGGCAACGGCAAGGTGGTTGCGGAACGTCGCGGCGATGACGGCCTGATCACCGCGCGCGAAAAAGGGTTTTCGAACGTGCTGGAAGGCCATTTGGCCGCCATGGGCGCGCCGGAGGCGCTGCCCGTCATCATCTGCGGCATGGCCGGCTCTCGTCAGGGCTGGATCGAGGCGCCCTATGTGACCGTGCCGGCGCCGCTCAGTGCTATTCTCGGTGGTGCCGCCCGGGTGGCTGATCAGAAACGCGACATCCGCATTGTGCCGGGCCTCGCCCAGCGCCTGACCGATGCGCCCGATGTCATGCGCGGCGAGGAAACTCAGCTTGCCGGCGCTGGTTTGCCGGCAAAGGGGAGACATCTCGCCTGCATGCCCGGCACGCATTCGAAATGGGTGCTGGTCGAGGATGGCGCGGTTGCCGGCTTCGGCACATGGCCGACCGGCGAACTTTTTTCGGTGCTTTCAGCGCATTCGATCCTCAAGCATTCGCTGGGCGAACATCCGGCCCCGGTCGCGGCCGACAGTCCATTCTTCCGGCAATGGTGCGAACGGGCGCTTGGCGAGGGCGGCGATGTCACGTCGAAGCTGTTTGCCATTCGCGCCGCCGGGCTTCTGCAGGACCTGAAATCGGAGGATGCGGCGGCCTGCCTGTCCGGGCTTTTGATCGGCGGCGAGATCGCCTCGGCGAAGCGCCGCTATGGTGCCGGCGACGCGCCGGTGGTGCTGATCGCTTCCGGCGCGCTCGCTTCTCTCTATTCCGCCGCACTCGACCTCGCAGGGCTTGTCTTCCGCACCGTCGATGCCGATGAAGCGGTGCGGGTCGGGCTCATCGAGGCCGCGCGCGAAAACGGCATGATCGCCAGAACCGGAGCCTTGGCATGACTGAGACCGCAGCCTTTCCAAAACTCAAGCGCGGGCTGGTCGCCATCCTGCGCGGGCTGAAACCGGCTGAAGCGATTGCCATGGGGCAGGCGCTGTTCGATGCCGGCATCGAGGCGATCGAAGTGCCGCTCAACTCGCCCCAGCCATTCTCGTCGATCGCCAGGATTGTCCAGGTGCTGCCGAAGTCGGCCCTGGTCGGCGCCGGCACCGTGCTGACGGCGGCCGATGTGGACGGTCTCCACCAGGCTGGCGGGCGGCTCCTGGTCAGCCCCAACATCGATGGCGAAGTGATGGCGCGCGCCAGGCATTACGGCATGGTCACCATGCCCGGCGTGTTCACGCCGACAGAGGCGTTCCAGGCGATCCGGCTCGGCGCCTCGGCGCTGAAATTCTTTCCGGCCAGCGCGCTCGGTGCATCAGGCATTTCCGCAATCCGGGCGGTGCTGCCGGCGCAGACGCTGGTCGGCGCGGTCGGCGGCGTTTCGGAAAAGGACTTTGCCGGCTACAAGGCGGTGGGCGTCACGGTTTTCGGTCTTGGCTCCAGCTTGTTCAAGCCCGGCATGAGCGTCGATGATGTGGCCGCGCGGGCGCACGTCGCTGTCGCTGCCTGGGATGCAGTGTTCGGAGACGCATGATGAGCGAGGTTTCGGTTTTTTCCGATCATATCTGCCAGCTTGGCGAAGGGCCTAGCTACGACCCCGCCACCGATGCACTGTTCTGGTTCGACATCGTCAACGGCAAGCTTCTGGAAAAAGCCATGGACGGCGGTCCGTTGAAGATCCACGAGCTTGGCCAGATGGCGAGCGCCATCGCCATCATCGACGATCATCGCCAGCTGATCGCCACCGAGACCGGGCTTTTTGTCCGCGACGTCGCGACCGGCAAGATGACGCTGCACACACCGATCGAGGCCGACAATCCCATTACCCGCTCGAATGATTCCCGCGTCCATCCCTGCGGTGCCTTCTGGGTCGGCACGATGGCCAAGGACGAGAGCAAGGGTGCGGGCTCGATCTACTGGTTCTTCAAGGGCGAGCTGCGCACGCTCTACACTGGCATCACCGTGTCGAACTCGATCTGCTTTTCGCAGGACGGCACCATCGCCTATTACACCGACACCGAGACCGGCCTTTTGATGCGTACCGCCTGCGATCCGGCGACGGGCCTGCCGGTTGGCGAGTCGAAAGTCTTTGTCGACCATCGCGCCTCGAAGGGCTACGTCGACGGCTCCGTCGTCGACCGTGACGGCGTGCTGTGGAACGCTGTCTGGGGCGGCAAGGCTGTGAAGGCCTATTCGCCCGATGGCACATTGCTGCGCGAAATTTCCATGCCGGTGACGCAGGCGTCCTGCCCGGCCTTTGTCGGCGCCAAGGCAGACCGGCTGGCGGTGACCTCGGCCTGGAAGGGCAAGGACGAGAAACAGCGCCAGCTCGATCCGCAGGCGGGCATGACCTTCCTGCTCGATATTCCCGTCAACGGCCGGTTCGAACCGCGCGTGCTGATCGCCTGAACAGAGATCGCCTGAGCATACTGGGGCTATCGTCGCGGCCCGTATCCCGAGCGCCGCTGTCACCCAAGCGCCCGGCATGGGTCGGTTTCGCGAAAGCCGTTTGCGTCGGCCGTGCGATGTTAAGCGATACCACCGCCGGGAAGCGTTCACCTCATGTCGAGCCGCAAGCCAAAGCTGATCCTTGTCTACGAGCCGGAAAAGGCTTGCTTCGATCGCCTGATCGCCGGCGGCTATCCTCAGCAGCGCGCCACCGAAATCTCGTCCTATCTGGCGCAGTCGACCGATCTTGCTCTTGAGTTTGATGCGCTTGCCGCCGCCTGTGAAGCGCGAGGCCTGTCCTTTGCGCCGGTGGCGCTCGACGATGTAGCCGAGGCACTGGAAGGCGAGGATCCGGAGAAGACGCTGGTCTGGACGCTGTCCGACGGCATTGCCTATTTCCGCGGCGGCGCCGCGCCCGCACTGGCCCGGCTGAAGGGATTGAGGACGATCGGCGCCGATGATTCACTGTTCGCGCTCTGCCAGGACAAGTTCCGCTCTGGCGCCGTGCTCGGCGCGCTCGGCCTGCCAGTGCCGCAGGCTGGCCTTGCCCGGGATGGCAGATGGCTGGTCGAGCCGCCGGCTTCCGCCGGCGGCTGGTTCGTCAAGCCCAACCGGCTCGGCGCCAAGATCGGCATCTGGCCGGATTCGCGCGTGGCTGATCTCGTCCATGCGCTGGAGCTTAGCCGGCGCGTCTTCGCCACCTATCGCGACGATGTCGTCGTCCAGCCCTATGTCGCCGGCCGCAACGTGCGCGCCAGCTTCCTTGGGCTGACGCCGCAAGTGGGTGTCGAGGCGCTCGGCGTGGCCTTTGTCGATTCAGGTGCCGATTTCCAGACCATGGCCGACAGTATGGCGCTCTACGGCGAAACCGGTGAAGCGGCGAAGGCGGCAGGACAGTATGTCGAACCGGAGCTCGTCGCCGTTGCCGATATGCAGCCGAAGGCCGACGTCAGGATCAGGGCGATCGCCAGCAAGCTGATCAACGGACTTGGCTTGCGCGACGTGTTCTCCGTCGACCTGCGGGTCGAGGCCGACGACACGGTCCACCTGATCGAATTCGAGGTCTGCCCCGGCCTACCCTGCTTCGATTTCCGCGCCTATTGCCGGTCGCAATGGGATCTGAGCCTTGCCGACGCTATGGCTGAAACGGCGGCCAATCGGCTGATTTCGACCTCACTGTCGTGACCGCGTTCAGATTTGCCTCTCGGCTCGCTCATGCGCTGGCGCGGCAGAGGCCGCCGCTTAATCGCTCCCGGTGAATTTATCCCCGAGGCATTCGCTCGAATGCCTGCAGCGAAGGATCGATCGTATCCCAGCCATGGCCTGATATCGTGTAGGTGACCACTTGCGGCTCGAAAACGCCGGGGTCGTCCAGGCTGGTGGCGTGGACCGCGATCAGTTCCGGCATGGCGACGAATGTCAGATAGACCGGCGTTCCACAGGTCGGGCAGAAAGCGTGGATCTTTTCGTTGCCGCTGGCGCCGGCCACCCGCCACGTGCTCGCCTCGCCGCTGATTGCCATATCGGCGCGGCGGCCAAAGGTCAGGTAGGAACTGTGGCCGGTGCCTGCGCGCTTCTGGCAATCCAGGCACTGGCAGTGGTTCTGGAAGATCGGCTCGCCGCTCGTCTCATAGCGAATGGCGCCGCACGCGCAGCCGCCGATATAGCGTTTGGTCATTGTCATTCCCTTTGCAATCACGCTGATTTCGGCTTGGCAAACACGTCGATGCCGCTGCCGGTTTCCAGCAAGGATTTCAGGCTGGACAGCACGACCGGCCATCCCTGGCTGATGCCTTTTGCCATGCCGGAGCCGGCTTCGAGTTCGTCATGGGTGACGGTCAGCCGGACCATGGCGTGGTATTCCTCGATGCCGAAGGTCACCCGGCTGTAGCTTGCGGGATCGGCGGCCCGCGAAGGGCTCGCCCAGGTCATGACGAGACGGGTTGGCGGCAAGACCTCGACGACCTTGCCGACAATCTGGACGGTGCGCTCATCATTGGCGCGGATATGTTCCCATTTCGATCCAGGCTTCCAGTCGGAGACGTTCTCATGGCCCCAATAGCGCCTGGCTATATCGGGTCTGGTGATGGCCTCGAAAACTTTCTCCGGCGTCGAGCGGATGTAGGTCACGTAGACAAAGCTGGTCGTCTCGGTGGTGGTCATTGATCGTCTCCTTCGAGTTCCTGTTTTAGGTCGTGCAGCAGGCTCAACCGCTGCCGTTCAAACTTTCGCACCCAGCGCTCGTAGACTTCGTGCAGCGGCACCGGGTTGATGAAGTGCAGCTTTTCGCGGCCACGCTTGACCGTACTCACCAGATTGGCCGCCTCCAGCAGGTCGATGTGCTGGGTGGCCGACTGCCTGGCCATGTCGAGGTGTTCGCAAAGCTCGCCAAGCGTCTGCCCGTTCTTCTCGCAGAGAAGGTCGAGCAGCCGTCTGCGTGTCGGGTCGCCCAGCGCTTTGAAAACCTTGTCGGCGTCCATAAGCCTCACTCTGTTGTGAGGCTATAATATGCAGGTAAATACCTGCATGTCAACTCACGGCTGTTCATGCCTCGGAATTGCCCGGGCGAACGCCACCCTGGCGAGTCAGTCTCGGCTTGATGGGCGCGTACCGGCGATAGGCCGGCTGAACGGTCATCGAGCCGCAGGACTAAGCCTGAAGCGAACAGAGCCTTTGAATGTGATCTTCCAGCGTTGTCTGGATTAGGCCGAAGGAATCAGGCGCCCTCGACCAGCACGATCTCGCCGTCGGCGACCTTCTGGCGGATGGCGACCGCGCGCTGATATTCCGGCGAGTGGTAGCAGTCATGCGCGACCGCAAGCGATTCGAACTCGATGATCACGTTGCGGGCGCGGCCCTGCCCTTCGGCCAGCTCATGCGCCCCGCCGCGCGCCAGGAATTTCGCGCCGAACCGCTCGAAGGCAGGTTTGGCGGCGGCCACATACTCCTTGTAGCCCTCGGCATCGCGCACATCGACACGAGCGACCCAGTATCCCTTTGGCATTGTTCTTCTCCGAACTTGGAAACTCTGTGTTTTGACGCAATTCCGGACGGAAAACCGTTTCACACTTTTCCTGGACTTGCTCTAAGCAGAGCGCATTTCGTCGACGATCGCTTGCGCCGCGGCGCGGCGGTCGCTTGCCGCGACGATCGGGCGGCCGACGACGAGATGGCTGGAGCCGTTGCGGATTGCTTGCCCCGGTGTCACCACGCGCTTCTGGTCGCCATGGTCGCTGCCCGCCGGCCGGATGCCCGGCGTCACCACCGCCATGTCGGGGCCGACGATGCGGCGCACCGCTTCGGCCTCTTCGGCCGAGCAGACGATGCCGCCCATGCCGGCATGCAGCGCCTGTTCCGAGCGCCTGAGCACCAGCGTGTGCGGGTCGTATTCATAACCGACGTCGATCATGTCCTGCTCGTCCATCGAGGTCAGGACGCTGACGGCGAGCAGGCAAAGGTCGCTGCCCCTGGCCGCCTCCACGGCAGCCCGCATCGCCTTGGGATAGGCGTGGATGGTCAGCATGGTCATGCCCATCTTGATGATGTTCTCGACGCCCTTGGCCACCGTGTGGTCGATGTCGAGCAGCTTCATGTCGAGGAAGACTTTTGTCCCGCCGCTGGCCAGTTCCCTGGCAAAGTCGAGCCCGCCGGCAAAGGCCAGCTGATAGCCGATCTTGTAGAAGGAGACGACGCCATCGAGTTGCCGCACCGCTTGCTCGGCCTCTTTCACCGTTGGCACGTCGAGGCCGACGATCAACCGGTCTTGCATGGTCTTGGCAATCACGCTTCGATCCGCGTCGACAGCATGCGCGAGGTTTCGATCAGCGTGCGGCATAGATGCTCCATCGATTTGTACAGTCTTTCGTCGCGGAAATTGCCGCCTTCGTCAAAGGCGTCGCCGCCGTCGGGCACGCAGCATTCCGGCGTCACCACTTCCATCTGGCAACGCACCAGCACGGCGCGCAGATGGTTGATGCAGCGGATGCCGGCGAAGTGGCCGTTGGAGGACGAGCACAGGCCGGCGACCTTGCCGGCCAGCGGCCTGACCGGCCGGCCGCCATCCCTGCGCACCCGGCTCACCCAGTCGATCGTGTTCTTGAGCAGCGGAGGGATCGAGCCGTTATATTCCGGCGTGGCAATCAGCAGCCCGTCATGGGCGATGACCAGGCGGCCGAGTTTGACGGCGTTTTCGGGAACGCCTTTTTCCTTTTCGAGGTCCTCGTCGAGAATCGGCAGGACATAGTCGGCGAGCGAAATGCGGGTCACCTCGGCGCCCTGCACCGCAAGCTCCTTCTGCGCCACGTCAGCGATCCTGCCGCTATAGGCGCCGCTGCGCACCGAGCCGGCGAAGACGAGGATTTTCGGGATCACTGCCATTGGCCACTCTTGTTCCCGGACAGGTACAGCCAGGGGCGGCTCAAATCAATGCGCTTCGCGGCGATAGATCCACAGCTGCGTTGGCGGGATATTGCGGAAGATGAAGTCGAAATGCTTGACCGTGTAGTTGCCGCGGCCGGCCGGTATCGGCGACATCGGGCCGTAGGTCAGCTGCACGATCGGCCGTCCGGCCGGGATGCGGTCGAGCAGGCTCTCGATGTAAGCGATGCGCTGGGCGACGGGGAAATTGAGCAGCGGCACGCCGGACACGACGGAATCGAAGATCATCCCGCTCCTCTCGCCGAGCGTGGCGTTGAGGTTGAAGGCATCGCCCTCGATGACGTTGACGCCCGGATAGAGTCCGCGCAAATGGCGCACGAAATCCGTATTGTATTCGAGGGCGTAGAGGTTCTCAGGCCGCACACCGAGCGCCAGGATGGCGCGGGTGATGACGCCGGTGCCGGGACCGACTTCGAGCACTGGCAGGCCTGACTTCGGATTGACGATCGAAGCCATCTTGCGGGCCGTGATCGAGCTGGTCGGAACGATCGAGCCGACCGTCTTCGGCTTGTCGATCCAGCCCTTGAAGAACTTGAGCTCGTCGTCGAACTTTTCGGCAAGCGCCTTCCGCAGTCCGGGACCACGTGTCATGCAAGCTCTCCTCAGCGCTCCCCCAGGGTTACTTAACACCTGAGCAGCGCAAGGCAAGGCACGACCCTGCCGATGTCGTGGATAAGATAGATTTGGTCGCGTCCCGGGACGCGGCGCGTTTCATCTGATGATGCGCCATTCCTGCCCTATCAGCGCTCGCCAAAGGATTCGAAGAAATCCTTCATGCGGGCGAAAAAGCCGCTCGATTGGGGCGAATTGTCCTGCGAAGAGAGCTGTTCGAACTCTTCCAGCAATTCGCGTTGGCGTCGGGTAAGGTTCTGCGGCGTCTCGACCGCGGTCTGGATATAGAGGTCGCCGACATTGGGCTGGCGCAGCACCGGCATGCCCTTGCCCTTGAGGCGGAACTGGCGACCGTTCTGCGTGCCTTCCGTCACCTTCACCTTGGTCTGCGTACCATCCAGCGTCGTCACCTCGAAGGAGCCGCCAAGGGCTGCCGTCGTCATCGAGATCGGCACCTTGCAGTAGAGGTCGGCACCATCGCGCTGGAAGAATTCGTGCGGTTTCACCGCCAGGAAAATATAGAGGTCGCCCGAAGGTCCGCCGCGCAGGCCGGCCTCGCCCTCATTGGCAAGGCGGATGCGGGTGCCGTCCTCGATACCGGCCGGAATGTTGACCGACAGTGAGCGTTCCTCGGTGACGCGGCCCTGGCCAGCGCATTTCGGGCACGGGTCCTTGATGGTCTGGCCGCGGCCCTGGCATTGGGGGCAGGTGCGTTCGATCGAGAAGAAGCCTTGCGTGGCGCGCACCTTGCCGTGGCCGTTGCACATCGAGCAGGTGACGGGCTGGGTGCCTGGCTTGGCGCCGCTGCCTGAGCATTCCGAACAGGAAATCGAAGCCGGTACGCGGATCTGCGCGGTTTTCCCGGCAAATGCTTCTTCCAGCGAGATTTCCATATTGTAGCGCAGATCGGCACCGCGCTCGCGGCCGCCCGACGAGCGGCGCTGACGCCCGCCCATCATGTCGCCGAAAATGTCCTCGAAGATGTCGGCGAAGCCGCCGGCGCCAAAGCCCTGCGCGCCGCCATTCATGCCGCCCTGTTCGAAGGCGGCGTGACCGAAGCGGTCATAGGCCGCGCGCTTCTGCGGGTCCTTAAGCGTTTCGTAGGCTTCGTTGATTTCCTTGAACTTGTGCTCGCAGGAATGATCGCCGGGATTGCGGTCGGGATGGAACTGCATGGCGAGCTTGCGGAAAGCGCTCTTGAGCTCCTTCTCGTCGGCGCCTTTCTGGACGCCTAGCGTTTCGTAGAAATCAGCTTTCATTTTTTCCCGCAGTCCGGATGCTCAACGTCTTGATGCTTGTGGCGTCGTTTGCCGGCACGTTTTCTCGATTTTAGGGGCGGTGCTGCCCGGATGCTAGGGCCGGCGCTGTCCTGTCGGTGTTTTTCGGTGATTTTTCTACAAAGGCCCGCACTTTTTCAGCAAGGGGTTGCAAAAAAGCCCGGCTTTGCGCCGGGCTTTCTGCATTATTTTGCCGACAAGTGGCTCAGGCCGACTTCTTCTTGTCGTCGTCCTCGTTGATTTCCTCGAAATCGGCGTCGACAACGTCGCTATCCTTGGCGGCATCCGCCTTGGCGTCGGCTTCCGCGGCTTCCTTCTGCGAGGCCTCGTACATGGCCTGGCCGAGCTTCATCGAAGCTTCGGCGAGGATCTGCGACTTCGCCTCGATGTCGGCGGCGTCGTCGCCTTCGGCAGCCGTCTTCAGAGCGGCGATGGCATCGACGATTGCCTTGCGGTCGGCTTCCGAGACCTTGTCGCCATATTCCTTCAGCGACTTCTCCGAAGAATGCAGCATCGCCTCGGCCTGGTTGCGGGCCTCGACCAGCCCACGCCGCTTCTTGTCGGTCTCGGCATTGGCTTCGGCGTCCTTCACCATCTTTTCGATGTCGGCGTCCGAAAGACCACCCGATGCCTGGATGCGGATCTGGTGCTCCTTGCCGGTGCCTTTGTCCTTGGCCGAAACGTTGACGATGCCGTTGGCGTCGATGTCGAAAGTGACCTCGATCTGCGGCACGCCGCGCGGGGCCGGCGGAATGCCGACCAAGTCGAACTGGCCGAGCGCCTTGTTGTCGGCGGCCATTTCACGCTCGCCCTGGAAGACGCGGATGGTCACGGCCGACTGACTATCCTCAGCCGTCGAGAACACCTGGCTCTTCTTGGTCGGGATCGTCGTGTTGCGTTCGATCAGGCGGGTGAACACGCCACCCAGCGTCTCGATGCCGAGCGACAGCGGCGTCACGTCGAGCAGCAGCACGTCCTTGACGTCGCCCTGCAGCACGCCGGCCTGAATGGCGGCGCCGAGTGCGACGACCTCATCCGGGTTGACGCCCTTGTGCGGTTCCTTGCCGAAGAACTGCTTCACGATCTCCTGGATCTTGGGCATGCGGGTCATGCCGCCGACCAGGACGACTTCGTCGATTTCGGCAGCCTTCAGGCCGGCATCCTTGAGCGCCGCCTTGCAGGGCTCGATCGTGCGCTGGACGAGGTCGTCGACCAGCTGCTCGAACTTGGCACGCGTCAGCTTCAGCGTCAGGTGCTTCGGGCCGGTCGCGTCAGCGGTGATGAAGGGCAGGTTGATTTCGGTCTGCGTCGTCGACGACAGCTCGATCTTGGCCTTTTCCGCCGCTTCCTTGAGGCGTTGCAGGGCAAGCTTGTCGTTCTTCAGGTCGATGCCCTGTTCCTTCTTGAACTCGGCCGCCAGGTACTCGACCAGGCGCATGTCGAAATCCTCGCCGCCGAGGAAGGTGTCACCATTGGTCGACTTCACCTCGAACACGCCGTCGCCGATCTCGAGCACCGAAATGTCGAACGTGCCGCCGCCAAGGTCATAGACGGCAATGGTCTTGCCATCCTTCTTGTCGAGGCCGTAGGCAAGCGCTGCCGCGGTCGGCTCGTTGATGATGCGCAGGACCTCAAGGCCTGCGATCTTGCCGGCGTCCTTGGTCGCCTGGCGCTGGGCGTCGTTGAAATAGGCCGGAACGGTGATGACCGCCTTCTCGACCTTCTCGCCGAGATAGGCTTCCGCCGTTTCCTTCATCTTCTGCAGGATCATGGCCGAGATCTGGCTGGGCGACTGCTTCTTGCCGCCGGCCTCGACCCAGGCATCGCCATTGTCGCCCTTGACGATCTTGTAAGGGACAAGCTTCTTGTCCTTCTCCGTCACCGGATCGTCATAGCGGCGGCCGATCAGGCGCTTGACCGCGAAGATGGTGTTTTCAGGATTAGTGACCGCCTGGCGCTTGGCCGGCTGGCCGACGAGACGTTCGCCGTCGCCCGAGATGGCGACGATGGAAGGCGTCGTGCGCGCGCCTTCCGCATTTTCGATCACCTTCGGTTCCTTGCCATCCATGATGGCGATGCAGGAGTTTGTGGTGCCGAGATCGATACCGATTACTTTTGCCATTTTCCAAGTCTCTCCTCTAAGCAGGCTTTCAGGACCCATGAAGGCGTTCCGACGAAAGCCCCTGTTCACAAGAAATCCCGTTCGACGACCGTTGTTCCGGTGCCGCACGGCTTGGCGCGTATATAAGAACAGGCAGCATCGGGCGCAAGCATTCTGCGCAAGGCTTCCATGAACCTTTCCACCTCCGTGCGCGACCAACGCTCAGGTGCCGCATGGTGCGCACCGGAAAGGAAGCCCCCATGACCAGTAACCCAGAGGCTCCGCGGTCTCCGGGAACAACAGGAGCTCAGCGCGACCATCGCCTTCGGGACAAGGTCGATGCGCTGGGCTTTCCGTTGATTCCGTTGACCCTGCGGAAGAGCAGGCGTATCGTGCCTGTGAGGAAAGCAGACAATTCGATCAGGGAAGAACGAGCCGGACCACCGCGCCTTGCCCTGATTTGCGCGGCGGCCCCGGACGTTTCTCCCCTTGACTACGGGGGTAGTGTCATGTCTCGCATCCGCGGCTCGTTCGTATCGTCTCTCTATGGCCATTTGCGCCATGCTGCCCATGCAGGCGGCGAATTGCTGGCGCTGGCACTCACCGCCAGCCTGTGGTTTGGCGGGGCCGCCCAGGCACAGGACACCCAGATCATCTATCCCGGTTCGATGGCGGTCACCGGCTTTCCCGGTACCGTAATCCCCAATTTCGATGAGGGTCTGCCGCCCGGCGTCGATCCGGTCGACGAAACCTTCATCGACACCACGCGCGCCACCTTGCGCGTTTTCGACGTTTCGCACCTGGGTGGGCCGGCATCGGGCCAGCTTGTCTTCACGCCGCCGCCTTTCGAGGTGACATCAGGCCAGATCGGCGAAGTGTTCGGCCTCAGCTATGATGACGGCGTGCGCGATGGTGTGCCGTCGGGCATTCCCAACCTTTATGCCGCCGCCACTTCGCTGCACGGCATCGAGATCGTCACGCCGGACGCCGACAAGGATGGCAGGCCGGAGCGGCAGCGTCGCGGAACGGCCGGCGCCACCTTCATGGACGGTCAGTTCGGCACCGAAAATGGCGGCGGACCGGGCACCATCTGGAAAATCGACGGCATTACCGGCCAGGTCGCCAAATTCGCCGACATCGACACCAACAGCGGCCCCGGCATCGGCAATATCACCTTCGACCCCAACCACCGCCAGTTCTTCGCCTCGGACCTCGATACCGGCCTGATCCATCGCATCGACGCCAACGGCAAGCTGATCGACACCTTCGACCATGGCGTAGCCGGGCGACCGGCGCATGGCCTGGCTCCCGTCGCCGACGATGGCGCGGTGATGGACATACAGGGTGCGGCCTTCGACTCGGAAGACCCTGAGACCTGGGGCTACACGCAGGACGAACGCCGTGTCTGGGCCGTCTCCTATCATGGCGGCCGGCTCTATTATTCGGTCGGCGAAAAGTCGGAAATCTGGTCGGTGGGCATTGCCCGTGACGGCACCTTCGCCGGCGACCCGCGCTGGGAACTGACGGTCAAGGCCGACAAGGATTACGCGGTCACCGACATCGCCTTCGACAACAGCGGCTTCATGTATCTGGCCCAACGCGGCCCGGTGGAAAACCGCTACGATTACAGCCGTTTCGCCGATTCCGGCAAAGGCGAGGTCATCCGCTACTGGCTTGAGAACCCGGACGATCCGGCGACGGAATCGGTCTGGGTGGAAGCGCCGCAGGAATATGCGGTCGGCTTCCCGCAGGGCAACCGGCAGTCGGCCGGCGGCCTCGACCTGCAATATGGCTATGACGCCGACGGCAATCTCGACACCTCGGTCTGCACCCAGACGCTGGTCAACACCGGCGACAAACTGCGTGACAATCCAGCCCTTGCCGAGCAGCTAGCCGCTGGCGGGCCGCTCGCGGTGCATGGCGTCCAGATCACACCCAAGGACCTGGTCAAGCCGGCCAATGTGCCGCCCTTCGGTTCATGGTTCGTCGACTTCGACGGCTATTTCGAAGATCCGGAAGTGGAAGGCCATGTCGGCGACGTCGCTGTCTGGCACCCTTGCGAGGGCCGCGCCGGCTATTATGAAGAAATCCCGGGCGGCTATCTGCCTCCCTTCTACCCGCCGGACTTCCCACCGCCCGGCAATCTGCCTCCCTGTCTCGATGTCGACGACGTCCAGTACTACTGCACGCCGTCCGGCCTCGAGGCTGATCTCTATCTCCATGACCATGCCGGCTTCGGCGGCGATTCGATCAAGGCCCAGTCCAGGACGCCAGGCGTCGGGGTGACTTCACCCATGTCGCATGCGCCAGGCAAGCCCTACACGATCAACATCACCGGCCACTATCCGGGCGACAGAGTGGATGTTGGACTTTGCTTCTATAGGAAGTCCGACAAGGACAAGGGTGGCTACTACCCTTGCTGCAAGATGACCTTGCCGCTCCGCACCCCAGCCGTCAGCTGCGAACGTTGAGGAGGGAGGATGAAAAATCTCGCACTCTCCCCGCTCGCGGAAAACAACTCAAGCGTCATGGAGACGATCATGAAACCCCTGTCATACGCCAGGCGCGGCGCGCGCTGGCTGATGGCGGCCGGTATCGCGGTCGCCACCCTAACCCCGGTGCAAAGCTTCGCCTTTGATGTCTACACCGCTGTTACCCAGCCCAAGCTCGATTTCGACAACCCACGCGTCGTCAATCCGGAGCCGGGCCGGCTCGTCCCCTTCTTCACCAAGAAAGGCGGACAACGAAGCTGCGACTATGTCGAATATTTCCTGAGCTTCGGCGTGCGCGGCGATCCGCAGAATTTTGCCAACCCGAGCCTGGCGGCCTTGCTGAAGAAAGCCCAGCTCGACTTCAAGGACGTGCTTCCGCACGGCCTGCAGATCGTCAGCGTGCATGTGGCCGGCGACGGCACGGATTCGTCCGGCGGGCCTTTGCCCGGCGCTTCGATCAGCACGTCGACAAATCCCAACGATACGGCGACGGTTTCCGATTTCCGGCTTTCCGCCGACGATCTCGACGGCGTCGGCGCTCCCAATGAACGCGTCATCACCTTCCAGATCACGGCCAAGATCGACCACGCGGCGTTTCCCGCGCCGACGATGGTCGACAACCAGGGCCTGATCAAGGTGACGAACGGAACCGGCACGGGCTCCATCATCCCGTCGCAGGATCCGGGCAAGCCAGACGACGGCAACATCGCGACCGGCGAAAAAACATCGATCAAGATCGACGTCACCAACTGCGACAAGCAGCCCCCACCCCCGACCGACCATGAATGCTTCAAGGTCGAACGCGGCACGGTCGACTGCGTGCCCGGCGGCGGTGCCTTCATCTACCACATGCCGGTCGGCCCGGAGATGGGCGGCAAGTGGGTGCAGCTTTCAACCACCACATCAGGCATCACCATCATCCCCGACACGCAACAGGTGCCGGCGGGCGGCGGTGTGCTCAACTGGAAGATCGTCGGCGCGTCACCCGGCGAGACGATCCATATCATCGTCACCGGCATCAACACCTATGCTGGCCCGAAGGAAGGCTGGGGCCTGTGCTGCACGCAGACCATCGACATCGTCATCCCGCCGGATCTGAAATGTCCGCCACGGAACAAGGAACCTGACCTCAAGGTGGAAAAGCATGCCGATGTCCCGCGCTGCACGATGGCCGGCGGCTGCGACTTCACCATCAGGGTCACCAATGTCGGCACCGCGCCCTACAACGGCAAGATCGTGCTCGACGAGGTGACGCTGCCGGCCGGCTCGACGCTGAGTTCAGGGCCCAACCCGCCTTGGGTCTGCGTACCCGGCACCACCCCGATGGTTTGCACCTATCCGGTGACCACGCTCAATCCGGGTGCTTTTGTCGACCTCAAGCTCGGCTTCAAGCCGGCCGCGGGCTGGCAAGGCAGCGTGCTGCGCAACTGTGCCGCCTATAATTATGCGGCCAGCGGCAAGCCATTGTTCGGCAGCCAGTCGAACGATCGTGGCTGCGCCTCGATCCCGATCTGCCGCCGTGGCGATCGTGACCGCGACTGCCAGCCGCCGGTCGAGAAGAAAGTCGACCTGATCCTGAAAAAGCGTGCCCGCTCGGAAGTCTGCACGGCCGACGGCGTCTGTTTCTTCGTCATCGACATCATAAACAACGGCACCGCTACCTATAATGGGCCGCTGACGGTGATCGACGCCTATCCCGGCGGTGCACCGACCTCCTCGACCTTCGGGCCGAGCCCGCCCTGGACATGCGGACCGAACGGCCCCGGCCAGTTCCGCTGCGACGACCCCGGCATCGCGTTGCCTCCGGGGGCCTCGACATCGATCGTCGTCAAGGCGGTCATGCCGTCAGGCTATCGTTCGGATACAGTCGAGAACTGCGCCGAGGTGAAGGCCATTCCAGGTGAGGTCGACCTCACCAACAACAAGGCCTGCGCCAAGGAAGGCTTCCGTCATCCCAATGGCGGCCAGCCGGGCCTGCGCATCACCAAGGTGTGCAACGGTTCGCTCGCCGGTGCCGCGACTGTCTCGTGCCGCATCACCGTCATCAGCACCGGCACGACCGCACCCACCGGCCCGGTCCGGATCACTGAATCGGCGACGCTTATCAGTGGTGGAACCAACGTGACGATCCAGACCGTCACGCCAGACGGTCCGGATTGGTCGTGCGCTCCGGTGCCGGCCAATGCGGTATCGTGTGGAATTCCAGGCTCCGTCATGACGCCTGGAACCAGCCGTTACTTCGACGTCACGCTCTCGTCGGAAAAGCCGTTCGAGAACTGCGCGCGCGGCTCCTATGGACCGGCGCCGGGAGACGATGTCGTCCACCCGATCGCTCCGGCCTGCGTGAAAGGCGGCGGTGGCTCGACCATCCGTGTCGAAAAGACCGGCGACCGCGAATGCAAGCTCGGCCAGCCCTGCTCGTTCGACATCACCATCACGAATGATGGGACGAGCCCCTTCTCCGGTCCGGTTCGCATCGGTGATGCGATCGGCGTGGACGGTCTGGGTCGCCTGGATGGCGTTGCGATCACCTCGATCGATCCGCCCTTTGGCTGCTCGCCGGAACCGACGACACTGCCTGCCTCCTGCATTGCCAACCTGACGCTCGGCGCCGGCGAAAGCCAGTCGCATTATGTCACCGTGGTCATTCCCGACGACGGACGTCTGGCCAATCTGCAGGGCAACCTCAACGGCCAGAACTGCGTTGGTGTCTTGTCTCCCGACACACGGGTGCAAGGCGGCGGCGACGTGCTCGCCGGCGACCAGACCAACGTCCAGGGCGATCGCGGCAAGGCCTATGCGTGCCACCCCTTCATCATCACCCATGAGGTGAAGAACGAGTGCTCGCAAGGCTTCGTCATGAACGACGCCGGCCGCTGCGTCTGCCCGGAAGGCACCACCTTCCGCAATGGCCAGTGCACTGGCGGCGGCACCCACCTTCTGCCGCTTCCCGTGCCGCCGCCCAAGCGCTGCGTGCTGCTCGAAGGCCAGATCCGGACCGAGGACGGACGTTGCGTCTGCCCGCGCGGCACGGAGCTGGAGAACGGCGCCTGTGTCAAGATCGACCAGCCGAACTGCACCATACCTGGTTCGGTCCCGACCTCGGACGGCAACAGCTGCTATTGCCCTGACGGCACGCATCTCGACAGGCAAGCGAATGCGTGTGTGAGGGACAGGCCGAAGCCTGAGCAGTGCACCATTCGTGGCCAGATCCACAACGCCGACGGCGACTGCATCTGCCCGCAAGGGACCGAGGTGCGCAACGGCGCCTGCCGCCCGGTGCGGCCGAAGCCCCAGCAGTGCACGATCCGCGGTCAGATCCAGAACTCGGATGGAGATTGTGTCTGCCCGAGCGGAACGGAAGTCAGGGGCAATGCCTGCCGACCGATCCGGCCCAAGCCTGACCAGTGCACGATCCGTGGCCAGATCCACAATGCCAATGGCGATTGCGTCTGCCCGGATGGCACGGAAGTCAGGGGCAATGTCTGCCGTCCGGTCCGGCCAAAGCCCGACCAGTGCACCATCCGTGGTCAGGTCCACGACGGGGACGGCAATTGCGTTTGCCCGAGGGGTACCGAGGTGCAAGGCAATGCCTGCCGGCGCAAGCAGCCGACGCAGGAGCAGTGCGACATACGCGGCCAGGTCCACAACCAGAGCGGCGACTGTGTCTGTCCGCGTGGGACCGAGGTAGTCAACGGCGCATGCCGCAAGCCCAGGCAACAGACCGAATGCGCACCGGGCTCGCAGATGATCAATGGCCAGTGCCAGCCGATCATCAGGCGGCACTGCCCGGAAGGCACGATCGGGCGCTTTCCAAACTGCCGGCCGATCCGCAACGGGCCGTCGCTGGAGATCAACCCGGGACAGCTGCTGCAGATACTGCCACGGCGCAGGCAGCAGACCGACCAGGGACAGGATCCCGTTCCAAACAGGATCCTGAAACTCCAGCAGCAGTAATTATCTGCCCGAACCCAGACCAAAGCCCGCCGGAGCAATCCGGCGGGTTTTTTCTTCATGGCCGGACAGGCTGGAATTGGCTACACGCGATCGAGAACGCCACCCAAGCCTGGGGAGCCGTCATGTCTTCACCCTCGACAAGTTCCCCGCCGCGCATTAGGCAGTCGATCCGGAGTGACCGCATGAAAAGGCGCTCGGAAAGGCCGCACGATGAGCAAGAAGACCTTGATCGCACCTTCGGTGCTGGCTTCGGACTTTTCGAAGCTAGGCGACGAGGTCGAGGCGGTGGCGGCGGCTGGCGCCGACTGGATCCATCTCGATGTCATGGACGGGCATTTCGTGCCCAACATCACCTTCGGGCCGCCGGTGATCAAGGCGATCCGCAACCGCACCACGGCCTTTTTCGACTGCCATCTGATGATCGCGCCGGCCGATCCCTATCTCGCCGCTTTCGCCGAGGCTGGCTGTGACGGCATGACGGTGCATGCCGAGGCCGGGCCGCATCTCGACCGTTCGCTGCAGACGATCAAAAACCTTGGCAAGAGAGCCGGTGTTGCGCTCAATCCGGCGACGCCGGAAACGATGATCGAATATGTGCTCGACCGGCTCGACCTGATCCTGATCATGACCGTCAACCCGGGTTTCGGCGGCCAGGCTTTCATCCCGGGGATCGTCGACAAGGTGAGAAGGGTCAAGGCACTGATCGGCAGCCGGCCGATCCGCATCGAGATCGACGGCGGCGTCTCACCGGAGACAGCTCCCCTGGTCACGGCTGCGGGTGCCGATGTTCTGGTGGCCGGTGCTGCCATCTTCAAGGGCGGTAGTGTCGAAGCTTACCGCGCCAACATCGAGGCGATCAGGACGGCGGCCGACAGGGCCGCCGGCTAAAGCGCGTCGCGCTTTCGGTCTTTGTTTTTTTATGCATGTCATTTTCCCAAAACCGAGGTCACTTTTGGGCGACATGCCTGAGCTCAACGCCATCATCCCGCGTCCAATTCCGCAGGCCGGCTGAAGGTCTTCGTGCGGATGCGATTGGCCAAGGCGCCGAAGCATCGGCCCGGAGAAGAGGCCTGATTCGGGGGGTGTCGTCCGTTGACCTTTGCGCGCGATAGAAAAGATGATCGCGCGGGCACACACGGAGAGATGATCCTGCGTGCATACAAAACACGTTAAGTTTCTACTGGTTGTAGAAGCGCGCCAATTTGCCCGATCGGACAGCGGATCGACGCACATTCCTTTGTGCTTAAGTACGACAAAGTCATCTTCTGCTTGAGCTACAGGGTGCAAGCACTGTATGGTACATGTACGGAAGGATTCTCTTAGGACTCGGATTGCCCAGAAAAATGGGGACAAGGAGTCAACTTTGACATACGGAGCTGCCAACCTGAACGACGACGGCACGGGATCCAAGAGCACGCTGGCCAGCACGGTCTATCATCAACTGCGGGATGATCTTCTCGGCGGTGCTCTTGAAACCGAAAGCAAGCTGCGGGTCGAGTGGGTTGTTTCCAAATATGGCGCTGGTGCCTCTCCGGTTCGTGAAGCCCTCAATCGTCTTGCCTCCGAGGGGCTTCTCGGTCGTCACGACCAGCGCGGCTTCTTCATCATGCCGGTCACCGCGACGGAGCTCGAGGAGCTGACGCGCACCCGCTGCTGGATCGAGGAGCGGGCGCTTCGCGAATCCATCGCCCACCGCACTGCCGAATGGGAAGAACAGCTGGTGCTGGCGCTGCATCGCCTGGGCCGCGCCTCGCGTCTTTCGCCGCAAGTTCTCTCGTCGTCACTCAATCCGGATTGGGAGAAATTGCACCGCACTTTCCATCGGGTGCTGATTTCGGCCTGCCGGTCGCACTGGCTGGTGGGTTTCTGCGATCAGCTTTCCGACCATGCATACCGCTACCGGCAAATGGCCAATAACGGCGAAAGCATCGGGCGCGACGATTTCGGCGAACACCGGCTGATCGCCGAATGCGCGCTGGATGGCAATGCCGACGGTGCCGTCCAGGCATTGATCGATCACTACCAGCTGACCGCGGCCATGTGCATGGAGCGCTTCAAGCAGAGCGAGGCCGCAAAGGTCGCTCCTTCGGCCGAACGGATCCGGGGCTAGCGTTCATTGCGGTTGTCGGGCCCTGCCGACAATCGCGCCCCACCCTTTCAGCAGATCTGACGTGCTGGATCGCCGTTTGCGGTCTTGACGGCACGGCCGGGAAACGCGAACTCTTCGCCGCCGACACATGCCGCCCGAAGAGCGTTGCCGGCGTCGCTGTTGCCGTAACTGCGGGAAGACTTCATGAGCAATCATCTGTTCGATGCGTTCCGGTCCCGGATGCCGGTACCCGGACGTCTGTTGATGGAAACCGACGATGGGCGCTCGCTCAGCTATGGCAACATGCTGGCACGATCGGCACAGCTCGCGCATGCGCTGCTGCAATTGGATGTCGAACCGGGCGACCGCGTCGCCGTGCAGGTCGAGAAGAGCCCGGAGGCGCTGCTGCTCTATCTCGCCTGTGTGCGCGCCGGTGCCGTCTTCCTGCCGCTCAACACTGCCTACACGCTGACCGAGCTCGGCTATTTCTTCGAGGATGCAACACCTCGGATCATCGTCTGCGATCCGGCAAGGTCGGTGGATATCGGCCGGATGGTCGAGCCATCCGGTGCCGTCGTGGTCACGCTCGACCGCAATGGCTGGGGATCCCTTACGGACCAGGCATCGCGACAGTCTTCCGAATTCCATGATGTCGAGCGGGGCGCGGACGATCTTGCCGCGATCCTCTACACATCGGGAACAACCGGCCGCTCGAAAGGCGCCATGCTCAGCCACGAGAACCTGGCCTCGAACGCACGGGTGCTGGTCGATCAATGGCGCTTCACACCAAGTGACGTGCTGATCCACGCGCTGCCGATCTTCCACACGCACGGGCTGTTCGTCGCCACCAACGTCATCCTGATGGCCGGCGCCTCGATGCTGTTCGAGCAGAAATTCGATCCGGCCCGCATCGTCTCATTGCTGCCGCGCGCCACGGCACTGATGGGGGTCCCGGCCTTCTACACCAGGCTGCTGCAGCAGGAGAGCCTGGACCGCGAGGCCACGAAAAACATCCGCCTGTTCGTGTCAGGCTCGGCGCCGCTGCTGGCCGAGACGCACAAGGCCTGGCGCGAGCGCACCGGCCACGCCATCCTCGAACGCTACGGCATGACCGAGACCAACATGAACACCTCCAACCCCTATGATGGCGAGCGCCGCGCCGGCACGGTCGGCTTTCCCTTGCCTGGTGTGTCGCTGCGCATCGCCGATCCGGACAATGGCAAGCCGCTGGTCCAGGGCGAGGTCGGCATGATCGAGGTGAAAGGCCCGAACGTGTTTTCCGGCTACTGGCGCATGCCGGAAAAGACCAAGGCGGAATTCCGCGCCGACGGCTTCTTCATATCAGGCGATCTCGGCATGATCGACGCCGACGGCTATGTCCATATCGTCGGCCGCGGCAAGGACCTGATCATCTCAGGCGGCTACAACATCTATCCAAAGGAACTCGAAAGCGAGATCGACGCGCTTGCCGGAGTCTTGGAAAGCGCCGTCATCGGCGTCGCCCATCCGGATTTCGGCGAAGGCGTCACCGCGGTCGTCGTGCGGGCGCCGGGGGCACAAATCACCGGAGCTGAGATCCTCGGTGCCATCGCCGAACGGGTGGCCAAGTACAAGCACCCGAAACGGGTGATCTTCGTCGACGAATTGCCGCGCAACACGATGGGCAAGGTGCAGAAGAATCTCTTGCGCGATGCCTACAAGGATCTCTACGCGTCCTAGAGCAATTCCAGGAAAATTATGAAACGGTTTTCCGTCCGGAATTGCGTCAAAACAACCGGCGATGCGACCTTACTTCAGCTTGCGCGGCTTTTCGATCTTCGTACCGGAGCCCCACAAGGCGCGCTGAAGCAGGCTGCGTTTACGGTTGCGTGGCGCAAGGTCGATATCTCCGACCAGTTTCGCGCCGCCCTTGCGCCGCTCGAGCGTGATCTTGCGGGTGTGATAGACTTCCAGTTCGGCGCGGTGCGCCACGCTGACGATGGTGACCTCGGGCAGTTCGCGGATCACCGTTTCCATCATCTGATCCTGGCTCTTCTCGTCCAGCGCCGAGGTCGCCTCGTCCAGCACCACGATATCGGGACTGTGCAAGAGAAGACGGGCGAAGGCGACCCGTTGCTTTTCGCCGCCCGACAGGGTCTGGTCCCACGGCGCTTCCTCCTTGATCCGGCCGGCGAGGTAGCCGAGACCGACCTTGTCGAGGGCGGCCTTGATCTGTTCGAGCTTCCAATGGTTGGCCGCCGCTGGATAGGCGACCACCCGGCGCAGCGTGCCCGAGGGGATATAGGGACGCTGCGGCAGCATGAACAATCGCTTGCCGGGATGGAAATTGACGCTGCCACTTCCCCATGGCCACAGGCCGGCGATCGCTCGCACCAGCGTCGACTTGCCCGAGCCGGATTCGCCGGACACCAGCAAGCGCTCACCCGGTTCGACCACGACCTCGGTCTCCTTGACCACGGACGTGCCGTCATCGAGCGTCACGGAGAGATCGTCGAGGGAGAGCATCGTATCGCCCTTGGTCTCGCCTTGCTGGATGCGTCCGAGCTCGTTGCTCTGTTCGGCACGTTCCAACCCGTCGAGCGACATCATCAGCGAGGCGATGCGCCGAGCCGACGCGTTCCAGTCGGCGAGGCGCGGATAATTGTCGACCAGCCAGCCGAACGCGCCCTGCACGATGGCAAAGGCGGACGCCGCCTGCATGACCTGGCCGAGCGTCATCGAGCCTTCGAGGAACTTTGGCGCGCACAGCAGCACCGGCACGACCGGCGCAAATAGGCTGGACCCTTGAGAGACCACCGCCGTGCGCATGTGCTGGCCGGTCAGCAACGCCCATTGCTTGAGCGCGCCGGCAAAGGTCTTGTCGATGCCGCTGCGTTCCTCCTCCTCGCCGCCGAGCAAGGCGATGCTCTCGCCGTTTTCGCGCACGCGCGTCAGCACGTAGCGGAATTCGGCTTCCGCCTGGTTCTTCTTCTCGGAGAGCTGAACAAAATCGCGGCCGATGAGGAACATCGAGGTGGAGGTGATCGCGGCATAAATCACGGCGGTGATGACGAGGAAGCCAGGCACGGTGAAGGTCGAGCCTCCCAATGTAAAGCTCAAGGCCCCGCCGATCGTCCACAGCACCACGATGAAAGTCGAGGCAGACAGAAAGGCTGATACGACGCCGGCGACAAAATCGACGGGCGACTCCGTGGCGACGCGCAGATCTTCCGAAAGGCGGGCCTCGGGGTTCTGGTGGTCGCCCTTCACGAGGTTCAGCTGGTAGTAGCGGCCATTGGCGAGCCAGCGCGCTATGACCGAGGTCGTCAGCCACGACCGCCAGCGGCGCTGCATCGTCATGCGCAGATAGACCTGCGTGACGACAAGGCTCATGCTGCCAAGCACGAGCGGCACGAACACGGCGCTTAGAAAGTAGACGGTGTGGGCGTCACGCTTCTCGATGGCGTCGAAGATGGCGCGGTTCCAGACATTGATCCCGTATTGGAAGCCGACATTGACGCCGATCAGGATCAGCAGCCCGATCGTCAGTGGCCAGCCGAGCTTGTCGCCGTGCCGGCCCCAATAGCCGCGCCCGCTGATCCAGAACCGTCGCAACAGATATTTCTTGCGCGCCTGTTCGGCCTGTTCGGCCGTCAGTTGTGGATCGGATTCAACGGCTTCCGGCGGCGGCGGTTCGGCTACGACCCCGGACGCGGCCGCTTCGAGGGGCGATGCTTTCTTACCGCGTGGCTTCTTTTCGCGCAGAACCTTGTCGCGCGCCGTCTCGTCGGGCGGCGTTGATCGCCGCGGCTTTCGCTGACGCGGGCTCGGAGCACCGCGCGGTTTGGCGGCCGGTTTGGATCTGGGTTTCGCGTCGGACATGCGCCCCGACAACGGCCTCGAAATCGAAAGGTTTCATGACTTCAGCCGGTGAGGACAAAATTCTCAGCGGCGCCTATAACCGAGTATACAGCAGCTCGACGACATGATCGGCGATCGCCAGGCTTGCCGTCAGGCCGGGGCTCTCAATGCCGAACAGATTGACGATCCGTCCGGCGCCATGATCGGCGGGGCCCTGGATAATGAAGTCGGCCGCAGGCTGGCCGGGACCGGACAGTTTCGGCCTGATGCCGGCATAGGCAGGCTGCAAGGCGCCGTCGGCGAGATCGGGCCAATAGCGCCGGATCGCTTCATAGAAGACGGCGCTTCGGCCGGGATCGACGGTGTAATCCACATGGTCGACCCATTCGACATCAGGACCGAAGCGTGCGCTGCCGCCGAGGTCGAGCGTCAGATGGACGCCCAGGCCGCCTTCGACCGGAACCGGATAGATCAGCCGCGAAGAGGGCGAGCGGCCCGAAATCGCGAAATAATTTCCGCGCGCCAGCCACTGCCGAGGGATGAGCCCCCTTGGGAAACCCTCGATCCGGCCGGCCACGGCCTGCGCCTCGAGGCCCGCGGCATTGATGAACGCACCGGCCTCCAGGGCGAAGGCCTCGCCATTGGCATCGCGCGTGTCGATCCGGATCCCATCGGCGTCGATCGTCGCCCCGGTGATCGAGGTGAGGAAAGCGAAAGACGCGCCGGCGGCCTCGGCGTCGCCGCGCAGCGACAGCATCAAGGCATGGCTGTCGACAATGCCGGTCGATGGCGACAGCAGGGCGCCGGCGCATGTCAGCGCCGGTTCGAGGCTTTCGGCCTCGCCCTGCGTCAAGAACTGGAGATCGTCGACACCGCAGCACCGTGCATTGGCCTCGATCGCCCGCAACCCGTCGGTCTGGCCCGGCTCGCTGGCGACGATCAGCTTGCCGGTGCGGGAATGAGCGACATTGTGCTCGGCGCAGTAGGTGTAGCACCGCCGGCGCCCTTCGACGCAGAGCCGGGCCTTCAGGCTCCCCGGCGCATAATACAGCCCCGCATGGATGACTTCGGAATTGCGCGAACTGGTGACGGTGCCGATCGCGTCGGCCTGCTCGACCACCACCACCTCGCGGCCCGACAAGGCAAGCGCACGGGCAATGGCCAAACCGACCACGCCCGCTCCGGCGACGACACAATCAATTGTCTGCATGGCCTCGCTCTCAGTGTGGAGCGACAGCCTCGAACACCTTGCCGCCGCCGATCCAGACGCTTTCTATGTCGAGACCGTCCGACAGCGCAACGATATCGGCGGCCGTGCCGTCGGCAAAGCGCCCAAGCCGGTGCGACTGGCCGATCGCCTGCGCTGGATAGAGCGAGGCCATGCGCAAGGCCTCGGACAGATCGATGCCGACGACTTTGTGCATGAAGCGAACGGCCGAGATCATGTCGAGATCGGCGCCCGCCAGCGTGCCGTCGGCAAGCCTGAGACTCCCATCGCGGCGATAGATGGTGCGGCCGTTGAGGGTGAACGAAGTCATGTCGGTGCCGATCGTCGCCATGGCGTCGGAGACCAGTACGATCCTGCCCGGGCCTTTTTTGGCGTCGAGCGCAATCCTGATGGTCGTGGGATGGACATGGATGCCGTCGGCGATGAGCCCGGCGGACAAGGCGCCGATGTCGATCGCGGCGCCCGCCAGCCCGGGCTCGCGATTGCCGATCTGGCTCATGGCATTGAAGAGATGAGTGACGACAGACGCACCGGCTTCGGCGAAGGCTTTTGCCGTGGCGTAGCCCGTGTCGGAATGACCAACGCTGACAATGACACCGGCTTTGGTCAATGCCGCAACGCGCGCCGGTTCGACGGATTCGGGCGCGATCGTGGTGAGCAGCACCGCCAGCTTCTGTCGCGCCGCGATCAGCATTGCCTGATCTGCGTCCGTCATCGGCCGGATCAGCGCCGGGTCATGCGCGCCCTTGCGGGCGATCGACAGGTGCGGGCCTTCGAGATGCAGGCCGAGAAAACCAGGCACTTTCTGCAGCGCTGCCGATTCGCCGGCGGCAACGGCGGAAGCGGTGATGTCAGGTGTGTCGGTAATCAGCGTCGCCAGCAGCGCCGTCGTGCCGAACGGCGCATGCGCCTTGCAGATGGTCTCGATTGACGCGACATCGGGGTGGTCGTTGAGCATGACGCCGCCGCCGCCATTGACCTGGATGTCGACGAAGCCCGGCGCCAGGATGCCGTCGCCGGTCTCGACGATGCGGATATCAGAGGGAATGGCGCCTATGGGCAAAATAGCCTCGACGAGCCCGTCGCGCACGACGAGGGCGTGGCCTTCATGCCAGTCGTCGCCGTCGAAAATCCGGGCGCCGGTCAGGGCAAAACGGTCGCTCATACCGTCTCCGTCACCTTGCGAAGATTGCGCGGCGTATCCGGATCGAGGCCGCGGTGGCGAGCGAACGCCTCGACGAACACGTAGAAGGAGACGATCAGCGTCAGCGGATCGGTCAGCGGGTGACCGGTAGCGACATGCGGCAGGCGCGTGGCGCGGTTGGCAAGCGCTGATGTGACGAACACCGGCGCTCCCTTGGCCGCCAGGCCGTCTGCCGCCTCGGCGACGGACGGTTCGGAGGCATCGCGCGCGGCCAGCGCCAATACCGGAAAGTCGGGGCCGATCAGCGCCAGCGGGCCGTGCATGACTTCGGCCGCGCTATAGGCCTCGGCATGCATGCCGCAGGTTTCCTTGAACTTCAGCGCCGCCTCATTGGCCATTGCCGCCGATGGTCCGCGGCCGAGGATGAACAGCGACTTCTGCTTCTCGATGGTTTCGGCCAGAACGCTCATCCAGTCGCAGGCGATCGCCTTGCCGAAATGCTCAGGCAAGCGGGCAAGTGCGGCAAGCAGCGCATCGTCGCCGGTGGAATGCGCCATCAGCGCGAGACCGGCAACGGCGGAATTGACGAAGGTCTTGGTCGCCGCGACGCTACGCTCGGGCCCGGCCAGTATGTCGATCGCATAGTCGGAGGCGCGCGCCAGCGGCGAATCGGCGGTGTTGGTGACGGCGATGGTCAGCGCGCCGCCGGCGCGTGCGGTTTCAGCCATGGCGACAATGTCGGGGCTCTTGCCCGACTGCGAGATCGCCAGACACGCCGAGCCGCCAAGCCGCAGCTTGCGGCCATAGATCGAAGCGATGGAGGGGCCCACCGAGGCAACGGCGAGGCCGGCGGTCAGTTCGACGGCATATTTCATGAAGGTGGCGGCATGGTCGGACGAGCCGCGCGCTACGGTGACGACGAAATGCGGGTCGCGCTCACGAATGCCGCGCCCGGCTTCGGCCAGCACGGCGCCGGAGCCGTCGAGCAGGCGGGCGACGGCTTGCGGGATCTCCTCGATCTCGCGCTGCATATGGGTGGTTTTGGGGATCATGGTCGGCCCTCTTCGCTCGGCCCTGTCAGCCGCAGTTCGGCGACGAAATCATAGGCGTCGCCCCGGTAGATGGAGCGGGTGAATTCGATCACCTTGCCGCTCGCCAGATAGGAAATGCGTTCGATGTGCAGGCCGGCAATGCCCGGCGGCACTTCGAGCAGGCGCGCATCGCTGTCGCCGAGATTGGCGGCCGATATGCGCTGTACCGCCCGCACCGGCCGGTTGCCGGTCAATCCCAGCGCGGCGTAGAGCGAGGAACCGATGCCTGCCGGGTCAGGCAGCACGCTGGCCGACAGCGAGGCGCGTTCAATCGCCAGCGGCGTGTCATTGGCGATGCGCAGGCGCGCCACGCGCGCCACCAGTTCGCTGGACGACAGGCCAAGCACCATCATCTCGTCGGGCGAGGGCGCATAGAGCCCACGGTCGAGCCATTGCGAACGCACCGCCATGCCGCGCCGCGCCATGTCTTCGGTAAACGAGGTCAGCCGCGACAGCGACTGCTCGACGCGCTCCATGCGCGGCGCCACGAAGGTGCCGGAGCCATGGCGCTGGACCAGTATGCCGCCCTTCACCAAATCCTGCACCGCCTTGCGCACGGTGACGCGCGAAATGTCGGCCTTGGTGGCGATGTCGCGCTCGGACGGCAGGGCATCGCCCGGCCCGATCAGGCCGCGATTGACCGCGTCCTCGATGCTCTTGCGCAGCTGCAGATAGAGCGGTGCGCCGCTTTGCGAGGATTGTTTCAGCGTGGCGAAGATTTGGTCGGCGGCGTCATTCATCGCGCCGCCTCCGATTTGGCGAACAGACGAGCCGCCATCTGCACAGCGCCGCCCAATGCGTCGTCGAGCGGCGGCTTCAGGAGCGCCCGATAGCGTGCCGATAGGCGCGACGCATAAAGCGGTGCCAGCCCGCCGAGCAGGCAGAGCGGCGCGTCGTCCGCGAGGTTGAGCGCGCCGAGGGAGGCTTCGACGTCGGCGATCGTCCGGTCAAGAATCCAGTTGGCGACACTGTCACCCTTTTCGGCATGTTCGAACACCTTCGGCGCGAAGCCGCCGAAATCGCCGGGCTTGGCGTTGGTGGTGAACTCGACCACGTCCTCGGGATTGTTGCGGAAGACGGCCAGCATGCTTTGCGTCAGCGGCGACGCCTCGCGGACGCCGTCATAGGCAAGCAATGTCTGTTCGAGCAGATCGCGGCCGATGCGGGCGCCGCTGCCCTGGTCGCCGACCTGAAAACCCCAACCGCCGATGGCGCGCGACTTGCCGTTCCTGCGCGCCATATAGGCGGTGCCGGTGCCGAGGATCGCCATGGCGCCGTCGCCGGAGCCGACAGCGCCTTCGAGCGCGATCTCGGCGTCGGTCTCGACGCGGCTGATGCTGAACGGCAGGATGGCTTCGAGCTGTTGCCGGTAGGTGCCGACATTGGCGCCGGCGAGGCCGAGAATGGCCGGTGTCTGCGGGATCAGCTCCGGATTCTGCCCGGCGGCGATAAATGCCTGCCGCGCCGCCTCAACAATGTTCGAGCGGGCGCCGGTGAGGTCGGTGCGGATGTTGGCGGCGCCGCTTTTGGCGCGGCCGACGACAGCGCCGTCCACCGTTGCCAGGGCGGCCCGGCAACTGGTGCCGCCGCCATCGATACCGAGCACGAATTTCACGCGATTTCTCCTCCGGGCGGATAATACCAATAAAATACCAATAGCCAAGGATTAATTTCCGTTTCAAAAAGATTAAGGCGTATTTTATTGAAAAACCTGCACATTTCGTCGGCTCATCGATTTCCTGTCTGCGAATTCGTTAATGCATGTGGACAAGTGGTATTTTTTTGGTATTGTTTCCACATTGGAGGGACCGGGATGGCCGAAACGCGCACCGAAGCGCTTCACCAAAATGCCGAGGGGCTGGATATCCAGGCCCCGGAAGCCATCCTTGCTTCGCTGGCCGACGCCCAAGTCGAGGCCGCGAAAGTCGTCCGCAACGCCATTCCATCCATCGCCGTGGCCGCCGAAATCATCGCCGGCCGGCTGAAAAGCGGCGGCAAGCTTGCCTATGCCGCAGCCGGCAGTTCCGGCCTGATGGCGTTGGCTGACGCCCTGGAATTGCCGGGCACGTTTGGCATCCAGCGCGACCGCATCGCCATCCTTATCGCCGGCGGCGACGAGGCATTCAGGATGCTGGCCGGCGGGCCGGAGGACGATACCGAGGAGGCAGCCGCAGCGGTCACCAATGCCGGCATCGGCAAGGGCGATTGCCTGATCGCCATCTCCGCCAGCGGTACGACGCCCTATGCGGTGCGCGCCATGCAGGAAGCGGCCAGTCGCGGCGCGGCCACCATCGGCATCGCCAACAACCGCGATTCAGCCCTGCTGCGCAAGGCGCAAACCGCGATCCTGCTCGAAACGCCGCCGGAAGTGATCGCCGGTTCGACGCGCATGGGCGCCGGCACCGCCCAGAAGATCGCGCTCAACATGCTGTCGACATTGACCGCCGTCCATCTCGGCCACGTGCATGACGGCTACATGGTCAACCTCATGGCCGACAACATCAAGCTGCGCGACCGCGCGGCGCGCATCGTCGCCGCCGTCAGCGGGCGCAGCACGGACGATGCGGCGCGCCTGCTCGAAAAGAGCGGCGGCGCCGTCAAGACCGCCATTCTGCTTGCCGCCGGCGCCGACAACGCCGATGCGGCCGAGAAACTGCTGGAGGGGGCTGGCCAAAGGCTGCGGCCGGCACTTTCCGCGCTGGGGCATGATCCCGAAAAGTGGAACCCGCTTTTCGGAAAAGATCATGCCCGAACAAAGAAGTAGGGCCTGTTTCATCCCGATTTCCATCGGGGTGAAACGAGCTTGCGAGGGGAACAAGGGGTCAAACGCCCCTGTTCTCATCAAAACCGAACCTGAAAAAGGTCAACAGGGAGACTGAGCATGACAACGAAACTACTGACGGCACTGCTTCTGGGCACCAGCATTCTCGGCTCGGCCGGGCTTGCCCATGCCGAGGACGTAACGCTCAACATCGAAAGCTGGCGCGGCGACGACCTTGCCATCTGGAAGGACAAGCTGATCCCGGCCTTCGAAGCCAAGAACCCCGGCATCAAGGTGGTGTTCGCACCATCGGCTCCAACCGAATATGACGCTGCACTCGGCGCCAAGCTCGCCGCCGGCTCGGCTGGCGACCTGATCACCTGCCGCCCATTCGACAAGTCGCTTGAACTGTTCAAGAAGGGCAACCTTGCCGATCTCTCGGCGCTGCCCGGCATGGAGAACTTCTCGCCGGTCGCCAAGTCCGCCTGGCAGACTGACGACGGCAAGTCGAGCTTTTGCGTGCCGATGGCCTCGGTCATCCATGGCTTCATCTACAACAAGGACGCCTTCGAAAAGCTCGGCATCAAGATCCCGACGACCCGCGACGAGTTCTTCGCCGCGCTCGACAAGATCAAGGCCGACGGCACCTACATCCCGATGGCCATGGGCACCAAGGATCTCTGGGAAGCCGCGACCATGGGTTACCAGAACATCGGCCCCAACTACTGGAAGGGCGAGGACGGCCGTGCGGCGCTGATCAAGGGCGATCAGAAGCTGACCGACAAGGACTGGGTTGCTCCCTATGAGGAACTGGCCAAGTGGAAGCCGTATCTCGGCGACGGTTTTGAAGCCCAGACCTATCCGGACAGCCAGAACCTGTTCACGCTCGGCCGCGCCGCCATCTATCCGGCCGGCTCGTGGGAAATCGGCCTGTTCAACACCCAGGCCCAGTTCAAGATGGGTGCCTTTCCGCCTCCGGTCGAAAAGGCCGGCGACACCTGCTACATCTCGGACCATACCGATATCGGCATGGGTCTGAATGCAGGTTCGAAGCACGCCGACGCGGCCAAGACCTTCCTGTCCTGGGTCGCCTCGCCGGACTTCGCCACCATCTACGCCAACGCGCTGCCGGGCTTCTTCAGCCTGAACTCCGCGCCGGTGAAGATGGCGGACCCGCTGGCACAGGAATTCGTCTCCTGGCGCGGCAAGTGCAAGTCGACGATCCGCTCGACCTACCAGATCCTGTCGCGCGGCACGCCGAACCTCGAAAACGAGACGTGGGTTGAATCGGCCAACGTCATCAACGGCACCGACACCCCGGAAGCTGCCGCCAAGAAGCTGCAGACCGGTCTCGACAGCTGGTATAAGCCGGCGAAGTAAGAACTCAGGCAACGGAGCCGGCCGGGCGCATGCCTGGCCGGTTTCGGATTTCAGATAGCGATTGTCGGCACCGCCTCGCGGCCTTACCCTCGATTTCCTGGGGAAGGCTAGCTGATCAGTCGCAGGCCTTTGTTCTTACGCGACAGTGCAAGAACATTCGGGTCGTGCATCGAGGCATCATCTAGCATCAACATCGTCTGGAACCGAGAGACGGCGGGAACCGAACTCATGGCCGCAGAAATACGACCGAAAAGACCGTTTCGCTGGCATATCGGCATCTTCCTGGCGCCGGCCGTGCTGGTCTACACGGCCATCATGATCCTGCCGCTCGCTGGCACGCTGCAGCTGTCGCTGTTTCGCAACGTCAGCGAGTCGCAGGTCTTTGTCGGGCTGGCCAACTTCCGCACCCTGTTCGGCGATCCCAACTGGTCAGTCGGGTTCTGGAATGCGTTGAGGAACAATGTATGGTTCTTCATCATCCACATGCTGGTGCAGAACCCGATCGGCGTCATGCTGGCGGCACTCCTGTCCAGCCCGAGGCTGAGATTTGCCGCCTTCTACCGCACGGCGATCTTCGTGCCGACCATCCTGTCCTTCGTCATCGTCGGCTTCGCCTGGAAGCTGATCCTGTCGCCGCTGTGGGGCGTGGCGCCGCATCTGATGGATCTGGTCGGCCTGAAAAGCCTGTTCACGCCATGGCTAGGCAAGGAGCAATATGCACTGACCGCGCTCAGCCTGATCTCGGTGTGGCAGTTCGTCGGCATTCCGATGATGCTGATCTATGCAGCGCTACTGTCGATCCCCGAAGAGGTGATCGAGGCGGCCGAATGCGACGGCATTACCGGCCTGTCGCAGTTCTGGAAGATCAAGCTGCCGCTGATCCTGCCGTCGATCGGCATCATCTCGATCCTCACCTTCGTCGGCAATTTCAATGCCTTCGACCTGATCTACACCGCGCAAGGCGCGCTCGCCGGACCGAACTATTCCACCGACATTCTCGGCACCTTCCTCTACCGCGCCTTCTTCGGCTTCCAGCTGCAGGTCGGCGATCCCAACATGGGTGCGGCGATCGCCACGATGATGTTCCTGATCATTCTTGGCGGCGTCTGCGTCTACCTCTTCCTCGTCCAGACGCGCCTGCGTCGCTACCAGTTCTGAGGGGCAAGAGATGAGCACCGCCACCCGTTCGCTGCCCCGCACCATCGGCGCCCACGCGATCCTGTTGACCTACACGGCGATCGCGCTGTTTCCGGTGATCCTGGTGATCATGAATTCGTTCAAGTCGCGTGCCGGCATCTTCAGCGAACCGCTGACGCCGCCGACGCCAAAGACCTTCGACCTGATCGGCTACACCACCGTGATCGGCCAGGGCGACTTCATCCACTATTTCCAGAACAGCCTCGTCGTCACCGTCGCCTCGCTGTTCTTCGTGCTGTTGTTCGGCGCCATGGCGGCCTTTGCCCTGTCGGAATACCGCTTCCGCGGCAACACCCTGATGGGGCTTTATCTCGCCCTAGGCATCATGATCCCGATCCGTCTCGGCACAGTTGCCATCCTGCAATTGATGGTGGCGAGCGGGCTGGTCAACACGCTGACGGCGCTGATCCTGGTCTACACCGCGCAGGGCCTGCCGCTGGCGGTCTTCATCCTGTCGGAATTCATGAAACAGGTGTCCGACGATCTGAAGAATGCCGGCCGCATCGACGGCCTTTCCGAATACACCATCTTCTTCCGGCTGGTGCTGCCGCTGGTGCGCCCATCGATGGCCACCGTCGCCGTCTTCACCATGATCCCGATCTGGAACGATCTGTGGTTCCCGCTGATCCTGGCGCCGTCGGAAGAAACCAAGACCGTGACGCTCGGCGCCCAGCTCTTTCTTGGCCAGTTCGTCACCAACTGGAACGCCATCCTGGCAGCGCTGTCGCTGGCGATCATGCCGGTGCTGATCCTCTACGTCATCTTCTCGCGGCAGCTGATCCGCGGCATTACCTCCGGAGCCGTCAAGTGAGTTCGCAGACCCCTCTTCGCGTCCCAAATCCTCTCCGGGTAATTGTCGCCGGGCTCGGCAACATGGGGCGCAGCCATGCGCTGGCCTATCACGTCAATCCGGGCTTCGAGATCGCCGCGCTGATCAACCGCTCCACCGTGCCGCTGCCGGACGGGCTGTCGGGCTATGGCATCAGGCGTTCCTTCGACGAGGCGTTGCGCGACGAAAAGCCCGATGTCGCCTGTATCGCCACCTATTCGGACAGCCACGCCGACTATGCGGTCAAGGCCTTCGAGGCCGGCTGCCATGTCTTCGTCGAGAAGCCACTGGCAACGACCGTCGCCGACGCGAAACGCGTCGTCGCAGCCGCCAAGGCCAATGGCAAAAAGCTGGTGATCGGCTACATCCTGCGCCATCACCCGTCCTGGATCAGGCTGATCGCCGAGGCGCGCAAGCTCGGTGGCCCCTACGTCTTCCGCATGAACCTCAACCAGCAATCCTCGGGGCCGACCTGGGAGACGCACAAGCAGTTGATGCACACGACCTCGCCGATCGTTGACTGCGGCGTGCACTATCTCGACGTCATGCTGCAGATCACCGACGCCAGGCCGGTCGAAGTGCGCGGCATGGGCGTGCGGCTGACCGAGGAGGTGGCGCCGTCCATGTACAATTACGGCCATCTGCAGGTGCTGTTCGATGACGGTTCGGTTGGCTGGTACGAAGCCGGCTGGGGGCCGATGATTTCGGAAACCGCTTTCTTCGTGAAGGATGTGATCTCGCCGAAGGGCTGCGTCTCGATCGTCATGAAGGAAGGTGTGAAGTCGGATGATATCGACACTCACACCAAGACCTCGACCATCCGCCTGCACAGTGCGGAGACCGGCGCGGACGGCAAATTCGTCAGGCAAGACGAGACGCTGTCGATGGCAGGCGAACCCGGTCACCAGGACCTCTGCGACCTCGAACAGGCCTTCGTGCTGAAGGCGATCCGCGAGGATCTGGATCTCACCAAACACATGGACGACGCGGTCAAATCGCTCGCCGTCTGCCTTGCCGCCGACGAGAGCGTGCGCAGCGGCGCCCCCATAAAACTCTAAGAAGAGTCAAACTCTAGAGCTAGGAACAAATATTGTGGGCTCGCTGAAGATCGAGAATGTGAAGAAGGCCTTCGGGCCGGTCGAGGTGCTGAAAGGCATCAACCTCGAAGTGACGGATGGTGAATTCGTCGTCTTCGTCGGCCCGTCTGGCTGCGGCAAGTCGACCTTGCTCAGGGTCATCGCTGGGCTGGAGGATTCGACTTCGGGCCGGGTGGTCATCGATGATGTGGACGTCTCCACCATACCGCCGGCCAAACGCGGCATCGCCATGGTGTTCCAGACCTATGCGCTCTATCCGCATCTGACGGTGAAGAACAATATGGGCCTCGGCCTCAAGCAGGCCGGTACGCCGGCGGCCGAGATCGAGCGCCGTATCGGCATCGCCTCCTCGATGCTGTCGCTGGAACCCTATCTCGAGCGGCGGCCGGCCGAACTCTCCGGCGGCCAGCGCCAGCGCGTCGCCATCGGCCGCGCCGTGGTGCGGGAGCCAAAACTGTTCCTGTTCGACGAGCCGCTGTCTAACCTCGACGCGGCCCTGCGCGTCAACACGCGTCTTGAAATCGCGCAGCTGCATCGCCGGCTGAAGGCAACGATGATCTACGTCACCCACGACCAGGTCGAGGCGATGACGCTGGCCGACAAGATCGTGGTGCTGAACGCCGGCCGGATCGAGCAGATCGGTGGCCCGATGGAACTCTACAATTCGCCGGCAAACGAGTTCGTCGCCGGCTTCATAGGCTCGCCGAAGATGAACTTCATCGACGGCGCGCGGCTTGGCGAAACAGCCAAGACCATCGGCGTGCGGCCCGAGCATCTGACGGTCGATACGAAGTCAGGCGCCTGGAAGGGCACGGTGGTGCATGCCGAGCATCTGGGCGCCGACACCAACCTTTACCTCGACTGCGAGAAGGCCGGGCTGATTACGGTGCGGATTTTCGGTGTGTATGACGCCGAGCCGGGGGCGACGCTGTATGCGACGCCAGAGCCTGGGAAGACGTACCGGTTTGGGGCTGATGGGAAGGTGCTGAAGTAGGCTGGCGCAGCCCCCTCACCCAGCCTCCGCTTCGCTCGGCTGACCTGTCCCCGAGGGGAGAGGAGAGTTGCAGCGCCCGCGCCTTTCTCTTCTCCCCAACGGGGAGAAGGTGGCCGCGAAGCGGCCGGATGAGGGGGCCTTTGAGGTAGGCTATAGGCGGGCAGCCCTACAGATTTACACGTCAGCCTTGAACGTCTGCTTCTGCTGACCCAGACCCTCGATACCCAGCTCCACCACATCGCCAGCCTTCAAGAACACCGGCGGCTTCATGCCCAGCCCAACGCCGGGCGGCGTGCCTGTCGAAATAATGTCGCCGGGGTGCAGCGACATGAACTGGCTGAGATAGGACACCAGGAAGGCGACGCCATAGACCATGGTCTTGGTTGAGCCGTTCTGCATGGTCTTGCCGTTGACGGTCAGCCACATCTTCAGGTTCTGCGGGTCGGCCACTTCGTCCTTGGTCACCAGCCACGGGCCGGTCGGGCCGAATGTGTCGCAGGACTTGCCCTTTGTCCACTGGCCCTGGCGCTCGGCCTGGAAGGCGCGCTCGGAGACGTCATGGGCAACGGCATAGCCGGCGACATAATCCAGCGCATCGGCCTCGCTGACATACTTTGCTGTCTTGCCGATCACCACGGCGAGCTCGACTTCCCAGTCGGTCTTTTCAGAACCGCGCGGGATCAGCACGTCATCGTCCGGTCCGACAATGGCCGAGCTTGCCTTCATGAAGATGATCGGCTCAGGCGGCACGGTAGCACCGGTTTCGGCGGCATGGTCGGAATAGTTCAGGCCGATGCAGATGAACTTGCCAGTGCCGGCAACGCAGGGGCCGAGCCGAGGCTTGCCGGCAACCGCCGGCAGCGACTTCGGATCGACCTTCGACAGCATCTCCAGGGAGGCCGGGTGCAGCACCGTGCCGGCAATGTCGGCGACATGGGCGGAGAGATCGCGGATCGTTCCATCCGCATCGAGCAGGCCGGGACGTTCGCTCCCGACCTCGCCATAGCGCAGCAGTTTCATGGTGTTCTCTCCTCAGTCAGATTGGTTCAGATCGACCAGCCGCCATCGATATTATAGGCCTGCCCCGATGTGTAGGTGGCCCCGGCCAGATAGACGGCGAGATCGGCGATTTCCTCCGGCGTGCCGAGCCGGCCCATCGGCTGGCGGGCAATGAACGCCGCGCGCGCGGCTTCGTAGTCGCCCTGCGCATGCATGCGGTCCTGCAGCGATGGGCTTTCGACCGTGCCGGGGCAGATGGCGTTGCAGCGAATGCCCTTGCCGACATAGTCGGCGGCGATCGCCTTGGTCAGGCCGATGACAGCGGCCTTGGTGACGCCATAGGCGAAGCGGTTGGGCACGCCCTTGCCGGCGCCGGCGACCGACGACATGTTGATGATCGATCCGTCGCCCCGCTCCAGCATGCCGGGCAGCACCGCCCGCACGGTGCGGATCATGGCGCGGACATTGAGGTTGAAGGCGAAGTCGAGATCGGCGTCCTTCATCTCCAGGATCGAGCCGGAATGGACGAAACCGGCGCAGTTGAACAGCACGTCGACCTTGCCGATCTCGGCAAAGCCGGCATTGACGGCCTCGTCATTGAGCACGTCGAGCTTGCGGGTCTTGATCCCGGAGGTCTTGGCGAGTTCGGCCAGCAGCGCTTCGTTGATGTCGGTGGCGTGGACCACGGCGCCCGCCTTGGCGAAGGCCAGCGCGCTCGCTTTGCCGATGCCTTGCGCCGCTGCCGTGATGACAACGACCTTGCCTGCCAGATCGGCCATGCTTTTCTCCTCGCGCACTCAGGTCAACCGGATCTATCGGTGCCCAGCCTAGGCGTCATGTGCCAGTCGGGCGCCATTATGCGGCCTGTGTCGCAGCCAGTTCACAGATAAAGATGTTTTTTCTCGTTAAAGAACATGCGTCCGGGCGTCAAGCCCGAACACAATCACCATTGCGACAGTCTGGCAATGTCAGTCTCCGTAAGGCACCCAGACGTTCTTGACCTCGATGGCGCGGCGCAGAAAAACATCGCCGGCTGCCTCGTCGGAAGCCCAGTCGAGGCTGCGGCCATTGCCGCTCCAGACGCGCTTGAGGTTACCGATGGACTCGGCCTCCGCCTTGGCGCAGGTCTCGGCATCGGCGAACACCCACAGCCCGTCGACATCGTCATGCTTGGCCAGCACACCGGCAAGCTCCGCCGTGCGACCGGTGACGATGTTGATGGCGCCGGCCGGAACGTCGGAATATTCGATCACCTGGTAGAGGTCGGTGGCGAGCAGAGGATAGCGCTCGGACGGCACGGCCACCACCGTGTTGCCCATGGCCAGCGCCGGCGCGACGAGTGAGATCAGCCCGAGCAGCGGCGAGGATTCCGGCGCGACGATGCCGACGACGCCGACCGGCTCATGCAGCGCCAGTGTCACGGCACGGGCCGGTGGCTGGTGCACGCGGCCCTCGAACTTGTCGGCAAGACCGGCATAGAGGAACAGCCGTTCGATGGATTGTTCTACTTCTTCCCGCGCGGCCTTGGCGTTGGTACCGGTCAACTCGCTGAGACGCGTGGCGAACTCGCCGGCGCGACCGGAAAGGTTCTCGGCCAGATAATAGAGCACCTGGGAACGATTGTAGGCGGTCGCTTCCGGCCATGCCTTGCAGGCGCGGGCGGCGGATACGGCGTCGCGGATATCCTTGCGGCTGCCGAGACCGACCTCGCCGGCCAGCTTGCCTTTAGCAGTCGCGACGGCCAGCGAATAATTGCCATCCGGCCGCACCTGCTTACCACCGATGAACAGCTTTGCCGTGCGGTCGATGGCGCCACCGTCTGGCTGTTCGACAGGTTGCGCCGAGACGACAGCCGGCTTGATGACCGCTCCGAGCGGCAGCTTTGCCGCGAGATATTCGAACATGCCTTCGCGTCCGCCCTCACGGCCAAAGCCGCTTTCGCGGTAGCCGCCAAAGCCGCAGGCGGCGTCGAACATGTTGGTGCCGTTGACCCAGACCACGCCGGCCTTCAACTGCGGCGCGACATGCAAAGCGAGGTTCACGTTCTCGCTCCATACGCTCGCTGCAAGGCCGTAGCGGGTGTTGTTGGCGAGCTCGATCGCTTCCTCGGTGTTACGGAAGGTCATTGTCGCCAGCACCGGGCCGAACACCTCTTCTTGCGCCAGAATATTAGCCGGCGAAACACCGGTGGCGAGTGTCGGCAGATGGTAGTAGCCGGAGGCTGGCAACGCCGCATCCGGCTGCCAGCAGACGGCGCCCTGCCTGGCGCCTTCGGCGACCAGGCCCTTGACGCGGTCGAGCTGCGTGGCATCGACCAGCGGGCCGATATCGGTGTTCTTGTCGAGCGGGCTGCCGACCCGCAGCCGGCTCATCCGCGTCTTGACCTTGGCGATCAGGGCTTCGGCAATGCCTTCCTGCACCAGAAGCCGCGAACCGGCGCAACAGACCTGACCCTGGTTGAACCAGATGCCGTCGACCAGACCTTCCACGGCGCTGTCGAGATCGGCATCCTCGAAGACGATGAAGGCCGATTTGCCGCCAAGCTCCAGCGACAGTTTCTTGCCCGAACCCGCCGTGGCTTTCCGGATGATCTTGCCCACTTCCGAAGAGCCGGTGAAGGCGATCTTCTGGATGCCGGCATGGTTGACGATGGCCACACCCGCTTCCGGGCCGCCATGGACAATGTTGACGACGCCTTTCGGCACGCCCGCGCGTTCACAGATCTCGGCGAACAGGATGGCGGTCAGTGGCGTGAACTCGGCCGGCTTCAGCACCACGGTGCACCCGGCGGCAAGCGCCGGCGCGATCTTCCAGGCCAGCATCAACAGCGGAAAATTCCACGGGATGATCTGGCCGACGACGCCGACGCCCTTATGACCAGGGAAATCCTTGTCCAGCGCCTGTGCCCAGCCAGCATGATGGATGAAATGGCGGATCGCCAGTGGCACGTCGATATCGCGGCTCTCGCGGATCGGCTTGCCATTGTCGATCGACTCCAGCACCGCGAACAGGCGCTGGTGCCGCTGCATGGCGCGGCCGATAGCATAAAGCACCTTGGCGCGCTGGTAGCCCGTGGACGCCGCCCATTTCGGCAACGCCTTGGTGGCAGCCGCAACGGCCGCGTCGATGTCGGCAGCGCTGGCATCCGAGACTTTTGCCAACAGCTTGCCGGAAGAGGGCTCGCTTGTCTCAAAGGTCTTGCCACCCGAAGCGGCTTTCCAGTCGCCGCCGATGAACAGCGCCTTGCCAAAATCGCGCCCGGCAAGCCACGCATCGGCCTCGTTGCGGGCTTCTGGCGCCGGGCCGTATTCCATGGCGTGATAGCGATCGAGAATGTTCATCAGGTGCCTCCTTCACGCTCCCCTGCGTGGGGAGGGTCGATCGGCAAGGCCGATCGGGGTGGGGTGCTCAAGCCATTGCGTGGCGGTGATTGGCCGAATAGTGCCCGGTCAGATGATGTTCGAGCTGGCGCTCGATGTCGGTCAAAAGGCTTGACGCGCCAAAGCGGAACAACTCGGGTTCCAGCCACGGCCGACCAAGCTCTTCCTTCATCAGCACCAGCCAGTCGAGCGACGCTTTTGCGGTCGAGATACCGCCGGCCGGCTTGAAACCGATGAGATAGCCGGTTTCCTCGAAATAGGCCCTGATGGCGCGCACCATGGCGAGACCGACGGGCAATGTGGCATTGACGCTTTCCTTGCCGGTCGAGGTCTTGATGAAATCGGCGCCCGCCATCATCGCCACCATCGAGGCCAGCATGACATTGCGCAGCGTGGCGAGGTCGCCGGTACCGAGAATGACCTTCAGATGCGCGTCCCCGCAAGCGGCGCGCATCGAGACGATCTCGTTGTACAGCTCCCGCCATTTGGCGCCGAACACCAGCCCGCGCGGAATGACGACGTCGATCTCGTCGGCGCCATCGCGCACCGAGGCCTCGATTTCCTGCAGGCGGGTCGACAGCGGCGCCAGGCCATGCGGGAAGGCGGTGGATACGGCGGCGACATGAATACCGGTGCCGCGCACGGCGTCCACTGCCGTGGCGACGAAGGGATGATAGACGCAGACAGCGGCCGGGCGAATGGTTTCGCCCGCAATGCCGAGTCCCTCGACGATATCACGGCGGAACGGGTTGATCGCCTTGGCGCAGAGCCGGCGCACGCGCTCCTCGGTGTCGTTGGAATTCAGCGTCGTCAGATCCATGCAGGCGACGGCGCGCAACAGCCATGCCGCCTGGTTGTCGGCCTTGATCGAGCGTCGCTTGGTCAGGCTGACGACGCGGCGTTCCAGCGCCGAGCGGTTGACGCTGCGCACCGATTCCATGAAGCCGAGATCAAGCTTCATGCCGGGATTGCGGGCAATGCGGTGGTCCAGCGGGGCGGGGGTGTTGGCGGCGGCACGCGCGGGCAGCGGCGTTACCTTGGTGCCAAGATCGGCTTCGCGGATTGTGCTGCTCATCTCCTGCCCTTTCATTCAGCGACTTGCGCTTGATGTCTTGGTGCGCGTCGTTTCCCGATGTGCACAAAGATAGCCCGTGAAGTCTTCCTTCACGAGTCCTCAAGCGAGCGATAGCTGAAAAAGGCCGCAAAAGCAGCTAGTTTTTGACCGCATGGTCAAAATGCGGGTTTTGAGATGTAGGCGCCCGACTCAGCCGACGAAAGCGCGCTCGACGACAAAAGTCGCGGGATGGCTGAGTGAGCCTTCGTGGAAGCCGAGGCTTTCGGCCAGTTCCTTGACGTCCTTGAGCATATGCATCGAGCCGCAGATCATGATGCGGTCGGTTTCTGGATCGAGCTTCTCGATGCCGAGGTCGGAATAGAATTTACCCGAGCCGATCAGCGCGGTGATGCGGCCCATGCGCGACGAATCCTCGCGGGTGGTCGAGTTGTACAGCGTGACGCGCCCGGCGGTCAGCTCGCCGATCAGCGGATCGCTTTCGAGCGCTGCCACCAATTCCTGGCCATAGGTCAGTTCGGCGTTGTCGCGGCAGGTATGGGTCAGGATCAGCTGATCGAATTTCTCATAGGTGTCGGGATCGCGCAGCAGGCTGGCGAAGGGCGCGATGCCGGTGCCGGTCGAGATCATGAACAGTCGCTTGGCCGGGGTCAGTGCGTCGACCACCAGCGTGCCGGTCGACTTCTGGCGCATGATGACGGTGTCGCCAACCTGGATCTTCTGCAGTTCCGAGGTCAGCGGGCCGTCCGGCACCTTGATCGAGAAGAATTCCAGCTCTTCGTCCCAGGCCGGGCTCGCCACGGAATAGGCGCGGTACACCGGCTTCTCGGCATTGGGCAGGCCGATCATGACGAACTCACCGGAGCGGAAGCGCAGCGACTGCGGGCGGGTGATGCGGAACGAGAACAGCCGGTCGGTATAGTGCTTCACTGAGACGACGGTCTCAGCATAGACGTTGGCCGGAATCGGAAACTGCAGCGGGCGGGCGCCGGCGGTGCTGAGAGCGGATGTGGTGTTCATCAAATCCAACCTTCTGGCCCAGCTGCGGACGCGGGCGCCAAACTTTCACCTGCGCGTCCGGACCATTCAGGTCCCGGCGGGCTGTTCGCACACTCCAAAGCGGTAAGCTCTTGTGTCCGGAATTTATTAGTATACAAACGATATTTGCGTCAAGATGCTACCTTAAAACACCTTTCCAAACTGACGCATATCCGTAGTCTCAGCATTTCGGGTTTCGACGATGAAAGAGAATTTTCCAGCGCAAGCGCGCGATTCCCTGGGAAATGTCGTTGCCGGCATCGATGTCGGCGGAACCTTCACCGACCTGCTTCTGATCGACGGCAAGGACGGCGGCAAGGTGCATATCGCCAAGACGCCGACCACGGTCGACAACCAGGCTTTCGGCGTGGTTTCGGCACTCGGCGCCACCGGATTCCCGATCGACGGCATCGACCTCATCGTGCATGGCACGACGACCACAACCAATGCAGTGCTAGAGCGCCGGCTGGCCAGGACCGGCATGATCACGACACGTGGTTTTCGCGACGTGATCGAGCTTGGCCGGCGCACGCGGCCGCAGCCCTATGGCATGACCGGCAGTTTCGTTCCGATCATCCCGCGCAATCTCAGGCTCGAAGTGTCGGAGCGCGTCGAGGCGTCGGGTGTGGTGCGCACACCGCTCGACGAAGCCGAAATGCGCGAGGCTGTGAAGACGCTGATCGGCGCCGGCTGCGAATCTCTCGTCATCCATTTCCTGCATTCCTACGCCAACCCCCGGCATGAGCGGCGCGCTGCTGAAATCGCCGCTGAATTCTGGCCGAACGGCTACATCACCACGGGGCACGCCCTGCTGTCGGAAGCGCGCGAATTCGAGCGCGGCGTCACCGCCTCGGTCAATGCTTCGGTACAGCCGATCCTGGAGCGTTATGTCGAGCGGTTGCGCAAGGAATTGGCCGCCAAGGGCTATGCGCGCGACTTCCTGATCATGAACGGCAATGGCGGCATGATCTCGGCCCGTTTCGTCACACGTGAGTCGGCCAAGACCGTGATGTCGGGCCCGGCCTCCGGCGTCATCGCCGCAGCCTATACGGGAAAGCGCGCCGGCTTCGAAAACCTCGTCACCTACGACATGGGCGGCACCTCGACCGATGTAGCGCTGATCCGCAACGCCGAGCCGGCGGTCTCGAACGAGATCGAGATCGAATATGCCATGCCGATCCATGTGCCGATGGTGGCGGTGCATACGGTCGGCGCCGGCGGTGGTTCGATCGCCCGTGTCGATGCGGCTGGCCTGATCCAGATCGGCCCAGAAAGTGCCGGCGCCAATCCCGGCCCGATCTGCTATGGACGCGGCGGCCTTGAGCCCACCATCACCGACGCCAATCTGGTGCTCGGCCGGCTGGCACCGAAAAAGCTGCTTGCGGTTGAAAACCCGGTCACATCAGAACGCGTCACCGGCATTTTCGAGGATCGCATCGGCAAGGCCACGGGCCTGTCCGGTGTCGAGGCGGCCGGCGCGGTGCTCAGGCTCGGCAACATGAAGATGGCCGGCGCCATACGCATGGTCTCGGTGTCGCGCGGCCACGATCCCCGCGATTTCGCGCTGTTTGCCTTCGGTGGCGCCGGGCCATTGCATGCCACTGCCCTGGCGCGCGAACTCGGCCTGCCGCGTGTGCTGGTGCCGGCGCGGCCTGGCATCACAAATGCGCTCGGCTGCGTCGTTGCCGATCTGCGCCATGATTTCGTCAACACCATCAACCAGCCGGTCGCCGTGCTCGATGAAATCCAGCTTTACCAAGTATTGGAACGGCACCGAAACGAAGGCGAGGAGCTGATCGGCAAGGAAGCGGTGAAGCCGGAGACGATCCGCGTCACCCACTCCGCCGACATGCAGTTCGTCGGCCAGACACATATCATCAACGTGCCGCTACCATCCTCCTCGGTGACCCGGCAGGAATTGCAGGCACTGTTCGAGAAAGCCTATTTCGCCCGCTTCAAGGTCGAGCTGCCGGAGATCCGCGCCAACCTCGTCAACCTCAACACTTCGGTCACCGGCGTGCGCCCCGCGATCGACCTGTCGCGCCTGATCGACCCGGCGGGGCGCACCAAGACGCTCGAAGAGGCGCGGCGCGAGATCAGGCCGGTCTGGTATGCCGGGCGCTGGCACGACACGCCGGTCTATATCAGGGAAAAGCTGCCGCTCGATGCCGTCATCGAAGGGCCGGCGATCCTCGAACAGATGGACGCCACCACCGTGCTTGAACCCGGCGACCGCGCACGTTCGGACGCCGACGGCAACATCATCATCGACATTGGCGAGGCCTGGAATGCCCGACATTGATATGGCAAAGCTCGACGCCATTACGCTTTCAGTCCTCCAGGCCGCCTTGCAGCAGGTCTGCGACGAGATGGACCTGACCTTCTCCCGCGCCGCCTTCTCACCTGTCATCGCCGAGGCCAATGACCGCTCCGACGGCATCTATTCGGCCGTCGATGGCTCGCTGATCGCGCAAGGCAGCCAGGGGCTGCCGGTGTTCGTCGGCGTCATGCAATATTCGACCAGGACGGTGATCGAGATGATCGCTGACGGCCGCTGCCTGCCGCCCGAACCCGGCGACATCTACATCGTCAACGACCCCTATCTCGGTGGCACCCATCTGATGGATGTGCGTTTCGCCATGCCGGTCTACCGGGACGGCAAGATCTTCTGCTGGCTGTCCAATACCGGCCACTGGCCTGACATTGGCGGCTCGGTGCCGGGCGGGTTTTCGGCTTCCGCCACCGCGGTCGAGCAGGAAGGCCTGCGGCTGCCGCCGGTAAAACTGTTCAAGAAGGGCGTGCTCGATCCCGAGATCTACGCCATCATCTGTTCCAACATCCGCGTCGCCGACCAGCGCATCGGCGATATCAGGGCGCAGGCCGCGGCATTGCTGATCGGCCAGGACCGGCTCAATGGAATCCTGGATCGTTACGGGGACGAAACTGTTGTCGAGGCGATCGCCGAACTGCGCCGCCGCGCCGCCGAACAGATGCGTGCCAACATCGCGGCCATCCCCGATGGCACCTATAGCTCCAAGGCCTTTGTCGATTCCGACGGGGTGGTCAACGAACCGCTGACCATCGCGCTTGCGGTCGAGAAGCAGGGCGATACGCTGATCTTCGATTTCTCCGGCTCGTCGAAGCCCTGCGCCGGGCCGATGAACAGCGTGCTGGCGACGACCCTGTCGTCGGTCTATCTCGCCATCCGCCATATCTTCCCGGATGTGCCGATCAGCGCCGGCGCTTTCGAGCCGCTGCTCGTCAAGCGGCCGGAGGGCACATTCCTTGATGCAAAGTATCCGCGTCCAGTCTCGGGCTGCGCCGCCGAAGTCTCGCAACGCATCGCCGAGGCGGTGTTCGCGGCCATGGTGCAGGCGCTGCCCGACAAGGTGACGGCGGCTCCCGCCGGCTCCAGCGGCAATTTCGCGCTTGGCGGCAACGATCCGGCGCGCGGCCGCGACTATGTCATGTACCAGATCTCCGGTGGCGGCTATGGCGGCAATGCCGGCCATGACGGCCTGACCAATGGCTGCTCGACCATCGGCATTTCCAAGTCGCCACCGGTCGAGATCATGGAACAAGCCTTTCCGGTGCTCTACCGCCACTATGCCTTGCGCGAAGGTTCGGGTGGCGCCGGCAAGCATCGCGGCGGTTTCGGCCTCGCCTATGAGGTCGAGATCCTGCGTGGCGAGGCGCGGGCCTCCTTCGTCATGGATCACGGCCGCTTCGGCCCGCAAGGCGCGCTTGGCGGTGGGGATGGCGCGGTCAACACGGTCACCGTCTTCCGCAACGGCGGGGAACATGTGCCGCCCCACCTCTCCAAGGAGCAGGACATCCCGCTGAAGGCCGGCGACCGCGTGCGCGTCGGCACGCCGGGCGGCGGCGGCTATGGCGATCCATTCCAGCGCGATGCCAACCAGGTGCAGCGTGATGTTGCGCTGGGGTACTACACCTCAGAGGAAGCCAGCGAAAAGTTTGGCGTGGTCCTGTCAGGAAGCGACCTCGCCGTTGACCACAAGGCGACAAACAAACAGCGCGCCGGCTAACCCAAGCCGGCCACAGTCACGCGGACAGCCTGCCGCGCCGTGATCGCCGCATGACATGTCGTTTCCGTCTCCGCCGCATGTATGGAAGCCCGTAGACTTCTGGTGCTCAACGGGGATCTGGAACATGCGTCTTTTCGGTCGTTTCGTGCTTGCCGCCTCTGTCGCCCTGGCTCTCGCCACGGGTGCAGCCTCCGCCCAGAAACTGAGGATCGGGACCGAGGGTGCCTATCCGCCCTTCAACTATGCCAACGCCGACGGCACGCTGGGCGGCTTCGACATCGACCTCGGCAAGGCGCTGTGCGCTCAGATGAAAGCCGAGTGCGAATTCATCGTGCAGGATTTCGACGGCTCGATCCCGGCGCTGCAGGCCGGCAAGTTCGACGCCATCATCAACATCACCATCACGCCGGAGCGGGCCGAGAAGGTCGAGTTCACCCACAAATACTACCAGACGCCGCCGGCCATCGCTGTGCCGAAGGATTCGACCATCGCGGGCACCTCGCCGGACGATCTGAAGGGCAAGGTGCTAGGCGTGCAGACCGCCACCATCCATCAGAAATTCGCCGAGCTGAAATATTCAGGTTCGACCGTCAAAGCCTATCCGACCGGCGACGACGCCCGCACCGACATGGCCAATGGCCGCCTCGATGCGATGATGGATGGCTCGATCATCCTGACCGAATGGCTGAAGAAGCCCGACGGCGCCTGCTGCAAATTGCTCGGCACGCTGACGGCCGATCCCGCCATCCACGGCCCCGGCGTCGGCATCGCGCTGCAGAAGGGCAACAAGGAACTTACCAACAAGTTCAACGCGGCGATCGACGCGCTTCGCGCCAACGGCAAATACAAGGAAATCAACGACAAGTACTTTGCCTTCGACGTCTACGGGAATTGATCCCAGCACTATCAACCTCGGCGGCGCCACTGGCGCTGCCGATTTTTTATGACGGAGACTTTCTTGGCTGAGCGGCGTTCCCCTTTCTACAGCAGCATCGTCGGGCTGGGCGCGACCATGGGTCGGGTCGGCGGCGATTTCATCTCGGCCAAATATTATTCCGGCATTGAAGACGAACACCTGAACACGCGGAAAAATGTCGGCGTTCAGGATCTCAGCACCATGGGCAAGATGGACATCAAGGGGCCGGACGCCGAGGCGCTGGTCAACCATGTCATCGTCAACGATGCCGCGGCGATGAAACCGGGCCAGGTCCGCTACTCTACCATCTGCCGCGAGGATGGCGGCATCATGGACGACCTCACCGTGTTCCGGCTTGGGCCCGAGCATTTCATGCTGGTGACCGGTTCGGTCAACCGCCTGAAGATGCTGCCCTGGCTGCAGCATCACGCTCAGGGGCGGAAAGCCTATATCACCGATATCACCGCCGCCGTGGCCTTCCCGACCATCCAGGGTCCGCGCTCGCGCGAACTGCTGAAGGCGATGATCGCCGATGCCGATCTGGATGGGCTGAAGCGCTGGGCGTTCACCTCAGGCCATGTCAACGGGACGCGGGTCCTGATCTCACGCACCGGCGTGACTGGCGAGCTCGGTTTCGAACTGTTCGTGCCGGCCGACGAGGCAGCTTCCGTCTGGGATGTGCTGATGCGGACAGGAGGGGATTTCGGCCTGAAACCCTATGGCGTGCTGGCGATGTTCACGCTCGGCTTGGAAAAGGCCTATCCGGCGCATGGCATTGACATGGACGAGACCCGCACGCCGTTCCATGTCGGCCTCGACCGCTGGATAAAATTCGACAAGGGCGATTTCGTCGGCCGCGAAGCCCTGCTGAAGGTCCGCGACAACGGCCTCGACGAACGCTGGACCGGGTTGATCCTGGACGGCGACAAACCGGCCGTGACGAATGCAAGGGTGATGGCCGATGGCGAGGATGCCGGTGTCGTCACCTACAGCGACCACGGCTATTCGCTGGGGAAGGTGCTGGCGACGGCGCATCTGCGGTTGCCATTTACGGCCATAGGCACCGAGCTAAGCATCGATATCGACGGCAAGCCGACGCGTGCAGTGGTGGTGCCGATGCCGTTCTTCGATCCGGGAGGGACTAGGTTGCGGGCTTAGTCCGGCTTGGCCGGAAATCGTTTTGGTTTCCTCTCCGGGCCTATGATATAGTTTGCGAATGAAGGCTCCTAATTCAAGAATCGGCCGTTCGGCCAAGACGGGTCATTTCGTGCTGACGAGAGCGCATGGCGAGAAAATCAGCGCCGTCGAAGGTCTGAAGCTATCGCCCCGCATGACCAAGGTGCTCAACCATAGTGTGCGGCAAGGGCTGTCCGGGGATGAGCGACGCTCGCTCATCAAGGAAGAAATTCGCAAAAAGAAATAGACGTTGGTCTACGCCGCCGAGTCCGATCCGCTCTGCTACCCCGGCACAACAGTGCTTATCAATTTGCTGGACATCCGCGACCAGTCCGAACTCGATGAGGTCGAACTCGCTCTGTTCCTAACTCGTGCCGATGAGGCTCTTCCGGCAGGCGAACTGGACTACCCTCATTATCGCGGCTTGCACCGGCACCTATTTCAGGACGTGTATGCCTGGTCCGGTCAGCCGCGCACTATCCGCATCGGAAAGGGCGGCAGCTGGTTCTGTTATCCCGAGCACATCGCGACTGAGATGGCGCGGGTGTTCGGCGAACTCGGCAATCCCGACCGTTTAGCCGACCTCGACAGCGTCGGTTTTGCCGCGCACGCGGCTCACATCGTCGCAGAGATCAATGCCGTGCATCCGTTTCGCGAAGGCAACGGCCGAACCCAGCTCACCTTCCTCGCAATGCTCGCCGAGCATGCAGGGCTGACATTCAATGCGGATATCCTTGAACGAGATCGCGTCATTCAGGCCATGATCGACAGTTTCAGCGGTTCCGAAGCGCCACTGCAGGCTCTCATCGAAGACATCATCGCATAGTTCGCCGGCTCACCCCCGCCGGTCCAGCCTCGCCACCAGCCGGTCACCCACCCATTGGATGCCGCAGACCATGATAATCAGCACGATCACCACGGCGACCATCACCGACGTCTCGAAACGCTGATAGCCGTAGCGGATGGCGAGGTCGCCGAGGCCGCCGGCGCCGATGGCGCCGGCCATCGCCGAGGCGCCGATCAGCGTTACCAGCGTCACGGTGAAACCGGCGACGATGCCGGGCAGGGCTTCGGGCACCAGCACTTCGCGGATGATCGTCCAACGGTTGCCGCCCATGGCCCGCGCCGCCTCGATCAGGCCCTTATCGACCTCGCGCAGCGACACTTCGGCGATGCGCGCGTAATAGGGCGTGGCGGCGATCGACAGCGGCACGATGGCCGCCCAGGTGCCGATCGAGGTGCCGACGATCAGCCGCGTCAGCGGGATCAGCGCCACCAGAAGGATGATGAACGGCACCGAGCGGAAGCCGTTGATGACGGCGCCGAGCGCGCGGTTGACCCACAGGTTTTCGGCGATGCCACCGCGTTCGGTGGCAATCAACGCCAGCCCAAGCGGCAGGCCGAACACCAGCGAGATCAGGCCGGAGGCGGCCGTCATCAGGATTGTCTCCCAGATCGACCGCAGCAGAAGTTCAGACAGAATCGGCGACATGGCCAAGCACCTCTACCCGCGCCTGGCGGGATTTCAGGAATGTGATCACCTCGGCGAGATGTCTCGCATCGCTGCCGGGGACGGACAGGAACAGCGTGCCGACCGGCTGCTGCTGGATATGGTCGATGCCGCCATGGACAAGGCGGAATGGCCCAGGCACCGTGGCGGCAAGGTCAGAGAGCAACGGGCCGCGCGCGGCCTCGCCGGCCACATCGACGCGCAGGATCGTCTCCGCCCCGGTCGCCGGCAGCAGCCGCGCCGCCAGTTCGGCCGGCAGTTGCGGCCGGATGGCGCCAAGCAGGCTTTTGGTGATGTCCGACTGCGGGTCGGCGAACACCGACCAGACCGGTCCTTGCTCGACGATGCGCCCGGCATCGATCACCGCCACACGGTCGGCGATCGAGCGGATCACTTCCATCTCGTGGGTGATCAACAGGATGGTCAGGCCAAGCTGCCGGTTGATGTCTTTCAGCAAAGCAAGAATGGAGCGCGTCGTTTCCGGGTCGAGCGCCGATGTCGCTTCATCCGACAGCAGCAGCGCCGGCCGGGCAGCCAGCGCGCGGGCGATGCCGACGCGCTGCTTCTGTCCGCCGGACAGCGATGCCGGATAGGCCTTGGCCTTCTCCGACAGGCCGACAAGCTCGAGCAGTTCGGCGGCGCGTTTCAGCCGCTCCGCCTTCGGGCGGCCCTCGATCTTCAGCGGCAGCACCACATTGTCCTCGACCGTCTTGGCCGACAGCAGGTTGAAATGCTGGAAGATCATGCCGATGCGCCGTCGCAGCGGCTGCAGGTCGCGCTCGCCGAGCCGGCTGATCTCGCGGCCCTCGATGAACACTTCGCCGGAATCGGGACGTTCCAGCCCGTTCAGGCAGCGGATCAGCGTCGATTTGCCGGCGCCGCTGCGGCCGATGATGCCGAGGATCTCGCCCTTGCGCACCGTCAGCGAGATGCCATCGATTGCCGGAATGGCGCCAAAGCGACGCTTCAGGTCGACGAGGCGCACCACGTCTTTCGGCGCATCGGACCGGGCGTGGGTCTGATCGGCGATCTCCTGGGATGCCGTTATATGCTGGTTCATGCGGTTCTCTGTTCTCGCCATCGCAAAACGCAATTGCGGCCCGCGCTCAGGCGCGGACCGCATTTGCTCTCGATCCGGTCGGATCAATAGGCGCTGAGGCCGGTGCCCTTGTAGACCTTGTCGAACTCGGCTTTCACTTTGTCGTTCTGGTAGGAAGCCACCAGCGTCTTCACCCAGGCCTCGTTCTCATTGCCGACCTTGACGGCAATGAAATTGCGGTAGGGATTGTCGGCAATTGGCTCCTGCGCGATGCGGTTGTCCGGCGTCAGGCCGCTTTTCAGCGCCCAGTCGGTGTTGACCACGGCCGCGTCGAGATCCTCGACCGAGCGGCCGACGATGCCGGCGTCGAGTTCCTTGATCTGCACCTTCTTCGCATTCTCGGCGATATCGGCGGTGGTGGCCAGAATACCGGTGCCATCCCTGAGCTTGATCACGCCTTCGTTCTGCAGCACGCGCAGCGCCCGGCCTTCGTTGGAGGGGTCGTTCGGCACGCCGATGACGGCGCCTTCCGGCAGGTCGGCGACCTTCGTGTACTTCTTCGAGTAGAGGCCGATGGGCCAGACGCCGGTATAGCCGACGCGCACGATGTGATAGCCCTGCGTCTTGATCTGGTTGTCGAGATAGGGCTGGTGCTGGAAGGCGTTGGCGTCGATCTCACCGCGCTCAAGCGCCTCATTCGGCTGGGTGTAGTCGTTGAACACCACGGTCTCGATGGTCAGGCCCTTGTCGGCGGCCTGCGCAACCACGACGCGCCAGACATCCTCGTCCTCGCCGCTGATGATGCCGACCTTGATCGCCTTCTTGTCCTCGGCGAAGGACGCATGCGGCGCCATCAGGCTGCCGATCGCGACGGCCGAGGCGAACAGAAGAGCCAGGCCGCCGCGCCGGTTGATGGTTGACCAAAGGGAAGATGGCAAAGTGTTGTTGAAGTCGGACATATCTGATCTCTGCGGTTGCGAAGTCATGGCATAGGCGGATTGCCTAGCCTTGATCGCATGATCAGAAATTCTATAGATTTTATCAAAGAATGTGTTTCGCCGTTCTCGGCAAAGCCGGGAATATTCTCTCAAAAATTTGCAGGGCGGGAGCACAAGACCCCACCGGACCCACCACAGCGAGGCTGCGGCGTGATCCGATGCGCCTTAAGGGAGGTCGAGGAGAGCCTGGCCGCTGCCAGCCTCAAAGCGCGATCCAGGCGGTCTTGAGCTCGAGATATTTCTCCAGCGCGTGCAGCGACTTGTCGCGGCCAAAGCCCGATTGCTTGACGCCGCCGAGCGGCACGGTGATGTCGGCGCCGCCATAGGTGTTGACGTGGACGACGCCGGCATGGATGGCGCGCACCACGCGATGCGCGGTGGAAAGGTTTGATGTCCACACCGCCGAGGCGAGGCCATAGACGCTCGAATTGGCAAGCCGCACCGCTTCCTCCTCGGTGTCGAAGCGCATGACGCCAAGCACTGGCCCGAAGACCTCCTCGCGGGCAAGCTGCATGTCCTGTGTGACATTCTCGAAGATCGTCGGCGCCATGTAGCTGCCGCCGGTCGCGGCCAGGATCCGGTCGCCGCCGGTGACCAGCCTCGCACCTTCTTCCCTGGCCTTGGCGACGAAGCCGAGGTTCTTGTCCAGCTGCTCCGCGCTCGACACAGCGCCGACATCGCTTTTGAGGTCGAGCGGATCGCCGACCTTGAGTCGCGTGGTCGCCGAGACAAGCTCCTCCATGAAGTGGTCATAGACCGACGTCTGGACCAGCAGCCGCGAGCCGGCGACGCAGACCTGGCCGGAATTGCGAAAAATGCCGTTGGCCGAGACGACCGCCGCCTGCTTCAGGTCCGGGGCGTCGGCAAAGACGATGTTGGGCGACTTGCCGCCGAGTTCGAGGAAGACACGCTTCAGATTGGAGCGGGCCGAGTACTCGAGCAGTCGCCGGCCGACCGGCCCCGAGCCGGTGAAGGCAATGGCATCGACATCCATATGCAGGCCGAGCGCTTCGCCGGTGACGGCGCCGCGGCCGGTGACGACGTTGAGCACGCCGGCAGGCAGGCCAGCCTCGGCAGCCAGTTCCGCCAGCCGCAGCAGCGTCAGCGACGCGATTTCAGGCGGCTTGACCACCACGCAATTGCCGGCCGCCAGCGCCGGCGCGATCTTCCAGGCGCCGATCATCAGCGGGAAATTCCAAGGCACAATGACACCGACGACGCCGAGCGGCTCCTTGTGGATCAGCCCCAGCACGTTCTCGGCCGTCGGCGCGATCTCGCCATAGACCTTGTCGATCGCCTCGGCGTAGTAGCGGATGGTGCCGGCGGCCGACAGCGGCTCGGCCTTGTAGGCCATGCCGATCTCGGTGCCATTGTCGCGCACGCCGAGCACGGCCAGTTCGTCGACATGTTTTTCGATGAGCTCGGCGAACCTGGTCAGCACCTTCTTGCGGAAAGCAGGGGCGGCCCGCGACCAGGAACCCTTCTCGAATGCCTTGCGCGCCGATTTCACCGCGCGGTCGATATCGGCGGCATTGCCGTCGGCGATGCTGGCGAAGGCCAGGCCATCGATCGGCGAAATGACAGGCAGCGTCGCGCCACTGGTTGCCGTCGATTGTGCGCCATCGATGAACAGGCCGCGCGCGCCGATCTCCGTCTTGCGCAGCGTGTCGATGGCATTTTGAGTGATCATGATCTTCTCATTTCAAGTGGGGTCTTTGCTGGGCGGCTTGGTACGCCGCCCAGATATTTCGCTCAATCCTTCAGCGGCACGCCGAGGTTTTCGTAGGCGACCGGATCGCGGCTCTTCAAGGCACTGGCCAGCAGAAGGCCGATCACGGCGGCAATCAGCACCAGTCCCGGCAGGAACACGCCGAGGAAGCCGCCGGCTCCCGACAGGCTGCCGAAATTGATGACGATCAGGTAGATGATGACGACGAAGGCGATGAAGGTCAGCCCAGGCAGGATGGTGGTCTTCACCGCGTTTTCCTGGCTGGACGGGTTGGCGCGGAAGTACATGACCACGGCAAGCGAGGCGACCGCCATCATGACGATGACGCCGAGCGTCGCGACATTGGTCAGCCAGGAGAACAGCGCCAGGACCGGATCGAGGCCAAGCACCGCGAACAGCCCGACGACGACAGCCGCCAGCACGCTCTGGATCACCGAGGCGACATGCGGGCTCTGGTGGGCGGAATGCGTCACGCCGATCGACTGCGGCAACAGCTTCTCGCGGCCGGAGACGTAGATGTAGCGGGCAACTGCATTGTGGAACGCCAGCACGCCGGCAAACAGGCTCGACACGAACAGGATGCTCATCGCATGCGTCAGCAGCGTTCCGGCATAACGGTCGGACAGGCCGAACAGGAAGGTCGTCGGATCCTGCAGGCCCTGCAGCGCCGGCAGCAATTTGTCGACGCCGGCACCGACCGCCATCAGCCACGCGGTGATCATGTAGAAGACGCCGATCAGGATGACCGAGAAATAGGTGGCGCGTGGAATGGTGACTTTGGGGTCACGGGCTTCCTCGGCATAGATCGTCGTCGCCTCGAAGCCGATAAAGGCGGCGAAGCAGAACAGGATGGCGATGGCCGGCGCGCCCGAGGTGATCTGGCTCCAGCTGAAGGGCGCCGCCGAAAGGCCGCTGTCGCCTCCGGTCTTGAGGATCGTCAGATCGAGGATCAGCACCACCGCATATTCACAGAGGACCAGCACCGTCAGGATCTTGGCCGACAGGTCGACCTGGCGGTAACCAAGCACGGCAACGATGGCGATGGCGATGAAGCTCCACACCCACCAGGGCAGGTTGATGCCCCAGCCGGCAAACAGTCCGGAGGTCGCCGCACCGAGCAGGCCCATGACGCCGATCTGCATGGCATTGTAGGACAGGATGGCGATCAGCGCCGTGGCGCCGCCGGCGAGACCGCCGAGGCCGCGCGCGGCGTAGGCATAGAAGGCGCCGGCATTGCCGACATGGCGCGACATTGCGACATAGCCGACCGCAAACAGCAGCAGCAGCACCGTGACGATCAGATAGGTGCCGGCAAAGCCGGCGCCATTGCCCATCAGCATGCCGAGCGGCGTGCCGCCGGCCACTGCCGTCAGCGGCGCCGCTGCCGAGATCACCATGAAGGTGATGGCGCCGACGCCAAGACTGTTCTTGCGCAGCCTGTTGGCCGGCGCCTGTTCCGAAACTGCTGTCATTGGTCCCTCCTGTTCGCGAACCCCGGGGGTCGCCGGCCTGATGGCCTGTCCCATACGCTCTGGATGCGGGTTCATTATTTGAACCATTATTTTGAATATAGACTTGCAAACAAAGCGGCTTCCTGTCAAGTTAATTCACACGTTAAATGATTGCCCAATCCGGGAGGATGCGGTGGGTACGGTCGGCAAGGCGATTTCACTTCTGGAGCTGTTCAGCGCAGCCGAGCCTGAGCTCGGCCTGACCGAGTTGGCGCGCCGCTCGGGCTTCGACAAGGCGACAACGCGGCGGCTGCTGGTGGCCCTGACCGGCCATGGCTTTGTCGAGCAGGACGCCGGCACGCGGCATTACAGGCTCGGCGCCGGCCTGTCGCGGCTGGCCCGCATCCGCGAGGCGCGCTTTCCTTTCCTGCAGACCGCGGTGCCACTGGTGCAGGATCTGGCAAGTGCCACCGCCGAGACCGTGCATCTGTCGGAATTCGGCACCGACAGGCTGGTCACCGTCCATGTCGAGCATCCCAGCTGGGCTAACCGGGTCAACATCGATATCGGTCAGCTTCTGCCCCTGCATTCGACTGCGTCGGGCATCGCCTATCTGGCTTTCGCCAGGGATGAGGCCGTCAAGGCATGCCTGGCGGGTCCGCTCGAAGCCTTCACGGCGCATACGCTGATCGAACCGGCCGCCATCTCCCGCTCCATGGCCGAGGCGCGCGAGCGCGGCTATTCGATCTGCGATCAGGGCCTGGAGGAAGGCGTCATCAGTGTCGCGTCGGCAATCCTGGCGGCGGACGGGTTTGCGCTCGGCACCATAGCGGTGGCGGCGCCCAAGGCGAGAACGACGGCGGCGGATATCGTAGAACGAGGACTTGCGGTGATGGACGCGGCACGGGAGATTTCGATGCGCCTCAATGGCGACAATTTGCAAACCCTGAGGAGGCAGGCCTGATGTCTGCACAGATTGCGCCCCGCATTCTGGTTATCGGTACAGGTGACACCAAGGCCGACGAGCTGTTGTTCATGAAAGCTTGCATCGAGGCGTCGGGCGGCAGCGCCGTGATGATGGATGTCAGCGTTCTCGGCGATCCGCCCTACAGACCCGACCACGACAAGCATGCCGTGGCGCGGGCTGTCGACGTGACCATCGAGGAGATTGTCGCCAGCGGCGACGAGAACACCGCCATGACGCTGATGGCGGGCGGCGCCGTACAACTGGTGCGCAAGCTGCATGGCAATGGCGAGATCGACGCCTTCATCGCCATCGGCGGCTCGATGGGGACGGACCTGGCGCTCGACGTGGCGCTCTCGCTGCCGCTCGGCGTGCCGAAATTCGTCGTCTCCACCATCGCCTATTCGCACCTCATCCCGCCGGAGCGCGTCGCGCCCGACCTGATGATGATCCTCTGGGCCGGCGGGCTCTACGGCCTCAACTCGATCTGCAAGTTGGTCCTGTCGCAGGCCTGCGGCGCGGTCGTCGGCGCGGCCAGGATCGTGCTGGAGAGCCGCGCGTCGGCACCGGCAACAGGCCCGACCATCGGCATGACTTCGCTCGGCAGCTCCTGCCTGCGCTACATGAAGACGCTGAAGCCGGCGCTGGAACGGCGCGGCTATGATGTCGCTGTCTTCCACACCACCGGAATGGGCGGCCGCGCCTTCGAATCGATCGCCGGCCAGGACCATTTCTGCGCTGTGTTCGATTTCAGCCTGCAGGAAATCACCAACCATCTGGCTGGCTCCGTCGTCAGCTCTGGCGGCGACCGGTTGGAAAATGCCGGCGCCCGTGGCATTCCGCAGATCGCCGCGCCCGGCGCGGTCGACATGGTCGATCTGCCGACCTGGCAGGATTTGCCGGCTAAATTCTCGGCAAGGCCCTTTCATGCCCATAACAGGCTGATCGCATCAATCACCGTCGATGCCAATGACCGCCGCCAGGTCGCCCGGACCATCGCGGCCAAGCTCGGCGCGTCGAAGGGGCGCTCGGCCTTCATCCTGCCATCAGGCGGCATCCAGGAATGGGACGTCGAGGGCGAGCCGCTCTACGAGCCGGAAGCGCTTGCCGCCTTCGTCGATGAAATGCGCAAGGCCATTCCCGCCGGCGTCGAGTTCCACGAGATCGACGCCCACATCAACAGCGATGGCTTTGTTGCCAAGGCGCTCGAGATTTTCGACCGCTGGGTCGAGGAAGGCATCATCCCGCGCGGCATGCCGGCCAAGGGAGTGGCGGCGTGAGTGCTGTCCCGGCCCAGGCGCTAGTCCTTGATTTCGGCGGCGTCGTCACCCGAACGCTGTTCGAAACCCATGCCTTCACCGAACAGGCGCTCGGCCTGACGCCCGGCACGCTGCAATGGCGCGGGCCGTTCGATCCGGACAGCGACCCGCTCTGGCGCTCCATGCAGGCCGACGAGATCAGCGAGCGCGACTATTGGCGCACCCGCACGAGCGAGGTCGGCCGTCTCGTCGGCGAGGACTGGCAAGTGATGGAAACGTTTGTCCAACGCGCACGCGGTGCCGAACCGGAAAAGGTGGTGCGGCCGGAAGCCGACCACGCCATCCGCGCCGTCCATGCCGCGGGATTTCGCCTGGCGATCCTGTCCAACGAACTCGACCTTTTCTACGGCGCCGACTTCCGCCAGCGATTGCCGCTGCTCGGCCTGTTCGACGTGATCGTCGACGCTACCTATACCGGCATCCTCAAACCCGACCCGCGTGCCTATGGCTTTGTGACCGAGGCACTTGGCCTTCCTGCCGGCGCCTGTGTGTTCGTCGACGACCAGCAGCGCAATGTCGATGGCGGCCGTGCCGCCGGCATGCGCACGGTTCATTTCGACGTTGCCCGGCCAGCGCAGTCCTATGCCGAAGCCCTTGCCCATTTCGACCTCGTCCCAGCTGCCTGAGACCATTTGCGGAGCCTTGTCATGCGCGACATCAATTTCCTCACCGAAACCAATGCCAAGCCGATCTGGCATCCGATGGCGCATCCGGCCGAGATGCGGGCCAACCCGCCAAAGGTGATCATGAAGGGCGAGGGCGTCATGGTCACCGACATCGCCGGCAACACCGTGCTCGATGCCGTCGGCGGCCTGTGGAACGTCAACCTCGGCTACAGCTGCGACCCGATCAAGAAGGCGATCGCCGACCAGCTCGGCGCGTTGCCCTACTATTCCGGTTTTCGCGGCACCTCGACCGGGCCGTCGATCGAGCTCGCCTACGAACTCGCTGAATGGTTCGCGCCGGAAGGCATGGTGCGGACCTTCTTCACCTCGGGCGGTTCGGATTCGGTCGAAACCGCGTTAAGGCTGGCCCGCCAATACTGGAAGATCCGCGGCCAGGGCGACCGGACCAAATTCCTGGCACTGAAGAAGGGCTATCACGGCACCCATTTCGGTGGTGCCTCGGTCAACGGCAACGCCAATTTCCGCCGCAACTACGAGCCGCTGCTGCCAGGCGTCTTCCACATTCCCGCACCCTGGACCTTCCGCAACCCGTTCGACGAGACCGACCCGGCGCGACTGGCGAAATTGTGCGCCAAGGCACTGGAGGACGAGATCGCCTTCCAGGGCGGTGACACCATCGCGGCTTTCATCATGGAACCGGTTCTGGGCGCCGGCGGCGTCATCGTTCCGCATGAAAGCTTCATGCCGCTGGTGCGCGACATCTGCGACCGCCACGAAATCCTGCTGATCGCCGACGAGGTCGTCACAGGTTTCGGCCGCACCGGCGCCTGGTCGGGCTCGCGGCTGTCCGGTGTGAAGCCGGATTTCATGACCATCGCCAAGGCGATCACCTCGGGCTATTTCCCGCTCGGCGCCACCTTGATCGGCGCCAAGGTTGCCGATGTCTTCGAGGCCGACAAGACCAGCTTTGGCGCCATCGGCCATGGCTACACCTATTCCGGCCACCCCGTCGGCTGTGCAGCGGGTCTGGCGGCGCTTGCCGAGACCAAGCGGCTGCGCCTGAACGAGAACGCGGCCGCCCGCGGCGTCGAATTGGCGGCCGTTCTGGAAGGGCTGAAGGCCAAGCACGCCCTCGTTGGCGATGTCCGTTACAAAGGGTTGATGGCGGCGGTGGAACTGGTCTCGGACCGCGCGACGAAGAAACCCGCCGACAAGAAGACCATGGCCGTGGTCTCGGAGGGTGCCTACGAAGCCGGCGTCATGCTGCGCGTTTCCGGCAACAACATCATCTTGTCGCCCCCGCTGATCATCAGCGCCGCCGACGTCGCGAAGATGGGCGAGGCGATCGGCGCGGGCCTGTCGAAGGCCTGATGAGCCGGCAGATAAAACGAGATTTTGGGACCAACGAATGACTCAATCGCACAAAGTAATGGCCGAGGAAGCGCTCCTTAGCCGGCGTGGTCGCCTGCTCGGCGCCAAGTCGCAATTGTTCTATGACGAGCCCGTTCACCTGGTGCGCGGCGAAGGCGTCTGGCTCTACGACGCCGATGGCCGCAAATATCTCGACGCCTACAACAATGTCGCCCATGTCGGCCACTGCCATCCCCATGTGGTCGAGGCGCTGTGCCGGCAGGCAAGCCTGCTCAACACCCACACGCGCTATCTCCACACGGAGATCCTCGACTATGTCGAACGGCTGACCGCGACCTTCGATGCCAGCCTCACCACTGCCATCCTCACCTGCACCGGCAGCGAGGCCAATGACATCGCGCTGCGCATGGCGCAAGCGACTTCAGGCCAGATGGGCATTATCGCCACCGATGCCACGTATCACGGCAACACCACGGCGGTTTCGCAGCTCTCAACGCGCATGCCGCCGGTCGGTGGCCGCGCCCCCTATGTCAGGCTGGTGCCGGCGCCCGACAGTTATCGCCACCCCGACGCAATGGCCAACGGCAAGGCATTTGGCGATGCCGTGCGCGAAGCTATTGCTTCGCTGGCGAAGGACGGCATCGGCCTGTCCGGCATGATCTTCTGCCCGCTGCTCGCCAATGAAGGTTTTCCGGCATTGCCCAGCGGCTTTTTCGACGACGCCGTGGCGGCGGTGCGTGACGCCGGCGGGCTGGTCATTGCCGATGAGGTGCAGCCCGGCTTCGGCCGCACCGGGAGCCATTTCTGGGGCCATCAGCGCGCCGGCTTCACCCCCGATATCGTCACCATGGGCAAGCCTATGGGCAATGGCCATCCGGTCGCCGCCGTGGTCACCACCAGCGAGATTCTTGGGACCTTCCGCAACGCCTTCCGCTACTTCAACACCTTTGGCGGCAATCCGGTTTCCTGCGCGGTGGCCAACGCCGTCCTTGATGTCCTGGAACAGGAAAAGCTTGTCGCCAATGCGCGCGATGTCGGCGCCTATGCGCTCGATCTGTTGCGCCCGCTGGCCGATCGTCATGACTGCATCGGCGAAGTCAGGGGCGCCGGCCTGTTCTTCGGCGCCGAGCTGGTCCACGACCGTCAGACGCGCGAGCCGGCGCCTGACATCGCCGGGCGCGTCATCAATGCCATGCGTGAGCGTGGCGTGCTGATGGGCAAGACCGGCATCCACGGCAATGTGCTCAAGATCCGCCCGCCCATGCCGTTTTCCCGCGACAATGCCGATCTGCTCATAGGCACGCTCGACGAGGTGCTGGGCGAAGTCGGAGCGTCGGCGTGAACGTCGTCTCCGCCCGAGCCGAGCCTGAGACGGAAGCGGATGTTACGGAGCTTGCCAAGCATGCGCTTGAGCATTGGGGGGTCCTTGATTTTGAACCGCAACTGCTGAAATACCGCGAGAATGCCGTCTTCCGCGTCCGCCTGCCCGACGGTGAGCCTGCAGCCATGCGCATTCACCGGCTCGGCTATCACACGGATGCCGCGCTGCGCTCGGAACTGCAATGGATGGGGGTTTTGGAATCAGCTGGTGTTGCAACGCCGTCTCCGGTCGCAACGCAGGCCGGCGATCCGTTCGTGCTCGTCAGCACGGCCACTTCTGGGCCACCTCGCCAGGCCGATTGCCTGAGCTGGCTCGAAGGGCGCGCCGTCGGCGCGCGGGGCGTGCCTCTGGCCTACACGCCTGAACAGGCGAGACAGGTCTTCACGGCGATCGGGCGGACCATTGCGCATATGCACAATGTCAGCGCCGCCTGGGCGCCACCCGCGGGCTTTGCCCGCCATGCCTGGGATTTCGACGGCTTCTTCGGCGCGAACCCGACCTGGGGCCGCTTCGAGACCTCGCCCTTTCTCGATGGTCCGCGCCGCGAGCTTGTTCTCGAGGCGCGGGACAAGGCCGTGAAAGCGCTGTCGGCGCATGAACGCAGCGCCCGCAATTTCGGCATCATCCACGCCGATCTGGTGCGCGAGAATGTGCTTATCCATGACGGCGCGGTGCGCATCATCGACTTCGACGATTGCGGCCATGGCTGGCATATGTACGACCTTGCCGTCGCGCTCTACCAGAACCGCGAGGAGGCGATCTATCCGCTGATCGAGGCTGCCTTGCTCGACGGCTATCGGCAGCAGCGCGCGCTGACGGCGCAGGACATCGCCGCGTTGCCGCTCTTCGCCGCATTGCGGGCCTTCGCGTTCCTTGGCTGGGTGCAGAGCCGTGTCGAAGGCGATATCACCAGGGAGGTCGGCCTGCGCATGTCTGATATCGCAGCCGACGTGGTGATTGACTACCTGCGCGGCGAATAATGGCCGGCGATAGAGCCGTCAGCTCTTCGCGAAATGGATGCTGACCGTTCCCGAACTGCCGAAATCGGCGACGATCGTGTCGCCGGGCCGTGCCTCGACCGGACGCACGAAAGACCCCGACAGCACCACTTCGCCGGCCGCGATCGATAGGCCGTAGCGGGCGAGCCGGTCGGCCAGCCAGGCGATGCCCATGGCCGGATGGTTGAGAACGCCGGCGCCAAGGCCGGTCTCCTCGACCTCGGCGTTGCGCGAGACGATGGCGCCGATCCAGCGCATGTCGGTTTCATCGGGCCGCTGCGGCCGGCCGCCGATGACGATGCCGGCATTAGCTGCATTGTCGGAAATCGTGTCGAAGAAGGTGCGTACCTTTTTCGTCTCGGCGTTGATGCGCTCGATGCGCGTGTCGAGGATTTCCAGCGCCGGCGTGATGTAGTCGGTGGCGTTGAGCACGTCGAAAATCGTCACGCCGGGACCTTTGAGCGGCGCCTTCATGACGAAGGCGATCTCGGCCTCGACGCGCGGCTGGATGAAGCGGCCGGCGGGGATGGTCGCGCCGTCGTTGAAGAACATATCGTTGAACAACACGCCGGAATCCGGCGTGTCGATGGCCAGCGCATATTGCATCGCCTTGGAGGTCAGGCCGATCTTCCAGCCCTTCGGCGTCAGCCCGGCATCGGTCTTGCGCGTCACCAGCGCCGCCTGGACGCGATAGGCATCCTCCATCGTCGCCTCAGGGAAATCGAGGCTGAGCAGCCGGATCTGCTTGCCCGAACGCTCGGCCTCGAACAACCGTCCGGCGGCGTCTTCCACTTGCTCCGGGGTCATGCTGCGGCCTCATCGATGACGCCGTTGCGGAGCACCCCTATGCCGTCGGCCTCGACCTCGATCACATCGCCGGGCTTCAGCCAGATCGGTGGGTCGAAGCGGGCGCCGGCGCCGGTCGGCGTACCGGTGACGATGATATCGCCAGGCGCCAGCGTGGTGAAGGTCGATATGTAGTTGATGATCTTGCGGAAGGAAAAGATCATCCGGCTGGTGCGATCCTGCTGGCGGATCTCGCCATTGACGCGGGTGGTCAGCGCTATGTCGGCGATCTGTGCCTCATCCGTGAACGGCACCAGCCATGGGCCGATCGATCCGCTGCGGTCGAAATTCTTGCCTTGCGTGACGTTGAACTTGGCGTGTCGCACCCAGTCGCGGATGGTGCCTTCATTGCACAGCGACAGCGCGGCGATATGGCTGAGCGCGTCGGCCTCTTCGATACGCCGTCCACCCTTGCCGATGACGATGACGATCTCGCCTTCATAGTCGAGTTGCGGCGATTCCGGTGGCCGCACCAGCGCAGCGTCGTGGCCGACGAAGGAGCGGGGAAAGCGGATGAACAGCGACGGGTTGGCTGGCGCCGCCTGGCCGTCCTTGTACTCCTCGTTGCGGTCGGGGTAGTTGACGCCGACGCAGATGATCTTTTCCGGCGACGGGATCGGGATGTCGTAGGCGATGGCGTCGAGCGGGAAATCGATTGCAAAGGCGTCGGCTTCTTCCGCCAGCCGCCGCAAGGCGCCGGCCTCGATCACCTCGCGCAGAGTCGGCCATTGGCTGTGGCGGGCCGACAGGTCGATGACGCCCTTGTCGGTAACCGCGCCATAGCGCGCCTTGCCGTTGATGGTGAAGGTGGCGAGCCGTGGCGGGGTCATGCGGCAACTCCGCCATTGGTGATGTTGAATATAGGCAAGGCTGGAGCTCTACGGCGCCCCCCTCTGTCCTGCCGGACATCTCCCCCTCTTGGGGGGAGATCGGATGTCATCTCTGCCTTCGCCAATTTCCAGCGCTGCAAGAAAGGCGCCGGTCGCGAATCCAGCCAATCTCCCCCCTTGAGGGGGAGATGTCCGGCAGGACAAAGGGGGGCGACAAGGAACGCTGACATCAACTCAAAACCCACCTAAGGCGCAATAATCGGCGACGCCGTCAAATCCGGCTGGCGCGCGGTGGCGCCGGCGAAGAGGCTGCCTTCCTCGAACCAGCTTTTCGGCGCCGGCGCGCCCCACAGCGTCTGGCGCTGCGGGTCCTTGAGGTCCCATTTGATCGGCTCAAGATCCGGATCGACCGTCTGGTAATCCGAACAGTAGATCTCGATGCGATGGTTATCGGGATCGCGGACATAGAGGAAGAAGGCATTGGAAATACCGTGCCGGCCGGGGCCACGCTCGATGTTCGCGAGATAACCGGTCGTTGCCATCAAATCGAGCAGGTCGATGATGTTGAGCGGCGTCGGCACCCAGAAGGCGACGTGGTGCAGGCGCGGCCCGATGCCGTTGGTGAAGGCGATGTCATGCACACCGCCCTTGCGATGCGTCCAGGCCGCCCACAGCGTCCCGCTGCTGGCATCCTCCGTATATTCGGTTACGCGAAAACCGAGCTCGTTGTAGAAGGCGACGGACTCGTCGACATTGGGCGAGAAGCAGTTGAAGTGATCGATGCGCAGCGGCTTCACGCCCTTGTAGAGAGCATACTTCTGGTGGATCGGCGGCAGCCGCGTCATCTCAGCATAGAATTCGAGCGGAATGCCGTGCGGGTCCCGCGTGCGGAAGGTGCGCGACTGGTAGGGCCGCTCCACCCATTCCACCGGCAGGCCTTTGGCCCTGAAGAAATGCTCGGCCTTGTCGAGGTCCTCGTCCGAAAAGACCTTGAAGCCGAGATCGCGCGCTTCCGGCGTCGTTGCCTTCTTCAGCACGATGCAGTGATGGCCGCGCTCCTCCATGGCTCTGAGGTAGATGGCGCCCGATGTCTCGTCGGTGACCTGCAGGCCGAGCGTATCGACATAGAACGCGCGGGACCTGGCAAGGTCGGTCACCGCCAGCTCGACATGGCTGAGCCGCACGATGTTGAAGGCGGGATAGAGGTTGGGTTTGGGCAAGGGCATTCTGATCTCCTCCAGTCAGCCGCCGAGTTTCTGGATCGCGTGCGCTGATGTGGCGAAGGCGACGTTCTTGGTCTCCATGTAGAAATCGAAGGAATGGTCGCCGCCGTCGCGGCCGATGCCGGAATTCTTGACGCCGCCGAACGGCGTCGGCAGATGCCGCACATTCTCCGAATTGACCCAGATCATGCCGGCCTCCAGCGCATCGGTGAAACGGAAGGCGCGGGTCACATCAGAGGTCCAGAGATAGCCGGTCAGGCCATATTGCGTGTCGTTGGCGAGCGTCAGCGCCTCCGCCTCGTCCTTGAAGGCGATTGCGGTCAACACCGGCCCGAAAATCTCTTCCTGGGCAATCCGCATCTTGTTGGTGGCGCCGGTAAACAGCGTCGGGCTGACATAACAGCCGCCGCCCGGACCGGCGAACTTGCCGCCGCCGGCGGCAACCACAGCACCCTCCGATTTGCCGATTTCGATATAGGACAGCACCTTTTCCTCGTGCACCGGATGGATCAGCGGGCCGACCACTGTTTTCGGGTCCAGCGGATGACCGATCTTGATGCGCTTTGCCTTCTCCGCCACCAGATCGGTGAATCGGTCATAGACCGAGGCTTCGACCAGCAGTCGCGACGACGAGGTGCAGCGTTCGCCATTTAGCGAATAGATCATGAACACCGCCGCGTCCGCCGCGCGCTCCAGGTCGGCGTCGGCGAAGACGATCACCGGGTTCTTGCCGCCCAACTCGAAATGCACGCGCTTCAGCGTGTCGGCGCCCTGTTTCATGATCATCGAACCGGTGCGGTTTTCGCCGACAAAGCCGATCGCCTTGATGTCGGGATGTTCGGTCAGCGCCTTGCCGGCGTGCTCGCCAAGGCCGTTGACCAGGTTCCACACGCCCTTCGGCAGACCGGCCTCCTCGGCGATCTCGACCAGCAGCCGCGCCGTCAACGGCGAAAATTCAGCCGGCTTATGAACAACGGTGCAGCCGGCGGCCAGCGCCGGCGCGATCTTCCAGGTCGACAGCATGAACGGCGTGTTCCACGGCGTGATGATGCCGACCGGGCCGATCGGAACGCGCGTCGTGATGTTGACCTGGCCTGTCGTGCGCAGCGTCTCGCCGTCGCGCGCTTCCGGCGCGCGGTCGGCAAAGAAGCGGAAATTCTCGGCACCGCGCAGCGCCGCCTTGGCCATGAATTTCAGCGCCTGGCCGGTGTCCATGCATTCGACGAAGGCGATCTCCTCGGCGCGCGCCTCGATCGCGTCGGCGATTTTGTGCAGCAGCTTCTTGCGGGTCTCGCCAGGCATGGCTGCCCAGGCCGGGAATGCCGCCTTCGCCGCCTTGGCGGCGCGGTCGATGTCGGCGGCGCCACCACGCGCGACCTTGGCCAGCGGCTTGAGATCGGCAGGCGACAGGGTCTCGAAGGTCGACCCGTCGATGGCCGGCACCGCCTCGCCGCCGATCTGATTCAAGACGCCGTCGTCCTTGAAACGGGCGAGATAGGCCTCGGCCTTTTTCAGATTGCCTTCGAGGTCGGACATGTCAGTCTTCCGTCACTTGCCGCGCAGCCGCGGGTGGATTGCATTCTTCTTCCAGCTCAGCACCGGATCGGTTTCCCTGATCTCCAGCGACAGGGCGAAATGCGGGGTCTCGAACAAAGTGGCCAGATAGTGGCTCACCGCCGCGAACACGGCCTCGCCGGTTCGCTTCTTGTCCTCGGCGCTGCGGCCGCTGCCGATGCGAAACGACATGTCGAGAAAGGCGTTTTCCGGCAGATCGTCGGCAATGGCATAGGCGTTTGCGCGAAAGGCCCGCACCCGCACCGCACCGGTCTCGAACAGCCCGGTTTCCAGCACGGTGCGCAACACCAGCGCGCACAATTCGCCCATGTCGACCTTGGCATCGAGATTGGCCGAATACTCGATTGAGAAGTGAGGCACGGCGTTTCGTTCCCAGGATCATTGCATTGTTGTAGTTAACGCGTTAATTACATGGGGTGTCGCCGAAGTCAAGTCTTGCATCAGGCTTGAGGCAACGATACGGGATGAAAAGGTCGGGTTTGGCGTTGTCCATTTCGGGTCAAATCCGACGGACAACCGCATTATCGGGGACGCTGCTTCTTGCTGCCTGAAAACACTCGTCGTTCCCTGCCAATGGCGCTGCTTCACGCCCGCGAAGCGGTGATGGCGCGCTTTCGCCCCATGCTCGCCGCGCATGACGTGACCGAACAGCAATGGCGCGTGCTGCGCGTGCTGAGCGAGGCCGGCTCGGTCGAGGCGACGGAGCTTGCCGACCGCGCCTCGGTGCTGCCGCCCAGCCTGACCCGCATCATCAAGGCGCTCGAAGGCCGAAAATTCATCACCCGCAACAAGGCCGAAGGCGACGGCCGCCGCGTCGTGCTGACCATCGCCCCGGCCGGTTCCGCCCTGATCGACGCCCTGTCGCCCGAGCGCCGTATCATCTACGACGACATAGAGCAGCGCTTTGGCCACGAGAAGTTGGAGCAACTGCTCGATCTCCTGGAGACGCTGATCGATGGCGAAAGCTGAGACTCACCCGCCAAAACTCCCCAGCCGCGTCGGCTGCGTGTAATTCCGGTCGACATAGAGCAGGGCCGAGCCGCCGCTGCCGTGCCTGACATCGATGACGCGGCCGATCATCACATTGTGCGTGCCGACGATGTGCACGTCCTCGATTTCGCAATCGAAATTGACGATCGCGTCCGACAGTGCCGGCGTGCCCGAGGTCAGCGTCTGCCAGCGCGCCGCCGAATAGCGCGCCTCCATGTCCCTTGTCGCGCCGGCGAACTTTCCCGCCAAGTGCATATGGTCATGCGTCAGCACGTTGACGCAGAAGCGCCGGTTGGCGAGGAACATGGCCGCCTGCGTCGAGCGCCCGTTCATGCACACAAGGAGCGTCGGCGGCTCGTCGGAAACGCTGCACATGGCGGTGGCGGTGAAGCCGCCGCGCCCGGCCGGTCCATCCGTCGTGACGATGTTGACCGGCGCGCAGACCCTTGCCATGGCGTCGCGGAAATCGGTCTTCGAAATCTGCGTGGCCATCGGCGTCACTCCGCCGGTGAAGCAAGCGGATTCAGCCAGGTATCATCAGTCCAGCCATTCTCGTCATAGTCGGCCATGCAGGTGTCGACGAGCTCTTCCATCGCCTTCAGCCGGCCACCGCGTTCAGCACCTTTCAGCACCTGCAGCCGCACTTCCTCCGGTGCGCCGGCATAGTTGAGTTCGTAGAGCGCGTGGCGGCCACCGAACTCGGTGCCGGTCGCGTCCCACAACAGCTTCATGATCTTGATGCGTTCGACATGGCCCATGTCGTTGGAGCCGCGCACATACTGCGCCAGATATTTGTTGATCTCCGGATTGTCGAAATCGCGCACCGACGACGGCAGGTAGATCAGCCCGGACGCAATCACCCGCCGCACCGTGTCGATGACGCGCGGATAGGCTTCCGACATGAAGGTGCGGTAGGCGAGTGCGGCCTCCAGATTGGGCAGCACCGCGCCGTTCGCCCACGGGATCGGATTGTAGGCCATGGCGTTGGAAAAGCTCCAGAACATGTGCCTGAGCGCGATGACCTCGCCCAGTGCCGCCTGGTTGCCGCGAAAGGCGTCGCCGCCGGTGGCGCGAAGCGCCTTGGCCAGCAGGCCGGCGAGGAAGTCGAGCTTGACGGCGAAACGGGTGCAGCCCTGGAAACAATAGCCATGCATGAAACCCGACGCCGGGTGGAACGACAGGATCTTCTGCGCGTCGCGCAGCACCAGCACGTCCTCCCAGGGGATGAAGACATTGTCCAGCACCAGGATCGCGTCGTTCTCGTCGAAGCGTGACGACAGCGGATAGTCGAAGGGTGCCGCCACCGTGTTGGCGGTCTGCTCGTAGGAGACGCGGCAGAACATCTTTATCCCCGGCGCGTTCATCGGCACGATGAACATCACCGACAGCGACGGATCCTCGGTGACCGTCGCCGAGCTCTGCGCCAGGAAATTATAGTGGGTCAGCGCCGATGACGTCGCCACCACCTTGGCGCCGGAAACGTAGATGCCGGCATCCGTCTCCTTGGTGATGTGGACGAAGACATCCTTCACCTGCTCGGCCGGCTTGTGGCGGTCGATCGGCGGGTTGACGATGGCGTGGTTCATGAACAGAACGGCTTCCTGGGCACGTTTGTGCCAGGCAAGCGCATTGTCCTTGAACGGCCCGTACCAGTCGGCATTGGCGCCAAGTGTGTTCATCAGCGCCGCCTTGTAGTCGGGCGTGCGCCCCATCCAGCCATAGGACATGCGCGACCACTCGGCGATCGCCGTCTGCTGTGCCGCGAGTTCGCCGGAGGATTTGGCGACGCGGAAATATTTGTGGGTGTAGCCGCCCGAACCGGTGTCGGTCGCTGAGGTCAGCACCACCCGCCGTTTCGGATCATGCAGCGCATCGTAAAGCCGCGCCAAGGACCGCGCCGAATTGCGCATCGCCGGATGCGTGGTGACATCGGCGATGCGTTCTCCGTTGATATAGACCTCGCGGCCGTCGCGCAGGCTCTCCAGATATTCAGCGCCGGTGAATGGGCGCGCTTTGTCGGCACGATAATCTTCTGACCGCATGATGTTCCTCCACTTCCAACGCAAATCCTAGCGCTTGGCCGGAGGATCGGTTATGGACGGAACGGCAAAACCGATTAGACTTTTTCCGGTGCCATGAGCCAGAGTTCCATCCCCGACTTCTTCGTCTATGGCGAGCCGGTTCGCGCGCTCGATGTCGGCTTCCTTCATGTCGAGACAGTGCTTACCCGCAGCAACATCCATCTCGGCCAAGTCGCCGCGCACAAGCATCCGCAGATGGGCCAGATCACCTACTGGACCAGCGGCTCCGGCACCTACCGCATCGAGGACCGATCCTGGGACTTTTCGGCGCCTGCCGTCAGCTTCGTGCCGAGCACTGTCGTGCACGGTTTCTCGATCGGCCCCGGCACCGACGCGATCGTCGTCTCGGTCGCCGACGATGCGCTCTCCGCCCTTGGCGGCCACAGCCTGCTGCCATTGGACAGACCGGTCTTTGCCGATGGCCTGCAGGACCGTGCGGCGTGGAAAAGGCTGGCGGCGGTGCTGGAGATGATCTCCGCCGAATACGCCGAGGCGCAGGCCGGCAACGACAAGGTCCTGTCGTCGCTGATCGCCGTCGCGCTCTCCCACATCGCGCGCCTCGCACCGGCGCCCATTGCCGCCGCCGCACCGTCTTCCGATGCGTCGCTGGCCATGGGCTTGCGCCGGCTCGTCGACGCGCATTTCCGCGACAACTGGCCTGTTGATCGCTACGTCGAGACGTTGGCCACGACGCCGCATCTTCTCGACAAGGCCAGCCGCGCGGTGCTGGGCAGCGGCGTCAAACGCGTCGTCAGCGAGCGACGGCTGCTGGAAGCCAAGCGGCTGCTGCTGTTCACCGTGCGCACGGTAGAGGACATCGCCTACGAGATCGGCTTCGACGACCCAGCCTATTTCTCAAGGTTCTTCCGCGAACGGACAAGCGAAGCGCCCGCTGCCTGGCGTCGCAAGCAGTTGAGGTAGAGACGCACTTTCCCGCTTGACTGACCGGCGGGACCGAATACGCTAGTGCAAAATACCGGCTCTGATCGCCGGGCGGCAAATATGCCTCGTATGCCTCGCCCTTGCGGTGCTGGCTGCGGGGCATTGTCATTTCTGGGGTTCTGTTTGAAACGGCGCATCGAGATCGGCATCCTTTATTCCCGCTCGGGGAGCTACCAGCTCATCTCCGATGCGTGCCGCATGGGTGCCATGCGCGCCATCGCCGACATCAATGCCGACCGGAGCTACGGCATCGAACTGGTGCCGGTCGAACGCGATCCGCAGAGCAATGCCGACCGCTACGCGACGCTCTGCGAAGACATTTTCAAGACCAGCAGCGCGCGTCATGTCGTCGGCTGCGTCACCTCCTGGAGCCGCAAGGAGACGATCCCGGTGCTGGAGAAGGCCGGCGGCATGCTCTGGTATGCCTGTCCTTATGAGGGGTTCGAGGCCAACGAGCATGTCGTCTACATGCACGCTTGCCCCAACCAGCACCTGGTGCCGCTGATGGCCCACGTCGTGCCGCGCTTTGGCGCCAACGGCTTCCTGCTCGGCTCGAACTACATCTGGGGCTGGGAGATGAACCGCGTCGCGCGTGACCTGATCGCGGACGCCGGCGGCAAGGTGCTGGGCGAGCGCTATCTGCGCATCGGCGAGACCGACGTGTCGCGCCTGATCGCCGAAATCCGGGCCACCCGGCCGAGCTTCATTCTCAACAATCTGATAGGCACCTCGTCCTATGCCTTTCTCGCCGCCTATCAGGAACTGGGCCGTGAGGACGCGGCCTTCCGTCCGGAAAGCTGCCCCGTCATCTCCTGCAACCTCACCGAGGGTGAACTGCCGGCGATCGGTGAAACGGGCAAGGGCCATCTATCGGTCGGGCCCTATTTCGCGCCGCGGCCGGCCGCCTTCGCCTCATCCTTCGAGGCCTCCGCCTATGCCTCCGTGCAGGTGATGGCTGACGTGCTGTCGCGCGATGCCGAAGCCGGCCCGGCGGCGTTTTCGAAAGCTTTCGCCGAGCGGCGCTTCTCCACGCGGCTCGGGCCGATCGCCATCGACGCCCACTCCCAGCACGCGACGCTGCCTGTCATCATCGGCCGGATCGCCGATGGCTTCTTCGAGGTCGTCAGCCGCGAGGATGAGGTCGCGCCGGACCCCTATCTGTCGCGCTACGACCCCGCCAGAACATTCGGCCGTCCGCGCCTGAGGGTGGTGTCGTGAGCAGAACGCCGCGTATCCCCAATCTCGGCGGCGCCAGGGCCTTTATCCTGCATCGGCCGCATCCGACGGTGCAGGCGATCACCAGGCAATTGTCGGCCATCGGCCTGATCGCGCTGGACTGCTGGCCGGAGCTCCCACCCGAGGCGCTGGCCGCCGATTTCGTCTTCTTCGACGCCGATCTCGGCTTCGACGAGCAATTCCCGTGGAAGCCGGGCGAGGCGCCGATGCCACTGGTGGCGCTGATCGGCTCCGAGGCACCCGGCCGCATCGAATGGGCGCTGTCGCACAAGGCCGACGCGCAATTGTTGAAGCCTGTCGGCAATGCCGGCGTCTACAGCGCGCTGCTCATCGCACGACAGAGCTTCGAGGCACGAAAACACTTAGCCGGCGAAATTACTGCGCTGCGCCAGCGCGTCGCTGAGCGCCAGACCATCGTGCGCGCGGTGGCGGCCCTGTCGAAAGGGTCGGATGACGAGCGCGCCTATGCGCAGCTGCGCTCGCTGGCGATGAGCTGGCAGATCAGCGTCGAGGATGCCGCGCGCCGGATCGTTGCGATGACAAGTGAAGAAGTAACTGTGGAAGAAGGCGGCGATGACCAGTCCCATCGCGCCTGACCTCACGGCGCCTGCGCGCATGCCGGGCAAGCCGCGCGCCGGTGTCTGGCGCCGGCTGGCCCAGCGCCGTCTGGCGCTGGTCGGGCTGGTAATCGTCGCCATCGTCGTTGCCGGCGCTGTGCTGGCGCCATGGCTGACCGGCTACGATCCCAACGAACAGATGTTCGACGGCCTCACCATCGAGGGTTCGCCGCTGCCGCCGGATGCCAAATTCTGGCTCGGCACCGACCTGCTCGGCCGCGACCTCTTGACCCGCATCCTCTACGGCGCCCGCACCTCGTTGATCATCGGTATCGTTGCCAATGGCGTGGCGCTGTTCATCGGCACGCTGGTCGGCGTCACCGCGGGTTATTTCCGCGGCTGGATCGGCAGCGCGCTGATGCGCTTCACCGATCTGATGATGGCGTTTCCCGCACTCCTGCTCGCCATCTGCCTGGCGGCGGTTTTCCAACCCAGCCTGTGGATCGTCGCCATGGTCATCGCGCTGGTCAACTGGGTGCAGACCGCGCGTGTCATTTACACCGAGACGTCCTCGCTGGCCGAGCGCGAGTTCATTGACGCCGAACGCACCATCGGGGCGAGTGCACCGCGCATCCTGTTTCGCCACATCCTGCCGCATCTCCTTCCGACCATCATCGTCTGGGGCACGCTCGGCATTTCGACCACGGTGCTGCTCGAGGCGACGCTCTCCTTCCTCGGCATCGGCGTGCAGCCGCCGACCGCCTCCTGGGGCAACATCATCTTCGAGAATCAGACCTATTTCCAGGCGGCACCCTGGCTGGTGTTCTTCCCCGGTGCCGCGATCCTGGCTTTGGCGCTGGCCTTCAACTTGATCGGCGATGCGCTGCGCGACATCCTCGATCCGACGCAGAGAGGTCGGGCATGATCACCCATCTCGGCCGCCGCCTCATCCAGTCGGCTCTAATCCTGCTCGGCGTCTCGCTGATCACCTTCGCGCTGCTCTACCTGTTGCCGGCCGACCCGGTGCGCCAGATTGCCGGCCGCAGCGCCACGCCGCAGACGGTCGAAAACATCCGCCAGCAGCTCGGCCTCGACCAGCCTTTTGTCGTCCAGTATTGGCGCTACCTGACCAAGCTCGTCAGCGGCGATCTCGGCCGCTCCTATATCCAGCGATCCGAAGTCACCGAGCTCATCGTCTCGCGGCTGCCGGCCAGCCTGCTTTTGATGGTCGGCGCCATCCTGTGCGAACTGCTGATTGGCCTGAGCATGGGGCTGATCGCCGCCGTCAAGCGCGGCACCGCCACCGACCAGACGCTGATGGTCGCCTCTTTCGTCGGTGTCTCGGCGCCGCAATTCGTCGTCGGGCTTCTGCTGCTCTATGTCTTTGCCGTGCGGCTGAGCTGGTTCCCGATCGGCGGCTATGGCACCTGGCGTCATCTCGTGCTGCCCTCGCTGACCATAGGCATCCTCGGCGCTGGCTGGTACGCGCGCATGATGCGGTCGTCGATGATCGACGTGCTGCGCCAGGATTATGTGCGCACCGCCCGTGCGAAAGGTCTGGCACGAAGCGCCATCATTTTCCGCCACGCACTGCCCAACGCCATCCTGCCCGTCATCGCCATGATCGGCATCGACATCGGCATCTTCATGGGCGGCATCGTCGTCGTCGAAAGCGTGTTCGGCTGGCCCGGCATTGGGCAACTCGCCTGGCAAGCCATCCAGCGCGTCGACATTCCGATCATCATGGGCGTTACGCTGGTCTCGGCCTTCGCCATCGTGCTCGGCAACCTGCTCGCCGACATCATCGCGCCATTCATCGACCCCCGTATCAAGCTCAGATGAAATGAAAAACAAACAGAGAAAGGGAACATAAATGAAAAAGTTTCTCGCATCCACCGTCGCGGCATCGGCGCTGGCGCTGATGCTTGGCATGGTAAGCGCCCGCGCCGAAGACACCATCGATCCCAACGCCAAGCAGGGCGGAGAGATCATTGCCACCTACAAGGATGACGTCACCACGCTCGACCCCGCCATCGGCTATGACTGGCAGAACTGGTCGATGATCAAGAGCCTGTTCGACGGGTTGATGGATTACGAACCGGGCACAACCAAGCTGAAGCCCGACCTTGCCGAAAGCTACGAGATTTCGCCCGACGGCAAGACCTTCACCTTCAAGCTGCGCCACGGCGTGAAATTCCACAATGGCCGCGAGATGACCGCCGACGACGTGAAATATTCGCTCGACCGCGTCACCAACCCGAAGACCCAAAGCCCGGGCGCTGGCTTCTTCGGCTCGATCAAGGGCTATGACGATGTCGCGACCGGCAAGGCCGACAGCCTCGCGGGTGTCACCGTCGTCGACCCCTACACCGTCAAGTTCGAACTAAGCCGGCCCGACGCCACTTTCCTGCATGTCATGGCGATCAATTTCTCGCATGTCGTGCCGAAGGAAGAGGTGGAAAAATACGGCGCTGATTTCGGCAAGCACCCCGTCGGAACCGGCGCCTTCAAGCTGGCCGAATGGACGCTCGGCCAGCGCATCGTCTTCGTGCGCAATCCGGACTATTGGCACAAGGGCCTGCCGCATCTCGACAAGATCACTTTCGAGGTCGGCCAGGAGCCTATCGTGGCGCTGCTGCGCCTGCAGAAGGGCGAGATCGACCTGCCCCTCGACGGCATTCCGCCGGCTAAATTCCAGGAGGTGATGTCCGACCCCGAACAAAAGGCGCGCGTCGTCGAGGGCGGCCAGTTGCACACCGGCTACATCACCATGAACACCACTATGGCGCCCTTCGACAATGTGAAAGTGCGCCAGGCCGTCAACATGGCGATCAACAAGGCGCGTATCATCCAGATCATCAACGGCCGCGCGGTCCCCGCCAACCAGCCGCTGCCGCCGTCGATGCCGGCCTACGACAAGGCCTTCACGGGCTATCCCTATGACGTTGCCAAGGCCAAGGCGCTGCTTGCCGAGGCTGGCCATCCCGATGGTTTCGACACGCAATTGTTCGCCATGAACACCGATCCCAATCCGCGCATCGCCCAGGCGATCCAGCAGGATCTGGCGGCGATAGGCATCAAGGCCAGCATCCAGGCGCTGGCACAGGCCAACGTCATCGCCGCCGGCGGCGACAAGGCCGGCGCACCGATGATCTGGTCCGGCGGCATGGGCTGGATCGCGGATTTCCCCGATCCCTCGAACTTCTACGGTCCGATCCTTGGCTGCGCCGGCGCGGTGCCGGGCGGCTGGAACTGGTCGTGGTATTGCAACAAGGATCTCGATGCCAAGGCCGCCGAAGCCGACTCGATCGTTGATCCGGCGAAGTCCGATGAGCGCTATAAAATGTGGAGCGACATCTACGCCAAGATCATGGCGGACGCACCCTGGGCGCCGGTCTTCAACGAGCAGCGCTTCACCATGAAATCCGCGCGCATGGGCGGCGCCGACAATCTCTATGTCGACCCGGTCCACGTTCCGATCAACTATGACAATGTGTACGTAAAAGATGTGCAATAGCTGCGACTACACCATCCACGGGCGCCATCACCATTTCGGCTGGGACAATTCGTTTGTCCCGGCCGAGCGCGTGGCGCCCGGCTCGACCATCGAGTTCCAGTGCCTGGATTCCTCCGGCGGCCAGTTGAAGGCCGACAGCACGGTCGCCGATATCGCCAAGCTCGACTTCGCCCAGATCAACCCGGTGACCGGACCGATCTTTGTCGAGGGTGCGGAGCCCGGCGATGCGCTCAAGGTGACGATCGAGATGTTTAAACCGTCCGGCTTCGGCTGGACGGCGAACATTCCAGGTTTCGGCCTGCTTGCCGACGACTTTAAAGAGCCCGCGCTGAACATCTGGAAATACGACGCCGCCTCGCTCGAGCCGGCGCTGTTCGGCAAGAATGCCCGTGTGCCGCTGAAACCCTTTGCCGGCACCATCGGCAACGCGCCGGCTGAGATGGGTCATCATTCGGTGGTCCCGCCGAGACGCGTCGGCGGCAATCTCGACATCCGCGATCTCGCCGCCGGCACCACGCTGTACCTGCCGGTGGAAGTGGCGGGCGCACTGTTTTCGGTCGGTGACACGCACGCGGCGCAAGGCGACGGAGAGGTCTGTGGCACGGCGATCGAAAGCCCGATGGACGTCGTGCTCAAACTCGACCTGGTCAAGGATGCCAGGCTGAAGACGCCGCGCTTCACCACTTCGGGCCCGGTGACGCGCCATCTCGATGCCAAGGGCTATGAGGTGACGACCGGTGTCGGTCCGGACTTGATGGCTGGTGCTAAAGAGGCAGTTTCCCAGATGGTCGACCTGCTCGCCGGCCGCTACAAGATCGACCCGGTCGAAGCCTATATGCTGGCCTCGGTGTGCGGCGATCTCCGCATCAGCGAGATCGTCGACATGCCAAACTGGGTGGTCTCGTTCTACTTCCCGCGCTGCGTGTTTGAATGAACGCAGGCGTGGCCAGGAAGCGGACCGGGGCGGCTGCCCCGGTCGCAGTGGGACCGGTGCTCGACATCGCCAACCTTTCCGTCAGCGTGCGCGGCGAGGATGGCGAGCGCGATGTCGTCTCCAACCTCTCGCTGACGCTGGCGCGCGGCGAGACGCTCTGCATTGCCGGGGAATCCGGCTCCGGCAAATCGATGACCGCGCTGGCGATCATGCAACTCCTGCCGCAGCCTGCCGCCCACATATCATCCGGTAAGATTCGTCTCGGCGATACCGACCTGGCGACGCTTGACGAGCGCCGGATGCGCAGCATTCGCGGCAACCGCATCGCTATGATCTTCCAGGAGCCGATGACCTCGCTCAACCCGGTGCTGTCGATCGGCCGGCAGCTCACCGAATCGATCGAGGCGCATACCAGCCTGTCGCAGGCTGAAGCCCGTCAACGTGCCATCGAGGCGCTGAAGGCGGTGCGTATCTCGGAAGCCGAAAGCCGGCTAAGGCAGTTTCCGCACGAGCTCTCCGGTGGCATGCGCCAGCGCGTGATGATCGCCATGGCACTGGCGCTGGAGCCCGACGTGCTGATCGCCGATGAGCCGACGACGGCACTCGACGTCACCGTGCAGGGCGAGGTGCTGGAGTTGCTGCGCGACCTGCAGCGCCAGCATGGCACCAGCGTCATCCTCATCACCCATGACATGGGCGTGGTCGCCGAAATGGCCGATCGCGTCATCATCATGCGGCACGGCCGCATGGTCGAGGAGGGCAAGACATCGGACATCTTTGCCCGGCCGCAAGCCGACTACACGCGCGAACTGCTGGCCGCCGTGCCACGCATCGGCAGTGGTCTCGGCCGCCTTCCATCCAGGGACGTCGAGACGGCAATGCCGGCCAATGTCGCTGACGTCAAAGACCTGCATGTCCGCTTCGATTTGCATGGTGGGTTCTTCGGCCGGGTCACCCGCCGCGTTCATGCTGTCGAGGGCGTCAGCTTCTCCATCGCGCCCAACGAGACACTGGCGCTGGTTGGCGAATCCGGCTGTGGCAAGTCGACCACCGCCAAGGCACTGGCCGGGCTGGTGCCCTACAGCGGCGACATCGTCATTGGCGGGCGCGATCTGTCAGCCCTCGGCCGCGACGAGCGCAAGGCCGTGCGCCGCGACGTACAGATGATTTTTCAGGACCCGTTTGCTTCACTCGACCCACGCATGCGCGTCGGCGACCTCGTCGCCGAGCCGCTGGTCATCCACGGCATCGCCTCGAAGGACGAGCGCGGGCAGCGTGTCGCGGCGCTGTTCGAGCGCGTCGGCCTGTCGGCCGACCAAATGGAGCTTTACCCGCACGAATTCTCCGGCGGCCAGCGCCAGCGCGTCTGCATCGCGCGTGCGTTGGCGTTGCGGCCGAAGCTGATCATCGCCGATGAAAGTGTGTCGGCGCTCGACGTCTCGGTGCAGGCGCGTGTGCTCGATCTGTTGAAGGAATTGCAGCGCGAATTCGGCGTCGCCTATCTCTTCATTTCGCACGACATGGCGGTGGTCGAGAACATTTCCGACCGCGTCGCCGTCATGTATCTCGGCCAGATCGTCGAGATGGGCACGCGTGACCAGGTTTTTTCCAACCCGCGCCACCCCTACACCAGACGCCTGATTGAGGCCGTGCCGGTGCCCGATCCGGCGCAGCGAAGAAGTCGCTTCGCCCGCCTCGATCAGGAAATCCCGAGCGCCACCCGAAGGATCGGCGAGGCGCCGCTGAAGCTGGCCTTGCAAGATGTCGGCAATGGCCATCTCGTCGCTGCCGGTCATTAAGCCGGAACGATCTCACCGCTCTCCGGGGTTCTCTGGGGGAATCCCGCCAATTGGCCTAGCGAATACAAGCTTTCCATCTCTTCGGCAGGGCGTCCGGGGAATAGGTCACTCCAGAGCTGCACGATATGTTCGGCCATCTTCAGCCTGATCGCCAAATCCGTTTCGTATGTTTGCAGCACATGCTGGTGAATCCTCTGCCGCGTTCGAACAAGCGCCTCTGCTTGGGATGCCACGATGACGCTGCTCACGCTGTTCACGTGTCGACGGTGATGGTTGAGCACCGCGGCTTCATAGGCGATGGAACCGTCGCGGATTGCTTCGAGAATAAAGTACCAGTCGCCACTCGTCGGCAGGGATAGGACATGCTCGACAAAGTCGGGCGTGATGTCGAACTTCCGGAAAACAGCCGCACTGATATTAGGGACCGTGTTCTTCACGCCCAGCCCCTCGTTGACTTCCTGTTGCGCCGAAACCTGGTAGCTGCGTCTCCATTTGAAATCGGAGAGATCGGTGAGATACCGGCTGGATAGATAGTCGCCGACGATTTCGCTTCGGTCGTTGATGATCTTCGATGCGCAAAAGGCGAATTTCAAGCTCGGATCGCGAAACAAGGGCACGAGGGTTTTGAGGAAAGCCGGATCTGACACGTCGTCGGCTTCGGCGATCCAGATCAGATCGGCCCTTGCCAGCGCTATGCCCTTGAACCATTGCGGATAGGGCGCTCCGGAGTTCTTCTCATTGACGATGACATGGGTGCCATAGATTCCGGCATAATAATCCAGAATCGATCGGCTATCGTCTGTCGAGGCATCATCCAGGATGATGAGCTCGAAATCCTGAAAGGACTGCCCAAGAATGCTTTCCATGCGCTCGCTGAGGTAGCGGGCGTAATTGTAGTTCGGCACGATGATCGATACGGCGGGCGGCTTGTTTGCGACCTCGCGGATGGTCGACAGCAGGCGCGGAAAGACCCGATCGGTGGAAAAATGCCGCCTTGCCTTGCCGCTCGCCTGCTTGCCGAGCTTCATCCGCAAAGGCTGGTCCTGGATCAGTTTCAGCGTCGCATCGGCCATCGCGATGGGATCAGCCCAGTCGACGATGATACCGGCATCGTCTTCGACGAAATCCGGTGCCCCACCGCTGCCTGCAAAGCAGATTACAGGCAATTCGGCGAAGGCCGCCTCCAGGATGACGCGGCCGAACGGCTCCTCGCGCGATGTCAGCAGAAACAGGTCGGCACCCCGCAGATAAGGGCGCACATCGTCGACATTGCCGAGGAATGTAACCTTTTCGCCCAATCCGTCCGCCAGCAACCTGTCGACTTGCTGTGACCACGTACCCAGAGCCTCATCCCGCTCCGACCCCGGAAACAAGCCCAACCAATAGAAATGGCAGTCTTCAACCCCGCGTGCCCGGAGAATCCTGGCGACTTCGATAAACAGGTCAGCCCCCTTGCGGAATGGCATTCCTAGGCCGGACCCCACGACGATGCTGCTGTCCGTCGGCCAGCCGGCCAGCCGACGACTTCCAAGGCGCTGGATTTCGGTGAGATTGTGATCCGCGCTGGACTGCGGCACCGCGCTTGGAAGTACGTCGATGATGTTCGAGTCGACACTGTATTCGGCCATCAGATAGTCCCGGACACTACGGGAACACGCTACGAATTTCCGCGTGTGGGAAACGACTTCCTCCATGTCCTCCTTTGCGAATCGGGCCACGCTCGTTGCCAATTCCCTGGCATGCGTCAGGATAGGACTGTCCAGTTGACCGAGCAACGCGTGTACACGGCCGGTTGCAAGGCTGTTGCAATAGATCAGGTCTGGTCGGCCACCGCACCAGGCCGTGATGCGGGCCAGTTTGGTGGGCGTCGTGTCGGTCTTTGAAACCAGATCATCCAGGAGCACGGTATCGACCATGCGTCGAAACTGTTCGAGCTGTTGACCACCTGCCAGGCACAGCACCTTGATCTCCAAGTCCGTGTGCGCTTGCAGCCATTGGAGAATGTCGAGCAACGACCCCTGTGCGCCGCCGAGGCGCGCATCATGCGACACGAACAGAACGCGCCAGGAAGAACTCCCAGGCAATTTTCCGGCCGCCAGCGGAGCAGCCAGGACGTCCCGCGTCTGCTGCAGATAGGCGTAGCCATGGCGGGCATCCGGCTCGAGATATGCGCCCTCCGCCCAGTCGTTCCAGGCGTTGACGAAGATCAGCCGACTGTCGAAATCGGCAAAACGATCGCATGTATCTGCGACCGCGTTGGCGAGCCATTCGCGATAGCTGGACGGCGACGCATTCATCCAGATGCTGGTTGTCTCCCTTCTCTGCGCCGTGTTGTCCCATGACGGGCAGAGTCCGCGAAACAGTGTGTAAGGGACCTGAGGATAGGCTCGGCTGCGACCAACAAGGTCCGCCCAGTCATGGATCTCCCCGCAGAAATCGCTCTTGAACGGCGGCATGCTGGCGCTGCTTTCGGGAAATGTTCCGAGATTGGGCGGAAACTCGACAGCGGCGTCGAACCCGAATTCCGCCGGGTCAATAGTGTCTAACGACTGCGGATAAGACAAAAATATCTCGCCGATGCCGGCAGCCCGGCAATAGGCCCTCCAGCGCTCTGCCGTTTCTACCGCCGACGGGAACAGTCCGGGCCTGTGGACCATGAGCAGCGGCTTGCCGCCGATGCGTATATAGCGCCGATCGCGGAAATAGCCGGCTACATATTCGATGAAGGCGAGATCGTCCTCGGGTGAATGCGACTGCAGGACCAGAACCTCCTGATGGCGTCCGCCCCAACGGCGCCCCCACTGGCCGTTTGCCCAGTTGATGCAGAAGCCCATTTCGTGCGTGTCGTTTTCGACGAATTGGGTGATTGGCATCTCGAACGGGCGCCTGCCGTTCAACCAGTAGAAGTGGAAGCAGAATCCCGAGAGGCCGTATTGCTGGGCAATCTCGATCTGTTGCTTCTGGACGTCCTTTATCCTGAGGTCATAGAAACCGAGGTCCGCCGGCAGCCTGGGCTGATGGTGACCGTCGAACTGTGGCACCGCGCGTGTCACATCAGTCCACTCCGTGAAGCCCTTTCCGCAAAAGGCGTCGTTTTCAGGAGTTGGATAAAACTGCGGGACATAGAATGCGATGACCCGCGCTCTCAATCCGGCTGGCCGCCTCTCGCTCGATCGCGGCACATAAGTTGCCGGGATGCGCCGGGTTTCACGTTTTTCATTCCTGCCAAAACGGATGTAGTGATCCAGCGGATTTATCTCGGCGATTGTCACGTCGGGATATCTGGTGAGATAGTATTCTGTGTCGAAATCAGTATTCGGATCTCGAGACTCGGCGGCACCGTGATCGATATAATGCATGATCGGGTCGGCCCCGCGCTTGGTCACGTCGGGATTCTGAGCAAGATACCAAGGCCCGTCGAACTGTCCGCTGGCTCGAATGCGTTGCCAGACGCGAAATCTCTTCCACCGCCTCCTGCTGGTGATCGATCTTAAAAGGATCATGAAGTCGGCTTTATTCAACGACGTCCACCTCCTAGCGATCAGGCTTCATTTTCATCGTCCCAGGCAGTTCCCGAGACTTTCGTGCAGATCATTCCGAGGATCCGCTCGAGGGCATGCTGCAAAGTGCCGTCCAGTTGGCCTGTCTCGCCGGGAAATGACGCCAAGGGCAGATCAAGCCGCTTGAGCGGCTCCAATGCGCGGCGCCGCACCCAGAACATGGTTCCGGCAAAGAAGTGGAGAGGAGAGTCCGCGGCCATGCCAAGCGTCTCCAGCAGAGTCAGGATCGTCTCCCTGTTCTTGCCCCACCCCGCTGCCTCGGCCTTCCATTCGTTGGGCAACAGAAAGCGACGGGACCCGATCATCCCAGTTTCCGGCGAACGCTCGAAAGTGGCTACAATCCGGTCGACCACATCGCGCGATCCGATCAGGTCGAAGGCGCTTGCCCGGCGCCAGATCTCGCCCAGAACCATGCGCGGCCCGCTCGATCCCGACTTCTTGCCGTGCAGTTTGCAGATGAGATCGAAGCGATCGAGCCTTCCTTCGCGCAGCAATTGCACGAAGGGGCCGATGTCGCGGCCGCGATTGTCATAGACCATGATCTCGGCAGCCGGAAATCTTGCCTGAACGCGTTCCGTCAGTGTCGCGTCGGGCCCGGTCAGCGTGAGGATGAGGTGGAACGGCCGATCTATCGCCTCCAGCAGCGTCTCGAACTCGGGCCAGAGATCGGAGTAATGCAGATGCATCGCAACGGCGATCCTTGGCTCGGCGGCAAGCAGGCGTTCGCTGGCTTGTGCCGGTGGGCCGTCGAAAAGTCGCGACAGGGTTTTCTGCAGATTGTCGCTCGCCACGCCAAAGCCCCACCCGGTGAGGCTGACCAGCGCAGCGGTCAAATGCTGCCCTTCTGCTCCTGCCAGATGCAGCAGAGGCCACAGGACGATGCCCGGGCCCAGCGGCAGTTCAAACTGCTTCTGCCGTCGGCGGCGGCGCAACACTAAACCAAGATCGCCGATCCCTATCCGGCGGATGCTTGAGGCAATAATGTCGCTTCTGTCGAATTGCAGCGACACGCCGCCTTCGCTGCTTTTAAGCAGGTAGGACGTTCGCTTGGTAACCGGCACATAGACGACCCTGTCGGGCTGCCGTTGGCGGCGAACGTTGAGCCGGAGAAACGGCATCCGCCTGTCCGTTGGCGAAAGCTCCACGATGTAGCGTCCTGGCGCGTGAATGTGGATTTCGCTGCGGGCATTGCTTCGGTCGACGCCGTATGCCCCGCCATTTCGCGGCTCGCTGGGCAGGACATCACGCGAGGCAACTCTCGTGTCGGGAGCGTCAGGCGACATAGCCGCTGTTCCGATTCGCGCGCGATCGGTCAAGGATACTATCGAAGATACCGATCAGCCGGCCGAGGGAATTGATCAGTCTGGTTCGATTAAGCGTCAGGCAATAGAAGCCAATCTTCGTCGAATACCGGAGTATGTCCACGAATGGGCTGTAGGCGATGCCGTATTTTCTGCGCAAGTGGATCTCCGATCGCATCTTCGACCGATGCCGGAAAATCCGGGACCCGATCGACTGCGCAACGGAGGTGCCAATGTCGTGGACAGCATGCGCGCCACTGACAAGGATCATCGGCTCATTGCGCTGAATCAGACGGTGCGAGAGGTCATCATCTTCGAAATACAGGAAGATTTCCTCGTCAAACCCTCCGGCGTCGAGGAACAGCGTTCGCTTGATCATGAACACGCCGCCATTGACGAAGCGGACGCAACAATCCCCCCAGACCTGCCGAATACGTGTGGGCAGCGACACGCCGGAAAGGCGATCAATCTCGCTCTGCTCGCGAAGCCACAGCCGCCCGTCCACCGTGTTTGTGCGTGGCACGAAGACGCTGCAATTCGGATAGCGCCCAGCCGCTTGCATAAGCGCATCGACGGCGCCGGTCCCTAGACGCACATCGGGATTGATGAACAGCAGATACTCTCCCGATGCCGCTGCCGCCCCAATGTTGCAGGCATGGCCAAAGCCGAGGTTTACAGGGTTATCAATGCGGTGAACGGTAAAGCCTGAGAGGGCGGCGGAAAGATCGTCGGTGCTTGCATTGTCGACGCACACGATCTCCAGGCCTGGCGGCAGGCGAGCCAGCGCGCCGCGCACGGTATGCGCGCTGTTGTGCGTCACGGTAACTACGCTTATCGACCTGGTCATTATCAAGCCATCCTGATATCTCAGTTGGCTTCCCCGTGGAAGGCTGCCGATCATACGCAACCTAAGCGTTGCCACTCCAGCGGTCGAGTCCATACTCCTGACTAAAAAGGGGTAACTCTTCGCCGATCTCGATCTCAAACTTGGCCGCGATCCGCTGCAGCGGCGCCCCCTGCAGGGATTCGAACCTGAATTCGCACCGGCCCCTTGCCGTCCATGCTCATTTTGCTCATGTTCAGTACCGTTTGCTGATGATCGTTGGGGGACGGTCGCATTCACAATGGGAGGAAGTTGACCATGAAGGCATGCTATCTCGTTTCCGCCGCGCTTCTCGCCGCGGCCGCGGTCCCAGCCTCGGCCGCCGAAATTTCCGATGGGAAAGTCAAGATCGGCATCCTCAACGACCAATCGGGCGTCTACGCCGACTTCGGCGGCAAATGGTCGGTCGAGGCGGCCAAGATGGCGGTCGAGGATTTTGGCGGCAAGGTGCAGGGAGCGCCGATCGAAATCATCAACGCCGATCACCAGAACAAGCCTGATATCGCCTCCAACATCGCGCGGCAGTGGTATGACACCGAACAGGTCGATGCCATCATGGAGCTGACGACCTCATCGGTGGCGCTCGCCGTCCAGGGGATTTCCAAGGAAAAGAAGAAGATCGATATCGTTACCGGTGCTGCGACCACCGAGCTGACCGGCAAGCAATGCTCGCCTTACGGCTTCCATTGGGCCTATGACACCCATTCGCAGGCGGTGGGAACCGGCGGCTCCCTGGTTCAGCAGGGCGGCGACAGCTGGTTCTTCGTCACTGTCGACTATGCCTTCGGCTATTCGCTCAAGGAGCAGACCACCAAGTTCGTCGAGGCCCACGGTGGCAAGGTGCTGGGCGAGGTGCGCTATCCCCTGGGGTCGACCGATTACTCATCCTTCCTGTTGCAAGCCCAGTCGTCGGGCGCCAAGGTCATCGGGCTGGCCAATGCCGGCCTGGACACGTCCAATTCCATCAAGCAGGCCGCCGAATTCGGCATCGTCCAGGGCGGCCAGCGTCTTGCGGCACTCCTGTTCACGCTGGCCGAGGTGCATGGGCTGGGCCTGCAGGCGGCGCAAGGCGTCGTGCTGACCGAGGGCTATTACTGGGACCGCGACGACAAGAGCCGCGAATTCGGGCAGCGCTTCTTCAAGCGCACCAACCGCATGCCGAACATGATCCAGGCCGCGACCTATTCGGCGGTGACGCAGTATCTGAAGGCGATCGACAAGGCCGGCACCGACGAGACCGAGGCCGTCGCCAAGCAGCTGCATTCACTGCCGGTGGACGACGCCGTGATCACCAACGGCAAGGTGCAGGCGGACGGCAACATGGTCCACGACATGTATCTCTACCAGGTCAAGGCGCCCAGCGAGAGCACCAAGGATTGGGACTATTACAAATATCTCGCCACCATTCCCGGCAATGAGGCCTTCCTGAGCGAGAAGGAAAGTGGCTGTCCAACGGCGGCCCAGTGACCGGCGCGGCGATGGCGCCGCCTGATCTCGACGGGAACGAACCGCCTGTGGTGCTGTCCGCCCGCGGGCTACGGCGCGACTTCGCCGGCTTCGTTGCCGTGAGGAATGTCGACCTCGATGTGCGCCATCGCAACATCCACGCCCTGATCGGACCCAACGGCGCCGGCAAGACGACCGTCTTCAACCTGCTAACCAAATTCCTGGCGCCGACCAGCGGCAGGATCGAACTGCTGGGCACCGATATCACCCGCACCTTGCCGGCGAAGGTGGCGCGGATGGGGCTGGTGCGCTCGTTCCAGATATCGGCGATCTTTCCGCACCTCAGCGTGCTCGACAATGTCCGTGTCGCGCTGCAGCGGCCCGGTGGGCTCGGCGTCCAGTTCTGGCGTTCGCTCACGGCGCTCGATCGATTGACGCCACGCGCCGTGGAATTGCTGCGTTCCGTCGGCCTCGAGGATGCCCGTAACAAATTAGCCGGCGATCTTTCCTATGGCAGGAAACGCGTGCTCGAGATCGCCACGACCCTGGCGCTCGATCCGAAAGTGCTGCTGCTGGACGAGCCGATGGCCGGCATGGGACATGAGGACGTGGCCACGGTTTCCGCCCTCATTCGTTCCGTGGCTAAGGACCGCGCGGTTCTGATGGTCGAGCACAATCTGACTGTCGTGGCCGATCTCTGCGCCTGGATAACGGTCATGCAGCGCGGCGAGGTGCTTGCCGCCGGCGACTACGCCACCGTCAGCCGCGATGAACGGGTAAAGGTCGCCTATATGGGCACCGCCGATGACTAGTGCCGCGCCCCTGCTTGCGGTCCGTGGCCTCAACGCCTGGTATGGCGAGGGCCATGCGCTGCACGGCGTCGATCTGGAAGTGTTTGCCGGCGAGACGGTCACGCTGCTCGGCCGCAACGGCGTCGGCAAGACAACGACGCTGCGCGCCATCATGGGGCTGATCCGAAAGCGAACCGGCGAGGTCGTTTTCGACGGCGCGGATCTGATGCGGCTGCCGTTGCACCGCACCGCGCATCAAGGCATCGGCTTCGTGCCCGAGGAGCGCGGCATCTTCGCGACGCTGACCGTCGACGAGAACCTGATCCTGCCGCCAGTCGTCGCCGAGGGCGGCATGAGCGTCGCGGAGATATTCGATCTCTTCCCCAATTTGAAGGAGCGGCGCAACAGTCCCGGCACCAGGCTGTCGGGCGGCGAACAGCAGATGCTGGCGATCGCGCGCATGCTGCGGACCGGCGCGAAGATGCTGCTTCTCGACGAGCCGACCGAGGGTCTGGCTCCCGTCATCGTGCAGCGCATCGGCGAGTTGCTGGTGACGCTGAAAAAGCGCGGCATGACGATCCTGCTGGTCGAGCAGAATTTCCGCTTCGCCAGCCGTGTCGCCGATCGTTTCTACCTGATGGAGAACGGCAAGGTCGTCGCCGGATTTCCGACCGGCGAACTGGCGGACCGCATGACGCAACTCCACGACGTTCTGGGTGTATGAGGGCGCCATGACGATGATCTTCGGAATCCCCGTCCAGGCACTCCTCGGCCAGTTGCTGGTCGGACTGATTAATGGCTCGTTCTATGCCATGCTGAGCCTGGGTCTGGCCGTCATATTCGGCCTGCTGCGCGTCATCAATTTCGCCCATGGCGCCCAGTATATGCTCGGCGCCTTCACAGGCTATCTGCTGCTCACCTATCTCGGCATCGGCTATTGGCCCGCTCTGATCCTTGCGCCGCTGATCGTCGGCCTCTTCGGCATGGTGGTCGAGCGTCTGGCATTGTCGCGCCTCTACGATACCGATCCGCTCTACGGCCTGCTCTTCACCTTCGGTCTCGCGCTCGTGCTCGAAGGCATATTCCGCTACAGTTACGGCGTGTCGGGAAATCCCTACGCCGTGCCGTCGCTGCTTTCGGGCGGCACCAATCTCGGCTTCATGTTCCTGCCCAATTATCGCGGCTGGGTTGTCATCGCCTCGCTGATCGTCTGCTTCGGAACCTGGGCGCTGATCGAGAAGACCAGGCTCGGGTCCTATCTGCGCGCCGCAACCGAGAACCCCCGTCTAGTCCAGGCCTTCGGCGTCAACGTGCCGTTGCTGCTGACCCTTACCTATGGCCTCGGCTCCGCCCTTGCTGGGCTTGCCGGAATTCTGGCGGCACCAATCTATCAGGTGAGCCCGCTGATGGGATCGGATCTCATCATCGTCGTCTTCGCTGTGGTTGTGATCGGCGGCATGGGATCGATCCTTGGCGCGATCGTCACCGGCTACGCGCTTGGCCTCGCCGAGGGCCTGACCAAGGTCTTCTACCCCGAGGCTTCCAATCTCGTGGTCTTCGTCATCATGGCGATCGTCCTTCTGGTCCGGCCGGCCGGCCTGTTTGGAAGGGACATCTGACATGGCCGAACTGTCGCTTCGCGAGACATCGGCCAGAACCCAGGGCTGGCTTGAATGGACGCTGGTCGGGCTCGGCATACTGGCGCTGCTGGTGGCGCCTTTCCTGGTCTATCCGATCTTCCTGATGAAGATGCTTTGCTTCGCGCTGTTCGCCTGCGCGTTCAATCTCCTGCTCGGCTATACCGGCCTCTTGTCTTTCGGCCACGCCACCTTCTTTGGCGGTGCGGCCTATTTCACCGCGCATGCCGTCAAGGTCTGGGGCTGGCCGCCGGAAGCCGGTATCCTGCTCGGCATGGCGGGCGCAGCCCTGCTCGGTCTTGTCATGGGCTTCTTCGCCATTCGCCGGCAAGGCATCTATTTCGCCATGATCACGCTGGCGCTGTCTCAGATGTTCTTCTTCTTCTGCGTGCAGGCGCCCTTCACGCAAGGCGAAGACGGTATCCAGGGCGTGCCGCGCGGCATGCTGTTCGGCGTCCTCGACCTGAACGTCTCGCTGAACATGTACTATTTTGTGCTGGCGGTGATCCTGATCGGCGTCTTCGCCATCTGGCGCATCGTCAACTCGCCCTTCGGCATGATCCTGCGCTCGATCCGGGAAAACGAAAATCGCGCCATTTCGCTGGGCTATTCCGTCGCCAATTACAAGCTCGGCGCCTTCGTCATGTCGGCAGCACTTGCCGGGCTGGCAGGTTCGCTCAAGGCGATCGTTTTCCAGTTTGCCACGCTGACCGACGTCACCTGGCAGATGTCGGGCGAGGTGATCCTGATGACGCTGCTCGGCGGCATCGGCACGATGGTCGGGCCGATCATCGGCGCCAGCCTCGTCGTCGGCCTGGAAAACACGCTTGCCACCTCGGGTTTCCCGGTGACCATCGCCACCGGGCTGATCTTCATGGTCTGCGTGCTGATCTTCCGGCGCGGCATTGTCGGCGAACTCTATGCGCGGCTTCTCAAGCGGCCGGGCAAGGACTGATAGGCTCCTGATCGATTGCGCGATTGAGGTGACCGCCAGGGAAACGAGGCGTCTGCCTCCGTGGGTATAGACGGATTCACCCATGCGCAATATGGATAGGGATGAGGCTGCTGTGGCGCTCGGGGGATCTGATCAATGACCGACAACAAGCCAGACGTTACCAAGGATTGGCAAGCGACGCAGGGCCAGAAGTCCTCCGCCACGCGTCTTCGCCTTTTCGCCGCACTGTCGTGGATCGTCGCCATTGGCGGCGAAATCTACGGTATTGTTCTGCTTCGCCAGAACAAGTTCGACCAGGGACACCTGCCGCTGATCATCGGCCTTCTGGTCGGCATCGCGATTTTCGCAATCGCCGGCAACTTCCTGTGGAAGGCGGCCAACAGGCACGATCCGGCCCGTGCATCCGACACGGCCAGTTTCTTCTTCCAGAACCAGCTCGGCGCGATCATCACGCTGATCGCCTTCGTGCCGCTGGTCTTCCTGATCCTCTCTGACAAGAACATGGACCCGCAGACCAAGAAGGTTGCCGGCGGCCTCGGTGCTGTACTGGCCGTGGTCGCCGCGATAACGGGGGTCAGCCTCAAGCCTCCGTCGGTCGAACAGTACACCCAGGACATGAACGCATGCGCGGCCCAGATCAAGTCGGGCCAGCCCACCACCGCCTGTTCGCCCGACGTCGCCGCCCAGGCGCAGGCGATCGCGACGGACTCAGCCGCGGTGACAGCGGCGACGCAGGATGCGAACCACCCCGCGGGTCAGGATGTCGTCTACTGGATCGCGCCCGAAAACGGAGCCAAGAAGTCCTCGGAGCCGCATGTTTTCCACCTCTGCGCAGGCGTCAGTCCGCTGAAGGACAAGACCGTGAATAGCGGCTCTGTGACAGAGGCCTACGCACAGAATGCCATCCGCATCACCAAGCAGATCGATATGGAACAGAAGCAGTGCGGGTTTACACCCAAAGCGAGCACCAACTGAACCCGCCCGCGCTCGTCGGCGCCTGCAGCATCATGGCGCCAGCAAGTGCCCCGGGGTGCCTTCGTCGCCGACGATTGGGGCTGGTGTGGAGCCGGCTTCACCCAGATTTCGCTGCAGAAATCTTGAAGTGAGAATGTCGTCAGTCCGCTTCCGGAAGAGGCGCGCGTGGATCGCGACCGCATTGACGAAAAGCTGGAACGCCTGGCGGACGCCGGCCTATCCATTATGCTGGATGATTTCGGCACGGGTTTTTCGACGCTGGTTTCGCTGAAGGACAGCCGTATCCGCAAGGTCAAGATCGACAAGGACTTCGTTCGCGATCTCGCCAGCTCCATCGAAGATCAGGCCTTGGTCAAGGCAGTCATCGATCTCGGGCGAACCCTGGGAATAGAGGTTGGTCGCCGAGGGGGTCGAAACGGACGCCGATCGCCTGATCCCGCGGTCGCTTGATTGCATGATCGCGCAGGGCTTTCTCGTCTCGGCAGCACTTCCCGAATGGCTACGGGTTTTTCTGGACACGCTTTTCAAGTTCGGCCGTGCGCGCGCTCAAATCGTCCAGTTCAAACCCTTGAGATGCGAGGAAGGCGGCCGATCCGTTGTTTGGATCGGCGGCAAGACGGTGCGTTTCCTGCAAATGATGCTTCAGCCAGGCGCGCTGCTCACGCTGCAACCGTGCACGTTCGGGGCCGTGTTCGCGATGCATCAGGGTACTGTAGGCCGCATTCAACCTGGCATCGAACCTGTCGATCTCGGCTTTCCCGCAATCCAGCATGTCCGAGGTGACGCCGCCGGATCGATCGACGCACGCTTTCATTTCAGCATCGCTCTGCGCCATCGCCGAATGAGCCGTTGTCATGACCAGAATTCCGAGGAGGCAAGCATACCGGAGCATGAAGGCGGTTCCTTGGTTCTAAACGCTGTATGCGGGTTGGGACATATCTGTTTCGGCACCCCCTCTCGGATAGGCAACAAGGGCGGGCCAACGATATGTTGGGCAGGGCGCGAGCGCGTCAAGATTTGGCCCGTCGCGCCCGCTCACCCATAACACCCGCGCTCCACCGCCAGCCGCCGCACCAGCGCCAGCACGGCGTCGATGGTCGGCGTCGGCTTGTCCGTCAGCCGGCCAAGTTCCTGCACCGCGCCGACCAGCGCATCGATCTCCATCGGCCGGCCGCGCTCCAAATCCTGCAGCATCGAGGTCTTGTGTTCGCCGACATCGCCGGCGCCCTTGATGCGACGGTCCACCGTGATGGGAAAACGCACGCCGAGGCTTTCGCCGATCGCTTGCGCTTCCAGCATCATGCTGCGGGCAAGCGAGCGGGTGCCTTCGTCGGCGACGATCGCGGCCAGCGTGCTCCCGGTCAGCGCCGAGATCGGGTTGAAGGAGAGGTTGCCCCACAGCTTCACCCAGATTTCGCTGCGGATGTCGTCGCGCACCGGGGCCTGCAGGCCGGCCTTGACCATTTCCTCGGCCAGAAGCGTGACCCTTTCGCTGCGTTCGCCAGAGGGTTCGCCGAGTGAGAAACGCTTGCCCTCGACATGGCGGATGAGGCCGGGCGCATCGACCTCGACGGCGGGATAGACGACCGAGCCGATGACGCGCCGCGGCCCGATCCGCTGCCAGATCGCGCCGCCGGGATCGACCGCGTTCAGCCTGGTGCCTTCGAGCGGCCCGCCAGCGCCATGGAAGTACCACCACGGCACGCCGTTCTGCATGGTGACGACGGATGTATTGTCCCCGAGCAGCGGCGCGATCTGGTCCAGCGCCGGGGTGAGCGAATGGGCCTTCAGCGCCAGCACGACATAATCCTGCACGCCAAGCTCCTCGGCCTTCGCCGCGGCCCGGACCGGCGCCACCAATTCCTTGCCGTCCTCGATCAGACGCAGGCCGTTGGCCTGGATCGCTTCGAGATGGGCGCCGCGCGCGACGATCGACAGGTCGGTGCGGCCGGCGATCGCCAGCTTGGCGGCGAGATAGCCGCCGATCGCGCCGGCGCCGAAAATGGTGATCTTCATCGTCAAAGCCCGAGTTTGGCGGCAAGGCCGATGCGCTGCAGTTTGCCGGTCGCGCCCTTGGGGATCTCCTCCAGGATCACCACCTTGCGCGGCACCTTGAAGTCGGCAAGCCGTGTCGCGGCGTAAGTGCGGATGTCGTTCTCATTGGCGCTCATGCCTTCGCGCAACACGACGGCTGCCGCCACCTCCTCGCCAAGCTTGTCATGCGGCATGGCGAAGGTGACGACCTGCGCCACCGCCGGATGGTCCATCAGCACGTCGTCGACCTCGAGCGGCGAGATCTTTTCGCCGCCGCGGTTGATGATCTCCTTGAGACGGCCGGTGACGCGGAGATAGCCGTCCTCGTCGAGCACGCCCTGGTCGCCGGTGTGGAACCAGCCATGCGCGAAGGCGGTGGCATTGGCCTCCGGGTTTTTCTCATAGCCTGCCGTGACGTTGGGTCCGCGAATGACGATCTCGCCGGTCTCGCCGGCTGTCAGCAGCCGGCCGTCCGGTGCCATCACGGCCACGTCCGGGCCGGCGCCGGCGCCAACGCTGCCCGGCTTGCGCAGGCCCGGCGGCAGCCGGTTCGACGCCATCTGGTGCGCGGCTTCGGTCATCCCGTAGGATTCGATCACCGGACAGCCGAAGGTTGCTTCGAGTTCGCCCATCACTTGCGCCGGCAGAGATGCCGAGGACGAGCGGATGAAGCGCAGGCGCGCCGCAGCCAGCACCTCTTCATTGCGCGCCGCGCGCGGCAGGATCGCCTGATGCATGGTCGGCACTGCCGTGTACCAGCTTGGCTTGGCATCGCCCAGCCATTGGAAGAAGCGCAGCGCGTTGAAGCCCGGCGTGCAGTAGATGCTGCCGCCCGCTGCCAGCGACGACAGCACCGCCGCGATCAGGCCATGGATATGGAACAGCGGCATGATGTTGAGGCAGCGGTCATCGGCGGTCAGACCGAGGGTTGCGCCAATGTGGGCTGACGAGGCCGCGATGTTGGCATGGCTGAGCGGCACCAGTTTGGGCCGCGATGTCGTGCCCGATGTGTGCAGCAGAAGCGCGATGTCGTCATCTTGCGCCATGTCGGGCGCCGCCAGCGGACCGACCGGCGCGCCCTCGATGGTGAAACTGCCGGCGGGCGTATCCGACGAAACGACAAGTCTGAGCACGCCGATCCCGAGCCGTTCGGCCACCGCCACCGCCGGTCCGGTCTCGTTCTCTGCAACAAGGATCGCCTTGGCGCCGATGTCGGTGAGGTAAAAATCGAGTTCGTCCGCCCGATAGGCGGGATTGAGCGGCGCCGTCGAGGCGGCGGCCGCCACGGCGACGAAGGCGGTGGCCATCTCCGGGCCGTTCGGCAGCACGATCGCCACCCGATCGCCCCGGCCGATGCCGAGCGCATGCAGCCGCTCGGCGGTAGCCGCGATCAGGCTGCGCAACCCGCCATGGGTGAGCGTCGCCCTGTCGGGTGCCAGGATCGCCGGAGCATCGTCGGCGCCGGCAGCGAGGCGGCGGGAGAGGTCTTTTGAATTCGTGCTCATGGTCACCGACTATGTTTCAAACGACTGCTTCTAGAAAGCCCAGAAGACGATTGCGATCCTAGCAGCATCGCCGATCGCAAACCGGTTCTCCCGGTCGCCTCAATATCCCAGCGCCATCCCGTCTTTGCGCGGATCGGAGGCGCCGGTCAGCGTTCCCTTCTCCCAGTCGATCAGCACCACCTGTCCGCCGCCAAGCGGGTGATCCGGCTCGGCGATGCGATGGCCGCGCCGGCGCAAGCCTTCGAGCGCCTCAGCGGGGACGCCGCGTTCGGCCTCCACCGTATCATCATTGTAGAACACCCGTGGCGCATCCAGCGCCTGCTGAGGGTCCATGCCGAAGTCGATCATGTTGGTCAGGAGATGCACGTGTCCGAAAGGCTGGTAGCCGCCGCCCATGACACCGAACGGCATCACCACGCGGCCGTTTTTCGTCGCCATGCCGGGCATGATCGTGTGCATCGGCCGTTTGCCGGGCGCGATCGCATTGGGGTGCGCCGGGTCGAGGCGGAAGCTCGCGCCACGGTTCTGCAGCACAATGCCGGTCTTCGGGCCGACGACGCCGCTGCCGAAGGAATAATAGGTCGAGTTGATGAAGGAAACCGCATTGCGGTCGCGGTCGACGATGGAGATGTAGACCGTGTCGCTGCCGGGCAGATCCAGGCGCGGCAGATGCGTCATGGCGCGATCGCGATGGATCTCGGCGCGCAGCCGGTCGGCGTAAGCGCTGGACAGAAGCTGCTGCACCGGCACATGAACCTGATCTTGGTCGCCGACATAGCGGTCGCGATCCTGGTAAGCCAGGCGCCCAGCCTCGATTTCCAGATGCAGGCGCTCGGCGCCATTGGGGTCGAGCCCGCCAAGCTTGAAGCCCGACAGCACGTTCAGCATAAGCAGCGCTGTCATCCCTTGATTGTTCGGCGGCATCTGGTGGATGTCGTAGCCGCCATAGGCAGTGCTGACCGGGGCGACATAGTCGCCCTTGGTCGCCGCGAAATCCTCGTGTGAATGCAGCCCGCCCAATTCATTGAGCCGGCGCACCATATCGTCGGCGACCGCGCCCTCATAGAACCCGGCACGGCCCTGCTTGGCGATGATCCGCAAGGTCGCGGCGAGTTCCGGCTGGCGGTGGACATCGCCCGCCTTCGGCGCCGTGCCACCCGGCAGGAAGATGCGTGATGCATGTTCGTCGGCCGACAAGTCGGTCTCCGGCTCGGCCCAGTCGAAAGCGACGCGGTCATGTACGACATAGCCGGCCTCGGCATAATGGGTAGCCGGCGCCAACACTTCGGCAAGGCTCTTGCGGCCATGGTCCTCCAGGAGACGGCTCCAGGCATCGACGGCGCCCGGCACGGTCACCGCATGCGGCCCCTGTTTCGGAAGCTCGCCAAAACCCTTGTCCAGATACCAGTCGACGGTGGCGCCCGCCGGCGCGCGGCCGGAGCCATTGAAGGCCAGCACCTCGCCCTGTCCTCCTGGAGAGTAGAGGACAAAACAATCGCCGCCGATGCCGGTCGACTGCGGCTCGACCACGCCTTGCACGGCGGCGGCGCAGACGGCCGCGTCCATGGCATTGCCGCCGGCGCGCAGCATGTCGATGGCGGCAAGGGTCGCAAGCGGGTGCGAGGTCGCGGCAACGGCCTCCGTGGCACGAACCGGTGAGCGGCCGGGAAACTGGAAATCACGCATTCTGTCTTTGTATCCCTTGGTCTGATGGATGCGACGTTGCCATCATGGCGTAACACGACACGGAAACGGATCGCTTCGGCTTCTCGTCCCTGCGCATTTTGTCAATTCTCCTCGTTACGCCAGACGCGTATCAGGCTCGGACCCGATAAGGCGTTAGCCAGGTTTCCAGCGCGTTCAGTGCCGAGATGATCGTGAAATTGATGGTGAGATAGATCGCGCCCGCAGCCACGAAAACCTCTACGGCGCGATAGGTCTGCGAAATAAGCCCCTGGGCGATGCCCGTCACTTCCATCAGGGTGACGATCGATGCAAGCGACGTACCCTTTACCATGAGGATGATCTCGTTGCTGTAGCTCGGTATGGCTTGGCGCAGCGCCAAAGGCAGAACGACGAGGCGCAGGGTCTGGAGCCGTTTCAGGCCCAAGGCAGAGGCCGCCTCGACAAGGCCACCCGGCACACCCTGTATCGCACCCCGCAGGATTTCGCTGCCATAGGCCGCAGTATTGAGACTGAGCGCAATGATGGCACACCAATAGGGCTCGCGAAACAGCCACCAGAGCCCAACTGCCTGAAGTGTGGGGCGGAACTGGCCGAGGCCGTAATAGATGAGGAATATCTGGACGAGCAATGGCGTGCCGCGAAAGACGGCAACGAAGGAGCGTATGGGCCAGACCAGCATCCGATGGTTTCCCTGCTGCGCCAGTGCGAGCAACAGGGCCAAGGCAAAGCCTATCGCGATCGACAACCCCGCAAGTTGCAAGGTTAACGGCAAGCCGGAGAGAAGGGTCGGAATGATCTCTGCAAAAAAGGCGAAGTCGATCATGCGTGGACCATGCCACGCCACGCCCGTGCCTCGCCGTAGCGGAAGACCGATCCGGTAACGGTAGCGATGAGGAAATACAGCGTCGCGGCAGCTACATAGAAGACGAAGGGCTCCCGCATCGATCCCGCGCCGATCTGAGATTGCCGCATCAATTCCACCAAGCCGATCACGGAGATCAAGGCCGAATCCTTGAGCACAAGCTGCCAGACATTTCCGAGGCCCGGCAGGGCGTGCCGCATCAGTTGAGGCACGATGACAAGACGCAGCGATTGGAATCGGGACAGGCCAAGCGCCTTGCTAGCCTCAAACTGGCCGAGATCGACGGCGAGATACGCTCCGCGATAGACCTCGGCTTGATAGGCGCCCGAAATGATGCCGATCGCCAGGACGCCAGTCGCAAATGTCGGCAGCCCGACGAAGCCTGTGCTGCCGAAGAATTTACCGATCTCAGTCAATGCTATGCTGCCGCCGTAGTAAAGCAGGTAGATAGTCAACAGATCGGGCACACCTCTGAACACCGTGCCGTAGCCCTTGGCGACCCATGACGGTAAAGCTCTCGTGGAGAGCCGGCCTCCTGCTGCAACCGCGCCGAAGAGAGCGCCGAGCAGGAAGCCGAGGACTGACAGCGCAAATGTCACGCCAGCTGCCAGCAGCAGGGCTCCGCCCCAGCCGCCCTTGCCCACGGAAAGGATATGGAGTGTGTCCGTCATGTGGAACCTGATCGTTCAGCGCGGCGCCCGGCCGATCGGTTGATACCAATCGTCCGGACAGAATACACACGTGGCTACTTGACCGGCGTCACGTCCGTTTTCACCCATTTTTCCGAGATGCTTTTAATGGTCCCGTCGGCAATGGCGGCGCTGATCGCGTCGTTCAGCATTTCCTTGAGCTTGGTGTCTTCCTTCCTGAGTCCCGCACCCGTTCCGGCGCCGAACAGGCCGCCGACAAAGCCCGGACCTGCAACCGTGAAGCCCGAGAATTCGGGTTTAGCGAGCGTCGCCGCGAGCGCTGTCTTCTGAGCGAATATTGCATCGATGCGGCCCGCGGCCAGATCGAGATCATGCTGCTCGGTCGTCTTGTACTCACGGATCTCCACCGTGTCGCCGAAGTATTTCTTGACGAATTCGAGCATGGCCGTGGCCGCCTGGACACCGACTACCTTGCCCTTCAGCAGGGGCTTCAACTTGTCGACCGCGGCCTTGGTAGCAGCCTCATCGTCCAGTTTGAATTTCTCGGCCGAAGCGCCGAGCTTCCCCAGATCGCTATCCTTGGCGGCTGCGAACCCGCCCGGGTCGATCGCATAAGGCTGGGTGAAGTCGATGGTCTCGAGGCGTTTCGGCGTGATGAACATGCTGGCCATAATCACATCGAACTTGCCGACCTTCAGCGAAGGAATAAGCCCGTCCCAGTCCTGAGCGATGATGGTGCATTTGACCTTCATCCGCTCGCAAAGATTGTTGGCGAGTTCGATCTCCAGTCCGTCGAGCTTGCCGTCCGCGTTGGTGAAGTTCCACGGAGCGTAGGCGCCCTCCGTGGCGATGGTTATGGCCTTGGGCGCGTCCTCGGCCAATGCAGTGTGCATGAAGCCGAACATGCTGAGTACGGCCGCAACTGCGGCCAAACGACGAACTTTCATGTGGTTCCCCTTTTTTTGACAGGCTGATCGATCTGTTCCTACGTCCGGCCGCATTGCCGGTTCGAGGCCATTCTTGTCCGGCCGGCGTTCGTCACCGGCTCGGACTCACGAACTCGGCCAGCATCGGTGCTGTGCTGAGAATGTGATCCTGCATCACCTTTTCCGCGTGAAGTTCGTCGCCTGAACGCAAGGCCGCGATCACGGCGGCATGCTCCTCGCGCGCAGAATGCGGCTTGTCACAGTCGTCGAACCAGATGCGCATGTAGGGCTCTATCACGACATGCAGCGCCGATATCTGGTGGATAAGCTTGGGCCTCCGGCTTAGCGCACAGATACGGCCATGGAATTCCTGGTGGCGGACCACCCAGTCGCTGCTGCCGCTCTGGCCCGCGCGTTCCATGCGCTCGAGCAGGCGCTCGAGTTCCTCGAACTCCTCCTCATCGATCCGGGGCATCGCCAGCCTTACGGCCAGTCCCTCCAGAACCGAGCGAATTTCGAAAATCTCGTAAAGCTCATCGACCGTCAGGCCTGCGACCACGCATCCACGATTGGGCCGCAGGACCACCAGCCCGTCGGAGGCCAGGCGCCGAAAGGCTTCCCGCACAGGCATGCGACTCATGCCGATCTCGGCGGCAATCTCCTCCGGAATAAGCCTCTCGCCCGGTTTGTAGCGTCCGAGGCGAAGGGCTCTCTGAAGGTGCCTGTACGCCTCTTCCTCCGCGGTGGCGGACATCTGTGGCTCTGCCGGAAAGGCTGCTGGCATGGGGCACCTAAAAGTATTTTTGTATCCACGTATTATCAAATCCGCATTTTGTTTGGTCGTCAATACCCTCAGTGACGACGGTGCAATGCACCACCGGCACGATCTATTTCGGGCCGGGCGAGTCTTTGAGAAAAATGAATGTCAGCCGCACGACGGTGCGCGAAGCCTTCAACCGCCTCAAACGCGACGGCCTGGTCACCGGCCGGCCGCCTATGTGCGGGATCGCGCGACAACGTGCTGCGGCTGCTGCAGGCGAAGTCGGACTATCAGAGCTTTTTCGCCAAGGCGTCCTGAGCGGACCACCTGACCCTATCGATGCGCGCCGCTGGCTCGAGACGTTGCCTCGGCCAATACCGCCAGCGCCTGTTCGACATTCTGAGCCTGAGCATCGATGCGCTCGATATGCTTCACCATCAGCTTTCGCAGCACGGCGAGCTTTGCGGCGCGAGATGCGGCACTCTTTTCGGGAGATTCGAAGGGCGTCATAGCCATCGGACAATCAGTGGGTGGCGGGATCGATGTGGCGGAGGCGAGAGCGCGCTTCAGCCAAACGTTTTTGCTCGGATCTGATCCGGCAGCACAAGGCAAGGCTGATGCCGACGCCACGCTCGTCGTCCAGCATTTCATTCGCTCGCGTGAGAAACAGTTCCGCACGCATGACGCGCTGCCTGGCTCTCGCCAATTCCAGTTCCAGATGGTCGTACATTGTTCCGAACCCTTGAGGTCAGTGGTCCCTTCAAGGAGAAAACCGCTGCCGAGCGGTTTGGTTCCGCTGATTGGCGGCAGGGCACCAGGCCCGACCGAGCCTTCAACCCTTGTGCTCCTGCAGGCTGTTGCCGCCGTCGACCACCAAAAGGACACCGTTGACATAGCTGGCGCCTTCCGAGGCCAGGAACACGACCGCCGCTGCCACTTCATCGGGTCGGCCGCCTCGCGCCGGCGGCGTATGCAGGGCCGCTATCCGCTCCATCTCGCTCGACGCGCCGGTTTCGATCCAGCCGGGCGCCACTGCGTTGACGGTTATGCCGCTCCTGGCCACTTCCAGCGCCAGCGTGCGCGTCAGGCCGACCATGCCGGCCTTGGCGGCGGAATAGGCTGATGTGCCTTCGAAAGACACCAGCGGCCCGGTCACCGACGCCACACTGACGATGCGCCCGTAGCCCGCTTCGACCATCGCCGGCAGGAAGGCTCGGGTGACCAGAAACGCGGTCTTCAGGCTGACCTCGATGCCCCGGTCCCACTCGGCCTCGGTCATGGCGAGAAATGCCTTGTCGATGGAGGGCGATGCCAGCGAGCCCATGCCGGCATTGTTGACGAGGATATCGACGGCGCCGACATCAGCCCGCAGCCGCGCGACATCGGCAGCGATGGTGAGATCGGCGACCACGGCGCTGGCGTCGATGCCTTCGGCGCAAAGCTCGGCGGCGCGGTCGAGCACGCGCGCACTGGCGCCGGTGAGGAACACGGCATGGCCTCCACGGCCAAGCTGCAGGGCAATGGCGAAGCCGATGCCGTCGGCTGCTCCGGCGCCGGTGATCAGCGCGCGCTTAATGCTGGGATGGGGCATGGTCGGATCTACTCCAAAGGCTCCGCCCGCTGCATGCGAACAGACAGTATCGGCTGTATCGGCAGAAACTATATAAAGGAGGTTTGGCGCCGTGCGAGCCCAGGGGCGCGATCCCCGGCAACGGGAAGAAGCTAATCATCGTGCCAAGCAGCGCCCTCCTGGCCCAACGCCTCCGCTCCGAGCATGGGCCGAGCTGCATGTCGAAGCCGACGACGATTACCTGGCGTATCGACGCTCGATGGCCCTATTGACGCGAAGGCTCGGCCAACGCACGATCCCTAGTCTCGGTGGCTGAAGGAGACCGTCGTGGTCGCACTGCGCCTCAATCATGTTTCCCTCCGCGTCCGTGATCTGGCAGCCAGCGCGAAGTTCTATCAGGATGCACTCCAACTGCCCGAGATTGCTTGTGCCGCAGGAAAGCCTAACATCCGCTGGTTCGGCCTCGGCGAGGGACAGTCGCTTCATCTGATCGAAGGTGATTTCGGCAAGACCTTCGTGACGATGTCGACGCATTTTTGCATCTCCACCACCGATTTCGCGCAGGCTTTGCAGCATTTAAGCAGCAAGGGCATTCCGTTCGGCAACCTTGCAGGCGAGATCGGCAAGGAGCACGTGAGGGCGGACGGGCAGCGATCCGTCTATCTCAGGGATCCCGATGGCTACTGGATCGAGGTCAATGGCGACTATTAAAAGCGGCGGGAAATCAATCGGATAAAATGGCGCGCCCGAAGAGATTCGAACTCCTGACCCCCAGATTCGTAGTCTGGTGCTCTATCCAGCTGAGCTACGGGCGCGCATCAGGCCGTGTTTCCAACAGCCCCGCGATCCGATCCGTGAGGGGCCGGCCGCGATGTGTGCAGTTCCCTAGCGACTGAATTTGCGAAAAGCAAGTCGATCGAGCAAAAGTTTTGTCGCAAGCCTGTCATCTGGTGAATGACGGGCTCGACCGCGTCGCGTCGACGCCGCCACAAAGCCGGCTCGACCCCAAGGCCACGGGGATCGAAGCTGGAGGGCTGATAAAAGCATGGGGCCGGGAAGGCGGTAGGGGCGCCAGGCAAACGGCGCCTAAGTCGTTACGCCGGGCGGCGTAGGCTGCCGCGGGCCTGGTCGAGCCGCACCGGCTGGTCGGGGATGGTGACGGCGAACGTGGTGCGCCCGCCAATCGACTCGACCAGCTCCACCGTGCCGCCATGCGCGCGGATCAGTTCGTGCGCGATCGCCAGGCCAAGGCCGGTGCCGCCGCTGCGCGCCGAGCCGCGGAATGCCGCAAACAGGTTCTCGCGTGCCTTTGGCGGCAGGCCGGGGCCGGTATCGGTGACAGTGACGCGGCTGACGCTGCCCATCCGCACGGCCGATACGGCGAGCCGCCGCACCACGGCGCTCTCGGTGTCTCCGGCCATCGCCTGCACCGAATTGCGGCACAGATTGGTGAGCACGCGGAAAAGCTGATCGGAATCGGCGTCCACCTCGAAAGCCGACTCGACAGCATTGATGAACTCGATGCCTTCCTCGATGTCGAGCAGGCCGTGCACGTCCTCGACCAGCTGACGCAGCCGCACCCTGCGGCGCGAGGGCGGCGGCTCCTGCGTGCGGCCATAGTGAAGCACGCCTTCCGAATAGGAAACGGCCCTGTCGAGCGCGCGCAAAAGCTTCGGCGCGAAGGCCTGCACAGTCGGGTCCTTGACCAGGCGCAGGCGGTCCGAAATCAGCTGCGCCGAAGCCAGGATGTTGCGCATGTCGTGGTTGATCTTGGAGACCGCCAGGCCGAGATCGGCGAGGTGTTTCTGCTCGGAGAGCATTTTCTGCAGCCGCTCCTGCATCTGCGACAGCTCGCGTTCGGCAACGCCGATCTCGTCGGAGCGGGCGGCGGGATGGATGATGCGCCCGGGGTCGTCGGGCGCTTCGGAGAAGGACAGCATCGAACGCGTCATGGTGCGGATCGGCCCGATCATGATCAGGTCGATCGCGGCGTAGACCAGCATGGCCGTGAACAGCGAGATCAGCAACGAGACGAAGGCGACGTTGCGCGAATAGATGAGCATGGCCTTGCGCAGCGAATAGTCCGGCATGATCAGCTCGAACTCCTTGTCGCTGTCGCCGACCGGCCCGAAAACACGCAGCATCCGGTCGCCGCCGAAGAACAGCGTGTCGAGCGCGCCGGTCATACCCTTGACCATGCCGACGCTGGACAGGTCGATATGCTCGTCGACCTGCGGCGGCATGTCGGCCACCACCAGAAGCCGCGAGACGCCGCCATCGCGCACGGCGATCGCCTTCGCGCCGATCGCCATCAGCACGTCGTTCTGGGCCGTGCGCGACAAGGAGGTGGACTCGCCCTGCACAAGCACGATCGATACGGCGGCGGCCGTGCTTAGCCGCTCCTTGAGCCAGCTCAGCCGATAACTGGCGATCCAGGGCAGGAAGATGAGCACTTCGGCCAGAAGCACGAAAACGATGGTCAGGAGCAGCAGTTTTGTCGACAGACCGCGCGACAAGGGCACGCTGCGGCCGGCGGCGGGCGCCGTTCCGATCCCTTCCCCCGCTTGGCTGGCTTCGCTCATGCGACTCGATCTTCACAATCACTTGATCAGCCAACATTAGGGGATTACGGCATTTTTGCCAATTTCATCCTTTGGTCGGAACATTAAATTACTGTCATGAAGCCGGCGTCCATGGCGCCACGACTCCGGATTGACTTCCAAAACCCTTCTTTCTATAAGCCCGCTCACGCTCGGGCCATACATCCCGGCGCGGTTTCGATCGCGCCAAAGCCGGCCCGGCAAAGCTCCTGTTACACAGTGACAGAATCAAGAAGGGCCGCACCCCGCGGTATTAAAACAAATGAAGCGTACCTACCAACCGTCCAAACTCGTCCGCAAACGTCGGCACGGCTTCCGTGCCCGCATGGCCACCAAGGGTGGTCGTGGTGTCGTCGCAGCTCGCCGCAATCGCGGCCGCAAGCGGCTCAGCGCCTAAGCGAGACGAAATCGTTGCCCGCAACCGGCAAGCCAGTGGGGGTCAATCCCAAGCGGCTTCTGAAACGCGCGCAATTCCTGGCCGTCCGTCGTGGTGAAAAGCGACGCGGGCGGTTTTTCCTCGTTGAGGTTCTCGACCGCGGCGACGGCCTGTCGCCGCGCGTCGGGTTTACCGTCACCAAGAAAGTCGGCAATGCGGTTGTTCGCAACCGCGTCCGGCGGCGGCTGAAAGAAGCCGTCCGCACGCATGCCGCCGATGACATGGTGCCCGGCAGTGACTATGTCATCGTCGGACGCGATGATGCGCTACGCGCCCCGTTCGGCCAGTTGAAGACCGAACTCTCCCGCCGACTTCGCGGAACACGATAGGCCAAGGCTCTCGATGGAAAACAACCGGAACTTCTTCATCACCATCGCGCTGTCGGTGCTGATCCTGGCATTGTGGCAGTACTTTTATGTGCTGCCGCGCAGCGAGGCGCAGCGCGATGCTGCCCGTATCGAACAGCAGCGGGTGGAAGAACAGAAGAAGGCAGCCGACGCCGCCAACCCGGGCGGCACGCCGGCGCCGGCGCCGGGGACCATTCCCAGCGCGCCCGGCGGCGATGTCGTCACCGCTGCCAGCCGCGACCAGGCGCTTGCCACTTCGAAACGCGTCAAGATCGACACGCCGAGCCTCGAGGGCTCGATCAACCTGACCGGTGCGCGCCTCGATGACCTCAAGCTGAAGCACTACACGGAAACCGTAGACAAGACTTCGCCCGAGATCAGCTTGCTCAACCCGCAAGCGCTGCCCAACGGCTATTTCGCCGAGATCGGCTTTGTCGGCAACGACAAGACCGGTGCCGTGCCGGGTGCGGAAACGGTGTGGAGCGTGGACGGCAATCCGACGCTGAGCCCGTCGACCCCGGTGACGCTCACCTACACCAACGACAAGGGCCTGACCTTCAAGCGCACCTTCTCCGTCGACGCCAACTACATGTTCACGGTCTCGGACACGGTGCAGAATTCCGGCTCGAGCGCGGTGTCGCTGTTCAATTACGGCCGCGTCACACGCTATGACAAGCCGGCTGTCGCCAGCACCTATGTGCTGCATGAAGGCCTGATCGGCGTGACCGGGACCGAGGGCCTGGCCGAATACAAATACGCCAAGATCGAATCCGAAAAGCAGGTCACGCCCGGCAAGTCGACCGATGGCTGGCTCGGCATCACCGACAAATACTGGGCGGTGACGCTGGTACCGACCGAGAAGCAGCCGTTCCAGCCGCGCTATGCCTTTTTCGAGGATGGTCGGCATCGTTACCAGTCCGACTTCCTCACCGATGCAATCAATGTCGGGGCCGGCCAGTCAGCGACCGTCGAGACCGAGATCTTCGCCGGCGCCAAGGAAGTCGCCAAGATCAACGCCTATGAGAAGGACCGCGACATTCGCCAGTTCAATCTGGTGATCGACTGGGGCTGGTTCTATTTCATCACCAAGCCGATGTTCTGGCTGATCGACACGCTCTACAAATTCTTCGGCAATTTCGGCCTGGCGATCCTCGCCACCACCGTCATCGTCAAGGCGCTTTTCTTCCCGCTCGCCAACAAGTCCTACGCGTCGATGGCGAACATGAAGAAGGTGCAGCCCAAGATGCTCGAGATCCGCGAGAAATACGCGGACGACAAGATGAAGCAGCAGCAGGCGATGATGGAGCTGTACAAGACCGAGAAGATCAATCCGCTTGCCGGCTGTTGGCCGGTGGCGCTGCAGATCCCGGTCTTCTTCTCGCTCTACAAGGTGCTCTACATCACCATCGAGATGCGCCACGCGCCATTCTTCGGCTGGATCCAGGATCTGGCGGCGCCCGATCCGACCTCGATCTTCAACCTGTTCGGCCTTGTGCCGGTGACGCTGCCGCACATGCTGATGATCGGCGTTTGGCCGCTGATCATGGGCGTCACCATGTTCCTGCAGATGCGCATGAACCCGACGCCGCCGGATCCGACGCAAGCCGCGATCTTCACCTGGATGCCGGTGATCTTCACCTTCATGATGGCGGGTTTCCCGGCCGGCCTCGTCATCTACTGGGCCTGGAACAATTCGTTGTCGATCCTCCAGCAGGGCGTCATCATGAAACGCCAGGGCGCCAAGATCGAGCTGTGGGACAATCTGGTCGCATTGTTTCGAAAGAAACCGTCGCCGGCGGAGTAGCCGCTCATCTTCTCCAGGAAGCGGAACAGGTCTCTCTCTTTTCCAGAAAGCCCGGCTCGTCCGGGCTTTTTCTTTGGGCAAGCGATCGATCACGTTCCCGTGATCGCTGAAACTGCCACCCGCCACGCGGCGTGACTGCGTGTGCATTTCCAAAGGCTTATCAATTCCGATCAGCCCTCACCCGGAGGAAGACCATATGCGCATGCCGTCATTCAGGACCATCGCCTTTTCCGCACTCGTCGCCAGCGTCGCGATTGCCGCTCCCGCCTACGCCAAGAACCCGAATGTCGGCGGCGCGCCAATGTACACCACCAAGAACATCGTCGAGAACGCCGTCAACTCTAAGGACCACACGACGCTGGTCGCCGCCGTCAAGGCCGCCGGCCTGGTCGACACGTTGCAGGGCGCCGGTCCGTTCACCGTTTTCGCGCCCACCAACGAAGCCTTCGCGGCACTGCCCAAGGGCACCGTCGATACGCTGCTGAAGCCCGAGAACAAGGGTCAGCTCACCAAGGTGCTGACCGCGCATGTCGTGGCCGGCAAGATTTCAGGCGCCGAGATGATGAAGAAGGCCAAGGCGATGGGGGGCAAATACGAGATGAAGACCGTCTCGGGCGACACGCTCACCGCCGAGGTCAAGAAGGGCAAGCTCTACATCATGGATGAGTCCGGCGGCGAGGCGAAGGTGACGATCGCCGACGTCAACCAGTCGAACGGCGTCATCCATGTCGTCAACAAGGTGCTGTTGCCGAAGTAACGGCTTCCGGCAAAAGAGGGCAAGGGCAGGTCGTTGGGCTTTCTCGGCCTGCCCTCCCCGCCTCATGCGAGGTGCCACGTTTCTTGGGAAGTCGTATCGGCGAGGCCGGGGCCCTGTAGTCCCTCACAGGGCCCCGGTTTCTTTTTGCGCACTTGCGCTTCAGCGGTCGAACGTCGACCGCTTCGCGCACATCACTCCATCACGGCGCTGTGGTCGACCTTGGCCGGCGTGCCTGGCTTGCGCAGCAGCAGAACCAGCGGGATCGCGGCCAGCGACAGGATCATCATCAGCTTGAAGTCGTTCATGTAGCTGATAACAGTCGCCTGCAGCGTCACCACGCCATCCAGCGCGGCGCGGCCGGCGGCGGTGTAGGGGTTCATCGCCTGGAAGATCGCCGGATTGCTGAATGCCTGGTTGTAGGGCGTCACATAGGTGGCGATGTTGGCGTGGTTGATCTGGACGTTCTGCACCAGCAACGCGGTGACCACCGATATGCCGACGCTGGAGCCGATGTTGCGCGACAGATTGTAAAGGCCGGTGCCTTCCGCGCGCCGCTCCGGCGCCAGCGTGGCGAAGGTGATGGTGGTCAGCGGCACGAACAGGAAGCCGAGGCCTGCGCCCTGGATGAAGCCGGTGCTGACGATCGTCCATTGCGACACGTCGGGTGTCCAACCGGTCATGTCGTACATCGCCCAGGCGGTGATCGCGAGGCCGATGAACAGCAGCCATCGTGTATCCACCTTGCCGATCAGTCTGCCGACCAGGAACATGCACGCCATCGTACCGAGGCCGCGCGGGCCCATGACGATGCCGGCCGTCACCACCGGATAGCCCATCAGCGTCTGCAGATAGGGCGTCATCAGCGCCAGCGAGGCCAGGTAGGTGATGCCGATGATGAAGATGAAGATCATGCCGACCGCGAAATTCCTGTCGAGGAAAAGCCGCGGGTTCACGAAGGTGTTTTTGGCGGTGAAGGTGTGGACGAGGAAGATGTAGAAGGCCGATGCGCAGATCAGCGCCTCGACGATGATCTCGGATGACGAGAACCAGTTGAGCTGCTCGCCGCGATCGAGAAACATCTGCAGGGCGGCGATGGTGATACTGAGCGCGCCAAACCCCAGCCAGTCCAGCCTGGCCTTGATATCAAGCTTCGTCTCCTGGACGAACATCCACACGCCGGCGAAGGCCAGAGCGCCGATAGGCACGTTGATGTAGAACACCCAGCGCCAGCTGACATTCTCGGTCAGCCAGCCGCCGATGACGGGGCCGAGCACCGGCCCGACCATCACCGAAACGCCGAACAGTGCCATCGCCGAGCCGCGCTCTTCCACGCTGTAGATATCGAGCAGGATGCTCTGTGCCAGTGGCACGAGGGCGGCGCCGAACAGGCCCTGCAGCAGGCGGAAGCCGACGATCTGCGGCAGCGACTGCGCAAAGCCGCAGAGCACCGAGGCGACCACGAACCCGGTGATCGAGGTCAAAAGGATGCGCTTGCGGCCGAAACGATTGGCTAGATAGCCCGAAGGCGGTGTCATCACCGCGGCAGCGACGATGTAGGAGGTCAGCACCCAGTTGATCTGGTCGGCGCTGGCCGAAACGCTGCCCTGGATATAGGGCAGCGCCACATTGGCGATGGTCGTGTCCAGCGCCTGCATGATGACGGCCAGGATCACGCAGGCGGTGATGGCACCGCGATTGGCGACCACCGGTGTGGCACCTGCCGCGGCTGCGCTGGTCATGATTTCTGTCCGAACATCTTGAGAAGGTTGGTGATGAAGTCCGGCAGGCCGCGCGTATGGCCGGTGTCGACGTCGACCACGACGCTCATTCCGCCGCGCAGCGGCGGTTTGCCCTGGGGATCGTCGACCGTCACGCGCATCGGGATGCGCTGCACGACCTTGACCCAGTTGCCGGTGGTGTTTTGCGCCGGCAGCAGCGAGAAGCTCGACGACGAGGCGGGGCTGATCGAGGCAACCGTGCCGTGCCAGACGGCGCCGGGATAGGTGTCGACGCTGATCGTCGCCGTCTGTCCTGGCCGCACATAGGTCAGTTCGGTTTCCTTCGGCTCCGCTTCGATCCACAGATCGGTCGATGAAATCAGGCTGAAGGCCGGCTGCGAAGCCGGCAGATACTTGCCGACCTGGAGCGCATCGACATTGGTGACCACGCCGTCGAACGGCGCCTTGACGATAGAGTCGTTGAGATTGCGCTGCGCATCGTCGACGCCCGACTGGGCCTGCAGATAGAACGGGTTCTTCTCCACCGGCTGGCTGGCGTCGCCGCCGAGCTGGGCAAGCATGGCTTGCGCCTGCGCCTTGGCGACCGACACTTTCTGGCGCGCGGCGACGAGGTCGTGCTGGGCGCTGTCGAAAGATGCCTTCGAGGCGGTGGAGGTCTTGAGCAGATCCTGCTGCCGCTGGAAGGCGGCCTCGTAATAGGGGAGGTCGGCCTGCGCCTGTTCGATCTGCGACAGTGACTGCTGGTAGCTGGCCTGCAGCGTCAGCACCTGGTTGCGCACGGTCCCCAGCTGGGCCTGGGCGGCGGCGAGCGCGGTCTCGAAAGAGGCCGGCCGCAGGCGGAAGAGCATGTCACCCTTCTTCACCACCTGGTTCTCGTGCACGTCGATCTCCTGCACGGTGCCGGAGACATCGGTGGACACTCCGAGCGACTGCGCCTGGATGTACGCATTGTCCGTGCTCATCACCTGGCCGCCGGTGACATAATAGTAGCCGCCAACGACCAGCGCGACGGGAAGCAGGGCAAACAGGACCGGCCGCCTCAGGCTGCGCTTTGGCTTGACCGGGGCAGGCGCGGGAGGGGCAAGGGTGGCGGGCGCCTGCTGCGGCTGCGGCTCCTTGGCCGGAGCCTCGAGTGCCGCCGGCTCCAGGGCTACAGGGGCTTCCAGCTCGCCATCGTCGATGACGACATTGGCGCGCCTCTGTTCGCGTTCGCTGTCCAGCCGGATGATCTGGTCGGTTTTCCGCGCCGAAGATTGTTCCTCGGCGGGCTTCTTGGGGGATGTTGATTCAGCCACGTACTTTCTCCCGGTCGACGGCAGGATGGGTGCAAGCCGCGAGCAGATTGGATTTGATCAAGCTTAGTGTTTGCAGCAGATGCTGCTGGGTATCCGCGGACAGGCCGATAAAGGCTTCGTTGCGTGTTTTCTGGCCATTGGCGCGCATGATTTCGAGCAGCGGATGGGCCTGGGGTGTCAGATAGAGAAGCCATGCCCTGCGGTCGGCAGGATTGGGGCGGCGTTCGATGAAGCCGCGCGCCTCCATCTTGTCGAGCAGCCGCGCGAGCGTGATCGGCATGATCTCGATGAGATCGGCGAGTTTGTTCTGGTGGATGCCCTCACGCAGCGAAAGATAAGCCAGCACCTGCCATTGGGCGCGGGTCAGTCCGGATGTGCGCGAACGCTGCTCAAACCGCTTTCTAAGCAGTCGCGCGACGTCGTGCAGCACGAAGCTGATATTGGGCGAGGAGGACATGGGAGGTGATCAGGATCTGGTGACAAGCTTTCGTGAGCATGCTTATTATCATCATGCACATAATCCTGCTGGACGGCGCGCGCAAGACGGGCTAAGCCCCGAAAACCAAAAAATTGAATGGGCCACGACACCGAAGAGGCGCTTGGCGGTGGCACTTTGCCGGCAAGGATTGTGACGATGAATTGGATAAAGATCGCAGCTGTCGCGGCTCTCTTGGGATGCCCGGGCGTCGCCGATGCAGGGCAGGCCGTGAGCTGCGGTGGCGCCGCCATGCTGGGGGGCGCGCAGCTCAACTGCAGCCACGTCGAACCCACGGCACCGCCGCAATTCTGCACGTTTAGCTGGGCTCTGCACACGGCCGCGGGCGATCAGAAAGTCGTCGACGGCACCTTCCTGCTGCCGCCCGGAGCATCGAATGTCACCGTCTACCAGGGCAGTGGTTTCGACAGCGCGCTGTCCAATCCGATCGTGATCTGCCGCGGCAACAAATGAGCCTGACTGTCATGGAAGACTCGCTCCTCGGCCGATTGGTGCTATAGGGCGGATCACGTTATTTTGACCGGGCGCGTGCGACCGCCTAAGTGCATGGCGGCCAAGATCGCCGCAACCTCGACGCCATCTGGGGCGCCGATATCTCTCTGGAGGCAGCAGCTTGAACGCTCTGAACAGCACCGTGATCAGCACCGACCTCTTCACGCGCGGGTGGATTTTCATTCGCGGCGTGCCGGCCATGAAGTTCCTGCCGCCGGAAGGTCCGCCGGAAATCGCTTTTGCCGGCCGCTCCAACGTCGGCAAATCGTCGCTGATCAACGCGCTGGTCAACCAGAAGGGGCTGGCGCGTACATCAAACACGCCGGGGCGCACGCAGGAACTCAACTACTTCGTCCCGGACGGATTTTCAGGCGAGGGCGCCGATCTGCCGCCGATGGCGTTGGTCGATATGCCGGGCTACGGCTACGCCACCGCACCCAAGGAGAAGGTCGATGAGTGGACCAAGCTGGTCTTCGATTATCTCAAGGGCCGTGTCACGCTGAAGCGGGTCTATGTGCTGATCGACGCGCGCCACGGCATCAAGGCCAAGGACGACGAGGTGCTATCGCTGCTCGACAAGGCGGCGGTGTCTTACCAGATCGTGCTGACCAAGACCGACAAGATCAAGGCCGCCGGCGTGCCGCGGCTGATCGAGGAGACGCTGGCCAAGATCAAGAAGCGACCGGCGGCGTTTCCGTTCGTCCTGGCGACATCATCGGAAAAGGGCGAAGGCCTCGAAGAGTTGCATGCCGCGATCGTGCTTGCGGCCAATGGCGGGTAAACTGGGCGCGGCGGGCACTACGCCGCGCTAAACCTTTGCCTCGATTGCGATCATTTCGTGGCTTTCTTCGACCGCAAGCTGCTCGGTGCCATAGGCCTTCAGGAACATGTCGACACCCGACCGGACGACGTGGTCGATCTCATCCTGACCCGGAGCCTTGGTGCGGTAGGCAAAGATGCATTGGCGGAAAAGGCCGGACAGGCACAATTCGGTGAGCTGGTAAGCCGCGAGATCGACATCGTCGATCCGCAACAGGCCGCGGTCGATAGCCGCGTTCAGGAAGGTCATCATCTTGTCGTGGCCGCGCTTGGGACCGCGTTCGTAAAACCGTGCGCCAAGCTCGGGCATCCTGTCGGTGACACCGATCACCGTGCGCTGGGCTTGGATGACCTTGGCCGAGGTGATCTTGAGTGACAGCACCTTGCCGTATTTGACCAGCGTTTCGCGCAGATTGTCGGCGCGGTCGAGCAGGTCATACATGTTCTTGAAGATCGTGCCGCGCTCTTCCTCGATCAGCGCCTCGAACAGCTCTTCCTTGTTGGCGAAGTAGACATAGATAGTGCCCTTGGAGACACCGGCTTCGCGCGTGATGTCGTTCATCGAGGCGGCTTCGAAGCCTTTCTCGATGAAAACACGGCGGGCGCCTTCGATGATCTGGCCGCGCTTGACGGGGTCTTGCCCCGCCGCCGGGCGGCCGCGACGCAGCTCCAGCACGTCGCAAGGATCCTGGTCTACATTGGGTAAGGTTTCGGCATTGGGTAAGGTTTCGGTCATAGGATGACACCTCGAAAATAATTCGAACCAAACGGTTCGATTGCCCCTTGATATGGTCCTCTTTTCGCGCTATGTCAACGCCCAGATCGAACCGAACGGTTCAGTATTATTGTATTAGAGAGATGTCATGTCTTCGAACGCGCCCACGTCAGCCGAGGTTCGCCCCTTCCCCAACGCCAAGGTTGCCCCGGCGACGGAAGCACCGGAAATTCCCGTGCAGCCGGTCGTCGCACCGCCGCCGGCGGCTGAAGCTCCGGCCAAGAAGAAGCGCTCGGTGCGCTCCTTCCTGTTGCCGATCATTGGCCTTGCCCTGCTGAGCGGCGGCGCCTGGTATGGTTACGATTACTGGACCACGGGCCGTTTCATGATCTCGACCGACGACGCCTATGTCCAGGCCGACATGGCCTTCGTCTCGCCCAAGATTTCCGGCTATGTCGATCAGGTCAAGGTGAGCGAGAACCAGCTGGTCAAGGCTGGCGACCCGCTGCTGACGATCGACGACGGTGACTACAAGATCGCCGTCGCCCAAGCCGAGGCGCAGATCGCCACGCTGGCCAAGACGCTCGACCGCATCGATGCGCAGACCAAGGCCGCGCAGGCGTCTCTGCAGCAGGCTCAGGCGCAGAAGGTTGCCGACCAGGCCGCGGCCGATAATGCCGGGCGTGCCCAGCAGCGCGCCGCGCAACTGCTCAAGACGCATGTCGGCACGCAGGCGCAGCTGGACGATGCCCAGACCGCGCTCGACCAGGCCAATGCTGCTCTGGTCGGTGCCGATGCCCAGATCGCCGCCGCACAGGCCAATATCGGCGTGTTCGAGGCGCAGCGCGCCGAATCGGCAAGCACGCTCGCCTCCTTGCAGCTCAGCCGCGACAAGGCCGCGCGCGACCTGTCCTTCACCGTGCTCAAGGCGCCTTATGATGGTGTCGTCGGCAACCGCTCGGTCGAGCAGGGCGACCTCGTCAGCCCCGGCCAGAAGCTCGCCGTCGTCGTGCCGATGGACAAGCTCTACATCGTCGCCAACTTCAAGGAAACGCAGCTTGCCCGGCTGGTTCCCGGCGAAAAGGTCAACATCTCGGTCGATGCCATCGACGGCCAGCCCATCCAGGGAACCGTCTCGTCGCTGGCCCCGGCTTCGGGAGCGGTGTTCTCGCTGCTGCCGCCGGAAAATGCCACGGGCAACTTCACCAAGGTGGTGCAGCGCGTGCCGGTCCGCATCGACGTTCCGGCCGACGCCCTGAAGACTGGCAAGCTGCGCGCTGGCCTCAGCGTCATCGTCAACGTCGACAGCCGCACCGCCCCTGCCGCGACGACCAACTAAGCCCTTTCGGAGGGCGGCTCGGTGGCTGACTAAGCACTGAGCCGCCCGGCCTGCCTCAAGGAGGCCCATGCAATGGCAACCGCAACCATCACCGCAGGAGCGCCACCGGCAAGGCCGGCGGTCCCTGACACCATTTCGACGCGGCGTGTCATCGCCTTCCTGGCGATGGTGTTCGGCATGTTCATGGCGATCCTGGACATCCAGATCGTCTCGGCCTCGCTGGCCGAAATCCAGGCTGGCCTGAGCGCCAGTTCCGATGAAATTCCGTGGGTGCAGACGGCGTATCTGATCGCCGAGGTGGTGATGATCCCGCTATCGGGCTTCCTCAGCCGCATGCTGTCGACGCGCGTGCTGTTCACCATCGCCGCCGCGGGCTTCACCGCGGCCAGCGCCCTTGCCGCGACCGCCACCAACATCGACCAGATGATCGTCTACCGCGCCGTGCAAGGCTTCATCGGCGGCGGCATGATCCCGAGCGTCTTTGCGGCCGCGTTCACTATCTTCCCACCCTCGAAGCGCGCCATCGTCTCGCCGATGATCGGCCTGGTGGCGACGCTGGCGCCGACCATCGGCCCGACTGTCGGCGGCTATATCAGTCATGCCTTTTCATGGCACTGGCTGTTCCTGGTCAATGTCGTGCCGGGCATTCTGGTGGCGACCGCTGCCTGGTCGCTGATCGATTTCGACAAGCCCAATCTCAAGCTGTTCAACAAGTTCGACTGGTGGGGCCTTGCCGGCATGGCCGCATTCCTCGGCTGCATGGAATATGTGCTCGAAGAAGGCCCGAACAATGACTGGCTGCAGGACCAGGGGGTGTTCATCTGCGCCATCGTCATGACCGTCGGCGCTGTCGTATTCTTCTGGCGCGCATTCACGGCGGAGGAGCCGATCGTCGACCTCAAGGCTTTCACCAACATCAACTTCGCCTTCGGCTCGCTGTTCTCGTTCGTCATCGGCATCGGCCTCTACGGCCTCACCTACCTCTATCCGGTCTTCCTCGGCCGCATCCGCGGCTACGATTCGATGATGATCGGCGAGGCGCTGTTCGTCAGCGGCCTGGCGATGTTCGTTACCGCGCCAATCTCGGGCTTCCTGTCGAGCAAGATGGATCTGCGGCTGATGATGATGATCGGCTTCTTCGGCTTCGCCACCGGCACCTGGTGGATGACGCATCTGACCGCCGACTGGGATTTCTATGAGCTACTGATCCCGCAGATCCTGCGCGGCTGTTCGATGATGCTGTGCATGGTGCCGATCAACAATATCGCGCTCGGCACCTTGCCGCCGGACCGGCTGAAGAATGCGTCCGGCCTGTTCAACCTCACCCGCAACCTCGGCGGTGCCGTCGGCCTTGCCCTGATCAACACGGTGCTGATCGACCGCAATGCCTTCCACTACGCAAGGCTGGCCGAGCATGTGCAGTGGGGCAGTGCCGCCGCGCAGACCAAGTTGCAGAACATGACACTGAACTTCGAGCAGGTCACGGGTCTCGATGCCACCAGTGCCGCGATCTCCAAGCTGTCGGGCATGGTCCAGCAACAGGCGGCACTGCTGTCCTTCATGGACGTGTTCTACATGCTGACGGTGCTGTTCGCGACGCTTGGCCTGTTCACCATGCTGATCAACAAGCCGGCTGCGCCCGGTGGCGGCGGAGGCGGCGGGCACTAAAGCAATTCCAGGAAAAGTGTGAAGCGGTTTTCCGTACGGAATTGCGTCAAAACAAGAATACCAGACGTGGCAGCGGTTTCGGGGAGCTCCTCCAGTCCACGCCCGAAAAGCTCTGACCGCGCAAAAAACTCCGGGCCGCAAGACCCGGAGTTTTTCGTTTGGAGCCGAATTTAGTCAGGCGCTCGCTAGCTTGAAGGTCAGCGCCACGCCGTTGATGCAATGGCGCAGGCCGGTCGGCGCCGGGCCATCGTCGAAGACATGGCCGAGATGGCCGCCGCAGCGGCGGCAATGGACTTCGGTGCGGGTCATGCCGAGCGACCTGTCCTCGGTCTTGCCGATGCCATTGGCGATCTCTTGCCAGAAGCTCGGCCAGCCGGTGCCGGAATCGAACTTCGTCTCCGAGGGATAGACCGGCAGGTCGCAGCCGGCACAGGCGAATATGCCCTTGCGGTGCTCGTTGAGCAGCGGGCTGGTGCCGGGATATTCGGTGCCTTCCTTGCGCAGCACGTCAAAGGCGGCGGGCGACAGGATGGCTTTCCATTCGTCATCGGTCTTGGTGACCTCGAATTTCTCGGCCGCTTGCGCTGGCTGAGGGCCACCCATGCGAAGCATGGCTGCCGCTGCGCCGAGGACGCCGATTGCGGCAGCACCACTCAAAAGAAGATCGCGACGGTTCATGACCAGTTCCTCCTGTTGTCCTTTTTGCCAAACTACACCGCCACACAGAAATCAAAAGCCGGTGACGGGTGCCCTCAACGACACTCCGCGCCGTTCCATGGGTTAAACCATGGCGGCGCGGAGCATGCGTGTCGAATGCGGATCCCGCGATCGACGGAGAGCTCTTGCTGCCGGTTCGTCGACAGCAAGGCCTTTGTTACATCTTCGGCAAGAGAACCTTGTCGATGACGTGGATGACGCCGTTGGACTGCTCGACATCGGCGATCGTCACATTGGCGACATTGCCGTTCTCGTCGGTAACGGTGACCTTTCCGCCTTCAGCCTTGAGCGACAGTTCGCAACCGCCGACCGTCTTGACCTTGTGCGTGCCGCCATCAGCCTTGACCATCGCGGCCACATCAGCCGCCATCGCCTTGGCGGCGACGACATGGCAGGTCAGGATCTTGACGAGCTTGTCCTTGTTCTCGGGCTTGAGCAGTGTGTCGACCGTCCCGGCCGGCAGTGCGGCGAAGGCCTCATTGGTCGGCGCGAAAACGGTGAACGGACCGGCGCCCTGCAGGGTCTCGACCAGGCCGGCTGCCTTGACGGCGGCCACAAGCGTCGTGTGGTCCTTCGAATTGACGGCATTCTCGACGATGTTCTTGTTGGCAAACATGGCGGCGCCGCCGACCATCGGGTTTTCAGCATAGGCAGCTGTGGCAAGCGCGGAAACGGCGATTGTACCGGCGAGCAAAAGGGTGGCGAATCTACGCATGATATTCAAACTCCTCGGGTTTTCTCTTCCCATCTTTGGGGACGCGAGGAGATACGGAACACCAACGCGTGAGTTTCAGAATATTTTTTGATTTTTGATTTATTCGTTCAGGCAAGAAGATTTATTCGACGCAATATTTCGCCGGCTCACATGCTCACTTAGACATGTGTGACCCAAGATAAATTTGGATTATTCTGGCGACGGCTTCGGGTTGAGGAGGAAGCAGATCAGATGCTCTTCAGGTCGCCCGCGGCAACCACCGGCCCGGTGGGCTGGCCGGTCGGCGAACCGCCTGCCGGCTCGAGGCTGACGGCCAGCACGGCGCCTTGCGCCAGCTTCTGCTGTGTGGCGGGCGAGACCCCGATATGCGCGGTCGCACCGGCCGGGATGACGCCCATCGAGACCGGGGCGTTCTTGCCTTCGATCATCCAAAGTTCGAAGTCCTTGCCAGAAGCGAGCGTGCCGGAAACATGCGAAAGGCTGACCTCATGCCGCCCGGAATCATAGACAGCGAGATATTTGACGTCGCTGCCGTCGGCGGCCAGCGAGGCGACAAGCCGCGCCTGCGGCAGTTCAGCCGGCCGATTGATGTATGGCACGGCGACATAGAGAGCCAGAGCGGCAACAGCCGCAACGGCAAGGCCTCGCCAGAAGGCAAGGCTGGACCAGAAGCCGGCGCGCACGTCGGAGGGTTTTGCAGCCGTCGACGCAAACAGCCGTCGGTCGATCGCCGGTTTCACTGAAGCTGGCGGCTCGATTTCCGGATAGGCGGCAGCCATGGGCGAGAGATGAACCTCCCAGCCATCGACCAGCCGCGCGAAATCGGTTTCGGAATCGATGCGCCTCGAAGCGATCTGCCGCTCGTCCGCCGGCAGCACGCCAAGAACGTATTCGGCGGCGAACATGTCGTCGCCCCCACGTTCCGGTCCATTGTCCTCTGCGAGCGTCATCTTTCCAGACATTCTCTGAGTTTCATCAGGCTGCGGCGCAGCCAGGTACGCATCGTGTTCAACGGCACGCCATGGCGCTCCGCCAGCTCGGCATAGCTTTCGCCCTTGAGATAAGCGCCCCGGACGGCCGCCGCCCGGTCTTTCTCCAATTCATCGAGACAATGATGGATCCTTTCGGACTCATCGCCCGCCACCACCATCGCTTCAGGTCCAGGCGTCGGATCGGCCACGTCGAGCGCGGCATCGATATCGACGGCCGGCTTGCGCCGCGCCCTGATGCGATCGATCGCATGATTGCGCGCGATTGCCACCAGCCAGGAGATCGGGCTCAGATCGGAAACAGCAAAACGGTCCGCCTTCGTCCATATCTTGACGAAGACCTCCTGCAAGGCTTCTTCCGCATCTCCCCGGTCGTTCAATACACGAAGGCAGACGCCGAAAAGTTTCGCGCTGGTCTGCCGGTACAGCAGATCGAACGCGGCCCGATCCTTCATCGAAGTTCGGACGATCAGCTTGGTGATGTCCTGCGGCGTCATGTCAGGCAAATTAGGGTATTGTTATGTATTTGCAACGGCGGAAATCGCCTTGTGCACGTCTAAGCTTCACGCGTTCCCCACCCGGATCCGCCCCCGATTTGCCATTGAAGTCGCCACTGGCTAGCCTTGCCACAGGTGGTGGAGAGCGCGCATGTCGGTTGAACAAGTCCTTTGGGAACAAGATGCAACCGGCCTCGCTGGTCTGGTGCGCAAGGGCGAACTGTCGGCGATCGAGCTGACCGAAGCGGCGATCGCGCGCGCCGAGGCCACAAGGCCCGAAATCAACGCCACGGCCGAACCGCTTTATGAAACGGCCCGGGCGCGAGCCAAGACCATGGACCGCTCGCTGCCGTTGGCCGGCGTGCCCTTTGCCATCAAGGACCTCGGCATCGCCATCAAGGGCGTGCCGTCGCATGGCGGCAGCCGCATCCCCGCCTGGGTGCCCGACGTCAATTCGGTGATGACCGACCGCTACCTCGCTGCGGGTCTCATTCCGATCGTCACCTCGACGTCGCCGGAACACGGGCTGCGGCTGATGACAGAATCCAAAGCCTTCGGCATCACCCGCAACCCCTGGAACACCGCCCACACCAGCGGCGGCTCGTCGGGTGGCGCGGCAGCGCTCGTTGCCGCCGGCGTGGTCCCGGTGGCGCATGCCTCGGATGGCGGCGGTTCGATCCGCGTGCCTTCCGCCTGCACCGGCCTTGTCGGCCTCAAGACCTCGCGCGGCCGCATTCCGCTGACGCCGCTGGTCAGCGAAGGCTGGTACGGCATGGTGGTCGACCATGCCGTCACCCGCTCGGTGCGCGATTGCGCGCTGCTGCTCGATCTCACCCACGGTCCCGACGCCTTGTCGCCCTATGCGGCACATCAGCCCAAGGGCACATTCGCCGCCGCGGCCGCGCGCGACCCCGGCAAGCTCAAGCTGGCCGTCTACCGCAACTCGCCGCTCGGCCTGCCGATTTCCGTCGAAACGATGAAAGCGCTCGACACGGCGGTGGCGCTGGCGCGCGAGGGCGGCCATGCGGTCGAGGACATCGACCTGCCCTTCATCAGCCGCGATTTCTTCGCTGATTTCTGCAGGACGGTTGCATCAGCCGTCGCCGGCACGCTGCGCGCCGAAGCGCTGCGCGTCGGCCGTTCCGTTACCGGCGACATCGAGCGCGCCACGCGCGTTCTCGGCAGGTTGGGCGAAATGGTCTCGGCCGGCGAGACCTATGCCGGCCTGCAGCGACTGCACGCCGCCTCGCGGCAACTGATCGCGGAGACCGCGCGCTATGACGCCGTGCTGATGCCTGTCATCGCGCACCCGCCGCTCGCCTGCGGCGCCATGGATCCGAAAGGTGCCGATGAGCTAATCGAAAACCTGCTCGACAAGCTTCATCTGACGCCGCTGCTGAAAGTGAAATCCTTGTTCGGCCAACTGATGGACAAGAGTCTCTGGTTCACCCCTTGGCCGGCGATCTACAATGTCAGCGGCCAGCCATCGATCGCGCTGCCGGTTTATGTCACCGATGCTGGCCTGCCGCTCGGCATCCAGGCCGCCGGCCGTCCGGGCGATGAGGAGACGCTTCTGTCCTTCGCCGCGCAGATGGAGAAGATCTCGGGCTGGCCCGGCCGCAGGGCGCCGCTGATGGTGCCGACACCGTAAGCCGCTCGAATATGACAACAATGACATTTGCGAGCTGAGCCAATTCCCGCTAAGACGCCGCCGTCTTTACCAGTGCATGTCGCCAAAAAGTGCTTGGCGGTTTTGGGAAAATGCATAAACCAAAAGTCAGGGAACCAAGCCGATGACGGAGATAACCGCCACCGCCGAAATGCAGGCTGACCTGCTTTCGCGGGCGCTCCCCTACATGCAACGCTACGAGCACAAGACGATCGTAGTGAAATATGGCGGCCACGCCATGGGCGACCTTGAGCTCGGCAAGGCTTTCGCGCGCGACATCGCGCTGCTCAAGCAGTCGGGAGTCAACCCGATCGTCGTGCATGGCGGCGGGCCGCAGATCGGCGCCATGCTGGCCAAGATGGGCATCGAGTCCAGGTTCGAAGGTGGCCTGCGCGTCACCGACCAGAAGACGGTCGAGATCGTCGAAATGGTGCTGGCCGGCTCGATCAACAAGGAAATCGTCGCTCTGATCAACGCCGAAGGCGAATGGGCGATCGGCCTGTGCGGCAAGGACGGCAACATGGTCTTCGCCGAAAAGGCGCGCAAGACCATGATCGACCCGGACTCCAACATCGAGCGCGTGCTCGATCTCGGCTTCGTCGGCGAGCCGGTCGAGGTCGACCGCACGCTGCTCGATCTCCTGGCACGCTCCGAGATGATCCCGGTGCTGGCGCCGGTGGCGCCCGGTCGCGACGGCCACACCTACAACATCAACGCCGACACGTTTGCCGGCGCCATTGCGGGCGCCTGCAAGGCCTCGCGTCTTCTGTTCCTGACCGACGTGCCCGGCGTGCTCGACAAGAACAAGAAGCTGATCGACGAGCTGACCGTGGCCGAGGCCAGGGGGCTGATCAAGGATGGTACGGTTTCGGGCGGCATGATCCCCAAGGTCGAGACCTGCATCGAGGCGATCGAGCGCGGCGTCGAAGGCGTCGTTATCCTCAACGGCAAGACGCCGCATGCGGTGCTGCTCGAGCTGTTCACCGAACACGGCGCCGGCACGCTGATCGTGCCCTGAATCGTCAGTCAGCCGGCTAATCGTTTCGTCGGCAATCCGCGACTTGCGACGACGGGAAGCTCCGGCTTTCGAGCCGGGCGTGAAACCGTCATCGATTCCTCCTCGGCATCCTGCGGCGCGCCCCAGAATTCGGCCAGCGTCGGGCCGTCCTTCACCCTGCCGTCGCGGGCCAGAAAGCCCCAGACCTCACGGAACCAGACGCGGCGCCCCATCTGTGTGTACCAGCGCATTGAATGCCGCTGCTCGGGATCGGGGTGGAACAGGATGCGTGCCAGCGCCTTCGGCCGCGACTGTACGGCGACTTCGATCAGCTTGACGCTGAAGAACAGCATCCACGGTTTCAGCCGCGTCATCTGCAGCACCTGGTGCTTGTAATCCCACAGGCGGGCATCTTTCTGGATCACCTTGCGGTCCCGTGCGATGCGGAAGAACGGCGTCCAGCGATGCGGCGTCACGTAGAGCGCCTGGATCTGGTCGGGGTCATAGGCGATGAGCTGGCGAAAGCCGCGCCAGAGGTCGCGAAACCCTTCATCCTCGAAACCGGCCACCCAGGTTGCCATCGACAGGATACCGTGCTTGCGCAGCAGCCTTATCGCCTCGCGATCGGATGAGGTGCTGCCGCCCTTGCGGATCAACTGCAAGGTCTGCTCGTCGGTGTTTTCCATGCCGAGCAGCCAGCGGATGACACCGGCCTTGCGGTAGAGATGCAGGATGCCGGCATCGCGCACGATGTCGTCGGCCCGCGTCGAGCCGACGATCAGCACCGGCACATTCTCGGCAATCAGGGCGTCGAGAAAGGCGCGCCACGCCTTCTTCGAGACCGTCGGGTTCTCATCGGCAAGGTTGATCAGCTCGACGCTGTGCTCGCGGTGCAGCCAGGCAATCTCCTGCGCGAACTTCCTGGGATCGCGATGCCGCCAGCGGGTCCAGAAACCACGCTGGCCGCAATAGTTGCACAGATGCGGGCAGCCGCGCGAAAACTGCATGACCACCGCGCGCTTGCCGCCCCAGTAGCTGTAACGGCTGTGGTCGATCAGCTCCCAGCCGACGCGGTAGGCGTCGAGTTCGGCAATCGTCATGGCCGCCTGCGTGGCGAAGGGGCGCTGCAAATCGTCGCGAAAGGCGATACCGGCCACGCTCGCCGGCGGCTGGTGCATTTCCAGCGCCTCGACCAGCGCCACGACGGTCGCCTCGCCCTCGCCGCGCACGATGAAGTCGAAGACGGCGGTCTCCGCCAGTATGTCGCGCCAGTGATAGGTCGGGAAAACGCCGCCATAGATGATCATGGTCGCCGGTTCTTGCGCCTTGATCATCTTAGCGATCAGCAAGGCGGTCGGGTGCGCCGAGGTCGAGCCGGAATGGCCGATCAGGACGAAGTCGGGAACGTCATACAATGCATCGCGCACCACGATCTCGAGCGGCATCGGCCCGAATTCGGCATCGACGAGCCGCACATCGTGGCCGGCATCGATCAGCGGGCCGCCGATCGCCAGCAGGCCGAGCGGCGGCAGGTGGTCGTCCGGCACGCGGCTGCCGATGGCGGTGTGCGGCGGATTGATGAGCACGATTTTCATGGCGGACCTCCTGGAGAGATGGTCCGCTTATGCTGGCCGGCGATGTGGACGCCCGATTGGCCTGTTTCAGCAGTTTGCGTGCAGCTTTTCCGCAGGGATGATGCGCGTTACTTCCTGAGATGCGCGAGCGGCACGTGGCCGGGTCCCTTGATGTTCTGCAGCACCAGCTGCGTGTGGACGTCGCGCACGCCGTCGAGCCGCATCAGCCGGTGCATGACGAAGGCGTTGAGCTCGTCGACCGACGGCACCATGACATGCAGCAGGAAGTCATGGTCGCCGGTCATCGTCCAGCACGACGACACCTCGTCCATGCGCTGGACGGCGGCAATGAAGCTTTCGGGCGAACCGTCGCTGTGGCTGACCAGGCGCACCTGGATAAACACCTCGACCATCAGGCCGACGGCACGGCGGCTGATCACCGCGGCAAATCCCTTAATGATGCCTGCATCCTGCAGCGCCTCGAAGCGCCGCGCGCACGGTGTCGTCGACAGGCCGATCTCCTGCGCCAGTTCGGAGACGGGCTTGCGGCCATCGCTTTGCAGCATATCGAGCATCTTGATCTCGAAATCGTCGAACTGAGGCATTTTCACTCCTCCAATGCGAATTGTGAGTGAATGTTATCTCGAATATTGCCGGCGAGCCATCATCAAAACCGATTTGCCTCGGCAAGTCCGGCTAGTCTTTGGTCAGGTCAGCATTGATGATTTGCGAGGAGAAAACCATGACGACGATGAGTGTTGCCGAATATGCCCGCGACTGCGCGGCGCAAGGCTTGCGCGGCGACTATTCGGTTTGCCGTTCCGATTTCACCGTGGCGCAGGGTTATGACTACAGCGCCGAGGAACAGGCAGTGTGGCGTACGCTATGCGATCGCCAGACCAAACTGACGCGCAAGCTCGCCCATCATTCCTATCTCGACGGTGTCGAGAAGCTCGGTCTGCTCGACCGCATCCCGGATTTCGAGGGTGTCAGCGCCAAGCTGCGCAAGCTGACCGGCTGGGAGATCGTCGCTGTGCCGGGCCTTATCCCCGCTGCACCTTTCTTCGATCATCTCGCCAACCGCCGCTTCCCGGTCACCAACTGGCTGCGCACCAGGCAGGAGCTCGACTACATCGTCGAACCGGACATGTTCCATGATTTCTTCGGCCACGTGCCGGTGCTGTCGCAGCCGGTGTTCGCCGACTTCATGCAGATGTATGGCAAGAAGGCCGGCGACATCATTGCGCTCGGCGGTGACGAGATGATCACCCGGCTCTACTGGTACACAGCCGAATACGGCCTGATGCAGGAGGCCGCTCAGCCGCTGAAGGCCTTTGGCGCCGGCCTGATGTCGTCCTTCACCGAATTGCAGTTTGCTGTCGACAGCAAGGATGCGCACCATGTCCCCTTCGACCTGGAAATGGTGATGCAAACCGGCTACGAGATCGACAAGTTCCAGCGCGCCTATTTCGTGCTGCCGTCATTCGACGCCTTGCGTGACGCCTTCCAGACCGCCGATTTCGCGGCGATCGTCGCCCGCCGCAAGGGCCAGCCAGCGCTCGACCCGGCGACGGTCTAGTTTTCTGAAAAGCGGTTCCCGTCTACGCCTGTGGGCGGCAACCATCGACATCGCTATCGCCGCCCAGGGGCGTCAGTCCCCTCGGCCTTCAGCCGCGCCAGCTGGTCGCGCTGCAGGTGGAGCGCGGCATTGACGAAGCGCGATATGGTGGCGAGTTCGGCGTCGCTGAAGGTGGCGATCACCTTTTGCCCTTCCTGCGCGATGGCGCCGTAATAGCGCGCCGACAGCTCCCGCGTCGCCTGTGTCGCCTCGATCACCACCTTGCGCCTGTCCTCCAGACTGCGCGTGCGGGTCAGCAGGCCGCGTGCTTCCAGCCGGTCGATCAGCGCCGTCACCGCGGCCGGTGTCAGCCCGGTCGCGGTTGCGATCGCGCCCGCCGATTGCGGGCCGCCATAGAGCAGCCCGATGCAATGGCGCTCGGCCATGTTCAGCCCAAGCCTCATACCCACCGCTTCGTCATAGGCCTGGGTCGCGTCCTGCCATTGCATGATGGCGAGGCCGATCGCGGCCGTCATTTCGTCGCGATTTCCGCTTGACGAATTTATTTCGACCATCTAACTATCAATCCGTCTAACATTTAGACTATCGCAGCAATATGCGGCTGGGACGTCGACAAGGCAAGAGCCTGCCGCCCGACAAGGAGTGAAAAATGAGCTTGATTCAACAGCGTGCACCCCTCTCGCACGAGGAAGAATTCAAATACGCCAAGCTGGCGATGGAATGGTACGGTTGGGGATCGCCGATCGGCCTTGGCATCCTGCTCGTGTCGCTGGCCGCCGCGGCCGTGCTGGTGCGCATCGCCATCTACGGCTTTTGAGCATGACGGGATTCCGCCGGCGCCATCTTTGGCGCCGGGGGATGCTTCAACATCGTGTTTTGCAGAGGTCCCTCAGACGGCGACAACCTTGCTCAGATGTTCGCCCAGCCGGCAGGCCAGCGCGGTGATCGTCGTCGTCGGGTTGGCCTGACCAGAGGTGCAAAACACGGAGGAGCCGCCGACATAGAGATTGTCCATGCCATGCACCTTGCAGTTGGCGTCGACCACGCTCTTGGTGACATCGGTACCCATGCGCGTGCCGCCCATATGATGATGACCCGCCGTCTCGTCATTCGTCGGATAGTCGCCGCCATTGCTGATCCAGTCGGCGATGCGCACCCGACCGAGATTCTTCTCGATCAGCGTCGTGCCGAACAGCCTGAGCCCTTCAAGAAGGGTACGATGCTCCAGTTCCGATTTCTTCCAGTGCAGCTCGATGCGCGGCACCCCGGCGTGGTCGACGTCGGTCTTCGACAGCTCGATCTGGTTGGAGGCCTGTGGTGCCTGTTCCCAGGCGACATAAAGCTGGGCCGCGCAGCGCAGGTTCTGGCTGAGCTTGGAGGACATCCACTCGGCCATGTCAGGCGCCGTGCAGGCGAGATCGGCGATGAGGCTCTTGACGCCCGGATACGGCGTCTCGATCAGCCGGATGCCGAAATTCATGATCTGCAGCCGCTCCATCGCCGCGAGCGTCGGCGAGAAGAAGGCCTCGTTGACGGCATCGACCTCGAACTCGCTGTAGTTCGCCAGGATGGCGTTGCCGCCCTCGAAGGTCGGGTGTTCCATCCAGTAGCGGCCAAGCGCCGCCGCATTGGGCACGACACCGCCATTGGACCGCTGGTTCGACCACAAAAGCAGGCGCGAATTCTCCAGCCCACCGGTGCAGGTGATGAAGTAGTCGGCGCTGAAGGAGCCGGCATCCTGGCCGTTCGACCAGAGCTTGGCGCCGGTCACGCGTTTGCCGTCGCCGGCGAGCTCGGTGGCATAGGTGTTGAGCACGACGGCGATGTTCGGGCTCTTGTCGAGTTCGTCGGCGAATTTTTCGGCAAAGCGCACCGCCGGGCTCTTGATCAGCTGCACCCAGCGTATGTCGTCCGAGACCGGAACATCCGGCCGGAATTCGGGAAGGTCGAGGATGTCGCGCACCTCAGGCAGATAGGGCTCGATGTCGGCACGGCGGATCGGCCAGCCCGTATCCGGTGCCCAGGCCTTTGGCTCGAAATCCTGTTTGTCGAGCACGCGGCACCAGCCGGCCCAGTGGTTGGAGCTGCCGCCCATGAAGCGGAGCCGGGTGATGTCGAGATCGAAATAGAAATCGCCGACCGTGGTGCCACGGTAGAAATCCTGCGACTCGTCGCTGAACTCGCGCGAGCCGGCCTCCAGCACCACGACCGGGATGCCGGCGGCACCGAGCTTGCGGGCGATGGTGGTGCCGGCCGGGCCGGAACCTAGGATGCAGACCCTGGGTTTGAAGTTGGCGGCGCGAAACGCCTCGTAGCTGTCGAAGATCATGCCAGGTCACTCCGCTTGAGGATCCAGCCATTGACCTCGACGATCTCATTCGGATCGACCTGGGATGGACCGGCCCCTGATGGAGACGCGTTGGCTTCAGGCAGCTTGCGGAACAAGGACAGGGCAGGCAGTGCGATCAGCGCCTGCACGATCATGCGGCGCGGCATTTTTTTGATGAAGAAACTCATGATTGGTCTCTCGATGGGGGCCTCGACGATGCATGACGTTTCTCTGAACGGGACATGCACCGGGAAAGAAGCCGATTTCGTGCCAGACCTGGCCATGAAGCCGTTTCAAACCGGTTACTGGCGCGGCTCAGTACAAACACAGTTAGAATTCTCTTAACGGCAGCCGCAGGGCACGAGTCTCGGTTTCGCGCTTTCGGCCGGCCCGCAGTCGCCCGCCGGGAGTTTATGCGGCGGCCGAGATATCCGTGCCCAGGATCGACAGATTGCGGCCCGCATGCTTGGCTTGGTAGAGGCGCCGGTCGGCGGCACGCATCAGCTCGGAGACGTTGGCCTCCTCGCCGCACACGGTGCCGCCGATGCTGACGGTTAGCGGAATCGTCCGTTCGTCGACTGGCCGGAACCGGATCAGCTCGACTTCGCGGCGGATGCGCTCGGCGACCCGCTTGGCCTCCTTCTCGGTGGCGCCAATCAGAAACGCGCCGAACTCCTCGCCGCCGATGCGGCCCAGTACGTCGCCGCCGCGCACCCCGCGCTCGATGGCACTGGCGATCAACAGCAGCGCGTCGTCACCGGTCAGGTGGCCGAAACTGTCATTGATCCGCTTGAAATGATCGGCGTCGATGATCAGCAGCGCACCGCGGTCGGACTTGCGCCGGGAGCCATCCAGCGCCGCAAAGAAACTCTCCCGGTTGAGCATGCCCGTCATGTCGTCTCGGCTGGCCTTCTCCGCCAGGCGGCGGTGGGCGGCGGCGAGCTGGGCGTGCGCGCGGGCAAGTTCGCGATGCGCGTTCTTCAGCCTGTCGCTCTGCCAGAAGGTGCTGGCGCAAGCCACCCATGCGAGCACCAGCGGGCAGACGGTTGAGGTCAGCCAGATGGTTCGGTTGACCGGGAACCCCATGGCCGGAACAATGATCAGCGTCAGCAGGAGAGAGGTGGCGACGGAGGCGAAAGCGATGGCGGCGGATTTCAGAATAACGCTGTTCATCGCGAGCTCCCCACAGGACTGTCTCTGTGCCAGCAAGCCCTGAAGGCCACCTTTCCCGGATGGCTAAAATTTGAATCGTGAGGCCATTTCCGCTACCCTTGGCGCGTGGAAGTTGTGGATAAAGTCTCTTTCGGAATTTCCGTTTCATGCCATAAGGACGGCATGACCACGCTGCCTGATCCCGCCCGCTTCGCCCATGTCACCGACTGGGTGTTCGACCTCGACAACACGCTCTACCCGCACCATTCGAATCTGTTCTCGCAGATCGACGTCAAGATGACCGCCTATGTCGGGGAACTGCTGGCGCTGCCGCGCGAGGAGGCGCGCAAGCTGCAGAAGGAGCTTTATCGCGAATACGGCACGACGCTGAACGGGCTGATGACGCGCCATGGCATCGACCCCGACGACTTTCTCGAGAAGGTCCATGACATCGACTATTCCTGGCTGGTGCCCGATCCCGTCCTCGGCACCGCCATCCGCCAGCTTCCCGGCCGCAAGTTCATCTTCACCAATGGCGACCGCAAGCACGCCGAGCGCACCGCGCGCCAGCTTGGCATCCTCGATCATTTCGACGACATCTTCGATATCGTCGCCGCCGGCCTCAATCCCAAGCCCGCGCGCCAGACCTACGAGAAGTTCGCCGAACTGCACACCGTCACAGGCCACAATGCGGTGATGTTCGAGGATCTCGCCCGCAACCTGGAAGTGCCGAAGTCGCTGGGCATGACCACCGTGCTCGTCGTGCCACGCAATTTCGAGCCGACCTTTGCCGAAATCTGGGAGCGCGATCCCGCGCAGGAAGATGACGTCGACTACGTCACCGACGATCTCGCCGGGTTTCTGACAGGGATAGTCGCGGGGGGAGGAAGGCAGTAGGGCAGTAGGGCAGTAGGGCAGTAGGGCAGTAGGGCAGTAGGGCAGTAGAAGAAGGAGGCGTTCTCGGCCTCTGATTTTCAAATCTATTTCCCGTACTGCCTTACTGCCCTATTCCCTTATTCCCCTAATTTGTAGAAGCGGCTGATGATGCCCCAGGCTTCGTCGGCGGTGTCGACGAAATCGATGATGTCCTGGTCGCCGGGGCTGATCGTGCCTTGCTCGGCGAGGAAGTCGAGATCGATCGCCCGTTTCCAGAACGATTTGCCAAACAGGATCACCGGCACGCGCTCCATGCGTCCGGTCTGGATCAGCGTCAGCGTCTCGAAGAACTCGTCCATCGTGCCGAAGCCGCCGGGAAACACCGCCACCGCCTTGGCGCGCATGACGAAATGCATCTTGCGGATGGCGAAATAGTGGAAGTTGAAGCACAGCTCCGGCGTCACGTAGATGTTCGGCGCTTGCTCGTGCGGCAAAACGATGTTGAGGCCGATCGACGGGGCTCCGACATCGTCGGCGCCGCGATTTCCGGCTTCCATAACGCCGGGCCCGCCACCGGTCACCACGACATATTCGCGGTAGTATGATGTGGCCGACTGCTGCGAGCACAGGCGGGCGAATTTGCGCGCCTCCTCGTAATATTTGCTGTTTTCCTCGAGGTTCTTCTTCTGCGTCTCGTTCTTCGCCGCCCAGGCTTCGCCGCCCGGTTCCGGCAGACGCGCGCCGCCAAACAGGATCACCGTCGAACGGATGCCGCGCTCGGCCAGGATCATCTCCGGCTTCAGCAGTTCTAGCTGCAGCCTGACTGCGCGCAATTCGCGCCGCGTCATGAAATCAGGATCGTTCCACGCCAGCCGGTAGGTCTCGGCCCGCGTCTGCGGCGTGTCCGGCACGCTTTTCGACCGCTCCAGATCCTCGTCCGAATGCGGCAGCGGCGTCCACCCCGCCTTTTCCATAGGAGTCATATGTCTTACCCGTCCGATTCTTTCACTTGCGCCGTCCCATGACGCACCCGCGATTGACCCTCACCAAGGCTTCACTTAAGCAAGTTCCGCAAAAGTGTCCTGCGGTTTTGCGACAAGAACCTGCTCCAAGCAAAGACCTAGGCAGACGAAGCATGCCTTGGGTCCGCGCGACTTTGGAAACAGGTTAAGGCGTTGCCCCTTAACAGCTTGGTAATGGAGCGAATTCATGTCGAAGCCCGATCTGGCGAGCCTCGAAAGGACCATCGAGAAGGCCTTCGAGGAGCGCGACACGATTTCGACCGCGACCCGCGGCGAGACACGCGACGCCATCCAGTCGGCGCTCGACCTGCTCGACCACGGCACCGTCCGCGTCGCCGAGCGTCAGGCCGACGGCAAGTGGCATGTCAACCAGTGGCTGAAGAAGGCGGTGCTGCTCTCCTTCCGGCTGAACCCGATGGAGATCATCAAGGGCGGCCCGGGCGAGGCCGTGTGGTGGGACAAGGTGCCGTCCAAGTTCGACGGCTGGGGCGCCGTCGATTTCGAGAAGGCGGGCTTTCGCGCCGTGCCGTCGTCGATCGTGCGCCGCTCCGCCTATGTCGCGCCGGGTGCGGTGCTGATGCCGTCCTTCGTCAATGTCGGCGCCTATGTCGATACCGGCACCATGGTCGACACCTGGGCTTCGGTCGGCTCCTGCGCCCAGATCGGCAAGAATGTGCATCTGTCGGGCGGCGTCGGCATTGGCGGCGTGCTGGAGCCGATGCAGGCCGGCCCCACCATCATCGAGGACAATTGCTTCATCGGCGCGCGTTCGGAAGTGGTCGAGGGCTGCATCGTGCGTGAAGGCTCGGTACTCGGCATGGGCGTCTTCATCGGCCAGTCGACCAAGATCGTCGACCGCGCCACCGGCGAGGTCTTCTATGGAGAAGTGCCGCCCAATTCAGTCGTCGTCGCCGGCTCGATGCCGGGCAAGGCTTTTCCAAACAACGAGCCGGGTCCCGGCCTCTACTGCGCCGTCATCGTCAAGCGGGTCGACGCTAAGACCCGGTCGAAGACCTCGATCAACGAATTGCTGCGCGATTGATCTTTCCGCCAAGCAGGCGCACCTTCCGCCGGCGCGACAATGGGTCGCGTTGGTTCAAAGTGGAGGGGTGACATGGACTGGAAATATCTTCTGACGAGCTTCGATGGCCGCATCAACCGTGCCAAATTCTGGGCTGGCATCGGCGTATTCATCGTTATAGGCATTGTTGGCTTCATTCTCGACTCGATCCTTGGCACGCGTATCACCACCGGCAGTGGTGCCCAGATCGGCATCATCGGCATCGTCTTGGCGCTGGCATCGATCTATTTCGCGATTGCGCTCTATGCCAAACGCTGGCACGACCGCAACAAGTCGGGCTGGTGGACGCTGATCGGCCTGGTACCCATCATTGGCGGCATCTGGCTGCTGGTCGAGCTCGGCATTCTCCAAGGCACCAGCGGTGCCAATCAATACGGACCGGACCCGCTTGCCTGACAAATCAGATTTCACCTGGCTTTTCTTCAGGACATCGGGCCGCGTTAACCGCGCGGCCTATGTTCTGGGCGTACTGCTCGTGACCATCATCCAGGCATTTCCGATCTATCACTTCAAGCTGGTGCCAGAAGGCAGCCCTGAAAGCGCGGTGTGGTGGTTCATTTCTGCCGTCGTTATCATGGCCTCACTCTGGCCACTTCTTGTGCTTGCCGGGAAGCGGCTGCACGACCTCGACAAGCCGGGCATTGCCGCGCTGATCCTGTTCGTGCCCGTGGTCTCGATCGTTGCCTTCCTTGTATTGTGCCTGTTTCCAGGGCAGCCTGGGCCCAATCGCTATGGCCGGCGTACCAACGAGCCGGCACAACCCTAGAGCCGGATGATTTCAGGTCGAATCGACCTGAAATCTGAATCCGCCTCTAAACCGAAGAGATAGAGCATGATGTCGTCCGAAAACCGCGTCACACTTTTCGGCATCATGCTCTGAGGACCGATCGGACATGCGCTACCGCACGCTTGATCCGAAACTGATCATCGACACCGCCGAACGGCTGCAGAGCCGCGTCTCCGAGCGTTTTCCCAATGCCGGACTGCGCGGCGTAGCCAGCGAGCTGGTGTCGCTGTCGCGCGATCTGGCCAAGGCCGCTCAGGCGCTCGAAGCGCCGATCTGGTGGCTGCGCGGCCTAATCATCGCCGCCTTCGTCGCCGGTGTGCTGGTGTTCGTGTTTGTTGGCACGATCCTGCCTCTCGACCGCATCTCTGGAAACGACGATGCCCTGCAATCGGTGCAAGGCATCGAGGCATCGATCAACACCGTCATTCTCGCCGTGCTCGGCCTGCTCGCGCTGATCCGCACCGAGGAGCGCATCAAGCGCAAGCAGGTCTTTCGCCAGCTGCACGGCCTGCGCTCGCTGATCCATGTCATCGATATGCACCAGCTGACCAAGGATCCCGCGACGCTTTCCGCCAACTTCAGGCCAACGGCGAACTCACCGGCGCGCATCACCAATGCGGCGGATTTGGCGCGCTACCTCGACTATTGTTCCGAAATGCTGTCGATCACCGGCAAGATCGCCGCACTCTTCGCGCAGTCGGTCAATGACGACGTCGTCATCGACGGCGTCAACGATATCGAGAATCTGAGCTCGAACCTATCGCGAAAAATCTGGCAGAAGATCACGCTGATCGAGAGCCACCCGGCGGCGCTACCTGTTCCGGCGCCAGGCCCGGCGAGCCAAGCCGCGCCGCTTCCGCGACGCGCACCAAAGCGGTAACGCGCTTCAGCAGCGGCGCCGGCGTACCCGTTCTTTCGGCGAGGCCGAGCACTGCCCCTTGCAGCTCGCCGATCTCCGTCGGCCGGCCGCGTTGCAAATCGTCCCACATCGACGAGCGTGCCTCAGGGTCGATCGCCAGCATGCGCCGCGCCAACAGCCTGAACAGCCAGTCCGGCAGCCGGAGCACCTTGGGCAACAGTCCGGGTCGCAAACCGGCGATCCGTGCCGGCTCGATGCCGGAGGCTTTCATGGCCCGCAGCGCCTCGTCGATCTGGCCGGCCAGGATCAGCCGCCAGCGGCGATCGGCAAGTTCGGTTGCCAGCGGCAGGCCGGAAAGCGCCACCAGCGCGTTGTTCAAATTCATCAGCAGCTTGCCCCACAGCACCGCCTTCATGTCGGCATGGGCCTCGACCGCGAACCCTTCGACGGCGAGAAGCCGGACCAGGCCGGCGTCGCCGTCCTCGATCATCACCTTGCCGTCGCTGGCGCGGTGGACGCGCAGCGGCAGCTCGCCGTCGGGCGACTGCACCACATTGAACGGCACCATGCCGGCCAGCACCGTTCGCGGGCCAAGTCCGGCGCGCAGCCGGTAGGCATTGTCGACGCCGTTCTGCAGGCTGACCACCACGGCGTCGGGGCGGGCATGCGCCTTGATAAGCGCGGCCATCTCCTGCGTCGCGCCGCTCTTTACCGTCACCAGGATCACGTCCGCGTCAGGCAAGGCGGCGGCCGGATCGCTGGTGATCCTGAGCGCATCCGATTGGATTGAGCGGTCGCGACCTTCGAGGTCGGTGATACGCAATCCGCCCTGCAATGCCGCTTCGATTCGCGGCCGCACCAGCAGGCTAACCCGGCGCCCGGCGAGCATCAGGCAGCCGCTGGCATAGCAGCCGATGCTGCCGGCACCGGCGATCACGATCGTCCTGTCCGCTTCCGCCATCCCGTCCCTCCGCATCGGCCGAAACTATACGACATGAAAACCATAATGTCGGCGCCATCGCAGGCCATTGAACTGGCCCTTATGTCAGGCCGTGACAGGCCCTCAGCTTTCGACTATCGCTTTTGCCATGACGCTGCCGACCGATCCCGCCGCAAATCTCGCCACTCTCATTCGTTGCGCCTCGGTGACACCAGCCGAAGGCGGCGCGCTTGGCGCCCTGGAAACGATGCTGAAACCGCTCGGCTTTCTGGTCGACAGGCCGGTGTTCTCGGAAGATGGCACGCCCGACATCGAGAATCTCTATGCAAGGCGGTCCGGCAACGGCCCGCATCTGATGTTTGCCGGCCATACCGACGTGGTGCCGGTCGGCGACGAAGCCGCGTGGACGCATCCGCCTTTCGCCGCCGAGATCGCCAATGGCGAGATGTATGGCCGTGGCGCCGTCGACATGAAGGGCGGCATTGCCTGTTTCATCGCCGCCGTGGCGCGCCATGTCGAGAACAATGGCGGCCCCAAGGGCTCGGTCTCGCTGCTGATCACCGGCGACGAGGAAGGGCCTGCCATCAACGGCACCGTCAAGCTGCTCGAATGGGCCGCGTCCCGGGGCGAGAAATGGGATGCTTCGATCGTTGGGGAACCGACCAATCCGGACGCGCTCGGCGACATGATCAAGATCGGCCGTCGCGGCTCGATGTCCGGTTCAATCACCGTCAATGGCCGTCAGGGCCATGCCGCCTATCCCTTGCTTGCCGACAATCCGGTGCGCGGGCTGATGAGTCTGGTCGACGCCTTGCTGCATCCCGTCTTTGACAAGGGCACGAAGGATTTCCAGCCGACCAATCTGGAGGTGACCTCCATCGATGTAGGCAACCCGGCCACCAACGTGATTCCGGCCAAGGCGACAGCCACCTTCAACATCCGCTTCAACGACACCTGGACCGCCGAGACCGTCCAGGCCGAAATCCACAACCGGCTTGACCAGGCAGCCAAGCGCAAGAAGTATAGGCCGGGCAAGAAAACGCCGGTCGATTACGACCTCGTCTGGCGCGACCGGCCAAGCCACGTCTTCCTGACCCGCGACGACAAGCTTGTCGACACGCTTGCCGGTTCGATCAAGGCGGCGGTCGGCAAGGAGCCGACATTGTCGACGTCCGGCGGCACGTCGGATGCGCGTTTCATCAAGGATTATTGCCCGGTGGTCGAGTTCGGCCTGGTTGGCAAGACCATGCATATGGTCGACGAGCGCGTCGCCATCGCCGATCTCGAAACGCTGACGCGGATCTATCAGCGCTTCATCGAAGACTGGTTCGGACAGGGCTGATGAGCATGCTTACGGCGGACGAGACCCAAGCTTCGCTGACCGGCGCCTGGCGGCTGATGCTCGGCAAGACCGACGGATTGCGCCTGCTCGACCTGTCAGCCGACGGGTTCTGGAATTCCTTTTTCGCCATCATTGTTGCGGCACCGGCGCTGATCGTCGGCTGGGTCGGGATCGCCAACGAGATCGGCGATCCCGACGCCTTCGCCGGCCGCTTCAGCATGCTGATGCGCCTGGCGACGGTCGATATCGGCTCCTGGGTGCTGCCGCTGGTCGCGCTCGCTTTGGTCGCGCGGCGCGCCGGCATCGGTGGCCGCTTCGTCCACTATGTCGTGGCCAGCAACTGGGCTTCGGCCATCACTGCCTGGCTGATGCTGCCCTCGGCGCTGATCAGGCTCTTCCTGTCATCCGCGAGCCAGGTCTCGAGCCTTGTGTCGCTGTTGCTGTTTGCGCTGTCGATGGTGCTGACCTGGCGCATGACCAACGCCACGATCGGCAAGGGCGCGGCGGTTGGCACCGCCGTTTTCGTCGGCATGTTCATCGCTTCGCTGCTGGTGCTGTTCGGGCTGCAGGCGCTGCTTGGCATTACCGTGCCGGACGATGTTGGGGCTCAGAGCCTTTCCGGGCTCTATTCCGGATAGAGCCGAGCTCTATTCCGGGTAATCGACACCAATGAGGAAAAGCCCGTCGGGCGGCGCCACCTGGCCGCAAGCGGCGCGGTCTTGCGCCTCGAGTGCTGCCTTGAGATCGGCAGTGGTCCAGCCGCCATCGCCCACCCGCTTCAGCGAGCCGACCATCGAGCGGACCTGATTGTGCAGAAACGAACGCGCCGAAGCCTTGACCTCGATCAAGTCACCGTGCCGGCTCACATCGAGCCGCTCCAGTGTCCGCACCGGGCTGTTGGCTTGGCATTGGGTCGAGCGGAAGGTGGTGAAGTCGTGCCGGCCCAGCAGGACTTTCGCCGCTTCGTGCATGGCGTCGGCGTCGAGCCGCTTCGGCACCCACCACACCTTGCCCTTCTCCAGGGCCGCGGGCGCGCGCCGGTTGAGAATGCGATAGAGATAATGGCGCCCGGTGGCCGAGAAGCGGGCGTCGAAATCGTCTGGGACAACGCCGGCCTTCAGGATGGCAACATGCGCGCCGGCCGCCTGCAGATGCGCGTTGATGGCATCGCGCACCTTGTCACCAGGCCAAGCCTTGGCGAGGTCAACGTGCGCCACCTGGGCGGTGGCATGCACGCCGGCATCGGTGCGGCCGGCGGCGCGCATCCGCACCGCCTCGCCGCTGAATTTTTCGATCGCCTGCTCGATCGCCTGCTGCACCGAAGGCTGGTCGGCCTGATGCTGCCAGCCGGCGAAAAGGCTGCCGTCATATTCGATGTCGAGGCGAAAACGCGGCATTTGCGGCTATAGCTCTCGCCTCGAGCAATTCCAGGAAAAGTATGAAGCGGTTTTCCGTTCGGAATTGCGTTAAACCAAAGAGGTAGAGCAGGCCACCGTTTCCACGAAACGGGGGGCTGCTCTACGCGGCGAGAGCGGTGAAGGCAGATGCGTAGACCAGCTTTCCGGCCTCGGGGGCATCGCCCCAGGTCAGTGCCTGCAGCGCCTCGCCCTGGTATTCGCTCTCGAACTTTTCGGCCCGTGCATGGCTGTAGCCGAAACGGCCATAATAGGCCGGGTCGCCCAGCACCACGGCCAGCGTCTCGCCGGCATCCCTGAGGCGAATATGCGCCTCACGGATCAGCGCGCCGCCAATGCCGCTGCCATGGAACGAGGGTTCCACCGCCAGCGGCGCCAGCGCCACGGCCGCAAAGCTCTTGCCGCCATTCTGGACGAACAGCCGCGAAAACAGGATATGGCCGACGACCTGGCCGTCTTCTTCCGCCACCAGCTCGGCAATCGCGTCGCCGCCGGTCACCAGCGCATCGACCAGCCCGGCCTCCGCCTGCTGGCCGAAAGCGTGTTCCTCGACGAGGCGAATGGCCTCGCGATCCCGCGGCGTTGCCGCGCGTATCGACATCATGCTCATGAGAACTTCATTCCTTTTACGATCTTGGCTCCGCGCAGGAATTCCGACGCGGCGGCGGGCTTTCCGCCCGCACGTTGAACTTCGACCAGTCTGACCGCGCCTGCCCCGCAGGCGACCGTCAGCCGGTCATCGAGAATTCCTCCCGACTCGCCCAAATCTTCCGAAAGCGACAGGCCTTCAGACAGCGTCGAGCGAAGCAGTTTCAGCCGTTCCATGCGGCCGCCAATGTCAATCTCGGACCAGGCGCCGGGAAAGGGCGACAGGCCACGAAGGTGGTTGTGGACCTCGGCCGCAGGCCGCGTCCAGTCCACACGCGTCTCGGATTTATCGATTTTTCTGGCATAAGTCACCCCTTCCGCCGCTTGCGCGGTAAATGTCAGGGTGTTCCTTTCCAGTCGCGCCAGCGCTTCCACCATCAGGGCAGCACCGACGCTCATCAACCGATCATGCAGATCGCCGGCTGTCATATCGGGTTCGATGGCGCATTTTTCAAGCAATCCCACCGGTCCGGTGTCCAAGCCCTCTTCCATGCGCATCACCATCATGCCGGTTTCCAGGTCGCCCGCCATGATGGCGCGCTGGATGGGAGCGGCACCGCGCCAGCGCGGCAAGAGCGATGCATGGCCGTTGATGCAGCCAAGCCCGGGTGCGTCGAGAATTGCCTTCGGCAGCAGCAAACCATAGGCGACGACCACGGCGACATCGGCCCGCAAGGCACGAAAAGCGGCCTGCTCGGCCTCGCCCTTGAGCGATGTCGGCGTCCGCACCTCGATGCCCAGCCGCTCCGCCCCGCCCTGTACCGGCGACGGCGTCACCTCAAGCCCGCGCCGGCCGGCAGCGCGTGGCGGCTGTGTGTAGACAGCGGCAATCTCATGTCCCGCTTCGGCAATGGCGCGCAACGTCGGCGCCGAAAACTCCGGCGTGCCCATGAAGATGACGCGAAGGGGCATTCTTCTTCCGATATCCTGTCTTCTGCTTGCCCGCCGTGAGCCGGCTTATTCCCCAGCTTCAAACGGGTTTACGAGCTTCAGGTCAAGCCCGTCGAAGTCGCGGACATTACGCGTCGCAAGCGTTGCATCGTGAGCGAGGCAGATTGCGGCGATCATACCATCGGAAAGACTGATCGGGCGCCCAATCCTTTCCCGTGCTGCACGCAGCTTGCCGGCAAGTCGAGGGATCAAACCGGAAAATTCCACGATACGACCCGCAAACTGCTGCGAAACCAGCTGATCGAGCGCACGAACATAGCGGTCCGATCCTGTCTTGTTCAAAAACCGTTCGGCACCGAAAGACTGCTCCATGATGACCGGCCCGCACATATAGAGTGCGAGGAGATCCTGTTTGCGGAACCAGTCGGAGACATTCGAGTCGGGCGCGGGTTTGCTGGCTTCGGAAACAACATTGGTATCGAGGACGATCACTCGAAATCCTCGGCTGGGCGGCCGAAGTCGCGTTTCCTGCCAGCTTCGATTTCGTCCATGATCTCCGAAAATTCATCGCCAATCGCATTCTCAGCCACAAATGCCGAGCGAATCGCGTCCCATGCTGAAAGACCCGGCTCCGGCTTTGGCTCCTTTTCCGCGACCATGCCTTTACGCAAAAGATCGATCGCCTTGCCTGACAGGCTTTGGCCGCCCTTACGCGCCGCTTGTTCGATTTCGCGCTTCAAGGGTTCGGGAATATCTCTGATCAACATGTCGCCCATGGGCACCTCCAACGATTGATATCAATGATATCAAAAACTGTGCCCATGCTCAACGAAATTCGATAATTGGCAAAGGGACAAGGCGAAATGAACATCGCGAGCTGCTATCCCACCAGCTTGCCCGGTGCCCTGTCCTTGGCGAGCTTCTTGAATTTCTTGACCACCATGTCGCGCTTCAGCTTCGAGATGTGGTCGATGAACAGCACGCCGTTGAGATGGTCGATCTCATGCTGCAGGCAGGTCGCCATGAGGCCCTCGGCCTCCATCTCCTGCAGCTTGCCGTCGCGGTCGAGGTATTTCACCCGAACGGAAGCTGGACGTTCGACCTCGGCGTAATAATCCGGGATCGACAGGCAGCCTTCCTCATAGACCGAGCGCGCTTCGGCGCTGCTGAGGACCTCAGGGTTGATGAAGACATGCGGCGCCGGCGTCTCGTCTTCCTTGGCGAGGTCGATCACCAGCATGCGCAATGGCTCGCCGATCTGGATTGCCGCCAGCCCGATGCCCGGCGCGTCATACATGGTCGCCAGCATGTCGTCGGCTAATGCGCGCAATGGCGCGTCGACGCGCTCCACCGGCTTGGAAAGCTGGCGCAGGATGGGATCGGGAAGGATGATGAGCGGCTTGATCGGCATGGCGTTCCACCTAAGACCTCCGGCGAAAAGCGTCAACCGGGGCATCTCAGCCGTGTTCTTGTTTTGATCTGTGCGATCAGGCCGAATCGGCTATGCTGTCCACATGAATGACCTGAGCACCATCCTTTCGGAGCCTGTGGCACGGCTTGGCGCCACCACGATCACGCTCGGCCATGCCCTGGCCTTCGGTGCATTGTTGTTTCTCGGCCTGTTCGTGGCGCTGGTCATCGCGCTGTGGCGGTCGGCCAAGGCGCGTGCGGTTGCTGCCGCGGAGGCAGCCGACCATGCCCGCGATGCCGAAGCGCGGATGGCCGGCATATTGCAAAGCCAGGCCGAGATGCAGGGTCGCATGGGCGCCATCGCCGAAGTGTTCGGGGCGCGCCAGGCGGAGCTGACGCAGTCCATCGGCCAGCGGCTCGACGCCATGACCGGCCGGCTCGGCCAGACCATGACCGAGCAGACCAAATCCACGCATGAGAGCCTGGCCAAACTGCAGGAGCGGCTGGCGATCATCGATGTCGCGCAAGGCAACATCCAGTCGCTCGCCGGCCAGGTCGTGCAGTTGCAGGCGATCCTCTCCAACAAACAGACGCGCGGTGCCTTCGGCCAGTCGCGCATGGAGGCGATTGTCGCCGACGGCCTGCCGATGGGCGCATACGAATTCCAGGCGACCCTGTCGAATGGCAGCCGGCCCGATTGCCTGGTGAAGATGCCGAACGGCGCGCCGTCGCTGGCCATCGATGCCAAATTTCCACTGGAAGCCTGGAACGCCATCCGCGCCGCCGATGGCGCCGACCTGCAGAAGGTCGCGTCGCAAGCATTCCGACGCGACATCGAGATCCATGTCCGCGACATTTCGGAAAAATACCTGATCCAGGGCGAGACGCAGGACACCGCCTTCATGTTTGTGCCGTCGGAATCGGTGTTCGCCGAGATCCACGAGAATTTCGAGGCGATCGTCCACAAGGCGCATCGCGCCCGCGTGGTCATCGTCTCGCCGTCGCTGCTGATGCTGTCGATCCAGGTCATCCAGGCGATCCTCAAGGATGCCCGCATGCGCGAACAGGCGCATCTGATCCAGGGCGAGGTGATAAGGCTGATGGAGGATGTCGCGCGCGTCGACGAGCGCGTGCGCAAGCTGCAGGTCCATTTCGGCCAGTCGGCCAAGGACATCGACGATATCCTTGTCTCGACATCGAAGGTAACCAAGCGCGGCCAGAAGATAGAGGCGCTGGAGTTCGGTGTACAGGCCGAGGGCGAAGCCAGCCCCGACGCTGCATCACGGGCGCCCGCGGCGAAGATCGACACAGGCGGCGCCCGCGTCGCCGATTCGAAGACAGGGCAGCTCAGGCTGAGGGTCGTCGAAGGCGACGACTGAACGGATATTTTCCGCCTAGGCCACAGCCACGATGACGTGTGCCTGAATCTTGGCGGCAACCTCGCCGCTGCCATGCCTGGCCGCAATCGCGGCTGCGGCATAGTCCGTTGCAGCGTCCAGTTTCCCCGGATCCCTGGCCTCGATTTCGGTGCGAAGAACAGTTCCCTGGCAATAGGCAACGGCCGGGATGCGCGGGGACGATGCGCGGCTTTGTTCGGCCCTCGTCTCGATCGTCACACTGGAGAAACCAGCCTCCTCAAGGTCTCCACGGATCAATGCCGTGTCGTGGTAGCCATGCGGCGTGCGGGCCAGAAAACGCGGCGGATCGTTCGGAAAAATCCTGGCCAGGGCATTCGTCACATCGTCGGCAAAGACATTCTCCTCGATGCGATCCCAGACGTTGAACAAAAAATGTCCGCCGGGCTTCAGGACCCGCTTTGCCTCGCGGTAGGCCGAGGGGCGGCTGGGGAAGAACATCGCGCCGAACTGGCAGCAAACGAGATCGAAGGCCGCATCCTCAAATGGCAGCGCCATGGCGTCGGCCTGGCGCCATTGGATGCGACTGTCGGGCGCCTGTTGCGAGGCGGCATAGTCAAGCATTGGCTGGTTGAGGTCGGTCACGACATAACTGGCGCCTGGGGACAGTTTTGGCGCCAGTGCGCGGGTGACGACTCCGGTGCCCGCGGCGACTTCCAGGACGGCGCTGGGCGCAAGGGACGCTGCTCGCTGTGCAAGGTCCGTGGCGAACGGCTCGAAAATCAGCGGCACCATATAGCGGTCGTAGTTTTCCGGAATCGAGCCGGCAAAAAGCTTGTCCGTTTCCAACATGGCTGTCCCCGCCCTTGATGGCGAGCGAGGCTAGCACATAATCGCTTGTCTTGGGCGGCTTTCCACCCGAGAGGTGCTACTGCTCCTCCACGGTCGCCATGCCTTCGAATTCCGGAAGCCAGTGCAGAGCCGACCTGTGCCACTTCTGTTGTCTTGGGGTCAAATCCTGGCGTTGCCGCGCAGTGCCTACCCTAATCCCATAGATTTTCGGGCCATCGCCGACCGACGTTGCGTAAAGATGTGAACCGCAGTCGGCACAGAAGGCCTGAACGCGCTTGGCGCCGCTCGCTACGGTTTTGATGTAGATTTTCGGCGTCCCCCGGGTGATCCGGTAATGGTTCTCAGGCGCTGGAACCGTCAGACGGAAGGCCGTCCCGGTCAGTTGCTGGCAGTCCGTGCAGTGGCAGATAGAGGTCTTTTCCGGATCGACCTCCGCTTCATATGTGATGGCGCCGCAATGGCATCCGCCGTCGATTTTCATTTTCGCTCCTCCAAAATCCATCGACCGATCTTAGCGGGGCCGCGCGGCAGGGCAACGGCGCAGCGATGGTCCAGCGGCTAGTTGGACGCGGCCTCGATCAGCTTGCGACGCTGTTCCCAAGTGCCTGACGTCTGCGGTTTGACGAACAGCCGCGTGATCTCCGGCATCTCTTTCTTCAGCAGCGCCTCAAGGCGCTCGACGCAGGCCTCGACCTCCGGCGCCGTCAGGTGATCCTCGAACTCGATGCTGAGCCCGGCAACGATCTCTTGCGGTCCCATGTGAACGGTCAGGACGCCGTTCGCCCGTTGCACCGCCGGATCTTGCTGGGCGATCGCCAACACTTTTTTCTGCACTTCGGGAGAGGCCGGCTCGCCGATAAGCAGCCCCTTGCTTTCACGAGCGAGAAAGATTGCTGTCGCGCCGAGGATGAGCGCAATGCCGATCGAAGCCGCGCCGTCGAGCTCCGGCATCTCCAGCAGCTCCGCCGCCAATATGCCGGCAAAGGCGACGATCAGGCCAAGTAGCGCCGCGCTGTCCTCGAACAGCACGGTATAGACGCTCGGGTCCTTGCTCGATTGCACGGCTTGCAGCCAGCCTTGCTTGCCTTTTTGCTGGCGAAATTCCTTCAGCGCCACCAGCCAGGAGCTGCCTTCGAACAGGAACGACAGGCCGAGAACGATATAATTCACCTTGACGTTGGCGACAGGCTCCGGCGCCATGATGTGGATAATGCCCTCGTAGAACGACACACCGGCGCCCAGCGCGAAGACGAGCAAGGCGACAATCAAACTCCAGAAATAGAGCTCGCGGCCGTGGCCAAGCGGATGCGTGCGGTCGGCGGGGCGCGCGGCTCGATGCATGCCGTAGAGCAACAACCCGCCATTGCCGGTATCGACCAGCGAGTGGACGCCTTCCGACAGCATCGCCGAGCTGCCGGTGAAGAAGGCCGCGGCGAACTTGGTGACCGCGATGGCCAGATTGCCGGCCAGCGCCGCGTAGATGACCGTTTTCGAGCCGCCATGCCCGGCCATGCGTCCTTGTCCTCTTCAGGATGCCCATTGTAGCCGCCCAGCGGCTGAAGCTCCACAGGCAGCACAACGCGCGAACCGTCCGGTCGTTCAGACCTTTGAGAACTTGCGGCGGGAACGCTTTCTATTCGACGATCTCGTCGGTCCATACTTTGAAGCCGGCAAGCGTGCCCGGTCCGAAAATATGGGTCAGTGGCACATCCGCCGCGTCGCGTCCGGAGGCGATCAGGATGCGGCCGATGCGAGGCGAGTTGTTGCGGGGGTCGAAGACATGCCAGCGGCCGCCGAGATAGACTTCCATCCAGGCGGCGAAATCCATGCTCGACCATGGCTTCGGCAGGCCGATATCGCTGATGTAGCCGGTGCAGTAACGCGTCGGGATGTTGAGCGCCCGGCAGAAGGTGACGGCGAGATGCGCGAAGTCGCGGCACACGCCGCTCTGCTCGCGGTAGGTTTCCGCTGCAGTACGCGTCGGCCGCGCATTGCCATAGCTGAAGACGATATGGTTGTGGACGAAATCGCAAACCGCCTGCACGCGCGGTATGCCGAGCGGTGTATGGCCGAACAGCCGCCACGCCTCGCTGGCCAGAAGGTCGCTCTCGCAAAACCGGCTGGGCAGCAGGAACAGCAGCGTCTCCGCCGGCAGGTCGCGCACCTCGTGCTGCCAGGCCATCAGGTCGCCCATCTCGAATGTGCCGGGCGCGCGGATCACCGCATCGGTGCCGAAGGTGAACCGGCCGGGCGGCGCAACGAAGCGGTTGCACCAATTGCCGAAACTGTCGCGGTAGCTTTCGATCGGCACCGGCGGGTTGGAGGTCAAAAAATCCGGGCGCTCAAGGTCGGAGGCGCGGGAATAGTGGACATTGAGCATCGCAATGAGCGGCGTTTCCTGCGGAAAGTCGAAGCTCATCTCGCAGCCAATGTGGATCCGCATTGTCGTCCTGACCGCCTGCCTGACGATCACCCGGCGAAAGCACGGATCGATGCTGCAGTGCGAGAATGACAATGGCACGGACCGCCATGGTTTACGAGCAAATTAGAAATCGGTTGAAAGCGGCCGACCGGCAGTCGTGACAGAAGCTGCCCTCTTGCGGCAAAGCGTTTCTCTTGTTTCACTTCACTCCCCGCAACTGGAGGAACGAATCATGGCTAAAGGTGCGATGAAGGCAGGCAAGGAAGCTCGCAAGCCGAAGAAGGATGCCAAGAAGCCGGCAGCCGCTCCCGCCCTGAAGGCGCCGCCGGTCAAGGCGATGCGCATCAAAGAGAAGTAGGCCTCGGCAAACGCGGCGAAATCCCACCGGCGGCGTCAGGCAATGCCGCCGGGTTGATCGGGCGTTTGGACAAGCCTATACCTCTGGCGCGGGGACGACCTCGCACCTCCGAAAATTCGGTCGGGACGACCCGCCCATCATTGATCAAGCATCCCGGATCGGATTGTGTTCCGGCCCGATGCTGGATGGAGCGTTTTCCGATGTCCTGGATTCTTCTGTTTTTCGCAGGCCTGTTCGAAATCGGCTGGGCGATCGGCCTCAAATACACTGACGGTTTCTCGAAACTGGTACCAACGGTGCTGACCGTCGCGTCCATGATCGTCAGCCTTACCTTGCTTGGCCTGGCGCTGAAGGCGCTTCCCGTCGGCACCGCCTATGCGGTGTGGACCGGCATCGGCACCGTCGGCACGGCGCTGCTCGGCATCTGGTTGCTCGGCGAGCCCGCCACCGCGATCAGGCTGGCCTGTATCGCGCTGATCGTCTGCGGCATCATGGGGCTGAAGTTCGCGGCCTGATGCGTCCAAACGCACACCCTCGGGATTGGCCCGAGGATGTGCGCCGCTGGGACGATCCGCCTCGGAGAAGCTCAAGGCTTTGTTTTCATGCAAACGCGTTCAGGGCCGCTGCAAGGCGACCCTGATTCCAAATTTCGAAGCTTGGCCGAAAAGGCCTTAGCGGGCGGAGAAGCCTGGGGGCGTTCTGCCGGTGCGCTGCTTGCGCGCCGCATAGCGTGCGTCGCGTTTTGCTTTGCGCTCGGCTTCGTCGGCCAGCAAGCGAGCAATGCGCTCGGTCTCTTCGGCTTCCTTGATCTTCGCTTCAGCCTGTGCTGCCTCTTCGGCTGCAATACGCGCCGCTTCGGCCGCGGCCTCGCGCTCGGCCTTCTCGACCGCCTCGCGTGCCAGCTTTTCCTGCTTCAGCCTTGCCTTCTCGGCCTCACGAATTTCGCGGGCTTCGAGGATTGCCTTGCGTTCGGCCTGTCGCGCCAGCACTGCGGGATCGTCTGCCGCCGGCTTCGACTTGAAGCGCTCCAGAAGCGCCTTCTTTGCCTCGTTCGCGGCATTGCGCCGCTCGAAAATGTCTTTTTCCCTGTAGATAGCCAAGTCCACTTCCCTGAAGTCAATTCGCGACGCTTACATACGCGCGAATACCGAGAGTTCAAGCGCCAAAACGGTATGCCAGCCATGAAATTCCGCGATGTTGCAGCCGGGAGACGCCTTTTCCCTGCAAAACGACCTGCACTGTTCACCGTCCACGCCTCTGGCGGCGAGGCAGGTCGCTCGCTACGTCAGCGGTTCACCTTTTCCGTGAACCGCTCTTTTCTTGCTTTGACGCAATTCCGGACGGAAAACCGTTTCACACTTTTCCTGGAATTGCTTCTAGCCGCAAAACCCAACACCTGGATGACATCACATGGAACTCGGTCTTTACACTTTTGCCGACGTCAGCCCGCAGCCTGGCCCCGGCGCCATCGGCCCGCATGAGCGGCTGCGCAACCTGATCGAGGAGGTCGAACTGGCCGACCAGGTCGGTCTCGACGTCTTCGGTCTCGGCGAACATCACCGGCCTGACTATGCCGCCTCAGCGCCGGTTGTGGCCCTGGCGGCCGCTGCCGAGCGCTCGAAACGCATCAAGCTGACCAGCGCGGTCACCGTGCTTTCCTCCGACGATCCGGTGCGCGTCTTCCAGCAGTTTGCCACGCTCGATCTTCTGTCGGGCGGCCGCGCCGAGATCATGGCCGGGCGCGGTTCGTTCATCGAATCCTTCCCGTTGTTCGGCTACAATCTGGAGGACTATGACGAGCTGTTCGCCGAAAAGCTCGATCTGCTGCTGGCCATCCGAGACAGCGTCAAGGTCACATGGTCCGGCAATCTGCGCGCACCGATCAACGATCGCGGTGTCTATCCCCGGCCGCTCCAGGACAGGTTGCCGATCTGGATCGCCATTGGCGGAACGCCCCAGTCGGCCGCCCGCGCGGGCGCGCTCGGCCTGCCGCTGGCGCTCGCCATCATTGGCGGCGAGCCGGCCCGCTTCGCGCCGTTGTTCGATGTCTACCGCGAGGCCGCGAAGCGCGCCGAGGCTGACCCGTCGGGCCTCGCCACCAGCATCAACGTGCATGGCTTCATTGCCGAGACGACCGAACAGGCGGCGGACGACTTTTACGGTCCGCAGGCGGAAGTGATGAACCGCATCGGCCGTGAGCGCGGCTGGGGTCCGACATCGCGGGCGCATTTCGACCAGTCGCGTGGTCCGAGTGGCGCCCTGTTCGTCGGCAATCCCGAGCAGGTGGCGGAAAAGATCGTCGCCCAGCACAGGATTTTCAACAATGACCGCTTCTTGCTGCAGATGGCGATCGGCACCATGCCGCACGCCAAGATCATGAAGGCGATCGAACTCTACGGCACTCGGGTGGCGCCGATCGTGCGCAAGGAAACGGCGAAATCCGCGCCTGCGATGGCAGTGCCCGTCGCCTGAGCCAGATGAGCCAATGGCTGGCCTGCTGACGCGGGCCTGCCGGCTAACGGAACCTTGAAGCCACGCCGGCGTTTTTGGTCGACGGATCGCACCAATTGCGGTGCGCCGTTGAGGGACCGTGATGAAAGCCGAACCCGCCGCTTTGGGCGCAGGTGCTGCAGAGGCTGAAGACGTGCGCGTCGCGGCTCGCACGGATACCCATCTCATGCGCTCATTGCTCATCGGCATCTTCATTTTCATGACCATCTACGCGCTTTATTTCGCCCGCGCCTTCTTCATGCCGGTCATCCTGGCTTTCCTGCTGGCCCTGACATTGACGCCGATCGTGCGGCTGCTCCGCAAGCGCGGCATTCCCGAAGTGATCTCGGCGACTCTTCTGGTTCTGCTCTCGATCTGCATGTTTGCCAGCGCAGGCTACCTGCTCAGCGGTCCGGTGATCGACCTCATCAACAACACGTCATCGATCGGCCAGCAGCTCACCGAGCGCTTGGCGCAACTGCAGCGTCCGCTCGAAAAGATCATGCAGGTCTCGCATCAGATCGAGCAATTGACCGAGACCACGCAGGAGCCCGGCGTGCAGAAGGTGGCGGTTGCCCAGTCCGGCATCCTGTCGTCCGCCGCCAGCAACATCCTGTCGGCGGGAACGAGCCTCACCATCATCTTCGTGCTTTCATTGTTCCTGCTCGCTTCGGGCACGATGTTCTACGAAAAGATCATCCAGTCCTTCGCCAGCCTCAGTGAGAAGAAGCGGGCGCTGCGTGTCGTTTTTGATGTCGAGCGTGAAATCTCACACTATTTGCTCACCGTCACCATCATCAATGCCGGTCTGGGCACCGTCATCGGCCTTGGCCTGTGGGCGCTCGGCATGCCCAACCCGCTGGTCTGGGGCGTGGCCGCGGCACTCCTCAACTTCCTGCCCTATGTCGGCGCGCTGCTGACCCTGGTGCTGGTCACGGTCATGGCCTTGATCAGCTTCGATACCATTTCCTACGCGCTCCTGGCGCCGGCCTTCGTGCTGTTGTGCGACATCGTCGAAGGCCAGTTCGTGACGCCGATGGTGGTCGGCAGGCGCCTGGAGATCAACGCCGTGGCGATCTTCATCGCCATCGCCTTCTGGTCGTGGCTGTGGGGCTTCGTCGGCGCCCTGATGGCGGTGCCGCTTCTGGTCGTCATCAAGGTGTTCTGCGATCATTTCGACGGGCTCAGCCATGTCGGCAATTTCCTCGCCGCGCAGCAAACCGCCGTGGCAGAGGAGGAGTCGACGGACGAGAACAGCAAGGCCGCCGCCTAGAAGGTGGACGCTGTTTGCGGCGGCGGGATCGAATGCCTATATCCGGCCGATCAACGCCCGGTACCTTCCGCAATGAGCGACATTCCTTCCTTCGATCTCGACGCCTATCTCGCTCGCATCGGTTACGCCGGTCCTCGGGACGCATCGCTGGACACGCTGAAGGCGCTGCATTTCCTGCATCCGCAGGCAATCCCGTTCGAAAACATTGATCCGTTCCTTGGCAACCCAGTTAGACTCGACCTCGCCGCGCTGCAGGACAAGATCGTCCTTGGCAGGCGCGGCGGCTATTGCTTCGAGCACAACCTCCTCTTCATGCATGCGCTGAGGGCGCTTGGTTTTGAGGTCAGCGGCCTCGCCGCGCGTGTGCTCTGGGGTCAGAGCGAGGACGCCATCACCGCGCGCAGCCACATGCTGCTGCGCATAGAGCTTGATGGCCGGACCTATATCGCCGATGTCGGCTTCGGCGGCCTGACCCTGACCGCACCACTGTTGCTGGACTCCGGTGCGGAACAAAAAACCCCGCACGAAACGTTCCGGCTTGTCGAGGTCGACGATCATTTCCGCCTGCAGGCTGCCATCGGCGGCGACTGGCGCTCGCTCTACCGCTTCGATCTGCAGCCGCAATTTGAGGTCGACTATTCCGTCACTAGCTACTTCCTGTCGACCAACCCGATATCGCATTTCCTGACGACTGTTGTGGCGGCGCGCGCAGCGCCCGACCGGCGTTACGCTTTGCGCGGCAATCGCCTGTCGATCCATCACATTGGTGGCCGTACCGAGCAGACAGAGATAGCCACCGCCGCCGAACTTGCCGACACGCTGCAGGGCCAGCTCGGCATCATCATTCCCGACCGCACGGCTTTTCAGTCCAAGGTGCGTGAGAAGAAGATCGTGGAGACCAACGCATGACCGAATTGTCCGTTCTCGACCTGTCGCCGATCGTCGAAGGCAGCGATGCCTCGCAGTCGCTGGCCAACTCGCTCGATCTCGCCCGCCATGCCGAGCGCCTGGGCTACAAGCGCTACTGGCTGGCCGAGCATCACAACATGCCGGGCATTGCGAGCGCCGCCACATCCGTGGTCATCGCCCATGTCGCCGGCGGCACCAAAACCATTCGCGTCGGCGCCGGCGGCATCATGCTGCCCAACCATGCGCCGCTGGTCATTGCCGAGCAATTCGGCACGCTGGCTGCCTTGTTTCCCGGCCGCATCGATCTCGGCCTTGGCAGGGCGCCCGGCACCGACATGAACACCGCGCGCGCCTTGCGCCGCAACCTTGAGGCCGGCGCCGACAATTTTCCGCAGGATGTCGTCGAGCTGATGGGCTATTTCCTGCCGGCCGAGGAAGGCCAGCGCTTGCGCGCCGTGCCCGGCGAGGGCCAGACCGTGCCGATCTGGATTCTCGGCTCCAGCCTCTATGGCGCGCAGCTCGCCGCCATGCTCGGCCTGCCCTACGCCTTCGCCTCGCATTTCGCACCGGCAGAGCTCGATCAAGCGCTGGATATTTACCGCTCGCGCTTCCAGCCGTCGGAACAGCTCGACAGACCGCATGTCATGCTCGGCCTCAATGTTTTCGCCGCGCCCACCGATGCCGAGGCGCGCCTGCTGTTCACCTCGCTGCAGCAGGCCTTCGTCAATTTGCGCACCGGCCGCCCAGGAAGACTGCCGCCGCCCGTCGAGAACTATGATCGGGATCTCGACCCGATGGCCAAGACCATGCTCGGCCAGGCATTGTCCTGCGCCGTCGTCGGCTCTCCCGAAACGGTCCGCCATGGCATCGATGCCTTCGTGCGCCGCACTGGCGCCGACGAACTGATGGTCACCGCACAGATCTTTGATCATGCTTCCCGGGTGCGCTCGTTCGAGATCCTGGCCGACGCGCACAAATCGCTGTCGCAGGCAGCCTGACGTTTTGTGTCTCGCGGGGTCCTTTTGCCGGTAGCGATGCTCTGCTAAGTGCGGAGCCTCCAGAGGCAAGAGCGAGCTTTCCCGTGACACATGATCTTGACGCCCGCACGCAGTTTGCCATCGATCTGGCGCGGCGGGCAGGCGAGCTTGGCCTCAAATATTTCCGCGACCTCGACAGCCTGACCATCGAGAGCAAGGGCCATCAGGACCTGGTCTCGCAAGCCGACCGCGAGGTTGAACTGTTCATCCGCGCGGCCATCGCCGCTGATTATCCGCAAGATGGCATCGTCGGCGAGGAGCATGCCTCGGTCGCGGGCGCGACCGGCTATGTCTGGGTCATCGATCCCATCGACGGCACCGCCAATTTCGTGCGCGGCATTCCGGCCTGGTGCGTGGTGATCGCTTGCGCCAGGGATGGGGAGACGGTCGTCGGCGTCATCCACGAACCGTCGACGGGCGAGACGTTTCACGGCAGGCTCGGCGGCGGCGCCTTCGTCAACGGCAGGTCGATCAGGACAAGTGCGGCGACCAGCCTGGAAGAGGGCTCGGTGGGGACCGGATTCTCGAACCGGGCCGAGGCCGACAATATCGCCGTGCTGATCAAGAAGATCCTGGCCGAAGGCGGCGTCTTCTTCCGCAACGCCTCCGGCGCCCTGATGCTGGCCTATGTGGCCTCGGGCCGGCTGCTTGGCTATGTGGAAGAACACATGAACGCCTGGGACTGCTTGGCCGGCATGCTGCTGATCGAGGAGGCCGGTGGCACCGTTCTGAAGGCAGATCCGAAGACGGTGCTGCAGAGCGGCACACAGGTCATCTCAGGCGGCAAGGGCGTCTTTTCGAAGCTGCAAGATCTTTGCTCAGGGGTGTTCAAGCCCTGACCACGATCTCAAGCAACAGAAATCCGGCAGGCCTCAAGCCAGCTTGGCCAGCAGCTTCGTGAAGGTGGCGATCTCCTTGCTCGAGAGCGGCGCCAGTGTTTCCCTGGTGATCTCGTGGGCAAGCGGGATCAGCCGTTCGATGGCGTCGCGGCCTTCGGCGGTGAGGTTGACCAGCAGCCGCCTTTTGTCGACCTCATGTTTGGAGAGCTCGACCAAGCCGCGCGCCTTCAGCCTGTCGATGACGCCCTTCACGGTCGCCGCATCCATGGCGATCAGGGTGCCGAGCTGGTTTTGCGAGGTCTCGCCGACATCGCGCAACTTGGCCAGCGCCGCGAATTGCGGCGGCGTCAAATCGCCGATATGCGCGGCGAAAATAGAGACATGGCGCTGGTGCGCTTTGCGCAGGATGAAGCCGACCTGCTCCTGCAGGAGGTAATCGTGGTCCTCAGGCTCTTCGGCCTCGACCAGTTTGAGCAGATTGTCCTCGCCGCTCACCGCAGCCCGTCCCAGGCCTTGATGCCGTCGGCCGCAAGACCACCCATGCGGTTGTGGATGCGCGGCCCGCAGGTCATGGCCAGACAGAAAAGAATCTCGTCGGGGCGCGGGCCGTCGCTGATGCCGACTTCCATGGCGTCGAAATGGCTGCGCACATAGGCCGCGTTGATATGGCCGAGCGGCACGTCGAGCTTCGAGCCGAACGCGCCGACCTTCTTGGCCGACGGCACGATCGCCTTGGCGTCGCCGAGCCGTTCGCGCATGGCGTACCCGCCCGGCACATGCCAGAGCGCGCCATGCTCCAGTTCGCCCGCAATGCCGACGATGGCGCCCTTGCCGTAGCCGTCGATCTGCTTGACGTCGCCGCCCAGCGCGGCGATCAGTCTGTCGGAAAGCAGCAGGCCGAGCGGCTTCAGATCGTCCATGGCACTTTGCAAATCCTCGACATAGCGCCCGGCGAACGGGTTCTTGACCACGGCCATGGCAGCGGCACGCCGGCGCGGCACGTCCGCGACCGGCCCGCCCTCATGAAAGATCTCTTCGCTCAGCACGGCGATCTTGCGGATCGGGAACTCAGGCATGGGCAATTTCCTCCCTAGGATTCTTGTTGGGCGCGGCAAGTGCAACCGAGCCACTGATGCGGGCCTCACCGCCGAGAAACAGCGCCGATGCGGCAATCAGGCCGCGCCGGCGAAAATCTTCGGCGACGGCAAGGCCATTGTCCAGCGCCCGCGCCACTTCGCCAAATGCAAGCGTGCCGACGGCTTGTGTCACCAGGCGCGGGCCGAGATCGCTGTCGGGCGACAATTCCTGTGCGGGAATGCGCTTGATGGCGGGACTGCCGGGCAGGTCTACCGCGTTGGCAATCAGCGTCGCCGCCGCATCCGCCTCGGCGCCAGTCCGCGCCAGCACGGTGACGGCGTCGGCAATGCCAAGCGAGAAGGAGCGGCCGCGCCAACCGCTGGTGGCGACGCCGCCAACGCCGTCTTCCGCACGGATCGTGATCCGGTCGGCCATGCCGTTGCCGGTTCCGGCGACCGCCAGGCCCATCGACCGGCCCTTGCCGATATGGAGAGCGGTGTCGCCACCATTGTTGACATAGGCCCGGTCGAGTTTGCGGCCGGCGAGCAGGGCTGCGAGCATTTCGTCGGCTACCGATCCGGCAACGGCGGCCATCGGTGTTATGAAGCATTCCGCCAGGGGCATGACGGCTGCCTCCATGCGGCGTGCCGTCGAGCCCTCAAAGGTGCGTGGCGCCAGGAAGAATGCCGGCAGCCGCAATTCGGGAAGCTCCTTGACCAACTCGACCAGGATCGTCTGGAAGCGCGCGATGGCCTGGGCGTAGGCAGCACGACACTCATCCGCCTCGCCAAAGGCCTCGACGATCAGGTCGATCGGCCCGTGGTTGAGATGCAGCCGCTTGCCGTCCTGCAGCCAATGCGCCTGGGGGCCGTCCATCACCCGGCCCCATTCGAGCCGTTACGGCGTAACTGTGCCAGCGGCGGCCACGGATTTTGGGCCGCGGCACCCGAGCCACGGCGCGGATTGAGATATTCGCCACCCTTGGCGACGATGTCATCGACGCTTCGAATCTCAGCCTCGTAACCGCCGAGCCTGATATAGTCGTCGCGACGCAAGGTGAATTCGATCGGCGCCACCAGCGCCGGGGTCGGCACATAGCCGAAGGCGCCTTCAGGGACCCGTGTGACATCGACCATCAGCGTGATGCCGCCGCCCGGCCAGACATAGACCGGCGCGCCGCCGACCGTCACATAAGTCTTCAGGCCTTGCACCGAGCGGGTGAGATTGACCGGATTTTCGGTGACGCCGGCGCGCAGCGAACCACCGGCGCCGCCGATGAACAGCACGGTGCACAGTGCCGGCTCGCAATTATCCTCGATCAGATTGACCGACTTCTGCAACCGCTCCGGAAACGGTTTCTCGACCGGCTTCAGATGATCATCGAGTTCGTAGTAGGCGAATTGCTCACCAGTCGTCGAAACCATCAGCAGCGACAGGCCGGGGCGAGCGCCCTTCTTGGCGTTCCATTCGCCGAGGATCGACAGCGGGTCGGATATGCTGGTGCCACCCCAGCCGAGGCCGGGCTCGGAGACCTTGAAATAGCGGCCCGGCGTCGACCGGCGGCCGATGATTTTTATCCCGGTATCCTGCCAGCCCAGAACTTTGCCGGCCTGATGCTCGGAGACGACGCCGGTGATGTGGTCGTCGACGACCACCACCTCGTCGACCAGGCCGCGCCATTGCGTGGCGAACATGCCGATGGTGGCGGAGCCGCAACCGACGCGCATGCGGTGCTCCTGCTTGCCGTCGATGACAGGTGGTTTGCCGGCTTCGACGATGATGGTGGCGCCGCCGTCGATGGCCAGTTCCACCGGCTTGCGGTTGCACAGATTGAGCAGCGCGTCGCAAGTCGCGCGGCCTTCCGACTTGGAGCCGCCGGTCAGATGATGCACACCGCCCAGCGACAGCATCTGCGAGCCATACTCGCCGGTCGTAACATGGCCGATCGCTTCGCCTTGGGAGCGGACGATCGCCGTTTCGGGCCCGAGATGACGGTCGGTGTCGATCTTCACCTTGACGCCGCAGTACGAAAAAATGCCTTCGGTGACCACGGTGACGAGATCGACGCCCTCGACCTCCTGGCTGACGATGAACGGGGCCGGCTTGTAGTCGGGATAGGTGGTGCCGGCGCCTATCGCCGTGACGAAGCGGCGCCCGGTGTTGACCAGTTCGCCGTCCCAAGCCTCGCCCTCTGCGACAAAGGGCACCATGGCGGCGCCGGTCTCGGCCGCGTGGTCGAGAATGGTCAGCGGATCCATGCGCACGATCCTTCCGCCGGTATTGCCGTAGCGGTCACAGGCGCCGGTGCGGCCATCGGCGATGTAGCACATCACCGGGCAGGCATCGCAGCGGATCTTCTCCGCCACCAGCTTCTCGCCAGGGTCATGGGTCTCAAAACGCTCGGCAAGCTCGCTCATGCGCGTGCCTCCTTTTCGCGGATCCCATCTTTTTCCCGAATGCCAGCGCGGATACGGGTCGGTGTCGCCGGAACCTTGGTGACCAGCACGCCTGTGGCATGGCGGATGGCATTGAGGATTGCCGGCGCCGTCGGGATCAGCACATGCTCGCCTAGCCCCTTGGCGCCGAACGGCCCTTCCGGGTCGGGCACCTCGATCAGGATGGTCTCGATCGGCGGCACGTCGCCGATCGTTGGGATGAGATAGTCGTGCAAATTCTCGGTGCGGCCTGGAATATACTCTTCCATCAGCGCCATGCCGATGCCTTGCGCGATGCCGCCCTCGATCTGGCCTTCGACCAGCAGCGGGTTGATCGCCTTGCCAACATCATGCGCGGCGGTGATTTTCAGCAGTTTCACCGTGCCAAGCTTGAGATCGACCTCCAGCTCGGCGATCTGCGCGCCGTAACCGTAGACGGCATAGGGCTTGCCCTGGCCCTTGGCATCGAGCGGCAGCGTCGGCGGATCGTAGGTTTCCTCGGCGCGGAAGACGAAGCCGTCCGCATCCACATCGAGCGCGGCGAGATCGATACGGCGGGTAGCCTCGCCCTCGCGGATGACGATTGCCAAACCGTCCAATTGCAGGGATGCCTTTTCCGAGACGTTGGCAAAGCGCAGTATCTTTTCGCGCAAGGCCCGCCCGGCCTTTTCGGCCGCCTTGCCGGTGACAAAGGTTTGGCGCGACGCCGAGGTCTTGCCGGCATCGGGACTTATCGCCGTGTCGGCACTCTTCAGCCGGAATCTTTCCAGCGGCAGGCCAAGCGCGTCGGCGCAGATCTGGGTGATGACGGTGTTGGAGCCCTGGCCGATATCGACAGCGCCCTGGTGCAGGATGACCTCACCCGACGGCGAGATGCCGACCCGGATCGTCGACGGATTGGGCAGCGAGGTGTTGCCGCAGCCATACCAGCAGGACGCGATGCCGACGCCGCGTTTTCTATTTATATTAGATATATTGAATATATCGGCGTCGGCCGTTGCGCGGGCCCAATGCGACCGCAGGGAGTCGAGGCATTCGAAGATACCGACACCGGATTCCAGTCTCTGCCCGGTAACCGTTTCGGAGCCATTCCGAAGGCAGTTCTTCAGGCGAAAATCGAGCCTGTCGATGCCAAGCTTCCCGGCCAGCTCGTCATACAGCGTCTCCTGCATGATCGTGGCCTGCGGCACGCCGAAACCACGGAAGGCACCGGAGATCGGACCATGCGTGTGGATGGCGCGGCCCTCGGCACGGTAGTTCGGCGTCGCATAGGGGCCGGAGGCATGCACCGGCACGCGGTTCGCCACGGTCGGCCCCCAGCTGGCATAGGCGCCGGTGTTGAAATCGCCTGAAAAGACCATGCCGGTGACGAGGCCGTCAGCATCGGCGCCGATAGTCGCCTTCATTTCGGAGGGATGGCGCTTGGTGGTCGACATCATCGATTCGTTACGGGTGTAGGCGAGTGCGGCCGGCCGCCCGGTCTTCAGTGCCACAAGGCCGATCAGCGGCTGCAGCGAGACGTCGAGCTTGGAGCCGAAGCCGCCGCCTGTGGCGGTCGGCACGATGCGCACCTTGTCGACAGCAAGGCCGAGCACTTTCGCCGTCTCGTCGCGGTCCATATAAGGCGCTTGCGTGCAGGCGACGACGACCAGCGTATCGCCATCGAAATAGGCATAGCCGGCTTCCGGTTCGATATAGGCATGCTCGACATAGGAGGTGTCGATGGCGCCAGACACTGTAAAAGCAGCATCCGCAAGCGCTGCCTCGGGGTTGCCGCGCTCGACAAAGCCCTTGGTCAAAAGATTGGCGGGGCGGTTCTCATGGATCAAAGCGGCGTCGGCAGCCTGAGCTTCGGCAGGCTGGAGAAAATGCGGCAACTCGCTCCAGCGGATCGGGAAATCCGATAGGTCTAGATCAAGGATGGCTTCGCGCTCGCCGGCGACCAGTGCAACCGCTTCGCCACGCAGCCGGGCAAATCCCTCCGCCAGCGCCGGCTGGTCCGCGAATGGGCCAATGACGCCGAAACAGTTCTTTCCCGGAATATCGGCCGCCGTGAAGACGCCAGCGATGCCTTGATGCCTCTTTGCCCAGTCATCTAGGTCGCCGAAGGCAAAGCTGGCATGATAGTGCGGCGAGCGGACCACCAGCACGGACAAGGCATCGGCGGGGAAGGAATCGCCACCGAACTTTTCGCCGCCGGTCACCTTCGGCATGCCATCGAGCCTGACAGGTGACGCGCCAACGGCGTGGCCGGACTGAGGCAGGCAGAAATCCAGACTTGCTGACTGGAGGGATGCATCCATGACCGCAGCGATGATCTTCCGATAGCCGGTGCAGCGGCAGAGAATACCACCCAGCGCGTCCTGCACCTCGATCTCGGTCGGGCTCGGTTTCTTGTCCAGCAGCGCAGTCGCCGCGACCAGCAGCGCCGGCGTGCAGATGCCGCATTGCGCCGCGCCATGGGCCAGGAAGGAGTCTTGCAGCGCCGACAGCCGGTCATTGGCGAGCCCCTCCACGGTCGTCACCGATGCGCCGGCGGCGGAAGCTGCGGACATCAGGCAGGCGCAGACGGGATCGCCATCGACCAGCACTGTGCAGGCGCCGCAATCGCCGGCGTCGCAGCCGACCTTGGTGCCGGTCAGCCGCAACTCATCGCGCAGCACCAGGGACAGCCGGCGCAGTGGCGGCACATTGACGGAAACGGCATCGCCATTGACCTCGAAAGCGATATCCGCGCGCTCAAGGCCGATGCCTCGCCGAACAGCACCAAGATCAGGCAGTGTTTCACCGACTTCAGGCCAGACCCGGTTCATGCCGCCACCATTCCGTGATCGCTTGTCTGTCCGCAGGCCTGCAACACGGCGCGGGCAACGATCTCGCGCACCGCATCGAGCCGGTACTCGGCGCTGCCGCGTACATCGGCGATCGGCGACAGCTCGGCCATCGGCGCGGACTGGACCGCATCGGCGAGCCCGTGATCGGCCGGCAATCCGCGCAGTGCTGTCTCGACGGCGGCAAGCCGCTTGGCGACAGCCGAGCAGGAACCAACGGCAACGGCAGCATCCGCGACAATGCCGTTCTCGACGGCCAGGCGCGCCGCCACCATGGCAATGGAAATGACGAGATAGCGCCGCGCGCCCAGCTTGACGAAGGCCGATGTGCCGGCGACAGCAAGCTTAGGCACGCGGATAGCCGTCACCATTTCGCCGGGCTGCAGGGCCGTGCGGCGGTTGCCGAGAATGAATTCCGGCAAGGGTAGATAACGCGTTGCCGCTGCCGAACGCAGTTCGACCTCGGCATCAAGCGTGAGCAGGCTCGGCACGCCGTCGGCGGCCGGTGAGGCGTTGCAGACATTGCCGGCAACGGAAGCAACGTTCTGGATCTGCGGCGAACCAACCTCGCGCGCGGCCTGTTGCAGCGCGTCGAAGGCTGGCGGCAAGGGATAGCGGATGATGTCGGTCCAGGTCGTGCGCGCACCGATGACAAAGTGGTCGTCCGTCTCTGCAATGCCGCGCAGCGCCGCCAGGCCGTTGATATCAAGGACATTGTCGCGGAGGGGCTTGGTGCCTTGCGCCGGATAGAAATCGGTGCCGCCGGCGAGGATACGCCAGGCGCCCTCGCCAAGCAGCGCGAGCGCTTCATCGACCGTGGTGGGTTTCGCGTAACGGATCACGCTTTGCCTTCCCAGATAGGGCCTTCCCCGAAATTGGCCCACCCAGGGCGCCTACCCTGGGATTGTCTTGCCGGTTTGCACCCGGAAACTCATTCGTATGCAAATGATATCAAGCCGGCAGAAATTGTCAAAGCCAGAGTTTGGACCATCATCCTTGCGGGGATACATGCAACGAGATTGTTACGTCTTCGCAGGTTGACGCGGGCGGCCATCTGGTCAAGTTTCTGCCTCCGGTCGCGTCAGCGGCATCTTTCTACTGGAGCCCGAGCCCACACAGAGAAGAAGGAGGCCCAATGGCCGACCAAGCGCTTGTTGTCATCGACCTGCAGAACGACTTTTGCCCGGGCGGTGCGTTGGCCGTGACCGGCGGCGACGAGATCGTGCCGCTGGTCAATGATATGATCCGCCACGCCGACCATGTCGTGCTGACGCAGGACTGGCACCCCGCCGGCCATTCCAGCTTCGCCTCCAGCCATCCCGGCGCGCAACCCTTCTCGACGATCGAGATGCCCTACGGCCAGCAGACGCTGTGGCCGGACCATTGCATTCAGGGCAGTCTTGGCTCGGATTTCCACTCCGGCCTTGCCTGGACGAAGGCCGAACTTGTCATCCGCAAGGGATTTCGCCCCGACATCGACAGCTATTCGGCCTTCTTCGAGAACGACCGCACGACGCCCACGGGCCTCGCCGGCTATCTCAGGGAGCGCGGCATCGACACGCTGACCCTGGTCGGCCTGGCGACCGATTTTTGTGTCGGCTTTTCGGCGCTGGACGCGGTCAGCCATGGGTTCAAGACCACGGTTCGGCTCGACGCCTGCCGCGCCATCGATCTCAACGGCTCGCTCGAGACGATGCTGCAGCGCATGCGCGACGCCGGTGTGACGCTTGAAGACCAGTTGTCGGACTGAACAGGCGTGGGGGCTGCGAGAGGGTTTTCGCCGGTTGCGATGAGGGTGATGGCGGGCGCTGCAATCGCCGCGACCATGCTGCTTCCAGCACACGCTTTTGCCGCCGAGGAACACGGCCTACCCGGCGCCACCATGTCGCTATGGTGGGCACTGCCCTTTGCCGGCCTGCTACTGTCGATCGCCACTGGTCCGCTGCTGTTCCACCATGTCTGGGAGCATCATTACGGCAAGATCGCAGCGTTCTGGGCAGCGCTGGTGATCGTACCGCTGGCACTGGCCTTCGGCATCCCTTCGGCGACCGAAGCGGTGCTGCATGCGCTGCTCACCGAATACATGTCCTTCATCATCCTTTTGTTTGCGCTCTACACGATTTCGGGCGGCATCCTGGTGGCCGGCAACATCCACGGCACGCCGCTGGTCAATGCCGGGTTGCTGCTGGCCGGCGCGCTGCTCGCGTCGGTCATCGGCACCACCGGCGCCTCGATGATCCTGATCCGGCCGGTCCTTCGCGCCAACGACAACAGGCCGCTCAACGCCCATGTTGTCATCTTCTTCATCTTCCTGGTTTCCAACATTGGCGGCTCCCTGACGCCGCTGGGCGACCCGCCGCTGTTCGTCGGTTTCCTGCGCGGCGTCGATTTCTTCTGGACCACCACCAATCTCTACCGGGAGACGCTGTTCGTCGGCCTCGTCGTGCTGGCGGTGTTCCTGGTCATCGACATCATCCTGCACCGACGCGAAAACGGCGCGCCGAAAATCAAGGATCCGACGCCGGATACGAAGGTGCGCCTGCGCGGCCTGGCCAATCTTCCACTGCTCGCCGGCGTCATCGGCGCCATCCTGCTGTCGGCGGCCTGGAAGCCGGGCGTGAGCTTTTCCGTGTTCGGGGTCGGCCTGGAACTGCAGAACCTGGTGCGCGACGCCATCATCCTGGTGCTGGCCTTGCTGTCGCTTCCCCTGTCCTACAAGAGCCACCGCGAAGCCAACGGCTTCAACTGGGGGCCGATCGCGGAGGTGGCGAAATTGTTCGCCGGCATCTTCATCTGCATCGTGCCGGTCATCGCCATACTCCGGGCAAGCCATGAAGGGGCCCTGGCGCCGGTGGTGTCCCTTGTCAGCTCTCCCTCGGGTCAGCCCAACGACCTCGCCTATTTCTGGCTGACCGGCGCGTTGTCGTCCTTCCTCGACAACGCGCCAACCTATCTTGTGTTTTTCGAGCTCGCCGGCGGCGATGCCCATCATCTGATGACCGAGTTCGCCTCGACGCTGGCCGCGATCTCGGCGGGCGCCGTGTTCATGGGCGCCAACACCTATATCGGCAATGCGCCCAACTTCATGGTCTATGCCATCGCCAGGCATCGCGGCGTCAAGATGCCAGGCTTCTTCGGCTACATGCTCTGGTCCGGGCTGGTGCTGATCCCGACATTTCTGGTCGCGGGCTTTGTGTTTTTCGGCTGATCAACCGACACCGACATAGCGCCTGACGGCCGATGGATCGGCGCGCAATTCCTCGACGTCGACCGTCTCGCGGTTGCGACCGTTCTCGATGAACGACACCCGGTCGGCGACCGATAGCACTGCGTCCACCCGTTGCTCGACCAAAATGGTCGAGACACCCATGTCGCGCAGCGTCGACACCGTCTCGCGGATTTTTGCGATCATCGACGGCATCAGTCCTTCGGTGGGCTCGTCAAGCAGCAGCACCTGCGGTTCGAGGCAGAGCGCACGCGCCATCGCCAGCATCTGCTGCTCCCCGCCCGACAAGGTGCCGGAGCGCTGCCTCAGCCGCTGGCGCAGCAAGGGGAAGAGGTCGAGCACCTTTTCCCGCACCGCCTTGCCCTTGCCTCGCGCCATCAGCCCGACCTCGATATTTTCGGCCACCGTCATCTCGGCAAACAGCCGTCTTCCCTGAGGCACATAGGCGACGCCTGCCTTTGGCACCTCATGCGCCGGCAGGCCGGTCAATTCCTGGCCGGCGAGTCTGATCGAGCCGGCACGCGCCGGGACAAGACCCATGATGGCTTTCAGCGTCGTCGTCTTGCCGGCGCCGTTGCGGCCGAACAGGCACAGGACCTCGCCCTGGTTCAGCACGAGGTCGAGGCGATAGAGCACCTGGACCTCGCCATAGAAGCAGTCCAGTCCCGCGATCACCAGGGCTTCCGTCTTGCTCTTTTCCGCCTTGTTCGCTTCAATCATGGGGCGGTTCCCAGATAGGCTTCCTGCACCGCCGCGTTTTCGCGGATTGCCTCGGGCGTGCCTTCCGCCAGGATCTTGCCGGCGTTGAAGACGGTGATGCGGTCGGCAAGCTGCATGACGACAGGCATGTTGTGTTCGATCAGCAGCACGGTGGCGTCCGTGGCGATCTCACGCACCAGCGCGATGAAATTGTCGATCTCGCTGTCGGCCAGCCCTTGCGTCGGCTCGTCGAGGATAAGCAAGCGTGGCTTCAGCGCCAGGCCCATCGCCACCTCCAGAAGGCGCTGGTGGCCATAGGACAATTGCCCGGCCGGCATATGGGCGCGGTCGGCCAGGCCGGTACGTTCGAGCGCTGTCATGACGCCGGCCTTGACCGCGTCTTTCGAGCGACCATCGCTCAGCGTGCGCTGCACCGGCAGTGCGACATTGTCGTAAGCGCTGAGATTGGCGAAGACGCTGGTGATCTGGAACGTATAGGCGATGCCTTGGCGCACCCTGATATAGGCCGGCAGGCTGGTGATGTCGGCGCCATCGAAGACGATGGCTCCAGAAGAGGGCTGGATGCGGCCGCTGACCAGGCTGACGAAGGTGGTCTTCCCCGCCCCGTTGGGTCCGATAACTGCGCGGATCTCTCCGGGCATCAAGGTGAAGTCGACACTATCGACGGCGCGCAGGCCGCCGAAACTGCGCGACAGGCCCTTGGTGGTCAAAAGCGGCATCATGGCAGCCATCCGAGCCAGCGCTGGCGGATGGTGCCCAGAATGCCCTTGGGAAAGAACAGCACCAAAAGGATGAGCGCGATGCCGACGATCAGCAGATAGGCTGATGTGTAGCCGCTGGTGATGTCGATGACATAATACATGAAGACCGTGCCGATCAGCGGCCCGAGCGTCGTTGCGGCACCCCCGAGCAGGACCCACAGCAGCGGCAGGATCGAATATTGCACCGAAGCGAAGCTAGATCCGACATAGCCGAACAGCAGCGCATAGGCGGCCCCCGAGGCAGCACAGATGGTGCCGGAGACGACGACGGCTATGAGCTTGTTGGAGAAGGTGTCGTAGCCCAGCATCTTCGTCCGCTCCTCATTCTCGCGGATGGCGACCAGTGCGCGGCCGTATCGGGAACGGACAATGGCCAGCGTGATCAGCAGAACGATTGAAAACAACGCCAGCGCGCTCATGTAGCGCACAGTCGGGTTGGTCAGGTCGAGCGATGTCGCACCGAAAGTGAGAACCCGCGCCGGTTGTGGCACGACCATGCCTTGATCGCCCCCGGTCCACGACGCGAAGTAGAGGATCAGCAGGGAAAACACCTGCGCGAACATCATGGTGACGATCATGAAGGCCACGCCCGTGGTGCGCAGTGCCAGGAGACCGATCACCAGCGCCAGCACCGCGCCGCAGGCAATCCCACTGACGAAGGCCAGCGGCACGCCCCAGCCGAGCTGGATGACTGCAAGGCCGGCGCCATAAAGCCCAGCGCCGAAGAACATGGCATGGCCAAGGCTGAGCAGGCCTACATAGCCGAACAGCATGTTGTAGCCCATGGCGAAGACCGCCAGCACCATGATGCGGGCGAGCAAGCCGTGATAGTAGTCCGGCAGCAGGAAGCTCAGGACGAAGAGTAGGGCGATGACGCCGAGATGCAGCGCATAGGCCTTTGCCGGCGAAGCTTCGCTCATCGCGATGCCGTCCCGAACAGGCCCTGTGGCCGGAACACCAGCACCATAGCGACCAGCAGCGTGGCGATGATCTTGGCCAAGGTCGGCGAGAAGAACATCGAGACAATGCCATCGGACATGCCGATCAGCACGGCGGCGACGACGGTGCCGCGCAGGGAGCCCAGACCGCCAATGATGACGACGATGAAGGAGAGCAGCAGCGGATCCTGCCCCATCAGATAATGCGCCTGGCTGATCGGCACGATCAGCACCGCGGCGATCGCCGCCAGCATGGCGCCAAGCGCGAAGACGCCGCCATAGACGCGGCCGACCGGGATACCAAAGGCTTGCGCCGTCTCGCTGTCATACTGGGTGGCGCGCATAATGAGGCCGATCCTGGTGCGCGTCAGCACCAGCCAGGTCGCGATCAAGATGAGCGCGGAAGCCGCGATGATCGATAATTTGTAGCCGGAATAGCCGAACCACGGCAAAAGGATGCGATAGCTGAACGGCGGCTCGACGGGCCGCGCCTCCGGACCATAGAAGGTCAGCGCCAGCTGCTGGATGATGTAGAGCATGCCGATCGTGGCAACGATGGTGGCTTCCGGATTGTAGTTGAGCCGGCGCAGCACCAACCGTTCCGCGACCAGCGCAATGGCGCCGACGATCAAGGGCGCGATCACCAGTGCCGCCAGGAAGCCGAGCGCCGGATGGCCACCGATCGCCGTGGTGATCGCCCAGGCGAGCACGGCGCCCAGCATCAAGAACTCGCCATGCGCGACATTGACGACGCGCATGACGCCGAACACCAGCGAGAGGCCGAGCGCGGTCAGCGCCAGCACGGCCGAGGTGACGAGGCCTTCGAGGGCGGCGAGGAGGAGGTGGGGTCCAAAGTGCATGGGCTAGGCACCGAGGGATGCACGAGGCACCCCCCTCTGCCCTGCCGGGCATCTCCCCCTCAAGGGGGGAGATTGGCTGACTTCGCGGTTTTCGCCAATCCCCGCCGTAGCAAGAGCGGGCGAAGCATTGAAACTGCCGATCTCCCCCCTTGAGGGGGAGATGTCCGGCAGGACAGAGGGGGGTGCCTTGGCGCTCACGCTGACTTGAATGAGCCTAAAGCGCCTGCGTCGTGTAATCCCCTTCGGCCTCGTAAAGCCCGTCCTCGATCTTTGTCTTGTGGACGACCTTCAGCTTGCCGCCCTCGACCTTGGAGATGTTCTGGATGCCGAAGCACTGGTGGATCTTGCCGTTGAAGGTTTTGGCGCCTTGCGGATGCTCCGGGCCTTCGGCGAAGGCGGTCAGCGCTTCGGTCGCCTCGACCAGCTTGGCGCGGTCTTCCGGCCCCTTGTAGCCGGCATCTTCCATCGCCTTCTTGACGACATAGAGTGTCTCCCAGCAGCCGAACATGTGCGCGGCGGTGGAGACATCCTTGGGGTCGCCGACAGCCGCGCCATTGTCGTCGATGCCGACGGCGGCGCGATAGGCCTTTTGCGCCTCGGAATCATCGGCTTGCGCGTAGCGTGGCGAACCTTCCCAGAAATGGCTGCCGTCCAAAAATTCCAGGCCCGGGCTGTTGATGTCGGTGGCTTCGAGCGAATCGATGAAGCCGAACAGCTGTGGCCGGTTGGAGCCGTAGAACTCGCCGAGTTCCTTGACGAAGGTGAGCACGGCCGGGCCGACCATGACGTGGTAGATCACCTCCGTCTCGGGCGGGATCTGCGGGAAATATTTGGTGAAGGACGATTCCGTCGGCGGGATGGCGATCTGGGCGATGACCTCGGCGCCTTGTACCTTCAGTGCCGGCGGCAGGTAGTCGCGGTGGTCGTAGCCGAAGGCGAAATCGGGGAAGATCTGCGTCACCTTCTTGCCGGCATTGGCCGCGATCCACGGCGCCATCGACTGGATCTGGCTCTTCACATCGGTGATGCCGGGCTGGAAGACGTAGCGATTGAGCTTGGTCGAGGCGACGTGGTGGCCTTCGCTGACGACGAAATAGGGCATCTTGTTTTCGCCCGCGGCCGGCGCCGAGCCGATGACGACATGCGAGAACAGCGTGCCGAAGACAATGTCGGTCTTGTGCTGGGTGGCGAACTTGCCGACCACTTCCGCGCCTCGGCCGGGATCGGTGCCGTCATCCTCGATGATGACCTCGACCTGACGGCCATTGATGCCGCCGGCGGCGTTGATCGCCTTGACCGCGGCGGCGGTGGTCTTCTCGTACCAGCGGCCATAGGCGGCACCGATGCCGGTGCGGTGCGACTGGAAGCCGATCTTGATTGGCGCTGAGCTCTGCGCCTGGGAATAGCGGACGAAGCCTGGCGCGACAGCAAGGCCGGCGCCCGCGGCCAGACCCTTCAGCGCCGTGCGGCGGGTGAGGCTGGTTTTGCTGAGATCGAAAAACCCATTCTTGTCAGTCACGGCAGTTCCCCTGTTTTTGAGTTTTGACCAATGGCTGTAGCGGAGTTGACCACTCCTCGCAGAGGGCCAAAATCGCATGTGTACAAACTAAATCACCAAAGTCGGGACACGGCAATGCCGGTTCCCCATGGGAATGCCGGTTTATTTTTCCAGCACAAAAGGGCTCAGCCGACTGTCGGCGTGGCGAGCAGCCAGAGGCCGAAGACCGTGTAGGCAATCATCAGCAGCGTGAGTGGCAACTGGCTGAGCGCGGCACGGGCCGGTTGAGGATGCAGGCGCCAGGCAAAGCCGTGGGCGACGAGGACGGCGAGCACGTGGCCAAGGATGATGGCTCCGGCCTGGATGTTCCACAGCCACCAGGCAGACTCCGCGCCGGCGACGATGCCGGCCTCGACCTGCATGTCGGCGGTGCCGAACAGGTTCCAGCCCAGCGCGAACGGGTCGGACAGGGAGGCAAGCGCATACTGCCCGTCGACGAGCAGCGCCGTCAGATAGTGCGCGACATGGTAAGCGAGCGCGATCGGCACGATCGACCAGACCAGAAGGCCGGCTGCCCGGGCGAGCGGCTGATCGCTGCCGGCCAGGCGCTGGCCAAGCCAAACGGCGACAAGGAACACTCCTGCAAGCAGCACGAACGTCAAAACGAGCCCGAACGTGCCGCTGCCGATCACTGCGGTGCGGCCCGGGAATTCGAGCGGATTGACGCCGAACAGGCCCAGCCAGAAGAAGGTTTTCGACAGGCCATCGAAGGACACCGAGGACAAGGCCAATAGGAGAAAGGCGATGCCGCTGGGCGGCAATGGTTCCGCCGCCAGCAGCTTGGCGCCCGGCCAGCATAGTGCAAGGCGGCCTCTCTCGTCGCGTTCGACCGGCGCGAAACGCGCCACCATCAAGAAGAAGACCGTCAGGAACTCGCCGCCGCGGCTCCACTGGGGATAGCCGAACACCAGCATGGCGAGGAAGGTGATCAGCCAGTAGAGGGCGGCGGCGAAGGCGAGCCGTGCCGGATCGTCGGGTGCCGGATCGATCAGCTCGAACCAGGCAAAAGCAAAAAACAGGATGACCGCCGGCCAGCAGCCGACCCATACGGGGAGGCGCCGTGCTCCTTTGTCGCCTGCGCTGAACAGGCGCGAGGCGAGCCGCCACGGCCCGTACCATGGGTTGAGCCAGGACCATAGGTCGCCGAAGACGCCTTGCAACAGTGTGAGGCCGGCCCACAGCAGTGTCCAGATCACCAGCGGCAGCGGGTTGGAAAGCGGGTCGCGGCTGCCGAACAGGCCGGCGGCAATGAGAATTGCAAAGCCGGCAAAGGATACCAGGCTGATGACCGTGCGGAAGCTGTCGCCAAAGGCGAAAAGCGGCAGGCGTCGGCGCCAGAAATGGTCAAGGGAAGCCGCAGGCAGTAGCGCCAGCACGAGGAAGCTGACGGCCACGGCGAACGCGCCGCCGATCAGGTAGTAGCCGGTCGGGAGGAGCAGGACGTGGCCGCGGTCGGAAGCATGAGCGAAGGCGGGGGTGGGGAGGGGGGCCAACGATGCAATGCCGAAAGCTAACCGGTGGAGACGGCACTCTACGGTGCCCCCCTCTGTCCTGCCGGACATCTCCCCCTCAAGGGGGGAGATCATGCTGTCATTTTCGCCTTCGCCAATCTCCAGTGTCGCAAGGGAAGCGCCGGCAGAGAAACTGCCAATCTCCCCCCTTGAGGGGGAGATGTCCGGCAGGACAGAGGGGGGCGCCAAGGAACTCAGCCTATCCAACTTTGCTGTCTCGTATGGCGATGCCGGTAGCCCGCCACTCTTAGACCTTGACCAGTTGCTCCACGCGGTCCTTCTGGCCGAAAATCCTGATATACCGTTCGATCTCTTCCGGATCCCCCGTCGCCTTGGCGGGGTTGTCGGAGAGCTTCACCGCCGGCCTGCCATTGGCCTCGGTGACCTTGCAGACCAGCGATATGGCGTCGAGACTGTTGGTTTCGATCGGCGCGCAGCCTTCGAAATCATTGGTCAGATTGGTGCCCCAGCCGAACGACATGCGCACCTTGCCCTTGAAGTGGCGGTAGGTCTCCTCGATCGTCTCGACCTCGAGCCCGTCGGAGAAGATCAGCAGCTTCTGCCTGGGGTCCTTGCCCTTCTCGCGCCACCAGTCGATGATTTTTTCGCCGCCTTCGATGGGCGGTGCACTGTCGGGACGGAAACCGGTCCAGTTGGCCACCCAGTCCGGCGCATCGCGCAGGAAGGAGGCGGTGCCGAAAGCGTCGGGCAGCACGATCAAAAGGTTGCCGCCATAATAGCGCTGCCAGTCCTGAAGCACCTTGTAGGGCGACTGTTTCAGCTCCTTCTCCGAATTGGCAAGTGCCGCGAACACCATCGGCAGTTCATGCGCGTTGGTGCCGAGCGCTTCGAGGTCGTTGTCCATGGCCAGCAGCACATTGGAGGTGCCGGTGAAGGCTTCGCCAATGCCTTCCTTGAGAGACTCGACGCACCAGCGCTGCCACAGGAAGGAGTGGCGCCTGCGGGTACCGAAGTCGGAAATGCGGATGCCGGGCAGCGCCTTCAGCCGCTCGGTCTTCGCCCACATCTTGGCCTTGGCGCGGGCATAGAGCACATCGAGCGCGAAGGGCCCGAAGGCCCGCATGGCCGCCCGCGAGCGCAATTCGTTGATGATGGCGAGTGCGGGAATCTCCCACAGCGTGGTGTACATCCAGGGGCCGCTGAAGGTCAGCTCATACTGGCCGTCGCGCTTGGACAGCTCGTAGTCAGGCAGCCGGAAGCCTTCCAGCCAGGCCAGGAATTCTGGCTCGAAGATCTGCTTGCGGCCGTAGAAATTGTTACCGCCCAGCCAGATCATCTCCTTCTTGGAGAAGCGCAAGGTACGGGCATGGTCAAGCTGTTCGCGCAATTCGCCTTCGTCGATCTCGTCGGCAAGACGCACCGAAGTGGTGCGGTTGATCAGCGAGAAGGTGGTTTCGACCTTAGGGTACATGCCCCAGATCATCTGCAGCATCAAAAGCTTGTAGAAATCCGTGTCGAGCAAACTGCGCACGATCGGGTCGAGCTTCCAGGTGTGGTTGTAGACGCGCCGCGCAATATCGGTCTTTGCCATATCTCGATGCCGCCTTCGCTGCTCGCTCCCCGCAAATGCCTCTTAGCATTGAATTTTTGAAAGCGCCTCCCGCTTTGCGGGCTGGCCCGACAAAAAGGAACCACTCCAGTCCAGCGTCAAGAAGCCGCCTTGGCGCCGATGACCCTGAGTTGCGGACGCTTGCGGCGGCTGATGATGCGGCCAGCGACCGGAGCGTCGGCGCGGCCGTCATCCCCGGCCTTCTCGGCAAACAGCCAGTCGATGAACACCTGCACGATCGGCGTGGTCCGCATTTCGTTGCGGCAGACGATATAGAATTCATCGACCGCCGGCACCGACAGGCTGAACGGCGCGACCAGCATGCCCCTGGCCAGCAACGCGCTTGCCGTCACGGAGTCACCCAGCGCCACGCCATGGCCGTGCACGGCGGCCTCGGTCGCCATGCGGGCGTCACCCAGATAATGGCGCCGGCCGCGCTCGAGATCCAGTGCATCGGCGGTCGCCAGCCAGGTGTGCCATTCGCGGCCGTCATCGCCATGCAGGAAGACATGGTCGGCGAGATCCCTGATGCTGCGGATCGGCCGGTTGTTGATCAAGGTCGGGCTGACCACGGGAAACAGTTCGAGGCCCGACCATTTCCGCATCCAGCAATCGGCCCAGCTGCCATTGCCATAGTGCACGCAGACATCGATATGCGGCGCGCGGATATCCCTGGGATCGTTGGAGGGGATGAGGGTCAGCTGGATGTCGGGATATTGCGCGGTGAAACTGCCGAGCCTCGGCGTCATCCACAAAAGCAGCAATGCCGGCACGCAGGACACCGAAAGCGCACCGCTGCTTGCCGGCCGTGTCAGCCGCTGCGTGGCGGCGGCGATGCCATCGAAGGCGGTCGACACCGCCGGCAACAGCTCCGCGCCATGCGGCGTCAGTTTGACCCGCTGGCCGACACGCTCGAACAGCTTGACCCCGAGCGATTGCTCCAGTGCCTTGATCTGGTGGCTGATGGCGCCATGCGTGACATTCAGCTCACCCGCGGCCTTGGTCAGCGAGCCATGGCGCGCCGTAGCCTCGAAGGCGCGCAGTGGGTTCAGGGGTGGCAGGCGCTTGGCCATGGTGCTCCACTTCTTTGTGAGATTTTCTCACAGAAAACACCCTAACAATATCAATTGATTTTTCAATGCGGCTGCCGGACACTTCAGCCCGGAACAAGCATCAAGACGTGAAATCTGCAGGCAGCCAGCGGGACAGCGACCCGGCCGGATGACGGTCGGTTCGTCTAGGCCATCGATGGCAAGGCCGCGTTAATCGAGGAGGACGACTATGGGTTACGATCGCGGCAAGCTCGACGCGTTGCGTCGCAAGTATGGCGAGAGCCATGGCGGCGAGATGTTCGACCCGAAGTTCCGCAAGGTCGCCGACAAGATCTTCTCCAAGAGCGGCACGAGACTCGCGCCCTATTCCGGCATCCCGACCTTCCTCGCCGCGCCCTACCGCGAAATCGCGGCTGAGAATCCCGATTTCGGAGACCTCCAGGTGGCCATCATCGGCGTGCCGATGGACCTCGGCGTCACCAACCGGCCGGGCTCGCGCTTTGGACCACGGGCGCTGCGCGCCATCGAGCGCATCGGCCCCTACAACCATGTGCTGGAATGCGCGCCGACGCATGAGCTTCGGGTCGCCGATATCGGCGACACGCCGTTCCGCAGCCGCTACCGGCTGGAAATCAGCCATGAGGATATCGAGCGCCGCACCAACCAGATCGTCGATGCCGGCGTCATCCCGTTGTCGGTCGGCGGCGACCATTCGATCAGCCACCCGATCCTGAAGGCCGTCGGCAAGAAGGCGCCGGTCGGCCTCATCCACATCGACGCCCATTGCGACACCAGCGGCCTGTTCGACATGACCAAGTTCCACCACGGCGGGCCGTTCCGCAACGCGGTGCTCGACGGCGTGCTCGACCCGACGCGCACCATCCAGATCGGCATCCGTGGTTCGGCCGAATATCTTTGGGAGTTCACCTACGAGTCAGGGATGACCGTGGTCCATGCCGAGGAGGTGACCGGTCTCGGCATCCCCGCCATCATCGAAAAGGCGCGCAAGATCGTTGGCGATGGCCCGACCTACATCTCGTTCGACATAGACAGCGTCGACCCGGCCTTTGCCCCCGGCACCGGCACGCCGGAAGTCGGCGGTCTGACCACGCGCGAAGTGCTCGAACTGCTGCGCGGCCTCAAAGGGCTCAACATCGTCGGCGGCGACGTCGTCGAGGTGGCGCCGCAATATGACGCCACCACCAACACGGCCCATGCCGCGGCACAGGTGCTGTTCGAAATCCTGAGCCTGATGGTGTTCAGCCCGGCAATCACAGGCAAGGGAGCCTGACATTCAAAGTAGCAAAGGCGGCCGCCGTGCTGGAGCCGGCGGCGGCCTCAAACAATCAAAAGCTTCCAGAAGGGGAATACCAATGACGATCCACTCGACACTCAGATCCTCCATCGCCGCTGTCCTGGTGCTGGGCGCCACTGGCTTAGGCTTCGCCACACAGGCCGCCAACGCCGACGCGCTGGCTGATATCACCAAAGCCGGCACCATCAATGTCGGCGTCTTCGCCGACTTTCCGCCCTTCTCCTCGGCCAGCGCCGATATGAGCCTCAAGGGCTATGACATGGACGTCGCGCAGTATATCGCCGACACGCTCAAGGTGAAGCTGAACCCGGTCGCCGTCACCGGCCAGAACCGCATCCCGTATCTGAACGACCATCGCGTCGACATATTGATGAGCGTCGGCTACTCGAAGGAGCGCGAGCAGGTCATCGACTTCGCTGCCGCCTACGCGCCTTACTACATCGCAGTGATCGGACCGGCGGCAATGACGGTCAAGGGCAAGGAAGACCTTGCCGACAAATCGATCGCCGTCAATCGCGGCACGCTCGAGGACACCTCGCTCACCGAGGCCGCGCCCGCTTCGGCCGACATCAAGCGCTTCGACAACTACAATTCGGTGATCCAGGCCTTCATCTCCGGCCAGACCCAGCTGATGGTCGTCGGCAACGATGTCGGCGCCCAGGTGCTGGCCAAGCAGGATGCGCTGAAGCCGGAGCAGAAATTCCAGCTTCTGACCTCGCCTTCGCATATCGGTCTCAACAAGAACGAGGATGCTCTCAAGAAGGCGGTCAACGATGCCGTCGCCAAAATGCTGGCCGACGGCAAGCTGGATGAAAGCTCCAAAGCCTGGCTGAAGACGCCGCTCAACCCCGACAACCTCAAGGATTGAGTTTCCGTGGCTTTTGCCTGGCTCCCGGGTGCCTTGGGCGATATCGCGCACGGCGCGGCCACGACGGTCCTGCTGATCGTCGTGACAACGCTGGCGGGAACGCTGCTCAGCATCCTCGGCGCCGCGGGGCGGCGAAACGGCCCTGTGCTGCTCAAGCGGGCCATCGCCATCTATGTCGAGGTGATGCGCAACACGCCGTTTCTGGTGCAGCTGTTCTTCATCTTCTTCGGCCTGCCCAGCCTCGGCATCAGGCTCGATCCGATCCTGGCCGCCATGCTGGCGATGACGCTCAACATGGCGGCCTATACGGTCGAGATCGTCGGCGCCGGGCTCGACGCGGTGCCCCCGGGGCAGACGGAAGCAGCCCTTGCTCTTGGGCTGCGGCCACGGCAGGTGTTCATCAAGATCGTGCTGCCGCAGGCGCTGAAGATCATCTATCCGGCGCTGACCAGCCAGATCGTCATCATGATGCTGGAGTCCGCCGTGGTCTCGCAGATCGCGGTACGCGAACTGACCTACGAGGCCGACATGCTGCAGGCGCGCACCTTCCGCTCCTTCGAGACCTATTTCGTCGTGACGCTGGTCTACCTCGCTTTGTCGATGGCCTTGCGCCGGCTTCTGGTCACCGGCGGACGCCGCGCGCTCGGAGCTGGCGTGTCATGATCGAGTTCACGCTCTGGGACATCGTTCGCAATCTTCTGCTGGCCGCCCGCTGGACGGTGCTGTTGTCGCTGGCCGCCTTCGTCGGCGGTGCGGTGGTCGGAATGGCGGTACTGTTTTTCAGGATATCCAAGAATAAATGGAGCCGGCGCGTTGCCTCCGGCTACATCGCCCTGTTCCAGGGAACGCCGTTGCTGATGCAGCTGTTCCTGATGTTCTTCGGCCTGCCAATGCTGGGCCTGCGCATCGAGCCATGGACGGCCGCCGTACTCGGCCTCACCTTCTTCGCCAGCGCCTATCTCGCCGAGATCTGGCGCTCAGGCGTCGACGCCTTGCCGCGTGGCCAATGGGACGCCGGCGCCAGCCTCGGCCTGCACTATCTTCAGGAATTGAGGCTGATCATCCTGCCGCAGGCGTTCTCGATCACCCGCGCGCCGACGGTCGGCTTCCTGGTGCAGCTCATCAAATCGACGGCGCTGACCTCGATCATCGGCTTCGAGGAGCTGGTGCGCACCTCCAACGCCATCAACAACGCCACCTTTGAACCGTTCAAGGTCTATGGGCTGGTGGCGCTGATCTTCTTCGTCATGTGCTTCCCGCTGACGCAATATGCGCGTTCGCTGGAGAGACGAGCGGCTGCCCGCTAAGCCACGCAACCGTGATTTGTGGTTGGCTGGCATGCGCGTCACTGTGAGCGTCACGGCTTTTCGACGAAGAGGGCGGTTTGCCGATGCAGGCGAAATATCGTGTCGCTCTTGCGGTCCTGTTCGCCCTTTGGACAGGCCAGCCGGTTTTAGCAGCTGATCAGACCCCCCACAGCATCAGCATCCCGGCCGACGGCAAGAACGAGCCGGCGACGCTGGACGCAGTGCTGTTCAAGCCGCAAGGGCAGGGGCCGTTTCCGGCTGTTGTGGCCATGCATGGCTGCAGTGGCCTGTGGAGCAGCAAGGACGGAACCAAGCTCAGCCCGCGCCATGCCGATTGGGGCCAGCGCCTGGCGGCTCTCGGCTATGTCGTGATCTTTCCGGACAGCTACGGGTCCCGCGACCTTGGACCGCAATGCAAGAACGGCGACCGGGAGGTCGAACCGTATCGCGAGCGGGTGGAGGATGCCAACGCCGCCCGCCGCTATCTGCAGACGCTGCCCTATGTGAAGCCCGATGCCATCGCCTTGCTTGGCTGGTCGAATGGCGGCTCAACCGTGCTTTACACGGTCCGTCCGAAGGACACGCCGAAGCCGGATTCGCCGGACTTTCGCGCCGCGGTCGCGTTCTACCCGGGTTGCACTGCCCTGGCCGACAAGGGCGATTGGGCGACGCGTATGCCGCTGCTGATTGTGATGGGCGAAGCGGATGACTGGACACCGGCCAAGCCGTGCAAAACGCTGGCTGCCGCCAACCCCGATGGCGTGAAGCTCATCCTCTACCCCGGCGCCTATCATGATTTCGACAATGAGGCGCAGAAGCTTCACGAACTGCATGGGCTGGCCTTCACCGCCAATGACGACGGTGTTGCGCATGCAGGCCTCAATCCGGCCGCTCGTGCGGCGGCGCTCAAGGACGTGCCCGATTTCCTGGCTGTGTTGAAGCAGTAGGCGGTGCACTTGACGGATTAAATATGAGGGTTTATCACGTTATATAACGTGATAAACCCTCATATTTAAGGTCGACACTATGGCTTTGTCTTCTCTCTTTGCCCGCAGTTTCGCGTTTGGAGCCTTGCTGCTCACAATCGCTTCACCAGCATTGACCGTTGCGCGGGCGGCATCTGCCGCCGCGTCCAAGGGAGATGCTGCCAGCGGGCGTGGGTATTTCGAGGAGCGTTGCACGAGCTGTCACTCGATCACACAGAACCGCTTCGGCCCTCGCCTTGGCGATGTCTACGGCAGACGCGTAGGGTCCGTTGCCGGCTTTCAAAACAGCCAGGCTTTGCGCCAGGGGCAATTCATCTGGTCGGAAAAGCTGCTCGACTGGTGGCTGTCCGGACCCGGTCGGTTGCTGCCCGGGACGCGGATGGGCATCTCGATAGGCGATCCGCAGATCCGCGCGGATATCATCGCCTATCTCAGATCCCATCCGTCCGGGCAGTATGAATGAAGTGCGAGCGGTATTTCCCGCGTCAATGCCCGAACGCCAGTGACGGCGCGATCCGGTCGCGCCGCAGCCAGCGCGCCAAGAGCAACGCCGCCACCACGGCCAGTCCTGTCGACAGGCCCATCCAGATGCCGACGCCGTGGAAGCCGAAATGGAAGGCGAGCAGCACGCCGAGCGGCAGGCCGACGCCCCAATAGCCGATCGCGGCATAGATCATCGGCACCTTGGTGTCGTGCAGGCCGCGCAGCATGCCGGCGGCAACCGCTTGCGCACCGTCGAACACCTGGAACAGGGCGGCAAAGGCCAGGAACGACACGGCAAGCGCGATCACCCTGGCGTTGGCCGGGTTGGTCATATCGATGAAGGCGCTGATCAACAGATGCGGCCACAGGATCATCACCAGCCCCATCAGCGCCATGAACGAGACGCCGATAACAAAGGCCGTCCAGCCGGCACGCGACACACCTTCCGGATTGCCGGCGCCATGCGCGAGACCGACGCGCACGGTCACCGCCTGGTTGAGGCCAAGCGGCACCATGAAGGAGATCGAGGCGATCTGGATGGCGATCGCGTGCGCGGCCAGCGAAGCCGCATCGATCAGGCCCATTAGCAGCGCTGCCGCGTTGAAAATCGTCACCTCGAAAGCAAGGATGCCGGCAATCGGCAGTCCGAGCCGCAGCAGCCCCTTGAAGCGCGGCCAGTCGGACCGCCAGAAGCGGCCGAACAAGCGATAGCGCCGGAATTTCTTCTCCCGCATCACCACAACGGCCATGCCGACAAACATCAGCATGCTGGACAGCGAGGTCGCCAGACCCGAGCCGGCGATACCCATTGCCGGAAATCCGAGATTGCCGAACATGAACACCCAGTTGAAGAGCACGTTGCAGGCGACCGCGACGAAGACGATGATCAACGCCCAGCCCGGCCGCTCCAGCGCGGAGATGAACGATCGCAGCACGATATAGCCATAGAAAGGCAGCACCGCCCATTCGAGCCAGCGCAGATAGATGCCGGCCTGGTGCGCCAATGCCGGTTCCTGGCCCATCGCCAACAAAATAGCCTCGCCGTGCCAGAGCACGAGCCAGATCGGGATCGAGATCAAGATTGCCAGCCACAGGCCCTGGCGCACGGTGCGGCGCAGGTCGCGCACCGAATGACGGCGACGGCCGAGTTCGGTGGCGATCATCGGTGACGTTGCCAGCATCAGGCCGAGGCCGAAGATCAGCGGCATGAAATAGAGGTTGGCATCCAACGCACCGCTGGCCAGCGTATCCGCCCCAAGCCGCCCCATCATCATGACGTCGGTGGCCGTCATCGCGGTCTGGCCGAGATTGGTCAGCACCATCGGCCAGGCCAGCGCCAGCGTCGCCCTGATTTCCTGACGCCAAAGGTTTTCCGGCGCGCGAGCGCCGGCTTCGATCGCAGACATTGTTCCGCTCTTTCCAGATACGGCACGTCGGCAAAGCGCCGGAAGCCGCGTATCAAACGGCAAAACCTTCGGTTTCGCGGCGTTTGCGTCAGCTTTTGGACGAAACGCGACATGAAGGCAAGGGAGGAGGAGCGGGCACCGATTGAGCCAGCGTCATTCCAGAGGTGCCACTGGGTCGTTCCCTTGCCGGGCGCGGACTGTTACGGATTGCCTTGGAGACTGGCAGCCAGCGAACCCGCCGGGAGGAATGGATGGCGTTCAGACAGCGAAAAAACACGGCCGCGATCCCGCGCACCGCACCAGCCTTCGAACATATCGTCACCGAAGCCAGTGACAGCTTTCTGTGGCGGCTCGACGACTACCCCTGGGAGCGCAATGTCTGGAATTTCCATCCAGAATACGAAATCCATCTGCTCCGGAAATCCTCTGGCGTGGTGCTGGTCGGCGATCATATCGGCGAGTTCGGGCCGGGCTACCTGACCATCGTCGGCGGCGGGCTGCCGCATGATTGGGTCACCGCGGTGCAGCCAGGAGAGCTGATCGAAGGCCGTGACATCGTCCTGCAGTTCGATGCGCAGAGGCTTCGCGGCTCGGCGGGCCTGTTGCCGGAATTGCGCGAACTGGAGCCGTTCCTCGGGCGCTCGCTGCGCGGCATGGTTTTTCACGGCGACACAGCGCTGGAAGGCGCCGCGCTGATGCAGCGGATGGGGGCGGTGCATGGGCTTGCCCGCCTCTGCCTGTTTCTCGAACTGGTCGACCTCCTGGCCAAGACCGACGAATACGAGCTCTTGTCGTCGCCGGACTTTTCGCCGCTTCTCGACGCCGCCTCGCTCGATATCATCCAGCGCACGCTGACCTATCTGTTTCAGCATTTCGCCGAGGATCTGAAGCTACCCGAGATGGCCGAACTCGCTGGCATGAGCGAGAGCACGTTCTCGCGCTTCTTCCAGAAGAACACCGGTAACTCCTTCAGCGACCACCTCGCCAAGCTCCGGCTCTGGCAGGCCTGCAAGCTGCTGGCGGACACGGATATTCCGATCACCGAGATCTGTTTCCAGGTCGGCTACATGAACATCTCGAACTTCAACCGCGCCTTCATGCGCAAGCATAAGATGACGCCGTCGTCCTATCGCCGACTGTCGCGGCAGCGGCTGACATTGCGCGCATAAGTGCACCCTGAAGTTCCCATCTCGGCGTCGATCGATACTCAGGTGACAAGCATCGCAAGCGGGCGCCGGTTTTTGCGCCGCACAATGCATAAAAGTACAGGTCTGCTGCAACGGGGCTTCTAGCATGACCCGTCGCAACTGCTCATTTTGGCGATGGGTGGCATGTCACTCGGGCGATGGTGAGGATCGCAGACCCGAGGACTTCCGCTTCCCGCGAGTGTTCCTGGAGGAGAAAAATCAATGAAACCAATTCGGCTCGCTGCAGGCTTGGGCGCAGCTTTCATGCTTTCCGCTACCGTATCCACCATCGCGTTGGCACAGGCGCCGGTCTGCTCCGCGCCGGTCAAGGTGCTGGCGCAACCGCGCGATGGCCTGACGCTTCTGGAGGACTCCAAGGCCGAGTTCCAGAAGCTCTCCGGCGCCAGCTTCCAGATCGACTATCTCAACGAGAACGACCGCCGGGCCAAATCACGCGCCGATGCGTCCACCGTCGGCAATTACAACGTCTACTATGTCGATGAAGCCAACGTTGCCCTGTTTGCCTCATCGAAATGGATCGTACCGCTGGCCGATTATTACCCGGCAGACTATGACTATGCCGACTTCGATCCCGGCCGCCAGAAGGTCGCGACCTATGACGGCAAGGTCTGGTTCGCGCCGCTGACCGGCGGCGGCGATCTGATGGTCTACCGCAAGGACGTGCTCGAGGCCGCCGGCATCCAGCCGCCCAAGACGCTCGACGAACTGATCGCCGACGTGCCGAAGCTGACCAATCCCGACAAGGGCATGTACGGCATCGCGCTGCGCGGCGCACGCGGTTCGGGCGCCAATGTCTGGCGCTGGATGCCCTTCTTCAAGGCCTATGGTGGCCAGTGGTTCGACGGCGACAAGCCGGCTTTTAATTCGGACGCAGCCGTCAAGGCGACCGAGACCTATCTGAAGCTGTTCAAGGATTCGGCACCCGGCACGCAGACCGGCAGCTGGGATGAATCGACCGGCGCCTTCCTGTCAGGCCAGGTCGCGATCCTCGTCGAATCGACACCGTTGTCGGGCATGGCGGTCGATCCGAAGACCTCGCAGGTGGTCGGCAAGATCGGCTTCCTGCCGCCGCCCTCGCCGCTTCCCGGTGGTGGCTACGGCCATGGCCTTGCCATCGCGGCGAAAGCCAATGCCGACGACGCTTCGAAGAAATGCGCCGGCCTGTTCATCGCCTGGGCAACGTCGAAGGAGAACGAGAAGCGCCGGCTCGACGCCCACCAGTTCGGTGAGCTGAACCGCACCAGCATCCTGTCCAGCAAGGAATTCGCCGACATCTACGGCGCCGACCTCGGCCAGGCGCTCGCCGAAACCGGCAAGGTCACGGCGGTCAACTTCTGGCAGGATCCACGCTGGCCGGATCTCGGTGACCGCTGGGGCATTATCCTCGAAGAGCTGATTGCCGGCACGCGCACCGACATCAAAGGCAGCCTCAACGAGCTTGATGCCTATGCCAACCAACTGGTGAAGAAATAAGCCATCCTCCCCTGCGGCGCGCGGTCCACGGCATTCGATTGATGCCGGGACCTGTGCGCCGCGGGTCTCCCTTTTTCGCCGCTGCCAGACACAGCTGGGGATAGACAGATGCCGCGACGCTCTTCCTTGCCGGTCACCTTTATTGCGCCGACGCTCATCATCCTGCTGGTGCTGTCGATGGTGCCGACGCTGTATGCGATCATCATCGCCCTGCAGAACCGCGAGCTGAGTTCAACAGCCTACTCCTATGTCTGGTTCTCGAACTTTTACGACCTGTTCTTCGATCGCCGCTTCCTCAACGCTGTCTGGGTGTCGGTGAAGTGGGAGTTCGTCACGGTCATCGCCACGATGGTCGTGGCCATTGGCTTTGGCGTGCTGATGTTCGAGGCCGCCTCGCCGCGCATGCGAAACGTCTACTGCTTGCTGTTCATCATTCCGGTGCTGTTGCCGCGTGTCTCGGCGGCCTTCGTCTGGAAATTTGCCTACCATCCGCTCTACGGCATCGCCACCTATCCCTACAGGCTGATCACCGGCGGGCTGATCTTCGACCCGTTGTCCAAGCCGTCGACGGCGCTGTTCGCCGTTGCATCGGTCGATGTCTGGCAATGGGGTCTGTTCTTCGCCGTCATCGTGCTGAAGCTCTTGGAAACGCTGCCGCCGCAGCCGATCGAGGCGGCTCGGCTCGACCATGCCAAACGCTGGCAGATCCACGCCTATGTGACCTTGCCGATGCTGAAGGCGCCATTGGTCAGCCTGATGTTCGTCAAGATGATCGAATCGCTGCGCTCCTTCGACCTGATCTATGTGATGACGCGCGGCGGACCGGGCGTGGCTACCGAAACGCTCGACATGTACGCCTTCTCGCAAGGCTTCATTGAGTCCGGCAAGGTGTCATACGCCTCGGCCATGGCGGTGCTGATGATGATCGCCACCGTCATCACCTTCACCATGCTGTGGAAGCGGGTGCAGGCATGAGACTGTATCCCATGAGACCGGGCCTCCTCATCGGCAGGACCATCCTGGCATTTGCCGGCTTCATGGCCGTGTTTCCGCTCGCCTGGACAGCGCTCAATTCGCTGAAGAACAATGTCGACATCATCACTCGCGTGCCACGCCTGGTGTTCACGCCGACACTGGCCAACATCAGCTATATCGTCGGCCGCGACAGCGTCATGACCGGCCTCTACAACTCGGTCATCGCCTGCGGCGTCGCGGTGCTGATCGGTGTCGTGCTTGGCCTGCCTGCCGCCTACTCGGTGGCGCGCTATCCCAACCGCTGGGCCGGCGACATCCAGTTCTTCGTGCTGTCGCTGCGCTTCCTGCCGCCGGTGGCGGTGGCCATCCCGCTGATGGTGATCTGGCTGCAGCTCGGGCTCTATGACACGCTGGCGGCGCTGATCGTTACCTACTCGCTGCTCACCATCTCGGTGATCATGTGGCTGGCTATTCCCGCCTTCCAAGCCGTGCCGAAGGAAATCGAGGAGGCTGCCTTCGTCGATGGCTATGGCGCCTATTCGGTGTTCTGGCGGATCGCGCTTCCGGTGGCGGCACGCTCGCTGATCGGGGCGGTCGCCTTCAGCTTCGTGCTGGTCTGGAACGAGTTCCTGATCGCGCTGATGCTGTCCAGTTCCAATGCCAAGACCTTGCCGATCGTCGCCTCGGAACTCTCCCAGCAAGGCATGAACGTGCCGTGGGGCATCCTGAATGCTTCGGTCGTGCTGCTGTCGCTGCCGCCGCTGCTTTTCCTCGGCGTGCTCAGCGGCTTCCTGAATTCCGTTTTCCGGCAAAACAAGACTTGATGTGAGGACGACCCGATGCGGGCTTTGGTGCTTGAGAAAAAAGGCGAACTGTCGCTGCGCGAGATCGCGTTGCCGCTCGATGTCGGGCCGGACGACGTCAAGATCGCCATCCACACTGTCGGCGTCTGCGGCAGCGACGTGCACTATTACACCCATGGCGCCATCGGCAGCTACGTCGTGCGCGCGCCGATGGTGCTCGGTCACGAGGCCGCGGGAACGGTGGTCGAGACCGGCGCCAATGTCGAGACGTTCAAGGTCGGTGACCGCGTCTGCATGGAGCCGGGCGTGCCCAACCTGTCGTCGCGCGCGACAAAACTCGGCATCTACAATGTCGACCCTGATGTCACCTTCTGGGCGACGCCGCCGGTGCATGGCGTGCTTGCGCCCTATGCCGTGCACCCCGCCGCCTTCACCTACAAACTACCCGACAATGTCTCCTTTGCCGAAGGCGCGATGGTCGAACCCTTCGCCATCGGCATGCAGGCGGCAAGCCGGGCCCGCATCGTTCCGGGTGATGTCGCCGTCGTCGTCGGCTGTGGCCCGATCGGCATCATGATCGCGCTAGCCGCCCTTGCCGGGGGCTGCTCGAAAGTGCTGATTTCCGATTTCTCCGCGCCCAAGCTGAAGATTGCCGCGCAATATGCCGGCATCGTGCCGGTCAATATCGGCGAGCAGTCGCTGGCCGATGCGGTCGCCGCCGCGACCGACAATTGGGGTGCCGACATCGTTTTCGAGGCCAGCGGCAGCCCGAAGGCCTTCGCCGATCTGTTCGATGTCGTGCGGCCGGGCGGCGCGGTCGTGCTGGTCGGGTTGCCGGTCGAACCTGTGGCCCTGAACGTGCCGGCGGCGATCTCGAAGGAGGTGCGCATCGAGACGGTTTTTCGCTATGCCAACATTTTCGACCGCGCCCTGCAGTTGATCGCTTCCGGCAAGGTCGACCTCAAGCCGCTGATCACCGGCACCTATGATTTCTCCGACAGCATCAAGGCATTCGAACGGGCCGCCGAAGGCAAGCCGGAGGACGTCAAGCTGCAGATCCTGCTGACCGGCGAGAAGGGCTGAGCATGTCCGCGATCGTTTGCTCCCATGTCGATAAGGCCTATGGCGCCACCACGGTCATCCGCGACCTCAACCTCTCGATCGAAGAGCACGAATTCGTCGTCTTCCTCGGTCCCTCCGGCTGCGGCAAGTCGACCTTGCTGCGCATGCTGGCGGGGCTGGAGGACATCAGCGGCGGCGAGGTCTCGATTGGCGGCAAGGTGGTCAACGACCTCGACCCGGGCGACCGCGGCATCGCCATGGTGTTCCAGAACTACGCGCTTTATCCGCACATGACGATCTTCGACAACATCGCCTTTGGGCTGAGGCGGCAGAAGGTGCCGAAGGCCGAGATCCAGCAGCGCGTCGAGGCAGTCTCGAAGACGCTGGGTCTCGATCCCTATCTCGGCCGCAAGCCCACCGAGCTGTCCGGCGGCCAGCAGCAGCGCGTCGCCATCGCACGCGCCATGATCAAGACACCAAAAGTGTTCCTGTTCGACGAGCCGCTGTCCAATCTCGATGCCAAGCTGCGCAACCACATGCGCATCGAGATCGCCCGGCTGCACCAGTCGCTGAACACGACCACCGTCTATGTCACCCATGACCAGCTCGAGGCGATGACGCTCGCCGACCGCATCGTGCTGCTGCGCGACGGCAGGATCGAGCAGATCGGCTCGCCGGCGGAAATCTACGAGCGGCCGGCCAATCTGTTCGTCGCCGGGTTCATTGGGACGCCGAACATGAATTTCCTCGACGTGGCCGTCGCGCGTAACGGAAGCTGCTGGACCCTGAACAGTGCCGGCGCGGCCTTTTCCATCGAAGGCTCCCGCTTCGATCTGCAAGGCGTCGATAGGGCGGTGCTTGGGATCAGGCCTCCGGACCTCAAGATAGCGAGCCCCGGCGGTTCCGAAAATCTGCTGGCAGGCACGGCCGATCTCATCGAATTCCACGGTAACGATGCGCTGGTGACGTTCGCCCTTGGTGGCAAGGAAATCAGCGCTCTGGTTTCCAGCCGCGCGTGCCCCGTCATCCGCAGCGATGTCCGCTACACGTTCGACGAATCGAACATGCATCTGTTCGATGCCAAGTCCGGCCTATCCTTGTTGACACGGTAAGGCGCGTTCTCGCTCTACCGGATTGCGTCGAGCGCCTGTCGCTGCCGGTGCATTTCGAGGAAAATACGGTAATCGCGGTCAAAGCGGGCGCCGGCGGCCGGGTTGGCGGCGCGGGTCTTGCCGCCTTGCTGCATGGCAAGGCAGGCGGCGTTTAGGTCGGGGAACAGGCCGGCAGCGGTAGCGGCCACCATGCCGGTGCCAAGCAGCACCGCCTCGTCGGCCAAGGGTTCGACCACCGTGCAGCCGGTGGCATCGGCATAGAGCTCCATCAGCAGCGGGTTCTTGGTGTGGCCCCCGGTGACGTGCAGCGTGTCGATCAGGTAACCATTCTCGTTCAGCGCCTCCAGCACATGGCGCACACCGAGCGCGATCCCGACGGCTGTGCGCCAATAGAGCTTGCACAGGCTGTCGAAGGAGGAATCCAGCGTCAGCCCGCTGACCACGCCGACGGCATGCGGATCGGCGAGCGGCGACCGGTTGCCGTGGAAATCCGGCAGCACATGCAAGCGTGCGGCGAGGTTTTCGCCTTCAGTGGCGCGCAGTTCGGCGACACGCCCGGCGATCTTGGCATGCATGGCGGCGTCGGGCTCGCCGCCGGCGCCATGCCAGCGGATGATGTGGTCGAGCAGCGCCCCGGTGGCTGACTGGCCGCCTTCCGATAGCCACAGCTTCGGCAGTGCCGCGCCATAATAAGGTCCCCAGACACCGGCGAAAGGCTGCGGGTCGGGCGACATCGCCATGACACAGCTCGACGTGCCGGCGATCAGCGCCAGGTGCCGGCCGATATCCCGTTCGTCGCCTGCAAAGCCGCCAAGCACACCAAGTGCGCCGGCATAGGCGTCGATGACGCCTGCTCCGACCCGGCATTTTTCGGTCAGGCCAAGCTCCGCCGCCGCTTGCGGTGTCAACTGGCCGATATCGGCGCCAACCGGGCTTGCCCTTTCAGGCAGGTTGCCGTGCTCAAAGAGATCGTCGAGGCCGACGATTTCAAAGAAATCGCGTTGCCAGGCGCTTTCCTCATGCGCCAGATAGGTCCATTTGGCGGTCAGCGTGCATTGCGAGCGGGCGAGAGAGCCGGTCGCCTGCCAGGTCAGGAAATCGGTCAGGTCAAATAGGTAGCCGGCTTCATTCCACGTCTTGCGCAGATGGCGCTTGAGCCACATCAGCTTCGGCGTCGCCATTTCCGGTGACATGACGCCGCCGATATAATTGAGCACCTCGTGGCTGCTCGCCGTGCATTCGTCGGCCTCTGCAATGGCGCGGTGGTCGAGCCAGACGATGGTGTCCCAGCGCTTGTCGCCCGTGGTCGAAACGCTGAGTTGTTCGCCTCGCCGGTCGCGCACCACCAGCGAACAGGTGGCATCAAACGAGATGCCGACAATATCTTGGGCCGCAACGCCGGCTTTTTCGCGGGCGGCACGTACTGCGATGCAGACCGCCGACCAGATATCGCGCGAATCATGCTCGGCGTGATCGGGCTTTGGCTGGTTCATGGCGATCGGCCGTTCTGCGCGGCCAAGCAACGTGCCACGGGCGTCGAGAATGCCCGCGCGAGCGCTCCCGGTGCCGACATCGACCGCGCAAACAAACTGTTTCGTCAAGATGCTCTAACTCTCGCTCCCAGGCCTGCAATCAGATCGGGCAATTGCAGCATGTCAGCGAATATAAAGTCAGGTTCGTTCGACGCAAGCCGCGCTTTCAAAGCGGGGTTGCCGGCATGTGCGCCGCCGGTGAAGGCAAAGACGCGCATACCGGCCGCGCGCGCGGCCGCGACACCGGCCGGACTGTCCTCGATGACGAGGCATTTGCGCGGGTGGGCCCGCATGCTGGCGGCGGCGTGGAGGAAAAGGTCGGGCGCCGGCTTTCCCTTGGCGACCATCGCGGCGCTGAACAGATGCGGCTCCATCAGCCCGAGCAGGCCGGTGACGTCGAGCGCGTAACGGATGCGTTCCAGCGTGCCGGAGGAGGCGACGCAGAACGGCAGGCCAAGCCCAGGCAACATCTCCTTGACGCCGGGGATCGGCTTCAGCTCCTCACGGAACTTTCGCATGAGGTCGACGCGCATCGCGGTCAGGTGCTGATCGGTGATCTCCAGGCCGAAATCGCGGCCGAGGATCTCGCGCACGCTTTTCATGCTCTTGCCGAGGAAATGCTCGTAGGCGGCGTCCTCGCTGACGCTGCCGCCGGCAAGCTTGATCATGCCGAGCAGCGCCGAGACGGAGAGCGCCTCGCTGTCGACCAGCACGCCATCGCAGTCGAAGATGACCAGTTCAGGCGTCATGGCGTCGGATGGCTCTCAGAGCTTGCCGGCGATGTAGCGCGTCAGCGTGGCGCGGGCGCCATTGGCCCACAGCACGTTGAGCGCATGGCCGAAGGCCTCGACAAACGCCGTGGCGCGGCCGACATCGCCATAGATGTCTTCCATCGCCAGCCATGCGGCTGGCGCGTCCTTTGCCGCCTTTGCCGTCGCCTGCAGCCGGTCCCAGCTCGGGTCGTTGGGTTCGATGACGGCGCCGCTGTCTGATGTGCCGAAGCAGTAGCGGCACCAGAGCGCGGATTCCAGCGCCAGTCCGGCGACGCCTTTTCCCGCCTTCAGGCGGTCGGCGATGGTCGGGATGATGAATTTCGGCTGGCGGTTGGAGCCGTCGAGGCAGAGCCGGCGGATAGTGTCGCCGATCTTGGGATTGGAGAAGCGCTTCTCGATGAGCTGGTAATAGTCCTCCAGCACCGTGTCCGGCACCGGCGGCACGGTCGGGATGATCTCGTCGTGCTCGAGCTTGTCGAGAAAGCCGCGCACCAGCGGCTCCTGCATCGCCTCATGGACGAAATGGATGTCCATCAGCCCGGCCGGATAGGCGATGGTGGCGTGGCCGCCATTGAGAATGCGGATCTTCATCAATTCGTAAGGCGCGACGTCCTTGACGAACTGAACGCCGACCTTTTCCAGCGGTGGGCGACCATCAGTGAAACGGTCTTCCAGCACCCACTGCCGGAAAGGCTCGCAGAACACCGGCCAGGCGTCCTCGACGCCAAAATCCTTGGCCAGGATGCCGCGTTCGCGGTCTGTGGTGGCCGGCGTGATGCGATCGACCATGCCGTTGGGAAAGGCGACATTGTCGCTGACCCAGTCGGCCAGATCCTGGTCGATCAGGCGGGCCAGCCCGATGACCCCATCCGACGTGACATGGCCGTTGTGGGGGATGTTGTCGCAGGACATGACGGTGAACGGCACGGTGCCTTCATCGCGCCGGCGCACCAGCCCTGCCAGGATGATGCCGAACACGGTCTTTGGCATGGCGCCCGCTCGCGCGTCGGCGACAATATCGGGGTGGGTCGGGTTGAACACGCCCGAGGCCGGGTCGATGAAATAGCCGCCTTCGGTGATGGTCAGCGACACGATCTTGATCGCCGGATCGGCAAGTCGTTCGATTGTGCCGGCCGCATCGCCCGGCATCAGGAAGTCGATCATCGCGCCGGTGACGCGGGCGCTCATATGGCCTTCATCCTGCTCGACGACCGTGGTCAGCCAGTCCTGCTCCTCGAGCTTGCCGCGGCCGATTTTCTCGCCTTCGAAGACGCCGGCACCGACCAGTGCCCAGTCATGGCCGACACCCGAATTGAACAGATCGTCGAGATAGACGGCCTGATGCGAGCGATGGAAATTGCCGACACCGAAATGCACGATGCCGGCCTTGAGCTTCGAGCGGTCGTATTTTGGACCGGCGACATTGGCGGGCAGCTTGGAGAGATTGGAAGACGAGAGTTTCACGGTCATCTGTTTACCCTTTGGCCTGATTTCGGCCTGCGTTATTCCCCTCTCCCGTGTTCACGGGAAGAAGGTCAGGGATGCCACGCCGACCGGGGTCGATGCGGCCTTTCACTTTGATGTGTCGGCCTCTGCGCCTCGCGGAGGAACGAGGAACAGAGGCCGTCCCCCCTCAACTCATCCACTGGCCGCCGTCGACATTGTAGGTCTGGGCGACGATGTATTCGGCGTCAGCGCTGGCCAGGAAGACAGCCATGCCGGCGAGGTCCTCCGGTTTGCCCATCCGGCCGTAAGGCACGCCCTCTCCAACCAGTCTCTTCTTCTCGCCCTTTGGCCGGTTCTCGTACTTGGCGAACAGCGAATCGACCTCGTCCCACATATCGCTGTCGACGACGCCGGGTGCGATACCGTTGACGTTGATGTGGTGCTTGATCAGGTCGAGCCCCGCCGACTGGGTCAGCGAAATTACCGCGGCCTTTGTGGCGCAGTACACAGCCACCAGCGGCTCACCACGCCGTCCGGCCTGGCTTGCCACGTTGATGATCTTGCCGCCCTTGCCCCGCGCGATCATCGAGCGGGCGGCAGCCTGCAGCATGAACAGCGTGCCGGCGACATTGACGGAGAACAGTTTTTCGTAACTTGCCCGCGAGATATCGACGATCGGCGCCAAGTCGAACAGAGCAGCGTTGTTGATCAATATGTCGAGGCCACCAGCCTTGGCTTCCACCGCCTTGACGGCTGCGTCGATCGACTCCTGGTCCGTGACATCGAGCTTCACGGCATAGGCTTTGCCGCCGATCTCACCAGCCGTCTTTTTCGCGGCCTCAAGGTTGATATCGGCAATCGCCACCGTAGCACCTTCGCCGACATAGGCTTCGGCGAAGGCCCGGCCGATGCCACGGGCGGAGCCCGTGATCAGCGCCGATTTGCCGGCCAGTCTCACGATGCCAGCGCCTTTCCGTCAGGTCCGAAGCGGTGCATTTTGGCCTTGTCGGGCGTCAGATAAATGGTGTCGCCGTGGTGAACCGCCAGTTCGCCGTCGGCACGCACCGTCAGCGGACCGACACCATCGGCCTGGACATGCAAGAAGGTGTCGGAGCCAAGATGTTCGGCAACGCCCACAGTGGCTTTCCATTCGCCTGCCGTGGTCGAGATTTCCATATGTTCGGGACGAATGCCGATGGTCTTGGCATTGTATTTGGCGGCGGGCGCGCCTTCGATCAGGTTCATCTTCGGCGAGCCGATGAAGCCGGCGACGAACAGGTTCTTCGGTGTCTTGTAGAGTTCCATCGGCGAGCCGACCTGCTCGATATTGCCGGCATTCAGGACGACGATCTTGTCGGCCATGGTCATGGCTTCGACCTGGTCGTGGGTGACGTAGATCATGGTCGTCTTGAGCTGGTGGTGCAGCTCGCTGATTTCCAGCCGCATGGTGCCGCGCAGTGCGGCGTCGAGGTTGGACAGCGGTTCGTCGAACAGGAAGGCGGTCGGCTGGCGCACGATGGCGCGGCCGATGGCGACGCGCTGGCGCTGCCCGCCGGAAAGCTGGCCGGGCCGGCGTTCGAGATAGTTGGTGAGGTTCAGCACCCGTGCAGCGTCTCCCACCTTCTTGTCGATGGTCGCCTTGTCTTCGCCAGCCATCTTCAGTGGGAAGCCGATGTTCTTGGCCACCGTCATGTGCGGATAAAGTGCGTAGGACTGGAACACCATGGCGAGCTTGCGCTTGGCCGGCGCTTCGCCGGTGACATCACGCCCGTCGATGTTGATGGTGCCGCCGCTGGTGTCCTCCAGCCCGGCGATCAGCCGCAGCAGCGTGGACTTGCCGCAACCCGACGGGCCGACGAAGACGACGAACTCGCCATTCTCGATCACCAGATCGAGGCCGGGGATGATGGACGTCGATCCAAAGGACTTGGAGACGTTCTTGAGCGTGATATTTCCCATGGTTTCCTCCCCGAGGGGTTATTGTCCGTCGTTCTTACGCGTCACGTTACTTGACGGCACCAAATGTCAGGCCGCGCACCAGCTGCTTCTGGCTGAACCAGCCCATGATCAGGATCGGTGCGATCGCCAGTGTCGAGGCCGCCGAGAGCTTGGCCCAGAACAGGCCTTGCGGACTGGAGAAGGAGCTGATGAAGGCGGTGAGTGGCGCGGCTTCCGTGGTCGTCAGACGGATCGTCCAGAACGCCTCGTTCCATGCCAGGATGATGTTGAGCAACATGGTCGAGGCGATGCCCGGCACCGCCATGGGTGTCAGCACATAGATGATCTCGTTCCACAACGAAGCGCCGTCCATGCGCGCCGCTTCCAGAATCTCGCCCGGGATTTCGCGGAAATAGGTGTAGAGCATCCACACCACGATCGGCAGGTTGATCAGCATCAGCATGACCATCAGGCCGATGCGGCTGTCCAGCAGTCCGAGGTTGCGGAAGATCAGGTAGATCGGGAACAGCACGGCGACCGCGGGCATCATCTTGGTGGACAGCATCCACATCAAAATGTCCTTGGTCCGCTTGGTCGGCGAGAAGGCCATCGACCATGCCGCCGGAATGGCGACCAGCAAGGCCAGGATGGTCGAGCCGACCGAGAGCAGCACCGAGTTCAGGAAGAATTTGAAATAGCCACTCTGCGCCTGAACCTCGGTATAGCTTTCGAATGTTCCCGATGGGATCAGATTGAAGCCCTGGATGGCTTCCTGCTCCGACTTGAATGAGGTGATGATCGTATAGAGGATCGGAAAGAAGATCAGCAGGGCGACGATCCAGGCCGCAATTGTCGCGATCGTCTTGTGCCGGTTGGTGACTGCACGTGCCATCGTATCCTCCCTTACTTGTCGAGGTTCTTGCCGACGGCGCGCATGGCGAAGAAGGCAACGATGTTGGCGAGAATGACAGCGATGATGCCGCCGGCGGATGCCTGGCCGATTTTGAACTCCAGCAAGGCCTTCTGGTAGACGAGGAAGGGCAGGTTGGTGGACGCGTAGCCGGGGCCGCCATTGGTGGTGACGAGGATCTCGGCATAGACCGACAGCAGGAAGATCGTCTGGATCAGGATGACGACGGTAATGGCGCGCGACATGTGCGGCAGCGTCAGATGGATGAAGCGGCTGACGAAGCCGGCGCCGTCCATTTCGGCGGCTTCCTTCTGTTCACCGTCGAGCGACTGCAGCGCGGTCAGCAGGATCAACGTCGCGAAGGGCAACCATTGCCAGGCGACGATGATGATAATGGCCATCATCGGATGCTGCCCGAACCAGTCGATCGGCTGGGCCCCGAAGAACCGCGCTATATCGGCGAACACGCCATATTGCGGGTGCATGATCATGTTCTTCCACACCAATGCGGCCACCGGCGGCATGACGAAGAACGGTGAGATGACGAGGATGCGGACAATGCCTTGTCCCCACATCGGCTGGTCAATCAGCAGTGCCAGCAGGATGCCGCCGATCACCGTGATCAACAGCACGCTGACCACCAGCGTGAGCGTGTTGAGGATCGACTGCAGGAAGGCCGGATTGGAATAGAACAGCGCGTAGTTGGAGAAGCCAACAAAGCCGTCGCGGATCGGGTTGAGCGGGTTGTACTGCTGGAAGGAGAACCACAGGGTGAGCGCGAGCGGAACGACCATCCAGACCAGCAGCAGCACCACGGATGGCGCCATCATGAAACGGGCAAGCGAACGGGTCTGCTGAGTAGCCATGATGGTCACCCTCCCAAGGTCAGCCAGGTTTTCAGAATTGTGCCAGAATTTTCCCGATTTTGAAAAGTGGCCGCCCGAACTGGGTTTCGGGCGGCCCTTTGCCGGTCATGATAGGCGACCGGCATTCGGCACCGGGAGGAGCCTTACTTGATATAGCCGCCTTCGGTCATTGCCGCGGTGGCGGCGTCCTGGGCCTGCTTCAAGGCGTCGTCGACACTCGACTGGCCGGCAAGAGCCGCCGAGAAGAGCTGGCCGACGGTGGTGCCAAGGCCCTGGAACTCAGGGATAGCGACGAACTGCACGCCGACATAGGGCACCGGCTTGACGGTCGGATGCGTCGGGTCGGCTGCGTTGATGGAGTCCAGCGTCATTTTGGCGAACGGAGCCGCCTTCTGGTACTCGGCATTGGCATAAAGCGAGGAGCGCGTGCCCGGAGGAACGTTGGCCCAGCCTTCCTTCGAAGCAACCAGTTCAGCATAGTGCTTGCTGGTCGCCCACGAGACGAACTTCTCGGCAGCGTCAGCCTTCTGCGTACCGGCCGGAATGGCCAGTGACCATGCCCAGAGCCAGTTGCCACGCTTGCCCAGGCCATTGTCCGGTGCCAGCGCATAACCGACCTTGTCGGCGACGGTCGAGTTCTTCGGGTCCGAAACGAAGGAGGCAGCGACGGTGGCGTCGATCCACATCCCGCATTTGCCCTGCTGGAACAGCGCCAGGTTTTCGTTGAAGCCGTTGGAGGAAGCACCTTCCGGACCGTCGGCCTTCATCATGTCGACATAGAACTGCAGCGTCTTCTTCCATTCCGGCTGATCGAACTGCGGCTTCCAGTTCTCATCGAACCAACGGGCACCGAAGGAGTTCGACATGGCGGTCAGGAAGGCCATGTTCTCGCCCCAGCCGGCCTTGCCGCGCAGGCACACGCCGTTCACGCCATTGGCGCGGTCGGTCATCTTGTCGGCGGCCTGGCGGATGAAGTCCCAGGTCGGCGCGTCGGGCATCTTCAACCCGGCCTTGTCCATCAGGTCCTTGCGGTACATGACGAAGGAGCTTTCGCCGTAGAAGGGCGCGGCATAGAGCTTGCCGTCGACCGAAAGGCCGCCGGCGATGGCGGGGATGATGTCCTTGGCGTCGTAATCGTCGCCGAGCTTGTCGAGCGGCAACAGCCAGCTCTGCTTGGCCCAGATCGGAACCTCGTAGGTGCCGATGGTCATCACGTCATACTGGCCACCCTTGGTGGCGATGTCGGTGGTGACGCGCTCGCGCAGCACGTTTTCTTCAAGCGTCACCCAGTTGAGCTGGATGTCGGGGTTCGCCTTGGTGAAGTCTTCGGTCAGCTTCTGCATGCGGACCATGTCGCCATTGTTGACGGTGGCGATGGTGATGGATTCGGCATGTGCGGCAAAAGCAAGAGCGCTGGCCGACAACAAGCCCAGGGTGAGCGTGCGCAGTTTCATCAAATTCCTCCCATGAACCAAGATGAGCATTTGCCTTGGCTATGAGCAATTACTCACTTGCTGTGAATTATGTCAAGCCGGATTCGATGCTGCAGCGCAGCACTCGGCGATGCTGATGGGCAGTGGCGTGTGTGGAGATTTGCGAAGACGAGCTTCGCCCTCGCCGGATTTCACCGACGACGGCGGAGACTTGCGAAATTGGCGCCTTGAGGGGGCTGCCTGTCAGCAAGCGATCTCGGCCAGCAGCCAGTCGCGGAAGGCGCGGATCTTCGGCACGTTGCGGCGCGCCTGGGGATAGACCAGCCAATAGGCATGGCCATCATCGCCGACCAGGTCGAAAGGCTGGATCAGGCGGCCGTCGGCGAGTTCGGCCTTGAACAGAGCCCTGGTCAGGATTGCCACGCCATGACCGGCAATCGCGGCATTGGCCTCATAGGCCTGCGCGCCCATGCTGCTGCCGGGCCGTCTGGCAAGATCGTGCGAGTGCACGCCGGCGGCCGAAAACCACTCCGTCCACCAGATGTCGCCCGGATCGAGGATCGGCAGGCGCAACAGATCGGCCGGTTCGTTGACGCCGCCAATGCTCGCCGCGAGCGTGGGACTCAGCATCGGCGTGAAATCGGCATCGAGCAGCTTGTGCGCCTCCAGGCCCGGCCATTTGCCACCGCCCGAGCGGATGGCGATATCGGTATCCTCACGCGAGAAATCGGTCAGCCGGCTCGATGTCTCCAGCCGCACGGCAAGTGCGGGATGCGCGATCTGGAACGAGCCCAGGCGGTGCGCCAGCCAGTTCGAGGCGAAGGTCAGCACGGTGGTGACGCAAAGCAATCCGTCTGCCCCAGCGCGCGCTGCGGCGTAGGCTTGGCCAAGAATGGCAAAAGCCTCGCTGACGGCGGGCGCGAGGCGCTGTCCGGCTTCGGTCAACTCGATCTGCCGCGGTCGGCGCAGGAACAGCGGTGAACCGACGCGCTCTTCCAGCACCTTGATCTGATAGCTGACCGCAGCCTGTGTCATGCCGAGTTCCACGGCGGCCTTGGTGAAGGAAAGGTGCCGCGCCACCGCGTCGAAGACCTTGATCGCCTGCAGCGGCGGGAGCTGGGAAACCTGTCGCGAGCTGAGATCAGGCATAAGGCCTCCTTATGGGCCATGATCGACGTTCGATTGGCAAAGGCGGCCGCCGACACCGACATTCAGCGTCAACCATTCACTCGGGTTCAGGATAGCGGAGGTTGACGATCATGACCATGGCGCAGCAAAAATGCACTCCCACCCCGGATCATCGCTGGATTTCGTGGCTGGCGGACGGATTTGGCTGGTTCACAGCCAAAAGACGCGCGCATCTCGACATCAGGGACCTGTCGCCGCATCTGCAACGCGACATCGGTTTTCTCGATGGCAACGACCCTTTCGGACCACACAGATAGCGTGGCCCGGTTTATCGCAATCAATCCCCAACTGACGGCGGCCGGTTACAGGCCCGTCAGCAGTGCGGCGGCGGTCCGTTCATCGGTAATGAGGCCGTTGATCAGCCGCCGGTTGGCAGCCGCCAAAATGCCCGGCAGTTTGCGTTCGCCCATGGCCAGCGCGATGACCAGCGACTTTTCACGCGACGGCAGCGAAGCCGACGACACCCGGTCGTTGGTGATGCCCTCGATCATGCGGCCGTCCCTGTCGAACACCCAGCCGACGATCTCGGCGACGCCGCCGGCCTTCTGCAAGGCCTTCAACTCGCTTTCGGAAATGAAGCCATCCTCGTAGAGCGGCGCCTTGGGACCGAGATCGCCAATGCCGATGAAGGTGACGTCGGCCTCCGCGGCGAGCGCCAGCGTCGGCTGGATCATCGGCTGGTTGAGCAGCATCTCGCGCTCCTCCGGCGACGAGGCGATGACCGGCAGCGGCATCGGGAAGGACCGCGCCTTCACCCTGTCGGCCATGGTGAAGATGACGTTGTAGAAGGCGGCCGAGCCGTCGGGCGAGATGTTGCCGGTCAAGGACACCACCTTGTGCTGCGGGCATTCCATCGGCGGCAACTGTTCGATCGCCGCCTTCAGCGTGCGCCCGGTGCCGATGCCCATGACGATCGGCGTCGGTGACCGCAGCCGCCGCTCGATCTCGGCGGCGGCGGCCTCGGCGATGCCGATGGTCGTCGACGACGACGTCGGGTCGCTCGGCACCACTTCGACAAGGTCGAGCGCGAAGCGCGACTTCAATCGTGCCGCAAGGTCCAGGCAGTTGGCGATCGGATGATCGACGCGAACCTTGATCAAGCCTTCCGACACCGCCAGCGACACCAGCCGCTGCGCCGTCTGCCGCGAAATGCCGAGCGTGGCGGCGATCTGGTCCTGTGTGTTGCCGGCAACATAATAGAGCCAGCCGGCGCGCGCCGCGTCGTCCAGCCTGTTTGAGCCGCCATCCTGCCGGGTACTCACGTCCTGCCTCCCGAAACCGCCGATCATTGGACGGTCCGCCCTTACTTTCGCAGGGAATGCCTTGCTGCGCAATTGTCAATCTCAAGGGCAAATGCTTGCACGCGCGCAGCTGAGGTGGTTCCGCCGGCAATGTCTGGCCGGAGAAAGCGGGGCAATTTCGGTTGCGATTGCAGCCATGTTCTGAAGTCTCGATGGTTTATCTCCCGGCGCAAACCCTTTAAGGGGATCGAAAAAGGAGCGTTGCATGACACCGAAGGCGGTTTTCTGGGACATGGACGGCACGCTGGTCGACAGCGAGCCATTGCACGAGGCAGCTTTGATAGCGGCGATGCGCAATGTCGGTCTCAAGCCACCCGCCGACCTGCATGAGCGCGTTCTCGGCGTCGCCGCCTGGCCGGTCTACGAGATGATGCGCGACGAATTCGGCCTGGATCTGCCGTTCGACGACTGGATCATGCGCAAATACGAGCACTATCTACCGCTGGTCGAAGGCTTGAAGCCGCGCCCCGGCGCCATCGAGGTCTTCAACGAACTGCGCGCAAAGGGCGTGCAGCAAGCGGTGGTCTCCAATTCGGACCGCATGATCGTCGACGCCAATCTGCGCATGGTCGGCCTGACCTATCCCGGCATGAAGACGATCAGCCGCAATGACGTCCGTGACGGCAAGCCGCACGCCGAACCGTTCCTGCGCGCCGCCTATCTGGCCGATGTCGATCCGGCGTATGCGGTGGCGGTCGACGACAGCTGGCCGGGCGCCCTGGCGGGGCTGGCGGCGGGCATGAAGACGATCTTCTGGCCGGAAGCGCCCATGGAAGGACCGCCCGGCGCCATTGTCATCAACAGCGCTGAGGAACTGCGCCGGGAAGTCGGGCTTTAATTGCGGTAGAACGGTTCCTGCTCGTCGAGGATCGCTTTCAGCTCGCTGAGATGGCGATCGGCCTGACCGGGATAATTGTCTGTCTCTGTCGCCGTCTTCTCGGCGATCGCGTCGGACAGGGTGCGCAGCGGCTGGCCGGTCCACAGCGCCTTGATGTAGGTCTCTGCGGCGCGCTCGAAATAGAACATGCGGTTGAAGGCATCGGCGACTGTGTCGCCGATCACCAGCACGCCGTGATTGCCCATCACCATCACCTTGACCTTGGGATCGGTGAGGAGCTGCGAGCAGCGCTCGCCCTCCTCCTCGAAGGCCAGCCCGCCATAATGGGCGTCGACGACATGGCGGTTGAAGAACATCGCCGAATTCTGGTCGATCGGCGGCAGAGTCGAATCAGCAAGCGAGGCCAGCACGGTGGCGTGGATCGAATGGACATGCATGACGCAGCGCGCATGCGGCACGTTGCGATGGATGGCGCCGTGCAGGCCCCACGCCGTCGGGTCCGGCGCGTTGGGGCCGGAGAGCGTATCGGGATCGTTGGCGTCGATCAGCAACAGGTCGCTCGCCTTGATGCGCGAAAAATGCACCTGGTTGGGGTTCATCAGGAACTGCGTGCCGTCCTCGTTGACGGCCAGCGAGAAATGGTTGGCCACCGCCTCGTGCATGTTGAGCCGTGCCGTCCAGCGGAAGGCACAGGCAAGATCGACGCGCTCCTCATAGAAGGGCAGGTTGGTCAGCGGCTCTTTCTGCAGGCGGGCAATGCTCATCTCGAAATCTCCAGTTTAGCCAAGAATGACGCGACCAACGTCTGCTCGCAACCGGTTTCGATTGGTGCAGGCTGTCCGTCAGGCGGCAGTGCTGGCGGCAGTGACGGCCCTTAGCCCGCCATGCTCGACGATGAAGTCGATCACCTCCTGCAGCCCCTTGCCGCGCGACAGGTCGGTAAAGCCGAACGGCCGCTTGCCGCGCATGCGGCCGGCGTCGCTCTCCATAACGTCCAGGTTGACGTTCACATAGGGCGCCAGATCGCTCTTGTTGATGACCAGGAAATCGGAGCGGGTGATCGCCGGCCCACCCTTGCGCGGAATCTCCTCGCCCTGGCAGACCGAGATTACGTAAAGCGTCAGGTCAGCAAGGTCCGGCGAGAAGGTGGCGGCGAGATTGTCGCCGCCGGATTCGATGAAGATGATGTCGAGATCGGGGAATTTCTTGTTCATATCGGCGATCGCCTGGAGATTGATCGAGGCGTCCTCGCGAATGGCGGTGTGCGGGCAGCCGCCGGTCTCGACCCCCATGATGCGATCCTCCGGCAACGCCTGCAGCCGGGCCAGCATCATGGCGTCTTCCTTGGTGTAGATGTCGTTGGTGACGACCGCGATCGAGAATTCATCGCGCAGCGCCTTGCAGAGTTTCTCGGTGAGCGTCGTCTTGCCGGAGCCGACAGGGCCACCAATGCCGATGCGAAGAGGGCCGTTAGCTTGGGTCATGTCGGGAACTCCATGATGGCAAGGGTAGCGAAGCCGAGCCCGATCAACAGGCAGAGCGGCGAATAATATCTGACATCGAGCCGGGCGAAAGGCTGCTCGGGCGCCAGCCGCCGCCACCATGGCGTGAAGCCGGCAATGCCGCGTCCGAGGAACACCAGCCCGATGAGCAGCGAAGTGGCGGCGAGGCCCTCTTTTGGGAAGGGCGAAGCAAAGAAGCCGATGAGCGCCAGCGGCCAGAGCGTCGCCAGGCCAAGACAGGCGGCAACGGCGAAACTGGCGAAGGGCGTCGGCATTTCATCGACGCCACGAAAACCGACAACGGCGCGGGCGCAGGAGGCGCCATCCGTACCCGGCCAGATGCCGCCAATGCCCCAATAGACATGCAGCGCGGTGATCAGCAGCAACACCAGGGAGAGGGCAAAGGCGAGGGCGATCATGAGCGGAACAATCGCGAATACTGGGTTTCGTGCTTCATCGCCATGACGTCAGAGATGAAGGCGCAGCCACCGAGATCATCCAATGTCGAGTGCGCGGCGCGCGCAGCGGTCGACAGCGCCAGCGGCTCGAAGCCGGCGAGCAACGTGGTGGCCTCGCGCTGGCCAACGACGCTGAGCCGGATCGCCGCCTGGACGAGATTGGAGAAAAAGGCCTGCAGGAAGGCGGACAGCGCGTCCTGTAGGGCGATACCGTTGCCGCCGGCAATGGCGCCGACAGCGATGCAATAGGCACATTCGGCCGGCAAGCGCTCCAGCATCGGATTGGGCCAGGCGGCGGCCGCCTTGATGAAGGCAGCACCTTGCAGCATGGTCTCGGTGTGGCGCTCGCGCGAGCCGGCGAGCGCCTCGGCCAGTGAGGATATTTCGTCGAGATCGCCGCCTTCGCGGGCGCGGCGCCAGCTTTCGGCGAACAACACAGCATCGTTCCAGCCCGAACCCATCTCGACCAGCGTTTCCAACCAGCTGGCCAGACTCCCGGCATCGGTTACCAACCCGTCATGCACCGCGCGCTCCAGACCATGGCTGTAGGCAAAGCCGCCGACGGGGAAGGCCGGCGACAGCCACGCCATCAGCCGCAAGAGCGCTATGGTCGAAGGCTGCTCAGTCATGGTCGTGGTGATGACCGGTATGGGAATGGCTGTGCGCGTGAGAATGCGATTCGCCATGCGCGTGCGAATGCGCCTCCGCGTGGCTGTGGGCATGGCCGTGATCATGCCCGCTGGAATAGGCGCCGCGCACCGGCTTGAACGGTTCGGAGACCTCGCGCACGGTGGCGCCAAGCCCCTCCAGCATCGCCTTGATGACATGGTCGCGCAAGATAACGATGCGGTCCGCCTCGATGCCCGCCGCCAGATGACGGTTGCCGATATGCCAGGCAAGCTCGGTCAGATGCACGCCGTCGCGGGCACGGATGTCATAGACCTCTTCCGGCGCGGCAAGGATCTCGACATGACGGCCATCCTCCAGCACCAGCCGGTCGCCGTCGTTCAAGGCAACGGGTTCGGGCAGGTCGACCAGCACCTTGCTGCCGTCGGCAAGTTCGATGGCGCGGCGGCGCAGGTGCCGCTCATCATGGGCAAGAACAGCACGGCCGGATGGCGCGGTGTTTCCGGCCTCGCCGGTGGGCAGCACCGAGACGGCGCGCGGGAATTTGGTGAAGTCGGTGTTGAGGTTGAGTTTCATTTCATGGCTCCGCCATTGGCTTGCGCCCGCGCGCGGGCAGGCCGCGAAAGCACGCGGTCGAAATAGGCGTTGACGCGGTCGGACTCGATCGGGAATTTTCCGGCGCGGGCCCAGTTGCCCATGTCGCCAAGCAGCACATCGACGGCGGAAAACCGTTCGCCGAGCGCAAACGGCTTGTCGCCAAGCCGGCGGTCCAGCGCCTTAAGCTCCGAGACGAAGTCATAGGTCGCCGCGGGGCCGACATCGACCCGCACTTCCTTCGGCAGCAGGAAGCGGTGGCGCAATTTGTTCCACAGCGGTGCCTCGAACTCGCTCTGGGCAAAATGCATCCAGGAATCCATCTCGGCCCGGCCGGCGACGCCGGGATTGGCGCCCATCCCCTTGTCGGCGTGCTTGTCGGCCAGATAGACGCAGATCGCCGCCGAATCCGTCACCGTCAGCTCGCCGTCGATGAGGATCGGCACCTTGCCCGACGGGTTCAGCGCATAGGCCTCCGGCGAGCGCAGCTTGACCTCGACGAATTCATAGGGCTGCCCGAGTTCCTCGAGCATCCAGAGGACGCGGCTGACCCGGGATCCGCGCGATCCGATGGCCTTGTACATGGTAAAATCCTGCCTTTCCCTAGACTCTAGACCATCCACTATCGTCATACGATGGTGTCGAAGAGCCGCAGGATGAACGATACCTGATAGATCAGCGTGCCGGCGACAAAGGCAATGTGAAAGCGGCGATCGCGCACCAGGATGGCGGCAATGCACAGTGCCACGAAGACCGGTGTGCGGAACAGATATTCATTGCCGTAGCGGGCGAAATGCTCCGGGCCTTTCAGCAGCGTGTCGACGACATCGAGCAGATAGGTCGTCGCCAGCAGGCCGAAGAACCAGCCCCGGCGAGAATAGAAGAAATCCTCGTAGCTGGTGTAGTCGAGCATCGAATCCGGAAACAGCAGCGCGCAAAGCAGGAACAGCGTGATCGCGTAGAAGATCAGGAACAGGTATTTGCCGAAGGTCCAGACCTCTATGGTGTAGAGACCGAACTCCCACCACCAGAAATGCACCAGCAGCAACAGCATGGAGGCGACCCAGGCGAGGTGCACGGGATAAAGCCGGTATTGGCCGGGATGCTGGACGATGCGCGCCACCCCCGACAGCAGGCGGGCGACACCCAGCCCGATCACCATGCCCATGACGATGCGGATATGTGGGAAAATGTCGTGGGGAGAGGCTAGTTCGGTGGCCATGCCGCATCACAATAAGGTTTCTGTTCGGCCGCATATTGCGGCCTATGCATGTCAGCCGCAACGGATTTTGGCCGGCCGACCGGCCAGCCTCAAAACAGAAAATACCGCTGCGCCATCGGCAGCACCGTCGCCGGCTCGCAGGTCAAAAGTTCTCCGTCGGCGCGCACCTCATAGGTCTCGGGATCGACCTCGACATGCGGCGTGGCGTCGTTGAGCACCATCGAGTGCTTGCCGATGCCGCCGCGGGTGTTTTCGACGGCGACGAACTGTTTGTCGACGCCAAGCCGACCATGCAGGCCCGACTCTAGCGCTGCCTTCGAAACGAAAGTCACCGACGAGTTGGTCCGGGCCTTGCCATAGGCGCCGAACATGGGCCGGTAGTGCATCGGCTGCGGCGTCGGGATCGAGGCGTTGGGATCGCCCATCGGGGCAGCGGCTATCATGCCGCCAATCAGCACCATGTCTGGCTTGACACCAAAGAAGGCCGGGTTCCACAAAACGAGATCGGCGCGTTTGCCGACCGCGATCGAGCCGATGTCTTTCGACAGTCCATGCGCGATGGCCGGATTAATGGTGTATTTGGCGATGTAGCGGCGGACGCGGAAATTGTCGTTGTTGCCGGTTTCCTGCGGCAGCGAACCGCGCTGGCGCTTCATCTTGTCGGCGGTCTGCCAGGTGCGGATCGCCACTTCGCCGACGCGGCCCATCGCCTGGCTGTCGGACGAGATGATGGAGAAGGCGCCGATGTCGTGCAGGATATCCTCGGCAGCGATCGTCTCCTTGCGGATGCGGCTCTCGGCAAAGGCGATGTCCTCCGGGATCGATGGCGACAGATGATGGCAGACCATCAGCATGTCCAAATGCTCGGCCAGCGTGTTGACTGTATAGGGCCGGGTCGGGTTGGTCGAGGACGGGATGACATTGGGCAGGCCACAGACCTTGATGATGTCAGGCGCATGGCCGCCGCCGGCGCCCTCGGTGTGGAAGGCGTGGATGGTGCGGCCCTTGATCGCCGCGACGGTGTTTTCGACAAAGCCGGATTCGTTGAGCGTATCGGTATGGATCATCACCTGGACGTCGTACTCGTCCGCGACCGACAGGCAGCAGTCGATGGCCGCTGGTGTCGTGCCCCAATCCTCGTGCAGCTTCAGCGAACAGGCGCCGGCCAATACCATTTCTTCCAGTGCCGCCGGCAGCGAGGCATTGCCCTTGCCCGACAGGCCGATATTCATCGGAAAGGCGTCGAAGGACTGGATCATGCGCGCCGTGTGCCATGGCCCCGGCGTGCAGGTCGTCGCCAGCGTGCCATGCGCCGGGCCGGTGCCGCCGCCCAGCATGGTGGTGATGCCGCTCATCAGCGCTTCCTCGATCTGCTGCGGGCAGATGAAGTGGATATGCGCATCGAAGCCGCCTGCAGTCAGGATCTTGCCCTCGCCGGCGATGATCTCGGTGCCGGGGCCGATGATGATGGTGACACCGTCCTGCGTATCGGGATTGCCGGCCTTGCCTATAGCCGCGATGCGGCCATCCCTGAGTCCGATGTCGGCCTTGAAGATGCCTGCGGACGCATCGACCACCAGCGCGTTGGTGATGACGGTGTCGACCGCGCCCTGGGCCCTGGACACCTGGCTCTGGCCCATGCCGTCGCGGATGACCTTGCCGCCGCCGAATTTTACTTCTTCACCGTAAATGGTGAGGTCCTTTTCCACCTCGATGAACAGTTCGGTGTCGGCCAGCCTGACCTTGTCACCGACGGTCGGGCCATACATCTGGGCGTAGGCGGCGCGGGTAATTCTGGCCATCAGCGATTGCTCCCGAAATGCGATTTGTCTGAAATCTGCCCGCACATTGTTGCCATCCAATGGTCATTCAATGACCCGCTGGCCGACACCTTCTGATCCCATTTGGCGGTTGAGGTTGGGAGGTCACCCCAAAACACCCGTTTGCCAAATCGATGGAAGGAAGATCCATGCGCAAAACGATAGTTCTTGCAGCCGCCGCCAGCCTCATGCTTGCTGGTGCCGCCAGTGCCCAGCAGCAACCCACGCCGCAGCCCGCTCCAGCCCCAACCGCGCCTGCCCCCGCCGCTCCCAAGGCACCGGCGATCCAGAGCGTCAACATCGTCGACATCAAGGAGCTGCCGCCAGCCACGCAGACCGAGGTCAATCAGATTGTCGCCCAGCGCGGCGACGCCGGTCTGCAGAAGCTGCGCAGTTCGATCGACGCCACGCCCGAGGTGAAGTCCGCGATGGACGCCAAGGGGGTGACCTCGGCGCAGGTGATCGCGGCCAGCATGGAGCCCAATGGCGCGTTGACCCTGATCACCAAGAAGGCGAGTTGACGACGCGGCTTGGCGGGCCGGTATCCGGCCTGCCGACCGCATTGGACGGGGAACCTTGGCAAGGCGGGAGACGTTTTGCTTCCTGACGGAAACAGATCCCGAAAGCGAATCATGGCCGTTCAAGCGTTGCCCACCCCCCGATGGCTGCCCGTGCTCGCGGTAACCGGGTTTTTGGCCGCAACTCTGCCCTTTGCTGACGCGCAGGGCCTGGAAAACCCTGAAACCGTCAACCGGATCGTTGGATCGCAGGTCAATCAGGAAGTGGCCAGGACCACCGCTGAAATCGGAAAAGTCAGTTCGGCGATCGACCGCACGCGGGAAAACATCAGCGCGGTGCGCAAGACGTCCAAGCTCGACAAGGTCGATATCGTGTTCCTGACCGACGCGGCGCGCAGCGAAGGCGGCCCGCCGCCGGCCATCGAGAACAAGGTCCGGCAGCATAAGTACGACGTCGCCGAACTGCGCAAGGAGATCGAGGCGAACGCTTTGCTGTTCAATGCCATCGATTCGCGGCGCGTGCTGGCGCAGGACGTCCTCGCCGTCGAGTTCGACGATCCTGGAAAGATCGTCATCTATGCGGCTGCCAAGCCCTCCAGATGACTTAAGCGCGCCGCTACACGTCACAGCTTGCCCATGATCTTCTGCTGGAACCCGTAAACCTCGCGTTTTCCCCCGAGCGGTACCAGCGTGACGTCGCGTTCCTGCCCCGGTTCGAAGCGCATGGCGGTGCCGGCGGCGATGTCGAGGCGCATGCCGCGGGCCTGTTCGCGGTCGAATTTCAACCCCTCATTGGTCTCGTAGAAATGGTAGTGGCTGCCGACCTGAACTGGCCGATCGCCACTGTTGGCAACTTTCAGGGTGACGGTCGCCAGACCCTTATTGAGCTCGATGTCGCCTTGGACGGGGATGATTTCGCCGGGGATCATTGGACCTCACACAACGCCGAAAGCGAGGCTGACGCCGATCGCCGCGCAGGCCGCGCCCGCGACGCGGGCCAGACCACGGAACCTCAAGCCAAGACCAAGCCCGGCGGCGATGCCGACGGCATGGAGGAGCGCCGTGGCGACGGCCAAGCCCGCCATATACTCGAGCCCGCCGGCATTTTCCGGCACTTCGGTGCCATGGGCGTGCCCGTGAAACAGCGCGAACAGGCCGATAATGGCAACACCGGTTGAGACGGGCAAATCGACCGCCAGCGCCACCAGCAGGCCGAGCGCCACGACGGAGGCCAGTATGCCCGGCTCGACGAAAGGCACCGGCACATGGGCCATGCCAAGGGCCGCGCCGCCCAGCATGACGCCGACAAAGGCGGCCGGCCACGCCCAGATCGCCCTGCCTCCCTTCAGTGCCGCCCACAGCCCGACGGCGATCATCACCGTCAAGTGATCAAGGCCGGAGAGCGGGTGCACGAAGCCGGCCATGAAGGACGACGTCGTGCCGATGCCGACATGGGCGTAGGCGGGCATTGCCGCGGCCAGAAACAGGATCGCCGAGAGTGACAGTCGTTTGGCAGGGATCATTTCTATTTGCCTTCCGTTTCCAGTGTCGGGGTGTTCACGCCGCCTTGCGAGGGCCGCAGCCCCCGGCCTTGAGGACGCGCCTGGTCGAAGCCGGATATTTTTCCAGCTTTCCCGCCGGGCGGATCGGCCGGGCCGAAAAATTGCCACCGCAATTGGGGCAAACGCCCTTGAGTACGTGTTCCGCACAATCGGCGCAGAAGGTGCATTCGAAGGTGCAGATCAATGCGTCCGTCGCCGCCGGCGGCAGGTCCTTGTCGCAGCACTCGCAGTTTGGGCGCAGCTCGAGCATTTCCCTCTCCTCACCTGATGGGCTCGTGCACGGTCACCAGTTTGGTGCCGTCAGGGAAGGTGGCTTCCACCTGCACGTCATGGATCATCTCGGCGATGCCTTCCATCACCTGCGCGCGGGTGACGACATGGGCGCCGGCCTCCATTAGTTCGGCGACCGGGCGGCCATCGCGGGCGCCCTCGACGACGAAATCGGTGATCAGCGCGATCGCTTCCGGATGGTTCAGCTTGACGCCGCGCTCCAGCCGCTTGCGCGCCACGATCGCCGCCATGGCGATCAGCAGCTTGTCTTTTTCCCTTGGCGTCAGGTTCATGCGGGTTCCCGAATCACAGTGACCATAATTTGGGCAGCCCCGCCGTTCCATTGAGCAACCCGACAAGCGGAACCAGCCGCTGGCGCAGTTGGTAGCTGTCCTCGGCATAAAGCCTCGCAAGAAGCTTGCCAGATGCCTTCACGCTCCAGGCGCTGGCGTCGCCCTGGTCGCCGACGATCTCCCGGACCGGATCGAGCAAAGCCTCGGCCCGCGTCGACACCAGCAGCAGCGTTGCCACTGCGATTGCGCCGCCGGCAGCCGCCGGGCGGGCGAGGGTTGCGGCGATATCAGGTCCGATTCGGAAATCCTCGGCATGGATGAGAGAACCGCTTTGGCGAACACGCCAGCGGTCGCGAAAACTGCCTTGCGCGGCGCGTTCACCCATGGCCAGGCGGCCGAAGACGGTCGCCTCCAGCACCAGCGCCTCTGCCCCTGCGGCAAGCTCGACATCCAATGTGCGGGCAAAGGCAGCCCGGTCGAAGACGATGGTTTCCTGCGGCAGCCAGGCGATACGGCCGTTTTCGCCGACAGTCAGCTTTATCCGCACTTCGGCATGATCGGATGCGGCGCGATAAACCTTCTCGCAGGCCTGGGTCGTTATAGCAGCCGAGGCATCGGCGCCGATATCCACCTCCCATGCGAGGCGGTCGCCGCCGGTCAGTCCGCCGGCGGTGTTGATCAGAACCGCCTCCAGCGGATCGGCCGAAACGGCCGGCAGCCTTATCTTGGCGGAGCCATCCTGATAGAGGCGCTGCAACCGCGTGCGGCCGTCGGCGCTGGCGCAGCCCAGCTGTGCCAGACCCGCGGCGCGCTGGGCCGGCTGGCCCGAAAACTCGGTATATTCGATCGTATCCACGCCGTCAGGTTAAGCACTGCGGCGGTTTTGTCGATATATAGCTTGTTGCTTGATGGCGTTTCCGTTTCTATAGAGGGAGCCACCTTGGTGCGGTCATGCGATGCTTGGCGGGGGTGTAAGGCGACGGTCGCGGCCTGATATCGAGGACAAGAAGGCGCTGTTCAGTTGGCGTCGGAAACGAAAAGTGGGGAAGAGACGGAATGGCTGACCAACTGGCAACGGATATAATCGAGAAGATCAAGGCTCACGCCGAGCCGGGCGGTGAGGAAATCACCGCGAGCACCGAATTGACGTCGCTGGGCATCCATTCACTGGAATTGACCGAGATCATCTTCGATCTTGAGGAGCAGTACGGCATCGAGATCGAGATGAACACGGTCGATGCCTGGAGCAATCTGAAGAATGTCGGCGACATGGTCGAGGCCGTTCGCGCTTTGATCGCGAAAAAAGCCTGAACTGAATGCTGAAGCGCGTCGTCATCACCGGCATGGGCGGAATTTGCGGGCTCGGAAACAACGCGCCCGCGATCTGGAACGAGATGCGTGCCGGTCGCTCGGCCATTGGCCAGATCAGCAGTCCGCAACTGCATGATCTGAAGGTCAAGGTCGGCGCTGAGATCAAGACGCTGCCCGACCATGGCATCGCCCACAAGCAGACGGTGTCGATGGACCGCTTCAGCCTTCTGGCGGTCATCGCTGCGCGAGAAGCCCTGCAGCAATCCGGCCTGGTTCCCGATGAAACCACCACCTATCGGATGGGCGCCGTCGTTGGCGTCGGCGTCTGCGGCTGGGAAGCGATCGAGGAGAGCTATCGCGCCATTCTGATCGAAGGCAAGAACCGCGCCGGCATCTTTACCGTTCCGAAGGTGATGCCCAGTGCGGCCTCGGGCCAGGTCAGCATGAATCTCGGCCTGCGCGGTCCGGTTTTCGGCGTCACCTCCGCTTGCTCCTCATCCAACCATGCCATTGCTTCGGCCGTCGACCAGATCAGGCTCGGCCGCGCCGACGTCATGGTCGCCGGCGGCACCGATGCGCCGCTTGTCTGGGGTATCCTGAAGGGCTGGGAGGCGTTGCGGGTGCTGGCGCCGGACACATGTCGGCCGTTTTCAGCCGATCGCCAGGGCCTGTCGCTAGGTGAAGGCGCCGGCATGGCGGTGCTGGAAACCTATGAGCACGCAATGGCACGCGGCGCCACCATTCTCGCCGAAGTCGCGGGCGCCGGCCTGTCGGCGGACGCGTCCGACATTGTCGCACCCACGATTGAGGGACCGACGGCAGCCATGCGTGCCTGCCTGGCCGATGCCGGGCTCAATCCCGAGGATGTCGACTATCTCAATGCGCATGGCACCGGCACCAGGGCCAACGACCAGATCGAGACGGCGGCGATCAAGCGCGTCTTCGGCGACCACGCCTATAAACTGTCGGTGTCGTCGACCAAATCGATGCATGCCCACTGCCTTGGCGCATCCGGTGCGCTGGAGATGATCGCTTGCGTCAATGCGATCCGTGAAGGCATCGTGCCGCCGACCGCGAACTATCGCGAGCCCGATCCCGATTGCGATCTCGACGTGACGCCCAACGTCGCGCGTGAGCGCAAGGTGCGCGCCGCAATCAGCAACGGTTTCGCCTTCGGTGGCACCAACGCGGTGCTGGCCTTCAAGGCGGTCTAATACCCGTGGTCACCACGGCCGGGCGGCCACCACCGCCACTCCGGTTCCGTTGACTGTCCGCGCACGGCGAAACCTTTGCCGCCATATTGATCACGCCGGGCCGCGGCCCTAATCCTTGGGAGCCCCGCCAATCCGGCGCTTTTGGGCGCCAGTCCCATTCAGGAGTTTTCCATGGCCGACCTGTCCGCCTTCCCGATCGCAACCCGCTGGCCAGCCAAACATCCGGATCAGATCCAGCTCTATTCGGCGCCGACGCCCAACGGCGTGAAGATCTCCATCGCCCTGGAAGAGATCGGCCTGCCCTACGAGCCGCATTACGTCAACATCGGCAAGGATGAAAGCTGGACGCCGGAATTCCTGTCGCTCAACCCCAATGGCAAGATTCCGGCGATCATCGATCCCAACGGCCCGGACGGCAAGCCGATCGGCCTGTTCGAATCCGGCGCCATCCTGCTCTATCTCGCCGAAAAGACCGGCCTGCTTCTGCCGGCGGATGCGGTGCGGCGCTACGAGACCATCCAGTGGGTGTTCTTCCAGATGGCCGCGGTCGGGCCGATGTTCGGCCAGCTCGGCTTCTTCCACAAATTCGCTGGCCGCGAGATCGCCGACAAGCGCCCGCTGGAGCGTTACCGCGATGAATCGCGGCGGCTGCTCGGTGTGCTCGACGTCAGGCTGAAGGGCCGCAAATGGATCATGGGCAACGACTACACCATCGCCGACATCTCGCTGCTCGGCTGGGTGCGCAACCTGATCGGCTTCTATGAAGCAGGCGAGATCGTCGGCTTCAAGGATTTCGCAAATGTCGGAGCATGGCTTGAGCGCGGCCTTGCACGACCGGCGGTGCAGAAGGGCCTGATCATTCCGGCAAGAACGTAATTTACCTGCAGGACGATTGGTGGCGATGCAGGCCTTTACTACTTCGCCTTGGCCTTCGCCTTCGACCCACCCCTGCCGATTACGGAAGCAGCAAGCGAAACGGCGCCGCGCGCGGTTGCGACCACAGCGCCGGCGGCAATATTCGCCGCCGTGCGGACGGCACCGGGTTTCGCCGGCACCGACTTACGCGAGCTGGCAGCCTTCGCGGCCGGAGCGACTTTTCTAGGGGCCGCCTTGCCAAAAGCGCCCTTGGCGTCCTTCGAGCGTTCCGCAATCGCCGGACCGGCGCCAGCCTTCGCCTGCGTTGCCTTCGCAGGCGTCGTCTTGGCCGGTTTTTTTGCCTTGGTTGCCATCGGAAAATCCCTTACGCCGGACAAATAGGTTCTCCGCCATAACGGCGTGAAACTCTTAAAGTTCCCGTCCAAAAATACCGAAAATTAAGCGTGTTAACCAATGACCAGGTCGGCGGCCCGGCGCCGGCCCAGCACCCGGTCTATGTTGGGCATGTCGTTGGAGGCGATCCAGGCGCGCGCATCCTCGTCGGAACGGCCATGGCCGTGCCAGCGCTCCATCAGCCGGCGTTCGAGTTCATTGCGCGGCACGTCGACGAAGATCGAGAAGTCGAACAAAGGCGCCAGCCGCGACCACGGCTCCTCATCGAGCAGCAGGTAATTGCCTTCGACTAGGATGAACTTGGTCTCGGTGCCGACGATCGCCGCGGCGGCGCGCGACAGTTCCATGCTGCGGTCGAAGACGGGGATCGCGATGTCGGGTTCGCCGGCCCGGATGCGCCTGAGCAGGGTTTCGAAGCCGGCAAAGTCAAAAGTTTCCGGAGCGCCCTTCCTCGCGCGCAGGCCGCGCGCGTTGAGCACGATGTCGTCATAGTGGAAGCCGTCCATCGGCACGACTTCCACCGTCCCTTCGGGCAAAAGGTCATGCAGGCCCGCCGACAGCGTCGACTTTCCCGCCCCCGGTGGCCCCGCGATGGCGACGATGAAGCGCTTGGCCTTGCCGGCGCGCTTGAAGATGCTGGCGGCGAGGTGGGCGATTTCTGACATGGGAACCTCACTTGCCTGAATGATCGGCACGATGCAGCATCTTGGCGGCAGTCGGTGGAAATTTCAAACCCCGCGCTCGCGCAATTCCCGCTCAAGCAGCCGCAGGCTGACCAATGCGCAGGAACGCGCTGTCGAAAGGCACTTGTGATGTCGAGCCATCGGCCGAGAGCCGCATCTGGCCGTCCGCCGTTGTGATCTCACGTGGCGGCGTGCCGCCGGACAGCGCGCCGATGACATGGCGAAACGAGACGCTGCGGCCTTCGCCGAGCGCAAAGGCGGTCGCTACGCCTTCGCGCTTCAGCCAGTTGTCGCCGATCGAGGCGGCATGGCCGACGGCGGCGCGGCCGTCCTCGATGCCAAGCACGCCGAGATGGCGGCCGCTCCACGGCGCGTAGTCGCGCCCGCCATTGCTGAACCACAGCATGGTGATCGGCAACTCGGCCGGGTTCTTCAGCACCAGAACCAGATCATTCTCGGCCTGCCGCGCCAGCGCTGTCCAGCCCGGCCCGCCATGCTCGGCCTCGACCAGCGTGATGAAATCCTCGCGCCGGTCCTCCATGCGGTATTGCGTCAGGTCGAGCGTGCCGCCGCCGGTGGCGGGGAAATGGGTAAGGTCCGTGGACCGCGCCGGATAGGCCAGCATGAAGCGGCCGCGCGCCGGATCCGGCTCCAGCGGCTCGTCCAGCGTCGCGGCGAACCGTTTTGGCGAAAAGGCCATGCTGCCGCCGCCTTTCATTGCCGTCATCGGGTGGTGGGCGACGGAAATCGCGCCGGAGCCGCCGGAAAACACATGTTCCTGGTAGAGGAATGGATGGTCGTCGCGCAGTGAAAAGATCTTGTCGACGCTGGCGCCCATCACCTTGTGGCGCAGCCGGTAGACGGCGCGCCGGCCGCCATCGGTGGCGGCGCTCTCGGTGACATCCCAGGCGCTGTTGGCCGGCCAGCCATGCAGCGGCGCCTCCTCGACATCGCTGCGCGAAAACGGCGCGCACAGGAAATCGCCGGACAGCCGAACCGTGCCTTGCGGTAGGTCTTTAGGCAGCGCCTCGCCTGCATCGACCCAGGGCGCGCGGTGCAGCGGCTTCAGCTGGCGCCCGCCGCTCTCGACAGTCATGTCGGCGATATGGCCGACCGTGAGATCGAGCGAAACCGAAATACCCCTGGCCTTGATCGTGCTGATGGTCATCGCGCTCTCACCGAATCTTGCCGCATGACCCCGAAAATCGGAGTCGATTTTCGGAAAGGATCATGCGCCACTAGCGTTACAGCGTCCTTTGCGCGTCCGAAAGGAGGCGCGGCGCTGTAAAGGCGCAAACAGAACCTGTTTGGCGCGGGTTGCGCAAGCGTGATGTCCGGCATTTCGCATCAGCTTGCGAAGGCTCGACAATCCTTTGTATGACCGCCATTAACCAAATGGACGCATCAATCGCGTTACGTTAGCTTCGCCTTATCTCAGCAACAGCATCGCCAGAACAGACTTGCCCTTGTCCAACCTGCGTCCCTTCCCATTCCTGCACAGACTGTTCGTCGCCCTTGGCCTGTTGCTGATGGTCGCCGGCTGTTCGACCACGACACCACCGGACCAGGTGCTGACTGTTCCCGCGCCGCCGCAGAAATATGCCGCGATCGTCGTCGACGCCAAGACCGGCAAGCAGCTGTTCGAGGTCAATTCGACGGCGCAGCGCTATCCGGCCTCGCTGACCAAGATGATGACGCTCTACCTCCTGTTCGAGGCGATGGATTCGGGCCGCGTCACCAAGGAAACGCAGATTCCTGTCTCCGACCATGCCGCCTCGCAGCCGCCGACCAAGATGCGCTTCCGGCGCGGCGAGAGCATCGACGTCGATTCCGCCATCCGCGCCATCGTCGTCAAATCCGCCAATGACGTTGCCGTGGCGGTCGGCGAGTATCTCGGCGGCTCGGAAGACCAGTTCGCCGCCATGATGACATCCAAGGCGCGCGCGCTCGGCATGACCAGCACCACGTTCCGCAATGCATCCGGCCTGCCCGACGACAGCCAGATGACGACGGCGCGCGACATGGCGGTGCTCGGCATGGCGCTGCACACCCGCTTCCCGCAGCACTTCCACTATTTCTCCGAAAGCGATTTCATGTTCCGCGGCAAGCTCGTGCGCGGCCACAACGACATGCTCGGCCGCGTGCGCGGCGTCGACGGCATCAAGACCGGCTACATCAGGGCCTCCGGCTTCAACATCGTCACCTCCTACAATGCCGACGGCCGCCAGCTGATCGTGGTGGTGATGGGCGCCGACAGTGCCCGCCAGCGCAACGACCATGTCGAAGCCCTGATCCAGCGCAGCCTGTCGCCCACCATGGATGCCACCAAGACCAGGCTGATGTTCGCCGAACAGCAGTAGGTGAGGAGTGGTCCGCACAGCGGACGAAAAGCCAATTGCTTGGCTTTTCGAACGACGAACGCCCTGAGCCTGCGAAGGGCCGTCCCGCCGCCTCGCGCGTCCTGAGGGATCGAGTCCGAAAAACCCGCAGCCGGCTATTGTTATCCTGTTGTCACGCAATCGTTGGGAAGCCATGGCATAGGCTGGCGAAACCGGTGGTAGCTATACCCCGCCACCTCGGCGTATCCTTGAGTAAGCAGCGCCACAGCAGGAGCCAGCACCATGAGCACCGTTCCCAAGGCAGCCGACCAGAAGGCGGCGGACAATGAGAACGACAGCGGCGGCGAATATTTCGAGGCGCCGATCGCGCAGGAGGACCTGCAAGAGGTTTCGGACGAGCATTTCGACACGCCCGAAGTGCCGGATTCCGAACCATCGCTCCCCGGCGCATCGCGGACAAAGCCGAGGAAAAAACCGTCGGCGATCTCAGGCCGCAAATTCCGCAAGCGCGATCTCGTGCGCATCGACACGCTGCGCCCAAGCCTCGCCGACCGCATTCGGTCTGATCATCCGGACCTGCCCAAGGGCGCCCGCGTCAGCCGCGAGGAGCTCGGCCGCTACCGCATGCGCTATATGGAGGAGCTGCTGCAGCAGGAGCACGGCGAATTCTCCGAACTCGACCGCCAGGTGGTGGAATCGATTGCCAGGCAGGACACGATTTCCGAAAACTCGGAGGAGGAGTTCGAGGAGCACCGCACGTTTCCCGACCGCGTCTCCGACAACATGGCGGCCTTCGGCGGCAGCTGGTGGTTCCTGATCTCGTTTGCCAGCGTGCTGCTGGTCTGGATCGCCATCAACCTGTTCGAGGGTTTGAACGGCGCCTTCGATCCCTATCCCTTCATCCTGCTCAACCTCCTGCTCTCCTGCATCGCCGCCATCCAGGCGCCGATCATCATGATGAGCCAGAAGCGCCAGGAGGTGAAAGACCGCCTGCGCTCCTTCAACGAATACCGCGTCAACCTCAAGGCCGAGCTCGAAGTGCGCCATTTGCACGAAAAACTCGACTACCTCATCTCCCGCCAATGGACGCGCCTGGCGGAGATGCAGCAGATGCAGCTCGAGGCCATGCAGGAGCTGGCCGGCGCGAAGAAGACGAAGCGGACGGTGCGTGGGGCGAGGCGACGGACGGTGAAGGGTGAGGCGGGGTAGTAGGGCTTAAGCCACTGCACTATCGCTGATCTCGCGGATTCGGCTGACGAGCCTTGTAACACGGTCTTCGTCGAACACCTGTTCCGGCCCGGTAGGAGCCAAATCGGTAAAGGGCGGTTCATAGAGTAGGCTCGGGTCCATCGTACCTTGGTCTGTCAGGTGCTCGATGATCATGCCGACGAACTCGATCTGCGCTGCGGACGCCGTTCCCGCAGCCAGGAATTCGCCGAAGGCTTCCGAAACAGCTGCACGGTCGAGCCCGACCAATGAACGCACGAAGCGACCGAAGCCATGGCTCGTTTCGCGGGCGCGCTCGATGTCTCCGGCGTCTCCGATGCCGGCATCGAGCAGCATCTTCTCCAGCTCAGCCAGGTCGATGGCGGTCAGTGGCTTGCCCTGCCGTAGCTTGTGCAGGACGAGGTGGTCCTCGTGCTTCCTCAGGAAATGGCGCGCCTTCTGCTTGAACCGGGCGAAGTCCGCCTCGCCGACTTGCGGGAGGTCAACCTCGACCCCCTCGCCAATCTCGTCGGCGAAATCGGAATAGACGACCGCTTTCCGCCCCTTCTCGATATGCTGAACAAGCTCGCGCAGCCTCAGCCGCACCAGTTCCAGCAACGGGACAGTGACACCCTCCCACCAGAGGTCAGTCTGGATTTCCTCGATCAAGGCGGCTTGCTGGGCGATCGCCGGAATACCCGTTTGACCCTCCAATGCCGACGCAATCTCAAGCAGCTGTTTCTTGGACGTAGCGAAGCGTTTGGAGCCTTTCAGCAGGGCGAGCTGAAGCGAGAACATCAACAGATCGAACCGCTTCGCTTCTTCCGTGCCGAATTGCTTCGCTGACGGCAAAGGCGCCACCTCATCGACAAGCTCCTTGCGCTTGTCTTCGTCGATCGCAATCCAGGCTTCCAACTTCTGGTATTTCTCCACCGCGCGACGATGTTGACGTACGAGAAAGTTGTCCGGGTTCAGCCCAGCCACGGTATCGCGGAGAACGCCCACAGCATCGGTCCGGATATCCTCCTCCGAAGGAATACCCGCAGCAGCGTCCGGCACTTTGAAAGGTTTCGCTTCTTCGGCGAGGTCGTCGGGTTTTCCCGTCCTTTCGTCGAGCGCGCGCACCAGATCGAGCCTCGCCGCAAACAGCCGTTCCGACAGCGACTTTGCGGTGCTTGCTTCTTTCAATTCAGGGTTGGCGCCGAAGAATTCGAGATTCTGGCAATAATCGAAGACGCGAAAAAAGTCCTTGTCCTGCCCAGGTCCGAACAGGTCCGGACACAGTCGAGTGCCGCGACCCATCATTTGCCAGAACTTCGTCTTCGACCGCACCTGCTTGAAAAAGACGAGGTTGACCACCTCCGGCACGTCGATACCCGTGTCGAGCATGTCGACCGAGATCGCGATGTGGGGCGCCTTCGTCTTTTTCGAAAAATCGTCGATCAACGTCTGCGCGTAAGATCCGCTCTCATAGGTAATAACCCTTGCAAAATGGCCTGCAAGGTTTGGATAGGCCGCGTTGAACCGCGCCTCGATGAACATCGCATGTGCCTGGTTCTTGGCGAAGATGATCGTCTTGCCTAACCGATCACCACCCTCGACCTTGATGCCGTTGGTCATCAGGTCAGCGATAACGAGGTCGACTGTGTCGGCATTGAAGAGTCGTTTGTTGACCTCAGCGGCATCGACGCTGTCGGGAATCTCTTCCTCTCCCCACTCCAGGATGTCCCACCGGTCTTTCTCCTCGTCGCTCAGATCGTCGTAGCGCAGGCCGGAACGCACGATTTTTAGCGGCACGGAAATCGCCTTGGGTGGAACCAGATGGCCGTCTGCCACCGCCTCGTCGAGCGAATAGGCATCGGTGGGGACGCCGTCCTCGAGATCGAAAAGCGAATAGGTGTTGTGGTCGATCTCGTCCTTGGGCGTCGCCGTGAGCCCGACGAGGAAAGAGTCGAAATATTCGAAGATAGCCCGATAACGCTGGTAGACCGAGCGATGCGCCTCATCGATCACGATCAGGTCGAAATGGCCCGGTCCGAACTTGCGCTTCTCATCAGCCTTGCCATCGATCAGGTTCATCATCGTCGGGTAGGTGGACAGAAAAACGCGGCCCTCGCTGGTCCGTTCGGTAACAAGATTGACCGGGGCAGAGTCCGGCAGATGCGCCTTGAAGGCGCCAGCCGCCTGGTTGACCAGCGCGACACGGTCGGCAAGGAACAGCACGCGCTTCACCCAGCCGGCGCGCATCAACAAATCGACCAACGCGATGACCGTGCGTGTCTTGCCGGAACCGGTCGCCATGACCAGCAGCGCCTTGCGCTCGCCGTCGTCCTCGAAACTCTTGGCAATGGCGCGAATGGCGCGCTGCTGATAGGGCCGCTTGTGGCCAGCGATCTTGGTATCGATGCGGGTCTCGACGAGCTTCTTCCGGCTGGTGCGGCGCTGGACCAACAGCTCTAACTCGTCGCGCTTGTAGAAGCCGCCAACCTGGCGCGGCGGATACCGTAGATCGTCCCAGATCCAATGCTCATAACCGTTCGAGTAGAAAATCACCGGCCGCTGGCCGTAGCGCGCCTCTAATCGGTCGGCATAGAGTTTTGCCTGCTGCTGGCCCTGGCGTGCATCCTTGCGTGTGCGCTTGGCCTCGACCAAGCCCAACGGCTTGCCGTCGGCGCCCCACAGCACATAATCGACGAAGCCTACGCCCTGCTCGTTCGGCATGCCTTCGACGCGGAATTCGATGTCTTCCGGCTTGTCGAGCGCCCAACCGGCTTCGCGCAACAGCAGGTCGATGTAGCGATCGCGAGTCTCAGCCTCGTTGTAGTCATGTGTAGACGGGGTCGCCTCGGCGGCATGCCGGGCCGCCGACACTTCGGCGCGCAGACGCTGCAATTCGGCATCGAGATTCTGCCTATCGGAAAGCAGCTTGGTAAGCTCGCCGTTCTTGGCGTCGAGCTCGGCTTGCTGCGCCTTCAGATGCGCGAAGGCTTTCTTCAGGGTCTCGTCACGGCGCGCCAGCACAGAGGGGTCGAAGGCGAGGCCGTCCGCTGGCTTTGACTTGCGCCCATAAGTACGCGACAGCCAGAAGCAGACGTGGAACAATTCCTTGACCGCGCCGGCGGCATCGCTTGGCCGGATGGTCTTTTCTTCATGCACGGCGCGATTGCGCAGCGTGTTGATGAACTTTGCCTTGGCGAACACAGCCTCGCCGGCCGCGCGGCGAAAGCTCGGTTCATGCAGAAGTGCGGCGCGTCGCGTTACGGCACGAAACTTTGCCCGTTGAAGCCCGCGCCGGCTTCCGCTAAGAAGCCGTGACTTGCCGGTTCACCGGCTGGTTCGTTTTCCGGCCCGCCGGGAAGCACCCGTAGCTCAGCTGGATAGAGCGCTGCCCTCCGAAGGCAGAGGTCACAGGTTCGAATCCTGTCGGGTGCGCCAGACCTTACGCCACAACCACAATACGCAGGCGCCCCCCTACGTCGAAGGCAACCTCGGCTCCTCCACCAAATAAAACCTATCCTTCGGCGAAAAGTCCGTCACCAGAAACGAAAACGACGCGCTCTCTCGCGGGTCGACCTTGCCTTTGCTGAACAGCAGCCGGTCATAGGGTTCGAAGTCGCGTTTGAATTCGGCGAAGCTGTCGGACTTGATCATGTCGTCCTCGCGCTGCGCCTGGTCGAAGGACAGGCCGTCGCCATAGTCGCTCGGCCGGTTCATGATCGCCTGCAGCTCGAAGCCGAATTCGATCCAGGCGTCGCCGCTGTTGTTGCGGGTGACGATTTTCAGCGGCAGGAAGCCGGTCGCGTAGTTGCCCGCCGACCCGAAGGGCTGGATCGGCCTGATGGCGCGGATGGTCAGCGTCACCGGGTCGGCGGTGTCCAGTTCCTCGGTCACCACGATCGGGTCGGCGCGAGTCCCAGCGCCCGTGGCCGAAAGGATCCTGAAGCCGCCGAGTTCGTCAGAGAACGAGTAGGCGCCGGTCTCGAAGATCCCGCCGGCTTGCGCGCGCGGGCAGCTTGCGGCCAGCAAAGCCGCGACTACCTGCACACAGCGCAAGCCTGGACGCGTCATCGCCCGATTATGGACGACAATTGCCCGACCGCATACTGGCCGGCTGCCGCGCGCAAACCCTCACGACAGCCTGGCCGATCGTTTCCCGGCGTCTGGTCGGCCATCCATCATTGCCAATGACCCACACGCTCTCTATTTCGCTCCCATCGATCTTGATGAGGCCCCATTCGGCCTCGTCGACAACAGAACAGGGCCTGCGACGTCGGCTCCGTCGGAGTATGTTCCCGTGTCCATCTCAGCCACCGCAGCGTCCGCAAACGCCGTTCCCGCCAATCCGCGTTCGCGCGTCATCCTGGCGAGCCTGATCGGCACCACCATCGAATTCTACGATTTCTATGTCTACGCCACGGCCGCCGTGCTGGTGTTCCCGCATCTGTTCTTCCCGGCGGGCAATGAGACGACAGCGCTTCTCGCCTCCTTTGCCGTGTTCGGCGCGGCGATGATCGCGCGGCCGCTGGGCGCCATCTTTTTTGGCCATCTGGGCGACAGGCGCGGCCGCAAGATCACGCTGGTCGGCGCGCTGCTCACCATGGGTGTCGCAACGTTCCTGATCGGCCTCTTGCCCACCTATCCGGTGGCCGGCTGGTTTGCGCCGGCGCTGCTGGTCCTGCTGCGGCTAGCGCAGGGCTTCGCGCTTGGCGGCGAATGGAGTGGTGCGGCCCTGGTCGCCACGGAGAACGCGCCCAAGGGCAAGCGCGCGATCTATGGCACGTTTCCACAGCTTGGCGCGCCGATCGGGTTCATCATCGCCAATGGGCTGTTCCTGATCATCGCCGCCGCATTGCCGTCCGACGATCCGTCGCGGCCTTCGCTCGCCTTCCTGGCGTGGGGGTGGCGCATCCCGTTCCTGTTTTCGGTCGTCATGGTCGTCATCGGCCTGTGGGTGCGCCTCAGCCTTGTGGAAAGCGCTGCCTTCGAGAACACGGTCCGCAAGGGCGAGGTCAAGAAGGTGCCGCTGGCGGCCGCGGTGAAGACGCACTGGCGGCAGCTGATCCTCGGCACATTCTACATGCTGGCCACCTACGTGCTGTTCTACCTGATGACGACGTTCTCGCTGAGCTATGGCCGGGCGGCACCCACGGGCGCGGTTCCGGGCCTCGGCTACGACTACACGACCTTCGTGCTGATGATGATCATCGGCGTGGTGTTCTTCGGCATCTTCACCCTGGTTTCCGGCCCGTGGGCGGAGCGTTGGGGACGGCGCAAGACGCTGATCGCGATCACGCTCGGCATCATCGTCTTCGGCTTGCTCTGGGTTCCCATGCTGGCGGCCGGCACCGTCGGTGTCATGGCCTGGCTCATCATCGGCTTCACCCTCATGGGCATGACCTTCGGGCCGATGGGCGCCCTGCTGCCGGAACTGTTCCCGGCCAGCGTCCGCTACACGGGCTCGGGCATCTCCTACAATGTGTCCTCGATCCTTGGCGCCGCCGTCGCGCCGTTCATAGCGGTGGCGCTGTGGCGCATAGGCGGCGGCAGCCCGTTCTGGGTCGGCGTCTATCTCTCGGCGATGGCCGGGCTGACGCTGATCGCCCTGCTGATCGGGCAGGAGACCAGGGATGTCGACATCGATAAATAGCTCTGCCTTGGGGGGGGCGTGCTGACCGCGCGTTCAGCATCGCGGCCAGCCGGTAACGCTCACCGCTTGCGCACGAACTCCGTGCGAAGGACGAGGCCCTTGATCGCCTCATGCCGGCAATCGATTTCATCCGGATTGTCGGTGAGCCGGATCGACTTGATCAGGGTTCCCTGCTTCAGCGTCTGACCGGCGCCCTTCACCTTGAGGTCCTTGATCAGGATCACCGAATCCCCGTCGGCAAGAACATTGCCGGCGGCATCGCGTGGCACAATGCGCCCCGCCTCGGCGGAGGCAGCGATCTCCGAGGCCGGACGCCATTCACCGGTGGCCTCATCGTAAATGTAGTCTTCGTTTTCGTCCGCCATGATCGCCCCTGTCGCTCGAGTCCGACCCTATGCGGCGGTCTGGCGCGAGCCATCTATAGCAGGCGCGGCCTATTCTCAACCGCGACTCCCGGGTCCATGCCGGCAACCGCGGACCGCAGGGGTGCGCCGATGAGCACGCCGGGATCGACGGTCAGCCTTCTCAACCCGTCACGCTGCCTTCACCGCCCGCACGCTCTCCCGTTCCACCAGCGGGCACTCCAGCTTGGTGATGGGATAACGCCCCCGTCCGGGCGGCGAGGGCGCCTCGAGCTGTTCGATCGCCCATTGGCCCATCGCCATATGCGGCAGGATCGAGGTGGTCAGCGGCGGAAACAGATGCCGGGCGATTTCCTCGTCGTCGTAGCCGACCACGGAAATGTCCTGCGGGATGTGCAGGCCGGCCTCCTTCAGCGCCTCGTAGCAGCCGATTGCCGTGCGGTCGTTCTGGCAGAAGATGGCCGTCGGGCGGTCTTTCAGCGCCAACAGCTTCACCGTCGCGGCATAGCCGGCGCTGGCCGACCAGTCACCCTCGACCACGAGCTCCCCATCGAACGGGATGTCGGCGGTGGCAAGCGCGCGGCGGTAGCCCTTCAGCCGGTCCTGTGCCGCCTGCATCCACGGCTCGCCGGTGATGGTGGCGATGCGGCGATGGCCGTGGCTGATCAGATGCCGGGTCGAGCTCTGGCCGCCGGCGATCTCTGAAGGCACCACGGCGGGGAAGGCATAGTCCGCCGTATAGCAGTTAAGCAGGATCACCGGGATGTCGAGGCTGTAGAGGAAGTCGGGCGCCGTGATCTCGCGGGTGAAGATGGTCATGTAGATCAGCGCCGAAATGCCCCGTCTGGTCAGCGCCTGGATGGCGCGTGGCTCCATCACGGCGTCGCCCATGGTCTGCGCCACCAGCAGCACGTTGCCGGCATTCCACGAAGCCTGGCGCGCGCCCTCGATGGCGACCACCGCCTCCGGACTGGTGGCGAGCTGGTCGACGGCAAAGCCGATCACCCCGTCAAGTCCATCAAAGGCCGGACCTTCGAAAGCTGCCCCCTCGAAGGCAGCGACGGGCTTCTGCAGCGCCGAGAAGGCGGGCGCGCTGTAGCCCAGCGCACGGGCGGCCTCGATCACCCGTTCGCGGGTCTGCCGCGACAGCTTTATCCCTGGCGAATTGTTGAGCACGAAGGATACGGTCGCTTGCGAACAGCCGGCGGCCCTGGCGATGTCGGTCATGGTGACCCGCCCCTTGGGCTTCGCCGGCGCCTTGCGGCGCTTCGCGGTCTCGATGGTTTCGCTCATTGCGTTGGTGTCCCCAATACCCGGTCCTGTCTAGCGGCAGCCTGCCGGGTCAACAAGATGGCGCGGCGGCGCCGATTTATAGAAAGCACTGGTCAGTTTATATCTATTAGCAGCGTCGAGGTCCATTGCTCATGCGCTCGGGATATCAGGAAATGCAAGGGTTACCAAGCCGAAGATGCCATGCGGCCAAGGCCTGGGGTCGTCGGCACACCGGCTGCGAGGCCGCAATGCCGTGCCCGGATACGGGTTGGGAACTAATACTGTTTACTAATACAAAAATGCGCTGTAACGTCAATCCGTCGCGTCCGGGTCGTTGGATCCGGGAGTGCTCGTGAATGGTCTGACGGCGAGCGGGTATTGCCTCCGCTAACCTTGTAGCAGATATGTGATATGTCAGACAAATCGGACTATTTACGAAACAGGGATGAGTCTCTAAAGTCCGTGATCGTGGCTGGAACGACGCCATTCTTTCAGTGCCGGGAACCCTTGGGGAGGAGGGGCGTCCAAGCTGCAAACGGCAAATTCAGGTGAGCAAGAAATTCTAGTGAGCCAGAAATTCTAGTGAGCAAGACCGGTCAGCCGAACGGCTGGACCAAAACGGGAGGTTGAACATGAAATCCTTGATACGCAATGCATCCGTAGCCACCGCAGCGCTGCTGCTGGGCCTCACGGCGACGGCAATCGCGCGCGCCGACGACAAGCCGACGCTGGCCTTCGTCGTCAACGGCGCTTCCGATTTCTGGAAAGCGGCCGAAGCCGGCGTCAAGAAGGCGCAAGGCGAACTGCCTGACTACACGCTTGAGCTCAAATATCCCGAGCAGTCCTCGGTCGCCATCCAGCAGCGCCTGATGGACGATCTGGTGACGGCCGGCGTCAAGGGCATCATGGTCTCGGCCGTCGATCCCAAGACCTCGACCGATGGCCTGAACAAGATCGCCTCGCAAACGGCGCTGTTCACCACCGACAGCGATGCCCCGCAGACCAAGCGTGTCGCCTATATCGGCTCGTCCAACGTCGATGCCGGCAAGCAGGCGGCCGACATCGCCAAGAAGGCGATGCCCAATGGCGGCAAGTGCCTCGGCTTCGTCGGCCTGCTCGGCGCCGACAATGCCAAGGAGCGCATCCAGGGCTTCAAGGATGGTCTCGCCGGCACCAAGATCACGCTCGACGACGTGCGTGGCGACGACATCGACCAGGCCCGCGCCAAGAAGAACGTCGAGGACGCGCTGGTCGCCAGCCCCGACGTGACCTGCATGGTCGGCTTCTATTCCTACAACACGCCGCGCATCTATGAAGCGCTGCGCGATGCCGGCAAGCTCGGCTCGATCACGGTCGTCGGCTTCGATGACGATCCGATCACGCTGGGCGGCGTCAAGGAAGGCACCATTGCCGCAACCGTCGTGCAGCAGCCCTTCGAATGGGCCTATCAGGGCATGAAGCTGATGGCCGCCTATCTCAAGGGCGACAAGTCGGGCATTCCGGCCAATGCGCTGATCATCATCCCGACCAAGATCATCGGCAAGGATGACGTCGACGCCTATGCCGCAAATCTGAAGGCGATGTCTGGAAACTAAGACAACAGGCAGTTCAGCCGGCTCAACGTCGCTTGAGCCGGCTGTTCGCATTGACGAAGCCTGCTGGGACCGTCAGTCTGCGGATGTGGTCACAAGCATGATCCCGAAAAGTGGGAACCGGTTTTCGGACAAGATCATGCTCAGAAATTGTCCCGCCAATCGCTGTCAGGCATGATGAATTATTCCGACACATCCATCGCCACCACCACCCCGTTCCTCAGTCTTGAGAACGTGCGCAAGACCTATCCGGGCGTCGTCGCGCTCGATGGTTTTTCCATGGACGTCAGGCCGGGCGAGGTGATCGGCCTCGTCGGCGAGAACGGTGCCGGCAAATCGACCCTGATGAAGATCCTCGGCGGTGTCACCACGCCGGACACCGGCACGATCACGGTTGACGGCACCGCCCACAAGGGGCTGAGCGTCGAAGGCAGCCTCGGATCCGGCATCGCCTTCGTCCACCAGGAACTCAATCTGTTCGAAAATCTCGATGTCGCCGCCAACATTTTCTTCGGCCGCGAACCGCTGCGTGCCGGGCCGCTCAAGCTTGTCGACCGCGCGAAGCTGCGGGAAATGGTGGCGCCGCTGCTGAAGCGTGTCGGTGCCAATTTCACCGCCGACGCGCAGGTTGCCGACCTGTCGCTCGCCCAGCAGCAGATGGTCGAGATCGCCAAGGCGCTGTCGATCAAGGCAAGGCTGGTCATCCTCGACGAACCGACATCGAGCCTGCCGCTCGCGGAAACCGACAAATTGCTCGACGTCATCAAGGCGCTGAAGGCCGACGGCATCAGCGTCATCTTCATCTCGCACCGCCTGCACGAGATCGAGCGCGTCGCCGACCGCGTCGTCGTGCTGCGCGACGGCATGCTGGCCGGCACGCTGCAAAAGCGCGATATCAACCACGACCAGATGGTCAAGCTGATGATCGGCCGCATGCTGAAGGAGCGCGAAAAGGCCTCCGAGGCCGCCCGTGCCCCCGGCGCCGTCGCCCTCGCCGCCAAGGCCATTCGCACGCCAGCCTATCCCAGCCGGCCGGTCTCCCTCGACATCAGGCGCGGCGAAATCCTCGGCCTTGCCGGCCTGGTCGGCTCCGGCCGCACCGAGCTGGCGCGCGTCTTCTTCGGCATCGACGGCAGCCTTGGCGGCACGCTCGAGCTCGATGGCAAGACGCTTGCACTCGGCTCGGCGGCCGATGCCGTTGCGCATGGCATTTTCTTGGTGCCGGAAGACCGCAAGCTGACCGGCATCCTGCTCGACCTCTCGATCGCGCAGAACATTTCGCTGCCCAATCTTCCGGCGCACGCCAAGCGTTCTCTGGTGTCGGCAAACGCGGAGACCGCCACCGCCGAGACGCAGAAGAAAAATCTCGGCATCAAGGCGCCTTCGGTACAGACGCGTACCGGCACGCTGTCGGGCGGCAACCAGCAGAAGGTCGTGCTCGGCAAATGGCTGGCCATGAACCCCAAGGTCATGATCCTCGACGAGCCGACGCGCGGCATCGACATCGGCGCCAAGGCCGAAATCTATGGGCTGATGCGGGCGCTCGCTGACGCCGGCGTCGCCGCGCTGATGATCTCCAGCGACATGGAGGAGGTCATCGGTGTGTCCGACCGCATCGCCGTCATGCATGAGGGCCAGATCTCGGGCATTCTCGACAAGGACCAGTTCAGCCAGGAAAACGTGCTGCTGCTGGCAGTGGGCAAGCAGCCGAAATAATTTTGCGCGAGAGGTCGCAAGACCACGCAACCTGCTCAGGCAGGGACTGGGGAGAAGACGATGACCAAGAAAGATCTCGGCCTGCTGATCCTGATCCTGGTGGTAGGCGCAATCGTCGCCATCATCAATCCGCGCTTCCTGTTACCGATCAATCTCGCCAACACCTCGAACCTGATCGGCCTGTTTGGCATCCTGTCGATCGGCCAGGCCTTCGTCATCATCACCGGTGGCATCGAACTGTCGGTCGGCTCGGTGGTCGCGCTGCTTGGAACGCTGTTCATCGACTTCATCGCCACGCGCGGATTGGGATGGCCGGTCGCCTTCGTGCTCATCCTGATACTCGGCGCCATCATCGGGCTGACGCATGGCTGGCTGATCACACGGCTCAAGCTGCAGCCGTTTGTCGTCACTTTGTGCGGTCTTCTGATCTATCGCGGCGTCGCTCGCTTCTACACCGCCGACGGTACCGCGGGCTTTGCTTTCGGCCAGAATTTTCCGGAGCTGGAATTTCTCACCGCCGGCCGCTCATATGGCGTGCCCAACAGCTTCATCGCGCTGATCGTCATCGCCATCATCATGTGGGTGGTGCTGCACCGTTCGGTGTTCGGCCGCTATCTCTATGCCATTGGCAAGAATGAGGAGGCGGCGAAATATTCGGGCATCCGCACCGGCCGTATCGTCATGGCAGCTTACGTCATCTGCGGCGTGCTGACGGCGCTGTCGGCAATCTATTTCGCCATGTACACGCGCTCGATCTCGCCGGCCAGCCACGGCCAGTTCTACGAGCTTTACGCCATCGCCGCCGCCGTGCTCGGCGGCTTCTCGCTGCGTGGCGGCGAGGGCTCGCTGATCGGCGTCGTGCTGGGCACCGTGCTGCTGCAGGAGTTGCAGAATCTCGTCAACCTGCTCGGCATTCCGTCCTCCCTCAACTTCGCAGTGATGGGCGGCGTCATCCTGATCGGCGTGCTGGTCGACCAGCAATGGGGTGCGTTCCGGGCGCGGCGCCTGATGATCGATGCGGCCCGCAAAAACGTCGTCGATGCGGCGGCGGAATAACGTCACGCCGCGTCGCAATTGCTTGTCGGTCTCTTGAGAATATTATAATAGCATAACCCGAATTGGTTCGGGAGCGGACGGGGCATGCGCTGCGATTTGCGAGGCAAGGTAGCGCTGGTTACCGGGGCGGCAGGAGCGATCGGGAGTTCGATAGCCAGGCGCCTGTCCGACAATGGTGCTGCCGTCATCGTTGCCGATATCAACGGCGAGGGTGCAAGCCAGGTCGCGGCCGGCCTGGGCAATGCCATGGCCTGCGCCACCGACATTCGTGATACCGCTTCGGTCGACAGCACCATCGCCGCGATCATGCAGTGCTACGGCCGCCTCGACATCCTCGTCAACAATGCCGGCGTCAACACGCTGGCGCACCGCGTCACCATCGACGAATTCCCGCCCGAGGAATGGGATCGCATCACCGGCATCGATCTCGACGGCCTCTACATTATGAGCCGTGCCGCGCTGGCCCCGATGCTTGCCGCCGGCAAGGGCGGCCGTATCGTCAACATTGCCTCCGTCGTTGGCCTCGCCGCCATGCGCCTGCAGAGCCCGTTCGTCGCCGCCAAGGCCGGCATCATCCATCTGACACGCTCGATGGCGATCGAACTCGGGGCCAGGGGCATCCTGACCAATGCCATCGCACCGGGCTCGGTGATGACGGCGCTGACGGCCAAGCTGTTTTATGGTGAGGACGGCAAGTTCGCCGGCCGCACCCAGGAATTCCTCGCCCATGTGCCGCTCGGCCGGCCGGCTGAGCCGCAGGAGATCGCCGAGACCGTGCTGTTCCTGGCCTCGCCGGCTGCCAGCTACGTCAACGGCCAAATTCTGGCTGTCGATGGCGGCTGGACAGCGGGATACATGATGTGAGGGAGGCCATGGAAATCGACCTCAATGGCGCCGCTGTGGCGCTGGATGGCGACAGCAACCCGGTCGCCGAAGCAGCGATCACTGCGTTGCTGGCCAATGGCGGCATTCTTGTCGAGGGCTCCGACGCGCGACAAGCCGACATTCTGCTGATGTCCTGCCCGTTGCGACCGGGAAATGTGGCCGGAGATCCGAGATCGCTCTATGCCGATGCGCGCAAGGCCGCGGTGACCATGACCGAGCGCGGCAGCGGACGCATCGTCTTCCTGCTGTCGGCGACCGCCGGCATGCCGATGCGCCGCCATCCCCGCTTTTCCATGGAGAACGCTTCGATTCTTGCAGGCATGCGCACGCTGGCCATGGAGTTCGGCCCCAAGGTGCTGGTCAATGCCGTAGGCGTCGGTGCGGTCGAGGATGAAACCATGGTTTCCGGCGACAAGGCGATGCTCAGCCACACACCGGTCGCCCGAGCCGGCAGCATCGAGGAAGCGGTTGCGGCCGTGCTGTTCTTCTGCGATTCACTCAACACCTACACGACGGGCCAGATGCTGGGCGTCGACGGTGGATGGATGGCAGGCTATGGACGCAATTTCTGAACTGGTCACGCTGAACGCCGGAGCGCTGGAAGTCGGGCTGGTGCCGCACATAGGCGGCAGCGTCAGTTCGCTGCGCTGGCGCGGCATTGATCTCATGCGCCGGCTATCGGACGACGATCGCAAAGCCGGCAATGTGCTTGGCGTCGCCATGTTCCCGATGACGCCCTTCGCCAACCGCATCGCCGGCAACGCCTTCGATTTCGGGGCAAAACGCTGGCGGGTTCAGCCCAACAATCCGCCCGAGAAATTCAACGTCCATGGCAGCGGCTGGCAACATGCCTGGACCGTCACCGAGGCAGGAACCGGTAACGCGACCCTTGCGCTGGATATCGCGGCTGGAGACGAACCCTATTCCTACCGCGCGACGCAGACCTTCGTGGTTTCCGAGGAGAGCCTTAGCGTGACCATGACACTGACCAACACCGGGCCGGTCGCCATGCCGTTCGGCTTTGGCCTGCATCCCTGGTTCGACCGCGATCCGGACGTGACGCTGCAGTTCAAGGCTGGGCGCTTCTACCTCGAAGAGCCCGATGGCCTTTCAGGCGATCCGATAACACTGCCACCCGAACTCGACTTTGCCGGCGCACCACCCTTGCCGGGCGGCTGGCGCAACAATGATTATGGCGGCTGGGGCGGCGAGGCGACCATCCGCTTTCCAGTGCGCGGCGCAGGCCTGCGCATCAAGGCCGATCCAGTCTTCAAGCACCTGATGCTCTATGGCGATCCCACCAAACCATACTTCTGTGTCGAGCCGCAGACCAATGCCTCGGGCGCGTTCAACCGAGGCGGATGGGACGATCCGCAAGAGGGGGTGATCGTGCTCGCCTCGGGTGAAAGCGCCGCCGGTACAGTTTCCTTCATCCCATTCGCGTTTTAAAGCAGCCGCGCTAGCAGCCCACCATCCACTTGCATGGCGCTGCCGGTGACGAAGGACGCGGCGTCCGAGACCAGGAAGCCGATGGCCGTGGCGATCTCGGAGGGGTTGGCGATGCGGGCGATCCGGTTGGGTTCAAAGGACAGGCCTAGCGCTTCCGCACCGCCGGCCGCTTCCAGCCCATCCAGTGTCATGCGGGTGGCGACGGAGCCGACTAGCACGGCGTTGACGCGGATGCGGTCGACGGCATAGTCGAGCGCCATCTGCCGCGACAGGCCGACAACCGCGGCCTTCGTAGCAGCGTAGGCGGGCACGCCCGGGACTGTGGCGTCGGCATGGACGGAGGCGATGTTGACGATAGAGCCGCCCCCGGCCGCTCGCAGCAACGGCAAGGTCGCCCGACAGACGCGGAAAATGGCCGTCAGATTGACGGCGATGGTTTTCTCCCAGTCCTCGTCGGAAATCTCTTCAAGCCGCTTACCGGTTGGATAGATGCCGGCACAGTTGACGACCGCGTCAAGCCCGCCAAGCCTCCTTGTCGCCTCCGCCACTGCTGCCTGCACCTCGACCTCACGCGTGAGGTCGCTCTCGCGGAAGATCAACTGGTTCTCGGCATACCGTCCACGAAGGGTCTTTCCCTCTTCGCCATCCAGCCCGGCGCCGAAGACCCTGGCGCCCTCGGCGGCTAGGTACTCCGCTGTCGCGCGACCGATGCCTGTTGCGGCCCCGGTGACAAAAATACGTTTGCCGGCAAACGTCATGAGGAAGCCTGTGCGGCCATGGCGTGACGTCGCGCCTGCGCTGATGTCACCGAGCGCAGCACGCGATCCTCGCCGCCTTCGCCACGGTTGAATTCATCGACGATGCGGCCATCGGCGACGACGAGGCAACGGTCGCAAAGGCCGATCAGTTCCTCAAGCTCGGAAGCAACGATGAGCAAGGCCACGCCTTTCTCGGCGAGTTCGACGACGAGCCGGTAGATTTCGTGCCGGGTTGCCGCATCGACGCCCTTGGTCGGTTCGTCGAGCAGCAGCACTTTCGGCGCCCGCATCAGCACGCGGGCGAACAGCAGCTTCTGTTGGTTGCCTCCCGACAGATGGGTGACCGCGGCTTGCGGCGACGATGCCTTGATGTTGAGCGCGCGCATGGCGCCGTGGACGGAGCTGCGCTCCAGCCCGCTGCGCACCATGCCGTGCCGCGACAAGGGCGCCAGATTGCCGATGGTGATGTTGGCGCCGACCGGCAGGTTGAACAGCAGGCCGTCGCGCTTGCGGTCCTCGGTCAACAACGCAATGCCGGCCGCGCGGGCGTCGGCCGGCGATTTGACCGCTACGCGTTCCCCATTGACGCGAATTTCGCCCTCGGCCGACACCCGGCCATAGATGCCATGCAGGATCTCACTGCGACCGGAGCCAAGCAACCCTGCCAGCCCGACAATCTCGCCAGCAGCCACGGAGAGACTGATGTCCCTTGCGCCATGAACAGCGCCGCTGTGGCCGGCGACCGTGAGATGGCGAACCTCCAGCGCGGTCGGCGCACCAACGGGCGCGGCGTGTTCTGGAAACAGCCGCTGCAGCCTTTGGCCGGACATGGAGAAGATGAAGGTCTCGGCATCAAAATCCTCGCGCGCGATGCGCACCGCCACCTGCCCGTCACGCAGCACGGTGGCACGGTCGCAGATGGCGAGCACTTCGGGCAAGCGGTGGGTGATGTAGATCATGGCCACGCCTTGCGCCTTCAGGCGGCGCAGCACGCTGAACAGGGCATCGACCTCGGTTCCGGAAAGCGAGGCAGTTGGCTCGTCCAGCATCAGGACGCGCGGTCTGGTGACGATGGCACGCGCGATCATCACCAGATGGCGCTGCGCCGAGGTCAGCGACGCGACATAGGTCCTGGGATTGATGTCGATGCCGAGGTCGGCAAAGATCTCGCCGGCGCGCTGCTCGAGTTTTCGTTGGTATACCAGCATGCCGGCGCCCAGCCCGGTGCGGCCGGCGAAGACATTCTCGGCGACCGAAAGCTGTTCGAGCACCTCGATTTCCTGCGGCACGTAGCCGACACCGCTCGACCGCGCATCGGCCGGGGAGGCGAAACTGACGTCCTGGCCGTCGAGTTGGATCGTGCCGCTGTAGGAGCCGGCCGGATGCACGCCGTTGAGGATCTTGACCAGCGTCGACTTGCCGGCGCCGTTCTGGCCCAGCAAAGCGTGGATCTCGCCCGGGATCACATCGAAATCCACGCCGCGCAATGCCTGCACACCGCCAAAACTCTTGACGATTCCGGTTGCTGAGAACAGCGGCTCTTGGGTGGTTTCGGACACGATGATTCCCCGGAAGGGCGCCGGGCCCGCGAGGCGCGGACCCGGCGGCAGACGTTACTGACCGGCGCCGTCGAGCATCTTGTAATAGGGGGCGAGATCGGCGGCGGTTATCACCTTGGCCGGCAACGGATTGCTGTAGGGCACGGTCTTGCCCTGGGCGAGATCGCCCAGCAATTCGGCAACCTTGGCGCTCTCCTCGTAGAGAGGCTGTGCGACAATGCCGTAGGCGGCGCCCGATTTCACCAAGTCGAGGTTCTGCCTGATGTAATCCATGCCGATGATGACGACGTCGCGTCCGGCCTTGCGGGCGGCGCCCGACCAGGTCTGAATGCTGTTGCCGGTGGTGCCGAAGGCGGCGGTCACATCAGGATTGCCTTGCAGGATCGCCACTGCTTTGGCTTCCGCCGCCGAAGGCTCGAAACCTTCCATCTGTGTGTCGAGCACCTTGATGCCGGGATACTTCGCCGCAATGGTCTTGCGGAAGGCGTCCGACATGGCGTTTTCGGTGTCGTTGGAGGCGCCTTGTGTCAGCGCCACGGTGCCCTTGCCGCCGAGCTTGTCGCCGATGGCGATTGCCGCATTGGCGCCGACCTCGGCGATGTTTTCGCCGGTCGCCGCCTTCAAACCCTTGACGGTGCCTTCGGGCGGCAGGACATGCCAGGTGACGATCGGGAAGCCTTCTTTGGCGAGCTTGGTGATGTAGGAAAAGATTGCCGGATCGACCCCATAGACACCGATGGCGTCATATTTGGTGCGGGCAAGCGCGGCTTCGGCCAGCGGCAGCGTCGCGGGTATGTCCCAGTTGGTCGCACTCGGGTCGCCGACGACTTCGCAGGTGTAGCCGAGCTCCTTGCATTTGTTGAGGAAGCCAGCCTGCATCAGCCGGTGCACGGGATGATCTTTCATGGCCTGCACCCAGAGCAGGTGAATGTCGGCTGCCTTGGCAAGACCAACCGAGCCCAGCGATGTTGCAACCACCGCCGCCGCCAACGCGGCGCGGATCAGCCGCTTTTTCAAATGGATTTTCATGCCTTACCTCCCTTGGTTCGCCGGCTTTTGCCGGCGCAATATCACTGTTCTCTCGCTAGTCAGGCCCCGGCGATGAAGTAGCGGCGGCGCACGATGTCGAGGCCGACGGCCATCACCATGATCACGCCGACCGCGATCTGCTGCCAGTTGGAGTTGACGCCGATGACGACGAGGCCGCTCTGCACGATTTTCAGCAAAAGGATGCCGACGACACCGCCGGCCACCGTGCCGGCGCCTCCGAACAGGCTGACGCCGCCGACCACGACACCGGCGATGACGGTCAGTTCCCAGCCGCTGCCGATCGAGGTGCCGCCGCTGCCGAGGTCGGCCATGACGAACATGCCGGCGATTGCCGACAGCGCACCGACGGTGATGAAGGCGCCGATCTTGTAGGCATTGGTGTTGATGCCGACGAGATGCGCCACTTCCTTGTTGCCGCCGGTGGCATACATGTTGCGCCCGAGCACGGTGCGCCGCAGCACGAAGTCGGCAACCACGGCCGCGACGATGAAGAAGGCAAAGCTCCAGCCGAGACCGAAGACGAGATCGGTGCCGCCAATATCATTGATCGCATCCGGCAGTGGGTAGACCGGATAACCGCCGGTCACCACCTGGATCAGGCCCTGGCCGATGAACAGCATGCCGAGCGTCTGGATGAAGGCGGGAATGCCGAGCCTGACGACGATCAGTCCGTTGAGGAGGCCGATCAGGGCGCCGACGCCGATGCCGCCGAGAATGGCGATCGAGACCGGCAAGGCGGCTGCGGTCATCAGCTTGCCGGCGACCACGGCGGACAGCCCGGCCACCGAGCCGACGGACAGGTCGAATTCCCCCGCAACCAGCAGAATGGTCTGGCCGATGGCGATGATGCCGACAAACGACACGACGTTGAGAATGGCGCGGATATTGCGCTCCGACAGGAAGGCCGGCTCAAGCAGCCAGAAGAAGGCGACCAGCAAGGCCATCGCCGCCAGCACGCCGACTTCGCCAACGGCGATGAAGCCGATCAATCGCCGCCGGAACGATTGCGCGTCCCGCGGCGGCGAGCTCACCTCGGCCGCGCTGTTCATCCTGACCTCCCTGGCGGCACCTGTTGCCGGCTCTTGCAGCCGGCGCCAAGCACCCGCGCCGATCCTGGCGCGCTCCTCGCAGCCATTAAGATTATAATATTATAACTTGTCAACGGAGAAATTTCTGACCCCGCGATGGACGGGCCGGTTGCTGGAAACTGTCCGCCACAACCGCTATGAAGTGCGACGTGATCGGCAGGATATTGCTTTGCTGGATCGCGCTCTCTTGGAGCAGGGTGATGATCGACAAGCCGCCGGCGGGCGAGAAAAGCCGCAACGCCTCGGCGTCCGCGAGATCGCCAAGCGCGTCGGCGTCGCGCCGATGACAGTGTCGCGCGCGCTGTCCAATCCCGACATGGTCTCGCCGGAGACGCGCGCCAAGGTGCTCGAGGCCATCGAGCAGGCTGGGTTCGTGCCGAACCGGCTGGCGTCGAGCATGCGCGGCAATGGCCGCATGATCGGCACGGTGGTGCCGCCGCTGATCAATTCGGGCATCGCCGAACAAGTGCAGGGCATGTCGGACGAGTGCCATGAGAGCGGCTATTCGATGCTGCTGGTGCAGGGTGAGTTCACGCAGGAAGCCGAGGAGAAATCGATCCGCAACCTGCTCGGCTGGCGACCGGTCGGCATGATCCTGCAAAGTTTCGTGCAAAGCGAGACGGCGCGAGCGCTTCTGAAGAGCAGCGGCGCGCCGGTGGTCGAAATTTCCGAAATCAAGGGTCGCAAGCCGATCGACATGGTGGTCGGCGTCTCCAACTTCGAGACCGCCTACGCCATGACCATGCATCTGGCCGCCAAGGGCTACAAGCGCATCGGCTTCGTCTCGACGCCGATCCATGGCAATGACCGCTTGCAACAGCGCCGCACCGGCTATCATGCCGCGCTGACCGAACTCGGCATCAAGAACCATGCCGACATGGAGGTCGAGGTGCCGATCACCGCGCAGGGCGGCGCCGAGGCGCTGGTGACGCTGACCTCGAGGCACAGGGATATCGACGCCATCTTCTTTTCCAGCGATACGCTGGCGGTCGGCGCCGTGCAGGAATGCCACCGTCGACGCTGGGCAGTGCCGGGCAAAATCGCGATTGCCGGCTATGGCGACATCGACCTCGCCGCGCAGCTCTATCCGCCGCTGACCACGGTAAAGGTCAATCGCTACGAGATGGGCCGCCGTGCGGTGCGGCAATTGCTGGCGAGGCTCGGCGGCAACACCAAGGTGCCGACCATCACCAGTCTTGGCTTCGAAATCGTTGACCGCGAAAGCGCGTGATCAGGGCTTCTGCTCACGCCGCCCGAGCCGCTTTTCCCATCCCTCGGCATGGACGTTGAGATAGGCATTTGGATCGTAGGGGTGATCCTTGATCGCATCGATGTTGAGATCGATGCCGAGCCCTGGCGCGTCCGGCAGTGACAGATGGCCGTTGTCCGGATTGACGGTCGGGTGCCAGGTCACCAGCTCGCGCGTCCACGGATCGTTGAAGGCGTCGAAATGCTCCTGGATGAGGAAGTTCGGCACCGCGGCCGCCAGCTGCAGGCACACCGCCGTCGCCACCGGCCCGCCGCTCTGGTGCGGCGCGATGTGGCTGCCATGGGCGAGCGCCAGATTGGCTACCTGCATCGATGGTCCGATACCGCCGAGCGACATCGGCTCGGGCTGGAAGATGTTGACGCCGCCGCCAGCGGCCAACGTGTAGAACTGGCCGACCGTGTCGTACATCTCGCCGGTCGCCACCGGGATCGGCGAACGGTGCGCCACCTCGTGCACCGTTTCCTGCCGGTCGCGCGAGGTCGGCTCCTCCCACCAGTAGATGTCGAGGTCGGCGAATTTCTGCGCCGCCTGCAGCGCTGCGATCTCGGTGAAGCGGGCGTGCACGTCGATCAGGATCAGCGTTTCCCTGGGCAGGTCGTCACGCAACTTTCGGCAGATCGCGTAGGACAGGTCCAGTTCCTCGCGCGAGATAAAACCTTGCGCGGTGCCAAACGGGTCGAGCTTGAACGCCTTAAAGCCTTTGGCCAGCACAGCCTTCGCGGCCTCCAGAAAGGCTTCCGGCGTGCGCTCGGTTCGGTACCAGCCATTGGCGTAGCCGAGCACACTGTCGCGCACCTGGCCGCCGAGCAACTGATGGATCGGCACGCCGAGGCTTTTGCCCAGAATGTCCCAACAGGCGACCTCGATTGCCGCGATCACCGTGCGGTGGATATGGCCGCCATCGAGCGAAACACTGTCCAGCATGCGCTTGGCCAGCGCGTTGATGCGGCGCGGGTCCTGACCGATGGCGAGGTGCTTGAGTTCATGCACGCCGGCTTCGGTGGTCTTGATGAAGCCGTTCAGCGTGCCTTCGCCGATGCCGTGAATGCCGCTGTCCGTATGCACTTTGACGAACAGCCAGTTCTTCCAGCCGGCGCCGACGGCAAAGGTCTCGATCTCGGTGATCTTCATACGGAACCCTAACTCAGCGCAGCGATGGTCGCGATGACGGCCTCGGTCGTCAGGCCGTATTTCGCCTGCAAGGTCGGCACCGCGCCGCATTCGATATAGCGGTCGGGGAGGCCGATGCGCGTTACTGTCTTCGCAATGCCGGCATCGAACAAGGTCTCGACGACCAGGCTCGCCAAACCACCCAGCACGACATGGTTTTCCGCCGTGACGATACGGCCAACCGAGTTGGCGAATTCGGCCACCGCCTCGGCGTCGAACGGCTTGATGGTCGGCACATGCAGCACGCCAGCGGAGATGCCTTGTTTGCGCAAGGCATCCGCCGCATCCAGTGCTCGCTCGGTCATGAAGCCGGTCGAGATGATGCCGACATCGCTGCCTTCCCGAAGACGCCGCGCCTTGCCGATCTCGAAGCGATAGCCAGGTTCGAACACGACAGGCACGCTGCCGCGCAGCAGCCGCATGTACACCGGCCCCCGATGCTCCGCGATCGCTTCGGTTGCCGCCTCGATCTCGGTGGCGTCGCAGGGGTCGATGATGGTGAGGCCGGGGATCATGCGCATCAGCGCCAGGTCCTCGATCGCCTGGTGCGTGCCGCCATAGCCGGTCGTCAGGCCCGGCAGGCCGGCGACGATCTTGACGTCGAGGTTGGAGTGGGCAAGCGCGATGGCGACGAAATCATAGGCGCGCCGCGTCGCGAACACGCCATAGGTGGTGGCGAACGGCACCTTGCCGGTGCGCGCCAGCCCGGCGGCGACGGCGACAAGATTCTGCTCGGCCATGCCGACATTGAAGAAGCGGTCCGGGAAGGCATCGCGGAACGGCAGGATGTCGGTGTATTTACCGAGATCGGCGGTCAGCCCGACAATGTCGGGACGGCTCTGGCCGAGCCTCGCCAACGCCTTGCCAAACGGCGCCTCGACGCTCTGCCGGCCGCCATCGACCGCTTCATCCTGGCCCATGGCCAGCGTGCGGCCGGCCTCCATCGCCGCGCCGCTCATTGGGCTGCTCCCACGGTCTGCTCGAATTCGGCGATGATGCCGTCCCATTGCGCCACGTCGATACGGAAGAAGTGTGATTTCTCGGAGGTTTCGATGCGCGGCACGCCCTTGCCCGGCAGCGTGCGCAGCACGATCGCCTTCGGCTTGCCGTTGCGGTTCCTTGCATCCGCCAGCGCGCCGACCACGGCGGTCATATCGTTGCCGTCGATTTCCGCTGTCTGCCAGCCGAAGGCGCACCATTTGTCGGCAACAGGTTCCATGTCGAGCACGACGGGTCCGTCGGCCTGGATGCCATTGCAGTCTATCAGCGCCACCAGCCCGTCGAGCTTGAAATGGCTGGCCGACATCGCTGCTTCCCAGGTCGAGCCTTCCTGCATTTCGCCATCCGACAGCTCGACAAAAACGCGCGCGTCGGATTTGTCGACGCGCAGGCCCAGCGCCTGGCCGACGCCTTGGCCCAGCCCATGGCCGAGCGAGCCGCCGATCATCTCGACGCCGGGCGTGGTGTCGAGCGTCGACATTTCGAGCCGGCTGTCGTCGGCGCCATAGGTGACGAGTTCTTCGACCGGGATGATGCCGGCCTCAGCCAGCGCCGCCCACAGCGCGATCGAATAGTGCCCGGTCGACAGCAGGAAGCGGTCGCGGTCGGACCAGGCCAGATTGTGGGGGTCGTAGCGCAGTTCATGGAAGTAGAGCGCGGCCAGCGCATCGGCGATGCCGAGACCTTGGCCGATATAACCCTGGCCCTGGCCGCGGGCCATCGTCAGCATGTGGCGACGCAATTGTGTCGCCTTGCGTTCGAGCGCGCCGATGTCGGCGGTGCCCGGAGGGGAGTTTCGCAGCATTGGATCAGTCCTTGTCGAGCCCGCCCGACATGTTGAGTCGCTCGGCGGTCATGTATTTGGGCGAATCGAGGCACAACCAGACCACTGCCTCCGCCACCTCGGAAATCTCGGCGCGGCGGCCAACCGGGATCCGTCGCGTGCGCTCGTCGAGAAAGGCTTGCAGATCGTTGCGGCCGTTGGCGCGCGCGAGGTCGACCTCGGTCGAGCGCTGCATCTCGGTGTCCATCATGCCCGGCGCCAGGCTGTTGACCAGCACGCCATAGGGCGCCAACGCCACGGCAGCGGCGCGGGTGATGGAATCGACGCCGGCCTTGCTCGCCGTGTAGGCGGTGTAATCCGGCAGCGCCATGCGCGAGCCGGGCGAGGTGATGTTGATGATGCGTCCCGAACGCTGCTCGCGCATCACCCGGCCCGCCGCCTTGCAGGCCATGGCCAGGGCCGTGACATTAAGCGCCAGCGTCCGCGTCCAGGCCTTGAAGGTGGCGTCGAGGAACGGCTCGATCACGCCATAGCCGGCATTGTTGACGAGGATGTCGATGCCACCCCAGCGCGAGACCACTTTTTCCACTGCCGCTTCCGGCGCGTCCTCCAAGGTGAAATCGCCAATGATGGTCTCGGCTTCCGCGCCGGTTTCTCTTATCTGTTGAGCGGTTTCGGCAAGCCCGCCGCCATTGATGTCGGTGACCGCGACGCTGCAGCCACGCCGGGCCAATTGGATCGCCACCTCGCGACCTAGGCCGCCGGCAGCGCCGGTGACCAGTGCTCTCCTGGGCGTCGTGTTTTGATTTTCGGCAGGCAAGCGAGCACCCTCCCGGTGACCATCTTGACGCATTTGATACCGGTACCATAAATGGCTGTCAACGAGGATGTGTTATTGTCCGCTGGGCCATAGGGTCCGTCGCAGCCGGGAGGAAAGAGATGAAAGTCGTCGCGCTCGAAACGCTGCAACTGGCCGAGTTCCCGTTCCTGTTCTGGCTGCGCGTCCACACCGATGCCGGCCTCATCGGCACTGGCGAGACCTTCTGGGCGCCGGGGCCGGTCGCCGCCTACATCCATGACAATGTCGCGTCCTATCTCATGGGCAAGGATCCGCGCGACATCGAGCTGCACGACCGCACAATGGGCAGCGTCTATGTCGGCGCGCGCGATTCCGGTGCCGAGGTGCGCGGCAATTCCGCCGTAAACATCGCGCTGTGGGACATCTATGGCCAGGCGCTCGACGAGCCGGTCTGGCGGCTGCTTGGCGGCCGCACACACAAGACCGTGCCGATCTACAACACTTGCGCCGGCTACAAACATGTCCGCGCTACAAAGAAAAACGCCCTGTTCGAGCGCGGCGAGGACTGGTCGCTCAAGGCTGGTGATTCCAACGAAGGCCCGTATGAGGACCTGCTCGCCTGGCGCTACAATGCTGGCGACCTCGCCAAAAGCCTCAAATCCGAAGGCATCGGCGCGATGAAGATATGGCCCTTCGACATCGCCGCCGAGGCCTCGAACGGCACGCGCATTTCACTCGCCGATCTCGACAAGGCGCTGGAGCCCTTCCAGAAAATCCGCGACGCTGTTGGCCGCGACATGGAAATCATGGTCGAGTTGCATGGCCTGTGGACCTTGCCGCCGGTGCTGCGCATCGCCGAGGCATTGAAGCCCTACGACGTCGCCTGGCTGGAAGAGCCGATCCGCTACAACGAACTCGACGCCATGGCCGAGCTGGCCCGCCGCACCTCCATTCCGATCGCCGCCAGCGAGCGGCTGGCCTCGCGGCAGATGTTCAAACAGCTGATCGACAAGCGGGCGGCCAGCGTGATCATGATCGACCTCGCCTGGTGCGGCGGGCTCTCCGAGGCACGCAAGATCGCCAATATGGCCGAGGCCAGCGAGCTGCCTGTCACCTTGCACGACTGCACCGGGCCGATCGTCTATGCCGCCAGCTGCGCGCTGTCGGCGACCTTGCCGAACGTCAACTACCAGGAAGCAGTGCGCGCCTATTTCACCGGCTGGTACACCGAAATCGTCGCCGACATTCCACCGGTCAAGGACGGCCATGTCGCGCCGCTCGAAGGGCCGGGGCTCGGCCTCACCCTGCGGCCGGAGCTGTTCCAGCGGCCTGATGCCACCGTTCGGATTACGAAAATCTAGCGCGTGAATGCTCCATTCAGAGTCAGTAGACATTATGCTATTATAATCTATGATGCGCCAAAGCGAGCGACCAACAAGCTCGCCGCCGGCATCTGTCGCCCGGCACCAGATGGATTCAGGGAGGCCTCGGTGGCAATTTCAGCGGCGCGGGCGCGCGACGATTTCAAGGGCGCTCCAAACTTGCCCGACAGGCAGGTTTTGCTCGACCTGTTCGAGCGCATGGTGCTGTTGCGCCGCTTCGAAAGCATCGCCCAGATCGCCTGCCGCAAGGGCGAAACCCCCGGCTTCCTGCATCTCTACATCGGCGAGGAGGCGACAGGCGTCGGCGTCTGCGCGCATCTCAGACCGACCGATTGGGTCACCTCGACCCATCGCGGCCACGGCCACGCACTGGCCAAGGGCGCCAACCCCGGCCGCGTAATGGCCGAATTGTTCGGCAAGGCCGACGGCATTTGCGGCGGCCGCGGTGGCACCATGCATCTCTATGATCGCTCGGTCGGCCTGTTCGGCACCAACGGCATCGTCGCCGCCGGCATCGGCCATGCCGTCGGCATCGGCATGAGCGCGCGCCAGCAGGGGCGTGACGACATCGGCGTTGCCTTCTTCGGCGACGGCGCCGCCAACCATGGCGGCTTCCATGAGGCGCTCAACTTCGCCGCCGTGCAGCGTGCGCCTGCCGTCTTTATCTGCGAAAACAACCTCTACGCCACCGCGACGCCGCTCAAGTCGATCACGCTCAATCCCGAGATCGCCACCAAGGCCGCGTCCTATGGCATGCCTGGTGTGGCGGTGGACGGCAATGATGTCTTCGCCGTCTGGCTGGCCATGAAAGAGGCGACAGAGCGCGCCCGTTCCGGCAAGGGTCCAACGCTGATCGAGGCCAAGACCTATCGCACCGTCGGCCACCATGAGGGCGATCCGGTCATCGGCACCTACCGCACGCAGGAAGAACTCGACGCGTGGATCAAGCGCGATCCTATCGACATGTTCCGCAAGAAGCTGATCGAGGATTACGGCATTGCCGATGCTGAAGCTTTGGCGGCCATCGAGGCGCGGATCGAGAAGGTCGTCGAGGAAGCGCTGACCTTCGCCCGCAACTCGCCGGAACCAGATCCGGCCACTGTGCGCTTGCATGTCTTCGCCGACCCTATCAATCCGCCTGCAGCCCTGCAGCCGCGCGCCGTCGGCGAGACGCGCACACAAGGCTGGCTCGAAGCGGTCCGCGACGGCATCGCCGAGGAAATGCGCGCCAATCCGGCGCTCCTTTATTTCGGCGAGGGCACCGGCGAGCGTGGCGGCAGTTTTGCCCACACGAAAAACCTCTGGCAGGAGTTCGGCGCCGAGCGCATGGTCGACACGCCGATCTCCGAGCAGGGCTTTACCGCCGCCGCTGTCGGCGCCTCGGCCACTGGCGCACGCACCGTCTCGGACCTGATGTTCGCCGACTTCGCTTTCGAAACCGCCGGGCAGATCTTTCTGCAGGCGGCAAAGCTGCGCTACATGACCAGCGGCCGGATGAGCGCGCCGATGGTGGTGCGTGTCGGCGCTGGTGCGCTGCGCAGTTCCGGCCCGCATCACAGCGGCATCTATCATCCGGTCTTCGCCCATATGCCGGGCCTCATCGTTTGCGTCCCATCGACCCCAGCCGATGCCAAGGGGTTGATGAAGACCGCGCTCAGGGCCGGCGATCCCGTCATCATGCTAGAACCCAAGGCGCTGTTCGCCTCCAAGGGCGAGGTACCGGTTGGCGAACATTATGTGCCGTTCGGTGTGGCGCGCATTGCGCGCGCCGGCACCGACATCACCATCGTCGCCGCCGGCCAGATGGTGCAGCGCACGCTTGAAGCGGCCGAAGTCCTGACCGGCGAGGGCATCGAGGCCGAAATCATCGACCCGCGCACCATCATGCCGCTTGATATCAACACGATTGTCGCCAGCGTCCGGAAAACCCATCGCCTGCTCATCGTCGATGAAGCCTGGGCGATGTGCGGCCTTGGTGGCGAGATCGCCCAGGCCATCAATGAACTCGCCTTCGACGAACTCGACGCGCCGCCGGGAAGGCTGCATACCGCGCCGACCTCGCATCCCTTCGCCCCGGTGCTCGAGCGCGCCATGCTGGTCGACAGCGCCCGCATTGTCCAAGGCGCTCGCGATGTCATTGCCGGCAAGCCGCCGGTGCCGGATCACTGGTACACGGTCGGCCTGAAAAGCGCCGCGCCGGCTAATCCTGTTTCTGTGCCGGTCAAATCGCAGCCCACCGCGCCAGTCGTTGCCGCCCTTTCCAGCGACGATGAGCCGATAACGATGCCGTTCGGCGATCTCACCGTCAGCGAAGGCACCGTCATCAAATGGCTGAAAGCGGTTGGTGATCCGGTCAAGGAGGGCGAATTGATCGCCGAGATCGAGACCGACAAGGCCGTGGTCGAGATCGAGGCGCCCATCACCGGCACGCTTGTCGCGATCGATCAGCCGGTTGGCACCGTGGTGCCGATGGGCGGGCGGATCGGCGGCATCAAGAAGTAACCACCACCAGATTATGAAATCCAAAGGGCTGGCATGAAGATCCTGTGCGCCAACTGGCAAGCCGCCGACGAGGCAGAACTCGAGCGCGAGCATTATCCCGATATCGAGTTCATCCTCGCCAGATCGACCAATGACAAGGCGGCAGCACTTGATTCGGCGATTTGCGAAACGGTCGATGCCGTCATCAACTATTCGCCGACCCACAATGTCGCTGCCGCTCCGTCGGCCTTTTCAAAGGCGCGTATCGCCGTGCGTTCGGGTGTCGGCTTCGACAACATCGACACAGCGGGCTGGGGCGCGCGCAAGATTCCGGCCTGCAACGTGCCGGACTATGGCACGACCGAGGTCGCCGACCACGCCATTGGCCTGATGCTGGCGCTGACGCGTGGGACGTCGGCTTATGGGGCCGAGCTCTCCGGCCACGGCGCCGAAGGCTGGCATTTCTCCAAGGCGCCGCTGGTGCGTCGTCACAAGGGCGCCACCTTCGGCATTGTCGGCCTCGGCCGCATCGGGCTCGCCACCGCACGCCGTGCCGCCGCCTTCGACATGAAGGTGGTGTTTTACGACCCGCATCTTCTGTCCGGCGTCGACCTGTCGACCGGCTATGAGCGCGTTCATTCGCTTGACGAATTGATGGGGCGGTCGGACGTGGTCAGTGTCCACGCACCGCTGAGCGAGGAAACCCGCAATTTGCTTGGCGCCACTGCCTTCGCCGCCGCGAAGCCTGGCTTGGTGCTGATCAACACCGCGCGTGGCCCGATCGTCGATCTCGACGCGCTGGAGGTTGCCATGCGCAGCGGCACTGTCGCTGGCGCCGGACTGGATGTGCTGCCGAACGAACCCGGCGATCTCGATCATCCGCTGCTGGCGGCATGGCGCCGCCGCGAGCCGTGGATCGCCAATCGCCTGATCGTCACCCCGCACGCCGCCTTCTATAGCCCGGCGTCGATGCGCGACCTCCGGCTGAAATCGATCGAGGTCGTGCACGCCTACCTCGCCGAAGGCCGGCTCACCAACTGTGTCAATTCTGAGTATCTGAAATGAACATGGCGGTAGCCCAGACCCCGCGACTGGCGGTTTCGCCCTATGCCCGCCGGTTGGTGCGCGAACGCGCGCTGCCGCTTGAGACGCTTCGCGGCAGCGGCCCGGGTGGCCGTATCCTGGCGGCCGATGTGCTGGGTTTTGCTGCAATTGCAGTGCCTGTCAGTCAGCCGACTGTTGAAGCCACGGCTGAAGCGCCTTCTCTCGCCGTGCCCCGGATCGCAGCCTTTGCCGCATTGGTCGCGCTGAATGCATTGCGAGAGTTGCTGGCGGCACTGGAGAGTGCCGGGAAAGCCTTCGATATCGAGGATATGTTGCTGCGTGCGGCAGGTCGGGCATTCGCAGGAGCCTCCGAAATCGCCAGCGGTGCCGAAGCGTCCGTAGCGCTGGAATTGACCGGCCGGCAAGTTGTGTTCGCGACAAGTCCGGAGATGTCCCTGACATCGCTGCGCGCAATGCGCCTTGCGGCTTTGAGCGACAGCCGTGACGAAACGGAAAAGCCGGCGGCTCTGTCCCTGCGTCTGCTTACGGCTAGCGACATCCGGCCGGTGATGATGCCACTTCTGCCCGGCCGCGCCATGCGCCTGACCGTCTCACTCGACATGGCGGGTGATCATGTCGAATGCCTGCTCACGACTGATGCCGTAAACGTCGACGAGGCGATGGCTGTCAAATGGCTCGCTGCCCTGAAATCGACGATCGAGCATCCGCTTCGGCTGTTCGTCTGAGACGGTTGATAGCCGCCCGCCTTGCCTAGCCTCAGGCGAAGGAAGCTATTATAAAAGCTTCGACAAGAGGCGCGACGAGGCACATGGACCATCCCACCATCGACAGTCTTCCCAGGCGCACGCTCGGCCGCGCCAATGGCCCGCTCTATCGCCAGCTTGCCGATATATTGCGCGAACCGATCGGCAACGGCACTTTCCCGGTCGGTGGCGAACTGCCGAAGGAAGCGACCATAGCCGAGCATTTCGGCGTCAGCCTCATCACCGTGCGCCAGGCGCTGCGCGATCTCGAGGCCGACGGTCTGATCCGGAAACGCTCGGCCAAACCTGCCGTGGTCGCGGCGCGCAGCCCGTCGGTCAATCTGAGCTGGAAGTTCAAGAACTTCGCCGACATGGCGGCCTTCACCAAGGACGCTGAGCTGACGGTGAAATCCTACCGCAAGGAGGTTTCGCCCGTTCTCCAGCGCCATTTCGGCATGGGCAAGGACGAGGCCGGCTACTGCCTGCGCAGCGTGCTGGCGATCGGTGAACAACGGAAAGCGCAGATCACCACTTACTTTCCGCCAGACATCGGCGCCCGCCTGAAGCGAGAAGATTTTTCGGATGTGCTGATCTTCCGTTCGGTGCAAAAACATCTCGGCCTGCGGCTCGATGTGGCGCACGTCACGGTGCGTGCCGAAATCGCCGACGAGGCGGTTGCCGCCGACCTTGGCATCACGCTCGGCAGCCCGGTGCTGACCGTGGAGATGCTCTATCAGTCGGCGGACCAGCGCAGCATCGAGTTCTCCGTTGCCCGTCACCCCGCCGACATCTTCAGCATCACCTACGACGCGCCGAACGACCTGTCCTGAGACGCGCCCGCTCGGGTATTTTCTGATGCTGGTCGCATAGACAGACCTATAAAATTATAATAGCATGATAGCTAGGCTGAAGTGCCGGCCACGGGAGAAGTCGCCAGGGAGGAAATCCGGCGAGTTTGGCTCGCGGGCGCAGCCTCGGGGGAAGCCAGGTCAAATTGACATTCGCAATTGGTACCGGTATCAATTTGTCACCTTCATCCGATCAAGATGGCGCAGTCCGTCACCGGCTGGACAGGAAACACTGGGAGGAAGACCATGAAATTAAGGAGCTTGAGCGCCTGCTTCGTGGCGCTAGCCGGGTTCGCAGTCTCGATGAGCGCAACGCCCGGCCATACCGAAGACAAGAAGCCCTACGTCATCTATCTCTCGAACAATTTTGTCGGCAATGACTGGCGCCAGCAAATGGAGCGCGTTGCCAATGTGGCGGTCAACAAGGGGCCGCTGAAGGGCCGCGTCGACCTCAAGATTGAAAACGCCGAAGGCACCGTCCAGGCGCAGATCAATTCGTTGAACAACATCATCCGCCAGAAACCGGCAGCCATCCTCATCGATGCGTCGTCGGCTGAAGCGCTCAATCCAACCATCAAGAAGGCCTGCGACGCTGGCATCATCGTCGTCAGCTTCGACCAGACCGTGTCGGCCGAATGCGCCTACAAGATGCATTCCGATTTCGACATCATGGCCAACAACCAGGCCGAATGGATGGCCTCCATCCTCGGCGGCAAGGGCAAGGTGCTGATGGATCGCGGTCTGGCCGGGGCGCCGATCTCCGAACAGTTCGAGAAGAATTTCGGTGCCGTGCTGAAGAAATATCCCGGCATCGAGATCGTCGGCTATTTCAACGGCAATTATGCCGCTGGTCCCGAACAGGAGGGCGTCGCCAGCCTGCTTGCCGCCCATCCGGAAGTCGACGGCATCTTTTCGCAGGGCTACGGCACCGGCGCCATCAAGGCACTGCAGAATGCCGACCGGCCGATGGTGCCGATCGTCGCCGCCGCCTTCAACGGCACCGGCGTCACCTGCGCGCAGACCAAGGGCGCCAAATGCTGGCTGGGCGCCAATCCACCGTCGCTGTCCGCGGAAGCGATCAAGCTCGCGGTCGACATACTCGACACCGGCAAGAAGCCCGCCGACACCACCGTGCTGTTCAACTCACCCGGCCTGACCACGGATATGGTCGATGCCAAATACGCCCCGAATTCCTCGGCGGTGAAGATCGAACTCGGCAAGACGGTATTCCCGGACCTGGCACCGGGGCTTTCCTTGCCGGTGTCGCCGAGCTGGGTGGAGATTACGCCCAAGGAGGCTTCGGGAACCTGACGCGTGCAACGCGCCGTATTTGGCGCCACTGTTTCGAAACAAAAACGGGAGGAGAAAATCATGAAATCATTGAGCCGTAACATCGGCCTTGCAGCACTTGCCGCGACGATGATGGCGACTGGAATCCAGGCCGGCCATGCCGAGGCCAAGAAGTCCTACACCATCTATCTCTCCAACAATTTCGTCGGCAATGACTGGCGCCAGCAGATGGAGCGTGTCGCCACGGTATCGGTCAACAAGGGTCCGCTGAAGGGCCGCGTCGACCTCAAGATCGAGAATGTCGAGAACACCGTCCAGGCGCAGATCAACTCGTTGAACAACATCATCCGGCAGAAGCCGGATGCCATCCTCGTCGATGCCGGTTCGGATTCGGCCTTGAACCCGACCATCAAGAAGGCCTGCGACGCCGGTATCGTCGTCATCTCCTTCGACCAGGTGGTGACCGAGCCCTGCGCTTTTGCCGTCGCTTCCGACTGGGACCGTATCCCTTCGGTCATGGCCGAGTGGATGGCCACGCAGCTGGGCGGCAAGGGCAACATCATCCTCGACCGCGGCCTTGCCGGCGCACCGATCTCGGCGCAGCTGCAAGGAGGCTATGAAAAGGTGCTGGCCAAGTATCCCGACATCAAGGTCGTCGGTTACTACAATGGCAATTACGCGCTCGGTCCGGAGCAGTCGGGTGTCGCGGCGCTGCTTGCCGCCAATCCGAAGATCGACGGTATCATGACGCAGGGCTACGGCTCCGGCGCCATCCAGGCGTTGAAGGATGCCGGCCGGCCGATCGTCCCGGTCGTCGGCTTCTCCTACAATGTCGCGGCCGTTACTTGCGCGCAGACGCAAGGCGCCAAGTGCATCCTCGGCTCCAACCCGGCCTACCTCTCGTCGGAAGCGATCAAGCTGGCGGTCGATATCCTCGACACCGGCAAGAAGCCGGCCGAGCGTTCCGTCTCGGTCAAGGGTGACTTCGTCACCACCGATCCCTTCGAGTCCAAGCTTTATCCGGGCACCAAGATGATCAAGATCGCGGTCGGCGAAAATGCTTTCCCCGACCAGGCTCCCGGCCTGACGCTGCCGATCACGCCCGATTGGGTCGAGATCACCGCTGCGGAAGCCGCCGGGGCGAAGTAACATCATGTGACCACGACCCTGTCTCCCGGCATCGCAAGATGTCGGGAGAGCTTTTCGAAGGCGCATTCATGGACCTCGTCACCGTCAAAGGCCTGTCCAAACGCTATGGCGGCATCGTTGCGCTGAGCGAGGCGACATTCAGTGCCCGCGCCGGCGAGGTGCACGCACTGCTCGGCGAGAATGGCGCGGGCAAGAGCACCTTCATCCAGATCCTGTCGGGGGCGGTGCAGCACGACAGTGGCTCGATCCTGGTCGATGGCCAGGACTATCGCCCGGCCAATCCGGATGCGGCCCAGGCGTTGGGTATCGCCGCGGTCTTCCAGGAACTGTCGCTGATCCCCGACCTCAGCGTCGAGCAGAACATCTGGTTTCGCCACGAACCGCGAACCTTGCTGCGCACCGTCAACCGCAGCGAGATGCGCCGCAAGACACTGGCACTGCTGGAAAAATATGATTTCCCGACGCTGCGCCCCGAACAGGAACTGCGGCGGCTGACCCTAGCTGAACGCCAGATTGTCGAGATCGCCAAGGGCCTCGCCAAGGATCCGCGCATCCTGATCCTTGACGAGGCGACCTCGGCGCTGCCGGCGCGGGAAGCCGAGTGGCTGTTGAAGCTCACCCGCCAACTGGCGGCCGAAGGCAGGCTGGTCATCTTCATCTCGCACCGCATGGCCGAGGTGCGCGCCATCGCCGACCGGCTGACCATCTTCCGCAATGGCAGCACTGTTGCCGCGCATGAGGCCAATGCCGTGTCTGACAACGAGATCGTCACCCAGATGATCGGCCGGCATCTCGACCGGCTCTATCCCGAGCGCGTCGCCACCGCGACCGATCGCATCGCGCTGAGCGTCAAGAATTTCTCCAGCGGCAGCCGGCTTTCCCAGGTGGATTTCGCGCTGCGCGAGGGCGAGGTGCTCGGCGTCGGCGGCCTTCAAGGCCACGGCCAGCGCGAACTGTTCCAGGCGCTGTTTGGCGCCACCAGGGCCAGTGGCAGCATTGAACTCTGGGGCAAGCCGGTTTCAATCAACAATCCGCGCCAGGCGCTGACCGGCAAGGACGGCATCGCGCTGGTGCCCGAGGATCGGCGCGGGCAGGGGCTGCTGCTGACCAAGAGCGTGCGTGAGAACCTCACTTTGTCGGTCATCAAGCGCTTTACCGAAAACGGCTTGCTGAGCCGGCAAAAAGAGGCGGCGCTGGTCAAGGAGATGGTCGATTTCCTGCGCATCAAAGCCGGTACTTCGGAACAGCTTGCCGGCACGCTGTCGGGCGGCAACCAGCAGAAGGTGATCTTCGGCAAAATGCTGCTCACGCAGGCACGCGTCCTGCTGCTCTATGATCCGACGCGCGGCGTCGATGTCGGCACCAAGGGCGAGATTTTTCTGCTGATGCGCGACCTCGCGGCCAAGGGCTACGCGATCCTGTTCCATTCCAGCGACATGCCGGAACTCGTCCATGTCGCCGACCGCGTGCTGGTCATGCGCAACGGCCGCATTGCCGCAACGCTGGAAGGAGATCACATTTCGGAGGAGGAAATCCTGCGCGCGGCCATGCTTGAAACCAGGGCGGCCTGAGGCATGGTGATGTCCGCGGAGCACCTTATGGAGATGGCGCAAAGGCCAGTTGAAACGAAGCCCACCAAGCCGGCCATCGACTGGCGCGGCCGCGTGCTCGACCGCGCGCCGTTCCTGGTCGCCTGCCTGATGCTGGCATTGATCGTTGGCATCTACGGCAGCCTGCAATCCGGCGTCTTCACGCTCGACGAGCTCAATCTCGATACGGCGGCTGCGATGACGCTGATGCTGGCGGCAACCGGTCAGACGATCGTGCTGCTGCGCGGCGGCATCGATTTGTCGATCGGCGGCATGATCAGCCTCGGCACGGTGATCGCGGCGACACGTTTCACCGACGATCCGTCGACCACGGCACTATGGATGTTGATCATCCTGGCGCTGGGCTTCCTGATCGGCGCACTCAACGGCCTGCTGATCTCGCTGCTCAAACTACAGCCCTTCCTGGTCACGCTCGCCACATGGTCGATCCTCAACGGCGTCGCCATGATCATCCTACCGACCGATGGCGGCAGCATTCCCGGCTGGTGGGTTGGCTTTGCCTCCGCGAAGCTCTTTGGCCTGACCAGCCCGGTCTGGATGCTGCTGGCGTTGCTGCTGTTCTGGTGGTGGTTCCGTGCCACCGGCGTTGGCCTCACCATCCAGGCAACCGGATCCAACGAGAAATCGGCCTTCCTGTCCGGTGTCTCGATCACAAGGGTCAACCTCGTCACCTACGGCCTGTCCGGCCTGTTTGCCGCCGGCGCCGCGTTGTTTCTGGTGACGCAGACCGGTGCCGGTTCGCCGACCATCGGCAAGGACTATATCTTGCCTTCAGTGGCGGCGGCGGTCATCGGCGGCGTCAGCCTGTTCGGCGGGCGGGGCCATCTCGCCGGCACGCTGATCGGCGCCTTCGTGCTGACCCTGATCGGCAACCTCGTCTTCGTCCTGCATGTGTCGAGCTACTGGCAGCCGGTCGCTTCCGGCGTCATCCTGCTGCTTTCGGTGCTCGCCAGTTCCGTTGCCGAGAAAGCCGCAAGGAACCGCGTCCAATGAGCGCCTTCCTCGCCCGCAACCGGCTCATCGTGCTTGCCTATGCCGGCATGGTCGTGCTGCTTCTGGTCACGGCGCTGTTCTCGCCCGGCTTCCTCTCGGTCTCCAACATGCGCTCGACCGTCGTGCTGGCCGCCTTCGTCGGCATCGTTGCGCTCGGCCAGACCTTCGTCATCATCGGCGCCGGCATCGACCTGTCGGTGCCTTGGGTGCTGAATTCGGCGGCCATCATCATGGCGCTGCTGTGCGGCGGCCAGGACCTGCCGCTGGCCTGGGTCATGCCGCTGCTGCTCGCCGGTGGTGCCTTCATAGGTCTGATCAACGGCGTCGGCGTCGCCCAGTTCGGTGTGCCGCCAATCATCATGACGCTGGCCACCAACGTCATCCTGCAAGGCCTGATCCTGGTGCTGACGGGCGGCTCGCCGACGCCTTCGGCACCGTCCCTGATCCAGTTTCTGTCGGTTGGTCGCATCGGCGGTTTTCCAGTGATTGCGCTGATCTGGCTTGCGCTGACGCTGGTGGCGACGATGCTGCTCTCCAAGGCGGCGTTCGGCCGCCATCTCTATGCGCTCGGCACCAGCGCCACCGTGGCCGAATTCTCCGGCGTGCCGACCGCGCGCACCACCATCCTGACCTATGTCATTTCGGGCCTGACCGCCGCCTTCGCCGGCATGCTTTTGACCGGCTATTCCGGCCAGGCCTATCTCGGCATGGGCGACGCCTATCTGTTCACCTCGATCGCCGCGGTCGCCATCGGTGGCGCCTCGATCCTCGGCGGTAGCGGCCATTATCTCGGCACCGTCGCCGGCGCCATGGTGCTGACCATCCTCACCGGTCTTTTGCCGGCGCTGAACCTGTCGAGCGGCGCGCTGCTCATCGTCTATGGCGCTGTGATCCTGCTCACCGTGTCGATCGGCAGCGAAACCTTTGCCGGGCTTGGCGGCAGGCTGCGCAGAAAAGAGAGCTGACCATGGTCGAAATCACTTGTGTCGTCGATGCCAGGGCCGAACTCGGCGAAGGCACGTTATGGGACCCGCAAGCCGGTGTGCTCTGGTGGATCGATATCTGGAAGAAGCTGATCCACCGCTACGATCCCGCCACCGGCAAGGATGAGGTCTTCGCCACGCCGGAATATCTCGGTTGCCTCGGCCTGCGCGAAAAGGGCGGCCTGGTGCTGACCATGACCAACGGCTTCCATTTCTTCGACCCTGCGACCGGTAAATTCGAGGCGATCGTCGATCCGGAATCCCATATGCCCGAAACCCGCTTCAATGACGGCAAGCCGGACCGCCAGGGCCGCTTCTGGTCGGGCTCGATGTTCGAGGTGCCGGGCGAGCCGATCGAATTCGTCGGCGCGCTCTATAGGCTCGATCCCGATCTCTCGGTGCACAAGATGATCGGCGGCATCGGCTGCTCCAACGGTTTGGCCTGGAGCCCGGATTCGAAAACTATGTATTTCTCCGACAGTCATGCCGGCGCGGTGTGGGCCTATGATTTCGACCCCGCCAGCGGCGACATCGAGAACCGCCGCACCTTCATCGACATGACGCTGACCGGCGGCGTCGCCGATGGCGCCACGGTGGACGCCGAGGGCTGCTACTGGGTGACCATCCCGGTGACCAGCAAGGTCTGCCGTTACGATCCCGATGGCCGGCTGATGCAGACCGTGCTGCTGCCGACCGACCTGCCGACCTGCTGCGAATTCGGCGGCAAGGACCTCGACATTCTCTACGTCACGTCTGCCGTGCTCAAGCGCCCCAATAGCCACTTCATCGGCCAGAAGAATCCGGGCGGATTGTTCGCGCTCGATGTCGGCGTCAAGGGCCTGACCTTGCCGGCGTTCAAGGGCTGACGGGCTCGCTCAAGCATCGTTTCGTTGCCGAAACGATTCCCGAGCAGCGAGCATATGGGTCGTCTTTACCGATTGGAGGCGCGCGCTGCACGGCGAACGCTTTGCAGCAGGATGGCGAGGCAGCCGACCAGCAGCAGCGCCCCGCCGATGAGCGGCGGCAGTGCAAGCAGCTTCACCGCCGCCGCGATGGCGGCCACCAGCACCAGCGCGAGCACCGCCAGATTGCCGTCATCGACGAACATGCCGAAGAATTCCCTGGCAACAAGACGAATGGCGTTCATCGGGCGAGCCCTCCAGCTGATAAGGGATAGGTGCTGCGCAGCCAGCGCACCATGGCAAAGGACGCCAGCGCCACGATGGCGAAGATGGCGAGCAGAGCGAGATCGGCGCCCGGCCAGTCGGCACCGATGCCCTCGCCGGTCCAGAAGATGCCGAAGCTGGTCAGCATCAGCCCGACCACGAATTTCAGCGAATTCTCCGGCACGCGCGCCAGCGGCCGGTGGACGGCCAGGCCGACAAGCATCACCAGGATGAACGCCGCCAGCGCGCCGAGGCCGGCGTACAGCGTCTGGCCGTGCGCGGCGCCGACGGCAATGACGATGAACACCACCTCGACACCCTCGAGCAGCACCGCCTTGAACGACGCAAGTCCGGCGAGATAGTCGGCGCGGCGGTCATTGGCCTGCTGGTGCAGGGCCGCCGTTTCCTTGGAGAAGGCCGCCTCCTCGTCATGCAGCGCGATGACACCGACGCTGCGCAGGATGGCCTTTCGCAGCCAGCGCATGCCGAACAGTATCAGCAGCACCCCGACGACGAATTGCAGCGTGGTGATGGGTACCAGCGCCAGCAGCGGACCGAACGCCAACACCAGGGCCGCCAATACCGCCAGCGCCAAGGCGGCACCGGTCAGTGCCGGGCGCCAGCCGCGCGTCACGCCGACCGCAAGCACGATGGTGAAGGCCTCGACGACCTCGACGAAGGAGGCGAGAAATGCCGCCGTGACCGTTGAGAGGATGGGCGTCAGCGTCTGCATTAAGGTTTCCTGTCTCGTTTGCCCCGGACCTTCTGGGCGGGTGCCCGGGAAGCATGGCCCGGAATCAAATGCCTAGAGCAATTCCAGGAAAAGTGTGTGCGGTTTTCCGTCCGGAATTGCGTCAAAACAAAGAGTTAGAGCAGTTCGCCGTTTCCGTGAAACGGTGAAATGATCTAGTCAGCACCACATAGCGCTCCGGGGGCATCGGGAAAGCAAGCGAAGCGCCAACAAGCGGCGCTTCGGGCCAGTCGAGCAGCACGCTACGCAGCCGAGGATGCACGTCTAAATCAGATCAGGCCCGACATGTCGGAGAAGGCCATTGCCTTGCGCAGCAGCTCGGCGAAGCGCTCGCCGGCCACTTCGCGCGGGCCGCTGTTGTCGATCGAGGTCACGCCAACGCCGGTCAGGGTCACATTGGCGCTGCGCGCCAATCGCGCCAGCACTTCGCCGCGCGACTCGCGACCGCGCATCGCCAGTCGCTCGGCCAGCACATCAGGCGAGGCGGTGATTTCGACGATGGCCAGATTGGCATAGCGCTCGCGCAGCACCGGAATAATCGCGCGCGATACATTCGCGACCGCGACATGGCCATTGGTGACGGACCAGTCGACATCGGCCGGCAGGCCATAGCGCAAGCCATGCGCTTCCCACGAAATGGCGAAGGCGCCGTCGGCCTCGGCTTCGACGAAGGCGGCGTCGGCCAGCGTGTCGTGGTCCTCGCTCGCCGCATCGCTCGGCCTGGTGATGACGCGACGGACGAACTCCAGCCGGGTCTCATCAGCGAAAAGCGCGCGGGCATAGCCGATCACCGTGTCCTTGCCGGCGCCACTGGGGCCGACAACGGCGACAAAGACTCCGTTTCGGATCGGAAACTCTTCCGCCGACAACTCACGCTCGATCGATGCCGACACCATCATGCGACCCGGCGTCCCTGCCGCCAGACAGTGCGCACGACAGGAACATGGTCGTCGACGCGCACGCGCACCAGATCGGCGCGTCGGCCCTGTTCGATCATGCCGCGGTCGTTGAGGCCAACGGCTTCGGCCGGGTTCTTCGACACCATCGCGACCGCCTGCGGCAGCGAAATGCCTTCGACCACATCGCCGAGGAAGAAAGCGGACTGGATCAGGCTGAAGGGAATGTAGTCCGACGACAAGATATCGAGCAGCCCGTCGCTGGCCAGCGTGCGGGCCGAGACGTTGCCCGAATGCGAGGAGCCGCGCATGACGTTGGGCGCGCCCATCAGCACGCCAAGCCCGGCCTCTTTCGAGGCCCGGGCAGCCTCTTGCGTGGTCGGGAATTCGGCAACGCGCACGCCCTGTTCGATCGCCTCGCCGACATGGCCAATTGTTGCGTCGTCATGGCTGGCCAGCACGATGCCGCGCTCATGGCAGGCGGCGGCGATCACCGCTCGGTTCGGTGCCGAATTGCGTGCCGATTCGCTCATCCGCTTCTCGCAGAACAGCTTGAAGTCACGGTCGGTCAGCTTCAGCTTGCGCTGGTAGTAATAGGCATAGGTTTCGAGATTGACGAACTGGCGCTGTCCCGGTGCATGGTCCATCAGCGATGCCAGCTTGACCCGTTCGTCCTCGTCGAAATTGGCGAAGGCCTGCAGGCAGTCCGGTGCCGAGACCTCGCAACGCAGATGCAGGAAGTGATCGGCCCGCAGGCGATCCTGCTGCACGCTGTCCTCGATCGCGTCGGCGAGCTTGCGGATATCGTCCGATGTCAGGTCGGCGTCCTCATCCATGCCGACGCGCAAGGCGTCGAGCACAGTGGTGATGCCGGCGGTCGCCACTTGCGCGTCATGGGCAAGCACGGCGGCGATCGGGTTCCAGCGCACCTTCGGCCGTGGCGCATAATGGCCCTCCAGATGGTCGGTGTGCAGCTCGACCAGCCCGGGAATGATATAGTCGCCGCCCATGTCCTCGCCAATCCGGCCAGAACCTGCATCGATACCGGCGATAAAGCCGTCACGCAGCACCAGCGACCCCTCGACGATCTCGTCGGCAAGCACGATGCGGGCGTTGGAAAGAACGGTCTCGGCGGTCATTTCAGGCAGTCCTTGATCATTTGGCCTTGATAGTTGGGGCAGGGCTTGTTCAGGCGATTTTTCTGGCAGGGCGGCGTCCCAGCGCATGCTGGGAAAGCACCATGAACGGCGCGCCCGGTTCAGGTTCGACAAACAGCGTCAGCGCGTCGACCACAACCGGCTGCCGCAGTATATCCGCGAACAGGCCGTCGATTGCTGCGTGCAGGCGAGGGCTTTCCTGTGGCCCGGCCCGGCCGGACAACGTCATGTGGAAGCGGAAGGTCTCGAAGACATAGGGGTAGCCCCACTGGCAGAGATTGCGAAACTCGGCCGGCTTCAGCGAATCCGGGCTGCGTCGTTCGATCTCGGCATCGCTCAACGGCGCGCGAAAGCGGTCGAAATCGCGCACGACCTCGTCGGCGAAGCGGTTGAGCGGCGGCAATGGCCCTTCCGGCACCAGCGCGAAGAAGCTGTCGATCTGGCTGATGACGAGACGTGGGATCGTCACCACCGGCGTCGCCTCGGCAAAATGGTCGAGTGCGGCGCGCAGCGAGCTTTCCGTCTCGTTGGCGGCCAGGCGGAATGGCGCTTTCAGCGTCGCGTGGAAGCCATAGCGGCGCGCCGAGGCGGTGTGGAAGGCAACTTCCGCCGCCGACAGATCAGCCACGGCCTCGACCGGCTTCGTCGCGGCGCCGAACGGGTCGCGGCCCAGCCAGTTGGCGGCGATCCGCGCCAGCGGTTCGTCCTGCCTTGGGGTGAAATAGATGGCATAACGCATGGGAAGTCCTCGTTAAAGCGCGCCGCGATGCGCGCTTTAAGTCTTCATTTGGTGCATGTCGTCGCCCAAAACCGCTGCACACTTTTGGGCGACATGCACTAGCCTCGCTGCCATAGGTGATTTCCATGACGGATTGACGAAGCTTCTGAGGGTTTTCGAAGGCAAATCGCCCCGGCAACTCCTTAGCCGACGATTTTCTTGAGCTGGACCAATAAGTTCGCTCGCAAGCGCTAAATGGTCAGGCCTTCATCAACCATTCGTGCTCGGGCGCATTGTGGAATTTCCACGTCCGCTTCGGCCCGGCCATGACGTTGAGATAATAGAGGTCGTAGCCATGGCAGGCGGCGCAGGGGTGATAACCCCTGGGCACCAGCACGACATCGCCATCCTCGATCGCCATCGCTTCGTCGAGCGCGCGATGGCCATCCTTGTCGGCGTCGGTGTAGACGCGCTGGAAGGCAAAGCCCTGCGGTGGGTTGAGGCGATGATAGTAGGTCTCCTCGAGATAGGATTCGGCTGGCAGATTGTCCTGGTCATGCTTGTGCGGCGGATAGCTCGACGTGTGGCCGCCGGGCGTGATGACTTCGACCACCAGCAAGGAATCGGCTGGCTTGCCTTCCGGCAGGATGTTGGTGACGTAGCGCGTGTTGGTGCCCTTGCCGCGCACCTCCTGGCCGAGATCGTCCGGTGCTATCACGCGAACCGGCAGGCCGCCACCCAGACCAGGCGCGGAGCACACAGCGAGTTCGAGGCCCGTATCTGCCGTCACCGACCAATCCGATCCCTCGGGCACATAGACCGACCACGGCTTGCCTTCGAAGGGTGACATGCGTTCTCCGAGCAGGCCAAGATCCTTGCCTCCGGCTTTTGCCGTGCCCTTGCCGGTGACGAACACCAGGCAAACCTCGCGGTCGCCCGTTTTGCCCGAAGCGCTTTCGCCGGGTTGAAGCCGGTGCAGGTCGAAACCGACATAGGCCCAGCCGGCGTTCTTCGGCGTCACATGGGCAACGCGGCCATGGCCCTTGTCGGCCTTCACCAGCAGCTTCGACATTCGTTACTCCTTCGGTTCGGCCTCGACCGGCGGCTTGGCCTCGTCTGCCGGCTTGTACAGATAAAAAAACTGCCAGACGCCGTAGCCGGCGAAGCCCAGCGCGATGACCCCCCAGAACGGTGTGCCGGTGGCGAACTCGATGATCGACCAGATGACGCAGACCGCGACGACGGCAACACGACGCCATAGCGGGCGGAAGAATGGGTGCTCGTAATCTTTCATCGGGCCAATCTACAGCAACCTGCTTCGTCGGGAACCCTCGCATCAGGCATTCGGAAAACCTTGGGTCTCCACCGTGTAGCCGGTTGAAGTCATCACCCGCATCAGCTCCTTGTGGCCAACCTGCGCCATCTTGAGCGGCGGGTTCTTCTTCGGGTCCTGCTCGGCCTCGACCACGAACCAGCCTTCATAGCCATGGTCAGCGAAGCGTTGCACGATGGCCCCGAAATCCAGCGAGCCGTCGCCCGGCACGGTGAAGGCGCCGAGCGCCACGGCGTCGAGGAAGGATTGCTTGGTGCGGTCGAGCTTATCGATCACACCCATGCGCACATCCTTCACATGCGCATGGCTGATGCGCTTGTGGTGGTTGTCGATGGCGCGCAGCACGTCGCCGCCGGCAAAGGCCAGGTGCCCGGCATCGAGCAGCAGCGGAATGCCTTCGCCGGAATGGCGCATGAAGGCATCGAGCTCCGGCTCGGTCTCGACCACCGCGGCCATGTGGTGGTGATAGGACAGCGGCATGCCTTGTTCGGCGCACCATTCACCGAATTCGGTCAGGCGCCTTGCATAGGCTTTCATCTCGCCGTCCGAGAGCTTCGGCTTGGTAGCGAGCGGCTTGGAGCGGTCGCCCTGGATCGAGCGGCCAACCTCGCCATAGACGATGCACGGCGCGTTCACTGCCTTGAACAGATCGATCATCGGCTGGATGCGATCCTTGTTCTTGCTCATGTCCTCATCGACCAGCGTGCCCGAGAACCAGCCGCCGCACAGCGTCACATCGGCTGCTTTCAGGATCGGCAGCATGATTGCGGGGTCGTTGGGAAAGCGCCGGCCCATTTCCATGCCGGTGAACCCGGCCGAGCGCGATTGGCGCAGGCATTCCTCCAGCGACACGTCATCGCTCAATTCCGCAAGATCGTCGTTCCACCACGCAATGGGGGACATGCCCAGTTTGGCTTTCAAGTCGTCACTCCAGATTAGAACAGTTCATTTTTGGGCGCTGGCGCCGCCCCTTATCCGCCTGCCGGCACCTTCTCCCCGTATAGGGACGGGGAGAAGGGAGCTAGCATCAATCGCCGATGGTCTGCATCTGCCGCTTCTCGTCATAGGCTTTGCGCGCCGCGTTGACCTGGGGCCGCGCGGAGACTTCCGGCACCGCCACATCCCACCAATGGCCGCCTGCGTCGGTGGAAACCAGCGGATCGGTGTCGATGACCAGAACGGTGGTGCGGTCGTTTGTCTTCGCCTTCTGCAGCGCATTTTCCAGCCCGGCGATCGACGGTACTTTTTCTGATATCGCGCCCAGGCTCGCCGCATGGGCGGCAAAGTCGATGTCGGGCAGGATATCGTGGCGCGAGTCCTTCAACAGATTGTTGAAGTTGGCACCGCCGGTCGCCATCTGCAGCCGGTTGATGCAGCCATAGCCACGGTTGTCGAGCAACACGATGGTCAGCTTCAGCCCGAGCATCACCGAGGTGGCGATCTCGGAATTCAGCATCAGATAGGAGCCGTCGCCGATCATGACGACGACCTCTTCGCCGGGCTTGGCCATCTTGGTGCCGAGCCCACCGGCAATCTCGTAGCCCATGGTCGAGAAGCCGTATTCGGCGTGGTAGGAGCCAGGCGCGCCGGCCTGCCAAAGCTTGTGCAATTCGCCCGGCAGCCCGCCGGCGGCATGCAACAGTGTCACGCCGGAGCCCATCGCGCGCTGCACCGCGCCGATCACCTGCGCATCCGATGGGAAAGCTGTATTGGTCGATGCCGTCACCTTGGCCGCATCGACCTGCCATTCCTTTTTGCCCTCGGCCGAATTGTCGGTCCATGCGGCAGGCGCCTTCCAACCCTTCAGCGCGGCGCCGAGTTCAGCGAGCCCCTCGGCCGCATCGGCGACCAGTGGCAAAGCCCGGTGCTTGCCGGCATCGAAAGGTTGCACGTTCAAGCCGATGATGGTCTTGCCGGAATTCTTGAACAGCGCCCATGAGCCGGTGGTAAAATCCTGCAGGCGCGTGCCGATGGCCAGCACGACATCGGCCTCTTCCGCCAGCCGGTTGGCGGCCGAAGTGCCGGTGACGCCGACCGCCGCCATGTTGAGCGGATGCGTGTCGGGCAGCGAGGATTTGCCGCCTTGCGTCTCGCAGACCGGAATGCCGGCACCTTCGGCGAATTTCGCCAGTTCGCCCGAAGCCTGCGAATAAAGCACGCCGCCGCCGGCGATCACCAGCGGCTTCTTCGCACCCTTCAGGGCCGTGACAGCTGCGGCAAGCTCATGGCGGTCCGGGCGCGGCCGGCGCTGGTGCCAGACGCGCTCGGCGAAAAAGCTCTCGGGATAGTCATAGGCCTCGGCTTGCACATCCTGGCAGAGCGACAGCGTCACCGGGCCGCACTCGGCCGGATCGGTCAGCACCTGCATGGTTCGCGCCAGCGCCGGAATGATCTGCTCCGGCCGCGTGATGCGGTCGAAATAACGCGACACCGGCCGGAAGCAGTCATTGACCGTCGCAGTGCCATCGGAAAAATCCTCGGCCTGCTGCAGCACCGGATCGGGAATACGGTTGGCGAAGACATCGCCGGGCAGAAACAGGACCGGCAGCCTGTTAACATGCGCCAGTGCGGCCGCCGTCACCATGTTGAGCGCGCCGGGGCCGATCGACGAGGTCGCGGCCATGAAGCGGCGGCGGAAATTGGCCTTGGCATAGGCAATCGCCGCATGCGCCATCGCTTGTTCGTTATGGGCGCGGAAGGTCGGCAGCTCGTCGCGCACCTGGTAGAGCGCCTCGCCGATGCCGGCGACATTGCCATGGCCGAAGATCGCCCAGACACCGCCGAAAACAGGCACTGTCTTGCCGTCAATCTCGGTCATTTGCTTGCTGAGAAAGCGGGTCAGCGCCTGCGCCATCGTCAGGCGGATTGTCTTGCTCATGGTGGTTTCCTCCGCAGTCCTGTGCCGCGCCTTTATGCTGCTTTACGGCCACGCGCGGCAAGCCACGCCTCGGTCAACTGTTCGAAGCGCGACGCCATGTCGGCGACAGCCTCGTCATCCGACATCTTGCCCGCCAGCCACTGTTCGGCCGCGTGGACGAAGATGGTGCGGCCGACGGCAAACCCCTTGACGATCGGCGCCTTGGCGGTGGCGGCGAAAGCCGCCTCCAGCTCATCCGGCGGCGCTTCCAGGCCAAGCAGCACGATGCCACGGCACCACGGATCATGCTTCAGGATGACCGCTTCGATCTTGGCCCATGCGGCGCTCGACGCCTGCGGCTCGAGCTTCCACCAATCCGGCTTGATGCCGAGCGCATAGAGTTCCTCCAGCGCGCGCGGAATGGTCGTGTCGTCGAGCTGGCCGTGCTTGCCGGCGATGATTTCGATGAGCAGTTCCCGGCCAACTTTGCGTGCGGCCTCGAACAGCGCGCGCAGCTTCTGCTGCTGTTCTTCCTTGAGCGCTGCCGGATCGTCGGGGTGATAGAAGCACAGGCACTTGATGCAGTGATCAACTGGCCATTCGGTAAGCTGCGAGCCGATGTCCTGCGAGAATTCGAAACGCAGTGGCCGCGAGCCCGGCAGTTCCACCGGGCGCCCGAGCCAGGCGAAAGGATGGCGGGCGAATTCGAACATCGCCTCGCGGCCATGCTTCTCGTCGATCAGCATGCCGTAGCCGTCGCGGCCGGCGGCGACCTTCGCCGCGGCCTTGACCGCCAGCACCTTGAAATCGCGGATGCGGGCCGGATCGGCGCCGGCCTTGGCCGCGACGTCCTCGAGCTGCACCCGGTGGTCGCAGGCGAGCGCCATCAGCGAGGGGATGTCGCGCCGGCGGGTCGTTGCCCAATGGATGTGGTTGATCGCCTCGTCCTTGCGCAGGGCGCGATGCTTGCTGCCGTTCTTGAGGAAGAACTGCAACTCCTCGAAGGTCGGATATTCCGGTGCGCAGAGCAGCCGCGACACGGCGAAGGCGCCGCAAGCATTGGCCCACGTCGCCGCCGTCCCATGGTCTTCGCCACCCAGCCAGCCGCGCAGGAAGCCGGACATGAAGGCGTCGCCCGCACCCAGAACATTGTAGATCTCGATCGGAAAGCCCTTGCCGACGACACCGTCCTCGAGATCGTCGCTGATCGGTCCGTCATAGACGATGCAGCCCATGGCGCCGCGCTTCAAGACGATGGTGGCCGAGGACAGCGCCCGGATCGTCTTCAGCGCGCTCAGGCAATCGTCGGCGCCCGACGCGATCATGATCTCTTCCTCGGTGCCGACGATGAGATCGCAATCGGGCAGCACGGTCTTCAGTTGGGCCGAAACCCGGTCCGATTTGACATAGCGCTCGAACCCTTCTGCGTGGCCGGCGAGACCCCACAGATTGGGGCGATAGTCGATGTCGAAGACAACCTTGCCGCCCTTGGCCTTCATGATGCGGATCGCCTTGCGCTGGGCGGCGTCGCTGTTGGGGCGCGAAAAATGCGTGCCCGTGACGACGATCGAGCGGGCCGAGGTGATGAAGGCCTCGTCGATATCTTCTTCCGAAAGCGCCATGTCGGCACAGTCGGTGCGGTAAAAGATCATCGGCGAAACGCCTTCGCTTTCGACCGAAAGCAACACCAGCGCCGTCAGCCGCTCCTTGTCGGTCTTCAACCCGTCCGTGTTGACGCCTTCGCGCTTCAACTGTTCGCGGATGAAGCGGCCCATCTGCTCGTCGCCGACGCGCGTCAGCAGCGCCGAGCGCAGGCCGAGCCTGGCCGTGCCGACCGAAATATTGGCCGGGCAGCCGCCGACCGACTTGGCGAAAGAGGTGATGTCCTCCAGCCGCGAACCGATCTGCAGGCCATAGAGGTCGACGGAAGCGCGACCGATGGTGATGACGTCGAGCGGCGCCTGTTTGGCGTCCACGGCTTCGCTCATTGGAACCTCCCGTCAGTCTTGTTGTAATGAACAACATTGTTTGGGTAACACGCGCGAGCGGCAGCGTGGTGCCGGCAATATGAAATAATAATTCCAATCCATAGTCAATATGGAATGAGCATTCCCTGACCCTAAAATTGACTTTTGGAGTGTAGGCTCAGGCCTTGCGCTTGCGGCCTGCGTCGCGCCGCTTCTCGCCGACACCGACCGTCAGCGCCATGGCCAGCGCCATCGTTGCCGACAGCGAGCGGAAGCCGGCGAAATCGGCCTCGGCAACCTCGAACCAGACCCTGGCGAACTGCGCCAGCGGCGAAAACGCGCTGTCGGTGATGGCAACGATCGGCACGCCCTGTTCCGAAATGGTGCGGGCCTCCTCGATCGTGGCCGGCGCATAGGGCGAGAAACTGATGGCGATGACGGCATCCGCCGGCGTGGCGAAACTGATCATCTCGGCGTTCAGGCCGGCGGCCGATTCGATCAGCTGGTTGCGAATCTTCAATTTGCCCAAGGCATAGGCGATGTAGGTCGCCACCGGATAGGAGCGCCGCTTGGCCAAGACATAGATGGTCTGCGCCTTCGCCAGCAGCGCAATCGCATCTTCCAGATGCGCGTCGTCCAAGGTGCGGGAAATGTCGTTGAGCGAGGTGCTGGCGGCGGCGACGAAACCGTCGAAGATCGCGCGGTGACCGGCACCGCCTTCGGCCTTGGCGCGCAGCGCCTGCAAGCGCTCGTCATAGGAAGAGTTGCGCTCGCGCAGCCGCTCGCGGAACACCTGCTGCAGGCTGGTGAAACCATCGAAGCCAAGCTGCTGGGCAAAACGGATCAGGGTCGAAGGCTGCACGCCGGCTGAAGCCGCGATGCTGGCAGCGGTGCCGAAAGCGATGTCATCGGGATTGTCGAGCGCGTAGGCGGCGATCTGGGCGATGCGCTTGGGCAGGCTTTCGCGCCGGTCGAGGATGGTGGCGCGCAGCGTCTCGAAGTCGCGAGGTACCCGTTCGTCCATCGTCGGCCCGTCCAAGCTCATCGGGTGAAAGCGTCCTCTGTGCCCCATCATAGCGAGCCTGCGCAAGAACACCAATAAAAATGAGGCAGACATTCCATTCCGAAATGAAATGGACTAATTCATCCATCAGCGCTTCAGGCAGTGGAGAAACGGACAATGGTCGGCGTCGGTCTTATCGGCACGGGTTTCATGGGCAAGTGTCACGCCATCGCATGGAGCGCTGTCGGTGCCGTCTTTCCGGATGTGGCCAAGCCCAGGCTGGTCCATCTCGGCGAGGTCAATGAGGAGCTCGCAAAACGCAAGGCAAGCGAGTTCGGCTTCGCCAAGGCCTCAGGCGACTGGCGCGCCGTCGTCAACGACCCCGAGGTCGACATCGTCTCGCTGACCACGCCCAACCAGTTCCATCCGGAAATGGCCATCGCCATTCTGGAGGCCGGCAAGCATCTGTGGTGCGAAAAGCCGATGGCGCCAAGCTTTGCCGAGGCCGAGGCGATGGCGGAAGCGGCAAAGAAGTCCGGCAAGGTCGCGGCGCTTGGCTACAATTACATCCAGAGCCCGGCCATCCGCCACATCGGCGCTCTGCTCGACGAGAAGATCATCGGCGAGGTCAACCATCTGCGCATCGAGATGGACGAGGATTTCATGGCCGACCCCGAAGCCCTGTTTTTCTGGAAGCACGAGGCGTCTTCCGGCTATGGCGCGCTCGACGATTTCGCCGTGCACCCGCTGTCGCTGGTGTCGGCCTTGTTCGGCCGCGTCGCCAGCGTCATCTGCGACATGGCCAGGCCCTATGCCGACCGCAAGCTGGCGGCGGGCGGGCGCCGCGCGGTCGAGACCTATGATATCGCCAGCGTCTTGATGCATCTGGAGAACGGCATTGCCGGCACGCTTCAGGTCAATCGCTCGGCCTGGGGCCGCAAGGGCCGCATCGCCATCCAGATTTTCGGCTCCAAGGGGTCGATCCTGTTCGACCAGGAGCGGATGAACGAAATCCAGCTCTATGTCACCGCGGATCGCCCGACAGAGCAGGGCTATCGCACCATCCTGATGGCGCCGCATCACAGGCCCTACGACGCCTTCCTGCCGGCGCCCGGCCACAATCTCGGCTTCAACGACCTCAAGATCATCGAGTGCCACGAACTGCTGACGCGGCTCGCCGGCAGACCGGCGCGGCTCGTCGAGTTCGCGCAGGGGCTGGAGATCGAGCGCACCGTGCACGCCATGGCGAGATCGTTCGCGGAAAGGCGCTGGGTGGATGTGCGGTAATCTCCACTCGTCTCAACCGCCGGCAGCGGCGTTTGACTCCCAGCCATTGACCCAGACCTGCCGCAGGCGATCGCCTTCGCCCTTGAAGCGTAGGCCTGTCGGCTGCCAATCCTCGATGCGGTCGCTGCGGAAATTGCGGATCGCCTGGCGCAGTTCGCACCAGGCGACGATGTTGGCGGTTTCAGCATAATAGATCAGCGCGATCGGGCGGATGAGGCGTTCGGAGGTGCGGCCCATTTCGTCGCGATAGGAGAGGTCGAGCTTCTCCTCGTCACGTATGGCGCGGCGCACCAGCGCCAGGTCGATCATGCCGGCCGAAGGCGCGGCGAAACCCCAGGCATGCAGCGCGTTGGCTTCAAATGTCTGGCGCAAAGGCGGCGGCACCGCGCCGGCAATCTTGGCGCTGACCCGCTTGGCCGCCTGCTTGAGCTCGTCGTCGCCCGTGCGCTCCAGCAGCGCCAGCGACAGGACGATCGCCTCCATCTCCTCGATCGAAAACATCAGCGGCGGCAGGTCGAAGCCGGGGCGCAGGATATAACCGATGCCGCGCCCGCCCTCGATCGGCACGCGCAGCGCCTGCAAGGCCGCGATGTCGCGATAGATCGAGCGCACCGTCACCTCCAACTGCTCGGCAATCATTGCCGCCGTCACCGGCTGGCGCGCCAGCTGCAGGATCTGGATGATCTCGAACAGGCGTGACGCCTTGCGCATTTTTCTCACCCGATGCCGATCACAACTGACACACCATCGTCAGTTGGGTCTGGGTATAGGACTGCCTATCGAATTGAAAATCAACAGGTTCCGCTGTGGCTTGGCGGAGCGAGGCGACAGGCAACTGACATGGGTTATACGGAAAATCTCTGGCTTTTCTTTATCCTGCTGTTCGGCATCATCGTCGTTCCGGGCATGGACATGCTGTTCGTGCTGGCCAATGCGCTGACGGGCGGGCGCGACAGGGGCCTGGCCGCTACCGGCGGCATCATGGTCGGCGGCATGGTGCACACGCTGAACGGCGCCATCGGCGTGGGCCTGCTGATGCATTTCGTACCGATCCTGTTCAAGCCGCTGCTGATCGCCGGCGCCGCCTACATGGCCTTCATCGGCATCACGCTGATGCGCAGCTCCATCACTGTCGGCGAGGGCGGCCCCGCCGGCAGCCGCTCCGCCTGGAAGGCGTTTCGCCAAGGACTGGTAACCTGCCTGATCAATCCCAAGGCATACTTGTTCGTGCTTGCCGTCTATCCGCAGTTCCTGAAGCCGGACTACGGCCCGATCTGGATGCAGGCGACTGTCATGGGGCTGATGACAGTCCTGACCCAGGCCGCGATCTATGGTGGGCTCGCGATCACAGCCGGCCGCAGCCGCAATCTTTTGATCGCCAATCCGCGGGCGACCACTCTTGCCGGCCGCGCGGCCGGACTGCTGCTCTTCGCGGTTGCCGTGTTTACCGCCTGGGAAGGATTGGGGGCGGCGTAGTCTAACTCTTTTTTGGAGCATGATCTCTGGACAAACGAAAACCGTTTGTCCGAGAAAACCGGTTCCCACTTTTCGGGATCATGCTCTAGCGCCGCCCTTCCCACATCGTCATCCTATCAGGCGGCGCCCTGCCGGCTCTCCAGCATGGCGCGGCGTGCCGAGCGGCGCCATTCGACGGCACCGGCGAGACCGTGCAGCACGGTCTCGGTGGTCGCCCAGTCGATGCAGCCATCGGTAATGCTCTGGCCATAGACGAGCGGCTTGCCCGGCACCACGTCCTGCCGGCCGGCGACGAGATTGCTTTCGATCATGAGGCCGATGATGCGCTCGTCGCCGGCAGCGACCTGGCCCGCCACGTCGGCGGCGACCTTGGGCTGGTTCTCCGGCTTCTTGGCCGAGTTGGCGTGGCTGACATCGATCATCAGCCTGGGCGCGACACCGATGCGGGCGAGTTCGGCGCTCGCGGCTTCGACGCTTGCCGCGTCATAGTTCGGCTGAACGCCGCCGCGCAGGATGACGTGGCAGTCTTCATTGCCCGTAGTGGTCGCGATGCCGCTGCGGCCGCCCTTGGTCACCGCCATGAAATGATGCGGCTGGGCGGCGGATTTCACGGCCTCGGCGGCGATCCGCAGATTGCCGTCGGTGCCATTCTTGAAGCCGACCGGGCAGGAGAGACCCGATGCCAGCTCGCGATGGATCTGGCTCTCGGTGGTGCGCGCGCCGATGGCACCCCAGGCGACGAGGTCGGCAATATATTGCGGAATCGTCATGTCGAGGAACTCGGTCGCCGCCGGCAGGCCGAGATTGTTGACGGCCGACAAGACGTTGCGCGCCATGCGCAACCCTTTCTCGATGTTGAAGCTGCCGTCGAGGTCAGGGTCGTTGATCAGGCCTTTCCAGCCGACAGTGGTACGTGGCTTCTCGAAATAGACGCGCATGACGATCTCGAGCCGGTCGGACAGGGTCTCGCGCAGCGCCGCCAGACGGCTGGCATAGTCAACGGCCGCGACCGGATCGTGTATGGAACAAGGGCCAACGATGACAAGCAGTCGATCGTCGGCCCCCGTCAGAATGGAATGGATCGCGTTGCGCGCGGTGGCGACGGTGCGCGTCGCCGTCAGCGTGCGCGGTATCTCGCGCATCACCTCTTCCGGCGCGCTCAATGCTCTGATTTCGGTGACCCGAAGGTCGTCTGTGGTGGTCAACACGGCTTTCTGCTCCTGTTTCAAGAGACCTGCCGGCTGATACAAAAAAGCCGCCAGGTCTGGCGGCTGTTCGGATCTTGTTGCTGCAATCTTCAGATCGAGCGCAATCCTCCCGCCGCCAGCGAGCTCCTAAAGTACCAATACGTGGCGGACAGGTTGATCATGAGCGGTCATATAGTCGATGCGGAGGCGTTTGTCACGGGGGTGTTGGCATCCATTCAGGATGGGCCGAACCCACGCGATTTCGTCATCCCAGGGCGAAGCAGGAGCGAAGCTCCGTCGCGAAGACCCTGGGATCCATTCCGTTACATTAGCCAAAGGAAGCGGCGGTGCAGAAATCTGCACCGTGGCGGCGCTCCGGAGTCCCGGCATGGATCCTCGGGTCTGCGCCGCGTCGCTTCGCTCCTTGCTCCGCCCGTGGATGACGAAGTGATGGGCGTTTTCGCTGGGCTCGGCTACTCGCCGACCACTCCCGCGATGTTCTGATCGTAGTCGACCAGCGACCCGGTCATGACGCCGGCCTGCGGGCTGATCATGTAGCTGATCAGCCGGGCGAGCTGTGCCGGCTTCACCAACTGGCCCATAGGTTGTGAGGCCTCGGCCTTTTCCAGCCAGTTATCCGGCGCATTGTGCCACTTCTTCTGCACGATCGCCTCGCCCTCCGTGTCCATCCAGCCGGGCAGCACCGCATTGCAGCGGATGCGGTTCTTTCGGTACGAGCTGGCGACATTCTTGGTCAGCGTCATCAGCGCGCCCTTGCTGGTCGAATAGGGCGTCAGGAAGGACTGGCCGGCATGCGCCGACATCGACAGCACGTTGACGATCGAGCCCGGCGCCTTGCGCTCCAGGAGATGCGCCACCAGTCCCTGCATCAGGAAGAACGGGCCACGCACATTGGTGTCGAAGATCTGGTCGAAAAGTTCTTCCGACGTTTCGACCAGCGACCCGCGCGCCGAGGTGGCGGCGGCATTGACCAGCGCGTTGAGCGTGCCGAAACGCGAGATCGCGGTGGCGACCGCGCGCTTGCAGTCCGCCACTTTTGAGACATCGGCGCTGATGAAGATCGCGTCGACTCCCAACGTCTTGAAGTGGGCGACCGCCTTGTCGCCCTTCTCCTGCGAGCGGCCGATGAGCGCCAGAGCACGGCAGCCCTCGTCGGCCAGCGCCTCGGCGACGGCAAAGCCGATGCCTTGCGCGCCGCCGGTGACGATGGCGCGTGTCTCGTGATTGCGATCGGCGGATGCGCTCATCGCTCTGCTCCTTTTGTTGGATCTCAAACAGCTCAAGGTGTGTTTAGATTCGGGTCAGGCCGGCCTCACCCGAATATCAACGCACCGTGTCGAGACGGACGGCCTTGCCCGTCGTCGCCGACTTCAGCGCCGCATCCGCCAGCTTCAGCGCCACGAGGCCATCGGCGCCGCTCGGTGTCGCCTTCTTGCCCGACGTTGCCGCCGTGATGAAGGCAGCGATCTCAAGGGCATAGGCGTCCAGATAGCGGGTCATGAAGAAGTCGTGCAGCGGCGGGCGCGTATAGCCCTTTTCGTTCGCCACTTCGATCGACACCGGCCGCTGGTTTTCGGCCGCGACCATGCCTTTCGAGCCATGCACTTCGATGCGCTGGTCATAGCCATAGGTGGCGCGGCGCGAGTTGGAGATGATGGCCTGCTTGCCGGAAGCGGTTTCCAGGATGACGCTGACCGAGTCGAAATCGCCGGCAGCACCAATCTTCTTGTCGACCAGCACCGAGGCATGCGCGCTGACCGCCACCACCTCCTCGCCGAGCAGGAAGCGCGCCATGTCGAAATCATGGATGGTCATGTCGCGGAAAATGCCGCCCGAGCGCTTGATGTAATCGATCGGCGGCGCGCCGGGATCGCGTGAGGTGATGGTGACCATCTCGACGGTGCCGATGGCGCCGTCGTCGATCGCCTTGCGCACGGCGGCGAAATGCGGGTCGAAGCGCCTGTTGAAGCCGACCATCAGCGTGGCCTTGGTCTTCTCGACCACGGCCAGGCATTTTTCCACACGCTTGACGTTGAGGTCGATCGGCTTCTCGCAGAAGATCGCCTTGCCGGCCTTGGCGAAACGCTCGATCAGATCGGCATGGGTGTCGGTCGGAGTGCAGATGACGACGGCGTCGATATCTTCGGATTTCTCGATGGCATCGATCGTGCGCACTTCGGCGCCATAGGCCGATGCCAGTTCCTTCGCCGCCTTCTCGAAGGCGTCGGCGACGGCAACCAGTTTGGCCTGCGGATTGGAGCCGACGGCGCGGGCGTGGACCTTGCCGATGCGGCCGGCACCGAGGAGGGCGAAGCGGAGAGTCATGGATATTTCCTCTAAGGATGGTTCGGGAGAGTTGTGTCCGCACCTTCCCGTCGAGGAAAGGTGGTTAGGGTATTTTCTTGGCGCGGCAGATCGTCCCGGAGCGGGTGACCACGCGCCCGGCCTCAAGCCGCGAGTTCCGCCTCTCCGGTCTTGGCGCCGGTGATGTAGGAGACGATGTCGTTTCCGTCGGTGTTCTCCTTGCGCAGATTGGCAACGATGCGGCCGCGCCGGAAGACGACAATGCGATCGCAGAGGTCGAACACCTGCCGCATGTTGTGGCTGACCAGGATCAACGATTCGCCATTGTCCTTCAGCGTGCGGATGATGTTCTCGACCTGCGCCGTCTCCTGCACGCCGAGCGCCGCCGTTGGTTCGTCCATGATGACGAGCTTGGAAGCGAAGGTCGCGGTCCTGGCAATCGCCACGCATTGGCGCTGGCCGCCCGACATGTGGCGGATGGTGTTGGACAGGTTGGGGATTTTCACCGCCGTGCGGATCAGCGCCGCCTCGGTCGCCTTGCGCATATATTTGCGGTCGAGGATCGAGAAGGGTCCCAGATTGAACAGCACCTTTTCGCGACCGAGGAACAGGTTCGACGGCACGTCGAGGTCGTCGGCCAGCGCCAGGTTCTGGAACACGGTCTCGATACCCGCCGTGCGGGCCTCGATCGGCCCGGCAAAATTCACTTCCTTGCCGTCGAACCAGATCTGGCCGCTGGTGCGCTGCTCCACAGCGGTGATCTGGCGCACGAAGGTCGACTTGCCGGCGCCATTGTCGCCCATGATGGCGACATGCTCGCCTTTGCGCAGCTCGAAGTTGGCGCCTTCCAGCGCATGCACGCCGCCATAGCGCTTGGTCAGGTTTTCGGTCTTCAGGACGATGTCTGACATGGTCAAGCCCTCAATGCCCGCAGGCGTTGGCGCCACTGGTCGAGAACGACCGCGCCGACAATGATCACGCCCTTGACCATCTCCTGGTAGTAGGCGTCGAGGCGCAGGAAGGTGAAGCCGGAGATGATGACGCCGAAGATCAGCGAGCCGATGACCGTGCCGATGATCGACCCACGGCCACCCGACAGCGAGACGCCGCCGATGACCGCCATGGCGATGGCGTCGAGTTCGTACATCACGCCCATGCCCGACTGCGCGGTCAGGTTCTTGGAACTCAGCACCACGGCGGCGAGCGCGGCGAGTATGCCGGCGATGACGTAGACGAGGATCTTGTGGTTGGCGATCTTGATGCCGGACATGCGCGCGGCATCCTCATTGGAGCCGATCGCATAACAATGCTTGCCGTATCTTGTGTAGGTCATGATCAGCTGGAACAGCACGGCTAGCGACAGGAAGATAATGACCGGCATCAGGCCCTTGCCGATTGCCGCGAAACCGTCGGTGGGAAACGAGATCGGCTGGCCCTTGGACCACCATTTGGCAATGCCGCGCGCGGTCACCATCATGCCAAGCGTGGCGATGAACGGCGGAATGCGCGTGTAGGCGATCAACGAGCCATTGACGAGGCCGGCCAGAAGCCCACAGCCGATCGCCACCAGCACCGGCACGAGAACCGGCAGGTCGGTCCAGCCTTGCGCCAGGAACATCGCCTTGGGGTTGGGATTGCCGTTGACGGTCGCCACCTGGGCGAAACTCATGGCGATCATTGCTGTGGCGCCGACGATCGAACCCGAGGACAGGTCGATGCCGCCACAAATGATCACTTGTGTGACGCCGATGGCAATGATGCCGACGATCGACACCTGCAGGATGATGATCTGCAGCCGCGCCTCGTTGAAGAGGCCGCCGACATCGCTGCGCGTGTTGAACAGGAAACTGTCGCCGAGAAAGATGCGGCCGATCAGTTCGAAGATGACGACGAGAATGACGAGCGCCAGGAAGACGTTGAATTCGGCCGGCCATGTGCGCTTCTTCGCGTCATAGCTGACCCCGCCGACGCCATGCGATGTCTGTGACAATCTTCTATCCTCCGTCAGCCACCGTCGTTCCTCAGCACCTGGAGGCGCTGGGGGAAGAGGAGCGGCACTGCCTTGCGCGAGAGCGCCGCTCCGTATGTCCGTGGCTCAGTTCTTCTTCAGGAACTTATCGATGTTGGCAGGGGTGACGAGCTGGAAGGGAATGTAGACCTTGTGGTCGACCTTCTCGCCCTTGGCCAGCTTCAGCGCTGCATCCAGAGCGCCTGCGCCCTGGCCGGCCGCATCCTGGAACACGGTTGCGTCGAGGTCGCCTGCCTGCATTGCCACCAGTGCGTCCTGGGTGGCGTCGACACCGCCGACGACAACAGTCTTCATGTCGATGTTGGCGGCCTTCATCGCCTGGATGGCGCCGATGGCGCTCTCGTCATTGTTGGCGATCACGCCATCGAACTTCTTGCCCGTCGACAGCCAGTTGGTCATCAGGTTCTGCGCTTCGTCGCGGTTCCAGTTTGACGTCTGCTTGTCGATGATCTTGATGAAGCTGCAATCCGGCGTGGCTATCACGTCGTCGATGTCCTTGGTGCGCTGTACGGCGGCCTGGTTGGAAAGCTCGCCCATGATGACATAGACATTGGCTTCCTTCTTGCCGGCTTCCTTGAACAGGCGGCAGACTTCCTTGGTTTCGAGCGTGCCGGAATCGGCCTCGTTCGACGCGACGAAGGCCTGGTTGGCGGGCAGCGTGTCGACATTGACCGGCTGGCGATTGACGTAGACCAGCGGAATCTTGGCTGCTGCTGCGGCGTCCGACATCGCCTGCGTGGCCGAGGTGTCGACCGGGTTGACGATGATGGCGTCGACGCCCGAAGCCGCGAAGTTCTTGATCTGGTCGAGTTGCTTGGCAACATCGTTCTGGGCGTCTTCGACCTGCAGCTCGACGCCGCTTATGCCCTTGGCCTGCGCGATCATGCCGTTGCGCAGCACAGTGAGGAAGTTGTCGTCGAACTTGGCCATCGACACGCCGATCTTGGCGGCCATGGCGGATGAACTCATCAGCGCCGCGAAGGCGACGCCCAAAAGCAGTTTCTTCATTGTATCTCTCCTCCACTTTTGGTGTCCGGTTGCACCGATCTATCCGGAATCCCCGATCTCCCCGGGGAATCTCTCCCTGATGTCGTCTCGTTCCGCGCGGCGTTCCCTTTTTTGCTGGAACGTCAAACCGTCTTTTTGAAACAGACGTTACGGAACGAAAGAACCAAAATGTATAGTTGGTGAAATATTTATTCCATTTCGCCACGATGCGTCAAGGGCGATTCCAAAACCGGACGCGCGATTTTGGCCGATGCGGAGAAGCGGGTGAGAGACTGTGTGCTGTGTCAGGGCAGGCCCAAGGCAAGGCACGTCTGAGATATCAGCGACAGGACAGTGCCTGTGGGCTAGAAGTGCCAGATGTCCCGTTGCATCAACAGGTCCAGCGGCGCCCGCCACACCCGGTACTTTGCCGCAGACTCTATCTGCTGGCTTACGGGCAGATAGTTGACGCGCTCGAAAAAGGCTTCAAGGCGTTGCCTGGCAAAGAGCTTTCGACCCCTGGTGGTGTAGTTTCGAAGCGGCAGCCCATGACGCCTGATCGTCCGGCCATCTTGTGAAAGCGCAACGCTAGCGCAGAACTGTTCTGGAGTGTGCACACTGACGACGCGAATCACGCGCTCGATCGCCACATAGGCGCGCTCTAAAGCCGGCATGTTGTAGTTGTGGACGCCAAGGACGCCACTGGCCCACATCGTTTCGTCGCCTGTCAGGACGCGATCCCCCAGCGTGATGCCCTTGCCTTGAAGTGATCGGTATTCGGGCTTTGGCCGCCCCTCGCGTCTGTACATGATGGAATGCGAAGATGAGATGCGGTCGAAGCATTGTGAGATATCTCCGACAGGATAGATGTCCGTGTCCATGACAAGGAGCCGCTCGCAACGTTGTAGCAGTTCGATAATGCCGGCAGCCTTGATGCCAAACATGTAGCGATCGCCAAAAGACATCTCGGTCATCTGTTTGGCGGTAAGCTCGATCGCTTCGATTGGATAGCCGTCGAAAATGCTTGGCCGATCCGTCAGGACTGAAATTCTGGCTCCGGGCACAAAATGCAGCAGGCGAAGGGCGCTGAAGAGCGCTCCACGCGCATAGAGCTCATCCTTGCCAAACGCGATGTACCCGAATCCGCCCATGCCCATTAGCGGATCATAATATATTGGTGGCCCGACTTTCAACTCTGCTTCGCGCTTCGGCTACGGTCGCGCTTGAGGAGAAAGAATGTTCCTAGATATTTTCGGGCAGATAAATGTCGAACGGCAGGAAGGTCTGCCCCGGCGCGTTCGCCGCGCCCGTTTCGATGGCATGCACCATCAGCTCCAGCAACTCGCGGCAAAGTGCGGCCAGCGGCGTCGAGATCACCATGGTCAGGATGCCGTCCGCCAGCGCCGAACGCGAGACCGCCGTGATCTCGTTGCAAACCACCGCCGGCATCTCGGCCGGCCTGGCCTGCCTTAGCGCCGCGACCGCTCCTTCCATGCCGCCGCCGGCGACGTAACAGCCGACCAGATCAGGATGGCGGCCGAGAAGCTCGAGCAACGTGTCCTGGGTGATCTGGTTGGCCTCGAGGTTGACCTGCGTTTCCAGCAAGGTGAAGTCCGGTGCTTGTTCGCGGAAGAAGGAGCGAAAGCCGATCTCGCGCAGTTCGTGGCCGTGAAAGCGGTGGCTGCCGACGAACAGCGCGACCTTTCCCGGCCGTTTCGCCGCTTTCGAGATCATCCAGGCCGCGCTGCGGCCAACCTTGCGGTTGTCGAGGCCGACATAGCCTTCGCGGATGCCGGCGGCGAAGTCGGACAGCAGGGAAAACACCGGCAGTCCCCTGGCCTTCATCTCCTCGACAGCGACCGTCAGTGTCGGATGATCGGGCCCGACCAAAGCGACGGCCCTGCATTTTGCCGCCAGTTTGCGCGCGCGCTCGACAATCTCGTCGGGCGCCAGAGAGTCGGCAAAATCGATGATCGCGACGCCGCGAAAGCGTGGCGATCGCGATACAGCCAGTTCAAGCTCGCGGGCGAACTCGCTGTAGAAGACATAATTGCCCCTCAGCAACAGGAAGCCGAGCCGGTATTCCGGCAGTTCATGGCGCATCCGCTGCTTGATCAGGCCGGCGGCGTGATAGCCGATCTCGGTCGCGGCTTCGTAGACCCGGCGCGCGGTGTCCTCACGCACTGGCAGGCGGCTGTTGAGCACGCGGTCCACCGTGGCAACACTGACGCCGGAGACGCGCGCCAGATCTGATATGGTCGGCCGTTTCGCCATGCTCGCCTCGATGCAGTGTTCGAGTCTTCCTACATCATTCTGATAGGAAATGATAGAAACTATCTTTGTGATGTTGAGTCTATCATCGGCTGGGGCTATTTTTAGCCTGGAAGCCAAAGGGTATCGTGCATTCGCTATGGCGAGCGCCGTTTGCCGTGGGAGACAATCATGACCGCAACGCCGTCCCGGCGTGACTACAGTCTGATCGGCCGCGACGCCAAGCTCGCCGTGGAAAACGGCCTGTCGGCCGCCGAGTGGTATCACACCGACGTGTCCCGCAAGCAGATGAAGGAGCTGATGCAGCGCTCCGACGGACCGGCGATCCGCGACACCGCGATCTGGCTCGCCGCCCTGATCATCAGCGGCGCCGGTGGCGCCTGGTTCTGGGGCACATGGTGGTGCGTGCCGTTCTTCTTCGTCTATGGCGTCCTCTACGGCTCATCGACGGATTCACGCTGGCATGAATGCGGCCACGGCACGGCGTTCCGGACACCGTGGATGAATGATGTGGTCTATCAGATCGCCTGCTTCATGATCATGCGCAATCCGGTGACCTGGCGCTGGAGCCACACGCGCCATCACACCGACACCATCATCGTCGGCCGCGACCCGGAGATCTCGGTCATGCGGCCGCCGGACTTGGCTCGCGCCATGCTCGGCTTTGTCGGCGTGCTCGATGCCTGGCATGCGATGAGCGATATGCTGCGCAACGCTGCCGGCAACATCAGCGCCGCCGAAAAGACCTTCATTCCCGAGCAGGAACAGGGCAAGGCGATCCGCATCGCCCGCATCTGGACCGCGATCTATGCCGCGACCATCGCGCTGGCACTCTACACCGGATCGTTCCTGCCTTTGATGCTGGTTGGCCTGCCCAGGCTCTATGGCGCCTGGCATCACGTCATGGTCGGCCTGCTGCAGCATGGTGGCCTCGCCGACAATGTCATCGACCATCGGCTGAACAGCCGTACCGTCTACATGAACCCGATCAGCCGCTTCATCTACTGGAACATGAACTATCACGTCGAGCATCACATGTTCCCGATGGTGCCCTACCACGCGCTGCCCAAGCTGCATGAGCTGATCAAGCACGATTTGCCGGCGCCGACGCCGTCGATCCTGGCCGGCTACCGCGAGATGATCCCGGTCTTCCTGCGCCAGCTGCGCAACGAGGATTACTTCCTCAAGCGCGAACTGCCGCCGACCGCCAGGCCTTACCGCGAGGATTTTCACAACGACGCCGCGATGGCGGCGGAATGACATCAGCCCAGGCCGGGCAAAGGATTTACCGGGAGGATTTATGAGCGACTGGGTCGAAGCGTGCGGCGCCACGGATATCGACGAAGAGGATGTGATGCGCTTCGATCATGGCGGGCGCACCTTCGCGATCTACCGTTCCCCGGACGACGAGTTTTTCGCCACCGATGGTCTATGCACGCATGAGAAGGTGCATCTGGCCGACGGTCTGGTGATGGGCGACATCATCGAATGCCCCAAGCACAACGGCCGCTTCAACTACAAGACGGGTGCGGCCAGGGGCGCCCCGGTTTGCGTCAACCTGAAAACCTATCTGGTCAAGGTCGACGCCGGCAAAGTCCTCGTCCAGATCGGATGACGGATATGGCGCGTGGCATGGTCATCATCGGCGCCGGCGAATGCGGCGGGCGGGCAGCACTGGCACTGCGCGATCTCGGCTATGACGGGCCGGTGACGCTGGTCGGCGACGAGCCGCATCTGCCTTACGAGCGGCCGCCTCTGTCCAAGGATGCGATGGCCAGCGACGCGCCGGAAATCAAGGCGATTGCCAGCGACGAGGTGCTGGCCGGGAAATCGATCCGGCATATCCATTCCGTCCAGGCCGTGGCGATCGATCGCGCGGCGCATGCGGTGCGGCTGTCGGATGGTTCGGTCCTGGCCTATGACAAGCTGCTGCTGGCCACCGGCTCGACCCCGCGCAAGCTGCCGATGCCCGGCCCTGGCGAGCGCTGCGTCTATCTCCGCACCTTCGCCGACGCGCTGGCCATTCGCGCCCATCTCCGTGCGGGCAATCGCATTGCCGTCATCGGTGGCGGCTTCATCGGCCTCGAACTCGCCGCCGCCGCCAGCAAGCTCGGCGCCTCGGTCACTGTTATCGAGGCGCAGCCGCGCCTCCTGATGCGTGGCGTGCCGGCCGAGATCGCCGAAATCATCCACAAGGCGCATGTCGCGGAAGGCGTCGACATCGTGTGCGGTGAAGGCATTGCGTCCATCGCCGACGACGGCAGGCAAGTGCGTGTGGCGCTGGCCAACGGGCGCGAAATCACAGCCGATCTCGCCATCATCGGCATCGGCGCCGTACCGGTGACCGGGCTAGCGGCCGAAGCCGGCCTGACCATCGACAACGGCATTGCCGTCGACGTGGAGCTCCGCACCAGCGATCCCGACATCTTTGCGGCCGGTGACTGCTGTTCGTTCCCGCTTGCCGTCTATGGCGGCCGCCGCGTGCGGCTGGAGGCCTGGCGCAACGCGCAGGAACAAGGTGCGCTGGCGGCGAAGAATATGCTGGGCGCCGGCGAAGCGCATATGGCGGTGCCGTGGTTCTGGTCGGATCAGTATGGGCTCACACTGCAGATCGCGGGGCTTTCCGACGAAGGCCGTAGTACCGTGCGCCGCGAACTCGGTGACGGCGCCTTCATCCTCTTCCATCTGGCCGGGGATGGCAGGCTGGTGGCGGCCAGCGGCATCGGTCCTGGCAATGCGGTCGCCCGCGATATCCGCCTGGCCGAAATGCTGATCGGCAAGCAGGCCAGGCCGGCGCCGGAAGCGCTGGGATCGCAGGCCGTCAAGCTGAAGTCGCTGCTGGCGGCCTGAGCCGTGCTAAATTTGAGCGCGGTTTCTAAAGGTTGCCGGCTCATGCCCTATTCGATCCTCTATGGCCTCTCCGTCGCCAGATCAGGGACGATTTTGCCACTGCGAAAGAAGCTATTGGGCGCGTCGAGGCGCTGCGGCGCGGCAACGCCGTCGGTATCATCATCCTGGATGAGCACGGCGCGGAAATCAGTGGAGTGCATCTGAATGCACTTGCCAAAATCGAAGACGGCAACAGGCAGACGTAGACCGAGCGTTCCGTGAAACGCCCTAGAAAAGCGCCTTCAGCTCCGGCAGCTTGTCGTTGACCAGCCAGCCGTAATAATTCTCTTCCGGCAGCTTCGCCTGTTCACCCGCGGCGCGGCGCTTGTCGTTTTCTGCCTTCAGCGCATAGGCGCGCTGTTCCGGATTACCGACATTGTAGAGCGTGGCGGTCAGTCCCGGGTTGCCCGAAATGTCGAAGCCGGCAATGCTTTTGTAGGCATCGATCGATTTCCGGATCGTCGCCGCGACGTAGGGCAAAGTCAGGTCGGGATCCATGATGGTCTTGTAGACCGAGTTGGGATCAGCGACATCGAGCTTCGGCAGGCCGGACACCTTGTGCACGAGATCGCTCATCTGCAAGGCGGTCAAGGGGTTCAACTGGCCGAGGCCAAAAGTCTGGCCGGCATAGTAGGGCTGGAAGAAGGTGGCGCCGAAACGGTCGTCGGGAAAGTCCTCGCCGCCAACTGTCTTGCCGCGAAACGCGTGGTTCCAGACCTGTTCGCGGCACTCCCACAGATCGTAACTGTCAGACATTGCCGCACATTTCTTGAATTCGGGCCGCTGCACGAAATCCGTGATGTCCTCGCCGTCATAGGCAAAGGACAGCTTGCTGGAGAGGTAGGAGATCGCCTTGACGTAATAGGTCTGCAGCCGGTCATAGGCGTCGACGTTGTAGGTATGCTCGCCGACGATGGCACCGACGATGTGCATGGGATCGATGCCGTAGGCGGCGGCAGCCTTCTTGATCTTGGCGCGCAGGTCAGGGTCGTTCTGCAGCAAGGCATAAACCTTGCGGTATTTCGCCTGGAAGGTGGTGTTGGTCGCTTGCGTACGCCGGCTCGAAGCGCCGGGAATATCAGGCTGCTCGGCATTGCGGTTTCCCGGCGGCACCAATGTCGCCGCCTCAGTGGCGAACACCGTCGCCACCAGCATCAAGCCGAGAATGACCGAAATCAGTTTTTTCATGCGCCGCCGCCCACCGATATTGCCGCGCAAACTAGGTAAAGCTCAGGGTTGAGTCGAGAGCGGCCCTTCACCTTGCAAGACGAAAGGTGGCCAGCTGGTACCATCTGGCCACACATGATTCCTGCCGGAAGTTGCTGCCTGGACCGGCGTCGGAGCCTTCCGACGCCGCCGCTCAAAGGATGAATCGCGACAAATCAGTGTTTCGCGAGAGGTCGCCGACATGCTTTTCCACATAGGCGGCGTCGATGGTGACGCTCGTTCCGTTGCGGTCGGGCGCGTCATATGAAATCTCGTCCAGCACCCGCTCCATCACCGTCTGCAGCCGCCTGGCGCCGATATTCTCGACGCTGGCATTGAGGTCGACAGCGATCCCGGCCAGCGAATCGATGGCGTCGTCGGTGAAGGTGAGGTCGACGCCCTCGGTCTTCATCAGCGCGATATACTGCTTGATCAGGCTGGCTTCCGTCTCGGTGAGGATGCGGATGAAATCGTCCTTCTCCAGCGCGCGCAGTTCGACGCGGATCGGCAAGCGGCCCTGCAATTCCGGCAAAAGGTCTGACGGCTTCGAGACATGGAACGCGCCCGACGCGATAAACAGGATATGGTCGGTCTTCACCGATCCGTATTTGGTCGCCACCGTGGTGCCTTCGACCAGCGGCAGCAGATCACGCTGCACGCCTTCACGCGACGGGCCGCCTGAAATATCCGATCTGGCGGCGATCTTGTCGATCTCGTCGAGAAAGACGATGCCGTCATTCTCGGTGGCGTCCAGCGCCTGGCGCACCACCTCGTCCTGGTCGAGCAGCTTGTCGGACTCGTCGTTGACCAGCAGCGCGTAGGATTCCTTGACGGTCGTCTTGCGCGACTTGGTCTTCTTGCCGCCCATCGCCTTCGACAGCATGTCGTTGATGTTGAGCACGCCGATATTGGCGCCCGGCATGCCGGGAATCTCGAAGCCGGGCATGCCGCCATTGCCGGTGTCGGCCACTTCGATCTCGATTTCCTTGTCGTCGAGTTCGCCATCGCGCAGCTTCTTGCGGAAACTGTCGCGCGTCGCCGGGCTCGCCGTCTTGCCGACCAGCGCCTCCAGCACGCGTTCCTCGGCGTTGATGTGGGCGCGTGCCTTGACGTCCTCGCGCATCTTCTCGCGCACCAGGCCGATGGCGATCTCGACCAGATCACGAATGATCTGCTCGACGTCGCGGCCGACATAGCCGACTTCGGTGAACTTGGTGGCCTCGACCTTGATGAAGGGCGCGCCGGCCAGACGCGCCAGGCGGCGCGAGATTTCGGTCTTGCCGACACCGGTCGGCCCGATCATCAGGATGTTCTTCGGCATCACCTCTTCGCGCATCTGGCCTTCCAGTTGCTGGCGGCGCCAGCGGTTGCGCAAGGCGATGGCCACGGCGCGCTTGGCGTCCTTCTGGCCGATGATGAAGCGGTCGAGTTCCGAAACGATTTCGCGAGGAAGAAATGTGCTCATATCACTGAATTCCACTTTGCCACTGCTTGATGGCCTCGAACGGATGCAGCAGCATGATCACGTTGAGTGTCAGATTGTCCCGGATGAGATAGCCGGTACCGAGTTCAAAGAGGATGGCGAGGCTGACGATCACCCATATAGGTAGCCTTCGCGCCATCACAAATCCCAGCACCATGGCCAGTGTGTCGGACACCGAATTGATGATGCTGTCGCCGTAATAGTCGAGCGAAATGGTGCCGGCCCGGTAGCGGTCGATGATGAACGGGCTGTTTTCCAGGATTTCCCAGCCGCCCTCGATGAGCACGGCGAATGCCAGCCTCAAGCCGATCGGCGAGCGCGGGAACAGGAACCTCGCAAGCGCGTAGAACAGGAAGCCATGGATGATGTGCGAGAAAGTGTACCAGTCCGAAACATGCTGGGAGTTCTCCGAACTGTTCACCACGCCATGCCAGAGCTTGACGTAGCCGCAAGTGCAGATCGGTGGGTGGCCCATCAGATAGAGTGTCACCGCCTGGACTATGATCAGGCCAAGCACGATCAGCAGCCCCATCCGCCAGCTGTTTTCGTAGGCCGAGAGGTCCTTGTCCTCGCCGGATGCGTTCATGCCTGTTGCCTCTCGTCCCCGCCGTCCTCGGCATCGCCTTCTTCGGCATCAATAGCCATCAGCACGACGTCGCCATATCTGGATTGCCGGCGATCAATGGCCCGGAATCCGGCTTTTTCATAGGCGCGGATGGCCCTGATGTTGGCGGGGTCTGGGTCGATGATGACACGCGGCACGCCTTCTTCGAACAGATCTTCGACGAACTGTCTGGCGATGGCTGAGCCGTGCCCGATGCCGATCAGCTCCGGTCGGCCGATCGTGAGATCGATGCCGAGCGTGCCGAACGGTTGATCGGCATAGGGATGGTCGTCTTCCAGATGCGGGTCGTAACTCTGCAGATAGGCGATCGGCTTGCCGTCGAGTTCGACGATCAGCGGCTCGACGGAAATCGAGTCGATATGATCGCGAATCCCGGCGATTTCCGTCGCCGGATCGTCCCACCACTGAGCGACTTCAGGCTCGGCAAGCCAGCCAGCGATCATCGGCAGGTCTTTTTCCGTCACCGGTCGAAAATCGTACAGCACCGCCTCTTCAAGCGGCATCGAGCGTTTCGACGACAAAATTGTTGTTGGTGTAGACGCAGATGTCGGATGCGATCTGCATCGCCTTGCGGGCGATTTCCTCGGCATCCTTGTCGGTATCCATCAGCGCGCGGGCGGCGGCCAGCGCATAATTGCCGCCCGAACCGATGGCCATGACGCCATATTCGGGTTCCAGCACGTCGCCGGTGCCGGTCAGCGCCAGCGAGATCGACTTGTCGGCCACCAGCATCATCGCTTCCAGCCGGCGCAGATAGCGGTCGGTGCGCCAGTCCTTGGCAAGCTCGACGCAGGCACGCGTCAGCTGGTCGGGATATTGTTCGAGCTTGGCTTCGAGGCGTTCCAGCAGCGTGAAGGCATCCGCCGTGGCACCGGCGAAACCGGCAATCACATTGCCGCCCTTGCCGATGCGACGCACCTTGCGGGCATTTCCCTTCATGATGGTCTGGCCAAGGCTGACCTGGCCGTCGCCGGCGATCACCACCTTGTTGCCCTTGCGCACTGTCACGATGGTCGTGGCGTGCATGGTCAGATTATCAGACATTCCTTGGCTCCGAGCAGCGCCATCCCAAAAGGCGATTGGCGCGGTACGAGTAACTTTGATCGGCCATATGTATGCACGGGACCAATGATTGCAAATCGCCTCTCCGGCAAGGCCGATACCGTTGTGAGAGGCAACTGGCAATCGCCGGACCATGCTGGTAGAAGGCTTTCGTTTTCAAGCCCGCAAGCGCTTGAAGCCTGTGAACCGGTCACCATGTGAACCCGGTTTACCCTGTGAACCGCTGGGACAAGGATAGAGTGATGGCGCCCCGTTCCGCCGAAGCCAGCCGCAAGACCAGGGAAACCGACATCTCGGTGTCGGTCCATGTCGATGGTTCGGGCAAATCCGATATCGCCACGGGTGTCGGCTTCTTCGACCACATGCTGGACCAGCTTTCGCGCCATTCGCTGATCGACATGACGGTCAGGGCGAAGGGTGACCTGCATATCGACGATCACCACACGGTCGAGGATACCGGTATCGCGCTCGGCCAGGCTTTGACCAAGGCGCTGGGCGAACGGCGCGGCATCATGCGCTATGCCTCGATCGACCTTGCCATGGACGAGACGCTGACACGCGCGGCGATCGATGTGTCCGGCCGCCCGTTCCTGGTCTGGAACGTTTCCTTCTCGTCGCCGAAAATCGGCACCTTCGACACCGAACTGGTGCGTGAATTCTTCCAGGCGCTGGCGCAGAATGCCGGCATCACGCTGCATGTCACCAACCATTATGGCGCCAACAACCACCACATTGCCGAGACCTGCTTCAAGGCGGTTGCGCGTGCGCTGCGCGCCGCACTCGAGCACGACCCGCGCCAGCCGGACGCGGTTCCTTCCACCAAGGGATCGTTGAAGGGATAGCGTCATGCCCAGCTATGTCGTGATGGAACCGCCCGGCCGCAGCGAGAAGGTTGACGCCACAGCCTTTGTCCGCGATGGCTTCGCCTGGCTCGGCTTCTTGGTGCCGCCTCTATGGCTTGCCTGGCACCGGTTGTGGATCGAAGCGGCGCTGGCCTTCATCGTCATGGGCGCGCTTTCGATGCTTGGCCAAAGGCTTGGCCTTGGCCTGGCTGGCTCGCTGCTGTCGCTGCTGGTTTCGCTCTATGTCGGCCTGGAGGGGCAGGGGTTGCGCATCGCGGCTCTGCGCCGCCGCGGCTGGCATGAATGGGGCGTGGTTCAGGCCGGCCAGCTCGACGATGCCGACCTGCGCTATGCTTTGGAGGTCGAGGCACAGGCCGATGAGGCGGTGCCCGCGCCGCGCATGGTTCCGGATGCCGCCCTGGCCCGCCCGGCGCAGCCCGGCATGGCACTGGGGCTGACCCACATTCCGGGACGGCCCTGACATGCGGGTAGCAATCATCGATTACGGCTCGGGCAATCTGCGCTCGGCCACCAAGGCCTTCGAGCGCGCCGCGCGCGAAGCCGGCATATCAGCCGAGATCGACCTGACGGCCGATGCCGAACGGGTGCGCAGCGCCGACCGCATCGTCCTGCCCGGCGTCGGCGCCTATGCCGACTGCGCGGCCGGCTTGCGCGCCGTCGACGGCATGTGGGAAGCGGTCGAGGAAGGCGCCATTGCGAAGGCTCGCCCGTTCCTTGGCATCTGCGTCGGCATGCAGCTGATGTCTGAGCGCGGCCTCGAAAAGACCGTCACCAACGGCTTTGGCTGGATATCAGGCGACGTCAAGGAGATCACGCCGGCCGATCCGGCGCTGAAGATCCCGCAGATCGGCTGGAACACGATCGAGCTCAGGCGCCAGCATCCACTGTTTGCCGGCATCCCCACCGGGACCAACGGACTGCACGCCTATTTCGTCCATTCCTACCATCTCGATGCGCGCAAGGCAGACGAGGTGCTGGCGGTGGCCGACTATGGCGGCCCCGTCACCGCGACTGTCGCCCGCGACAATCTCGTCGGCACGCAATTCCATCCGGAGAAGAGTCAGGCTCTAGGCCTGGCGCTGATTACCAATTTCCTGAAGTGGAGGCCCTAGATCATGAACAAGAAGGGCTACTGGATGGCGATGATCGATGCCCGCGATCCCGAGATGTACAAGCAGTACATCGAGGCTAATGCTGTTGCCTTTGCCAGGTATGGCGCGAAGTTCGCGGTTCGCGCCGGCCGCCATGAGAACCCGGAGGGACCGACCGGCAACCGCAATGTGCTGGTGGAGTTCGAAACCTACGACAGGGCGGTCGAATGCTATCATTCACCAGAATATCAGCGTGCCTCGAAGTTCCGGCTTGCCGCCTCATCAGGCCATTTCGTCATCGTCGAAGGCGCCTGAACGGATGATCCTTTTCCCCGCCATCGATCTGAAGGACGGCAAATGCGTGCGCCTGAAGCACGGCGATATGGCGACCGCAACCATCTACAATGATGATCCTGCCGCGCAGGCGCGAGCCTTCGAGGACCAAGGCTTCGAGTGGCTGCATGTCGTCGACCTCAACGGCGCCTTCAAGGGCCAGAGCGTCAACAGCGCCGCGGTTGGCGCCATACTCAAGGCGACGAAGAACCCGGTGCAGCTCGGCGGCGGCATCCGTTCGCTGGAGCAGATCGAGGACTGGCTCGACCGCGGCCTCGCCCGCGTCATCCTCGGCACGGTGGCGGTGCGTGATCCCGACCTGGTCAGGCAGGCCTGCAAGGCTTTCCCGGGCAAGGTGGCCGTCGGCATCGACGCCAAGGGCGGCAAGGTCGCCGTCGAGGGCTGGGCCGAGGCGTCGAGCCTCGGCGTCGTCGAACTGGCCAAAAAGTTCGAGGGCGCGGGTGTGGCCGCCATCATCTACACTGACATCGACCGCGACGGCGTGCTGACCGGCATCAACTGGGATGCCACCATCGACCTCGCCGACGCCGTGTCGATCCCGGTCATCGCTTCAGGCGGCCTCGCCTCGATCGCCGACATCGTGCGCATGACCATGCCCGACGCGCAGAAGCTTGAGGGCGCGATCTCGGGCCGCGCGCTCTATGATGGCCGCATCGATCCGGCCGAGGCGCTGGCGATCCTGAAGGGCCGGCCGGTGGCGGAGGCGAAATCGTGAAGATCACCATCATCCTCGCCTCTTATGACAGCGGCCATTACCATGGCGGCATGGGCCAGGGCCCGGACGCGCTGATCTCAGGCGGTCTCGTCGATGCGCTGACCATGGCCGGCCACGAGGTCACGGTCGAGGATATCGGCAAGGTCGGCGACGGCCAGGAGCGCGAGATCGCCACCGGCTTTGCCGTCTGCAACGCCGTCTCGGGCGAGGTCCGCATTGCCATCGATAGAGGGCGCTTTCCCATCGTGCTCGCCGGAAACTGCCTGACATCGGCCGGTGCGGTCGCCGGCGAGGGCGCCGACGCGATCATCTGGGCCGACCAGCATGGCGACCTCAACACGCCCGAGACCTCGGTCTATGGTTTTCTCGACGGCATGGCACTGGCGACGGTGCTTGGCCTGTGCTGGCGTCCGATGGCGTCAGCCATTCCCGGCTTCCAGCCGATCGACCCCTCACGCTGCGTGCTGGTCAACGCCCGTGATCTCGACCCGGCCGAGAAAGAACTTCTCAAGACCTTGCCGGTCATCCGCACGGAATGTCCAGGCGTGGGGCAAGCGACGCAAAAGCTGCAGGCAGTAGGCGCCAAGCGTGTGCACATGCATCTCGACCTCGACGTGCACAACCCCAAGGACCTGCAGGCCAACCGCTATGTCACGTCGGGCGGTCCGAGCCCCGAACAGTTTCGCGACGCGGCTTGCGCCATGGCGTTGACGCTGCCGGTCGTCGGCATCACCGTTTCGGCTTACGATCCGGCTTTCGACGCGCAGTCCGACGTTCCGCCGCGGGTCGGCCAGCTGCTCAACGATCTCATCGCCACGATGGAGGGCCGCTGATGTTGAAAGCCCGCGTCATTCCGTGTCTCGACGTCAAGGATGGCCGCGTCGTCAAGGGCGTCAATTTCGTCGATCTGATCGACGCTGGTGACCCGGTAGAGGCGGCCAAGGCCTATGATGCCGCCGGTGCCGACGAGCTTTGCTTCCTCGACATCACCGCTTCGTCCGACAACCGTGAAACCATCTTCGATGTCATTGCCCGCACCGCTGAGCAATGCTTCATGCCGCTCACCGTCGGCGGCGGCGTGCGCAAGGTCGCCGACATCAGGAAATTGTTGCTGGCCGGCGCCGACAAGGTGTCGATCAACACCGCGGCGGTGAAGAATCCGGACTTCGTCGCGGAAGCCGCCGACAAGTTCGGCAACCAGTGCATCGTCGTTGCCATCGATGCCAAGAAGGTTTCCGGCGCCGGCGAGACCGACCGTTGGGAGATCTTCACTCATGGCGGGCGCGAGAAGACCGGCATCGACGCGGTCGAATTCGCTCGGAAAATGGTCGATAGTGGCGCCGGCGAGATCCTTTTGACGTCGATGGACCGGGATGGCACCAAGGCCGGCTACGACATCGCGCTCACCCGCGCGATTGCAGACGCGGTGCGTGCGCCGGTCATCGCTTCAGGCGGCGTCGGCACGCTGGATCACCTGGTCGAAGGCATTCGTGATGGCCATGCCGGCGCCGTGCTGGCGGCCTCGATCTTCCATTTCGGCACCTACACGATCGCCCAGGCCAAGGCGCATATGGCTGAGGCCGGCCTGCCGATGCGGCTGGACTCCACGAAAGATCGGTCCTAAACGGCGGCATGACCGAGTTTTCGCTGCCCGATCTGGAAAAAATCATTAGGGAACGCGCCCATTCCGGTGACGCCGACTCGTGGACGGCGAAACTGTTCGCGCGCGGCATCGACAAGGCGGCGCAGAAGTTGGGCGAAGAGGCGGTCGAGACGGTGATTGCCGCCGTCAAGGGCGACAAACAGGGCCTCGTTTCCGAAAGCGCCGATCTTATATATCATTGGCTTGTCGTTCTCGGCATCTCGGGTGTTCCGTTGAGCGACGTGCTCAAGGAGCTCGAAAGCCGCACCGGGCGTTCCGGCATCGCCGAAAAGGCGTCACGGCCCAAGGGCTGACCGCGAGGGAGGGCAGGTATCTCGATGGATCAGCTCGCACCAACCGAGAAATATTCCCCCTTTCGTTTCTTCTCGGCCGAGCAATGGTCGCGATTCCGCGCCGACACGCCGCTGACGCTGAGCGACGACGAATTCCGCCGCCTGCGTTCGCTCAACGACCCGATCGACCTCGCGGAGGTCTCGCGCATCTATCTGTCGCTGTCGCGGCTTCTGTCGGCCCATGTCGAGGCGAGCCAGCTTCTGTTCCGGCAGCGTCAGGCCTTCTTCAACGCCGTCGACGTGGTCAAGACGCCGTTCATCATCGGCATCGCCGGCTCCGTCGCTGTCGGCAAGTCGACCACGGCGCGCGTGCTGAAGGAACTTCTGGCGCGCTGGCCGTCGAGCCCCAAGGTCGATCTCATCACCACCGACGGTTTCCTGCTGCCCAACGAGGTGTTGCGCCGCGAAAACCTGATGGAACGCAAGGGCTTCCCCGACAGCTACGATGTCGGCGCGCTGCTGCGCTTCCTCTCTGGCATCAAGTCGGCGCTGCCCGATGTCCGCGCGCCGGTCTATTCGCATCTCACCTATGACGTCATTCCCGGCGAGTTCGTGACCATCGACCGGCCTGATATCCTGATCTTCGAAGGCATCAATGTCCTGCAGCCGGGCAAGCTGCCGCATGACGGCAAGATCGTGCCTTTCCTGTCAGACTTCTTCGACTTCGCCATCTACATCGATGCCGACGAGAAGCTGATCCACAACTGGTACATTTCCCGCTTCATGCGGCTGCGCGAGACGGCCTTCCGCAATCCGGACTCCTTCTTCCATCGCTATTCGCAACTCTCGGAGGATTCGGCGCGCGCCATCGCCGAAGGCCTTTGGACCAACATCAACCTGAAGAATTTGCGCGAAAACATCCTGCCAACGCGTGCCCGCGCCGACTTGATCCTGCGCAAGGGCGCCGACCACCTGATCGAGGAAGTGGCGCTGCGCAAGCTCTAGCTCGCACCGCAACAGGCTTTAGAACGCCCTTAACCGCTGGCTTGCTACATATCCGGCTCAATTGCTGCTTTGGTGGTGAGGACCGCTGGCATGGACGCGCCATTCGTTGCTTCCGACGAACCGGTCGGTTTGCACTCGGCCAGGGCCGCGCCCGCCGTCCGGCTCGGCTGGCCGATGGCCGCGACGCTTCTGATTGCCGCCTATGCGATCATTGTCTCGCTGCTTGTCATGCCCGGCAATGTCGACGTGTCCTGGCTGCTGGTGATCGGCGAACGCGTGCTCGACGGCGCGCGCCTCTCGGTCGACATCATCGAGGTCAATCCGGCTTTTTCCGTCTGGCTCTATTTGCCTTTCGTTCTGCTCGAGCGGCTGACCGGGCTTTCGGCGGAGCTCTGGGTGAGCGTCGGCGTGACCGTGTTGGCGATCGCGTCGGTCTGGTTCTCGGCCGGCATTGCCGCACGCGCGGACGAAACGCTGAAACGGCACCTCTGGATGGTACCGGCCGCGCTATTCTTCGTGCTGTTCCTGTTCCCGATCGATTTTGGCCAGCGCGAACAGATAGCCGTCATCGCCCTGCTGCCGTGGCTGACGCTGTTTTCCGCCCGCGACAGGACTGTCGATTTTCGCGCCGGCAGCACGGCCGAGCGGATCGTCGCGGGCATCGGCGCCGGTGTCTTCGTGATGATCAAGCCACCCTATAGCGTGCTGGCCCTGGCGGTGCCGGCCGCGGTCATCGCGCTGAAACGGCGCTCGCTGCATCCGCTGCTGACGACAGAGAATATGATCGGCGCCGCTCTCACCGTCGTCTACCTGGCTGCACTTGCCGTCTTCATGCAGCCTTTCTTCACCGACGTCATGCCCTTGCTGCGCCAGGTCTATCTGCCGATGCGCATGCCGGTGGTTGACGTGCTGATGCTGTGGCAGGTCACGATGTTTGTGGCGATGACCGTCGCCACGCTGGCGATGGCCTCTCCCGCCCGGCCGGATCGCGATGCGAGCATAATGTTGCTCGCCGGGGCCGCCTACGTCCCGGCTTTCGTCATTATGGGCAAGGGCTGGACCTATCAGGCATTGCCCTTCCTGACGCTCGGCGTGCTGGCGCTGCTGCTGCAATACATCAGGCTGAAACCGTGGCGCAGCCTCACGCTGACGGCAAAGGCCGGTGCCGCGCTCGGCCTGTTTTCGATCGTACTTTTGGCGGGGTTGCAGCAAGGCCTGGCCTTCACCCAGTCGCGTCGCGATCTTGATGCCGCGACAGCAGCAATCGTGCGCGCGGTCGATCATCCGACCATGATGTCGATCGCTTCGCAGCTGCAGTTCAGCAACCCGCTCACCCGCATGACTGGCGCTCGATTCGTGGCGCGCCAGCAATCGGGCTGGATGGTCAATGACACGGGCATATTGATGGGGCTGGAACAGGATCCCGCGATACGCCAGGACCTGGCCGGCCTCAGGGAAAGATACACCGCATCGATCGCAGGCGAACTTGCCGCGAAACGGCCCGACATCATCATCGACGACGGAACATCAGGACCGCGCCCGCCGGTGCTGCTGAACGTAAAGGACCAGCATCCCATGCCGCCGCTGCACGATGCCCCCGGGATTGCCGAGGCGCTGCGCAACTACCGCGTTTTGCATCAGGACGCTTCGGTGACGGTGTTCATCCGCACCGATATCGCCGCCCACGAATAGACGGGCTCCGGAGCGGCCGGTCTGTCACCGCTTGGCAACAGACCGGCCGCAACCGCACTCAGCCGTTGGCGAAAGGCACCGCGACATAGATCTGGCTGCCGTCGCGTTCGACCAGCAGCAGCACCGACTTGCGGCCCGACTTGCTGGCCTGTGCGATCGCCTGCGTGACCTGCCTGGCGCTCTTCACCGGAACCTGGTTGACGGCTGCGATGATATCGCCCGGCTGGATGCCGGCAGCGGCCGCCGCCTTGTCGGGATTGACGCGCGCAACCACCGCGCCATGCTCGTTGTCGGCGAGGTTCATCTGCTGGCGAATGTCGGGCGTGATGTCCAGCAGGCCAAGCCCGATCGCCGGCGCACGCGCGCCCTGTTCGGTGCTCGGCGTGTCGGAACTATCAGTCGATGCCGTCTTCACATCGTCGCTGTTTTGCCCGACATCGACGGAGATCTGCATGGCCTTGCCTTTGCGCCAGATATCGAGCGATTCCTTGGCGCCCGGCGCGACATCGGCGACGGCCCGCGACAGATCCTTGGGATCCTTGACGTCCTGTCCGGCGAAGCTGGTGATGACGTCGCCGGTTTCGACGCCGGCGCTGGCCGCGGGCGAGCTGTCGTTGACCTTTGAAACCAGCGCGCCGCCGGCATGGTCGAGCCCGATGGCGCTCGCCACGTCAGGCGTCACCGGCTGGATCTCGACACCGAGATAGCCATACTGGATGGAGCCGTCCTTCATCAGCTTGGCGACCACTTTCTGCGCCTGGTCGGACGGGATGGCGAAGCCGACGCCGACGCTGCCGCCATTGGGCGAATAGATCGCCGTGTTGATGCCGATGACATTGCCGTTCACGTCCACCAGCGGGCCACCGGAATTGCCATGGTTGATCGGCGCGTCGATCTGGATGAAATCGTCGAACGGCCCGCTGTGCAGGTCGCGGCCGCGTGCCGAAACGATGCCGGCGGTGACCGTGGTGCCGATGCCGAACGGATTGCCGATCGCCAGCACCTGGTCGCCGGTCATCAGCCTGTCGGAATCGCCCCATTTGACCGTAGGCAAGGGCTTGTCGGCCTTGATCTTGAGCACGGCGAGATCGTTCTTGGCGTCGCGGCCGACGAGCTTGGCGGGGAGCTCGGTGCCGTCATCGAGCGTCACCTTGATCGATGAGGCACCATCGACGACGTGATTGTTGGTGACGATGGTGCCATCGGCGTCGACAATGAAGCCGGAACCGAGCGCCTCGGCGCGTTGCGCCTGTTGCGGTGGCGTCTGCGGAGCGGGCATGCCCTGGTCGCCAAAGAACTGGCGGAAATACTGGTCGAATGGCGAGTTGCCGAGTGGCATCCCGTCATCGGCGCTTGCCGGCTGTGCCTTCATGATGGTGGTGACCGTCACCACCGCCGGCTTGTCGGCCGCGACGATCGGCGCAAACGAGCCGTTGGGGGCAGTGATACCGGCGACAGGGGTCTGGGTCGTCGCGACGACGTTGCTCACGCCTGCATTGCTGGCACTTTGGGCAAAGGAGACGACGAAGGGAGAGATGATGAGGGCGGCGCCCAGCAATGCGGCGACGCGATGTCTGCGAAGAATGTTGATGGATGACATGGTCGTTGTCCGTGCGAGACATTGGGTTCGGCGCCGTGGCCTCGGGAGGGAGCGGGCCCATTCGGCGTACCGGCCCTCGCGGCTGCCTGTCTCGCTTCATGCGGCAGCCGTTCAGGTCGATGACCGGAATCTAGGACGCGGATGCGGGCGAATTAGGTTTTTTCGGTTATATTACAAAGATTTAATTCTTTACGCAGGATTGTTGCCGGGACCCGGCCTCTCCCACAAGCCGACAGTCATGCCGAAGCTCAGATATTGCCGGCTTGTCTGAGGTAAGCCGTTGCAATCTCACGCATACGCCTGCCGTCGTAGCTTGGCCCGTGACCGCCGTGGCCGATGCGGATCGGCAGGTCGAGCAGCCGCTGCATGGTGTTGACATAGGCCGAGCGGTCCGAATCCGGCAGGCTGTCGATCAGCGTGTCGTCGTAAATGGCGTCGCCGCTGAAGAACAGGCCGTCGGCTTCGTCGAACAGCGCGATCGAATCCGGTGAATGCCCGGGCAGATGCAGCACGCGGAATTGCCGGTCGCCGAGATCGACCACGTCGCCCTCATCAAGCGTCCGCGATAGCGGTGCCGGCGGGATCTTGTAGTCGGCGGCCTTCCAGCCCGGCCCGGGCAGTTTCGAAACGCCACCTTCGAGATCATGGAACATGTAGGCGTAAGTCACGGCCTCATCCATGCTCTCGAACTGCGCGGCGCTATGCCTTGGCCCGGCCCGCCATGGAAATTCGTGCAGTGAGCCGACATGGTCGAGATGGATGTGGGTGGCGACGACCAGCAGAGGCTTGCCGTCAGGCGTTTCGATCTGCGGCGCCAGCGGACAGATGCCCATGCCGGTGTCGACCAGAAGGTCGGCGTCACGGCCGCGCAGATGCCAGATGTTGGCGCGCAGATAGTCATGCACAAAAGGTTCGGTCAGCATCGTCGTCCTGTCGTCGACGATGCTTTTGCTGAACCACTCCTGGCTCACGTCTGAGCCTGGCATCAGACGAACGGCTTCCCGACCTTGTACTTTTCCGGCACCAGCCGCTTGAGATAGGTCATGCCGGCCTCCGACAACTGGTTGACGTCGGGCTTCATGAAATCGTCGGGCATGTGACGGGTCTTGCCGGCGACATTCTTCAGCGGCACCTTCTTCAGGACGGTCTTGGTGCCATCATATTGCAGCGCCACCGAGCCGCCGCCCTGTTCGGCGACAGAGACGGCGAAGGCGCCGGCATCGAATGCCTCCTGCGCATCGACCGCGCTGATGGCGCCGATATAGCCGCGCGGCATGTAGCCAAGCGCATCGACGCGGGCTCGTTTGCCCGGCAGCCCATCGGCCAGCGCGCGTTCGAGCGCGGCCGGCAGATCGCTGCCCGACAATTTGACGTTGCCATGCGCGTCGCGTTCCAGTTTGTCCGGGGGTACCAGGCTTTCGACCAGCGCCTTGCCATCGGCGGTGCTCACCCCTTCCGACACAGCGACGATGCAGCGCTTGTGGCGGTCGAGCGTGGCGCGCACATCATCGATGAAGCCGGCCGCCGAGAATGGCCGCTCCGGCACGTAGACCAGGTGCGGGCCGCTGGCGGGATCGAGTTGCCATGCGGCGGCGGCCGCCGTCAAGAAGCCGGCATGCCGGCCCATGACGATGCCGACATAGATGCCGGGCAAAGCGCGAAAATCGAGATCGACCGAGAGAAAGGCACCGGCAACGAACTCGGCCGCCGAGATGAAGCCCGGAGTGTGGTCGTTTTCCTCGAGGTCATTGTCGATGGTCTTTGGCGCATGAACGAAAGCGATCGAGCCGCCGGCAGCATCGGTCAGGATCTGCTGCGTGCCCGACGTGTCGTTGCCGCCAATATAGATGAAGGCATCGGCGCCGGCCTTTTTCAGGCCGTTGAGGATGACATCGCAATAGGCGGCATCCGGCTTGTCGCGGGTCGAGCCGAGTGCCGCGCTTGGCGTTCCGGCGATCAGCCGCAGCCGATCTTCGGGGATGGCCGAGAGGTCGACATAATTGCCGTCACGAATGCCGCGCACGCCGTGGATGGAGCCCAGCACCTTGGCGCCGGGATGCCGCTTGCGGATCTCCAACGTCGCTCCGACAACCGTCTGGTTGATGACGGCGGTTGGGCCGCCGCCCTGCGCGATGACAAAAGTTCCGGCCATTCCTGACGTCTCCCGAGCGATGAATTCGCAGGCACATTCGCCTGTCTTTCGCTATCGCGCAACGGGGGAGTCGGGTCGACTGGACGATCACATGACGACGACGGGGTTTTTCTTCGAAACGCGGCTGTAGAGGTCGATGATGTCCTGGTTGATCAGGCGCACGCAGCCCGACGACATCGCCTGGCCGATGCTCCACCACTCCGGCGAGCCATGGATGCGGTAGCCGGTGTCCTTGCCGTCCTGGTAGATGTAGAGCGCACGCGCGCCCAGCGGGTTGGTGAGGCCACCGGGCTGGCCGCCCTGCCACTTAACCAATTCGGGCTTGCGCTGGATCATTTCTGGCGGCGGCGTCCAGGTCGGCCATTCCCTGCCATACTGGATGTTGGCACGGCCGGACCAGCGGAAGCCGTCCTTGCCGATGCCGACGCCGTAGCGGATGGCATCGCCGCCCGGCTGGACCAGATAGAGCATGCGCTCCTTGAGGTGGACGACGATGGTGCCGGGCGCCTCACCGGTCGTGTCGACGACGATCTGGCGGCGGAATTCCGGCTTGACCTTCAGGTAAGGCACCTCCGGCACGTTGAAGCCGTTGTCGGTCAAGGCGGCATACATGACATCGGCGCTGGTGATGTTCTTGTCGACGCTGATCGCGGGCCGCATCGGCGGCACCGAACCGGTGACCGTATTGTCAAGATCCAGCGCCGGCATGCCGCCGTCACCCGAGGTCGAGCAGCCGGCGGCGCTGAGCAGCGCCAGCGCGCCTGCCCCAGAAAGGATGGCGCGGCGGGAAAGATGATAATCGGTTTCGATTGCGTCGCCGTTTCGTGGCGGCGTCAGACCTTGCGGCAACTCACGCATATACCCAAACCCTACGCTGTCGGCGGGAAGCACGGTCCGGCCGGATAGAAGGCATTTTCATCATTCATGGTTGATAAAGCGTGAACGCCTTGCGCTGCCTGCATTTGCGCGTCGCCTGGCGGCGTCAGGCTGTCCTGGATAGCCATCAGCCGAGAGCTCCTGCACAAAGAGACCTCGGTCGGGTCATAATCCCGGCACCGGCCTTTCCTACCCATCGGGTGATCAGCGAGGGGCCTCCATGTGCAAGACTTTAAAAACCGACATCAAGCTTTTTGCCGCTGCCATTGTCGCGGCCGCATTGGTTCTCGGTGCCAATGTCAGCCTGGCCGATATATTGAGCACGCTGGGCGGCGCGAACTGACGCCGAGCTGCCGTTGGCGCAATTGAGGCCGCAGTAACTCCAGAAAAGCGCGTGGCGGTTTTCCGTCCGCAATTGCTCAAAAAGAAAAATCAGGCCTCTTTACATTCTCCCTGGGCTCGGGATTTATCCTTTTCCTTAACCCAAGGGAGACAGACATGTCCTTCGAAAACTGGGCCGCTTTCGCCGCCGCTTCGACCATCCTCCTCATCATTCCGGGCCCGACCATCCTGCTGGTCGTGTCCTATGCGCTGGGCCAGGGCTGGCGCACCGCTCTGCCGATGGCCGTTGGCGTGGCGCTGGGCGACTTCACCGCCATGACCTTGTCGATGCTGGGCATCGGTGCGCTGCTCGCCGCTTCGGCTGGTGTCTTCACCATCCTGAAGCTGATCGGCGCCGGCTATCTGATCTATCTCGGCGTCAAACTGTTCCGCGCCGGCGGGGCGCTGAAGGCCGAACCGCGCACCGACGCGGTGTCTTCCGCCAAGATGATGGCGCATGCCTGGCTGGTCACCGCGCTCAACCCGAAAAGCATCACCTTCTTCGTCGCCTTCCTGCCGCAGTTCCTCGACAGGCACGCCAATTTCTGGACGCAGATGCTGATCTTCGAGACCACCTTCCTGGCGCTCGCCTTCGCCAATGCCTTCGGCTACGCGTTGATCGCGGCACGCGCCCGCAACGTCGTGCGCAATCCCAAAGCGATCCGCATCTTCAACCGCACCGGCGGCACGCTGCTGGTCGGCGCCGGCATCGCCACGGTGGCGATGCGTTCGGGCAATTAGCTGGCCTGTTTTATTCGACCATCTGAAAATCGGCTTCCGGTTTTCAGATGGTCTGGTTCACCACTTCACGCTGATACCCAGATTGCCCTCGAGGATGCGGCGCTTGTCGCCGCCGAGATTGGTGGTGTAGTCGCCGGTAGCAAAGATGCTGACCTTGTCCGTCACCTTGGCGACGACACCGCCGCCGAACTCGAACGAGGTCGATAGGTCCTCGGTCGAGATGTTGGTGGTGTCGAAGCTGACAGTGTCGGTGCCGCCGAAATCGTGCCAGATATTGGCCTTGAGGTAAGGCTGCAGCGCCATGCCATTGACCGTTGTCTCGCCCTGCAGCCGGGCACCCAGCCGGCCGGACACGCTGTCGTCGGTGCCGAAAGAGACCGACGAGAAGCGGTCGTTGGTGTCATCGAGCGACAAATGCTGCCAGACCAGTTGCGCCTGCGGTTCGAGCGTCCAGCCCTGTCCCAGCGCTATGGGATAGCCGCCTTCCAGCGATGCGGTGACGCCGGTTCCGCCGACATCGATGCCGATGTCACGTGACGACGTCGCGTTGCCGCCGAAGAAAGTGGCCATGAGCACGCCGTCCAGGTACCAGCCGCTTTGGCCGATGCGGGTCCAGTAGCCGCCGACGCTGGTGCCATTGACGTCGAGCTTGCCAACGGCCAGATCGTCTCGTCCCAGCGCCTGGCCGCGCACATCGCCATGCATGCTGCCATAGGCGACGAACAGGCCGGCGCGGTCGATTCCGCCAGAGGCGGTCTCGCGTCCGAACAGGTCGAAGCCCGCCTGAAGGCCGAACAGCGTGCCGTCGAACGAGGGTGATACCGTTCCCGACCAGCCCATCTCAGTGTCCTGGCCGAAAATGCGACCCCAGACCGGCGACAGCTCCGTGTCCGACAGCAGGCTCTGTTCGCCACGCCGTTCGTGGAAGGTGCCGAGTGTCGTCATCGCCAGGTGCTCGACGACCGGCTGCAAGGCCGAATAGACGGGGACCTCGATGCGATAGAGCAGAATCTGCTCGCCTGGCGCCGGTGTCGGCAGATCCGGCACAGCGGTTGGAACCGGGGGCGGTGGAGGTGGCGGATCCGCAGGCGGCGCCTCGGGCGGGGCCGGTGGCGGCGTGGGAGGAGGATCGCCGGCCTGCACCGGCGGCGTCGGATCGACCGGAGGGTTGTTGATGTCGCCATCGGTCGGCACCGGCACCGGCGGCAGTTCGGATGGCGGCGGCGGTGCTTCCGTCGCCGGGGGCTCCGGTTCGGGGTTCGGCGCTGGTTCCAGCGCCGGCGGCGCGGGCGCCGGCGGAGCCGGTGTGGTCAGCGTCGAGCGCAAATACCAGTTTTCGTCGCTACCGGCGCTGACGCCGCCCTTGAACAGATAATATTCGAAGGCGCCCGCCGCGACCGGCGCGTCGAGAGCAAAAGCCGTGGCGCTGGATGTGGCGCCATTGGTCGCCTGCACGACCATGATGCCATCGGCGGCGGTCTGCGCGCCTACGCCGCCGACATTGACCACGGCGATGCCGGTCGAGCCGGAGGCGGTTCCGCCCGACAGGACGAGCCGGTCGGAAGCCGAATTGTCGTCGCCAAGTTCGGTCTGGATAAGCAGCAGGCCACCGAGCCCGGTATAATTGCCTGTAATCGTCAGCCGGTCGGTGGCGCCGGTTGTGCCATTGGTCAGGTCGATGCGGCCGGCATTCATCACTTCGGCCATCTGGCCAGATGTAAAGGCCCGGATCTCGGCGTTGAAGCCGCCGCCATAGAGCGTGCTCGCAGCGTCGACATTGAGTGACCCCTTGCCGGTGCCGCTGTCGCCAAGCACCAGATTGCCATCCAGCGTCAATTCGGTGTCGTTGGTAGCGTTGATCGTCTCCCAGTTCTGGACCCTTGCGATGCCGTCCAGCTTGACGTTGTCGAAGGTCAGTGTGTCGGCGCCAAGACCACCATTTATGGCATCCATGCCGCCGAGATTGCCATTGGTGAGGTTGCTGAGCTTGGCTGTGTCGTTGTCACCGCCGAGATCGACGGAACCATAGACGATGCCGCCGCCGTTCCACACGAAGCTGTCGGCGCCAAAGCTCATCAGCACATCGCCACCGACCGTGCCGCCGGTGATCGTCACGCTGTCATTGCCGCCGCTGACGCTGATGTTGCCGCCAATCGTGCCGCCGGAGAGGATAATGGTGTCCTGGTCGAAGCCGGTGACGAGGTTGCGGTCAATGGTGCCGCCGGACATGTTGAAATAGTTCTTGTCGAGTTTCATGTTGACGCGGCCGATGCGGCCGCCGGTCATGACAGCCTGGTCGCCATCGTCGAAGAAATCGACGATGCGCCCGCCCGTAATGGTGAAGGTGTCGAGCCCGTCGCCCTGGTTGAGCGAACCGATCTGGCCGCCGCTCATGTTGAAGTCGTCGATGCCGGCGCCCTGCTGGACATTGCCGGCGACAGTGCCGCCACCGATGGTGAAGAAATCCGTGCCGTCGCCCTGGTCGACCGTGCCGGTGATAGTGCCGGACTGCATGTTGATGCGGTCCGCGCCGACGCCGAAGGTGACGCTGCCTGATATCTGGCCGGTGCCGCCGGCGGGAAAATTCAGAGTGTTGTCGCCGCTGGTATCGGTGAGGCTGCCGCCCGAATCGCCGCTGTCGCAGGTGAAGGTGGTATTCCCCGCCGACGGAACCAACACGCAGGCCGCCAAGGCCATGGAATTGGGCAGCAACGCCAGCGCTGTAGTTGCAAGTAAGCTAATAAACCATGGATGGATTTGCCGCGACCTTCGCCGCAACAAGGCAATCTCCTCGCCCACGTACTCCGAACGGCTGTTCGGAAGCTGTATTTCAAAATGCCGCATCGCGTCCCCTCTCAGATCGCGATTGCAAACCCTCCGCCGCGCCGCAATGAAGCCACAATTCGCTCGATTTTACAAAGCCTAATCTGCCAGTCATGGTTGATGAACTGAAAAGCATACTGGGATAGATCTTGTATAGTGCGTGATTGGCACGTCCGTGGCCTATGCTCTAAGATCGCTTTGGCCCGAAGGGTCTGGGGCTTGTCCCAGGCAGATCAAAGGACATTGCATGCCAATCAAGGACACATTCGGCCTGGCATTTTCGGGTGCGACGGTAGCGGGGTTCACGCCCTACAGCGAGGCGGTACGCCAATTGCAGTGCTTCATCGGCGACCCCGTCGCCTCCGTCGATCGCGCCATCGCGGAAGATCCCGGTTTTGTCATGGCGCATGTCTTCAAGGGCTATCTCTTCGGCCTGGCCACCGAGCGCGAGGCGACGGCCGTGGCCAGGGCCTGCCACGAGGCGGCCCTGCCGCTGGCCGCGACAACGCGCGAACAGGCGCATGTCTTAGCCCTCGGTCACCTCGCCAATGGACGCTGGCATGACGCCGCCCGCATTCTCGAGGATATCGCCATCGAGAGCCCGCTCGACGCCGTGGCGCTGCAGGTCGGGCATCAGATCGACTTCTTCACCGGCAATGCCCGCATGTTGCGTGATCGCATCGCCCGCGCCTTGCCGTCATGGCAGATCGACATGCCGGGTTACCACGCCATGCTCGGCATGCAGGCATTCGGGCTGGAGGAGATGGGCGAGTACGCATTGGCCGAAAAACTCGGCCGCATAGCGGTCGGGATTGAGCCGCGCGACGGCTGGGCTCAGCACGCAGTGGCGCATGTCATGGAAATGCAAAGCCGGCAAAGGGATGGTATTGCCTGGATGCGCGCCGATCCCGAAGCCTGGACAAAGGAGAGCTTCCTGCAGGTGCACAATTGGTGGCACCTGGCGCTGTTTCACTACGATCTCGGCGAGACCGACGAGGTGCTGGCGCTCTATGACGGGCCGATCTATGGCACGCCATCAACGATGGCGCTGAACATGGTCGATGCGTCGGCAATCCTGTGGCGGCTGCATCTCGGCGGCGTTGATGTCGGCACCCGTTGGACCGCGCTCGCCGCCAACTGGCCCAAGGCCGGCGCCGGCGACTACGCCTTCAACGATGCGCATGCGATGATGGCCTTCGTCGGCGCCGGCCTCGACGGACCCGCCCTTGCCCTGCTCGAGGCGCAGCGCGAGGCGATGCATGGCAGCGGCGACAACGTCGCTTTCACCAGGGATGTCGGCCATCCCTTGACGCGGGCCATCAAGGCGTTCGGCGAGGGCAAATACACCGAGGTCGTGCGCCTGATCAGGCCGATCCGGGCGATCGCCCATCGTTTCGGCGGCAGCCACGCCCAGCGCGATGTCATCGATCTGACGCTGATCGAGGCGGCCTTGCGGGCCGGTGACGGCGCGCTCGCCAGGACGCTCACCGCCGAGCGTTCGATGGCTCGGCCCGACAGCCCACTGTCCGCGCTGTTCTTACGGCGCGCAGCCGATTTGTCAGAGAATTGACCCGGAGCGGATCTTGCCTTAAAAACTGGCTCGGCCAGATTTTTTCGGGATCCGAAAAAAATAAGGACGTGGGAGGAAAACATGTATCTCGGCCTCGACCTGGGCACGTCGGGCGTCAAGGCGCTGCTGATCGATGCCGGACAGACCGTCGTCGGCTCCGGCCATGGCACACTTGATGTTTCGCGGCCGCATCCCGGCTGGTCCGAGCAGGACCCGTCCCACTGGATACGCGCCTGCGAAGACGCGATCGCCGAACTCAAGGCTTCCCATCCCAAGCAGTTCGAGGCCGTAAAAGGCATCGGCCTGTCCGGCCAGATGCATGGCGCCACCTTGCTCGATGCGGCCGATCATGTGCTGCGCCCCTGCATCCTGTGGAACGATACGCGCAGCCATGTCGAGGCGGCAGCGCTTGACGCCGACCCGCGCTTCCGCGCGCTGACCGGCAACATCGTCTTCCCTGGCTTCACCGCGCCAAAACTCGCCTGGGTGAAGAATAACGAGCCCGCTGTCTTCGCCAAGGTGGCGAAGGTGCTGCTGCCGAAGGATTTCCTACGGCTCTGGCTGACCGGCGATCACATTTCGGAAATGTCCGATTCGGCCGGCACGTCCTGGCTCGATGTCGGCAAGCGCCGCTGGTCCGCCGAATTGCTGGCGGCGACATCACTTGATGAAAAGCAGATGCCATCGCTGGTCGAGGGCACGCAGAAGGCTGGCGCGCTTCGTGCCGAACTGGCGTCGAAATGGGGCATTGTGTCAGGTATTCCGATCGCCGGCGGCGCCGGCGACAATGCGGCTTCGGCCTGCGGCATGGGCACGGTCGGCGCCGGCCATGCCTTTGTTTCTCTGGGCACGTCGGGCGTGCTGTTTGCCGCCAACGCGTCCTACCTGCCCAACCCGGCCAGCGCGGTCCACACCTTCTGCCATGCGCTGCCCAACACCTGGCACCAGATGGGCGTCATCCTGTCGGCGACCGATTCGCTGAACTGGCTGTCGGAAATCACGGGCAAAGGCGCCGGCGAGCTGACATCGGAACTCGGCGACACGCTGAAGGCGCCGAGCGGCGTGTCCTTCCTGCCCTATCTCTCGGGTGAGCGCACGCCGCACAATGATTCCGCCATTCGCGGCTCCTTCACCGGGCTGGCGCATGAATCGAGCCGCGCGGTGCTGACGCAAGCGGTGCTCGAAGGCGTCGCCTTCGCTTTCCGCGACAGCCTCGAAGCCTTGAAGACGGCCGGCACCACATTGACGCGCGTGACCGCGATCGGTGGCGGCTCGCGCTCGCGCTACTGGCTGAAGGCGATCGCCACCGCGCTGCAGGTTCCAGTGGATATTCCCGCCGACGGCGATTTCGGCGCCGCCTTCGGCGCGGCCAGGCTTGGCCTGATCGCAGCGACGGGCGCCGATCCGCTGGCCGTGTGCACGGCGCCTAGGACAGACGCCACCATTGAACCGGACGCCGCACTCGGCGGCGCCTATGCCGATGCCTATCATCGCTACCGGGCACTGTACCCGGCGATCAAGGGCGCCACGGCGTGAACGATTACTCGCCCACGCCGCAACTTGCCGGCTCACTGCGCCGGCATTTTGTCCAGAAACCCGGTCACGCCCTTCAGCCGGCCGTTCTCGATGTCGCCGATATCGGTGCCTTCGATGACGGACTCTGTGCCTTCAGGCCCGAGGTTCCACGAGAAGCGGATCTTGTCGGCAAAGCCATCTGGCGTGCCTTTCAGCGAGAACCGGAAGCCGGCAAAGCGATTTTGAACGGCATCGATGAGCGCCGCGACGCCGTCATGGCCGTCGCCCTGCATGAGCGGATCACGATAGTTGACGTCTTCGGTGAAGACAGCCTTGAGCAGTTCGGCGCGGCGGCTGGCATCGCTTTCGTTCCAAGCGGTGATGTAACCCTCGGCGATTGTGTTGAGGTCGGTCATGGATTGTCTCCTGTTTTGAGTGGCTTTGACATCAGCTTTTTCGACCGGCCCAAGAGCGAAACCAATTACGCCTGAGGTAATCAGGGCGAACTATTCGAGAGAGGACAGAAATCATGAGCAGCGGATTTTTCGGCGACATCCAGAAGATCAAATATGAGGGGCCGGATTCGACCAATCCGTTGGCCTACCGATTCTACAATCCCGATGAGGTGGTGGCCGGCAAGCGGCTGGAAGACCATCTGCGCTTTGCCGTCGCCTATTGGCACTCCTTTGCCTGGCCGGGCGGCGATCCCTTTGGTGGCCAGACTTTCGACCGTCCCTGGTTCCCCAAGGCCGGCGGCATCGACACGATGGAACTGGCGAAACTCAAGGCCGATGTCGCCTTCGAGATGTTCTCGCTGCTCGGCGCGCCCTATTTCTGCTTCCACGATGCCGATGTCCGGCCCGAGGGCAAGGATTTCTCCGAAAGTGCGGCCCATCTCGATGAGATCGCGGACTATTTTGCCACCAAGATGAAGCAGACCGGCGTCAAGCTTCTGTGGGGCACGGCGAACCTGTTCTCCAATCGCCGCTTCATGTCGGGCGCCGCCACCAATCCCGATCCGGATGTCTTTGCCTATGCGGCAGCGACGGTGAAAAGCTGCATCGACGTCACCAAGCGCCTGAAGGGCGAGAACTACGTGCTGTGGGGCGGGCGCGAGGGCTATGAGACGCTGCTCAACACCGACCTGGCCCGCGAGCAGGAACAGGCCGGTCGCTTCCTCAGCCTCGTCGTCGACTACAAGCACAAGATCGGCTTCAAGGGCACGATCCTGATCGAGCCGAAGCCGCAGGAGCCGACAAAGCACCAGTACGACTATGATGTCGCCACGGTGTACGGCTTCCTCAAGCGCTTCGGGCTGGAGAAGGAAGTCAAGCTCAACATCGAGCAGGGCCATGCCATCCTGGCCGGCCATTCCTTCGAGCACGAACTGGCGCTGGCCAATGCACTCGGCGTCTTTGGCTCGATCGACATGAACCGCAACGACTACCAGTCGGGCTGGGACACCGACCAGTTCCCCAACAACGTGCCGGAAATGGCGCTCGCCTATTACCAGGTCCTGCAGGCCGGTGGCTTCAAGACCGGCGGCACCAATTTCGACGCCAAGCTGCGCCGCCAGTCGCTCGACCCGCAGGACCTGCTGATCGGCCACATCGGCGGCATGGACTCTTGCGCACGCGGTCTGAAGGCCGCGGCTCGCATGGTCGAGGACAAGGCGCTGTCCGCGCCGCTCGCCGAGCGCTATGCCGGGTGGAATACCGCAGAGGCCAAGGCGATGCTTTCCGGCAAGCGCACGCTGGAAGACATCGCCGAGCGCGTGTTGAAGAAGAAGATCGAGCCGCAGCCGCGCTCCGGCCGCCAGGAACTGCTGGAAAACATCGTCAACCGCTACGTGTGAAGCCTGACGCTGGACCGACACCTGCCTGGTGTGGCTGAAAGCCGCCGTGATCGCCTTTTGCTAGTCCGCTCTCCCAAGTGATGGAGAAAGACGATGGCAAACGGGAAGATCACGGTGCGCGAGGCGCGGCAGGGCGATGTAGCGGCTCTCAAACAGGTGCTGCAGGAAACGTTCGAAGGCACCTGGCTGCCACACATCACCCAGGCATCGGCGCAGCGCTATGTCGAGACCGATATTGGCGGGCGCTATGTCGAGGAATACTGGCCGGATTTCACAGTGGCCGAGATCGCCGGTGAAATTGCCGGCCTGATCCACTGGCGCGGCGATTTCATCGAGGCCGTGCATGTCAGGGCCTGCCATCAGGGCCAGGGTGTCGGCGGCAAGCTGCTGTCGCATGCCGAACAAGCGATTCGCGCTGCCGGCTTCCGCCAAGTGCGGCTCGAAACCGATACGTTCAACGATCGCGCCCAGGGCGTTTACAAGGCGGTCGGCTATATCGAAAAAGACCGCTATCCGGATGATGAATGGGACAGCGGCTGTACGACTGTGTTGTTCGAGAAGCGGCTCGGCTGAACCTCACCCACTTCGGATTTTCGTACGGAACAGCTTTGCGCCAAAGGCCGTGTTTGGCGACAAGGTTTTGCCCCTTCGCGCCCCTCAATCACCTCGCTCTTGCCTTCAAACTGCCGTCACGTATCTCGTATAAGAGTGACGTTGTGGCGGGTGAAAAGGAAGGAGGCGAACCGATATGCAGCACGAACGCGAAATCGACGCCCTACTCTCATCTGGCGAGACCGGATCGATCATCGACCGGCTGATGGCGCTGCCGAGGAAAACCGACGACGCCAAGGTCTCGAACGAATGGGATCGCGCTGTCAGCAGCCGATTCGAAGTCCGGCTGGTGAGGCAAATGCGCTCGCAGATCGACGCCGGCAGCGATCGACAGAACGCCGCGTAATCCCCTGGATGTGATTATCCTCGGCGCAGCCTGACTGGGGCTTCGCCAAAAGCTCTTGAAAACGCTCTGGAAAATGCTGCGGCGGACGAGAATCCCGTCCGCCCGGCAATATCGGCCATGGCTATCCGCGTGTCGACGACCAGCCGGCGCGCGGCCCCCAGCCGCAGCCTGAGATAGTAGGCGCCCGGCGTCTCGCCGATCGACTTGCGAAAGATGCTTTCCAGTGTGCGCGCCGTCACCCCGGCACGCTTTGCGATGGCTTCGATGGTCAGCGGCTGGTCGACATGCGCTTCCATCAGCCGAATGGCTTGCGCCAGGCGCGGGTCGTAGCCGTCAAGCCGGCCAAGCGAGACCAGCGGCTGCGCATCGGTCGCCACCCGCGCCTGATCGTAGATGAACGCGCTTGCCACATCGAGCGCCACGGCCATGCCGAGCCGGGTGCGAATCAGGTGCAACATCAGATCCAGGGTCGGTGACGCCCCGCCCGTGGTGAACACCGGCCCATCAATGATGTATCGATCGGGGCGCACGTCGACACCGGGAAAGGCGGACGAGAAATCCTCCATGTCCTCCCAATGGGTGGTGGCGCTGCGCCCTTCCAGCAGGCCGGCGCGCGCCACCAGCCATGTGCCGGCCTCGACGCCGCCACAGGCGCGGGCTGAGCGCGCCGCACGGCGCAAGCCGGCGAGCAAGGCTGACGTGGCATAGTTCTGGGTGCCGAAGCCCGCGACCACGATCAGGACATCGGTCGGTTCCGTCGCGTCGAACCGGCCGCTGACCGCCACGGGCAGGCCGCATGTCGTGACCGGCGCCTCCCCGGTCACCGAAACCAGTTTGAAGTCGAACAGGGTTTCGCCGGCGATACGATTGGCGGCGCGCAGCGGGTCAACGGTGCATGCCACGCACATGATGGACGCCCCGGAAAACACCAGCAGCGTAACCTTGAGCGGCGACTGCTCGGCGCGAAAGATTGTCGTTCTTTCGTTTTTTATCATGGCGCCTTCGTAAAACGCAAAACAGTTCCCGGCAAGTCGCGCAATGTTGTACCTCTGTTCGAATTGGGAGGAGAATTCCATGCCGCTTGCGATGAACCGTGAGGTCTTCATTACCTGTGCCGTGACCGGATCCGGCGGTTCGCAGGATCGCAGCCCGCATGTGCCGCGCTCGCCCAAGCAGATCGCCGATTCGGCCATCGACGCGGCGAAGGCGGGAGCGGCGATTGTCCACTGCCATGTCCGCGATCCCGAGACCGGCAAGCCTCGCCGCGACGTGCATCTCTACCGCGAAGTGACCGAGCGCATCCGAGCGGCGAACGTCGACGTCATCCTGAACCTGACCGCCGGCATGGGCGGCGACATGGTGTTCGGTTCGCCCGAGGCGCCGTTGCCGCTCAACGAAAAAGGCACCGACATGGGCGGCGCCACCAACCGCATGGAACATGTGCGCCAGTGCCTGCCGGAAATCTGCACGCTGGACTGCGGCACCATGAACTTCGCCGAAGCCGATTATGTCATGACCAACACGCCCGGCATGCTGCGCGCCATGGGCGGCATGATGACGGCGCTCGGCGTCAAGCCCGAGATCGAGGCCTTCGACACCGGCCATCTCTGGTTCGCCAAGCAGCTGGTCGAGGAAAAAGTGCTCAACCCCGACGCACTGGTGCAGCTCTGCATGGGCGTGCCGTGGGGTGCGCCCGATGACCTCAACACCTTCATGGCCATGGTCAACAATGTGCCGTCGACCTGGAACTGGTCGGCTTTCGCCATCGGCCGCAACCAGATGGCCTATGCCGCGGCTGCCGTTTTGGCCGGCGGCAATGTCCGCGTCGGGCTCGAAGACAATCTCTGGCTCGACAAGGGTGTGCTGGCCACCAACGCGCAGCTCGTCGAGCGCGCCGCCAGCATCGTCACCAATCTCGGCGCCAGGATCCTGGGACCGGAGGAAGTGCGCCAGAAGCTCAACCTGACCAAGCGGGCGCCAATAGCAGCCGCGGCATAGAGCGGGGGTTTGAGATGACAACCGTCAAGTTCACCGCGATGAAGGATGGCGACAAGGACGATTACGAGTTCCTGACCGCCCATGAAATCGACTATGCCGCCAGGACTGGCGATCGGCTGCTCGACGCCCTGGTGCAGCTCGACGAAGGTCTGTCGGGCTACAAGATCACCCGGCTCGGCCATTCGCTGCAGGCGGCGACGCGCGCCTGGCGCGACGGCGCCGATACCGATTGGATCGCCTGCGCGCTGCTGCACGACATCGGCGACATCTACGCGCCCTACAATCACGACGAATACGCCGCTTCGATCCTGAAACCCTTCGTGCGCGAGCAATGCACCTGGGTGGTGGAGAAGCATGGCGATTTCCAGCGGCTCTATTACGCCCACCATCTCGGCGGCAACCGCCATGCCCGGGACCGCTTCGCTGGTCATGCCTATTTCGACGATTGCGACCAGTTTTGCGAACGCTGGGACCAGTCGAGCTTCGACCCTGACTACGAGACGCTGCCGATCGAGTTCTTCCGGCCCTTCGTGCTCGAAGTTTTTGCCCGCAAGGCCTACGACCCCTCGGTGATCCGCGCCGGCGAGCGCGTGCCTCTCATCGATCCCGAAACAGCCAAGACAAGAACCGGAGCCTCAGCATGAGCATCATCAACAAGGCGGCCGCCATTGGCGGCGGTGTCATCGGCGCCGGCTGGGTGGCGCGCCTGCTCTTGAACGGCATCGACGTGTCGATCTTCGACCCCGATCCGGAGGCGTCGCGCAAGGTCTCGGAAGTGATGAAGGGCGCGCGCCGCGCCTACAAGCAGATGGTGCCCGGCGGCCTGCCCACCGAAGGCAAGCTGACCTTCGCCAAGACCATCGCCGAGGCGGTGGCAGACGCCGACTTCATCCAGGAAAGCGTGCCGGAACGACTCGACCTCAAGCACAAGGTGCTGGCCGAGATCGACGCCCATGCGCCGGCCAATGCCATTGTCGGCTCGTCGACATCAGGCATCAAGCCGACCGACATGCAGGTGGCGATGAAGAAGCATCCGGAGCGATTAGTCGTCGGCCATCCGTTCAATCCGGTCTATCTCCTGCCGCTGGTCGAGATCGTCGGCGGCGAGCAGACTTTTCCCGAGGCGATCGAAGTCGCCAAGGAGATTTATGCTTCGATCGGCATGAAGCCGGTGGTCATCCGCAAGGAGATCGAAGCCTTTGTCGGCGATCGCCTGCTGGAGGCAGCCTGGCGTGAGGCGCTATGGCTGATCAAGGACGGCATCTGCACCGTCGAGGAACTCGACGATATCATGCGCTATGGCTTTGGCCTGCGCTGGGCGCAGATGGGCATGTTCCAGGTCTATCGCGTCGCTGGCGGCGAAGCCGGCATGCGCCACTTCATGGCCCAGTTCGGACCGTGCCTGAAATGGCCATGGACCAAGCTGATGGACGTTCCGGAATTCAACGACGAGCTGGTCGACCTGATCGCCACCCAGTCGGACGACCAAGCGCACGGCCTGTCGATCCGCGAGCTGGAAAAGATCCGCGACGACAATCTGGTCGCCATCATGGATGCGCTGTCGAAGCAGAACAAGGGCAAGGGCTGGGGTGCCGGCGCGCTGCACAAGGACTATACCAAGCAGCTCGCCAAGCTGGCGGCAAAGAAGCCGGCGGCCTCGAAGGCTGCCGAGAAGGCCAAGGCTTCCAAGCCGGTGAAGAAGGCCGAAAAGCCGAAGAAAAAGAAGAAGGGCTGAGACCATGGATTTCGGTCTTTCGGAAGAGCAGAAACTCATTGTCGAGACGACGCGCGCCTTCGTCGAGAATGAGCTCTACCCGCATGAGCGCGAGGTGGAGCGCACCGGCGTGCTGCGCCGTGACCTGATCGAGGAGATCAAAGCCAAGGCGATCGAAGCCGGCCTCTACGCCGCCAACATGCCGGCCGATGTCGGCGGCGCGGGCCTCGATACGGTGACCTGGCTGCTCTACGAAAAGGAGCTCGGCCGCGCCAACTACGCGCTGCACTGGACCTGCGTGGCGCGCCCGTCCAACATTCTGCTTGCCGGCACGCCGGAGCAGCGCGAAAAGTACCTGTTTCCTTGCATCCGTGGCGAAAAGTGGGACTGCCTGGCGATGACTGAGCCCGGCGCCGGTTCCGATCTGCGCGGCATGAAAGCGACGGCGGTGCAGGATGGCGACGACTGGGTGCTGAACGGCACCAAGCACTTTATCTCCCACGCCGATCTCGCCGACTTTGCCATCGTGTTCATGGCATCAGGCGAAGAGGATTCGCCGCGCGGCAAGCGCAAGAAGATCACCGCCTTCTTCGTCGACAAGGGCACGAAGGGCTTTGCGGTGCGCGATGGCTATCGCAACGTCTCGCATCGCGGCTACACCAATGCCATCCTCGAATTCGACGATTGCCGGCTGCCGGCGAGCCAAGTGCTCGGCGAAGTCCATAAGGGTTTCGAGGTCGCCAATTCCTGGCTCGGCGCCACGCGCCTGCAGGTCGGCGCCACCTGCCTCGGCCGTGCCGAGCGGGCGCTGGGCCACGCCATCGAGTATTCCGCGCAGCGCCAGCAGTTCGGCCAGCAGATCGGCAAGTTCCAGGGCGTGTCGTTCAAGCTCGCCGACATGGCGACCGAATTGAAGGCCGCCGACCTGATGGTGTTCGAAGCCGGCTGGAAGTACGATCAGGGCACCGTCGCCGACCAGGACATGGCCATGGCCAAGCTGAAAGCCACTGAAATGCTGGCTTACGTTGCCGACGAAGCGATCCAGATCCATGGCGGCATGGGGCTGATGGACGACCTGCCGCTGGAGCGCATCTGGCGCGACGCCCGCGTCGAGCGCATCTGGGAAGGCACTTCGGAAATCCAGCGACATATTATTTCGCGCGCGCTGCTGCGTCCGTTCGGAGCATAGAGCATGATCGCCAAAAGCCGGAGTTCGGCTTTTGGGAGAAAATGATGCTCAAACGAAAAGATGACCATGCATAAACTCGAACGTCTCCTGCGCCCGAAATCGATCGCCGTCTTCGGTGGCGTGCAAGCGGCTGCGGTCGTTGCGCAATCGATCAAGATGGGCTTTGCCGGCGAAATCTGGCCGGTGCATCCGACCAAGGACGAGGTTGCCGGCCGTAAGGCCTATCGCTCCGTCGCCGATCTGCCTGGTGCGCCGGATGCCGCCTTTGTCGGCGTCAACCGGCATCTGACCATCGAGGTCATCAAGGCGCTGGCCGAGCGCGGCGCCGGCGGCGCCGTCTGCTTTGCCGCCGGCTTCCTCGAAACCGAGGCCTATGACGACGATGGCGAGCGGCTGCAAGCCGAACTGGTCGCGGCTGCCGGCCAGATGCCGATCATCGGGCCGAACTGCTATGGCCTGATCAACTATGCCGACGGCGCGCTTCTGTGGCCCGACCAGCATGGCGGCATCCGGCTGGACGAGGGCGGCAAGGGCGTCGCCATCATCACCCAATCATCCAACATCGCCATCAACATGACGATGCAGAAGCGCGGCCTGCCGATCGCCTTCCTGATGACAGCCGGCAACCAAGCGCAGACCGGTCTCTCCGAAATGGCGCTCGGCCTGATCGAGGATGACCGGGTCACGTCGCTCGGCCTGCACATCGAGGCTTTTGACTCCGTAGCCGGCTTCGAGCGGCTGGCGGCACGGGCGCGTGAGCTGAAAAAGCCAATCATCGCCATGAAAGTCGGCCGCTCCGAACAGGCGCGGCAGGCGACCGTCTCGCACACCGCGTCACTGGCTGGCTCGGATGCCGCCTCCGGCGCTTTCCTGAAGCGCCTCGGCATCGCGCGCGTTGATTCCATCCCCTCTTTCATCGAGGCGCTGAAGCTGCTGCACATCACCGGCCCGCTGGCCGGTTACAAGCTCTCCTCGATGAGCTGTTCGGGCGGCGAGGCTTCCGTGATGGCTGACAGTGCCGAAGGGCGCTGGGTCAACTTCCCGGTCCTGACGGAAAAACACCGCGCCCACGTCAAGTCGACGCTCGGGCCGCTGGTCGCGGTCGCCAACCCGCTCGATTACCACACCTTTATCTGGAACAACGAGCCGGCGATGACCGCCACCTTCACCGCCATGGTGTCGGGCGGTTTCGATCTCAACATGCTGGTGCTCGACTTCCCTCGTCCCGACCGTTGCTCGGTCACCGACTGGTGGGCGACGCTGCGCGCCTTCGAATCGGCGCTAAAGACCAACAAGGCGCATGGCGCGATCGTCTCCTCGCTGCCGGAAAACCTGCCCGAGGAATACACCGCCGAACTGATGGCGCGCGGCATGGTGCCATTGTTCGGCATTTCCGAGGCGATGGATGCCGCGGGTGCCGCAGCCTTCATCGGCTGGGCGTGGGCTGAACCGCAGGCGCAGCCGATCGACACCTCTGCTTCCGGTGCTGCCGGCGGCGGTCACGTTACGCCTGATGAGGCCGAGGCCAAGGCACGGTTGATCAAGGCCGGACTGCCCGTGCCGAAGGGTGAGCGGGCCGGCAATGCGGTCGAGGCCGTCATCTCGTCGATGGCGCTCGGCTTTCCCGTCGCTCTGAAAGCACTTGGCGTCGCCCATAAATCCGAGGTTGGCGCCGTCAGGCTCAACCTCAGGGATGCCGAATCCGTCAGCACGGCGGCCCATGATCTGCTGCCGCTCGGTACGGGCCTCTATGTCGAGCGCATGGTGCGCGACGGCGTTGCCGAACTGATCGTCGGCTTCACCAGGGATCCGATGTTCGGCGCTGTCATGACGCTGGGTACCGGCGGCGTGCTGGTTGAACTGTTGCGCGACAGCGTCACGCTGATGCTGCCGGCGACCCGCGAAGACATTGAGGCGGGCTTGCGTGGGCTAAAGCTCTATCCGTTGCTCGACGGCTATCGTGGCCGGCCGAAGGCTGATGTGGCTGCCGCCATCGACGCGATATCAGGCATTGCCGCCTTTGTGCAGAAGAATGCCGGTGAGATCGAGGAACTCGATATCAACCCGCTGATCGTCTGCGCGCAGGGCAAAGGCGCCTGGATCGCCGATGCCTTGCTCGTGCTTGGAGAGAACAAGAATGTCTGACGTTATTTCGACCCGCCGCGAAGGCACCATCCTTGAAGTCACGCTCGACCGGCCCAAGGCCAACGCCATCGACCTCAAGACCTCGCGGCTGATGGGCGAGACCTTCAAGGCGTTCCGCGACGACGCAGACTTGCGTGTCGCCATCGTCAAGACCGCGGGCGACAAGTTCTTCTGCGCCGGCTGGGACCTGAAGGCGGCTGCCGGCGGCGATGCGGTCGATGGCGACTATGGCGTCGGCGGCTTTGCCGGCTTGCAGGAATTGCGCGACCTCAACAAGCCGGTCATTGCTTGCGTCAACGGCATGGCGGTGGGCGGCGGCTTCGAGCTGGCGCTGTCCTGCGACCTTATCTACGCATCAGATCATTCCTCCTTCGCGCTGCCCGAAATCCGCGCTGGCACGCTGGCCGATGCGGCGACGATCAAGCTGCCGAAGCGCATCCCCTATCACGTCGCCATGGATCTCCTGCTGACCGGCCGCTGGATGGATGTCGCCGAGGCGCATCGCTGGGGCCTGGTCAACGAGGTGCTGCCCAAGGAAAAGCTCGAGGAGCGCGTCTGGGAGATCGCAAGGCTGCTCGCCGGCGGCCCGCCGCTGGTCTTCGCCGCGATCAAGGAGACGGCGCGCGTGGCCGAGTCCCTGACCTTCCAGGACGCGATGAACCGCGTGACGCGGCGCCAGTTGGCAACGGTGGATGCGCTCTATGGTTCGGAGGACAATATGGAAGGGTTTCGCGCGTTCGCGGAGAAGCGCGATCCGGTTTGGAAGGGGAAGTGACTCTGCGGAAATGATAGCGCGAAGCACCCCCCTCTGCCCTGCCGGGCATCTCCCCCTCAAGGGGGGAGATTGGCAGCTTTGGACCCGACGCATTTCTTGGGACGTAGGAGATTGGCGAAAGCCTTCGCGACATCTGATCTCCCCCCTTGAGGGGGAGATGTCCGGCAGGACAGAGAGGGGGGACTGGGCGCCATCATCTAAAGTTGGTTACCCTACATGACCGACTACAAAACCCTTATCGACGCCGAGACTTGGGCCTTCATCGAGCGCACCAACTCCTACTATCCTCCCGATACGATCGACTACACGATCACCCAGCAGCGCGCGATCTACGACCGCATGTGCAGGGAATTCTTTGCCGGCTATCCCCAGGGTGTCGCGGTCGAAACTTCTTCCATAGCAACGCCCACCCACCACATTCCGATCCGCATCTACCGCACCGCCCCGCAACCGACAGCAACAGTGCTCTACATCCATGGCGGCGGCTTCATCCTTGGCGGGTTGGACAGCCATGACGATGTCTGCGCCGAGCTCTGCGCCCGCACCGGCTACGAGGTGATTTCGGTCGACTACCGGCTGGCGCCGGAGCATCTGCATCCAGCCGCCTTCGACGATGCGATCAGCGCCTTCGCATGGGCTGCGTCCACCCGCGATCGTCCCATCCTGCTCTGCGGCGACAGCGCCGGCGGCAATCTCTGCGCCGCCGTCAGCCACGCCACGCGCGGCCACGCGAAACGGCCGATCGGCCAGGTGCTGATCTATCCCGGCCTCGGCGGCGACCGCTCGACAGGGTCCTACGTGACACACGCCGAAGCGCCGATGCTGACCAGACGCGATCTTGAATTCTACAAGCACATCCGCACCGGTGGCGCGGACCGGGCCGGCGACGTAACGCTCTCGCCGCTCGCCGACACCGACTTTACCAACTTGCCGCCGACGGTGCTGATCACCGCGCAGTGTGACCCGCTGTCTTCAGACGGCGAGACCTATCGTGACCTTGTCATCGCCGCGGGCGGGCTCGCCACCTGGTTCGAGGAGCCGGGCTTGGTGCACGGCTATCTCAGGGCCCGACACACGGTCGGTCGCGCCCGCGAAAGTTTCACGCGGATCGTCGATGCGGTGGCAGCGCTCGGACGGGGCGCCTGGCTCTGGTGAGCGTTTTCCCTATCCTGTGAGTTGGGCATGCTTGGATAGGTACGCGTAATGCAGGTGCAATGCAGGCGGTGCAGACCACGCTGGGTTTGACCGACAGCAGGACATCACAGACATGACCAGGTTCGCAAGCGCGTTGGCGCTCATCATCTGCGCTGCGGCGCTCAGCGCATGCGTAGACACGGACGACTATCGCGACCGCCCCTGGCGCGACCATCATTGGCGCGACCGTGATCACAGACCCGACAGGCCATGGCGCCCCGACAGACCCGATCGTCCGGACAGACCAGGCAGGCCTGATCGTCCGGACAGACCCGACTGGCCGGACAGACCGGATCGTCCAGACAGGCCCGATCGACCAGACAGGCCCGATAGGCCGGATCGGCCTGATTGCGGCGGACCAGCAATCGATTGCGCGCCAGTACCCGACATACAACTTGGCGCCCCGGACTGCGGCGGCGGCCCGGCGACGACACCGTCGCCCGACTGTATCGAGCCGGGCCGTCCGCGCCGGAATCCCTGACGGAGGGCGGGGCATATGCGGCCTTTATATTTAAGGCCAAAACCTGCTCTCGAATTCCTATGCAGCCAGCGACTATGTAATTCCGAGCCGCCGCTTGACTGGCGACCGGACCAACAGCTGGCTTCAGACGACCATGAGATTACATTCAGTCTGGCTGACCTCAAGGGCCAGCCGCAGGGTGCCGACGGAGTATTTCGTCCTGGCAAACCTCAAGGAAGAAGGGGCGATCATCGGCCGACTCGCCGGCCACCCGATCGCCGACACAGTCGTCGATGCAAGAGGCCGGCGATACAATTTTGTCGGTGTTGCAACACGCGACGCCAGTGGACGCTTCGATGTCGAAGCGCTCCGGGCTGGCGAATGGATCGTCCAGCCCGGACTGGTCTATGCCGCTGATGGCAAGGCGTCTCCGTCAAAGCCGCCACGGCGCGGGCGAGGCCTGCACCGCTCTTGATTGCGCGACGCCGGGGATGCTTCCGGACAGAGCCTGCATGGCTTCCCGTATGGCGGTTTCGGTTTCAGGGCGAACAGCTGTCATCGGCAAGCGGACATCCGGGCTCATGCCCAGCGCCAGGCTGAGCGCATATTTGACCGGCACGGGATTGCTTTCCAGCTCAAGCGCCGCGATCAGCGGCCGTAAGCGGTGATGGATGGCCCGCGCGGTGTGGTGGTCGCCCTGCCGGCACGCATCATGCATCTCGACGCACAGTCGCGGAGCGACATTGGAGACCACCGAGATCGTTCCGCGCCCGCCCATCGTGTTGAAGCCGAACGCGGTTGCGTCATGGCCGGAGAGGCAGATGAAGCGGCGCCTGAGCACAGCCGGAAGCGAGGATAGCCGGCTCACATCGCCGGTGGCGTCCTTGATGCCGATAATGGTCGGAATCTGCGCCAGCCGTTCGATCGTCTCCTCGGACAGGTCGACGCCGGTTCGCGCTGGCACATTGTAGACGATGATCGGTATCCTGACCTTGGCCGCGACCGATTCGAAATGGCGAAAGATCCCTTCCTGGCTCGGCCTGTTGTAGTAAGGCGTCACGATCAGGGCGGCGTCGGCGCCAAAGGCTTCGGCGGCTGTCGAAAAGGCGATCGTCGTCTCTGTGCTGTTGGTTCCGGTGCCGGCAATGATCGGCACCCTGCCGCCGGCGATTTTCACACACAGCGCGATGATGTCGAGGCGCTCCTCCCACGACAGGGTAGGGGCCTCACCTGTGGTGCCGCATGGGACCAGCCCGTTGATCCCTTGTTCGATCTGCCAGCGCAACAGTGCGGTCAGCTGCTTCAGATCGACCTCGCCGTCGGTGAACGGCGTTACCAGCGCGGTCATCGCTCCGGTCAGGCGCATTCGGGCTTGTTCTGGGGTCATGGCAATCAGAGTCTCCTGGATGAATTTCTGGGTGCACCGTTTTCATGAGGTGCGAGGAAAGCAGGGCCGACAGCAGCGCGGCGGCCAGATCGATGTGGTCCGCTTCGATTGTAGGGGCCTTAGCCGTTGTTCTTGGCGGTGTGATTTGAACGGAGCAAAACCAGCGCTCGCCGACCCTGCCGATGGCCGACACTGAACGCCCCGGCTTCGACAAGGTGACGAGCAGGAGGACGGCTTCGAGCATGGCGCCAGCCTCCATCAGACCGGCAAACCGGCGGCCTTGCCGGGACGACCTGACGAGCGACAGGGCGCGCGCCGCCTCCCAAAGCTGGTGCTCAAGCAGCCTGCCGACATGCGGCAGGCGATCAAGCAATCCGGCGAGATCGGCGCCGTTGGGCTCAGCAATGGTGTTGGAATTGTCCATGGCCAGATCGTTCCGATCAGTTCGGAACCGGGCGCGGCTCAATTGAACAGGGAAAGCCGCATACTTGCCGGGGCGAAGTGTATCGCTCCGGCGCGATGGCCGCTTTCCATCGTGGCGAAACGGACAGCGGAATTCTTGTCGGCAAAAACGCCGCCGGTCAGGCCTTCTTCGTCGCGTGCGATCCAGTGGCCTTCACCATCACGTCCGACGACGAAGCGGTGAAGGGCATTTCCGTCAGGAGGAATAGGGGAGCTTTGCATGGTTATCTCCTGTCTCTCAGGAAAGCTGGGCAGCGATCGCGGCGGCAGCCAGCAAGGCGCCGACGACCAGGAGCCACCATGTCGGTGTGAACGGCGCGACCAGGCTGACCGGCGCGCGATTGCCGTTGGCGGCACGCCTGATCTGTTCGACCTGCGACGCCGGCAACGGACGATGGGTGGGCAGATAGAGCCCGTCTGAGAGGAACATCGAAGACTTCCTTCTTCCTGGTACTGCCGCCACAAGGTGGCGGCCGCCTGCAGCGGCTCAGGACCGGCTGCACTCAGAAAGATAAAAGCATCGGCATTTGTATTCGAGGCGGGCGAAATCTGAAAAATATAAAAAAGTCATATGTTTATCGCACGGGCGTATAGGACCACAGGCGACGGTGATGGCTTCGTTTCACGCCACCGAGGCCGCTGCTGCCCGGCCGGCGCTGCGGCCGGAAAAGATGCAGCCGCCGAGGAACGTACCCTCCAGTGCCGCATAGCCATGTACGCCGCCGCCGCCGAATCCGGCGGCTTCGCCGACGGCATAGAGCCCGGGCACCGGCTGGCCATCGGCACCCAGCACGCGGCTGTCGAGATCGGTCTGCAGGCCGCCGAGCGTCTTGCGCGTCAGGATGTTGAGGCGCACCGCGATCAGCGGGCCGTTTGCCGGGTCGAGCATCTTGTGCGGCTTGGCCGTGCGGATGAGCCTGTCACCGAGATAGGCGCGCGCACCGCGCAGCGCGGTGATCTGCATGTCCTTGGAGAATGGATTGTCGAGTTGCCTGTCGCGGGCGCGGATTTCGCGTTCCACCTGGGCAAACTCAAGCAGCGGTTCGCCGCCGGCCAGTGCGTTCATGCGCGCCACCAGCGTCGACAGATCGGCCTCGACAATAAAGTCCTCGCCCTTCTCCATAAAGGCCTTCACAGGGCCGGGAATACCCGAAGTGGCGCGGCCGAGCACCTGGCGCCAGCTCTTGCCCGTCAAATCCGGGTTCTGCTCGGAGCCCGACAGCGCGAACTCCTTCTGGATGATCTTCTTGGTCAGGATGAACCAGGAATAATCGAAGCCGGTGCTCATGATGTGGTTGAGCGTGCCCAGCGTGTCGAAGCCGGGATAGAGTGGCACAGGCAGGCGTTTTCCACGCGCGTCGAGCCACAGCGAGGACGGGCCAGGCAGGATGCGGATCGCATGGTCGGTCCAAATCGGCGCCCAGTTCTTGATGCCCTCGACATAGTGCCACATGCGGTCGCGGTTGATGATCGAGCCGCCGGCCGCTTCGGTGATTGCCAGCATGCGGCCGTCGACATGGTCGGGCACGCCGGTGATCATCCGCGTGGGTGCTGCGCCCAGCCGCTCGGGCCAGTTTTCCCGCACCAGCTGATGGTTGGCGCCGATACCGCCGGAGGCGACAATCACCGCTTGCGCATGCAGCTCGAAATCGCCTGATATTTCGCGCGAGCTCTTATGGCCGCGCTCGACCGTGCTCGGCTCGAGGATATCGCCACGCACGCCGGTCACGACAGCGCCCGTCCGCGTCAGTTCATTGACCCGGTGGCGGAATTTGAAGCTGATCAATCCACGCATCTGCGCCTCACGCACGCGTAGGACAAAGGGCTCGAGCACGCCGGGGCCGGTGCCCCAGGTAATGTGGAATCTGGGCACCGAATTGCCATGGCCGATGGCATTGCCGCCGCCACGCTCGGCCCAGCCGACGACCGGAAAGAATTTCAGGCCGCGCTGCAGGAGCCATGGGCGTTTCTCGCCGGCGGCGAAGCCGACATAGGCCTCGGCCCATTTGCGCGGCCAGAAATCCTCAGGCCGGTCGAAGGCGGCGGTTCCCATCCAGTCCTCGAGCGCCAGATCATGCGCATCGCGGATACGCATGCGCCGCTGTTCGGGTGAATCAACGAGGAAAAGCCCACCGAACGACCAGAAAGCCTGGCCGCCCAGCGACTGCTCCGGCTCCTGGTCGACGATGATGATTTTCTTGCCGGCCTCGGCAAGTTCGGCGGCGGCAACCAGCCCGGCAAGGCCGGCACCGACTATGATCACGTCCGCGTCGTCAGCCATTTGTCCTCCCAGGATTAGCCGGCTAACGCAATTCCAGGAAAGTGTGAGCGGTTTTACGTCCGGAATTGCGTCAAACTAAGGTTTAGACAGCCTCCCAGCCGTCCTTGCCGCCGGCGCGGAAGATGGCGTCGATGACCTTCTGGTTAAGCACGGACTCCTCCAGCGTGAAGACACGCTCCTTGCCGCCCTGTGCCGTGCGCGCGAAGGTCTCGACCTCCAGCCGGTACTGCTGGGTGCCTGGGAAGCGAAACACTTGTGCTTCGGTGTGGTTCTGGTTGTGCAGTTCGACGCGGTGATGGTCGTAGAGTCCGGCATTGAAGGGCGAGAACACCTCGATGAAACCCTTCTCGCCGTGGAACACCATCACCTGGCGCGCCGCCATCTGCGTCGACAGATAGAAGGACAGTTCGAAATCGCCGAAATCGGCGCGGATCGAGGAGTAGATGTCGGTACCGAATTTCTTGTCGCGCTCGATCGTCGCCTGCACACGGCTAGGCTCCTTGCCGGTCGAAAACCGCGTCGACACGGTCGGGTAGACGCCGATATCGGGCAGCGCGCCGCCGCCGAGGTCGAGCTGGTTGCGCATGTTGTTGGGGTCGACATTGTAGTAGGAGAACGCGCCCTGCACATGGCGCAGGCGGCCGATGGCGCCACTGGCAATGAGGTCGCGCACCTTGATCCATTGCGGGTGGTAGATGACCATGAAGGCTTCGCAGACCAGCACTTTCTTGGCGTCGCGCAACTTGATCAGGGGGAGAATATCCTTGGCATCGAGCGCCAGCGGCTTTTCGACCAGCACATGCTTGCCGGCTTCGATTGCTTTCGCCGTCCATTCGACATGCTGCGAGGTCGGCAGCGGAATGTAGACGCCGTCGACGTCTTTCGAGGCAAGCAGTTCCTCATAGGAGCCGAACGCATGACGCGCGCCGAAGCGCTCGGCCAAGGCCTTGGCCTTCGACAGGTCGCGGCTGGCGATGGCCGACAGCACGCCGTTCTCGGCCTCGACCATTGCCGGCAACAAATGCTCGCGGCCGATCTTGGCCGTCGACAGAACACCCCATCGGAACATCACGCTTCTCCCTATCGATTACATCAGGGAGATTTGCCTGAAATCTGCGGAAAAGCCAATGACTGGAGGCTGACCCTTGGTCAGCGCGATCTCAGCACCTTGCCGGTGACATGGAATTTGATCGTGCCGCCCTTGAGGCCGCCAAGCTCGGCGGTGAATTTGTCGATACGGGTCGAGCTTCTTTCCAGCGGCCTTCACCCTCCACCTTGCGGGCGGGTGGGCTAGCGGCCTGTCTTGAAGAAATCCACAAACGCTCTCAGCGCCGGCCGCATCTGCCGGCGGCTGGGATAATAGACAAAGAACCCCTCGAAAGACGGGCACCAGTCCTCCAGCACGCGGATCAGCCTGCCGTCGGCGAGCGGCCCCCGTACATAAGGCTCGAAGACGAAGGCAAGTCCTGCGCCGTCGACCGCCGCTTGCGCGATCAGATGGTCCTCGTCGAGGATCAGCGGCCCTTGCGCCGCGATCTCGATCTCCTCGCCGCCCTTTTCGAATTCCCAGCGGTAGAGGATGCCGCTGGAGAAGCGGAAGCGGATGCAGCGATGGTCGGCGAGGTCGCGCGGATGATGCGGTCTGGGCATGGCCTCGAAATAGGATGGCGCGCCGACCACCGCGCCGCGCATGTCCGGCCCGATGCGCACCGCGATCATGTCGCGCTGCAGGCTCTCGCCAAGCCGCACGCCGGCATCGAAACCACCTTCCACCACATCGGTGAAGCGGTCCTCGATGACGATCTCCAGAACGATGTCGGGATAGGCCCTGGCAAAGGCGCCAAGCCGCGGCGTCAGCACCAGATGCGCTGCCGTGCGCGGCACGCTGAGCCTGAGATTCCCGGCTGGCCGGTCACGCGATTCGACCGCCGTCTCCAGCGCCAGGTCGATCTCGGAAAGCGCCGGCCGCAATCGCTCCAGCAACTGCGCGCCTTCCTCGGTCGGCGCAACGCTGCGCGTGCTGCGTGCCAAAAGCCGCACGCCAAGCCGCGCCTCCAGGCTGGACACCGCATGGCTGACCGCCGACGGCGCGATGGCCAATTCCCTGGCCGCGCCGCGAAAGCTGCCGCACTGGGCAACGGTTGCCAGAACCGCCAGCTGCGAAAGATGTGCTCGATTCATTGATCTATTTCTTAGAACACCCCGTGCTCAGAAGAGCCGATTATCGAACACAACGCAAGACGCTATCTCATGCTGCATGTCGCCCAAAAGTGCTCTGCGGTTTTGGGGCAACGACATGCACAAGGACAAGACTTAAAGCGCGTCGCAGACGCCCTTTAAGCATCACAACACGGAGACGCGTGATGCAAACCCGCAAACTAGGAACTGAACTGAACGTCTATCCCGTCGGCCTCGGCTGCATGGGCATGAGCTTCGCCTATGGCGGTCAGCCGGAGGCCGAAGCGATCGCCACGCTGCACCGCGCCGTCGAGATCGGCGTCAACTTCTTCGACACGGCGGAAGTCTATGGCCCCTACGAAAATGAGATCCTGCTCGGTAAGGCGCTGAAGTACGTTCGGAACAAGGTGACCATCGCCACGAAATTCGGCTTCAAGATTCTGGAGGAAGGCACGGGCCTCGACCGCATGGCTGGCGTCGACAGCCGCCCCGAGCACGTCAAGGCTGTTGCCGAAGCCTCGCTGAAGCGGCTGGCTACCGATGTCATCGACCTCTACTACCAGCACCGTGTCGACCCCAACGTGCCGATCGAGGACACGGTCGGCGCCATGGCCGAGCTGGTGCGCGAGGGCAAGGTACGCGCGCTCGGCCTGTCGGAGGCAAGTGCTGCGACCATCCGCCGGGCGCATGCGGTGCATCCGATCGCGGCCGTGCAGAGCGAATATTCGCTGTGGACCCGTGACCCGGAAGACGACGTGTTCGCCGTCTGCCGCGAACTCGGCGTCGGTTTTGTTCCCTATAGCCCGCTCGGCCGTGGCCTGCTGACGGGCACGATCGCCAAACCCGAAACGCTTGATGACGGCGATTGGCGCCGGACCTTGCCGCGCTTCCAGGCCGAGGCCATGGAAGCCAATGCCAAGGTTATTGCCACGCTGGAAAAGCTGGCAGCTGAAAAGGGCGTCACCTCAGCGCAGCTGGCCCTGGCCTGGGTGCTGCATCAGGGCGACTTCATCGTCCCGATCCCCGGCGCGCGAAAGATCCGCCATCTCGAGCAGAACACGGCGGCGGCTGCAATTGAACTGAGCGGAGCCGAGGTGGCGGCGATCGGTCACGCGTTGTCGCCGGACAAGGTGATGGGGAAGCGCTACACCGAGGAGTTGTTGGCGCTGGTGAATGGGTGAGCCGGGAGCGGCTGAACAATCGAAAGGGGCGCTTCGGTGCCCCTTTTTTGCATGTCGCGTGGCTAAGGAGGTGCGGGACGTTGGCGCGAGGCACCCCCCTCTGTCCTGCCGGACATCTCCCCCGCAAGGGGGGAGATCGGATGTCGTCGCTGCTTTCGCTAAATCACCAAAGTTGCAGGAGGAGGGAGAAGGCCGAAGCTGCCAATCTCCCTCCTTGCGGGGGAGATGGCCGGCAGGCCAGAGGGGGGTGCCTCGCCCCGACATTCCGGCAATCCTACCAAGGCACCACCGAAATCTCCGTCCAGTTCTCCTGGGCCCGCTTACCCTTCGCCTCATGCGTCCGCTGATTGTCCAGCACCCGGTTCGGCGTGATGCGAAACGAAAAAATGTCGTCCAGCCCAAACGGCGCCACCAACTCCAATGCTCGGTCGCGGCCGTACCGCACCCCGACCGCATGCGTCTTCGAAGCAAAATAGCTGACGGATTGACTGGCACTGACGTACCGCGGGCACGGCTGGCCGAACTTCTGCGGATACCACAGATGCACCCGGGCCTGGTTACGCACCTCGACCGGCAATGCCAGCCCCTCGAAATGCTCCGCTGCCTGGCGAATGACCGCATCCTCGGCCTCGTAAGACAGATCATCGCCATCGAAGTAGAAGAGATCGACGTCCTTGATGCCGTAACCCGACGGCTTGCCGGTCAGATGGTTCCAGACGCTGTTGTAAAGCACGCCGGATACGACCAGCCAGTCCGGCAGAGCCAGCGCGTGAGCCCGTACCAGCGCGTCGCGGACGAGCGGATCCCCCGACACGATGTCGAGAAACGCCACACGTTGTGCTTCGAACGGGAGCCCGGAATAGCGCAGATGGTCCATCGCCCCTTGGAGGACGATTCGCCATCTGCTCGCAAGTTTCGGAGCAATTCCAGGAAAAGTGTAAGACGGTTTTCCGTCAGGAATTGCGTCAAAACAGAGAGTTCTACCCGCGCAGAATCCCGCCTGTCTGCTTGCCGACATTCTCGATGATGCGCTTGGCGAGCGATTCGAAATCCTCGTCGGTCAGCGTCTTCTCGACCGGCTGGATCGACACCTCGATGGCGATCGATTTTTTTCCCTCGCCGAGCGCCGCGCCCTCGAAGATGTCGAAGACCGAGACGCCCGTGATCAGCTTCTTGTCGGCGGCCAATGCGGCGCGCACCAGGGTGCCGGCCTCGACCGTTTTGTCGACGACGAAGGCGAAGTCGCGCTTCACTGCCTGGAAAGCGGAGAGTTCCAGCTTCGGCTTGGTCTTGGTCGGCTTGGCCTTCGGCTCGGGCACAGCATCGACGAACACTTCGAAGCCGCACAGCGGTCCGGAGACATCGAGCCCTTCCATTGTCTTCGGATGGAACTCGCCGAACGTGCCGAGCACGGTCTTCGGCCCGAGCTTGATCGTGCCGGAACGGCCGGGATGGTACCAGGCTGGGCCGCCCGCCTCGATCTGCAGTCGGTCGATCGGCGCGCCGCAGGCTTCGAGCGCCGCGATCGCGTCGGCCTTGGCATCGAACACACCGACGGGGCCGGAATTGCCGGCCCAGTTGCGGCCGGAGCCGTCGAGCTTGGCAGTGCCGCGGCGCACGCCGGCGGCAACGCGCCGCTGCTGGTCGGCGCCGTCGCCCTCATAGGTGCCGGACACCTCGAACAGCGCCACATCGCCAATTCCCTTGTCGGCATTGCGCTGGGCAGCCGCGATCAGCCCCGGCAGCAGCGACGGCCGCATATCCGACATGTCGGCGGCGATCGGGTTGGCAAGCTTCAGCGCCGTCTGGCCGCCGCCGAACAGTTCGGCGTGTTTGGCCGGGATGAACGACCAGGTGACGGCTTCCATCATGCCGCGCACGGCAAGCGCCCGCTTGGCGGTGCGGGTGCGGACCTGCAGCGTAGTCAGGATCTTGGAATTGACCGCATCATGTGCGCCGAGCGGCTGCGGCGCGATATTGTCGACGCCATGGATGCGCATCACCTCTTCGACAAGGTCGGCCTTGCCATCGACATCGGGGCGCCAGGACGGCACCGCCACATCGACGACATCGCCGGAGCCCTGCGGCTTGAAGCCAAGGCGCGACAGGATGTCGAGGCTTGTCGAGCCCGGCACCTCGATTCCGGTCAGCCGCTTCACTTCCGACAATGGGAAAGAAACGATCTTGGGTGTGTGACCGGCATAGCCGACGACCTCGGTCTCGGTTGGCTCGCCACCGCAGAGATCGAGCACCAGCCTGGTCGCCAGCTCGACGCCGGGGACCATGAATTCGGGGTCAACGCCGCGCTCGAAGCGGTAGCGGGCATCGGTGATGATGCCGAGCGTGCGCCCGGTGCGGGCGGTTGTGATTGGGTCCCAAAGCGCCGATTCGATCAGCACGTCCGTCGTGTTTTCGTCGCAGCCGGAATGCTCGCCGCCCATGACGCCGGCGATCGACTCGACGCCATTGTCATCTGCAATAACACATATCTCAGGCGTCAGTGTGTATTCGCGCCCGTCGAGCGCCAGCACCTTCTCGCCGTCGCGCGCGCACCGCACGACGAGGTTGCCGGCAACCTTCTTGGCATCGAACACATGCAACGGCCGGCCGCGATCGAAGGTGACGTAGTTGGTGATGTCGACCAGCGCGCTGATCGGCCTCAGCCCAATGGCGATCAGCCTCTGCTGCAACCATTTCGGCGAGGGGCCGTTCTTCAAGCCCTTGACCAGCCGCAAGGCGAAACCGGGGCAAAGCTCCGGCGCCTCGATCGTCACCTTGATCGGCGTCTTGCCCTTGCCGGGGATTGCCGCGACGGCCGCACTTTTCAGTGTGCCGAGCCCGCTCGCCGCCAGATCCCGGGCGATGCCGTAGACGCTGGTGGCATCAGGCCGGTTCGGCGTCAGATTGATCTCGATCAGCGGATCGTCGAGATGCGCATAGGCGGCGAAGCTGGTGCCGACCGGTGCATCCTCGGGCAAATCGATGATGCCATTGTGCTCATCGGACAGCTCCAGCTCGCGCTCGGAACACATCATGCCATGGCTCTCGACGCCACGGATCTTGCCGACCGTCAGCGTCACGTCGATGCCGGGCACATAGGCGCCGGGCGCGGCAAAGGCGCCGATCAGACCGGCGCGGGCATTGGGCGCACCACAGACCACCTGGACGGGCGGCTTGCCGTTGCCTGTATCGACGGTCAGCACGCGCAGCCGGTCGGCATCGGGATGCTGCACCGCTGTCAACACCTTGGCGATGACGAAGGGTTTCAGGCTCGACTTGTCGTCCACATGCTCGACTTCGAGGCCAATCGACGTCAGCCGCTCGACAATCTCGTTGAGCGAGGCATCGGTCTCGAGATGATCCTTGAGCCAGGAGAGGGTGAATTTCATTGGATTGTTCCGTCTGGTCTTTTGACGCTTGTTTTCAGATGTCTCGGCAGCTCGTCGGACATATGCAGGAAAGGAAGCTGCTCGCTGACATAGGCATGCTGCGTCGGTTCGAAATCGGCCGGCATGTCCATCGCACCGAGCATGAAGTAGATATCGTCTTCAAGCCGGTCGTCGACATAGGCGATCGGCGAACCGCAGATGCCGCAGAACGAGCGCGTCACAGGGCCGTTCTCGTACATCTTCAGCGCCTTGCCCGTAAACGCCACCTTGTCGATCAGCAAGCCGACAAACGCCGATACCGGCGCGCCGCTCGCCCGCCGGCAATCGCCGCAATGGCAATAGCTGACGTGGTGCGGTTCGACGGAAGCCTCGAACCGCACGGCGCCGCAGCGGCAGCCGCCGATATGGAGCGCTGTCACGCGCTCAACCCGCCGAACAGGGTCGGCATGTCGAGCGGCCGGAAGCCGTAATGCGACAGCCAGCGTACGTCGGCGTCAAAGAAGGCGCGCAGGTCCGGCATGCCGTATTTCAGCATGGCGATACGGTCGATGCCCATGCCCCAGGCAAAGCCCTGATACTCGTCCGGGTCGAGCCCGCCGGCGCGCAGCACATTGGGATGCACCATGCCGCAGCCGAGGATCTCCATCCAGTCGGAGCCTTCGCCAAAGCGCACCTCGCCGGGCCGCGAGCGGTCGCACTGGATGTCGACCTCGAGGCTTGGCTCGGTGAACGGGAAGAAGGACGGCCGGAAGCGCATCTTGACCGAGGGCACCTCGAAAAACGCCTTGCAGAACTCTTCCAGCACCCACTTCATGTTGGCGACGTTAGCCGTCTTGTCGATCACCAGGCCCTCGACCTGATGGAACATCGGCGAGTGCGTGGCGTCGGAATCCTGCCGGTAGGTCTTACCCGGAATGACGATGCGGATCGGCGGCTTCTGCTTCTCCATGGTGCGGATCTGCACGGGCGAGGTGTGGGTGCGCAAAAGCTTGCGCTCGCCCTTCTCGTCCGGCTGGAAGAAGAAGGTGTCGTGCATTTCGCGCGCCGGATGCCCCTCGGGGAAATTCAGCGCAGTGAAATTGTAATAGTCGGTCTCGATATCGGGACCTTCGGCGATGGCGAAGCCGAGATCGCCGAAGATCGCTGCGATCTCGTCGATGACCTGGCTGATCGGATGGATGCGGCCGCGTTCGGCCGGCGACTGCCGCACCGGCAGCGTCACGTCGACCTTTTCAGCGGCAAGGCGGGCGGCGATCGCCACGTCCTTGAGTTCGGCCTTGCGGGCCGTCAGCGCCTCGGTGACGCGGTTCTTGAGCCCGTTGATGACGGGGCCCTTGAGCTGGCGCTCCTCGGCGGTCATGGCGCCGAGCGTCTTCAGCATCTCGGACACGGTGCCCTTCTTGCCGAAGGCAGCGATGCGCACGGCTTCGATGGCCGGCTCATCGGCTGCCGACGCGATGTCGGCCAGCAGTGAAGCTTCCAGGGTTTCAAGATTTCCAGCGGTGGCGTTCACGGCGAAACTCTCTCGATCGGCGACCGGCACCATTTTGGTTTCGGTGTCACCATTTTGGTTACATCAGGCATAAGAAAAACCCGCGCCAGCCGTGCCAGCGCGGGTTCCCCAAATCAGAATTGCGAATGCTTGGGAAGCGCTGGTCTTAGGCGACAGCGCTTTCAAAAGCGTTCGGCGTGGTGTTCTTCAGATATTCGAGCGCGACCTTGGCCTTGGCGACCAGGGCTGCGAAAGCCTGCGGCTCATGGATGGCCATGTCCGACAGGATCTTGCGATCGATCTCGATGCCCGACTTGTTGAGGCCGTCGATGAAGCGGCCATAGGTCAGGCCATGCTCGTGCGTCGCGGCGTTGATGCGCTGGATCCACAGTGCGCGGAACGAGCGCTTGCGGTTCTTGCGGTCGCGGTAAGCGTACTGCAGTGACTTTTCCACCGCCTGCTTGGCGATGCGGATGGTGTTCTTGCGGCGGCCGTAAAAGCCTTTCGCGGCTTTCAGGACCTTCTTGTGCTTGGCGTGCGAGGTGACGCCTCTCTTTACGCGTGCCATGTCATGATCTCCTTAAAAGCAATTCCAGGTGCCTGGCGGCGTTCCGTTCCGAATTGCGTAAAACTGATGCGTGTCCGGACCGAATGCCTTAGAGGCCGTTCGGCAGAAAATTCTTGATGACCTTCTTGCCATCCGGTTCAGCCAGAACCATCGTGCCGCGGGCATTTCGAATGAACTTGTTGGAACGCTTGATCATGCCGTGACGCTTGCCGGCCGCAGCCGACAGGACTTTACCCGTACCTGTGATCTTGAACCGCTTCTTGGCGGCCGATTTGGTCTTCATCTTGGGCATTTTGCTACTCCGTCTAGTTGGCGCACTATCGCGCTTCTTGTTCGCTTCAGGCCGACCAAAGCCCGAAAAGCAAATGAAACCGCCACGGCATGCCCTGCCGGGCGGTTTTCTTGAACGGCGGTCCTATACGTCAAAGATAGCCAGCGCGCAACACCTGAAGCCGTGCGACGCTGTGTCCCCGGTCAGGGCAGGGTGAACCAGACCGGCAGCATGCCCGACAGTTGCGCGCCGTCGATCAGTTCGAAGGCGGGCAGCGCGATCAGGAACACCAGCCCATCGAGCAGCGTGGTGAGCAGCAGGCGCGGCTTGAAACTGCCGGTATCGCCTTCCTCGTAGAGCGAGAGCTTGGGAAAGAAGCGTGGCACCTTGTCCAGATAGGCCTGGTAGGGCGCGCCGAGCGCCACCTTGAGGAATTTTTCCTCGCGCAGGATGACGATGTGGAAGGCGCCCGCGCAAAGCAGCGCGAACAGGATGATGCCCGAGAACGAGCCGATCTGGGCGCCAACGCCGGCCGCGGCCACGGTCGAGAAAACATAGAGCGGGTTGCGGGTGATCGAGTAGGGCCCGCCCGTCACCACTTCCGACGATTTGCGCCCGCCTATGTAAAGTGTCGCCCAGAGGCGCCCGACAATGCCAAGGAAAATCAGCAGCACGCCAAACATCTCGATCGATTCATGCACCGGCGTATTCGGCGGAAAGGTCGATTGTCCGAACAGCAGCGCCAGGAACAGAACGACCACGAGCACGGCAAGCACCAGCCGGCGCATTTGCTGGTAGTTGCCCAGTTCGTGCGTGGCGGGCTTGGCATTCGGGGATTTTACGTCTTCGACCATGTCAGGAATCCGATCGTCGAGAAGCTGAGCCGGCGATCGCAGCTTTTGCTGGCAAACAGGCGTCCCGCCAATCGCCGGGACGGCCTGTAACACAATTCAGGAGGATTTTGCGCGAGATGACCACGCCTAACCTTAACGTGACCACGCCGTGATCTGATGCATGTCGCCGGCGGCGCGCTTCAGCGCGGCGCCAGCACCATCATCATCTGGCGGCCTTCAAGCTTCGGCTCCGCCTCGACCTTGGCAATGGTCGCCACTTCCTCGCGCACCTTGTTCAGAAGCTGCATGCCGAGCTCCATATGCGCCATCTCACGACCACGGAAGCGAAGCGTCAGCTTGACCTTGTCACCTTCCTCGAAGAAGCGGCGAACCGCCTTCATCTTGGTCTCATAGTCGTGGCTGTCGATGTTCGGGCGCATCTTGATCTCCTTGATCTCGATGACCTTCTGGTTCTTGCGCGCCTCGGCCGCCTTCTTCTGGTTGGCGTATTTCAACTTGCCGAGATCGAGGATCTTTACGACGGGGGGCACCGCATTGGGCGATATCTCGACCAGATCGAGCCCGGCCTCTTCGGCCAGCAGCAATGCGTCGTTGATTGAAATATCGCCGCGGTTCTGGCCATCGGCGTCGATAAGCTGGACCCGGGGAACCCGGATATCACGGTTGGAGCGCGGCCCATCCTTGGTCGGCGCCGCTGCTTTGAAAGGTCTGCGAATGGTCGTGGTCTCCTTGGCCGTTTCGTTCCGGGTTTTGTCGGTCTGATGTCTGGACGCGCCAATGTGGTGAGCGCGCGGGCGGAGTCAATAGCACAGCATTGACAGAAAATCACCCTGATCACTGGCCTGTACCAAACAAAGAAGCAGCGCGAGCACTTTTCGCCACGCCTGTGGCTGTGTCACAAGAACCCCATGCCAAAAGAGGGGCCTGAGGAAATAGCCATGACCGCCACGCCCCCAACCTTTCTCGATGTCCCAATCTTTCTGGATGTTGGGGGATCGCGCATTGCGGTGCGCCATACGGCTGGCTCGGCGCCGGGCATCGTCTGGCTCGGCGGCTACAAGTCGGACATGCTGGGCACGAAAGCCGAGACGCTGTCGGACTGGGCGGCAAAAGAGGGCCGTGCCTTTCTGCGCCATGACTATTCCGGCCACGGCGAATCCGGCGGTGCGTTTGCCGACGGTACCATTTCGACATGGCTATCGCAAAGCCTTGCCGTGTTCCGGCATTTCACCAGCGGCAGCCAGATCCTGGTCGGCTCCTCGATGGGCGCCTGGATCGCGCTGCGCATGGTGCAGGAATTGCGCAAGGCGGGCGATGCCAGAATCGTTGGCCTTGTGCTGCTGGCGCCGGCGCCGGATTTTACCTCTGAGCTGGTCGAACCGGTGCTGACCGAGGCGCAGAAGCGAGACCTTGCTGAAAAAGGCTTCTTCGCCGAGCCATCCGACTATTCCGCCGAGCCCTATATCTACACGCGTGCGCTGATCGAGGACGGGCGCAACAACCGGGTGATGAGCGGCCCGATCGACACGCATTGCCCGGTCCACATCCTGCAGGGCCTGGCCGATGCGGACGTGCCGTCGAGCCATGCATTGAAACTGGTCAGCCTGCTGCCCGCCGACGATGTCACCCTGTCGCTTATCCCTGATGGCGACCATCGCCTGTCGCGGCCGCAGGACCTCGACATGCTGCTGCGGGCGGTCGGTGACATGGCCGGGCGGAGCAGCTGACGATGCGCCTTTCCATCCCGATCTCGGCCTTTGTCGCGGCCATCGTCGGCTTCGGCGGCACGCTGGCCATCGTCATCGCCGCCGCTCATGCGGTCGGTGCGACACAGGTTCAGACGGCAAGCTGGGTGACGACCATTTGCCTGGCCATGGCGATCGAGAGCCTGTGGCTGTCCTGGCGCACGAAAATGCCTGTCATCACAGCCTGGTCGACGCCGGGCCTGGCGCTGATGGCGGCATCGAGCGGCTTTTCGATCGGCGAGGCAGTCGCCGCCTTCATCGTCACCGCCATCCTGCTGATCGCCACCGGCCTGTTTCGGCCCTTGACGCAATTGATCTCCAGAATACCGCCCTCGGTCGCTTCCGGAATGCTGGCCGGCATCGTCGTCACCTTCGCCATCAATGCGGTCAAGACCATTCCTGTCGACCCGTGGCTGATCCTGCCTCTGATCGCGGCCTTCTTCATTATTCGCCTGTTCAACCCGGCGCTGTCCGTGTTGGCGGTGCTGGTCGGTGGCGGTCTCGCCGCGTTTCTCACCGGCCGCGTCGGCGGCCTGCCGACACCCGAACTGTCGACGCTGACGCTGATCACACCTGATTTCACCGCCAAGGCGATCATCGGTCTGGCGCTGCCGCTCTACCTCGTCACCATGGCTTCACAGAACCTGTCCGGTCTCGCCGTGCTGCGCGCCGCCGGCTATCACCCCGAGCCCGGCCCGTTGATCGGCATCACCGGCCTGTTTTCGCTGCTGTCGGCGCCGTTCGGCGGCTCGACCACCAATCTGGCGGCGATCTCGGCGGCGATCTGCACCGGGCCGGACGTCCACCCCGACCCCGCCGAGCGCTGGAAGACCGGCCCGTTCTATGCGCTCGCCTATCTCATCTTCGCGATTTTCGGCGCCTCGCTGGTGGCGATCTTCGCCGTCCTGCCGCAGAGCCTGATCGTGCTGGTGGCGGGTCTGGCGCTGATGGCGTCGCTCGCCAACGCGCTGGCGATCGCGCTGAAGGACGAGGGCGACCGCATGGCCGCCACCGTCACCTTCGTCGTCACCGCCTCCGGGCTGACACTGTTCGGCGTCGGCGCCGCATTCTGGGGGCTGATTGCCGGGCTGGTCGTGCTTTTCCTCGATATGCTTAAAAAGCGATAATCATTTCAAACCCTTGTCCGGTTTTGGCCGGCATTGTCTTGAATCGCCGTTTTCTCTTTCCCATTTCGATTCCACGCAGCCGGGTTTGGCTGTCTCCAACCGAAGGAATGGGAGAAAATGAACACATCTGCATTGATCCGCCCAGCCTGGACGCCGGCGACCATCGCGTTGATGGTGATCGGTTTCATGGTGTTCTGGCCGCTCGGCTTCGCCATGCTCGCCTACATCATCTGGGGCGACCGGCTCGACGGTTTCAAGCGTGACGTCAACCGCGCCACAGACGGCATCTTCGCCGGCTGCCGTCGTGGTTCCGACAAGGCCGCGCGCTGGGGCAATGGCTCCGCTCGCACCGGCAACGTCGCGTTCGACGACTGGCGCGAAAAGGAACTTGAGCGCCTGAATGAAGAGCGCGCCAAGCTCGACGAGATGCTGACGCAGTTCGACGACTATGCCCGCGAATTGCGCCGCGCCAAGGATCAGGACGAGTTCGATCGCTTCATGGCGAACCGCAACAAGTCGACCGCGCCGGCCAAGACCGATCCGAGCACCGGAACGACCACCACCAAGCGTGGCAAGGGTTCGAACCTGCTTGACGACTAAGGCCCGGCGACAGGGCCTGACGTAAAAAACGGCGTCGCGCGAGCGGCGCCGTTTCTTTTTTGTTCTAGTCGTTTTTCTCGAATCGCGTATCGTCCCGCCATGACCATCGGATTCTTCCGCAATCTGACAAAGCCCAAACCCACGCCTGTCGTCGAGCGTGAGTATTGTGTCGCCGGCCGCACGCTGCCGCTCAAGATCGTCGAGAGCGCCAGGGCACGACGCCTGACGTTGCGTATCGATTCCGGCGGCCAGGGCCTGCGCATCACCGTGCCGCCGGGCCTGCGTCGCGGCGAGGTGGACAGGTTCCTCGAACGCCACCAGGACTGGCTGGAACAGCGCCTGGCCAAGGTGCCGACGCGCCCGCAGGTACGGCCGGGCATCAAGATTCCGGTGCGCGGTGTGGCGCATCGCATCGTTCACGAACCGTCAAAGCGCGGCACCGTCACCATATCGCGCGACGAGCGCGGCCCGCTCCTGATCGTGTATGGCGACCGCATACATCTCCCGCGCCGCATCGCCGATTTCCTGAAGCGCGAGGCCAAGAAGGAGATCGAGAAGCTGGTGATCAAACACACCGAGGCACTCGGCAAGCGCGCCAAGGCGATCCGCTACAAGGATACGTCCAGCCGCTGGGGCTCCTGCACCTCCGAAGGCAATCTCTCCTTCTCCTGGCGCATCATGATGGCGCCGCAGCCTGTTATAAACTACCTCGTCGCGCATGAGGTGGCGCATCTCAAGGAGATGAACCACGGGCCGAAATTCTGGAAATTGTGCGAAAAACTCTGTCCCGACACCGACCGCTGCAAGGACTGGCTGAAGCGCAACGGCGGCGCGCTGCAGGCGATCGTGTTCGAGTAGTTCTCAATCGTCGTTCGCGGCGTTAAGCTCATCCGGCCGCAAACCCTCATCGCCATGATGTGGCCAAGGCAAGAAATTTCCGTCGAAGGCATCGCCACCGAAATAATCGAGCGCCCGGTGCGCTTCGGCACCGTTGAAGGCCGCCTTGTCCATCAGATGGGCGATCACCTCACGGGCTTGCGCGATTTTCTGTTTCAGTTCGGCAACGGTTCTGTCGGCCATGCTTTTACTCCCGCCTTGCATCCACTTCATCAATAGGTAGCGCCTTTGGCCTTGCCGGCAAACAGCATGCTTTTTCTCGACTCTTGGAGCTTTTCGTGCCAATTCCCGCGCCATGGCGCTCGATATCAAAATCTGCGGCTTGAAGACCGACCAGGCAATGGCCGCGGCCCTGGCTGGCGGTGCCAGCCATGTCGGCTTTATTTTCTTTGCGAAAAGCCCCCGCTATGTCGAGCCGGCGGAAGCCGGGCGTCTGCGCGAAGCGGCGCGGGGCAAGGCTTTGGCGGTCGCTGTCACGGTCGACGCCAGTGACGCCTTCCTCGATGAGATCGTCAAGGCCATGCAGCCCGATATGCTCCAGTTGCACGGGTCGGAAACACCTGAGCGGGTGGCCGAACTGAAGGCCCGCTACGGCCTGCCGGCGATGAAGGCGCTGCCGCTCAGCGAGGCTGCCGATCTGGACCGGATCAAGCCGTTCGTCGGCGTCGCCGACCGCTTCCTGTTCGACGCCAAGCCACCGAAGGGCTCCGTATTGCCGGGCGGCAACGGCGTCGCCTTCGACTGGCGCATCCTTGCCGGCCTTGACGCCGGCGTCGATTACATGCTTTCCGGTGGGCTCAACGCCGCCAACATCGGCGATGCCCTTCGGCTTGCCAATCCGCCCGGAATAGACATTTCCTCGGGCGTGGAAAGCGCCCCGGGCGTCAAGGATCCGGCGCTGATCGAACAGTTTTTCCGGGCCGTCCGGGCAGCACGCGACGACCGCGCCGCCTGAACGGTTTTCCAATCAGAGCATGTCCCGGAAGAGTGGTATCCGGTTTTCCGATGAGGACATGCTCAAAACATAGCAGTTAGGAGATCGGCGATGAACAAGCCGGCGACACCCAATTCCTTCCGCACCGGACCTGACGAGCAAGGCATGTTCGGCATGTTTGGCGGCCGTTTCGTCGCCGAAACCTTGATGCCGCTGATTCTGGACCTCGAAAAGCACTGGACCTTCGCCAAGACCGACCCGGCCTTCAAGGCCGAGGTCGAGCATCTCAACAAGCACTATACCGGCCGGCCCAGTCCTCTCTATTTCGCCGAAAGGCTGACCCAGCATCTCGGCGGCGCAAAAATCTATTTCAAGCGCGACGAGCTCAACCACACCGGCTCACACAAGATCAACAACTGCCTTGGCCAGATTCTGCTGGCCAAGCGCATGGGCAAGACGCGCATCATCGCCGAGACCGGCGCTGGCCAGCACGGCGTTGCGTCGGCGACAGTTGCCGCGCGCTTCGGCTTGCCTTGCGTGGTTTACATGGGTGCGACCGACGTGCAGCGTCAGGCGCCTAACGTTTTCCGCATGAAGCTGCTCGGCGCCGAGGTGGTGCCGGTAACTTCCGGTCACGGCACATTGAAGGATGCCATGAACGAGGCGCTTCGCGATTGGGTGACGAATGTCGACGACACCTACTACATGATCGGCACCGCCGCGGGTCCGCACCCCTATCCCGAGATCGTGCGGGAGCTGCAGTCGGTCATCGGCCGCGAGGCCAAGGAGCAGATGCTGGAGGCGGAAGGCCGGCTCCCGGACCTGCTTGTCGCAGCGGTGGGCGGCGGCTCAAACGCCATCGGGCTGTTCCATCCGTTCCTCGACGACACGGATGTGAAGATCGTCGGCGTCGAAGCCGGCGGCAAGGGCCTTGATGGCGACGAGCACTGTGCGTCGCTTACCGCCGGTTCGCCTGGCGTTCTGCACGGCAACCGCACCTACCTGCTGCAGACGTCCGACGGCCAGATCATGGAAGGCCATTCGATCTCGGCCGGCCTCGACTATCCCGGCATTGGCCCGGAACATTCGTGGCTGAAGAATCCAATCGTGTCGAATACGTGCCGATCATGGATTCGGAGGCACTCGAGGCGTTCCAGTTGCTGACCCGGCTGGAGGGCATCATTCCGGCGCTGGAACCGGCGCATGCGCTGGCCGAGGTGATCAAGCGCGCGCCGAAGATGGGCAAGGATCAGATCATCGTCATGAATTTGTGCGGCCGCGGCGACAAGGACATTTTCACTGTCGGCAAAATTCTGGGGATGGAGCTTTAGGATGACCACCCGCATCGATCGCCGCATGGCGAAACTCAAGGCCGAAGGCAGGCCGGCGCTCGTCACCTATTTCATGGGCGGCGACCCGGACTACGACACCTCGCTGTCGATCATGAAAGCCCTGCCGGGCGCCGGCAGCGATGTCATCGAACTCGGCATGCCGTTTTCCGATCCGATGGCTGACGGCCCGGCGATCCAGGCGGCGGGCCTGCGCGCACTGAAAGCTGGCCAGACCCTCGTGAAGACGCTGAAGATGGCGTCGGATTTCCGCGCCGGCGACAATGAAACGCCGATCGTGCTGATGGGCTATTACAACCCGATCTACGTCTACGGCGTCGACCGCTTCCTGAGCGACGCGCTGGCCAGCGGCATTGACGGGCTGATCGTCGTCGACCTGCCGCCTGAGATGGACGAGGAACTCTGCATTCCGGCACTGAAAGCCGGCATCAACTTCATCCGCCTGGCAACGCCGACCACCGACGACAAGCGCTTGCCCAAGGTGCTGCAGAACACATCCGGCTTCGTCTACTACGTGTCGATGACCGGCATCACCGGCTCGGCGCTGGCCGACACCGGCAAGGTGGCGGCGGCGGTCAAGCGCATCAAGGGCCATACCGACCTGCCGGTCTGCGTCGGCTTCGGCGTCAAGACAGCGGAGCAGGCGCGCGTGATCGGCGCCAATGCCGATGGCGTCGTCGTCGGCACGGCGATCGTCAATGCGGTCGCCAACGTGCTGGGGCCAAATGGCGAAAAGACTGCCGACCCGGCCGAGGCCGTGGCCACGCTGGTCAGCGGCCTGGCGCAAGGCGTGCGCCAGGCCCGCCTTGCTGCCGCCGAATAGTTCTCCTACCTCTCTTCCCAAATCTTCGTCAGGACAGGAGCCGAAGCGATGAACTGGATCACCAATTACGTTCGCCCGAAGATCAATTCGATGCTCGGCCGGCGCACCGACATGCCCGAGAATCTCTGGATCAAGGATCCCGAGACCGGCGAGATGGTGTTCCACAAGGACCTTGAATCCAACCAGTTCGTCATTCCATCGTCCGGCCATCATATGAAGATTTCGGCCAAGGAGCGGCTGAAATTCTTCTTCGACGACGGCAAGTACGAGCAGCTTGAGAACCCCAAGGTCGTCCAGGATCCGCTGAAATTCCGCGACGAGAAACGCTATGTCGACCGGCTGAAGGACGCCAAGGCCAAGACCGGCCTGGAGGACGCCATCATCAACGCGCTGGGCACCGTCGAAGGCCTGCCGGTGGTGGTGACGGTGCAGGATTTCGCCTTCATGGGCGGCTCGCTCGGCATGGCCGCCGGTGACGCCATCGTGCATGGTTTCGAAGTCGCCTTGCAGCGTAAGCGGCCGCTGATCCTGTTCGCCGCCTCCGGTGGAGCCCGCATGCAGGAAGGTATTTTGTCCCTGATGCAGTTGCCGCGCACCACGGTCGGCGTCGACCGGCTGAAGGAAGCCGGCCTTCCCTACATTGTCGTTCTGACCAATCCAACCACCGGCGGCGTCACCGCCTCCTACGCCATGCTGGGCGACGTGCACATTGCCGAACCCGGTGCTCTGATCGGTTTTGCCGGCCCGCGCGTCATCGAGCAGACCATCCGCGAAAAGCTGCCGGATGGCTTCCAGCGCTCCGAATATCTGATGGAGCACGGCATGGTCGACATGGTGGTGTCGCGGCTTGAGATGCGCGAAACGATCGCGCGGCTGTTGAAGATGCTGCTCAAGATGCCGGTTGAGCAAAAGCCGCTGGAGCCGGAAATCCTGCCGCCGGCGGTGATCCCAGCCGAAGCCCGGCCGCAGGCCTGACGCGACATTGTGCATGTTGCCCAAAAGTGGCCTCGGTTTCGGGAAAACGACATGCACAAAACACGACTTTGCCCGCCGCGAACGGCGATTGCGCCACCTGCATGGCGCGCTGTAGCCTTTTGATTGCCATGGCCAGTCCGGGAGCGATTCTGGCTCTCGGGCCATGCGCGAGGATTTTGTCATGACAACGCTCGCCGCCGACCGCGAAATCGAAGCCCTGATGGCGCTTCACCCGAAAGGCTTCGACCTTTCGCTCGACCGCATCACGCGGCTTCTGGAACGGCTTGGCAATCCGCAGGACTTGCTGCCGCCCGTCATCCATATTGCCGGCACCAACGGCAAGGGCTCCTGCGCCGCCTTTTCGCGCGCGCTGCTCGAAGCCGCCGGCCACCTTGTCCATGTCCACACCTCGCCGCATCTGGTGAACTGGGCCGAGCGCTATAGGCTGGCCGCCGAAGGTGGCGGCAGGCTGGTCGACGACAAGGTGTTCGCCGAAGCTATAGCCCGCGTCGCCAAGGCCAACGGCGGTCAGAAGATCACGGTCTTCGAAATCCTCTCCGCTGTCACCTTCATCCTGTTTTCCGAACATCCGGCGGCGGCCGCGATCATCGAGGTCGGTCTCGGCGGCCGTCTGGACGCCACCAATGTTATCGCCAGGCCGGCGGTGTCGGTGATCATGCCGGTGTCGCTCGACCACGAAGCCTATCTCGGCGACCGAGTCGAACTGATCGCCGTCGAAAAGGCCGGCATCATGAAGCGCGGCTGTCCAGTGGTGATCGGCGCCCAGGAAAGCGACACGGCGCTGCAGGTGCTGATCGAGACCGCCGAGCGGCTGGAGTGCCCGACCTTCGTCTATGGCCAGGATTTCCTTGCCTTCGAGGAAAACGGCCGCATGGTCTACCAAGACGAAGACGGTCTGATGGACTTGCCGCCGCCACGCCTGCCCGGGCGCCACCAATTCGCCAATGCGGCCGCAGCGATCGCAGCCGTGAAGGCTGCCGGCTTCGAGATCAGCCATCGCGCCGCCGAGAAGGCAATGACCAATGTCGCCTGGCCCGGTCGCATGCAGAAGCTGTCACAAGGCAGACTGGTGGATTTGGCGCCGAAGGGCGCCGACATCTGGCTCGACGGTGGCCACAATCCGGGCGCCGGCGTGGTTGTTGCCGAGGCGTTGGCCGAGCAGGAGGAAAGGAACCCGCGCCCGCTGTTCCTCATCTCCGGCATGATCAACACCAAGGACCAGAGCGGCTATTTCCGTGCCTTCAAGGGCCTGGCCCGGCATGTCTACACCGTGCCGGTGAGCATGAGCGAAGCCGGCGTGCCGAACGACGAACTGGCGATCCGCGCGACGGAAGCTGGGCTGACGGCCGAACCGGTGAGTTCCGTCGCCAGCGCGCTGATGCTGTTGCGCGATACCTGGGACGGTCCGCCGCCGCGGATCCTGATCGGCGGATCGCTTTACTTCGTCGGCGCGGTGTTGGCCGAGAACGGCACGCCGCCGACGTGAGGTCGGCCGGACGACCTTACTTCAGCTCGATCTCGATAAAAGCATATTCGCCCTCATTGGCACTGATGACGTCGTGTTCGACGCCCTCCTTGCGGAAATAAGGCACGCCTTTCTTCATCTCGGCGAAGGTTTCGCCGTCCTTGGTCACCAGCTTGAGCTTGCCGTCCATCAGCGGCACCACGACATAGTCGTGGCCATGGCGGTGCCAGCCGGTGTTCTCGCCGGGCTGGAAGCGGTACTCGGTGACGATAACGCGATCATTGTCGATAAAGACGGTGGCTTTGGCGGATCCGGTCATGGCGTTCTCCCTGTTTCTGCTCCAGCAGAAGACATGGAACGCCCTGATGTGAGGGCCAGAGCGACCCAGCGATGACGCCAACAAAAAGCCCGGCGCGATTGGCCGGGCTCGATATCAGGATCTCAGGCCGATCAAAGGTTGCCGTTGATCCAGTGCGACAGTGCCGTCTTCGGCGCCGCACCGACCTTCATGTCGGCCATTTCGCCGCCCTTGAAGATCATCAGCGTCGGGATCGAGCGCACACCGAACTGCGCGGCAAGCTCGGGATTTTCGTCGATGTTGAGCTTGGCGATCTTGACCTTGGCGCCGAGTTCAGTGGCGATGTCTTCGAGCGACGGCGCGATCATCTTGCACGGTCCGCACCATTCCGCCCAGAAATCCACCACGACCGGCACGTTGGCGTCGAGCACGTCGGCCTGAAAATTGTTCTTGTCAACCTTGACGGTGGCACCCATCCGGAAAATCCTTTCGAGAGTTCTTTGTCGCACCAAATGTGGTGGTTGTCTGGCCCTTCTTCAAGCAGGTCTTGTGTCACGCTCCCGTGAGTCGGGCAAGGGCGTCATCCATGGCCCCGGCCGGCAGTTCGATCAGCCGCGGCGCTTCGGTGAACAGCAGAGCCGCCTTGACCTCGCGCCCGGGATAGAGCGGCTGCAACAGCGCACGATAGAGCGCCAGCTGTAGCAGATAGGCCGGCGGGACATCGGCCAGAGAGGCTGGCGCCGGCCGGTTGGTCTTGTAGTCGACGATCGAGATCTTATCCGCTGTCACCGCCAGCCGGTCGATCTTGCCGGAAATCGAGCGTTTTTTCCCTCTCACGTCCAGGCTGCCCATGATGGCCACCTCGGCGCGCGACGACGGTGCGAACAACTGGCCGAGGTCAGGGTCGGCAAGAATGGCGATAACCGATGCCAGGGCCTTTTCCCGCTCTGACGGCGGCCATCCGGCACCTGTTCGCGCGAGATAACGCGAGGCTGCGCCTTCGCGCTCATTCTCGGCAATGCCGGGCAGCATCTGCAGCAATTTGTGCAGGGCCAGCCCGCGCAGCACCGCAAAACCTGGTTCTGTATCGGCATCCAGCACCGGCGAAGCCTTGTCGACCACCGCTTCCTTGCCTTCGTCGATAAGTGCCGAGGCGCCGGAGGGCGACAACGGTCGCGGCAGGTCCTCGAAGGGCGGCAAAGGCCGGAACAGGGTCGCCGGCAACGGCCCGAAAGCGTCGGCCTGCCGCGCCTGCTCACTGGTGCTTGGCGCGACCGGCGGCAATTTGGTGACGTGGAAACGATGCACCGGCTCGCCGCTGGCGGGGTGCGGGCGCTGCTCGCTTTCCGGCGTACCGATCAGCGCGCGGCTGACGATCGAATGCCAGGTGCCGGCATTCGGCGCCCGCTTGCCGTGATAGCCGCAGACGATCAGCCGGTCCTCGGCGCGGGTCATGCCGACATAGAGCAGCCGACGGTATTCGTCGTCGGCGAGTTCCCTTGCCCGCGCTGCTGCTGCCTTCGAGAAGCCGTTGGCGACATCGCTGGCCGAACGCCAGAGATAGCCCTTGCCCTCCCAGTAGCTACCCGAGCCCTTGAAGGGCATCAGCCGCGGCAGATGCTGGTCGCTGAACGGGGCGGAGCCGCCATCGACCAGGAACACCACCGGCGCTTCCAGGCCCTTGGCGGCGTGCACGGTCATGACGCGGACCTCGTCGCGGGTCTGGTCCATCTCGCGCTTGATCTCGGGGCCGGCATTCTCCAGCGTCGACAGGAAGGCTTCCAGCCCGGGCAGGCCGGTCCGTTCCTCTGCAAGGCAGAAGCTGAGGAATTCGTCGAGAATGTCACCGGCTTCGGGCCCGAGCCGCGCGATCATTTTCCGGCGCACGCCATCACGCGCCAGCAGGCCGGCATAGAACTCGAACACCGGCTGGAAGGCGGCCTCGTTTGTCCAGACGTCAAGCTGGGCGACAACCTTTGCGAGGACTTCGTCGTCACCGGCATGCTGGCGCAGCGATGCGGCCAGCGACATACCGGGCGGCCTTTGCGCGGCAAGCGCGAACAGCGTCTCCTCCGGCAGGTCGAAGATCGGGCTGCGCAGCACGGCGGCGAGCGACAGATCGTCCTGCGGCTGGATGAGGAGATGGCCGAGCGCGATCAGATCCTTGACCGCGATATGGCCGGGCAGGCTGAGCCGGTCGGCGCCGGCGACCGGAATGTCGCGGCGCTTGAGGGCGCGGGTCAGGGCATGGACAAAACTATCGCGCTTGCGCACCAGCACCAACACGTCGCCCGGCCGCAGCCGCTTGCCGCGACCTTCGATGATCTCGCCCTTGCCGATCCAGCCGGCAATTGTCGCCGCCACATTTTCGGCAACCCGCACCGCCGGCGCATGGGCGTGGTCGATGGATTTCGTCCAATCGTCGGGCTCGTCGACGGCTTCAGTGCCGATCGACGGCCAGACCTCGACATAGCCCGGCGCATCGGTGCGGATCGCCCTGTGGCTCAGCGGATCGGGATCGTGGCTGATGCCACGCCGCACGATTGGGTCGGCAAAGACGCGGTCGACAGCGGCCAGCACATCGTCGGTCGAACGGAACGACCAGGTCAGCTTGAGGTCGGCGAATGACGCTTCGGCATCGCGCACCCGTCCGGCAAACAACAGCCGGCTGTCGGCGAAGGAATCCGGGGCCGCGCCCTGGAAGGAATAGATCGACTGCTTTTCGTCGCCGACGGCGAAGACGGTACGATGGACACGATCGCGTGCGCCAAAACCGGCAAAGAATTCCTCCGCCAGCCGCTTCACCACTTCCCATTGATCCGGACTGGTATCCTGCGCCTCGTCGAGCAGGATGTGGTCGATGCCCTGGTCGAGTTTGTACTGCACCCAGGGACCGGCATCGGGCCGCGCCAGAAGGTTGACCGTGCGGGTGATCAGATCGTTGAAGTCGAGAAAGCCGCGGCTGCGCTTCAGCACTTCGTAGCGGGCGATCAGCCAGTCGGCGATGGTCAGCGCAGCAGCCGTGCCTTCCAGCATGCGGAACAGCGCCAGCCGGTCGACGGTTTCGATGATGGCACTCGATGCCGAGAGATAGCGCTCGGCCAGATCCGGCAAGCGGTCGGTGAGTGCTTTCTTGAAGGCCTTTGCCGGGTCGTAGGGATCGCCGTCCGTCTTGAGGAAGGCCCTTGCGAGCAATTGCAGGCGGCGAACGGGGTCGCTCTCGGCGACAGCCTGACGCGCATAGGGCAGGATGTTGTTCAGCACCGATCTGGCGTCGGTGGATTCGGCGGCCTGGGCGAAGCCGGCAAAATAGTCGGGCAGAAAGCCCGGCAGCGGCCATGCCGACGCCGCTATCCCATCGGCGGTCTGGCCGGGGCGGAAATGGAATTCATCGAACAGTGGCTGGAAGCCGTCACGTCCGACGGCATCGAGGAAATCACGCAACCCGTCGCGCTTGCGCACGATCTCGCCGAGCAACGCATCGAGACCGGCTTCGCCGCCACGCTCCAGCACAGCGGCGAAGGCGTCTGCCAGATCCGCGTTGCCGGCTGCCGTGCCGGAGATCATCTCACGGCGCGCTGATGCAAAGAGCGAGGCCTCCATCTGGCTGTCGAGCAGCTCGAAATGGGCGGGGATGTTGGCTTCCAGCGGGAACTGGTGCAGCACCGATTCGCAGAAGGCGTGGATGGTCTGGATCTTCAGCCCGCCGGGTGTTTCCAGCGCCTCGGCGAACAGGCGCCGCGCCCGGCGCATGGTGTCGCGGTCTGGCCGGCGTCCCTCCAGTGCCTCGACCTTTGCCGAAAGCTCGATGTCGCCGAGAACCGTCCAATCGGACAGCGTGGAAAAGACCCGGTTCGACATGTTGGCGGCGGCGGCGCGCGTATAGGTCAGGCACAGGATCTTCGACGGGTCGGTGCCGTTGAGCAGCAGCCGGATGACGCGCTGGGCCAGCACATGGGTCTTGCCGGAGCCGGCATTGGCCGACACCCAGGCGGAATTTTGCGGATCGGCGGCGCGGGCCTGGCTGTTCGCGGTGTCGCTCGGGATGGGATAGGCCTTCGTCATGCCTCCCCTCCCTCGTCCCCGGCATCGCCGCCGGCTGACCATTCGAGCACGCGGGCGAGATGGTCGTAGTCACCATCCGTTTCGCCCTCGCGAAACGGCAGCGCGCGCGACAGATATCCGGTCGCCGGATCGGCATAGTGGATCAAAAGCTTTTCCAGCCGTGCCCAGGCCTCTTCGGCAAGATCGGCGGCGGTTCGCGGCTGGCGGTTGTGTTCGAGGATGGACTCTTCGAAAACCTCGCCATTCGGCTTCAGCCGCACGAACGCCAGTTGCGACGGTTCACGCGCGCCCAAATCCTTGAAGGCGCCACGCCGCAGCAGTGCGCCTTCCAGCGCCAGCTGCGGCGCCAGCAGCGTGTGCGCCTGCGCCTTGGAGGGCGAGGAGCCGGTCTTGTAGTCTAGTATATCGGCCATGCCGCCTGCCAGCAGGTCGACGCGGTCGGCATAACCGGACAGCGTGACGCCGGACTGGCCAACCACGGTCTTCCCCGCCCGCTCCTCGGCATGCCGCTCGACCACCGCGTCGGCACGCGTGCGCTCCCATTCGATGATGTTGGCGGCGAGTTTTTCGAAGCGTGGCCACCATACGGCCTCGACATCGGCAGGAAGCGCGGCTTCGGCAAAGCAGGTGCGGCCGGCGGCAATGAGACTGGTCAGCGCGTCCGGCGCACGCGGATCGGCCACCTCGGACGAGAACAGATGCAGGATGGCGTGAAACAGCGTGCCGCGTTCGGCAGCACCAGGGTCGCGGATCAGCGGGTCGAGCGGCAGCAGGCCGAGGATTCGCCTTGCGTAGACGGCGTAGGGATCACGGCGCAAGGTCTCGATCTCGGTGACCGAGAAATGCGTCGGGCGCACCGCCAATGGCGGTTTCGGCTGCGGTCGCGGCGCGAAATCCTGCTTCGGCCCGGTATCGAGCGCGCGCGCCCAGGCCAGCAATTCGTTGCCGCGCCGGCGCAAAGCCGACGCCTGGTCGGTGCCGATGAAGGTGAGCAGGCGCTGCAGCCAGCGTGACGGCACGGCGGGCGCGTCGCCGGAACGCGCCGAGCGGGCAAGCACGACATGTCTCGCGCCCATCGCCATCTGAAAGTCATGCGCGGCGAGGCCAATGCGCCGTTCGGGCGGCTCGAGATCGATGCCGGTCTTCATCAGCCGCGACATGAAGCGGTCGCTCTCCGGCTTGCGCGGCCAGACACCCTCGTTGAGCCCACCGATGACCAGCGTGTCGACGTCCAGCAGCCGCGCCTCCAGCGCGCCCCAGATGGCGATGTTGCGGTCGGTGCCTTGCGCCGGCTTGACCGTTTCGGGCGCGATCAGCGCGTCCATCACATCGGGCCATTCGCTCACCGCGAACGACAGCGATGCCGATGCCGCAACCAGCCCGCGCAACAATTCGGCAAGCTTTTCGCCGGCATCGCCGGCATAGAGTTCGCCCAGGCCGCCATCGGCGGAACGGCCGAGATTTTCCAAGGACACGACGCTGGCTTTGACCAGCGCGGCAAGATCGGCATCCGCCTCGCCGCGAAAGGCCGAGAGCGGCGCCAGTGCTTCTGTCAGGCGTGCGAGCAGGTCGCGAGCATCGTCGATGGAGCGCACGGTCAGCCGGGAAAACCAGAAGGGCGGCCGGCTGTCATCGCTCAGTCCAGTGAGGCGAGCCTCAAATAGTTCCGGCAGCGAAACGATGTCGGGGCGACCGGTGCCGCCGCGCAGCGCCATAAGTTCGACCAGTGCCGCCGCGTTGCGCACATCGGCGCGCTCAAGGCCGAGACCGAGCAGCGGATGCTTGAGCAGCGACAGCAGGCCGACCGGATCGCCTGGCCGGAACAGCGCTTCGAGCGCCAGCCGAAGCAGGCTGGCCGCCGGGCTGTTGGCGAGGGGCGTACCGCCGGAATCGTCGGCAACGACGCCGAAGCGCTGGAGTTCGACGCAGACGCGCCGTGCCAGCGCACGGTCGCTGGTGACGAGAGCTGCCCTTTGGCCGGGCTGTTCGACAGCCTGCTTCAGCGCAACCGCGATGGCGACGGCCTCGTCGCGTTCGCTGGCCGCCTCAAGCAACGTCACATCGGCGAAGGCACCGGCAATATCAGGCGCCGAAAACCCGTTGCGCGTTTCAGCCCACAATTCGGTGGTTTCGGCCGGCCGCAGCGCCTCGCCGACAAGCGCCGCGCGAAGTGCAAGGTGCGGCCCGGGCACGCCGATCTCTTCAACATCTGAGCGCAGCACGCCGATCTTGCCGATCAGTCTGGCCAGGCCATATTGCGGGTGGCCGAGTACGGCCGGGCGCGCGCCGGGGGCGATGAGTGCCTGGAAGGATGCTTCGTCCAGCGTCTGGTCGAGCCCGGGCAGCACGATGGCGCCGTGGGGCAAGCGGGCGATCGCGGCAAGCAGTTCGGCCGTGGCAGGGATGGAGCCCGTCGAGCCGGCAGCGATGACCGGTCCGGCCGGTGGATTGCGCCTCAGCCGCGCCGCCTCGGTGCGGATCAGCGCGCTGCGGTGCGCGGCCGGATTGGAGCGGTCACTCTCGATCAGGAATTTCGGCCAGGCCTCGGTGACGATGCCGAGAAATTCGAGTGTCACCTGCCACCATCCGGCAAGGTTGCCGGTCACCAGGCCTGCAAGCTTTGCCCAGTCGGTGCCTTCCGTCTCGATCTCGTCCATCAGCTCGGCAAGGTCGCGCGCCAGCCAGATCGCATCGGCAGTGGAGGCGGGGATGACGATTTCCTCCGCGAAAAGCTTCGCCACATGCTCCGGCAGCCGGCGTTTCCACGCGCGCACCAGCGGCGTCAGCAGCAACAGGCGTTCGGTTGCGGAGATCGGCGGTGCAAGATCGATCGCCGCCGCCGGCTCGGCCTCGAACAGGGCTTCATCCTCGTCGAATTCGCCGAGCGGGCGGATGACCGGCAGGATCGCCGAACCGCCGCCGCCACGTTCCTTCAAACTGTCGACGAAGACACCACGCAAGGCGCGCGCGGCGCGGCGCGTCGGCACATAGATGGTAACATCGGCGAGAGCGAGCGGATCGCCGTCGAAACGAAACCCGGGGACAAGACGGCCGGCAAGCAGCGCCTCGGCCAGCGTCGGCAGAAACGGCGCTCCGGGGGGGATCGAGAAAACGCGGCTTGAGCCGCTCATTGCATCTCGGCTAGTGCGCCGGCGACGGCTGCTTCCGCCAGCGGGATGGCATCGGGTGTGCCGACGGTGATCCAGTGGCCCTGCATCTTCATGCCGAACAGGCGGCCGGCGGCTATTGCCGTGTCGAAATAGGCGTTGAGCGAATGCGGTTCCGCCGGCGCGCCCTTGAACAGGCGCGGATGGATGATCGCCGCGCCGGCATAGATCAGGCCGGCCGGATCGCCTTTTGAGCGTCGCAAGGCACCGTCCGGCGCCACCAGGAAATCGGTGGAGCCGCAATGTCCTGTCGCCTGATGGAGATCCGCCAGCATCAGCAGAATATCCATTTTCGCGGCGTCCCATGCAAGGGCGAGGCTGCCAAGATTGAGCGGACCGTGGTCGATCCAGAAGGTGTCGGCGTTGAGGATGTAGAACGGCTGTTGACCCAGTTCCGGCAACGCCTTGACGATACCGCCTGCCGAATCGAGCAGCCGGTCGCTTTCATCGGAAATGATGATGCGCGGCGCGCGGCGCGCCGTGACATGGGCGACGATCTGTTCGGGAAGGTAGTGGACGTTGACCACGGCCTTGGTGACGCCTGCCGCGGCGAGGCTGTCTAGGCCCCAGTCGAGCAGCGTCTTGCCGGCGATCCGGACCAACGGCTTGGGGATGGTGTCGGTGATCGGCCGCATGCGCTTGCCGAGCCCGGCGGCGAGTACGATTGCAGTTCTGGGCACAATGGCAGTGTCCGGTCTTGCTGTCACAGCGTTCGTTCCTCAAGCAGCCCGTGCGCGTTGTAGAAATCCCGCAGGCTGGCGAGCGCCGGGTGGGACAGCGCCCGGCGCAGATAGTCGCGGATGCGCGGCAGGTGTCTGAGATAATAGGGTTTGCCATCACGCTTTTCGAGCCGCACGAAAATGCCGAGGATCTTGGAATTGCGCTGCGCGGCCATGATTGCATAGGCTTCGAGGAAAACCGCTTCGTCGAAGGCACCCGCTGCATGGCGCGCCGTGACATAGGCATCCAGCGTCTGCTTCTCGATCCCGGGCGAGATGGTGACGCGGGCATCCATGGCCAGTGAAGCGACATCATAGGCTGAAGGCCCGATCAGCGCATCCTGGAAATCGACGATGCCCAGCCGGTCATGGCCGGAGCGGTCACCGCGCCAGATGATGTTGGGCGAATGGAAGTCACGCAGCATCAGCGTAGGTTCGCCGCCTTTCAACCGGTCGAAAAGCGCGTTCCATTCCCTCGCGTAGCCGGTGCGCAATTCGTCGCTGGCCGGGCCACCCGATATCGCCGGCACATACCAGTCGACCAGCAAATCGGCCTCGATCATCATCGCGTCGCGGTCGAAAGGCGGCACCTCGTGGAAGCTGCCCGGTCCGGCTTGCAGACGCTGCGGCCAGGTCTTGCCATGCATCATGGCCAGCAGCTCGGCCGCCGCCGCATAGCGCTCGGCCAGCGGTTCGCCATCCCCACCGAGAAACCCTTCGGAACCGAGATGTTCGATGAGCAGGAAGCCTTGGTCCTGATCCTCGGCATGGATAGTGGGAACGCTGACACCGCCGGCCTTCAAGGCATGGTCGATGGCGACGAAGGCGGAGACCGATTGGGCGGTGTGGGCAATCACGGCGTAGGGCTTGCCGTCGCGCACGGGTGGGCCGAGCACAAGTCGCGGCGAGTTCATCAGCACACGCGGCTCTTGGCCAGCGAGCGTCACGATCTCATAGGAGCGGGCGGAGGCGTCGCCGATGAAATAGCGCCGCTGAGCCTCGCCCCAGCCGGCATCTCTTAGAAAACCGCGCATGGCCAGCGATCGCGCCGCGCGGTCGAAGGTCACTCCTTGCCCCGAGAGACGCGCCAGCCGGCCCTCGCCATGCTCGAAGAGTTCGATCAAGAGCGTCGTCTTCGGCAAATAGGCTTCGGCGCGCTCGGGCCATTCGACCAGGGCAGCGCCTTGCGTCAGCGCTTCGTCGAAGCCGAGCTCGTCGAGTTCGCTCGCCGACGACAGGCGGTAGAGGTCGAAATGATGCACTGGAATGCGGGTGTCGTAGCTCTGCACCAAGGTGAAGGTCGGGCTCGGCACGTCGAGACCGGCATCGTCGGCCAGCGTCCGGATCAGGGCGCGTGCGAGCGTCGACTTGCCGGCGCCGAGATCGCCCTTGAGCGCCAGCACGTCGCCGGCGCGCAACGCCAGCGCCAGATCCTCGCCCAGCCTCGCTGTCTGTGTCTCATCGGCGAGCAGACGCTCGATCACCAAACCCGTCATCGAGCGCGCTACTCGGCTGCGGCGCGGATGCCCGGCATGTCGGGGAAGGTGCAGATGACGGTCGTGCCCTTGTCCTTGCCGGTTTCGATGCGAACGTTGCCACCATGCAGTTCGACGAAGCTCTTGACGATCGACAGGCCGAGGCCGGCGCCGCGCCGGCGACCGCCATTGGTACGCGGTTCGAACCGGCGGAACACCGAATCCAGCACATCCGGCGGCATGCCGGGACCATCGTCGTGGACCGAGAATTCCACCCCGTTTGCCAACTGGCGGCAGGTGAGCCGGATGGTGCTGGCTTCCGGCGCGTAATTGGCGGCATTGCTGAGCAGATTGTAGAGGATCTGGCGGATGCGGGTCTCGTCGCCGTGGAACGTCTTCGGCGCCGCCGCGGCGTCGACCTCGAGACGGATCGAATGCTCCTGCAGCCGGTCGGCAACCAGCTCGGCGGCGGCCGCGATGGTGCGGTCGACCTGCACCTCGGAAATGTCGAGCTGCATGATCCCGGCGTCGACCGTCGCGAGGTCGAGTATATCGTTGACGATGGTCAAAAGCACCGAGGAGGACGAGCTGACATGCTCGACATATTCGCGCTGCTTTTGAGTGAGCGGTCCGGTTGCGGGCACGGAAAGCAGTTCGGTGAAGCCGATGATGTTGGTCAGCGGCGAGCGCAGCTCATAGGACACGTGCTGGACGAAATCGTTCTTGAGCTGGTCCGACTTCTCCAGCGCCTCGTTCTTGTCCTTCAGGGCGCGTTGGACATGCACGCTGTCGGTGACGTCGACGAAGGTCATCATCACTTGCCCGTTGGGCAGCGGAATCACGGCGTAGCGCAGCACCGTGCCGTTGTTGAGCTCGGTCTGGCCGTGACGCTCGCGGCGCTCGTCGTCGAAGCCGGTGATGGCGGCGACGAAGCCGGGCCAGGGGCTGTCGACCGCTTGCCGGTCGCTAAGATCACGGATCGTCGAGACGTGCACATTCGGCTTGGCGGCCTCGCCGCCCAGGCCCCACAGCGTGGCAAAGGCCGGGTTCGACAGCCGCAGCCGGCCGTCGGGGCCGAACACCGCCACGCCTTCAGCGAGGTTGTCGAGCGTTTCGCCCTGGACGCGCACCGCCGTGCGATAGCGGCTTTCCAGGTCCATCTTTTCGGTCAGGTTCTCGAACACCCAGGTCACGCCGCCCTTGGGCTGCGGATTGGCGACGACGCGGATGGTCTTGCCGTCGGGCAGATGCCACCAGTGCTCCTGCGATTCCACCGCGCGGTAAGCGCCGAGCAGGCCTTCCTTCCAGCGACGCCATTCAGGCTGTTCGGCGATCTTGCCTTCGCTGCGCAGCCGGTCGAGCAAAAGCGCGTTGTCAGGTGCACTGTGCAGGAAGCCGCTGTCCAGACCCCACAGTTTCTGGAACGCCTGGTTGAAAAAGCGCAGCTTCTCGTCGGTGTCGAAGATGGCGACCGCGGTGTTGAGCTGGTCGAGCGTGTCGGCGTGGCTGCGCACCGTGCGCTCATATTCGCCGCGAATGGTCTCGATGGCGCTGGTGTCGCAGGCAAGGCCGGCCGAACCGTCGGCGCCGGCAAAGTCGGTCACCGCGAATACACGGCGGTCGCCTTCGATCACCGTGGAAAGCGACTGCTCGAAGATCGGGTGCGATTTGTGCTGGGTGGCGATTGCTTCACGCGCCTGGCCGCCAAGGAACTCCTTGGCGTCGCGCACGGCGGCTTCCGCGTTCTCGGCTTCGACCGCGTCGGCATAGGCTCGGTTGACCCATTTCAGGCGACCGTGCTCGTCGCGCAGCCATGCCGGCATCTTCAGCGCCTCGAGCAGGCCGATCATCGTGTCATGGTCGGCGGCCAGCCGTTGGTTCTCGATCTTCAGCCGGGCCTGGCTGCGCTGCGTCTCGGAAAGCGAGACAAACCGCACCAGTATATGCGCGGCGCTCTTGCGGCCATGCACTTCGAGCGGCGCGCCGGCCTGCGATTCGATGACGAGGTCGAAGGGCCTGGCCTTCTCGCGCAAGCCCGCAACGGCATGTTCGAGCGCCGCCGCCGAGCGCGGCATCAGCCAGCGGCCGAAGGCGAGGAACGCCGCCCGCTCCTCTGGCGCGCCGCTTTCGACCGGCAATGTACCGATGAGTTCGGGCTTCTTGTTTTCCGAGGCCCAGACGATCACCCGCTGGTCGCGCAGATTGAGCAGTGCTTCCGAACGGCGCAGCGCCGCGTTGACATCGGCGACGCGGCTTCTCAACTCGACATTTTCCGCCGAGGTGCGGGCGCGTTCACGGATGAGAACGATGGCAGACAAAAGCGCCGCGCCCGTCACGCCGACGAACACGGCGAGCTGCATGACCTCGACTGTGCTGATCGACAGGCCGGCGGTCGCGACAGCGGCGTTCTCGGCATGCGCGACGGCGCTGGCCAACGGATAGGACAGCGCGGAACTGGCCAGGAACAGGCCCGCGCGGGCACGCCATGAAAGGCGCCCGCCCTCGGTGGCTGACTGTATGGTCCCCGAATCGTCATGGCCGCCGGAAACGGCCGATCCCGCTCCGTGCGGGTTTTGCCCCGGCATGTCTTGGTCCTCTCCGCCGCCTGAATGCAAGACCGCCCTGATACGCGCCTCTCTGATCCCCTCTCGGGCCGGAAGCGTCGCGAATCACCTGACAATAAACCCTCGCCGAATCGCCGTGAAGGCGATTGCGCGCAAAAATAAAGCCGGGCGAAAAGTCAATCGCCCGGCTTCAATATCTGGTAGTAAATCTAGCTTTGGTTAATAGCGGTAGTGTTCCGGCTTGAACGGACCCTGCTGAGTGACGCCGATATAGGCGGCCTGTTCACCCGACAATTCGGTCAGGCGGGCGCCAAGCTTGTCGAGGTGCAGCCGGGCGACCTTCTCATCGAGATGCTTGGGCAGGACATAGACCTGGTTCTGGTACTGCTCACCCTTGGTGAACAGCTCGATCTGGGCCAGCACCTGGTTGGTGAAGGATGCCGACATGACGAAGCTCGGATGGCCGGTGGCGTTGCCGAGATTGAGCAGGCGGCCTTCCGACAAGAGGATCATCCGCTTGCCGTCCGGGAAGGTGATCATGTCGACCTGCGGCTTGACGTTGGTCCATTTCAGATTGCGCAGCGAGGCGACCTGGATCTCGTTGTCGAAGTGGCCGATATTGCCGACGATCACCATGTCCTTCATCGAGCGCATATGGTCGAGGGTGACGACATCCTTGTTGCCGGTGGTGGTGATGACGATGTCGGCGGTCGGGGCCGCGTCTTCCAGCGTGACCACTTCAAAGCCGTCCATCGCCGCCTGCAGGGCGCAGATCGGGTCGACTTCGGTGACCTTGACGCGGGCGCCGGCGCCCTTGAGCGAGGCCGACGAGCCCTTGCCGACGTCGCCATAACCGCAGACGACCGCAACCTTGCCGGCCATCATCGTGTCGGTGCCGCGACGGATGCCGTCGACCAGCGATTCCTTGCAGCCATATTTGTTGTCGAATTTCGACTTGGTGACCGAATCGTTGACGTTGATGGCGGGGAAGGGCAGCAGGCCCTTCTTCTGCAACTGGTAAAGCCGGTTGACGCCGGTGGTCGTCTCTTCGGTGACGCCGCGGATCGCTGCCTTCTGCTTGGTGAAGAAGCCGGGCGAGGCCTTCAGGCGCTTCTTGACCTGGGCGTAGAAATATTCCTCTTCCTCGCTCTGCGGATTGGACAGCACGTCCTCGCCGGCCTCCGCGCGGGCGCCGATCAGGATGTACATGGTGGCGTCGCCGCCATCGTCGAGGATCATGTTGGAGAGGCCGCCATCGGTCCACTGGAAGATGCGGTCGGTGTAGTCCCAGTACTGTTCGAGGCTCTCGCCCTTGACGGCGAAGACCGGAATGCCGGCCTCGGCGATGGCCGCGGCGGCGTGATCCTGGGTCGAGAAGATGTTGCAGGAAGCCCAGCGGATATCGGCGCCGAGCTCCTTCAGCGTCTCGATCAGCACGGCCGTCTGGATGGTCATGTGCAGCGAGCCGGTGATGCGCGCGCCCTTGAGCGGCTTCTTGGTGCCGAATTCCTCGCGGCAGGCCATCAGGCCCGGCATTTCGGTTTCGGCGATATCGAGTTCCTTGCGGCCCCAGCCGGCAAGCGAGATGTCGGCGACCACATAGTCCTTGCTACCCGTCATGGCAGTCTCCCTACGAATTGTTGTGCGTGCGAATTGGTTGCGGATGCGCCCGCGCCGGTCGGCGCGTCGAAGGGCGCGAATTGCCGGCCTGACTAGCAGATCGGTGTCGAGACGACAATGGGATATAAAGAAATCTTTATCCCTGCATGTCTCTCGGGCATGCTTGGGCGGTCTAATGCATGTCGCCCAAAAGTGACCTCGGTTTTGGGATAACGACATGCATAAAAACAAAACCAAAAGCGCGTCGCATGAATCCGTTTCGACGCGATGAGCTTTAGGAGATCAGCATTCCTCGCCGAAGCGGGAGGCGACAAGCTGCTCCAGCGCGTCCATGACCTCGAGCGCCTCCGGTCCGCTGGCGGTGACGCGGATCGAGTAGCCCGGGCTTGCGGCCAGCATCATCAGGCCCATGATCGACGTGCCGCCGACCTTGACGCCGTCCTTCTCGACATGCACCGCGGCATCGAAGCCGCTGGCGAGCTGGACGAATTTCGCCGAGGCGCGTGCATGCAGGCCGCGCTGGTTGACGATCGGAAACTCCCTGGTGATCTGATCTTTGGCGATCTGGTCCTTTTCCGGGGATAGCGCGCTCATTTGCTGCTCAGAAGCTGGCTGGCGACGTTGATGTATTTGCGGCCGGCGGCCTGCGCCTCGTCAAGCGCGGCCGCCATGTTGTCGCCCTTGCGGATCGAGGACAGCTTGATCAGCATCGGCAGGTTCATGCCGGCGATAACCTCGGTGCGGCCGGACTCCATCACCGAGATGGCGAGATTCGACGGCGTGCCGCCGAACATGTCGGTCAGCACGATGACGCCAGTCCCCGTATCGACACGGGCCACGGCGTCGACGATGTCGCGGCGACGCTGCTCCATATCGTCATCGGCACCGATCGCCACGGTTTCGAAATTGTCTTGTGGCCCGACGACATGTTCGACGGCATGTCGGAACTCGGTGGCCAGTTGACCGTGCGTTACAAGCACGAGTCCGATCATTCTTTGGTGGCTCCCGTCATCGCCGCTTCACAGGCGTATTTTATGCTCGCCAACCATTCCAGGCGGCGGGAGCGCTATCTTGTCGACGCGCGGCCCGTTGACAAGCCCAAAATTGCGCCGGCCCATGCCATTTTGACGCATTGCAGCAAAAAATCCGGGGCGGATCATAGAAAAGGCGGGATCGACAGCCGCGCCATCACGGCCGGCAAGGCAGCCTGGACATTGCGCTCGGCCAGATCGATCCTTGGCACCGCGCAGCCGGCAATGTCGTCGCTGGTGTCCTCCTGGAAGCGTGCGATTTCACCGGCCGGCAGCAGGCGCACATGCAGGTCGATGACGCAGGCCGCTTCGAACGGCAGCTTCCGTGGCCCGAGCCCCCGCACTTCGGCGAGACCTTCTATCGTGGCGGGAGCGCGGCACACCAGGCGCCCGGCATGCGCCGCGACGAAAAGCTGATCGTCGCCGACCAGCCGCGAAAACAATCCGCGCTGGCGTCCATGGTCGATGAGCGTCAGCGCGAGCGTCGTCTTGCCTGAACCGGATGCGCCGCTGACGAGAATGCCACGCTCGCCGATGAGGATCGCCGTTGCATGAATGTTTTCAGCCTGCACGATCGGGCCGGTCATCTCTGGGGATCGTGTGTGGCGAAGCCGGCCTCATGCTTCGGCCGGCAGCGTCACGACGAAGCGCGCGCCCTTGATCTCGCCGAGCTTGGTGCCCGGAATGTTTTCGGCGGTCAGCGTGCCGCCATGGGCCTCGACGATCTGCCTGGATATGGACAGGCCAAGGCCCGAATTCTGGCCGAACGCCTCGCCGGCCGGCCGGTCGGTGTAGAAGCGTTCGAAGATGCGGTCGATGTTGTCGGCGCGGATGCCGGGGCCATTGTCGTCGACGGTCAGGATGTTGAACTTGCCGGCGCGCGCCAGAGACAGGCTGATGTGGCCATGGTCGTCGGGAACGAAGGAACGGGCATTCTCGATCAAATTGGTGACGACCTGGCCGATGCGCAGGTCATGGCCGACGACGACATAGCCTTTGACGCCCTGCGGCAGCTTGGCGACCTTAAGTTCGATCTCGACCGCCTTCTTGTTGCGCGTGGCCTCACGCGACACGGCGACAAGGTCGGTGATGAATTTCTTCAGGTCGACCGTGCCTGCATCCTCCCGCGCGAGCTCGGCGTCGAGCCGGGAGGCGTCGGAGATGTCGGTGATGAGGCGGTCCAGCCGTTTGACGTCGTGCTGGATAATCTCCATCAGCCGGCTGCGCGAATTGTCGTTCTTGGCCAGCGGCAGGGTTTCCACCGCGCTGCGCAGCGAGGTCAGCGGGTTCTTCAATTCATGGGAAACATCGGCGGCGAAGCTTTCGATCGCCTCGATGCGGGCGTAGAGCGCGTTGGTCATGTCGCGCACGGCGATCGACAGATTGCCGATCTCGTCCTGGCGGTCGGAAAAGTCGGGGATTTCCTCACGGCTCTTGACGCCGCGCCTGACCCGGACCGCCGCGGCGGAGAGCCGGCGCAGCGGGTTGGCGATGGTCGAGGCCAGAAGCATCGACAGGATGGCGGTGACGAGGGCCGCGATGCCAAAGACGCGCAGGATCGCCTTGCGCTCGGCGGCAACGATCTTGTCGATGTCACCGCCTTCCGTCGACAGCATCAGCACGCCGAGGACGGCGCGGAAGCGCTGGATCGGCACCGCCACCGAAACGATCTGCTCGCCCTGTTCCGAGACGCGCACGATGGTCGACGGGCTGCCTGTCAGTGCCTTGACCACTTCCGGGAAGGCCGCGCCGTTACCGCCTGGCTGCTCGTGATAGACCGGCAGGTCGGTGTTGCGGAAGAAGTCGAAGATGAACTTCTGCACGCGCTCGATAAGGTCGGGCTCTTCCTCGTCGACCGGCGGCAGATCATAGCGCAGGATCTGGCCGCGCGAATAGAGGTGGCGGGAATCGAGCAGCAGGTTGGCGTCGCGGTCATAGATGCGGGCTCGCGTGCGCGTCGGCGAGATCAGTCGCCGCAGCACCGGTGCGACACGCTCGGGATTGATCGGAAAATCGAGATTGTCGAGCTGGTCCGAGCCTGGTCCCAAGCTCTCGCCGGCCTGCAGCTCAAGCAGCTTCTCCGGGTCGATGCTGATCGAATCGGTTTCGACCGTTGCCGAAGCCGCGATCGCGCCGGCGATGATCTCGCCCTGCGTCATCAGGCTTTCGACGCGGGCGTCGATCAGCCCGTCGCGGAAGGTGTTGAGATAGAGGATGCCGGTGACCAGGACGGCCAGACCAGCGAGGTTGAGGAAGAGGATGCGCCGCGTCAGGCTGGAAAAGATGTGGTGGCCGAGGAAGCGGCGCATCGGCACCGTGATTTTCGACACGAAGGACGGCATGATGCGCGACGGCCGCCTGGCGGCGCCCGTCGGTCGTGTTCGCTGTGCTTCCACTGCCATCGAATAGCAGCTCCCGCCTAATCCGTGGTTTGACGCATGTCGCGGCCCCAGACCCGGGACCGCTTATGGGCGACATACATCAAATTACGCTTCGCGGAACCGATATCCGACTCCGTAAAGGGTTTCGATCATCTCGAAGTCGTCGTCGACAGCCTTGAACTTCTTGCGCAACCGCTTGATGTGGCTGTCGATCGTGCGGTCATCGACATAGACCTGCTCATCATAGGCCGAATCCATCAACGCATCACGGCTTTTTACGACACCGGGGCGCTGCGCCAGCGAATGCAGGATCAGGAATTCGGTGACGGTGAGCGTCACCGGCTCGCCCTTCCAGGTGCAGGTGTGGCGCTCCTGGTCCATGACAAGCTGGCCGCGCTCGAGCGAACGGGCCTGTTGGCTGGGCGTCTTGGCGGCTGCCTCACGGGCACTGGCCCGGCGCAGCACCGCGCGCACCCGCTCGACCAGCAGGCGCTGCGAGAATGGTTTGCGGATGAAATCGTCGGCGCCCATCTTGAGGCCGAACAATTCATCGATCTCGTCGTCCTTGGAGGTCAGGAAGATCACCGGCAGGTCGGACTTCTGGCGCATCCGGCGCAAAAGCTCCATGCCGTCCATGCGCGGCATCTTGATGTCGAGAATGGCAAGATTCGGCGGACGTGCCGCCAGGCCTTCCAGCGCGGACGCACCATCCGTGTAGGTCTCGACGCGATACCCCTCGGATTCCAGGGCTATCGACACAGACGTCAGAATGTTGCGGTCGTCATCGACAAGCGCGATTGTTGCCATTTCAAGCGGCTCCCTCATGAGCTGTCCCTTCTTTCGTAGAGAAGGGGCTTTTGCAGGACAAATTAGGTACAAAATGTGGCATAGGCCTTGTCCGCTGTCACGCGCGGGGTGCCGCCGGCCACAATTCAACCTCGACATGGATTGGACGAACGAACATCGCCAATCCTTTGGGCAACCGTGAAACTTTTCGCATATATAAACGATTTAAACAACTTTCAAAATATTTAAATCGATTAATGATTTGATATCATTTGGCTTTTCTGGTTCTGACCATGTCAGCCTGCGTAGTGGGCGTGCCGGAAACGCGCCGGCAAAGATGCGGAAAATCGAAGAAGGGACACCAATGTCGGAAGTCGGCAAACGCAATCCTGCTTGCCCGATCGATCGTATCGGCCTGAAAACCACCGGTGTGGTGCGCTACAATTTCGGCGCGGCCGCCCTTTACGAGGAGGCGATCCGGTGTGGCGAAGCCCGACTGACCGCGCATGGCGCGCTGGTGGCCGAGACCGGCCAGCATACAGGCCGCTCGCCCAAGGACAAGTTCGTCGTCCGCGACGGTGCCACCGAGCCACATGTCTGGTGGGACAACAACAAGGCGATTTCGCCGGCCCAGTTCGAGACGCTGTTCGCCGATTTTCTTGCCCACGCCGTGGACAAGGATCTCTACGTGCAGGACCTGGTCGGCGGCGCCGATGCGGAACTGAAGCTGCCCACGCGCGTAATCACCGAATTTGCCTGGCACTCACTGTTCATCCGCAACCTGCTCATCCGCCCCGACCAGGCTGAACTCGAGCAGTTCGTGGCTGAGATGACGATCATCGACCTGCCGTCCTTCCGCGCCGATCCGGCCCGCCACGGCAGCCGCACCGAGACGGTGATCGCCGTCGATCTCACCCGCAAGATCGTGCTGATCGGCGGCACCTCCTATGCCGGCGAGATGAAGAAGTCGGTGTTCACCATGCTCAACTATCTCCTGCCGGAAAAGGGCGTGATGCCGATGCATTGCTCGGCCAATGAGGGGCCGGCAGGTGACGCCGCCATCTTCTTCGGCCTTTCCGGAACCGGCAAGACGACGCTGTCGGCCGATCCGTCGCGCACGCTGATCGGCGATGACGAGCATGGTTGGGGCCCGCACGGCATCTTCAATTTCGAGGGTGGCTGCTACGCCAAGACGATCAAGCTGTCGGCGGAAGCCGAGCCGGAAATCTTTGCCACCACGCAGCGTTTCGGCACGGTGTTGGAAAATGTCGTGCTCGACGCAGATGGCGTACCGGATTTCAACGACGGAAGGCTGACCGAAAACACACGCTGCGCCTACCCACTCGACTTCATCCCCAATGCCTCGAAGACCGGGCGCGCCAGTCATCCCAGGAACATCATCATGCTGACGGCCGATGCCTTCGGCGTGATGCCGCCGATCGCGCGGCTGACCCCGGCGCAGGCGATGTATCATTTCCTGTCCGGCTACACGGCCAAGGTTGCCGGAACCGAAAAGGGCGTCACCGAGCCCGAGGCGACGTTCTCGACCTGCTTCGGCGCGCCATTCATGCCGCGCCACCCGTCGGAGTACGGCAATCTGCTGCGCGAACTCATCGCACTGCATGGCGCCGATTGCTGGCTGGTCAACACCGGCTGGACCGGCGGCGCCTACGGCATCGGCAAGCGCATGCCGATCAAGGCGACACGCGCCTTGCTTGCCGCCGCCCTCGACGGCTCGTTGAAGACAGGCGCCTTCCGCCGCGACGCCAATTTCGGCTTCGAAGTGCCTGTGGCCGTGCCTGGCGTCGACAGCGCCATTCTCGACCCGCGCTCGACCTGGGCCGACAAGGCAGCCTATGACCGCCAGGCGGCACGGCTGGTCGGCATGTTCGCGGTCAATTTCGAGAAGTTCGAGCCGCATGTCGATGCAACCGTCATGGGTGCGGCGCCCCGCATGCAGGAAGCGGCGGAGTAGCAGTCAAACCGCTCGGCACCAGTGAAGGCCCGATTTCGATCGGGCCTTTTCTTTTGATGCCGCCGCGCCATGACTGCGCCATGCCCATCGACGACGACATCATCATTTCAGGCGAGGCCGTGATCCACCCGGGCGACCTGCACGAGGATTTCATCCGCTCGTCGGGTCCCGGCGGCCAGAACGTCAACAAGGTGGCGACCGCGGTGCAGCTGCGCTTCGACGCGGCCAACGCGGCCGGCCTGTCGGAACGTGTTCGCGAGCGCACGATCAAGCTTGCCGGCCAGCGCGCCACCAAGGACGGCGTCATCGTCATCGAGGCCGGGCGCTTTCGCACCCAGGAACAGAACCGGGCCGACGCCCGGGCAAGACTGACAGCACTCGTCGCCAAGGCCGCGGAGCCACCACCACCGCCGCGCAAGAAGACCCGGCCGACGAAAGGTGCGGTGGAGCGGCGACTGAAGAGCAAGGCCGGACGCGGCACGATCAAGAAGCTGCGCGGCCGGGTGGACAACGATTAAGCGCCACACTTGGCGCGTGTGTGTAAAGCGACTTCCCATTTCGCGCCGCGCATCCGAAAGGACGGCGCTTTCGATTTTACCAGCTGTGTTTCAGCGAGGCCGTGATGTTGCGGCCCTGGCCCATGTAGCAATAGCCGCTGTTGCATACCGTCGCGCGCTCATCGGCGATGTTGCGGACGGCGAAGGCGGCGGAAACACCTTCATACTTCTTGTCGATGGCGCCGAAATCATAGGATGCCGAGGCATCGAGATAGACCGCGGCGTCATTCTTGGCGGTGTTTGACGTGTCGGTATAGGTGGCGCTCTGCAGCCGCACGCCGGCGCCGACCGAAAGGCCTGGCACGGCACTGCCCTCATCGAACTTGTAGTTGGCCCAGAGGCTCGCGACATGCGCGGGCGTGACGGCCGGAACCTTGCCGATCTCCGTTGTGTCGAAAGCGTCTGTGATCTCGGCATGGTTGTAATTGTAGGCCGCGATCACATCCAGTCCGTGCAAAATGCCGGCGCGCGCCTCGAGTTCAAAGCCGTTGCTGGTGACTTCGCCCAGCGCGCGGTAGGTGCCCGTGTTGGCGTTGACGACGACGGGCTTGTTCTTCTCAACGAGATGATAGGCGACCGCCGACAGGAGGATGTCGGTTCCCGGCGGCTGATATTTGATGCCCAGTTCGAACTGCTGACCCTTGGTCGGCTGAAGGATGTCGCCTGACTCGGACCGGTTCGTGACCGGCTCGAACGAGGTCGCATAACTCGCGAAAGGTGCAACGCCATTGTCGAACAGATAGAGGGCGCCGGCCTGTACGCTGAACGCGTTCTTGTTCAAGCCTTCGGAACTGCCGTCACCGTACGCACGCGTCTGCTCGACCCAGGTCTGGCGTCCGCCAAGTGTGAAGCGCCATCTGTCCAGTTCGACCTGATCCAGTGCGTAGATGCCGGTCTGGCCCAGATCCGCGTCGGACGTCGTGATATTGTAATGCGGCGTCGGGCCGGAAACGCCGTAAGTCGGATTGGCGATGTCGAAATCATAGGCAGGGTTGGTCGGCCCCGCCCCATAGCCGAAGGACGAGGTCAGGTTCGTATAGTCGAGGCCGATAAGCACTGTATGGGCCAACGCCCCGGTGTCGAACCTGGCCTCGACCTGGTTGTCGGCCTGGAGCACATTCATTTCGTCGCGGATCGAATTCGCATAACGATGCGCGACTGTACCCGTCCAACTGGCGACCGCGAGATAGCGCGACCTCAAATCCAGATGTGAATATCGAACATTCTGGCGCACCGTGATGCCGTCGCCGAAATCGTGCTCGAACTTGTAGCCGATCTGCTGCTGCCGGATCTTCTGGTAATCATAGTCCGGATCGCTCTCGCGCAGAACGTGGATCTTTCCCGACGGGTCGGTGATCACGCCGACATTAGAATCGGTCTCGTCGGCCTGAGCCAGCCCGTAGATGGTGAAGGAGGTCGCGGCATCGGGATTCCAGGTCAGCGACGGCTGCAGGAAATAGCGGTCGTCGGCGATGTCGAAATTGGTGTCGCCGTTTCGCGCCAGGCCGACGATCCGGTAGAGGAACTCGTCGCTGCCTTCCTTGACCGGGCCGCCGAAATCGAAGGCCGCCTGTGCCCTGTCCTTCGTGCCATAGAGCAACTCGACTTCGCGGATCCTGTCCTCGGTCGGCAGCTTGGGCACCTTGTTGACGATGCCGGCCGGCGTTCCCGCGCCGTAAAGCACCGACACCGGTCCCTTGATGAGCTCGACGCGTTCGAGCGAATAGGGGTCGGTGCGGAACGTGCCATAATTGATGTAGGGCTGGCGCAGGCCGTCCTTGTAGTCGCCGAGCGTGGTGGCGTCGTAGCCCCTGATATAGATCTGGTCGAAGCGCGGATCGAAGCCATAGGCGCCGGTGCTGACGCCCGCCGAATAGCGCACCGCCTCGATGATGTCCTGCGCGCCGCGTTCCGCGATCTCCTTACGTGTCACTACCGAGACGGAGCGCGGCGTTTCGATGAGCGGCGTATCCGTCTTGGTCGCACCGGCGCTGCGCTTGGCGGCCACCGTCTTGTCGTCATCCCGGAATTGTCCCGACCGGCCTTGCCGTCAACCCTGATCGGTTCGAGCGTGCCATCTTGTGTCCGGGTGCCGGTTTGCTGCGCAAGTGCTGGATGAGCGCCTAGCAGTGTCGCCAGACACGTTGTGGCGAGAAATCCCCGGCCCCAGACCCTGCCACACCTGACCATGTGAAACCTCTCATGAAACGTCACGTCGATATGCCTCGCTCTTTCCCATTCGCCGCCGGCGGCCTCTCTCTCTCGCCGACATCCAATTTGTTGATTTAAACGCTCAAGTTCTAAACTTGACTATGAAATTCATATTTATCCGTCAACCGCCTTTCGCGAAGCCGGGGCGCGAATTCACCGCCCATCTCGGCATTTGCAATTGCGGTGACATCGGTGACGGCTTTCGGGTCGCCGTTTTCTTTCGATGGTGGCATCTTGCGGGTCCGAACCATCTCAAGGTGCGCCAATCCATGCTCGTTCTGCCCAAGGGCGTCCGCCACATGCCGGCCTATCTCTCCCGCCCTGTTCAGGAGGCACTGGTCGAGGCGGTCAGAGGCATCGTCCAGCGGGCGCCGCTGTTCGTGCCGGCCATGCCGCGCACCGGCAAGGAGATGAGCGTGCGCATGACCAATTGCGGCCCGCTCGGCTGGGTCACCGACAAGGAACGGGGTTATCGCTACCAGGCGACGCATCCGCTGACTGGAGAGCCATGGCCGCCAATTCCCGACGGCCTGCTCGATCTGTGGCGGCAGGTATCGGGCTATCCAAATCCGCCGCAGGCCTGCCTGATCAATTTCTACACGGCCGAAGCAAAGATGGGCCTGCACCAGGACCGCGACGAGGCTGATCTCTCGGCACCCGTCGTCTCCGTCTCGCTGGGGGACGATTGCCTGTTCAGGGTCGGCCAGGCCACGCGCGAAGGCGGCACCAAATCATTCCGGCTGAAGAGCGGCGACGTAGTCGTGCTCGGCGGCGAGGGCCGTCTCGCCTTCCACGGCGTCGACCGCATCTATCCGTCGACCTCGGCCCTGCTCAAGAACGGCGGCAGGATCAATCTGACTCTGCGGCGGGTGACCAGACCGGACGACGGCTCCGCATAAGCCGATCTTAACGCGCATCGCTTATCAAGGCTGCCAGGGTCTTGGAAAACTGCGCGATGACACCGGTCAATCAAACTGCCCGCACCCAATCCGATTTGCGTTTCGCGGCACTTGTGCTGTGCACCGGAATTCTGATCGGGCTGCGCTACCACCTTGCCCTGTGGACCTTCGATGAACACGGCTTCTCCGAGCTCAGCGACCGGTTGCCTTATTGGGACTTCACCAATCTGTGGGCAGGCGGGCGCATGGCGCTCGACGGCCATGTGACCTGGCTGTTCGACGTCGACATTTATCGCGCGGCCTTGCGGCGGATGTTTTCGCCCGATCTTCCCAATCAGGAATGGAGCTACCCGCCCAGCATCCTCATCTTCGGCGCGCCGCTTGCGCTGCTGCCGATTTTCTCGGCCTATTTTATCTGGACCTTCGGCACCGTCTTCTGCCTGTGGCTGGCGGTGCGGCCGTTGAAAATGGGCATGCTTGCGCAAGCGGCCATCCTTGTGTGCCCGGCCGTCTTCATCAACGCTATCTTCGGTCAGAACGGCGCCTTGACCACCGCCTTCCTCATCGGTGGACTGGTCGTAGCACCTAGGCGGCCGATCCTGGCCGGGCTGCTGTTCGGGTTGCTGACGGTCAAGCCGCATCTGGGTATTCTGGTCCCGTTCTGCCTGCTGGCCAGCGGCAATTGGCGCGCCATCGTTGCCGCCGCTTTGTCATCGGCGGCGCTGTTCATCCTGACGGGCGCCTCGCTCGGCTTCGACGTCTGGCACCTGTTCTGGACCGAAACCCGCCCCCTGATGACGGCAATACTGGAGGCACCCTATCCGCAGCCTTACCAGGCCAACGCCGCAACCATGTTCTTCCTGGCGCGCGCAAGCGGGGCGGGGCTGACGGTCGCCTATGCAATGCAGGCCATTGCGACGATCGCGGCCATCGCCGCCGCCATCTGGGCGTGGCTGCCCTGGCGGCAGGTCCAGCATGGCGAAAGAGTGGTTCTCACCGCCGTGCTGGCAACCGTTGCGACGCCTTATGGCTACAGCTACGACACGGTGGGTCTTGCCGTTGCCGTCGCATATCTGTTTTTGACGCGCGCCAACATACCTCGGCTCTTCCTGGCGCTGGTCTGGCTCTACCCGGCCATCGCTCATTTGGTGAACGGCGTCGGGCTTGGCATCGGTGTCCTGGTGCCGTTGTCGCTGTCGGTATGGATGCTTGCCGAGATCAGGGCCCGCGAACGCAGGGACGTTGTTTTGGGCGCAGCCGATAGCCAGGCATCTTAGCCCCGGAGCCGCGTGGTTCTCAGCGCAGCGGCGAAAATGCCGCAGAGATCAGTTGGAAGGGCAGCGCGCCATAGGTCGCGACCGCCGCAGCATCGTCCCATTGCCGGAATTGCCGGGAAGGTCGCGCCTCCAGCGTCAAGGCATGCCTTTGCCCATCAAGCGTCACCTTGCCGCGAAAATGCAGCACCCGTTCCTTGCCGGACCGGCTGATGGCCATGGCGCGCAGGCGCGCGACATGGTGGTCATCGGCATTGATCTCCATCTCGATGCGGCGCCGGACCGGTGGAACACTGATCCTGACCGTGATGTCCAGCATCATCTCTCCCGCCGTTGGCGGGCAGGGTATGGCTTGGGAGAGCACCGATGGCGATGGTGCTTCCAGCGGTTCGCGGCGGGCTGGCCTGCCGCGCCATGCTTTGGCTGACGGCTCCTGCCGCAGCCGGCCGCTCTTGCGCCGCAGCCGCAACTGCTTGGCAAGGCCGCGCGACAACCAGACCAGCCTGCCGAAATCGGTCCGTGGCTTGGCCTGCAGCACGGCCGACCACCGCGAAAGGCCGGTGCGGTCGGCCATATCAAGCACGCGCGCCAGCACCCGGTCCGGCACCGCCACGCCTGTTTCAAGCGTGAGGTAAGAGAGCGCCACCGCCGAGGCAACGGCAAGGCCGCGCCTGGCGACAACATCGAGGAACACATCCCAGTCGACATCGCCGCCGCGGATGGCCACGGCGCAATCGACCAGCCAGTCGCTATGCGTGTGGGCGTCGAGCCCGCCATGCGCGATGGCAAGCGCGATGCGGTCGGCGGGCGACGGCACCAGCACGCCGACGCCGCTGAACTCGGCGCTATCAGCCCGTTGCCATATGGCCAGGTCGTCTTCCTCGCTGCGCTGCGAACCGTCATAGGCGAGCTGGTGCAGGTCGATGTCGCCAAGATTGCCCTTGAAGAAATTCATCGAGCGCAGTGAAGCCAGTCTTGTCCTCAGATATTGCGGGCTGACCCCGGTGGCGATTTGCCAGTCGCCGTCGCGCAGCACGTCAAAAGCCGTTTGCATGTCCTGCGGCCGCACCAATATGTCGATGTCATGCGCCACCCGGCCGCGCTGTGCCGAGGCGTTCAACGCAATGCGGCTGGCGCCCTTGATCAGCATCACCTGGCATCCCGCATCGGCCATCGCCTTCAGCGCCGGTTCTGCTTCCCGCATCGCCATGCGCGATTTGGTCCACAGCATCTTCTGCAGGCCGACGAGACGCGGATAGGCGGAATGGCCGGCCAACTTCCTGCCGAACCGGTCGGAGATCGCGGCCAGCAGCCGGTGCTCGCGAAACGAGACGAGATCGATATCGTTTTCGTCCAGCCAGCGGCCGGCGCTAGCGGCTGCGGCTTCCTCGTCTGGAAGAAGTGCGGCCTTGAGCAACTGGTCGAGCCCGCCCGTCGGCCAGGACCAGCCATAATCCGGGAAGCGGCGGGTGACGCGGCGGATATCAGCCATCAGCCCGAGCCGGCCTTGTTCTGCGCCCGCCGCAGCATGGCGAGGCGCGCCACCTGGAGATAGCCGCGGTCGCGTGCCGCATCGCGTCCATAGGACAGGCTGCCCGGCCGGATGCGGCGCAGCGCCAAAGCCTCCTCCAGCATGTCGAGAGCAAGGCCTGCCTCGCGCGCCCGGGCGATCCAGTCGATCATTTCGCCACGGCCGCCCGGTGGATCGACGATTGGTCCAACGGTCTCGGCGACCGCACGGCGGATCATCATGGTGGTGCGTGACCAGCCGGGCACGGAAGTAGCCTCAGGCGCGTCGGGCTGGTCGTTGCGGAAATTGCGCCAATGACAGAAAACCCCCGCTGTCGCGGGAGATTTTTCGAGATGCGCGAGCTGTCTTTCGATCTTGTTCGGCAGCCAGAGGTCGTCCGCGTCGAGCGTCGCAATGAGCGGCGTCGACAGCGCGGCGATGCCTCGGGTCGTGGCGCTGCCAGGTCCGGCATTCTCCTGCCGCAACAAGTGTAGCGGCAGGTCCGTATCGCTGACCGCCGACGCGAGATCGTCGGTCGAACCATCATCGACGATCACCACCAGTTCCGGTCGAACCGTCTGGGCGGCGACCGATCGCAGCGTCTCGGCAATGGTGCTGCTGGCGTTGAAAGCCGGGATGACGATGCCGTATCCACTCATCAAATGAACTGCCAGTCAGCGAGATCCTTGAGTTCGAAGATGCCTTCGATCCGCCGCAAGGTCGGATCTGCCTTGCGGCGGGTCATCGACTTGTAGATGGCGCGCATGAATTCACGGGACTGGACCTCGGTTTGTCGAGTCATGTTACCGGGATGGCGTCTGTAATAGAGGGCCACGGTCTCGGGCATAACGTATCTTGGCCCGCTTTCAAAAGTGCGCAGCAGGTAGTCCGTGTCCTCTGCCTGATTGAAGGCTTCATCGAAGACACCGATACGCTCGACAAGCCGGCGCGTGAAGATCGCCGCCGACAAATGGATGCCGCGGACCGTGATGCTGCGGCTGTCAGCGGCAGGCTCCAGGCGCTCGTCGTCGATCTTGTCGACCAGCATCATCCTTGAATAGGTGAGATCCAGCTCGGGATCGTCACGGAAGAGTTGGATATCGGCCGCAAAGCGCCCAACCGGGGAAATATCGTCCGAATCCAGAAAGGAGACCAGTCCCGTTTCTGGCCCAAGCAGTCTCAACCCTGTGTTGCGTGCCCGGGTCACTCCCATGTTGGGTTGTTGAAACAGGCGGATGCAGGGGTTCTCACGCATTATCGAGCGCACCGCCTCGGCCGATCCGTCGGTCGAGCCGTCATCGATGACGATGATATCGAGATCGGCGGCGTCGCGCTGCCTGAGCAGCGAGCGCAGGGCCGGGCCGACAAGGCCCTCACGGTTGTGGACAGGCATGATCACGCTCAGCCTCCACGACCGTTCCAGATCTGCTGGATCTGATCCGATTGCGCCCGGCATCACGTCATCGGCCAATCATTCAAGGGGCTCTTCATCTCGAAAATACCCGGAATCTCGCGCAGCGACGGATCGGCCTTGCGCCGCCGAATCGACTTGTGGATTGCGCGCAAATGATTGCGGACCCTATCGCCGTGTTCCCTGGTTACATTCCCCGCGTGGCGCCGGTAGTAGATCGCGACGCTGTCCAGCAATTCGTAGTTCGGACCGCTTTCGAAAACCCGCAGCAGATAGTCGGTGTCCTCGGACTGCTCGAACTCCTCGTCGAACTGGCCCGTTCGCTCGACAAGACTCCTGCGAAACAAGGCAGTGCTCAGCGAAATTCCCCGGACCGTCATGGTGCGGCTATCAAATGTAGGCTCCAGCCGCTCGTCGTCAATCCGGTCAGCCAGGGTCATCAGTGAATAGGTCAACTCCAGGGTGGGGGTGGCGCGGAAATGCGCAAGATCGGTCTTGAAGCGCTCGGCCAGGGAGATGTCGTCCGAATCCAGGAAGGACACGAATTCGGTGTCCGCGGGCAACTGCCTCAGCCCGGCATTGCGTGTCTTGGCAACGCCCATGTTCTCTTGCCGGAACAGGCGGATGCAGGGGTTCTCGACCATCATCGAGCGGACGGCCTCTGCCGAACCATCCGTCGAACCGTCGTCGATGACGATGATGTCGAGATCGGCGGCATCGCCCTGGCGGACCAGCGAGCGCAAGGCCGAAACGACATAGCGTTCGCGGTTGTAGACAGGCATGATCACGCTCAACTTCACGAGGCAACCCGCGTTAGAAAATCCGCAACAGTGCCGGCGATCTCCTTAGGATGCGTTCCCAAGGACAGACGGTAGCTTGGTAGCAGCCGGGTGAGGTCGCCGAAGAAACGGAAGCCGCTTTCGCGCTCCCCCGGCATCTGCATGATGCCCGACGGCGCCAGTGCTATCATGGCGTCTCGACGCGACACCGGCATGATCGAACTCGTCTCGCCACCGCCGATATGTGGCACCACCAGCGCAGCGATGTCCAGCGCTGCGGGCACCGGCCGGGGCGCGATGTCGGCAATGTGAAACGTGTGCTTGCCTTGCCAGTTCAAAGGGCTCGCGATCTTCAGTCGCTGCTTCAGGCCCAGCCGGGCGAAACCTCGCGGATCCTGTTTCAGCGTTGAAAACAGGGGTCGCGCGGTCACGCCGCCGGCAAGATCGATCAGCACGTAGTCGTCGCCGACGCTGTCCAGCCCGTTGAGCAAACCGGCGGCGACGGTGCCGGATTTGCCGGCGCCGCCCGCACCGGCGATCAGCACGCCCTTGCCATTGGCACCGAGCGTGCCGGCATGGGTCAGCCGCATGCCGCGCGCCGCATACTCCCAGTGCAGGAATGCCCGCAGCGGCGCTGTCGGCTCCCAGGGCGGAAAGGCATCGGCCGCTTCCATCAGTTGCACGCCAGTGCGACGTTGCGGATCGTAGACCTGCCAGAAATCCAGATCGTGAAAATAATGGCCACGCAGCCCGGCCTCGGCGAGCCGTTCGGCAAAGCCGTGTTCGGTGAAATGCGCGTCGCCCCATCGCGCCGGCTCGGGGATGCCGGCGATGCCGGGATGGACGATGAAGATGCGGCATGCCAGCGATTCCCGCTGGTCTTGCGCGGCCTCCACGAAAGCATGACCAAACGCATCCGCAAGCACCCCGGGACCGACATGAGCGATCAGTTCCAGTCGGGGCAGCTGGACCTTACGCGTGGCCGGATAATCCTTAGCCACACTTTCGGCGGCGGTGATGAGATACCGGGCGTAATCCGGCAGGGTTTCGAGCGTGACGCGCGGCATCCTGCGCCTCTATCCCAGCCGCAACCGGCCCGTCAGGATGCCTGCTTGACCGCCGGCCAGCCCAGGGGTTCCTCGACCTCGTGTATGGGATCCACAATGATCAGGTCGGCGAGGTCGTCGTGAATGCTCACATGGAGCGGCTCGCTCGTGGCGGCAAGTTCGGCGGGCAGCTCGCCCGGCAGCGGTTGCGCCGTCGCTTCCAGACGTGCCAGCAATCCCAGGTCGAGCAATTGCGATATGAAGTGGTCGAGTTCGGCCGCAGCTATTGTCGAGCCGCCTGCGGCCAGCCCGATCAGGGCCTGGGCATCGATCCCCGACGAAAGCGCCTGCCAAACCCTGCTGCCGGAATCTGAGAAGCCGAAATATTTGCCATTCGCAAGGTTGAGCACCACGGCCTCGCCATCGAAGGATTCGAAGACAATATCCCTGTTCGCAACCGCATAGACATTGGAATCACGCATTATCGTCGCCCCGCCCCGCAATTCCGCCCCCCAGCAGGATCGCTTCACCTACAACGCCTGTAAACGCTCGGTTCTTTGTTGGCAAGGCAACCGGTGCTGGCAAGGCGCCGAGCATTTCGGGACTCAGTTGGTCGCCAAGTGGATCACGCTTCGATTTCGAGCGCTGACAGCGGCTTCGAGCAACAGGCCAGGATGAAGCCGTCATCGATCTCGTGATCGAGGATGCCGCCATTGTGGCTCATCTCGACAGCGCCGGAGACCTTCTTCACCTTGCAGGTTCCGCACAGACCGAATTCGCAGGCGGCAGGTATCCGCACGCCCGAAGAACGTGCCGTCTGCAGCACGGTCTGGCCGGCGACGCATTCGGCGTCGACGTCCGAAAGCGCGAACCGGATCGGGGTTGCGGCTTCGAAGGGAACAGCCGCGCCGTCTTGCGCCGGCGCTGCGAATGGCGCCGGGATTTCCTCCACCGCAGGCGCGGCAAAGCTTTCCTGGTGATACTTCGTCATGTCGAAACCAGAAGCGTCCAGCATGCCACGCACGGCACGCATGAAAGGATCGGGGCCGCAGCAAAAGATTTCACGTTCGCGGAAATCGGGCGCGAGCAGCGGCAGCCGGATGGCGTCGATGCGGCCCATATGGCCGTACCAGCCCTCGCGGCTCGACCGCTCCTCGATCATGAAGCCGAGCGACAGGCCCGGCATATGGCCGCCGAGCAGTTCGAGCTCCTTGCGGAAGATGATCTCTTCGGCGCGCCGTGCGCAATTGACGAAGCCGACATCGGTCCATGGCGCGCAGTCGTTCAGCCAGCGCAGCATCGACATCATCGGCGTCACGCCCGAACCGGCCGAGATGAACAGATATTTGGCCGCCGGATGGCTGTGCAGCGAGAAGTCGCCACTCGGTCCATAGGCTTTGACGTGCGAGCCGGGCTTCAGATGGTCGAACATCCAGCGTGTGCCGATGCTGCCTGCCTGCGCCTTCACCGTCACCGCGATGGAGAACGGCCGTGACGGCGACGACGACAGCGTATAGGTGCGCATCAGCGGCCCGTCTGGCGCCGGCAGCTCCAGCGTCACGAACTGGCCCGGCTTGTAGCGGAACCAGGTCTGGTTGTCGGAGCGAAAGGTGAAGGTCTTCACGTCAGGCGCCTCGTCGCTGACGCCGATCACTTCCAGCACCTGGAGCCTGTCGTTCCAGGGCGCCATCTGATCGAGATGGCGATAAAGGCCAAGGTCAGTCATCGCGTTCATTCCTTAACCTCTCAAGCCACGCTGCGCAGCGCCGGCCGGCCGCCTTCGGCAAGGCGCGGACCGATGAAGCGCGCGTACCAGTCGACGAACTGGATCACGCCGCCCTCATGCAGCTCCGAATAGGGGCCGGGTTCATAGGCCGGCGACAGGATGCCAAAGGCGTTTTCCTCGACGATGCGGCGGTCCTGGTCGTTTGTCTCGGTCCAGACATGGATGAGCTCGGCGAGATCGTAGTCGACGCCCTCGACCGCATCCTTGTGCACCAGCCATTTGGTTGTCACCGCGGTTTCCGTGGCGCTGATCGGCAGCACGCGGAAAGTAACGGCATGGTCGATGAGGATGTGGTTCCACGTCGTCGGGTAGTGATAGTGCATCAAGGTGCCGATGCGGTCGGCCGAGACGCTGTCGGACAGGTTCTTCTTCACCGCGCGCTTGCCGGTCATCGTGTAACTGACCGCATCGCGCAGCAGCGGTGCGCGCGTGGCGCGGTATTGTCCGGCCGGATCGATGCGGAACTTGCTCGGCAGGCTGGCGGCCTCGCATTTCGCCCAGTGCGCCAGCATTTCGGGATCGCTGTCGGCGCCTTGCACGCCGGTCACGGTCGGTGCTTCCGGGAAGGTCTTGCAGAGTTCCGGGTGGTTACCGGCGCAATGGTAGCATTCGCGGTTGTTTTCCCAGACGAGTTTCCAGTTGCCCTTCTCGACAATGGTGCTCTCGAAGGCGACCTTCGCCTCGCCCAGCCGGTGTGGCTTGAGATAGGGTTCGATCATCGCCCGCATCGGTGCGAAGTCGGCCGGCTCCTTTGCCAAACAGATGAAGATGTAGCCGGCGACACTTTCGCAGGCGACCGGCTTCAGGCTGAACTGGCTCTTGTCGAAACCGTCGGCCATCTGGCGGGCGAACAGCAGGCGGCCGTCCAGCTCATAGGTCCACTGGTGATAGGGGCAGACCAGTTTGGCGGCGGTGCCCTTGTCGGTGTTGCAGACACGGCTGCCGCGATGGCGGCAGGAATTGTGGAAAGCGTTGATCTTGCCCTGCTGGTCGCGCACCAGCACGACCGGATAGTCGCCGATCTGCACGGTGATGAAGCTGCCGGGCTTCGGCAGTTCGCAATCATGGCCGATGAACAGCCAGTCGCGATACCAGATCAGCTCCATGTCCAGCTTGAAGTAGTCCGGGTCGGTGTAGAAGGGTTGTTCGAGCGAGAACCCGTCCCTGCGGCTGTTCAAGAGCCTCAGCATGTCGTTGCGAGCATCCATGTCCTGTCCTCATACTTCAAGGACTGAACTGGTGGTGACGGAGGAAGGACCGGACGCAGGCCGGCGGAAGCCGGGCATGCACCATCCGCCTCTTGACCGCCCACCGCGATCAGTCGAGTTCAAATATCTCGGGCTGGTTTCCGGGCTCTGGAGTGTCCTTGCGGACGGTCGCGACACCTTCCCAGGCTTTCGCCCAGTGGTCTCCCGTTGCGACTTGAACTCCACCACCGTTGCGGGGGCAGCGCCGGACTTTGACCGGCTTCCCAATTCTCCGCCCCGTCGTCACGAAGCGGCACCTGAGATGCCATGATCTAACCACGGCAACGATCGCGACATCGGCATGAAAGCGACATCGTATCCATGCGGCGCGACACGCCGGACGAAACGCTCCGGCCAGCGATTGAACAGCTGAGATCCGGTCTGGCTAGCAATCTGTGCCGTTTCGAATCGTCTCTTTTTCGGCTCCTGGCGCGGGGAAAACAGGCCAACGGTATCGAAAAGTGACTATTAGCAACTTCTAAAATCGAACCGAACGGTTCGTTTCTGTTGACAATGCGTGCAGGACGGTGTGAACGCTGACGCCCGGATACACTCGGTGAGTGGGTCGGCATGTTTATTTAAGTAATTGTATTAAATACACAAAAAAAGATGATCGGCATGCTTATTAAAATTACAAGATGTAAAATCATGGCCCAGACGGAACAACTTCGTGATTGGAATCCGGCAGACGGCTCACCCACATCGGGGCTGTCCGAACGACGCGATTTCATCCCAAGACACGCCGCTAGACGGACAGCAAAAATACTGGAGTACTTAAAATGAAAAAGATCATTCTCACTGCCGCCGCCCTTCTGGCGATTTCCGGCAGCGCCTTCGCTGGTAGCGACCACTACGGCTCGAATGCCCCTGCAGCCACTGCTGCTGTCGACAGCTCGTACACCGCTTCGGTCAAGAAGTCGGAACCGGCTGCTCAGACGCCTGCCACGGGTGCCGACCGCAACCTCTTCGGCCACTAACAGCCGATCCTCCGGAGCGGTGGGCTTGCCTGCCGCTCTGTTGAAACTTGAAATTCAGGAGACTTGAAATGAAGAAGATCATTCTTGCTGCCGCCGCTGTTCTGGCCATTTCCGGCAGCGCTTTCGCCGGCAGCGACAACTACAACGCCAATAGCGCCAACCCGCCTGCTGCGACTTCGGTTGACAACTCGCGTACGGGTTCGATCCGCGAAAACGGCTCGCCCGTCTACAAGCTGCTCAACTCGTCGGGCGACGTGCAGAAGTCGGCGCCCCAGGGCAGCGACCGGAACCTCTTCGGCCACTAACAGCCAAAGTCGATCCAAAAAAGAGCGGCGGGCCTGGCCCGCCGCTCTTTTTTGTGCCTTGATCCAGCGGGCCTGGCCGCTTCAGGCTGCCTTTGCTTCCGGTTTCTGGAGCGCGAAGGAATGTCCGTCCGCATCGAAGATGTGCAGGTCTTCGCCATTGGCACTGAGCCGCAATGTCGAGCCGCGCTTGACCTCGACATTGCCCGGCAGCTTGGTCACCAGTGGCAGGTCGGCGCGGCCAATGTCGACATAGACCAGCTGTACCTCACCGAGTTGCTCGACATAATCGACCGTTCCTTCGAACAGATACTCCGTGCCGATGGCGACAATCAGGTCTTCCGGCCGCACGCCGAAGCTCACGGCCGCACCCTTCGCCGAGGCGGGCGTGGTAATCGTCACCGTGGCCTTGCGCCCGCCGACATGGCTGACCACGGTCGGCGTGCCGGTCTGTTCGATGGTCGCCGGCAGGATGTTCATGGCCGGCGAGCCAATGAACTGGGCGACGAACAGATTGCCGGGCTTCTTGTAGAGATCCATCGGCGTGCCAACCTGCTCGATATGGCCGTCCTTGAGCACGACGATGCGGTCTGCCAGCGTCATCGCCTCGACCTGGTCGTGGGTGACGTAGATCATGGTCGTGGCCGGCATCGATTCCTTGAGCTTGGCGATCTCGATGCGGGTAGCGACGCGCAGTGCGGCGTCAAGGTTCGACAGCGGTTCATCGAACAGGAACACCTTTGGGTTGCGCACGATGGCGCGGCCGATGGCGACGCGCTGGCGCTGGCCGCCCGACATCGCCTTGGGCAGCCGGTAGAGATATTTGGTCAGCTGCAGGATTTCGGCTGCCTGTTTCACGCGCCGGTCGATCTCGGCCTTGTTCTCCTTGCCGATCTTCATCGAGAACGCCATGTTGTCGTAGACGGTCATATGCGGATAGAGCGCATAGGACTGGAACACCATGGCGATGCCGCGTTTCGACGGGGGCACGTCGTTGACCACCTCGCCATCGATCTTGAGCTCGCCTGAAGTGATTTCCTCGAGGCCGGCGATCGATCGCAGCAAGGTCGACTTGCCGCAGCCCGACGGACCGACGAAGACGATGAACTCGCCCGATTTGATATCGAGGTCGATGCCGTGGAGAATGTTCAGATTGCCGTAGGACTTCTTCACTTGTCTCAAATTGACATCGGCCATTGGTTTCCTCCCAGTGATGTCCTCAAAGATTTCAGTCGATGCGTCCGAACCAGGCGCCGTAGCCGCCGAGTTCGATCGAACCGGTGCTCGCCTGCCCGGAAAACCCGTGTCCCGGCAAAGGTTGCAGCGGCCGGTTACCAAGGTCAACTTTCGCCGGCTTGGCGCCGAGGTTGAAGGCACAGACGATCTGCTCATTGCCGGCGCCGCGGGTGAAGGCGACGGTGTCGCCCTGGCTTTCGATGAAGGTGATATCTCCCTTGGCCAGCGCCGGATGGGCGCGGCGGAAGGTGAGGAAGCGCCGGTAGTGCTCGAGCAGCGAAGCCTGGTCGCCCTGCTGGATATTGACTGCCTGCGACAGATGCTTGGCCGGCACCGGCAACCAGGGCTTTGCCTGGGAGAAGCCGCCATTTTTGGCGCCGTCATCCCACACCATGGGCGTGCGGCAGCCATCACGGCCCTTGAATTCCGGCCAGAAGCGGATGCCATAGGGATCCTGTAGATCCTCGAAGCGCAGATCGGCCTCGCCGAGCCCGAGCTCCTCGCCCTGGTAGATGCAGACCGAGCCGCGCAGTGACATCAGCAGCGCCGAGATCACCTTGAGATAGGCCGTAGGGTCGGCCTCATTGGCAGCCCAGCGCGAGGCCGGGCGCATCACGTCATGGTTGGAAAACGCCCAGCACGACCAGCCGTCGCTGGCGACCTTGCCGAAGGCCTCCAGCACTGAGCGGACCTTGCCGGCACTGATCTTTTCCGGCGCCAGGAAGTCGAAGGAATAGCACATGTGCACGCGCTTGCCGCCGGCGGTATAGGCTGCCACCACTTCCAGCCCGCGCTGCGAATCGCCGACTTCGCCGACCGCGGCGGTCGCCGGATACTCGTCGAGCAGGGCGCGGAAGCGTTCGAGGAAGCCGAGGTTTTCCGGCCGGCTCTTGTCGTAGATGTGATCCTGGTAGTTGTAGGGATTGACCGCCGGCGCGGTCTGGTCGTTGCGCTCTTCCGGCGGCAGTGGCGGATTGTTTTCCAGGCCCTGGCTGTGGAAGTAGAAATTGATCGTGTCGAGGCGGAAACCGTCGACGCCGCGCTCCAGCCAGAAGCGGGTGACGTCGAGCAGCGCGTCCTGGACCTCGCGGTTGTGAAAGTTGAGGTCGGGCTGTTCGGCCAGGAAATTGTGCAGGTAATATTGCTGGCGGCTGGTGTCCCATTGCCAGGCCGATCCGCCGAAGATCGACAGCCAGTTGTTGGGCGGCGTGCCGTCAGGCCTGGCGTCGGCCCAGACATACCAGTCCGCCTTGGGATTGGTGCGGGTCGACCGACTCTCTTTGAACCACGGGTGGCTGTCTGCGGTGTGCGAAAGCACTTCGTCGATCATCACCTTCAGCCCCAGCCGGTGCGCCTCCGCCGTCAGCGCATCGAAATCGGCCAGCGTGCCGAACATCGGATCGACGTCACAATAATCCGAGACGTCGTAGCCGAAATCCTTCATCGGCGACTTGAAGAAGGGCGAGATCCAGATGGCGTCCGCGCCGAGTGCGGCGATGTAGGGCAGCCGTTCGATGATGCCTTTCAAGTCACCGATGCCGTCGCCATTCGAATCCTGGTAGCTGCGTGGATAGATCTGGTAGATGACAGCACCTCGCCACCAGTCGCGGTCGGCGGCGACGTCAGGGTTCGAACTGGCCTTTAAAGCGGATTGCATGGTCTCAGCCTCCTTTTACGGAACCGGCAAGCAGCCCGCGGACGAAATAGCGCTGCAGCGAGAAGAACACGATCAGCGGCACGATGATGGTCACAAAGGCCGATGTCGTCAGGATCTCCCAATCGCCGCCGCGTGAGCCAAGCAGTGCGTTGAGCTTGGCCGTCAGCACGATCTGGTCTGCTTCGGTACCCAGGAAAACCATTGCCACCAGCAGATCGTTCCATACCCACAGGAATTGGAAGATGGCAAACGAGGCCAGCACCGGGAATGACAGCGGCAGCACGATCTTGACGAAGATCTCGAAATCGCTGGCGCCGTCGATGCGCGCCGATTCCATGATCTCGCGCGGCAAGCCGGCAATATAGCTTCGCAAGAGATAGATGGCGAAGGGCAGGCCGAAGCCGGTATGCGCCAGCCAGATACCGAGATAGGTCTTCGACGGCACGCCGAAGAACGTGCCGACGCCGTTGTAAAGCTTCAACAGCGGGATCAGCGACATCTGCAGCGGCACGACCAGCAGGCCGATGATGACCGCGATCAGCAGTGCCCGGCCGGGAAAGCGCATCCAGGCCAGCGCATAGGCGGCAAAGGCGGCGATCAGGATCGGGATGACGGTCGCCGGAATGGTGACGGTCAGCGAGTTCATGAACGAACGGCCGATGCCTTCGGAAAGCAGCACGGTCTTGTAATTGTCGGTGGTGAATTTCGGCGGCGCCGACGAGGCGTAATAGACGCGCTGGCCGCGGTCGCCCTCGAACGCCTTGGGCGAAGCCATGACGAAGCTGCCGTCGGCATTGACCTGCAGGGTGACGCCGTCACCGAGATCGGCCGAACTGCCGGCCGTATACTGCGTCGGTGCCGCCGCCTTGACGCCGAAGGCGCTGATCGCACGCTTGGCGCCATCGCCGAAGATGTTGCCCTCGAGAACGAACTTGCCGTCCTTCTGGGTCTGCGCCGAGGCGGGCGGCAGCCGGCCGGCTTCGGTCTGGCTGGAGCTGGAGAACGAATTCCACCAGCCTGAAGCGATGATCTGGTCCTTGTCCCGCAGCGAGGAGACCAGGATGCCGAGTGTCGGGATGGTCCAGATCGTCACGAAGATCAGCACCGCGATGTGGACGCCGAAGCGGCTGGCGAAAGAATTCCCGGTCGCGACGGCCATCTCAATGCCCTCCCGTTTCTTTGTTGGCCTGGCGGATGTTCCAGACCATGATCGGAATGACCGCGATCATGATGATGATGGCGATTGTCGCGCCACGGCCAAAATCGCCGCCGCCGCGGAACATCCAGTCGAACATCAGATTGGCCAGCACTTGGCTGTTCCACTGGCCGTTGGTCATGGTCAGCACGATGTCGAACACTTTGAGCACCAGAATGGTGATCGTGGTCCAGACGACGGCGATCGTGCCCCAGATCTGCGGCACCATGATCTTCCAGAAGATCTGGAACGGGTTGGCCCCGTCGATGACCGCGGCTTCCAGCGTCTCTTCGGGAATGCCGCGCAGGGCCGAGGACAGGATGACCATGGCAAAGCCGGTCTGGATCCAGATCAGGATGACCATCAGGAAGAAATTGTTCCAGAACGGCAGCGAGATCCAGACCTGCGGCTGGCCGCCGAAATGCTGGATGATGGCGTTGAGGATGCCGATCTGCACCTGGCCCTCGCCGCGATACTCGTAGATGAATTTCCAGATCACGCTGGCGCCGACGAAGGAGATCGCCAGCGGCAGGAAGATCAGGCTCTTGGCGATCGTGCCCCACCAGATCTTGTCGGTCAGCACCGCAATGATCAGGCCAAGGAAGGTGCAGGCGGCGGGCACCACGGCCAGCCACAGGACATTGTTGAGGATCGAGTTGCGGAAATCGCGGTCACCGAACGCCCATTGATAGTTGGCCAGACCGACGAAATTGATGCCGCCGCGATCGAGGAAGGAGAGCCGCAGTGTCTCGATCACGGGATAGATCAGATAGATGGTCAGGATGATCATTGCCGGGCCGACGAACAGCCAGGGCCGGACCAGGCCTTGCCGGCGAAGATTGTCGATGGCCGCAGCGCCGGCGACGCCGCGCGATGGGAATATCAGGTCGACCAGCTTGTTGGCGCCCCAGAAATAGGCAACGCAGCCGCCGACGCCGATGATGATGACAAATATGGCCGAGAAAATCTGAGACGCCATGCATTCCTCCCCTGCGGATGATCCAGCGAGGCTTGATAACCTCGGGACCAGGCGCCGATTCAGTTGTTTTGGAACGCGATCGGCCGCTTTAAAAATCTCGCGTGCGGATTGCGCTTCATGTCGATGCGCTCATGACGAAACGGGGCGGCGTCGACCGCCGTCGGATCCGGGCCGGCAAGGTCCGGATCCCTGAAGATGAAACGGCCGGCCGCCAGGCGGCCGGGCAGATCAATCGCTTACTTGATCCCGTCCCAGCTCTTCTGGATGTCTGTGGCGACATCCTGGGCGGACTTGCCGCCAACCAGGTCGATCATGCCGGTCCAGAAGGCGCCGGCGCCGATCTTGCCCGGCATCAGGTCGGAACCATCGAAGCGCACGGTCGTCGCTCCGACCAGGATCTCGCCCTGCTTCTTCAGCGCTTCGCTGCCATAGGCGTCCTTGTTGGCTCCCTTGAAGGGGGTGACGAAGCTTTTCTGCGCCATCCACAATTCATGCGCGAGCGGCATCTGCAGGAACTTGATGAACTCGTGCGAAGCCTTGGAATCCTTGGTGATCATCACCAACGTTCCGGCCACTTCCAGCGGCGTGCCAAGCTCCGGCTTGGAGGCATAGGGCGGATAGTTGAAGAAGTCCGCATCCTGGCCGAGCTTTACGCCCTCCGGGAAGAAAGAGGGGATGAACGAAGCCTGATGATGCATGTAGCACTTGGGCGGCACCGAGAAGAGGCCCTTCGGGCTGTCGCGGAAGTCGGTCGCCGCGACCGCCTTGGCGCCGCCGTCCACCATCTTGTCGTCGGTGGCGATCTTGCCGAAAAGGTCGATGGCGTTGACCACTGCGGGGTCGTTGAACGGGATCTCGTTCTTTACCCACTTGTCGTAGACCTCCGGCGGCTGCGTGCGCAGCATGATGTCCTCGACCCAGTCGGTTGCCGGCCAGCCGGTGGCGCCGCCGGAGCCAAGCCCGATGCACCAGGGCTTGCCGCCATCGGCGATGATCTTCTTCTCGAGCTCGGCGAGTTCCTCCTGGGTCTTGGGGACCTTGTAGCCGGCTTCCTGGAAATTATCGGGCGAGTACCAGACCAGCCCCTTAACGTCGATCTTGTAGGGAAGCGCATAGAATCCTGGCTTGCCGTCCTTGCCTGCGAAGGTGCCAAGCTTGGCCCAGGAGTCGCCGGCCGCGTAGTTTTCCTTCACCCATGCGGCGACGTCGTCGCCCAACGGGGTCAGAACGCCCTTGGATGCGAGATCCTGGATGAGGCCCGGCTGCGGCAGGATGGCGATGTTGGGCGGGCTGCCAGCCTGGGTGTCGATGACGATCTGCTGCTCGTAGTTCTCGGACGAGGAATATTTGATCTCGACGCCGGTGGCTTCGGCGAAATAATCGAGCACCGAACGGGCAAGGGTCTCGTCCTCGCCGCGCCATGGCCCGAAGATGGTCAGGGTCTCGCCCTTGAGGTCGACTTTCTTGAGGTCTTCGAAATTTGCCCAGTTGAAGCGCTTGTCTTCACCCGGCTTGAACTTCAGTTCGGCATGCGCGGGCGCATTCAGGGCGAGCGTGGCAAACGCGGCACCCAGCAAAAGCATTTTCTTCATAGGTATTCCCTCCCAGTGGGTCACATACACCAGACGGAACCTCCATTCCGTCCGCCGACGCCGCAGGACTGTGACTCAGTCGCAAGGGAACCGCAACCTTTCGAAGAGTCTTCCAAAGCGCTTTGGCTTTCCTGATCTCGCCATTGATTCACTCAAGAGTCAAGAGGGGGCGGTGGCTAATCGATTTAAGCTTACGCATTTGTAGGCAAAAAAGTGCGCTGCAACATGCTTTTATGGCGGTGCAGCAGTAATTTCTGTTTCAAACTCGCGCAAACCGCGCTTATGCTTGGTCCTGGTATGACCACGCCCTAGTGGCGCTTGGGTCGATTCAATTTAAAAGCGCTTTGAGGGAATGGAGATCTTTTGTGAACCTCAAGCAGCTCGCGCATATGCTGGCGCTTTCGCAGACCACGGTGAGCCGGGCGCTGAACGGTTACCCGGAGGTCAACGAGGAAACCCGCAGGCGCGTCATGGACGCCGCCAAGCGCCATGGCTATCGCCCCAATCCGAGCGCACGCAGGCTGGCGACCGGCAAGTCCGGCATGATTGGTTATGTCTTGCCGACGGGTGCGGCCGTCGACATCGACCCGCACTTCGTCGAATTCCTGTCGGGCCTCGGCGACTATGCCCGCTCGCATGAGCTTGACCTCGTGCTGTCGCCGGCCGATGCCGACGACCAGGAGACAACCTATCGGCGCATCGTCGCCAACCGGCAGGTCGATGCCGTCTATATCTCTTCGCCTAAGCCTCAGGACACGCGGGTGGCGCTGGTCAGCACGCTGGGCATTCCCTTCCTCGTTCATGGCCGCAGCGAGGGCTTCGATTTCGACTACCCCTATCTCGACATCGACAATGAGGGTGCCTTCCACGAGGCTGCGCGGTTGCTGGTCCAGCTCGGGCATCGACGGCTGGCGTTGATCAATGGCGACGACCGCGAGACCTTCGCCATCCATCGCGAGCGCGGCGTGCGTCGGGCACTTGCGGCCAGCGGACTGAACCTGGGTGAGCGCCACGTCTGCTCTGTGGTCATGACCGAGGAAAACGGCTATCGCGCCACCCGACGTCTGCTGGAGGCGAGCGACGCGCCGACGGCGATCGCCTGCTCCAGCCTGATTATGGCGCTGGGCGTCGTGCGCGCGGTGCGAGACCTCGGCCTGACCATTCCAGGCGACGTCTCGCTGATCGCCCATGATGACGTCTTTCCCTGGCTGAAGCCCGAGAATTTTTCCGTACCGCTATCGACGACGCGCTCGTCCATCCGCCTCGCCGGCGCCCGCGTTGCCGAGCGGCTGGCGGCACGGATTTCGGGACTGGAAGAGGGCGCGCGCGGCGAAGTCTGGCCGGTTGACCTGGTGGTCAGGGGTTCGGTCGCCGGGGCGCCAGCGTAGGGGCAAGACCCGATCACGGTCACCGACCGAGTTCGGCAAGCGACCGCTCATGTCACCTAAAAGTGACCTCGGTTTTGGGACAACGACAAGAGGCTATTAACGCCGCATTAGCCCGCTTGTTCGAACGTGGGCCGATGAACACCAATCAGCCCAGCGCGGTTTTTGGCCGTCGCGGGCGCGAGAATCGCGCCCCGGCTGCCCCGGTTGACCGCACTGCAAGACCAACAAGACCGGCGCGCCCTGTCGGCCATATCGTGTTTCTGCTTGGCCTGACGGGCCTTTTATTGACGGTTGCCGGTGCAGGCTTCTGGACCTTGCCAGGTATAGAAAAGGCGAATGCGGAAGCCGCGCGGACGGAACAGAAAGTGGTCGAAATCGTCAACCAGCCGATTACCCATCTGCCCCGCTCTGGGTCTTTCTCGGTGTTTTCACCGGGCTGGTTTCATCAAGGCGCGACAAAACCGGACTTCAACAACGTTGATATCCGCGCCACACAGGAACGCAATTATGAGGGCTACGTCACTTCAGACCTGAACCCCACCGAGATGTTCATCGGCCGTGAACTCGAATTCAACGCGATGACCAAATATTTCTACACCGATCGAACACTGCCCAAAAAGCGGTTGTCCGACCCGGAAATGGTCGAGATCAACGGTCTCTACCGCGTCATCGGCCAGGATGAGCAGGCGGTATTGATGCGGTGGCTTGTTATATCAGGGCTGGTTGTCGTCGGGCTTTGTCTTGCATCCGCGTTGCTTCTGCAAATCGGTCGAACCCGCGAACTCCCGGCGAGTTGATTGATACCGTTCGCAGGGGGCAAATTGGTGACGGCCGAGGAGAATGGTTATCGCTGCACCCGGCGCCCGCGTCGCCGAGCGGCTGACGGCACGGATATCGGGAACGGAGAAGGGCGCTCGTGGCACGGTCTGGGCTGGCCGGTCGCGGGGGCGCCAGTCATCTGAAGCGATCGAGCTCGACCCCGTTTGCCAATCTGGCCGCCAGTTGAAGGCAGTGTCGGTTAGTGTATCAACGATGTGATGAGCTACCCTCCGATTGAGCCGTTCGATGCTGGGCTACTCAGCGTCAAAGACGGTAACGAACTCTACTGGGAAATGTCGGGCAACCCTGCTGGGAAGCCCGCTCTATATCTGCATGGCGGTCCCGGCAGCGGCCTTCGTTCGGGCAGCTATCGCCGTCATTTCGATCCGCAAAAATATCGTATTGTCGGGATCGACCAGCGCGGATGTGGCCGAAGTCGCCCTCTCGCCTCTGACGCTCTCAGCGAGTTGCACCACAATACGACAGAGTCGCTCATCCAGGACATCGAGGCAATCAGGACACGCCTCAACATCGACACATGGTTGGTGTCGGGCGTGTCCTGGGGAACAACGCTTGCCCTTGCCTATGCCTTGGAGCATCCGAACAGAGTTTCTGAGTTAGTGTTGGTCGCGGTGACGACGACCAGCCGACAGGAGGTCGATTGGATCACTGAAGGCGTGGGGAGCATATTTCCCGAAGCCTGGAAACGGTTTGAGCAGGGCTCCTGCAGGCGCGACGGGGAGCGCATCGTGGAGGCCTATGCTCGGCGGCTCGCTCACGGCGACCAGCAGGACCGATTGCGGGCGGCATTTGCTTGGAACGATTGGGAGTCGACGCACATCTCGCTTGATCCAAACTCGGTGTCGATTGATCAACGCTTTGACGAAGAACGGGGATTGGCATTCGCGACCCTCGTCACCCACTATTGGTCCAACGACGGATTTCTCCGGAATGGCGGGGAAATACTTGGCCGCGTTACTTCTATCGGGCGTATTCCTGCCGTTCTCATTCATGGCCGCCGTGACATCAGCGGGCCAGTGATCACGGCCTGGAGCCTCCATCAACTGTGGCCTGGAAGCCGCCTCCACATCGTGGAATCGGAGGGGCATGGAGGGCCGCAATCCATGGAACAGATGCGCATCGCGCTTGATTCATTTGCGTCTGGACAGTGACGCGTGTCGCCTGAAATTGTTTGGCTGCGTTGGGAACGATATGCATTAAACTGCAGGGGTGCCTTCACTCCTTCGCCGCCTCCGCCGCCTTAATATCCAGCAGCCCATAGCCGAAATCATTGTCGCGCCCCTTGGGGCCGAGATCTTTCGCCGTTGCCGCCAGCGATTTCTCGATATCGTCGGCGCTACGGCCGGGCGAAGCATGGATCAGATTGGCGATGGCGCCGCTGACGATCGCCGCGGCAAACGAGGTGCCGGTCACCACGTCGGAGCCAGCGCCGCTCGGCGCCACCATCTCGACGCCCGGCGCCGAGATGAAGACATAGGCGCCGCGATTGGCTTGCGGCATCAGCCCGTCCTCGGCATCGGTGGCGGTCACCGCGATGACACCGTCGAAGGCCGCCGGATAGCCATAGGGCGCTTTCGGACCGTTGTTGCCGGCCGCGGCGACAAGCACAATGCCGAGCGCCCTTGCATTGCGGCAGGCGGTGCCGAGCAGATCGTTCTTCGGCCCGACGAAGCTCATATTGATGACGCTGACATTCTGCTCCGCCGCCCAGTCGAGCGCCGACAGGATGACATCCATGGTCGACTTGCCGCCTTCGAAGGCACGCGCGTGATAAATCTTGGCGCCCGGCGCCATGCCTTCCAGCGCGCCGACGCCGGCGATCAGCCCGTCGACCGAGGTGCCATGGTCGCGCTTTTCGATCGGCACGTCCGGCATGGCGTCGAACTGCGCGGCGATGACGCCGGCCAGAGCCGGATTGGTGTCGTCGATGCCGGTATCGATGACGGCAACCCTGACGTTTTCGCCGCTGGCCTGTTTGGAATCGAGTTCGATATGGTCGAAGGCGTAGTTCACAATGCCCGCGGCCTGTTGCAGCGAATAGATGTGATTGGGCTCGCGCCGCTGCGTGCGGCCGTCGGCGGCGAGCTGCGCCAGCACGACGCCGACCGGACGGCCATCGGGAATACCGAAGCGCACCAATGTGGTGCCCAGCAGCCGGGACTGGCGCTGCGAACGTACTTCGAGGCCGAAGGAGGCGGCGATCTGCTGCACGGCACCGGCATCGCCGTCGACCGTCACCAGCACCTCGTCGGGCACGAAATCGCCGGCCACGGCGCGCGGCGGCTGAACGGCGATGAGATCGGTCGGCGAGATGATCGGGCCCCCGGCCGGCTGGCCGGCTTGATTGTTGCCGGGCGGCGTCTGTGGCTCGGGCCGTGGTGTCGGCACGGGTGCCGGAGGCGCGACCGGATTGGGAAACAGGTCGACGATCAAGGCGGGGAGAAAGACGGCGCCGGCCTGATCGGTACCCGATCCGGCCTTTGCGCCACTGCCGTCCTTGGCGCAGTCGGGCGCCGTCGCATTTGCCCCGTTGCGGCAGTCGATTTTCGTCTGGTCGCCATTGGCGGCGTTGGTTTGCGCCGACGCGGGCACGACGGCGATTGTCATCGCCGCCGCCAGGATCGCCGCAAATCGAAGGGCCGCCTCAGCCGCCATCAACCGGTTTCCTTCCCTCGATCACAGTATCAGTGAAAGGCTGGGCGGCAATAAGGCCGAGTTGCTTCGTATAGTCGGCGGCGCTGGCTGCGGGAATGCCGAGCCGGAACACGCCGTCGGCGGTCGGTCCGCCGATGATCTTGAGCCCATTGCCGCCGAGGAAGCCCGAAATATCGGACATCTTCGCATCCGGTTTGAACTTGACGAGCGCGAACGGCATTTTCGCCAGATCGTCTTCCGTACCGGCGATTTCGAAATTGCCATTTTTGCCGCCGGGCTGCACCAGAGACTGCACCGCGATCAACGCCAAGAGGACCGCGGCCGCCGCCCAGGCGACGCCGACCGGCACCGCCATGAAACGCCCCCAGGCCTGCGCCAGCCAGGACGAGCCTGCCGGCTTGCGTGCAGGCCCGGCCTCGGCATCGAACGCCCTGGCGAAGCGGCTGAGCGCATCGGCCGGCGGGCGGATCGCTTCATTGGCGGCCGATGTGCCGGAGAATTCGGCCTCGGCCTCGCCAAGGGCTGCCATTGCCGCCGGATCGGTCGCCAGCCATTCCTCGACGGCCTCGAGGTCGGAGCCTTCCAGCGAGCCGTTCAGGTAGAACGGCAGCAGCGTTTCCATGTCGTCGCGGCGCGACATCTTTTCAGCGGCACTCATGGCCACCCCCTGTCGTAACCGGCGGCTTTGAGGGCTTCGCCGAGTTTCTTGCGGGCGTAAAACATCCGGGTCTTGACCGTGGCGACCGGGATGCCGAGCACCTCGCCGATCTCCGTCACCGACTGTCCGTGATAATAGGCAAGGTCGATCACCGTGCGGTGTTCTTCGGGCAAGGCATCGATGAAGCGGCGCAAGGCGGCGGCCTTGTCTTCCTTCATGGTGACGACTTCCGGCGTGTCGGCGCCGTCGGGCACCGCGGCGGCGGCCTCGTCGTCGATCCAGTCTTCCTTCTTCTTGCGCAGCAGGGAGAGCGCCTTGAACCGGGCGATGCCGAGCAGCCATGTCGAGACTTCGGAGCGTCCTTCGAAGCCTGGCGCCTGGCGCCACAGTTCGAGGAACACCTCGTTCGCGATATCGTCAGCCATCATTTCCGATCCCGTCTGGCGCGCCACGAAGCGGTAGACCCGCGCGTGGTGACGCATGAACAGGAGCCGAACGGCGGCACGGTCGCCCTTCGCGACCCGGTCGACAAGCGCGCGATCGGTCTCCGTCGCTGCCGTCATGGCCGGTCGAGCCGCCTGGCTCCTGTCTGCTCTGTCGCTGATCGGTGCAAAAAGGTTCATCCTCCGCCAAGGAATTTGCGGAGGCTAACCGAAGTAGGGGGCGGTTGCCAGAGCCGCCCCGCTCAACTCAAGAAGGGCTTCGCCTTCATCGTCGCCGGCACCGGCACACCGAGCCGGCCCAACACCGTCGGCGCCAGCTGCAGCTGGTCGAGCAGCATGTCGGCCTGCGGTCCTTTGCCGGATCCGAAGTAATAGAGCGCGAAATCCTGCATCTCATCGTCATGGCCGCCATGGTGGCCGCGATCGGTCTGGCCATGGTCCGCGGTGACCATGACTTCGTAGCCGGCTTCGATCCAGCTCGGCAGGAACGCCGCCAACATGCCGTCCATGGCGTAGACGGCATGGTCCATCTCATGGCAGTCGTGGCCGAAGCGATGGCCCATCGAATCCAGCGTGCAGGTGTGCAGGATGCCGTAGTCGATGCCGTGGCGTCTGGTCAGCATGGTCAGCGTCGCGAACAGGTCGACATCGCTCGGCGTCATCTGGTTGCGCGCGTTATAGCCGGTCATGGTGTGGAAGCGGCCATGTGTGATCGGCCCGCCGGGCTCGTCATATTCCATGTCCTCGACCAGGTCGAACGGATAGGACCGGAAGAATTCCGACCAGTAGGAATGGGTGACGGCACCCGTCTTGCCGCCGGCCTTGCTCACTTCGGAGAAGATGTCCGGCTGCGAGACGCGGAACCGGTTTTCGTTGGAGAGGATGCGGTGCACCTGCGGTGAAACCCCGGTATGAATCGAGGCGTAGCAGCAGGCCGAGGTCGACGGCAGCACCGAACGCATCTTCCACACCCGCGCCTCGCCCGATTGCACCCAGCCTTCGAGATTACCCATCAGCCGGCGCCAGTTCCTGTAGGGAACGCCGTCGAGGATGATCAGCAGAAGCTTGGATTTGAGCGCCATGGGCTGCTCCATGATGTCTAGCAGTTGGAACGGGAACGCCGCGTGCCGTTTCGGGCACACGGCGTTCTTACACGTGAATCAAGCAGGCAGGATTCGACTAAGCGTTGAGCCAGCACTCACCAAGCGCGTAGCCGTCCATCATTTCGCCGATCGGGCTCTTGGCAAAGCCGCTGATCTTGTTGGTGGCGGCGGCATCGATGAACTGGTTGAAGAACGGCACGATCAGGCCGCCTTCGTCGCGCATCATGACCGCCATGTCGTGGTAGATCGCCTTGCGCTTGTCCTGGTCGAGCTCGCCGCGCGCGGTAAACAGCATCTTGTCGAATTCCGGCCGCTTGAAGCGCGTGTCGTTCCAGTCGGCGGTCGAGACGTAACCGGTGGAATACATCTGGTCCTGGGTGGCGCGGCCACCCCAGTAGGACAGCGAGAAGGGCTGCTTGTTCCAGACTTCCGACCAGTAGCCGTCGCCCGGTTCGCGCTTGATCTCGATCTTGATGCCGGCCTTGGCGGCGCTCTGCTGATAGAGCTGGGCGGCATCGACGGCGCCGGGGAAGGCGACATCGGAGGTGCGCAACACGATCGAGCCGCTGTGGCCGGACTTCTTGTAGAGAGCCGCAGCCTTTTCCGGATCGAATTTGCGCTGCTCGATGGCGGTAAACAGCGGATAGGCTTCGTTGATCGGGAAGTCGTTGCCGACCGAGCCGTAGCCGCGCAGGATCTTCTCCAGCAGTTCGTCGCGGTCCATGGCGAGCTTGAGCGCCATGCGCAGATCGTTGCTGTCGAAGGGCGCGGTGTCGCAGAACATGTTGAACGGGTAGTAGCCCTTGCCTGACACGTTCTCGATGGTGACGCCCGGGATGCGCTTGACCAGATCGACGACCTTCGGCTCGACGCGGTTGATCATGTGGACCTGGCCGCCCTGCAGGGCGGCGAGACGCGCCGTCGCGTCATTGATGACGACGATCTCGATCTGGTCGGCATGGCCTAGTTTGTCACCTTGCCAGTAGTTGGCGAAGCGCTCGCCGCCATGGCGCACGCCCGGCTGGTTGACGGTGACCTTGTAGGGGCCGGCGCTGATGCCGGCATTCGGATTGTCCTTGCCGCCATTCGGCTGGATGACGAGATGGTAGTCGGCCATCAGATAGGGGAAGTCGGCGTCGGCGTCGCCCAGCGTGACGATGACTTCCTTGCCGCTTGCCTTGACGCCCTTGATGTTCTTGAGGATGCCGAGAGCGCCCGACTTGGACTTCTCGTCGGCATGGCGTTCTATGGTGGCGGCGATGTCTTCAGCCGCAACCGTCTTGCCATTGTGGAACTCGATGCCGTCGCGCACCTTGATCGTCCAGGTCTTGGCGTCCTTGGACGCGCCGATCTCCTGCGCGATCATATTTGTCAGGCTGTTGTCCGGCATCAGGCGGACCAGATATTCGCCCCACTGGTTGCCGAAACTGTAGGTGACCTGGCTGAGATTCAGCGCCGGGTCGAGGCTGTTGGTCGATTCGCCACCCTGAAGGCCGGCCTTGAGGACGCCGCCCTTGACCGGGGTCTGCGCGAAGGCCTTGCCGGCCAATGTCGTAGCCAATGCCGCCGAGACGCCAAGTGCCGCGGTGCGGCCGAGAAAGTCGCGGCGCGAGATGCGGCCCTGACCGGCGAGTTCAGCGAGATGGTCGAATTCGGTCTTCATGTCCTACCCCTGTTGAAAACAATGTCACACGAGCCGTGCCCGTCCAGAAGGACGTGTGGCGCTCTAGTGTTGCATCTGGATGACGACAGTCGCCCTTGACCAGTCGCTAATTCCCCGCGCTGGCCATGCGCCGCCCCTTGATCGCCTTTTCCAGCCAGCCGATCTCCATTTCCGGAACGGACGACAAGAGAAGATCGGTATAGGCATCGAAGGGCGGCGTCAGAACCGTGCTCTTCGGCCCATAACGCACCACCTCGCCTCGATACATCACTGCGATCGAATCGGCGATCGACTTCACCGTTGCGAGGTCGTGGGTGATGAACAGATAGGCGACGTTTTCTTCCTTCTGCAGGTCGAGCAGCAGCTTGAGGATGCCGTGGGCGACAAGCGGGTCGAGTGCCGAGGTCACCTCGTCGCAGATGATCAGCTTCGGCTTGGCGGCGAGCGAGCGGGCAATGCAGACGCGCTGCTTCTGGCCGCCGGAAAGCTCAGCCGGGTAGCGATCGACAAACCCCTTGCCCATCTCGATCTTGTCGAGCAGTTCGGCAACGCGCTTGTCGCGCTCGCGGCCGCGGATGCCGAAATAGAATTCGAGCGGCCGGCCAATGATGGTGCCGACGGTCTGGCGCGGGTTCATCGCCACGTCGGCCATCTGGTAGATCATCTGCAACTGGCGCAGATCCTCCTTCGGCCGGTCGGCAAGCCGGTTGGCCAGCGGCCGCCCGTCGAAGGTGACGGTGCCTTCCTCTGGCGGCAGCAAGCCGGTGATGGCGCGCGCCAGCGTCGACTTGCCCGAGCCGGACTCGCCGACAACAGCCAGCGTCTGGCCGGGATAGATGTCGACCGAGACGTTCTTCAGCACCTTGATGTGACTGCGGCCATAAGCGGCGGTGACGTTCTTAACTGACAGGAACGGCGCGGTGCCGGGCTTCTGTTCGGCATGTTCGATCTCATGCACCGAGACCAGGGCATTGGTGTATTCCTGGCGCGGTTCCTTGATGATCTGACGGGTGCCGCCCCATTCGACCAGCCTTCCATGGCGCAGCACCATGATCTCGTCGGAGACCTGGGCGACGACGGCGAGGTCGTGAGTGATGTAGAGCGCCGCGACATGCGTGTCGCGGATGGCATCCTTGATCGCCGCCAGCACATCGATCTGGGTCGTCACGTCGAGCGCCGTGGTCGGTTCGTCGAAGACGATCAGGTCCGGCTCGGAACACAGTGCCATCGCCGTCATCACGCGCTGCAGCTGGCCGCCCGAGACCTGGTGCGGAAAGCGCTCGCCGATTGTCTCGGGGTTCGGCAGGCTGAGCTTCTTGAACAGCGCCACGGCTCGCTTCTCGGCCTCTGCGCGGGTCGCCGTGCCATGCAGCAGCGTCGCCTCCACCACCTGGTCCATCAACTTGTGGGCTGGGTTGAAGGCTGCCGCCGCCGATTGCGCGACATAGCAGACCTCGCGGCCGCGCAGCTTGCGGAAGCCGTCCTTGCCGGTCTTGAGGATGTCGCGGCCGTTGAGAATGACCTCGCCGCCGGTGATGCGCACGCCGCCACGGCCATAACCCATTGACGACAGGCCGATGGTCGACTTGCCGGCACCGGATTCGCCGATCAGGCCCAGCACCTTGCCCTTTTCCAGGGTCAGCGAAACATCATGCACCAGCACGATGTTCTTCGGCGCCTCGCCGGGCGGATAGACGGTGGCCTCGATGCGCAGATTGCGGATGTCGAGCAGCAGGCCGGGTTTCGCTTTGGTATCAGCCATCACCCGCGTCCTCCCTTCAGGCTTGTCGTCCGGTTGAGCACCCAGTCTGCGACGAGGTTGACGGAAATCGCCAGCATGGCGATCGCCGCCGCCGGGATCAGCGCTGCGCCGATACCGAACACGATGCCGTCCTTGTTTTCCTTGACCATGCCGCCCCAGTCGGCGTCCGGCGGCTGCACGCCAAGACCGAGGAAGGACAGCGTCGACAGGAACAGCACGGCGTAGATGAAGCGCAGGCCGAGTTCCGAAACCAGCGGCGACAGCGCATTGGGCAGGATCTCGCGGAAGATGATCCAGCCGCTGCCTTCGCCGCGCAGCTTTGCCGCTTCGACGTAATCCATGACGTTGATGTCGACGGCGACCGCGCGCGACAGGCGGTAGACGCGGGTCGAGTCGAGGATACCCATCACCAGGATCAGCGTCACCAGATTGGTCGGCAGCACGGAAAGCACGACCAGGCCCATGATCAGGGTCGGGATCGACATCAGGAGATCGACGAGGCGCGACAGCAGAGTGTCGTACCAGCCGCCGAACACCGCGGCCGAAAAGCCAAGTATGGCGCCGAGCGAGAAGGATAGTGCGGTCGCAAGCACCGCGATGAACAGTGTGATGCGGGCGCCGTAGATCATGCGCGACAGGAGATCGCGGCCGAGATTGTCGGTGCCCAGCCAATGCGCCGCCGACATCGGTTCCCAGACGTCGCCGATGATCTCGCCATTGCCGTGCGGGGCGATCCAGGGTGCGAAGATCGCCGCCAGCACGAACAGCGCCGTCAGGATGATGCCGATCAGCGCGGGAATGGGGATGCGTTTGATATCGAGCATATCCGCCCCCTATTTCGGATGTCTGAGGCGCGGATTGGCGATGATCGCCGCTATGTCCGCAATGATGTTCAGTGTGATGTAGACAGCGGCAAAGATCAGGCCGACGGCCTGCACCACCGGCACATCACGCTTGGTCACATGATCGACCAAATACTGCCCCATGCCGGGATAGACGAAGATCACCTCGACGACGACGACGCCGACGATCAGATAGGCGAGGTTGAGCATGACGACATTGATGATCGGCGCAATGGCATTGGGGAAGGCGTGCTTGCGGATCACGTTGAAGGCTGACAGGCCTTTCAATTCCGCCGTCTCGACATAGGCCGACTGCATGACATTGAGGATCGCCGCACGTGTCATGCGCATCATATGGGCAAGCACCACCAGCGTCAGCGCCGTCGCCGGCAAGGCGATAGCCTGCATGCGCTCACCGAACGGCATGCCGTCATAGACAGTCGAGATGCCGGGGAAGATCTGCCACTTCACGGCAAAGAAGTAGACAAGGACGTAGCCAATGAAGAACTCGGGGAAGGAGGTCGAGGCGAGCGCCAGTCCGGAGATCAGCTTGTCGACCCAGCCATTGCGGTAGCGCACCGCGATCAAGCCGAGAATGATCGCCAGGGGCACGGCAACGATAGCTGCCCAGAAGGCGAGGAACAGCGTATTCCACAGCCGGCCCTTGATCGACGTGGCAATGTCCTGGCCGCTCGACATGGCGGTTCCCAGGTCACCGGTCAGCACACCGCCAAGCCAATGGAAATACCTGACATAGGCGGGCGCATTGAGACCGAGCTGCTCGCGCAGATTGGCGAGCGACTCCGGTGTCGCCGATTGTCCGAGAATGGCTTGCGCGACGTCGCCGGGCAGGATCTGGGTGCCGGCGAAGATCAGGACCGAGACGGCCAACAAGAGGACTATGCCCAGCGCAATGCGCTGGGCAATCAGCTTCAAGATGGGTGAAGACATATCCGCAAAGCCGGCTCAGGCCTGCAGCCAGCACTTCGCCAGGGCGTAGCCGTTCATCAGCTCCTGATGCGGATCGTCCACCCAGCCGTCGACCTTGGCACCTGTCGCGTCGATGAACTGATTGAACATCGGCAGGATGAGACCGCCATCGTCGCGCACCATGACGGCCATGTCGTGGTACATCGCCTTGCGCTTGGTCTCGTCGAGTTCGGCGCGCGCCGCCAGCACCATCTTGTCGAAATCCGGACGGATGAAACGGGTGTCGTTCCAGTCGGCCGTCGACAGATAGGCGGTCGAGTACATCTGGTCCTGCGTCGAGCGCCCACCCCAGTAGGAGGCGCAGAAGGGCTGCTTGTTCCAGACTTCCGACCAGTAGCCGTCGCCCGGTTCGCGCTTGATCTCGAGCGTGATGCCGGCCTTGGCCGCGCTCTGCTGGAAGAGCTGGGCCGCATCGACGGCGCCGGGGAAGGCGACATCCGACGTGCGCAGCAGCACCGAGCCGTCATGACCCGACTTCTTGAAGTGGAACTTGGCCTTGTCCGGATCATACTTGCGCTGCTCGATCTCGGTGAACAGCGGGTAAGACGCGTTGATCGGGAAGTCGTTGCCGAGCGAGCCGTAGCCGCGCAGCACCTTGTTCAGCATCTCCTCGCGGTCGATCGCCAGCTTCAAGGCCATGCGCAGATCGGCGTTGTCGAAGGGTGCCGTGTTGCAATGCATGATGAAGACATAGTGGCCGGGGCCGGCGTGGTTGCGGATGGTCACGCCGGGCACCCGCTTGATCAGGTCGACGATCTTCGGCTCGACGCGGTTGATCATGTTGACCTGGCCACCCTGCAGGGCCGCCGTGCGCGCCGTCGCATCGTTGATGACGATGATCTCGATCTGGTCGGCATGGCCCATCTTGTCGCCCTGCCAGTAGTTGGCGAAGCGTTCACCGCCATGGCGCACGCCCGGCTCATTGGTGGCGATCTTGTATGGGCCAGCGCTGATGCCAGCGTCCGGCTTGTCCTTGCCGCCATTGGGCTGGATGATCAGGTGATAGTCGCTGAGCAGGTAGGGAAGGTCGGCATTCGGCTCCTTCAGCGTCAGCACCACTTCCTTGCCGCTGGCCTTGATGGTCTCGATGCCTTTCATGTAGCCGAGCGCGCCCGACTTCGACTTTTCATCCGAATGGCGCTCGAGCGTGGCGGCCACGTCTTCTGCGGTCACCGTCTTGCCATTGTGGAATTCGATGCCGTCACGGATCTTCAGCGTCCACACCTTGGCGTCCGGCGACGAGCCGATCTCCTCGGCGATGCGGTTCTCGAGCTTGCCGTCGGGCGACAGCTCGACGATCAATTCGCCCCACATCTTGCCGAAGGCGAACGGAACCTGCGTCATCATCAGCGCCGGATCGAGGCTGTTGGTGGATTCGCCGCCAACCAGGCCGGCCTTCAGCGTGCCGCCCTTGACCGGACCTGCCGCGCGCGCCGCGCTGGACAGCAGCGAGTTGGCAAAGGGTGCGGCGATGCCGAGCGCTGCGGCGCGACCGAGAAAATCACGACGGCTCAGCTTGCCCGCGGCAACACGCCGGCTAAGGAATTCGAGTTCATTCGACATTTTGAGTTCCTCACTCTGTTGGTTCGACTCTGCGGTCGATTTTCTTTGTTAATTCTCCCTGAATAATGAGGGTAAGCTAATGCCGTAAGCAAGACCGAATGCGACATGCCGTGGCGTAAATCGTACGTCGCATTTGGACCAACGGCTTGGGCGCTCAGACCAGCGCGCGTGGAATCTTTTCCTCGAAATTGCGCTCGAAAACGATTTTTTCTTCTTCGTAGGCCTCGATTCTGGCGCTGACGATGAAGTTTTGCGCGTCCGATCGCATCTCGGCCCATGTCTCGGTACGCACCGACCATCCATTTCGCGACAGAGTCTGCGTCCAGTGAGTTTTCCCCGAGGCTGACAGCGGATTGTCAGGCTGGATCGCCCAGGTCTCGCGGGCGACGCTGCCATTGACCAGGCCATGGTCGAGATCGCGTACCTCGCCGAAATCATCAGATATGGAAAGCGTGACAATTCCGGTCTTTTCGTCGCGATCGACATGGCGTTCGGAATTGGTGGCACGGATCGTCTCGGTCGCCCAGGGTGCCGCACCTTCCGGGTCGGCGAACGTCACTTCGTCGCCTGTCGCCAGCGGGCGCAGCGGCAAGGACAGCGTCGCAGCCGACAAGGTGAGTTTCACCGGTTCCGGCGATGGCCAGATGGCAGGCCAGTAGGCGTTTGATACGGCAATGCGCAGGCGGTGGCCGGCCGGGACGCGATAGGCGCATTGGTCGAGCACGACACGCGCGGAGACGGTCTCATCAGGCACCAGCGCCTGCGGGAACTCATGCGAGTTGCGGTGTGTCAGGTTGAGCACGCCATAGGAGATCAGTTCCGAAGCGCCGTCGGGGTGCACGTCGCACAGCCGGACCGCGATATTGGCCTGCGGACGGTCGGAGGAAAGCGTGACCAGAACCTCCGGAGCGCCGACGATGTCGACCGCCTCACCAAGTTCCGGCTGGTCGAAACACACCGACAGCGCATCGTCGGGACGCTGGTCGCCCGGCAGTTCCGGGCCGAAGGTGAACGGGAAATACTCGCCGCCGGCGAGGCCGCAGGTCTGCGGCGAGGCGACGATGGCGGGTTTGCCGCCCGCTGCGATCAAATCGATCTTCTCCGTCTTGATGGCGGGTGACGGCCATTCTTTCTCGGCTACCCAGCGGCCAGGTCGCTCGGGATGCCAGCGTGCCGGGCGCACGCTGTCCATGACATAGGCGCGGTAGGCCGGATCGTTCTCGACGCCGGTCTCATCGCCCTTCAGCCAGTGGTCCCACCAGCGCAAGGCTTCCTGCAGGAAGCTGATGGCCGGCTGGGGTCCGGCGTAGTGCGGATATTTGTGGATCCAGGGGCCGACGATGCCCTTCACCGGCGCTTCGATGCTGGTGACGAGATTGGAGATCGTGTTGCGGTAGCCGTCATGCCAGCCGCCGATCGACAACACGGCCGCCTTGACCGCGGAAAAATCCTCACAGATCGAACCGCGTTTCCAGTAGGCGTCGCGATGCTGATGGCTAAGCCATAACGGCAGCAGGAAGGACTGGTTCTCCAACCGCGTCAGCCACAGATCGCGCCAGCGGTTGTCGCCTGCGATCAGGGGGTCCGGCGGCCGCGACGAATAGGACAGCATCGTCGAGGCCCAGCCGAAATTCTCGATCAGCAGGCAGCCGCCCTTGTAGTGGATGTCGTCGGCGTAACGATCGACGGTCGAACACAGGCTGATGACCGCCTTCAGCGCCGGCGGCTGCTTGGCGGCCACCTGCAGGCAGTTGAAGCCGCCCCAGGAGATGCCCATCATGCCGACATTGCCGTTGCACCAGGGTTGAGCCGCCGCCCAGGCGATGACGTCGCAGGCGTCCTGCAATTCCTGCTCGGAATATTCGTCGTCCATCAGCCCTTCGGAATCGCCATTGCCGCGCATGTCGACACGGATCGAGGCATAGCCGTGGCCGGCGAAATAGGGATGCGTCAGCTGATCGCGGAAAATGGTGCCGTCGCGCTTGCGGTAGGGCAGGTGCTCGAGGATGACAGGCACCGGATCGTCGCCGGCATCCTCCGGCATCCACACCCGCGCCGACAACCGGCAGCCATCCGGCATGACGATGCCCATGTCAGGGAATTCGACGACCTTGCGGGGAAATTCGGTGATGGTTTTCATGGGCTGGCATAACGCCCCGCGGCGCGCCAACTTTCAATCGCCATTCGCGACTGGAGCAGCGAAATATGCGACCTGTGCCGCTACCTGTCGCACACCCTCAATTCAGCGGAATGTCGTTCTCAGCCTTGCTTTCCTGATAGGCGCCGGACAGTTCGTCGTAGCGTGCCGAGATTTTTCCGATGCGGGTCTCCAGCCGCTGGCGGTCGGCCTCGGGCAGCGCCCGCACCAGCCTGCGGATGGAAAAGCTCTTCCAATAGGCATTCTCGGCATTGTAGCCGCCGGGGTCGAGGGTGAAGACCTCTTTCAGGATCTTCAGATCGTGCGGGATGGCAAAACTGTCGCGCGAATCTTCATGGCTGAACAGATAGTAGAAATTGTCGAAGCCGGTCCAGGTGATAGCCGACAGGCAGAGCGAACAGGGCTCATGCGTGGCGATGAAAAGTGCGTCCTTGGTGTCGACGCGTTCCGCCTTTGGCATTTCGTAGAATCGCTTCAGGCAGTGCACCTCGCCATGCCAGAGCGGGTTTTCCATCTCGTTGTTGGTTTCGGCCAGCACCAGCGAGCGGTCGTCCTTACGCAGGATCGCCGCGCCGAACAGCTTGTTGCCATGGGCAACGCCTTCTTCGGTCTTCGGCACGATGTCGTGCTCGATAACGTCGAGCAGGCGGTCGATCAGCGAAATGTCGGTCATGAAGGAATCCCGTCGGGGAGATGGATCTCGTAGGCGTGCGAGAAATGGAATTCTTCGAGGTTGGAGCCGTCACCGCCACGGTCGACGATGAGGAAATCCTGGGCCTCGCCGAGCGGCGTCAGCACGCCGTGCCAGAGATTGCGGGCATAGTTGATGCCTTGTCCGGGTGCGGTGATGAAGGCATGCGGCTCGCCGGGCCCCTCATCACGATCATGGCAGACGACGACCAGGAACGGGCGAGGCGACAGCGGGATGAACGCCTGGCTGCCGAAGGGGTGGCGCTCAACCATGGTCAACTTCAGCGGCAGTTCATAAGGCGTGCCGCGCACCATCGAGATCAGCACACGGGCGTTCGGCCCTGCTGCTTCGGCGGTGGCGAGATCGTGGTAGCGTTCGGCGCGCCCGCCATTGATCGGGTAGTGATTGTCGCCGCCCATGTCGATGACATCGCCGAACGGGGCAAAGGCTTCACGGGTCAGCTTCTGTGCTGTGATGCGGGTCACCGCGCGCGACCGCCAATGCCCGCCCCGCCGAGCTTGGCGTGCCGGTTGACGTCCTTGTAGAGCAGATAGCGGAATTTTCCCGGCCCGCCGGCATAGCAGGCCTGCGGGCAGAAGGCGCGCAGCCACATATAGTCGCCGGCCTCGACCTCGACCCAGTCCTGGTTGAGGCGATAGACCCCCTTGCCCTCAAGCACGTAGAGCCCGTGTTCCATGACATGCGTCTCGGCGAAGGGAATGACGGCGCCGGGCTCAAGCGTAACGATCGTCATATGCATGTCATGGCGCAGATCGGCCGGATCGACGAACCGCGTCGTCGCCCAGCGGCCCTCGGTGCCGGGCATCGGCGTCGGTGCGATCTCCTGCTCATTGGCGAAGAAAGCTTCCGGTATGTCGAGACCATCGACAACTTCGTAAGTCTTGCGAACCCAATGGAAGCGGACTGGCGCCTTGCTTTCGTTGCGAGCCGTCCAGCCGCTGGCGGGTGGCAGGAAGGCGAAGCCGCCGGGGCTTAAGCTATGCTTCTTGCCGGCGAGCAGAACCGTCAATTCGCCTTCGACCACGAACAGTGCGCCCTCGGCGCCGGCGTCGGGCTCCGGCCGCTCGCTGCCGCCGCCCGGCGCGACCTCGACGATGTATTGCGAGAAGGTCTCGGCGAAGCCGGACAGCGGTCGCGACAGGATCCAGACGCGGGTCTTGTCCCAGAACGGCAAGGCGCTGGTGACGATGTCCTGCATCACCCCCCTGGGGATGACGGCGTAGGCCTCGGTGAAGACGGCGCGGCCTGTCAGCAGCTCTGTCTGGCCGGAATGGCCGCCATGCGGCGCGTAATAGGTTCGCTCGGGCATCGTGATCGTATCCATGGGTTCAAACCTATTGCGGTAACATATCCCTGAGGCGGAGCAGCGCGATGCGCTCCACCTGTTTGCAGGCGGTATCGAGTTCGACGCCACGGCTGTTGCCGATGCGCGCCTCGAACTCCGCCAGGATCTCTTCCTTGGTGTTGCCCCGCACCGCGATGATGAAGGGGAAGCCGAAGGTGGTGACGTAGGCGGCGTTGAGCTTGGAAAACAGCTCACGTTCCTTGTCGGTCAAAGCGTCGAGGCCAGCCGACGCCTGTTCTTTGGTTGATTCCGCCGTCAGCCGTCTCGCTTTGGCCAGCTTGCCGGCAAGGTCGGGATGGGCGTTGAGCACGCCGAGCCGCTCGGTCTCGCTGGCGGCGCGGAAGACACGGCAGAGCGCATTGTGCAGGCCGCCCGCCGTGTCATGCGCCGGCCCGAGCTCCAGCTCGTAGGCCCGCTCGGCAATCCAGGGCGAATGTTCGAACACGCCGCCGAACGTGTGGACGAAGGTTTCGAATTCCATCTTCGATGGACGCAGCGCCGCCGGCTTGTAGGGATGGTTCTCCTGCCAGTGGCGGGCGATATCGATGCGTCGTGCCAGCCAGACCTTGTCGTGTGATCTGACATAGTCGACGAAGCGCTTCAGTGCTGCCACCCGGCCCGGCCGCCCGACGAGCCGACAATGCAGGCCGATATTCATCATGCGCGGCCGCCCGGCCTTACCTTCGGCATAGAGCGTGTCGAAACTGTCCTTGAGATAGGCGAAGAACTGGTCGCCGGAATTGAAGCCCTGCGGCGTGGCGAAGCGCATGTCGTTGGCGTCGAGCGTATAGGGAATGATGAGCTGCGTGCCGCCGCTGTGCTCGAACCAGTAGGGCAGTTCGTCGTCGTAGGTGTCGGAGACGTAGTCGAAGCCGCCCTCTTCGGCCACGATGCGCACCGTGTTGACCGAGGTGCGGCCCGTATACCAGCCTGTCGGACGCTCGCCGGTCACCTCGTAGTGCAGCTTGATCGCCGCTTCGAGGTCGCGGCGCTCGTCCTCGGCGCTATGGTCGCGATAGTCGATCCATCTCAGCCCGTGCGAGGCGATCTCCCAGCCGGCTTCCTGCATGGCGGTGACCTGGTCGGGCGAGCGGGCGAGTGCTGAGGCAACGCCGTAGCAGGTCACGGGCACTTGCGACTCGCTGAAGAGGCGCAACAGCCGCCAGAAGCCGGCTCGCGCGCCATATTCGTAGATCGATTCCATGTTCCAGTGGCGCTGGCCGACCCATGGCGCGGCTCCGACGATCTCCGACAGGAAGGCTTCCGAGGCCTTGTCGCCGTGCAGCACGCAGTTCTCGCCGCCCTCTTCGTAATTGACGACGAACTGCACCGCGACATGCGCGCCGCCGGGCCATTTCGGATCCGGCGGATTGGCTCCGTAGCCGCGCATGTCTCTGATGTAACGCATTGCCCCTCCTGCCGGGCATTGCCCGAAAGTGTGATCAGGATATCGAAAGGGTGCTTCTCGCATTCCCCCGAAAATTTTTGAAAGTGTTTTTGTCGCACTCCGCTCGACCGGGACTTATGCATCGCCTTTAATTGGCGCACAATTCATCACTATTGTTCTGATGTACCTGGATGGGAGGCGGCCAATGGCAGAGACGTCGAAAGCCGATGGCGGGCGCCTGACGACCCACGTGCTGGACACGGCGACCGGCAAGCCGGCGGCCGGGTTGTCAATCGCGTTCTATCGTCTCGATGGCTCGGCCAGAACACATCTGAAGACGGTCGCGACCAATGCCGACGGCCGTTGCGACGCACCGCTGCTGGCAGGCAGCGAATTCCGCACCGGCGAATACGAACTGGTGTTCGCCGCCGGCGACTATCTGCGCGGCCAGGGCACAAAGCTGCCTAATCCCGCCTTCCTCGACAGCGTGCCGATCCGCTTCGGCATGGCCGACGCCGTGCACTATCATGTGCCATTGCTGATCTCGCCCTACGGCTATTCGACCTACAGGGGGAGCTGAACCATGGCCAAGATTTCCATTCGCAACGAGATTCGCTTCATCCTGAACGGCAGCGATGTTGTGCTCTCATCGATGGCGCCTGATACGACCTTGCTCGACTGGCTGCGGCACGACCGTTCGCTGCGCGGCACCAAGGAAGGCTGCGCCGAGGGCGATTGCGGCGCCTGCACCGTGCTGGTCGGCAAACTCTCGGCTGGCGGCTTAGTCTATGAAAGCGTCAATGCCTGCATCCGGTTCCTCGGTTCGCTCGACGCCACCCATGTCGTGACGGTCGAGCATCTACGCGGCGAGCCTGGCCAGTTGCATCCTGTCCAGCAAGCGATGGTCGATTTCCACGGCTCGCAATGCGGCTTCTGCACGCCGGGCTTCGTCATGTCGCTCTACGGCCTGTGGATGAAATCGCCGGACCCGTCGAACGCGGCGATCGAAAAGGCTTTGCAAGGCAATCTCTGCCGCTGCACCGGCTACGAGGCGATCATGCGCGCCGCGCACGCCATTGCCAGCTATGGCAAGGCGGCAAAGGATCCACTGGCGGCGGAGCGCAAGACGATCACGGCCCGGCTCGAGGGCATGCATGACGGCGCGCGGGTCGAGATCGGTTCAGCCAAGGCGCGGCTCATCGTGCCGGCCAATGTCGACGATTTCGCCACAGTGCTCGACAAGGAACCCGGCGCCACCGTCGTTGCCGGCTCGACCGATGTCGGCCTGTGGGTGACCAAGCACATGCGCGACATCTCGCCGGTGGTCTTCATCGGCAATCTCGACGGGCTTTGCACCATCTCGGAAGACAGGGGCGTCATCTCGATCGGCGCCGGCGTCACCTACACCGAAGCCTTCTCGACGCTCGCCAAACGCATCCCGGCGCTGGGCCCGCTGTTCGACCGTATCGGCGGCGAACAAGTGCGCAACATGGGCACCATCGGCGGCAATATAGCCAACGGCTCGCCGATCGGCGACACGCCGCCACCCTTGATCGCGCTCGGCGCTCGGCTCACGCTGCGCAGGGGCAACAAGAGGCGCACCATCCCGCTGCAGGATTTCTTCATCGCTTATGGCAAGCAGGACCGGCAGCCGGGCGAATTCGTCGAGGCGGTGCACGTGCCCGTGCCGGCGAAGGACACGAAATTCGCCGTCTACAAGATCACCAAGCGCCGCGACGAGGACATCACGGCGGCACTCGGCGCCTTTTTCCTGACGCTTGCCAAGGACGGCACGGTCGCCGATGTGCGCATCGCCTATGGCGGCATGGCGGCCACGCCGAAGCGGGCGACAGCGGTTGAGAGCGCCTTGCGCGGCAAGCCCTGGACCGAAGCGACGGTCGAGACGGCAATGGATGAATACGCCAGGGATTTCACCCCGCTCACTGACATGCGGGCGTCAGCCGAATACCGGGCTCTGGCAGCGAAAAACCTGCTGCTGCGCTTCTTTGTCGAAACCACCGGCACCAAGGCACCCTTCCAGGTGTCACGCAACGAGGCGGCCTGATGAACAAGCACGCCACATCAAATCTCAAGCCCGAAAAGATCACCGGCGGCGTTGCCACTGATCAACGGCATGATTCCGCGCACAAGCATGTCAGCGGCGCCGCCGTCTATATCGACGACATGCCGGAACCATCAGGCACGCTGCATGCCGGCCTCGGCCTGTCGAAGGTCGCGCATGGCACCTTGAAGAGAGTCGATCTCTCGGCTGTGCGGGCCGCACCCGGCGTCGTCGATGTGCTGACCTACGCCGACGTGCCCGGCGAGAACGATGTTTCGCCCTCCAACATGCATGACGACCCGGTGCTGGCGGAAGGCAAGGTGCAGTTCTTCGGCCAGCCGATCTTCGCGGTCATCGCCGAAACACGGGACGCGGCGCGCCGTGCCGCGCGTCTGGCCAGGATCGAATATGAAGAGCTTCCAGCCATTCTCGGCATCTGGCCGCTGGACCCGCTCCAGGACAGGCTGGTTACCACGCCGTTGACCTTGCGCCGCGGCGACGCGGCCGCCGCGATCGCTGCGGCGCCTCGTCGCGTGAAGGGGCGGATGAAGCTCGGCGGACAGGACCACTTCTACCTCGAGGGTCAGGTATCGTTGGCCGTGCCGGGCGAAGACGACGAGGTCACGGTCTATTGCTCAACCCAGGGGCCGAGCGAGACTCAGCATCTCGTTTCCCATGTGCTCGGCGTGCCAAGTCATGCGGTGACCGTCGAAGTCCGCCGCATGGGCGGCGGCTTCGGCGGCAAGGAAACACAGGCCAACCAGTGCGCGGCAATCGCCGCGATCGCGGCCAAGAAGCATAAACGGGCCGTCAAGGTCAGGCTCGACCGCGACGAGGATATGACCGCTACCGGCAAGCGGCACGACTTCGCCATCGATTATGAGGTCGGCTTCGACAACGAGGGCAATATCCTCGGCGTCGACTTCATGTTCGCCCTTAATGCCGGCTTCTCGGCAGACCTGTCCGGTCCGGTCGGCGACCGTGCGCTGTTCCATTGCGACAACGCCTATTTCTATCCGAACGTCCACGCCAAATCGGCGCCGCTCTACACCAACACCGTTTCCAACACGGCCTTTCGCGGCTTCGGCGGCCCGCAAGGCATGGTCGGCGCCGAGCGCGTCATCGACGAGGTTGCCTTCGCCGTCGGCAAGGATCCGCTCGAAATCCGCAAGCTGAATTTCTATGACCCGATGGAGGCGATCGGCGCGCGCAACGTCACGCCTTATCACCAGAAGGTCGAAGACAACATCATCCAACGCATCGTCGCCGAACTCGAGGAAAGCGCCGACTATCCGCGGCGGCGGCGCGAGATCCAGGCCTTCAACGCCAACAGCCGCTTCATCAAGCGCGGCCTGGCGCTGACCCCGGTGAAGTTCGGCATCTCCTTCACCAAGACCGAGTCCAACCAGGCCGGCGCGCTGGTGCATGTCTATGCGGACGGTTCGGTGCATATGAACCATGGCGGCACGGAAATGGGGCAGGGCCTGCACCTCAAGGTGGCGCAGGTCGTTGCGGAAGAGTTCCAGATCGATCTCGCCAGGGTAAAGATCACCGCCACCACCACCGCCAAGGTACCGAACACGGCCCCGACAGCGGCGTCTTCAGGAGCCGATCTCAATGGCATGGCGGCGCAGGATGCGGCGCGGCAAATTCGCAAGCGGCTCACCGATTTCGCTGCCGAGAAATATCAGGTGCCGGTCGATCAGGTGGTGTTCCTGCCCAACCGGGTTCGCGTCGGCAACCAGGAAATCAGCTTCAACGATCTGGTCAAGCAGGCGTTTATTGCACGCGTGCAGCTCTCGGCCGCCGGCTTCTACAAGACGCCGAAGATACATTGGGACCGCAGCAAGGGCCAGGGCCACGCCTTCTACTACTACGCCTATGGCGCAGCCTGCTCCGAAGTGTCCGTCGATACGCTGACCGGCGAATATGTCGTTGAGCGCGCCGACATCCTGCACGATTGCGGCCGCTCGCTGAACCGGGCGATCGACATTGGTCAGGTCGAGGGCGGCTTCATCCAGGGCATGGGTTGGCTGACGACGGAGGAGCTGTGGTGGGACGACAAGGGTCGGCTGCGCACGCACGCGCCGTCGACCTACAAGATCCCGCTGGCCTCCGACCGGCCGAAGATTTTCAACGTGGCGCTGACCGACTGGTCGCAGGCCTATGAGCCGACCATCCATCGTTCCAAGGCGGTCGGCGAGCCGCCGCTGCCGCACGGCATGTCGGTGCTGCACGCGCTGTCGGACGCGGTGGCCAGTGTCGCCGACCACAGGATCTGTCCGCGCCTCGATGCGCCGGCGACGCCGGAACGGGTGCTGATGGCGATCGAAAGGTTGAAGCGGGAAGCCGCAGAGCCGTCCTGATTGAGCCAAAACGTGCAAATCGAGCCTGAAAACGCTATATTCCCCGGGTGAGAATGCAGACGATGAACTCGAAAGTGCAAAGCCTGAAAGCCTTTCTCGGCAGCGCCGGCCGGCTTGCGCTGGTCGAAGTGGCCGGCACCAAGGGCTCGACGCCACGTGAGAAGGGCGCCTTCATGCTCGTCTCGCAAACGGCGATTTTCGGCACGATCGGCGGCGGCCAGCTTGAATATATGGCCATCGACAAGGCCCGGCAGATGGTGGCGCCGTCCGACCGGTTTGGGTTGGTCAGCCGCCTTCAATCGAGCTCCCGCATCGAGGTCGATGAAGTCTGCGCCACACTCGACGTGCCGCTCGGGCCGGAGATCGGCCAATGCTGTGGCGGGCGTGTCGAAGTCTTGATCCGACTTGTCGATGCCACGCTCTCTGCCGAGCTGGTTGAGACGGCGGAAGCCGAAGAGGCACACCTGCCGCATGTCTACATCTTCGGCGGCGGCCATGTCGGCCAGGCGCTGGCATCGACGATCGCGCTGCTTCCCGTGCACGGCGTCGTCATCGAGACGCGGGCCGAGGCGCTGGAGGGGATGCCGGAAACCGTTGAGACACGGCTGACCCCGATGCCCGAGGCCGAGATACGCAAGGCGCCCGCCGGCACCGCCTTCGCCATCCTCACCCATGACCACGCGCTGGATTTCCTGATCGTCGCCGAAGCGCTGAAACGCGACGACGCGGCCTATGTCGGCATGATCGGCTCGAAGACCAAGAAGGCGACGTTCAGGAACTGGTTCCTGAAGTCGGCTGAAGGCACGGAAGCGGCGTTTGCCCGCCTCGTCTCGCCGATCGGCGGTGATGCAGTCAAGGACAAGCGCCCTCCGGTGATCGCCGCGCTCGCCGCCGCCGAGATCATGACGGCGCTGGTCGTTCACAACGCGGAATCAAATGCCGACCACCAGGTCCGGCAGGACAAGGCGATGGCTGGTTAGCCATCGCCGGCTTGTGTTTTCAATCGCCCGAACCGCGCATTTGCGCTATCCACGCTGCATTGCGGCATGAGGCGAAGACATATGGATGTTCTGAAAATCGCGGCCTTTTCGGATGGCGACACCGGCGGCAATCCGGCCGGGGTGCTGATCTGCGATGTCTTGCCCGATGCGGCCGAAATGCAGCGTCTGGCGGCGGAGGTCGGTTTCTCCGAAACCGCCTTTGCCGCGCCGGATGGGGATAACTGGCGCGTTCGCTATTTTTCGCCGGAATCCGAAGTTCCTTTCTGCGGTCATGCCACCATCGCCTTGGGAGCGGCTTTGGTTCGCCAGTTTGGCGACGGGATTTTCCCGCTGACCCTCAACCAGGCCAGCATCACCGTCGAAGGGTTCCGCGATGGGGCGAACGTCGCCGCCGCACTGCAGTCACCGCCGACAAAAAGCAGGCCGGCTCCGCCAGAGCTGATCACGGAGGCGCTGGCACTGTTCGGCTACTCGCCAAGCGATCTCGATCCGGCCATTCCGGCGGCGCTGATCCATGGCGGCGCCGACCACCTCGTGCTGGCTCTCAAGTCACGCGAGGCGCTGGCCGCCATGCGCTACGAGCTGAAAGCCGGCCAAGCCTTGATGCGGCGCAATGGGCTGGTAACGATCCTGCTTGCTTATGCCGAAACGCCGCGGCTGTTCCACACGCGCAATCCCTTTGCCTCGGGCGGCGTCTATGAGGACCCGGCGACGGGAGCATCGACGGCTGCCTTTGCCGGCTATCTGCGCGACATCGCCTGGCCGCATGGCGGCGCGATCGATATCGTGCAAGGCGAGGACATGGGCATGCGCTCGCGTCTGCATGCCGATATTTCGCCCGAGATCGGCAGCTCGATCAGGGTTTCCGGCACGGCCCGGATGATGGACGAAGCGTAGAAGCTGCCGACTCAGGCCGGTCGCTTTAAGCCCAGATGCTCGCGCAGTGTGTTGCCTTCGTATTCCCGGCGGAACAAGCCGCGCCGCTGCAGTTCCGGTACGACCAGCGTGGCAAAGGCATCGAGTTCGCCCGGGAAATAAGCCGGCATGACATTGAACCCGTCGGCAGCACCACCTTCGAACCGCGCCTGCAATTCGTCGGCGACTTGCGCCGCTGTGCCGACGATACGCCAATGGCCGCGCGCGCCGGCGAAGTGGCGGGCAAGCTGGCGTATGGAAAGGCCGTCGCGGCGCGATTGCTCGACGACCAGGGCCTGCCGGCTTTTCATGCCTTCGCTCTCCGGCAGCTCCGGCAGCGGCCCGTCGATCGGATAGCGTCCTAGATCGGAAATGCTGAGATAGCTGGACAGCAGCGCCACGCCGACATCGTCGGGGATCAGCGCTTGCAATTCCTCGTGTTTCTCGCGGGCTTCTGCCTCGGTTTCCGCCACCACGGGTGAAACGCCCGGCATGATCTTGATGTCATCCGGCTCACGCCCATAGGCGGCCATGCGCCCCTTGAGGTCGTCATAAAAGGCCTTTGCTTCCTCGAAAGTCTGCGCCGCCGTGAAGACCACGTCTGCTGTGCGGGCGGCAAGATCGCGGCCGACGTCCGAGGCGCCGGCCTGGACCATGACCGGCGCGCCCTGCGGCGACCGCGGCAGGTCGAGCGGGTCGCGCACCGAAAAGCTCTGGCCGTCATGGCCGGAAGCATTGCCGCGCCAAAGGCCGGTGACCACCTCGGCGAATTCTCGCGCCCGTTCGTAGCGGTCGGCATGGGGTTTGAGCCCGGTCGCGCCGAAATTGGCGGCTTCGATGGGGCTGGCTGAGGTGACCAGGTTCCAGCCGGCCCGACCGCCACTCAGATGGTCGAGCGACAGGAAGGTGCGCGCAAGGCCATAGGGCTCGTTGTAGCTTGTCGACGCGGTGGAGACGAGACCAATGCGGCTGGTTTGCGCGGCCAGCGCAGAAAGCAGGCTGATCGGCTCGAAGCCGATCGAGCGCGAGGTCTGGCTGGCGATCTCGATATTGGCTTCGCGCAGGCCCGCGGCGTCCTCGCAGAATATCATGTCGAACTTCGCCGCTTCCGCTGTGAGCGCCAGCTGGATGTAGTGGTCGATATCGATGCCGGCGGTCACATGCGCTTTTGGGTGACGCCAGGCGGCAATGTGGTGGCCTGTTGCCCACAGGAAGGCGCCGAGCTTCATCTGCGCGGTCATTGCCGACCTCCATTGGCGAGCCCAAGATGCGAGCGCAGCGTCGTGCCGCGATAATTCTCTCGGAACAGGCCGCGCCGCCGCAGCTCCGGCACGACAAGATCGGCGAACTCGCCGAGTGCCGAACGCTGTGCCGGCAGCTGGATGTTGAATCCGTCGCAGCTTTTCGACTGGAATTGGTCTGCCAGCTTGTCGGCGATGGCGGTTGGCTTGGCTTCAATGAAGGGCGAGAGATTCGTCAACACCTTTACGGCATCCGGCTCGCGCCCGCAGGCGGCGATGCGGCGCTTGAGATCGTCGTAGCGTGCTTTCGCGCGCTCGTTAGGTTCGTCGTCCAACAGGATGACATCGGCGGTGCGGACGGCAATATCCAGATCCGATACCGACAGGCCGGACACCACCAGCACCGGCGTATCCTGGGGCGATCGTGCAACATTCAGCGGGCCACGCACCGAAAAGAATTCGCCCTTGTGGTCTAACAAGTGCATCTTTCCCGGGTCATGGAAGTGGCCGCCGCTCTTGTCGAACAACAGAGCATCTGCATCCCAGCCCTGCCACAGGCCTTGAACAATGCCGATATACTCCTCTGTGCGGCGACGAAAATCGTCCTCGGAGAATCCATCCGGCCGGCTGAAATTGTCCGCTTCGCGCGGGCTTTGTGCAATTGTGGCGTTCCAACCGACACGGCCATGGCTGATGATGTCGAGCGAGGCGAAACGGCGCGCCAGATTGTAGGGTTGGTGGGCAATGGTCGAGGCCGCGGCGACGAGGCCGATCTTGCTTGTCACCGTCGCTAGCGCGGCCAGCAAGGTCGTCGCTTCGAAGTGCATTGGCCTGTTCTCTGCCTTGCCACCGGACGCTGGAGCGGAATCGGCAAGCAGCACCATGTCCAGTCCGGCTGCTTCGGCCTTTTGCACAAGACCAGCAAGACGGCTGAATTCCGGCTCGGGCGATGGATCCGCGGTTCCCGCAACCAGCGAAACGGCAAGATGCATTGTGGCGCCGTTGTCCATCGATAATCCCTGCAAGGCGAAACAGAACCGAGACTATGTTCGCCGCTTCCAGGGATGGCAACCGCTGGCGCTGGGCCAACCGCTGGTCACGTGCCGGCCAGCTATCACTTTCAGGTCAGCCTCTATTTGCCAGCCAGAAGGTCATTGATCAGCCGCTGGCAGCGCTCGGCCATGAAGTCGAGCAACAGCCGCACCTTCGGGTCCTGCAGCTTCTTGTGGGGATAGACGGCGGCGAATTGCACCGGCGTCGGCGGCGTGTTGGCCAGGATCACCTGCAGCCGCCGGTCGCGAATGAAGGGTTCGACCTCGAAGCGCGGCTTGTTGATGATGCCGCGCCCCGACAGCGCCCAGCCGGTCAGCACGTCGCCATCGTCCGTGTCGTAGGGTCCGTGCACCTCGAATTTCTGCGGGCCGGTGGGCGTCTGCAGCGTCCACACATATTCACGCGCGCCGGAATAGCGCAGCATCAGGCAATCATGCTTCTTGCCGATCAGTTCCTGCGGCTCCAACGGTTCGCCGCGGGCCTCCAGATATTTCGGCGCGGCCACCAGCACGCGCTCGCATTCCATGATGCCGCGCATCCTGAGGCTGGAATCCTCGATGATGCCGAGCCGGAAGGCCACATCGATACCTTCCTTCATGATGTCGACATTGTGGTCCGAGAGCCTGAGCCGCACCTCGATATCGGGATATTTGTCGTGGAAATCGGGAATGCCCGAGGCCACCAACCGACGGCCGAGGCCAAGCGGTGCGGTCACTTTGATGGTACCGCGCGGCTGGCCGGACAATGCCGAGACCGCCGCCTCCGCTTCGGTGATCGCCTCCAGCACCTGCTTGGCGCCCGAGTAAAACACCGTGCCATGCTCGGTCGGCATCAACTGTCTGGTCGTGCGATTAAACAGCCGCACGCCCAGATGCTTCTCCAACTCCTTGATGCGGTTGGAGGCGACCGCCGGCGAAATGCGCATGTCGCGCCCGGCCGCTGACAGATTGCCGAGTTCGACGACGCGAACGAAGACGGCGATGTTGTCGAGATAGGCCATGCGGTTCCGTGGCTTTCCCAGGGCCGCCTTCGGGCGGCTCCCATCCTGCTGCGTGGGGTGAGCTTAGTATTTTCCATTTTTTTTTGAAAGTCATCGTACACCTCGCCTCTTTCCGTTTGCGCGCCAAACCGTAAAGTCAGCCAATCGGCAGGGACGACTTCAATGATGGATTTCGCGATTTTCTGGGAATGGCTGAGCTTCGCCGTGCGCTGGCTGCATGTCGTCACCGGCATCGCCTGGATCGGTTCGTCGTTCTATTTCGTCGCGCTCGATCTTGGCCTGCGCCAGCGTCCGGGCATGCCTGTCGGCGCCTTCGGCGAGGAGTGGCAGGTGCATGGCGGCGGCTTCTACCACATCCAGAAATATCTGGTGGCGCCGGCCGAAATGCCGGAGCATCTGACATGGTTCAAATGGGAATCCTACGCCACCTGGCTGTCCGGCTTCGCCATGCTGTGCGTCGTCTATTATGCCGGCGCCGACCTATTCCTGATCGATCCCAATGTGCTGCCGATGTCGGTGCCAACAGGCATCCTTTTGTCGATGGCGACAATCGGCGTCGGCTGGGTGGTCTATGATCTCTTGTGCCGCTCGCCGCTTGGCAAAAGCGACACCGGCCTGATGCTGGTGCTTTACGGCGTGCTGGTGTTCATAGCCTGGGGGCTGACGCACCTGTTCACCGGCCGCGCCGCCTTCCTGCATCTGGGCGCCATCACCGCCACGATCATGTCGGCCAATGTCTTCATGGTCATCATCCCCAACCAGAAGATTGTCGTCGCCGACCTCATCGCCGGCCGCAAACCCGATCCGAAATACGGCAAGATCGCCAAGCAGCGCTCGCTTCACAACAATTATCTGACGCTGCCGGTGCTGTTCCTGATGCTGTCGAACCACTATCCGCTGGCGTTCGGCACCCAGTTCAACTGGGTCATCGCCTCGCTGGTGTTCATCATCGGCGTGCTGATCCGGCATTATTTCAACACCGTGCACAAGCGTGCCGGCAACCCGCACTGGACGTGGCTCGGCGCCCTGGTCCTGTTCATCATCATCATCTGGCTGTCGACCGTGCCAAAAGTGCTGACCGGTGAACCGAAGGCCGCCGCCTCGGCCGATATCTACATAGCCTCGGCGCATTTCCCGGCCGTGCGCGACACCGTGCTTGGCCGCTGCTCGATGTGCCATGCGGCCGAACCGGTCTATGAAGGCATCTATCACGCGCCCAAGGGGGTGATGCTGGACACCGACGCCGATATCGCCAACCACGCCCGCGAGATCTATCTGCAGGCTGGCCGCAGCCACGCCATGCCGCCCGCCAATGTCAGCCAGATCACCGACAAGGAACGCGAGCTACTGGTGGCCTGGTTCGAAGGCGCAGGGAAATAGCATGATTTCGACACTTCTGCGCGGCCGCACGCTGTCCTTCGTGCGCTGGCCGCAAACCATCGATGACCATTCGGCCTGGCGCTACGAGCAAGACGGCGGGTTGCTGATCCGCGACGGCAGGATCGTTGCCGCTGGCGCTTATGCGGATGTCGAGAAACAGGCCGGTGAGGGAACAAAAAAAATCGATCACCGGCCGCATCTGCTGCTGCCGGGCTTTATCGATGCCCACGTACATTTCCCGCAGATGCAGATCATTGCCTCCTATGGCGCCGAGCTGCTCGACTGGCTGAACACCTACACCTTCCCGGAAGAAACGAAATTCGCCAACGCGCAGCACGGCCGCCGCATCGCCCGGCTGTTCCTTGACGAGATGGTGCGCCATGGCACGACGACAGTCGCCGCCTATTGCTCCGTGCACAAGGCCTCGGCGGAAGCCTTTTTTGCCGAGTCGCACGACCGCAACATGCTCAACATCGCCGGCAGGGTGATGATGGACCGCAACGCGCCCGAAGGCGTGCTCGACACGCCGCAATCCAGCTATGACGATACGAAGGCGCTGATCAAGGAATGGCATGGCAAGGGCCGGCAGCACTACGCCATCACCCCGCGCTTCGCCATCACCTCGTCGCCGGAACAGATGGAGATGGCCGGCGCGCTCTGCCGCGAACATCCCGACCTGCACATGCAGACGCATCTGTCGGAAAACCACGCCGAGATCGCCTTCACCCAGGAACTCTATCCGTGGTCGCGCGACTATACCGACGTCTACGAGCATTACGGGCTGCTGGGCAAAAAGAGCCTGTTCGGCCACTGCATCCATCTGTCGGAGCGCGAAGCCGATGCGCTTTCGGACTCAGGCTCGGTGGCAGTGTTCTGCCCGACCTCCAACCTTTTCCTCGGCTCCGGCCTGTTTGACTATCAGCGCTTTCGCCGCCGCGACAAGCCGCTCAGGATCGCCGCCGCCACCGATGTCGGCGGCGGCACCAATTACTCGATGCTGCGCACCATGGACGAAGGCTACAAGGTGATCGCGCTGAACGGCGAGAAGCTGAACCCGTTCCAGTCCTTCTGGCAAATGACGCGCGGCAATGCCGAAGCGCTGTCGGTGGCCGACAAGATCGGCACGCTGGATGAAGGCACCGACGCCGACATCGTCGTGCTCGATGCCAGGGCAACACCGGCGATGCGGCTAAGGATGGAAACGGCGCAGACGCTGGCGCAGGAATTGTTCCTGCTGCAGACGCTGGGCGACGACCGCGCCGTGCGCGAGGTCTATGTCGCAGGGCGAGCGGCGAAGAGCGATATGGCGATTTAGAGCGTCAACTGCGTTCATTGCTTGACCCCGCGGCAGCCATCGGTCAAAGCGTGCGGCGAAGTTGACAGGGGAACGACATGGCCGTTGCTGACGACATCGCTCTGATCCGCAAACAGGAAGAAGTCCTGTTCTTTGCCGCCTTTGACGAGGCTGTTGCCTTCAAGATCGGTTCCGCCATCCGCGATCGCGCATTGGCCGAAAACCTGCCTGTCATCGTCGACATCAGGCTGTGGGACCGGCCGCTGTTTTACGCCGCAATGCCGGGTTCGAACGCTTCCAATCCCGACTGGGCGCGGCGCAAGATCAATGTCGTCAGGCGGTTCCTCAGAAGCACCTACCGTCTTGTGCTGGAACAGCAGCGCCCCGACCGCACCTTCAAGGTCGGTGAAGGCTTGGACATAGCGGATTATGTGCTGGCCGGCGGTGGCTTTCCGGTCACCGTCAAGGGCGCCGGCGTCATCGGCGTGATCGCGGTGTCCGGCCTGCCGGAACGCGAGGATCACGGCGTCGTGGTTGATGCGCTGTGCGATCATCTGAGCATCGACAAGCGTGGGCTGGCGCTGGCTGCGGAAACCGAATGACCGTGCTCGACCCCAAGACCTTCCTCACCTCGATCTTCAATGCAGCCGTCGCCGCGGCCGATCCGGAGCGGACCATCAGGGATCATCTGCCGGCGAAACCAAAGGGCCGCACCATCGTCGTCGGCGCAGGCAAGGGCTCAGCACAGATGGCAGCCGCCTTCGAGAAGGTCTGGGATGGTCCGATCGAAGGGCTGGTCGTTACGCGCTACGGCTATGGCGCCAAATGCGAGCGCATCGAGATCATCGAGGCCGCGCATCCGGTACCGGACGCTGCGGGCCTCGAAGCCTCGCGGCGCCTGCTCGCCAAGGTCCAGGGTCTCACTGAGGACGATCTGGTCGTGGCGCTGATTTCGGGCGGCGGCTCGGCATTGCTGCCGTCGCCGGCCGCCGGCCTGACGCTGGCCGACGAGATCGCCGTCAACGAGGCGCTGCTCGCCTCCGGCGCGCCGATCGCGGCGATGAACACTATCCGCAAGCATCTTTCCACCATCAAGGGTGGCCGGCTGGCGGTCGCCGCCTGGCCTGCAAAAGTGGTGTCGCTGGTTGTGTCGGACATTCCCGGTGACAATCCGGCCCTTGTCGCCTCCGGCCCGACGGTTCCGGATACCGGCAACCGTGAAGATGCGCTGGCGTCGATATCGGCCTATGCCATGAAGCTGCCGGCCTCGGTGATGGCGCATATCCATTCGCCGGCTGCCGATGCACCCAATCCCGATGATCAGCGCTTCTCGCGCAACGAGGTCCATCTGATCGCCTCGGCCGGCGTATCGCTGGAAGCGGCAGCGGCCGAAGCCATGCGCCAAGGCATCGAGGCCGTCATCCTCTCCGATGCGATTGAAGGCGAGGCGCGCGAGGTTGGCGGCGTCCACGCCGCAATTGCGCGTGAGGTCGCGACCCGCAACCGGCCATTTTCGAAGCCGGTGCTGATCTTGTCCGGCGGCGAGACGACTGTGACCTTGCGGGCAAAAGGCAAGGGCGGCCGTAATTCGGAATTCCTGCTCGCCTTCGCCATTGGCATCAACGGCGTTGAAGGCATCCACGCCCTGGCCGCTGACACCGATGGCATCGATGGCTCGGAAAACAATGCCGGCGCCTTCGCCGACGGCTCGACCGTATCGCGCATGCGTGGGGCGGGTGTGGATGCCAAGGCGATGTTGGCCGGCAACAATGCCTGGACGGCGTTCGATGCGATTGGGGATCTGTTTGTGCCTGGCCCGACCGGCACGAACGTCAACGATCTGAGGGCCATTCTCGTCCGTTAGGCAGATCAGGCAGCCATCAACCGCTTGACCTGCTTCATATCCTGCAGAAACCGCTCACGCTCCGCGTCCTTCTCCGCCGGTTCCTGAATGCGCAGGATAAAGGACGGATGAATGGTGATGAAAACCCTCAGTCCATCGTCCCGCTCGATCACCTGGCCGCGCATTTTCGTCACCGGGATTGTCTTGCCGAGCAAAGACAGCGCGGCCGTCGCACCCAATGCCACCGCAAGCTCAGGCTTGATCAGCGCGAATTCCCGGTCGATCCACCAGCGGCAGGCCTGCACCTCACCGGTATTCGGCTTGGAGTGGATACGCCGCTTGCCGCGCGGCTCGAATTTGAAATGCTTGACCGCATTGGTGACGTAGACTTTTTGCCGATCCACGCCAGCATCGTCCAGTATTGCGTCGAACACCTTGCCCGCCGGGCCGACGAAAGGTTTGCCGGCGAGGTCTTCCTGGTCGCCAGGCTGTTCGCCGACGAAAATCACCTTGGCATTGTCAGGGCCCTCGCCGAATACGGTCTGCGTGGCGTCACGCCACAGCGGACAGCGGCGGCAGCCTTTCGCTGCCTCGCGCAATTCGGAAATGGTGCTGGCCTCATCCTGAGGTACTTCGGCTGCCTGCTTCGGCCAATGCTTTGCCTGCACCTTGGCGTGGTGCGGCGCGGGCGTGGTCGGCATCTTTGCAATCATGTCTTTGGCGGCCTTGTCCGCTCCTGCGATCAGGTTTGGAATGAGCGAGGCCTCGGGAAGGTTCCGCCAATATTTCTTCGGCATCTCCTTCTGCATAGCCTTCACCTTCAGCCGCGCCGGATTGAAGATGTTCTCGAAATAGGTACGCCACAGCGCTTCAGTGTCGTCCTGATCGGGCGCGTCGCCCTTGGCGGCACCCGGCCCGATGGCCAGCCTTTCGCCGTCCCAATCGGCGGAGGCATAAGGGGTCAATATGGTCCAGCGCATGCCGGTGAAACGCCTGACGAAGAAATCCGCGTTGCGCTCGACTATGAAATGATCGGGCTCAAACCAGGCGACATAGCGCTCATCGGCGCCGTCGCCGATCTTCCGGAAGCGCACGAAGGCATGCATCTTGTGGCTGTCGCGCCGCACCGCCTTTTCCATCGCCTCGAGCCGTCTGGTGTCGGGATCCGATGCGATCGCCAGCAGCTTGGGTTCGGTGCGCAGCCGCCACAGCAGCCGGTAGAGAAAGGCGAACCGGCCGGGGTCGGAATGGCAGAAGGCGGTTTCAGCGTGCCTGATGAAATCACGCGGCACGACGAGCTGCGCGCCTGCAGGGGCGGCCGGCAAATCAGCATGATCGGAGTCGGATGCCACGTGCCAGCTGATGTCCTCGGGCCGGACCTCGTTCAGCGCCAGCCGCCGGGCCGCGTCGCGCCAGCCGGCAAAATCGGTCTCGCTGTCGAGCCGCACACTGTACCGGGCAAGATCGAGTTCAGCAGGCTGCATGGTCAAAACAGCGACAGTTGCTCGCAGGAGCGCACGATCTTGTCGCGCAAGCCCTGCTTGTCGGTGAGCGTTCCCGGCGACCAGCCTTCGGCGATGATGAATGGCCTGAGCTTGGCGATCGACTGGCAAATCCGACCGACATCTTCCAGCCGCATCCGCCTATGGCGGCGGGTCTCCAGGATTTTCGCCACCACCTTGGTGCCGAGACCGGGCACGCGCAGCAGGGATTCACGGTCGGCGCGGTTGATGTCGACGGGAAATTGTCCCCTGTTGCGCAGCGCCCAGGCGAGCTTGGGGTCGATGGCAAGGTCGAGCATGCCGTCGCTGCTGCCGGCCAGGATTTCCGGCTGCGAAAATCCGTAGAACCGCATCAGCCAGTCGGCCTGGTAAAGCCGGTGTTCGCGCATCAACGGCGGCTTCTGCAGGGGCAGGGACGATGACGAATCGGGGATCGGGCTGAAGGCCGAATAATAGACGCGCCGCAGGTGGTAGCTGCCATAAAGCCGGGCGCTGGTGTGCAATATGCCGTCGTCGGATGTCTTGTCGGCGCCGACGATCATCTGCGTCGACTGGCCGCCGGGCGCGAAGCGTTCGCGTTTTTTGGTCCTGAGCGTCCGCTCGGCCTTTTCCTCCATCTTCTGGCGCAACTTCGCCATGGAAAGCCGGATCGTTTCCGGCTTCTTCTCCGGCGCCAGCCGCTTCACGCCTTCATCGGTGGGCAGCTCGACATTGATCGACAGCCGATCGGCATAAAGGCCGGCCTGTTCGACCAGTTCCGCCGAGCTTTCCGGGATGGTCTTCAGATGGATATAGCCGGAGAATTTCTCCTCCAGCCGCAACCGTCGCGCCACCTCGACCATCTCGCCCATGGTCTCGTCAGGCGAGCGGATGACGCCCGAGGACAGGAACAGGCCCTCGATATAGTTTCGGCGGTAGAAATCCATGGTCAGTTTCACCACTTCGTCGATGCTGAAGCGGGCACGCTTCACATTCGAGGACGAGCGGTTGATGCAATAGCTGCAATCATAGATGCAGAAATTGGTGAGCAGGATTTTCAGAAGCGAAATGCAGCGCCCGTCCGGCGCGTAGGAATGGCAGATGCCCATCCCCTCGGTCGAACCGATGCCGCCGGATTTCAGCGAATCCTTTTTCGCGGCACCCGACGAGGCGCACGACGCGTCGTATTTGGCGGCATCGGACAGGATCGCCAGCTTTTCACGGACGGTGGGTGCGCTCATCCGTTCATGATATGTTCTAGAGAGGCAGCGCGCTACCTCATTTGATGCAGGCGGCGAAAAAGTGATCGCCGCCCGATATCAGGTCATCACACCTCGTGCAGGTAGAGGTGATAATCCAGTTCGCTGACCGTGCGCGCTACGCGCAGATATTCGGACTGTTTGATCGCCACGAAGGTGCGGTGCAGGTCCTCGCCAAGCGCGCCTTTCAGAAAGCTGGATGCTCTTGCAGCCTCGATGGCACCACGCCAATCGGCTGGCATTGTCGTGCGGGTGACGGCCGCTTCATAGCCATTGCCGGTGGTTTCAGGGCCAGGATCAAGGCCTTCGTCGAGACCCTTGATGATGCCGGCGAGCACCGTCGCCGCAATCAGATAGGGGTTGGCGTCGACGCCGGACGGCCGGTGCTCGATGCGCCGGTTCTTCGCGTCGCCCGCCGGCACGCGCAGCGCCACCGAGCGGTTGTTGACGCCCCAGGTCGGTGCCACCGGTGCATAGGATTGCGAGACGAAGCGCCGCCAGGAATTGGCGTGCGGGGCAAACACCAGCATCGATTCCGCCATCGTCTGGATCAGCCCGCCGAGACCCTGCAATAGGGGTAGGGACCAGCTCTCGCCGCCCGCTTCGGCAAACACGTTTCTGCCTGATTTGTCCTGCAGCGAGACGTGGAAATGCATCCCCGAGCCGGCATATTTCTCGATCGGCTTGGCCATGAAACAGGCGGTCACGCCATGGCGGCGTGCCTGTGCCCGCACCAGCCGCTTCAGCATGACGAGATCGTCGGCCGCCCGCATCACGTCCTTGCGGTAGTTCAGCGTCAGTTCGTACTGGCCAGGCGCATATTCCGAAATGACCGTCTCGGCTGGAATGCCTTGCGCCTTGGCCGCCGCATAGATGTCGGAAAACAGCGGCTCCATGCCGTGCAGATGGTCGACGGAATAGACCTCGGTCTTGCCCGAGACACGGCCATCGAGCACCGCGCGCGCCGGCTGCACCTTGCCATCGGCATCGCGTTCATTGGCCAGGAGAAAGAATTCGAGCTCGAAGGCGCCGGCCGGGTAAAGCCCCTTGGCCGCCAATATGTCGACCTGCCGGGCCAGCGCCAGGCGCGGATCCGACGACATTGGCTGGCCGTCAAGGTGATACATCGCCATCAGCACCTGGCCGCGCGGCGGGTTGGTGCCGTAAAGCGGCACCAGCGTCCCGGGGATCGGCCACGCCCTGAGATCGCCGTCGCCGGTTGTCCAGATCAGCCCGGTTTCGTGCACATCCTCGCCGGTGATGTCGAGGCCGAGGATCGAGATCGGCATGTGCCGGCCGCCGTCGAAAATGCTTTTCAGCTCGTGCCGGCGCACAATCTTGCCGCGGCCGACACCATTGGCGTCGGTCAGCACGATATCGAAGGCCTCGATCTCGGGATGGGCGTCGAGAAAGGCTTGCGCCTCGGTCGGCGAAGACCCCGAAGGTGAGGTCACGCTGGCATTGGGATTGTCCATGGCCGCTTGTCTCACGCCGCAAGCTTTGCCGCAACCGCGCCGAAGGCGCTGATCAGCCGGTTGACCTGGGCGCCCGTGGTTGCCGGCGAGATCAGCATCATGTTGTGGAAAGGCGCGATCAGCACGCCACGGTTGACCAGCGCGACGTGGATTGCGGCCTCCAGTTCGGGCGCATGCGCGGTCTCAGCCTCGGCGCCGTTGCGCAGCGGTCCCGGAGCGCAGATGAACTCGACGCGCGCGCCGACACGGGCGACATGCCAGGGCAGGCGGTAGCGGTCGATCACGCCGGTCAGCCCGGCATCGAGCCGCCGCGCCAGATGGTCCATGCGGTCATAATTTTCCTCGGTCATCACTTCTTCGAGTGTGGCGCGCATGGTGGCGAACTGCAGCGGGTTGGCTGACAGCGTCGTGCCCATGCCGGAATAGCCAGGCTCCTTGGTCCTGTTGTAGTCGGCGTAGCGCGAGGCGACCTCATCGCTCATGCCCCACACGCTTGCCGGCACGCCGCCGGCGATCGGCTTGCCCAGCACGAAGAGGTCCGGCTCCAGCCCGTATTTCCTGGTGTAACCGCCGGGACCGGTCGAGATCGTGTGCGTCTCGTCGATCAGCAGCAGCGTGCCGGCCTCGCGCGTCAGTTTGCGCAGCGCGTCATGGAAACCAGGGTCAGCCAGCACCATGCAGGAATTGGTCAGCACCGGCTCGGCGATGACACAGGCTACATCCCTGTCCTTCAGGGCTGCTTCAAGTGCCGGAATGTCGTTGAATTCGATGACCTTGGCCGTGCGGGTCAGGTCGCGGAATTCGCCTGCCAGCCCAGGCCGGTTGGCGGGCTTGCCATCGATCAGACGCACCATCGTCTCGTCGACTGAGCCATGGTAGCAGCCGTTGAAGACTAGGATCTTTTCCCGCCCGGTGATGGCCCGGGCTACACGAAGCGCAAAACGGTTGGCGTCGGTCGCCGTCGTCGCGATCTGCCAGAACGGCAGGCCGAAGCGCTGCTGCAGCAGTGGCCCGATGGCGAGCGCGTCTTCCGAGGGCAGCATATAGGTCAGGCCGCGACCGGCCTGGCGGCGGATGGCGCGCGCCACCGGCGGCGGCGAATGGCCGAACATCGAGCCGGTGTCGCCAAGGCAGAAATCGTCGAGCCTGTTGCCGTCGATGTCGGTGATCGCGGCACCCCTGGCGCTGTCGACAAGGATCGGAAACGGTGTCGGCCAGTCGTTCATCCAGTGCATCGGCACGCCGCCGAAGAAACCGGGCAGGCCGTTGCCGACCTTGGCCTGGGATTTCGGCCGTGCCGCACGGAAGGCCGTTCCCTCGGTCTCGCGCAATTGGGCGATGCGGCCACGGCTGATGCCGCCGATGGTCTCTGAACTGTCGCTGCTGTGCATGGAAACCCCTCTGATAGGTTCCTCTTAGCCAATCAACCCCCGCGACCGCAATTGGCCGCGCGTCTGTCCTGCATTGGCTCAGCCGCCAGCAGCGGCGCTTGACCATGCTGACGAAGTCAGTGCCAATGCGGTCGGCAATGACGACGCGGGGGAATATGCGGACGATCATCTGCGTGACGATGCTGTTTCTGTCGGCAGGCACTGCGTTTGCCACCGGCGGTATCTGGTGCTCCGTCGACGATGCGGCGGTGAAATTCCAGGTCGATGCGGGCGTCACCACTGGCCTTGGCAGCCCGACCTTCAACTTTCGCGGCGACGTCGAAATCAAGGCGAGGCCGGTCGACGATCAACTGCGAAAGACGACATTCGAGAATTCCAACCTCACCCAGTATTGGCTCGACGCCAAGGAATTGCGCTTGAACGTCTATCACGAACAGGAGGTGGCCAAGAGGTTCAGCTCGGTCGAGCTGACGATCCTGACCAAGGCCAGCGATGAAGGCGTCTATGACGGAGACTACAAGCTTGCCGTCTATGACAGCACGGCTGACAAGGACGGTGACGGCAAGACCGCCGATCTGACTGGCAAGGTCTCCTGCGGCGCCGAGTGATTGGTGGGCAAACCTAGGCCGTGATGTCGATGACGCCGCAGTCGCCGGCGGCACTGCCGAAGGCGATGAGGCGTTCTTCCTTGTCCCACATCATCGATGTGATGGCGCCCTTGCCCTGCCGGCGCAGCAGCACTTCCTTGGCGTCAGCGAAGCGCGCGGCAATCACCATGCCGTCGTCATAGCCTATGGCCACGACATCCTGGCTTGGGTGGCAGGCGACACAGGTCACCATCGTGTTGCCGCGCGTGCCAAGCTCCAGCGGTGCTTTGCCCATCGGCCCGTCCTTGCCCGAAAACGGCCAGACGATCGCTGCTGGCGCGCCGGAACTGGCCAGCCATTTGCCCTTGACGCTCCACGACAGGCTTTTGACCTTGCCGGGATAGCCGGTCATGCGCATGTGCTTGCCGTCGGCGAGCTTCCAGCCATGCAAGGCATTCTCCTGCATGGTGGTGACCAGAAAGGCGCCGTCGGGTGAGAAGGTGATGCCGGTATGGGCGCCGGCCCATTCGAGCTCCACCGGCTTGCCCTCGGCGGCCGGGAAATGCAGCGTCGCGCCATTGTAGCGGGCAACACCGAAACGCATTCCCTTGGGCGAGAACGCCAGCCCCTCGACCGAACGCGGATGGACGAATTCCCTGACCTTGCCATCGGCGAAGCGGACGAATGCGGCTTTTCCCGTGGCATAGGCGATGGCGCCTTGCGGCCCGGCCGCGACGCTGGTGATCCACTTCTTGCCGGCTGTCGCCAGATCGGTGACTTCGCCGCCTGCCTTGACGGCAAACACCTTGCCGTCCTCGCCGCCGGTGATCAGCCGGTCGTTCGCCACATCGTGGAAGGCAGCGAGCAGTCCGTCATTGGCCTGAACCGTCTTCTGGCCATTGTCGAGCCGATGTATGGCGCCATCAGCCAGAGCGAAATGCGGCACGTCGCCGAGGAAGACGGCGGCGACGCAATGGCCTTCAAGATCAAGCGGGGCGACGGTCGGCATGGCGGGTCTCAACAGTCATTCGTTCGTTCCAGCGCAGGATGACGGTTCCCTCGATCGGAACCGGGCCGCCTTGATAGGTGAAGACGAACCATTTGTCCCAGTTTTCGATCAGCCAGGCTTTCGAAAGGCCAGGTTTTTTCTCGAACCGGCTTTCCCTAGGCAGCACCGCGAAAACCAGACCCGCCCTATAGCCAGATGTCACCATCAGACCGAGCCCGGCCTCCTCGTCGCGGGGATCGAAGATCAGAAGATCGACCGGGCCGGAGGCCGGCCCGAGATCATAATTGTCGGAAAGTCGGATGACGTCGCCGATGATCAGAAAATCATCGGCTAGATCGAGCAGACGCGGCATCGATTGCGGTCAAGCCGCCTGGCAGGCGTCGAAACTCTTCTTCAGCCGCTCGGCATCCAGCTCGCGGCCGATGAACACCAGCCGGCTCTCGTGCTTCTCGCCGTCCTTCCAGGCACGCTGGTGGTCACCCTCGATGATCATGTGCACGCCCTGGATGACATAGCGCTCGTCATCGCCCTTGAGCGCGATGATGCCCTTCAGCCGCAGGATGTTCGGACCCTCCATCTGGGTGATCTTCTCAATCCACGGGAAGAACTTCTTCGAATCCATCTCGCCGCCGCGCAGCGATACCGACTGCACCGTCACGTCATGAATGTCAGAGGGATGCGCATGATGGTGATGATCATGCCCGTCATGATCATGGTGGTGATCGTGGCCATCATGGTCGTGATGATCATGATCATGATGGTGGTCGTCATGCGCCTCGAGGAAATGCGGGTCGTTTTCCAGCGCCCGCGACAGGTCGAAGGCGCCGCGGTCGAGCACTTCGGACAGGGCGACGCCGGCGCGCGTGGTGCGGTGGATCCTGGCCGCCGGGTTGATGGCGCGGATCGTCGCCTCGACCTTGGCCAGCTCTTCGGGGGTGACGAGATCGGTCTTGTTGAGCACGACGACGTCGGCGAAGGCGATCTGGTCCTCGGCTTCCTTGGAATCCTTGAGCCTGAGCGGCAGATGTTTGGCGTCGACCAGAGCGACCACCGCATCGAGCCTGGTCTTGGAGCGCACGTCGTCGTCCATGAAGAAGGTCTGCGCCACCGGCACCGGATCGGCCAGACCGGTGGTCTCGACCACGATCGCGTCAAAGCGGCCGGGCCGGCGCATCAGGCCCTCGACGACGCGGATCAGGTCGCCGCGAACCGTGCAGCAGACGCAGCCATTGTTCATCTCGTAGATTTCCTCGTCGGATTCCACGATCAGGTCGTTGTCGATGCCGATCTCGCCGAACTCGTTGACGATGACCGCGTAACGCTTGCCGTGGTTTTCCGACAGGATGCGGTTGAGCAGCGTCGTCTTGCCGGCGCCGAGATAGCCGGTGAGAACGGTTACGGGAATTTGCGTCTGTGCGTCGCTCATGGCTTGCCTCGAAATGACTGGGCCCTAGAAAATACAGGGCCGCGAGAAGGGATTGTTGGCCTGATATAGGATGTGTGCCGGCCTTTTGCACGAGGCAAACCGCCTGTGCGTTTGACCCAGATGTGGAAAGCCAGAACATCGTTCGCGCCGGCAGTGCATAAGGCGACGCCTGCGCTGCAGCTTCGTCGCCGGAAACGCTTCTCGTCAATCTGAGCGGAACCCCGGCTCGCCGAACCGCTGCAATTGCCTTGGCGGAAACTCGTTTGTCATCTAACTGAAATAAACATCTGGCATCACCACGGCGGACACCGCAATGCTTGCCGGCAAAGCTGTTTGGAGCGCCGGAATCTTTTGATCGTCGATTGCCAACCGGCCGACTGCGTCTATGCTGCATGCACCGGTACGGCCGAAGAGGGATGACCATGGCCAAGGCGGACAAGACTGCAACAATGAGCCGGCTGCATTCGGCGGCAAGGCTGGCAAGAACCGCGCTGGCGGCCCGGCTTCTGGCGCACGGCTTCTATGCCGGCCAGGACCAGATCATGCTGGCGCTCGACCGTGAGGACGGCCAGACGCCTGGCAATCTTGCCGGTCGCCTCGGCGTGCGCCCGCCGACCATCACCAAGACCATCAACCGGCTGCAGGCGCAGGGTTTTCTGGAAAAGCGCGCCTCAGAGGCCGATGCGCGTCAGGCGCACATCTTCCTCACCGAGACTGGCCGCGACACCATCCGCGCCATCGAGAAGTCGGTGAAGAAGACCGAAAAGCAGGCGCTCAAAGGCCTCGACAAGAAGGACCAGAAGGCGCTGTTCAAGCTGCTGGCCCGCATCGAGGCCAACCTCTCCAATGAGGAACTGGCGCTGATCGACGACGACGCCGAGTCGGACGACTGATTGCAACAATCAGGCCGCTGCCGGGACTGATTCCCGGATCAGCGAGGACCAACGTCCCGGCGTCATGCCGAACGCCTTCTTGAATTGCCTGTTGAAATGGCTCTGATCGGTGAAGCCGGCCTCGACCGCGATCTGCGCCAGGGGCTCGCCGGCGGCAATCATTCGCCGCGCGCGCTGTAGCCGGCGCATCACCAGGAAACGATGCGGGCTGGTCGAGAAGGCGGCACGGAAATGCCGCGACAAGGCATAGCGGTCGAGCCCGGTAATGGCTTCCAATTCGTCGGAACGCACGGGGCGCGTTGCATTCTCCGTCAGATAGTCTCGCGCCAGCTTCGCCGCCCGCCACGCCGTCCTGGTCATCGGCTTTGCCGGCTGGCCGGCATGGCGTGCCAGGCTTAGCATCAGTTGCGCCAGGAAATCATCGACGAACAGTTCGTCGAGTTCCTGCTGCAGCGGGCCCAGCGCTGAAAGCAGCGTTGCGCAGAAGACGTCGTCCCGCACCACGGCGTCCCTGACGAAGGGCAGGGCTGCGCCGCCAAGGCAGTCCAGCATCAGCGACGGTTCAAGATAGAGCATCCGGTAGCGCAACCCGTCCTCGGTGCCGGCGCCGCCATCATGCAACTCGTCGGGGTGCAGCACGATGATCTGGCCGGGCAAGCTTAGCCGCGTCGCACCGCGATAGCGAAATGTCTGCACACCTTGCAGCGTCACTCCGATCGCGTAGCTGTCGTGGCGATGCATATCGAAGGCGCTGCCGTGGAACCGCGCTTCGATCCGCTCCATGCCCGCAGGGTCGGGAGCGGAGATGATGCAGTTTTCAGCTGCACCCGCGCACAAACGTCCAAGACCCTCGAAGGCCTGGCGGTCTAATTCGAACGACATCGTCTCCTTCAGCCTCGAAAATCGGGGCACAACCTCGAATGGTCCATTTTCTCATGTTCGATACGAAATTTGCAATCGTGCTGCGGGAAGATCTGCCGGTCTGGCAGAAACTCAACGTCACTGCCTTCCTGACCAGTGGCATCGTCGCCCAGTTTCCCGATATCATCGGCGAACCCTATCGCGACCGCACGGGCAATCTCTACAATCCCCTGTCGATCCAGCCGGTCATCGTGCTGTCGGCCGACCAGGCGACGCTCGCCACGATCCACCGGCGCGCGCTCGAACGCGGCGTGACGACCTCGCTCTATGTCGAGGAGATGTTTTCCACCGGCTTCGACGCCGCCAACCGCGCCGTCTTCGCCGAGTTCGCGCCTGAAGACGCCAAGGTGGTCGGCATCGCGTTGCGCGCTGACAAGAAGCTCGTCGACAAGATCACCAAGGGCGCCCGCATGCACGCCTAGACGGAAGGCTGCCGCCGATCGAGAAGGGCGGCATACAGTGCCGCCAGCAATGCGAGTGCCGCTGATATCAGCATCGTGACGAACAGCGCTGGGATCGACCCTGCCAGGAACAGGCCGGCGATGGAGGCCACGAGTGCTCCGCCACCGATCCGCATTGCGGCGGCCAGTCCTGCGGCGGTGCCAACCAGATCCTGTCGTACCGACAAGGCGCCGCTGTTGCCGGCAGGCATGGTCAATCCATTGCCTACGCCGATGAACAGGCAAGGTCCGAAGAAGGCCAGGACGTGCGTGATGCCAAAGCTTGACAGGACCAGACCGGCCGACAGGCCGGCGCAGGTCAGAAGGCGCGCGAAAACAAGTGTGGCGCCGAGCGACGCCTTTGAGGCGTAACGCCCAGCCAGATAGCTGCCGAGAATGAAGCCGGTAGGGACCAATCCCATGAAAAGGCCGAGCTTGGCGCTTGACCCACCGAGCGCGTTACCGACGACCAATGGGGCTCCTCCCAGGAACACATAAAGCACCCCCATCGAGGCGGCCATGCACAGTGTGTAGGCCCAAAACCGCGCCGAACTCATGAGCAGCCGATAGGAGGCGATGTAATTCCCAGGCGATCTCGACAATGGCGTCCTTCTGATCTCCCACATGGACAAGGCGAAAGCGGCGACCCCGAGGATCGCGAAGACAACGAAGCTTGACCGCCATCCGAACAGTTCGTCCAGTGATCCGCCAAACAGAGGACCGACCATGGGGGCAAGCGCCCACCCCATGGCGAGATAACCAAATTTGCTGGCGGCTTCGCGCTCGTCCGATGTCTCCTTGATGATGACCAGGGCGACGGAATAGCAGGGGCCGATGCACGCCTGCATCGCGCGAAACAGAAGGAAAGTGCCGATATTGGGAGCCAGTGCACAGCCGATGGACGCCGCGACAAAGATCGAGAGAGATGTCAGGACGACCGGCCTGCGTCCAAATCGGTCCGAGATTGCGCCTCCGATGGCCTCTATGACGGCAGTGATGACCGCAAAGCCGGCAACCGACAGATTGACCAATGCGAAATCGGCCTGGAAGGCTGCGGCAATGTTCGGCAGCGACGGCAAAATCATGTTCACCGGCAACACGGCCAGAGCCGAAAGCAGGATAAGGGTGATGAGTCGGGGTGGAGCAGCGGGTTCGGAGACCATCGTTTTCCCTGATGTGTCCGTGCCCGGACTCCGAATGGGATTATCGCTCGCCATGATCTCGTTCGCCTTGTCGGTGGAATTAAGGGAGGGTCTGACGAGGCGGCCCAAATTCCGGGCATAAAAAAAGGCCCCGTCAGGAGCCTGCTTACCGCGCATGGGTGCTTTCGCCGGATGGTTACACCACCCCGCCCATGCGCTCCCCTACCACGATCAAAGCGATTGCGATGTTCATGACATCAGAGCTAGGCGGAAAGCCTGATGTCGTCAAGGCAGCATGCCTGCGGCGTCGATCAACAACAGAACCGGGCATGTGCCGCCCTGAGGCCTGACCCGAGCGGGGGAGTGGGTTTGTGGCTATGCACGAAGAGGGCTCTCTAAGCCTGTCGACGCGTCTTGTTGTGCCAGGCGCTTTTGGCTTGCCGGCAAGCGACAATTCCCGCAAAGGTGGGGCTTCAGCCCAGCTTTTCCCCGGCCTGCAAGTGAATGCTTCCCAAAGATATGTCGAAAGCGCGACGCCGCCGGTGGCGATCCTGTGCATGCTGACCACCTACGTCTTCTTCACCTTCCTCGACACCTCAAGCAAATATCTCGTCCTTGCCGGCATTTCGGCGCTGATCGTCGCCTGGGTGCGCTTTGCCGTGCATGTCGTGCTGGTCGGCACGCTGCTGCGCGGCTGGCGCCAACCCATGCGGTTTCGCCCGGTCAACCTGCCGGCGCATGTGCTGCGCGGTGTGTTCCTGTTCGGCTCGACCATGTGCAACATCCTGGCCCTGCGCTCCCTGCAGCTGGCCGAGACGACGTCGATCTATTTCTTCGGACCGATGGTGATCACAGCACTTGCCGGCCCGCTGCTCGGCGAATGGGCCGGCTGGCGGCGCTGGCTTGCCATCCTGGCCGCCTTCGCCGGGGTTCTGATCATCACAAGGCCGGGTGTCGGCGTCTTCGGCATCGGCCATCTCTTCGCGCTCGGCTCGATGCTGTCGAACAGCTTCTATGTCATCATGACGCGCCGCATGTCGGCGACCGAGACGTCGGAAAGCCTGATCCTGTTCTCGGCGCTGGCGCCGGCGGTGCTGCTTTTGCCTATGTTGCCGTTTTCCTTCTCACTGCCGCATGATGGCTGGCACTGGTTCATCCTGCTCATGCTTGGCGTGTTCGGCGGCGTCGGCCATTGGCTGCTGGTGCAGGCCTACCGATTGGCGACGACCACGGCGCTCGCCCCCTATCCCTATTCGCAGATGGTGTGGATGATCATTTCCGGCTGGATCGTCTTCAAGCAGTTTCCAGACCGCTGGACGCTGGTTGGCGCGGCCATCATCGTCGCCAGCGGCCTCTATATCGTCCACCGCGAGCACCGGCTTCGGCTGCAGAGCCGCGCTGCCTCGGATGTCGAGGCGGAAGCGCTGGCAAAAAAACTTTGATTTGCCTCCGATCGGTGGCATAACGCCGCCTTTAAACAGTTTAGGTCGGAACTCAGGTCGTTCGGGGAGCGCAAGGCGCTGGCACAAAAAATCAAGCTTTCGACGATCGCGGATGCGCTCGGCGTGTCCACGGCCACCGTCTCACTGGCGCTGCGCGACAGCCCGCTGGTCGCCGGCTCGACGCGCGACCGCATCAAGGAACATGCTCGCGCCATCGGCTATATCTACAACCGCCGCGCCGCCAGCCTGCGCACGTCGCGTTCGGGCATTGTCGGCGTCGTCGTACATGACATCATGAACCCGTTCTTTGCCGAGATCCTGCGCTCGATCGAGAGCGAACTCGACCGCAGCCGGCAGACCTTCATCCTGTCCAACCATTACGACCAGCTTGAGAAGCAGCGCACGTTTATCGACACACTGCTGCAGCTCGGCGCCGACGGCGTCATCATGTCGCCGGCCATCGGCACGCCTGCTTCCGACATATTGATGGCCGAGGAGAACGGCCTGCCGGCGGTGCTGATCGCCCGCACCGTCGAGGGCGCCGATGTGCCGGTGTTTCGCGGCGACGACTCCTATGGAACAGGCCTCGCCACCAACCATCTGATCTCGCTTGGCCACAAGCGCATCGCCATGATCGGCGGCACCGACCAGACCTCGACCGGCCGCGACCGCTACCAGGGCTATGTCAACGCCATGGAGGCGGCCGGGCTCGAAGTCAGGCCGTCCTGGCGCATCGCCGGCCCGCGCACCAAGCAGGCGGGATTTGAGGCCGCCGGGCAGTTCCTGGCGCTAAAGGACAAACCGACCGCCGCCTGCTGCTGGAACGACCTCGTCGCCATCGGCCTGATGAACGGCATTGCGCGTGCCGGCCTGGTGCCGGGCATCGACATTTCGGTCACCGGCTATGACGATCTCGAAGAGGCGGCGATCGCTACGCCGGCGCTGACCACGGTCTGGAACGGCCAGCGCGAAGTTGGCCGTCGCGCCGCCAGCGCCCTGCTCGACAAGCTCAACGGGCAGACGGTGCGGCCCTCGCAGGAACTGATCAAGCCGGAGCTGCATGTGCGCCAGTCGACCGGCAAGCCGGTGGAGCGTGCATGACCAAGGCCGAACAACTGCAAGCCGTTGCCATTCTGGTGCCGGCGGACTTCAGCGACCATGCCGTCCGGCGTATCGACCGCACCTTCAAACAAATGAGGATCGAACGTGCCGATCCGGCGCTGGTCACCGACGAGATGCGCCGCACGGTGCGCGGCATTGCCTGCTTTGCCGGCATCGGCGCGGCGATGATGGATGCGTTGCCCAATCTCGAACTCATCGCATCCTTCGGCGTCGGCTATGACTCGGTCGATGTCGGCCATGCCCGAGCGAAAAACATCATGGTCACCAACACCCCCGACGTGCTGACCGAGGAGGTTGCCGACACCGCGATCGGGCTGCTGATCAATACGGTGCGCGACCTGCCGCGCGCCGAGACCTGGCTGCGTGACGGCAGCTGGGTGAAGAAGGGCAACTATCCACTGAGCCGGCTGACCTTGCGCGCGCGCCGCGTCGGCATTTTCGGCATGGGCCGCATCGGCCAAGCCATTGCCCGGCGGCTGGAAGCCTTCGGCCTGCCCGTCGCCTATCACAACCGGCGTCGTGTTGAAGGTCTTTCCTATCAGTACCATCCAACGCTGAAGGGCTTGGCCGAAGCGGTCGATACGCTGATTTCGGTGGCGCCTGGCGGCGCTTCGACGCAGAAGGCGGTCAATGCCGAAATCCTGTCGGCGCTTGGCGCCAACGGCGTCTTCGTCAACATCGGCCGCGGCAGCACGGTCGATGAGGCAGCACTTGCGGCAGCCCTTGCCGATGGCACCATCGCCGCCGCCGGGCTCGATGTCTTCGCCGACGAACCGAACGTGCCCAAGGCGCTGCTCGATGTGCCCAACGCTTCCCTGTTGCCGCATGTCGGCTCAGCCTCGGAGCACACACGCCGCGCCATGGCGGATCTCTGCGTCGACAATCTGGTGTCCTGGTTCACCGAGCGTCGGCCGCTGACACCGGTGCCCGAGACGGCGGATGTGAAGGCGCGCGACTGACTGGCCGTTCGCCACATTTATTAACGCCAGCTTAACCCTTTGGAATCATTCTGCATCCTGTTCGTGTGCGTGGATGAAGAGTGATGAAAACGCTTTCCGCATTGATTGCTGCCGGCGCGCTGTTTGGCGGCGTTCAAATTTTCCATGAAGGCAATGGGGAAAGCGTCGCCACCGATGCAACTTCGTCCAACAGCTACAGGCTGGTCGCCAACGGTGATGAGGGAGCCTGCGCCGTCGTACGTGGAGCCTCGATTTCGGATGGCCTGTCCTCGTTGACGGTGTCTCCGACCTGCCGCCGGCTGTTGCCGGGCATCGAGCAGGCAAAATTCTGGCGGGAACAGAACGACGGCACAGTCGCTTTCAGCTCCAATGGCATCGACCCGATCGTCACCTTCTCGGTTGCTGATGGCGATGGCTATGAATCCTACGCTCCAGCCATGCCATTGCTGTCGCTGGCGGTCGACGGTGATCTGAAAACTGGCGACTGATTATTCCGCAGCGGCTCGCGAGCCAGCCTTCGCCGCCGCGTGCAGGCGCACCGCATCGCCGAACGCGCGGAAGATCTTGGCCGAGTTGCTGTCCGATTTGACCCAATATTCGGGGTGCCACTGGACGCCGACGGCGAAGGCGCGGGCCCCCTTGACCGAAACCGCTTCCACCGTGCCGTCAGAGGCGACAGCCTCGATCTCGAGCTTCGAACCCAGCCGGTCGATCGCCTGGCGATGCAAGGAATTGACCTTGATGTCGCCGGCGCCGAACACGCCGGCCAGGCAACTGCCTTGCTTGATCGAAATGGTCTGGTGGATGGCGAAGCGCTCATCCTGCTCGTCGCTCACCGGCGCGCGGTGGTCGAGCGAACCCTCGCGCTCCTGGATCTCGGTGCCCAGCGTGCCGCCCAGCGCGACGTTCAGCTCCTGGATGCCGCGGCAGATGGCAAGTAGCGGCACGCCGCGCTCGATCGCCCGGCGGATCAGCGGCAACGTGGTGGCGTCACGCGCCGGATCGTAGGGACCGTTGGCTTCGCTGGCATCGCCGCCATAGAGCGAGGGGTGCACATTGGACTTTGACCCTGTGACCATGACGCCATCGACCGAGGACAGAAGTTCGTCGAAGTCGAGCCTGTCGCCGAACGAAGGCACCAGCAGCGGGAACACGCCCGCCCCGGTAATCGCTGCTTCCAGATATTGCTGTGGGGCGGCATGCCAGGTGTAATTGTCGAACTGACGGACGTCGGTCGATATGGCGACGAGCGGCTGGTGCATTTTGGGTCTGTTTTCCATCTGGCAAGGGATGTCCTGCCTTCAAAATAGGCGATCTCAGCGCATTTTTCCATGCCAAGTTTCAACGTGTCGCATGGGCCACGAACGCCGCCGTTAGACTATAGTTGCAGGGTCGCAAGGCTTGATCACCAAATCTGGCGGCTGTGCTGGACTAGACTTCTTGCCCGTGTATTGTTTCGGCCAACCGATACGGGACCGAGGATTTCCCGAAAATCGGTCTGTTGATCCAAAAGGGAGGAACTTCATGGATCGTCGTTCATTCATTCGCAAGGCCGGCGTAACCGGCGTCGGCGCTGCCGCTGCGGCGGCGGCGCTGGCGGCGCCGGCAATTGCCCAGTCCAATCCCAAAGTGACGTGGCGGCTGGCGTCGTCCTTCCCGAAGTCGCTCGACACGATCTATGGCGGCGCCGAAGTGTTCTCCAAGATGCTGTCGGAAGCCACCGACGGCAATTTCCAGATTCAGGTCTTCGCCGCCGGCGAACTCGTGCCCGGCCTGCAGGCTGCCGACGCCACCACGGCCGGCACGGTCGAAGCCTGCCACACGGTGGCATATTATTACTGGGGCAAGGACCCGACATGGGCGCTCGGTGCCGCGGTTCCCTTTTCGCTCAACGCACGCGGCATGAATGCCTGGCACTACCATGGCGGCGGCATCGACCTGTTCAATGAATTTCTTGCCACGCAAGGGTTGTTCGGCCTGCCGGGCGGCAACACCGGCGTGCAGATGGGCGGCTGGTTCCGCAAGGAGATCAATACCGTTGCCGACCTATCCGGCCTCAAGATGCGCATCGGCGGCTTTGCCGGCAAGGTGGTGCAGAAGCTCGGCGTCGTGCCGCAGCAGATCGCCGGCGGCGACATCTATCCGGCGCTGGAAAAGGGCACCATCGACGCCGCCGAATGGGTCGGCCCCTATGACGACGAAAAGCTCGGCTTCTACAAGGTCGCGCCCTATTACTACTATCCCGGCTGGTGGGAAGGCGGCCCGACTGTCCACCTGATGTTCAACAAGGCGAAATATGAAGAGCTTTCGCCGGCTTACAAGTCGCTTCTGCGCACCGCGGCGCAAGCCGCCGATGCCGACATGCTGCAGAAATACGACTACGTGAATCCGCCGGCGGTGAAGCGGCTGGTGGCCGGCGGCGCGAAGCTGCGCCCGTTCAGCCAGGACGTCATGGCCGCTTGCTTCGAAAAAGCCAACGAGGTCTATGCCGAAATGGAGGCCACCAACGCACCCTTCAAGAAGATCTGGGAATCGATCAAGGGCTTCCGCAAGGAGCACTATCTCTGGGCGCAGGTGGCCGAGTACAATTACGACACCTTCATGATGGTTCAACAGCGCCAGGGCAAACTGTAGAACTGGTTGAAGAGGGTGCGCGCGGGCTATTAACCGAAGTCTGCGCCGCCCCTCATCCGCCTGCCGGCACCTTCTCCCCGTATAGTGACGGGGAGAAGGGAACTGCCGTCCTCAACCCCGGCCTGGCACCACCAGCACCTTGACCTCGCCCGGCGCCGGCGGGTTGGCGATCACCATTGCCGCCTCTTCGAGCGGCACCTGCCTCGAGATAAGCCGGTCGATCTCGATCGCGCCGGACGCGATCAGCTCGGCGCCGCGGCGATGCGTGTAGGGATTGAGGAAGGAGCCCAGCACCTTCAATTCCCGAAACAACAGGTCGAAAGGCTCGAATTCTGCCTTCATGCCTTGCGGCGTGACGCCGACGATGACGACGGTGCCGCCTGCCCTTGCCAGCCGCATCGACTGCTCGACGGTCTCGCGCACACCAGCGCATTCGAACACCACGTCGGCGCCGCCCGGCAACAGGCCCGCCGGCCCGGCGATGGCCTCAATGACATCGGCGGCGGTGGGATCGACCGTCACTGTCGCGCCGAGCTCCTCGGCAAGCGCGCGCCGCGAAGCCTGTCTGGTCGACAGGACAATCGTCGTGGCCCCGGCCAGCCGCGCCAATTGCACAGTGAGCAGGCCGATGACGCCGCCGCCAAGCACGATCACCGAACTGCCCGGCTTGATCTCGGCCAGATCCACGCCATGCAGGCAGCAGCCAAGCGGCTCGCAGAACGCGCCATGCGTTGGCGGCAGGTCGGCGGGCAGGATGAAGGCCTGCTTCTGCGGCAGCACGACATAGTCGGCAAAGCCGCCGTCGCGATGGATGCCGATCGCGTTGAGATTGCGGCAGAGATTGACCCGGCCGGCATGGCAATGCGGGCATCGCCCGCAGGCGATGTTGGGATCGCCGGTGACGCGGTCGCCGACGGCAAAGCCCGAGACGGCGTCGCCGACCGCCTCGATGATGCCCGAGAATTCATGTCCGGGCGTCACCGGCGGCTTGCAGGGGAATTCTCCGTGGAAAAGGTGCCGGTCGGTGCCGCAGACGCCGCAGGCTTCGACCCGCACCAGAAGCTCGTCAGGACCGGGGATGGGTTTGTCGACTTCGCGCAGCGCAATGCTGCCCACGGCTTCCAGTCGCACCGCTTTCATGGTCCTGGCATCCATCAGTTGAAGCTCGGCGGCTGGGACAGGTCCGGCTGGGGCGTAGCCGGTTGCGCGGGTGGCGTGTCGCCGAAGCTCGGTGGCTGTGAAAGGTCGGGTGTGGCAGCTGGAGCCGTGCCGCCATTGGCAGGCGCGGTGCCGTTGGCCGGTGGCGCACCGGGCGGTGACATGCCAGGTATTGCCGGCACCGTGTAGTCGATCGTGCCCGGATCAACCGTGGTGCCTTTGTAGCGCATCACCATTTGCGGGAAGGCGATCGTCAGTCCGATCATGATCACCTGGATGCAGACGAACGGCACCGCCCCCCAATAGATCTGGCCAGTGGTGACCGGCGCGATCTGCTTGCCGGTGAGGCGGTCGAGATAGGGCACGCGGGCGGCGACCGAGCGCAGGTAGAACAGCGCGAAGCCGAAGGGTGGATGCATGAAGCTGGTCTGCATGTTGACGCCGAGCAGCACGCCGAACCAGATCAGGTCGATGCCGAGCTTGTCGGCTGCCGGTGCCAGCAGCGGCACGATGATGAAGGCGAGTTCGAAGAAATCGAGGAAGAAGGCCAGGAAGAAGACGAGGATGTTGACGCCGATCAGGAAGCCGACTTCGCCGCCCGGCAGCGAGGTCAGCAAATGCTCGACCCAGATCTGGCCGTTGACGCCATAGAAGGTGAGCGAAAACACCCGCGCGCCGATCAGGATGAACAGCACGAAGGATGACAGCCGCGTCGTCGAGGTCAGTGCCTGCTTGATCACATCCAGCGACAACCGCCCTTTTGCCGCCGCCATGATCAATGCCCCGACGGAACCCATGGCGCCTCCCTCGGTCGGGGTGGCGATGCCGAGGAAGATGGTGCCCAGCACCAGGAAGATCAGCGCCAGCGGCGGGATCAGCACGATCACCACCTGCTGCGCCAGCCGCGACATCATGTTGATGTTCAGCCGCCTATCGGCAATGGCAACGATATAGATCAGGAGCACGCCGGCCGTGGCGCCCAGAATATCGGCATTGTCGCCATGTGCCGGCGCCAGATAGCGGTACGCCGCATAGGATATGGCCACCGTTACCGCCAGCGCCACCAGCAGCGACATCACGCCATGGCCAAGCGTGCGCGCTTCGAGCGGCAGCGCCGGCACCATTTTCGGCCGGAAGATAGACACGATGAGAATGTAAAGCGCGTAGAGCCCGGTCAGGACGAGGCCGGGGATCAGCGCGCCCGCATACATGTCGCCGACCGAGCGGCCGAGCTGGTCGGCGAGCACGATCAGCACAAGCGAAGGCGGGATGATCTGCGCGAGCGTGCCGGAGGCGGCAATGACGCCCGAGGCCAGCCGGCGGTCATAACCATAGCGCAGCATGATCGGCAGTGAGATCAGCCCCATGGCGATGACCGATGCCGCCACCACGCCGGTGGTCGCGGCCAGCAACGCGCCGACAAAGATCACCGCATAGGCAAGTCCGCCACGGATCGGCCCGAACAGCTGGCCGATCGTGTCGAGCAGGTCCTCGGCCATGCCCGATCGCTCGAGCACGATGCCCATGAAGGTGAAGAACGGGATGGCCAGCAGCGTGTCGTTCGACATCACCCGGCTGCCGTAGAAATTGTCCGGCAGCGCATAGAGCAGCGGCCAGTCGAGATTGATCGCCCCACCTGAATAGGGCGTCAGAAACACACCGATAAAGAAGAACATCAGCCCGTTCGCGGCGAGCGAAAAGGCGACGGGATAGCCGATCAGCATAAACAGGATCAGCGAGGCGAACATGATCGGCGCCATGTTCTGGGCGATGAACTCCATCACGAGCGCACCTCTTCGGCGAGCGCCTTGGCTTCGAGCTCGGCCTGCTCGTGCACGGAAATGAAGGGGTTGGGATCGTCCATGACGCCGCGCATGATGGCGATCTTCTTGATGATTTCTGAAATGCCCTGCAGCGCGAGCAGGAAAAACCCGACCAGGAGAATCGCCTTGGCCGGCCAGACGATCAGGCCGCCGGCATTGGTCGACATCTCACCGCTATGGAACGACAGCCTGACATAGGGGACGAAGTAAAACACCATCAGCGTCACGAACGGCATCAGGAAGAAGACGTGGCCGAGAAGGTCGATCCAGTGTTGCACGCGGCGTGAAAACAGGCCGTAGACGATGTCGATGCGGATATGCTCGTTCTGTTTCAGCGTATAGGCCGCCGCCAGCATGAAGGCGGCGCCGAACAAATACCACTGCAGCTCTAGCCACGCGTTTGACGAGATGTCGAAGACCTTGCGGATGACGGCATTGCCGGCGCTCACCAGGATCGCCAGCAGTATTAGCCAGGATACCGATTTGCCGATGAACTCGTTGAGGCGGTCGATGCCTCGTGACAGAGCGAGCGGCCCTTGCATGAAGTCCTCCCTTGTAGCGGAGGCGTGCCGGCTCCCCTTTTCCCGCCGTCACGCCGCGTGGCCCAACGGTATGCCGCGCGTGGCCACACGGGTCAACACGGATGACGGCATCAAAACGGTATCGAATGGAGGGCGGGACGGGGCAAGGGCGGTCTGCCCCGGCGTCATGCAACCAAAGTCTGATGGCTCAGACGACCTTGCCGGTGTCGCGGCCGGCGCCGATCAGGATCAGCATGGCCACCAGGAACAGGTACATCCACGCATCGCGCCATTCGATCGGGAAATAGCCGGCCCACAGTGATTCGGCCATGCCGAAGGCGGCGGCACCGAGCGCTGCCCGTGGCGGCGAGAGATAGCCGCCGACCGCGGCCACGAACAGGATCTTCAGCCCGTAGACAAGGCCGGAGCCGAAGCTAACATTGCCGTAGTAGAGGCTGGCCATGACACCAGCCAGGGCGGCGCAGAAACCGCCGAACAGCACAGCATGCCGGAAGACGCGGCGCACATCGACGCCGCACAGGGCGGCGGCCCGTGGGTCGTCGGAGACAGCCCGCCAGGCCCGGCCGAAGCTGGAGTGGGCAAACGCCCATGTGGCGAGTGCGACCGCGGTCAGCACCGCCGCGCAGTCCAGCACCTGGATCAGCGTCAGCGTTGCCTTGAAGCCGGCGCCTTCCGCGAAGACGATAGGCTGGGCCAGCATTGGTGGCAGCCACAGATCATGCGTGTTGGCCGCGATGCGGCTCGCCTCCGACAAGACGATCAGGATGCCGAGCGTCGTTACCACGATCGCATTGGGCGAGCGGTCGGCCAACGGCTCGAAGACGCTGCGCGACAGGACATGGCTGATCAGCGCTGCATAGAGCAATGCCGCGACCACGCCGAACAGCACCGACGCCAGCAGCGTCAGCCACAGCACTTGGTAGCCGAAGGCGACGCTCAGGATCATGACCTGGCCGCAAAAGGCGAACAGCGCGCCATAGGCGAGGTTGGTGCGGTGCAAAATGCCGTTGGTCAGCACGTAGCCGAAGGCGAGCAGCGCATAGAGCGCGCCCGAATGCAGCCCGTTCAGCACCTGCTGGAAGAAGTAGAGCATGCGGAGAGGTTTGCATCGCTGAATCTAACTTGTCAAATGCGATTTATCGGTTAGATTTTGTGGCATGACAGTTGCCTGGACACCGCACCGCTTCACCGGCGGCCTGCTCGCGCTCGACACGGCGAACACCGTCGTGCTGCGCGGCGATCCGGAGCGCACATTCGACCGCTTCGCCGATCCGGTCGAAATCGCCCGCTTTGCCGACGCGGCCAGCGGCTTTCGTGCCGCCGAGCTTGGCGACAGGCGGCTTGCGGTATCCTCGCCGGCAGCGATCGCTCCGATAGTGCTGTCGATCCGCGAGACGACCGACCGGCTGTTCCGTGGTGCGGTGTCGAAGGGCGCGGTCGCCACCGCCGACCTGCCCGAATTCCTGCGCGCCTGCGCCGAAGGCCTGGCCGGGAGCCGCACCGAGATCAGCACGCTGGGAAGGCCGTTCGGTGATCCCCTGGTGCCGATCGCCTTCGAGGCTGCGCTGGCGGTTTCAGCCCTTTCTCTGCTGCGCGACGACACGATCGCAAGGCTCAGGATATGTCCCAACTGCACCTGGCTGTTCGTCGACAGAAGCCGTAATTCCAGCCGCCTTTGGTGCGACATGGCGGTGTGCGGCAACAGGCAGAAGGCAAGTCGTCACTATCGCCGCCGTCGTTTGGCGGCCCATGAGGTCGAGGATGTCTAGAAGGGTTTTTCGCTCGGTCGCTGTCGGCGCCATGCTGATTGCGGCCGTGGCACTCGGCGCCTGCCGCGATACCGGCGGCGAAGGCAAGCTGTTCGAGGTCTCAGGCAAGATATTCGTCTTCAACTACCGGCTCGCCAGGGCGACCTACGTTGTGACGCTGCGGCCGCTGCAGCCGATGGGCGAAGGTCAGGTGGTGGTCGCCGACTTCCAGAACCCTGCCGGCGGTGCGCCGATCGTGGTCGAGCAGAAAGTCTGGCCGAAGCTCGACAAGGTGAGCCTGGAGAGCCCGGCGCTGACCTGCATCGTCAAGAACAAGCCCTACGCCATCGCCATCAGCATCAAGGGCGCCGACGGTACCGTCCTGCAGAAGATCGACACCACGCTGATGTCGACGGAAGACCAGTCGATCCTGCCCGACCGGCCGCTGGTCGTCGATCAGCTCTACACGGCCAACCCCGACCTCGTCGGCCATCCCGACGGCAAGCTGCCGGGTGATCCGAAGCCGGACTGCTCGAAAGCCGGCTGACACCGCCTGACGGCATCCATTTCACTGGAATTTTAGCGCGCCTTCTCCCTGTCGGCGCGCGGTTTCATGCGCGGTCCAGCGCCTGCCGGACTGTTTGTTGCGCGTTGCCTGGCCCCTGCGATTTTGTTTGACCTCACTTGCAAGGGGAGAAAGGATGCGTCATCCGATCCCGACGTTGGCCGCTTCCCCCGCCGGCCTTCGCAGAGGAAATGCCTGATGACGCTGCATGATGTCGCGCTCGACGACAAGTTCGACCTCGGAAAGGAGCGCATCTTCCTGTCCGGCGCGCAGGCGGTCATCCGCATGCTCCTGATGCAGCGCGAGCGCGACCGCCGCGCCGGCTTGAACACGGCCGGCTTCGTCTCCGGCTATCGCGGCTCGCCGCTGGGCGGCCTCGACATGCAGTTGTGGAAGGCGAAGAACCAGCTCGCGCAAGCCGACATCGTCTTCCAGCCCGGCCTCAACGAGGAGCTTGCCGCCACCGCCTGCTGGGGGACGCAACAGACGGAACTGCTGGGCGAGGGCACCCATGATGGTGTCTTTTCGGTCTGGTACGGCAAGGGCCCGGGCGTTGATCGCTCAGGCGACGTGTTCCGTCACGCCAATCTCGCCGGCTCGTCCAGGCATGGCGGCGTCCTTGCGCTGATGGGCGATGACCATATGGCCGAATCGTCGACCAATGCGCATGCCACCGAATTCCTCTTCGTCGACACAATGGTGCCGATCCTCAATCCGGCCGGCGTCCAGGAGATCATCGACTACGGCCTGTATGGCTTTGCCATGTCGCGTTTCGCCGGCACCTGGGCAGCGATCAAATGCGTCAAGGACAACATCGAATCGACGGCCTCGGTCGATGCCTCGCTCGAACGGCTCAACATCGTCGTGCCGGAATTCGACATGCCGCCGGGCGGCCTCAACATCCGCCACGAGATCGACATGCTCGGCCAGGAGGAGCGGCTGCACGAGTACAAGCGCGCCGCGGCCTCCGCCTTCATCCACGCCAACGGGTTGAACCACATCGTCTATTCAGGCGGCCGCAACCCGAAGCTCGGCATCATCACACTGGGCAAGAGCTATCTCGATGTCCGCCAAGCGCTGGAGGATATCGGCATCGACGAGGCCGCCGCCAACCGCATCGGCGTGCGGCTGTTCAAGGTCGGCTGTCCCTGGCCGCTCGACCTGCAGCACATCGCCGACTTCGCCCGCGGCCTCGAAACCATCGTCGTCGTCGAGGAGAAGCGCTCGCTGATCGAGGTGCAACTGCGCGAAAGCCTCTACGGCACTGCCTCGCAGCCTGTCATCGTCGGCAAGAAGGATGAGCGCGGCGACTGGCTGTTCCCGGCCAAGGGCGCGCTCGACCCCAACGAGATCGCCATTGCGCTTGGCGAGCGGATCGTCAAAACCATCGGTCCGTCGGAAGAGATTTCGGCACGGGTGGGCAAGCTGCGCCAGTTCCAGGCGATGCTCAATGATGCCACCGATATCGGTTCGCGCACGCCCTTCTTCTGTTCCGGCTGCCCGCACAATTCCTCGACCAAGGTACCCGACGGCTCCATCGCCGCCGCCGGCATCGGCTGCCATTTCATGGCGTTGTGGATGGACCGCAACACGCTCGGCTTCACCGCCATGGGCGGCGAGGGCGCGCAATGGGTCGGTCAGGCGCCGTTCTCGAAGCGCGAGCACATTTTCCAGAATCTCGGCGACGGCACCTACAACCATTCCGGCGTGCTGGCGATCCGCTTCGCTTTGTCGAGCGACGCCAACATCACCTACAAGATCCTCTACAACGATGCGGTGGCGATGACCGGCGGCCAGCCGCATGAGGGCGGCCTGACGGTGGACATGATCGCCAGGCAGGTGCGGGCGGAGGGCGTCGACCGCATCGCCATCGTCACCGACGAACCTGACAAATATGCCGGCAAGGCCGAGTTTCCGGCCGGCGCCACCATCCATCATCGCGACGACCTCGATCTCGTCCAGCGCGAGCTGCGCGACGTCAAGGGCGTCTCGATCCTGATCTATGACCAGACTTGTGCCGCCGAAAAACGCCGGCGCCGCAAGCGCGGCACCTTTCCCGATCCCGACAAGCGCGTCTTCATCAACGAACTGGTCTGCGAGGGCTGCGGCGATTGCGGCGTGCAGTCCAACTGCGTCTCGATCCAGCCCGTCGAGACCGAATTAGGCCGCAAGCGCAAGATCGACCAGTCGAGCTGCAACAAGGATTTCTCCTGCGTCAACGGCTTCTGCCCGTCCTTCGTCACCGTGCATGGTGCCAAGATCCGCAAGGCCGAGGGCCTGGCCGGCAAGACCGATCCGCTTGATGGCGTGCCGACGCCTGCCGAATTCACGCTGGGCGCCGAGGGCTGGGCGGCGATCATCGATGGCGTCGGTGGCACCGGCGTCGTCACCGTCGGCGCAGTGCTCGGCATGGCGGCCCACCTCGAGGACAAGGGCTGCGGCATGATCGACATGGCCGGCCTCGCCCAGAAGGGCGGCTCGGTGTTCACCCATGTCCGCATTGCCCGCACCCCGGACGACATCCATGCCATCCGCGTGTCGGCGGGCAAGGCCGATCTGGTGCTCGGCTGCGACCTCGTCGTGTCAGGCGCCAAGAAGGTGCTGACGGCGGTGCGCGAGGGCCATACGATCTTCCTCGCCAACACCGCCGAGATCATGCCTGGCGAGTTTGCCCGCTCGGCCGATTTCTCGTTACCGATCGAGCGCCTGAAGAAGGCGATCCGGGCCGCCGCCGGCGACGACAAGACGCATTTCTTCGACGCCACCCGCACCGCCACATCACTGTTTGGCAACTCGCTTGGCGCCAACATGTTCATGCTTGGCTTTGCCTTCCAGCATGGCGGCCTGCCGCTGTCGGCCGAGGCCGTCGAAAGGGCGATCGAGCTCAACGGCGAAGCGGTGGCGATGAACATTGCCGCCTTCCGCTGGGGCCGCCGCGCGGCGCACCAGCCGGATTTCGTGCGCGGCCTCGTCGCCCAGCCGGGCAAGGCGGGACAAACCGCCCCCGTCGCGCAGACGCTGGACGAGATCATTGCCCGCCGTGTCGCCTTCCTGACCGCTTACCAGAACGCCGGCTACGGCAAGCGCTATGCCGACAGGCTGGCGTTGCTGCGTGCCGCGGAAGCCAAGGCCGTGCCCGGCTCGACTGCCGTGACCGAGGCGGCGGCCAGGAACCTGTTCAAGCTGATGGCGATCAAGGACGAATACGAGGTGGCGCGGCTCTACACCGACGGCTCCTTTGCCGCCGAGCTTGGCAAGCAGTTCCAGAGCTACGAGAAACTCGAATTCCACCTCGCCCCGCCGATCATGGGACGTCGCGGCAATGACGGAAGACCTCGGAAATCGAGCTTCGGCCCCTGGATGATGAAGGGTTTTCGCCTGCTGGCGGCTCTGAAGGGCCTGCGCGGCACCGCTTTCGACCTGTTTGGCTATAGCGCTGAACGACGCATGGAACGGCAGCTTTTGGCGCAATATCAGGCCGATCTTGAGCTCGTCGCCAGGTCGTTGGCGCCGGGCAAGACCGATGCGGCGGTCGCTCTCGTCTCGGTCCCCGCCCTCATCCGTGGTTACGGCCACGTCCGGCAGGCAAGCGCGCAAAAGGCCGCGGGCGAGCGCAAAAGGCTGCTCGAACGCCTGTCGGCCGCGTCAGTGCGGCCGGAACTGCAGGCCGCCGAATGACGGATACGGCTTGTTTACCTGAAGCTTGATTTTCCTGGCCTGTCCTGCAGTCGCAGGTCCTCGGCAGCTAAGTCGAAATCACTGTTCTAAGCCTTTCTTAAGGCGGTTGTGACATGACAAGGCTTAGCGTTGGGCCGACGATATGGGCAGAACAAAGACCGAGAACATCCCTGCGGATGTCTATATCCAGTTTGTGCGGTCGTTGTTCGACAACGCCCACATGCTGGTGATCGGTGGCGTATGCTACTGGATCCTCGGATTCATGATCTACCTGCGTACGCAGAACCCTTTGTTCCTGGGTTTTTCTTTCACCCTGCTGTCCATCAGCCTCTTCCGCTACTCCGGCATTCGCAGCTTCCGCAAGGCGGGCGGCGTCATAGCCAATGTCGAAGAGGCGCGGCGGTGGGAGCGCACCTATATCCTCAAGGGCAGCCTGCAGGGCCTCGGGCTGGGCGCGCTGTGTTTCATATCGATCTATGTCTATCCCGATCCGTTTGCCGAACTGGCTGCGACGTCGCTGGCCATCGCAACCTTGGTGACGGTTGTTGGCCGCAACTACGGATCTCCGCTCATGGTGCGGATTTTTTCCGTGACCTTCATTGGTCCGGCGGCACTTGCACTCTTGCTGCGCATGGATCTCCCCTCGGTCGTTCTCGGCTTGATGATCATCCCGTTGACTTTCATTACGATCAACAGCGCCGATCACGTCCGCGACGTGCTTTTCTCGGCGGTCATCGGCCACAAGGAAGCGAGGAAGCTCGCGCACAGGTTCGATCGCGCCCTCAATACCATGTCGCACGGCCTTGTCATGCTCGGCCCCAACGGCCGGGTGGCGGTGGCCAATGCCGAGGCTGCCCATCTGATGTCGCTCAAGTCCGGGGATGCGCTGCTCGGGCGGTCGATCCATGGTCTTTTGATGCGCGGCGTCGCCGGCGGCATGCTGGCGCCGAAGGATTGCCGCTACATCGAGGCCCAGCTGACCCGCGCCCTGCGCGAGGGCCGCGACCGCAAGGTGCTCGTTTCCCTCGCCAACGGCCAGCACTATGAATTTTCCGCACGCGAAGGCAGCCAGGAATTGGGTGTTATCACCTTCGAGGATGTGACGGCTCGCGTCGAGGCGGAAGACAAGATCCGCTTCATGGCGCGCTACGACAATCTCACCGGCCTGCCCAACCGCGCTTATTTCCACGAACTCGTCGGCGAGGCGATGGCATCGGGCGACCGCGACCGTCTCTGCGGCCTGGCCGTGCTCGACCTCGACGATTTCAAGAGCGTCAATGACACGCTCGGGCATCCGATCGGCGACGGGTTGATCTATGCGGTCGCCGAACGTCTCGCCGGCGTTGCAAGGCAAGGCATCACCGTCAGCCGTTTTGGCGGCGACGAATTCATGGTGTTCTTCGACCGGATCGAGGATGAAAGCCACCTGACCATCCAGATCGACGAGATCTTTGCAGCGTTGCAAGGCGAAGTGGACGTTGCCGGCCACGGGTTGCGAATCCAGGCCAGCGGCGGCGCCGTGTTGGCACGGGTCAGGGACAGCGACGTCGACGCCATGATCGTCAAGGCCGATCTGGCGCTTTACAAGGCCAAGGAGCTTGGCAAGAACGGATGGCGGCTGTTCGAGGCCGCGATGGACGCCGCGTTCCGCAACCGTCAGCTGATGAAGGCGGACCTGCGCAGCGCGGTGGAAAGCAAGAGCCTGCGGGTCGTCTATCAGCCGATTGTGGCAATGAACACCATGCGCATCGCCAGTTGCGAGGCGCTGTGCCGCTGGGATCATCCCGATCTCGGGCCGATTTCGCCCGCCATCTTCATTCCGCTCGCCGAGGAAATGGGCATTATTTCCGAGATCAGCACCTTTGTGCTCCAGGCAGCCTGCACCGAATGCGCCAAATGGCCGGATCAGACCAGCGTCTCGGTCAATCTCTCCGCCAAGGATTTCCGCAATCGCGACGTTATCCAGAAGGTTCGCGATGCGTTGATCAGCTCCTGCCTCGCCGCCGGCCGGCTGGAGATCGAGGTCACCGAGACGGCGCTGCTCGACGACAAGTCGCTGACGCGCCAATATCTCGACGAATTGAAGCAGCTTGGTGTGCGCATCGCGCTCGACGATTTCGGCACCGGTTATTCGAGCCTGAGCTATCTACACAAGCTGCCGCTCGACAAGATCAAGATCGATCGCTCGTTCCTGATAGACGTCACCCAGAATTCCCGTTCGCTGGAGCTGCTCAAAGGCATCGTCAATCTGTCACGGCCGCTTGGGCTTTCGGTGACCGTCGAGGGCGTCGAGACCTTCGAGCAACTCAAGATCCTGGCTTTGCAGATCAAACCGGACCTTGTGCAGGGCTTCCTCTTCGGTGCCGCACTGAGCGCGTCGGGTATCGAGACGATGTCGAATGTCACCTGGCCATTTGCCGCGGACCTGCGCCTCACCGGCAAACGGGCAGCCAGTTCCGGCAAACGGACAGCCAGTTAGGCAATTCCAGGAAAAGTGCGAAGCGGCTCGCTTGGGGTGGTGCCACCGCTTTGCCAGGCGTTTCATGTCCGGCGGTGCACAATGTTGCGTGATCACCGGGAACGGGTCGGGCGAAATCCAGCCTGACAGGCGGCGTCATTGACAGCCAGCCGGTTAAAGTCTGCCAGGCAAAACAAGGGGTTACGACACATGCGATGATTGCTGAACGCAAGGGTCGCATTCTCAAGTGGACGCACGGCTGTTAAGGTTAACAGAAGGTAAACCAGCACCATCCAAGTTTCAGCTTGTGTCTCATTTCAGCTCGAATACCCTTATCCACAGGCGGAATTTCGAGGACAGATAATGGATGCTGCACGGGCCGTGAGGAATGCCTCTGGCGGGGTCGGCTCAGCCGGGGATTCCGCGCTGAACCGATCGATGATGCAACTGCTGGAGCATGTCGATTATCGCCTCATTACAGGGGGCGAGGATCTCGAGGCGATTTACCGACTTCGCTATAAATCCTATCTGCGCTCGGGCATGTGCGGCCCAATCGCGAGCGGGATGTTCGAGGATCGCTGGGACAATCTGCCCAATTCCTACCGGTTCGGTGTCTATTTCTATGGCGAGTTGGTCAGCACGCTCCGCTTCCATTACATTTCTCGGGAGCACCCGAATTCCCCCTCCGTCGACGCCTATCCGGAAGTACTGCTCGAGCGACTTGCCCGCGGCGAAACCTTTATCGACGGAACCCGGTTTGCAACCGATCCCGACGCCGCGCCGGCGCCCGGAGTGCTGCCGTTCCTGACACTCAGGCTTGCCATGGTGGCTTCGCTCTATTTTGGCCAGAACTCGGTGCTTACACCGGTCAAGGTCGAGCATTCCAATTTCTATTCGCGTTATTTCAATGCCGTGCAGAGGACCGAGGCCAAGGAATTTCCGGGCGTTCTTACCCGGATCGCCCTGTTCGAAATCCCCGCCGGCGAAAATATGCGCCTGACACTCGAACGGTTCCCATTCTTCAGGTCGACGCCCATGGAACAGCGGCTGATGTTTGGCAATCCGGCCATCAACCGACTGACACCCTTGTCCATCGTGCCGACAGCGAAATATTATCGCGCCGCCGCCTAGAGCAGTTCACCTTTTCACGAAAACGGTAAACTGCTCTAACCCTCTGTTTTGACGCAATTCCGGACGGAAAACCGTTTCACACTTTTCCTGGAATTGCTCTAGGCCCCGATTTTCGCAAGGCACCCGGAGCCTTCCGGCCAGATCCGCGTTCTGATGACGGCGGTGCGCTGCCGCTCTGTCTTTGTCATCCCAACGGATCTGCCAGAAGGACCCCGACATGCACATTTCCCAGCTCGCGCTCACGCCGCTTATCTCGCTGATCGCCGGTGTGCTGATCCTCGTCATGCCACGGCTGCTGAACTACATCGTGGCGCTTTATCTGATCGTCGTTGGGCTGCTGGGGCTATTCCCGCACCTCGCCGGCTGAAACCGGAGCAATTCCAGGAAAAGTGTGAAGCGGTTTTCCGTCCGGAATTGCGTCAGAAGTGCCTCTCAGCCAGCAAAGAAGCGCAGCGCTGCGGCGACGATCGCTTGCGGTGCGTCTTCCTGCATGAGATGGCCGGAGCCGGGAATAAGCGTCAAGCCGCAACCCGGCAGCATGGCCGCGAGCCTTTGGCCGCTGTCCGACGGTATCCAGCGGTCTTCCTCGCCCCATAGCAAGGAGACGGGGCAGCGGAATTTGCCGTAAAGCGGTTCTACCTCGTCGGTGAAACGCTGATCCATCTGGGCGATCTGCCGATAGAAAGCCGGCTGGCCAATAGGCCCGGTCCATGGCGCGACATAGGGTTCCAGATCGCTGTCCGACAACGGTCTGGCCGCGGCGCCTGAAATATAGGCTTTCAGGACCGCGACCTGTATGTAGTCCGGCATGCCGGCGAACGCGGCCTCATGCTGCCGCACATGCTGGACAAAGGGCGAGCCCCACGGGCGCACCGCCACCGGGTCGATCAGCAACAACCTCTCATAGTTGCAGCCGTCGATCAGATGTGCGCGCAACGCCGTGGCGCCGCCGAAATCATGGGCGATGATCTGAGGCCGGTCGAGCTTCCAGAAGGCCAGCATTGCCGCCAGCGCCTTGTTCTGGATGCCCAGCGAAACATCCTGGCCTTCGCATTTGTCGGATCGCCCATATCCGGGAAGATCGTAGAAATACAGCGTATGGTCGCGCGCCAGTTCCGGTGCGACGCGATGCCAGACATGCGAGGAGAATGGCGTACCATGCACGAGCACGATCGGAGGGCCTGAACCGGCGGTTCCCCACGCGATGGTCGTGCCGTTCCAGTCAAATGTCTGTGTGGGTGTGACCATGGTGCTTCATCGACCGGCTGTTCGTCCGACGACGATAATCCCCCGCGGCGCCGTTCAGAACCGCCAAATTCTCACAGCAGCTTCAATGGAACTCACGCAGGACGTCCGGCGATCGCACCGCCAACAGGCTGGGCAGGCCAGCAGTTTCAATATTCCCTTGAGGCAGTTGTCGGCCCAATGCGGCAATAGCGCCATTGCTCTCGGCCCGGCTTTTCGGTATGTGCCTGAAAGATGTCTTCGAAGGGGTATTGCTATGGCTGATCACTCGCCGACCGGTCCTGTCGAACTGGGCGCGAAGATGGACTACGCGGAGCATGACCGCACCTATGCGGGCTTTCTCGCGCTGGCCAAATATGGATCGCTGTTCTGCGGCGCGCTCCTTGTGGCGATGGCTTTCGGCTTCTTTGCGGCAGGTTTCTTCTCAGCGCTGATCCTGTTCGTCCTGCTTCTGGCCGTCGGCGCCTTCATTCTGCGATAGACCTTCCAAAACCCCGTTGCGGTTGACGTCGCCGGACATTCCGGCCGACACTTTGCGCAAACAGGTTCCAGCCGAAAGGATCATGCGGTGGGACAGACGGTTTTCATCCCTCGTGAGCTTGATGCGAACGAGCCGCGCGTCGCGGCCTCGGCCGATACGGTCAAGCGGCTGGCGGCACTTGGTCTCGATGTGGTTGTCGAAACCGGCGCCGGTACGAGGTCGCGTATCCCCGACGAAGAGTTCGCCAAGGCAGGTGCCGCCATCGGCAAGGCTTCCGATGTCGCCAGGGCCGATGTCGTGCTGAAGGTTCGCCGGCCAACGGACACCGAGTTGAAGAGCTACAAGTCCGGCGCTGCCGTCATCGCCATCATGGATCCCTACGGCAACGACGCCGCCGTAGCGGCGTTGGCCAGGGCCGGCGTGACGGCTTTCTCGATGGAGTTCATGCCGCGCATCACCCGCGCGCAATCGATGGACGTGTTGTCCTCGCAGGCCAACCTTGCCGGTTACCAGGCGGTGATCGACGGCGCTTCGGAATATGACCGGGCGCTGCCGATGATGATGACGGCGGCCGGCACGGTGCCGGCGGCAAAGGTGTTCATCATGGGTGTCGGCGTCGCCGGCCTGCAGGCGATCGCCACGGCGCGCCGGCTAGGTGCTGTCGTCACCGCCACCGACGTTCGCCCCGCCGCCAAGGAACAGGTCGCCTCGCTCGGCGCGAAATTCCTGGCCGTCGAGGATGAGGAATTCAAGGCGGCCGAGACAGCCGGCGGCTACGCCAAGGAAATGTCGAAGGAATACCAGGCCAAGCAGGCGGCACTCACGTCAGAGCACATAGCCAAGCAGGACATCGTCATCACCACGGCGCTGATCCCCGGCCGGCCGGCGCCCAAGCTGGTCTCGGCGGCGATGGTCGCCTCGATGAAGCCGGGCTCGGTGCTCGTCGACCTCGCGGTAGAGCGCGGCGGCAATGTCGAAGGCGCCGAAGCTGGCAAGGTTGTCACCACGGCCAACAACGTCAAGATCGTCGGCCATCTCAACGTGCCGGGCCGCGTCGCCGCATCCGCCTCACTGCTTTACGCCAGGAACCTGTTCGCTTTCCTCGAGACGCTGGTCGACAAGACCACGAAAACGCTTGCCATCAACCGCGATGACGATCTGGTCAAGGCGACGATGCTGACCGACGGCGGCAAAGTCGTTCATCCAGCCTTCGCCAAGGCTGATCAGCAGCCTCATGTAGAGCCGGCCGCGATACCGGCCACGACGATGGTTGCCGACGCCTCGGTTGCACCAGAGAAAGCCGCGCCCAAGAAAACTGCCGCATCCAAGTCCTCGCCCAAGCCGAAAGGGACCGCGTGATGGATCAGACCCTGCAGAAAGCCCTCGATCAGCTCGACCAGGCCTCCGCCGCCGTCAAGCTTGCGGTGCAGAACCTGGCCAACGCCCCAGGCGGCACTGACGCGGCGGGTGACGCCGCGCACGCGCTGTCCGGCGGCGCCATCGATCCCTTCGTCTTCCGCTTCGCCATCTTCGTGCTGGCGATCTTCGTCGGCTACTATGTCGTCTGGTCGGTAACCCCGGCGCTGCACACGCCGCTGATGGCCGTCACCAACGCCATCTCCTCGGTCATCGTCGTCGGTGCGCTGCTCGCCGTCGGCATCGCTGCTTCCGGCATCGCAGCCGGGTTCGGCTTCGTCGCGCTGATGCTGGTCTCCGTCAACATCTTCGGTGGCTTCCTAGTCACCCAGCGCATGCTGGCCATGTACAAGAAGAAGGACAAGTAGCGCGCCATGAACGCCAACTTCGCGTCCTTCCTCTATCTGGTTTCCGGCGTCCTGTTCATCATGGCGCTGCGCGGCCTGTCGCATCCGACCACCAGCCGCCAGGGCAATTTCTACGGAATGATCGGCATGGGCATTGCCATTGCCACCACGCTGGCGCTGGCAACCCCTTCGGCCGGCCGCTTCGGCCTGATCGTGCTTGGCCTCGCCATTGGTGGCGGTGTCGGCGCCGTCACTGCGCGCCGCATCGCCATGACCTCGATGCCGCAGCTGGTCGCCGCCTTCCACTCGCTGGTCGGCCTTGCCGCCGTCATGGTCGCGGCAGCCGCCATCTATGCTCCTGAAAGCTTCGGCATCGGCGCGAATGGCGACATCCACGCCCAAGCCCTGATCGAGATGAGCCTTGGCGTCGCCATCGGCGCCATCACTTTCACCGGTTCGGTCATCGCCTTCCTCAAGCTCGACGGCCGCATGTCCGGCAAGCCGATCATGATCGGCGGCCGCCACTTTATCAACGCCGCGCTTGGCGTCGCACTGATCGTGCTGATCGTGCTGCTCGTCACCACCGAAGCCAAACTGGTGTTCTGGCTGATTGTCGCGGCCTCGCTGGTGCTTGGCATCCTCTTGATCATCCCGATTGGCGGCGCCGACATGCCGGTCGTCGTCTCGATGCTGAATTCATACTCGGGCTGGGCCGCCGCGGCGCTTGGCTTCACGCTCGGCAATCTGGCGCTGATCATCACCGGCGCGCTGGTCGGTTCGTCCGGTGCCATCCTCTCCTACATCATGTGCAAAGGCATGAACCGAAGCTTCATCTCGGTCATCCTCGGCGGGTTCGGCGGTGAAACCGCGGCAGCCACCGATGACGGCATCGAGCGCACGGTCAAGCAGGGCTCGGCCGATGACGCCGCCTACCTGATGATGAACGCGCAGAAGGTCATCATCGTGCCCGGCTACGGCATGGCGGTCGCCCAGGCGCAGCATGCGCTGCGCGAAATGGCCGACAAGCTCAAGGCCAACGGCGTCGACGTCAAATACGCGATCCATCCGGTCGCCGGCCGTATGCCCGGCCATATGAACGTGCTCTTGGCCGAGGCCAATGTGCCTTACGATGAAGTGTTCGAACTGGAGGACATCAACTCAGAGTTCGCGCAGGCTGACGTCGCCTATGTCATAGGCGCCAACGACGTCACCAATCCGTCTGCCCGTGACGACAAGTCGTCGCCGATCTACGGCATGCCCATCCTCGACGTCGACAAGGCGCGCACCTGTCTGTTCGTCAAGCGCTCGCTCGGCTCCGGCTATGCCGGCATCGACAACACGCTGTTCTACAAGGACGGCACCATGATGCTGCTCGGCGACGCCAAGAAGATGACCGAAGAGATCGTCAAGGCCATGGATCACTGATCCGGCCGCGACTCAAGCAACAGAAAAGCCCGGCTTCATGCCGGGCTTTCTTTTCAGCGGTGTAGTCAGTTTCAGCGGGTGGTCAGGAAAACCGCTTCCTCTTCGTCGCGCTGCCTGCCGCCGAGAGCGGCCGCGGCACTGGCGATGAAAGCGCCGATGACCAGCGACAAGGCGCCGAGCAGGGCAAAAGTCGCGCTGCCTTTCCTGGCGGTGTCGGCGGCCTGCTTGGCCTTGACCTTGGCGTCCTCGACCTTGGCAACCAGGGCATCGACACGCGCCTTGGCGTCGGCTTCAGACAGGCCAGTGCGGGCGGCAACGAGTTGCGACAGATAGGTCTTGTCGTCGGCCGAAATCTCGCCGGCCGCCGCACTGGCGATCAGGATGCGCGACGCCTGGCCAACCGCGGCGGCATTGCCGTCCGGACCAGCCGCCGCGAGCTTGCTCGCATCGGCCGGACGGAACAACGAATCCACCAGGTAGGAGGTCGCGTTGTCGGTCGATGCGCTACCGGCGTTGGCAGAAACACCAGCCGATGCACCCATGGCGGCACCGGAAGCCACGGTGGACACCGCCTGTACGCCTGAGCCGACTACTGCGGAAAGCGCCGAGCCAAGCACACCGACGACAAGCAGCGTTGCCAACGCCCAGGCAAGGAAGCCATGAGCGGTGTCACGGAAATACACTTCGTCAGTGTGGACGCCGACCCATTTGGTGCGCAGGCGTCCGGCAAGGTAACCGCCGACGCCGGAGGACAGCCATTGCACGATGACCAGCCAGATGGCGGTCGACACAGCGAAGGTGGTGATCGAAGCGCCGGACCCCGACCATGGTGAAACCATGCTGAGCCCAAGCCCTGAGCCGAGCAGCATGAGGATGAAGGTCAGCGTCGAGGCCGCGAAGGCGCCAGCGATGATCGGCCCCCAGCTGACGGCTGTCGAGGACGATTCTTCTGAAGCGGATAGGTCGATAGCTGATACGGTGGGCTGCATCGACGCCCCCTACCGTACGAACAGCATGATGAGAATGATGATCGGAATCGGAATACCGAGCAACCAGAGCAATATGCCACGTCCCATGAAAGGCCTCCTGTGAGAAATTGTGATCGATGCTGTCACAATGTCGTCGGAGGACTTCCGTTCCGGCGGGTATGAAATGATTTTATGGGTACAGGCGGAACAATTGGCGCGCGGCAGCTCCGTACTGTCTGAACCCGATGATGCTGTTGTGATTTGACCCGCAAATTGAGTTGGGCGAAAGCGGACACATTGTCCCGCCTCGGGCTACCAATTCCTCTGACGCCACATTTCCTTTCTGAGCAGAAAGCCCAATGGTCCTGACGAAGTTGCGGATGCAGCAAAAAGCAAAAGCCCAGCGGATTTTGGATGCTGCCTGTTGGCCGCATTTGCCAATTTTAGCCGGCTTGGCCTTTCTCTGTGGAGTGTTCGTTTGGGGCGGAGCCTTGGCGGCCACAACCACTGCGCCGGCTGGTGTGGTGCCGACAGGGTCAGTTACCCAAGATATCGGGCATCTTTCTCCGGTGGGATTTGAAGTGGTTCGCATTCCCAATGGCGACGAAGCGCCGCTGGCTGCCGGCATCTGGTACCCGACTTCAGCCGAGCCGCGCGATGTGCTGCTGGAAAGCTTCAAGCAGCGCGTCGCTCCTTCCGGTCCGGTAGAAGGCTATGCGCTGCCGCTCATCGTGATCTCGCATGGCGGCGGCGGCTCATATGCCGGGCATTACGACACGGCGATCGCCTTGGCGAGAGCCGGGTTCATCGTCGCCGCGGTCAGCCACGCCGGCGATACCTACGACGACCAGAGCAAGGTGCTGATGCCATGGCGCCGGCCCGCCCAGCTAAGCCGGCTGATCGATTTCATGCTGAAGGACTGGCAAGGACATGCCGACATCGATCCGCAGCGGATCGGCGCCTTCGGATTCTCGAATGGCGGCTTCACCGTGCTCGTCGAAGCGGGCGGAGTACCCGATCTCGGCAGGATAGACCCATACTGCGCGGCAAATCCGCAGCACGATCTTTGCACCGCGTTGGCGAAAGCAGGGGTCCAGTCGATTGCAAAAGCGGTCCAACCACCGCCGGAGGCATGGAAGCGTGATCGGCGAATCCGTGCCATCGCAGCTGCCGCGCCGGCGTTCGGCTTCACCTTCGACCGGGCCGGCCTCGCGTCGGTTCAAATCCCGGTGCTCCTATGGCGCGCAGCCGAGGACCGGCATCAACCCGACCCCTGGTATGAGGAACAAATCCGTTCGGCGCTGCCTCGACCGCCGGAGTACCATGTCGAACCCATGGCGGGTCACTATGCGTTCCTACCGCCATGCAGCGCCCAACTGCGCGTCGCCGCTCCCGGGATTTGCATCGACTTCCCGGGCTTCGACCGGGCCGCGTTTCACCAGCGCCTGAACGACGCCCTGGTGAGTTTCTTCAGGGCAGCGCTACGGTCTTAATGCTGCGCGCTTGTGGGCGACATGCATCAGATATCCAGATTGGCGACCGACAATGCGTTGTCCTGGATGAACTCGCGTCTCGGCTCGACCTCGTCGCCCATAAGGCGCGAGAACAGGCTGTCGGCATCGGTCGCATCGTTGACCTTGACCTGCAGCAGCGAGCGTACATTCGGGTCGAGCGTGGTTTCCCAGAGCTGCTCGGCGTTCATCTCGCCAAGACCCTTGTAGCGCTGCATGGTCAGCCCCTTGCGGCCGGTCGCAAAGACGGCGTTGAGCAGGGCCAGCGGACCCGAAACGATTTCCGAGACATCCTTGCGGCGCAGGACCGGCGGCGACCCGTAGATTTCGGTCAGACGCTGTGCGTAGCGGTCTAGCTGGCGCGCATCGGCCGAATTGATCAGCGCCAGGTCGAGGTGGGCGTATTCCTTGACACTTCGCACGGTGCGCTCGAAGACATAGCCGCCAGTGCCCTCATTCGAGGTCGACATACGGCCGGTCCAGCCGCGCTCGGTGTCCTCGGCGATGATGTCGAGGCGTTTTGCAATGCGGTCCGCCATCGCATTGGCTCGGCCAAGGTCGTCGAATACATCTGGATTGAGCCCGCCGGCGATCGCCGCCTGCTCGACCACGCCCCTGTTGTAGCGTGTGTGCAGCCCGTTGATCAGCTGGCGCACGGCCAGCGCATCGTCGATGGCGCCGCGCAGATCCTGTCCCGTTCGCACCTCACCTGAGCCGAGCGACAGGGAGGCCTCCTCAAGTCCCGAGCCGATCAGGAATTCCTCGAAGGCGCTCTCGTCCTTGATGTATTGCGAACTCTTGCCGCGCGTCACTTTGTAGAGCGGCGGCTGGGCGATGTAGAGATGGCCACGCTCGATCAGTTCCGGCATCTGCCGGAAGAAGAAGGTGAGCAGCAAGGTCCTGATGTGGGCGCCGTCGACGTCGGCGTCGGTCATGAGGATGATCTTGTGATAGCGCAGCTTGTCGGCGTTGAACTCGTCCTTGCCGATCGATGTGCCGAGCGCGGTGATCAGCGTGCCGATCATCTCGGAGCCGAGCATGCGGTCGAAGCGCGCCCGCTCGACATTGAGGATCTTGCCGCGCAGCGGCAGGATCGCCTGGTTCTGGCGCGAACGGCCGCCCTTGGCCGAGCCGCCGGCGGAATCACCCTCGACGATGAAGATTTCGGATTTCGCCGGATCGCGTTCCTGGCAGTCAGCCAGTTTGCCGGGCAGGGACGTGACGCCAAGCGAGCTCTTGCGGGTGATGTCGCGCGCCTTGCGCGCCGCTTCACGCGCCGCCGCGGCCTGGATCACCTTGTCGATGACCACCTTGCCCTCGGACGGATGCTCTTCCAGCCAGGTGCCGAGCGCCTCGTTGACCAGCCCCTCGACCACCGGACGGACTTCCGACGAAACCAGCTTGTCCTTGGTCTGCGAGGAGAATTTCGGGTCGGGAACCTTGACCGACAGCACCGCCGTCAGCCCTTCGCGGCAATCGTCACCGATCAGCGAGACCTTTTCCTTCTTGGTCAGGCCCGAGGACTCGCCATAGCCGGTGATTTGGCGCGTCAGCGCGCCACGGAAACCGGCCAGATGGGTGCCGCCGTCGCGCTGCGGGATGTTGTTGGTGAACGCTAGCACGTTCTCGTGGTAGCTGTCGTTCCACCACATCGCCACTTCGACGGTGATGCCGTCGCGCTCGGCCTTGATGGCGATCGGCGTCTCGATCAGCGGCTTCTTGACCCGGTCGAGATATTTGACGAACTCTTCCAGCCCGCCATCATAGTGGAGCTCATGGCGCACAATGTCGGCGTGGCGGGCATCGGTCAGAATGATGCGAACGCCGGAATTGAGGAAGGCGAGCTCGCGCAGCCGGTGCTCCAGCGTGCCGAAGTCGAATTCGACCATGGTGAAGGTTTCGGATGACGGGAAGAAGGTGATCTGGCTGCCGCTGCGTCCCTCATAGGTGCCCGGCTGCTTGTTTTGCTCATAGCTGCCCGTCGCCTTCAGCGGCGCATCGGCATTGCCGTGCGTGAAGCTCATCTCGAAGATCTGGCCGTTGCGCCGGATCTTGAGCTTCAGCCATGCCGAAAGGGCGTTGACCACCGAGACGCCGACGCCATGCAGACCGCCTGAGACTTTGTAGGAGTTCTGGTCGAATTTGCCGCCGGCATGCAGCTGCGTCATGATCACTTCGGCCGCGGAAATGCCTTCGCCGGTGTGGATATCGGTCGGAATGCCTCGGCCATTGTCGATCACCGTCACCGAACCATCGGGGTTGAGCGTCACGGTGACGAGGTCGGCGTGACCGGCCAGGGCCTCGTCGATGGCGTTGTCGACCACCTCATAGACCATGTGATGCAGGCCTGAACCGTCGTCGGTGTCGCCGATATACATGCCGGGGCGTTTGCGGACAGCGTCCAAGCCCTTCAAAACCTTGATGGAATCGGCGCCGTATTCGGCCTCGGCGCCGTTGGTGTTCTCGGTCTGGTCGCTCATGAAAACCTGTTGTCTAGATGCCGCTTGTACAGCGCGAAAAATCGGCCCCGAATCGCGCGTCTGATATCGACTAGATATAGGCGCTAAAGGCGGTTTTTCCAAGGTTTGCGGGCATTTCCGGGCTGAATCCTGGGCTGGCAGCCGGCTATTTTTTTCGAGCGCCGAATTTGGCGAGAAGATCGCGCAGATATTTGATCGTGGATTTGTCCCGGGGCGCCAGCCGGCCCGTGCGGTCGAGCTCCAGCGTCAGGGTCAGCGCCTTGGTCAGCACCGCCTTCGGATCTTTCGCCACATAGGCATAGTTGATGTAGGCCTGCACCAGATCGAATTGCCAGATCGCATTGTTGGGATCGGACTGGGCCAGTCGCTGGCGGATCGCGAGGCTGGCTTCGAAGGCCTTCTTGGAGCCCTCGAAGTGGCGCTGCTTGGTCTCCAGCATGCCGATTTCCGAGAACGTGATCGACAGGTCGCGCTGCCAGTCGGAATTGGCCGGGTCGAGCTTGGCCAGCCGGTCCGCAATGACAAGGCTGTCCTGGTAGTTTTGCAGTGCGCCGCTGACATCGCCCTGGGCATCGAGCACACCGGCGACCTTTTCCAGACAGACCGACAGGTCGCGCTGCCATTCGGTGTTGCCCGGGTCCTCAGCGGCAAGTTCACGCATCACAGTCAGCGCTTGCTGATAGGAAGCCAGCGCCGCCGGCCAGTCCTGCTGGTCGTTGAGCGCGTTGCCGACCTTGTCGTAACTGATCGACAGGTCGCGTCTCAGGTCGGTATCGTTGGGGTCGCGGCGCACCAGCTCTTGGGCGATCGCCTGGCTCTTGGCGTAGGCAGCGAGCGCACCGGCGGCGTCGCCGCGCTCGCGCAGCACGTCACCAATCCGCTCCTGGCTGACAGCGACAGCGCGCTGGCGCTCAGGGTCATCGGGTTTGTTCTCGGCCAGCACAAGCCGAATTCTCAGGCTCTCTTCAAAGGCCGTCTGGGCGCCGTCCAACTGGCCGGCGGTCCGGGCAAGGTCGCCGATTTCATCATAGGTAATCGTCAGGTCGCGCAGCAGATCGGCGCTGTTCGGCTCGGCATTGGCCAACTGCTGCTTGATCGACAGGCTCTGCTGATAGGCCTGGGCCGCCGCGCCCACATCGCCTTGCGTCGCCAGCACATTGCCGATCTTGTCATTGGCCATGGCAAGATCATCAAGCCAGTTTTTCTTGTCCGGCACGCTTGCGGTCAGGTCCTGCAGCATGTCCCGGGCCGCCTCATAATTTTCCAGGGAGGTTGGCAGGTCGCCTTGCGCCATCTCTATGTTGGCGAGCTTGATGTGGCTGATGGCGAGATCACGCTTGACGCTGGGGTCGGTTTCCTGACGCGACCGCTGCTCGAGATTGGCCACCAGCGCGGTAAAGGCGCGGCCGGCCGCCTCGACATTGCCCACCGTCGTATAGAGAATACCGAGTTCCTCCAGCGTGCGGCTCTGGCGATCGGCCTGTTCCAGGTTGAGCGAGGTCTGCCCGGCCTCGCCATACAGCGACAGCACCGTTTCATAGTCCCTGATGGCCGTGGCGTAGTCGAGATCGGCGCGCGCGGCACCGCCGGACAGATAGACCGTGGCGGCTTCGGACAGGGTGCGGCTGACGAAATTGACCTTCAGTGCCTGGCGCGAGACATTGTCGATATCGGCGGCCTTGGCGAGGATCGCACGAGCGCCGTCGAAGGCACCGAGCGACAACTGCTCCTCGGCCTGCCGGCGCAGATCCGTCACCTGCGGATCGTCGGAGGCGAGCGTCTTCATTTCGCTGCGCACCTTGACGAAGGCGTCGGCAGCCTCGCGCAGTCTGGCATTCAGGCTGTCCGCCGACAGATGGCTGGTGTCGGTGCCGATCAGCGCCCCATAGAGCGGCGCCAGCGGCATGTCGGCATCACTGGCGATCTGCTCAACCTCGCCGCGCATTTCCGGCGTCACATCGGCCATGGCCAGCAGCAGCCGCTCGCGTTCCGGCAGCTGTTCCTTGGCCGCGGCGGCGAAGAAGAGTTTCGGAAGGCCGCTCTCGACATAAGGCAGCTGCTTGCCGCGCGACAGGTCATAGACCTCCTGCTGCACCAGCGTCAGCACCGAGCGGATTTCGAGCCCGTCCGTGCCGAGATATTTGGTCAGCGCCGTGGTGAAGGGCGAGTTCTGGCCGGTGCCGTCGGCGGCCGTCTCGCCGGGCGCGGCCGAAAAGGCAAACAGGATGTTTTCCGCCCGGCCGATACGGCCGAGACCTGGCTTGACCTTGTCAACGACATCCTTCGCCAACGACGTCGCCCCGCGCCCCTCGCCGTTGCCGCCCGCGAACGGATCGCTGCGGCAGGCATCGAGCACGATAAGCCCGACCTTGGCGGTGGCGGCGACCGCAGCGCGCACCTCTTCCAGCGGCAGGCTGGTCTTGTCCAGCGCGTCGAGCGAGGAGGCATCGGCATCGACCGGCAGCAGCCGGTTGTCGCCCGAGATTTCGACGCCATGACCGGAGAAATAGACCAACGCCACATCGGCACCCTTGGCGTCCTCGCGGAAATCATCGAGCGCACGCCGCATGCGCCGGAGGTCGCGGTTGGTTTCGAGAACGACCTTGAAGCCGAGCGTCTTCAACGCCGCTTCCATCGCCTCGCCGTCATGGATGGGATTGGCGAGCGGCCGGACCAGCCGGTAGTCGCCATCGGCGATGACCAATGCCACGCGCCGCTCCGCCACCGCGGTGGCGGTGGTCGCAAGCATCAGCAGCAGGGCAAACAGCAAACGCAAATCGAACCGCCCCCGGCTCAGTCCTATGCCGACCATTCCATCTCTTTATGGCGCGAGCAAGCCAGGCCGAAAAACCGGCTCTTTCACTTGGCCGGAGCGTCGAGCTGCTTGAGCCGCTTGCGCAACTCATCCGGGATCCAGGCGTCGGTGGGCGATAGGATTCCGGTCTGCTGCATGTCGGACGCGATCTTGAGCGCGGCCGTCAGATTCGAACGGACATCAAGGCCCATCTCGGCCATTTTGAAATGGTCGATGACCATGTCGCGCAGCCACATCGAATTGTCCGGATCGATGGCAGAGAAGCGCACGGCGATGTCGAGCGACTGCTGGTAGAATTGCGTGGCGAGATCCTTGTTATCAGTTCTTGCCAGGAGATCGCCGATCTTGCCGCAATTGATCGCCAGGTCGCGTTGCCAAAGGCTGTTGCTGGCGTCGTTTCCGGTGAGGGCAAGCGATGCATCGAGTGCGGATTTGTAAGCGGACAGCGCCGCGTCCGGCTCGCCATTCGCCAAGTGCGCGTCGGCCATCTTGCTGTAGTTGATTTCGAGATCGCGCAGCCATCGCGTGTTGCTCTGGTCGGTCTTGACCAGCATTTCCCAGATGTGGTTGGCCTTGTTGTAGGCGGCAAGAGCCTCTGCATTCGCCCGCAGATTGAGCTGCGCGTCGCCGATGCTGTCATGCAGGATCGCGATATCCCGCTGGCCCTCGAGATTTTCGGGATCGGCACTGGCAAGGGCCGAACTCACGCTCAAGCCGGCCTGATAGGAAACGATCGCGTCCTTGTATTCGCCTAGTATCTGCAGGCTGTCGCCGATCTTGGTGTAGGAAACGCAAAGATCGCGCTGCCAGGAGAGATTGCCGGGGTCCAGTGCCGTCAGCTTGCGCCATATCGCAAAGCCCGAACCAAAGGCGTCGAGGGCTCCGTTGTAATCGCCCTCCATGATCAGCACGTCACCGATCGAATCATGGGCCACGCCGAGCCGGCGCTGCCAGGCAACATTGTCGGGTTCGAGCCCGGCCACCCGTTTGGAAATGTCCAGCGACTTCTGGTAATAGGGCATCGCGTCCTTGAGATTGCCCTGTGAGCGTAGGACGTAGCCGATGCGGTCGTAGGCAAAGGAGAGATCGCTCTGCCATTCGAGCTCGGTCGGAGCCGCGGCAGCGACCTTCTCGGCCATGCCAGCCGATGCCTGGTAATCGGCAAGGCCATCGGCGAGCTTGCCCTGGGCGACGGCGGTATCGCCCATCTTGTCCAGACTGAGCGAAACATCCCGCTGCCAGAGAATATTCGTTGGATCGATGCCGGCGCGTCTTGTCGATCCTTCGTTCCATTCCTTGTAGGCCTTGGCGGCGTCATCCAGCCTGCCCAGCGTCGTATAGACGTCGCCCAGCCGGGCAAGCGTCAGAAGCTGCTGCAGCCGGTCGTCAGCCGGAATGTCCTCGCCATTGACCTCGCGGTAAAGCGCTGTCGCCTTCTCATAGCCATCCGCGGCTAGCTGGTATCTCAAAAGAGCGCTTGCCGCACCGCCTTCGAGCGAATGGGTTGCCGCTTCCGAAAGCGTGCGTTCCACATAATTGGCCTTCAACTGCTGGCGCGAATCCTTGTCGATTCCGGCGGCATCGGCGAGCTTGGCACGAGCGGCGTCAAAAGCACCGAGCGAGAGCTGTCGTTCCGCCTCCTGCCGCAACTGCGTAACCGCAGGGTCGCCCGAGGCCAGCGTGGTCATTTCCCGTTGCACCTTGACGAAGGCATCCGCGGCCTCCCTGAGCTTGGCAGCGCGTTGCTCGGGACCGAGCGCGGCAAGATTCTCGGACAGCAGCGCGCCATAGAGAGGCGCCAGCGGCATGTCGGCATCGCTGGCGATCTGCTCGACCTCGCCGCGCATGTCCGGCGTCACATCGGCCATGGCCAGCAGCAGCCGTTCGCGCTCCGGCAGCTGTTGCTTGGCCGCCGTGGCGAAGAACAGTTTTGGCAGGCCGCTTTCGACATAAGGCAGCTGTTTGCCGCGCGACAGGTCATAGACCTCCTGCTGCACCAGTGTCAGCACCGAGCGGATCTCCAACCCGTCCGTGCCGAGATATTTGGTCAGCGCCGTGGTGAAGGGCGAGTTCTGGCCGGTGCCGTCGGCGGCTGTCTCGCCAGGCGCGGCCGAAAAGGCGAACAGGATGTTTTCCGCTTTCCCGATGCGGCCGAGACCTGGCTTGACCTTGTCAGAGACATCCTTCGCCAGCGAGGTCGCGCCACGACCGTCGCCGCTGCCCCCCGCGAACGGATCGCTGCGGCAGGCATCGAGCACGATAAGCCCGACCTTGGCGGTGGCGGCGACCGCAGCGCGCACCTCTTCCAGCGGCAGACTGGTCTTGTCCAGCGCGTCGAGCGAGGAGGCATCGGCATCGACCGGCAGCAGCCGGTTGTCGCCCGAGATTTCGACGCCATGACCGGAGAAATAGACCAGCGCCACATCGGCGCCCTTGGCGTCCTCGCGGAAATCATCGAGCGCACGCCGCATGCGCCGGAGGTCGCGGTTGGTTTCGAGAACGACCTCGAAGCCGAGCGCCTTCAACGCGGCTTGCATCGCCTCGCCATCATGGAGGGGATTGGCCAAGGGCCTGACCAGCCGGTAGTCGTCCTCGGCCATGACCAGCGCCACGCGCCGCTCCGCCACCGCTGTGGCGGTAACAGACAAGAACACCAGCAAGGCAAGCAGCAAACGCACGTCGAACCGCCCCCGGCTCAGTCGCTTGCTGACAATTCCACCTCTTTATGGCGCGAGCAAGCCGGGCATTTGCCCAAAACCCGGCTCTTTCAGGCGGCGCGCATCGGTTTCAACGCCTCGCTCCAGCGCGACAGCTCGTCCAGCATGGTCTTGGCCCCGTTGGCAACCAGCTCGTTGGCGCTGAAAGCGCCGCTCTTGTCGAGAAGCGTCTGATACATCGGCAGTGCAATGCCTTCTGGGATCGGCATGATGCCAACCGCCGCCAGCAGCGGCTTCAAGGCCTGCGCCGCGCGCAGTCCGCCGGAGACGCCGCCATAGCTGAGGATGCCTGCCGGCTTGTATTTCCATTCCCGCGCGAGATAGTCGATCGCGTTGACGATCGCCGGGGCCGCGAAATAATTGTACTCCGGCGCCACGAACACAAACGCGTCACCGGCACCGATCGCCTTTGACCAGGCCTTGGTATGGTCGTTCTGATAGTTGCCGAGCCTGGGATGATGCGGTTCGTCCAGCACCGGCAGGTTGAAAGCGTGGATGTCGGTCAAGACCGGCTCGAACTTTCCGTGCTCACGCGCGAACGTCTCCAGCCACTCGGCAAAAACCGGACCGGCGCGGCCAGGCCGCGTGCTGCCGATGATGATGTTCAACTGGTGCTTCAAGACGGGCTCCTTTGTCGGCGGTATCTGTTGGTAACTGTCACTACGGCAGAGTGTTGTGGCGGACAAGGTTGGACGTCTGGCCGAACGGTCACGATCGGATGAACAGACTGTCTGCCTCGTGCCGCGACTTGCCTGCCGTTCGGTCACATGGACGCCCGGATTGCCAGCCACTACATTCATAAGAGCAGCGGAGCACTTCATGGACATCCAGCCCGCCCCTTTCGTTCCACCAGCACCGAAGCCGCGCACAACGCCGCCTTCGACGCTGGAGATGATCCGCATTGTCTACCGCAATCCGCTCGAACTGTGGGGTGAGCACACCTACAACGAGCCCTGGGTTTCGGCGAGCGGGGTTGGTGGACATCTGATCGTCGCCAATGATCCCGGCCTCATCCGCCATGTGCTGGTCGACAACGCCAAGAACTATAAGATGGCGACGGTGCGCCAGAAGATCCTGCGGCCGATCCTGCGCGATGGCCTGCTGACCGCCGAGGGCGAGGTGTGGAAGCGATCGCGCAAGGCGATGGCGCCGGTCTTCACGCCGCGCCACATCTTCGGCTTCGCCCAACCGATGCTGAAACGCACGCAAGAGTTCGTCGCCCGCTACGAACAGGGCGGCACATCCGATATCGCCCACGATATGACGTTGCTCACCTACGACATCCTGGCCGAGACGCTGTTCTCGGGCGAGATCGCGGGCGAGCCGGGCAGTTTCGCCAACGAGATCGACCGCCTGTTCGAGACCATGGGCCGCGTCGATCCGCTCGACCTGTTGCGCGCGCCCGACTGGCTGCCGCGGCTCACCCGCATCCGTGGCCGTAAGACCATGGCCTATTTCCGCAAGATCGTCACCGACACGGTCAAGATGCGCGAGGAGAAATTCAGGCGCGATCCTGACGCCGTGCCGCAGGATTTCCTGACCCTGCTGCTCAAGGCCGAAGGCCCGGAGGGACTGACGCGGGCGGAGGTCGAGGACAACATCATCACCTTCATCGGCGCCGGCCATGAGACGACGGCCCGCGCGCTGGGCTGGACGCTTTACTGCCTCGCCGAATCGCCCTGGGAGCGCAACCGGGTCGAGCAGGAGATCGATGAGGTGCTGGCGCGAGAACCCGATCCGACGAAGTGGCTCGACGCCATGCCGCTAACACGCGCCGCCTTCGACGAGGCGCTCCGGCTCTATCCGCCGGCGCCGTCGATCAACCGTGAGCCGATCGAGCCGGAGATGTGGAAGGATCTTTATATCCCCAAACACGCGGCCGTGCTGGTCATGCCTTGGGTTGTGCACCGCCACAGGAAATTATGGGACCGGCCGGATGCCTATCTGCCCGAACGGTTCCATCCGGGAAATCGCGAAAAGATCGACCGCTTCCAGTACCTGCCGTTCGGCGCGGGGCCACGCGTCTGCATCGGTGCAAGCTTTGCCATGCAGGAGGCGATCATCGCGCTCGCCATCCTGCTGTCGCGCTTCCGCTTCGATACCACGGCCGAGACCAAGCCTTGGCCGGTGCAGAAACTGACCACACAGCCTCAAGGCGGTTTGCCGATGCAGGTCACACCCCGCTAGGCATGCAGATATTCAGGTGATGCCGGCCTGCGAACGATGGCTTACTGCGCTTCCGGTGCTCACGTACTTGAGTACGCTCCGCTCCGGTTCTCGTAACCCATCGTTCTCGACTCGGCCTGACCTGAATCTCGACACGCCTAGAGCTTGTGCTGCTAGGGCTTAAGCCGCGGGCTTGCGCTGCTGGAACTGGCCGGCGGCGCGGAAACGCCAGAGGTAGCTGGGAAGGATCGTCGCGATCGATTGCGGCTGGATGCCAAGCCCGGTGAGTGTCCGGTTGGCCTTGGCGGCGGCTTCCGAAACGACGTTGTGCTCGCGTAGCTGCATCACCTGGTCCTTGGTCAGCAGCGGATTGGGCAACAGGCCCAGGATCGAGGCCTGGATATTCGCCACCCACCACGGCACAGGTACCAGCAGGCGCTTGCGCTCGATGACGGCGAGCAACTCCTCCATGCACTCCTTGAAGGTGAGCACATTGGGGCCGCCCAGCTCGTAGATCTGGCCGCCATTGATCTTGCCGTCGACCGAGCGCGCCACCGCTTCGGCGACGTCGCCGACATAGACCGGCTGGAACTTGGTCTGGCCGCCGCCGATCAGCGGCAGCACCGGCGAATAACGCGCCATGTTGGCAAAACGGTTGAAGAACTCGTCTTCCGGGCCGAAAATGATCGACGGCCGAAAGATCACCGCGTTGCCGATCGTCTCCAGCACGGCCTTTTCGCCAAGCGCCTTGGTGCGTGCGTAGTCCGATTCGGAGTCCAGATCGGCGCCAAGCGCGGAAATATGGGTCAGCCCGGCACCAACGGAGCGCGCCGCTTCGGCGATGGCGCGGGAACCGAATTCGTGCACGGCGGAGAATTTCTGCCGGCCGGTCTCATGCAGGATGGCGACCAGGTTGACGACGTGGTCAGCGCCCTGCACGGCGCGGTCGACCGACCAGCGCATGCGCACATTGGCCTGCACCGGCTGGATCTGGCCGACATTGCCCAGCGGCTGGAGATGGCCGGCAAGATCGGGCCGCCGGCAGGCGACCCGGATGCGGTAGCCACGCTTGGCCAGCGCGCGCACGACATGGCGGCCGACAAAACCAGACCCGCCAAAGACGACGACGAGCTTTGGGGTCTGCAGGATTTCGGTCATGGCTGGCTCCGGCGCACGTTCCAGATGGCTTGGCTGAAGCCGTTTCATAGTCGGTTTTGCGCCAAAGGCAAAGGGCGACGCGTCGTCGCGTCACCCTTCTTGAAGGCTTGTTAGAATGCCTTGCCGATGCGGGCGTCAACCGCGTGCCGGTTGCCGCCGCGAATGACGAAGAAGAGCAGGATCGCCGCCCATAGCAGCGAATTTTCCGCGCCCGAAAAGACTTGGCCCATGGTGACCCAATGGAACCAGACGGTGACCAGCAGCACGAACAGCCCGGCAAAGGCGGCCGGTCGAGTCAAAAACCCGATGGCGATCAAGATGCCGCCGAAAAACTCGGTGCAGGCCAAAAGCAGCGACCAGAAGGCGCCTGGATAGAAACCGAGGCCTTCGACCATCTCGGCAGCGCCGAAAGGATTGGTGATCTTCTGCGAGCCGTGGATGGTGAGAAACCCTCCGGCGACGACGCGCAGCACGGTTTCGCCGGCGTCATGCAGCGACGAATACAGGCGGCCAAGTGCGGGAATGATCAGTCTGCCGCGGGAAGCGTCGGTGGTTACGGACATCGTAGCTCCTGTTTTGTGGACATCCGTTCGCAAACGCCTGATGGCTTCCATCAAGTCAAGTTAACAAAAGTTAACTTTTATAATCAGGTTTGATCGTATGCGCGGGACGAAACGCAGAAAACCTCGCCGAAGCGAGGTTTTCCGGGTGAAACTCATGTCGAAACCAGGGTCCAACGAGGCGGCCTGACCTGAGACGGTATCAGCATGGCGTGAAGCAAGTACGCCCGCCTCAGCCCTTGACGCATCCGACAGAAGACACCGACCGGGCAAACCCGACCCGGACAGTTATTGGTCGCAGCCAGGCGCGGGAAGGTTCACCGAGGCGCGGAAAAATTTGTGATTTGCTTCAGGCCGAATAGCGTTCGGCGAATTCGGAAATGCGTTGCACCACCGCCTTGGGTGCGGTGATGCCGCGCGCCTGCGCCTTCTCAGCCGCCTCGGCCCTGGACCGGCCGGGCACATGCACGCCGAAGCGGCGACGCAGGCGGTCGAGCTGGTCCTTCATCCGCTGCTCGAAATCGGGATCCAGCAGCTTCGGCTCGACGGCAAGCACGAACAGGCCGGTTCCCGGGCTGTCCGGCCCGCCGCTGAACCATGGCGCGTCGAGCGACCAGTTGGCGCCCGATAGGCCGGCCGCCAGCACTTCGACCATCAGCGCGATGTTGGCGCCACGCTGACCGCCAAAGGCAAGCATGGCGCCCTTCATGGCGGCCGCCGGATCGGTGGTCGGATTGCCGCTGGCATCCAGCGCCCAGCCTTCGGGGATTTTCTTGCCGTCCTCGGCCGCCTTGCGGATGTTGACGTAAGCGGTGGCGCTCGACGACTGGTCGATGACCAGCGGCGCGCCGTCGGCGGCCGGCGCGGCAAACGACATCGGGTTGGTGCAATAGACCGGCTTGACCGAACCCGAACCGGCCAGCACGGCCGGGCCGTTGGTGGCCGCAAACGATACCAGCCCCTGCGTGGCCAAGCGTCCTGTGAAATAGCCGAGCGCGCCGCACGTATAGGCATTCTTCTGCGAGAAGATGGCGACGCCGAACAGTTTTGCCGCCTTGGCCAGGTCGTCGATGGTGCGGTCAAAGCCGGTATGCGCCAGCCCGCCGCGTGCGTCGGAGAGATAGACGGCCAGCGCCGGCCTTGTGATCACCGGATCGGCATTGCCGTCGATACGGCCGGCCTCCAGCGCTTCGAGATAGTCGATGAAATGCGTCAGGCCCACCGTAGAAAGCCCTTCGGCCTCGGCTGCGATAATCGACGCCGTGAGCGATTGCGCCGCTTCCTCATTGGCGCCGGCGCCGAGTGCCGCCATCCGGCACAGTCCTCTTGCCTGGTCGAGACTGAGTTGCATCATGGTCGTCCTGCGATTGCGGAAATCGGATTGCGTTGTCTGGACTGTGATTAGCAGCAGATAAGGTGGTGTTTATGTTGAAAATCGTCCGCGACTGCAACAAAAGCGGCGGACGCGTCCGCCGCTACCGCCCCGGCACGGGCTAGCCGATCTTGTTGGGGATCCGCGCCTCGATCCTGCTGAAGGCGAAGACCAGGATGCCGGTGATAGTCATGTAGATCAGCGCCAGCAGCAGCAGGGGTTCATAGGTGAGGTAGGTGTCCTGCCGCACCTTGCCCGCGACGGCGAAGATATCGATGACGCTGATCGTCGCCACCAGCGGTGTCGACTTCAGCTGCAGCACCGTCTCGCCGGTCAGCGTCGGCAGCGCCCTGTAGAAGGCCTGCGGCAGCCAGATGCGGCGGAAGATTTTCCAGCGGCTCATGCCAAAGGCACGAGCTGCCTCCAGCTGTCCCTTTGGCACGCCGGCAAAGGCACCGCGCATCACCTCGCCCTCGTAACCGGCGAAGGACAAGGTCAATGCCAGCACACCGTAGGGCCAAGCTTGCCGCAGATACGGCCACATCCAGGATTCACGGATCCACGGATATTGCGGAAACAGCGAACCCAGGCCGTAATAGAGCAGCCACAGCTGGATCAGCAGCGGCGTGCCCCGGATAACCGTGCAGAAGACCTTGGCGGGTGCGGCGAACCAGAAGGAGCCAGTGGCCTGCGCCAGCCCGAGCGGCACGGCGAACAGGAAGCCCAGCACGCAAGTGACGGCCAGGATCCACAGCGAGCGCCAGATGCCGAGCAGACCCATCTCGTAATATTGCGGCAGCCAGTCCCAGCGCATAAAGAATATCGCACCCAGAACCAGCCCCAGCGCGATCAGGATCAGCACGATGCGGTGCGGCTGCAGCCACAGCGACGTTCGCGCGACAACGTTGATGATGGCCGCTTCGTTGGCCATCAGCGCGCTTCCCTGAGCGAAGGCATGCCACGTCGCGACCAGGCCTCGACGCGGCCGATGAGGAAATTGGAAACCAGCGACAGCAGCAGGTAGAGCACGGCCGCGGCAAAGAAGAAGGTGAAATAGGCTTTGGTGACACCCGCGGCCTGCCGCGTTGCCAGCGCCAGTTCGTAGAACCCGACGACCGCCAGCAGGGCGGTGTCCTTGGTGGCGATCAGCCAGAGATTGGCAAGGCCCGGTATGGCGAAAGGCAGCATTGCCGGCAGCGTTATACGTCGCAGCATCAGGCCCGGCGACATTCCATAGGCACGGGCGGCTTCGATTTGCCCTTGCGGAATGGCGAGGATCGCGCCGCGTATAACCTCGGTCGAATAGGCGCCCTGGACGAAGCCGAGCACGGCGATGCCGGCGGCAAGGCCACTGATGTCGACGCGCTGGTAGCCCATTGCCGTCAGCGCCTGGTTGATCAGGTCGGTTCCGGCATAATAGAGCAGCAGGATCAGCACCAGTTCGGGCACCGCGCGCACGATCGTGGTGTAGACGGCCAGGAGGTCGCGCACCACGGGGCCGCCATAAAGCTTGCCGAAGGCGCCGCCCGTGCCGATCAAAAGGCCGAGGCAGGTGGCGCCGAGCGCGATCTCGATCGAATGCAGCAGTCCAAGTAAAAGCGTTCCGCCCCAGCCCGGCGGATTGGGCGAGAGAAGCTCGATGATGCCGGCCGCCGAGGCCGAAAGAAATGCGTCGATCAGCTTTGCCCCCAGATTGCTGGCATCAGCCGCTGGCCATTTTGGTCAGCGAAAGCGTGCGTGGACAGGTTCAGGCGAAACCGCACGGCGCACGATGCGCCGCGCGGTCACAAACCAGGCTTGCCAATCAGTTCGACTGCGCGCCACCGCCGCCGTAAATGTCGAAATCGAAGTATTTCTTCGAGATCTCGTCATATTTGCCGTTGGACCGGATCGCCTTGATGCCGGCGTTGATCTTTGCCTTCAGGTCGGTGTCTTCCTTGCGCACGCCGGCGCCCACGCCAGGTCCAAGCACCTCGTCGTCCGGCGCCACCATGCCCTTCAGGTCGCAGCAGGCCTTGCCCTGGTCGGACTTGAGGAATTCGCCAAGCGCGATGGAATCGGCCTGCACCGCATCGAGGCGGCCGGCGGCGAGATCGTTATTGGCTTCGTCCTGGGTCTGGTACTCCTTGATCTCGGAAGCCGTGGCGCCGAAGTGCTTCTTGGCGTAGACGGCGTGCACGGTCGAGACCTGGACGCCGATGACCTTGCCCTTGAGATCGTCCGGCCCCGGGCCGAATTTCTGATCCTTCGGTCCGATGATCGCCGTCGGCGTGTTGTAATACTTGTCCGAGAAGTCGATCGTCTTCTCGCGCTCGGCGGTGATCGACATGGACGAGACGATGAGGTCGATCTTCTTGGTGGTCAGCGCCGGGATGATGCCGTCCCAGGCAACCGGCGTGATGACGCAGTCGAGTTTCTCTTCAGCGCACACGGCGTCGATGAAGTCGATCTCCCAGCCGACCCATTTGCCTGAGGCATCCGGCGAGGTGAAGGGCGGATAGGGCTCGGCGGCAACGCCGATCTTGACCGGATCGGCCTTGGCCACGCCCATCGCGGCGACGCCGAGCAGCAGCGCTGCGGCGAATGTCTTCAGAACAGTCTTCATTTCACGACTCCCAGTTTGTTGTTGGTTCCCGGTTTTCTTCCGTCTCGGCCTGTCCCTAGCCGATGTTGCGGATGAACTGCTTCAGCCTTTCGGATTTCGGTGCGCCGAATATCTGTTCCGGCGGGCCTTCTTCCTCGACCAGCCCGTTGTAGAGATAGACGACATGGGTCGCGACCTCGCGGGCGAATTTCATCTCATGGGTGACCAGCACCATGGTGCGGCCCTCGCGCGCCAGGTCGCCGATCACCTTCAGCACCTCGCCGACCAGCTCCGGGTCGAGCGCCGAGGTCGGCTCGTCGAAAAGCATGACGCGTGGATTGATGGCGAGCGCGCGGGCGATCGCGGCGCGCTGCTGCTGGCCGCCTGAGAGATAGGCTGGATAGACATCGCGCTTTTCGGCAAGCCCGACGCGGACGAGCAGCTTTTCGGCCTGGGCGATCGCCTCGTCGCGCTTGACGCCCAGCACATGCACCGGAACCTCGATGACGTTCTCGATGAGCGTCATGTGGCTCCACAGGTTGAAGTTCTGGAACACCATGCCGAGCTTGGAGCGGATGCGCTCGATCTGTCTGCGGTCGGCCGGAACGGTGTGGCCGTGGCTGTCCGCCCTGAGTTTGATCTCCTCGCCATTGACGCGGATGATGCCGCTGGTCGGATTTTCCAGGCAGTTGATGCAGCGCAGCAGCGTCGACTTGCCGGAGCCCGAGCCGCCGATGATGGCGATGACCTCGCCATCGCGTGCCGACAGCGAAACGCCCTTCAGCACATGCAGCTCACCGAACTTCTTGTGCAGATTCTCGACATGGATGGCTTCGGCGGCGCCGTCCTGCGCCGTATGTTTCAATGCGGGTGCGGCGCCTTGAGCCATCATCCCCTCGACGCTCCACGGAGCGGTCGAGCTCGTCGCTGCTGGATTTTTTTACCCATTACCCGTCACTGGACAGAGTTCCCATTCTCAAGATGGACCGTTCCGCTTGCCTCCGTCAACCATGGTTTTTGGACCATTGATCACAGCTTGCTGTAGTGGTTAGTGGCGGCAGCGATGTTTCGGGAGAAATTAGTGGGCAAAACATACGGTTCGCAGTCCATGGCAGGGCCGCTCAAGCGCGTGCTGATGCGCTCCGCGTCGAGCGCCATGCGCCACGCCAGGGCACAGGAATGGCACTATGGCCCGGGTTTCGACCCACAAAAGGCCGCTGCCCAGCATGAACAGCTGACTGGCATGGTCGCGGCTGCGGGCGCTGAGATCGAATGGCTGACTGATGCCGATGACGGGCTGGCCGATTCCGTCTTCACCCACGACCCCTCGCTGATGACCGACCACGGCGCCATCATCCTCTCAATGGGCAAGGCGCTGCGCCGGCCCGAACCCGGCCTGCATGAGGCGGCCTATATCAGGATGGGCATTCCCATTCTCGGCCGCGTCGAGAGCCCCGGCCAGGTGGAGGGCGGCGACTGCGTCTGGGTCGATGCAAAAACCCTTGCCGTCGGCCGTGGCGTGCGCACCAACCAGGACGGTATCCAGCAGCTTTCGAACCTGCTCTCGCCGAAAGGCATTTCGGTTTTTGGCTTTGACCTGCCGCTCTGGCATGGCGAGGAAGCCTGCCTGCATCTGATGTCGGTGATCAGCCCGCTCGCCGACGATCTGGCGCTGGTCTATTCTCCGCTCCTGCCGGCCGCCTTCTACCAGATGTTGCGCGCGCGCGGCATCAAGCTGGTCGAGGGCGATGCCGGTGAGTTCATGGCCTCCAACGGCTTGAGCCTCAATGTGCTGCCGACCGCGCCGCACAAGGTGATCGCCGTTGCCGGCTTTCCCAAGACGGCGGCGGCCATGGAGGCGGCCGGCTGCACAGTCGCCACCTTCGAGGCGGACGCGCTCTGCATCGCCTGCGAGGGCGGCCCGACCTGCCTGACACGCCCGGTGCTGCGCCAATGATGACCAACGTGACGACCTCTGGGACGACCACCGGGCCGACCATCGGCGAAGCCCTCATCACGCTGCTCCAAGCCCATGGCGTCGACACAGTCTTCGGCATTCCGGGCGTGCACACGGTCGAGCTCTATCGTGGCCTGGCGCGCTCGAAAATCCGTCATGTCACGCCCCGCCACGAACAGGGCGCCGGCTTCATGGCCGACGGTTATGCCCGCGCCAGCGGCAGGCCGGGCGTCGCCTTCGTCATCACCGGACCGGGGCTGACCAACACCATCACCGCCATGGGCCAGGCGCGCGCCGATTCGGTGCCGATGCTGGTCATATCGGGCGTCAATGCCATGCCGACGCTGGGCAAGGGGCTGGGCTTCCTGCACGAGCTGCCGGACCAGCGCGGCATGATGGAGAAAGTGGCGCTGTTGTCGCAGAGGATCACCGAGGCCAGCGAATTGCCGGGTGCGCTGGCACAGGCCTTCGCCCTGTTGTCATCGTCACGCCCTGGCCCGGTGCATATCGAGATCCCGACCGATGTCATGGTCAAGCCGGCGGACGGCATTGCGGCCCTGTTGAGCAATGCAGCCCCGCCCGCGCCGGATGGTGAGGCGATAGCGAGTGCAGCCAAACTCATCGCCGCGGCCCGTCGCCCGCTCATCCTGGCCGGCGGCGGGGCCAAGCGCGCCGAGGCGCCGTTGCGGCGCCTGGCCGAAAAGCTCGGCGCACCGGTCGTCGAGACCACCAATGCGCGCGGCTTGCTGCACCGCCATCCGCTCTGCGTGCCGGCAAGTCCCAGCCTGAAGGCCGTCCGCGCACTGATGGCCGACGCCGATCTGGTGATTGCCGCCGGCACCGAATTCGGTCCGACCGACTATGACGGCTATGGCGATGGCGGTTTTGTGCTGCCCTCCAACCTGATCCGCATCGATATCGGCGCCGACCAGCTCGCGCGCCGCCCGGTGACGGTCGGCATCCAGGCCGACTGCGCCGAAGCAATCGAAGCCCTGCTCGCCGCGATCGGCTCCACGCATGTGGCCGCGCCAGATGGCGAGGGGCGCGCCACCTCGGTGCGGAAGGTTGCGTTTGCCGAGCTGAGCCCGGCCTATGTGGCGCAGGTGCATGCCGTGGAAATGATCCGCGACGCCTTGCCGGGTGCGATCATCGTCGGTGACTCGACGCAACCGGTCTATGCCGCCAACCTCTATTACGACCACGACCGGCCAGGCGGCTGGTTCAACGCCGCCACCGGCTTCGGCGCGCTTGGCTACGGCCCACCGGCGGCGATCGGCGCGGCACTGGCCATGCCCGATGCGCCGGTTGTCTGCCTGACGGGCGACGGCGGCTTCCAGTTCACGCTGCCGGAACTGGGTGCGGCACTTGATGCCGACGCGCCGGTCATTTTTGTGGTCTGGAACAACAGGGGCTATCGCGAGATCGAAACCTCGATGCTCGATGTCGGCGTCGAACCTGTTGGTGTGTCGCCGGCGCCGCCGGATTTCTGCAAGCTGGCCGAAGCCTATGGCATCACAGCCGAACGGCTGCCCGACATCGCAGCCTTGCCGCAGGCACTCCAGCGCGCCCGCGCAACTGGCTTGCCGCGTGTCATTGAAATCACGGTCGACTGAGAGTCCAGGCCGGCGTTGATTTCCAGCCTGCATCGGATCTTTCGCCGGCTTGCCTGTTACATGGCGCGCGCCGCACGGCTGGCGCTATCGCGCTTGCCGTCGTCCCGACGCATGCAAAGACGCAACAGCTGCCATGTCGAGATATCAATTGAGTGATCGCGCGAAAGGCGCGACGCTTCGCGTCGGGCGCGGCAATCAACATAATTATAAAAAGATGACAGGATCGGTCCAGGATGACGGAAACACTTGAAGGCAGGCATATCGTTGTGACCGGTGGAACCGGCGCGCTCGGCGGTGCGGTGGTTGGCCGGCTGCTGGAGCAGGGCGCGATCTGCCACGTGCCGAACGCGCATGCCGCGGCGCCCCAGCATTTTCCCTTCGCCGAGCATGAGAACGTCAAGCTGGCGCACAATGTCGACCTGTCGGACTCCGCCAAGGTTGAAGCCTTCTATGCTCAGGTTCCTGCCTTGTGGGGATCGATCCATCTCGCCGGCGGCTTTACCATGGCGCCGGTGGAAAAGATCGAATCGGCGTCCTTCGCCGAGATGATGGACACCAACGCCCGCACCACCTTCCTGTGCAGCCGCGCGGCTGTCCGCTCGATGCTGGCGTCGGGCACATCAGGCCGCATCGTCAATGTCACCGCGCGCGCCGGGCTCGACCCCAGGCGCGGCGCCGGCATGGTCGCCTACACCGCCAGCAAGGCGGCGGTGGCGGCCATGACGGTGGCGATGGCGGAAGAGCTCAAGGCCAAGGGCATCCTGGTCAATGCCGTGGCGCCGTCGACGCTCGACACGCCGGCGAACCGCGCGGACATGCCGGATGCCGATTTCGCCAAATGGGTCAGCCTCGAAGCCGCCGCCGAGGCGATCGCCTATCTTGCCTCGCCCGCCAACCAGGCGATGAGCGGAACGCTGGTGCCGCTCTACGGCCGGGCCTGAGTCCCAGGCACCTTTCCTCACTCTAAGACGTAAGCCAAAGAAAAACCCCGCCGGATCGCTCCGGCGGGGTTTTGTACGAGGTGGCGTCGCTCGCCGGAGCGCGCGGTGGCCTTAGCTGCCCTGCTTCTTCAGCGCGGCACCCAGAATGTCGCCCAGCGAAGCGCCGGAGTCGGTCGAGCCATACTGAGCAACGGCTTCCTTCTCTTCGGCGATTTCCAGCGCCTTGATCGAGACCTGCAGCTTGCGGGTCTTCTTGTCGAAGGCGATGACGCGGGCATCGACCTTCTGGCCGACGGTGAAGCGCTCGGGGCGCTGCTCGTCGCGGTCGCGGCTCAAGTCGGAGCGCTTGATGAAGGTCTCTATGCCGCTTTCCACCAGCCGCACTTCCAGACCGCCATCCTTGACGCCGATGACTTCACAGGTGACGACGGCGTTCTTGCGCAGTTCGCCGCTGTTGGCCGCTTCGCCGACCGTATCCTTGGCCAGCTGCTTGATGCCGAGCGAGATCCGCTCCTTCTCGATGTCGACGTCGAGCACCTGCGCCTTGACCATGTCGCCGCGATTGTACTCTTCGATGACCTGCTCGCCCGGACGGGTCCAGTCGAGGTCGGAAAGGTGCACCATGCCGTCCACGTCGCCTTCCAGGCCGATGAACAGGCCGAACTCGGTCTTGTTCTTGACCTCGCCCTCGACCTGGCTGCCGACCGGATGGGTGCGCGCGAAGGCTTCCCATGGGTTTTCCAGCGTCTGCTTGAGGCCGAGCGAAATGCGGCGCTTGGCCGGATCGACCTCGAGCACCACCACGTCGACTTCCTGCGTCGTCGACAGGATCTTGCCGGGATGCACGTTCTTCTTGGTCCACGACATTTCCGAAACGTGGATGAGGCCTTCGATGCCCGGCTCCAGCTCGACGAACGCGCCGTAGTCGGTGATGTTGGTGACGGTACCCTTGATCTTCTTGCCGATCGGGAACTTGGTGCCGATCTCGGACCACGGATCGCTCTCGAGCTGCTTCATGCCGAGCGAGATGCGGTGGGTTTCCTGGTTGATGCGGATGATCTGCACCTTGACCGTCTGACCGATGTTGAGGATTTCGGTCGGATGGTTGACGCGGCGCCAGGCCATGTCGGTGACATGCAGCAGGCCGTCGATGCCGCCGAGGTCGACGAACGCACCGTAGTCGGTGATGTTCTTGACGACGCCTTCGACAACCTGGCCTTCTTCGAGATTCTGCACGATTTCCGAACGCTGTTCGGCGCGGCTCTCCTCGAGCACGGTGCGGCGCGACACCACGATGTTGCCGCGGCGGCGATCCATCTTGAGGATCTCGAAGGGCTGCGGGTTGTGCATTAGCGGGGAGACGTCGCGGATCGGGCGGATATCGACCTGGCTGCGCGGCAGGAAGGCCACGGCGCCGTCGAGGTCGACGGTGAAGCCGCCCTTGACCTGGTTGAAGATGACGCCTTCTACGCGCTCGCCCTTGGTGAATTTCTCTTCGAGACGGACCCAGCTCTCTTCGCGGCGGGCCTTTTCACGGGAAAGCATCGCTTCGCCAAGCGCGTTCTCGATGCGCTCGACATAGACTTCGACGGTGTCACCGACCTTGAGGGTGGTGTCCTTGCCCTTGACGCCGAATTCCTTCAGCGGCACGCGGCCTTCGACCTTGAGGCCGACGTCGATGATCGCCATGTCTTTTTCAATGGCGGTGATGATGCCCTTGACGACCTGGCCTTCGCCGGAATGGCCGGCGGTAAATGATTCTTCAAGCAGGCTCGCGAAATCGTCGCGAGTGGGATTTGCAGCTGACATATTTTCTCCTGGAGTGCCCCGCATCTAGAAGCGGGACGGCGCCGTGGGTTAGCGTTGCGTTGGCCTGCCGGCGTTCCGGGCTTTAAAAAGCCCTGGGCCGCTTTCTAGGCGGCAATTCCGGCGCATGAAGAATGCTGGCAGGCTGGTTCGTGCCCGATATGGGTATTTTCTGCGCTTCCGGCAACGGAAACACGGGGAGAAAACCCGGATCAGGCCTTGTTTCTCCTGGCCAGCACGTCATCAACGATCGCCATGGCCGCGAGAAACGCGGCTTCTATAGCCATTTCGCTGGTATCAAGCAAGTGCGCGTCGGCGGCCGGCTTCAGCGGCGAGTCGGCACGGCCCATGTCGCGCTCGTCGCGACGCGCGATATCGGCGAGGATTTCAGCAAAGTTGGCGGTGCCGCCGATGCTTTCGATCTCGGCCAGCCGGCGCCTTGCCCGCACCTCCGCGCTCGCCGTCACATAGAGTTTGATGTCGGCATCGGGGCACACGACCGTGCCGATGTCGCGCCCGTCCAGCACCGCGCCCGGCGGCGTCTTGGCGAAGTCGCGCTGCTTTTCAACCAGGATGCGCCGCACGGTCGGGAACACCGCGACCTTTGAGGCCGCCTCGCCGACGGCATGCGCAGACAGGACCGTACGGTCGAGCTTGGCCAAATCGACCTGTCGGGCAGCGGTTTCGGCGGCCGAGACATTGTCGAGCGGCAGCGCGTACTGGATGAGCGCGTAGGCGACCGCGCGATAGGTGAGACCCGTGTCGAGCAGGTTCAGCCGGTAGTGGTCGGCGAGCCGCCGGGCGAGCGTGCCCTTGCCGGCACCGGCGGGGCCGTCGATGGCGATGGTGAAGGTCGAAGTCATGGACGACAACAAGCCGAGAACCGGCCTCAATGCAATATGCCACTATGGGGTTTGACCAAGTCCCGTCAACGCGAAACGGGCCGCGCAAATGTCCTAAGCAGGTAGAATACCCAACCCAGTACATGGCCGAAAAAATATACACTGAGGATCGCATAGCCACCCATTGCGAAAAATATCGCCTTTGGTGGCATGTCGATTTTTATAAGTTCGAGCACCCAACCGAAGTGCAGGCCGTATGTGCACCCTATCGGCCCGCAAGAAGAGCCCATGCTCGCAACGGTAAGCCCGACCCAAGATGCCCCGAGCAAACCGAGGCCTATGAGTGAATAGTTCCGCTCATTGATCATCTTGGCCACGGATATGGCCTTCGCTATGACCAAAACGACACCTGCGACGAGCGCAAGCAAAATCGAGGCAAGAATACTCATGGCCCTTCCCAATGTTCGTACGACCTTGAAGGGCCGACCTTAAAGAACAATTGAGTTCGTAGCCAAATTTGACGGCAATTCCAGGTTCACGAGATCTCCGCGCCCAGCCCCTTCATCAGTCCCATGAACTCCGGAAAGCTGGTCGCGATCATGGCGGCGTCATCGATGGTCACCGGCTTTTCCGTCGCCAGCCCCATCACCAGAAAACTCATGGCGATGCGGTGGTCGAGATGGGTCTGCACCGTCGTGTCCTGACCATTGGGATGGCCGCCCAGGCCCTTGCCGCCTGGTTTGCCGCGCACGGCAAGCGACGCTTCGCCCTCGGTGCAGTCGACGCCGTTGAGCTTCAGCCCGTTGGCGACCGCCGACAGCCGGTCGGATTCTTTCACCCGCAGCTCTTCCAGCCCCTGCATCAGCGTTTCGCCTTCGGCGAAGCTCGCGGCAACAGCCAGCACCGGATATTCGTCGATCATCGATGGTGCCCGCTCCGGCGGAACAGTGACGCCCTTGAGTTCGGAGTAACGCACGCGCAGGTCGGCCACATCCTCGCCACCGGCATTGCGCGGGTTCAAGATGTCGATCTCGCCGCCCATTTCCTGCAAAGTGAGCAGCAACCCGGTACGCGTCGGGTTCATCAGGACGTTTTCGATCACGATGTCCGAACCCGGCACGATGAGCGCGGCGACCAGCGGAAAGCCGGCCGAGGACGGGTCGCCCGGCACGGCGATCGTCTGGCCGGTGAGCTTGCCCTGACCCTCGATGAAGATGTGGCGCACGCCGCGTTCGTCGGTCGAGACCGAGAGGTTCGCGCCAAATCCCTTGAGCATCTTTTCGGTGTGGTCACGCGTCATCACCGGTTCGATGACGGTGGTGATACCCGGCGTGTTGAGGCCGGCGAGCAGTACCGCCGATTTCACCTGCGCCGAGGCCATCGGCACGCGGTAGGTGATAGGTGCGGCGTGCTTTGGTCCATGCAGCGTGATCGGCATGCGGTCGCCGGGTGTCGCCTTCAGCACCTGCACGCCCATCTGCCGCAAGGGTTCGAGCACGCGGCCCATCGGCCGGCCCGACAGCGAGGCATCGCCGATGAAGGTCGTTTCCATGTCGTAGGTGCCGACAAGGCCCATGGTGAGCCGCGAGCCGGTGCCGGCATTGCCGAAATCGAGTGGAGCTTCCGGCTGCAGGAGTGCGCCATTGCCGGTGCCGCGGATCACCCACTCGGCGCCGTGCTTTTCTATATGCGCGCCCATCGCCTTCATGGCGGCAGCGGTGCGCATTACGTCCTCGCCTTCGAGCAGGCCGGTGACGCGGGTTTCGCCGGAGGCGAGACCGCCGAACATCATGGAGCGGTGTGAGATCGACTTGTCTCCCGGCACGCGGGCCGTGCCGGAAAGGGCGGATGATTTGCGAGCGGTGGCCGGCTTGGGAGCGGCGGCGTGAGACATGGAATTTCCCTGGACGGAATGCCGGCGCGCCGGCGCTTTTCATTTGTTGCGGCGGTCTCGTATCACGGCGGGTCGAAATGGTCATCCCCAAAGCTCGTCACTTGGCGCGAGGCCTTTCAGTGCTTGGTTTTGTGACGCCGGCTTTTCGCTTTGACAGCGCTGCAAACTGTGGTTAAGGGGACCACTCTTTTATTGACGAGGCTTGCCGTGGCAAAAAACGAACTTGGCACAAAGCGTGTCGACCCTGAAACGGGTCGGAAGTTTTACGACCTGAACAAAGACCCGATCGTCTCGCCTTACACCGGCAAGACCTATCCGCGTTCCTATTTCGAGGACGGCAAGATCGCCGCCATCGAAGAGGAAGAGGAAGTTGCCGAGAAGGAAGTGGACGCCGAGGAAGAGGAAGGCGTGGAGGTCGTGTCGCTCGAAGAGGCCGACGAGGACGTCAAGGGTGACGATCTGCCGGATCTCGGCGACGACGAAGACGATGTCGACCTGGGCGACGACGAGGATGACACCTTCCTTGCCGACGAAGAGGAAGAAGACGACGACGTTGCCGACATGATCGGCGTCGGTGACGACGACGACGAGGTCTGATCGCCTCCGGCGAAAGGCGTTTGCCGGCTTTCGCAACGTTGGAATAAAAAGCCGGTGTTCAGGCTTGATATTGACGAAGGGCGGGGTTAGAAGCCGCCTGCACTAACGGCGCGGTGTTCCAACCCGCGCTGATCTCTTCGCCGGAAACGGCGCCGGCGGACTGCCGGAAGTGGGGCCATAGCTCAGTTGGGAGAGCGCTTGAATGGCATTCAAGAGGTCGTCGGTTCGATCCCGATTGGCTCCACCAAAACAGTCTTCAGCTTTCAGTGCTGACGCCCGACGAAGGTGCTTGTGACCTTGAACGTCCTTTGAAAAAGACACGGCCTGCAGGCAGCCGGCGTTCGCCGGACCGGCGCAGCCTCAGATGTCCTCGGTAAAAGTCTCGACAATGATTTCGAAAGTCCCGATCCGGCGCCATTCGCTGCGGCGGGCGACGATGGTTTCGTCCGAGACCATGGTAATGGAGAATTCGCGGCCGTTGCCGTCGCGGAACTGACTGGCAGGCGCATCCCATTGACAGCAGGAACGTTTGAGCCGGTTCAGTCCTGTGTGTCGGACAAGGTCGACTTCGACCGCGGCCGCAAACCGGCCCGCTACATGATAGACCGCCTGAAGCGGCTTTCCTTGCCGGTCAGACATGGAGCTGCATCCGACGTAGATAACATGGGCGGGCTTTTTGCCCGTCTGCGCCAGGAAGTCGCCGCAACCTTGCACCGCCTGTGCCGACGTCGGCACTGACGGGGAGGCAGCCCGCGCAGGCACGGTGGCGATGCAGGCCATCAGAAATGCCGCGAAAGCTTCTGCTCTCATAGGCGCTGTCGCCGACCTAGTTTCCTGTTTCGATATTGATTTCATAGTCGTCCAGCAGGTTCTGGACGTCTGGATTGCTGGCGTAAGCGCGTTTCAATCGCGCCAGTTCGGCATCGGTCCCGGTGCAAAGCTCCCGCAATGCCGCGTCGATCTGAGCCCTGCGTTCGGCGTCTGGCGAATCTTCGCCACGGAAGTGATCGCATCCGTCACGGCGCTCTGTGAACGCCCGGACATCTTCGGGTACGGAGACGCTTGCGCCGTTTGGACCGGCGCCGAGCGCGGGCCTGCAGCTCAAACCGGCGAGGACGAGAAGCACCAGCCCTTTGGCGATCTCGCGCATATGGCTCGTCATCTCGTCGTATAAGCCGGGTTCGACGCCTTGTAGACGACTTCCTGCAAACTATCGTCGGCATAGGCATTGGCGTTCGTCGCGTGGCCATCGAAGCCGCCGACCTTGTTCAGCATCGCGCCGTTGCGCCACACCAGCAAAAGACCATGCTCTTCCTCCCAGCCGCAATTGGCTTCCAGATAGACATAGTGATTGGCGTCGCCGCCATGGCCGGACCAGACGCCAAGCTCATTGGGATAAACGAAGGACCAGATATCTTTCGGCTTTTCGGGCACTCCCATTTCCGCGTCCATCCAGTCCTCGCCGCCGACAGCTTCCGGGAAATCGCGGTAGTAGGCATAGACGTGTCGGGTGTCCCCTAGCCGATCGTCGGATGTGAGCGTCAGGAAGGCATCGAGGGCGGCGACGACCGGCTGATCGTCCGGGTCGTAGTCGTCATCGGACAATTCGATTTCCATATTATCGAAATAGGGAACCTTGAGCTTCACCTTCTTTCCTCCAACCGAGCGTGGAGATTGCCAGCAATCCGACAAGTGCGGAAGCCTGTCTCACCACTCGGCGAAGGAACCATCCTTGTGGCGCCAGATCGGGTTGCGCCAGCGGTGGCCTTCCTTGGCCCGTTCCTTGACATACTCCTCATCGATCTCGACGCCGAGGCCCGGGCCGTCGGGAATGGCGACATAGCCGTCCTCGTAGCGGAAGACATCCTTGTTGGCGGCGTAGTCGAGCAAGTCGTTGGCGGCGTTGTAGTGGATGCCAAGGCTCTGCTCCTGGATGAAGCAGTTATAGCTGACGGCATCGAGCTGCAGGCAGGCTGCCAGCGCGATCGGCCCGAGCGGGCAATGCGGCGCGACCGCGATATCATAGGCTTCGGCCATGGCCGCGATCTTGCGGCATTCGGTGATGCCGCCGGCGTGCGACAGATCGGGCTGGATGATGTCGACGGCGCCTTGCTCGAACACTGACTTGAAATCCCAGCGGCTGTAGAGCCGTTCGCCGAGCGCTATCGGCGTCGAGCCGAGAGCGGCGATCTCCTTCAGCGCCTCGCGGTTCTCGCTGAGCACCGGCTCCTCGATAAACATCAGCCGGTAGGGTTCGAGCTCCTTGACCAGCATGCGCGCCATCGGCCGGTGCACGCGGCCATGGAAATCGACAGCGATGCCGATAGTGGGGCCGACCGCCTCGCGCACCATGGCGACGCGTTCGATGGCCGCATCGATCTTGTCATGGCTGTCGACGATCTGCAGCTCCTCGGTGCCATTCATCTTGAGCGCCAGGAAACCGCGCGCGACCACTTCCTTGGCGCCCGCAGCCACTTCCGCCGGCCGGTCGCCGCCGATCCAGGAATAGACCTTGATGGTGTCGCGCAATTTGCCGCCGAGCAGTTCATGCACGGGAACGCCGAGCGCCTTGCCTTTTATGTCCCACAGCGCCTGGTCGATGCCGGCGATGGCGCTCATCAGGATCGGTCCGCCACGGTAAAAGCCGCCGCGATGCATGACCGTCCAGTGATCCTCGATCAGCCGCGGGTCCTTGCCGATGAGATAGTCACCAAGCTCCTTCACGGCCGCCTCGACGGTCAGCGCCCGACCTTCGACCACCGGCTCGCCCCAGCCGGTCACGCCGGCATCGGTCTCGATCTTCAGGAACAGCCAACGTGGCGGCACGATGTAGGTGGTGAGCGCGGTGATTTTCATGCTGTCTCAGTTGTTCTTGAGTTTCTTGGCGCTGACGAGGTCGCGCGCCGCAAGATCGAGGATCCGGTTTGCGGCACCGCGCGCGGCTTCGGCGTCGCGCATGCGCAGCGCCTCGACCACTTCGCGGTGTGCCGCGACCGCTTCCATGCGTCGGTCGAGCGAAATCACCGCTGTTGCCTCCAGCGAGAATTTCAGCCCGGTGTCGATCAGATTGCCGATCTGGCGAAAGATCGGGTTGTGGCTTGCCGCATAGACGATCTGGTGAAAGGCGATGTCGCTGCGTGAGAAAGCGGCGAGATCCTCGCCGGCGCCTGCCATGCCGCGCCATGCCGCTTCGAGATCGGCGATCTCTTGCAGCGTTGCGCGCGTGGCGGCAAGCTCGGCCACCAGAGGCTCGATGGCCCGGCGGGTTTCAAGGATGGCGTCAAACAGCTTGTCGTCAAGCGCATGGGGCGCATGCCAGGCCAGCACCTGCGGGTCGATGATGTTCCAGTCGTCCTCGTTGCAGACGACCGTGCCGATGCGCGGCCGCGACAGTACCAGCCCCTTGGCCGCAAGCACTTTCAGCGCCTCGCGGATGACGGTGCGGCTGACGCCGTATTCGACGCCAAGTTCGTTTTCGGTCGGTAGCGAGGAGCCGGCCGGATAGCGGCCGGAGAAGATGTCGGAGGCGATCGCCTTCGTCACATCGGGCATGACGCGCGGGCGGCGGGTGGCCGTGTCGGCTGAAGCCTTCTTAGAAGTTTCGGTCACCTCAGCCCTCCTCCAAGGCGGCGAAACCGCCGATCTCGCACAACCCGACCGGCCTTACCGGATGCGGATGATTTGCGCCAGCGATCCCTGGTCAGAGCATGTATCTTAATTATCATACCAGATCAATTGACGAGTATGATAAAAAGAATTAGAGACTCCAGCACCCGGGCTGAGCGCCCGGCCATCGCTGGGAGGTAATCATGCGACTTTTGAAGACCGCGCTCGTCGCGGGCGCGCTTGCCGTGCTGTCCGTCACGACCATTGCTGCATATGCTCAGGACACCAAGATCGGTTTCATCGTCAAACAGCCCGAGGAGCCGTGGTTCCAGGACGAATGGAAGTTCGCCGACCAGGCCGCCAAGGAAAAGGGTTTTACCCTCGTCAAGATCGGCGCCGAGGACGGCGAGAAGCTGATGTCGGCGATCGACAATCTCGGCGCCCAGGGCGCGCAAGGCTTCATCGTCTGCACGCCTGACGTGAAGCTTGGCCCCGGCATCGTCGCCAAGGCCGCCGCCAACAACCTCAAGCTGATGACCGTCGACGACCGCCTGGTCGGTGCCGATGGCAAGCCGCTGGAAGACGTGCCGCATATGGGCATTTCGGCAACCAAGATCGGCGAGGCCGTCGGCCAGGCGATCGTCGACGACATGAAGGCACGCGGCTGGAAGGCCGACGAGGTCGGCGCGATCCGCGTCTCCTATGACCAGTTGCCGACCGCCGTCGACCGTGTCGAAGGCGCCATTTCGGTGCTGAAGGCGAACGGCTTCAAGGCCGAGAACATTTTTGATGCACCACAGGCCAAGACCGATACGGAGGCTGCCCTCAACGCCGCGACGGTCGTGCTCAACGCCCATGCCGATATCAAGAAGTGGGTCGCTTTCGGCCTCAACGACGAAGCCGTGCTCGGCGCCGTGCGTGCTTCCGAAGGCGTCGGCATTCCCGCCGATAGCGTGATCGGCGTCGGCATCGGCGGCGCGGATTCGGCGATCAACGAGTTCAAGAAGCCGACCGCCACCGGCTTTGTCGGCACGGTGATCATCTCGCCGAAGCGTCACGGCTACGAGACAGCGCTCAACATGTATGACTGGGTGGCCAACAACAAGGAACCTGCGAAGCTGACCTTGACATCCGGTGCGCTGGCCAAGCGCGACGACTACCAGAAGGTCCGCCAGGGTCTCGGCATCGAATAATCCTCCCTGTACAAACAGGCGGCGGCTCGACCGGCCGCCTGTTTGGCATGGCACAAAAGGATCGGCCCGTGTCCTTTCTCGACTTCTCGCACATCACCAAGACCTATCCGGGCGTCAAGGCGCTGTCGGACGTCTCGTTCGGCATCGACAAGGGCGCCGTGCATGGCCTGATGGGTGAGAACGGCGCCGGCAAATCCACCCTGATCAAGATCCTGTCCGGAGACCAGCATGCCGATGAGGGGGAAATCCGCATCGACGGCAAGGTCCAGGCCTATTCATCGACACGCGATGCCTTCGACAATGGCGTCATCGTCATCTACCAGGAACTGCAACTGGTTCCGGAACTGACCGTCGCCGAGAATCTCACGCTTGGACGCTTTCCCGCCAGCGCCGGCATCATCGCCCGCCGGACAATGCTGGAAGACGTTGGCGCCAAGCTGAAATCGGCGGGCATCGACATCGACATCAGCCGCAAGGTCAAGACGCTGTCGATCGGCGAGCGCCAGATGATCGAGATCGCCAAGGCGATCATGCTCGACGCGCGCGTCATCGCGCTGGACGAGCCGACCTCGTCGCTGTCCTCGCGCGAAAGCGAAATCCTGTTTGCCCTGATCGATCGCCTGCGCGGCGAGGGGAAGGTCATCATCTATGTCTCGCATCGGCTGGACGAGGTGTTCCGCCTCTGCGACAGCCTGACGGTGCTGCGCGACGGCAAGCTCGCGGCGCACCATGCATCGCTGAAAGACGTCACCCGCGACCAGGTCGTCGCCGAAATGGTCGGCCGCGAAATCTCCGACATCTGGGGGTTTCGCCCACGCAAGGCAGGCGATATCAGGCTGAAGGTCGTAGGACTCTCCGGAGCAAAGTTGAAGACGCCGGCCAGCTTCGAGGCGAAGGCCGGCGAAATCGTCGGCTTCTTTGGCCTGATTGGCGCCGGACGCTCGGAACTGATGCGGCTGGTCTTCGGGGCCGACCCGCGCTTCGGCGGCTCCATCACCGTCGATGGCAAGCTGGTCCGCGCCACCGATCCGCATGATGCGATCCGGGCCGGCATCGTGCTGTGTTCGGAGGATCGCAAGCACGACGGCATCATCCAGGGCCGCTCGATCGAGGAGAACATCAACATCTCTTCGCGGCGTCACCACGCGCGCTTCGGCGTACTCAATCGCGCCAGCGAGATCGCCACCGCCGAAACCTTCATCAATAAGCTCAAGGTGCGCACGCCGTCGCGCAAGCAGGACATCATCAACCTCTCGGGCGGCAACCAGCAGAAGGTCATTCTTGGCCGCTGGCTGTCGGAGCAGGGCGTGCGGGTGCTCATCATCGACGAGCCGACGCGCGGCATCGATGTCGGCGCCAAAGCGGAAATCTACGAACTGCTCTACCAGCTTGCTGAGGACGGCATGGCGATCGTCGTCGTCTCGTCCGAACTGCCGGAGGTGATGGGCATTTGCGACCGCATCCTGGTGATGTGTGGCGGCCGCGTCAGCGCCGAACTTTCGCGGGACCAGTTTGCCGAGAAGGCGATCCTGGCCGCAGCCCTTCCCGACACGAAAACCCCCGACGCGATCGCTTCCTGAGGATTTGCCATGACCGACCAGTTGAAGAAAATCCTGCTCGGCGAACAGGGCCTCGTCGTCATCTTCATCGTCGCGTTCGCGCTGGTGTCGGCTCTGGTGCCCAACTTCCTCACCGACCGCAACATGCTCGGCCTGCTGCAATCGGTGGTCACCGTCGGTATCGTCGCCTGCACCATGATGTTTTGCCTCGCCGCGCGCGACTTCGACTTGTCTGTCGGCTCCATCGTCGCCTTTGCCGGCATGGTCGCGGTGATGGCGTCGAACTACACCGGGTCGATCCTGCTTGGCCTCCTCGCAGCGATCGCTTGCGGCGCCTTTGTCGGCTTCATCAATGGCGTCGTCATCGCCAAATTCCGCATCAACGCGCTGATCACCACGCTCGCCACCATGCAGATCGTGCGCGGCCTGGCGCTGATCGCCTCCGACGGCCGCGCGGTCGGCATCAACAGCCCGGATTTTTATCAGCTGGCGCTGTCGAAGCTGCTCGGCATCCCGACGCCGGTCTGGGTTTTGGCCGTGCTGTTCTGCGTCTTCGGCTTCATCTTGAACCGCACCGTCTTCGGCAAGAACACGCTGGCCATCGGCGGCAACCCGGAAGCTTCGCGGCTGGCCGGCGTCAATGTCGACTGGACACGCATCTGGATCTTCGCGCTGCAGGGCGTCGTCTGCGGCATCGCCGGCATCCTGCTGGCCTCGCGTATCACATCGGGCCAGCCCAACGCGGCCGTCGGGCTCGAGCTCTCGGTCATCTCGGCCTGCGTGCTCGGCGGCGTCTCGCTTGCCGGCGGCCGCGCCACCATGTCGGGCGTCATCGTCGGCGTGCTGATCATGGGCATCGCCGAAAACGCCATGAACCTGCTCAACATCCCGGCCTTCTACCAGTACATCGTGCGCGGCGTTATTTTGCTGCTGGCGGTGTTGCTGGACAATCTGCGTTCCTCGGCTTTGGGTCGACGTTGACCGTCTTCGACTGGAGTGACTGATATGGCTGAACGCCTGTCCGGCAAACGCACCTTCCTGACCGGTGCCGCGCAAGGCATCGGCCTTGCGATCGCTGAGGCCTGCCTGGCCGAAGGTGCAAAGCTGTTTCTGGTTGATCAGGATGGTGAGCTTCTGAACAAGACCGTTGCCGGCCTGGCCGCATCGAAGGGTGATGTCGGCCATGCAACAGCCGACATCAGCGACGGGGCCGCGATCCACGCTGCCGTCCAGCAGGCAACCGCAGAGATCGGCCCGATCAACGCGCTGATCAACAATGCCGGGATGAATGTGTTCTCGACGCCGCTCGAGGCGACCGAGGAGGAGTGGAACCGCAATTTCGATGTCAACGTCAAGGGCGCCTGGAACTGCAGCAAGGCGGTCTTGCCGGGCATGATCGCAAGTGGCGGCGGCGCCATCCTCAACATCGCCTCGACGCACAGCTTCACCATCATCCCACACACCTTTCCCTATCCCGTAGCCAAGCACGCGCTACTGGGGCTGACCAAATCGCTGGCGCTCGAATATGCGGCACAAGGCGTGCGCGTGAATGCGCTGGCGCCCGGCTATGTCGAGACGCAGAAGGCGGTCGATTACTGGAACAGTTTTCCTGATCCGGCGGCGGCGCGCGCCAACACCCTGGCGCTGCATCCCGGTGGCCGCATCGCCACGGCGGGCGAGATCGCGCTTGCCGCGGTGTTCATGATTTCCGACGAGTGCCCGTTCATGAACGCGGCCACGCTCGTCGTCGATGGCGGGCTGAGCAAATTGCAGCATCCCGCCTGAACGCTGAGAAAATCATGACCAAGAGACGATCGCAGCACTGGTTCGGCGGGCAGGGCAAGGATGCCTTCATCCATCGCAGCTGGATGAAGAACAACGGCCTGCCCGACGACGCCTTTGATGGCCGCCCGGTGATCGGCATCTGCAACACATTTTCAGAATTCACGCCTTGCCATGTGCATTTTCGCGGCCTGATCGAGCACATCAAGGCGGGCGTGCTGGAAGCCGGCGGCCTGCCGCTGGAATTCCCGGTGTTCTCATGCGGTGAATCCAATCTGCGGCCGACGGCGATGCTGTTTCGCAACCTTGCCTCGATGGATGTCGAGGAGGCGATCCGCGGCAACCCGATGGACGGCGTCGTGCTGATGGCCGGCTGCGACAAGACCACGCCGTCGCTGGTCATGGGGGCTGCCTCCTGCGACCTGGCGGCGATCGTCATCTCCGGTGGACCGATGCTCAATGGCCGCTTCCAGGGCCGCGCGATCGGCTCCGGCACCGATGTGTGGAAGTTCTCCGAGGATGTACGCGCCGGCGTGATGAGCGAGCAGGATTTCGCCAATGCCGAAAGCGCCATGTCGCGCTCGCCCGGCCATTGCATGACCATGGGCACGGCCTCGACCATGGCCTCGATGGTCGAGGCGCTCGGCCTCGCGCTGCCGGGCAACGCCGCCTATCCGGCTGTCGATGCGCGCCGCAGCCGCATCGCCCGCATGACCGGGCGGCGCATCGTCGAGATGGTCAATGAGGATTTGCGCCCATCGGCAATCCTTACGAGGCAGTCCTTCGCCAACGCCATCCGCGTCAATGGCGCGATCGGCGGCTCGACCAATGCCGTCGTGCATCTGCTGGCGATTGCCGGCCGCGTCGGCACCGAGCTGACGCTGGACGATTGGGATCAGTTTGGCCGCGACGTACCGACCATCCTCGACCTGATGCCGTCAGGCCGCTTCCTGATGGAGGATTTCTGTTATGCCGGCGGCATTCCGGCTGTAATGAAAGAGATCGCCGACATGCTTGATCTCGATACGCTGACGGTGACAGGCAAGAGCGTGCGCGACAACATCGCCGACGCCCAAAATTACAATCCGGAGGTGATCCGCCCGCGCGACAAGGCGCTGACGCCACAGGGCGGCATTGCCGTGCTGCGCGGCAATCTGGCGCCTGATGGCGCCATCATCAAACCTTCCGCCGCCACGCCAGCCTTGATGAGGCATCGCGGCCGCGCCGTCGTCTTCGAGGACATCGACGACTACAAGGCGCGCATCGACGATCCCGCCCTCGACATCGACGAGACCTCGATCATGGTGCTGAAGAATTGCGGCCCGAAGGGTTATCCGGGGATGGCCGAGGTCGGCAACATGGCGCTGCCACAGAAGCTGCTGAAGCAGGGCGTGCGCGACATGATCCGCATTTCCGACGCCCGCATGTCCGGCACCGCCTTCGGCACGGTCGTGCTGCATGTTGCCCCGGAAGCCGCTGTCGGCGGCCCGCTGGCGCTGGTCAAAAGCGGCGACATCATCGAACTCGATGTCGAGGCGCGGAAGCTGCATCTGGAAGTCACGGAACAGGAACTGGCGCTGCGGCGTCAATCCTGGCAGCCGCCCGCGCCGGCAATGCGCGGCGGCTATCAGGGCCTCTATGTCGACCATGTCCTGCAGGCGGATCGTGGGGCGGATCTCGACTTTCTCGTCGGCAGCCGTGGGCACGCCATCCCGCGCGAAAGCCATTGAGGTCGACCGGGATGCCAAAATTCCAACCCGATGATTTCCATGGCATCTACGCCATCCTCTACGCGCTGTTCGACGCCCAGGAAAAACTCGACCGCACGGCAATGAGCAGACAGGTCGAGATATGCCTGGCGACCGGCGTGCACGGCATGGCGGCGCTTGGGCTTGCCACGGAAGTCGCCAAGCTGACCGAGGCCGAGCGGCGGACGGTCATGGACTGGACGGCTGAGGACACCGCCGGCAAGGTGCCGCTCGCCTTCACCGTCTTCGGTGCGTCGGTCGCCGAACAGGTCGCGCAGGTGCGGCACGCCGAAAGCGTTGGCGCGGACTGGGTGATCCTGCAGCCGCCGCCGGCCGGATCGTATGGCGCGCTGGAATACATCCGCTTCTTCGGCCGTGTCGCCGAAGCGACCGGCCTGCCGGTGGCGATCCAGAATGCGCCGGCCTTTTTCGGCCGTGGCCTGACTTCCGACGAAATCCGCGACCTCGTCACGCAGCACCCCAACATCAGGCTGATCAAGGGTGAAGGCCCGGTCACCGACATTGCCGGCCTGATCGAGCGCACCGAAGGCCGGATTCCCGTGTTCAACGGGCGCGGCGGGCTGGAACTGATCGACAATTTCCGCATCGGCTGCCGCGGCATGATCCTGGCGCCGGATAGCATCGATCATGCTGTGCGCGCCTGGGAGGCGTGCCGCGCCGGCGACGAAGCGAAGGCCGAGGCCACGTACGAAAAGATGCTGCCGGCAGCGGTCTTCGTCATGCAAGGCATCGAGAACCTGATCTGCTACGGCAAGCGCCTGTTCGGCGCCCGCGCCGGCATCGCCATAGAGGATCGGGCGCCTGCGATGCGGCCCGATGACACTGGACTCGCGATGGTGGCGCGATTTGCTGCTCACCTGGGACGATTGCCCCACGGCGACTCCTGACCAAAAAGGTCGCCCGCCCCGCCCCCGGCTGTCAGCCGAGTAGATCAGCGGCGACCTCGAGCGTGTTGCGTAGAGACGTTTCGAGATGGTGTTCCATCGCTTGCGCGGCGCCCGCGGCGTCGTGACGTTTTAGCGCGTCGAGAATGGCTTCGTGCTGCTCGATCGTCTGTTCGCCATAGCCGGGCTTCGGGATGACGAGGTAGCGGCCCCGATCCATCTGCGCCTTGGAGATGTCGACGGCGCGCCAGATTTTCGGCAGGCCGCAGATCTCGGCAATGGTGCGGTGGAAGACGTCGTCGAGCTGGATCGCCGTGGCATATCCGCCGCGCAATATGGCGAGCCGGTGCGCCGCCATATTGTCCTCCAGAAGTTCGCCGGCTGACGGCGTGAATTTGGCGGCCGCGCGCCTGGCGCTTTCCATCTCCAGGGCACGCCGGATGACATAGGCTTCTTCCAGGTCGGCCCGGCTGATCGGTGCGACATAGGTGCCAGTCTGCGCCAGGATCGTAACGAGGCCCTCGTCACTGATGCGCTTGACCGCTTCGCGCACCGGTGTGCGCGAAACACCGAGGGCTTCGGCGATGGCCACCTCGTTGATCACTTCCCCCGGCTTCATCTGGCCGACGACGATCAGGTTGCGGATCTGGTGATAGATCTGATCGCGCAACGGAAACGTCCGATTGAGCGTCGAGGGATCCAGGTCCATGGCTAATCCACGTCTTCGTTCAGCAGAAGTGGTCAGATTATATTGGAATGCCGCGTGTTCGATAGGCCGGCTCAACGAGGTGAAAGCCGCTTTATCTGGCTGCCTCGCGACCTGGGGACCTTCGGGATCCCCGGACGTGATACGGGGGCCGCTGCAGCCATCCTGCGGAGAGAATTTCCAATTTCGGCGGTGTATTTGGAATAAACTAACTCTACAGAGTTTATAGAATAAGCAAAGTGCGCTGGCGATCTGGTTTTCCCGGACAGGACTCCGCCATGCCCGCCTTTCTGCGCCCGCTTTCAACCCCGTCAGGAACAGGCCGCCGCCGCATTGCGGGAGGCCAGCCATGACCAAGGACGTTCCCGATCGCATCAAGGTTCTCTGGTTCCTGCCGACGCATGGCGACAGTCGCTATCTCGGCACGACCGAAGGCGGCAGGGCCGTCGACCTGCCCTATCTCACACAGGTGGCCAAGGCTGCCGACACGCTGGGCTATTATGGGGTGCTGCTGCCGACCGGCCGCGCCTGCGAGGATTCCTGGGTGATCGCCTCGGCGCTGGCGCCGCTCACCGAACGGCTGCGTTTCCTCGTCGCCGTGCGGCCCGGCCTGCAGTCGCCGACACTCGCCGCGCGCATGACGGCGACGCTCGACCGCATCTCCAACGGCCGCCTGCTGATCAATGTCGTCACCGGTGGCGATCCGCTGGAGAACAAGGGCGACGGCATCTTCCTCTCGCACGCCGAGCGCTACGAGGTGACTCAGGAGTTCCTGCAGATTTACAAGCGCGTGCTGAGCGGCGAGACGGTCGAGCACCAGGGCAAGCATTTCCACATCGAGGACGGGCGGCTGCTGTTTCCGCCGGTGCAGACGCCCTATCCGCCGCTCTATTTCGGCGGCTCGTCCGATGCCGGATCGGTCGTGGCGGCGCAGGAGATCGACAAATATCTGACGTGGGGCGAACCGCCAGCCGATGTCGAGCGCAAGCTCGACGCCGTACGCGAACTGGCCGAGAAGGCCGGCCGCAAACTCTCCTTCGGCATTCGCCTGCATGTCATCGCGCGCGAAACCACCGAGCAGGCGTGGGCCGCAGCAGACAGCCTGATCAGCCGGCTCGACGACGCGACGATCGCCTCGGCCCAGAAAGTCTTCTCCCGCATGGATTCGGTCGGCCAGGCACGCATGAGCGCGCTGCATGGCGGCAGCCGCGACAAGCTCGAAATCGCGCCCAATCTCTGGGCCGGTGTCGGCCTGGTGCGTGGCGGCGCGGGCACGGCCCTTGTCGGCGATCCCGACACGGTCGCGGAGCGGATCGACGAATATCGCCGCCTCGGCATCGACACCTTCATCCTGTCCGGCTACCCGCATCTGGAAGAAGCCTATCGTTTCGGCGAACTGGTGCTGCCGAAACTGCCGACCGATCATCCGGTCAAGGCCGGTAGCTCGTCCGTCAACACCGGACCGTTTGGCGAGACCATCGCCGGCGACCACCGGCCGAAGTCGCTCGCCAGCGCCTCGTGAACGCGCTGCCTCCGGCCCGCCGCTTGCGCGTCGCCATCATCGGCGGCGGCTTTTCCGGCGCTGCCGTGGCCTGGCAGCTGGCGCGGTCGCATCGGCCGGAGCGCCTGTCGATTTCGGTGATCGAGCCGCGTCCGGCGATCGGCGGCGGCCTTGCCTATTCCAGCGAGGAGCCGTCGCACCGGGTCAATGTCCCGGCCGTCAGAATGAGCATGGCGCCCGACGACCCGCAGCATTTTGCGCGCTGGTTGACTGGCAGTGGGGAAATCGAGAGCGACACGGACGCCCTCTGGCAAAATGGCGACATCTATCCGCGCCGGCGCGTCTTCGGCCGCTACGTCGCCGAGCACCTCGCCCCCTATCTCGCTTCAGGCGCGGTTCGGCACGTGGAAGGCACCGCCACAGGCGTGACGCGCGACGGTGACGGCCTTGGTTGGATTGTGCAGACATCGGCCGGGCCTGTCGCAGCCGACATAGTCATCCTGGCGGCGACGCATCCTCAACCTGGAATTCCCAATGCGCTGGAGCCATTGGCGGAAGCGCCGGGCTTCATCGCCGATCCCTACGCCGCTTCGGCACTTGCCGGCATCGGACCGCAAGCCTCGGTGCTGATCGTCGGCTCCGGGCTGACCTCGGCCGACATGGTCGCCGAGCTTGATCGTCGCGGCCATCGTGGCCGCATCCTGGCGCTGTCGCGTCGCGGACTGCGCTCGCGCGGCCATCCCGATGTCAGGGGCGAGCCCTTCGGCGATTTTGCCTCGGCGCCGGCCACATCAGCGCTCGGCCTGCTTAAGAACATTCGCGCGACACTGACGGCGGCTCGCGAGGCCAACGTCAACTGGCAGTCGGTTTTCGACCAGTTGCGCCTGCAGGGGCCGGCGCTGTGGGCAGCCCTTGCTCCGCCAGAGCGGGCAAGGCTGGCGCGACAGCTGCGCGTGTTCTGGGACGTGCATCGCTTCAGGATCGCACCGCAAGTCGCTTCCGTACTCGAGCGCCGCCAGAGCGCCGGCACGTTCGACACCATCGCCGCCAGGCTTGTCGCGTCGAACGATGAGGGCGACAGCCTCGCCGTCAGCTTTCAACGGCGCGGGCAGACGCGGATCGAGACCGCCCGCTTCGATGCCGTCATCAACACGACAGGACCGGCGCATGGGCAGGTCCTTCAGCTCAATCCGGCGCTGCGCTCCCTGGCCGAGGCCGGGCTGATCAGGGTCGACCAATACGGATTGGGCATCGAGACGAATCTCGTCAGTCGTGCTGTCTGTCGTGATGGCAGGGCGGCCGCCAGCCTCTTCGTCGCCGGCCCATTGGCGCGAGGGACCTTTGGCGAACTCATGGGCCTGCCCGAGGTCGCCCGCCATGCCCAGGCAGTTGCTGGCGAAATCGCCAGATTGCTCGAAACGCTCCTGCCAGCCGAGGCCATCGGCGCCAATGCCGCGCACAGTCCGGTCGGCCGCTGACAGGCGAAAGCCGGCCTGGCCGGGCAAAATTGGTATTTCCGACCCAAGACGGCGCCAAAAACGGAAAATCCTACTTTGTATATATAATCAGTAGACATAATAAATGTTGGCGAAGTCCGGCGTCGACCGGACCGATCAACGACACGGCCTGAATGGGAGACAGTTCATGGCACATGCAGAGACCGACGCGGTAAAGTTCGCCTACTGGGTGCCGAATGTTTCGGGCGGCCTGGTGATTTCCAACATCGAGCAGCGCACCAACCATTCGGCCGAGTACAACCGCAAGCTGGCGCAGATCGCCGAAAAAGCCGGCTTCGACTATGCGCTGAGCCAGATTCGTTTCACCGCTGGCTACGGCGCCGACGAACAGCATGAATCCGTGGCATTCAGCCATGATTTGCTGGCGGCCACCACGACGCTCAAGGTCATCGCGGCGATCCTGCCCGGCCCGTGGAATCCGGCACTAGCGGCCAAGCAGCTCGCCACCATCAGCTATCTGACCAATGGCCGTGTCGCCATCAACCTGGTCTCCGGCTGGTTCCGCGGCGAGTTCCACGCCATCGGCGAGCATTGGCTCGACCACGACGAGCGCTACCGCCGTTCGGAGGAATTCATCCGTGCGCTGCGCGGAATATGGACAGAAGACAGCTTCACCTTCCGGGGCGATTTCTACCGCTTCAACGAATATTCGCTAAAGCCGAAACCCCCGCAGGTGCCTGAGGTTTTCCAGGGCGGTTCGTCGCGTGCGGCACGCGACATGGCTTCACGCGTTTCGGACTGGTACTTCACCAACGGCAACACGCCGGCCGAAATCGCCAAGCAGGTCGACGACCTGAAGTCCAAGGCCAAGGTCAACAACCATTCCGTCAGGGTCGGCGTCAACGCCTTCGCCATCGTCCGCGAGACCGAGGAAGAGGCCAAGGCGGTGCTCGCCGAAATCATCGGCAAGGCCAATCCCGAGGCAGTCAACGCCTTTGGCCACGAGGTCAAGAATGCCGGCAAGGCTTCGCCGGAAGGCGAGGGCAATTGGGCAAAGTCGTCTTTCGACGATCTGGTCCAGTACAATGACGGCTTCCGCTCGAACCTGATCGGCACGCCGAGGCAGGTCGCCGAACGCATCGTCGATCTGAAGCGCGCCGGCGCCGATCTCATCCTGCTCGGCTTCCTGCACTTCCAGGAAGAGGTCGAATATTTCGGCAAGCACGTCATCCCGCTCGTTCGCGAGCTGGAGGATGCCGAACAGGCAGCTTCACTGGCAGCGGAATAGCCCTTTTCAAAAGGCAGGCCAGGTCGTCCGGCCTGCGCATCGATGAAGGTTCCCAGGCACGCTCGATCCATCGAGCGTCAACGAGGCTTTGCGCCTGCTAAGCAATCGAGGACGATTGGAATGCCGTTGGCCAGCTATGCCCTTGGAATGATGGAGGCCTCGGTCTATGCGCCGGAGGTCTTTGCGCGTGGCTTGCCGTCGGCATTCCGCCCCGTGCAGCAATCCGAAGGTAACGCCGAGCCCACGGGGACCGAACCCACGGGGGCTGCCACGGCCGCCGCTGCTCCGCTGCTCTCGCTTCACGGCATAGGCCTGTCGTTTGGCGGTGTCGTCGCTCTGGCCGATATCGACCTGTCGGTTTGCCCGGGCGAAATCCGCGCCATCATCGGCCCGAACGGCGCCGGCAAGAGCTCGCTGATCAACGTCATCAGCGGCGTTTATCGGTCGGACCGCGGCCATGTCCAGCTCGATGGCGTCAGCTATGCCCAGGTGCCGACGCAGCGGCTAGCGCATCTCGGCGTCGCCAGGACGTTTCAAAACCTTGCTCTGTTCAAGGGCCTCAGCGTCCTCGACAATGTGGCGTCCGGCCTCGCCTACAAGGTTCGCTCCAATTTCGCGGGCCAGGTGCTTGGCATCGGCCGATCGCGTGGCGAGCAGCGTGACTCGCTGAGCAGCGCCGACCAGATCCTCGAATTCCTCGATCTCACCGCTGTCCGCGATCGTCTTGTCGGGACGCTGCCCTACGGGCTGCAGAAGCGGGTCGAACTGGCCCGCGCGCTGGTTGCAGAGCCGCGTCTGCTTTTGCTCGACGAACCGATGGCCGGCATGACCGCAAGCGAGAAGAACGAGATGGCCGCCTTCGTGCGCGCCGCGCGTGACCGTTTCGCCACCACCGTCGTCTTGATCGAGCATGATGTCGGCGTCGTCATGGGCCTGTCCGATCGCATCGCCGTTCTCGACTACGGCCGCAAGATCGCAGACGCCACGCCTGATGAAGTCAGGAACGACCAGCGTGTCATCGACGCCTATCTCGGCGTCGCCTCCGACAATGAGGATGGGGCAGGCATATGATCGCCGATTTCGACTACCAGTTCTTCATTGAAGTGCTCGTCGGCGGTCTGCTCTCTGGCGTCATGTACTCGCTGGTCGCGATCGGCTTCGTGCTGATCTACAAGACCTCGGGCGTGCTCAATTTCGCGCAGGGCGCGATGCTGCTGTTCGCCGCGCTCACCTTCGTCAGCCTCGTCGAGCGCGGCATTCCGTTCGCGCTGGCGCTGGTCATCACCTTCGCCATCATGGTGGCGATGGGGGTTGCTATCGAGCGCACGGTGCTGCGGCCTCTCACCAACAAGCCGCCCATCACCCTGTTCATGGCGACGCTCGGCCTCTCCTACATCATCGAGGGCGCCGCCCAGTTGATCTGGGGTACGCAGGTCCACGGCCTCGACCTCGGCATCGAGGATGTGCCGCTGGAGATCGGCGGCGTGCTGATCAGCCAGTTCGATATCTTCGCGGCGGTTGTGGCCGCCGGCATGGTTCTGCTTTTGTCGCTGTTCTTCCGTTATACCCGCATCGGCCTCTCCTTTCGCGCCGTCGCCGACGACCAGTTCGCCGCGCTCGCGGTCGGCCTCAGGCTGCCGTTGATCTGGGGCACCGTCTGGGCCGCGGCCGGTCTCGTCGCGCTGGTGGCCGGGCTGCTCTGGGGCGCGCGCCTCGGCGTGCAGTTCTCACTGTCGTTGGTGGTGCTCAAGGCGCTGCCGGTGCTGGTGCTCGGCGGCTTCGATTCCATACTCGGCGCCATTGTCGGCGGGCTGTTGATCGGCGCCAGCGAGAAGCTCGCCGAGGTCTATATCGGCGACTATTTCGGCGGCGGCATCGAGAGCTGGTTCGCCTATGTCGTGGCCCTGGTCTTCCTCCTGATCCGTCCTTCCGGCCTGTTCGGCCAGAAGCTCGTGGAAAGGGTCTGAGCCGTGGCCGCGATCACCAGCAGTTTCTCCTCCGCGCCGGTCCTGCCGAAATGGATCGTGCCCGTTCTGCTGCTCGCCTTGGCCTATGGCGTCGTGCCGCTGATCGGCTCGAGCTATCTGTTCGAGGCCATCCTGCTGCCGTTCCTGGCGCTCAGCCTCGCCGGCGTCGGCTTGAACATCCTCACCGGCTATGCCGGCCAGGTTTCACTGGGCAGCGCTGCTTTCATGGCGGCGGGCGTCTTCGCGGCCTATAATTTCAACCTGCGCATTGAAGGCCTGCCGCTGATAGGCAGCATCTTCCTGGCCGGCATTGTCGCCGCCGCGATCGGCATCGTCTTCGGCCTGCCCAGCCTGCGGCTGAAGGGTTTTTATCTCGCGGTGTCGACGCTTGCCGCGCAGTTCTTCGTGCAATGGGCACTGACCAAGTTCAGCTGGTTCTCCAACGAGTCGGCGTCCGGCGTCATCGACGCGCCGAAGCTGTCGATAGCAGGCTGCGCTTTCGACGGTGCCGTGGGCCGCTATCTCTTCGCGCTGACCATCGTTACGGTGCTGACCTTCCTCGCTTACCGGCTGGTCTCGTCGCAGACCGGGCGCAACTTCATCGCCATTCGCGACAATGAAACCGCCGCCCGCATCATCGGCATACCGGTGTTGAAGACCAAGCTCCTGGCTTTCGCCATCTCGTCTTTCATCATCGGCGTTGCCGGTGTCATCTGGGCCTTCGCTTATCTCAGGACCGTCGAGCCGGATGGCTTCGATCTCGACCGCTCGTTCCAGATACTGTTCATCATCATCATCGGCGGCCTCGCTTCGATCCGCGGCGCCTTCTTCGGCGCCGCGCTCATCGTCGTATTCCCGCTTGGCTTGTCGCGCCTCGGCGGCTTCCTGCTCGGCGATGTCTTCGACTCAGGTGTGCTCGACATGAGCCAGCGCATTGTGCTGGGCGCCCTCATCATCCTGTTTCTGATCCTCGAACCCGACGGGCTTGTGGCCCTGTGGGACAGGGTCCGAAGACGGCTCCTGTTCGCCTGGCAGTCGACCTGAGCCGCGCATCTGAAAGTGAATTGCATTTGAAAATGAACCAGAGGCCGAACCTAAGACGGCTCACACCGGAGTAACCCTAACCATGACCTTCCTCAGCACAATCAAGGCGGCGGCGCTGTCCGCGGCGATGATCGTGTCGGTGGCCTTGCCGGCCGCCCACGCCGACGAACAGTATTTCCCGCTGCAGAGCTATCGCGTCGGGCCTTATGCGGCCGGTGGCACCGGCTTCTTCGGCGGGTTCATCGACTATCTCAACCTCATCAACATCGGCGACGGCGGCGTCAACGGCGTCAAGCTGACCTGGGACGAATGCGAGACCCAGTACGAGGTCGAGCGCGGCGTCGAATGCTACGAACGGCAGAAGAGCCATGCCGGTGCCGCCGCCTGGAACCCGCTTTCGGTCGGCATCGCCTATGCCATGATCGACCGCATCACCGCCGACAAGGTGCCGCTGATCACGGTCAACCATGGCCGCACCGACTCCACCGACGGGCGCGTCTTCCCCTATGTCTTCCCGCTGCTGCTCAACCCCTACAGCGAGACCTCAGGCATCGTGAACTACATCGCCTCCAAGGAGGGCGGCATCGACAAGCTTAAGGGCAAGAAGATCGTCGTGCTCTATCACGGCTCGCCCTACGGCAAGGAGACCATCCCGATCTATGAATTGCTGGCGCAGAAATACGGCTTCACCGTCCAGCAGATCGAGGTGCCGCATCCCGGCAACGAGCAGCAGTCGCAGTGGCTGACCATCCGCCGCGCCAAGCCGGACTTCGTCGTCCTGCGCGGCTGGGGCGTGATGAACCCGGTGGCGCTGAAGACCGCGGTCAAGGTCGGCTATCCCGTCGACCATATCGTCGGCAATGTCTGGTCGAATTCCGAGGAGGATGTCATCCCGGCTGGCGATGCCGCCAAGGGCTATACGGCCATCACCACCCAGGCTTCCGGCAATTCCTATCCGGTGGTGCAGGAGATCGTGAAGACCGTCTACGGCGCCGGCAAGGGCAACCTCGAAGACAAGTCGCGCATCGGATCGGTCTACCACAATCTCGGCATCGTCAACGGCATTCTGAATGTCGAGGCGATCCGTGTCGCGCAGGGGAAATTCGGTCATCGCACGCTGACCGGCGACGAAGTCCGCTGGGGCTTCGAACACCTCAAGCTTGATCCGGCCAAGGTCGAGGCGCTCGGCGCCAAGGACCTTTTCCACTCCATCAATGTCAGCTGGGACAACCACGAAGGCGAAGGCTACGTGACCTTCCAGCAGTGGGACGGCAAGAAGTGGAACGTCGTCTCCGACTGGATCGCGCCGGACTGGGCGCTGCTGCGGCCGATCATCGAGAAGTCCGCCGAGGCCTATGCCAAGGAGAAGGGCATCAAGCTGCGCACCGCCGACGATGCCAACGCCGTGACCACCAACTGATCAGCCAATGCCAGGCGCCACGGACAAGTTTCCGTGGCGCCTGGCCTCTTACGGTTCCTCGAACCGCGGAAGAAGAGCCCATGCCGGACAATGACGTCATCCTTGCGGTCGATGCGATCCACGCCACCTACAACCACGCCATCACGGCGCTGCATGGCGTCAGCTTCGAGATCCGACGCGGCGAAATCCTGGCGCTGCTCGGTGCCAATGGCGCCGGCAAGACCACGACGCTGAAGGCCGTCTCCAACCTGCTGCCGGCCGAACGCGGCCAGGTCAACGCCGGCACCATCCGCTATGGAGGCTCGGATGTCTCGCGCCGCAAGCCGGGTGACCTCGTGCGCGCCGGACTGGTTCCGGTGCTAGAGGGTCGCCACTGCTTCAAGAGCCTCACCGTCGAGGAGAACCTGATCGCCGGCGGCATCGGCCGCAGCGGCCGCCGGGCCGAGATCAACGCGGATCTCGAACGTATCTATGGCTATTTCCCTCGTCTCCTGGAAAAGCGCCGGACACTGTCCGGGCTGACCTCCGGTGGCGAACAGCAGATGACCGCCATTGGCCGGGCACTGATGTCACGGCCGCGCCTGCTGGTCCTGGATGAGCCGTCAATGGGGCTCGCCCCGCTCATCGTCCAGGATATCTTTCAGACGCTGAGAAAACTCAACCGCGAGACCGGCCTGTCGATCCTGGTCGCCGAGCAGAACTCGGCGGTGGCTCTCAAATACGCCGACCATGCCACGGTGCTCGAAAACGGCGTCTCGGTTCTCTCGGGAGCGGCTGCCGATCTTCGCCAGCGCGAGGATGTCCGAGCCTTCTATCTCGGTCAATCGACCTCCGGGCAACAGCCATCGCCAGCCGCCAAACCAACCCATCTCCATGCCGTCGTCTGAAACGAATTTTCAAGGAGCAGTGAAATGACCGTCTCGACCGTCAAGACCGACCACGCTTCCGCCGCCGTGCCGCCAGTCGCAAGGCCGTCGGCGCCGGCCCACATCATCAGGGATGACGCCGAAGCGATCGCGGTCGCCCATGCGCTCGCTGCCGAATTCGTCAAGGAGTCCTCCAAGCGTGACCGCGAGCGGATCTGGCCGGTTGCCGAACTCGACGCCTTTTCGCAAAGCGGCCTGTGGTCGATCAATGTGCCCAAGGCATTCGGCGGGCCGGAAGTCTCCTACGTTACGCTGGCCAAGGTGATCGAGATCATTTCGGCAGCCGATTCCTCCATCGGCCAGATCGCGCAGAACCATCTCGGCGTCATCGCCGCGATCCGTACCGTCTCCGACGCGGATCAGCAGAAATTGCTGTTTGCCGAAGCGCTGAAGGGCACGCGGTTCGGCAATGCCTTTTCCGAGTTCGGCTCCAAGCGCGCCGCCGATTTCGAGACCCGTTTCACTGATGCCGGCGACCATGTCGTCGTTAATGGCCGTAAATTCTATTCGTCCGGCGCGCTGCTTGCCCATCTGGTGCCGATCGTGGCGCTCGATGACGAGGGCCGTGCCTGGTACGCGATCGCCGACCGTGGCGCGCCGGGCCTCACCGTCATCGACGACTGGTCGAGCTTTGGCCAGCGCACGACTCTGTCCGGCACGGTGATCATCGACAACGTCAAGGTGCCGAAGACGTATCTGGTGCCCGGCTACAAGGGCTATGACAAGCCGACCGCCGACGGCGCCATCTTCCAGATCATCCAGGTGGCGGTGGACACCGGCATTGCCCAGGCGGCGATCGACGAGACGGTTCACTTCGTCAGGACCAGAAGCCGCGCCTGGATCGACAGCGGCGTCGACAATGCCTGGGACGATCCCTACACAATCCAGGCGATCGGCGACCTGACGCTGCGGCTGCACGCCGCGCAGGCGCTGCTCGAAAAGGCCGGCCTGGCAATCGATCGCGCGGTTGCGGAGCCGACTGCCGAGACGGTCGCGCATGCGCAGATCGTCACCGCCGAGGCGAAGATCCTGTCGACCGAGATCGCCATCGCCGCGACCAACAAACTGTTCGAGCTGGCCGGGACGCGCTCGACGCTGGCCGAGCACAATCTCGACCGGCATTGGCGCAATGCCCGCACCCACACGCTGCACGATCCGGTACGCTGGAAGTACTCGATCCTCGGCAAATACTTCCTCAACGGCGAAAGCCCGCCGCTGCACGCCTGGAGCTGATTTCCCACCGGCAGGCGAGCGGCCCGCCCTTCAAGATTTCGACCATCATGACCAAAGAGAGCCCAGTCACCATGTCAAATCCAACAGTCGTCGGCTTCTCCGGCAACATCACCCGACCGTCAAAGACGCGCGCCTTCGTCGAGCTGGTCACCAGGGACATCGCCGCGCGCCATGGCTTGTCGGCCAGCACCTACGACATCGAGGATGTCGGCCCATCGCTGGGCACGGCAAGATGGGCACGCGACCTCGACGGCCAGGCGCAACCGATCCTGGCCCAGATCCTCGCCGCAGACGTGCTGGTGGTTGGCTCGCCGACCTACAAGGGCAGCTATACCGGCCTGTTCAAGCATTTCTTCGACCTGATCGATCCGGCGGCACTGCGGGGCAAGCCCATCCTGCTGACCGCCACCGGCGGCGGAGAGCGCCACGCCTTGATTGTCGAGCACCAACTGCGGCCGCTGTTCGGCTTCTTCGAGGCCTTCACGCTGCCGACCGCCGTCTATGCCACCGACAAGGATTTCACCGACGGCGTGCTGCGCTCCGATGCCATCCTGAAGCGTGCGGCGCAGGCGGTCGACGAGGTTGGCTTCGTGCTGGCCAATCGCTCTGCGGGCAGGGTCGCTGCCGAGTAGCAGGCCGACAGCGGATTTCGCCGATCGAAATCCGCGCGGGCGGCACGCTCGCTTACGTGCAATTTACGACCGCCGGTTAAACCTGTTCCTGTCTGATTCGCCCGGGACAGGAGCACCATGAGCAAAGCCCTCACGACCTTCGCACTTGTCGCCGTGCTGACCGCCTTGCTCATGGCGCTAAGTCTGGCGGTGGCCCGGCACGGCTATCCCTATGGCGTGATCGGCGTGAAGCGCCTCGACGGCATCGCCGATGCCGGAACCTTCATTCCGCTGGCTGCGGTCTTCTTCTTCAGCGCGCTGCTGATGATGATCCTGCCGATCCGCGCGGCCAGCATCGTCCTGACCCATGCCGCCGACGCGATCTTCTGGACGGTGATTGTGCTGTTTGCCACCATTGTCGGCGGCCTTCTCGCGCGATGGGCCTTCGGCCAGGGCAGCGCTCTTCTGGCATTGCTGAACTGGCGGTTCCTGTTTGCCGTAGCGATTGTCGGCTGTCATTTCGTCATGAACGAACTGCGCCGCAACGTGCTGTTGCGCAGCCTGTTCTTCGTGATCTTCGCCGCCGCGACGCTGGCCTGCCTGTTCTGGTCGTTCACGCTCTGAGCGTGCTGGCTAGACTTTTTGTTTAACGCAATTCCGGACGGAAAACCGTTCACACTTTTCCTGGAATTTCTCTAGTTTCCGGCCGCGATGTGGCCGGCGGCCTGCTCCATCCACGTCCAGAGATAGGCTGAAAGACCGCGGTCGACATGGACGCGCAGCCTGTCTTCATGACGATAGACGATGGCGCTGATGCCGGCGAAGGAGAGCGTGGCACTGGCGCTTGGCTGCCTGGGATCAAGCGTCGTCCCGCGTGCGATGAATGCGTCAAGTGCCGAGCCTTCGACCTCGAACACCTGCAGCCCGGCACTGATCTCCGTCACCGCAAACCCTTGGGGGAACCATCCCGTCGCCATGCCGATCGGCGTGGTGGACACGGCAAGCAGCCGGTCGCGTGCCAGGCGGACCGTGTAGCGTATGCCTTCGGCTGGGCCGAACGCCCCGACCGCCGTTCCATCGAAACCAGATGCCTCGGCCCATGTGGCAAGGTCGCCGCTGACCAGACGTTGGTGCAGCCCAGGGATCGAGCCTATCTTGAGCCCCGGCACATCGATCGTGGCGTTCTGCCAGTCCGGTGCGACGGACCATTTTTCCGCGAGATCACGCATGCAGCCGGTCTCCCGCGGGGTCGAAGGCACAAGGCGCGGCGATCATTGCCTTCCTCACCTTGCCGAGATGCTGGATCTCGATTGTCTCGCCATGCCTTGTCGCGCCACGCTCGATCAGGCCAAGCGCAATCGGCCAGCCAAGTGTCGGGCTCTGGTAGCTCGAGTTAACAAAGCCCTGGCTGTGCAGCCTGCCGTTCTCCCGCTTGATACCATGCGCCCCAGTCGGCAGCGGTGGCTCGCCCTCGGGCACCGTCAGCCCGACAAGCTGCAACCGGTCGCCACGCGACGCTTCCTCGGTGAACAGCGAGCGGCGGCCGACATATTCGGTCTGGCGTTTGGCCCGGGGCGCCTCGCTGCCGAGATCATGTGGCAGCGTGGTGCCGTCCGTGTCTTTGCCGATGACAACAAAGCCTTTCTCGGCACGCAGGATCATCAGCGCTTCGAGACCGATGATGACGGCATCGAACGCCTGGCCGGCCTGACGCAGGTGTGCCCATAGCGGCTCGGCGCGATCCGCCCGGATCGAAATTTCATAGCTCCTGTCGCCGGTGAAGCTGACGCGGGTGACGCGCACTTCGTCGCCGGCATAGCTGCCGTGGCCGATCGCCATATGTGGCAGGTCGGCATCGTCGAGCGACAGGCGGAGATCAAGTTTTTCAAGCAGCTTCCGGGCGTTCGGCCCGGACACCGTCAGCGTCGCCATTTCCGCTGTGGCGTTGTGGATGTAGACCGCGTCGCGGCCGAAGCGGTCCTGCCGCCACTCCTCCAGCCGGGCGTGCACGGCGGCGACATGCGAGGATGAGCACGAGACAACGAAGCGATGCTCGTCCAGTCGCACCAGCACGCCGTCGTCGAAAACCACGCCGTTCTCCGACAGCATGAAGCCGTAACGGCAGCGGCCCGGCTTCAGCGTCGACATGGTGTTGTAGTAGAGGAAATCGACGAATTCGGCGGCTTTCGGCCCGATCACCTCGATCTTGCCCAGCGTCGAACCGTCGAACAGCGCGACAGACTGGCGCGCGCGCCGCGCCTCCTCCTGGATGGCGCGATCCGCGTCGGTTCTGCTGCCATAGTGGGCTGGACGCAGCCAGCCGCCATATTCCTGGAACACGGCGCCGCTGCCGCGATGCACGTTTTCCAGCGGTAGCCGCCGCACCGGCGCCATCAGTTCACCGACGCGCGCGCCGGCAAAGCTTGCCAATGGCACCGGCGTGAAGGGCGGACGGTAGGTGGTGGTGCCGACCTCCGGCACTGTCCGGCCCGTAATCCCTGCCATCAGCGCCAGGCCGGGCAGGTTGGAGGTCTTGCCCTGATCGGTCGCCATGCCAAGCGTCGTGTAGCGCTTCAGATGTTCGACCGAGATGAAGTTTTCACGTGCCGCCAGTTCGACATCCTTCACGGTCACGTCGTTCTGGTAGTCGATCCAGATGCGCCCCTTCGAGCCGGGCATTGGCCATGCGGCTGTTATGCCGCCCGTCGCCTCCGGCCCGGTGCTGCGCGGCACGGCTGCCTTCGTCTGGCCGAGCGATGCAACAGCTTTCTCGGAGCCCGCAAACACCTCCGACAAGGAGACTGCGCCGGCCGCAGCGCCAGCGACCGAAATGCCGTCGACAGGATCGCCCGGCAGGAAGACAGCACGCGCCTCGCTCCATGTGAGCTTGCCCTTGGCCTGGCCGAACAGATGAATCGTCGGTGTCCAGCCGCCCGAGACCAGCACGCAATCGGCGTCGAGCTTGGTGCCGTCGTCCAACGTCACGCCCTCGACGCGCAGTTTGCCGTTGGCGGAGGCAAGCGCCCGTCCTTTGACAAGCCGCACCTTGGCTGGCGTGTCGGGCGTGCCGTCACGCCTGATATCGACCAGCGTGAGATCGGCTCCGGCCTCGGCCAAAGCTGCTGCGACCTCGTAAGCGCTGTCATTGTTGGTCGCGACGACAATGCGGCGGCCGACAAGCACTGCATGGCGTCTGAGATAGGCGAGCCCCGCATCCGCCGACAGGATGCCCGGCAGGTCGTTGTTGGCGAAGGGCAGCGGCCGCTCGATGGCGCCGGTCGCCAGCACGATCTGGCGTGGCCTGACCCGCCACAGCGTATCGCGCCGGCCGTCGAAATGACGCTGGTTCAGGCCAACCAGATTGTGGTCGTAGATGCCGAAGGCCGTCGTCGACGATAGGATCAGGTGACCGCCGGCGGCAAGCTCCGTAACCGTCTCCTCGATCCAGGCATCCGCCGGTTTCCCGTCGATCTCACCGGCACGGTGGCCGAGCGACCCGCCGGGTTTCTGCTGATCATCGACCAGCACGACGGAGAGACCCGCGCCGACCGCCATCCTGGCCGCAGCCAGCCCGGCCGGCCCCGCGCCGATAACCAGCACGTCGCAATGATGATTGATCTGGTCCGCCTTACCCGGCGAGGTCCAGTCCGTATCGACCTTGCCCAGCCCGGCCATGGCACGGATGCGCGGCTCGAACATATGCCAATCCGGCCACATGAAGGTCTTGTAGTAGAACGCCGCCGGAATGAAGCGCGAGAAACGGTCGAGGAAGGCATTGCGGTCGGCCAGTGCATTGGGTGTCGCGTTGACGCTTTTCGCCGCCAGCCCGTCGCGTGCCGGCTCGGTCGTGGCCCGCGTGTTCGGGGTCGCCTGTGGACCGCCGACATCGACCAAAGCGTTCGGCTCCTCGACGCCGGCGCCCCAGATACCGCGCGGCCGGTGGTATTTGAAGCTGCGGCCGACGATTGCGACATCATTGGCGAGCAACGCCGAAGCAATGGTGTCGCCGGCAAAGCCGTCCACGGTTGTGCCGTCGAAGTGGAAGCGGATTGGCCGCGAGCGGTCGATGGCGCTGCCGCCGGTGGGAAGACGCGAGGCGGTCACGCGGCGTGCTCCCCGCCAAGGGATGCCGAGGAATGCACCTTGTGCGTGACGGTGTCACGTTCCATGACGAAGAACTCGCCGCAATTCATATGCACCCAGATTTCGCGCGCCGTGCCTTTCGGGTTGCCGCGCAGGTAGAGATATCCCGCCCAGCGATCGATCGGCACGTCGGCCCCGTCGGGCCTGGCATTGCCGGCATCGCCGCCATAGTGAAATTCGGTCTCGTCGCGCGGGCCGCAGAACGGGCAAGGGAAAAGCTGCATAGGAACCTCTAGTGCGCGATGCCGGAACCGGCCGCTTCGTCGATCAGCCGTCCGGTGGCGAAGCGATCCAGATCAAAGGGACGGCTGATATCGTTGTGCTTGCCCCTCGCCAGCAGGTTTGCCAGCAGCGTGCCTCCAGCGGGAATGGCCTTGAAGCCGCCCGTGCCCCAGCCGCAATTGAGGAATAAATTGGGCAGCGGCGAGGGACCGATGATCGGCGAGGAATCCGGCACGACGTCGACAATGCCGGCCCATTGCCGCATCAGCTTCAGCTGGCCGAAGATCGGGAACATCTCCAGCAGGCCGGCAATGACTGCTTCCAGCGTCGGCAGATTGCCGCGCTGCGCATAGGAGGGGATGCGGTCGAGCCCGCCGCCGATGACGATCTCACCCTTGTCCGACTGGCTGACATAGACGCCAGTGCCGGGCGACAGCACCACCGTGTCGAGGATCGGCTTGACCGGCTCGGAGACGCAGGCCTGCAGCGCATAGGAATTGATCGGCAGCCGGAAGCCGGCCTTGGCGGCAAGCACCGAGGAATGGCCAGCCACCGCCATGCCGATGCGGTCCGCGCGGATCGTGCCGCGCGTCGTCCGGACGCCGCGGCAGCGGCCACCCTCGATGATGAAATCGGTGATCTCGCAGTTCTGGATGATGTCGACGCCGAGCCGGCTCGCGGCTCGCGCATAACCCCAGGCGACCGCGTCATGGCGCGCCGTTCCGGCGCGGCCCTGCCAGATGCCGCCGAAGACGGGGAAACGCGCGTATGGCGAAAAATTGTAGATCGGCGCCACGCGCCGCACATCCTCGGGCGAGAACAGCTCGGCATCTATGCCGTTGATCTGCATAGCGTTGACGGTGCGCGCGCCGATTTCCATTTCGGCGGTGGAGTGGCAGAGATTGACCATGCCGCGCTGCGACAGCATGACGTTGTAGTTCAAATCTTTCGACAGACCTTCATAGAGCCGATGCGCCAGCCCATAGAGCTCGACGCTTTCCGGATAATAATAATTGGAGCGCACCACGGTGGTGTTGCGGCCGGTGTTGCCGCCGCCGATCCAGCCTTTTTCCAGCACGGCCACTTTGGTGATGCCATGGTTCTTGGCCAGATAGTAGGCCGTCGCCAGTCCATGACCGCCGCCGCCGATGACGATCGCGTCATAGGATGACTTCGGCTCCGGCGAGCGCCAGGCCTGCTTCCAGCCGGTCTGGCCGGCCAGGCCCTCCTTGAATAGCGACAGGGCGGAATAGCGTCTGGTCATGGCTTGTCTTCCGCAGGGATGGCAGCGCTTCTTTCGGTCATGCCCGCATCGCCTTGCCCGTTGGATCGTAAGGCGACGAAGCGATGACGCGCGCACCTCTTTCGACGCCGACGATATGGGTTGTCAACTCGGTATCGATACCGGCCGCATCGCGATCGACAAGCGCCATGGCGAGGCTCCTGCCGACCGTATGGCCATAGCCGCCCGAGGTGACGAAGCCGGCAAGTTTGCCTCTGCTCCAGACCGGTTCGTAGCCGCTGGCGTCGGCATCCACGGCATCGATTTCGAGCGTCACCAGCGTACGCCTGGCCCCGGCCTTCTGCTCTTTCAGCGCCGCCGCGCGTCCGATGAAGTCGCCCTTGTCGAACGCGATCCAGCGGTCCATGCCGGTCTCGGCTGGTGTGTAATCCTGCGTGAACTCGCGCGACCAGATGCCAAAACTCTTTTCGAGCCGCAGGGAATTGACCGCGCCAAAGCCGTATTCGGCAATGCCGAGGTCGCTGCCTGCCGCAAGCAGCGCGCGGCGCAGGCCCGCATGCTCATTGGCCTGGCAGTGGATCTCGTAGCCGAGCTCGCCGATGACCGAGAGCCGCCCGACCTTGGCCCGCACCAGGCCGACATCCAACGTCTTGCAGGCGAGGAAGCCGAATCCCTGGTGCGAGATATCCTGATGCGTCAGCCGTTCGAGCAGACGGCGCGCATCGGGACCGGCCAGCGAAAAGCCGACCATCGCGTCCGAAATATCGTGCACGGTGACGCCGTCGGTGAGGTGTTGCTCGAACCAGCGCATGTGCCATTGCCGCAGATAGTAGGACCCCATGATCCACCAGGAACCGTCGCCCCAGTTGAAGACGGTGAGATCGCCCTTGAGCTTGCCGTTCTCCCCCAGCATCGGCGCGAGTTTCGCGCGGCCCGGTTTGGGCAGCGCACAGGCAAGCAGCCGGTCGAGCCAGGCTTCCGCCTGCGGCCCGCTGATCTCGTAGCGTGAGAAGGCTGATATATCGAGCAGGCCGACGCCTTCGCGCACCTTGCGGCATTCCTGGGCGACGATGTCGAAGGCGTTGGAGCGCTTCAGCGTCGGTGTTTCGACGAAACCTTGCGGCGCGAAATAAAGCGGCACTTCCATGCCCCAGGAACTGCCCCAGCGCGCGCCTGCCGCATCCATGGCGTCATGCGCGCCGGCTGTCTTCAGCGGACGCCCCGCCGGCAATTGCTCGTTGGGGTAGCTCATGACGAAGCGGCGCGAATAGAACTGCCCGGTCGTCTGCTTGATGTATTCGCGGTTGGAGGCGAAATCGCCGTAGCGGGCGATGTCCATGCCGTAGACGTCGGCTTCCGGCTCGCCATGGATCATCCACTCGGCCAGCGACTTGCCGACGCCGCCGCCTTGCAAGAAGCCGGCCATGACTCCGCAGGCCACCCAGTAATTGGGAACGCCGCGCACCGGGCCAACCAGCGGATTGCCGTCCGGCGAGAAGGTGAAGGCTCCGTTCACCCAGCGCTTGATGCCGGCTGTCTCCAGGCAGGGATAGCGGCTGAAGCCGAGCGCCAGCTCGTTGGCGATGCGGTCGGTGTCCTCCTGGATAAGTTCGATGCCGTAGTCCCACGGCGCGCCGTCCATGTTCCAGTGCTTGTGGTTGATCTCGTAGATGCCGAGCAGCAGGCCCTTCTGCTCCTGGCGCATGTAAGTGAAGCCTTCGAGGTCGACGATCAGCGGCAATTCCCGGTCGAGCGCCTGGATCTCGGGCAGCGCCTCGGTGACGAGATAATGATGCTCCATCGGTGAAACCGGCAGGTCGATGCCGGCCATTCGGCCGACCTGCTTGGCCCACAGGCCGCCGGCATTGACGACGTGCTCGGCAACCACAGTGCCCTTCTCGGTGACCACGTCCCAGCAGCCATCGGCGCGGCGGTTGAGCTCCAGCACACGGTTGTGCTCGATGATCTCGGCACCGCGCCTCCGTGCCGCCTTGGCATAGGCGTGGACGACGCCCGACGGGTCGATATGGCCTTCGCGCGCGGCATAGAGACCGCCCAGCATGCCGTCGGTGTTGAGGATCGGGCAGCGCTGCCTGATCTCGTCGACGCCGACCAGATGGACGTCGTCTATGCCCATGGTCTGAAAAATGCGGTAGGAGGCCTTCAGCCATTCCCATCGCTCCGGTGCCGACGCAACCGAGATGCCGCCGGTCATGTGCATGCCGATGTTCTGGCCGGATTCCTTCTCGACCTCCGACAGCAGATCGATCGTATAGGCCTGCAACGCGGCGATGTTGGGGTCGGCATTGAGCGCATGGAAGCCGCCGGCCGCGTGCCAGCTCGACCCCGCGGTCAGCACCTCGCGTTCGATCAGCGCGACATCGCTCCAGCCGAACTTCGCCAGGTGATAGAGCACCGAGGCGCCAACCACGCCGCCGCCGATAACGATCGCCCTGTATTGGGATTTCATTTTGCCGCACTCCACCCCGTCATGGCGGTGCACCCTACCGTCATTGTACATATGTGTCTAGTGCCTGCGAGGTTTGACCCACATGAGGCGGACATGCTGGTTAGGGGTGGGCGCGTGTCGTTGGGAAAACCGTCGGGCCAGGCCGGTCGATAGCCGCGTCTACCGTTTGCCGGAAAGCGTCTTCTCGACGTAGCGGGCGAAGTCCTCGACATCTTCCGCTGGAGGCTCCTGGCCGGTGAAGCTGCGCAGATACGAGGCGACCTGGGCCAGGCGGGTGCTCATCGGTTCGTTGAGCTCGAGCGAGTAATAGCCGATCTGCATGAAATAGAGGACGCGGGCGCGCACGAACGCGTCTTCTTCTTCATAGCCATGGCGCATATACATGTCGCGTATGGCATTGACGCGCTCTTCGTCGGCCTCGTCGAGCGCGCGCCGGATTGCGGGCGAGCGGCGTGCCCAGGCCCGGATCGCGAAGTCCAGCCGGGGATCGAACAGCCTTTCGTCGACCCAGCATTCGAAAATGCTCATCACGCCGCGAATGACGGTCGCGGAGGGCCGGTTGGCGCGTTCGACGATGAACCTGGTGTTGGTCTGGCGCCAATAGTCGAGCAACTGGTCGAGCAGATCCTGCCGGCTCTTGAAATACCAGTAGAAGCTGGAGCGCGAGACATCGAGCTGCTGGCCAAGCGTCAGCACACGGACGCGTTCGACGCCATCCGAGATCAGTGTTTCAAGCGCCAGCTTCAGCCAGTCTTCACGAGTGGCCTTGATGTTGCCGGTGGTGCCGGGGCGCTGAATCGTCGCTTCGAGTGCTGCCATCATCACGACGCATGACACGCCGCATCAGGCAAATCAAGGCTATGTACATATATGTACAGAGCAAATCGTTTGGGCCTGGGATCACATGCCGCGGACATTAGCCGGGTTACCTGTCGATAGGGCGCCTCGGCCACCAGGCCATTGGCGCAAAGGCAAGCCCGGGAATTTTGTCGCGGCCGCTTGGCCAGTGCGAGCTTTCCCGCAAGGCATTTGTCTGGCAAATACCAATTCAGACAGATGCCGCCGCGCGGCCAACCAGCAGGAAAGGCCAGGACATGGCTCAGTTTCGAAAGAACCTCATCGATGGCGAATGGGTCGGCGACGCCGGCTCCCGCAACATCAACCCCTCGGACACCGGTGACGTCGTCGGCGAATATGCCTCGGCGGGGGTCGAACAGGCCACACAGGCGATCGCGGCGGCCAAGGCTGCCTTCCCGACATGGTCGCGCTCCGGTCCGCTGGCACGCCATGCGGTGCTGAAGAAGGCCTCGGACGAGATCATGGCGCGCAAGGACGAAATCGGCCGAAACCTCGCGCGCGAGGAGGGCAAGACGCTGGCCGAAGGCATTGGCGAGACCATTCGCGCCGCCCAGATATTCGATTTCTTTGCCGGCGAAACATTGCGTCTGACTGGAGAGATGGTGCCGAGCGTGCGGCCGGGCGTCGGCGTCGAGATCACCCGCGAAGCGGTCGGCGTGGTCGGCATCATCACGCCATGGAATTTCCCGATCGCCATCCCGGCCTGGAAGATCGCTCCGGCGCTGGCGCATGGCAACACCATTGTCTTCAAGCCGGCGGAACTCGTTCCCGAGAGTGCCTGGTCCATCGTCGAAATCCTGCATCGCGCCGGCCTGCCCAAGGGCGTGCTCAACCTCGTCATGGGCAAGGGCTCGGTGGTCGGCCAGGCGATGCTCGACAGTCCCGATGTCAACGCCATCTCCTTCACCGGTTCGGTCGGCACGGGAAAACGCGTCGCTGCCGCAAGCGTCGAGCACATGCGCAAGTTTCAGCTCGAAATGGGCGGCAAGAACCCGCTGGTCGTGCTCGACGATGCCGACCTCGCGGTCGCTGTCGATTGCGCGCTCAACGGCGCCTTCTTCTCGACGGGCCAGCGTTGCACGGCGTCGTCCAGGCTGATCGTGACCGAAGGTATCCATGATCGCTTCGTCGACGCGCTCAAGGACCGCATGGGCAAACTGGTGATCGGCGATGCCCTCGACACCCAGACCCAGATCGGTCCGGTGGTTGACGCGACACAGCTGAAGCAGGACGAGGATTACATCGCCATTGGCGTCAGGGAAGGCGCCACGCTCGCCTTCGGCGGCGAGAGGCTCGACCGCAAAACGCCGGGCTTCTACCTCAGCCCAGCGCTGCTCACCGAGGCCACCAATGCCATGCGCAGCTCGCGCGAGGAGATTTTTGGCCCTGTCGCCAGCGTCATCCGCGTCAAGGATTATGACGAGGCGCTCGCCGTCGCCAACGACACGCCTTTCGGGCTTACCTCGGGCATCTGCACATCGAGCCTGAAGCATACCACGCATTTCAAGCGCAATTCCGAAGCCGGTATGGTGATGGTCAACCTGCCGACGGCGGGCGTCGATTTCCATGTCCCCTTCGGTGGCCGCAAGGGCTCGAGCTTCGGCCCGCGCGAGCAGGGCCGCTACGCTGCCGAGTTCTACACCACGGTGAAGACCGCCTATACATTTGCTGGATGATCGGTCGGCGGCTCGTAGGGTCGGCGAACCGCCATTCACTTTGAGAAAGCTATGGCATTGCAGGACCTGATCTGGCTCAACCCGCCGCCGTATCACGCCGTCGACAGCGATACCGTCCGCGTGCGCACCGGCAAGGAAACCGATTTCTGGCGCGAGACGTTCTACGGTTTCTGGCGTGACAATGGCCACTTCCTGCATCGGCTGGTCGACGGCGACTTCACCGCCGAAGTTACCGTCAAAGGCGACTACAAGGTGCTCTATGATCAGGCCGGGCTGATGGTCCGGCTGAGCGAAACGCACTGGATCAAGGCCGGCATCGAATACACCGACGGCCTCGCCTATTTCTCGGTCGTCGTCACCAACGACACATCGGACTGGTCGCTGGTGGCCATCCATGCCGATCCCAATGGCGTCAGCATCCGCCTGACCCGCCACGGCGAGGCAATCCGCGTCCAGTATCTCGATGCTTCTGATAGCCACTGGAAGCCGGTGCGGCTTGCCTATTTTCCGATCTCGAAGACGGTCGATGTCGGCATGATGTGCTGTTCGCCGCAGCGCGAGGGTTTCGAAGTCACGTTCTCCGGGTTTTCGGTCGGCCCGCCGATCTCGAGGGAATTGCACGACTGACGGCTGGCGACATCTGCGGCCGCAGATCTATCTGGAGCCTTCAGGCAAGAACGTCGGCACGCTGCAGCGTCACCATGGAACGTGTAGGATCTCCAGTTTCGGCAAGCCGACCGGCCGGATGCCGAGATCATTGGCGAGCAAGCCAAACGCTTCGGTCTCGATCAGGTCGCGGTAGGGAATTTCGGGGAAGCGCAGGCCGCCGCGATGCAACGCCGCATCGACCAGCAGCATGGTTCCACCGACCGCATCGAGGCCGACAATGTCGAGATGCCTGACATCGCTCAGATGATAGCGATGTGGTGTCGTCGCCGGAGGCTGATGAAGACCGCCGCGGATCTCGCGAAAATACCGGTAGTCCCTGGCCTGGCGCCTAATAATGAAGCTGTTGAGGTCGAAGCTGCCGCGGCCGGCGATCTTCACACAATGGGGCACCGCGATGCGATGTCCGCTGGCAATCAGCCGGTTCAGCACATCGCCGGGAAAGCGCCAGACGTCGATATCGATACACAGCGCCCAGTCGTCGTCCTCGTCCAGCCCATGATCGATCAGGTAATTTCGCACCTTGGCAATCGCGCCGCGCCGGGCGCGCTGCATCCTGGGCCTTGCCCGTTTCGCCCTGTCGAACCTGGTTCCGACCTGTCGCTGCAACAGTACGATGTCGCGATATTTGCCGGCCACTCCAGCTGTCGCCGCCTGAAGGCGCTCCCAGCTGCCGTCCAGGCTGTCGCCTTCGCAGAAAACCAGCTTGATCCTGTCCTTGGGGTAGTTGAGTCCGTCCAGCGCGTCGAGAAAGGGCTGGATCAGATCCGCGGCATCGCGAAGCGGCACCAGAATGGCGATGTTGCGGCCTGTGGGCGGCGGCGCTGACAGAACCGCCTTGTCGACGCTGGCTTTTGCCGCGGCTTTATCCAGATGAGTGCCGCGCGTCAGATGATATTTTAGCCGGTAGGCTTTGTTGCGAAGCTTGGTCAGCCATGTCGGCGGCGGCTCGGGATTCCACCACGTACCGGCCCAGTGGTGGGTGGAAAGTGCTGCCGTCTCGTCGCCTGCCTCAAGCTCGGTATTCCCCGAAGACGTCACGGGCGTGAACAGGCCGGACGGGTGAATGGCGAAAGCCCCCTGATCGATGTAACCGAGCTGAGCGGACGTCAACAGGCAGGGACCTGTCGAGTCGAGCACGTCCTTGGCGCCGACCAGCCCCGGCATCATGGACAGGAGATGCATCCAGAAGGGGTGACGGGGCAGGCTCGCCATTGTCCCATTGAACAAGAGATAGGGCAGACCCCGGAAATCCGCCTGCACGGCCGCATGTGAAGCAGGTTCCTTGCACAGCACGACACGGTTCTCATTCATGATCGGATCGAAAGGTGCGACGCATTCGCAGTCGATGTCGGCATAGACCCCGCCAAAATGATGCAGAAGCATGTAGCGGGCCGCATCCGACCGCTGCACGCCGTTCGTGTAACTGCAGAACATCGGCAGGAAATCAGGGTAATGCCCGGCCACGAATTCGAGCAGCATCCGGTCGCTCCAGAACATCACCGTCCAGTGCGGATTATGCCGCTTCCAGCTGTCGGCATATGCCTGGAAGCGCGCGGGAACGCTGTCGGCCTTCCATGTCTGGTGCAAGATTGGCGGGATCATCGGCGGCTCATGGGGCGGGAGATTGTCATGTGCCTTCATTCTCCAGTTCAAGCCCGGCACGGATGGCATCGCGGATCGCTTGCGGGCCGAACCTTGCCGATACGGCGTGATGCGCGCGCATGCGCTGTCGTGCCCGGCGCTGGGCGTCGTGACACAGCCCGATAGCCACATCGGCAAGCCCTTCGTCGGTGGCCGACAAGAGCACCTCGTCGTTCTCGGCCAGCTCCAGGCCCTCGGCCGCCAGCGGTGTCGCGATCACCGGCACGCCCCAAGCCATCGCCTCCAGGATCTTGATGCGCGTTCCGCCGCCTGCGTTGAGCGGAATGATGCTGAGATGCGCGCCGGACAGAAGCGGCGCCACGCTTTCCGGATTTTCGACCAACTCCACCCCTGGCAATGCGGCCAGCGCCAGCATGGCCGCTTTCGGGCCGCGCCCGGCGAGAATGAGCTTGGCGCCGGGAAAGGCCTGCCGGATGCGGGGCAATATGGCATGGGCCAATCGCCGGGCGGCATCGACGTTCGGTGGATAACCGAGGTGGCCGATGAACAGGATCACCGGGAAGCCGCTGTTGGTCGAGGCCTCGGTGGGCAGCGTCTGCGGAATGTCCTCGACATTGGGAATTCCATTGGGAACGACGTCGATCGGCACCTTGCGCCGGGAGAGGACCGTCAGCCTGTCGCGGTCCTGGTTCGAGCAGACCCAGACCCTGTCGACAATGGCGAGTGCCTTTCTTTCGAGGCGCCTGATGCCCAGAGATGCCGTGATCGCGGCAAGACGCGGTCCGAGCGCCTCAGTGCGCCCTATTTGCTGGGCCAGGTCGGACTCGACATTGTGCATGTCGAGGATGAGCTGCCGCACCAGCGGCCGCAACGGCCGCAGCAGCTTGAACAGGCCGATGCTCTCGACCACCACTGTATCAGGACCAAAGTCTCGGATGATTGCTTCCAGCCGCATCAGGGCAGCACGCGAAATGCGATGCTCGGCCCTGATGCGCCACCACCCGATCGAAGCCGTACGGGCTTCGCCCTCAATCGATAGCGCCTCGGCGCGGATCAACGGATCCGGCAGCTTCGCCGCGCTGGCCCGCGGCAGCACCGAGACCAGGCAGGCCGGTCCGAACCCGGCCGCAATCGCGGCATTGCGATAGTTTCTAAGATCTGCGCCGGAGGTTGGCGGAAAGGCCGGCTCGTGGGACAGGATCAGCACGCGCCGTTCGCTGCTGCGCGCCGTCATGGTATCCGCGCGCGCGCCCATGCGATTCAAGGCGAGCGCCCAGGGCGCTGCGTTGCAGGCTCAATCCCAGATGGCATTCACGAGGCCCCCGAAGCCATGGAAATAAGCTTCGACTTGTTTAGCCGAACGGCGCTTTCGTCAAGCGCTGGATGATCCCTGGACCGTCGGATGTGCCCTGCCTGGCGAAACGGTCACAATTCGTGCCGGCAGAATCCGGATGAAAAGATCATCGCCTGGACCATGCCAGCCAGCGCGCCGCAAGACGCCTGCGTAAGGAGGTGAACCGGGTTCGCCTGTAGGCATCCCCCGCCATCTTGATGCCTTGCGCCTGCGTCGGGAAGGGATGGATGACATCGGCCAAGGCATGCAATCCCATGCCCGACTTGATGGCGAGCGTCACCGCATTGATCATCTCGCCGGCATGGCTGGCGACGACCGTCGCCCCCAGGATGCGGTCGGATCCCTCCCGGACATGGATCTTGACGAACCCCTCCTCCTCGCCGTCCATCACGGCACGGGCGACATCATGCATCAGCACTGTATAGGTCTTGACCGGGATGCCGTTGCGGCGCGCCTCGATCGGATAGAGGCCGACATGGGCGATTTCCGGATCGGTATAGGTGCACCAGGGAACGATGAGCTCGCTGAGCTTTTCGTGCCCGCGAAACAGGGCATTGCGCACGACAATGCGCGCTGTTGCCTCGGCGGTATGGGTGAACTTGTATTCGAGGCACACATCGCCCGCCGCGTAGATGTGCGGATTTGTGGTTCTCAGATGATCGTCCACCTTGATGCCGTTGGCGTCATAGGCCACCCCGGCATTTTCCAGGTCGAGATCGTCGACATTAGGCGAACGGCCGACACCGGTGATGATCTCGTCGACGGAAATCGTCGACGTATCGCCGTCGCGCAGCAGGTCTGCGAGCTTCTTGCCGCGCTCTGTTCGTACCGCCACCACTTCGGTGTTCAGGCGAACCTCGATGCCTTCGCGCGCCAGCGCGTCCGAAAGGATCTGCGCGGCGTCGCGTTCCTCGCCGGGCAGGAACATCGGATCGTTCTGCGCCAGGATGACTTTCGCGCCGAGCAGGCAGAAGGCCTGCGCCGTCTCGCAGCCAAGCGGCCCGCCGCCGATGACCAAGAGCCGTGGCGGGCATTTTGTGAGGTTGAACATGCTCTCATTGTCGAGATAGCCGGCTTCGGCGAGGCCCGGAATCGATGGTCCGCTCGGATGCGCGCCTGTCGCCACCAATGCCTTCTTGAAATGCAGGGTCTTGTCCGCGACCACCACGCAATCCGGTCCGGCAAAGCGCGCTTCGCCGAAATAAAGGTCGATGCCTTCGGCGGCGATGGCCGCGGCCGAATCGGCGCGGCTGATCCGCTGCCGGACCTGCCGCATCCGCATCATGGCCCGCTCGAAGTCGACATGAAGACGCTCCGGCGTGTGACCGCCGAAACTCTCGGCATCGCGCATTTCGGCATAGAGCCTGGCCGTGCGGATAATCGACTTCGACGGGACGCCGCCGACATTTGTGCAGGCACCGCCGATCAGCCAGCGTTCGATCAGCGCGACTTTGGCGCCGAGGCGTGCCGCGTCGCGCGCCGCGGTCAGCCCGGCCGGCCCGGCGCCGATGACGACGAGATTGTAGGGGCCGTCGGGGGTCGGGTTCTTCCAGTGCGGCGGATGCGCGGCCCGGACCAGTTCGACGTCGTTGCGATCGACGGGGAAGGCGGCAGCCTTTGACCGTTTACGCGGCATCGCGGCCCCCTGAAGCGGAGGCTGCCGGCTGCGCCAGCCAGCCGCCGGTGAAGCCCGCTTTGCCCAGGCCCCGGCGGATGTGCGGATTGGAGCGCATCAGCTCCCAGACCAGTCGCGAGCGATGGTTTTCGATCATCATCACCACGATGCCCTGGTCCAGCCCGTAATGGCCCTCCGACACCCAGCCGTTGCGGCCGAATTGTCGCCGGTTGGCCAATGTCGGATTGAAGCCGCTCGGCAGCCTGAAATTGTCGATCACCTCGGGATAGCGGTCACCGAGATGGCGCAAGGCGGCCAGGCAGATATCAGGTGCGAAAGGCAACGACGCCGGATAGGACCATGGCGCGATCGTCCCGTCATCCGGCCCGAAAGGCGCGCCGCGCGCGGCATAGCCGGAAAACCGATGCCTCCTTCGCTCGACGCTGGCGCGGAAGCCGCCCGGCCCGTCGCCGGCCGAAAGCCCCCAAAGGTTCTCGCCATAGCCGTCGAACCCATAGGGGTTGTGGCGGGCATAGTCGCGTTGGAGGTAGGTCGAGCGCCGGCTGTTTTCGAAATAGTCGGAATTCTTCTCGCGCATGAAAGCGTCGCGGATGCCGGCGAAATCGATCCAGGCATGCGAGAACTGATGCATGAACAGCGGCCCGCCATAGAGCACGTCATGGCCGTAGATGTTTTCCCACTGGTAGGTCGCCGTCCAGGCCTCGTAACTGTCGTCGGAGGTCGGACTGTCGGGTGAAGCCATCGACAGCACGTAGAGGATCGTCGCCTCGTTGTAGCCTTCCCAGCCATAGTGCAGGAAACCGCTCTTCGGCTTCCAACCCTGACGCAAGGTGGGAGTGCTGCCTTGCGCCCAGCGCCAGTCGACACGCCGGTAGAGCGTCTCGGCCAGCTGGCGAATTTCGGTTTCCGACGCATCATCGCCAGAGAAATAGGAAGCCGCCACCAGCACACCGGCGATCAGCAGTGCTGTGTCTACCATCGACAGTTCGCAGCGCCAGACCCGCAGGCCAGTCCGCATGTCGAGGAAGTGGTAATAGAAACCCTTGTGGCCGGTGACGTCGTCGCCGCTGCCTTGCGGGCTGGCCGAGAAGAAGCGCAACGCGGCAAGCGTCAGCTTCACCGCCCTCGCACGCGTCATCCAGCCACGCTCGACGCCGATTGGATAGCAGGACAAGGCGAAACCGACGACTGCGATGCTGGCCGGCGAATTCGGCCGCGATGTATCGGCAACCAGGCCGTTGTCGGGGTTCACATTCTCCAGGAAATAGCCGAAGGCGGCGCTCTGGTAGCGGTCCAGAAGATCATCATCGGACAATGCGGCAGGTTCTGTTTTAGGCAAACGATACAAACTCCAGCCTGATGGACGCGACTCCCAGCGGCGGCAGGGTCACATCGAATCCAAGGGTGCGGTCGCGCCAGGCGACCGGTTGTTCCTGCTCCGGCATTGCCGAGGCCGCATGCAATTGCTCGACCATTGCCGGGCTCAGATAATCAGGCTTCCCCATTGTCGCCCATAGCGCCTTGGCGTTGGCATTTCCCGCACCGATCCGCCGGATGATTGCTGCGGTGGGCACGGGCACATTCTTGAGTTCGATATGGACGATCTCATCCGCGATTGGATGCCGCGGCAAGGCGAAATTGGAGATCAGCACGGTCAGCGAATTCCGGTCACGCACGCACCAGCTGTCGACAGTCGGGTGGTTACCTTCCACAGGCAGGATTTCCGCTCCAAGTCCGTGCAGCATTTCAAAGGCACGGTAGGCCGGTTTGGCGATGCCGTGAAGGTTCATCAGGCCAAAACCGCCATGAAACGGCACGGAGGGAAAATAGTTCTCCTCGAAAATATCCGAAAACGTCCAGTAGCTGTAGCCCTGAACCAGCCCCCTTGCTTCCATCACCGTCTTGACGACGAAGGCGGCGGCATAAGGCTCGTCATGCAGGGGATCACGCGGGTTCGAAGACGTGCACCACTCGGTGTAATAGAGCGGACGGTCTCCAGCCTGCTGGCGCGCGGTGCGTGCCTGCTCGCGCAACACGCTTCGCGTGCTTTCCGAAAGCTGGGTTTCGGTGTCATCGCCAGGTTTGCCGAACGCATCGGTTGGGTAGTGGTGCGTGCTGATGAAGTCAGCGGGAAGGCTGTTCTGGCCGCAGTAGGCGATGAACTCGTCGATCCAGGCATTGGCCGCGGTGGCCGGGCCACCGACCTGCAATTGCGTGTCGACGGATTTGATGGCCTTCGCTGTATAAGCATACAGCTTGAAATAGTCGTCCTGCCTGCCGCTGCCGAACGCTTGGAGATTGGGCTCGTTCCAGACCTCGAAGAACCATTGGCGGACCTCCTCCAGGCCGTAGCGGTCAACCCAATGGCCAACGAGTTTGGAGATAAGGGTTGCCCACTGTCCGTAATCCTTCGGCGCACTGACATTGGCGCGGTCGTGGAAGATGATCTGTCCGCTGGACGACAGCATCGTCGGCATGAAGCTCAACTCGACAAAGGGCCGGATACCGATCGACAGCAGGAAATCGAAGATCTGGTCGGCATTGAAGAACGAATAGAGCGGCTGATCGTCCTGGTCGATCAGCGTGCCCATGTCGTCATCAAGCAGGCCGTGAAAGCGGACATGGCGAAAGCCGAGCTCGTCATGCGCGCGGCGCATCTGTGCCTGCCAGTCCGCGCGCAGCGCCAGCGTCGCATGGCCGCTGCCGACCGTATGTTCCCAGAAATGCGGGAAGTCCTCGCCTTTGACGCCGAGATCACAGCGAAAGGTCACGCCCGTGGAACTGTCTGAAGGACTATTGGCCTGTCGTATGCACTGCATTGCCAACCATACGTCGGCCAGGCTGCATTCGTTGCCTGCTCACGCGGATTTGTAGTCGCTGCCTTGCCGTGACAACCCTCTAGGAGACAGCAGAACGGAACGATGTCGACGCTGACCGCCCGCCCGGACTATTCGTGGTTTCCCTCGAGCTGCTGGCGCAGGGCTTCGACCATCGCCGCAAGCGCCGGTCCGATTTCGGCATGCGCGCGCTGCTCGGTGATGATCTCGCCAATGCCGCCACAGGTGATGGCGACAAGCGGCGAGCCGTCGCGCGGGCGGAACGGCACGCCGACCGCGTGGATATAGCTGTGCCAGGCGCCGAACGACGTCACATAGCCACGCTGTGCGTATTGCGTGACCGCATCCTCGACAGCGGCAATGATCATCGCTGCCTTGTCGGGTTCCGCTTCCTGCAGCCTTTGCACAAGACTCGTGCGCTCCTCCTGTGAAAGTCCCGCCGCATAGGCCAGCCCCATCGACGTCTTCCAGATCGGCAAATAGGAGCCTGGATTGAGCCGCAGCGTGACCAGGCTCTCCGACCGGCAATTGGCGAGATAGACCATGTTGAGGCTGTCGCGCGTGCCGATCGCCACCGCCGCCCCGGTCAGGTCGGCCAGCGGCTGCATCAGCGGCCGGGCGATGTGGACGACGGCGCTGGAACTGAGCGCGGAATAACCGAGTGCCACGGTCGCAGGCCCCAGGCTGTAGCGGCCGAGATCCTTGTCGTAGAGGAGGTAACCGAGCGCGCTCAGCGTATAGGTGATGCGTGAAACGGTGGCCTTGGGCAGGCCGGTGCGCGCGATGATGTCCTGGTTGCCGAGCGAGACGTCACCCGGCCGGAAGGCGCGCAGGATGCCGAGCCCCCGCACCAGCGAGGATGAAAGCTGTGCGCCTTCGCCGTCAAGTTCCGTCTCGTCCCTTGTCGCTCGCTTGCGCACGCTGGCGGTCTTTCTGGCGGAGTATCCACCTGTCGGGCCGGTCTCGCCGGCGCGGTACAGTCAAAAATGAAATTAAATTCCATTTATATTGACAGCGGCTTTTGCAGCCTGTCAATATGTCCCCTCGATGGCATCTTCCAGCGCCTTGTGCCATCTTACGAAGCCCGTCCTTGTGAAGGTAGCCACGTGTCCCGCTATATTTTGCGCCGGCTTATCGCCATGCCGTTCCTAGTGCTCGGCATCGTCACCATCGCTTTCCTGATCACCACGGTGACCAAGGGCGATCCGCTGACCGCGATCGTTGCCGAGCAGCAAATGAGCAATCCCGAAGTGGTCGCCGCCGCAAAGGCCCGCTGGGGTCTCGATCGTCCTCTGCCGGAACGCTATATGATATATCTCGGCAATCTGCTGAGCGGCGACCTCGGTACGTCGTTCATCACCAAGCGCAATGTCGGCACCGACATCCTCTATCGCTTGCCGGCAACGCTCGAATTGGTTTTCGCGGCGATGATCTTCGGCACCACGCTCGGCATCGTGCTTGGCGTGCTGGCCGCCTATTTCCGTAACAGCCTGATCGATCACGGCGCGCGGCTGTTCGCCCTGTTTGGCTCGTCGCTGCCGGTTTTCTGGTCGGGGCTCGGCCTGCTGTTCATCTTCTCGGTCATGCTGCACTGGCTTCCGGGGCCGGGCAGGGTCGATGCCCGTCTGGCATTGCCACCCGGTATCACCGGCTTCCTCACCATCGATTCGCTGTTGGCCGGCAACCTCACCGTCTTCAAGGACGCGTTGTGGCATCTGCTGCTGCCGGCCTTCGTGCTTGGCTGGACGGTCTCGGGAACCATATCGCGGCTGGTGCGCGCCAACATGCTTGATGTGATGAGCCGCGAATTCGTGCTCACCGCGCGTGCCAAGGGCGCGAGCGAGTTCCGCGTCGTCATCGTGCATGCGCTGCGCAACACCATGGTGCCGACCTTGACTGTCATCGGCTATTCCTTCGCCTACCTGATCACCGGCGCGGTGCTGACCGAGACTATTTTTTCGTGGCCGGGCATGGGCTCCTACGCGGTCGAGGCGGCGCGCGCGCTCGATTTCCCGGCGATCATCGGCGTCACCATCGTCGGCGGCCTGGCCTTCCTGGTCACCAACCTGATCACCGACATCCTCTATGTCGTGGCCAACCCGCGCGTGAGGTTGAGCTGATGTCGGCTATCGTCACGAAATCCCGTTCCGCCGCCATCCCCGAATGGCTGACCGCGCCACTTGTCATAGGCACGGTCGTCATCCTGTTCTGGCTGTTCATGACCGTGTTCGCCAATCTGGTCGTGCAGTTCGATCCGCTCGAAATGGTCGCTCGTCGCCTGCAGCCGCCAAGCTGGGCGCATTGGCTGGGCACCGATGCTCTCGGCCGCGACGTCTTGAGCCGCACCTTGCACGGTGCAGCGCATTCGCTGCCGATCGCCGTTCTGGTCGTCGTCTCCGCCGTCGTCATCGGCTCGCTGCTCGGCGCCATCTCCGGCTTTGTCGGCGGCTTGACAGGTGCATCGATCATGCGGCTGGTCGACATCACGCTCTCCTTCCCACCGATGCTGCTCGCCATGGCTGTCGCCGCTTCGCTCGGGCCGGGCCTCGGCAACGCCGCCATTGCCATGGTGCTGGTCTGGTGGCCGGTCTACGCCCGCCTGATGCGCGCGCAGGTGCTGGAGGTGAAGGAGCGCGAACATGTCGAAGCGGCGATCGCCGCTGGCGCAAGACCACGCCGCGTCCTGTTCACGCACATATTGCCGCTCTGCTGGACCCCGGTGCTGATCAGCGCCACCATGGATCTCGGACAGGTCGTGCTGCTGGCCGCATCGCTGAGCTTCATCGGCCTCGGCGCCACGCCGCCGACGCCCGAATGGGGCTCGATGATCTCCGACGGCGCCGTGCATTTCTATCAGTGGTGGATCGCCTTCGGTCCCGGCGTCGCCATCCTCACCATCGTGCTCGGCTTCAACTTCATCGGCGACGGCCTGCGCGACATTCTCGATCCAAGGTCGGACTGAACCATGAGCGCAAAGGTAGTTTCCATGCGCACCGGGGCAGCCGACAAGGCAGCTGAACGCGAACCGCTGCTGTCCATACGCGGCCTGCGGGTCGGGTTCCGCAAGGCCGGCAGCCAGTTCGAGGCGGTGCGTGGCATCGACCTCGACGTCGCCAAGGGCGAGGTGGTCGGCATCGTCGGTGAATCCGGATCGGGCAAGTCGGTCGGCATGCTTGCCGCTCTCGGCCTGACCTCGAAGAATGCGGTTGTCACTGGCTCGGTGCGGTTCAAGGGCGAGGAACTGGTCGGCAAGCCGGCGCGCGAAATGCGCAAGATCAGGGGCGCGCGCATCGCCATGATCTTTCAGGATCCGCTGTCCTCACTGAACCCGGTAATGACCGTCGGCGCCCAGATTGCCGAAGCTGTCCGGCTGCATCAGCGCGTCACCCGCAAGCAGGCCATGGCGCGCGCGGTCGAACTGCTCAACCTGGTGGCGATCCCGCAGCCGGAACGCCGGGCCAGCCAGTACCCGCACGAATTCTCCGGCGGCATGCGCCAGCGCGCGGTGATCGCCATGGCTGTCGCCAACGATCCCGATTTGTTGATCGCCGACGAGCCGACCACGGCGCTCGACGTGACGGTGCAGGCGCAGATCCTCAGCGTGCTGCGCTCGCTGCAGGAGCGGCTCGGCCTCGGGCTGGTGCTGATCACCCATGATCTCGGTGTCGTCGCCGGCCATGCCGACCGCGTCGCGGTCGTCTATTCCGGCCGTGTGGTCGAGCAGGCTGATGTGTCGCAACTGTTCGCCGATCCGCGCCATCCCTATACGCGCGGCCTCATCGCTTCGATCCCCAATCTCGAGGAAAGCCGCGAGCGGCTGTTCTCGATCGACGGCTCGCCGCCGGCGCTCGGCCGCTTGCCGGGCGGCTGCGCCTTCCATCCGCGCTGCATCCATGCCGAGGCGCGCTGCCGGACCGAAGACCCGCCGCTGCACGATATCGGTGGCCGGTTCTCGGCCTGCCATTTCGCGACGACCTTGCCGCCCTTCCACAGTGCTGCGCTGGCAGCGGCAAGCCTTGAGACTGGAAGCCTGATCCCATGAGCGCAGCGGAGCAAACTCAAGCCGAAACCAGGCCGGAAGCGGCACTGTCGGTGCGTCATCTGGTCAAGGATTTCCCGGTTCGCGGCGGCCTGGTCTTCGACCGCGCGGTCGCCCACGTGCGCGCCGTTGCCGATGTGTCCTTCGACGTGGCACCCGGCGAAACATTGGGCTTGGTGGGCGAATCCGGTTGCGGCAAGTCGACCCTCGGACGCTGCCTGATGCGGCTGATCGAGCCGACCAGCGGCGAAAGCTGGTTCCGCGGCCAGAACCTTCTGGCGCTGAACCACGAGGACATGCGCCTGATGCGGCGCTATATCCAGCTCGTCTTCCAGGACCCCTACGGGTCGCTGCATCCGCGCATGCGCATCGCCGACAACATCGCCGAGCCGCTGCGCATGAGCGACATGTCGAAGGCGGACCGTCGCACGCGCGTCGCCGAGCTGCTCGAACTGGTGCGGCTCAATCCCGAGCATGGCAAGCGCTACCCGCACGAGCTGTCCGGCGGCCAGCGCCAACGGGTCGTCATCGCCCGGGCGCTGGCGCTCAACCCGCAAGTGGTGATCCTCGACGAGCCGGTCTCGGCGCTCGACGTCTCGGTGCAGGCCGGCGTGCTGAACCTGCTCAAGGACATCCAGCAGTCCTTCGGCACCTCCTACTTGTTCATCGCCCATGATCTGTCGGTCGTGCGCCACATCTCGCATCAGGTCGCGGTGATGTATCTCGGCAAGATCGTCGAGATCGCGCCGGCGGCGGAGCTCTATTCCAAGGCGTTGCATCCTTACACGCAGGCGCTGCTGTCGGCGGTGCCGCTCGCCAATCCCGAGAAGGAGCGCAGGCGCGAGCGGATCGTGCTGACCGGCGACGTGCCGAGCCCGCTCAACCCGCCGTCGGGCTGCCGCTTCCGCACGCGCTGCTTCAAGGCGCAGGCCATTTGTGCCTCGGTCGAGCCGCCGCTCGATCCGGCCGGCGGCACGCATCGGGTCGCCTGTCATTTCCCGGAACCCGTCAACACCTTCAGGACCGTATGACAGGCTTGCCGAATTCATCACCGCGAAGGAATTTTGATCGTGACTGAGGACCATTCCGAAAGTGCCGGTACGGCGGGACCCGCGCGCTTGCCGCTTGAAGGCATCAAGGTTCTCGATCTGTCGCGGGTGCTCGCCGGTCCATGGGCAACGATGAGCCTGGCTGATCTCGGTGCCGAGGTCTGGAAGATCGAGAACATCGATGGCGGCGACGACACCCGCGCATGGTCGGTGCCGAGCTACAAGGGTGTCTCGACCTATTATCTCTGCGCCAATCGCGGCAAGCAGAGCATCGCGCTCGACATGAAGAGCCCGCAGGGCCTGGCGATCGTGCGCGAACTCGCAGCCAAGGCCGACGTTGTCGTCGAGAATTTCCGCTCCGGCACCGCCGACCGCCTCGGCGTCGGTTACAAGGAACTCAGTGCGTCCAATCCCGGGCTGATCTACTGCTCGATCTCCGGCTACGGCCAGACAGGGCCCGATGCCAACCGGCCCGGCTATGACTTCGTCATGCAGGCCGAGAGCGGCCTGATGGCCATCACCGGCGAGAGCGATGGCGAGCCGATGCGTGTCGGCGTCGCCATCACCGATGTGGTCTGCGGCATGGTCGCAACGCAGTCGATCCTGGCCGCGCTTTTCGAACGCGCGACAACCGGCAAGGGCCAGTTCCTCGACCTGTCGCTCATCGACTGTGCGCTCAGCCTGCTGATCAATGTCGGCAGCGGCTATCTCAACACCGGCCGCGAGGTTGCCCGCTACGGCAATGCGCATCCGACTGTCGTTCCCTACCAGATATTCGAAGCCTCGGATGGCGGCTTCGCGCTGGCCGTTGGCAATGACCGCCAGTTCGCGGCGCTGTGCGAGCAGGTGGTTGATCTGCCGCATCTGGCGAGGGATTCACGCTTCATCAAGGCAGGCGCGCGCGCAATCAACCGTGAGGCGCTGATCCCCGAACTGGTGGGAGCCTTCAGGGCCAAACCGCGAGCCCACTGGATGGCGGCCTGTGCGGCGGCCAGCGTGCCGGCCGGGACGGTGAAATCGATACCAGAAGTCTTCGACAGCCCGAATGTGCGCGAGCGCGGCCTGATCCAGACTTTGCCGCATCCGCATCTCGGTTCCGTCGCCATGGTGCGCCCGGCGCAGGGGCTGGCCGCTCAGCTGACCGCCAACTTCACGGCACCGCCCATGCTTGGACAGGACACAGCTTCTGTCTTGACTGACGTCCTCGGCTACAGCCCCGAGACCATCGACCAACTGATCGGCACCGGCGCCGTAGGTGTTTACGCGCCTGCCGCCGAGCCTGTTTCCGCCTGACCTTCACGGAGCCTGCAATGTATCCCGACGTTCACCTGCATATTGACGGTTCGTGGCGACCCGCGCGCGGCGGCCGCACCATGCCGATTGTCAATCCTGCGACCGAAGCTGAACTCGGCGCGCTCGCCCATGCCGGCATCGACGACCTCGACGAGGCACTGGCTGCCGCCGCGAAGGGCTTCGAGGCCTGGCGGCGCGTCTCGCCCTTCGAACGCTCCAAGCTGATGCGCAAGGCGGCTAGCATCCTGCGCGAGCGCAACGAGCATATCGCCACGCTGATGACGCTGGAACAGGGCAAGCCGATCGCTGAATCGCGCATGGAGGCTTTTGCCGCAGCCGACATCATCGACTGGTTCGCCGAGGAAGCGCGCCGCAGCTATGGCCGCATCGTGCCGGCGCGCCTCGAGGGCGTCAGCCAGTCTGTGGTGAAGGAGCCCGTCGGCCCGGTCGCCGCCTTCACGCCATGGAATTTCCCGCTCAACCAGGCGGTGCGCAAACTGTCCGCGGCGCTTGCCGCTGGCTGCTCGATCATCATCAAGGGGCCGGAGGAAACACCGGCTTCACCAGCCGAACTGGTGCGCGCCTTCATCGATGCCGGACTGCCCAATGGCGTCTTGAACCTCGTCTACGGCACGCCGTCGGAAATCTCGGCCTATCTCATTCCGCATCCGATCATCCGCAAGATCTCCTTCACCGGCTCGACGCCGGTCGGCAAGCAACTGGCGTCGCTGACCGGCCTGCACATGAAGCGGGCGACGATGGAACTTGGCGGCCATGCGCCGGTCATCGTCCTGCCCGATGCCGACCTCGACCGCGCCGCACGTTCGATGGTGGCGTCGAAATTCCGCAATGCCGGCCAGATCTGCGTCGCGCCGACACGCTTCCTCGTTGATCATGCTGTCTATGATGACTTCGTCGGCCGCTTCGCCGAGGCGACAAGCCGGATCAAGGTCGGTGATGGCCTTGCCGAAGGCACTACCATGGGTCCGCTCGCCAACCCGCGCCGCGTCCAGGCGATGGAGGAGCTGGTCCACGACGCCGTGCAGAAAGGCGCCGAACTCATCGCTGGCGGCAAGCGTATCGGCAATTCCGGCTATTTCTTCGAGCCGACCATCCTGTCGAATGTCGGCAGCGATGCCCGTGCCATGAACGAGGAGCCATTCGGCCCGCTGGCATTGATGACGCCGGTCAGCGGGCTGGACGAAGCCCTCGCCGAAGCCAACCGGCTGAACTACGGCCTTGCCGCCTATGGCTTCACCCGCTCGGCGGCGAGTGCCGCGAAAATGTCGTCGGGCATCGCCAGCGGCATGGTGTCGATCAACCATTATGGCCTGGCGCTGCCGGAGGTGCCGTTCGGCGGCATCAACGATTCCGGCAATGGCACTGAGGGGGGTGCCGACGCGCTGGAGAGCTATCTCAACTCGAAGTTCGTCTCGCATCTGCAGGTCGACTGACGCGCGGCCAGTTATTCTGCGGGCCGCCACTATTTTTGCTGACCGTAGGTCTTGTAGCGCCCGCGAATGGCGGCGAGTTCACTCTCACCGATCAGCACCGGCGTGCCGGCGCTGCGCGCCAGGAGATATTGCCGCGCCAGGGTTTCGAGCTTGATGGTGCGGATGAGCGCCGTGTCTAGATCGCCGCCGAAGGCAATCATGCCGTGGTTGGCGAGCAGGCAGGCGGTACGGTCCTTGAGCGCCACCACCGCCACCTTGGCCAGTTCGCTCGACGCGAACAGCGCATAGTCCGAGCAGCGCACATCGTCACCGCCGAAGCCCGCGATCATGTAGTGGAACAGCGGCAATCCTTCGCGCAGGCACGACAGCGCCACGCAGTGGTCGGGATGGGCATGCACCACGGCGCCGGCCTCCGGAAAGGCCTTGTAGATTTCGGCATGCATTTCCCATTCGCTCGACGGCTTGAAAGCGCCGTCCCAGGCTCCATCGAGTTGCATCGCCACCATCTGTTCCGGCCGCAGAGCGCTCGTGGCTATTCCCGTCGGCGTGATCAGCATGCCCTCCGCCGTGCGCACACTGATATTGCCTGTCGTGCCGACATTCATGCCGCTGGCGTCCAGGGTCTCGGTCGCGGTGATCAGACTGGCGCGTGCGGTCTCGGTATCCATTACGATGCTTTTCCTCTGGAAGCCCTTGTCGGGGGCCATGTGTCGATTGACGGCGCGATGGTGGTTGCCCGCGTCATGTCCTGCAGCACGTCGACGAAGATATCGGGGCCGCCGAGCTTTCCCGATTTGAGCATCAGCGCCAGCGGGTCATCGGGCAGGCCGGGCAGGTCGGCAATAGCGCGCGACAGGCCGGGGCCTTCATAGGCGCCCATGGCGATCCCTGTGATGCCGAGCGCCTTGACCACCGAGCCAGCGGTCTCGCCGCCGGCGACAACAAGCCGCCGCACGCCGAAATCGCGAACCAGTATCTCTGCAATTCCGGCCAATATCTCTTCCGCCCGTGCCGCCACCACGTCGCGGCCATGCGCCTGCTGAAGCGCCTCGACCGTCGCCTGCGGCGCGGTCGTGGCGATCGCGATCATCGCGTGCGGCAAATGCTGCTCGGCAAAGGCCCGTGCTTGCGCCATGACATCGGCACCAGCGAAGGCACTGGTGAGGTCGATGGTCAACAGCGGATTGTTTTGCGCGAAGCGGTCGAGCTGTTCGATGGTGCGGTCGGCGACGCTGCCGGCCAGCACCGCTGCCGGACCGCTCACAGCCGGCAGGCTGGCGGCAACGAGATCATCTGACTTCACCAGCCCATGCGCCAGCCAAGCCGGCGGCAGGTGCGCCACGACGGAGGAGTTGCCGGTCATCAGCGGTAGGTCGAAGGCGGCTTCCGCGATCGCCGCCAGATCGCGTTCGCGGATCGTGTCGGTGACCAGCAGCGTCTCGCCGCGCGCGCTTTTCTCCCGTACGGCGTCGCGGATGGCTTCCGGGCCGGCATCGATGGTGAGCCAGGGCACCAGCCCGGCCTTGCCCTTGCTCTGCGCTTGCAGCACGCGAACCAGGTTGGAATCGGTCATCGGTGTCAGTGGATCGAAGCGCTTGGGCGATTCGGCCAGCAACTGCGAGCCGCCGAACATATGCCCCTGGTAGACGGTGCGGCCGGTCTCGCAGAGCGCCGGTGTGAACAGCGTCACGCCGCCGCCAAGCCGCTCAAGCAACGCTTCCGCGCAAGGACCGATATTGCCGGCCGGTGTCGAATCGAAGGTGGCGCAATATTTGAAGAAGATCTGCCGCGCGCCCGCTTCGACCAACCGGTCGGCAGCCTCGAGCACTCGGCGCACTGCATCGTCGGCAGCGATGACGCGGGTCTTGAGCAGGATCACATGGGCGAGATTGCCTGAGGGGATCGGCGCCTCCAGCCCGACCGTGCACCCCGTCGGGATGCCACGCGCGACCAGCATCGACGCCAGTTCGGTGCCGCCGGTCAGATCGTCGGCGATGGCGCCAAACAGAAGGGAAGGCGTCGATGCGGTCATACGCTTCGTGTCATTTTTGCGTGTCTCATGTCGATGGTCAGGCCGTTCGTGATATCATATACACAGCCCGCTCGACTCAGGCGACGCCTGCGCCCCGGCAAGGACGGAGACTGGATGTGACTGCTTCCATCGCGCCGATCGCGCGCGACAATCTGACGACCCGCGTCTACGAGGAGCTGCGCCGTGCCATGATGGAAGGGCGCTTCTGGCCGGGCCATCGCTTCAAGATCCGTGATCTCGCTGCCAGCCTCGAAGTGTCCGAAACGCCGGTGCGCGAGGCACTGATGCAGCTGGTGCGCGAAAAGGGCCTGGAGATGGAGGCGGGCCGTTCGATCACCGTCGCCCAGCTTTCGCTCGCCCAGTATCTTGAGCTGCGCAGCATAAGGCTGCACCTCGAAGGCATGGCGGGCGCGGCGGCGACGACACGCATCGAGCCGCGCGAGATCGATCGCTTGGCGGCGGTGCATGAGAAGCTGATCGCCAACGAGGACAATGGCCACTGGTTCGAAGCCGTTCGCGACAATTGGGAATTCCACCACTCGATCTACCAGGCAGCGGGCATGCCCGAACTGCTCGCCATCATCGAGGGCATCTGGCTGCGCAACGGGCCGCTGGTCAACTATCAATACCCAAACGCCAGGCCGACCTATGATGGTCGCCACCGCCATCTCGACATCCTCGAAGCGTTGCGCGCGCGCGATGAGAACGGCGTGCGCAAAGGCATCCAACAGGACATGATCGAAGGCGGCCGCCTGCTGGTCAAGGTTCTGGAAAGGCTGAACGACGGTTCGGTCACCTCGGAAGAATTGCGCCGCGCGGCGCAGAACGGCCGCCTGGTCTCGGCGGCCGGCTAGGCGATCTTTTCTCTCCAAACGCACAGGCGCTGGCTCACGCCACCTGCGCCGCCGCGGCCATGCCGGCATCGGCGGCCTGAAGCGCCAAGTCCACGTCCTTCGCCGTGTGCGCGGCGCTCAGGAACATGTTGTGCCGGGGGTGGAAATAGGCGCCTTCGCGCAAGGCGGCCGAGCAGAAGGCGTCGGCTTTCTTGAACTCGGAATCGCCGTCGAACAGCACCATTGGCATTGATACCGGGCCGGTCTGGCGAAGCGAAAGGCCATGCTTCTTCGCGGCCGCGTCGAGGCCCGTCCGCAACCTCTCACCGGCTTCATTCATGCTGGCGATCGCGTTGGTTTCGCGCAGCGTCTTGATGGTGGCGATGGAGGCTGCCATGGCAACGGCGCCATACCAGAACGAGCCTGTCACATAGACCTTGGTAGCGGCTTCGCGGAACCGATCCGTGCCGGTGATGGCGGCAAGCGGATAGCCATTGGCGATGGCCTTGGAGAAGGCGGAAAGATCAGGCCGCACGCCGAGCGGCTCCCAGCTGCCGCCGAGGTCGATGCGGAAGCCGGCCCGCACATCGTCGACGATCAGCGCCGCGTCGGCGGCGGCGGTGAGCTCGCGCGCCCTTTTGGCGAAAGCGGCGGTCGGTAGTTCCTGATCGCGGGCAATGTCGTGTCGGAAGGCGGTGACGACGACAGCGGCAAGGTCATTCCCGGCCTGTTCGACGGCCGCCTCCAGGCTGGCGACGTCATTGTAGTCGAAATGGATCAGATGGGCGCGGTCCTCGGCGGTGACGCCGGCGAGTGAGGGCGTGCACCACGGCACGGCACCATGATAGGAGCCGCGCGCCACCAGCACCTTGCGTCGGCCGGTGCCGGCGCGCGCGATGGTCACGCAAGCCGTGGTGGCGTCGGTGCCATTCTTCTGCAGCATCGCCCAGTCGGCATGCGCGACGGTTTTGACCAGCAACTCGGCCAGTTCGACCAGCACTTCACCGGGGCCGTTCATGGCATCACCAAGGCTGCGCTGCCGCGCCGCCGCTTCCTCGACCGCCTTGTGGTGATGCCCAAGGATATTAGGCCCCCAGCTGCACATCAAATCAATGTATTCGCGCCCGTCGACGTCCCACACCCGGCAGCCATCGGCGCGCTCGAAGAACTGCGGATAGGCGGAGCCGAGATAGCGGGTGGCCATATGGCCCCACATGCCGCCCGGAATGACCGAGGCCGCGCGCTCGCGCAGCAATTGGTCCTTGGAGTTGATCAGGGAAGGCATAGCTTGGTCTCCGAACATTGATATATCATATATTGATTCTGAGTGCTGGAAGGACAGGATTTTCCGACCTTCCACAGTGGGAGGACGGGGAGGCGGCTTTCCGCCTCCCCGTCCTCTGTTTGCTTAGTGGCTCAGTTCCGCCAGCGGCAGGTTGCAGCAGGCGCTGTAGCGCACGCCCTTGACGTCGGACTTGTAGGCCAGGATCAGATTCGGGCTGACCAGCGGCAGGATGATCCTGTCCTTGATCATCTCCTCGCCGGCCTGATGCCAGAGCTTGGCGGCTTCGTCGCCACTCGCGGCCAGCGCTGCCTTGTAGATATCCGCTTCCTTCGGGTTGATCACCGATGGGTCACGTTCCGCGCCGGCGCGGCGCGACCATGGGGTGCCTTTGGTCATGGCGAAATAATCAACGTACTGCGAGGTGCCGTAATAGTCCGGCGCGTAGAACACTGCGGTCATCGGGATGCCGTCGCCATTGACGCGCTCGCGCCAGTTGGCAAAGGGGATCGGCTGCAGGTCGAGCTTGATGTTGACCTTGGCCAGATCCTGCTGGACCTTCTGCATCAACAGCGAGAGATCGACGCCGTAGACGTTCATGCCGGGGAAGGCCGCTTCCATCTCGAAGCCGTCGGCATGGCCGGCCTTGGCCAGCAGCGCCTTGGCCTTATCGAGGTCGTAGGGCTGCGCCTCGAAGCCCGACCCGCCGGGGAAGCCGAGCGGGATTGGCGCGCTGATCAGCTGGCCCTCGGAGCCGATGGTGAAGTCGAGGATGCTGGGGCGGTCAAGCGCAAGCGAGATCGCCTCGCGCACGTCAGGCGTCAGCGGAACCTTGTTGGCCTTGGCGCCGGGCGACAGCGCCACGTAGATGAAGTTGTAGGACGGCACGGTCTCGATCTTGACGTCGCTGCCGGTCATCGTCTTGGCCGTGTCCGGGTCGATCTGCATGGCGATGTCGGCGGTGCCGCTCTGCAGCATCTGCGCCTGCGCCACCGCGTCCTTGGTCTGGCGGATGACGACTTCGCTCAGCGCCGGCGCGGTGCGCCAGTACTTGTCGTTGCGCACCAGGCGCACTTCCGAATTCGGCTCATAGGATTTGAGTACGAACGGTGCGCTGCCGGCCGAATGCGCCAGGAACCACGCCTCGGCATTGTCCGTGGTCGAGGCGTCCGCACCGGCCTTGGCGCCGGCTTCCGAAGCGACCTTGCTGTTGACGACGGCGGTATAGGGTGCCGCCGCGATGTTGAGGAATTCCGAGCTCGGGCCACCATTTTGACAACGACCGTGTGTGCGTCCGGGGTCTCGATCGAGGCGACGTTGTCCATCAGGAACGAGGCGCTGCCCTTGAGGTTCTTCAGCCGCTCCCACGACCATTTCACGTCCTTGGCTTCGACCGGCGAGCCGTCCGAGAATTTGGCGGCCGGGTCGAGCGTGAAGGTGAAGCTGGTCTGATCGGCATTGCCTTCCCACTTGGAAGCCAGCAGCGGGATCAGCTTGTTGTCCTTGTCCAGTGTCAGCAGCGATTCATAGACGCTGGAATTGTAGATTTGGCAGGTGTCGCAGAAGGCGCGGTGCGGATCGAGCGAATTGAGGTCGATGTTGCGCGCGATGACCAGCGGCTTCTCGTCCTGCGCGAAGGTCGACGGTGCCCAGAAGGCACTGGTGGCCATAAGCACGGCCGCCAGCATCGTCGCCCTGGTCTTGGTTTTCGGTAGGATATTCATTCCGGTTCTCCCATTTTCTTGTCGGATCGTTGTGGCAATACGTCGGCTCTAACCACTCACACCGGTGAGGGATAAAAGCGCGGCCTTGAGCTTGTCGGCGCCGCCCAGTGCGGCGCGGTTGAGCGGGGCCGATACGACGGGAGCCGAGAGGCTTCCCGTCACATGCAGGATCTCGTGATCGAGATAGTCGAACACGCGGTCCTGAATCTCCTGGGTCAGTCGTCCGCCGAGCGACAGCCCACGCTGCACCTGTTCGACGACAGCAACACGGTTGGTCTTGCGGATCGAGGCTTCGACCAGCGTCCAGTCCAGCCCGGTCGGGTCGAGGCTGCGCAAATCGATGATCTCGGCATCGACGCCGGTTTCCTCGGCCACTTGGCGAGCGACGGCAACCATGCTGGCGCTGGTGAGCAGCGTGCAGGCGCTGCCCCGCCTGACGATCCTGGCCTTGCCGAGCCGCACGCAATAGTCACGATCATCGGTCGGGACAGGGCCTTCGCTCGAAAACAGTTCGACATGCTCGATGACGACGACCGGGTCATCGCACTTCAGCGCTGAATTCATCAGCCCGATATAGTCGAAGGGTGTCGTCGGCACGACGATGCGCCAGCCGGGGTAAAGTGCGAACAGTCCGGAAGGATCGCCCGAATGCTGCGAGCCATAGCCGGTGTGCGGCGAGACGCGCACCCGGACCACGATCGGCACCGGAAAGCCGCCGCCGAACATGTGTCGGACCTTGCTCACCGCATTGAAAAGCTGGTCGGCGGCCACCAGGCAGAAATCGCCGAACATGATCTCGACGATCGGCCGCAACCCACACAGCGCCGCACCCAGCGCCACGCCGACAAAACCATTCTCGGCGATCGGCATGGCCAGCACGCGCTCGGGCCACCGCTCCAGCGCGCCCTTGGTGGCGCCCGAGACGCCTCCACGCAGACGATGCACATCCTCGCCCATGATGATGATGCGCGGGTTCTGCTCCATGGCGCGCGCGATCACTTCCGACGCGGCAACCATGAACTTGACCGGCCTGCTCTCGGCCGGCGGCACGTCTTCGATCTCAAGGAAACGCTCATCCTTGAGTTCCGACAGGTCGCCGCGGATCTGGTTGTCGACTTTGCCGGGATCCGGCCATAGGTGGTCCGGAATGCGCAGCGCGTTGCCGCTCATCTCGGTCAGCGAGTCGGCTGCGGTGTTGACAACCTCCATGACGCGCTGGTCGAGCGTGGCGAGGTCGGAGGCATCGAGAATGCCCATCGTCTTCAGCCGCGCCGCCATTGTGGTGAGCGGGTCACGTGCCTTCCAGGCATCCTCCTCGGCGCGCGAGCGGTAGCCGAACTCGCTGCCCGGCCGCGCGCCGCTCTGATGCAGGAAGCGATAGCAGAGCGCCTCGACCAGCACTGGCCCGCCATCTTCCTCGATCGTCCGGCGCGCTTCGCGCATGGCGTGGTGGACCGCCACGACGTCCATGCCGTCGCACTCGATGCCGCGAAAGCCCAGCATCGGTCCGCGCGACGCCAGCCGCGTCTCGCGCGTCTGTTCGTTGACATGGGTGGAGACGGCATAAAAATTGTTTTCGGCAAAGAAGATCACCGGCAGCCGGTAGAGTGCGGCGATGTTCATCGCCTCATAGGCTGGTCCGGCCATCATCGTGCCGTCGCCGAAGAAGGCGACCGAGATGTTGCCGGTACCAAGCAGCTTGTCGGCCAGCGCGTAGCCTGCTGCATGCGGCAGGTTGCCGCCAATGATGGCGCTGGTGCCGGGAATGCCTGAGGCGTCGTCGCGCATATGCATCGAGCCGCCACGGCCGCCGCAATAGCCTGCGTCGAGACCCATGATTTCGGCCATTAGGCCGCGCACGGAACCCTGCATGTCCGGATTGAAACCGTCATGCAGCGGATCAAAACCGGTTGGCGTCTGCGCATTGACCAGCTTGGCCAGCACCTGGTGATGAGCGCGATGGGTGCCGTTGATGCGGTCACCGGTGCCAAGCACCGACATGGCGCCGACCGCCGTCGCCTCCTGGCCGATGCTGGCATGCGCCGGGCCGTGCACAAGCCCTGCATTGGCCAGGTCGAGCACCTTTTCCTCGAAACGGCGGATCAGCAGCATCTGGTGATACCAGCGCACCAGGCTCGACACCTCGGCCGCGTTCCAGTCGGAATCGTCGACGTCGAGCCGCAACCAGGGCGCGGATGGCTGGATCGATGTCTGCTGGACCATTCAGCTAGCTCCGTTCTGGTAGATGATATATCAAATATTTTCTCAGTCGATTGTGTCAGGCGATTTTCTGGACATGACACTGGCTTGCGGGGTTCGGCATACAAATGGAATTAAATTTCATTTTCCGCGCGGAGCCGAGACTAAGCTGGGATGGCGGCGTTCCGCAAGTGGAATTTTTGAGATGATCGGCAAGTCATTCCGGTCTTGAAAACCGAACGCCGAACGCCTGAGACCACACAACGACCTTAAAGGCTGCGAGCATGTAGGCATCCTCGCCGCAGGGGTGACGGGCGCGTCAGATTGCAGATGCCATCCCTTTCTGGTATGATATTATCACACCAATTTATAGGAGAGATCATGGCAGCAACAGAAAAACGCACGTTTAGTCTGCCAGCGGAACAGGCTGCCTTTATCGACCGTCTCGTTGAATCCGGAACCTATGCGACCAGCAGCGAAGTGATCCGCGCCGGGCTTCGTGCCCTGCAAGAGCGCGACGCGGCTGTAGAGCGCTGGCTACGCGAGGAAGTCGTGCCGACCTATGACAGATGGAAGGCAGATCCCACGGGTATTTCCGTAGAAGAGATGGCCGAGGGGGCGCGCAAACGCCACCAGGCGCGTTAGCGGAGAGACGCGTTGTGGCGACTTGAGTCCCGGCTACCGGTCCGCCCGATGCTGGAAGAACTGCAAAAACAGTTCACGTTCGGTGGTGATATCGAGCTTCTCGTAGATGCGCCGGCGGTGATTCTTGACCGTGCCGACCGTGATACCGAGGCGCTCGGCGATGTTGGCGGTCGGGTGGCCGGCCAGGATGAGCTGGACCAGTTCCCGCTCGCGCTGCGACAGTTCGGGCCACAGGCTCGTCGGGATGGTCGGCTCTTGCCGGGGCGAAGCGCCGGGGCCGGTCGGCGCCGATGTCCGGGAAAAGTCCGCGCCCCGCGCGGTAATGTCGAGCGCATGCAGCGCCTCGAACACCGGTAGCCGCTCCTCCAGTTGGGCGATTTCGCTGTCCTTGAATGCGGCGATCGAGCGGTCGAGGAAGATTCCGAGACACCAGTCGCCGCCATCGGCCAGCATGATGCCGACCTCGTCACAGATTTCCGACTGCGCCAGGAAGCCGGCTATATACTGGCCGCGCTTGGCCTCATCGTCGGCAAGCCGTTTCAGCGGCATGATGCCGAGCCGGCGCTCCCGCCGCCACGAGGCATAGAACGGGTCGAAGACATAGTAGTTGTCGAGATAGAGCCGTACCATCTCATCCGAGAAGCGCCGGTGCTTGACGAATTCCGGTGTCTGCGTCGCCGAATAGCGCGTCACCGTGACGAGGTCGTGCTCGATATCCCCGCCGATCAGGTCGATCAGGCAGTCGACATGCCTGTCCGTGCCGGTGGCGGCGATCGCCCTGGCGAGCGGCGCCCAGATAGTGCCCATGCGCATGCCCTCTTCTCGGCGATCCCGGCCTGACAGTCATTGTGTCTTTAGGCATATGGCGCGGTGCCGCCTCTCGAATCTAGCCTTGCTCCATCCTAGACCAGATACCGAGGCGACCGTGACCCAACCCAATCCCTCTGCCCCGATAATCGGCAATCCGATCGTGATCGGTATCGACGCCGGCGGCACCATGACCGACACGATCCTTGTCGATCAGGACGGCCACTTCAAGATCGGCAAGTCGGCAACCACGCCGAAGAACGAAGCCGAGGGCTTCCTCGCATCGGCCGAGGACGCGGCGGATGCCTGGGGCATCTCGCTGGAGTCCCTGTTTTCCGGCGTCAACGTCGTGCTCTATTCCGGCACCGGCATGCTCAACACGCTGCTGTCGCGCACCGGCCGTCGCCTCGGCCTGATCACCACCAAGGGCCTGGAGGACATGATCCTGATGGGCCGCGGCCTGCAGGCCTGGGCTGACTATTCCTATGCCGACCGGTTGCATGCGGTGACGCATCATCATCCCGATCCGCTGGTGCCGCGCCGCCGCACCCATGGCGTCACCGAGCGCATTGACCAGTTCGGCGACATCGTGCTGCCGGTCTACGAGCATGAGGTTTCCGCCGCTGCGAAAAAGCTGATCGCCGATAAGGTCGAGGCGATCTGCATCATGACCATCTTCTCGCACGTCAATCCGGTGCACGAGAAGCGCATTGCCGAGATCTGCCGCGAGGAGATCGCAAAGGCCGGCGCTGATATCCTCGTCTACACCAGCCACGAGGTCCGCCCGGTCATCCGCGAACAGTCGCGGCTGAACTCGGTGCTGATCGAAGCCTACGCCACCTCGCGCGGCCGCAAGCAGCTTAGGGGTATCGAGGACGTCTCGAAGAAATACGGCTTCAAATATGGCGTGCAGACGCTGCTCTCCTTCGGCGGCCTGACCTCGATCAACCATCCGCGCCTGCACGAAACCATGATCTCCGGCCCGATCGGCGGCATCCTCGGCGCGGCCTATGTCGGCAAGCTGATCGGCAACGATTCGCTGATCTGCTCGGACATGGGCGGCACCTCCTTCGACATGGGTGTGATTTCACGCGGCCAGACGCGGGTCGAGAACGAGCCGCTGATGGACCGTTTCAAGCTAAACGTGCCGACGCTGCATCTCGACACGATCGGCGCCGGCGCCGGCATGATCCTGAAGGTCGACCCACTGACCAAGAAAGTCTCGCTCGGGCCGGAAAGCGCCGGCTCCGATCCCGGCCCGATCTGCTTCGCCAAGGGCGGCACCGAACCCACCATCGCCGACTGCGACGCCATCCTCGGTCGCCTCAATCCCTACTATTTCCTGGGCGGCAAGGTCGTCTTGCAGGTCGAGAAGGCGCGCAAGGCCTTCGAGGAAAAGTGCTCCAGCATCCTTGGCGTCGGCGTCGAGGAAGCCGCCGAAGGCATGATCGACATGCTGGAGGCCGACGCCAACAACGCGCTGCGCCGTGTCATCTCCGGCCAGGGCATCCACCCCTCGGAATTCACCTTGCTCTCCTATGGCGGCTCCGGACCGCTGCATCTGGCCGGCTGCTCCAGGGGCATCGGCTTCAAGGACATCATCACCTTCCAGTTCGCCGCCGCCTTCTCGGCCTTCGGCTGCACCACCGCCGATTTCATGCGCCGCCATTCAGTGTCGACGCAGCACGACATGGGCGCTCGGGCCAGCGATGACGAGCTGCTCGCCTTCGGCAAAAAGGTCACCACGGTCTGGAACGACCTGACCAAGGCCGCGGTCGACGAGATGATCACCGACGGCCATAGCAGGGACAAGATCAAGACCGTGCCGTTCCTGATGATGCGCTACACCGGCCAGCTCGAGGATGTCGAAGTCATGGCGCCGCTCGCCGAGGTCAACTCCGCCGACGACATGCGCAAGGTCATTGACGAGTTCGAAGCGGTCTACGCCAAGGTCAATCATCGCGTGTCGCGTTATGGCGAGGCCGGCTTCACCATCACCGAGCTTGGCCTCATCGCCACAGCCGACAAGGTCAAGCCAGTGCTGCTCAAGCGGCCGCTCGGCAAGTCCGACCCGGCAGCCGCCCACAAGGGCGTGCGCGAGGCCTATATTGGCGGGCGCTGGCACAAGGCTAATCTCTACGAGATGGATCTCCTGCAGCCCGGCCATGAAATGATCGGTCCCGCCATCATCGAACATCCCGCCACCACGCTCGTCGTTCATCCGCAGGACCGTGTCCATGTCGATGAATGGACGCTGCTGCACTACACCCACGCTTGAGAGGGCGACCGCCATGTTGGACAAACCTGCTTCGGCCCTGCGCCTTCGCGAAAGACTGCTCGATTCCGAGCGGCTGATGGAGGAGACCGGCTGCTATGACGGCATTACGGAACTCATGCTGCGCAACCAGGATCCGCTGAAATTCGAGACGCTGCACACCAAGCTGCGTGCCTACTGCGTCTCGGCCCGCGAAATGGCGCGTCGCATCTCGGCTTCGCCTGGCGTGCGCGAGGTCGGTGAAATGGTGGTCGCCATCTACACGCCCGAGGGCGACGCCATCGCGCTGTCCAACGGCATCATGGTGCATGTCCACACGATGAGCCGCTTCATCAAGTGGATGATCAAGAACAATTACGAGGAAAACCCGAAGATCCGCGAAGGCGACATCTTCGCCAACAACGATGCTTTCATCGGCACCGTGCAGGTGCCCGACGTCATGGACGTGGTGCCGATCTTCCATGAAGGCACGCTGGTCGGCTGGGCTGGTGCGGTCTGCCACGAGCTGGAAGCCGGCGGCATCACCCCCGGCGGCGACGTCTGTCTGGCGCAGGAACGCTTCACCGAAGGCCTGTTCGTCTGCGCCGAGAAGATCGGCGAGAATGACGAGATCCGCCGCGACTACGTCATCCGCTGCGAGCGCAATCTGCGCATGCCGATCTACTGGGTGCTCGACGAGAAGGCCAAGGTAGCCTCCTGCATCGACATGCGCGAAAGCGTCCAGCAGTTGATCTCGGAGATCGGCCTGGACTACTGGATGAAGGTGTCGAAGGAGTTCATCGAGGAGGGCCGCCGCGCCCAGCTCGCCCGCACCCGCCAGCTCACCGTTCCCGGCATCTATCGTGGCCACACCTTCTACGGCCACGTCACGGCGGGCAAGCCTGGTTTCCAGCTGCTCGGCGATCCTGATTGGCTCTACAACATCCCGATCGAGATGGAGATCACCACCGACGGCAAGATCACCATGGACTTCGAGGGCACGCAGCCCTGGGGCTACCATTCGATGAACTGCACGCCGGCCGGCATGGATGGCGGCATGTTCGTGACGCTGACCCAGCACATGAATTTCGAGGGCCTGGTCAATGACGGCGCCTGGATGGCGACCGAGCTGAAACTGCCGCATGGCACCTGGACCAACCCCGACAATGAGATGGTGGCGACCGCCACCTCATGGGCGCTGCTGCTGCCGGCCTATGGTGTGTTCCAGCGGCTCTTGTCACGGGGCTTCGTCGCCCGCGGGTTCGTCGAGGAGGCCTTTGTCGGCCAGGTCAACAGCCCGATGATCGAGATGGGCGGAGAGAGCCAGTACGGCACGCCGTTCGGCATGGCGCATTTCGAATGCGCTGCTGCTGGCTCCGGTGCGCTCGCCATCGCGGACGGTCTCGACACCGCCTATGTCGGCTGGAATCCGGAATCCGACATGGGCAACATCGAGGTGTGGGAACAGTCGATGCCGATGGTCTATATCGGTCGCTCGATTGTCCCCAATTCGGGCGGCGCCGGCAAATATCGCGGCGGCTGTTCGTTCGTCTCGACCTGGCTGATCAACAAGACCTCGCATCTGCGGCTCCACACCTCGGAGCATTCCTCGCGCGTGTTCGACAATGGCGGCATGTGCGGCGGTTATCCCGCGCCGACCTGCCAGAAGCATCGCGCGGTGCGCAACTCCAACATCCATGAACTGGCGGCCAAAGGCGAGCCGCTGGCGCATGCGCCCGGCATCGATCCTGACGTCTCCGACTATGAGAAGAATATCGGCGGCGACCATGTCGTGGTCGAAGGCCCCTACATCACCGCGCCGCACAAATCCGGCGACATCTTCAGCCATTCCTACAATGGCGGCGGCGGCTATGGCGACGTGCTGGAGCGCGACCCGATCAAGACGGCCTGGGATGTCGAGAACGGTTTCCTCACCCGCCAGGCGGCCGACCAGATTTTCGGCATCATCCTCAAGGACGACGCAGAGGGCTATCCGGTCGCCGATATCGACGCCACGGTCGAACGCCGCGCCGCCATGCGCGAAGAGCGCCTGGCCAAGGCGATCCCGGTTACAGACTGGATCGCCGCCGAGCGCGGTCGCGTCGAGAAGGCTGACTTCGCCCCGGAAGTGAAGAAAATGTATGCCAGCGCGATCAAGCTTTCCTCGCGCTTCACCAAGGATTTCAGCGATTTCTGGAACGTCGACGCTAGGTCGATCTTCATGCCGGGAGCAAAGCCATGACCTCGTACAGCAAGGAAGTCCTTGCCGATCTGGCCGCCGGCCAGCTGCCCTGGCCGCAGACAAAGCGCATCATGAGCGCCTACAAGGACGATGACCGCTTCTTCAAGATGGTCGCCGTCTATCAGGACCGCGTCGCCTGGAAGGACCCGATCCTGCTGCCGGTCTCGGATCATTTGTTCATCTGCCAGAGCGGCGACGAGCGCATCACCCGGTGCGAATGCGGCCACTCCTTCGGCGACTACCGCAAGAACTGGAAGCTGAAGGCCGCGATCATCGTGCGCAACACCGATGAAGCATTGCGCGAGATCTACCCGAACAGCGATATCCCCGATCCGCAGTGGATGGAGATCCGCGAATTCATCTGCCCGCAATGCGGCACCGTGCACGAGGTCGAAGCGGCTGCACCCGGCTATCCCATCGTGCATGATTTCGAACCCGACCTCGAAGGCTTCTACCGCGAATGGCTGGGCAAACCGCTCTAGGAAACTGATTTGTGAACCGCGTCGCCGGCAAGGTAGCGTCCTTTGCCGGCACCGGCCTATGAATAGCGTGTCGGACGTTGGCATCGGAGACTGGCCTCATGACAAATCTTTCCGGCCGCAGCGCGATCGTCACCGGCGGGTTATCCGGCATGGGCTTCGCCATTGCCACGGCCCTGGCGCAGGCCGGCGCCAATGTCGCCGTCGGCTCCTACATTGCCCCCGCCGGGGCCGACAAATCCGATGCCGCCTACTATCCCGGCGCCGACGAGATCGAGCGGGTTCGCGCAGCTCTCGCGGCCCACGGCACGAGGGTTCACGCTGCTCATCTCGATGTCCGTGACAGTGAGGTCACCAACCTTTTCGTGGCCGAAGCCGAAGCCGCCGTCGGCCCCTCGAACATCCTTGTCAACGCCGCCGGCACCACCGCCGAGCAGCCGGTCTGCGGCCATTCCGACGCGCTATGGGACAAGATCGTAGACACCAACCTGACCGGCGCATTCCGCGCTACCCGTGCCGTGCTTCCCGGCATGATCGAGCGCGGCTGGGGGCGCATCGTCAACATCGGCTCGACCGCCGCTTCCGTCGGCTGGAAGGATAACCCCGCCTATTGCGCCTCCAAGGCCGGACTTCTCGGCCTCACCCGCTGCGTGGCTCTGGAAGGGGCCGCACACGGCGTCACCTGCGTCATGATCAGCCCGACCTGGGTCGAGACCGAACTGATGCGCCGCAATGTGGCGCAGGTCGTCGAGCGCGAGGGCAAGGGCCGCAGCGCCCAGGAAGCGATGGCCGAAATCGCCAGAGGCAATCCGCAGCAGCGCATGCTGCAGCCGCAGGAGATCGCCGCTCTGGCGGTATTCCTGTGCTCGGATCTCGCCAAAGGCATCACCATGGAAAACATACAGATCACCGGCGGAGCCCTTTGGTAGCGTGTTCTCCTCGCCTGATCCGGGCGGGCGTGCTGGGTGGGCTACCGGCTGATCTCTCCCCGTTCGCTAAGCAATTCCAGGAAAAGTGTGAACGGTTTCCCGTCCGGAATCGCGTCAAAACAAAGAGTTAGGGCGGTTTGCCGTTTCCGTGAAACGGCGAACTGCTCTAGTGTAAGACAAGGTGACCGGATTTGCCATTGAGCATGCGGTGCGATAGGTTATATTGCACTGCACAATGGAGATGCCCCTTATTGCACGCCCCAGTTTGCGGATATGTCGGCCAGCTTGCGGCCTGCCTGGCTTGCCGGCCCTGGGTCGCGTCAACGGGACTCTGAGATGAAGATTCCAAAGTCCCTGCTGGTCGATCCCGAGAAGAATTCGGTCTATGGCGCCTTTGCCGTTGCCGTCTCGATCTGGGCGTTCTCCTACTCCGTCATTTTCGGCCAGGTGCTGATCCTGGCCTACTACGCCGTCTGGCTTCCGCTGATCCTGGTCGACTACCGGCGCTTCCTGCGGCAACTGTCCAGCGCCTGGCTGCCGCTGCTGTTCGCGGCCTATATCTGCTTCTCCGTCTTCTGGTCGCAGGCACCCGGCGTCACCGCCAGAACCGCGATCCAGTATCTTTCCCACATTGCCTGTGCCTATGTCGCGGCGCGCACCGTCAGCGTGCGTACTCTGACGCTGGGCGCGCTGATCGGCATATTCGTCGTTATGCTCTACTCGCTCAAGGTAGGGGCCTATTCCGAGGACGTTCTCGACGGCAGCTACAGTTTCGTCGGCGCGTTTGCCTCCAAGAACCAGATCGGCTTTGTCGCCTCGCTGGGTATCTATTTCAGCGTGGTATACCTTGCCTTTTACCGGCGCGGCCGGCTGAGCCTGATCCTGGCTTTGCCTGTCGTGATCTTGTCGACGTATCTTCTGGCGCTCTCCCATTCCGCCACGTCGATGGCCTCGATCCCTGCGGTGCTGGCGCTGGTGGCCCTTCTCGCCATGACCAAGCTACTGCCGAGACGTTATCGCCGGGTCATTTTCATAGTTGGCGCGGGCCTGCTGGTCGTGGCGGTCTTTGTCGCCCTTAATCTCGGTCTGATGGATTTCGTTCTCGGCATCTTCGGTAAGGATTCGACGCTTACGGGGCGGACCTATCTCTGGGACCAGGGCTGGAACACCGCGCAGCGGTCACCGATCCTTGGTGTCGGCTATGCAGCCTACTGGGTGCAGGGCTTTGCCGAAGCCGAGCGGCTCTGGAACGAATTCTACATAACCTCGCGCACGGGCTTTCATTTCCACAACACCTATATCGAAGCCCTCGTCGAACTTGGCTTCGTTGGCGCGGTTATGATTTCGCTGATTATCCTGCGCACGCTGGTCGGCCACGTCACCGCGGTGATCTTCAGGACGTGGCAGACCGAGCCGGTGATCCTTGCAGGCGTGATGGTGCTGTTGGTGATCAGGTCATTCGTCGAGGTCGATATCCTCAACCCCTACATAATGGGCTCGTTCTTGCTCTATTACAGTCACTTCAAACTGGCGCGGGTGCCTGTTACCCGCACGCGATGGGCGCGGGCCGGCTTCATGGAGCCCGGTGGCCCGGAGAAGTCGGCATTGCCCGGCTAATCGGTTCCGACCAAGGCGCGTAGCGGCTTTGACCGACAGGGATCAAGTACGGATGTAGTCGGGGGATGCCACGACCTCGCGCAGGATCCGGGCAGGATTTCCTGCCACAAGGCTTCGCGGGGGAACGCTCTTCGTGACGACCGATCCGGCGCCAATGACGCTGTGGTCGCCAAGCTCGACCCCGGGCAGAATTATGGAATTTCGACCGATCCAGACATTGTCGCCGATGAGAACGGCTTTGGTCTTGACGCCCGAGCCTTCGTCGATCTCGTGATAGTTCGAATCCTGGATGACGACGCAATCGCCAATAAGACAGTTTTTCCCGATGCTTACACGGAGCGCGGCATCGATCATGACGCCGCTGTTGATGAACGATCTCGAACCGATAGACAGCTTGCCTTTGCCCGACACATGAAACCAGGAGCGCGATCCGAAACCGCGAAATGAGACAAGCGAGCCAAATTCAATTGCGCCTCTTCCGGCGATGTGAGGCGGCGTTCCCAGCACGGAAACCCGATCGGCAATTTTTATGCCTCTCATCCTCCAGACGAGCGTGAAAATCGAACCCTTCAAATATCTTCGAATGCGGTAGACGTTCACGACGCCATCTCTTCGTTCGCCCGCGACGGTATCGTCACGCAGGCAGGATTATCAGGCAGGGTAATACGTGGTCTTCGATGGACAGTGGGCTTGCGCGCCCGCGAGACCTGTCTTCTTCAAACGCCTGCAAACGCTCGATGCTCTTTATCGAAATCCTACTGGCTGGCCAGCGGCGCCATCTTGACCTTGATCACGTCGCCGGGCAGCACCGGCGTGTCTTCCTTGGCGGTGATTTCGCTGGTCTTGCCGTCGACATTGCGGACCAGCGAATAGACGAGAGTGGGCTGCTGGTCATTGGTGATGGCTGCTGTCGTCGAGGGATCGCTGGCCTGGGCGATCAGGCCTTTCTGCATATTCACCTTCAGCGCGGCCTCGTTCAGGTCGGCTTCGGTCTGCTGGCGGTCTGCGGCGAGACTCGAGCTCAACGTGTTCTGGGCATCGATGGCGTCCTGCGTCGCCTTGCTGATCGACTGCTTGGCGGTGAGGATGGCTGTCTCGTAGTCCAGGATCTTGCCCTGCAGGTCGGTGACCGACTGCTGCGAATCCAACAGCCGCGAATTGGCGACAAGGCCCTTCTGCGCCAGCGGACCGATGCTGGCGAGCTGCTGCTGGGCCAAGTCGACCTGCTTCTGCTGGTTGACGATCTTCTTCTGCAGCGATTCGATTTCGGCCTGCAGGACGCCCTTGAGGTCGTCGAGCGCCTCGAGCTTCAGCTTCAGCGCCTTCTGGTCCGCCGTCAGGATCGTCATTTCGTCGGCGACGATGGTCGGCAGCCTTGGATCGCTCTGGACCTCCTGCGGCGCTTCGAAGCTCGCCTTGCCGGCCAGATCGGCATCGATGCGGGCGCGCCTGACGATCAACCGGACGCGCTGGTCGTCGGAAATATCGAAATTGCCCTTGGCGGTAACCAGGTCCTTGCCGAGCTGCGGGCCGTAATCGGTGTTGCGCCTGATGCCGCCGGCGACACTGATCGCCTTCAGCACCGTCAGATCGGGCACAAAGGGAAATTGGCCGGGGTTCTGCACCTCGCCGGAAATATAGAACGGGCGGAATTGCGCCATCTCGACCGAGGCTTCGGGCTTGTCCGACAGAGCGAGCTTGTGCTGCAGCGCTTCGCCGATCGCGGCCGCGACTTCCGCCGTGGTCTTGCCGGCCGCCGGCAACTCGCCGACGAAAGGCACCGACAGCGTTCCGCCCGGACCGACCGTGTATTCACCGTTCACCGCCGACCAGTCACGGAACGTGCCTTCCACGGTCTGCCATTCGGCGATGCGGATGGTGAGCTTGTCTTGCGAGCCGAGCTGGTATTCGCCTGATATGGCGATCTGGGGAAGAAAAGCGAGCGACACCGCAAGGCACGTGGCCATGAGCCGCGAGCGGCCGGAAAGAGGGCCGCTGCCAAAGGCTTCGAACATGTCTGTTTTCAACTGAACGTTCCGATCCGTTTTAGCCCCATCGCCCGATGAGCTTGCCGCCGGATGCCTGGTGCCGGCGGCCGGTCAGTAAGAGCCGCGTGACATCCAGACGGCCGGCACAGTCTTGATGATGATGCGAACGTCGCCGAACAGCGACCAATTCTCGACATAGTGGCGATCGAAGGCGACACGGCTGTCATAGGAGACGTCGTTGCGGCCGCTCACCTGCCACAGGCCGGTCAGGCCGGGCCGCGACTTCAGATAGTACACGGCGGCACTGCCGTAGATTTCCAGCTCGTCGCGTACCACCGGGCGAGGCCCGACAAGGCTCATGTCGCCTTGCAGGATGTTGATGATCTGCGGCAGTTCATCGAGGCTGAGCTTGCGCAACACCGCGCCGACGCGGGTGACACGCGGATCGTTCTTCAGCTTGCGGGTCGCTATCCACTCCGCGTTGGCGTCCGGATTGGTGGCAAGGTAGGCCGCCAATACCTTGTCGCCGTCGGGAACCATGGTGCGGAACTTCAGGCATGGGAAAATCCGTCCGCCGCGCCCGATTCGCCGATGACCGTAGAAAATCGATCCGCCGTCGGAAAATTTGACCAGCAGCGCGATCATGATGAACAGCGGGCTGAGTGCGATCAACCCCGCCAGCGAACCGGCAATATCGAAGCTGCGCTTGATGAGGCCGCCGATCGGCGGCGGAAAGTCGGTGTCAGGCTGCGAAAAGTCCGCCGTGGCCGACTTGGCAATATCCCTCATGCGGAAACTCCATGCGTTGAACGAATGGTTCACCACAAAGATATCAAAAAAATGCTGCAGCGCAACACACAATTTCCCAGACCCTTGAAATAGTCACGTCATGAATTGACTAAATTATAAGCTAGCGATGCACATTTTTCGGGATGCTTAGCACATTTGTGACAATAAATGGGCAAGTGAAAAAAAATAAGGATATTTTTGGGGCGATTTTTGGGCAAGCCGTTCTCGGCGGTCCGGAATGGTGCATTTTAGTGCTTTAGGAAGGTGCGAAGTTCGCGACGATTAACATAAAATACTACTTAATATTGTGGATTGTACTGAAAAAACATAGCCGCTTCAGGTTGAGTGAATTGTGGTAGTGTGCATTGCAGCATGGCAGAGTCGATCGCGTAAGCTCAATCAAAAATATGTGCGGTTGCCCTTGCCGCCCTCTGCTCGCCTTAATAGAATTGCAAATTATACCTGTCAGAGTGGCGACAGGTTGAAAGGCCGGAAGCAACCGGTCGATAGCGGGCATCCTTACAAGCCCGCGTAACAAGGGACGGCGCTCGGGTGGGGCTATCGTTGGATATAACCCGAGCCGGTTTATGGGCTGTTGGGTATGTCACTTCCAAAATTCATCGTCGGGATGGTTTTCGCTCTTGCGATCGTCGTCGCCTGGTCCTGGCTTGGCGGCGCTTCGCTAGGCACGACGCTGCTGCGTGTCATCATCTGCGCCGTGGTCATCCAGGCCGGCTATTTCGTCATCGTCTATGCCATGATCGCCAGGAGCGCGCCGACGCCGGCCGACATGGCGCGCGAGGCCGAAAGAAAGCTGAGCTCACCCGACGTTACGGAAGGCGAGAAGCTGGGCAGTGCCAGGCGCAGTCTGCACTAGTTTCCACGGGGATTTGACCTGGCTTCAGGCCACATTGGCGGGTTCGGTTTCCGACTGTTCTCCCGACAGCATCTTGGACAGCCGGCTCGCCGGCTTCGCTTTCAGTCGCTGATACTGCCCGACTTCCACGACACGGCCGTCTTCCATCGCCACCACCCAGTCGGCGAAGGCGATCATCGATGGCCGGTGCGCGATGGTCAGTATGGTCATCGTGCCGCGCAATCCGTCGATCGACCGGGCGATCAGCGACTGGTTCTGCCAGTCGAGTGCGCTGGTCGCCTCGTCGAGGATGAGCAGCGACGGCTTGCGCAGCAGCGCACGCGCCAGCGCGATGCGCTGGCGTTCACCGCCCGAGAGCCGCACGCCGCGGTCGCCGACCACCGTATCCAGCCGATGATCGAGCCGTTCGACGAATTCGCCGGCATGAGCGGCGCGCAATGCGGTCCACAAATCGTCGTCGCTGGCTTGCGGTGCGGCAAGACGCAGGTTCGCCGCGATCGTGTCATGCAGCAGGAACACGTCCTGCGGCACATAGGCGACCTGGTTGCGCCAGCGCCGGCGATTGCTGGCATCGATCTCGACGCCGTCGACAAGGATCTTGCCGGTGGTCGGCTCGAGCAGGCCAAGCAGCATGTCCGCGATCGTGCTCTTGCCCGATCCCGAGGGCCCGATCAGGGCGGTCACCTTGCCCGAGGGAAGGCCGAAGGTGATGTCCCTCACCACCGCCTTGCCCGCGCCGTCGTAGTCGAAGGAGACGCCGCGAATGTTCAGTCCGGTATCGAGCGACAGCTTTTGCGAATCTTCCGATTCGGCATGGCCCGGCTCGCGCTCGGCGTCGAAACGGGCCTGCAGGCTGCGCATGGCCGTATAGGCGGGCAGGTTGATCAGCACCTGCTGGGCCTGCGTCTGCATGTCCATGAAGCGCGGCGCGATGCGCATGAAAACCAGTAGCAGCACGACAATCTCGGCCAGCGACAGATTGAAGCGGACCAGCGCCACATAGATGAACAGGCTCAAGCCGACGACGCTCGCCACCTGGAACACGGCGGTGCCGATCGAGCTGTTGCTGACATAGTTGATGTTGTCGGCCTTCATCTTTTCGAGCGTTGTCTGCAGTTGCGCGAAATAGCTGGCCTCGACATTCAGGCTCTTGGCCACCTTGATGCCACCGAGGAACTCCGAGACCGTGCGGTACTGATCCTGGCGATTGGTCGTCAGGACCCGGCCAAAGGCGGTGGCGCGCGCGCGAAACGGCTGCAGCGCTATGAACATCACGATGCCGATGGCGATGGCAAACGCCGTCATGACAGGCGAGATGAACATCGAGATCACGAGATAGCCCACCAGCAGCACTGATATCTGCACCAGCATGAGCAGCGAGAAGGCGGCGCCCTGGACGCGGTCGATGTCGCCGGTCAGGGCATGGTCGAGATCCGAGCTGCGCATGCGCGAGAACACGCCCCAGCGCGCCTTGCCGATGCTTTCGAACAGGTTCATGCGCAAGCGGTTGATGAAATCAAAGAGAAGCCTGGCCATGTAGACCGACCTGAAGCGGTTGAACGCGGCCTGCACGGCAACAAGCCCGACCAGCGCGCACAGCACCGTCGTCAGCTGCAGCGTTCCGTCCGGCACCAGCCAGCGCACGAAATCATTGTTCGGCAAACGCACCGCGAAATCCTGGTCGGCGCGCCCGACCAGGTGCAGCAGCGGCACCAAAAGCAGGATGGAAATGCCCTCCGTCAGGCTGCCGAGGATCAGGAACAGCAGCGCCGTCCAGGTTCGCCGGCCGCCGATCTGGGCAATGACGGCGCCGAGCGCGGCAACATCGCGAAACAACGACAGACGGAGGATTGAAGGCTTCGCCATGATTGCGCTCACCGCTGCCGACGGCCAGCCGCCAGATCCTTGGCTGCCAGACTCCCGGCTGCCAGATCGGTTTCGATCAACTCCACGGCCTCGCCAATCCTGTCGAGGCCGGCCGGGACTTCCAGCCGGAACACGCCGACATGGTTAGCGATTGCTGAACACTGGCGAAAATGCAGCGCCGCGAAATCGCCCGACAGCGCCGCGCGGCCGAACCGCGTCACGTAGGAAAACTTGATGATCGCCGGCAAGGCGGCGATGCCGGGCAAGGCCGTAACCGCGGCTCTTTGGCCGCGCTCGAGGACATAGATTCTGGTCGCCGGCACCGTGCCGCCGGAGAAGGCGCCGTGCAGGCGATGTTGCATCTTCTCGATCGCCGGATGCACTTGCGGCCGCACCTCCGCCTGGCCAAGCGAGATCGCGGCCGCGGCGTCGGCGGCAAGCTTGATCTGCGGAAAGCCCGGAACGATCATCGGTGCGTCCGGGTTCGCGAGATCGAGCGCCACGACATCGTCGGTAAGCAGATCATGCCCGGCCTGGATCAGAGCGCTTGCCGTTGTCGATTTGCCGGCGCCCTTGTCGCCCATGAAGATGGCGCCCTTGCCGGCTACCGCAATGGCGCTGGCATGCAGGACGAGCAGGCCGCGCTGGTGCAGCAGCAGCGCCAACACCGGTCCCAGCAACGGGAAGGCGAGCAGCGCGTCGTCGACCCCGGCCGCCGGCTCGATGTCGATGCGGCTGAAATCGCTGATCAGGAAGGCGCCAACGGCATGCCATGCCAGATATTGCCGGTCCGGCTCGAAGCGGAAGATCGTCGCGGCCTCGGGCGAAGGCTTCGGCATGTCGATCGTGCCGATGGCGATCAGGATATCCGGCTCCGCCGGTTCCGCCGGCTCCAGTTCAGGCAACGCCACGTCGGACGCGATGGTCAGGCCGTACGCCCGGTAGAAACGGCGCTTTCTGACCATCCCGCCAAGCGGAGGCGGATTATCAAGGTAGGTGGCGAGCGGCTGGTTGCGAGGCATCATGCGGGGCTGCCGCCATGCTGGACCTGCCGCAGCCACAGCGACAGCGAAGCCGAGCGCCAGACGTACTGGACGTCGAGGGGCGCCGCCTGGTCGGGCTGGCGCAGCAGCCGCGCATAGGCGGCGCTCACCTGTGGCAGGTTGACATAGGGTGCGATGCGGCCGGCATCCGAAACGAGCAGCTTTTCCAGCAGGTCGCGGTGGTTGCGCACCATGCCGTTGACGAGATTGGCGGTGAAATCGATCTTGGTGCGCCGCCATTGGACCTCCGCCGGCAGGATGCCTTCCATGGCGCGGCGCAGCACATAGCGGCCAAAGCCGTGGCTGAGTTTTTCCTCGCCCGGCAGCGCCAGGCAGAATTCGACCAGCGGCTTGTCCCAGAAGGGATAGCGCGGTTCGACGCCGAAATTGGCGGCGGCTTTGTCGAGCACCTCGAAAGAGTGCGGCACGTAGCCGTTGGACAAGATCCAGCGATGGCTGAGCGCGTCGCTGGCCTGGACGCCGGGCGGCATGTAGCCGGCCCGGTGGAAGCGGTCGATAAGGTCGGTCCGCCTGGCCAGGTCCGGATTGACCAGGTCGCGCCAGCTGCGGCCGCGCTGCATTTGCGTGGGCTTGCGTATCTTGTTGAGAACCCGATTCGCGATCTGTCTCGCCTTGGCGATCCGCCAGGCTGGCCCGTAAAGGGTCAGGAACTGGAAATAGAGGCCAAACGTGCTGTCGCCATAGGTGTTGGAGGCGCTGCGGACCTCGCGCCAAAGGTCAAGCCACCTGCCGCCATTGGCAAGCTCGTGCAGATGGCCATGTCCTTGTGAAACGACCTCGTCGCCGCCATGGCCGTCGAGCAGCACCTTGAGGCCCTTGGCACCTGCCGTCCGGTAGATGCCGCGGGTCAGCGTCAGGCCCGGTGCCAGGAAGGTACCTTCCTGCTCTTCAAGGACCCGCTCGAATTCCGCAAAGGGTGCGTAATTGCCGACAGGGATCAGCGTCGGGTCGGTCTTCTGCTGATCGAGCACGGCATCGATGAAGGGGCGCTCGTCCATCGGCGAGCCCTTGTCGAAAATCAGCGAGAAGGTCGGCAGCTTCGGTTTGCGATCGGTGGCGTTCTGCAGGCCGGCGACACAGGCGATCGACGAGGAATCGAGGCCGCCGCTCAGCATCGCGCCGATCGACTGGCTTCCGCGCATGCGGTTGCGCACCGATTGCGAGAACAGATGGGCGAATTCTTCCGCCGCATCCGACCGCAACGGTCGCGGCGACGGCTCGATCTGCCAATATCGGCGCAGCACCACCTGTTGTGCCGTGACGGTGAGGCTGTGGCGCGCCGGCAGGCTGAAGATATCGCTGTAGGCGGTGGATTGTGGGTCGTCGGGAAGTCCTGCCAGGAACCCCGAAATGCTGTGCTCGCTGATGCGCGCGCCAATCCCGTCGAGGCGAAGCATCGGCCCGATCTCGGAGGCGAAGGCAAAGCGCCGGTCCGCTGCGTGGTAGTAGAATGGCTTGACCCCGAAATGGTCGCGCGCGCAAAACAACAGCTGCCGCTCGGCATCCCAGATCGCAAAGGCGAAATCGCCCTGCAGATGCACGGGGCTGGCTTCCCCCCAGCGCAGATAGGCCCGCATCAGCAATGTCGCGTCCGCGACCGACCTATCGCGTATGCCGAGCCTCGCCATCAGCTCGTCGCGATTGTCCAGCCGGCAATCGGCGGTGATGGCGAGCTTGCCGCCGGCCATGGTCAGCGGGCCGGGGCCGGCTTCATCGGTCGTGTTCAGCCAGGCGTGGCCAAGCGCGATGCCGCTGTCCAGCCACCATGAATTTCCGTCAGGGCCGCGATGGCGCATGCGTGCCAGCATCCGTTGGATGTCGGTCGCTGCGTCCGCCGGCGCGGGCTCCTGTCGCAGCAGGATTCCGGCCACGCCGCTCATCGGCTGCCGTGGTCTACCAGATGCGCGAAACCATCGATGGAGCCGCCAAGCACGACATGGTTGTCGCTGACCAGCCAGGCATGCGCTTTCAGTTGCTCGCCGGTGCCGCGTTCGATACCGATGCGGATGTTGGAGGCATTGCCCTGGCGCGCGAGAATGTATTGGCCCGAAAGCGCCTGGGTGAGGCAAGAGGCGCGCGGCACGAACCGTGCGGCCGCGGTAACCCCCCAGGCGACGAGCCGCAACTCGCCCATGCTGGCGCACTGGTGCGCGTTGAGCCGGGTCACCATGCCGCGAACACGGTTGTACGAGAACAACGTCAGCCCAAGCCGGACGGTCGTGACCACCAGCAGGCAATGGCAAAGGAAGAGTGCTTCGGAGCCGCTCAGGGAGAGAACCCTGGCCAAGCCCGGCTTGCGGGGCCGACGGTTCGCTGGCCTCGGACGTCTTTCCGCCGCGGGTCTTTGCCGCGAAACCACGGCCTTTTGCGGAACCGGCCTAGACAAGTGCCTCATTGTGCAGCCTCGCAAGTCCGTTTTCGGCCAGGCCTTTCAGCAAGGCGTCGACGTCGGCCTTGCAGCGCTCGGCGTCGACATTGTAGCGCGCAAGCACAGCGCCACGGATATCGGCGATCGACTTCGGCTCCTGAATCAGCTCCCAGATGAACGCGCCGACGCCGTTGAGGCTGTAATAAACATTGGATTTAAGATTGAGGAGCGCGAGGCCTTCACCGAAGTCGCAAGCCACGGCGTCCTTCGTGGCGCTCACATTATCGCGCTCGGATGGGTTCCAGTTCATCCAAAACCTCGTTTGAAACACACGGTCTACGCGTCGTCAGTTCAAAAAGGGAAAGTCGGGGATTTTCATCCCCGGCTCCATTCACGGTCTTCAATCCTGGAGGCCCAACGTCACTCCTCCAGAACCAGGCTAGTCTCAGGAGAACGTCAGATCGCCAATCGGGGTGTGCGCCGGAAACGACGCGTCGATTGCCGTGCTGCCGCCACCACCCTGGGTGATGGTTTCGATCGAACCATGTACCGTCAGGCTGGGCGTTTCGTACTCATGCTTTTCAACATTCTGTTCCATTTTACTCTCCAATGAGGACTGGAAACGGCCTGTCGAGTGCCGTCAGCACTTTCATGCTGCGCTGCAATAGCTGCATGGCACCATTTATGAGTCAAGCCTGATTTACCTCTGGTTAATCAATTACGGGTTGCGGACGTCACCATGCGTGTGCGAACTGCTCAAAATTCTGCCTCTATTGGGCTTAAACCGGGTGCAGTTGGGTCTCGCAGCTGGCGATTCTTTAAGCAATTGATTTTGCTTGCATAAAAAGTTGTTATTGTTGGCGCTTTTTTAGGCGCCGCTAAAAAAATGGAATTTCTGTTAGCCGAGCGTGATGATGGTCGGCTAAAGTGCCTCGATAGGGTTGGAATTTCAACCGCATATCTCGCCGCTCTTGGGAAAGGTCTGCAAACGCTCTGGTTGTAAAATTCCGCACTGCGAAAGGAAACGCTTTACGGCGCCGAGGTTTTTGAGGATGCTTTGCTTCGCACTTGCAGCATACGCGCCGCGTGAACCGCTTTTTGGAGACTGTGCGCTCAATGGCCTTGCCGGAAAGTTCCTATGAACGACTGCGCGCAGCTGACTGCGCCGACGAGATAGCCTATGTGCAGGCCTGCCTGCGGTTGTATTTCTCAGGCGCGGTGGCCTCGGTCGGCGACGTTCCGACGCTGGGCCTTTCCGATGCCGCAGTCGCCGACATCGCCAGGCTGAACAAGGTCGCCACCTTCGTTCTGAAGGCGCTTTCGCGTGCGCCGGCGGGCGACAGGCCGGCCGAACTCTTCCAGTGGCTCGACACGTATCGCCGACGCACGGTTTCGATGAATGCCGCCTGCCTCATGGATTCGATGGCGATCTATCAGGCGCTGCGCGACAGGCAGATCGACTTCGTCTTTCTCAAGGGTCCGTTCCAGCAGCATCTGCTCTACGACGATCATTTCATGAAGCCTTCGGGCGATGTCGACATCCTGGTTTCACCCGCCGGGTTTTCCAGGGCCCGCGATGCCCTACGCTCGATCGGCTACGAGGTTGCTGGCAAGTCACGCTCGGTCTGGTGGGTTCGTTTCCTTGGCGAGCAGCACATGATTCGCGACAATGGGCCTAAAGCATCCACCGTCGACCTCCACCATCGCCTCCAGCAGCCCGGCTCGCCCAGTCCGCGTGACGCCGATGGGTTCCTGCGGCGCAAACGGCTGGTCGAGATCACCGGCGTCGAAGTGCCATTCACCTCGGCCGCCGACACGCTGATGCTGTCCTGCATCAGCGTCGCCAAGGCGCTGTTCAACCGCGAGCCCTGCGCCGGCTATGTCTGTGACATCAGGGCCAGCGCCAACCGTCTCGACGAGGCTGATCAGCGCCGCGTGCTCGATGCGGCGGTGAGCCAGGGGCTGGACGATACACTGCTGCTCGGCCTGCGCGCCGCCGACGTGTTGCTGGGCGGCACCGGCACGCTTTTGTCCGAGCGGGCCAAGCCGATCCTGTCGCGCATCGGCAATGAGGATCTGCTCAACATGGTCATCGCGCCATGGCTGTCGTCGCTGCGATGGCCGCAGCGGCGAACCGTGTTGTGGGAATTGTGCGGCAAGGCTCCCGTCCGCTACCTGGCGGAGGCCGGCTGGGCGGCGTCGGCCGACATCAGCCGCCGCATCTTCGAACGGCCGGCCAGTCCGTGATGGCGGTTGTGTCGGAATACGTACAGGGCGAGGGCATATCGGAACCTGTGCAAGAGGCAAAATTCATGTCGATGACGAAATCCGAGGTCTGCGTGATCATCGCGGCCAAAAACGCGGGGCTCACGATCGCGGTTGCCATCGCATCCGCGTTGCGTGAACCTGAGGTGGCCGAGGTCGTCGTTGTCGACGACGGCTCCACCGACAATACCGCTGAGGTCGCTCGCTCCGCCGACGACGGCAGCGGACGCCTCAAGGTCATGCGCCTCGACGTCAATCGCGGCCCATCCTTCGCCCGCAATGCCGCGATCGCCGGCTCAAAAGCGCCGTTCATCAGCATTCTGGACGCCGACGACTTCTTCCTCGAGGGCCGGTTTCGCACCCTGTTTGCCGGCGCCGATTGGGATTTCGCGGCCGACAACATCATGCTCATCAGGGATGACGCGACGAGCGACGCGACGAAAATCGTCGCCCCGGATTTTGCCGCCGATCCGGAATTCCTCGATTTCGAGCGCTTCGTCGAGGGCAACATCTCCCGGCGCAGCGTGCAAAGGGACGAGCTTGGCTTTCTGAAGCCCGTGATCAGCCGTGCCTTCCTCGACCGGCACCGGTTGCGTTACGACGAGAGCTTGCGGCTGGGTGAGGATTACGAACTCTACGCCCGCGCCGTCGCCCACGGGGCAAGGTTCAAGGTCATCCGTTCCTGCGGCTATGGTGCCATCGTGCGCGCCGATTCGCTCAGCGGCCGCCACAAGACGCAGGACCTGAAGCGGCTGGCCGACGCGGATCTGGCGCTGCTGGCGATCGACAGCCTGCCGGAAGGCTCCAAAGCGGTGCTGCGGCGGCATGAGCGGCATGTGCGCGACAAATATCGGCTGCGCAATTTCCTCGACGTGAAGGCCGAGCGCGGGCTGGCTTCTGCCGCGGCCTATGCCTTCGCAAGCCAATCCAACCTGGTGCCAATTGTTCAGGGCGTCGCGTCAGACAAGCTCGCGGCGCTGTTTCGTCGCGTTGGCCTTGTCTCCGGGCACAAACATGTGCCGCCGCTGCGTTTCCTGATGGCCGGGACCAGTGCGGGCAAGGAGCGGTAAGGCGCTGGGAATGCCCGGTTTACCCGCCAGCAGGCAAACTCACCACGCAAACCATTTCCGTCAGATTTATGAGTTTATGAAATGGGAGGTTGCCTCATCGCTCCGACGATGGCAGTCTATGTTGCGGTGCAGCAAATTGGACGACCAACCGAACTGGCCCCCGATCGGATTGGTCCGAAGTCTCTCCCGTCAGCGGAGTTGGACGACGCGGTACGAGTTTTTCAGCCCCGGTTGCGGGGATCGGCCAGGTGTCCGGCAGGCAAGCCGGCGATGACAGGAATTTAAGCCCATGGCCTCGATATTCGGCTTCAGATCAAGGGATCCGGCCCGCGACCGGCAGGCCGACATCGCGCGCCTCGATCGGCTGGCGAAGCTGTTCGAGCAGATCTCCGCCGAGATCGAGGCTGAGAGAACCGGCCTGGAGAGCCGCTACCGCAAGACGGCGACCAACGCGGCCTTCCTCGTCGAAGCCATGGAAAACGGCTCGGCCTCGCAGAAGCGGTCATCCGAAGTCAGCGCGCTGACAGGGTCGATCCTGAATTGCGAGCGCCGCATCGCGGCGCTGTCGCGCCAGAACGGCATGATGAAAGAACTGCGTCATTCGTTGGATATGGTCTTTGACGAGAATGCCGATTCGGCCGCCGCGGTCGACTTCGGCAGGCCTGCGGGCACCCGCCGGGCGTGACCATGAAGGCGCGGGAACTGCTGCAAAGATGTGATGCGAGACAGGAAAGGGACTTCGGGAGGGTCAAAGAGGAGGTCAAGGTTGGCCCGTTTGGAAGCGGTTCAAACGTCGACTTTGGGTTGGGGACACACAGCACAAAGGTGAGTTTGGTATGAATTCGGATCCGAAAACCACGTCCACGATAGCGATTGACGCATCGCCCTTCGCGCATATGACCCGGCAAACCGGCCTGCGGCGGTCGGGTTTGATCGGGGCGCTCTTGCTGTCCGCTCTTGGCAGCCTTCCGGCGGCCCCCGCCCATGCACAGGATATCCAGTCCGCCCCCTCTTTCGTCGATGATTTCAAAAGCTTCGATCGGTCGCGCTGGTATGTGTCCGACGGCTGGAACAACGGCAGCCATCAGAACTGCACCTGGTCGAAGGGGCTGGTCGCGCTTTCCGACGGGGTGTTGTCGCTTGGCTTCGAAAAGCAGAAGCTGAAGGATCGTGAGTTCGCCTGTGGCGAGATCCAGACCAAGCAGCGCTTCGGCTACGGCACCTACGAGGCGCGGATGAAGACCGACACCGGTCCTGGCCTCAACGCGGCTTTCTTTTCCTATATCGGTCCGTCCGACAAGCAGCCCTGGGACGAGATCGACTTCGAGATCCTGACCAAGGACACCTCCAAGGTGCAGATCAACGCCTATATCGGCGGCAAGGGCAAGAACGAGAAGCTGGTCGACGTGACGGGCGGCACCGACAAAGCCTTCAACGACTACGCCTTCGTCTGGGAAAAGGACAGTCTGCGCTGGTACGTCAACGGCCAGCTGGTGAACACCATCACCGATCCGACAAAACTGCCCAGCCATGCGCAGAAGATATTCTTCAGCCTTTGGGGCAGCGACACCATGAAGGGTTGGATGGGCGCGTTCGCCGATCCTGGTCGCAAGCTTTCGCTGCAGGTCGAACGCGTTGCCTTCACCGCGCTCGGCGAGCCATGTCAGTTTCCAGAATCGCTCGTGTGCAGCGTAAAAGAGTTGGGAAAGACGAATTGAACCGGCCGGACCGAAAACGGATCACGGCCCTGGACAGGAATGAAACCGAATGAACTTGACGGTGTTTGGAATTGGCTATGTAGGCCTCGTGCAGGCTGCGGTGCTTGCCGAGGTTGGCCACCAGGTTGTTTGCGTCGACATCGACGCCAACAAGGTGGAACGGCTCAACCAGGGCCTCGTCCCGATTTTCGAGCCGGGCCTTGAGAGCCTCGTCAAGGAAAACCACGCCGCCGGTCGTATCAAGTTCACCACCGATGCCGCCGCCGCCGTCAGGCACGGCGAAATCCAGATGATCGCGGTCGGCACGCCGCCCGGCGAGGATGGTTCGGCCGATCTCAAATATGTGCTGGCCGTTGCCGAGACCATCGGCCGTGAGATGGATAGTGCCAAGATCGTCGTCGGCAAGTCGACCGTGCCGGTCGGCACCTGCGAAAAGGTCAAGGCCAGGATCGCCGAGACGCTGAAGAAGAGGGGGCGCGAGGATCTGGGCTTCGACGTCGCCTCCAATCCCGAATTCCTCAAGGAAGGCTCGGCCGTCGCCGACTGCATGAAGCCGGACCGCATCATCGTCGGCACCGACAGCGAAGAGACCGAGGCGGTGATGCGCGAGCTCTACGCGCCCTTCAACCGCAACCACGAGAAGATGATCGTGATGGACGTGCGCAGCGCCGAATTCACGAAATACGCCGCCAACTGCATGCTGGCGACCAAGATCAGCTTCATGAACGAGATGGCCAATCTGGCCGAGCAGCTTGGCGCCGACATCGAGGAGGTGCGCAAGGGCATCGGCAGCGATCCGCGCATCGGTTACCACTTCATCTATCCGGGTCTCGGCTATGGCGGCTCGTGCTTCCCCAAGGACGTGCGCGCCCTGATCAAGACCGCCGAGGGCGTCAAATTCGACGCCAAGCTGCTGCGCGCCGTCGAGGAGCGCAACAACGACCAGAAATCCGTCCTGTTCGACAAGGTGAACCGCTATTTCAAGGGTAGTCTCAAGGGCAAGACCTTTGCGCTGTGGGGCCTGGCCTTCAAGCCCAACACCGACGACATGCGCGAAGCGCCGGCGCGTGTGCTGATGGAAGCGCTCTGGAACGCCGGTGCGACCGTGCAGGCCTATGACCCCGAGGCGATGCAGGAATGCCAGGCCATCTACGGCCTGCGCGACGACCTGCTTTTGTGCGGCACCAAGGAAGCGGCCTTGCGCGGCGCCGATGCGCTGCTCATCGCCACCGAATGGAAGAGTTTCCGCGCGCCGTCCTTCGATGCGTTGAAGGATGCGCTGACCACGCCGGTCATCTTCGACGGCCGCAACCTCTATGACCCCAAGGTCGTGGCGCGCCACGGCATCGAATACCACTCGATAGGCAGACTGGCGGCGTGAGACCGGACGCGAAGAGCAAACAGGAGCTGGCACGCGCACCCGGCGCGGAAAGGAGTTGTGGCTGATGGTGCTGGACGTAAAGCCCGAGCAAATCACCAGGGATCATTTCGATGTTGTCGCGATCGGTTCCGGTTTCGGTTCGGCCTTCTTCCTGCACGAGTTCGCCAGGCGGCGTAGGGCGCGCATCCTGGTCCTGGAATGGGGCCGCCACAACACGCATGAATGGCAGCTCGACCAGAACGCCAACACCGACATCGACGACGAGACGACCTACAAGACCAACTCCGACAAGCCGTGGAATTACACCATCGGGCTGGGCGGCGGCACCAACTGCTGGTTCGCGCAGACACCACGCTTCCATCCCAACGACTTCAGGCTGAAAAGCACCTACGGCATCGGCAATGACTGGCCGATCAGCTATGACGATGTCGAGCCGTTCTACTGCGATGCCGAAGAGATCATGTCGATCTCCGGCGATCCCGACATGGCGCAGATGCTGCCGCGTTCAAAACCGTTTCCGCAACCGCCGCATCGCATGTCGACGCCCGACAAGATGATGAAGGCGGCCCAGCCCGACCAGCACTTCGTTATGCCGACCGCGCGGGCGAGGGTACCAACGGCGCAACGCACCTCGTGCTGTGCCAATCTGCGCTGCTGGCTGTGTCCGGCCGACGCCAAATTCACCGTCAACAACGGCCTGATGCATGTCTTCGAGCATCCCGACGTTTCGGTTTGCCTCGGCGCGGAAGTGCGCAGGCTCGATCATGTCGGCGGCACGGTCCGTTTGGTCAGCTTCGTGAAGGATGGCAAGGAGTACCAGGTCGGCGGCGACCTCTTCATTCTCGGCGCCAATGCCATCCAGAGCGCGGCGATCATGCTGCGATCCGGCCTCGGAGACGAATTCGTCGGGCGTGGCCTGCATGAATCCTATGGCTGGAATTTTGAGGTCTATCTCGACGGCGTCGACAATTTCGACGGCAGCACCATCACCACCGGCCTGAATTTCGGCCTCTATGACGGTCCCCACCGGTCCGAGCACGCAGCCGCACTGGTTTATTTCGAGAACCGCTGGCAGCACGGGATGCGGGCCGAGAAGGGTCGGCTGCGCCAGACATTGCCGCTTGTCGTGGTCACCGAAAACCTGCTCGACCACGAGAATTTCGTCACCCTCGACGAGGACGACAATGCTTTCGTCAGCTTCAAGGCACCGTCGGACTACGCGGTCAAGGGCATGGCCCGGGCGCTGGACAAATTGCCTGGCCTGCTTTCGCCGCTGCCGGTCGAAAAGCTCTTCGACCGCGGCATCCGGCCAACGGAATCGCATGTCCAGGGGACGCTGAGAATGGGCACCGGTCCGGCTGATTCTGTGATCGACAGCAACATGATCCATCACCGGTTGAGAAACCTGGTTGTCGTCGGCACCAGCACCTATCCGAGCTGCTCCTGCGCCAACCCCAGCCTGACCGCGGCAGCCTTGTCCTTGCGGGCGGCAAGCCGGATCGCGTGAGAGGAGCAACTTGATGATCGGAGTCACACGGCGCTCGGCACTGGCCATCCTGGCGGGAGGCGTCGCCTCGACGGGCGTTGCCTATGCTGCTGTCTCCTCGTTTTCGGACGAGGATCTGGTTCGCGTCACGCTCGAAAAGTATCTCGGCAGGCTGAACATGCGCATCGAGCATCTGCAGCAGTTCGTGCTTGAGTTCCGCAACCGCAACCCGTGGATATTTCCCAGTGACAAGCTGGGCGATGCCATCACCTTGCTCGAAACGACCAAGCTCGGACAGGCGCGCGGCTTGTTGCCGAAGCAGAAGCGGCGCGATCTCAGGCATTTCGATCGTTGGGCCGTAGCCGAATTCCACATGCTGACGGACTATGCCTGGCGTAGCTCGCCTGATGATCCGATCCGGTTCACGGGATGGCAGTCATGCACCAACCCGTTTGCGACGCTTGATCCACCGCAGAGTGCGTGAGGCGAAAGTGGCCTGCCGGTCAGGCCGCTTTGGAGAAGAGAGCCAGAAGATCAGAATGCGACAAGGAGCCGGTTCATGAAAGTCCTGTTTGCCAGCGGCAACGGCTATCCGCCCGAATTCGGTGGCGGCGTGCAGTCCAGCACGCATCATCTGGCGCAGCAGCTGATCGAACACGGGCATGAAGCCTCGGTGCTCGCCGCCCTGTTCGGCGACGGAATGTTCGGCCTCAAGGCGCGCGCCAAGATGAAACTGCTTCGGCAACCGGCGGTCGTCGACAGTCATCCTGGCTATCCGGTGATCCGGTCATGGTTTCCCTGGGAGGCGGCAAGTTTTGCCGTCGGCAGGCAGAAGCCTGACGTGGCGGTGGTCCAGTGTCACAAGTCGGTTCCGCTGGGCAAGGCGCTGCAGGCCGAGGGCGTGCCGCTGGTCGTCTATCTCCGTAATGTCGAGTTCCATGAACTGGGCGGCGATCTGCGCGAATTACGCGGCGCGCTCTACATCGCCAATTCCGAGTTCACCGCGCGCACCTACAAGAAGGAGTTCGGCATCGAGGCGACGGTGATCCCGCCGACCATCAACCCGACGCATTACAGCACGCCGACAACGGGTAAGTTCGTCACCTTGATCAACCCCTATGAGGAAAAGGGCTTTGAGTTGGCGGTGCGCATTGCCGGCGCCTGCCCCGAAATCCCGTTCCTGTTCGTCGAAAGCTGGAAGCTAGAGGACGACCATCGGGCGCGCATCGAAGAGACGATCGCACCTCTCGGCAATGTTACGCTGGAGAGCCGCACCAACGACATGAAGATGGTCTATGGCCGCACCAGGATCCTGCTTGCGCCGAGCAAATGGGAGGAGGCGTGGGGGCGCGTGGCCTCGGAGGCCCATTGCAGCGGCATCCCGGTCGTAGGCTCGCGGCGCGGCGGCCTGCCCGAAGCAATCGGCCCGGGCGGCACGGTGCTGGATTATGACGCTCCGCTCATTGACTGGGTCGCGGCGATCAGGCTGCTGTGGAACGACAACAAGGAGTACGACCGGGTTTCCAGCCTTGCGCGCGGCTTCGCGGGGCGCCCGGAGCTCGATCCGGATCGCCAGTTCGTCACCTTCTTCTCTATATTGGACCGGGCGGTGCAGCAGCGCGCGCTGCAGGCTGCTTAGCGCTCCGAATGGTGCTGATCAGGCCGGACGTTTAACCCGGCTTTTTAGCGTCTCGTAGCCACGGGCACCAAGCAATGCGCGGGCAAGGGTCTTGGCGGCGCTCTTGCGGCCTTCCGGCGAGTTGATCTGCCGCAGTCTGGCCGGCAGGTTGCGCGCGGCCTGGCCAAGCGCCGGCAGCGACAGCGTGTCGGGAAAGCTGACCATGTGCGTTTCGACGCACAGCACCGGCTTGCCTGACAGCTCGGTGATTCTCAACGCCTGCGCATGCTCGCTTTCGATGAACAGGATGGCATCGGATTTGCGGTAGAAATCGGCCTTGAAACTGCCATGCGCGCCAAGCCGCTGGCGCTCCGCCTTGGTTGGCAGGTCCAGCATAATGAGTTGATCGTACTGGATTCCGTTTTTGGCCAGCCACGCCTCGGTCAGCGCTCGGTATTTCTCCAGCCGGCTGGTGACCAGCCAGCCGATCCTGTGGGTCGGGGTGTGAAGCGGGCGCGCTTCGCTGAGGAATTTCTCATAGGCCGGGCCGTCGTCGTTTTCCGCCTCGGTCGGATCGAGGCAAAGCACACCATCGATGTCGACGCAGCATTGCGCCAGGAATTTGTGGTGCACGAAATTCCACTGGAACATGCGCGGATGCGGCACGACCTCGAAGACGACATCGATCCCCTGATGCTGTGGCTCCAGGCCGAACACGGCGGCAAATGTGTAATCGGCCTCAATGCCGGCAGCCTCGATACGGGCGCGGGCATCGCGCATGGCATTGCCGCCGGCGACGCTGTCGTCGATCACCACCACCTTGCGCATCTCCGAGACCTTACGGTCGAGTGCCGCCCGGCGTTTGGTAATGCCTGACGTGTAGACGCGGCCTTCCAGGAAGCTGTCCAGGTCGGTCATCGGAATGTTGGCTGCAAGGCTGACCAGCGTCGCCGCCAGCACGCCGCTTCTCGGGACGCCGACCACCAGGTCAATGTCGCGCGGCAGCCGGTGAAGGTTGCCGACGACGGCGTCGTTCATGTCTGAAATCGATCGGTAGTGCATGGATCAGGCCTCGAGTGGATGTCCGTAGCTGGAGAAGGCGCCCAAATTACTGCGCCTCACGTGGCGTTGCGGCAGGCAACCTTGCCGGCAGCATTTTCAACGCCTCGCGCAAGGCCTCGCGTCCGGAAGCGAAAGCCAGCGCGACGACTGTTGTGATGAGGTAGGCGAGGATGGCGCCACTGGCCAAGGCAACGACATGCTGCTGCGGCAGCCATGGTTTGATGAACCAGACAGCCGCCAACGCCAGATGCGCGCCAAGCACGAACGGCGTTGCGGCGCGCAGCACATGGTGCGCCTGCAGCGGCCCGCTCTTGCCGACATAGAGCCACAGGAACGGTGTGCGCAGATATTCGCTGACCGCATAGGCAATCGCGACACCGAGCGCGCCATAGGGCAGGCCGAGCGCGAAGGCGAGTACCGACGTTACCGCCGTGATGATGCCCCAGCGCATGAAGTCGCCGGAGCGGCCCTGGCTGACGAAAAGCCAGCCGGCAGGATTGTTAAGGGGTTGGAGCAGGCCGGCAAAGCCCAGCGCCAGGAAGATCGAGGCGCTTGCGCGCCACTGTTCGCCGAGCACGAAGGGGATCAGCACATCCGACATCGCGGTGGCGAAGGCGACGCCCGGCAGCGCCACGACGAGAATCAGCGGCATGACGCGCAGATAGGCGCTTCGGTAGCGGTCCGGCTCGTCCTTCAGCCTGGAAAGCGCCGGCACCATGACCTTCGACAGCGGATTGGTGATCTGACTCAGCGGAAACAGCAACAGCTTGTAGGCGCGGTCATAAAGGCCGAGTTGCGCCTCGCCCCAATATTTGCCGATCAGCACATTGTCGAGGTTGCGGGCAAAGAAATTGGCGAAGTTGAAGCCGGTGATGCCGGCGCCGAAATTGATCAGCTCGCTGATGCCGGCGACCTTGCGCGGCAGACCGGGACGCCAGCGTGAGCTTGCCCAATAGCACAATGTCGGCAGCACCGCGCCGGTCAGCGTGCCGGCAAACAGCGCCCAGTAGGAACGGTCGATGAAGGTCCAGGCGATCGACACGACAAGGCCGGCGACGGCGCTGGCGACATCGATGATCGCCAGACGCCCGAACTGCATGCGGCGCGTCAAAAGCGCGAGATGCTGCGCGCCGAGCCCATAGGCCATGATCTGCAGGCCGAATGCGGCGACCAGGCCGGTCACGCGTGGTTCGCCATAGAAGGCGGCGACCATCGGTGCGGCACCTGCGAGCACGCAAGCCAGGATCGCGCTGACAGCGACATTGATCCAGAAGAGGTAGTTCACCTCTTCGTTGCGTATGCCCGTTTTCTGGATCGTCGCCTGGGTCAGCCCGAAATCCTGGAACAGCGCGATGAAGGCCAGCACCGGCGCGCACATGGCCACCACGCCGAAATCCTGCGGCGACAACAGCCGCGACAGCACGATGACGGAGATGATCTGCGTCGCAACCCGCACTGATTGCGCCATGGCCGTGACCACCGCGCCGCGCCCCACTGATTTGCGGAGCGAGCCTTCTGGCGGATCGAATGGGTTGGCTTCCAAATTCAGGATTCCTGATTTTTGCGCGGATTTCCGAACCCTGAAAATCCACGTCCGCCGCCAACGCCAAACTACGGCAATAATTTTGCAGTGCAACAGAAAATGTCCATTGCCGCGCCAAAAATGTTGCGATGCAGCAAGAGCTGTACTAGCATCCCTTTGGGTGGGGTCAAACAGCGGTCGAGTTTTCATGCTGCATGTCTTGTACCTGGTGCACGATGTTTCCGATCCGGCGGTTCGCCGGCGGATCACAATGCTCAGGACAGGTGGCGCCAAGGTTACCCTCGCAGGTTTCCGCCGCACCGCCACCCCGATTGCCGATATAGAAGGATTGCGGCCAATAGACCTTGGCGCGACGCGCGACGGACGATTCGCCCAGCGCCTGGCGGCTGTGGCGAAAGCTGCGATTTCAATCGGTTCAAAGCTGGCGGGCACGCCGAGGCCCGATCTCATCATCGCGCGCAACCTGGAAATGCTGGCACTTGCCCGTCGCGCCAAATCGGCTTTCGGCGCCACGGTGCCGATCGTCTATGAATGCCTCGACATCCACCGCCTGGTACTCCGCGACGATGTCCTCGGCAAGGCGCTACGCGCCACGGAGCGCCATCTGGCGCGCGACGTGAAGCTGCTGGTGACCAGTTCGCCCGCCTTCATCGCCAATTATTTCAAGCCCTTCCGGCAGGTCGCCGCTCCCGTCGAACTCGTCGAGAACAAATATTTCGAGGCCGCGGCGATCCTGCCCAACGAAGGTGCGGCGGTGGAAGGATCTGTCGCCCCGCCATGGCGGATCGGTTGGTTCGGGGCGCTGCGCTGCCGCCGCTCGCTTGAGCTGCTCGCCGATTTCACGCGCCGCATGAATGGACGTTTCGAGGTCGTGCTGCGCGGCCGCCCGGCACTCTCCGAATTCCCCGATTTCCATGCCTTCGTCGATGCCGAGCCTTATTTGTCGTTTCGCGGGCCCTATCGCAATCCGGAGGACATGGCGGCGATCTACCGGGACGTGCATTTTTCCTGGGCAATCGATTTCTTCGAAGAGGGCCAGAATTCGGAATGGCTGCTGCCCAACCGCCTCTATGAAGGCTGCCGCTTCGGAGCGGTGCCAATCTCGATGGGCCATACGGAAACCGGACGGTTCCTCAGCCAGCAGGATATCGGCATCCTGTTGCCGCAGGCTTCATCAGACGCGCTCGAAACCGCGCTCGGCAAGATGGAGGAGCACCGCTTCGGCAGGCTGAAGGCGCGCGTGCTTGCCCACAATCCGCGGACGTGGAGCTACGATCGCAGCGACTGCAGGGCCTTGGTCGAAAAACTTCGCCGCCTGACGAGTGTGCGCGAACCCCTCGCGACTGAGGCCTTGGCATAGGATGGATATCGCCCGATGACGCAAGCGCTTCCCTCCAGCCTGATCGTGATCCCCTGCTTGAACGAGGCAGCCCATATCGGTGCGCTGCTCGATCAATTGCGGCCCGCTGCTGAAAGGCTTGGTGCCAGGATTATCGTCGCCGATGGCGGCAGCACCGACGGCACGCTGGCCATTGTCGAGCAGATCGCAGCGAAGGATGCGCGCGTCATCCTGCTGCACAACAAGCGGCGCATCCAGAGCGCGGCCATCAATCTCGCCGTCGGTACGTTTGGTGAGGGTGCCGAGTATCTGATCCGCATCGACGCGCATGGCGGCTATCCCGATGACTACTGCGACCGGCTGCTTGAGGAAGCACTGGCCACATCAGCTGATTCGGTCGTGGTATCGATGCTGACCAGCGGCAGCGGCGCCGTGCAGAAATCGGTCGCGGCTGCGCAGAATTCGAAACTCGGCACCGGTGGCTCAAAGCATCGTCACCTCTCCGCCGGAGAATGGGTCGACCACGGCCATCACGCGCTGATGCGGATATCGGCCTTCGGTGCCGTTGGCGGCTATGACGAAACGTTCAGCCACAATGAGGATGCCGAGCTCGACTACCGGCTGAGAAAAGCCGGCTACAAGATCTGGATGAGCGGCAAGACGCAGATGGTCTACTACCCGCGCGCCTCGCTCAAGGGTCTCTATTTCCAGTATCTCGGCTATGGCCGTGGCCGCGCCAAGAATGTGCTGAAGCACCGCGTTATCCCGAAGGTCCGGCAGATGGTGCCGCTGGCAGTCTTCCCGGTGGTGCTTCTGGCGGCCTTCTCCTTCGTCCACTGGATGGCGGCGGTGCCGTTGCTGATCTGGGCGGCGGTATGCCTGGGCTACGGCCTGGTGACGGCCATTCGCGAACGCAATGCCGATATCGCGCTGGCCGGTGTTTCGGCCATGGTCATGCATTTCGGCTGGTCCGTCGGCTTCTGGCTGCAACTTCTCGGCCTCGGCACACGACGCAGGGTGGCGTGATGGCCGGCAAGAACCGCAGCATCGACATCGGCGTCTGTACGTTCCGGCGGCCGGAGCTGGCCGACACGCTGCGCTCGCTCGCCGCCATGGAGATGCCGGCAGGGTTCGATATCAGCGTCATCGTCGCCGACAATGACGACACGCCAAGCGCGCAGGCGCTGGTGACGGCGCTGTCACGGGAATTGGCGTTGCCGATCCGTTATCGGCATGCCCCGGCGCGCAACATCTCGATCGCGCGCAACGCTTGCCTTGACGCCAGCGCGGCGGATTTCCTCGCCTTCATCGACGATGACGAAACCGCCTCTACCCGTTGGCTGGCCGATCTGGTCGCGACGGCTGAAGAGAGTGGTGCTGCCGCCGTGCTCGGCCCGGTCCGCGCGCTCTACCATCCGGATGCGCCCGACTGGATGCGGCGCGGCGATTTCCACTCGACCTTGCCGGTCTGGGTGCGCGGCGAGATCCGCACCGGCTACACCTGCAACGTCCTGCTGCGTATGGGATCGGACAGCTTGCGCGGCCGCCGCTTCAGCCTGGCGCGCGGCCAGACCGGCGGCGAAGACACCGAGCTTTTCGACCAGATGGTCAAGGCCGGCGGCCGCATCGCCTTCGCTCAAGACGCTTGGGTGGACGAGGTGGTGCCGCGCTCAAGGGCCGCGTTCGACTGGCTCGGCCGCCGCCGTTTTCGCGTCGGTCAGACGCATGGTCACCTCCTGGGCAGCAGCGCGCGTGGCATTGGTCTGGTCAAGCATGTCGGTGTCGCCGCGGCAAAGGCAGCCTATTGTTTCGCCGCGGCACTTCCCTTTGTCGCCAGCCCGGTGCGCAGGAACCGCAGCGTCCTGCGCGGCATCATGCATGTCGGGGTCGTCAGCGGCCTTGTCGGCATCCGTGAAATCCGCCTCTACGGCCAGCCCTCAGCTGGGGAAGGAGGCAAGCGTGCAGCCTGACGTTTCCCCGACCCCCGATGGTTCAGTCCCCGATGTCTCCTTCGTCATTGCCGCCTACAATGCCGAGGCGACCCTCGACCGCGCGATCGCCAGTGCCATTGCGCAAAAGGGCGTCAGCGTCGAGATCATCGTCGTCGACGACCAGTCGCGCGATGCCACGCTCGACGTGGCGCGGGCCTATCCCAGGGACATTGTGCGCGTCGTAGCCCTGGCCAGGAATTGCGGTCCCGGCGGCGCCAGGAATGCCGGGCTCGACGTTGCCCGCGGCCGGTGGATCGCGGTTCTCGATTCCGACGACGCCGTCTTTCCCCTGCGCATCGCCGCCATGATCGACTGTGCTGAAAAGGCGGGTGCCCAGATCGCTGTCGACAATCTCCAGGTCATCCGCGAGGACGGGGTGATCGAGGATGCGATGTTCCCGCGACACTATCTGGAAGGCTTGCGAGAGATTTCGCTGGCCACCTATATCGCCGGCAATATCGTCTTCGAATCGAAGTTCAATCTCGGCTACCTCAAGCCGATCTTCCAGCGCCGGTTCATGGACGAAAACCGGCTTCGCTATGACGAGAAACTGAGGATCGGCGAGGACTATATCCTTTTTGCCGAAGCCCTGGCCAAGGGCGGCAGATGCGTGGTCGAGCCTGATATCGGATACGCCTATCACATTCGCAGCGGCTCCATCTCGCGTGTGCTCGAGCTTCATCATGTCGAAGCGATGCGCAAGGCAGACGAGATGTTCGCTCAAACCCATCGGATGGATGAGGCAGCCCAGGCGGCGTTTGCGCGGCGCGGCCGCAGCCTGCGCAAGGCGGCCTCCTTCCTGGCGATGGTTCAGCACATCAAGGCGCGGTCCCCGCTCAAGGCGATCCGGACGGCGCTCAGCGACCCGGCGGCGGTCAGGCATATGGGCATGCCGATCGCCGTGCGGTTGCGACGCGTAGCGGCACAATTTGCCGTGGGGGTGGGGAGGTGAAGATGCAGGCACATGGAGGGATTTTTCGTGGCCTGTGAAGGGACTGTAGTCGATCTCCTCAGAAGGAATTTGCGATGAAGAAAATCAGGAAGGCCGTGATACCGGTGGCGGGGCTTGGAACACGTTTCCTGCCGGCGACCAAGTCGATGCCGAAGGAAATGCTTCCGGTGGTCGACAGGCCTGTCGTGCAATATGCGGTGGACGAAGCTTTCGAAGCCGGCATCGAGCACATCGTGTTCGTGACCGGCCGCAACAAGGCGGTCATCGAGGACTATTTCGACCTGCATCCGGAATTAATCGGCACCCTGGAGCAGACCGGCAAGAAGACCCAACTGGAAGCGCTCGAAAGCATGCTGCCGGTGGCCGGTGCCACTTCCTTCATCCGCCAGCAGTCGCCGCAAGGCCTCGGTCACGCGGTCTGGTGCGCCCGCGAAGTCATCGGCAACGAGCCATTCGCGCTGCTCCTGCCTGATATGGTGTCCTTCGGCGGGCGCGGATGTCTCGCCGAAACCGTCGGGCTCTATGAGCGCACCGGCGGCAACGTCATCGCAGTGGAGCGTTGCGATCCGAGCGAAACCAACAAATACGGCATCGTCGGCCGTGGCGCCGATATTGGCGGCGGTTTCGAGGTCTCGGCCATGGTCGAAAAGCCGGCCCCGGCCAACGCCCCGTCGAACTTCTACATCAACGGCCGCTACATCCTGCAGCCCGAGATCTTCGCGCTGCTCGGCAATCAGCAGCGCGGCGCCGGCAACGAGATCCAGCTGACCGATGCCATGGTCCGCCTGTCGAAGGACCAGCCATTCTTTGCCCAGCCCTTCTTGGGCCGCATGTTCGACTGCGGTTCCAAGGAAGGCTTCATCCAAGCCAACATCGCGTTCGCGCTGGCGCGCGACGACATGAAGGGCCCGGTTTTCGAGATGCTTCAGGAGTTCGTCCGGTCGCATGAACGTCAGGAAGAAGCCGCATAATGCCCATCTTTCGGGAGCATTGTCGGGCGGCTGACGGCGAGGGTCGACTGACCTGCGCAGTCTGGCACGATGCTTGCGTTGCTTTTGGCGATGCTCCCGATCTTCGAGGCGCCTGTAAGCTAGAATTGGACCGACGATGAATTATGCCAACTTTCCTCTCGACAAGAGGATGCCATTGCCGAATTCGGATGCAGGAAACGGTGACGACTTCATCGATATCGAGCGGCTGCTTGGCATGGCCGCGCGGCAGGCCAAGGTGGTTGCCGTGTGCGCCGCCATCGGCCTTTTCCTGGGCATGCTATATCTGCAGACCACGCCGCCCAAATTTGTCTCGGTCTCAAGCGTGCTGATCGACGAGGGCCTGAACAAGATCGTCGACGACATCTCGGCGGCGTCGACGACGATGCAGACCGATTCCGCCATTCTGAGCCAAATCGAGATCCTGACCTCGACGCGGCTTGCCGCGGTGGTCGTCGACAAGCTAAAGCTCAGCCAGAACGATGCCTTCATGAACCCGCCGCAGTCGGCGTTGGCCAAGGGTGTCGGGTTCATCCGCGGCCTGATCCAGCTTGTCCGCCCCAGCCCCACCATTCCGGGCGTAGCTGACATCAGCAAGCTAGACCCTGCCACCCGTGATGCACTTATCGCTACGTCGAGTCGCGATTACGCAATCCTCAAGCTGCAGAACGAGGTGAGGGCGGAGCGTGTCGGGCGAAGCTACGTCATCGCGCTCGGCTATCAGTCGACGGACCCGGCATTGTCGGCGGCGATCACCAAGGCCTATGCCGAGGCCTATCTCGCCGACCAGCTCGATGCCAGCTTCGACGCCACCGAGCGCGCGGCGGTCTGGCTGCAGGGTCGGTTGACGGAACTGCGCGAGAGCTCGCAGCAGGCATCGCTGGCGGTCGAGAAATTCAGGGCCGAACACGGACTGTCCGCCAACAGTGACGGCCAGCTGATGAGCGACAAGCAGCTTGCTGATCTGAACGCCCAGCTCATCGTGGCGCAGGCCGACACGGCACGCGCCAGCGCCCGCTACCAACAATACAAGGCGATTATCGACAGCGGCTCCGACAACGCTTTCAACGATGCCGCCATATCGGCCGACCAGCCGAGCAGCTCGGTGATCGCAGCGCTGAAGACCCGTTATCTCACGGTCGCCAAGCGGCTGCAGGACGTCGAGGCCAATTTCGGCCCGCAGCATCCACAGGCGGTGGCGCTGGCCAAGGAGAAGGCCGACATTTCGACGCAGATTTTCGGCGAGCTGAAGCAACTGACCGAAAGCTATCGCAACGAATATGAGGTGGCGCAGGCGCGCGAGACCGCGCTCAGGGCCAATGTCGCCTCGGCGCAGGGCAAGAGCTCCATCGACAACCAGTCGCAGGTCCAGTTGCGCGACCTCGACCAGAAGGCGACGGCGCTCACCACGCTCTACCAAACGTTCCTTGGTCGCTACGAGGAAGCCGCGCAGCAGCAATCCTTCCCGGTCGGCAAGATCCGCATCATCTCGGACGCGTCGATGCCGCAGGCGGCTTCGAGCCCGCGCACGGTGGTGGTGCTTGGGCTCTCGCTCGTGCTCGGGGTGCTGATGGGCGCCGGCTTTGGCGGCCTCAACGAGTTCAACGAGCGGTTCTTCCGCACCGGCGAGGACGTGCGCGACCGCGTCGGCCTCAAATTCCTCGGCTACCTGCCGACCATCGGCAGCAAACCCGCCAAGGAGGACAAGCAGGACGAGGCCCAGCCGGATCAGAAGGTCGCCAGATCGCCGGCCGCCCTCGAAAGACGAGCGCGCATGCGGGTCAGCATCGACGCTCCGGCATCGATGTTCGCCGAAACGCTGCGCAGCGCCAAGATCGCCTTCGACGTCGTCATGGAAGGGCAAGGCAGCCGCGTCATCGGCGTCATTTCGGTGCTTCCCGGCGAAGGCAAGTCGACGGTCGCGGCCAATCTCGCCGGACTGCTGGCCGCCAACGGCGCCAAGACGCTGCTCATCGATGGTGACTTGCGCAATCCGGGCCTCAGCCGCAGTCTTGGCATGGAGGCCGAGCAGGGCCTGATGGAAGCCGTGGTCAACGGCCAGACCTGGCAATCCGTCGGCAAGATCGACCGGCAGACCAAGCTCGCCATCATCCCCGCCGTGCTGCGCGGTAACTTCTCGCACACCAGCGAGCTGTTGTCCTCGGCCGGAATGCGCCGCTTCGTCGAGAACGCCAAGGAGACGTTCGAGTACATTGTCGTCGATCTGCCGCCGCTCGGGCCGGTGGTCGACGCCAAGGCCTTCGCACCGTTGGTCGACGGCTTCGTGCTGGTCACCGAATGGGGCCGCACGCCGCGCGCCATGGTGCGGTCGATGCTGGAATCCGAACCCTATGTCGCCAACAAGATCGTCGGCGCGGTGCTGAACAAGGTCGACCTGAAGAAGCTCGCCAAATATGGATCGTTCGGCGCGTCGGAGAAATTCTTCGACAAATACTCGAGCTATTATCTCGACAAGTCCGAGGTGCGGAGCAAGGCGTCGGTCTAGGCGGCGGCTGCCTGGAGTTCAGCCTTGACGGAATTGGCGATGAAGCCCCGTTCATGCGCCAAGGCTGGAATCCCGGCGACCTCCCGCGCGTCAGTCGTGCGATACAGACAGTCCCGCGAGAAGCGGGGCGTGGGCGGCGAGCCTGCGGGACACGAACTCGGTGAAGAGCCGCACGCGCTTCGTCTTGCGTGCCTCCCCCTGTGTGAGAAGCCAGAGCGTCCCATGCATGGGCTGATCGGTGCCCGGCACCCTCACCAATAGAGTATCGGCATCTCCGACGAAGCACGGCAGTTTCGTCATCCCGATCCCCAGCTGCGCCGCTACGATCTGCGTCTCGGCGTCCGGGGTCCTGAACGGAACTCCCGTGGTGTGAACCTCCCTCTCGCGCGCCCAGGCCGGGATTCCATGATTGTCTATGACGATCCACCGGATGGGATCAGGCGCGCCCGCACGCCATGCAGCCAGTCGATCGCGAGACATGTAGACGCCGCTGAACAGCTCCGGTCCCTTCAGGCCGTGAAGATTAAGCGGCAGAGTCTTGCGGTTGGCGACAATGCGGATCGCGACGTCGGCCTCTCGGTTGGTCAGATTTGCCACCTCGCCGGACGTCAAGATTTCCATCTCGATGTCCGGATGCAGACGCGCGAAATCGGCAAAATCCGGCATGAGCAGGTGTGTGGCGAGGAACGGTGGAACCGTCACCCGTAAAAGCCCGCGCGCGCTCTGGTCACGCCCGAAGACGCGCGTCTCCAACTGGTGCGACGACACTTCCATCTGTTCCGCGAGCTCGAGGACCTCCTCCCCGGCGGCCGTCAGGCGGTAGCCCGAAGGCAGCTTTTCGAACATGTGCGCTCCCAGGCGTTCCTCAAGCTGAGCGATGCGTCGCAGTACGGTCGCGTGGTTCACACCAAGGCGCTTGGCAGCAGCCCGCACCGAGCCTCCGCGTGCGACGGCAAGAAAGTAACGAACGTCATCCCAGTCGATCATGGTGCAATCCCGCACCGCGCGGTGCGCCTTCCAAAGCTCTGACTTGTCGCACAACAGCACAGGGCGGCCATTATAGCACCTGTTGAGGTGCGGGCCCAATTCCGAACGCAGGAACCTTATCGTCGCCGCTGCCGTTGATAGCCGTGTCGGATCGATTTTGCACCACCGATGTGCGCTCTTCCTCACTCAACGCCTGAACTCGGCAGACCCATCTTGATGGTCTCGGGGCGTTCCCGAATGACCAAGGCGGAAGCCTGGAAGGATGCACGTCATGACCAGATTGAATGGAAAGACCGCCGTCATCACCGGCGGCGCCACCGGCATCGGCCGCGCGGCGGCAAAGCGCTTCGTTGACGAGGGCGCCTTCGTCTTCATCTACGGCCGCCGACAGGAAGCGCTCGACGCCGCCGTGGCGGACCTCGGCCCCAATGCTCGCGCGGTGAAGGGCTCAGTCTCGGATGAGGCCGACCTCGACCGGCTCTACGCGGCTGTGAAGGCCGAGCGCGGAAGCCTCGATATCGTCTTCGCCAATGCCGGGGCGGGAAGCCCGCTTCCGCTCGGCCAGATCACCGCCGAACACATTGACGAAACCTTCGACACCAATGTGAAGGGCACGATCTTCACGGTCCAGAAGGCGTTGCCGCTGATGGGCCCGGGCGGTTCGATCATCCTGACCGGATCGAGCGCCGGCACCACGGGCGCTCCGGGGTTCACCGCCTACAGCGCGAGCAAGGCGGCAGTGCGCAATCTCGCGAGGACCTGGGCGGAGGACCTGAAGGGCACCGGCATCCGGGTCAATGTGTTGTCGCCCGGGGCGACGGCGACTGAACTCGCGAAGGAAGCGCTGGGCGAGGAGGGCCAGAAGGCCTACGGCGCGATGACTCCGCTCCAGCGCATGGCCGATCCGGCGGAGATCGCAGCGGCGGCGGCCTTTCTCGCGTCGTCGGACAGCAGCTTCATGACCGCCAGCGAGGTCGCCGTTGATGGCGGTCTTGCGCAACTCTGAGCCCGATGCGGGACCACGCTTCTCAAACTTTACGACAAAACAAAACACACGACCAAAGGTGAAAGATCATGAAAAAACTTGAAGGCAAAGTCGCAGTCATCACAGGCGGAAGCAGCGGGATTGGCTTGGCCACCGCCAAGCGCTTTGTGGAAGAAGGTGCACACGTCGTAATCACTGGGCGACGGGAGAAAGAGCTGAAGGAGGCCGTAGCCTTCATCAAGAGTAATGTTACGGCGGTCGTCGGCGACGTGTCACGCTTGGAAGATCTGGACCGGCTCTACGCCACCGTGAAAGAGAAACATGGTCACATCGACATTCTCTTCGCGAACGCGGGCGCAGGGACAGTCGCGCCGCTCGCGGCAGCCACCGAGGCCCATTTTGACCAGACCTTCGATGTGAACGTGAAGGGGTTGTTCTTTACGGTACAGAAGGCCCTTCCCATCTTCAAAGACGGCGGATCGATCATTCTGAACTCTTCAGTCTCGAATGTGATGGGGCTACCAGCGTTCAGTACCTACGCAGCAAGTAAGGCGGCTGTTCGCAGCTTCTCGCGGTCTTGGACACTGGAACTGAAGGACCGCAATATCCGCGTCAATACGATGAGCCCTGGCGCGATCGAGACTCCCGCCTTGGCGACAACGACCGGCCTTAACGCTGAGCAAGCCGAGCAGGCGGTCGCCCAGTTTGCTGCACAGATCCCAATGGGTCGCAGGGGCAAGCCAGAGGAAATCGCGGCTGCCCTCACGTTCCTCGCCTCGGATGAAAGCTCCTACATCACCGGCATAGATCTCGCGGTCGATGGTGGTTGGGCGCAGGTCTGAGCCCAGCGCGGTCCCCGTGGCTGGCCCTTCAACCCCGCCAGTAGTGATCCCGCTTCTCAAACTTTAGTTCCAACACAAGATAGGAGAACCATTGTGAGCTACGCAATTATCGGCTTCGGCAATATCGGCAAGGCCCTGGCCAAGGCCTTTGCCCGCAAGGGCATCGACGTGTCCGTTGCAACCACGCGCGACCCTGAAAGCTTTGCAGCCGATGCGGCCGCGATCGGACCCACGGTCATTCCCAAGAAGCTGGTGGACGCCGTCAAGGCGGACATCATCTTTTTGGCGGTCCGTTTCGACTCGCACCCTGAGGTCGCGAAGGCGCTCGCCACCTGGCAGGGGAAGACCATCGTCGATGTGACCAATGCCTACGGCGTGCCCCCTGAGAAACTGGGAGGACAGCCTTCTTCCAGGTTCGTTGCGCAGGCCTTCACTGGCAGTAGACTGGTCAAGGGCTTCAACCATTTGGTCGCTGCCGTTCTTGACCAAGACCCGGCCGTGCATGGTGGCAGGAGAGTCGTGTTCCTGGCGAGCGACGATGACGCTGCCGCGGCGGAGATTGGTACGCTCGCGGAAAATCTCGGTTTCGCGCCGATCAAGCTTGGCGGCCTGTCGGAAGGTGGGCTGCTGGTCCAGGCGCGCGGAAACAGCTGGGGTCACCTGATCTTCAAGGACCTGGTCAAGTTCGACGGATGAACGCGACATGCCAACCGGCAGGGCCACGATGCACGGATCGGATCGAGCGCGATGCGATCCAAGCGAAATGGAGAAATTCCCATGAGCATTGAGAAGAACATCCAGACCGTGAAGGACTTCTTCGCCGCGATCGGCAGCGGCGACAGGGAAGCTCTGCTGGCGTTGGCCGCCGAAGACATCGAGTGGATCATTCCGGGCGACGACTGGCCGCTGGCCGGAACGCGCCACGGACACGCCGGGCTAACGGATTTGCTTGAGACGGCCTCCAAGTCGATAGAAACGTCCACGGAACCCCGGGAGTTCGTGGCGCAAGGAGACCGTGTCCTCGTCGTCGGATTTGCCAAGGGGAAGATCAAAGCCACGAACAAGACGTTCGAGGACGACTGGATTTTCGCGATCACGGTCCGGGATGGCAGACTGACCAACATCCGGGAATACGTCGACACACAAGCACTGGCGCGCGCCGCGCAGATGGGCGCGGCCGGGGCTGCATAATGGCTGGCCATCTTCGGCCATCAGCTCGGGGAGACGGTAGATAAGCCGAAAATCGCCCCATTATGCGCCGCACGCTCGTCTAATGCCCAACCGTAAAGGAGATTCCGATGTACGACCAATCCAAGGTATCCGAGTTGATCCGGTTCGCACGTATAGATGCGGGCTCCACCGTCATTGATGTCTACCCAGGCGACGGCGACTGGACGCGCCTGTTCTCCGATATCGTCGGACCAGAGGGGCGGGTCTACAGCTTCGTGCCGGCCGAAGTCGCCCACTTCAAGAACGATCCGGTCGGTCTCATGCGGACGCTTGCCAAGGAGTCGGGCCGAGAGAACGTCGAAGCCGTATCGGCGGACCTCGTTGCGATGCCGGAGGTTACGCAGCCAGCGGATGTCTTGTGGCTGCATCTGTTCTACCACGATCTCCACACTGCGCTGATGCAGAAGAAGGGTGCGACGGCGGCCGACTTCAATCGAGCCGTCTACGGCTGAAGCCCGGTGGGTCCTACGTCATCGTCGACCACGCCGCTGCCGCTGGGTCGGGCACGAGCGACACCCAGTCGCTGCATCGGATCGACCCTGCATCCGTCCGCGAGGAGGTGGAGGCGGCCGGCTTCGTACTGGACGCGGAAAGCACCATGCTCGCGAACAAGGACGATCAGCACGCGATCAAGGTCTTCGATCCCTCGATCAAGGGCGAGACCGATCGCTTCGCCTATCGGTTCGTGAAGCCCTGACAGGTCCCGGCGCCGACTTCGTGTCGAACAGTCGTGGCGGCGCCATATCCTGATCAGGTTTGCACAGCCTGGAGGCCGACGCCGCGCACCCAATGCCCGGCATGGACGAGCACGAATTTCCGGACGATCGCGTCTAAGCGGCCTTGAGCCGGTAGCGGAAAACGGTGTGGTCGAGCAGCAGCCGGATACGCGGTTCGGCCTCGGTGGCCACCAGCCAGCTCGCCGCGATCATGGTTGCGCCGACGATTGCCATGGACAGGAGATAAGGCACGCCGGCACGGACCATCGGCCCCAGCATTGCCGCGCCGACGACGTCGTGGATCAGGTAGAGCGGATAGGTCATCAGGCCGATCCGCCGCCAGCCGCTCCAGCTGAGGTCGAGCCGCAGCGACCATGCCATGAGCGCGATGGCGATAAGGAAGATCAGGATTGGCGGCGCATAGGGCATCACGGCATTGACCTTGATGCTGTGGACGTCGACCGAACTGGCGATCTGCAGCACGCCGCCGCCGAGGAACAGCAGGCAGAAGGCAAGCCGAGACACCGTCAGCGCCTTGAACCGCATCAGCCACAGCGGCACGCCGACGGCGAAGAAGCAGCCGTGATGCACCAGGGTGAGCTGCAGCCAGCACGTCTCGGCAAAGTCGGCCCAGCCGAGCGGATAATAGAGGCACCAGAACAGCGTGCTGACCAGGCCGATGGCGACAGCAACCGCCTCCATCAGATGGAAACGGCCGAGCCGCAGCAGGACCCAGACGATGGCGTAGAAGGCGATCTCGATGCCGAGCGTCCAGTAGACGCTATCCACCCACGGACCATAGGGCGCGAACAGGCCGGTGCGGAGCAGCCGGACCACTGCATCGGTCGGCCAGCTCAGGCCGATGAGAAGAAGCAGCACAGCGGTGACCGGCGCGCAGATCCAGACCGCCGGCGCCAGTCGTTTCACCCTGGCCTCGAAAAACTGCAGTGGCGTCGACTTCTCGGCGCTGAAGGCAATGACGAAGCCGCTGATGACGAAGAAGATCTCGACGCCAACCCAGCCTGACCCGACCCAGGCGCCGATACCAGGCTGTGCCGGCACGCCGCCCGTGGCCTGCGCCGAGATGCCATCGGGATAGGCCCACACCCAGAAGCCATAGTGGTAGACCATGACCAGAACGGCCGCGAGGAACCGCAGGATGTCGACGCCGCCAAAGGTAATTTTCTGCTGAGCCATACCGCACCGCCGGATGGCCCCCCGCCAGACAGTCTAGGGCGGCTTGCTGCATTGCACAATGAAAGTATTGCTTGCCGATCAGGATAAGCCGCTCGGCAAGGAGAGGCTGCGGCGAGGATCGATCGCCATGTCGGCCCTAAACCCCGATCCCGCGCTCCTTCATCGCGGCGGTGATCTCGTCCAGGATGGCCGGGTCGTCGATGGTCGCCGGCATGGTCCACGCTTCCTTGTCGGCGATCTTCTGCATGGTGCCGCGCAGGATCTTTCCCGACCGTGTCTTGGGCAGGCGTTTGATCGTCACCACGGTCTTGAAGGCGGCGACCGGCCCAATACGTTCGCGCACCAGTGCGACGACCTCCTTCTCGATGACGTCGCCGTCGCGCGCGACACCGGCGTTCAGCACCACGAAACCGAGCGGAATTTGCCCTTTCATCGCATCGGCAATGCCAACGACAGCGCATTCGGCAACATCGGGGTGCGCCGAGAGCACTTCCTCCATCGCGCCGGTCGACAGGCGGTGGCCAGCGACATTGATGATGTCGTCGGTGCGGGCCATCACGTAGAGGTAGCCGTCCGCGTCGATCATGCCGGCATCGGCCGTCTTGTAGAAGCCGGGGAACTCATCGAGATAGGCTTGGCGAAACCGCTCGTCAGCGTTCCACAATGTCGGCAGGCAGCCGGCCGGCAGCGGCAATTTCACCACGACATTGCCGAGCGTGCCGCGTGGCACCTCGTGGCCGGCATCGTCGAGCACACGGATGTCGTAGCCCGGCATCGGCACGCCGGGCGATCCGTATTTCACCGGCAGCAGGCCGAGCCCGGCCGGATTGATGGTCATCGGCGAGCCGGTCTCGGTCTGCCACCAATGGTCGACCACCGGCACGTTGAGCTTCTGCTCGGCCCATTTGATGGTTTCGGGATCGGCGCGCTCGCCGGCGAGGAACAGCGTGCGGAATTTCGACAGATCGTATTTGGATACGAATTCGCCCTTGGGGTCCTGCCCCTTGATCGCCCGGAACGCCGTCGGCGCTGTGAACAGCGCGACGACGCTATGGTCCGAGATGACCCGCCAGTAGGTGCCGGCATCGGGCGTGCCGATCGGCTTGCCTTCGAACAGGATGCTGGTGCAGCCATGCAGCAGCGGGCCGTAGACGATGTAGGAATGGCCGACCACCCAGCCGACATCGGACGCCGCCCAGAACACTTCGCCAGGCTTCACGCCGAACTCGTTTTCCATCGTCCATTTCAGCGCGACCATGTGGCCGCCATTGTCGCGCACGATGCCCTTGGGCTGGCCGGTCGTGCCTGAGGTGTAGATGATGTAAAGCGGGTCGGTGGCGAGCACCGGCACGCAGTCGACATTGGCGCCGGCCGCCCGCTCGCGGGCGACGGCATCGGCATAGTCGATGTCGAAATGCTCCTTCAGGTCGCAGCGCAGCTGGTCGCGCTGCAGGATCAGGCAGGCGTCCGGCTTGTGGCGGGACATCTCGATCGCCTTGTCGAGCAGCGGCTTGTAGGCGACGATCCGGCCCGGCTCCAGGCCGCAGGAGGCCGAGATGATCAGCTTCGGCTTGGCGTCGTCGATGCGGGTGGCCAGCTCATGCGAGGCAAAGCCGCCGAAGACGACCGAATGCACTGCGCCGATGCGGGCGCAGGCGAGCATGGCGATGGCCGCCTCCGCCACCATCGGCATGTAGATGATGACGCGGTCACCCTTGCCGATGCCCCGGTTCTTCAGCACCGAGGTCAGCGCCACCACTTCGCGTTTCAATTCGGCATAGGTGAACTTCTTCACCGTTCCGGTGATGGCACTGTCGTAAATCAGCGCGATCTGGTCGGCGCGTCCCCCGGCGACATGCCGGTCGATGGCGTTGTAGCAGGTGTTGCAGGTTGCGCCGGTAAACCAGCGGCCATAGACGCCGGCGGTGGCATCGAACACCTTGTCCCAGGGCGAGTACCAGTCGATGGCGGCGGCCGCGTCCGCCCAGAATTGTTGCGGGTCGCGTTTCCAGCCGTCATAGACCTCGTGATAGCGTGAAGCCATCCGTAACCTCCCCGGGAACCATTTGCCGTCTTTGCAAACAGCCTATGCTGTTTTTTCCGGCGTTGTCTTGCCTGATTTTCGTCTGGCGGGTCTCGTATTGACCCGGATCAGTGGTGTCGTGAAGTATGCGACGAGGGGGAGATGTCAACCAATGCGCCATCCATGGTCGATTGTGGCGGGCCCGGCGCGAGCCTTGATGATCGGCGCCATGCTCCTGGTTACGGCGGCAACCGCTCAGGCTGGCGACGCGGCCGCACGCCGTATCATCGGTTTCTCGCCCGACGGCGCCTACTTCGCCTTTGAGCAATATGGCGAACTCGACGCCGGCGCCTCGGCTTCCGGTTACTCTGAGATCGATATCATCGACACACGGACCGACGAGTTCGTCGGCGGCAAGCCGATCCTGGTCGTCGACGAATCCGAGGAATCGACGCTGACACTGGAGCAGGCGAGAGCGCAAGCGGCTGCGAAGGCTGCACCCATACTTGCGAAATACGCCATTGTCATGCGCGGCCAGCAAACGGCCTCGGACAAGTTCACTTTCCCGGGCGAGATCGTCGGTTACAGCGACATTTCCCGTCTCGAACAGGTGTCGCAGAAATGGCTTTCGCCGGTCTATGACGAGACGGAGGTTTCGACGATCCAGCTCGACGAGATCCTGGCGAACAGTTCAGCCGATTGTTCGCCGAGCTTTGAAGACGCCCAGCAGGGCGACCAGGCTCTTCAAGGTGATAAAACAGGCAAGGCGCTCGGCTTCCGTCTGACCTTGCAGGGACAGGATGGCAAACCGTTCAAGACCTTGCACGAAGACAAGGCCGTGCCGGGCTCAAGAAATTGCCCAACGTCCTACAGCCTGTCGGAATCCTATGAATACACACCTTCCGGCAAACCGGCGGTGATTGTCGTGCTGGTGCAGCGCTTCAGCCAAGGCTTTGAAGGGCGCGACCGCCGCTTCATTGCCGTGACCGGCCAGCCCCGCTAAGAGACCGGCCGATAGCCGCCTAACGACCGGTTTTCATTGGACAAATGTCGACTGCACTAGATCGGCAGAGCCACAAGCATGAGGCCTACGCCGCCGAAGATCAAAATGGCCGCCGCCAGGGCTTTTCGATGACGTTCGAAAGTCGTCGGAGCCCGCTCCCAATTGTAACGCATACGCTATCTCCCCAAAACCCCAGGAGTCCTTACCTTACTCTGGGGAAGAAAGGCAACGGTCATGCCGGCCAACACACTTGCCCATGGCGCCGCACTGACGACTATTTCTGGGATGATTTTCGGTGGGGAACAGGTGTTGGCGCATTTTGCGATCGGCCGGAATCTGTCGCCGACGCAAAGCAGCATGGGCTGCCTCCCCCGGCTGGCAGATAGACAGCACCGCACCACCGCGCTATCTCATCTCGGGGTTTGTTGGGGTTCGAGATGGAAATTGTTTCTGAAACTGTTTTGCGGCTGGCCGACGACGCCTCGGTTCAGCATGTCGGCGACGGCGCGGTCGTGCTTCTGGCGCGCAGCGGCCAGCTCTATACCTGCAACGGCACCACCGAAGCCTTTCTCGACAAGGTCGACGGCGCGCGTAGTCTCGACCAGATCGTCGGCCTGCTTTGCGCGGAGTTCGAGGTCGACAAGGATACGCTCGATGAGGACATGGCGGCACTGGCCAACGAGCTGGTCTCGGAAGGTATCCTCGCCGCGCCGGTCGCCTGATGGCCGACGGTCCGCTCCTGCGTGCCCTTTTTCGCTGCCATCTCTGGGCAAGCGCGCGGCTAATGCCGGTTTTGATCGCCAGGCGCAGCTTCGAGGAGGTGCTGAAATGGGCGCCGCTCGCCTCCTCCACCCCCTATCGCGGCCTGCCGGCCAGCTATATCGTCGCCCGCGTCAACCGCACGGTGCGCCATCCCTGGCTGATGCGCGACCGCAGATGCCTAAGGGAAGGCCTGCTCGGCCATCGCTTCCTGCGCCTTGCCGGCTTCGATCCGGAGCTGCGTTTCGGTGTAGATCCGAAGTCGCTGCAGACGCCACGCGTTTCGGCGCATTGCTGGGTCTGTCTCGACGGCAAGCCAGTGGTCAGTGACGGCCTTCCCGGCATGGTCGAGATCTATCGTCACCATGCCGATGCCGCAAAGGTACGCACCGCTTGAGCAGACCCTCAGTCGCCTATGGCCTCAACGGCCAGGTTCTCGGCATATCGGCCGAGCGCCCCGAGCTCTGGCAGGATTTCGACAGGATGCTGGGCATCCTGCGTATCGAAGGTCCCGTCGAGCCGGGCTTTCACCTCGATATCGCGGAGGTGGATGTCCTGGTCGAGGAACCCAGCGGATCGCTGGTCTTCGATGGCGAGATGCCGGAAGATGGCTACTGCCGGATGATCGTCGATGGTGCCACCATTCACCTCGTCTTTCCCGAACGTCAGACCGTTGCCATCAATGACGTGGAGGGCTGGGCTCAACTAAGGGTTCGTCCTGGCAGCAAAGCCGCCTGGACGCCATCGATGCTGGTGCTGGACGCGGCACTCGACGCCGGAGGCCAGCATATGCTGCACACGGCCGGGCTGACGCTGCCGGACAACGACACTGTCGTGCTGATCCACGCGCCGAGCGGCACTGGCAAGAGCACGACATCGCTCGCCCTGGCAACGCGAGGTTTCGGCCTCTGTTCCGATGATGCCATGATCCTGAATGTCGCTTCGGACCAACCCATGGCCTGGGGGCTGCCGCGCCACGCCAAGATCCACGAGAACACCGCCCGGATGATCCCGGAGGTGTCGCCATGCCTTGGTCCATCATGGGACCGCAACGGCGAACAGGCCGTCTCGCTGGAACGGTTGAGTGAAATTATACGCATCGAAAGCCCGGCGGCCCGGCCGGTCGCCGCGCTCCTGCACCTGGCGCGCTCCGCCGACAGGGAGACCCGGCTCGTGCCCATGGCCCGGACCGACGCGATGGTGGCTCTGGCGATGGACAATGTCCGCACCGGCATGACAGGCCTGCTGCCGTCGCAGAAACGCCGGCTGGCAACGATCGGCAAGTTGGTCTCGTCGGTGCCGACCTTCACGCTGGAAGTCGGTGCACGCCCGGCCGACGCTGCGGCGCTGATAAGCGCTACATTGACCGGGCAGGACTGAACCGGAGGTTCAGGCTACGTATGGCTTGGTCTTGGCTAGCCGCTGGATCCAGCGGAAGGCATCGCGGCGCAGGCGCGAGCCGATCTTTTCCCGGGAATTGACCCTGAGCAGCGTGTTCGTTGTGATCAGCCGCTTGGCCAATCGGATCGAGAGGTCCGGCTTGATCCGCCCGGCAAGCTCAAGCGCATGCTGTTCATGGAACAGCTGGCCGGTCACATTGAGCACGATCGCAAGTTCGAGTTCGATGCCGGTCATGCGAGCCGCGTCGAGCAGGCGGGTTTCCGATTCCGCCGATTGCAACGTCCGCACGCCTTGCAGCACGTCGACGCAAAGCTGCAGCCGATGGAATTTATGGCCGCCAGCGGCGTGCACGATGGCGATCGTCAAAAGCGCCGCCGGCGTGTCCGTCGCCTCGCCGTCGATGATGCCCAGTTCGCGGAACCCCAGCGACAGGCGCCGCCGCATGCCGGTGTCATGCACAAGGTCGCCATGCAGTTCGACGAGCAGGCTGGAATTCTCCTTCTCCAGCCATTTGAATTCCTGCAGCTGGTAGGATTCAGCCTCGTTGCTGCCGAGCTCGAAACCGCATGCGGCGATGACCTGGTTTGCCCGCGCAAGATTGGCGGGCTCGACGAGGATATCGATATCGGTGAATGGCCTGTCGGATACGTTGCGGTAGAGTTTTCGCGCGAAGACCGGTCCCTTGACGATCCGCGCCGGAATGCCTTGCGCCGCCATCCCCTTCATGATGCGGTCGCCATGATATTGCAGCAGCATCGACTGGCCGGTGGCGATCGTTGCCTTGTCGCGCAAATCGTCGAGCTTCTCCCGCAAACCGGCGTCTGGCGGCAGACGCGCGTCACCGCTCTCCTGCAATTTGCGCAGCATGATCGGCAGGACGCCGTGGAATTCGGCATTGTCGAGCAGCGCCGACAGAGCCTTTGCCGACACATCGTCCTCGACCGCCGCGGCCTCCGGGTCGGCGTAGCGCACCAGTAGTCTTTCTTCAGCGGAGGTGAGGGGTGGCAGCATCAACCGGACAAATGTTTAAGTGGATTGTCCGGAATGGTTGCAGAAAAGCGCGGGTGAAGCCAGCTTTACATGCCCCAGCGCAATGCCGCCGTGTGGACAGGCGCGTCCCACCAGCCGGTCATCTCGTCATCCAGCATGGTCAGCGTGATCGAGCAGCCGGCCATGTCGAGCGAGGTGACATAGCTGCCGACCAGCGAGCGGGTTACCGTCACGCCGCGCTCCTCCAAAATCCGGCGCGCGCTGTTGTACATCAGATAGAGCTCCATCAGCGGCGTGCCGCCGAAGCCGTTGACGAACAGCAGAGCCGGGCCTTTCGCCCTGTCACCGAGATCGCCTGATATGGCGGTGCAGATCTCCTCGGCAATCGCGTCGGCGCCTTTCAAGGTGTCGCGGCGGCGGCCGGGCTCGCCATGGATGCCGACGCCGAATTCCATCTCGCCGTCGCCGATGTCGAAGGTCGGTCTGCCGGCGGCCGGCACGGTGCCGCTGGTCAGCGCCACGCCCATCGAACGGGTGGCGGCGTTGACGCGCTCGCCCAACGCTTTCAACGGCCTCAACGCCAGGCCATGCTCGGCGGCCGCGCCGACGATCTTTTCGACCACCAGCGTGCCGGCGACGCCGCGCCGGCCGGTCGTATAGGATGAATTCTCGACAGCGACATCGTCATTGGTCACCACTTGCAGGATGCCTTCGGACATTTCGGCCGCCATGTCGAAATTCATCACATCGCCCTCATAGTTCTTGACGATGAACAGGCAGCCGGCGCCGGTGTTGACGGCTTGCGCCGCCGCCAGCATCTGGTCCGGCGTCGGCGAGGTGAACACCTGGCCGGGGCAAGCGGCATCCAGCATGCCGTGGCCGACAAAGCCACCATGCATAGGCTCGTGTCCGGAGCCGCCGCCGGAGATCAGCGCCACCTTGCCCGGCCGCAAGGTCCTGCGGCGGATGAATTTGTGCTCTTCGCCAAGCACCAGGATATCGGCATGGGCGGCGACGAAACCGTCGAGGCTCTCGGTCAGCACCGTGTCTACCGCGTTCATAAATTTCTTCACGGCTGTCTCCTCCCGAAATAGGCCCCAGCCAGACGATCAGCCACCTTTTCCGGTGATGCTTGTGATCTTCTGGATGAATTCGTTGATCGCCCGGTCGAGCGCCGCATTCTGCTTGTCGTCGCCGAAATCCGGCACGATGAGCGATACATGCCGCGTCTTGCGCATGCCTGCGGCGATCGACATCTTGCCCGGATGCGCCCGGTGATAGGCATCCAGAAACTGATCCCGCTCCGCCGGGCTGAAATGGCAGACGGAAAATATGGCCGGCAGATGTTTTGACGGGATAGGGATCGAATAGGCCGGGCTCGAGATTTGCGTCACGAAACTGCGGTGCTTGCCAAGTGCGTCGGCGAGACGCTGACGCATGCCGGACGGGCGCTGGTCGATGACCTGCGACAGGATCGTCTTGTAGGCACGGATCGCCTCTTCGGAACCGGGTTCGGGTGTCTTGCCAGCCATGCCTAGACCGAAACATCCGCTATGGCCGCCTTGGCCATAGCAAGTTGCGCCGGCGCGACGGAAAGATCGCGCAGACCCGCTTCGAGCAGTGCTGGGATCGCAGCGGGATCGCCGCCGGCGTCGCCGCACAGGCTGACGGGAATTCCATTCTCGCGTCCGAAAGCGACAACCGAGCTGATCAGCCGCAGCACGGCGGGGTGGCGGACCGAATTGAGGTGGGCGACGGCAGCGTTGTCGCGCGCGGCCGCCATCACATACTGCGTCAAATCGTTGGAGCCGATCGAGAAAAAGGCGACGCCGGCGAACGCCTCCGGCGCGATGGCCACCGACGGCACCTCGACCATGATGCCGAGCGGTGGCATCTTGTGCACCACGCCATGCGCGGCAAGCGTCGCCTGCTCCTCCGCAAACAAGGCGGTCGAGCGTTTATACTCCTCTGCGACGGTGATCATTGGAAACATGACCCTGAGATTGCCGTGTGGCGCGGCGCGCAGCAATGCCCTGATCTGTGCGCGAAAAATGTCGAGCCGTGCCAGCGACAGCCTGATGCCGCGCAGCCCGAGAAACGGATTGCCTTCCTCGACAGTGAAGCCTGGCACTGGCTTGTCGCCGCCAGCGTCGACAGTGCGGATCGTCACCGGTTTGTCGCCGGCCCATTCCAGCACTTTGCGGTAGGCACGATACTGCGTCTCCTCATCCGGCAGCGTCTTGCCGAACAGGAATTCGGTGCGCATCAGCCCGACACCGTCGCAGGTGGCGATGTCGATGGCGTCGACATCGGACGGGTCGGCGATGTTGACCTGCACGCGCACCGCCGTTCCGGCCCTGGTCACCGCTGGCCGCGCCAGAAAACTCCGTGCCTCGCCCTGGCGGGCCGCGAAGGAAGACGACGCCTGCCGGAACGAGCCGATCTCCGCCGGCGAGGGCGCCAGGACGACACTGCCGTGCTCGGCGTCGAGCAGCGCCATGCCTATGAGACTGGCCAGGGGTTCGCGCAGCCCCACCACCATCGGCACGCCACGCGAGCGCGCCAGCATGGCGACGTGGCTGGCGGTGCTGCCCGCCTTCAGCGCGATGCCGCCGCCATGGCTCCAGTCGGTTTCGAGAAAGCGCGTCGGCGCGATGTCCTCGCCGCAGAGTATGGCGCCGGCCGGTGTTGTGCTGCCACCATCCTCGGTCAGGGCGCGCAGCACCTGGTCCCTGATATCGCGCAGATCGGTGGCGCGGGCGCGGAAATAGTCCTGATCCGAGGCCTCGTAGCCGGCGATCTCGGCATCGAGTGCCTGCCGCCAGGCCGCGTCCGCTGTCTGTCCGGAGGCGATCGCCGCGAAGGCCGGCCCGCTCAAGGCGTCGTCCTCAAGCATGGCGATGTGGAACTCGAGTATGCCGGCGGCATCGCTGTCGACGCTTTCGACCATTGCCGAAAGCCGGCTCACCGCCTTGCCGATCGCGACCTCCAGCGAAGTCTTCTCTTCCGCTGATGTGGCTTTGCCTGCGTAGACGGCCGGCGGCCGGTCGAGGTCGAACAGCGGCCCCTCGGCATAGCCGGCCGAGGCCGGAATCCCCTCAATCCGCATGGCCCGCATTCCCCACCGGCCGCCGAGGGCGCGCGCCAGCTTCAGGCCGAGCGGACATGACCTGCGTCCTCGTCGAAATCGCGCTGCACCAGGTCGATCAGCGCGCGCACCGCGTCGTCGGCGCCATCACCGCTGGCCCTGATGTGCAGCACGGTGCCTTTCGGCGCCTTGGCCGCCATCACCTTGACGATGCTCTTGGCGTCGAACCATGGACCGTTCGCGGCAAGCGCGATTTCCACCTCGGCGGCAAAGCTCTTGGCCAGCTTGGTGAACTTCACCGAAGGACGCGCATGCAGGCCCACATCGTGGGTGATCAGGACGGTCGCTTCGGCGGCTGCGGACATTTCAGAAATCCCGTTCACTTACGACGGCGACAATTCGTGCGCCGTCGCCACCACTTCCCTGAGCGAGGCGCCGCCGGATGCCTCGGTCGCCGCCATCACCGCGCCTTCGACGATCGGTGCGTTGCAGACAATGATCTTCTGCGCGCGCGGCTCGCCGATCATCTCCACCGCCATTTCCGAATTGGTCTCGGCGCCGCCGAGATCGACGAGGATGGCGACACCGGCTTCCGACCAGGCCTTGTCGATGGCGCCCATGATCGCCTCGACATTGGTGCCGAGCCCGCCATGGCCGTTTCCGCCGCACCACGCAAGCGGCACTTCGTCGCCCACCATCTGGCGTACCATGTCGGCGGTGCCCTCCGCGACCAGCGGCGAATGCGAGACGATGACGATGCCGACATTGCTCATGCGCTTTCCCCGATCGCTTGTCCCACGGTGCGCACCAGCAGCGCGGTCGAGCGCGCGCCGGCATCCATATGGCCGATCGAGCGGTCGCCAAGGAACGAGGCGCGGCCACGCATCGCCTTCATCGGCGCGGTCGCTTCTGCCGCGGCGTCGGCAATGTCGGCTATTTCCGTTGCCGTCTTGCCTCCGGCCAACGCGTCATGCACCGGCTGCAGCACATCGAGCATGGTCTTCTGGCCGACCTGCGATTTGCCGCGCGCGGCCACCGCTTCGATCGCCTTGCCGAAGGCAGTCGTCAGACTGGCACGGTCGGGGTCCACCGAGATCTCCTTGCCGAGCGCCAGGAACAGCGTGCCGAACAGCGGGCCGGAGGCACCACCCACTGTCATCACCAATTTGGTGCCGATCGCCTTCAAGGCGTCGGGCAGCGGTTTTGCCGAGAACGCCTCGGCCTCGACCCGCACCGCCTCGAAGCCGCGCTTCATGTTCAGCCCATGGTCGCCGTCACCGATCGCCTGGTCGAGCGCCGTCAATTCCTCGGCGTGCGCGGCAATCGCATCGGCGGCGGCCGCGATCAGCCCGGCAAGGTTCAACGCCGCCATGTCAGTCAAATTCCCGGTTTCCACCTTGTCGGCAGTAGCGAAAGAATTTTCGTTCGACAACTGCAGCATGCCATTCAGGCCGCTGTGAGCAGCGCGGCGGCGGCCGCGAAGACTTCGGCAACCGCATGGGCGCCGGGGTCGACCACGCCTTGCAGCTTGCTGCCGACATAGGCGGAGCGTCCGGCTTTCGCCTTCTCCATGGCGGCCGTAGCCTCGGCGCCGTGCCGAGCGGCCGCCGCTGCCCTTTCCAGGTCATAGGCATCGAGCGCTTTCAGCGCTGGCTCCAGGGCATCGACCATGGTCCGGTCACCAATTTTTGCGCCGCCGTAAAAGGTCATCCGTTCGAGGCCGGCAAGCAGCGCCTTGGGCACATCGGTACCGCTGTCCAGGGCCTGCGATGCTGCCGTGAAGAAGATAGACAGCAGGACCCCGCTGGAGCCACCCATGGATGCGCTCAAAATATCGCCGGCAGCGCCAAGCGTCGCGGCGGGGTTGGCCAACGGCAGCGTGTCGAGCCGTTCAAGAATGCTACCCGCGCCGGTTGCCACCGTCGAGCCGGTGTCGCCGTCGCCCGCCTTGGCGTCCAATCCATTCAATGTCGCTTCGAGTGAAATCAGCTTTTCGCAGACCGTGACGATCAAGCGCCTGGTGCCGGCATCCTGGCTGGCCTTGTGGGCAGCGCCCTGCCCGGCTGCTCTTGCCATCGGCACGATAGCGGGCGACGCGACCGGCTTGGCCGGCATCCAGGCGTGCGGACCGACCGGCGCCAGCAAGGCAGCCTCGCGGACTGCGTCGAGTTGGATCAGCGACAGCGAGAAACCGTTCATGTTGAGCGCCGTCATCAGCGGGCCGGGACCGATCGTCAGCTTGACGGTTTTGCTCAGAGACGAGGCCAGCACCGCATTGGCGACCACTGACATTTCGAGCGGCGGTACCGAGCCGAGATTGTTGATCAGCAAGGCATAGCTGGCCTTCGGGTCAAGCTGCGCCGCCAAGCGCTCGGCCATGATCGCGACCAGCTTGTCGGCGCTCTGCACCGTGATGCGCTCGACTCCCGGTTCGCCATGGATGCCAAGGCCGAGCTCGCCATCATTTTCGCCGAACCTGTCTTCGTGTGGCTGGCCGGGGATGGAGCAGGACGACAGCGACATGCCGAGCGAAAAAATGTCCCTCGCCGCCGCGCGCGCGGCTGCCGCGATGTCGGCCAGATCGTGGCCGGCTTCCGACAAATGTCCCGATATCTTGTGCACGAACAGGGTGCCGGCGACACCGCGCGGCTGGGCAATGTCGGGCAGCGCGATGTCGTCGGCGACGATCACCATCTCGACGCGAAATCCCTCGACGCGTGCCTTCTCTGCCGCCAGGCCGAAATTGAGCCGGTCGCCGGTATAGTTCTTGACGATCAGCAGGCAGCCTGCCGGGCCGGTCACGGCACGGATGGCCGCGAGCACCGCTTCCACGCTTGGCGAGGCAAAGATCTCGCCCGACACCGCCGCCGTCAGCATGCCCTTGCCGACGAAGCCGGCATGGGAAGGCTCGTGCCCGGCGCCACCGCCGGAAACGACGCTGACCTTCGTCTTGTCCCAGTCGGCGCGCAGCACGACCTTGATCTCGGGATAGCCGTCGAGCCGCGCGAGATCGCCTGAACCAATGGTCCGCAACAGGCCGTCCAGCGCCTCGGTGACGATCGTTTCCCTGCGGTTGAAAAAGTGCTTCATCGAATTCGTCCCGTATTCGCGATCGTCAATCAAAAGCGGTGTTGCCCCTTTGGGAATGCACCGAAACCATTCACATCAGTCTTTGTCCGTCGGCACCGAAATAGAGTGGCGAACGGTAGCGGATCACCACTCTGTCGCCTTGCGCCAGATCGGTGTCGGGATCCGTCAGCGTCACCAGTTTCTTCGCCCCCACCGTCACATGCAGATGGTTCTGGTCGCCGAGATGCTCGACCCAGTCGACGACGCCGTCGGCGTGGCCATTTGTTGCCTTCTCGATGGCCAGATGCTCGGTGCGCGCGCCGATCGTCTTTGTCCCGGTCGGCGCGCCGCCATCGGGCAGCAGGCCCGTCGGCAGAAGATTGATTGCCGGCTGGCCGAGCCTTGCCGCGACATGCAGGTTTGCCGGCTCGGAATAGATTGTTCGTGGCGAGCCGATCTGCACCAGCACGCCGTCGGCAAGGATGCCGATACGGTCGGCCATGGTCATCGCCTCGATCTGGTCATGCGTGACATAAAGCATGGTGGCGCCGAGCTCGGTCTGGATGCGCTTCAGTTCGAGCCTGAGATCCGCCCGCAGCTTGGCGTCGAGCGACGACAGCGGCTCGTCCATCAGGTAGATCGAAGGCTTGCGCACCAGCGCACGGCCGATGGCAACGCGCTGCATTTCGCCGCCAGAGAGCTTGGTCGAGCGGTTGGCGAGCTTGTGATGGATGCGCACCATCTTCGCCACCTCCTCGACCCGGCGGCGGATCTGGTCTTCCGGGATTTTTCGAGCTGGCGAACGCAGCGGGAAGGCGAGATTGTCGAACACCGACAGATGCGGATAGAGCGAATATTGCTGGAACACGAAGGCCGTGTCACGCTCGGCGGGCGACAATGTCGTCGCATTGTGGCCGCCGATTTCGATGGTGCCGCTGTCCGGCCGCTCCAGCCCGGCTATCAGCCGCAGCGTCGTCGTCTTGCCGGCCCCGGTCGGCCCGAGCAGCACGACGAATTCGCCGTCTGATATGTGCAGGTCGAGACCATTGACGGCGACATGCTCGCCAAAGCTCTTGGTCACGTTCTTGATGTGCACGTCAGCCATGCTGCGCTCTCCCCTGAGAGGCGGTATCGTGAACCGCGGTTCTCACCGCGCGGCCGGACCCTTTGTCGAACAGTGACAGCCGCGCGCTGTTCAGGGTGAGGCCGACATGATCGCCGGCATTGAGCCGGATCTCGGCCGGCACCCGCGCCTTGATGATGCCGTCCGCCGTTTCGACCGCGACGATCTGCGTGGTGCCGAGATATTCCGTGCCATAGATCGCCCCGCGCAGCTTCGAGGCATCGTCGAATCGGATGTGTTCGGGCCGGATGCCAAGCGCCATGTCGGCGGGCGCGATATCCTCGCGGACCTCCGGCACCGCGACTGTCGCGCCCTGCACGACAATCTCCTTCGCGCCCTTGGTGAGCCCGCCGCCGAACCCCAGAAAATTCATCGGTGGCGAGCCGATGAAGTCGGCGACGAACATGGTTGCGGGACGGTCGTAGATTTCGCGAGGGCTTCCGAACTGCTCGATGACGCCATGGTTCATGACAGCGATCTTGTCGGCCATCGACATCGCTTCCATCTGGTCGTGCGTGACATAGACCGTGGTGGCATGGATGCGGTTGTGCAGTTCGCGCAGCTCATGGACCATCAGATCGCGGAATTCGGTGTCGAGCGTGCCTAGCGGCTCGTCCATCAGGAAGCATTTTGGCCGCCGCACGATGGCGCGGCCGAGCGCGACGCGCTGGCGGTCGCCGCCGGCAAGGCCGGAGACGGATTTGTTGAGCAGATGGTCGATGCGCAGGAGTTTCGCCGTTTCCTCGACCCTTGTGCGGATTTCGGCCGACGGCATGCCTTGCGCCAGGAGGGGAAAGCCGATGTTCTTGCGCACATTCATGTGCGGATAGAGCGCGAACAGCTGGAAGACGAAGGCGATGTCGCGCTCGCGGGCCCGCAGCATGGTGACGTCGTCGCCGCCAAGCAAGATCTGGCCGCCGGTCGGCAATTCGAGCCCGGCGATCATGCGCAAGGTTGTCGTCTTGCCGCAGCCCGATGGCCCGAGCATGACGAAGAACTCGCCATCCTCGACGACGAAGTTGGAATCCTGCACGGCGACGAAATCGCCGAAGGCCTTTCTCAGATGTTGGACGCGGATTTCGGCCATGATTATTCCGGGAACTTCGAGACAATGATGAACATCACGGTGCCGGCAAGCATGGTGATGAAGGAATAGGTGTAGAGCGACAGCGCGAAGGGCTGGAACAGCATCAGGAAGCCGATGGCGATCAGCGCCGTGGCGATGTTCTCCATCACGCCGCGCCGGGCCCACACCGGCCAGCGTGATTTGCGTTTGACTGATTTGGTCATGCTCATTTGCGCACCGCACCGAAGGTGATGCCGCGCAGCAATTGCTTGCGAAGCAGGATGGTGAAGACAAGGATCGGCACCAGGAAGATCGTCGTGCCGGCCGCAACCGCCGGCCAGTCCTGGCCGCCTTCGCCGATGATGGTCGGGATGAAGGGCGGCGCGGTCTGTGCCGTGCCCGAGGTCAGGAGTGCAGCGAAGGCATATTCGTTCCAGGCGAAGATCAGGCAGAAGATGGCCGTTGCGGCAATGCCTGTCGTCGCCTGTGGCAACACGGTGCGCCAGAAAGCCTGCAACCTGGTGTAGCCGTCGATCATCGCCGCTTCCTCATATTCGCGCGGGATTTCGTCGATGAAGCCTTTCAAGAGCCACACCGCCAGCGACACGTTGACCGCCGTGTAGAGCAGGATCATGCCGAGCGCGGTGTCGGAGAGGCCAAGCTCGCGGTACATCAGGTAGATGGGAATCGCGACAGCAATCGGCGGCATGAAGCGTGTCGACAGGATGAAGAACAGAAGGTCGTCAGCGAGCGGCACCTTGAAGCGCGAGAAACCGTACGCCGACAGCGTGCCGAGAAAGACCGCACAGAAGGTCGAGCCAAACGCGATGATCAGCGAGTTTACGAAGCGCGGCAGGAAGTTGGACGGGCCGGCGATGACCATGTTGCGCTTGCGCGTGGTCTCGTCGCAGAAGCCGGTCGCCGGGCCCAGCGAATTGATGTATTCCGGCGTCTGCCGCGTCCGTGTCGTGAACAGGTTGCAATAGCCTTCGAGGCTCGGCTGGAACAACACCTTCGGCGGATAGGCGATCGAATCCGGCGGCGTCTTGAAGCTGGTGGCGAAGATCCACAACAGCGGCACGATCGAGATCAGCGCATAGGCGATGATGATCGCACCGGCGATACGCTTCGAATTGTCCGAAGGAGCGACGACCGAATGGGCTGTGGTCAGGCTCATCTCTGCTTCACCTTGTTGAGCGCCTTGACGTAGATGTTGGCGAGACCGAACACCGCGACGAACAGGATGATGGCGAAGGCCGAGGAATAGCCGGTGCGCCAGCTCTCGAAAGCCTGCCGCTTCAGCGTGATCGAGGCGACCTCGGTGGTCGAGCCCGGCCCGCCGCCGGTCAAGAGATTGACCATGTCGAACATCTTGAAGTTCTCGATGCCGCGAAACAGCACCGCCAGCATGATGAAGGGCAGCGCCATCGGCAGGGTGATCGACCAGAACTGCCGCCAGTTGGAAGCGCGGTCGACCTCGGCCGCCTCATAGATGTATTCGGGGATGGAGCGCAGGCCCGCGAGGCAGATCAGCATCACGTAGGGCGTCCACATCCAGGTATCGACGATGATGATCGACCACGGCGCCAGCGACACGTTGGAGAGCATCTGGATACTTGTAGGTGGAATGCCACTGACGAACGAGATGACATAAGAGAACAGGCCGATCTGCGGCTCGTACAGGAAGCGCCAGAAATTGCCGACCACCGCCGGCGACAGCATCATCGGCACCAGGATCAGCGTCGTCCAGAAGGCGTGGCCGCGGAATTTCCGGTCGATCAGCCAGGCCAGCGTGAAGCCGATCAGCGTCTGCAACAGGATCGTCCAGAACACGAAATGCGCCGTCGTCTGCATGGCGATCCAGATGTCCTGGTCGCCGAGAATGCGCTGGTAGTTGGCAAAGCCGAGGTTCTTCACCACTTCGTTAGGCCGGTTGGCCCGGTAATTGGTGAACGACAGATAGATCGCCCAGAACAGCGGGAAGATGTTGATGGCCAGCAGCAACAGGATCGTCGGCGAGATGAACAGCCAGGCGAGGCCCTTGTCGCTGATGCCCCGGACCTTGCGGGCCAACGGTTCCGGGGTCGCCCGGGCAACGTTCTCCGCAGTCCGATTGAGCATGGTAAGTCCTGCTTCGGTCACTTGGGTCGTCTCTGTCATGGAATTTATCTGAACTGCGTCCCGTGCCAAGGGTGGCACGGGACGCTTGGGCCCTAGCTCGGGAGGAGCCGGTTACATCTTGCCGTCATCCTGGAACACCTGGGTCCAGTCCTTGACCAGGCCGTCGAGCGCATCCTTGGCAGAGCCCTGGCCGGCGACGACATAGTCATGGAAGCGCTTCTGCGAGGCCTGCAGCAGCGGCGCGTAGCTTGGTTCGGCCCAGAAGTCCTTCACGATGGCCATCGAGTCGAGGAAGGTCTGCGCATAGGGCTGGCTGGCAGGGAACTTCGGGTCCTTGACGACCGCGTTCAGGCAGGAATAGCCGCCAAGCGACCACCACTTGGCCTGCACATCCTTGTTGGCGAACCACTTGATGTATTTCAGCGCCGATTCCTGCTTGTCGGAATAGGAGACCACCGAAATGCCCTGGCCGCCGAGCTGCGCGAACTGGGCGCCGCCGGGACCCTTGGGATTGACGAAGTAGCCGATCTTGTCGCCGCCGACATTCTCGTCCTTCTGCAGGCCTGGCCAGGTGAAGGCGAAGTTCATGTGCATCGCCACCTGACCGGATTTGAAGGCATCGACGCCTTCACCCATGTAGCTGTTCGATGCGCCCGGAGGGGTGCAGCAGTCGTAAAGCGCCTTGTAGAATTCCAGGCCTTTGACCGAGTTGGCCGAATTGACGAAGCCTTCCATCTCGTAGGGCTTCTTCGGGTTCTCATACTGGAAGCCGTAGCTGTAGAGCACGTCCATGGCGCCCATGGTGATGCCTTCCGAGCCACGCTCGGTGTAGATCGAGGCGCCATAGACGGTCTTGCCGTCGATCTGCCGCTTCTGGAAGAATTCGGCGATCTGCTTCAGTTGGTCGAAGGTGGTCGGCGGGCCGAGATCCCAGCCGTACTTTTCCTTGAATTCCTTCTGCAGCTCCGGCTTGGAGAACCAGTCCTTGCGGTAGGTCCAGCCGACGACGTCGCCCATGGCCGGCAGTGCCCAGTAGTTGGGCGTGTTCTTCGGCCATTCCGAATAGCCGACCACGGTCGCCGGCACGAAGTCGTCCATGCTGATCTTCTCCTTGTCGAAGAAGTCGTTCAGCTTGACGTAGTGGCCGTTCTCGGCCGCGCCGCCGATCCACTGGCTGTCGCCGATGATCAGGTCGCACAATTTGCCGTGCGAGTTCAGCTCGTTGAGGAAGCGGTCGGCATAGTTGGTCCACGGCACGAATTCGAATTTCATGCCGATGCCGGTTTCCTTGGTAAAATCCTTGGACAGTTCGACAAGTGCGTTTGCCGGGTCCCAGGCGGCCCAGCACAGTGTCAGGTCTTCAGCGTGCGCGGCGTTCGAGGCGGCTGTCGACGCAAAGATCGCCGAGGCCAGTCCCAACGCCAGTTTCAAGCTCGATTTCATGCCTTCCTCCCATTTGCGAAACGCGCCCGGATGACGGTTTCAAGAGCCCTCAACCCCTCTCCTCAGGGGCCTAAACATGGCGGCGCGGTGCGTCGCAGATGTTTAGTAATTTGTTTAGTGATGCAATTTTTACTAAACAACGCAAGCGAATTCGTCGCTGCGCCGCAGCATGTCGGCGCCGGTATCTGAAAATATTGGGAAAAGTGTCGGCGCTAGATGGACGCGTCCGGATTGTGGGAAGCCCCGCGGGCCGATTTTCGACCCACCTGATGATCGCCTGCGGGCTCAGTCGACCCGTATGGTGCTCACCATCACCGTCCGGATCGCCGGTGCCGGCGGCAACAGCGCGCGGATGTCGGCGAAGGGAAACATCGGCTCAAAGCGGAAGGCTTCGGCCAGCGAGCCTGGCGCACCGTTGCACTGGCCGGAGCGGAAAAGGTTTTGCGTCCGCGCAATTTCGACGAAGCGGTCGGGATCCTGTGACTGGTGCATGCGGATCGCTTTCGCCTTGATCTCGGCATAAGCGGAAACATCGACATAGTGCGTCGGCGAGAATCCGGTGCCGCCCATCGTGTCGGCATTCAGCACCGGAACCGCGAACGAGGCCGCGATGCGCACGCCGTCCGACAGCGCGCGGTGGTCGGCGTGATAGTCGTTGGGCGCATGCGTGATCACCAGATCCGGTCCGGTCTCGCGGATCAGCGTTTTCAGCGCACCGATCAGCGCGGCATCGGCCACCAGTTCGCCATCGGGAAAGTCGAGGAAGCGTGGCGCAGCACCGAGCAGCGCGGCCGCCGCCGTTGCTTCCTCGCGCCGGACACGGGCAAGCAGCGTGGCATCACTCTTGCCGCCCCTGGCACCATCGGTGGCCACGGCAAAAGTGAGCTCTGCGCCTTGCGCCGCATAGGCGGCCATCGTACCGAACATGAAGATCTCGATGTCATCCGGATGCGCACCGAGCGCCAATATTTTCAAAGCCACTCACCCCCGGAAATGAAAAAGTGACGAACGGAATTCTGCTCGCCCTGATCGCCTATGCAAGCTATTCGGGCAGCGATGCCGTTATCAAGAGCCTGGGCGGACAGTTCACCGTCTTCGAGATCGGTTTCTTCGCGACCTTGTTTGCCGGGTTTTTCCTGTTCTTCACTCGCCCGGCGGGCGAGCGCTGGCGCGATTTCTGGCACATGAAGCGGCCATGGGCCGTGCAGGCGCGGGCCTGGGCCGGCATCGCGTCCGGCGTGCTCAGCGTCTATGCCTTCACGCACATTCCGCTGGCCGAAGTCTACGCTTTGATCTTCCTGGCGCCCTTGCTGGTCACCATCCTATCGACCGTCATCCTGAAGGAAAAGGTTGGCCCCTGGCGATGGCTCGCCGTGGTCGCCGGCTTTGCAGGCGTGATGCTGGTGGTGCGGCCGGGTTTTCGCGAATTGAACCTCGGCCACCTGGCGGCCTTTGTGGTTGCCTTCCTCGCCGCGACCAGCATCATCCTGATGCGGTCGCTCGCCCAGCAGGAAAAGCGCACATCGATGCTCGGCGTGCTTGTCGGCTATGGCCTGCTGTTCAATGGGGTCGGCGCTGCCGCCACCTCTTTCACCTTGCCGAATGCCATGCAGTTTGTTTGGCTGGCGCTGGCGGGCGCCTTCACCGCTGGCGGACAATTCATGCAGCTGCTCGCCGCCAAATATGCCCCCGCCAACCGGATCGCGTCGACGCATTATTCGCAGATCGTCTGGGCGGTGATTCTTGGCGCCCTGTTCTTCCAGGAATATCCCGATTGGCTGTCGCTGGTCGGCCTCGCGGTCGTCGGCGGCTCCGGCCTGTTGACCATGGTGCGCGAGGAAGCGCGGCTTGGCACGGTGCGCTGGAACCCGTTTTCGCGCACCCGGCTTTGAACCGGTGCCGTTGCATGGCGACCGCGACCGCTGATATGCGGACGCGATGAAGACAAACCCCTTGCCCGAGCTTCCGGTATCCGCCGTGTTGCCGGCGCTGAGCGATGCGCTCGGCGCCGGCAACAGTGCGGTGCTGGTGGCGCCGCCCGGCGCCGGCAAGACGACGCTCGTGCCGCTGGCGCTGCTCGATGCCGCCTGGCTCGGTGCCGGCAAGATCGTGCTGCTCGAACCACGTCGGCTTGCGGCCCGCGCCGCCGCCCGCCGCATGGCGGAATTGCTGGGAGAGGAACCGGGCGCCACGGTCGGCTACGCCATGCGCATGGAAAACCGCACCTCGGCCGCGACAAGAATCCTGGTCGTCACCGAGGGCGTGCTCGCGCGCATGATCCTCGACGATCCCGAACTGCCCGGTGTCTCGGCGGTCATTTTCGACGAATTCCACGAGCGCTCGCTCGACGGCGATTTCGGTCTTGCGCTCGCGCTCGACGTGCAAGGCGCGCTTCGGCCGGATCTGCGTCTGCTGGTGATGTCGGCGACACTCGACGGTGCCCGCGTCGCGAAACTGCTGTCGGGCGCGCCGGTTATCGAAAGCGAGGGCCGCGCCTTCCCCGTCGACATAAGCTATGACGAACGGCCGGCCGGTGTTCCGATCGAGGACGCCATGGCCAAGGCGATCCGATCAGCACTTGTTGACGAGAGCGGCAGCGTGCTTGCCTTCCTGCCCGGCCAGCGCGAGATCGAGCGCACCGCCGAGCGGCTGGCCGGCAAGCTCGGCGCCGACACAGATATCGTGCCGCTCTATGGCCAACTCGACGGCAAGGCGCAGGACGCCGCGATCAAGCCGGCGCCGGCTGGCCGCCGCAAGGTGGTGCTGGCGACCTCGATCGCCGAAACCTCCATCACCATCGACGGCGTGCGCGTCGTCATCGATTCCGGCCTGTCGCGGCTGCCGCGTTATGAGCCCGCCAGCGGTCTGACGCGGCTGGAGACGGTGCGCGTCAGCAAGGCATCGGCCGACCAACGCGCCGGCCGCGCCGGACGCACGCAGGCTGGCGTCGCGGTCCGGCTATGGCGGGCCGAACAGACGGCGGCGCTTCCCGCCTTCACGCCGCCGGAAATCCTCGAGGCCGACCTCTCCGGCCTGCTGCTCGACTGCGCCGCCTTCGGTGTTGCCGATCCGACGGCGCTCGCCTTCCTCGATCCGCCGCCTGCGCCGGCGCTCAACGAGGCACGGGCGTTGTTGCGCGCGCTGCATGCCATCGACGAGGCAGGGCGGCTGACCGAAGCGGGCACGGCGATGCGTAAGCTCGCTTTGCCCGTGCGGTTGGCGCATATGGTCGCCGAGGCGGCCAGCAGCGGCCACGCTTTCGAGGCAACGATGTTGGCCGTGCTGCTCACCGAACGCGGCCTTGGCGGCGACGGCGCCGACCTCGAACGGCGGCTGATGCGCTTTCGCTCTGAACGATCACCCCGCGCCACCGCCGCACGGCAACTGGCTGAGAGGCTGGCCAGGCAGGTGGGCGGCGCGAAAAACGGCGAAGCGGCCCCTGCCGGCGCACTTCTTATCCACGCCTGGCCGGACCGCGTCGCCAAGGCGCGCGGCGAACGCGGCCGCTTCGTGCTGGCCAATGGTTCCGGCGCCATGCTCGATGCCGCCGACCCGCTGGCGGGCGAGCCGTTTCTGGTCGTCGCCGACCTGCAGGGCAAAGCGCAGAATGCCCGCATCACGGCGGCGGCGGCCATCGGTGAGGAGGACATCCGCGCGGCGCTGGCCGACCGGATCGAAACACGCCGGCAAACGAGTTTCGATCGCGAGCGCCGTGCCGTGCGCGTGCGCGAAACCGTTCGCCTTGGCGCCATCACCCTGGCCGAGCGCATGCTGCCGGCCCCTTCAGGCGGCGAGGCCGACCGCGCCATCATTGATGCCTTGCGTGAACACGGGCTGTCGCTGTTGAGCTGGAGCAAGGAGGCCGAGACGCTGCGCCAGCGGCTGTCATGGCTGCATCGTGGCCTCGGCGCACCCTGGCCGGACATGTCAGACGCGACCCTCATCGGGCGCCTCGACGACTGGTTGCTGCCGTTCCTGTCCGGTGCCGCATCCCTGGCCGCGATCGGCCCCAATGTCGTTTCGGCCGGGCTGGCCTCGCTCGTGCCGCACGATCTGCAGCGCAAGGTCGATGCGCTGGCGCCGACCCATTTCGACGCGCCGTCGGGCAGCCACGTGCCGATCCGCTATGACGGCGAATGGCCGGTGCTCGCAATCCGCGTGCAGGAACTGTTCGGCCTCGACCGCCATCCCTCGATCGCCAACGGCACGGTGCCGTTGACGCTCGAACTGTTGTCGCCGGCGCACCGGCCGATCCAGACGACACGCGACCTGCCCGGCTTCTGGCGCGGCTCCTGGACAGACGTGCGCGCCGACATGCGTGGCCGCTATCCCAAGCATGTCTGGCCGGAAAATCCGCTGCTCGCCGCCGCTACCGCCCGTGCCAAACCGCGAGCATGATCCCAAAAAGTGGGAACCGGTTTTTGGAAAAGATCATGCTCAAACAATAAGCAAAGCTCCAATCCGACTTCATCGGATTGGAGCGGACCTAGCGCTTGCAGCCCTACGGTTGTAATCCATGGCCATGATCAACGTTTTGCGTTCGCCCGATTTCCAGCAGAGCCAGCGACTGCGCCTCAACACGCTGATCCGGCTGCGCTGGCTGGCCATTGTCGGCCAGAGCGTCACGGTGCTCGTTGTCGCCTATGGCCTGAAATTCCCGCTGCCGGTCAGCCTGTGCTTCGCGCTGATCGCCTGTTCGGCCTGGATGAACCTGTTTTTGGCCTTCCGCTTTCCGGCGGCGCACCGGCTCACCCCATTCGCGGCCTTCGGCATCCTGGTCTTCGACAGCTTGCAACTCGCCGGCCTGCTCTACATGACCGGCGGCCTGACCAATCCGTTCTCGCTGTTGATGACCGTGCCCGTCGTCATTTCGGCGACGTCGCTGCCGCTTCGCCTGACAGCGCTGCTGGGCGGGCTGGTGATGACGGCCGCGACCTTGCTGGTGTTCATCCATTTGCCCTTGCCCTGGCATGAAGGCGCACCGTTGGCGATGCCCTTCATCTATGTCGCCGGCATGTGGATGGCGGTGCTGTCATCGATTGCCTTTACCGCCATGTATGCTTTCCGCGTGGCCGCCGAGGCGCGGCTGCTGGCCAATGCGCTTGCCGCCACCGAACTGGTGCTGCAGCGCGAGCAGCACCTTTCGGCGCTCGATGGCCTGGCGGCGGCGGCGGCGCATGAGCTTGGCACGCCGCTCGCCACCATAACGCTGGTCGCCAAAGAGATGGAAAAGGCGCTCGGCAGCGATCCGAAATATGGCGAAGACGTCAAGCTGCTGCGCTCGCAGAGCGAGCGCTGCCGCGAGATACTCAAGCGTCTGACCAGCCTGTCGTCCGAGGGCGAGGCGCATCTTTCGCGGCTGCCGCTGACCTCGCTGGTAGAGGAGGTCACCGCGCCACATCGCGATTTCGGCATTTCGATCAAGCTCCGTCCTGGCGACCGCACCGGGCCGGAGCCGGTCGGACGCCGCAATCCGGGCGTCATCTACGGCCTTGGCAACCTGGTGGAGAACGCCGTCGATTTTGCCCGCAAGAGCGTCACCGTGCGCTGGAGCTGGGATGATGCCGCCGTCACCTTCTCGATCATCGACGACGGGCCTGGTTTTCCCCCGAAATCATCGACCGCATCGGCGAGCCGTATATGTCGACGCGCCAGGGTACGGAAGCCGGCGGTGGCCTGGGACTCGGCCTGTTCATCGCCAAGACGCTGCTCGAACGCTCGGGTGCGGCACTCGATTTCCGCAATTCGAGCGGCCTGGGCGAGGGCGCCGTGGTGCAGATTTCGTGGCCGCGCAATGTCTTCCTGAACCCGGAAATGGCTCCAGCCACCATGTTTGACACTGCGTGAATTGGACAATAGCGGCGCAAAACTATATCTGCGTAAAATTAAGGCAGCAGGAATTTTCAAGACGATGACAGGCGATGAGAATATTGGCGCAATGGTTGAAGGCGAGGACACCTCGCTTCTGATCGTCGATGACGACAAGCCGTTCCTGACCCGTCTGGCCCGCGCCATGGAAACCAGGGGTTTCGTGGTCGAGACCGCCGAGAGCGTCGAGGAGGCCGTGGGCAAGGCCCGTGCCAATCCGCCGGCCTATGCCGTGGTCGACATGCGGCTGGGCGACGGCAACGGCCTCGACGTCGTTGCCGCCATCCGCGAGAAGCGCGAGGATTCCCGCACCATCATCCTGACCGGCTACGGCAACATCGCCACTGCGGTGACGGCCGTAAAGCTCGGCGCCGTCGACTATCTCTCGAAGCCGGCCGATGCCGACGATGTCTTCGCCGCACTGACCCGCACGACAGGCGAGCGCGCCGCGCCCCCGGAAAACCCGATGTCGGCCGACCGCGTGCGCTGGGAACACATCCAGCGCGTCTATGAAATGTGCGAGCGCAACGTCTCCGAAACCGCGCGCCGGCTCAACATGCATCGCCGCACGCTGCAGCGGATTCTGGCCAAGCGCGCGCCGCGCTGAGTTTGAGCATCATCGCGAATGAAGCCCGCCGAACGGGCGGCATGACGGAGGCGACATGCAGGATTTGAAGCAGCGGTACGTCTTCCGCGAATTTCTCGACAGCGAGGCGGCTGGTGGCATCATCCTCATGGTGGCCGCCGCCCTTGCCCTGATCGTCGCCAATTCGCCGCTTGCCGAAACCTATTTCTCCGTTCTCCACGCCTATCTCGGCCCGCTCAGCGTCTCGCACTGGGTCAATGACGGGCTGATGGCGGTGTTCTTCCTGCTCGTCGGGCTGGAGATCAAGCGCGAGATGCTGGACGGCCAGCTCTCTACATGGCCGCGCCGGGCGCTCCCTGGTATTGCTGCGGCTGGCGGCATGCTGGTTCCGGCACTCGTCTATGTCGCCATCAACCGCAACAATGCGGCCGCACTCTCCGGCTGGGCGATCCCGACCGCCACCGACATCGCCTTCGCGCTCGGCGTGCTGTCGCTGCTCGGCAGCCGCGTGCCGGCCTCGCTGAAAGTGTTCCTGACGGCGCTTGCCATCATCGACGATCTCGGCGCCGTCATCATCATCGCCATCTTCTACACTAGCGGCCTGTCTCTGGCCTATCTCGGTGCCGCCTTCGCCGTCATTGCCGCGCTCGTCGTGCTCAACCGCATGCGGGTGATGACGCTGGTGCCTTATCTCGTGCTCGGCGCGATCCTCTGGGTGCTGGTGCTGAAGTCGGGTGTCCATGCGACACTTGCCGGCGTGGCGCTGGCGCTCACCATTCCGCTCGAACGCTCCGCCGACATCGGCCACGACCTCGACCATTCGCCGCTGCACCAGCTCGAGCATGGCCTGCACGGGATTGTGCCGTTCTTCGTCATTCCGATCTTCGGCTTTGCCAATGCTGGCGTTTCGCTCACGGGCCTGAGCTTCGGTGCGCTGATCGAGCCGCTGACGCTGGGCGTCGCCGCCGGCCTGGTGGTTGGCAAGCTGGTTGGCGTGTTCGGCGCGTCGGCACTTGCCATCCGGTTCGGCCTTGCCGATCTGCCAGCCAATGCCGGATGGCCGCACATGGTCGGCATCTCGTTGCTCTGTGGCATCGGCTTCACCATGAGCCTGTTCATCGGCCTGCTTGCCTTTGCCAATGATGTGGCCCTGCAGGACGCCGTCAAGGTCGGCATCCTCGCCGGCTCCTTCATCGCCGCGCTGCTGGGCGCCGCCGTGCTTCTGATGGCACCAACTGCTGGTGGAGTGGAGGAGACGGAATAGGGGCGAGGAATCCAGGTTCCGCGAACTACTCGCTCTCCCCCTCCAGCGCCGGCACCGACACCCCCGCAAGCTCCGCCGCCAGCAGCCGCGAAGCCCCTGCTCGCGCGATGCGCAGCATCAGCGCCTTGCGCGTTGCCGCCGCCATGCGGTGCTCGGGCGCATCGCGCAGGATCTCGGCGCCGTAGCCGTCGGAGAGGATGAAGCCGCACTCTTCCGGAAAGATCTCCGAGGGCACGCCCGGATGGGTGGCGAAGAAGAAGCGGTCGGAATGCAGCCGGTAGTCAGGCCATTTGCGGTCGACCCTGAAATCCTCGATGGAGGATTTGATCTCGATGATCCAGATGTCGCCCTGTCGGGTCAGAGCCACAAGGTCGGCGCGGCGGCCGGTGGCGAGCGACAGTTCAGGCAGCACATGCATGCCCATTTGCATGAGCAGCCGCTGCACCCCGCGCCGCACCAGCATGGCGCGCTCGGACTGGCGACCGTCGATGAGGGGATTGAGGGGAATCGGAGAGATGATGGGCATGGCGGGCACAATGCCAGATTTTGTTCACGGTTTGAACCCGGTTTGTGATGGAGATTATCTAGTTGACAAACCCGCGCTTGCGGTTGGCGGCTACCTATCCGCAACGGAGCCGCTTGAACCAGTTGCGTTATCGGCGCGGACAATTCTTTCCTCACCTCTCTTCGCTTGGAAAAATTTGCGCTGCGCACGTGACATTCTGCTATTGAAGCTTCCTAAAAGATAACCTCCGGGCAATACGCACATTATTCCGGTTGCAACGTTATTTGGAAAAACAAAGTACAATAGCGTATAACCTAAACAGCTTACAATAAATATCCAGAATACCGTTCCGGTAGCGTCTTGCGCAGGCCCTGTTTGACCCAAGGCCAGCATGCGTCCCGATGGTAGGATAGACCAATCACAATATCGAGCATGGGAGGTGGCGGCCTAAGCCCGCACTCTCGCCCTTCCAGAAGGCGGGCTGTTTACGCTACCCAGCCGTAGGTGGCAGCACCGGAACCGCCCGACCGCCAGCCACCGCCCCCGCCATATCATCCAAAATCGGGCAGTCCGGCCGCTCATCTCCATGGCAGGCATGGATCAGCTTCTGCAGGGTCGTGCGCATCGATTGCAGTTCGCGCACCTTCTCCTCGATCGCCGTGACATGGGCGGCGGCGATCTCGCGCACGTCGTGGCTGGCGCGGCTGCGATCCTGGTAGAGCGCCATCAACTGGCGGCAATCCTCAATGGAAAAGCCGAGGTTGCGCGCGCGTCGCAGGAAGGCCAGTCGGTGGATGTCGTCGCCGGAGTAATCGCGGTAGCCGTTGGCGGCGCGTGCGGGCGCGATCAGGCCGATCTCTTCGTAGTAACGGATGGTCTTGGCCGGCAGGCCGGACCGGTTGGCTGCATCACCGACGTTCATGGCTGTTCCTCGATTTCAGGTAACCGTTTGATGTCGCCACCATTGAAATTCCTTCACAATCCGGTGAGGTCTGTTGCCGAAATGCCATAGTGATACGCTTACCAGCAAGTAAGGCCACGCATATAGGCATCGCCCGCTTGGCAAGCAAAGCAAATGCCAGCATGAATGTGGCCAAGAAAGCGGCTGACTCGTGCCGCACAGGTTTTGGCGGGGTACGGATCACCTTATGCGGATGAAGTCGCTTGCAATAATTGCCGCATTGGCGCTCTCCACTGCACTCGCCGGTTGCAGCACCATCGGCGGGCAGATCTTCTCCAACGACTATGGCGCGGTGACCGATGCCGGTTACCAGCTGCCGCGTATCCCGATCGAGAAAGTGCCGAGGCAGTTCCACCGGCAGGAAGTCAACTACGACAGCCCGGAGAAGCCGGGCACCATCATCGTCGATACGCAAAACAAGTTACTCTACTTCGTCGAGGGTGACGGCCGGGCGATCCGCTACGGCATCGGCGTCGGCCGCGAAGGCTTCGAATGGCACGGCACCGCCCATATCGCGCTGAAGCGCGAATGGCCGACCTGGACGCCGCCACGCGAGATGATCAAGCGCCAGCCGGAACTGGCGAAGTTCGCTGACGGCATGGAGCCAGGCCTGAAGAACCCGCTCGGCGCGCGCGCCATGTATCTGTTCAACAAGGGCGGCGACATGGGCTACCGCCTGCATGGCAGCCCGGAATGGAACTCGATCGGCAAGGCGATGTCGTCGGGCTGCATCCGGCTGATGAATCAGGACATCATCGACCTCTATGACCGCGCCGAGGTGGGCGCCAAGGTCATCGTGATGTAAGGACCGCGATCTCCTCGCGGGTCATGGTCAAACGAGAAGACAAGTTTCGTACGCGGACCGTCTAGGCAACAACGGACGTCCCAAACAGAAAACCGGGCAATTTGGCCCGGTTTTTTGTTATTTCCTCGATGCGACACCTGCTCGGCGGTCAGGAGACCGCCGAGAACGAGGTGGGAGCCAAAATTTGATTGGTGATTGTCTCGGTGATCTGGCCATCACGCTCGGAATCTTCCCGCGCCTGCTTCCAGGCAGGGTCCTTCACGAACGCCGTCCAGCGCTCTTCGCGTTCGGCCAGCGATTCCCATGCCAGCATGTAGGTCAGATCGTTGTTCGAAGCACCGATCAGCGTGGTGAAGAAACCCGCTTGGCGGATACCGTGCTTTTCCCATAATTTGAGGGTGATCTTGTCGAAGCGATCAAGAAGCGCCGGCAAGCGCCCCGGCAAAGCCCGGTAGACGCGAAGTTCGTAGATCATCTTGGAGTTCCTTCTGATCGATACGCCGGAACCGAAGAAAATCGGACCAGATGGTCAGCAGGGTAGAATTATCAAAGGGGCGTCAGGAGACCTGTTCAACCTGCTGCACTTCGGGCACGAAATGCCGTAGCAGGTTCTGGATGCCGTGCTTCAGCGTCGCCGTCGATGACGGGCAACCCGCGCAGGCGCCCTTCATGTGCAGGAACACGGTGCCGTTCTCGAAGCCGCGGAAGGTGATGTCGCCGCCATCCTGGGCCACCGCAGGGCGTACTCGCGTGTCGAGCAGTTCCTTGATGGTGACGACGAGTTCCTCGTCCGCCTTGTCGTAGAATTCACCGGTCTCGCTGGTCTCGGCGGCAGGGCCGGCCTTGGCCATGACGGGCGCGCCCGACATGAAATGCTCCATGATGGCGCCAAGAAGCGCCGGCTTCAGGTGCTGCCAGTCGGGACCGTCCTTGGTCACGGTGATGAAGTCGTAGCCGAAAAAGACGCCGGTAACGCCAGGGATTTCGAACAGCCGGCCGGCGAGCGGCGAGGCCGTGGCCGCACTGTCAGCATCGCGGAAATCCGCGGTGCCTTCCAGCAGCACTTCCTTGCCGGGCAGGAATTTCAGCGTCGCCGGATTGGGCGTCGATTCGGTCTGGATGAACATGGCCGCCTCCGTGCCCATCTTGGGCAGATACTTTGGAACAGTTCTAAATAGGCTCTATCGGCTGGACATTCAAGCGAAACGCATCGCTGGAACGGCTGGCTGGCGGAATGTTTTTGCTGGCTGGGGAACAGAATCCCTGGCGGGCTCAGGCGAGACTATCGATCTCTTCGTCCGACAGGTTTTGCGGCACCACTGTGACGGGGATAGGGAAAGCCGCACCCTTGCCGGCCACCGCGCCGACCAGTGGCCCTGGTCCCTCCTTGCCGGCGCCGGCCGCCAGCACCAGGATGGCGATGTCCTGGTCTTCCTCGATCAGCTTGTGGATTTCTTCCGTCGGCTTGCCTTCGCGCACCACCATCTCCGGCTCGATGCCGAGCTTCTGGCGCACTTTGTTGGCGTAGCTGTCGAGGGCCGCGCGTGCCGTGGCGGTCGCCTCCTCGCGCATGATCTTCTCGACGCCCAGCCAGTGCTGGAAATCGTCGGGCTCGATGACATAGAGCAGCACCAGCGTGCCGCTGGTGCTCAGCGCGCGTTTCGAGGCGTAGGCGACGGCGCGCTCGCACTCCGGCGTATCGTCGATGATCGTCAGGAATTTCCTGCGATGGCCGGCTTCGCGACTGAGGCGTTTGGAGACCATGTCTATCTACTCGGTAAGTTTTCGGCCGCAATCTGCCACTGCGGCAGACCGGCGGCAAGCCGCCGGTCTTAGGCCAGTATGCCTAGGCCTGTATGGCTTGGGCCAAAGTTGGCGCGTTGCACGGCATCGCGATCAGCCCTGCAAGAGGCCGATGATGTCGCGCACGGTCTTCATCGTCGTTTCGGCCAACACGCCGGCGCGTTCGCCGCCGTCCTTGAGCACCGCGTCGACATAGGCGCGGTCGCCTTCGATGCGGCGCATCTCGGCGGCGATCGGCGCCAGTCTCTCGACCGCAAGGTCGGCCAGCGCCGGCTTGAACACGGAAAACTGCTGGCCGCCGAATTCCCTGAGCACGTCGGCCTTCGACATCTCGGCCAGCCCGGCATAGATGCCGACCAGGTTCTCAGCTTCCGGCCGGCTTTCCAAGCCGTCGACTTCGCTCGGCAAGGCTTCCGGATCGGTCTTGGCCTTGCGGATCTTCTTCGAGATGGTGTCGGCATCGTCAGTCAGATTGATGCGCGACAGGTCCGACGGGTCCGACTTCGACATCTTCTTCGACCCGTCGCGCAGGCTCATGATGCGCGCCGCCGGGCCGCCAATGACGGGCTCGGTGATCGGGAAGAAACCGTTTACCGTCTCCTCGCCGATCTGCATCTCGACGCCGACGCCAAGCCTGGCAATGCGGTCGGAAAAATCATTGTTGAATTTCTGCGCGATGTCGCGGGTCAGCTCCAGATGCTGCTTCTGGTCCTCACCCACCGGCACATGCGTGGCACGGTAGAGCAGGATGTCTGCGGCCATCAGCGAGGGATAGGCGAGCAGCCCCAGCGAGGCATTCTCTCGGTCCTTGCCGGCCTTGTCCTTGAACTGGGTCATCTTGTTCATCCAGCCGATGCGCGCGACGCAGTTGAAGATCCAGGCAAGCTCTGCATGCTGCATCACCCGCGACTGGTTGAAGACGATGTGCTTCTTCGGGTCGATGCCGGAGGCAAGGAAGGCGGCGGTGATCGAACGGGTCTGATAGGCAAGGTCGTCATGGACCAGCTGCGCGGTCAGCGAGTGCAGGTCGACGACGCAGTAGATGCAATCGGAAGTTTCCTGCAGGGCGACGAACTTCTTGATGGCGCCGAGATAGTTGCCGAGATGCAGATTGCCGGTCGGCTGGACACCGGAGAAGACGAGGGGCTTGAAGGCGGACATCGGGTTTTCCTCAGGGCTTGTGGAGGGCCGTTTCGCGCGCGGCGAAAGTCTTTTAGACGGCGCGCTTATGGACGAGAGTGCGGGGCGGATCAAGAGTGCTTCGACCCCAGACGGACTGTGAGATGTTGACTTCGCAGTGTAGATAGCTACATTATTTGTGCTACATCCGAGGGTATGCAAAGCGGTCATGACGATCAACATCAACAACAAGGAAGCGGATAGCCTGACGCGTGCCTTCGCCAGGATCGAGGGCGTTGGCATTACCGAGGCAATCGTGATCGCCATGCGTGAGGCTTTGGAACGTCGCCGCAACCGCGAGACACCCTTGGAGACGGCGGCAAGGCTCCGTGCCGAGTTCGGGATTGAGTTGAGCGAGCAGGCACGCAACCCGCTTCCGCGGTCAGTCTATGACGAATTGTCAGGCGAAGACTGATGTTTGTCGACGCCGCCGCTATTGTTGCGATGCTGAGCCAAGAGGCCGAAGCCGAACGCTGTGCGCAAGCGATCGTCGAAGCATCGGCTCCGTTCACGTCGGCGATCGCCATATGGGAGGCATCAATGGCGCTTTCGCGATCCGAAAAGCTGGCAGTACCGGTCGAAGTGAGCCTCAAGATAGTTGGTCGTTTTCTCGAAGAGCGGGCTATCGCCTTGCGGGAGCTTCCGCCAGCGCCTGACGCAACGTCGTTGTCCATTGAGGCCGCTTCGCGATTTCGTAACAACGCCATCCGACTGAATTTGGCGGACTGCTTTCATTACGCTTGCGCGCGCTATTATGCTGTTCCGATGCTTTCGACGGCCGACGAATTCCGATTCACTGATCTGGAGACTGTTCCTTAGGCGCTGGCGTACCCTTGCGCCCGACATTGCGCCGGATCATGCCGAAATCGGCGCCACCGGTGGCAAAGGCGGTGACGAAATAGAGCGCCGCTCCGCCGGCGACGAGGCCAAGCACCGTCGTCGCCTTGATGACCAGTGGCGAACCCGGTCCGAGCCTTGCCGCGAAATAGTGCTCGGCGAAATACAGCGCCACTGCCATCACGACTGCCGACAGCACCAGCCTTGGAATGCGCTTCAAAAGCGGCACGTCCCGGCCCCAATGGCCGCGCCGGATCAGCACGGCAAGCAGCATCACCGCGTTGACCCAGCCGGCCACGGCCGAGGCGACCGCAATGCCGGGCGCGCCCATTCTGGGAAACAGTGTCAGTGCGGTGGCAACGTTCACCGCAACCGAAATGGCGGCGAAGGTCATTGGCGTGCGCGTGTCCTCGCGGGCGAAATAGCCTGGGGTGAAGGCCTTGATCAGCACGAAGGCCGGCAGGCCCAGACCGAAGATCGCCAGGATCGCCGCCACCGTCGGCGTCGAATGGTTGGCGGCGAACGCGCCACGCTCATAGACCAGCCGTACGATCGGCTCGGCCATGACCCAGAGTGCGGCCGCCGCCGGCAAGGTCATGAACAGCGTGAACTCGACCGAGCGGTTCTGCAGATTGGCGGCCTCGATCAAATTGCCCGACTTCAGGGCCCGCGACAGTTCAGGCAGCAGCACGATTGCCACCGCCACGCCGACGACGCCGAGCGGCAGCTGGTAGACGCGGTCGGCATAGGCAAGCGAGGACACGGCGCTGTCCTGCGCCGAGGCGATCGCCGTGCCGATCAGCTGGTTGATCTGGGTGATGCCGCCGGTGATCGCCGCCGGCAGCGCCAGGATCAGCAGCCGCTTGACGTTGGGCGTCAGCTTGGGGCGGCGAAAGCCGATCGCAATGCCGGCGTTGCGCACCGCCACCCAGACGATGGCGAGTTGCACGAGCCCCGCCGCCAACACGCCCCAGGACAGGCCGAAACCAACGGCACGCGCATCCATGCCATGGTACCACGCATAGCCAAGAACGCTGATCAGGATGATGTTGAGGAAAGCGGGTGCGACGGCAGCCGCGAAATAGCGGCGTAGCGAATTCAGCATGCCGGCCATCATGGCAGCAAGCGACATGCAGATCAGATACGGGAACATGATCGTCGCCAGCGTGACGGTCGTCTCGAACTTGCCCGGCGTGTCGGCGAAACCCGGTGCCACCAGATAGCGCACGATCAGCGGCATCGCCAGTTCCATGGCGATGGTCAGCGCCAGCAGCGCCGAGAACAGCACGCCGAACACTTCCTCCGAAAAGCGTTTGGCGCCGTCGGTGCCGTGCGTTTCGATCTCCTTGGCAAACAGCGGCACGAAGGCGGCGTTGAAGGCACCTTCGGCGAACAGCCGGCGAAAGGTGTTGGGAAACTGGAAGGCGGCGTTGAAGGCATCGGCCACCGGTCCGGTGCCGAGCGCTGCCGCCATCAGCATCTCGCGGCCAAAGCCAAGCGCGCGGCTCATCAGCGTGCCGGAAGCAACCGTTGCGAATTTCTTGACGAGGCTCATAAGTCTGGAAACTGCCTGCGGAATTGGGAAGGGGAAATTGTCGTCACTCGGCGGCCGCCTTGGCCTTGCCGCTGCGTTCGGGCGCGATGCCTTCCAGCGTCGCCATCAGCCGGTTGCGGATCGTATTGATGCGGGCCGGGCTGTCGATCTTCTGGCCGGTGAGGTCGGTGACATAGAAGGTGTCGATGACCTTTTCGCCGAAGGTGGTGATGTGCGCCGAGGCGATGTCGAGCGACAGGTCGGACAAGGTCCCGGTGATCTCCGACAGCAGGCCGGGCCGGTCGAGCCCCTCGACCTCGATGACCGAGAATCGGTTCGACAGCGTGTTGCGGATTTCGGCGCGCGGCGGGATCTTGAACACCTTGGATCCGCGCCTGGGCTTGGTGCGCTTCTCGATCATCTCCGGCAGCCAGCTCTTGCCCGACAGCACGTCCTCGATCAGCCGGCCGACACGCTCGGCGCGCCGGCGCTCATCCTCGTCGCGGTCGAATTCCCTCGAGATCAGGATCGTGTCCAGTGCACGGCCGTCCGAGGTGGTGAAGATCTGCGCGTCGACGATGTTGCCGCCGGCCCCAGCACAGGCACCTGCGATCACCGACAGCAGGCGGGGATGGTCCTGCGCCAGCACGGTGATTTCGGTAACCCCCTCGAATTGGTGGGTCTTGACCATGGTGGCGAGCCTGTTGCCGGCCGCGTCCGCCTCACGGATGAATTCGGCGTGGCGCAGCTGATCCGGCAGGTCGACGGCCAGCAGATAGTTCTCGTAGTGCAGCCCGACATAGCGCTTGCGGTCCTTCTCGGGCCAATCGGCGAGCGCTTCGGCCAGGCGTTCGCGTGACGCGGCCGTGCGCTGGGCACGCGACACTTCCGAGAAGCCGCCGGTCAGAAGCAGCTCGGTCTCATAGTAGAGCGTGCGCAGCAACTGGCCCTTCCAGCCGTTCCACACACCGGGGCCGACGCCCCTGATGTCGCAGACAGTGAGGATCAAAAGCATCTTCAGCCGCTCGACCGACTGCACGATCGCTGCGAAATCCTCGATTGTCTTGCGGTCATTGAGGTCGCGGGTCTGCGCCGTCATCGACATGACGAGGTGGTTCTCGACCAGCCAGGCAACCGTTTCGGTGTCGGCGGGCGACATCCCCATATGCGGGCAGATGCGGCGTGCGATCCGGGCGCCGGCCTCGGAGTGATCCTCCAGCCTGCCCTTGGCGATGTCGTGCAGCAGCACGGCGACATAGAGCGCCTCGCGGCTCTTCCTCAGGCCCGGCATCAGCGAATGCGACAGCGGATGCACCTTCTCGCCGTCGCCACGCTCGATCTCGGCCAGCACGCCGATGCAGCGGATCAGGTGCTCGTCGACCGTATAGTGATGGTACATCGAGAACTGCATCATGGCGACGATCTTGCCGAAATCGGGGATCAGCCTGCCCAGCAGTCCGGCCTCGTTCATGCGCCGCAGATTGAGTTCGGCATTTCGGTCGGAGGTCAATATGTCGAGGAACAGCCGGTTGGCTTCCTCATCGCGACGCAGCGACTTGTTGACCAGGCCAAGCGAGCGGGTCAGCAGCTTCAGCGCATCGGGATGGAACTCCAGCCCGTGCTTGTCGGCGAACCAGAACAGTCTCAGCAGATTGACCGGATCGCGCTCGAACACCTGGTCGTCGGCGATGTTGATACGGTGGTTGTCGACAATGAAATCGGACGTGCCGGCAAGCTTGCGCTTGCGGCGTTGGAAGGTGAGGAAGATGCGGTTGAAGCCCGGCACGTGCTTGGCCTGCTCCTCCTCGAGCGCGGCACAGAAGATGCGGGTAAGGTCGCCGACATCCTTGGCGACCAGGAAGTAGTGCTTCATGAAGCGCTCGACCGCCGACAAGCCGGGATGGGTCGTGTAGCCAAGCCGTTCGGCAATCTCGCGCTGGATGTCGAAATGCAGCCGCTCCTCGGCCTTGCCGGTGAGGAAATGCATGTGACAACGCACCGCCCACAGGAAATCCTCGGCCTTCTGGAACTCGCGGTACTCGGCCTCGGTGAACACGCCCTTGTCGACCAGTTCCTCGCCGGTACGCACCCGGTAGAAATACTTGCCGATCCAGAACAGCGTCTGCAGGTCGCGCAAGCCGCCCTTGCCGTCCTTGACATTGGGTTCGACCAGATAGCGGCTCTCGCCGGCCTTGGCATGGCGCTCGTCGCGTTCGGCGAGCTTGGCCTGGACATATTCCGGCCCGGTGGTGCGCACCACCTCATGGTCGAAGCGCAGCATCAGCTCGTCGTAAAGCTTGCGTTCGCCCCACAGGAATCGCGCTTCCAGGATCGAGGTACGGATGGTTATGTCGGTGCGCGACAGCCTCAGGCACTCATCGATGTTGCGGGTGGCGTGGCCGACCTTTAAGCCCAGATCCCACAGCATGTAGAGCATGTATTCGACGGTCTGTTCGCCCCACGGCGTCTGCTTGTAGGGCAACAGGAACAGAAGATCGATGTCGGATCCCGGCGCCAGCGTGCCGCGGCCGTAGCCGCCGACCGCCACGACGGCCATGCGCTCCGCCGACGACCGGTTCTTCACCCGATAGACATGGTTTGCCGCGAAATCGTAAAGCGTCCGGATCAGCTCATCCATCAGATGCGACAGCCGCTCGGCGCAGGCATTGCCGCCGCCGTCCTCCATCAGCATCGCCTCGGCGATCTTTCGGCCTTCGGCGAGCCGGGCCTTGAGAAGCTGTAGAGCGCCGGCACGGGCGGCCTTTCCGGAACCATCGCCGTCGGTGGCCGTCGTCAGCGCGGTCATCTCGCGGCGCAAGGCTTCGCCGTCGATCAGTTCATTGAGCTTCAGGGAGATTTTCGCCATAGGTACCCGGTTGGCCTTGCCTTTTGGGCGGCGTCTATAGCGTGTTTTCGCGGCGCTGGGTATGGGGCCGGTCGACAGCGCCGCATGTGGGCTGGTCTTGCGCCCCGGGCGCATCGAAAGGGACGATCGTAAATCGCCGCAGCCTGCCGTAGTCGGCGACCCACTCGATGATCCGCCTTGTCTCTTTCCAGACCTTCTCGGCGATCGGCCTTCGTCGTTTCGTGTTAAGCCCGCTTGCGTCCCAGGAGGCCTCCCTTTCCTCGTAAAGCAGGCTTGGAAATCTGTCGCCGACGAACTGATCCTGCACGCAAATCGCGGGAATGAGCTGGTAGATTGTCTTGCCGGTCGCCGTCGGGAACGCCGGATTGAAGACGGCATCATCGGAGACCACGTTGGCCAGTGCTGTGGATTCGAACAGGTTGCGCGCCATCTGCCTCGACAGGATGTAGCCGCCGGTTCCAACGTGGTTCCAGATGAGCCTGGAGAGGAAAAAGCCGCTGCCGACGGCAGTCCTTTTTCGCTGGATCATGGTTTTTCTAAAGAATGTTTCGAGCTTGACGACATCGGCATCCGCTGGAATCCAGCTGATGTCGGCAAGCAGCGCACCGGCTTTTGCCGAAAACACGATGTCGTCCTCGAACACCGCGCCATAGGGAGCGTTATCATGGGCGATGATCGACCAGCAGGCGCGGTGGCTGTGCATGCAGGCCACCTCGGTGGCGGTCAAATGCCGGACGCCGTACAGCGCGTGCTGTGGTTGCAGCATCAGGTCAGGACGGTCACGGGCATCCGTTGCAACGATTCGCTGGAAGGCGATGCCGATGCGGGCAAACTCCGTCGTTATATGGGCAAGTCGGTCAGGTGACCGATCGAGATTGATGACCAGACACTTCATTGTTTTAAAGGAAACGGCACCATTTTTGAATATCGGCACCCTCTAGCACATGCGGTGCTCCGGCGTACGGGCCTTCCGAACGACTGGCCCAGTCTACGGCCGAAAACACGAAAATCCAAATAGCCCTTGACCTTCCAGTTACTGGAAGCACTACCTCCGCATTAGACAGAGGCATAAAGGCATTTTTTCAATGACGCATTCAGATCATGACCACCACGGCGCCCATGGCGGCTGCTGTTCGCCCAAAGGCGCGGTCGTGGATGCGGTTCTGCGCGATCCAGTCTGTGGCATGACAGTGGATCCGGCCACCGGCAAGCCGACAGCAGAGCACGGCGGCAGGCTCTATCATTTTTGCAGCGAAGGCTGCCGCACGAAATTTGTCGCGGAGCCGGAAAAATACCTGACGGCCACCGACCCCGTCTGCGGCATGAGCGTCGACCGCGCCACGGCCAGGCACTTTGTTCGTCATGAAGGGCAGGGCTTCTATTTCTGTTCCGCCGGCTGCAAGGCGAAATTCGAAGCAGCACCGCAAACCTGGCTCGGCGACAGGCCAGCGCCGGTGCCGGCGCCTAAGGGCACGCAATACACCTGCCCGATGCATCCCGAGATCATCCGCGACAAGCCCGGTTCCTGCCCGATCTGTGGCATGGCTCTTGAGCCGATGGGCCTGCCAACAGGCGATGAAGGGCCAAATCCCGAACTGGTCGACTTCACCAGGCGGTTGTGGGTCAGCGCGGCCCTGTCGGTCCCGCTTCTGATCATCGCCATGGCGCCGATGGTCGGCCTGAGCTTCGAAAATCTGGTCAGCGATCGGACAAAGACCTGGGTTGAGTTGGCGTTGGCGAGCCCGGTGGTGCTGTGGGCTGCGTTCCCGTTCTTCCATCGCGGCTGGGAATCGATCCTCAATCGCAGCCCCAATATGTGGACGCTGATCTCACTCGGCGTCGGTGCCGCGTATCTCTACAGCATTATCGCCACCTTCTTCCCCGACATCTTCCCGCACCAGTTCCGCAGCCATGGCGGTGCGGTGCCGGTCTATTTCGAGGCCGCCGCTGTCATTGTCGCCCTGGTCTTCCTCGGCCAGGTGCTGGAATTGCGCGCCCGCGAAAAGACCGGCTCGGCGATCCGCGCCTTGCTCGATCTGGCGCCAAAGACCGCGCGGCGTATCGACGGGGACGGGTCAGAGAGCGATGTGCCGCTGGACAGCGTCAAGGCCGGGGATCGCCTGCGCATTCGGCCCGGCGATGCCGTGCCGGTCGACGGCACCGTGCTCGAAGGCCGCTCTTCCATCGACGAATCGATGATCACGGGCGAGCCGTTGCCGGTCGAAAAGGCCGAGGGCGACGCCCTGACCGGCGGCACGCTCAACAGACAAGGCTCGCTGATCATGCGCGCCGAGCGGATAGGCTCCGAGACCACGCTTGCGCGCATCGCCGAACTCGTCGCCAAGGCACAGCGCTCGCGCGCTCCCATTCAAGGGTTGGCTGACCGCGTTTCCTTCTACTTTGTCCCGGCAGTGGTCCTTGTCGCGATCGCTGCGTTCATTGCCTGGGCAGTCTTTGGCCCGGAGCCCAGCCTGATCTTTGCCATCGTCTCGGCGGTCTCGGTGCTGATCATCGCCTGTCCCTGCGCGCTCGGCCTCGCCACGCCGATGTCGATCATGACCGCCACCGGGCGCGGGGCGCATGCCGGCGTGCTGATCAAGGAAGCCGCTGCGCTCGAACGCTTTGCTTCCGTCGACACGCTGATCATCGACAAGACGGGAACGCTGACCGAGGGCCGGCCGAAACTGACCGATGTTCTCGCGGCAAACGACTTTTCCGAAGACGAATTGCTGGCGCTTGCAGCCGGCCTGGAGAAGGGGTCGGAGCATCCGCTGGCCGAGGCCATCGTCGAAGGCGCCGCCGCGCGCGGTATAGCCGTCGCCGATGCGGGAGATTTCGAGGCAATCACCGGAAAGGGGGTGTCCGGCACGGTCTCTGGAAAAACTGTCGCTCTCGGCAATGCCGCCATGATGGCCGGTCTTGGCATCGAGATATCCGCCATGTCGGCCAAGGTCGAGGCGCTGCAGGTCGAAGGCAAGACGGCAATGTTCGTCGCTGTCGGCGGCAGACTGGCCGGCATCGTCGCCGTCGCCGATCCGGTCAAGGCGACCACCGCCGAGGCGATCCGGGCGCTGCATGACAGCGGCTTGAGGATCATCATGGCGACCGGTGACAATGAGCGCACCGCCAGGGCGATCGCCAAAAGCCTCGGTATCGATGAGGTCCGCGCCGGGCTGCTGCCGGAACAGAAGGCAGCCCTGGTCGAAGAGCTGCGCGCCAAGGGCAAGGCCGTCGCCATGGCCGGCGACGGCGTCAACGACGCACCGGCCTTGGCCAGCGCCGATGTCGGCATCGCCATGGGCACCGGTGCCGATGTCGCCGTCGAAAGCGCCGGCATCACCCTGGTCAAGGGCGACCTCAACGGCATCGTGCGGGCTCGAACGCTGGCCCAGGCAACAATCCGCAACATCCGCCAGAACCTGTTCTTCGCCTTCCTCTACAATGTGCTTGGCGTGCCGGTCGCCGCCGGCGTGCTCTATCCGCTCACCGGCACGCTTTTGTCGCCAATGCTGGCGGCGGCGGCGATGAGCCTATCCTCCGTCTCGGTTATCGCAAACGCATTGCGGCTAAGAACGTTGAAACTCTGATCCAAACCCCCAAATACGAAACCCCAAAAATACAACACCGAAGCAACAGGAGACCATGAATGACCTTGGCTAAAAAACTCGTGCTTTTGCTGATGGCGGCCGGGATGCTGCTCGCCGTCTTCCTCGAAAGCGTCCCGGCGCAGAGCGAAGAGATGAAACATGACATGGCCGGCATGGCGATGGGGGCGCAAAGCCCTGCCACCGTTGGCTACAAGAAGGCGATGGACAAGATGCACAAGGGCATGATGGTCAAATACACCGGCAATGCCGATGCCGACTTTATCAGGGGCATGATCCCGCACCATCAGGGCGCCATCGACATGGCCAAGGTCGAGCTTGCCAATGGCAAGGACCCGGAAATCCGCAAGCTCGCCGAAGGCGTCATCGCCGCGCAGGAAGCCGAGATCAAGCAGATGCAGGATTGGCTCGCAGCCCATCCGGTGAAGTGAGCCTTTTCGCGACGAAGAATCGGGCGAGGATATCTCTGGATTTCCCGCCCGCCCTGTGATGCGATCCGGCCTCAAACGGAGCCTGCCATGCCACCGACCATCAGAACCACCACGCTACCCCAAGGCGAAGCCATTGCGGTGCTCGGCCAGGGCACATGGAAGATGGGCGAGGATTCGCGCCGCCGGGCCGGTGAAGTGAACGCTCTAAAGCTCGGCCTCGACCTTGGCATCACGCTGATCGACACCGCCGAAATGTATGCCAGCGGCGGCGCCGAGGAGGTGGTGGCCGAGGCCATTGCCGGGCATCGCGACGAGACCTTCCTGGTCTCGAAAGTGCTGCCGTCAAACGCTTCCCGCGCCGGTGTGCAGCGCGCCTGCGAAAACAGCCTGAAGCGGCTGCGCACCGACCGCATCGACCTCTATCTCTTGCATTGGCCGGGCAGCGTGCCGCTGTCGGAGACGGTCGGGGCTTTCGAGGCGCTGAAAAAGGCCGGCAAGATCCGTCACTGGGGCGTCAGCAATTTCGACACCGAGGAAATGGAAGAGCTGGTCGGCGTGGCCAATGGCGGCAACGTCCAGACCAACCAGGTGCTCTACAACCTCGTCCGGCGCGGCCTCGAGTTCGATCTCGCACCCTGGAGCCGGCAGCGCGGCATTCCGCTGATGGCCTATTCGCCGGTCGAGCAAGGCGCGCTGGCGCACAACGGCCGGCTCGACGCCGTCGCCTCCCGCCACAATGCCACCCCTGCACAGATCGCTCTCGCCTGGGTGATGCAGCAGGACGGCGTCATCGCCATTCCCAAGGCCAGCAGCCAGGAGCATGTGCGTCAGAATTTTGCCGCGCTCGACATCAAGCTTACGCCGCAGGACCTCGCCGATCTCGACCGCGCGTTCCCGCCACCGACGCGCAAGCGCGGGCTGGAGATGATCTGATTACTTCCCGGCCAGCCCCTTCAGCCGGTACAATGCCTCGAGCGCTTCCCGTGGCGTCATCTCGTCGGGGTTGATGTCGCCGAGCGCAGCACCCAGCGCGTCGTTCTTCACCGGCTTCGCTGCCTCGCGCTTTACCGCCACGGAAAACAGCGGCAGGTCGTCTACCAGACGGTTGGTCTTGCCCGAAACTTCGCCTTCCTCCAACTGGTGCAGTACCTGCTTTGCGCGGTCGACCACGGCTTCCGGCAGGCCGGCCAGTCGCGCCACCTGCACGCCGTAGGAGCGGTCGGCCGCACCCTTGCCGACCTCATGCAGGAAGACGACGTCGTTTTCCCATTCCTTGACCCGCATGGTGACGTTGTGCAGCCGCGCCAGCTTGCCGGCGAGCGAGGTCATTTCGTGGAAATGGGTGGCGAAGATCGCCCGGCAGCGGTTCTTCTCGTGCAGGTATTCCACTGCCGCCCAGGCGATCGACAGGCCGTCGAAAGTGGCGGTGCCGCGGCCGATCTCGTCAAGGATCACCAGCGCCCGTTCGCCGGCCTGGTTGAGGATCGCCGCCGTTTCGACCATCTCGACCATGAAGGTCGAGCGGCCGCGCGCCAGATCGTCGGAGGCACCGACGCGCGAGAACAACCGGTCGACGACGCCGATATGAGCCGATGCCGCCGGCACGAAGGAGCCGGTCTGGGCCAGGATGGCGATCAGGGCATTCTGGCGCAGGAAGGTCGACTTACCACCCATATTGGGGCCGGTCAGCAGCCAGATCGCGCCATTCTTCGCGTTCCCTTCCGGTGACAGGTCGCAATCATTGGCAACGAACGGGCCTTCGCCGGAACGTCGCAGCGCCTGCTCGACCACCGGATGCCGGCCGCCCGAAATCTCGAAGGCGAGGCTGGAATCCACGACAGGCCGGCACCAGGCCTCGCTTTCCGACAGAAGCGCGAGTGCCGCCGACACGTCGATCACGGCCAGCGCATCAGCGCCGGCGCGGATTTTTCCCGCCTCGCCGACGGCTTCCGCCGTCAGCGCATCGAAGGCGGCCAGTTCGATGCTCAGTGCCCGGTCGGCGGCATTGGCGATCTTGGTTTCGAGTTCGGCAAGCTCGGTCGTGGTGAAGCGCATGGCGTTAGCCATGGTCTGGCGATGGATGAAGCGGGCCTTGGCGCCGTCGCTGCCGGTCATGATCGCATGATGGTTGGCGGTCACCTCGATATAATAGCCGAGCACATTGTTGTGCCGGATCTTCAGCGAGCGGATGCCGGTCTCCTCGATCAGCGAGCGCTCCAGCCCGGCGATCACCTTTCGCGATTCGTCGCGCAGTGCCCGCATCTCATCGAGTTCCGGGTGGTAGCCGCCACGCACGAAGCCGCCGTCGCGCTTGAGCAACGGCAGCTCCTCGCCCAGCGCCTGCATCAGATGCCGGGCAAGCGCCTGGGGCAGTGCTTGAACAGCGTCTAGCGATGTCGTCAATTCCTGGGGCAGGGCGGTCGCGGCAAAGATTTCGGCGATCGCGCCGGCGGCCTCGAAACCGGCGCGCAGCGCACCGAGATCGCGCGGGCCGCCGCGGTTGAGCGCCAGTCTCGACAGCGCGCGCGGCATGTCGGCGACGCTTTTCAGGCTCGTCCGCACCGCCTGGCACAGCCGCGTCTCGGAGCGGAAGAACGAAACCGAATCCAGCCGGGCGCTGATGGCAGCCGGGTCGGTCAGCGGCGCCATCAGCCGGTCGGCGAGCAGCCTTGCGCCGCCGCCCGTCACCGTGCGGTCGATCGCCTTGAACAGCGAACCCTCGCGGCTGCCGGACAGTGTGCGCAAGAGCTCGAGATTGCCGCGCGTTGCCGGATCGATGAACAGGGTCGAACCCTGCTCCTCGCGCTCCGGCCGCGACAATGGCGGCCGCTCTGCCTTCTGCGTCTTCTCGACATAGGCGATGGCGCCCGAGATCGCCGACAGTTCGGCGCGCGAAAACGCCCCGAAACTGTCGGGCGTCGCCACGTCGAAGAAGCGCGCGATGCGCCCGGTGGCCGAGGCCGAATCGAACAGGCTCGGCGGCTGTGGGCTGGCGACGCGGCCAAGCACGTCGAACACCGGCTTCAGCTCGGGATCATGAAACACCGGCTCGGCGACGATCAGCTCGCGTGGGTCAACGCGGAAGATGTCGGCCAGCAGCCGGTCGGCGGTGGTCTCGGCAACACGGAACGCCCCGGTCGAGATATCGATCCAGGCAATTGCAAAGCTGTGGTCGGCCCCACCTTTCACCCGCCCCAGCGCCATCAGGAAGCTCGATTCCGACGGCGCCAGCAATTTGTCTTCGGTGATGGTGCCTGGCGTTACCAGCCGCACCACGTCGCGGCGCACCACGGATTTGCCCCCGCGCTTCTTCGCCTCGGCCGGATCCTCGATCTGCTCGCAGACGGCGACGCGGAACCCCTGGCCGATCAGCTTCTGCAGATAGTCGTCGGCCGCATGCACCGGCACGCCGCACATCGGGATATCGTGGCCCTGGTGCTTGCCGCGCTTGGTCAAGACGATACCCAACGCTCGGCTCGCCTTTTCGGCATCGTCGAAGAACAGCTCGTAGAAATCGCCCATGCGGTAGAACAGCAGCGAATCCGGGTTCGCCGCCTTGATCTCGATGAACTGCTCCATCATCGGCGTCACTGCGGCCGAAGCGGTGGGCAATGGCGTCATCGCCTCGGGGGCGTCCGGCTCGTTGGGGATGTGCATGTTCATGCCGACACGCTAGCAGATGTGATGGCAGGGTTTAATGCCGGCGCCTCGAAAAGCAGGGGACGACTGCGTTGCCGCCACCCTCGTTTGATGGGTCACCGGCATTGCAACGATGTGAAGTCGCACCTAATCATCGCTGCGGACAAGGCATTGGCAGATGGACAGGTTTGGCCAGGAAGCATTTGAGGAGATGATCGGCGCAGTCCGTTCGCCCTTCGAACGGCTGGACATCGTACGGCGCGCGGCCAAGGTTCTTGGCAAGGTCCGGCTTTCGGCCGCCAAGCGCATACCTTTCTTGCTTCCGATCCACGGTCCGTTGCGGGATGTCGACGGGGGCATGGTCGTTTCGGGTTATGCGGTCAGCCACGATCCGCTGATACTCTACACGCCGGTCGGCGGCGCCCGCCCGCTCTCCACCGTCGCCGCCATCGGCCGGCGCCTGGCCAAGCGGCGCGCGACCTTGCTGCTGTCGCCGAACTGGACATTGGAGCGGCCGCATGTGGTCGGAAGGATGGGCGCGGATCTAGTCTGGTACCGCGAGCGCTTCCCGCTTCACGAGCTGATTTTCCTCTGCAACACCGAGGAGGAGCGTCGCCTTGTCGCCGCGGCCGGCGGCACCGCGATTGTTTCCAACCACAATCTCATGGTCTCGGAGGAGATATTCCGCCCGTTGCCGGACGTGCCGGTCGTATTCGATGCTGTATATAATGGCCGCATTTCGCACACCAAGCGCCATTATCTCGCGCTCGACATTGAAAGGCTGGTCCATATCACCTTTTCGATCGGCGAGGTGTCACCAGAAGGCGCCCGCGCCTTTATCCGCCGCCTGCAGGCGCAATCACCGCTGCATCACATCGCCAATCCGATCGTCGACGGCATGACCGCCAAGCTGACAACACCCGAAGTCAATCGCGTCTACAATCAGGCCGCCGTCGGCCTTTGCCTGTCGGCCGAGGAGGGGGCGATGTATGCCTCCATGGAATATCTGCTCGCCGGTCTGCCGATCGTTAGCACGCCAAGCCTCGGCGGCCGGGATGTCTTTTTCGACCCGGACTATTGCATGATCGTCGAGCCGGAACCGGCAGCCATCAGGCGCGCTGTCGAGCGGCTCCGTGACCGCGCCATCCCGCGTGAGGAAATCCGCGAGCGCACGCTGGAAAAAGTGCGGGCCGGGCGGCTGGACCTGACGGCCTATCTGTCGACACTGAAGCAGCGCCTGGGCAGCAGCGACCCGCCCTTCTCGCAATGGCCATTTCAGGGTGCTGGAACCTTGATGCGCTGGGCCACACTGCGCGAGCATGCACGTGAGATCGCGGCATTCAAGCCAGCGCAGCATGGTTCCTGACCGAACGTTTCCGCTTTGAAGCAGCTTTGCCGAGCTTGGCGGTTTACACGGGGCGGCGCGTGGTCTTAATTCGGAGCGAAACAAAGCACCCGCTTCAACGAGGTGCTGCACCGGCGAGGAAATCAAAAGCATCATGGCCAGGAAAACCGAAAACAGCGGTCCGTCCGTCAGCGCCCAGGAGGCGCTCGAATTCCACGCCATGGGCCGCCCCGGCAAGCTGGAGGTCGTCGCCACCAAGCCGATGGCGACGCAGCGTGACCTCAGCCTCGCCTATTCGCCGGGTGTCGCGGTGCCGGTTCTGGCAATCGCCGAAGACCCCAGCCGCGCCTTCGACTACACGACGCGGGGCAACATGGTCGCCGTCATTTCCAACGGCACCGCCATTCTTGGCCTCGGCAATCTCGGCGCGCTGGCCTCCAAGCCGGTGATGGAAGGCAAGGCGGTGCTGTTCAAGCGCTTCGCCGATGTCGATTCCATCGACCTTGAGGTCGACACCGAGGACGCCGATGAGTTCATCAACTGCGTGCGCTTCCTCGGGCCCTCCTTCGGCGGCATCAACCTCGAGGACATCAAGGCGCCGGAGTGCTTCATCATCGAGCAACGCCTGCGCGAACTGATGGACATACCGGTCTTCCACGACGACCAGCACGGCACCGCCATTATCTCGGCCGCCGGCCTGATCAACGCGCTGGAAATCACCGGCCGCGACATGAAGACCACCAAAATGGTCTGCAATGGCGCCGGTGCCGCCGGCATCGCCTGTATCGAGTTGATGAAGGCGATGGGCTTTGCGCCCGAAAACATCATCCTGTGCGACACCAAGGGCGTGGTCTTCCAGGGCCGCACCGAAGGCATGAACCAGTGGAAGTCGGCGCATGCCGCCAAGACCGATGCGCGCAGCCTTGCCGAGGCGCTCGATGGTGCCGACGTTTTTCTCGGCCTCTCGGCCAAGGGCGCGTTGACCACCGCCATGGTGCAATCGATGGCCAAGAACCCGATCATCTTCGCCATGGCCAATCCCGATCCGGAAATCACGCCGGAGGAAGTGGCCGAGATCCGCACCGACGCCATCATGGCGACTGGCCGTTCGGATTACCCGAACCAGGTCAACAACGTGCTCGGCTTCCCCTACATCTTCCGCGGTGCGCTGGATGTCAGGGCCACCACCATCAATGACGACATGAAGATTGCCGCCGCCCAGGCGCTGGCCGCACTGGCGCGCCAGGACGTGCCCGACGACGTTGCCGCCGCCTACCAGGGCAACCGGCCGAAATTCGGCCCCAACTACATCATCCCGGTGCCGTTCGATCCGCGCCTGATCTCGGCCATTCCGCTTGCGGTGGCCAAGGCGGCAATGGATTCGGGCGTTGCCCGCAAGCCAATCCTCGACCTCGACCGTTACGCCCAAGAGCTCTCGGCCCGCCGCGACCCGATCGCCTCCACCTTGCAACGCATATACGACCGCGTGCGCCGCCAGCCCAAGCGCATCGTCTTCGCCGAGGGCGAGGAGGAGCAGGTGATGCGCGCCGCCGTCTCCTACGTGAACCAGCGGCTCGGCACCGCCATCCTGCTTGGCCGCGACGATGTCATCAAGGAAAACGCCAAGCACGCCGGCATAGACCTCAACAAGCAAGGCATCGAGATCATCAATGCCAGGCTGTCGCGCCGCAACGGCATCTACACCGATTATCTCTACGAGCGCATGCAGCGCAAAGGCTTCCTGTTTCGCGACTGCCAGCGCCTGATCAACAACGACCGCAACCATTTTGCCGCCTGCATGGTGGCGCTGGGCGATGCCGACGGCATCGTCACCGGCGTCACCCGCAACTATTCGACAGCGCTGGACGACATCCGCCGCGTCATCGACGCCAAGCCGGGCCACCGCGTCATCGGCGTTTCGATCGTGTTGGCGCGGGGCAAGACAGTGCTGGTCGCCGACACCGCTGTGCACGACATGCCGAACGCCGAGCAGATCGCCGACATCGCCGAGGAGGCGGCAGGCTTTGCCCGCCGCATGGGCTATGAGCCGCGGCTCGCCATGCTCGCCTATTCCACCTTCGGGCATCCGCAGGGCGAACGCTCCGAGCGCGTCCAGGAAGCCGTGCGCATCCTCGACAAGCGCCGCGTCGACTTCGAATATGACGGCGAAATGGCCGCCGACGTGGCGCTCAACGCGCGCGCCATGGCGCAGTACCCGTTCATAAGGCTGACGGGCCCGGCCAATGTGCTGATCATGCCAGCCTTCCACTCGGCCTCGATCTCGACCAAGATGCTGCAGGAACTCGGCGGCTCGACAGTCATCGGCCCGCTGCTGGTCGGCCTGAACAAGCCGGTGCAGATCGTGTCGCTGAACGCCAAGGACAGCGATATCGTCAACATGGCGGCGATCGCGGCGTATACGGCGGGGACGTGAGTAGCGGTCTACGCAAGGGACGAAAAGCCAACGATTCCGGCTTTCGAACGAGGCGGCCTTCAAACCGCCACCGGCCCCCCATAACATCTTGATAAGATTCAGCTGATATAGGGAAGCTCTTGCCGCATGCCGTAACGGCATCCACGGCGCGCTCAGACCGCCAAATGGGGGTGCGGCCATGAAGCATGACGGCGTTTCTGTATCCGTGGCCGGCGAGCGAGCCTACCACGACGAGCGATTGGATGCTTTGCTCAGCATCCCGGGCGCATGGACGGTTATCTCTACCGTTGCCGCAACGACGCGTCCTACACCATGCTCTATATCAGCGACGGCATTTTCACCGTCAGCGGCTATCGGCCGAGCGATTTCATTCACAACGCCGTACGAGACTATGTCTCGGCAATCCACCCGGATGATTTGCCGTCGGTCTATGCCGCCGTCGACGCCGCGCTCGAGGCGCGCTGCAACTGGAACGTCGACTACCGCATCGTGCCGCAGGTCGGCGAACCACTCTGGGTCCGTGAGATCGGCGGCGGTGTCTGGGACGAGGCCGGCGAACTCGAATTCCTGGAAGGCTTCGTCGTCGACATCAGCGACCGCAAGGTGGTCGAGGACCTCAACGCCCAGCTGCTTCTGGACCTGAAGACCGCCAATGAGGAACTGTCGGCGCAAAAGCGCGAAATCGAGGTTGCCAAGCAGCAGAGCGATCACTCGGCCAACCACGATGCCTTGACCGACCTGCCCAACCGGCGTGCCTTCCACAACGAGCTCAAATCGGTGGTTGCGCGCTGTGGCGCCACCGGCGAGGCGGCTGGGCTTCTGTTCATCGACCTCGACCGGTTCAAGGAAGTCAACGATACGCTCGGCCACGAGGCCGGCGATGCGCTGCTGCAGCGCGTGTCGGGCCAGCTTCGCTCGATCCTGCGCAGCGCCGATTTCGTTGCCCGGCTTGGCGGCGACGAGTTCGCCTTCCTGTTCTCGGCCGACACCGATCTGGCACAGCTGAAGGCCGTGCGTGTCGCTGAACGCATCCTGGAAAGGTTGCGGATAAAGGTTCCGACGCCCAATGGCGCCATCCAGGTCGGCTGCACTGTTGGCGTGGCCATATATCCGGCGGAGGCTGCGGACTCCGAAGCGCTGATCGCGCTCGCCGACCTGCTGATGTACATCGGCAAAAAAAGCGGTCGCAATCGCCTGGTCACCGCCAGCGAAATGACGCCGCAACAACCATCGTCCGGGCCTCACCTTCGCAAGACCGCGTAGAGCTATCGGTACGAATTTAACGTCGACTCCGATATCCGACAGTGCCGGCTTCAGCCCGGCGCGAACACCCTTGCCGCTTCCACAACGTCGTCGACCTGATCCTCGCGCAGCAGGTCGATCGGAATGCGGCCGTCGAGTTGCACCGCAGGCCGAGTCAGCCACAGCCAGGCGAGCCTCGGATTGCCGATCAGGGACAGCACGTCGCTTATGCCCGCCACTGGCCTGCCGTCGACGAACTGCGCCAACGGGAAGACGTGTTTGCGGCCACCCTTGCGCAAGGCGATGACGTTGTTTCGCCTTTGCCAGCGATGCAGGGTCGAGCGGGCAATGTGCAAATTCTCTTCCAGATAGGTCGAGCCGGCGACGCGGCCGGCCCAGTCCTCGATCAACATCGATTCGAGGTCGTCGGATGGCGAGGGAGGCGTCTCATTGGCCAGCAATGCTGTCGGTGGATTTCCGGCGGTGCCGGCTTCGCTGCGGCGCGCGGCTTCCGCCGCCAGCGCGCGCACGAATTTCGAGGCAAGGCCGGGAAGGTCGGCATGGATGGCGTCGATGGCGCGCTGATGCTTCGGCGACAGCAAGGTTACGGCCGAAGCTATGCCGGCGGCGATCTTGCCGAGCGATACCACCGTGGATTGGTTTATAGCCTCGTCATGGCGGGCAAGTGCGCGCTCGACGTCCTCGGCGACCATCTCCGCGAAGTCGTCCTGTCCGAGACCGGTTGTCTGAAATCTGCTCATGCATCTGTCTTCTGGCCGCGCGCGCTCCTCCCTCGGCTGCGGCCTGTTGCGGAATTTCTAGCGCGGAAAACGGAAATCGCGGCGCGAACGAATACATCCGCCCGACAGCTTGCTGTCTTGCATCTTTCAACACCCCATCTGACTGCGAGCGCCCCGAAATGTCAGTCACGGGACGCTCTCGTTTTCGTGTAGGAGCGATATATGACAATCACGCGACATTGAAGTTGCCGATCTCCCCCCTCGTGGGGGAGATGCCCGGCAGGGCAGAGGGGGGCGCGAAGGATCGCTGCGTAGCAATGCTTGCGCCGTGCCCCACGCTCTCGGCGGGCGTCGCGCCCTGTGAAGTAAACATTGGAAATGCCGGTGGGACAGCGCCCCCCTCTGGCCTGCCGGCGTTCGTCGTTCGGAAAGCCAAGCAATTGGCTTTCCGCCCGCTTCGCGGACCACTCCTCACCCCCCACAAGGGGCCGATCGGCAGTCGTCCCTACAGCAAGCCCGCCAGTTCGGCTTCGCGGCGCAAATTCTGCCTTGGCCTTGGGCCGATCTGCTGAATCACCAGGCCGGCCGCCAGTGAGCCAAGATCACCGCAGGTCTTGAGGTCGCGGCCTTGCGTGTAGCCGTGCAGGAAACCGGCGGCGTAGAGGTCGCCGGCGCCCGTGGTGTCGACCAGTTCCCTGATGGTGGTGGCCTGGATGACCACGGTCTCGTCGCCGCGCACGATGACCGAGCCTTTTTCCGAGCGGGTGACGGCGGCGATCCTGCAGTCCTTGCGGATCTTGGCCAGCGCCTCGTCAAACGACGATGTCTGGTAGAGCGACTTGATCTCGTGGCTGTTGGCAAAGACGATGTCGACGGTGCCCGAGCGCATCAGCTCGAGGAACTCGTCGCGGTAGCGGTCGACGCAGAAAGAATCCGACAATGTCATCGACACTTCGCGGCCTGCCGCGTGCGCCAGCTTCGCCGTCTGCCGGATCGCCTCCTTGGCGCGCGGCGGATCCCACAGATAGCCTTCGAAATAGGTGACCTTGGCGCCCGATGCCTTGTCGGCCTCGACATCCTCGGGGCCGAGCTCGACGCAGGCGCCGAGATAGGTGTTCATCGAGCGTTCGCCATCAGGGGTGACGAAGATCATCGAGCGCGCCGTCGGCGGCTCGCCCGTGAGCGGTTTGGTGTCGAAGGCAACGCCCTGGGCATGGATGTCATGCGCGTAGATTTCGCCCAGCGCATCATTGGAAACCTTGCCGAAGAAGGCGGCGCGGCCGCCAAGGGAGGCGACGCCGGCGGCCGTGTTGCCGGCGCTGCCGCCTGAAGCCTCGATCGCCGGGCCCATGCGGCTGTAGAGCAGTTCGGCACGCTGGGTGTCGATGAGATTCATCGCGCCCTTGATGATGCCGTTGGTCACGAGGAAGTCCTCGTCGCACTGGGCGATGATGTCGACAATGGCATTGCCGATGCAAAGCACGTCATAATCCGACATCAATGTCTCCACCAAAAACCCAGAGCAATTCCAGCAAAAGTGCTTAGCGGTTTTCCCACAGGAATTGCGTACAAAGAGAGAGCCGGCTTCCTGCCACGCCCGCGCGGGTCTACAGCATGACCCTGAAAATTTGCAACCGATTTTCTGTCGTTGCGGGTGTGTCTGCGATGACCCGTGCGCATAAAAACCAGGTGCTACGACAATTCGACCGTGGACGAAGCATTTCCTCGTGGCGTTGCCTACAACTCAGGCTTGACCGATCACAACCCGAAGGCGGCAAGCCCATGTCTGCAAAAAACGATACCACCACCGACCTGGCGTTGCTCGGCGTGCTGGCGGTGTTGTGGGGCGCCTCCTACACCTTCATCAAGATCGGCGTCGAGACGATCCCGCCGGTCACTTTCATTGCCGCCCGCACCTTGATCGCCGGCGGCATCTTGTTTGCCATCATTCGCTGGCGCGGGCTTGCCATGCCGCGCGATGCGGCCACCTGGCGCCGCTTCGCTTTCCAGGCCTGCCTCAACAGCGTGATCCCGTTCACGCTGATCGCTGCCGCCGAGCGCTCGGTCGATGCAGGCCTCGCCACCATCCTCAATTCCACCTCGCCGATCTTCACCTTCGTCTTCACCGCGCTCATCACCCGCCATGAGCCGGTGACGGTGCGCAAACTGATCGGTGTCGGCGCCGGCATTGCCGGCATCTGCCTTATCGTCGGCACCGAGGCGCTGGGTGGTCTCGGTCACGAATTGTGGGCGCAGGTCGCCATCGTCGTGGCAACAATCAGTTACGCCGCTGCCGCGATCTTCGGCCGTGGCTTCAAGGGCCTCGATCCGATGCTGCCGGCCGCGGGCTCGATGCTGTGCGGTGCCGTCATACTGGTGCCGCTCAGCCTGGTCGTCGACCAGCCCTGGACGCTCACACCGTCCATGGCGTCGATCCTGGCCCTGCTCGGCCTGTCGGTGTTCTCGACGGCGCTGGCCTTCGTCATCTATTTCCGCCTCATCCACACGCTGGGTTCTGTCGGCACGACGTCGCAGGCCTATCTGCGCGTGCCGATCGGCGTCGGCATTGGAGCCATCTTCCTCGGTGAAAGCCTGGGGCCAGCTGTATGGCTGGGTATGGCCTTTGTCGTGGTCGGCGTCGCGGCCATGACCATCCCTGTTGGAAAGCCAGCTTTCGCTCGGTAGCGATACGCGCTTGTGCTCGCGACCTACGCTGCCTATCTCGGGAGCGTCCCGCGTCCGGCGGTGTCCGCTGATTTAGGGGGTTGAAGCACGGTGATTTTTGACGCTGCCCGCAATGCGGCCCTCGAGCTGCTTTCGCCGCCGTTTCGCGCCGTGTTCATCAAGACGCTTGGCCTGACCGTGCTGGCGCTGGTCGCCCTGTGGTTCGGCCTGACCGGCTTTGTCGAGTGGCTGGCGCTGCCGTGGCTCCAGGCATTGTTGCCGGGCATGCCGTCCTGGGCCGGCTGGCTCGGCGGCATCATCGCGGCCATAGCGCTCGCCTTCGGCATGGCGTTGCTCATCGCGCCGGTGACGGCGGTGATCGCCGGCCTGTTCCTCGACGATGTCGCCGAAGTGGTCGAGCGCACCGACTATCCCGGCGACCCGGCCGGACGCGCCATGCCGGCGCTGCGCTCGCTGGTGCTGGCGATAAAATTCTTCGGCGTTGTCATCTTCGGCAACATCGTGGCGCTTCTGCTTCTGCTGGTGCCGGGCGTCAACATCGCCGCCTTCTTCATCGTCAATGGCTATCTGCTCGGGCGCGAATTCTTCGAATTCGCCGCCATGCGCTTTCGCCCCGAGGAAGAGGCCAGGGCGCTGCGCAGGCAGTATGCCGGCAAGGTGTTTCTCGCCGGGCTGGTCATCGCGGCCTTCCTCGCCGTGCCGCTGCTCAATCTGGTGACGCCGCTCTTCGCCGCCGCCATGATGGTGCATCTGCATAAGGTGATTTCGGCGCGGGAGCGCCCTTCGCGGGCTTGAACCCGGTTCAGCGCAATAGGAAGCCGCGCCCCAGTTCGTCGTCTGGTTCGACGATGAATTCCGCCCGCCCGGAATAATAGGCGCGGCCGCCGACGCGGGCGATGATCGCCTCGTGCGGGCCGGCCTGCGCGGTCCGCACCACCGCGCCGGAAAAGCGCGAGCCGGCGATACTCTCGAAGGTACGCGTCTGCTCGATACCGATCTCGCCCTTGGCATGCATGGCAGCCAGCCTGGCGGTGACGCCGGAGCCGGTCGGCGAGCGGTCGACCTCGGCCTCGGCGAAGACGCAGATGTTTTTGGTCACCTCGTTGGACAAGGCATCGTTTCCGTCGGTGAGGATGGTGCCGTAAAGGAAGGCAAGATCCGCATGATCGGGATGCGAGAGGCGGAAATCCGCTTTCAGCCTGTCCGTCAAGGCCGTCGCCGCATCGACAAAATCGCGCACGCGGCTGCGGCCGAATTCCAGGCCGAACTGGTGGCAATCGGCCAGCGCGTAGAAGGCGCCGCCGTAGGCGACATCAAAGCCGACCTTGCCATACCCTGTCAGCTCGATCTGTTGGTCGCGGGCAAACAGGAAGGCCGGCACGCTCTCGAACGACACCGCGCCGGCCTTGCCGTCCCTGACCTCGACCGAGGCGATCACTAGACCGCATGGCGCCTCGATGTTGACGATCGTGACAGGTTCCTGTGCCGCTACCAGCCCTTCATCGATGGCATAGCGGCCGAGCGCGACGATGGCGTGGCCGCACATGGTCGAATAGCCCTCATTGTGCATGAACAGCACGGCAAGGTCGGCGCCGGGCAGGTCCGGCTCGACCAGCAAGGCGCCATACATGTCGTAATGGCCGCGCGGCTCGAACATCAGGATTCTTCTGAGATGATCGAGATGGTCGCGCACATAGGCGCGCTTTTCCAGGATGGTGCCCTTCGGGATGGCGGGATAGCCTGATGTGACGATCCTGAGCGGCTCCCCGCCCGTATGCATGTCGACGACGGTCAGCGTCATGATACAGGCTTGCTGTACAGCGCCTGCAACTTGCTGAACGGCATGGCGGCGCGGGTGAAGCCGAACGTGCCGTCCTGCTGGATCTCGCGCGCCGCCGTTTCCAGCATGCCGTAGGCGAAATTGGTCAGCCACGGCCCGAGCGAAATGCGCTTGACGCCGGCCATGGCGAGATCGGCGATGGTGAAGCCGGGTTTTGCCATGACATTGACCGGCTTGCTGACCGCCGAGCAGACCGTGCGGATCGTCTCGACGTCACCTATACCCGGCGCATAGAGCACGTCGGCCCCGGCTTTTTCGAAGGCCTGCAAGCGCTTGATGGTGTCGTCGAGGTCGGACTTGCCCCACAGAAAATTCTCGGCCCGCGCGGTGAACACGAAATCGCGCTTCAGCGCGCGTGCGGCTTCTACGGCCGCGGCAACGCGCTCGACCGCATGCGCAAAATCATAGATCGGCTTGTCGGGATCGCCGGTGTGGTCCTCGATCGAACAACCGGCAAGGCCGGCCGCCTCCGCCGCGAAGATGGTCTCGGCGGCCTGCTCGGCGCTGTCGCCCTTGCCCTTTTCGAGATCGGCCGAAACCGGCAGGCTGGTCGCCGCCGTCACCTCGCGGCAATGATGGATCATCTGCTCGAAGGTCACCGCGCCATCCGGCAGACCGCGCGAAAAGGCAAAGCCGGCGCTGGTCGTCGCCAGCGCCTTGAAGCCGAAGGAGCCGAGCAGCTTGGTCGTGCCCGGATCCCAGGGATTGGGCATGACGAAGGTCGATGCATGCAGGTCGCGAAAGATCTTGCCCTTGTCCATGGTAGTTCCCCCATCATGTGCGGCGTGATGACGCGAATTTTAGCTTGCCCGCCTTGCTCGAGCAAACGAATGCCGTTGGCTCAGAAGCGTTTGGCGTTCTCTGCTGACAAACGCTCGAACGCTTTGGAATCCTTGATGTAGCGCGACCGTTTCTTGTTCCAGTGATAGGTGACGGCGATCTGGTGAGACGCCACCTTTGGCGGTGCCTCATCGCAGCTATCACCGGTCGGTCCCGTGGCGTCTGTCACTGTCACCCTGATCGCGGCATAGCGTCGGCCCTCTGCGATGGCTCTGAAGGCAATGTCCTGCGTCCGGCTGAAGGCACATACGTGTTCATCGAGCATGTAGATCATGTCGATCAGCTTGAGCTTGTCGTTGGCGAGCATGATCAGCGACGCGATCATATAGTTCTGGTTCGAATTGGAATGTGAACTCTCGACCGTGAGGATGTCATCGTTGGGGCCGACGGCGAGTTTGCCCGGTTTCTGGAAATAGGTGCTGCGATCTACAGCGACATTGGCCGCATCGAGCAGCTTTGGCTTGGCGGTGACGTCATAGAGCGCCAGCACCGCATAGCCCTCGGCGCTGTCGGAAGAGTCGCCGAGGTCGAAAAGGACCGCCAGCCGGTCCTTGCCGCCAGACTTGATGGAGAGCACCTCGGCGTTCGAAAGGTTCGATGCTTCGGGTGGGGATCCGCCGCTATCGGCTCCTTCGATATGGCGCATTTCGATCGGCAACCCGCCCTGATAGACGCCACCCTTGTCTACCGTCAGATCGGGGATGACCATCTTGGCCAGGTCGAGATAGGTCACGTCGGTCCGGCCAGGCAGCGTGCTACCGAGTTCGGGAAAACCAAGGGCCTGTGCGCCGGCCATGACCGTTAGAAACGGCAGCAGCGCGAGGGCGAGGCTGAAGTGGGAGAGACGCGGCATTGGCATGTGTGGCTCGATCTGACGGGCGCGCAAAGCTACCACAGCACCCCAAACCGTCCAGCCCGCTATCTGATCGGGAAAATCAGTGGATCGGCACCAGCCCCGCCAGTTCGCGCATGTCGTCGAACAGGATGCCGCCAGCCTGGATCAGGCCATCGCGGTCGGAATAGGGGTCGCCATGATAGGAAAACACCCGCATGCCGGCCGCTATTCCCGCTTGCGTGCCGGCGACGCTGTCCTCGATGACGATGCAATCGGCGGGCCGAAAACCCATGGTCTTGGCCGCATGCAGGAACAGGTCGGGGAACGGCTTGCCGCGCCCGACCATGGTCGCGGAAAACATCGCATGTTCGAACAGCGGCAAGAGGCCGGTCTGGCCAAGCGTGATGTGCATCTTCGACACCCTCGCCGAAGTGGCGACGCAATAGGGGATGCCGGCCGCGCGGACCGCCTCGATGAACTCGCGGACATAGGGGATCGCCTCGACCCCATGCGCAAACAGATCCGGCAGGCCGGCGTTCCAGCGATCGACGAAATCGGCGCCGAGCCGCACCTCGGTCTGCGCCTCGATCTCCTTCTGCACCGAGAGCATGCTGCGGCCGGAGAAATTCTTGCGGCAATATTCGAAATTTGTCGGGTATCCAGCCGTGCTCAGCCATTCGGCAAGGCGCCGGTTGGCGAGGTTCTCCGTGTCGACGAGAATGCCGTCGCAGTCGAAGATGACTAACTTTGGAACCTGCATCAGGCGGTCCCGGTCGACCCGAACCCGCCAGAGCCGCGCGCCGTGCCGCCAGCCAAGCTGCGCTCTTCGACGGCAGCCTGTGTCACAACAGCAAATACGATCTGCGCGATGCGCATGCCGCGCGTCACCGCAAAATCCTCGTCGCCGAGATTGACCAAGAGCACCTTGACCTCGCCGCGATAGTCGCTGTCGACCGTTCCCGGTGAGTTGAGGACGGTAAGGCCATGCTTGAAAGCAAGGCCGGAGCGCGGCCGCACCTGACCTTCCATGCCTTCCGGGATTTCCAGGATCAGCCCGGTCGGCACAAGCGCGCGTTTGCCAGGCAGGATCAGCAGCGGCCGGTCGTCGGGCACCGCGGCGCGAAGATCCATGCCGGCGGCACCGGTGCTTTCATAGGCGGGGAGGGGAAGCCCTTCAGCGTGCGGCAATCTGACGAAGCCGACAGTCGGGCCGATGACGGAGGAGTTTTGAAGGGCTGCGCGCATAAAATCGATCCTATCGGCGCGATTGCCGATTCGGTCAATTCGCCCGCAAGCCTATCAACGGCTTTCTTTCGGGCATCACTATGACCTGACCATCGGAACCACCGTCGTCTCCTTGATCTCCTCCATCACGAAGGAGGCGGACACATCAGACAGCGCCACCTTGGCGATCAGTCGTTGGTAGAGCCGGTCGTAGGCCTTCACGTCGGCGACGCGCGCGCGCAAGACATAGTCGAGGTCGCCCGACATGCGGTAGACGCCGGTGATCTCGGGAAAGCCGGTCACCGCGGCCCGGAATTTCTGCAGCCAGTCCGGATCATGGTTCGACGTGCGAATCAGGATGAACACCGAAAGCCCAAGCCCGAGCTTTTCGGCATCGACCAGCGCCACGCGGCCGGTGATGACGCCATCCTCCTCCAGCCGTTTGACGCGCCGCCAGCAGGCGTTGCGCGACAAGGCCACTCGCTCCGAGAGCTGGTCGACCGACAGCGTGCCGTCGCGTTGCAATTCGGTGAGCAATTTCCGGTCGATTTCGTCGATTTCCAGTGATGGGATGGACGCCCCCCTGACGGCATCGATGTGCCAGAGTGGTGGCGTTGAGAACCACCGAAGGGAGACGTCCATGACACAAGTTAGCACCATTGGCCTGGATCTGGCCAAGAACATCTTCCAAGCCCATGGCGCAGATGCCGCCGGCACCGTTGTGTTCCGCAGGAAGCTGCGGCGCGAACAGGTGCTGGCCTTCTTCGCTGCGCAGCCGCCATGCCTTGTGGCGATGGAGGCATGCCCAGGCGCTCATTATTGGGGTCGTGAGATCGGCACGCTCGGCCATACCGTCAGGCTGATCGCACCGGCTTACGTGAAGCCTTTCGTCAAGCGTCAGAAGAACGATGCCGCCGATGCCGAAGCGATCTGCGAGGCCGCGCAACGGCCGACGATGCGCTTCGTGGCGGTGAAGAGCCAGGAGAAGCAGGCCTCGGCTGTGATCTTCCGAACCCGCGACGTGCTCGTCGGCCAGCGCACTCAGCTCATCAACGCGATCCGCGGGCATATGTCCGAGTTCGGCCTGATTGCGCCGCAAGGCCCCTCGCATGTCGAGCGGCTCATCACGCAGGTTGAGGATCCTACCTCGGGCGTGCCGGAGGCCGCTCGCTGTTGCCTTGCCATGCTTGTCGAAGCGCTACGCCGCTTGCAGGATCAGGTTAGGTCGCTGGACGCGGAGATTGCGAAGCGGGCCAAAGCTGACGAAACGGCCCATCGGCTAATGAGCGTGCCTAGCATTGGGCCGCTGATCGCAACCGCGCTTGAGGCGATGGCTCCACCAGCAGAGACGTTCCGCTCTGGGCGCGATTTCGCAGCCTGGATCGGGCTGACGCCGATCCAGCGTTCGACCGGCGGCAAGGAGCGCCTCGGACGAACGTCGCGGATGGGAGAGCGAACGCTGCGACGCCTGCTCATCATCGCATCCAGCGCGGTAGTGCGCTGGGCCAAGCGCAAAGGCGTGCCATCCGGCTCGTGGCTCCATCGAATGCTGGCGCGCAAGCCGCCAATGCTGGTGATCGTGGCACTGGCCAACAAGACCGCGCGCATCGCATGGGCATTGATGACGAAAGGTGGAACCTACCGAGCTCCGACCGCCGCCGCATGAGTGCAGTGCAGTGAGCGAACGCGAGGCTGCCAGGAGGACGTGAGAAGGTCGAAGGACAGGTATGGCGCAACGTCGGCGAGGCGGGATCAGGAGAACCAGACGCATGGGGAGCGCTTCGAGCGCGTTCCAGTGATGTGGACCTGATCCTCGAACTCCCATACGGGCCCGCGGCCATGACGAAGCCGCAAAGAGAGGCCGAACACATGGCAGCACCCGATCACGCGCAGCAGCCTGAACCGAAGATTCTTCTTGCATCCGGCGGGGCGTCCACACATGCCATGTGGGATGTTTGTCCCATGGAATGGCAGAATACAAGGATATTTGAGACCGATGAACCAGCGAAGCGTGTCAGGATACTCATATCAGGAACGTCAAGCGCTGAAGGGGACCAGCATGTCGGTCGCAAGGATTTTCACCTCTCATCCGGCCAAGGTTGGCGAAACCTATTTCGGCCATATGGCCTTCGCCGCCTGGTTCTCGTCGCGCTTGCTGATGGCGGCGAGTGCCGCACTCGTTCATGCTTTCTTGCCATTTCTGTTTGAGACTACCGCCAGCCGAATCGTTCGCGAGCTTTACGAGCGGACGCACAACAGAGGCACACACGCGACCAAGGAGCCCGCGGCTCTTATGGATCGGGCTTAAAGGACGACAAAAGCGATGTGCCGGTGGGCGGCCTATCTCGGTGAAGCGGTCTTTCTCGAAGACATTCTAACTGCGCCCTGTCACTCGCTGATTGCCCAGAGCCATTGCGCCCAGGAAGCGAAATCACCCACCAATGGCGACGGTTTCGGCCTTGCCTGGTATGGCGACCGGCCCGAGCCTGGTCTCTATCGCGACATCCTGCCGGCCTGGTCCGATCCCAATCTGAAGAGCCTGTGCCGGCAGATCAAATCCAGCCTGTTCCTCGCCCATGTGCGGGCCTCGACCGGCGGCGCCACCAGCCGCATGAACTGCCATCCCTTCATCTCGGGCCGCTGGTCATTCATGCATAACGGCCAGATCGGCGGCTTCGAAAAGATCCGCCGCGCGCTGGAGAATTCATTGTCCGACGCCGTCTTCGACCAGCGCGAAGGCACCACCGATTCGGAACTCTTTTTCCTACTTATGATCGACGAGGGATTGGCCGGTGATCCGCAAGGCGCTGTGTCACGCGCCACCAGCCGCGTCATCGAAGCCTCGCGCCGCGCCGGCCTCGAACCGGCGCTGAAACTCACCGCTGCCTTCTCCGACGGGCAGGCGCTGCATGCGGTGCGCTACGCCACCGATGCGCATGCACCGACACTCTACACCTCGATCCTGCGCAAGGGCGGCCGCTGCATCGTCTCCGAGCCGTTCGATCGCGAGGGCGGCGATTGGCAAGCGATCCCGCCATCGAGCTTCGTCACCATGACTGGGGATGGGATCAGCATTCGGCCTTTTGCTCCGGTAGCGGCGAAGCTGGCGCTGGTCGGGTAGTTGCAAATTGCGGCAACGCCGCGGGACAGCGCCCCCCTCTGTCCTGCCGGACATCTCCCCCACGAGGGGGGAGATTGGCAGCTTCACCAGCCGCGTCATTCTTTCAACGCTGGAGATTGGCGAAAGCCGTGGCGACATCCAATCTCCCCACCCGTGGGGGAGATGTCCGGCAGGACAGAGGGGGGCGCCGTAGAGCGCCGACCTCAATTAACCTCGGCGCAATTTCGATCAAACCCTACCAGGGCTCCGAATGCTCAACTCCGCTTGAAGTCGCACCGCTGCCCGCCATTTTCCAGGCAAGTGCGGCCAAGCAGGAGCCTTGATCATGAATCCCGTCTTCTACTCAACCGTTGATCTTGCTGCCGCGATCCGCAACCGCAAAATCTCCGCCGTCGAAGCACTCGACGCCCATCTGGCGCAGATCGACAGCCACAACGAAGTCGTCAACGCCGTCATCTCGCTCGACCGCGAAGGCGCGTACGAACGCGCCGTAAAGGCAGACGCTGTGCTCGCGCGCGGCACCGTACTTGGGCCGCTGCACGGCGTTCCTTTCACGCTGAAGGACATGCACGAGACATCTGGCATGAAAACCACGGTCGGCTTCCCACCTTTCGCCGACTACGTCGCCAGCCAAGACAGTCCGGTCGTTGCCAGGCTGAAGACTGCCGGCGGCGTGCTGATGGCCAAGACCAATGTCGCGACCATGCTGTCGGACTGGCAATCGAACAATCCGCTTTTCGGCCGCACCCACAATCCGTGGAATCTTGTGCGCACGGCAGGCGGCTCCAGTGGCGGCGCCGCAGCTGCGGTGGCGACTGGCATGACACCATTCGATGTTGGCACCGATATGCAGGATTCGATCCGCCTGCCCGCCGCTTTCTGCGGTGTCTATGGCCTGAAGCCGACGGAGAACCGTGTCTCGTTGGCCGGTGCTTTCCCTAACCCGGGCGGTGCTGCGCGTAGCGTGCGGCTGATGTCTTGCCTTGGGCCGTTGGCGCGGAGCGTGGACGATCTGGCGTTGATCTATCAAATCATCGCCGGGCCGGACGGGCACGACACCGATCTCGCACCAGTGCCGGTCGAGGCTATGCCGAAGCTCGATCTCAAGACATTGCGCATCGCTTTCGCGCCGTCCTTCCCCGGCCTCCCGGTGGCCGGCGAGATCAGCGCCGCGGTCGAAAATCTCGCAAGGCAGTTGCAAAGCGCTGGTGCGGTCGTCGAGGAGGCGAAATTGCCGAAGCTCGATCTGCACGACGATCTCGCGCAAGGCGGCGCGCTGATCGGTATGATGATGGAGGCCGCGCAGCCCAAACCGCCGGAGCAGCCGACGTCAGTCTCGCGCTGGTTCGACGCGCTGGCCCGCCGCGACAGATCCATTCTCACCTGGGACAGTTTTTTCGACCGCCATGATGCATTGCTCTGCCCGGTTGCCATGACCACGGCCTTTCCACATTGCGAGCCGGGCACGCCGATCAAGGTCGACGGCAAGGAGCAGAGCTACTGGATGCTGCCGGCCTATGGCGCCGTTTTCAATTACAGCGGCCATCCGGCACTTTCGATACCGTGCGGACAGGATAGCAACGGTCTGCCGATCGGGCTGCAACTGGTCGGCAAACGCTGGTCGGAATCGCGGCTGCTCGGTATTGCGGCGGCGATCGAGCCGGTCACCGGCGGCTTTCGCCGTCCGCCGGGTTATTGAGCGAAGCGCGACAATCCATAGGGTGCGAGCAGCGGGTCGCGCTCGCCATAAAGAATTTCCCGCGTGGCGAACAGGCCGACGGCCGGCGCCAGCGTGATGCCGGAATGCAGGACCGCGACGTAGACACCGTCCATGCCTTCGGCCCGGCCGATGATCGGAAAGCCGTCGATCGGATTGGGGCGGTAGCCGATCGTGTGGAAATCGAGTTCCAGCCCCTCGGCGCCGCGCAACGTTGCCCTCACCACTGCGAACAAGTCGCGCGCGGTGGCCTCAGGGTTTTCGCCGGGATCGCCGCCGGCGAAATCCGAGCCGGCGATGATGCGGCCTTCGGCGGTCTGTCGCATGTGCAGTTTCTCGGCGTGCACCAACCCGTTGAGCAGCTTCTTGTAGGGCCGCGAATGGACGATCAGGCCAGGCGGTGTCTCGATAGGCAGCTTGATGCCGGCGGTCGCAGCGATGTCCGGTGAGCCGACGCCGGCGGCGATCACCACCTCGTCGGCGGCAACCAGCCCATGAGATGTGTCCACGCCCGTGATCCTGCCATCAGTCTGGACAAGCGCGGTCACGGTGCTGGAGAGGACGCGAGCGCCTTGTCGCTCCGCGCCCGCCAGCAGTGCTTTCGCGGTAGCCGCGGGCTCTGCGACACCTTCCTCAGCGATATGCAAAGCAAAATCAGGAAGCTCAGTGAGATTGGGCTCGATACGTGCCACTTGCTCCCGACCAACCCGTTCGATGCCGTAGCCCCATGAAGAATGCTCCGCCGCGTAGGCTTCGAGCCTGTCCGCCGGCAGGTCCCAGTTCAGGCCGCCGCACCAGCTCAGCGGCAGGCTTGGCAAATCATTTGCAAGTCGCTTCCACTCGGCCATGGCGCGGATGCGGAGCCGGAAATAGGGCTCCGGATTGCCCCAGCTGGCGTTGATCCAGGCAAACGAGTTCGGCGTCGCCACGCCGCCGGGCGCACTGTCGGCGATGACCGTCACCAGCGCCCCAGCCTTGGTCAGATGCCAGGCAATGGAGGCACCGATGATCCCGGCGCCAATGACGATCACTTGTTTCGCCGCAGCCATGTTAACTCCTCAACCCGCAGGGATGTTCATCCCAGTGCCATTCCTATGCCCACTTGCCAACATCGGGCCGCACGAAATGTGTCGCTTGACATAAATACGTACGTACGTATTATATGGCCATGGCTAGACAATCACTCCGCGAAAAACTTCTCGAAGCCGGGTTCCAGACCTTGTGGAGCTCGGGCTACGCCGCCGCGGGTGTGCGCGACATCGTGGCGGCCGCTGATGCCCGACCGGGCTCCTTCACCAACCATTTTGCCTCCAAGGAGGCGTTCGCCGGTGAGGTTCTGGACCGCTACTTCGCCTATGTCAGCGGGCTGGTTGAAGCAGCCCTGGCGCAGGACGGGACGCCGCCGATCGACAGGCTGCGCCGCTATCTCGACGTCATCACCTCGAAGCTCGAAGGGCATGACTGGGCACGCGGTTGCATGATCGGCAATCTCAGCCTGGAGACCGCGGTGCACAGCGAACCGCTGCGTTTGCGGCTTGTCGCCATCTTTGAACACTGGCGTCAGCCATTCGCGGCCTGCATCGCCGAAGGCCAGGCAGCCGGCGACATCACCAGGGCCTTCGACGCCGAAGACCTTGCCGACTTCCTGCTCTCGTCCTGGCAAGGCGCCATGCTGCGCATGAAGGTCGAACGCAGCCCGGCACCGCTCGAGCGGTTCAAGAACATCATCTTCAGCACTGTTTTCGCCAGGGAGACGCCCCAATGAACTCGAAAGCCGACAACGCCTCGCTGCGTTCGCAGATCTCCGTACTCGATTCGACCATGTCCTATGTCGAGGCTGGAACGTCCGGCTCGACCGTGCTGTTCCTGCACGGCAACCCCACTTCATCCCATATCTGGCGCAACATCATTCCGCATGTCGCACCGTTTGGCCGCTGCATTGCGCCTGATCTGATCGGTTACGGCCAGTCCGGCAAACCCGACATCGACTATCGCTTCTTCGACCATGTCCGCTATCTCGACGCCTTCCTCGACGCACTCGATGTCAGGGATGTGGTGCTGGTCGCGCAGGATTGGGGCACGGCGCTTGCGTTTCATCTGGCGTCAAGGCGGCCGCAGCGCATTCTCGGCCTCGCCTTCATGGAATTCATCCGGCCCTTCGAGCGCTGGGAAGATTTTCACCAGCGCCCGCAAGCCCGCGAAATGTTCAAGGCGTTGCGCACGCCTGATGTCGGCGAAAAGCTGGTTCTGGAAGACAATGTCTTCGTCGAGAAGGTGCTGCCGGCCTCGGTGCTGCGCACGATGAGCGACGAGGAAATGGCCGTCTACCGGGCGCCGTTCGCGACGCCGCAATCGCGCAAGCCAGTGCTGCGCCTGCCCCGTGAATTGCCGATCGAGGGCCAACCCGCCGACGTTGCCGCCATCAGCGAACACGACCATCGCGCGCTGCGGCTGTCCACCTATCCGAAACTGCTGTTCGCGGGCGATCCCGGTGCGTTGATCGGGCCGGAGGCGGCACGCGAATTCGCTGCCGGGCTGAAGAACTGCCGTTTCATCAATCTCGGACCCGGCGCTCACTATCTGCAGGAGGACCACGCCGACGCGATAGGCCACGCAATTGCCAGCTGGCTTCCGGAGGTCGTTGAGGCGAGCCAGATGAGCGAACTGGCCTGAGCGGCCACTAGCATCCGGCGGCGCCCGCGCCGCCGGACCGGTCGACAGCCCGGCACTGCGCTGCTAGAAGCCCGGCCTGTCACACGGAAATCCCAGAGAATGCCCGAAACAATACCAGAGGAAGTGGCGCGCCGCCGCACCTTCGCGATCATCGCCCACCCCGACGCCGGCAAGACGACGCTCACCGAAAAGCTGCTGCTGTTCGGCGGCGCCATCCAGCTTGCCGGAGAGGTCAAGGCCAAGAAGGACAGGATCCAGACGCGGTCCGACTGGATGAAGATCGAGCGCGAGCGCGGCATTTCCGTCGTCACCTCGGTGATGACCTTCGAATATGAGGACAATGTCTTCAACCTGCTCGACACGCCCGGCCACGAGGATTTCGCCGACGACACCTATCGCACGCTGTCGGCGGTCGACTCGGCCGTCATGGTCATCGACGCTGCCAAGGGCATCGAGCCGCGCACGCTGAAACTGTTCGAAGTCTGCCGGCTGCGCGACATCCCGATCATCACCTTCATCAACAAGATGGACCGCGAAAGCCGCGACCCGTTCGAGATTCTCGACGAGATCGAGCAGAAGCTGGCGCTGGATACGGCCCCCATCACCTGGCCGATCGGCCGCGGCAAGACTTTTGCCGGCACCTATCACCTGGCGCTGAATGCCGTGCGCAGGGGCGACGCGGAGAAAGAACGCACGCCGGTCAACGGTCCCGATTCCAACCGCGTCGCCGGCCTGCTGCCGGAAAACGAGCGCGAGGCCTTCATCGAGGAACTGGAGCTCGCCCGGGAAGCGTGCAGACCCCTTGATATAGATGCCTTCCGCGAGGGCCATCTGACGCCGGTCTATTTCGGCTCGGCGCTGCGCAATTATGGTGTGCGCGACCTGATCGAGGCGCTCGGCGCCTTTGGCCCGCCGCCGCGCGCGCAGGAAGCCGACACCCGCAAGGTCGAGGCGACCGAGGACAAGATGACGTCCTTTGTCTTCAAGATCCAGGCCAATATGGATCCCAACCATCGCGACCGCATCGCTTTCGTGCGGGTCTGCTCGGGCAAGCTCGAGCGCGGCATGAAGGCCAAGCTGGTGCGCACCGGAAAGCCGATGAGCCTGTCGGCGCCGCAATTCTTCTTCGCCCGCACCCGCGTCACGGCGGACGAAGCCTTCGCCGGCGATGTCGTCGGCATTCCCAACCACGGCACGTTGCGCATCGGCGACACGCTGACCGAGGGCGAGGAAATTCTTTTCAGGGGCGTGCCGAATTTCGCCCCGGAAATCCTGCGCCGTGTGCGCCTCGGCGACGCGATGAAGGCGAAAAAACTCAAGGAAGCGCTGCACCAGATGGCCGAGGAGGGCGTCGTGCAGCTGTTCTCGCCGGAGGACGGCTCACCGGCCATTGTCGGCGTCGTCGGTGCCCTGCAGCTCGACGTGTTGAAGGAGCGGCTGAACTTCGAATACACGCTGCCGGTCGAGTTCGAAATGTCGCGCTTTTCCGTCTGCCGCTGGATATCGGCCGACGACAAGGCCGAGACGCTTCGCTTCATCGAGGCACATCGCGGCGACATTGCCCGCGACCTCGACAACGATCCGGTGTTCCTCGCCCAGCACGCCTTCTCGCTGAACTACGAAGCCGAGCGCTGGAAGGCCATCACCTTCGCCACGATCAAGGACTATCAGGTCCGCGACAAGGCGGCTTGAGCTGGAGCCTGTTCCTTCTCCCGCAAGGGGAGAAGGAAAGGGCTCATCATTCACCCTTTGGCAGCCTCTTCGATCTTCGCGATATCGATCTTGCTCATCTGCATCATCGCTGACATCACCCGGCCAGCCTTGGCCCGATCCGGATCCAGAAGCAGGCGCGGCAACTGCTCCGGCACGACTTGCCAGGAGACGCCGAACTTGTCTTTCAGCCAGCTGCATTGCGACGGTTCGCCGCCACCTTCGATGAGCTTGTCCCAGAAATAATCCACCTCTTCCTGCGTCTTGCAGTCGATCGACTGTGACATCGCCTCGTTGAACTTGAAGTGCGGTCCGCCGTTGAGCGCCTGAAACGGCACGCCGTCGAGTTCGAACGTGGTCACCAGCACTTTGCCTTCATCGGCGTGGCCTTTCGGCCAGCGCATCACGCTCAGCACCTTCGAATTCTTGAAGATGGACACGTAGAAATTCATCGCCTCTTCGGCTTGGTCGTCGAACCACAGGCAGGTGGTGATCTTTTGCATGTCGTGCTCCTCGGGTTGCTCTTCGCTGTTGTGGTGAAACGGCTGACTTCGAGAATGGTGCCATTTCCGTGCCGTCTGCCCAAGGACGGTCGTGAGGCACGCGATCCGACAGCGACATGCGATTTTTTCGCAGACTCTCGTTTTTTCGCTAGAATCTGGCGCATTGCAAAAATGTGGCCAGACCATACTTGGCGGTCTATAAACCCTGCGATCCAAATTCAGCGCCGCCACGCTCCGTATCGAGCGCAGCCAGCCAGCTAAGGAAAGTTCATGCCCGCCTATCGCTCCCGCACCACCACCCATGGCCGCAACATGGCCGGCGCCCGCGGCCTCTGGCGCGCCACCGGCATGAAGGACTCGGATTTCGGCAAGCCGATTATCGCGGTGGTCAATTCCTTCACCCAGTTCGTGCCGGGCCATGTCCATTTGAAGGATCTCGGCCAGTTGGTCGCGCGCGAGATCGAGAAGGCCGGTGGCGTGGCGAAAGAATTCAACACCATCGCCGTCGATGACGGCATCGCCATGGGCCATGACGGCATGCTCTATTCGCTGCCGTCGCGCGAGCTGATCGCCGATTCCGTCGAATACATGGTCAATGCGCACTGCGCCGACGCCATGGTCTGCATCTCCAATTGCGACAAGATCACGCCCGGCATGCTGATGGCGTCACTGCGCCTCAACATCCCGACCGTCTTCGTCTCTGGCGGGCCGATGGAGGCCGGCAAGGTGGTGTTGGCCGGCAAGACGCAGGCGCTCGACCTGGTTGACGCAATGGTTGCGGCTGCCGACGACAAGATCTCCGACGAAGACGTCAAGGTCATCGAGCGTTCGGCCTGCCCGACCTGTGGCTCCTGCTCGGGCATGTTCACCGCCAATTCAATGAATTGTTTGACCGAGGCGCTGGGCCTGTCGCTGCCGGGCAACGGCTCGACGCTGGCCACGCACGCCGACCGCAAGCGGCTGTTCGTCGAGGCTGGCCATCTCATCGTCGATCTCGCCCAGCGCTATTATGAACAGGACGACGAGACAGCACTGCCGCGCAGCATCGCCTCGAAGGGTGCCTTCGAAAACGCCATGACACTCGACATCGCCATGGGCGGCTCGACCAACACCGTGCTGCACATCCTGGCCGCCGCACACGAGGGCGAGGTCGACTTCACCATGGAGGATATCGATCGGCTGTCGCGCCGCGTCCCGGTGCTTTGCAAGGTCGCGCCGGCCAAATCAGACGTTCATATGGAAGACGTTCACCGCGCCGGCGGCATCATGGCCATCCTCGGTCAGCTCGACAATGCCGGGCTGCTCAACCGCGACCTGCCGACGGTGCACACCGCAAGCCTGAGCGAAGCCCTTGATCATTGGGACATTTCCCGCACCACAAGCCAGAATGTCCGCGATTTCTTCCTGGCTGCGCCCGGCGGTGTGCCGACGCAGGTGGCCTTCAGCCAGGACCGCCGCTGGGACGATCTTGATCTCGACCGCGAAAAAGGTGTCATCCGCTCGGCCGAGACGCCGTTCTCGAAAGATGGCGGTCTTGCCGTGCTGAAAGGCAATCTGGCGGTTGACGGCTGCATCGTGAAGACGGCCGGCGTCGATGAGTCGATCCTGAAGTTCACCGGTCCGGCACGCGTGTTCGAAAGCCAGGATGCCTCGGTCAAGGCGATCCTCTCCAACGAGATCAAGGCCGGCGACGTCGTCGTCATCCGCTATGAAGGCCCACGCGGCGGTCCCGGCATGCAGGAAATGCTCTATCCGACCAGCTATCTGAAGTCGAAAGGCCTGGGCAAGGCTTGCGCGCTGGTCACCGATGGCCGCTTCTCCGGCGGCACGTCGGGCCTGTCGATTGGCCATGCCTCGCCGGAAGCGGCGGAAGGCGGTGTGATCGGGCTGGTAAGGGAAGGCGATACGATCGAGATCGACATCCCCAACCGAACCATCCGCTTGGCCGTCAGCGACGCCGAGCTTGATTCGCGCCGTGCCGCGATGGAAGCCAAGGGCGCCCTGGCCTGGAAGCCCGAGGAAAAGCGCAAGCGCAAGGTGACAACGGCACTACGCGGCTACGCCGCCTTCGCCACCAGCGCCGACAAGGGTGCGGTGCGGCACGTGCCGGAGTGAGGTCTGCGCCAGCCCCCTCATCCGGCCGCTTCGCGCCACCTTCTCCCCGCTGGGGAGAAGAGACTGGCACCGGCGTTGACGACCTCTTCTCCCCACGGGGAGAAGGTGGCCCGAAGGTCCGGATGAGGGGGCTTGGCACCCACATCCGAAGACATCCTCACGGCATCAGCTGATATTCATAAAGCTTCTGGTACAGCCCGCCCTGGTTGAGCAGGGCCCGGTGCGCGCCGCTCTCCACCACCTTGCCGCCTTCCAGCACCACGATCGTGTCGGCCTGGTGCACGGTCGACAGGCGGTGCGCGATGACGATTGTCGTGCGCCCTTCCGTCAGTTGCTGCAGCGCGTCGCGGAACAGCGCCTCGGATTCGGCGTCGAGCGCGCTGGTCGCTTCGTCCAAGAGCAGGATTTCGGCGTCGCGCAGCATGGCGCGCGCGATCGAGATGCGCTGGCGCTGGCCGCCGGACAGCAGGCCGCCATTCTCGCCGACATCCGTCTCATAGCCTTTCGCCTGCGCCATGATGAAGTCATGCGCGTTGGCGGCCTTGGCGGCGGCGATCACCTCCTTGTCGGCCGCGCCCTCTCGCCCGAGCCGGATGTTGTGCATGATGGTGCCCGCAAACAGGAACGTGTCCTGGCTGACATAGGCGATCTTTTCCCTGAGCGAAGCGAGTGTCGCATGCGAAATATCCTGGCCGTCGAGCAACACCTTGCCGCTCTTCGGGTCGTACATGCGCATGATCAGGTTCAGGATCGTCGACTTGCCGCCGCCTGACGGTCCGACCAGTGCGGTCATCTTGCCGGGCGCAAGGGTGAGGTCGAACTCTTCGAGCACCGGCGGACCATCCTGGTAGGCGAAGCTGACGGCGTCGAACCGGATTTCGCCGGGCCCGGCCAGAAGTGGCTTGGCATCGGGCTTCTCGGCCAGCGTCAGCGGTTCGTCGGCCAACTGGAACATCATGCGCACGCCGACAATGCCGCTTTCCAACGAGATACGGACGCGCGCAAGGCGCTTTGCCGGTTCATAGGCGAGCAGCAGCGCCGCGATGAAGGCCATGATGTTGCCGGGCATCTGGCCGCCCTGCAGAACCAGGAGGCCGCTGACCATGACGGCGCCGGCGATCGCCAGCCCGGCCAGCGTCTCCATTACCGGGCTGGTCACTGCTTCCAGTGCTGCGATGTTGTTGGCTCGATCCTCGACGTCCTGCACCGCCTTGTACATGCGCTTGCGCATCAAGCCTTCGAGGTTGAAGGATTTGACGACGCGCACGCCGATCGCGGTTTCCTGCATCACCTGCACGATCTGGCCGACCGAACGGAACTCCATCGCGGCGAATTTGCGCACACGCTTCAGGATACGGTTGACGCCATAGATGGCCAGTGGGCCGACGACGAAGCAGATCAGCGACAGCGCCGGCTGCTGCCAGACCATGACGCCAATCAGGGCAGCCAGGGTCACCAGGTCGCGCACATAGGAGGTGACGATAAGGTCGAGCACGTTGCGTGCCGCCTGCGCATTGTTGGTCATGCGGGTGATCAGGTCGGATGACGACGTCAAATGGTAGAATTCGATGCCTTGCGCCAGGATGCGGTCGTAGATCTTGCGCTGCCGGTCGGCGATGATGGCGTTGCCGACCCGGCTCATGAAATAGGCCTGGATGAAATTGGCGATGCCCTTGAGGATAAAAATCCCGGCGACCGCCAGGGCAATCATGTTGACGCGGTCGATCCGCTTGTCGATCACGAATTCATTGGTGATTTCGCGCAGGATCCAGGCGCTGGCAGCTGTCGTACCGGCCACCACCAGCATCGACAGGATGGCTGCGCCATATCCGAACTTATGCTGCCCGAAGGACTCTTTCACCAGCCGCACGATAAGGCGCTGGTTCTCCATCGAGCGTTCGTCGCGTTTCAGGAACGTCAAGTTCAAGTTCACACGGGGCTTCCATGGTTTGCGACTATGGCCTTGAGTGCGAAGCCGATCGCTGCGTGGACGAAAGCGGCTTATAGAGCGAGTTGCTGACCGAGGGAACCTTTCGCGGCCGCCGAAAGAAACGGCTGCGGCAAGCTGTCTTTTGCGCCACCATGGCTGGGTGATTCTGGAATTAGGATGACGACAGATGGATTTCGACCTTATCGTTCGTGGCGGCACGCTGCCGGATGGCGGGATTGCCGACATCGGCATCAGCGGCGAGACGATCGCGGCGATAGAGCCCAAACTGCCGGGCTCCGCGCGGACCGAGGTCGATGCCCGCGGCAATCTCGTGTCGCCGCCTTTCGTCGATCCGCATTTCCACATGGACGCGACACTGTCCTATGGCATTCCGCGCATCAACGCCTCGGGCACATTGCTCGAAGGCATTGCGCTGTGGGGCGAACTAAAGCCGCTTTTGACACATGAGGCGGTGCGCGACCGCGCGCTCGCCTATTGCGACTGGGCCGTTTCGATGGGCCTTCTCGCCATCCGCACCCATGTCGACGTCTGCGACGACCGGCTGCTGGCGGTCGAGGCCCTGCTCGACGTGAAGAAAACGATCGCGCCCTATATCGACCTGCAGCTGGTGGCGTTCCCGCAGGACGGCTTCTATCGCTCGCCGACGGCGCGCCAGAACACCATTCGCGCGCTGGACATGGGCGTCGACATCGTCGGCGGCATTCCGCATTTCGAGCGCACCATGGCTGACGGCGCGCGTTCGGTGACCGAACTCTGCGAGATCGCGGCAAAACGCGGCCTGATGGTCGACCTGCACTGCGACGAGACCGACGACCCGCTGTCGCGCCATATCGAACAGCTTGCCTATGAAACGCAGCGCCTCGGCTTGCAAGGCAAGGTCGCCGGCTCGCATCTCACTTCCATGCATTCGATGGACAATTACTACGTCTCCAAGCTTCTGCCGCTGATCGCCGAGGCCGGCGTTTCCGCCATTCCCAATCCGCTGATCAACATCATGCTGCAGGGCCGGCACGACAGCTTCCCGAAACGCCGTGGCCTGACCCGGGTCAAGGAGATGCAGGCGCTGGGTATCCGTGTCGGCTGGGGCCAGGATTGCGTGCTTGATCCCTGGTATTCGCTGGGCACCGCCGACATGCTCGACGTCGCCTTCATGGGCCTGCACGTTGCCCAGATGTCGAGCCCGGCCGACATGGCGCGCTGCTTCGACATGGTCACCAACGTCAACGCCGCCATTATGGGCCTGGACCATCTGGGCCTGGCGGTCGGCAAGCGCGCCAGCCTTGTCCTCCTCGACGCCGGCAATCCGATTGAGGCCCTGCGCCTGCGCGCCGAGCGCATCTGCGTCATCGCCAAGGGCAAGGTCGTGGCGGAACGCACGAGACAGGATACCAGGCTTTCCATCCCGGGCAGGCCGGCGCAGGTGAACCGCAGGCACATAACCACCTAGATACAGCCGATTCCCCATGCTGGTCTTACCGATTTCCTGATTTCTTCTCGTCAAAGCGGCCGCTTCCGTCTACGACGCGGCCTACGCTAGGGAGGAATCGGGATCGGCATGTCGCAGCCCGTGGCGCAGAATTCGACCATCAGGAACGTGCTTCTGGCCGGCATTCTGCTGATGCTGGCCGGCGATTTCCTGTTTGCGTTGAACGACGCAATGGGCAAATGGCTGGTCGCCAGCTTCTCAGTCGGCCAGGTCGTGCTGATCCGCTCGATTGGCGCCTTCATCGTGCTCGGCCCGATGATCGCCAACCAGGGCGCAGGCAGGCTGTTCCAGATGGAGCGGCCCTGGCTGCAGGTCCTGCGCGTGTTGGCGACGACGCTGGACACCGCTTTGTTCTACGCCGCCGTCGTCTATCTGCCGCTTGCCGATGTGATGAGCTTTTACATGGCCGGGCCGATCTATGTCGCGGCGCTGTCGCATTTCCTGCTGGGGGAAAAGGTCGGCTGGCGTCGCTGGCTGGCGATCCTGCTCGGTTTCTGCGGCGTGCTGATCATGCTGAAGCCATCGTCCGCGGCATTCTCTTTGTCGTCGAGCTTCGCGCTGGTCGGCAGCATCGCCTTCGCCTTTGCCATCATCCTCAACCGGCGGCTGCGTGGCACCAGCGATACCAATCTGGTGACATGGCAGACCATCGGCACGCTGCTGGTCGGCGGCGTGCTGACCATTGGCGCCTGGCGCACGCCCTCGGCACTCGATTTCGGTGCCATGCTGCTGCTCGGCATCGTCTCCTGCGGTGCGCACCTGATGATCACCCGGGCGCTCAAGCTGGCGCCGGCCTCGACGCTGGCGCCGCTGCACTACACGCTGCTCTTGTGGGCGGTGGTGTTCGGACTGGTCTTCTTCGGCGACGTTCCCGGCCCGCGCATCCTGATCGGCTCCGGCATCGTCGTTCTGGCTGGCCTGTTCATCTTCCACCGTCAGAAGGTGGTCGAGACCACGGTGCCGCCCGAAAACGTGCCGAAGGGGGTAAACTAACCCTGGCGTATCGAGGCCAGATGTCGGGAAAACTCCGGCGTCTCCATCAGTGCCTTGCAGCGGGCGAAGCGGCCGTCGGCATAGGCGCGAAAGTCGTCGACCGGGTTGTTGTTGGCGAGCTGGATCAGCCCCCACAGCGTCCATAACAGGTCGCACATCGCCTTGTAGATGACGACCCGTCCGCGGTCGGCCGGCCTCGCCTCGCCGCCGAAATAGGCGCGCATCATCTCCTCGTCCTGTGCACCATCGAATTTCCCCTCGACGCTGAGATCGCCGAGATCCCAGAGCGGGTCGTTCATTCCAGAATATTCCCAGTCCACAATCCACATCCGCTCGCCCGTATCGAGAAAGTTCTCGCACAGCGGATCGCAATGGCAGGCAACAAGCTGGAGCGGATGGGCGGCCAGCGAGGACCGCACGCTACCGGCTTCGCGCACCACGTCGTGATAGCCGGCGGGCAAGGTGACTTCCTTGGTCGACAGCACTTTGAGATAGTCGTCGATCATCGAAAACAGTTCGAAGCGAAAGGGGAACACCGAACCGGAATTGTGCAGCTTGCGAAAAGCCTCGCCGGCCCGTGCCGGACTGCCCGGCCGGGTCTTGAAATTTTCCGGCGACATAGTCTCGGCGCCAGCGATGAAGCGCGTCACCATCACGCCGGTGCCGGCGTCGGCATGCAACACTTCCGGGCTGACACCGGCTTTTGCCGCCTCGCGCGCGGCCACCGCTTCGTTGGCGCGGTTGATGTATTCCTCGGTGCCCTTGCCTGGAATGCGCAGGCAGAGATCGCCGGCTCTGAAGACGAGGTTGGTGAGACCGCCAAGCCGGTCCAGCGGCCCGGTATAGCCGGCCAGCATGGGAATGGCGGCAAGTCTTGCCCGCGCCTCGTCTGTCACCATGCCCGCGCCCCCACGCTGTTATTTCTCACCGCAACGGTTCCACAATTTTCGCCGTTTGGCTATCATCCGATCGTGGGTGAACGAGAGAGTGGCAGGCGGAACGGCGATGGCGGACAGCAAACATCACGGTGCGCTTGGCGAAGCCTACGCAGCCAAACGGCCGGAAGAGGTGGCGGCGCTCTATGACCGGTGGTCGCAAACCTATGACGCCGACATGTCCGCCGCCGGCTACCGTCACCCGACGATCTGCCTTGCTCTGCTCGCCCGCCATCTGCCGCGTGGCGCGGCACCGTTGCTCGATGCCGGCGCGGGCACCGGGCTCATTGGTGAATGGCTTGATATAACAGGCTATCCCGAAGTCGAGGCGCTCGACATCTCGCAAGGCATGCTGGACCAAGCCGCGCGCAAGGGCGTTTATTCCGCGCTGCATTGCCTGGCGCTCGGCGGCAGGCTGCCCTTTGCAGACGATGCCTATGCCGGGATCATCTCGGCCGGCGTCTTCACGTCAGGCCATGTCGGCGTCGAAGGGCTCGACGAATTGATCCGCATCTGCCGGCCAGGCGGCGTCATCGTGCTGACGGTCAAGAACACGCTGTGGGAGGCCGGTTTTGCCGCACGCATCGCCGAGCTCGAAGCGCAAGGTGTCGTCACCCGCGCCGAGCAAACGCGCCCTTATGTCTCCATGCCGGGCGAGGCCGACACCGTGCCCAGCCGTGGTCTCGCCTTACGGATAAATTAGGCTTTCACTTTCTCGGCGGCCGGATCGTACATCGGCTCAAGATGGATTCTGGCCGGTGTCCGCTCCATCGCGACAACCAGCTCATAGTCGCCCGAGGTGAGAAAATCATCGCTGACCCCATCGGCGTTGCGCACATAGCCGTAGCCGATATTGCTGCCGATCGTGTAGCCATAGCCGCCGCTTGTGAGATAACCGACCGGCTCGCCATTGCGCAGGATGGTCTCGCGGCCGAGCAGCACGATTTCGGGATTATCGACCGTGAAGCCGGCAAAGCGTTTCTTCAAGGGCGCGCCGCCGATAGCTTCAAGCGCGCGTCGTCCGACGAAATCGGTGTTCTTGCGCAGCTTGACGGCCCAGCCGAGGCCGGCCTCCTGCGGCGTGTCGTTGGGGGTGATATCGGAGCCCCAGGCGCGGTAACCCTTTTCCAGCCGCAGCGATTCCAGAGCCCGGTAGCCGACCGGGCGGATGCCGTGCGTCTTGCCCGCCGCCATCAGCGCGTCGAACACTTCGCCGGTCGCCGCGATCGGCACATGCAATTCCCAGCCAAGCTCGCCGACATAGGTGACGCGCAGCGCGCGGACCTTGTGGCCGGCAATGGTGATCTCGCGCACATGGCCGAACGGGAATGCCGCGTTCGACACATCCGCATCGGTCACACCGGAAAGCACATCGCGGGCCCGCGGCCCCATCAGCGACAGCGTGCCGAAGTCCTCGGTGACATCGATCAGCCCAGCATCGAGGCCATCGCCGATATGGTCGCTGATCCACGAGGCATCATGGGTGCGGAAACCGGTGCCGGTCACGATGTAGAATTTTTCTTCAGTCAGCCGCGCCACGGTCAGGTCGGCTTCTATGCCGCCGCGCGTATTGAGAAGCTGGGTGTAGGTCAGCCGGCCGACCGGCTTGCTGACGTCGTTGGCACAGATCCAGTCCAGCGCCTTGGCCGCGTCGGGGCCGCTCAGCTCGTATTTGGCGAAGGATGACTGGTCGAAGATGCCGACCTTCTCACGCACATGCCGGTGCTCGTCGCCGACCGCTGCGAACCAGTTCTGGCGGCCCATGGAATAGATGTCTTGCGGTTCGACACCGTCCGGCGCGAACCAGTTCGGCCGCTCCCACCCAAGCTTGGAGCCGAACACGGCGCGCTGCTGTTTCAGCCTGTCGTAGAGCGGCGAGACGATGCGCGGCCGGCCTGAGGCATATTCCTCATGCGGGAAACCGATCGTGTAATGCTTGCCATAGGCTTCCAGCGTCCGTTCGCGCACCCATTGCCGGTCGCGGTGCAGGCTGGAAAAGCGCCTGATGTCGACCACCCACAGGTCGAGCGGCGCCTCGCCATCGACCACCCACTGCGCCAGCACCCAGCCGGCGCCGCCGCCCGACGCGATGCCGAAGGCGTTGAATCCTGCGCCGACGAACATGTTGGCGCATTCCGGCGCCGTACCGAGGATGAAATTGCCATCCGGCGTAAAGCTTTCCGGCCCGTTGATCATCTGCTTGACGCCGACCGTTTCCAGCGCCGGCACGCGTGCGATCGCCTGTGTCATGTGCTGCTCGAAATGGTCGTAATCGTCGTCGAACAGCCGGAATTCCCAATCATCAGGCACGTCGCCACCGGGGAGACCGGTCGTCCACGCCTGCGGGTTCGGCTCATAGCCGCCCATCACCAGACCGCCGACTTCCTCCTTGAAATAGGTGCGGCGATCCGGGTCGCGCAGCGTCGGCGCATCGGTCGCCAGGCCATCGATCTTCTCGGTGATGATATATTGGTGCTTGATCGGCTGCAGCGGCACGTTGATGCCCGCCATGGCGCCGACCTGCCGCGCCCATTGTCCGGCGCAGTTCACCACCTTGTCGCAGGCAATGTCGCCTTGATTGGTCTTTACCGCCGTTATGCGGCCATTCTTCATCTCGAAACCAGTGACGCGGACATCCTCGAAGATCTTGGCGCCATGCATGCGCGCGCCCTTGGCCAATGACTGCGTGATGTCGGAAGGGCTCGCCTGGCCGTCCGTCGGCAGCCAGGAGCCACCGACGAGATCGCCGGTTTCCATCAGCGGCCACATCGCCTTGACCTCGGCTGGGGACAAGAGATGCATGTCCATGCCGAAGCTCTTCGCCGTCGTCGCCAGCCTTTTGTATTCGGTCCAGCGGTCGGCATTGGTGGCAAGCCGCAGGCAACCGGTCATCTTCCAGCCGGTGGCAAGACCGGTCTCGGCCTCCAGCCCCTTGTAGAGGTCGACCGAATATTTGAGCACGCGGGTGATCGAGGCCGACGAGCGCAATTGCCCGACCAGGCCGGCGGCATGCCACGTTGAACCCGAAGTCAGCTTGCCCTGTTCGAGCAGCACCACATCGGCCTTGTGGTCGCGCGCCAGATGATAGGCCGTCGAACAGCCGATGATGCCGCCGCCGATGACGACGACCGCGGCCTGGCTGGGCAAGGTCATGATTTCAGGATCCCGTATTTTGTCCGGTAGTTTTCCAACGCCGCGTCGAGCCGCACCAGGGTTTCCTCGGTATAGGCGATGTAGTCGATGCCGGGCGCGTCGAGATAGAGTTCGGACACCATGCTCCACATCGTCTCGCGCAACAGCGAGGCGCATTGCATGGCGGCATGCGAGCGGCGGATTGCCTGGTCCGGTTCCTTCATGAAATAGGCGGTCAGGAAGGCGAAGGATTCCGCGTCGCTCATGCCGGCGTTCGAGGCGACGCCGGCAAGGTCGAACATTGCCGTGTTGAAACCGGCATACTCGAAGTCGATCAGCCACAGCCTGCTGCCATCATCAAGAATATTAGCCGGCAAAAGATCATTGTGGCCGAAGACGATCGGTAGCAGTTTCTGCGCCCGCTCCAGCTCATCTGCCAGCGCCAAGAAGCGCGGCAGGTCGCTGCGTTTACGGCTGCCGCCTTCGTCAAGCGTGCGTGCGTAGTCGCGGATGACGTGGAACACCCAGAACATGAAGCCGGCGCCGGAGATATGGTTGGGCATGTCCCGGTGGAAGCCGCGCATGAGCGCGGCGACGCGACCGAGATTGGCACGCACGTCCTCGGCCACATAGGTCTTGGCGCCAAGAAACGCGGTCACCAGGATGCCCGGTTCGGCATAGTGGACCGCCGGGGCGAAACCGGCGGCATGGGCGGCCCGCGCGGTCATCACCTCGCGTTCGCGGAAGACATGGTGGAACGGATAGTCCTCGCCGAAGCGCACGACATGTTTGCCTGCGGAGTCGCTGACCACATAATTGGCGTTGCTCAGGCCGCCGGGCAGCGGGGCGATCTCGACGGCGCCGGTCCAGCAGGGCAGGGCGCGGATGCGATCTTCGGCTGTCACGGAAACATCCCTGGTTTGCTGGATTTCGACACGGCGCCATGGACAGCGCGACGACGGCGGGGAGAAACGCAAATGATCTCGTCGGTGCGGGATGCCAGGATCGGTATCCCGCACCGCACCGACGAGCCCCATGGCCAGGTTTTGAATCCCGGCATCCGCCCCCGCGGATCAGAAAATTCCTTGCACCAGGCACGTTCAAGGCTGCCTGGGCAGTGAGTTTCGGCTCTGCCATCACCCTCCCGTTGCAGTTCCGAACCCCGTTGGTGTCTGAATTTCACGCCAGGGTCGCCCATCTGTCAACAAGAGGATGTGACTTTTTTTGGGTATTTTGCCCGAAACCAAGGGACGATCCCTTTAAAAGCACTTGGATTACCTTAAAACCGGTCAAAAGGGCTAAGTCCGGGAAACCAAATGGTCCATTCCAAACGCCATGGCGAGATCCTGCGGCTGCTGCAGGAAGAGGGAACCGTCACCATCGCCAGTCTGGCCGATCGGCTGGGTGTTTCGCTCGAAACCGTGCGCCGCGACGTCAAGCCGCTTACCAGCGACGGCTCGGTTCTGAAGATGCATGGCGCCATCGGCCTGCCGTCGATGGTCGGCGAAGCGCCGTTCGAACGGCGCATGCGTGAGAATGCCGATGCCAAGCGCATCATTGCACGCATGGTCGCCGCCACCATCCGCGACGGTGAATCGATCATGCTTGACACCGGCACCACGACCTCGTTCCTGGCGCGGGAACTGCTCGGCCACCGGCGCCTGACGGTCGTCACCAATTCGTCCGACATCGCCCGCACGCTGGCCACCATCAACGGCAACAAGGTCTATATGGCCGGCGGCGAACTGCGCAGCGATTCAGGCGCCGCGTTCGGATCTTCGGCCATCGACTTCGTCAGCCGCTTCTCGGTCAGCCACGCCATCATCTCGACCGGTGCCGTGGATGCGACAACGGGTGTCATGGACTATGATCTGGATGAGGCCGAGTTCGCCCGCATGGTGCTGTCGCGCGGCCAGCGTTCTCTCGTCATCACCGATCACACCAAGTTCGGCCGCCAGGGCCTGGTCCAGGTCTGCGGCTTTGACGACTTTTCCGAACTCGCCACCGATCGCTCGCCGCCACGCGACATAGCTGCGGCGTTGGCGCAGGCAGGCGCGCGGCTCAGTATTGCCGGCGGCGAAGTCGGATTTTAGCCAAACACCAGCGATCGGTGGGCGCATACGCCCGCGAAGGTCCGGCCGATACGGCGAAGGCGATGTTGTGCATCGACAAGCCTATGCCGGCAAGGCGCGAAAACTCATCCGGAAGCAGGCGCCGCTCGGCTTGCCGTCGAGGATCTCGATGCGCCCGCCATGCAGTTGCATGATTTCCTGCACGAGGTTGAGGCCGAGCCCGGCGCCGTGGTCCTGCGGGCGCAGTCGGTAGAAGGGCTCGAAAATGCGTTCCCGCTCGGTCGGCGGCACGCCGTCGCCTTCGTCCCGCACCTCGATGACAGCGGGCGCTGTGACGCTGACGGTGATCTTGCCATTGCGGCCGCCATGCTCGATGGCATTCTGGACGATGTTGGTCACGGCACGTTCGATAGCGGTGCGGTCGCCGGTCGCGAAAACCGTCTCGCTTTGCGGCTCGAACGACATCTCGTATCCGGCCGAGAATGCCATTGGCGCGAGGTCGACGATGACGCTGCGCGCGATCGCCACGAGGTCGACCTTTTCGAAAGGCGATGTCTGCCGGTCGAGGCGCTGCAAGTCGAGCAACTGGTCGGTCAGCGTCGAAAGCCGCGCTGCGTCCTGCAGCAGCCTTGCCCGTTCCGGTGTCGCCGGCAGCGAGGCCAGGCGGGTGTTGAGGATGGCGACCGGTGTTCGCAGTTCATGGGCGGCGTCGGTCAGGAAGCGCTTGTGACGCTCATAGCCGTTGTCGAGACGCGCAAGGGCAGCATTCACCGCCTTGACCAGCGGCGTGACTTCCTTCGGCACATCCTTCAGCGGCAGCTGCACGCCGCGCTGGTCGATATCGATGCGCTCGGCCTCGGCCGCCGCATGGCCAAGGCCCGACAGCGCCCCGCGCACCACCCACGGCGTCGCAAACAGCGTCGCCAGCGCCATCAGCCCGGCGAGCGGTAATATGCCTTGCAGGAAGAATTGCGGCGCCTGCCCAAGCAGGCGCAGCAGCGAAAGCCCGCCCTTGGTGCCGGTGAAGATCTGGACATTGCCGGCCGCCGTGTCGGTCCAGCGGATCTTTGCATCCGGTGGCGCGCTCTCGCCGATGGAATTGTCGATACGCGCGTCGCTGATGGTGTCAAGCAACCCGGCGAAGGGCTGGAAGATGGTCGGCACCGTGCCTTCCCCTAGCCTCTGACCCTGCTTGTCGCGGATGATGAACCAGAGGTCCGGGATCCCGGCGCGCAGCTTCGTCAGATCGGGGGTCTCGCGAAGGGTAAGCTTGCCGCCTGCGTCGCGCGCCACCGCATCCGCCAGCACGTCCATTGTGCCGTCCTCATAGTCGTGCGGAATGAGGCCGGTTGCCAGCATGGCGCCGAGAATGCCGACGATGATCAGCGTCAGCATCGCGCACTGCAGAAGGGCAATGCGCAGCACCAGGCTCCATTTGAGCGAACGCGGACGTTTGAGGGTCATGTTGTCTCGCGCAGGAGATAGCCGACACCGCGAATGCCGTTGATCGTCACACCGGCGTCGGCATCGGTGAGCTTGCGGCGCAAGCGCGAGACATGGGTGTCGAGCGCGTTGGACTGGATCTCGTCGTCGAGGCCGAAGACGGCCTCCATCAGCGCCTCGCGCTGCACCATGCGGCCGGTGCGCCGCATCAGTGCCTCCAGCACCAGCAGTTCGCGCCTTGGCAGGCTGAGCGGCTCGGCACGGATAGACGCCTCGCGGTGTCCGACATCGAGCACCAGATGGCCGGCGCGGATGAATTGCGACTGAAGTGGTGCTGGGCGCCGCAGCAGTGCACGCAAGCGGGCCAGCAGTTCCTCGAAGGCGAACGGCTTTGCCAGATAATCGTCCGCACCGATGTCCAGCCCGTCGACCTTGTCCGCCGTGTCGCCCTTCGCCGTCAGCACCAGCACGGGCGTCGTGTTCTTCGTAGAGCGCAATCTCGGCACCAGCGACAGCCCGTCGCCATCCGGCAACTGCCGGTCGAGGAGGATGGCGTCATAGCTGTCGACAGCAATGAAGCCCTCCGCCTCCAGCAACGTGCCGGCGTGGTCGACCACCATGTCGTGACGTTTCAGCGCTGCGCGCAGCGCCGAGACCATTTCGGGCTCGTCTTCGACCAGCAAGATACGCATTTACTACCCCCAGGGTAACGACATTGCTTTGGGCGCTACCGCGTCAACATTGCGCAAACATGGCAAAGCCGAACGGCCGGGGCCGGCAAGGTCTTTCTTTGCGTCCGCGATGTTGCGCAATGTCTATGCAATCCAGTCACGGCAAACAACGCCGGTCGGCACGAACCGCCCTTGCCGGCATCAAGGCGTCGGGCCCGACTATGCAACAGGTCCGGGTCCGACGCTGAAACGAAATCAACTGGCCACCCGAACCGGTTGGCACGCAATGAGCGGGATTGAGGTCGGCTAATGCCTGCAAATGATGCTTTGTCTTTTCTCATGGCGTGGACCGTGGCGCCGTTCAGGGTCGGCTCCGTCACGCCGTCCAGCTCCAGTCTTGCGGCTTTGATGACGCGTGACATCGGCCCCGGGACAGGTCCCGTCCTGGAGCTCGGTCCTGGAACTGGCCCGTTTACACGGGCACTGCTGTCACGCGGGGTGCGGGAAGAGGATCTGACGCTGATCGAATCGGATCCGGATTTTGCAGCGCTGCTCGGGCGTCGCTTTCCCGCCGCCCGGATTTTCGCAATGGATGCCGCCGGTCTGCGCCATCTGTCGCTATTCCACGGGCCGGTGGTTGGTGCTGCCGTCAGCGGGCTGCCCTTCCGCCTGATTTCTCCGCGCAAGACGCTCGCCATTCTCGAAGGCGTCTTCGCGAACCTGCGCCCGGGCGGGGCGCTCTATCAGTTCACGCTTGGCCGGCGCTGCCCGTTCGACCAGTCGCTGCTCGACCGGCTCGATCTCGAGGTCACGCGGGTCGGTCATACCTTCCGCAACTTCCCGCCGGCGACTGTCTATCGCATCGCCAGGATCAAGACCGTCAGGTCCTATGATTGGCGCTTCGCATGACGGGCCCGCTGGCGGCCGTTCTCGGCTTCGGTCTGTTCGGCGTCTTCTGCCTCGCCTTCACCGAAAAGATCCTGCCGGTCCCGCCGTCTCATGTCTTGCTGCTGCTCCTCGGCATGACGGCGGCGCCTGATAGCGCGACACTGGCGATCCTGCTGGCGGTGACAACGCTTGCCTCCTTCTCCGGCTGCCTTGTCTGGTATGGGGTTGGCCGCCGGATCGGATTTGACCGTGCCGACCGGCTGATCGAACGTGTCGGCAAATATGTCTTCCTGCGCCCCGCAACCTACCGCAAGCTTGGTCAGGCCTATCGCCGCAATCATGTCCTTGTGTCCCTGCTGGCGCAGTTCATCCCGACAGTGCGCAATTATCTGCCGATCGCGGCCGGCGCGCTTTGCCTGCCTGCTCTGCCCTTCGCGATCGCCACGCTGCTCGGCGCCACCATCTGGAATGCGGGCTTTCTCCTGACCGGCTATCTCTTACGCGGCAGCGGCCAGGACACCTTCACGATAGGCTTGCGCATCATCGTCATCGTCGTAGCGCTGGAGACGGCCTTCATGCTGGCCTTGCGCTACGGCCCTGCGTGCCGGCGACGCATCAAGCTGGTGCTCGGCTGAACGGGCGGGGATGTAGCCCCGTCATGGGATAAGCTCCGTCGTCGGCTTTCCTTCGCTCGGTCGCCGGTGTTTAGTCCGGCCATGGCCTTCACCATCCGCCAGTTGCAGTTCTTCATCGCCGTCGCCGAGCAAGGCACGGTGTCGGGCGCCGCGCAAAATCTTTCCATCTCGCAATCGTCGGTCACGGAAGCGATCAAGGAACTCGAAAGCGATCTCGGCGTCGAACTGTTCGAGCGCCATCCGCGTGGCCTCAACATCACCCACAAGGGCCACCAGTTCCTGCGCCATGCGACAAAGATCCTCGCCGACGTGTCCGATGCGCGCCGCTCTTTTTCCGGCGAGCAGGCTGTGGCAGGTGGGCGGCTACAGCTTGGCGTCACCTCACTGGTCGCCGGCTACGTGCTGTCCGATCTGCTCGCCCGCTACCGCCGCGCCTATCCGGGCGTCGAGGTCTCGGCCATCGAGGACAATGGCGACTACCTCGAACATCTCCTGATCGGCGGCAAGCTCGACATCGCCGTCATGGTCACCTCCAATTTGCGTGACCGCACCGCGCTGCAATCGGAAATCCTCGAAGTCTCGGCCTATCGCCTTTGGCTGCCGCTTGGCCATTCGCTTGCCGGCGCCGACATCATCGGCATTGGCGACATCGCCGGCGAACCGCTGATCATGCTCACCGTCGACGAGATCGAGGAGAACACGGGAAAACTGCTGGCGGCGATCGGCGCCAAGCCGCATGTCGCTTTCCGCACCCGTTCGGTGGAAGCGGTGCGCAGCCTGGTTGCCACCGGCGCCGGCGTGGCGCTTCTGCCCGACCTTGTCTACCGGCCGTGGTCGCTGGAAGGCGACCGCATCGAATCGCGGGATATTTCTGGCTCCTTGCCCGTGGTGCAGGTCGGTATGGTGTGGCGACGCGGCTCCGGCCTGCCGCAGGCGGCGCGCGACTTCATAGGCCTTGCCCAGTCGCAGCGGACGGTCCGCCAACGCCCTTGATTAAACAGTGCTGACCTATCGGAAAAACCGATATCGCCTTTCTGATAAATGAATTTGCGAAACCGGAATTTTCCAAGCACCTTCCGTTACAGGGACCAAAGTCGCCAGCAGAGCGGCATCAAGTCCATAGGACGAGCTGACAGTTTTTCAGTCCGCGCTTGATCTGACGAAAACCGGAGCGGTTTCGGGATCATCCGCCAAAATGGGAGATCGATGATGAATTCATTCCTGAAGTCATGCACGGCGCTGACGGTCGCGCTGACCTTTTCCGGTCAGGCCATCGCCCAGGTCAAGGAACTCGGCAAGGGCGAAGGCCAAGTCAACATCGTTGCCTGGCCGGGCTATATAGAGCGCGGCGAGACCGACAAGGGCTATGACTGGGTCACCGCTTTCGAAAAGGAAAGCGGCTGCAAGGTCAACGTCAAGACCGCCAACACATCTGACGAGATGGTCTCGCTGATGAATGAGGGCGGCTTCGACCTCGTCACGGCTTCGGGCGACGCCTCCCTGCGCCTCGTTGCCGGCAAGCGCGTTCAGCCGATCAACACCGATCTCATCCCTAGCTGGAAGAATGTCGACGACCGACTGAAGGACGCGCCCTGGTTCACCGTCGACAAGGTCCATTATGGCGTCCCCTACCAGTGGGGGCCTAACATCCTGATGTACAACACCGAGGTGTTCAAGGAAGCGCCCAAGAGCTGGAACGTCGTCTTCGAGGAGATGAACCTGCCGGATGGCAAGTCGAACAAGGGTCGCGTCCAGGCCTATGACGGGCCGATCCATATAGCGGACGCCGCCAACTACCTGATGTTCCACAAGCCGGAACTCGGCATCAAGGACCCCTACGAACTGAACGAGGCCCAGTACAAGGCAGCACTCGACCTGTTGCGCGTCCAGCGCACGCTGGTCGGCCGCTACTGGCATGACGCCGCTATCCAGGTTGATGATTTCCAGAATGAAGGCGTCGTCGCATCCGGCTCGTGGCCGTATCAGGTCAACACGCTGGTCGCTGCCAAGAAGCCGGTTGCCTCGACCGTGCCGGAAGAAGGCGTCACCGGCTGGGCCGACACCACCATGATGGAGGCTGATGCCGCCAACCCCAACTGCGCTTACAAGTGGCTTGAACACTCCCTGTCCCCGAAGGTGCAAGGCGACGTCTCGGCCTGGTTCGGCTCGTTGCCGGTCGTGCCCGCCGCCTGCAAGGGCAATGAATTGCTCGGCGAGGAAGGCTGCAAGACCAACGGCTACGACAATTTCGACAAGATCAAGTTCTGGAAGACGCCAGTCTCGAAGTGCGTCACCCAGAACGACCAGTGCGTGCCCTACTACCGCTGGGTGTCGGACTATATCGGCGTCATCGGCGGGCGGTAACGCCCTTACCACCCCCTTGTGCGGAGGGTCGACGCGCAGCGTCGGGGTGGAGCCTATCCGATATGTTCGCGCCGTCACCCCCACCCGCGGCTTCTCCGCGACCTCCCCCATCGAGGGGGAGGTGAAGCGGCGTGCGAATTTCGCGATCCCGGCCAGATTTTTAGCTGAGGGTGATTTTGATGAACCGGCAAAAGACTGACAGCCCATGACCTCTGCCGTCTCCTTCCAGAAAGTCTCGCGCCATTTCGGCAGCGTTCGCGCTGTCGACGCGGTCGATCTCGACATTGTGCCGGGCGAGTTCTTCGCCATGCTCGGGCCGTCCGGCTCCGGCAAGACGACATGCCTGCGTCTCATCGCCGGCTTCGAGCAGCCGACATCAGGTTCGATCTCCATCTTCGGCGAACGCGCCGAGGGCGTGCCGCCCTATCGCCGCAACGTCAACACCGTGTTCCAGGACTACGCGCTGTTCCCGCATCTCAATGTGCTCGACAACGTCGCCTACGGGCTGATGGTCAAGGGCGTCGGCAAGGCCGAACGGCACAAGGCGGCGGAGGAAGCGCTGTCGCTGGTGCGATTGCCCGGCTATGGCGCCCGCCGCCCCGGCCAGCTTTCGGGTGGCCAGCGCCAGCGCGTCGCGTTGGCCCGCGCGCTGGTCAACCAGCCCAAGGTGCTGTTGCTCGACGAGCCGCTCGGCGCGCTCGACCTCAAGCTGCGCGAGAACATGCAGGAAGAGCTGAAATCGCTGCAGAAGGCGCTCGGCATCACCTTCGTCTTCGTTACCCACGACCAGGGCGAGGCACTGTCGATGGCCGACCGCGTCGCCGTCTTCAACGACGGCAAGATCATGCAGATCGGCACGCCGGAGGATATCTACCAGCGGCCGAAGACGCGCTTCGTTGCCGATTTCGTCGGCTCGTCCAACGTGCTGCCGCCGGATTTCGTCCAACGCTATTCCGGCCAGCACCGCTGGGGCAGTCTGCGGCCCGAATCCATTCGCGTCGGCCGCGCGGCAAGCGGCGAGGGCGTTGCCGCCCGCCTCGTCTCGACCAATTATCTCGGCGCCACGACAAAACTGGCGCTCGATGCCGATGGCTTGAAACTCCATGCCATCGTGCCGGCCGGCACCGCGCTGCCGGTGGAGGGCGAGGCGGTCGTGCTCACCTTCAACCGCGAGCACCTGCATCTGATGGACGGGCCGGCATGAGCCTGGACGCCACCATGCCGCGCGCCACGGCGCCCGCGATCCTGCCCGGCAGCGGCGGCATGCGCGGTGCGCTCTCGGACCTGTTCTGGCGCAGGCCGCAACTCCTGTTGCTGCTGATGCTGCTGCCGCCGGTGCTGTGGCTTGGCATCGTCTATATCGGCTCGCTGTTTGCCCTTTTGGCGCAGAGCTTTTTCTCCATCGACGAGTACTCCGGCCTCATCAACCGGCAGTTCACGCTGAAGACCTATGGCGACCTGTTCCAGGCGGCCAATCTCGACATCATCCTGCGCACGGTGACGATGGCCGCCCTGGTCACGCTGGCCTCGGCGATCGTCGCCTTCCCGATCGCCTATTACGCGGCGCGCTATGCGCGTGGCCGCTGGAAGGCGCTGTTCTATCTCGGCATCATGCTGCCGCTGTGGTCGAGCTATCTGGTCAAGATCTATGCCTGGAAGCTGATCCTCGCCAAGGAAGGCATCCTTACCTGGCTGCTCGCCAAGCTGCATCTGTTGTGGCTGCTCGATGCCTGGTTGTCGCTGCCGATCGTTGGCGGCAACTCGCTGTCGGTGTCGTTCACCGGCACCTTCATCGTCTTCGTCTATGTCTGGCTGCCGTTCATGATCCTGCCGGTTCAGGCAGCCCTTGAGCGCGTGCCCGCCAATCTGGTCGAGGCCTCGTCCGATCTTGGTGCTTCTCCGGGACAGACCTTCCGCAACGTGCTGTTTCCGCTGGCGTTGCCAGGCATCGTCGCCGGCTCGATCTTCACCTTCTCACTGACATTGGGCGACTACATCATCCCGCAGATCATCGGCACCTCGCGCCTGTTCATCGGCCAGGCCGTCTATTCGCAGCAAGGCACCGCCGGCAACATCCCGCTCGCCGCGGCCTTCACCGTCGTGCCCATCATCATTATGGGCTTCTACCTCTGGGGCGCCAAACGCATGGGGGCCTTCGATGCGCTCTGACCGTGGTCAATCTGCACCCCTTGGCCTGAAGGTCGCAGCCGGCTGCGGGTTGCTGTTCCTGCACCTGCCGATCCTGCTGATCTTCGTCTACGCCTTCACCACCGAGGAGAAGAGTTTCGTCTGGCCGCCCCCTGGCCTGACCACGCAATGGTTCGCCGTCACATGGAACCGGCCCGATGTCTGGCAGGCATTGTCGCTGTCGGTCCGCGTCGCGGCGATCTCGACGGCAATCGCACTCATCCTCGGCACAATGTGCTCGGCGGCGGTATCACGGACGAAATTCTTTGGCCGCGAAACCATATCGCTGCTGGTCATCCTGCCCATCGCGCTGCCCGGCATCATCACAGGTATCGCGTTGCGTTCGGCCTTTTCGCTGGCCGACATTCCGTTCTCGTTCTGGACGATCGTGCTCGGCCACGCCACCTTCTGCGTGGTTGTTGTCTACAACAATGCGGTCGCCCGCTTCCGGCGCACCTCGGGCTCGATGATCGAGGCCTCGATGGATCTCGGCGCCGACGGCTTCCAGACCTTCCGGCATGTCGTGCTGCCCAACATCGCGACCGCGCTGCTTGCCGGCGGGATGCTCGCCTTCGCTTTGTCGTTCGACGAAGTCATCGTCACCACTTTCACCGCCGGCCAGCAGCAGACTCTACCGATCTGGATGCTGGAAGAACTGATCCGCCCGCGCCAACGCCCGGTCACCAATGTCGTGGCCATGGTCGTCATGCTGGTGACGCTGTTGCCGATCCTGTTTGCCTATTACCTGACCCGCGACGGCGACCAGATCGCCGGTTCGGGCAAATAACTCAGTTCAAAAGGGAGAGATTTCGATGGACACCCAGATGTTGATCGGCTCGAAATTCGAGGACGGCACCGAGATCGAGGAGCCTGTCCTCAATCCAAAGACCGGGGCGACCATCCTCAACCTGCCCGAAGCCAGCCAGGCGCAGATCGAAGCGGCGGTGCTGGCGGCCGAGAAGGCATTCGTCTTGTGGTCACGCACCACGCCGGCGCAGCGTTCCGGCTATCTCCTGAAGATCGCGGACCGCATCGAGGCCGAAGCCAAGGACTTCGCCACGCTGGAGGCACTCAATTGCGGCAAGCCGATCAATGCCGTGCTCAATGACGAGATCCCGGCCATCGTCGATTGCTATCGCTTCTTTGCCGGCGCGGTCCGCTCGATGCCCGGTGTCGTTGCCGGTGAATACATTCCCGGCCACACCTCGATGGTTCGCCGCGACGCCATAGGCATCGTTGCTTCCATCGCGCCCTGGAACTACCCGCTGATGATGATGGCCTGGAAGCTGGCGCCGGCGATCGCCGGCGGCAACACGGTCGTCTTCAAGCCGTCCGAGCAGACGCCGCTGACGGCGCTGAAGCTGGCGAAAATTCTGGCCGAAATCCTGCCGGAAGGCGTGGTCAATGTCGTGCTCGGCCGCGGCGACAGCGTCGGCAACACGCTGATCAACCACCCCAAGATCAACATGATATCGATCACCGGCGATGTCGCCACCGGCAAGAAAGTGCTGCAGGCGGCCGCCAAGTCGGTCAAGCGCACGCATCTCGAACTCGGCGGCAAGGCGCCGGTCATCGTCTTCGACGATGCCGATCTCGGCGCCGTGGTCAACGGCCTGCGCGCCTTCGGCTATTACAATGCCGGCCAGGACTGCACCGCCGCCTGCCGCATCTATGCCGGCAAGAAGATCTACGACAAGCTCGTCGCCGACCTGTCCTCGGCCGTCTCGACCATCAAGTACAATCGTCCCGACGACACCGAAAACGAGATCGGCCCGCTGATCTCGCGGCGCCAGCGCGACCGCGTGTCGAGCTTCGTCGAGCGTGCCTCGGAGCTGAAGCACATCGAGATCACCACTGGCGGCAAGCCGGGCGAGGGCACCGGCTTCTACTACCAGCCGACCGTGGTCGCCGGTGCGCTGCAGGAAGACGAGATCGTGCGCCGCGAAGTCTTTGGGCCGGTCGTCTCGATCACCCGTTTCACCGAAGTCGACGAGGCTGTGACCTGGGCTAATGACAGCGACTATGGCCTGGCCTCATCGGTGTGGACCAAGGATGTCTCGCGCGCCATGGCGACGGCGGCCCGCCTGCAATATGGCTGCACCTGGATCAACACCCACTTCATGCTGACCAATGAGATGCCGCATGGCGGGCTGAAGCAGTCCGGTTACGGCAAGGACATGTCGCTCTATGCGCTGGAGGATTATACGGCCGTGCGGCATGTGATGGTTGCACATGGGTGAGAAGCGGTCCGCGTAGCGGACGAAAAGCCAATTGCTTGGCTTTTCGAGCTTCGAACGCCCTGAGCCTGCGAAGGGCCGGGAGACCGTATTCTCTTCTCCCCGTAAACGGGGCGAAGACCACTACTCCACGATGCGATAGATATTCCACAGGCTGGTGCCCGACACGACATAGGGCTCCATCTCCTTGCCCCATTTGGCGTGCGCGTCGATCTTGCCGATCCTGGCGAAGAATGCTTCCAGCTGGGCCAGGCTCTCGACCTGATGGTGAGACTCGACCGTCGCTTCCCGCGCGCCGATCGATCCGGTCATGATCTGGAACTTGAGATCGGCGATACCGACCTGCGAGCCGATCTCGCGTTCCCATTTTTTCAACAGTTCGAGCACGGTCTGCTTGTGGCCGAACCTGGCGTCGATCTGCCATCTGGCGCTGAACATGGCGGCCTCACTCGTCCCAGGCCTGCACGACCGTCTGCCGTGCGATCCGTCCGTTCTTCAGCTCCAGCATTGCCGCGGCGAACACTTTCGTGCCGTCCGGATAGGCGCAGGCCTGGGTGAAGGCGAGGCTGTCGCCGTCGGCAATCGTGGTGTCGACCTTGTGGGTCATCGCCCGGCTGCAAATGTCGTCCCAGAAGGTAGCGATCGCCGCGCGCCCGCGGACTTCGCGCGGCTTGCTCGGCGGGTTGTTGCGGTCGATCACCCGCACCAGCGCATCATCGGCATAGAAGCTCGACAGCATCTTGCCATCGCGGGTTTCGATCGCCTTCTTGATCGCGGCGCCATCAACGACTTGGGTCTTGGTCAGCATTTTATCCTCCATGGCCCGTCTTCATGATCGGGCGGTTGATATTTGGAAGTCTGCCCGGCGCTTATCGACGGGCAGTGACTTTCACTGCGACTTCGCCTTGACGGCCGCGAAGACGTCGTCGGTCTGCTTCTTGAAAGTGGCGAGATCGACCTGGCTGCCGTTGAGCATCGTCGACCAATGGCGCACGATTGCCGCCATCGCGATCGTCTCCTTGATCTCCTCGTCGCTGGCGCCGTTGAGCTTGGCCGCCTCTGTGTGGAAATAGATGCAGTACTGGCATGGGATCTGCGATGCGACGGCGAGGCCCATCAGCTCCTTGGTCTTGCCGTCGAGTGCGGTCTTGGGATTGAGCTGCACCCCCTTGATCTCGGCCCAGGCGCCGGCGACCGCGACGTCAGGCAGTGTCTTGAACATGTCAGGCACCGAGCCGAGCGTCGCCTGGATGTCCTTGTAGGCGGCTGCCGCCGACGCATCCTCGGCCTTTGCGGGAGTGATCGCGAACAGCGCGCCAATGCCTGCGGCGATCACGAGTGATCTGGCATTCCGTGTTGACTTGAGCATTTCATCCTCCGTCCGCAGCGCCTTCCCGGCGATATCCGCCTTGGCCTGCATGGGGAATTGATAGCGCTTAGCTCGGCGTGCCCGCTTCGCCCGAAAGCGCCATCGCTCTCATGGCCCGTCCGGGCCAGTCTGCCTGGCGGAAAATGCCGCCGCCGCCGCCCGCGACGGCAGGTCGAGCTTGAGCAATATGTTGGCCACGTGGCGCTTGACCGTGTGCTCGCTCAGCCTGAGTTCGGCGGCGATCGCGGCATTGCTCTTGCCGTCGGCAATCAAATTCACCACCTCGCTCTCGCGCGCCGTCAGGCAAGCCGGCTCGGTCGCCTTCGCCTTGGGGTGGCAAGCCGGCTCCAGATGCTGTTCGGACATCGCCAGCACAAGCGCCAGCGGCTCGTCCAGTTCATCGATGCCGATGCGGCCGGCGTCGGCGAAATGAAGCCCCGAGCCGGCCGCCAGGTCGGCGACCAGCCGCGACGCCAGTATGTCGCCGCGCCCGGCATGGGTGGCGAGGTGCATCGTCACGCGGCCCGTCAACCCGGTCGGCGGCCCCCGCAACTCGATCTCGCCGACATGTGCGCCCTGTGCGCTTGCCACGCCGATTTGCTGCGCCGCCTCTCGCAGTGCGGCTGCGCAACGCAAGGCACGCCCGGGCCCGTCGAATCGTGAAATCATCATCTCGCCATGCATATCCACGCAGCGCCCGCCATGGCGTCCGACAAGTGTTCGCCATGTCTCCTGGAAGCGTTGGCTGCGTTCGCTCCACATCCGGTCGCCAAGCCGCGCCGTGTCGTAGATGCGCGTCACCAGAAGTGCTGCCAGAACGCGTTCGGCTTCGGCCACGGCGCAAGCGCCGGTCAGGAACTCCTCGATCAGGTCGGCCACCCGGTCGACGTCTCCGGTCCAGATCGGATGGTCGCGTCCCGGGATTTCGACCAGCCGTGCATTCGGGATTTTCTTGGCAAGGAAACGGCTGGCGTCGGGATCGACCCGGGCATCGTTGCGGCGATGGATCAAAAGCGTCGGCGCACCGATCGCCGCGAGCACGCCACGCACATCGATCTCCGCGTTCATCCGCGCCAGTGCCGCCGCTGCGGTCGGGCTCGCCGACAGGCGCTCGAAGCGCGCCCACCAGGTTGAAAAACGGATGTCATCGACCCGACCCGGCGCGAAATTGGGCAAGGTGGCGCCGGTGCCCCAGGCCGTTTCGGCCGTTGCGATGAAGGCATTGAGGCGTTCGGGCGGCATCACCCATTTGTGGAAATGCGCATAGCCGCCATAGAGCGCCAGCGCCCGCGTCCGCTCCGGATAGGTGGCTGCGAACAGCATTGCCATCGGCGCGCCTTCGGAAGCACCGAGCAGTGCCGCCCGGCCGCTGCCGACCGCATCCATCACCGCGCGCACGTCGTCCATTCGGGTTTCGAGGCTGGGCAGGTGATGGGCATCGACACGATCGGAAAGACCGGTGCCGCGCTTGTCGAACAGGATCAGCCGCGAGAACGCCGAAAGCCGCTTCAGGAGCCTGGTATAGCCCTCGTCTTCCCAATGCAGGTCGAGATTGGAAATGAAGCCCGGGACGAAGACGAGATCAAGCGATCCCTGGCCGACCACCTGATAGGCGATCCGCACCTCGCCACTGAGGGCATATCGGGTCTCGATCGGCCTCACGAGTTCTTCCGCCCGGCCTGACGACTTCTGATCGTCAGATATAGCAGAGCCGCGTCGACAGCGGCAGCTTAAACTTTAGAGCGTGCGAATATAGGCCGGTGGCGCTGCAGGCCCTACTTCTGCGAAGCCGCGATCTCGGCCGTTGACTCGCCCGCTGCCGTGCCCTTTCCACCCGGCGCCCCAGCTTCAACTTGGGCGCTGAATCCCGGACCGTCCGGTGCGTTCGGCCGCCGGATTCTTGCTGAGGCGGCCACGACAATCTCATTGAACCCCGTGCTGCCGCCGTCCAGCATCTCGAAGAACTGCCGCCGCATCCTGGGCTCCCAGAACTTGTTGATGTGCTCAGCGGTGCCGGCAATACCTTCCTCGCGCGGCTTAGACTGGAAGAAAGTACCGATCTGGTTGGCCATGCGCACCAGCTTCTCACTGGTGCTCGTGATGTGGTCTTCGTCATGCGACATGCTGGGCAACTCCCAAGACCACCCGGTTCGGGTGGGTGAAAACATCGAAATCATCACCGCGCACCAGCGCCACCAGCGTCATGCCGGCCTCGTCAGCCGTGCGGATGGCAAGCGCGGTCGGCGCCGAGACGGCGATGATGAAGGCCGAGCCGATCGCCGCCGTCTTCTGCACCATTTCGACCGACACGCGCGACGTCACCACGACAGCACCCGAAGTGCCATCGATGCCGGCTTTGGCCAACGCGCCGGCCAGCTTGTCCAACGCATTGTGACGGCCGACATCCTCGCGCGCCATGACGACGCCCTTGCCGGGGATATAGAAGCCGGCGGCGTGCACGGCTCCGGTTTCTGTGTGCAGCGGCTGCACCTTCGACAACAATTTGACGGAGCGGACGATATCGTCCGCATCAAGCGTAAGTTTTGACGCACCAACGGCGTCGACCGAGCGCATCGCTTCCTCGATGGATTCGATGCCGCAGAGCCCGCAACCGACCGGCCCGGCCAGCCGGCGCCGCCGCGCCTCGAAGCGCGTGTTGGCAGTGTCCTTCAGCCGGATCTGGATATCGATGCCGGCGCCGTGATCCTCGACCTCGATTGCCTCGATCTCTTGCGGGTCGGCGATGATGCCTTCGGTCAACGAGAAGCCGAGCGCGAAATCCTCGAAATCGGCGGGGCTCGCCATCATCACCGCATGCGTTGTGCCGGCGAAGGAGAACGCCACCGGCGTCTCCTCCGGCACCATGCGGTTGGCCTCAGCCGTGCCGCTGGCGCGGTGCGCCAGCCGCGATATCTGCGTCGTTGCTTTGCGGCGCGCGGCCAAGACTACTCCGCTGCCTGCAACGTCGCGATGCGGCGGCTCTGCTCGGCCTGCTCGTTATAGTCGCGCTGCCAGTCCGACGGGCCGTTCGAGGCGCCGACCTGCACGGCCGTGACCTTGTATTCCGGACAATTGGTCGCCCAGTCGGAGAAGTCGGTGGTGATGACGTTGGCCTGCGTGTCCGGATGGTGGAAGGTCGTATAGACCACGCCAGGCGACACCTTGTCGGTGATCAGCGCCCGCAGCGTCGTCTCGCCCGAGCGGCTGGTCAGCCGCACCCAGTCGCCATCGCGCAGGCCGCGGTTCTCGGCATCGTGCGGATGGATCTCCAGCCGGTCTTCCGAGTGCCACATGACGTTGTCCGTGCGCCGCGTCTGCGCGCCGACATTGTACTGGCTGAGGATTCGGCCGGTGGTCAAAAGCAGCGGGAAGCGCGGTCCGGTCTTCTCGTCGGTCGCCACATATTCAGTGCGGATGAATTTGCCCTTGCCGCGTACGAAACCGTCGACATGCACGATCGGCGTGCCTTCCGGCGCCTTTTCGTTGCAGGGCCACTGCACCGAGCCCATCTTTTCCAAATAGTCATAAGAAACCTTGGCGAAGCTCGGCGTCGTCATGGCGATCTCGTCCATGATTTCGGACGGGTGCTGGTAATTCCAGTCGAGTCCCATCGTCTGGGCGAGCTTCTGCGTCACTTCCCAGTCGGCCAGGCCGTTCTTCGGCGCCATCACCTTGCGCACGCGGTTGATGCGGCGCTCGGCATTGGTGAAGGTGCCGTCCTTCTCGAGGAAGGTCGAGCCCGGTAGGAAGACGTGCGCATAATTCGCCGTCTCGTTGAGGAAGAGGTCGTGCACGACGACGCATTCCATGGCGGCAAGGCCGGCGGCGACATGCTTGGTGTCGGGATCCGACTGCAAGATGTCCTCGCCCTGCACATAGAGGCCCTTGAAGGACCCATCGACGGCGGCGTCGAGCATGTTGGGGATGCGCAGACCCGGCTCGTCGTCGAGCTTCACGCCCCACAGGCTTTCATAGATGTCGCGCACGGCGTCGCCCGAGACGTGGCGATAGCCCGGCAATTCGTGCGGGAACGAGCCCATGTCGCAGGAGCCCTGCACATTGTTCTGGCCGCGCAGCGGGTTCACGCCGACGCCCGGCCGGCCGATATTGCCGGTGGCCATGGCGAGGTTGGCGATGGCGATGACGGTGGTCGAGCCCTGGCTGTGCTCGGTGACGCCGAGGCCGTAATAGATCGAACCGTTGCCGCCGCGGGCATAGAGCCGCGCTGCACCACGGATCAGTTCCGGGTCGACATTGGCGAGCTTGCCGACGACCTCGGGGCTGTTTTCCGGCAGCGCCACGAAGGAGGCCCAGTCCTGGAACTCATCCCAGTCGCAGCGTTCGCGGATGAACTTCTCGTCGAACAGGCCTTCGGTGACGATGACATGCGCCAGCGCGGTGACAACGGCGACATTGGTGCCGGGCTTCAGCGGCAAGTGATACTCGGCCTCGATATGCGCCGACTTGACCATCTCGGTGCGGCGCGGATCGAGCACGATCAGCTTGGCGCCCTTGCGCAGCCGCTTCTTCAGCCGTGAGGCGAACACCGGATGCGCCGCCGCCGGATTGGCGCCGATCACCATCACCACATCGGTATGCTCGACCGAATCGAAATCCTGCGTGCCGGCCGAGGTGCCGAAGGTCTGGCCGAGGCCGTAGCCGGTCGGCGAGTGGCAGACGCGCGCGCAGGTGTCGACATTGTTGTTGCGGAAGCCCTGCCGGATCAGCTTCTGCACCAGATAGGTTTCCTCGTTCGTGCAGCGCGACGAGGTGATGCCGCCGATCGAGGTGCGGCCATATTGATACTGGATGCGGCGGAATTCGTTCGCCGTGTAGGTCAGCGCCTCTTCCCACGACACTTCGCGCCACGGATCGGTGATCTTCTCGCGGATCATCGGATTGAGGATGCGATCCTTGTGGGTCGAATAGCCATAGGCGAAGCGGCCCTTGACGCAGCTATGGCCGCGATTGGCCTTACCGTCCTTGTAGGGCACCATGCGCACCAGCTCGTCGCCGCGCACCTCGGCCTTGAACTGGCAGCCGACGCCGCAATAGGCGCAGGTGGTGACCATCGAATGCTCGGGCTGGCCGATCTGGATGACCGATTTTTCCGACAGCGTCGCTGTCGGGCAGGCCTGCACGCAGGCGCCGCAGGAGACGCATTCCGAATCGATGAACAGCTGGTGCATGCCGGGCGACACCCGGCTGCCGAAACCACGGCCCTCGATGGTCAGCGCGAAGGTGCCTTGCACTTCCTCGCAGGCGCGCACGCAGCGCGAGCAGACGATGCACTTCGAGGGATCATAGGTGAAGTACGGGTTGGACTCGTCCTTCGCCATCCATTTGAAGTTCTCGGCGCCGTCGTTCTTCTTGAAGACGTGGTTGTCGCCTTCATAGCCGTAACGCACGTCGCGCAGGCCGACGACACCGGCCTGCGTCTGCAATTCGCAGTCGCCATTGGCGGCACAAGTCAGGCAGTCGAGCGGGTGGTCGGAAATGTAGAGCTCCATCACGCCGCGGCGGATGTCCTTGAGCTTGCCGGTCTGGGTGTGCACCACCATGCCCGGCGCCACCGGCGTCGTGCAGGAGGAGGGCGTGCCGTTGCGGCCATCGATCTCGACCAGGCAAAGCCGGCAGGAGCCGAACGCGTCGACCATGTCGGTGGCACAGAGTTTCGGGATGGCGATGCCCGCCTCCATCGAGGCGCGCATGATCGAGGTGCCTTCCGGCACCGTGACGGTGAAGCCGTCGACGGTCAGCGTCACCTGCTTCTGCGAAGTCGAGGCCGGCGTGCCGAAGTCGATTTCCTGAATGAGACCCATGGAAGGCTCCTATTCTGCTGCTTCGGCGACGGGCGCCGGCTTGAAATCATCGCGGAAATGGTTGAGCGCACTCATCACCGGGTAGGGCGTGAAGCCACCCAGCGCGCAGAGCGAACCGAATTTCATCGTGTTGCAGAGGTCCGTGACCAGAGCGATGTTCTTCTCCGGCTCGATGCCGCCGGCTATTCTGTCGATGGTCTCGACGCCGCGCGTCGAGCCGATGCGGCAGGGCGTGCACTTGCCGCAGCTCTCGATGGCGCAGAATTCCATGGCAAAGCGCGCCTGCTTCAGCATGTCGGCGGTGTCGTCGAACACGGTGATTCCGGCATGGCCGATCAACCCGTCCTTGGCGGCGAAGGCTTCATAGTCGAACGGCGTGTTGAACAGGCTGCGCGGGAAATAGGCGCCGAGCGGCCCGCCGACCTGAACGGCCTTCACCGGCCGGCCGGTTGCCGTGCCGCCGCCGATATCATCGACGATTTCGCCCAGCGTCATGCCGAAGGCCGCTTCGAACAGGCCGCCGAATTTGACGTTGCCGGCGATCTGGATCGGGATCGTGCCGCGTGAGCGGCCCATGCCGAAATCCTTGTAGAAGGCGGCACCCTTGTCCATGATGATGGGCACGGAGGCCAGGCTGATGACGTTGTTGATCACTGTCGGCTTGCCGAACAGGCCCTGGATGGCCGGCAGCGGCGGCTTGGCGCGCACCACGCCGCGCTTGCCTTCCAGGCTGTTCAACAGCGAGGTTTCCTCGCCGCAGACATAGGCGCCGGCGCCGACGCGGATTTCCATGTCGAAGGCATTGGGCGAACCCAGCACATTGACGCCGAGCACGCCGGCTTTGCGGGCGACCTCGACGGCCTTGTTCATCATGGCCACCGCGTGCGGATATTCCGAGCGGATATAGACGAAACCCTTGGTCGCGCCAGTCGCGACGCCGGCGATCGCCATGCCTTCGATCAGCACGAAGGGGTCGCCTTCCATGATCATGCGGTCGGCAAAAGTGGCGCTGTCGCCCTCATCGGCGTTGCAGACGATGTATTTGCGGTCGGACGTCGTATCCAGCACCGTCTTCCACTTGATGCCGGTCGGGAAGCCGGCGCCGCCGCGGCCGCGCAGGCCGGACTCGGTCACCTGCTTGACGATGTCGGCCGGCGCCATGGCAACCGCGTTCTGCAGGCCCTTCAGCCCGCCGAGCGCCTTGTAGGCGTCGAGCGACAGCGGGTCGTTGACGCCGCAGCGGGCAAAGGTCAGCCGCGTCTGCTTGGCCAGGAACGGGATCTTGTCGGGCGCACCCAGCCAGCGCTTGTGATGGCCGCCGGTCAGGAAGCCTGAGTCGAACAGGCTCTTGACGTCGGATGGCTTGACCGGCCCATAGGCGACACGGCCCTTTTCGGTTGCCACTTCGACCATCGGTTCGAGGAAATAGGCACCGCGCGAGCCGTTGCGCACGATCTTGGCCTCGATGCCGCGCTCGGCGAGTTCATCGCGAATAGCCTTCGCAACCTTTTCCGCACCCAGCGCCAGCGCGCCGGAATCGCCGGGAATGTAGATGCGCGGGATCATGAGCGCGCCTCCGCCACGATCTCTTCGATCTTCTCGTCGTCGAGCCGGCCGATTACTTCGCCGTCCAGCATCGCCGAGGGCGCGCAGGCGCACAGGCCCAGGCAATAGACCGGCTCAAGCGTTACCGAGCCGTCGCGGGTCGTCTCGTGGAAACCGATGCCAAGCAGCTGCTTGAATTTGGCGGCGACGGGATCCGAACCCATCGACTGGCAGGCCTCTGCCTGGCAGACCTTCAGCACATGCCGGCCGGCCGGATGGCTGCGATAATCATGGTAGAAGGTGACGACGCCGTGGACTTCGGCATTCGAGATATTCAGCGCTTCGGCGATGACCGGCAGCGATGCCTGCGGCACATGGCCGAACTCTTCCTGGATGCCGTGGAGGATCGGCAGCAGCGGGCCTTCGAGGCCTTTCAGCTCGTGAATGATCGCGGCCGTGCGCGATGCGATCTCGGTACTTGCAGGCTGCATCGTCATGCAGCGCCCTCCCTGGTCGGTAGCGTTCTAGCGCTAAGTCGTTACAAAAACAGAGGAAACCCGTGAAATCAATAAAGCTGATCCGTCGCTTGATAGAAATTTTCTATCAAACACGATCAGCCGTCATTCTTTAACCTAGCGGTGGGTGCGGAAATCGTCTGCCAGCGCCATTGCCTCGTCCAGCAGCGCCTGGACCAGTGGCGTGTGCGGTTCTCGCGGCGTGGCCACCAGGCCGACCGTGTGGCTGGCGTCGGGCTCGACGATCGGAATGGCCCGGATCGGCTCGGAAAAGCCGAATGTTTCCGCGAGGTTGAGCGGCATGATCGACGACCATTTGCCGGTTCGGATGTGCGAGAACAGCACGATCATGGAGTTGGACTCGAGCGTCGGCCGCACCTGCACGCCGGCCTCGGCCAGATGCTGGTCGATGAGGCGACGGTTCTGCATGTCGGGCGTCAGCAGGCAGAGCGGCAACTGGCTGATCTCGGCCCATGTCACTTTGTCGCGGTCGGAATAAGGGTTGCCGATGGCTGTGATCAGTTGATAACGCTCGTCGTAGAGCGGCACGCTAGTCACCCGCCCAAGCGGCTCGTTGTCGAGATAGGTGATGCCGGCGTCGATGTCGAAATTGCCGAGCAGCGACAAGACCTCGATCGAGGTGCGCGACAGCACCGAGAAGGTGACGCCCGGGTGCTTTTCGCGAAACGGCGTCGTCAGCCGCGCCACCATCGCGAGTGCTGTCGGGATGGCGGCTATGCGGATACGGCCGGAAAGGCCGTGGCGCGCCGCCCGCATTTCCTCGCGCATGGTCCTGGTATCGCCGACGATGCGGCGCGCCCAGACCAGCACCTGCTTGCCCTCCGGCGTCAGCCCCTGGAAGCGCGACCCGCGATTGACCAGCATGACACCAAGCTGCCCCTCCAACTGCTTGATGCCGGCCGACAATGTCGGCTGAGTAACACCGCACGCTTCAGCTGCCCGACCGAAATGCTCTTCCTTGGCCAGCGCGATGAAGAATTCGAGTTTGTCGATCATGCCGCGAGCCCTTTCCACGTGCCTGCGCACAGCCGCTCGTTAATCATCGTGGATGAGGCAGCCGATAGTGGCAACAGCCAATAACCAATTGATAATATTTGGCTTGCCATCATGGTCGACGCGGGCATCGCGGCAGGGGGCGCCGAAGATAGGTTGGTTTGTATGCTCCAGGAGCATCCGCCGGAAATACAAGCGCCTTCAGCCGCTGACCTGCGCGAGGCGGCGCGGCTTCGGGCTGTCGAACGTTTCGATATTCTGGACACGCCGCGCGAAGCGTCGTTCGACCGCATTACGCGATTGATCAAGACTGTCTTCGATGTCCCGATCGCCATAATCTCGGTCATTGACGGGCACCGCCAATGGTACAAGGCCTGCGAGGGCCTGATGACAAATGAAGTCGCACGCAAGGACACATTCTGCCAGTACACGATCCTTCAGGAAGAACCCCTGATTGTCGCCGACGCGACGAAGGATCCACGTTTCGCCGGCAACCCCCTCGTCACGAACGATCCCCATATCCACTTCTACGCAGGCGTGCCACTGCGCAGCCGTGACGGCCACAACATCGGCAGTGTCTGCGCGATTGGCTATGCGCCAAGGGAATTTGGTGGCCGCGACATCGCAATCCTCCAGGATTTCGCCGACCTTGCCATGGACGAGCTGGAACTGCGCCAGCATGCCTCCAGCGATGCGCTGACCGGCGTTCTGTCGCGGCGGGCATTCGTCGATCAGGGTGGCAGGGCCTTTGCGCTTGCGCAGCGGCAGCGCTTCGACTTCTCCTGCATTGTCTTCGATGTCGACCATTTCAAATCGGTCAACGACAATTTCGGCCATGCCGCGGGCGACAAGGTTCTGGCTGGTGTGGCCCGGCAATGCAGCGCCACCTTGCGGGATGTCGACATATTCGGGCGCATCGGTGGTGAGGAATTCGCGGTGCTTCTCTACGCCGGCCGCAACGGCGCGCTTGAATCCGCAGAGCGGCTGCGCGGCACCATCGAGGCCATGCGGCTCGCACACGGCACGCATGAAATACGGATCACCGCGAGCTTCGGTGTTGCCGCGTTCGATCCTGCGACCGGCAATTTGCAGGAGCTGATCGAACGCGCTGACGCGGCCATGTATCGCTCGAAACATGCCGGCCGCAATCGAACCACAGCCTGGAATTCCGCCGGGCACGATCAGGCGCGGCCGCGACGCAGGGTGCTGAAGGCCGGCCAGATCGTCTTCAACAAACGCATGTCGACCATCGACTGCACGGTTCGTAGCCTCGGCGAGGATGGCGCTACCATTGACGTTTCGAACATCGCCGGCATTCCCGGCCAGTTCGTGCTGGCCATCAGGGCGGATCGGTTCGAGGCGAAATGCCGGGTCGTCGCCCAGGCCGAAAGACGTCTGGAACTCGCTTTCGATTGAACCAGCATCATTCGATCTCGTCCGCGCCGCTTGGTGTTGGCGATGAACTGCATTATCTCAGGCCAGCCGCCGTCCTGGGTTAGCCACCGTCTGAGGAAATGCCGTCATGTCCGTTACCAAGGAAATCGTCACCGAGCGTCTGAAGACGGTCAACGGGCCGGACTTCACCGGCAACATCGTCGACCTCGGCATGGTTTCCGAGATTTTCATCGCCGATGGCAAGGTTTTCTTCTCGATCACCGTTCCCGCCGCCAGGGCGCAGGAGATGGAGCCGTTGCGCGCCGCCGCCGAGCGCGTGGTGAAGGCCATTCCCGGCGTTGCCGGCGCGGTCGTCGCGCTGACGGCCGAAAAGAAGGGCGGCGGCATGGAAGCGCCGGTTCCATCGCGGCCTGCGCCCAGGCCAGCACCGCCGGCTCCGTCCGCAGCCCCGCGCTCAGCTCCGCATGCCCCAGCCTCGCAGAGTTCAGGCAAGCGTGGCGTGCCCGGTATCGAGGCAATCATCGCAGTCGCCTCGGGCAAGGGCGGCGTCGGCAAGTCGACCACCGCCGTCAACATCGCGCTTGGCCTCGCCGCCAACGGCCTCAGGGTCGGCGTGCTTGATGCGGACATCTACGGCCCGTCCATGCCCAAGCTGCTCAACATTCATGGCCGGCCGCAGACGGTTGACGGCAAGATCTTGAAACCGATGGAGAATTACGGCCTCAAGGTGATGTCGATGGGCTTCCTCGTCGATGAGGAGACGCCGATGATCTGGCGCGGCCCAATGGTGATGTCGGCGCTGACGCAGATGCTGCGCGAAGTCGAGTGGGGCCGGCTCGACGTGCTCGTCGTCGACATGCCGCCCGGCACCGGCGACGCGCAGCTGACCATGGCGCAGCAGGTGCCGTTGGCCGGCGCCGTCATCGTCTCGACGCCGCAGGACCTGGCGCTGATCGATGCCCGCAAGGGATTGAACATGTTCAAGAAGGTCGACGTGCCGCTGCTCGGCATCGTCGAGAACATGAGTTATTTCATCGCTCCGGATACGGGCAAACGCTACGATATCTTTGGCCATGGCGGCGCCCGCCGCGAAGCTGAGCGCCTCGGCGTCACCTTCCTCGGCGAAGTGCCGCTTGAAATGGGCATCCGCGAAAGCTCGGATGCCGGTGCACCCGTGGTGGCGTCGAAGCCCGATAGCGCTGAAGCCAAAATCTATCGCGACATTGCCTCGAAGGTCTGGGACCGGGTCAACGAGGAACGCGGCGCGGCCGAAGCGGCGGTGCCGAGCATCGTCTTCGAGTAAGCCCCTGAGGAGAGAAGGTCAGCCGCCGACCTTTTCCCCAAAATTCGAAAAGAACTGACCCGCCAGTTTCTTCGAGGTCGATTCGATCAGCCGGCTGCCAAGCTGGGCGATCTTGCCGCCAACTTCGGCCTTGGCTGCATATTTCAAGATCGTGGCATCCGATCCATCCTCGGTCAGCGTCACGTCGGCACCGCCCTTAGCAAAGCCGGCGATGCCGCCCTTGCCTTCGCCCTGGATGGTGTAGGAATGCGGCGGCTTGAGGTTTTTCAGCGTCACTTCGCCGTTGAAGGTCGCCTTGATCGGCCCGATCTTCAACACTACTGTCGCCGCCATCTCGGTTGGTGACTTCATCTCGAGGCTCTGGCAGCCGGGAATCGTCGCCTTCAAAACCTCGGGATCGTTCAGCGCCTCCCACACTTTTTGCAGGGGTGCGGCAATGCGCTCCTCGCCTTCGATCACTAAAGCCATGAAAACCTCCCGCACAAGACTTCACGAAGGCCTAACGCACGGCCGGGTGCGTGTCTATCGCACCAAAGTCCGGATTCAGATCACGCGTCCCCTTGCTTGCATTGACGCGTTGTCATATCGATTTGTCATACAAATACGGAGACCGTGATGGCAGGCGCCCCCACCAGAAAGAAGAAATTTCGCTCGCAGGAGTGGTTCGACAACCCCGACAACCCGGGCATGACAGCGCTCTACCTGGAGCGTTACCTGAACTACGGACTGACGCGCGCCGAACTGATGTCGGGCAAGCCGCTGATCGGCATCGCCCAGACCGGCTCGGACCTGTCGCCTTGCAACCGGCACCATATCGAGCTCGCCAAGCGCGTGCGCGAGGGCATCGTCTCGATGGGCGGCATCCCCTTCGAATTCCCCTGCCACCCGATCCAGGAGACCGGCAAGCGCCCGACCGCCGCACTCGACCGCAACCTGGCTTATCTCAGCCTGGTCGAAGTGCTCTACGGCTATCCGCTCGACGGTGTCGTGCTGACCATCGGCTGCGACAAGACCACGCCGGCGCTGCTTATGGCGGCGGCCACCGTCAACATCCCCGCCATCGCACTGTCGGTCGGCCCGATGCTCAATGGCTGGCACAAGGGCAAACGCACGGGGTCCGGCACCATCGTCTGGGAATCGCGCCAACGCCTGTCGGCCGGCGAGATCGGCTATGACGAGTTCATGGACATCGTCGCTTCCTCGGCGCCGTCCACCGGCTATTGCAACACCATGGGCACCGCCACCACGATGAATTCGCTGGCCGAGGCGCTGGGCATGCAATTGCCGGGCTCGGCCGCCATTCCCGCGCCCTACCGCGAGCGCGGCCAGATTTCCTACGAGACGGGAAAACGCATCGTCGAGATGGTGCATGAGGACCTCAAGCCGTCCGACATCATGACGCGCAAGGCTTTCGAGAACGCCATCGTCGTCAATTCGGCGATCGGCGGTTCCACCAATGCGCCGATCCATCTCAACGCAATCGCCCGCCATCTTGGCGTGCCGCTTACCAATGACGACTGGCAGGAGATCGGTCTCAAGGTGCCGCTCATCGTCAATCTGCAGCCGACGGGCGAATATCTCGGCGAAGACTACCATCACGCCGGCGGCGTGCCGGCCGTGGTCGCCGAACTGTTGAAGGGCGGGCTGTTGCCGCATCCCGATGCCCTGACCGTCAACGGCAAGTCGATCGGCGACAATTGCAAGGATGTCGCCAACGAAAACACCGACGTCATCCGTACAGTTGCCGCACCGCTGAAAGCCAATGCCGGCTTCATCAACCTCAGCGGCAATCTGTTCGATTCGGCAATCATGAAGACCAGCGGCATCTCGCCGGAATTTCGCGAGCGCTACCTGTCCAACCCGAAGGATCCGGAGGCCTTCGAAGGTAACGCCATGGTCTTCGACGGGCCCGAGGACTATCACGCCCGCATCGACGATCCGGCGCAAGGCATCGACGAGCACACCATCCTGTTCATGCGCGGCGCCGGTCCGGTCGGCTATCCCGGCGGTGCCGAGGTCGTCAACATGCAGCCGCCGGCCTATCTCATCAAGAAGGGCATCCATGCGCTGGCTTGCATCGGCGATGGCCGCCAGTCGGGAACGTCGGGCTCGCCGTCGATCCTGAATGCCTCGCCTGAAGCCGCGATCGGCGGAGGACTGGCGCTGCTCAAGACCGGTGACCGTGTTCGCATCGATCTGAACAAGGCTACCGCCAACATTCTCGTATCGGACGACGAAATCGCACGGCGCCGCGCCGAGTTGCAGAACAATGGTGGCTACCACTATCCCAAGCACCAGACGCCATGGCAGGAGATCCAGCGCGGCATGGTCGACCAGTTCGACGAGGGCATGGTGCTGAAGCCGGCGGTGAAATACCAGGATGTCGCGCACACCAGCGGCGTGCCCAGGGACAATCATTGATTGCTCCGGGGACAATCACTGATTGTTCTGAGGGGCACCGCCTTTTGGCAGGTGGCTTACACAAACGACAAACGGCGGCTTGATCCGGATCAAGCCGCCGTTTGTCTTCCTTGACAAGCGCGCGCAACAAATCCACCATCAAGACAAGGGGTGCATCGCGACGACCCCGTGAGGCGTCAGCCCAACGTTCGCGTCCAAGCTTCTCTTCCGGGAGGTGGACGCCATGCCGTCAACAACTGCTATCACCGTATCGCAACTGTCCCGTCTGGTTGGTCTGCCGGGTGCGCCTGTCATCATCGATGTTCGCATCGAAGAGGATTTCGACGCCGATCCGCGCCTGCTGCCGGCCTCATGCCGACGCAATTTCAAAACCGTTTCGACCTGGGCCACCGAATTTGCCGGCAGGCAAGTCTCGGTCGTCTGTCAGAAAGGTCAAAAACTCTCGCAGGGCGTGGCCGCATGGCTGCGGCACGAGGGAATTTCCTCTGAATCCCTCGAAGGCGGCTTCGAAGCCTGGCGCGACGCAAATGAGCTTTTGGTCCGCACCGAAAAGCTGCCGCCGCGCGACGAAAAAGGCCGCACGGTGTGGGTGACGCGGTCCCGCCCGAAGGTCGACCGCATCGCTTGTCCCTGGCTGATCCGGCGTTTCGTCGATCCCGACGCCGTCTTCCTGTTTGTCGAGGCGGCCGAAGTGGCTTCCGTGGCTGACCGCTTCAAGGCGGTGCCGTTCGACATCGACAATGTGTTCTGGAGCCATCGCGGCGAACGCTGCACCTTTGATACGATGATTGAGGAGTTCGGGCTGGACTCCACAGCGCTCCATCGCCTTGCCTCGATCGTACGCGCAGCCGACACGGCAAGCCTCGATCTGGTTCCCCAGGCGGCCGGCTTTCTGGCAGCCTCGCTTGGTCTGTCGCGGATGTTTCGCGACGATCTGGAACAGCTGGAAGCAGGCATGCTGCTCTACGATGCGTTCTTCCGTTGGTGTCGCGACGCCACCGAGGAAACGCACAATTGGCCCGCTGCCGGCGCGGGCAAACCGTCGTGAGCGCTCTTGTCCCGGAGAATAGAGTGGTGAGCGTCGAGGCGCCGGCTGCGCCGAACTTTGCCGAAGCCCTGAAGGTCTGGGCGAAAATCGGAGTGCTCAGCTTCGGCGGGCCGGCCGGGCAGATCGCCTTGATGCACAGGGAATTGGTCGAGGAGCGGCGCTGGATCGGGGAACAGCGTTTCCTGCATGCGCTGAATTACTGCATGCTGCTGCCTGGTCCGGAAGCTCAGCAACTCGCCATCTACATCGGCTGGCTGCTGCACAGGACGATTGGCGGCCTCGTCGCCGGCATCCTGTTCGTCGTGCCCGGTGCGCTTGTCATGCTCGGGTTGAGCAGCCTCTACGTGCTCTATGGCGACATGCCGCTCGTCGAGGCGCTGTTTTTCGGGGTGAAGGCGGCGGTGCTTGCCATTGTCATCGAGGCGGTGGTCCGGATCGGACGGCGTGCCCTGAAAAACCCGGTCATGATATCGATCGCGGTTGCGGCCTTCATCGCCATCTATGCGTTGAACGTGCCGTTTCCGCTCATCATCCTGCTCGCCGGTCTGACAGGGTGGCTGGCAGACCGCATTGCTCCCGGCCTGTTCTCCGGCTCCGCGCATGGCAAGGGCGATGTCGTCGACATCAAAGGAGCGGTCGACCTGATGTTCGAGCGTGGCGAGCTGACCCATGTCAAGCCGACCAGATGGCATGCACCGCGCACGGTCGCCATCTGGCTGCCGATCTGGTTCGGACCGGTTCTCGTGATCTGGTGGTGCACCGGCTCTGCCAGTGTGTGGACCGAGATAGGCAGGTTCTTCAGCCTGATGGCGGTCGTCACCTTCGGCGGTGCCTATGCGGTGCTGGCCTATGTCGCGCAGGCAGCCGTCCAGTCCTTCGGCTGGCTCGCCCCCGGCGAAATGGTCGACGGACTTGGGCTTGCCGAGACCACGCCTGGTCCGCTCATTCTGGTGTTGCAGTTTGTCGGCTTCATCGCCGCGTTCCGCCACTCCGGATCACTCAATCCGCTGCTGGCGGGATCGCTTGGAGCGCTGCTGACCTTGTGGGTGACGTTCACGCCGTGCTTCTTCTGGATATTCCTCGGCGCGCCCTATATCGAGGCCTTGCGCGGCAACAAGGCATTGTCGGCCGCACTGGGCGCGATCACCGCCGCAATTGTCGGCGTCATCATGAATCTCGCTCTGTGGTTCGCCTTGCACGTCGTTTTCCGTGAGGTGCACGCAATAAGCCTCGGCATGAATCTGCCGGTGCTCTCGTCGATCGACTGGCGGGCGGCGCTGCTTTCCTGTGCCGCAATGATCGCCATCCTGAAGCTCAAGATCGGCGTGCTACCGACACTCGCCGGATCGGCTCTGGCTGGTGTCTTGCTGTTGGCGGTAGGAGGCTAGATCTTCGCCTGCCTTTGTATTCCGCTTGCGCACCACCTAAGTGGCTGGAAACGGATTGAGACATCATGGCGCAACGACGCTCTTCCCTTGGCTTCCTCGGAATGTTTGGCCGCTCGGGCGACCTCAGGCAGCTCGATACGGCATTGCGCGGCGCCGATCTTCACCCCGCGCTAGTGCCTGAGGGGGTAAAACTCACCATCGTCAATCTGATGAAGGATCGCTGGCCCGGCGAGCCGCCCAGCCAGGCCTATCCGGACGTGGCGCAACTGTTCAGCTATTGCGTTGCCGGGCCGGAAACCTTCGAAAGCTCGCATGGCTTGCAGCTGCGGCAGGACGTGGAACGCCGGATCGAGGCCGCAGTGGAGGCCGGCGACAGCTTCGACGCGCAAATCGTGCTGATGGCGCTGCACGCCAAGTTGATCAATGCCGAGGTCGTCGACCGCTACGGACTGGGCACGGACTGATCTATTTTGAGAGGAAGGGGCCTACCCGCCCATATTGGCGCGCGGCAGTTTGATCATGTCGCCGAAGCGGGCGCGCAGTCTGTCGTCGAGCGGCTTTGGCACATGGCGTGGGAACCGCTCGGCAAGCACGCGCTTCTTCTCGATGATCGCGCGCTGCAATATGTCGGGCCGGCCCTTCTCGTTCCATTCCTTCGGTGAAAAGCGGTCGCCGACGGCCGGATAGAAATACTCGGTCTGCATCAGCCGCAGCGTCTGCTCGTTGCCGAGATAGTGTCCGGGCCCCTTCAGGCAGACATCAGTGATGGTGTCGATCGACAGCGATTCATCAGACACTTCGATTCCGCGCACGCAGCGCAGGCAATGGCCAAGCATGTCATTGTCGATGATCAGGCTTTCCAGGCAGAAGCCGAGCAGCGAGGCATGCATGCCGGCGGATTCATAGACCAGGTTGAGCCCGGCAAGACCGGCCATCACATCGGTGATGCCCTTTTCGTAGCCGGACTGGATGTCGGGCAGTTTCGAATCCGTCATGCCGGCGGCCGAACCGCCCGGCAGATCGTAGAACTGCGCCATCTGTGCGCAGGCTGCGGTCAGCACCGCCTGTTCGGCCGAGCCGCCCGACATGGCGCCTGTCCGCAGATCCGAAACGAACGGCCAGGTGCCGAAGATCGCTGGATGCCCTGGCTTGATGGCATTGACATAGACCAGACCGGCCAGCACTTCGGCCACCGCTTGCACGACGGCGCCGGCAATTGCCGCCGGCGCGGTGGCGCCGGCCTGTCCGGCCGACAAAAGCAGGATCGGGATGCCGCCCTCGACGCAGGCCTCGAGCACGCCGCAGGCGTCCTCGGCGAATTTCATCGGTGGCACGACAAAGCAGTTGGAGTTCGACACGAACGGCCGGGCGCGGAAATTTTCTTCGCCGCCGGCAATGGCATAGAGCATTTCGAGCGCCGGCTGCACGTTCTCGCGCACCGTGAACGAGGTGCCGACATGCTTGGAGGTGCCCATCACGCAGGCGTAGAGCGTGTTGAAGTCCATTTCGAGCGGATCGGGAATATCGCGCGGCACCATAGGCCGCTGGAAGAAATGGATGTTGTCGAGCCCTTCGACGAGGCGGGCCGCGTCATAGATGTCCTGCAGCAGCGATTCGCGGTACTCGCGCTTCTCGACATCGACCAGATGGACGGCGGCTCCAGCCGTGCCGTAATGCACACGCTTGCCCTGGATCAGCATGTCGTGTTTCGGATCCTGGCCGTGCAAGGTGAAATTCCGCGCTGCCTTCTTGATCGTGTCGAGCACCAGCGCGCGCGGAAAGCGAATACGGCCATCATCGCCATAGGTGGCGCCGGCCTGGGTCAGCGCCTCGATGCAGGAGGGGATGGCATTGGCGAAGCCGACGGTCTCCAGGAGCGTCAGCACCGCCTCGTGGATGCGTTCCTGGTCGTTGCCCTTCAACGGTCCGTAGCTGCCGCCTTCGAGGCCGGCGCGCACCGGCTTGATGTCGTCAGCCAAGGGCGCTGCCCGCATGGCGCGACGTGCTTCGCGTCCACCGGAGCGGCGCGAGCGCTGATCCGCCGCCGCTTCCTGCTTTTCAAGGACCACTGACATGGAGACACTCCACCTTTTCTCGGAAACAGGGCGGCGGTTGGTCCACCATCGGCTGCTTCTTCCCCTTTATGCCACGACTATGCCGCCGGCATTGGCACAGCCTATGGGCCAGCCTGTCCGGTTGCATGTGCCAGAGCTAAAGGCGCCGGAGCCACTGCTGGTGGCTCCGGCGAAAAGGGATCAGGCAGCTGCCGGTCTGCGGCCGGCCGCGGTGGCGAGTTCCCGTATGCCTGGCTCGATGTGCTGCAGCGCGATTGAGGAAATGCCCAACCGCATGAAGCGCGAGGGCTTTTCGGTGCGGTCGAAGAAGCGGTCGCCGGGCTCGATGATAACGCTGCGCGAGGCCGCGGCCTCGGCCAAGCCGCGGGAATCGGTGCCGCGCGGCCCCTCGAGCCAGAGCGATGTGCCGCCGGCCGAGTCGGTCGAGCGCCATTCCGGCAGGAAAGCGGAAATCGCATGGACCAGACGCTTCCGACGTTCGTCGAAGGCACTCGACAGGCGCCGCACCAGTGCCTCGTGATGGCCGAGCGACAGGAAGAGTGCCACGGCGCGCTGGTTGTTGGCCGGCGGATGCCGCAGCATGAAACGGCGCAGCGCCCTGAGCTCGGAGATAAGTCCAGCGGACGCCACGATGTAGCCAAGCCGCAGGCCAGGAGCCAGCGTCTTCGACATCGAGCCGACATAGACGACGCGGCCTGAACGATCGAGGCTCTTCAGCGCCTGCTGCGGCGCCTCATCGAGAAGCTGGCTGTCATAGCCGTCCTCGATGATGATCTGGTTGTGCCGGTTGGCGCGCGCCAGCAGATCCTGCCGACGCTCCGCCGACAGCGGCACCATGGTCGGGCAATGGTGGCTCGGCGTAACGAATACGAAGCCGGAATCATTGGAAATAGAGGAGGTTACGATGCCGGACTGATCGACCGGCACCGGCTGGATCTCTGCGCCCGCAAGCCGGAAGATCGAGCGCGCGTCGGGATAGCCGGGGTCTTCCATCGCCACCTTTGAGCCCTTGGTCATCAAAAGCGTCGCCAGCATGTAGAGCGCATTCTGGGCGCCCAGCGTGACGATGATTTCGTCCGGGTTGGCGAAGATGCCGCGCCGGGGCAAGAGCCGCGCCTGGATCTGCTCGATCAAGAGCGGATCGTCGCGGTCGACCATATCGGACGCCCAGTTGCGGATTTCGAGCACGGCCAGCGCCATGCGGTTGCACTCTCGCCACTCGGCGGTCGGGAACAGCGTGGGGTCGAACTGACCGTAGACGAAGGGATAGGACGACTTGATCCAGTTCTCGTGCTTGGCCGGCGGCGGCATGTCGCTGGCGGCAATCTGCCGGCGTGCCTTCCAGTCGATCTCATTGGCCTGGTCGGGCGCCTTCTGGTGCGGCTTGGCCGGCGTCGCCAGCACGTCGGGATTGACGAAATGGCCGCGCCTCTCACGCGCCACCAGGAAACCCTGGTCGACGAGCTGCTGGAAGGCCAGCACCACTGTTCCGCGCGCCACGCCGAGTTTTTCGGCCAGGATCCGGCAGGAGGGGAGCGGCATCGAAGCGGCGATCTGGCGGTCGAGAATGGCGGCCACGATGGCTTGGCGGATCTGCGCCTGCAGGGTCTGGCCGGATTCAGCCGAAATCCGGAACAGGCCGGACCATATCGCCGTGTCGTTTCTCTGTGGCATGGAAGATGTTCCTCGATGGCCAACTTTTTTCGCTTGGCTGGACCAGTCGAATGTAACGGTGGCACAAGGGGTTGCGCCAATCAATTTTTCTGATCTTTGGGATTTATGCCAGTGATCCTTCCGGGCGAAATCCGGCGCTGCAACCTCCCTGAGCGACACATTGTGTCATCGCATCGTGATGCGATGCGGCATCGCCGCGTATTGACCGCACGGAGTTCGGCTCAATAGTTGTGCCGCGACGACACGCGCCGGAAACATCCGGTCTGATATGGTGCATCCAAAACGCCAGGAGCTACCCGCCAGTGGATAAGTCAGCCTTCCAGAAACAGCTTGCCGCCTTGCGCGACCATCGCGCCGCGGCACCTGCCAGCATGCGGCAGGCCTTCGCCGCCGATCCGCAGCGGTTTGCGACATTCTCCGCCACCGATGACAATCTGTTGCTCGACTGGTCGAAATGCGCCGTCGACGCGACCACCATGGATTTGCTGGAAAAGCTCGCTGGAGCCGCCGATCTCGAAGGCCGCCGTGCGGCCATGTTTGCCGGCAAGAAGATCAACATCACCGAAGATCGCGCGGTGCTGCACACGGCACTGCGCAATCTCAGCGGCAAGGGCGTCACGGTCGACGGCCAGGACGTCAAGAAGGATGTCCTTTCCGTGCTCGATGCGATGGGCGCCTTCGCCGACGCCATCCGCTCCGGCAAGGCGCCCGGTGCCACCGGCGAGAAGATCACCGACATCGTCAACATCGGCATTGGCGGCTCCGACCTCGGTCCGGCCATGGCAACGCTGGCGCTGGCGCCCTACCATGACGGGCCGCGCGCCCACTATGTCTCCAACATCGACGGCGCCCATATCCATGACACGCTGAAGGATCTGTCCGCCGAAACCACGCTGTTCATCATCGCTTCCAAGACCTTCACCACCGTCGAGACGATGACCAATGCGCAGACGGCGCGTGACTGGGTGCAGAAGGCGCTCGGCAAGGAAGCGGTCGGCAAGCATTTCGCCGCCGTCTCGACCGCGCTCGACCTGGTGGCCAAGTTCGGCATCGCGCCCGATCGCGTCTTCGGCTTCTGGGACTGGGTCGGCGGCCGCTATTCTGTCTGGGGCGCCATTGGCCTTCCCGTCATGATCGCCGTCGGTCCAAGGAATTTCCGCGCCTTCCTCGATGGCGCGCATGAGATGGACGAGCATTTCCGCACCGCACCGCTGGCGAAGAACCTGCCGGCGCTGCTGGGGCTGGTCGGCTGGTGGCATCGCGTCATCTGCCAATATCCGGCCCGCGCGGTCATCCCCTATGATCAGCGCCTGTCCCGACTGCCGGCCTATCTGCAGCAACTGGATATGGAATCGAACGGCAAGGGCGTTACCCTCGACGGCACTCCGGTGGCGACGCCGACCGGGCCGCTGGTCTGGGGCGAGCCGGGCACCAATGGCCAGCACGCCTTCTTCCAGTTGCTGCACCAGGGCACCGACTTCATTCCAGTCGAGTTCCTTGCCGCGGCCGTTGGCCACGAGCCTGAGCTCAAGCATCAGCACGATCTGTTGCTCGCCAATTGCCTGGCGCAGTCGGAAGCTCTGATGAAAGGCCGCACGTTGGACGAGGCGCGCGCGCAGATGCTGTCCAAGGGCATGAAGCCGGCTGACGTCGACAAGATCGCCCCGCATCGCGTCTTCTCCGGCAACCGGCCCTCGGTGACCATCCTCTATCGCAAGCTTGACCCGCGCACCTTTGGCCGGCTGATCGCGCTCTACGAACACCGCGTCTTCGTCGAAGGCACGCTCTACAACATCAATTCCTTCGACCAGTGGGGCGTCGAACTCGGCAAGGAACTGGCGACCGGCCTTCTGCCTGTCGTCGAAGGCAAGGAAAGTGCCGCCAAGCGTGACGCGTCGACCGCTGGCCTTGTGGGATACATCCACCAATTGCGTGGTTCGGAGTGAACGATTTGGCAGACATCAAGGGAATACTGTTCGACAAGGACGGGACACTTGTCGACTTCAACGCGACCTGGCTCGGCGTGGCCGACTTCATGGCCATGGACGCGTCCGATGGCGACCGCTGGAAAGCCGACAGGCTGCTTGCGGCCGCCGGCTTCGATTTCACCAACCGGCGCTTCAAGCCCGATTCGATCTTTGCCTCCGGCACCAATCTCGATGTTGTCGAATTGTGGTTTCCGCGCCTGTCCAACGAGGACCAGATGCTGGCCGTCGCCCGCTTCAACGAGATCACCTCGGTGCAGGGCTCGACGATGGCGGTGGCGCTGCCGGGTATCGTCGACACATTGGCGGCACTGCATAAGAGATCCTACCGGCTCGGCGTCGCCACCAACGATTCGACCAGCGGTGCGGAAAAGACCTTGATCACGCTGGGTGTCGCCCAGCTGTTCGACGCCGCCTATGGCTACGACGCGGTGGCCAACCCAAAACCGGCGCCCGACACCATCCAGGCCTTTTGCGACCTTACCGGCCTGAAGCCGTCGGAGATCGCCATGGTCGGCGATAACAGGCACGATCTAGAAATGGCGCGCGCCGGCGGCTGCGGCCTGGCGGTGGGCGTGCTCTCCGGCACAGGTACGCGGGAATCGCTGGCCGAGATTGCCGACGTCATCCTGGATTCGGTTGCCGATTTGCCCGATTTCCTTTCGGCGCGGGTGAGGGAGACGGTTTGAGGGGAGGCTGGGGGTAAGTCAGCTCTGGCTTTCTCCCAAGTCACTGGTCTCGGTCGGGCATTGCCGCGAGGGCGAGGCGCAGAATATCTCCCATCCGAGCATCGTCTATGCCGTGATCGACTCTCGCCGATCTATGCACGACGACGAGATCAAGCGTTGGAACAACGACGATGTACTGCCCGCCGAAGCCGCTCGCATAGAAACTCGGCGCATGGACGCTCATGCTGTCGCCGGGCGCATTGGCCGCTGCCGTCCACCAGAGGTAGCCGTAGCCTCTCCCTTGTCCGATATCCGATTGTGGGAGAGTGCTTTCCCGAACCCAGCTCTCAGGGACGAGCTGGCGCCTTCCCCAGCGGCCTCCGCGAAGGTACAGCAGGCCAACTCGCGCGAGGTCACGGGCGGTCATGCTCAACTTGTAGACGGGGTGCAGGGATTCCCGGCCTCCAAGGTAGTAACCGTCCTCCCTTTCGAAGTCTTGCATTCCGAGAGGAACCGCTACTCGCGTGGCAAGCGCCTCGAACACGGTCTGGCCGGTCTGGCGCTCCAGTATCGTTCCGAGCACGTTGAAATCCCAGTTGTTGTAGAACCAGTGCGAACCGGGTGCATGGCTGCCGCGTTCCGGTCGCCCATGCTCCGTATTGTAGACCGAGGGCAGATAGACGCCTGACCGGGCGCACAGGAGGTCCGCGACCGTGGCTTGTTGCTCAGTTTGTGTGAGCGGCTGAAAATCGTCGATATGCAGATCCGCGAGCGTCGCGCTCAAATCGATCCTGCCTTCCGCAATGTAGATGCCGTAGAGGACGTTGATCAGGCTTTTCCGCACGGAAGCGACGCTCGACTTCCGAGCCACGCCACCCCATTGAAAAATGACGCTTCCGCCAGCGATGACCATCAGTGCCGTTGAGCGACCGTCGGCCAAATCGTGGGCAAGGGCGGCGAGGCGCTGGGTGGACCAACCAAGGCCTGCCGCCGATACTTCGGCCCACTCTACCTCCGGAAAGATCAGGCTATCCCTAGCGGACAGTGCTCGGTCGCCTGCCATTTCTCCTCCGAATCGTCGCCCTCGACCGGATTTTACATTGGAGAACAAATTCGAACACAGCGCATAACAAAGGTGAGCGTATGCAGACGGTCCACCTCAGTCATCGGCAGCGACTGGGGCTTCGCTTCCAGCGTTAATGCCCTTCCGGCTCGAAGCGAAAAACACCGCTCGGTCTGGTCGCAACACCCTTCGCGTCGCCGAAATCCGGCACCTCATATTCGGCCAGCAACCGCAACCGCGTCAGCGGCAGGTCGACGCGACGGGGATCGCCGACCAGAACCTCGATGCCGGCTGCCAGACAGCGATCGAGGAACGGGATAACCCGCAGAGCAACCTCGTGGCCGTAGAACACATCGCCGGCAAGCACTAGGTCGACCGCTGGCGGCGGACCCGCTGTGATGTCCTTGTCTAAAATGGCGATCTTGACCCCGTTCGCTGCGGCATTGAGATCTATAGCGGCAACGCCGTTGCGATCGATCTCGGCTGCGATCACCGCGCGCGCGCCAGCCTTGGCGGCGGCGATGCCGACAATGCCGGAGCCGGCGCCGAGGTCGAGCACCCGGCGTCCCGCCACGCTTATTGGATGGTCGAGGATGTAGCGTGCCAGCACTGTGCCGCCGGCCCAGGCATAGGCCCAGTAGGGCGGCTGTGGTTCGGGCGTTCCTTCGTTGGCATCGCCATCGTATTCAGCATCGACGAGGCACCGCAACCCACTGCCCGGATGGGCGGTGTAAAACAGGATTTCGGCAAGCGCGGGCACCGGGACAAGGCGCATGTTCGCCTTGATGAACTCCGCCGGGTCGAGGCGCGAGCGTCGGTCGGACGCGTCGTCGCCGATAAGATCATCACTCACTATTCGCGCAGCGCCCGGCGCAAAATCTTGCCGACCGGCGTCTTCGGCAATTCGGTCCTGAACTCGATGTATTTGGGCCGCTTGTAGCCCGTCAGGTTCTCGCGGCAGAAAGCGATGATGGCTTCAGCGGTCAGGGCGGGGTCCTTCTTGACGATGAACAGCTTCGGCACCTCGCCGGAATGCTCGTCCGGCACGCCGATCGCGGCCACTTCGAGCACGCCCGGATGCATCGCCACGACTTCCTCGAGTTCGTTCGGGTAGACGTTGAAGCCCGAGACCAGGATCATGTCCTTCTTGCGGTCGACGATCTTGGTGTAACCGCGCTCGTCCATGAAGCCCATGTCGCCGGATTTGAAATAGCCGTCCTTGGTCATCACCTTGGCGGTCTCGTCAGGCCGGTTCCAGTAGCCCGCCATCACTTGCGGTCCCCTGATGCAGATTTCGCCGACTTCGCCGAGCGGCAGATTGTTGCCGTCGTCGTCGCGGATGGCGATTTCCGTCGACGGCAGCGGCAGGCCGATCGTGCCGGTGAAGTCGCCGGAACTGAACTTGTTGGCGGTGGCCACCGGCGAGGTTTCGGAAAGTCCGTAACCTTCGGTGACAGGACAGCCGGTCAACGCCTTCCAGCGTTCGGCAACGCCCTTCTGCACCGCCATGCCGCCGCCCAGCGTCAGCACCAGCGGCTTGAAATCGAGCTTGCGGAAATCCTCATTGTTGAGCAGCGCGTTGAACAGCGTGTTGAGGCCGGGAAAGACGTGGACCGGATATCTCTTCAGCTCCTTGACGAAGCCCGGAATATCGCGCGGGTTGGGAATGAGCACATTGCGCGCACCCTGCTGCATGCCCATCAGCGCGTTCACCGTCAACGCGAAAATATGATAGAGCGGCAGCGCGCAGATGAAGTTCGGGTGCGCCGGTTTCGGCTTGATCGTATAGGCGTCTTCCATCCACTGCGCGTTCTGCACGACATTGGCGAGCACGTTGCTGTGCAGCAGCGTGGCGCCCTTCGAGACACCCGTGGTGCCGCCCGTATATTGCAGGAAGGCGACATCGCTGGCCTCTACCTTGGCCGGCTTGAAGCTGCCGCCGGCTCCCGCCTTCACGGCAGCGTTGAACTTGACGTGACCGGGCAGGGACCAGGCCGGCACCATCTTCTTCACACGGCGCACGACCAGATTGACGATCGTGCCCTTGAGGCCGCCGAGCATGTCACCCATGGCCGCGACCACGACGTGTTTGACCGCTGTCCTGGCGATCACCGCCTGCAAGGTGTTGGCGAAGTTTTCGAGAATGACGATGGCTTGTGCGCCGGAATCCTTGAGCTGGTGCTCCAGTTCGCGCGGCGTGTACAGCGGATTGATGTTGACCACGACATAGCCCGCACGAAGCACCGCCATCATCGCTATGGGATATTGCAGCACGTTCGGCATCATCAGGGCGACGCGAGCGCCCTTCTGCAGACCCTTTGACTGAAGATAGGCGCCGAAGGCAGCCGACAGCCGCTCGACATCGGTATAGCTGATGGACTTGTCCATGCAGGTGAAGGCCGGCTGGGCGGAAAACTGCTTGCAGGCGGCGACCAGGAAATCGCCGATCGAGCTGTAGGGCAAGGGACCAATTTCGGCCGGGACATTTTTCGGATAGCTCTTCAGCCACGGCTTTTCCGGCAACCCGGCGGCAAGCGCGGTGAGCGCCTTCGGCAGGCGCTTGGCGGTGGCCTCGACAGGTTTCGCGGCCGGCGAGGCTTTTGCTACGCCGTCTTTCGATGCCACTGCCTTGGTCGCTACAGTTTTCGCCGTCGGCTTTGCAGCGGACGTCGACTTTCCGGTCGCAGGCTTGGCCGGGGCTTTTGCTGCCGGCTTTGTGCGCGCCTGCGCGGGCACGATGGCTGCCTTCGGCTTGGCCGCGGCGGCTTTGGCGACTGGCGCTTTCGGCTTGACGGTTCCGGCAGCTGCTTTTGGAGCCGCCTTAGCCGATGCCTTCACTGGCGCCGTCGTCTTTGATGCCTTTGCCAACAGTCCCTCCCTGGGTCGTTGTTGTTCGCCTGTGCCGCGCTCGCCCTGAGATAACAGAGACGCCCTCCGCTGCCGCCAGCATGTCCATCTATGTATTGCCTCTATCGGCGACGGTGCAAGTCTTGCCCTTGCGGCAAGGCGCCGAAAGATTTGCCGCCGAAAATCTTTCCCGCCAGCGACACTTGGAACCGGCATCTTTCCCATCGATGGTCGGATGGAAACGCGGCGCGGTGCCGATGTCGCCGGATGCCGGATCAATAAAAAAATGCAGTCGTTAACAATACCGTGAATGGAAAGAACTGCTAATTTATTCTGCCATTTAGCAAAATCGCGGATTTTTTTCCTGCTTCCCGCGGGGTAAGCAAACGGGGTGTTCCAAAGCCCGAAAAACGGTGCTTATATGCGCGCTTCGCGAGCCTGATAGAGGGGCTTGGAAGAACATCAGGGAGTGCTCAATGAAAAAGAAACTCGCTTTTGCGGCCGCGTTGCTGGCTGCAAGCGTCCTGGGCGGCATGGCCAATGCGAAGACGCTTGTCTATTGCTCGGAAGCGTCGCCGGCCAATTTCGACCCGGGTACGACGACCGGCGGCAACGATTTCGATGCCTCGTCGCGTACCGTCTATTCGCGTCTTGTCGAGTTCAAGCACGGCGGCACCGAGGTCGAGCCCGGCCTCGCCGACAAGTGGGAAATCTCGGACGATGGCCTGGTCTATACTTTCCATCTGCATCCGGGCGTGAAGTTCCAGACCACCGACTATTTCAAGCCGACCCGCGATCTCAATGCGGATGACGTGGTCTTCTCCTTCGACCGCCAGTTCGACAAGCAGAACCCCTGGAACGGCGACAAGTACCTGCCGAACCTGACCTGGGACTACTACACCGGCATGGACATGCCGAAATACGTCGCCAAGTGGGAAAAGGTCGACGATCTCACCGTCAAGCTGACGCTGACCGAGCCGAACTCGCCGATGCTCGCCAATCTGGGCATGGACTTTGCGTCGATCGTATCGAAGGAATATGCCGACCAGCTGGAGAAGTCCGGCAAGATGGCCGATTTCTCCACCAAGCCGATCGGCACCGGTCCGTTCCAGTTCGTCGACTACCAGCTGGATTCGGTCATCCGCTATTCGGCCAACCCGGACTACTTCAAGGGCAAGGAGAAGATCGACGATCTCGTCTTCGCCATCACGCCTGACGCGACCGCCCGCATCCAGAAGGTGCTGGCCGGCGAATGCGACATCGCGCCCTATCCGAACCCGGCCGACATCGCCACCATCAAGGCCAACAAGGACGTGACCCTGATGGATCAGGCCGGCCTGAACATCGGCTATATGAGCTACAACACCACCATCCCGCCGCTCGACAAGCCTGAAGTGCGCCATGCACTCAACCAGGCGATCGACCGGGCATCGCTCATCAAGTCGCTGTTCCAGGATGCAGGCGCCACGCCTGCCGAAAACCTGATCCCACCGACGATGTGGTCGTGGAACAAGGATGTGAAGACAGACGCCTACGATCCGGATGCGGCCAAGAAAGTTCTGGCTGCTGCCGGTCTGACGGACATCCAGCTCTGGGCTTCCGACCGCGTTCGCCCGTACAACCCGAACTTCCAGCGCGCCGCCGAACTGATCCAGGCCGACTGGGCCAAGGTCGGCGTCAAGGCGGAGATCGTCAACTACGAATGGACGAAGTATCGCTCGGAAGGCAAGAAGAAGGACCGTCCAGGCGCCTTCCAGATCGGCTGGACCGGCGACAATGGCGATCCGGATAACTTCTTCGCCACGCTCTTCGCCTGCAACGCAATCGGCGTGTCGAACTACTCCAGCTGGTGCAACAAGGACTTCGAGGATCTGATCCAGAAGGCCAAGAAAACCAGCGACCAGGCCGAGCGTTCCAAGCTCTATGAGCAGGCGCAGGTGATCTTCGCCAAGGAAGCGCCCGCCTTCCTGCTGGTCCACAGCCAAGTCTATGCGGTCGTGCGCAACAATGTCAGCGGTTTCAAGATGGATCCGCTCGGCATTCACCGCTTCGACGGCGTTGACAAGGCCGAATAAGACTATAGAGCGGGGCGGCGCAATGAGGCGCCGCCCCCCTACATCATGCTAAAATACATCCTCCACCGAATTGCACTTTTGATCCCGACGCTTGTCGGCATCACGATCTGTGCCTTTGCGTTCGTCAGGCTGCTGCCCGGCGATCCGATCCTTGCCATGGCCGGCGAACACGGCGTGGCGCCGGCGCGTTACGAAGAGCTCAAGGAGCAGTTCGGCTACAATCTACCGATCTGGCAGCAATATACGCGCTATGTCGGTGAGGTCGTGACCGGCGATTTCGGTGTCTCGATCTCGTCCAAGCGCCCGGTGATCGAAGAGTTCAAGACGCTCTTCCCGGCGACGCTGGAACTCTCATTGTTCGCCATGATTTTCGCCATGGTGCTCGGCATTCCGGCCGGCATTTTTGCGGCGATCAAGCGCGGCTCATGGTTCGATCAGTCGCTGATGGGCACCGCGCTTGTCGGCTATTCCATGCCGATCTTCTGGTGGGGCCTGCTGCTCATCATCTTTTTCTCCGGCTATCTCGGCTGGACACCGGTCAACGGCCGCATCGACCTGCAGTACTTCTTTAAGCCGATCACCGGCTTCATGACCATAGACACCTTGCTCTACGGCAAATGGGATGCATTTCGCTCGGTATTGCGCCATCTGGTGCTGCCGACAATTGTGCTCGGCACCATTCCGCTGGCTGTGATAGCGCGCCAGACGCGCTCCGCCATGCTCGAGGTGCTGGGCGAGGACTACGTGCGGACGGCCCGAGCCAAAGGGCTTTCGTCGGCCCGGGTCATCGGCGTGCATGCCCTGCGCAATGCACTCATCCCGGTGGTCACCACCATCGGCCTGCAGGTTAGCACGCTGCTCGCCGGCGCCATCCTTACTGAAACGATCTTCTCCTGGCCGGGCATCGGCAGGTGGATGGTCGAATCCATATCCAAGCGCGACTACGTCGTCGTGCAGTCCGGCCTGCTCCTGATCGCGCTTATCGTCATGGCCGTGAACCTGATCGTCGACGTGCTCTATGCCGTTATCAACCCACGCATAAGGGCGGCGTGATGAGCCAGTCGACCGAAATCGCCCCGATGGCCGCCGGCAACCCGGATCGCCTCACCGGTCTCAGGACCTTCTGGTTTTATTTCTCGGTCAATCGCGGCGCCGTCATCGGCCTGTTCGTCTTCATCCTGCTGGTCCTGGCGGCGCTGTTTGCGCCGCTGCTCGCGCCATATGCACCCGACATTCAGGACAAGACCGCATTCTTGAGGCCTCCTGCCTGGCAGGACGGCGGCTCGACACAATATTTGCTCGGCACCGATCCGGTCGGGCGCGACATCCTCTCGCGGCTGCTGTACGGCGCGCGCTTCTCGCTGCTCATCGGCGCGGTCGTGGTCACGCTGGCGCTCACCGGCGGCATCACGCTCGGCCTGCTGGCCGGCTATTTCCGCGGCTGGGTCGACGTGGCGATCATGCGCGTCATGGACCTCATCCTGGCTTTCCCGTCGCTGTTGCTGGCGCTGGTGATGGTCACCATTCTTGGCCCCGGCCTGTTCAATGCGATGCTGGCCATCGCGCTCGTCCTGCAACCGCATTTCGCCCGGCTGGTGCGCGCCGCCGTGATGGCGGAGAAAAGCCGTGAATATGTCGTCGCCGCCAAAGTCGCCGGCGCCGGTCATACCAGGCTGATGCTTCGCACCATCCTGCCCAATTGCCTGGCGCCGCTGATCGTCCAGGCGACCTTGTCGTTCTCGAACGCCATTCTCGAAGCAGCAGCCCTCGGCTTCCTCGGCCTCGGCGCGCAGCCGCCGACGCCCGAATGGGGAACCATGCTTGCCTCGGCGCGCGAATTCATCCTGCGCGCCTGGTGGGTGGTGACTTTCCCCGGCCTCGCCATCCTGATCACCGTGCTCGCCATCAACCTTGTCGGCGACGGCCTGCGCGACGCGCTCGATCCCAAGCTCAGGAGGTCATGATGGCGTTGCTCGACATCCAGAACCTCGTCGTAGAATTCCAGACCGCATCCGGCCCGTTCCGCGCCGTCGATGGCGTCTCGCTGCATGTCGACGAACGCGAAGTGCTCGCCATCGTCGGCGAATCCGGCTCCGGCAAGTCGGTGTCGATGCTGGCCGTGATGGGCCTGTTGCCGTGGACAGCCAAGGTCACCGCCGACAAGATGAGCTTTGGCGGACGCGATCTCCTGAAACTGGGTCCTGCCGAGCGGCGCAAGATCGTTGGCAAGGACATGTCGATGATCTTCCAGGAGCCGATGGCCAGCCTCAATCCGTGCTTCACGGTCGGCTTCCAGATCGAGGAAGTGCTGCGCTTCCACATGGGCATGGACAAGGCCCAGCGCCGGGCACGCGCCATCGAGTTGTTGAAGCAGGTCGGCATTCCCGAGCCGGCCGAGCGGCTGAGTTCCTTCCCGCATCAGATGTCGGGTGGCCAGTGCCAGCGCGTCATGATCGCCATCGCCATCGCCTGCAATCCGAAGCTCTTGATCGCCGACGAGCCGACGACTGCATTGGACGTCACCATTCAGAAGCAGATCCTCGATCTGCTGGTCTCGCTGCAGGCCAAATACGGCATGGGTCTCATCATGATCACCCACAATATGGGCGTGGTGGCCGAGACCGCCGATCGCGTCATTGTCCAGTACAAGGGCCGCAAGATGGAAGAGGCCGACGTGCTGTCGCTGTTCGAATCGCCGAAAAGCAATTACACGCGCGCGCTGCTTGCGGCCTTGCCGGAAAATGCTGTCGGCGACAGGCTGCCGACCGTCTCCGACATGCTGTTCGAGCCGGCGCCCCAGGAAGTTAGTACGACTGGAGCCAGCGCATGACCATTGTCGTCGAAGGCAAGGACATCAAGCGCGACTACCATGTCGGCGGCGGGCTGTTTCGCGGGGCGCGCACCGTGCATGCGGTGAAGGGCGTGTCCTTTAGCGTCGAGAAAGGCAAGACGCTCGCCATCGTCGGCGAATCGGGCTGTGGCAAGTCCACGCTCGCCCGCATCATCACGCTGATCGATCCGGCGACTTCAGGCGAGTTGTTCATCGACGGCAACAAGGTCGACATCGCCAGGGATGGGCTCTCCAAGGAGATGCGCCGCAAGGTGCAGATCGTCTTTCAGAACCCTTATGGATCGCTCAACCCGCGCCAGAAGATCGGCGACGTTCTCGGCGAGCCGCTCCTGATCAACACCGACAAGTCGGCCGAGGAACGGCGCGACCTGGCGATGAAGATGCTGAAGAAGGTCGGTCTCGGACCCGAGCACTTCAATCGCTATCCGCATATGTTCTCGGGCGGCCAGCGCCAGCGCATCGCCATTGCCCGCGCGCTGATGCTCAACCCCAGCCTGCTTGTGCTGGACGAGCCGGTTTCCGCGCTCGATCTCTCGGTGCAGGCGCAAGTGCTCAACCTGCTCGCCGACCTGCAGGACGAATTCCAGCTGACCTATGTCTTCATCAGCCACGATCTGTCCGTCGTGCGCTACATCGCCGACGATGTGATGGTGATGTATTTCGGCGAGGCGGTCGAATACGGCTCGCGCGAAGAGGTCTTTTCAGACCCCAAGCACAGCTATACCAGGACGCTGTTCGCCGCGACACCGCGCGCCGACGTCGCCTCGATCAAGGCGAGGCTGGCGAAAAAGAAAGCGGCCTGAGACCGACTACCCCGGCCAGCTTCTGCTAAACTGGTGGCTCCGGCACCAGTGTCTTTGCGAGCAGTACATTGGCGTGACCGCGCGGAAAGTCCTCAAGCTGCACCAGCCGCTGAAATCCGTGCTTCTCATAGAAGTCCGGCGCCTGGAAGGTGAAGGACGCGAGATGGATAACATGGCACCCGCGCCGCCGAGCCTCCTGTTCCGCCTCGGCGAGAAGGCGTGAGCCGAGGCCTTTGCCGCGCTGGCTGTCGGCGATCCATAGCGTCTTGATCTCGCATACGCCCGCCCAACTATGGCCGTGGAGACCGGCATAGATCGTGCCGTCGTCCCTCTTCAGGAATATCGACAAATAGCGGCCGTCATCGATGCCGGTCGCGGCAACGTTGAAGCCGTAGAGCTGATCCTCGAGCGCGACGATATCGTCTGGCGTGGGTTCACTGAGGACAACCAGAGGCGTTGCCTCATCCGTGTCCAGATCATCGGTGCCGCCAGGACCAGCCATTTCACGACAGCTTGGCGATGATGGCGCGCAGTGCTTCGCCGAAGCGGCGGATCTCCTCGACCGTGTTGTAATGCACCAGCGAGGCGCGGATGGCGCCGCTGTCCATTGAAAGGTTCAGACGCTTCATCAGCCGTGGTGCGTACATGTGGCCATCGCGGATGCCGATCTGCATCTCGGCCATCTCCTCGACGATGCGTTGCGGCGATAGCTCGCCGATGTTGAAGCAGAAGGTCGGCACGCGCTCATTGATGCGCGCCTCGTCGGCGACGCCATAGATGGTCGCCCCGCAAGCTTTCAGCACGCCAAGCATCTCGCGCGCCAGAACCAGCTCGTAGTCACGGATGGCGCCCATGCCGGCGACGATGTTTTCGCGCCGAGAGCGGTTGTTGGAGGGCGTAAGATTGCGGCCGATCAGTTCCAGGTACTGCACGGCCGCATCCATGCCCGACACATTCTCGTAGATGAAGGTGCCGGCCTCGACCTTGTAGGGCGGCTCGTTCGGGATGAAGTCCTCGCGGAAGGTAGGCAGCCGCTTCAGCGTTTCGAAGCGGCCCCAGAGAAAACCCATATGCGGCGAGAAATTCTTGTAGCCGGAGCAGACGAGGTAGTCGCAATCCCAGGCCTGCACGTCGATCAGCCCATGCGGTCCGTAATGCACGCAGTCGAGGAACACTTCCGCGCCGGCGGCATGGGCGATGCCAGCCACTGAAGCGACGTCGACGATGGAGCCGATCGAGTGTGCGGTGACCGTGCAGGCGACAAGGCGGGTGCGGTCGGACACCAGCGGGCGCAGATCGTCGACATGCAGATTGCCGTCCTCGCGCATGCGCCACCACTTGAACTTGGCGCCGGCGGATTCCAGCGCCAGCCAGGTCGCGATGTTGGCGTCGTGGTCCATGTCGGTGATGACGATCTCATCGCGTTCTGAAAGCATCTGGCCGATGCCCAGGCTGACCAGGCGGATGAACGAGGTGGCGTTCATGCCGAAGCAGATTTCGGCTGGGCTGTAGGCGTTGATCAGCAGCGCCACGCTGGTTCGGGCATCGGCGACCGACTGGTCGACGGTGACGCTGCGGCCATAGCGGCCGCCGCGCTGCACATTGTGCGAAATCAGATGGTTGGTCACCGCGTCGAGCACGCTCTGCGGAATCTGCGCGCCGGCGGCGTTGTCCAGGAAGATGAAATCGCCGGCCCGCTGCAGCGCGGGAAACATGGCGCGGATGGTGTCGACGGGGAACGCCGAGGCGTTCGCTGTGTCGGTCTGGTGCTTGTTCACGAGGCAGGCTCCTACAAAGGACTTGGGCGAGTGGATTGGTTGGCAGGGTCAGCGCGTCTTCTCGGTCTTGAAGCGGTCTTCAAGCAGGCTGACGAGGCGGACCATCGGCCAGAGGAAGATGAGATAGACCAGTGCCGCGCCGATCAGCGGCGAGGGGTTGGCGTAGAGCGACTGCGCGTTGGTCGCCTCCTTCAAAAGTTCCGGCAGCGCAACGGTCGAGGCGAGCGACGTGTCCTTGAACATCGACACGCAATTGCTGGTCATCGGCGGGATGACGACGCGGATCGCCTGCGGCAGCACCACCTTGCGCAACGTCAAAAGGAACGGCAGGCCAAGCGCCTGCGACGCCTCGAACTGGCCTTTCGGAATGCTCTCTATGCCGGAGCGGAACACTTCCGCCGAATATGCCGACATGATGAAGGCGAAGGCCGTTACCGCCGAAGCCCAGGACGACAGGCGTATGCCGAGAAAGGGCAGCGCGTAGTAGATCAGGATCAGCACCACCAGCACCGGCAGGGCGCGAAAGATGTCGGTGTAGCCGACCGCCAGCCAGCGTACCGGCTTCGGGGCATAGAGCCGCAGCAGGCTGATCAAAAGGCCAACCGGGATGCCGATGCCGATGCTGAGCAGGCCGAGCAGCAGCGTGTTCAGGAAGCCGCGCAGCAGCGCCGGCAGGCTGGACATGATGACGTCGGGATTGAAGAAGGTGTCGATCAGCGACATGGGAGCGTTCCCGAACCCTGGAGCAAAAGGTGCTCAAGTTAAAACCACTATGCTGCGCCGAGAGCGGAGCGCTCTTTGCGAAAGCCGTCGCCGCTGGTGCATGAAATGAATCGTGCCGGCCTGCAAAGCCGGCACGATCTCAGCGCGAAGTGTCGCTCAGGCCTTCGGCATCGGCATTTCCTTCACCGTCGAGGAATCGGCCGGCGCGTCGCTGCCGAACCACTTCTTGTGGATGGCGGCCAGCGTGCCGTCCTTCTTCATCGCGCTCAGCGCGTCGTTGAGCTTGCCGAGCAGCGGATGGTCCTTGCTCAGCATCAGGCCGTACTGTTCGCCGGTCTTGATGCGCTGCTTGACCTTCAAATCCTTCATCTTGGTGAAGGAGTATTCCATGCCCGGAATGTCGCTGACGGCGGCATCGACGCGGCCGGCGCTGAGGTCCAGTAGAAGATTCTGCTGCGTGTCATAACCCTTCACGTCGCTGTAGCCGTCGGCTTCCTGATGCGCCTTGACCCAGGTTTCGCCGGTCGAGCCGGACAGCACGCCGACGATCTTGCCCTTGAGGTCGGCCTCGGTGTTGATCGCGCTGTCGGTCTTCGTGGCGATGCCCATGTCGGAATCGTAATAGGGCTGGGTAAACGACAGCGATTTCAACCGCTCCGGCGTGATGGTGATCGAGGAGATGGCAACATCGATGCGCTTCGAGCTGACGGCCGCGAACAGCGCCTGGAAGCCGAGATCGGCAATGTCGGTGGTCATGCCGATGCGCTTGGCCGCTTCGTTGACGATGTCGACTTCAAAGCCCTCGAAGGTGCCGCTCTCGTTCTTGTACTCGAAGGGCGGATTGGTCGGGTAGGCGCCGACATTCAGCACATCGGCGGCGTAAGCGGTGGCAGGGCCGGCGGCGATGCCGATGGCGGCGGCGAACAGGATGAGATTGCGACGGTTGAGCTTCATAGGTGTTCCCTCTGGGGTGTTCCCCTCTGGTTGTTGATCGGGCGGGGCTGGCCCCGCACGGTTTCTTGCCGTCCCACCTCCCAGCGGGGCGTCAATTCATGGCGGCGACCATGCGCGCGGGGTTGACGATGTTCTCGATGTGCAGATCGCGGGCGCGCGCGCCAGCGAAAGCATAGCGCGTTCTGGATAATGACTGGGGCAGCATGAACGACAAGGACTGAACCCTTCCCACCCGGAGCATCACGATGGACTGGCCGGCAAGCCCCTCCGGCACGGCAGTCGCCATCGATTTTGAATGCTTATCCAAAGTGAGACGCTTTTCAAGGCGAAAGTTTTAAGCTTAAAAAGCTTGGCCAGTCTGTTGCTCCGCCGATACGCCCTTTTGCCTGGCCGCGCATGTCTCATGCCAATTCGTCACGTGCGGCGGCAGAGTTGGCTGCGGCGCCGGCGCCCAGAAACATCGTGTCGCTCGCCAGCACGAAGAAACTCGCGCCGATGGCCGCCCATCGGCCGATAGCCTGTGGGCTGGCGCAAAATATGCCGGCTGCATTGTCGTGTGCGATTGTCGCGCCGATGATCGTTCGGATCGCCGCATTGAGCTTGTCGGCGCCCTGCGGTCCGATCGCATCGATCGAAACCGAGAGATCGCCGGGGCCAACGAAGATCACATCGACGCCGTCGACGGCCGCGATCGCGTCGATGTTGGCCAGCCCCTCTGATGTCTCGACCTGGACCGCGACGACGACCTGGTCATTGGCGCCGGTCAGATATTCGGGAATGCGGTAGCCATAGCCGGCAGCACGGCCGGGTCCGACGCCACGCTCGCCCTGTGGCGGATAGCGTGAGGCTTTGACGACCATCGCTGCCTGGGCGGCGGTCGAGACGCGCGGCGCGAGCACGCCTTGCGCGCCGCTGTCCAGCGCCGCCTGGATGGCTTCCGGGGCATGGCCGGGAACGCGCACCATGGCCGGCACGCGGTGGACGTCGGCCGCGCGCACCATGGCCTCGATCATGTCGCGCGAAATCTGCGCATGCTCCCAGTCGATGCAGAGGAAATCGAGGCCGGCCAGCGCCATCACTTCGACAGCGACGGGATGGGGAATGGCGGCGAAGGAGCCGACGAGGCTGGTCTTGCCAATGCATTTCTGGCGGAACGCGCTCATATCCATCCCCTTTTGTCTGGCCCAAATTCATATCCGCAATCGGCGGCGAGGCGAAGCTATTTCAGGCTTGAAATATTTTGGCGCGGGCCTAGCCTGCAGCATCCCGCCGCGAGTTCCAGACATGATCAAAGCGCATCCCCTGCACGGCTCCAACAAACTGAAGCTGGGCGTCTTTTCGACCAACGCGGATGGCGGTCTTGCCATCACTGATGTCCCGGAGCGCTGGACGGCAAGCTGGCAGGACAATCTGACGGCGGCGCAGATCGCCGATCGCGCCGGCCTGGAATTCATGTTGCCGATCGCCCGCTGGCGCGGCTTTGGCGGCCGCAACGAGGTGCGCGAATGGTCGTTCGAAACCTTCACCTGGGCGGCGGCTCTGGCGGTCGCCACCGAACAGATCGGCCTGTTCATGACCGTGCACGTGCCTCTGGTGCATCCCCTTTATGCCGCCAAGGCGTTGGCGACTGTCGACCACATCAGCCAGGGCCGTGCCGGCCTCAACATCGTCTGCGGCTGGAACCCGAAGGAATTCGGCATGTTCGGCACGCCGCTCGTCGAAAAGGGCTATGAGCAGGCTGCGGAATGGATTGAAATCCTCGAAAAGCTCTATGCGTCGGCCGAGCCTGTTGACTACGAAGGCACCTACTATCGCCTCAAGGAAGCCGTCAGCCGGCCGGCCAGCCTGCAGGTCCCGCGTCCGGTGACCATGAACGCCGCCTTCGGCGGTCCGGGTCGCGATTTCGCCGCCGCCCGGTGCGACTATCTGTTCACGACCTTTTCCGAGATGAGCGATGCCGGCAAGCACGTCGCCGATATCAGCGAGCGGGCCGACAAGGTCGGCCGCAATGTCGGCGTCTACACCGTGGCGCATGTCGTCTGCCGCCCGACGATGGAAGAGGCGCAGGCCTATTATAACAGATATGCCGTCGACATGGCCGACCATGATGCGGTCGATGCCCATATGGCGGGCAAGAAGGAATTCTCGCAGTCACACGACCCGCACGCCTATGACCGCTACCGGCAGCGTTTCGCCGGCGGTGCCGGCACTTATCCTCTGATAGGAACCCCGGAAACCATCGCCGCTGACATGGCCGCAATCGCCGGGCACGGCTACCAGGGCATCGCGTTGTCCTTCGTCAATTACACGCAGGAACTGCCCTATTTTTGCGACCACGTGTTGCCGCTGCTCAGACAGGCCGGGCTTCGCGGACAATGACCGCAGATTACTCTGGAATGACGGCCGTAGCCTGAATCTCAACCTTGGCGCGGTCCTCGACCAGCGCCACCACCTGCATGGCGGCCATCGCCGGGAAATGCCGGCCGATCACCTCGCGATAGGCTTCGCCGATACCCCTGAGGTTGGCGAGGTATTCGGCCTTGTCGGTGAAATACCAGGTCATCGAGGTGATGTGCCTCGGCTCAGCACCTCCCTCGGCCAGCACCGCCACGATGTTTTGAAGCGTCTGCTTCACCTGGCCGACAAAGTCGTCGGTTTCGAACTGACATTGCCCGTTCCAGCCGACCTGTCCGCCGACGAAGATCAGCTGGCCGCGTGCCGCGACGCCATTTGCGTAGCCGACCGGTTTGGCCCAGCCTTCCGGCTGCAAAATCCTGTGCATTTTCTAGCCTCCCGGTAGTTCCAAAAAACCAAGTCTCAAAATCGAATGCCGTCAATATCTCACCGTCAGGCGGCGCCCATAACTTGCCTGGCGATGACCACCTTCTGCACGTCGGAGGCGCCCTCGTAGATGCGCAGCGCGCGGATCTCGCGATACAGGCTCTCGACGATGTGGCCTTTGCGAACGCCGTCGCCGCCATGCAGCTGCACGGCCTTATCGATCACCTCCTGCGCCTTGTCGGTGGCGAACAGTTTGGCCATCGCCGCCTCGCGCGTCACCCGCGCCGCACCCATGTCCTTGGTCCAGGCTGCGCGATAGACCAGCAAAGCCGCCGCGTCGACGTCGAGAGCCATGTCGGCAATATGGCCCTGTACCATCTGCAACTCGCCCATCGGCGCGCCGAACAGTTTGCGCTCAGCCACCCGTTTGATGCTTTCATCGAGCGCCCGGCGGGCAAAACCGAGTGCCGCCGCGCCGACGGTCGAGCGGAACACGTCGAGCACCGACATGGCGATACGGAAGCCGTCACCAGGCTTGCCGATCAGTGCGGCGGCCGGCAGCCGGACCTTGTCGAAAGACAGCCGTGCCAGCGGATGCGGCGCGATAACTTCGAGACGCTCGGCAATGCCAAGGCCCTTGGCATCGCCAGGCACGAGAAAAGCGGAAAGCCCCTTGGCGCCCGGCGCCTCGCCAGTACGGGCAAAAACGACATAGAGATCGGCGATCCCGCCATTGGAAGTCCAGGTCTTCTCGCCCGTGAGAATGTAACTGTCGCCGTCGCGAGTCGCGGTCATCTCGGTGTTGGCGACATCCGACCCAGAACGAGGCTCCGACAAAGCGAAGGCGGAGATAGCCTTGCCGGCGCGGGTCTTGGTCAGCCAATGCTGCTGGTCCGGCGTGCCGAACAGGCTGAGCGCACCGGTGCCAAGCCCTTGCATGGCAAAGGCGAAATCGGCGAGCCCATCATGGCGGGCAAGCGTCTCGCGCGTGATGCACAGCGTGCGCACGTCGAGTGGTCCGGGATTGTCGGTGTCAACAGCTGTCGGCTTCAGCCAGCCGTCGCGGCCAAGTTTGGTCACTAGCTCGCGGCAGGCGGCATCGACGTCGTGGTGATCGACGGGGAGGTTTTTCGCGCACCAGATTTCAAGGCTTTCGGCGAGTTCGCGATGACGATCTTCAAAAAAGGGCCAATTGAGGAAGGAACGGTCAGGCATGTTGGCCTCCGCATTGCTTCGCGCGTTGCGCTCTACGGCGCCCCCCTCTGTCCTGCCGGACATCTCCCCCACGAGGGGGGAGATTGGCAGCGTCGCCGCCCCTCCTGCTGCGCTGGCGATTGGCGAAAACGGAAGCGATAGCCGATCTCCCCCCAAGTGGGGGAGATGTCCGGCAGGACAGAGGGGGGCGCTGTCCCGCCAACGTCTCTAGCAAAGCGCCCATCCTCAATTCCCCTCGAACACCGGCTTTTCCTTGGCCACGAATGCCTTGTAGGCGCGCTCGAAATCGCGCGTCTGCATGCAGATCGCTTGCGCCTGGGCTTCGGCCTCGATCGCCTGATCCAGCCCCATCGACCATTCCTGGTTGAGCTGCGTCTTGGTGATGCCGTGCGCGAAAGTCGGGCCGGAGACGATGCGCGCCGCCATGTCGAGCGCGTCGGCTTCGAGCGCCGCGGCATCGACCAGCCTGTTGTAGAACCCCCAGCGCTCGCCTTCCGCTGCCGTCATGGTGCGGCCGGTGTAGAGCAGTTCGGCGGCGCGGCCCTGGCCGATGATACGCGGCAGGATCGCGCAGGCGCCCATGTCGCAGCCGGCGAGACCGACGCGGGTGAACAGGAAAGCGGTCTTGGCTTCCGGCGTGGCGATGCGGATATCGGAGCTCATGGCGATGATGGCGCCGGCGCCGACCGCTACGCCGTCCACCGCCGCGATGATCGGCTTGCCGCAATTCAGCATCGCCTTGACGAAATCGCCGGTCATCCGGGTGAAGGCCAGCAGCTGCTTGATGTCCATCTTGACCAGCGGGCCAATGATGTCGTGGACGTCACCGCCTGAGCAGAAATTGCCGCCATTGGAGAGGAACACCACGGCGTCGACATCGTCGGCGTAGACGAGGTCGCGGAATGTGTCGCGGAGTTCCGCATAGCTGTCGAAGGTCAGCGGGTTCTTGCGTTCCGGCCGGTCGAGCCGGACCTTGGCGATCCTGCCCTCGACCTCCCACAGGAAATGCTTCGGCTTGAGCCAGGCCATCCCTGTCATTCGCGTCCCTCCCAGTTGCTGCGGAACGAGGTCAGCATGCCGGTCAGCCGGCGCGCGTCGTCCTCGCTGACCTTGCCCAGCAATTCGCCGATCCAGCCCTCATGCGCCGCGGCAATGGTGGCAAAGGATTTGGTGCCTTCTTCGGTCAGCCGCACCATCGAGGTGCGGCGGTCGCCATTGCGGCGCGCACGCGCCACGAGGCCTTCCGAAACCAGCCGGTCGACAATGCCGGTGACATTGCCGTTGGAGACCAGCAGGAAGCGTGACAGGTCGCTCATCAGCATGCCTTCCGGCACGCGATAGAGGGCGGCCATCACATCGAAGCGCGGCAGCGTCGTATCGAATTCCTTCTTCAGGCGCTCGCGCAGCTCGGCCTCGATCGTGCGCGAGGCACGCAGCAGCCTGATCCACAGGCGCAGGCGGTCCTTGCCGGGTCCCGAGGGTGCGGGCAGGGGGCCGGCTACCATGTCTCGCCTCCCGAGATCGAAATTGCCTGTCCGGTGATCGATTGCGCGGCGTCACCACACAGCCAGAGCACAGCGGCGGCAATTTCCTGCGGCTGGATGAAGCGGCCTTGAGGGTTGGTTGAGGAAAGGCTTGTTCGCGCCTGCTCGACCGAACGGCCGGTCTTTTCGACAATGCGCTGGATGGACTCCTCCAGCATGTCGGTCTCGACGAAGCCCGGGCAGACAGCGTTGACGGTGACACCGGATTTCGCCGTCTCGGCGGCAAGCGCCCGCATCAGGCCGACGACGCCATGCTTGGCCGCCACATAAGGCGCGACATAGGCGTAGCCCTTCAATCCGGCCGTGGAGGCGATGAAGACGACCCGCCCGGTATTGCGCGCGACCATGCCGGCCAGTGCGGGTTTCACCGTCAGGAAGGCGCCGGTCAAATTGACGTCGAGCGTGTGCTGCCAGTCGGCAAGCGTGGTCTTGTGCGCCGGCGTGCTGCCGGCCATGCCGGCATTGGCGACGACGATGTCGAAGGGGCCGCGCGTCGCCTCCGCCGTCTCGTAAAGCGAGGCCATCGCTGTCTCATTGGTGACATCGGCGGCGATGCCGAAAATGCCTTCGCTTTCGCCCGCAACCTTGGCAAGCTCGGCTTCACGTCGACCGCAAATGGTCACACTGACGCCAGCACTAGCCAGCGCCAGCGCGATGGCCCGGCCGACGCCGGAGCCGCCGCCGGTGACCAGCGCATGCTTGCCGGAAATCGTTGTAGCGGCCGTCATACTTTCAGCCCCGCGGCGGCATCGCGCTCGGCCAGACGGTAGAGCTGGTCGCGCCCGGGCAGGTAAGGATCCGGCCACTTCACGCCACGGTCCCCGAGCGTCACGGCAGCATGCAAGGTCCAATAGGGATCGGCGAGATGCGGCCTGGCCAGCGCCACCAGATCGGCACGGCCGGCCATCAGGATCGAATTGACATGGTCCGGCTCATAGATGTTGCCGACCGCCATCGTCGCCATGCCGACCTCGTTGCGGATGCGGTCGGAAAACGGCGTCTGGAACATGCGGCCATAGACCGGCTTTGCCAGTGCCGAGGTCTGGCCGGCAGAGACGTCACAGATATCGACGCCGGCCTCATGCAGCAGCCGTGCGATCTCCACCGCGTCGGCCGGTGTGACGCCTTCGATGCCGACCCAGTCATTGGCCGAAATGCGCATCGAGATCGGCTTGCCCGCCGGCCAGGCAGCGCGCACCGCACGGAAGATTTCGAGGGGATAGCGCATGCGGTTCTCAAGCGAACCGCCATACTCATCCGTGCGCCGGTTGGTGACCGGGGTGATGAAGGACGACAGGAGATAGCCATGCGCGGCGTGGATCTCGAGCATGTCGAAACCGCACCGATGAGCCATCTCGGCCGACGCCACGAACTGGTCGCGCACCAGATCCATGTCGGCGCGATCCATCGCCTTCGGCACCTGGTTCTCGGGCGACCACGCCACTGCCGATGCCGCCATGATTGGCCAGTTGCCGGACGCGAGCGGCACGTCCGTGCCTTCCCAGCCGAGCCGGGTCGAGCCCTTGGCGCCGGAATGGCCGATCTGCGCGCAGAGCTTCGCCTCGGTCTCGGTGTGGACGAAGTCGACCAGCCGCTTCCACGCCGCCTCATGTTCGGGTGCGTAGAAGCCGGGACAGCCGGGCGTGATCCGCCCTTCCGGACTGACGCAGGTCATCTCGATATAGACGAGGCCGGCGCCGCCCTTCGCGCGCTCGGCGTAATGGGTGAAATGCCAGTCGGTCGGGCAGCCGTCGACGGCCTTGTATTGCGCCATCGGCGAGACGACGACACGGTTTTGCAGCTTCATGTCGCGCAGCTTGAACGGCGCGAACATCGGCGCCCGGCGCAGCCTGTTGCCGCCGGCACCCGCCTGGCGCTGGAACCATTCTTCCGCGCCACCCAGCCACTCGGCATCGCGCAGCCGCAAATTCTCGTGGCTGATGCGCTGCGAACGGGTCAGCAGCGAATAGTTGAACTGCACCGGATCGAGGCCGAGATAACGCTCGACCTCCTCGAACCATTCCAGCGAATTGCGCGCCGCCGATTGCAGCTTCAGCACCTCGGTGCGGCGGGCGTCCTCATATCTGCGGAAGGCTGCTTCGAGGTCCGGCTCGGTTTCGACATATTCGGCCAGCGCCACCGCACTTTCCAAAGCGAGCTTGGTGCCGGAGCCGATCGAGAAATGCGCCGATGCCGCCGCGTCGCCCATCAGCGCCAAATTCTTGTACGACCAGCGCTCGCACAGTACGCGCGGGAAATTGATCCAGGCCGAACCCCTGATATGGTTGGCATTGGTCATCAGTGCATGGCCGCCAAGATGTTTTTCGAAGATGCGCTCACAGACGGCGATGGACTCCTGCTGCGACATCGCGCCGAAGCCGAAGGCGGCCCAGGTCTGCTCGCTGCATTCGACGATGAAGGTCGCGGTGTCGCTGTCGAACTGGTAGGCGTGCGCCCACACCCAGCCATGCTCGGTCTTCTCGAAGATGAAGGTAAAGGCGTCGTCGAACTTCTGGTTGGTACCGAGCCAGACGAACTTGCATTTGCGGGTGTCGATGTCGGGCTTGAAGACATCGACAAAGGTGTTGCGCGCCCGGGAGTTCAGCCCGTCGGCGGCGACGACAAGATCGTGCGTCTCCATATAGGGGCGGGGGTCGGCGATGTCGGTCTCGAACATCAGCTTGACGCCGAGTTCGCGCGCGCGGCGCTGCAGCAGGACCAGCAGCCGCTTGCGGCCGATGCCGCAGAAGCCATGGCCTGACGAGACCGTGCGCACGCCGTCATGAATGACGGCGATGTCGTCCCAATAGGCAAAATGCTTCTTGATCCAGACGGCGCTGACCGGATCATTCTTGGCGAGATTGTCGAGCGTCTCGGCCGACAGCACCACGCCCCAGCCGAATGTGTCGTCGGCGCGGTTGCGCTCGAACACAGTCACGTCATGGGCGGCGTCCCGCAGCTTCATAGAGATGGCAAAGTAGAGGCCGGCTGGTCCGCCGCCGAGAACCGCAACCTTCATGTCTGCGTTCTCCTCTTCGCTTGCTGCAACTGCGAGTATCGCGCCGGAGGCAAGATATTTCAAGCTTAAAGTTTTATGTCGAAATCATTATGCAGATATCGGGCGGCGCGCTTGCATGTCGTTGCGCAAGCGCGCCGGCTGATCATTTGTCCGGGTTCTTCGGGCTCCATAGCACCGTCTCGGCACCCTTCTCATAGGCCATGCCGTCGGGATAGCTGATCGCTTCCAGTTGCAGCCCCCAGGGCGCCTGGAAATAGAGAATGGTCTGGCCGGCGGCTGGCCCTTCCTTGACAGGCAGAGGTCCCATTCGTGTCTTGACGCCCTTGCCATCGAGATAGGCTTTCGCAGCGGCGACATCATCGACATAGAAGGCAATGTGGAAGCCGCCAATGTCACTGTTCTTCGGCGTCAAATCTTTCTGGTCGGGTGCGGTGTATTTGAACAGCTCGATGTTCGATCCGTAGCCGCAGCGCACCATGGTGATCTGCTCGATGACAGCTTTCGGGTCGACACCCAGCACATCCTGCATGAAGGTGCCCTTGTCGTCGGCGAACGGGCCGAACGCCATCGCCTTCTTGCAGCCGACCACTTCGGTGAAGAAGTCGACCGCTTGCTTCATGTCGGGGACGGTGATGCCGGTGTGATCGTGGCCGCGCATGCCCGGGATCGAATCCGCCGAGGCCATGCCGGCACTGCCAAGGACAGCGGCGGCGAGCGTTGCATTTCGAAGTATCGTCTTCATGTCGGTCCTCTCCATTGGCGGGACTTGGATCTTTGCGGTCGCACGTCCGAAGCCCGCTTCTCGGCGCGCGTTTGCATTCAGGTTGGGGCCTTGGCGACGGCAGCTATGTCCAGCCAACCGGCGTCGATTTCGGGCAGTGGAATGGCAGCGATGAGGTCGCGCGTGTAGGCTTGTCGCGGGTTGTCGAACAAAGCGTCGGTGGCGCTGGCCTCGACGATAACGCCTTCGCGCATGACGATGACTTGCCGGCACAGGCGCCGGATGACAGACAGATCGTGGCTGATGAAAGCAACGGTCAGCCCCATCTCCGCCGCCAGCTTCTCCAGCAATGTGAGGATCTGCGCCTGCGTCGATACGTCGAGCCCGGAGACGATCTCGTCGGCCAGTACGAATTTCGGCGACAGCGCCAGTGCGCGCGCAATGCCTACACGCTGGCGCTGGCCACCCGACAGTTCGTGGCGATAGCGGCTGGCGAAGCTCTGCGGCAGGCCGACGCGCTGTAGCGCTTCAGCGACTCTGGTCTTCAAATTGTCGCCAAGGCCGTTCTGCTTCAGCGGCGCGGCGATGATGCTGGCAATGGTACGGCGCGGGTTGAGCGACGACATCGGGTCCTGGAAGATCATTTGCAGGTCACGGCGCAGTGGTCGCAACTCCGCCTCCGGCAGGTGGGTTATATCGCGTCCGTCGAAGCTGATGCTGCCGGCGCTCGGCTCCAGCAGCCTGACCAGCGCGCGGCCAAGCGTCGACTTGCCGGAGCCGGATTCGCCGACAATGCCGGTCACCGAGCCGCTTGGCAGGTCGAAATCCAGGCCTTTCAAAATCTCGGCCAATGGCGCGCGGCCGATCAGCGGCTTGCGCGTCATGTCGGGCAGCGCGACCTTCAGTCCGCGCACGGAAAACAGCGGCTCAGCCATGCGGCCGCCTCCAGGCTTGGTCGGCGGCAGCGATCTCCGAAGCGAGCCCAGCCAGCACGGCATCATCTACAGGCTTCAACGAGGCGAACGGGTCGGTGTAGCGCGGCGTGGCGGCCATCAGTGCGCGAGTATAAGGGTGCTGCGGCGCGGCGAAGAGAGCGGCCGTTTCGGCCTCTTCCACCACCTTGCCGGCATAAAGCACCGACACCTTCTGGCTGATCTTGGCGACGACGCCGAGATCATGGGTGACGAACAGGATTGCCGTGCCGTGCTCGCGCTGCAACGCAGCGATCAGGCGCAGGATCTGCTTCTGCACGGTCACGTCGAGTGCCGTGGTAGGTTCGTCGGCGACGATCAGCCGGGGCTCGGCGGCGAAGGCGGCGGCGATCAGCACGCGCTGGCGCATGCCGCCGGACAGTTCGTGCGGATAGCTCTTCAGCACCCGGTCGGGGTCGCGGATCTGCACTTCGTCCAGCAATTGCCGGACGCGTTGATCCGCCTTCTCGCCGCTCCAGCCGAGAATGCGCACCAGCCGGTCGGTCATCTGCGGACCGATGCGGCGCGACGGGTTGAGCGCGGTCAGCGGGTCCTGCGGGATCAGCGCCGTGCGGGCACCGATCAGAGTGCGTCGTGCCTTGGGTTGCAGCCTGCCGAGGTCTTCGCCCTCGAGCAGCATGTCGCCTTCGACGATGCGCACGCTTGATGGCAGCACGCCAAGAACCGCCTTGCCGATCATCGTCTTGCCGGCGCCGCTCTCGCCGACCAGCGCGCGGACTTCGCCGGGTTGCACGGAGAGCGATACCGAGCGCAGCACGCGCTCGCCATTCGGCAGCACCGCGCTCAGATTGGTGATGTCGAGACAGGCGCTCATCGCAGCACCGGGTCGAAGCGCGTCTTCAGCGCCTCGCCGAATTGGCTGAACGAGAGCACGGTGAGGATCAGCGTGATCAGCGGAAACACCAGCACCCACCAGGCCTGATGGATCGACAGCCGCCCCTCGGCGATGATGCCGCCCCAGGTCGGATCGTCGGTCGAGATCGACAAATTGACGAAGGACAGGATCGCTTCGACGATGACGGCGATGCCCATTTCCAGCGACAGCAGCGCCACGACTGACGGCACCACATTGGGCAGCACTTCGCGCAGCATGATGCCGATGCGGCCATAGCCGGCGATGCGCGCATTCTCGACATAGTCCATGCGCGACTGGCCCATCGCCTCGGCGCGGATCACCCGGCAGAAGCGTGTCCAGTCGATAATGGCTATGGCCAGGATGACAGAGCTCAAGCCGGTGCCGAGCACTGCCACCAGCAGGATGGCGAACAGCACCGGCGGAAACGCCATCCAGACATCGACGATGCGCGAGATGATGCGATCAGCCCAGCCGCCGAAATAGCCTGCGATCAGCCCGAGCGTCGAGCCGAAGAGGCAGGCGGCTATCGCGGCGGAAAAGGCGACGATGAAGGCGATGCGGCCGCCGAAGATCAGTCGCGACAAGAGATCGCGGCCGAGGCTGTCGGTGCCCAGCCAATAGCCGGGCTCGGCGCCATCGAGCCAGAATGGCGGCAGCCGCTCCAGCATCAGATCCTGCGCCAGCGGGTCCTGCGGCGCGACCAGCGGCGCGAAGATCGCAGCCAGCAGCGCCAGCAGCAGCCAGCCGCCGGCAAGCCACAGCCTGGGGCTCAGTCCGCGTCTTGAGGCTCTATCCATGGCGCAGCCTCGGATTGAGCAGCGCATACATCATGTCGACGACGAGATTGATCAGCACGAACAGCAGCGCGAAGACCAGCACGATGCCCTGGATCAGCGGCAGGTCGCGGTTGATGACGGCGTCGATCGCCATGTTGCCGAGGCCTTCATAGGAGAACAGCCGCTCGACGATGACGGTGCCGCCGATGAGGAATGTGAACTGCACGCCGACGAGCGTCAGCGTCGGCAAAGCGGCGTTCTTCAACGCTTCGCGCAGGATGACCTGCGTTTCCGAAAACCCCTTGACCCGCGCCAGCACGACATAGTCGAGATCAAGCACTTCCTTGAGCGACTGTTTCAACAATTGCGAGATGATCGCCGCCAGCGGCAACGCCAGGGCAACCGCCGGCATCAGCATATGTTTGAGCAGATCCCAGGTCAGGTCGAGGCGTAGGCGCAGAATGCTCTCGAACAGGTAGAACTGGGTAACGAAGGGCAGGTCGAGCTGCGGCGACACGCGGCCTGAAATGTCGAAGATCGGCACCAGCACACCGAACAGCAGGATCAGCACCAGGCCCCACAGGAAATCCGGAATGGAAAGCGCTGCACCGCTGGCGATGTCGAGGCCGGCCTCGACCGCCGTGCCGCGTTCGCGCGCGCCGATGATCGCCGTCGTGCCGCCGAGCGCCACCGCCATGATGAGCGCAACGATGGCAAGTTCCAGCGTTGCCGGCAGCCGGTTGAAGACAAGGCCGAGCACGTCCTGCCTGAGCGAGATCGAGGTGCCGAAATCACCCCGGACAACGCCGGACAGCCAGATGAAGAATTGCTGCACGATGGTCTTGTCGAGCCCGTAAAGCGCACGCAGCCGGGCAATGTCGGCATCCGTCGCGCCGGGCGGCAGCATCATCGCGATCGGGTCGCCAGGCGCGACGCGGATCACGACGAAGACGACGACAGCCACGCCGAACAGCGTGATCAGCATCGTCAGAAGGCGGATCAGGAATCGTTGCAGGAGCATGTAAATCTTTGCAGGAGCCCGAGGGCTCGTATGCCTGATGGAAATGCGCGCCGTCGCTGGCGACGGCGCGCGGCAATTCCAGGCCTTCTATCAGGCCGGGGTCATCAGTGCCGGCAGCAGCGCGCCGGAAAGATGCTGCACCACCTTGACGCCCTTGGCATGCACGACCGGCTGTGCGAACTGCAGCACCGGCAGCACATAGGCCTGCTCGGCGATGTACTTGTCGACCGCTTTCCAGCCGGCAATGCGCTTGGCCTCATCCTTCTCGCCCCACAGCGGTCCGATCTTGGCATCGAGGTCGTCGGTCTTCCACGACGAGTGCGGCGACGGCCCGAACATGGCGAAGCCGGTCGAGGTGGTCGGATCGCCGATGGCATTGCCCCAATTGTAGAAGGCCGCCGGTGCCAGCTTGTGGGCGGCGCGCAGTTCGTAGTGCTTGGCGATCTCGTAGACTTCGATCGTCGCCTCGATGCCGACCTTGCGCCACATGCCGACGATTGCCTGCACCATCTCGTAATCCTTGGGCTTGAAGCCCTTGGTGGTCTGGATGGTGATCTTGGCGGGCTTCTCCGGTGAGTAGCCGGAGGCCGCCAGCAGTTCCTTGGCCTTCTCCGGATTGTGCTCGACCTTGATCGACGGGTCGTAGGCCGCGTATTCCGGCGTTTCCAGTGTCGCGATCGGCTGGCCGTAGCCGCGCAGCAATCGCTTGACCAGAAGCTCCTTGTCCACCGCCATCACGGCCGCCTGGCGGACATTCTTGTCCAGCATGGCGTCCTTGTTGTTGAAGAAGATCATGCCGATGTCGGAGACGTTCTTGCACGAGCCGGCCAGCCCGTCCTTGGCGATCAGCCGGTCATATTCCTCGTACGGGATCTCGAGCGTCACCTGCGAGGAACCGGACTCGATTTCGGCGACACGGCTCGCCGCGTCGGTGACGAACTTGATCGTCACATTCTCGAAGGCCGGCTTGCCGCCCCAATAGGTCGGATTGGCCTTCAGCCGCAGGAAGGCGTTGCGCTCGAACTTCTCGACCATGTAGGGGCCGGTGCCGATCGGCGCCTTCTCAAAGCCTTCGGCGCCGACCTTCTCGTAATAGGCCTTCGGCAGGATGTAGCCGGTCAGGAACGACATCCACTTGAAATAGACCGGGTCGAACTGCACGACGTCGCCGGTGATCTTGTTGCCGTCGATCTTGAAATTGTTGACGTTCTTCCAGACGAACTGGATCGGGTTGCCGGTCTTTTCGTCGCCCGCCCGCTGCAGCGACCACACGACATCCTCGGGGGTGAAGGGCGAGCCGTCATGCCAGGTCACGCCTTCGCGCACCGTCATCATCACCTTGGTGCGGTCGTCGTTCCAGCCCCATTCGGTGAGCAGGCCGGGCGCAAAGGACAGGTCCGGCTTCTGCGGGATGAACTGGTCGAACACTGACTGGTAAAGGCCCTGGATCGTCGGGTTCACCGCCGAGGGTCCGGTGGTCGGATCCCAGGACGGCAGGTTGACGTTGTAGGCGATAGTCAGTTCGCCAGCCGCCGCCTTGGCGATCTGTGGCAGGCCGACTGCGGCCACCCCAAGTGCCGCGGCACTGTATCCCAGCAATTCGCGTCTGTTGATTGTCATGGTCGTTCCCCTTGTTGTTTGTTGTCTTTGCGCGGCAGTGTCAGTTCATTGGTTCAGGCTTCGTGGGCAGCAGCGCCTTGCCTCTCGTCGCCTTCATGAAATCTTTGGAGCTACCTCCCGCCAAGCTGTTGCGCGAGCATGAAGCCCGAAGCCGCACCGGTGCCGGCACCCGGCCATGTCGCGGCGCCCGTGAGATGCAGATTGCCGACCGGCGTGTTCCAGCCGGCATAGCCGCGCGCCGGGCGGAACAGGAAATTCTGCGCCAGATGATGGCTGCCGCAGACCTGGTCGCCGCCGACGAGGTTCGGGTTCTCGCGTTCGAGGTCGATGGGCGAGAACACCGAACGGCCGAGGATATTGTTGCGCAGGCCGGGCGCATAGGTCTCGATGATGTCGAGGACACGGTCGGCGTAGGCGTCCTTGACCTGATCCCAATGCGCGGGCGCGATCTTGCCGGCCGCATCGCCAAGGATTTCAGCGGGCAGCATGCGCACCTGCACCCACAGCACATGCTTGCCCCGAGGCGCGCGCGACGGATCGATCGCGGTCGGCTGGCCGACGACCAGCACGGGCTCGTTCGGCAGCATGCCCGCCATCGCCTGCTGATAGGTGCGCGACATGGCATCGAGCGACGGCGAAAGATGCACGTACGCAAACTGCCGCAACTCGGTGCCGGCGCGCCAGTCGGGCAGGTCGTCGAGCGCCAGATGGATCATCATCGTGCCCGGCGCGTGGCGGAACTTTTTCATCGCCGTATCAAAGCCGGTGTCGCCGGAACCGTTCGGCAGCAACTTCTCGCTTAGCGCCTTGGGCGCGACCCCGGCGATCACCGCTTTGGTCGCGGTGTGCGTCTCGCCGGATGCGAGCCGCACGCCGGTTGCCTTTCCGCCTGAGACCGTGATCTCCGCAACCTCTGCCTCGGTGACGATCTTGCCGCCGGCGGATATGACCATGCCCGACAGGGCACGGATGATGGTGTCGGCGCCACCCTTGCCAAGCACCATGCCGAAGCTCTGGTTGGCCATCGATTCCAGATAGGGGAATACGGCACCGCCGGCGATGTCGGGCGCGAAGTCGAGATGCATGCCCCAAGTCGCGAGTGTTGCCCGCACATGCGCAGACTCGAAGTTTTCCTCCAGCCACGCGCGGGGTGAGGACAACAGCAAGCGGCCGGTGTCGAGCGCGCCCGCCACACCCTTCTTGCGCCACAGGTTCCAGACGGTGCCGGCAAGCGCGCGGGCGCTCATCGGCGAGCCCAAAAGCCGGAAAAGATGTTCGGCCTCCGCCGGGAAGGCGGCGACCAACCTGCGCCATGTCGCGGCATCGGCGGCTGAGAAAGCGGCCATGCGCGCAGCGGTCTTTTCCAGATCGTTGCTGACGCCGAACCAGCGTCCATCCGGAAAGGCACTAGCGAAACAATCGGCGACAGGCGCGAACTCCAGACCCTGCGCTTTCAATTCATTTGCATATTTCCGGTGGAAGGCAGAGCCGCCAAACAGGCTCAGATTCATCGCACCGAAATCGTGGCGGAAGCCTGGAAGGGTGAATTCGCCGGTCTGGATGGCGCCGCCGATTGTTGCACTGCGCTCGAAAATCCCGGTTTTCCAGCCTTTGAGCGCCAGATGCGCGGCGCATGCCAGACTGTTGTGGCCCGCCCCGATAAAGATGGCGTCGAACTCGCTCACGCCCCGTTCCCATTTCCTTTATGCTTAAAGATAATTGCAGATGCATATGTTTTCGTCTAGTAGGATATTAAGGGCCGAGACGAGCCTTGATCATCACTGACAAAGAGGGAACAGAGACCATGGACACTCAAAAACTCCTCGGCGAAGTCGCCGGCCAGCTGCTTTCAGGCGCCATCAAGGTGGTTGACCTGTCGGCGCCGCTCGGTCCCGATACGCCCCTGATCAAGCTGCCGCCGGAGCTTGCCGTCGACACACCGAAGGTCGAGATCCACAACATCTCGCGCTATGACAAGAACGGCCCCTGGTGGGCCTGGAACTGGCTGAAGCTGGGCGAGCACTCGGGCACGCATTTCGACGCGCCACAGCATTGGATCAGCGGCAAGGATTATCCGGACGGCGCCACCGACACCATTCCGGCGCAGAATTTCGTCGGCCCGGTCAATGTCATCGACTGCTCCGCGGAAGCCGCCGCCGACCACGATTTTCTGCTCACCGTCGACCACATCAAGGCATGGGAAGCCAAGCATGGCGCCATCAATGCCGGTGAGTGGGTGGTGATGCGCACCGACTGGTACAAGCGCAACGGTTCGGAAGCCGAGTTCCTCAATGCCAATGAGACCGGCCCGCACACGCCAGGCCCGACGGCCGAAGCCATCCAGTTCCTGATCAGCAAGGACATCAAGGGCTGGGGCTCGGAGACGATCGGCACCGATGCCGGCAAGGCCGGCGGCATGGAGCCGCCATTCCCGGCGCACACGCTGATGCACAAGGCCAACCGTTATGGTCTGGCCAGCCTCTGCAACCTCGACCAGTTGCCGCCGAAAGGCGCTATTCTGATCGCGGCGCCGCTGAAGATCGAGCACGGCACCGGCAGCCCGATCCGCGCGCTGGCGCTTGTGTCGAAAGGCTAAGCGAAAGCACGCTAAAGTGAGCCAGCCGGATCACATCATCGTCGGCAGCGGCATCAACGCGCTGGTCTGCGCGGCGATGCTTGGCGCCAAGGGCGCCAAGGGCGCCAAGGGCGCCAAGGTGCTCGTGCTCGAGCGCAACGACCGCATCGGCGGTTGCATGCGCACCGAGGCGATCACCGCGCCCGGCTTCATTCATGATGTGATGGCGACGACCTTCGTGCTGTTCATCACCTCGCCGGCCTTTGCGGCATTGGGCGGCGATCTGGCCCGGCACGGGCTGGAGTTCTGCCACACCGACACGCCGACCGGCGTGCTGCGGCCGGACGGCAGTCACGCCGTGCTGAGCACCGACCGCGCCGCCAACGTCGCGGCAATCAATGCGATCGCCGCTGGTGATGGCGATAGGCACGCGGACGATGTGGGTGGCATCGAGCGCAATGCCGGCCTGCTGTTCGGCCTGCTCGGCGGCAGCCTGTGGTCTTATCCCACAGCGAAGCTGTTGGCCGGCAATGCCTGGCGGCGTAGCCCGCGTGGCCTTGCCGCCTTTCTCGGCGAAGCGCTGGTGCCGGCGCGAAGCTGGCTGGAAAACACGTATCAATCCGAAACCATCCGCGCGCTTTGGGCGCCCTGGGTTCTGCATGCCGGACTTGGGCCCGAGGATGCCTTCTCTGGCCAGATCGCCAAGGTGATCGCCTTCGCGCTGGAGGCGGCCGGTGCGCCGATCGTCAAGGGCGGGGCGAAGAACCTGCTTGCCGCCTTCGAAGCCCTGATCAGGGAACGTGGCGGCGAGATCCGCACCAGCGCCGATGTCGCCTCAATCGTTCAGACCGGTGGCCGCGCGACCGGCGTGCGGCTGGCGTCTGGCGAAACCATCACGGCGAACAAGAGCGTCATCTGCTCGGTCACGCCGACGCAGCTCTATGGCCGGCTGCTCGGCAGCGAGGCTCCCAAAGCTGATGTCGAGGCAACACAGAACTATCGCTACGGCAAAGGCAATTTCCAGATCCACTATGCGCTGGACAAGCCGCCGTCCTGGCGCGGCGAAGGCCTCGACAAGGTCGCGTTGCTGCATCTGACGCCGGGATTGGATGGCGTGTCGAAAGCCTGCAACGAGGCGGTGCGCGGCATGCTGCCGGAAGTGCCGACGATCTGTGTCGGCCAGCCGCATGCGCTCGACCCGTCGCGTTGCCCTGAAGACAAGGCGATCCTTTGGCTGCAACTGCCCGAGGCGCCCCGCCACATCAAGGGCGATGCCGCCGGCAAGCTGCAGGCGCCGGCTGACGGACAGTGGACCGACGCATTGCGCGAAGCCTATGCCGACCGGGCCGAGGCGACCCTCGCCAGCCATATCGACGGCTTCAAGGATAGCGTCATTGCGCGCCGCGCCTACTCGCCGGCCGATCTCGAAGCGATGAACATCAATCTGGTCGGCGGCGACCCCTATGGCGGCTCCTCGACCATCGACCAGTCGTTCCTGTGGCGGCCGTTCAAGACCAGTCGCAACCACCAGACCGGCATCAAAGGTCTCTACCATATCGGCGCCTCGACCCATCCCGGCGCCGGCCTCGGCGGCGGCTCAGGCTTTCTCCTGGCAGGGAGGTTGTGATGGAGCAGAAGGTCGCGGAAAAGCGTCAGCGCATTTCGACCTTGGGCCAGATCGGCCTGCAGCAATTCGCGCCCTATCTGATGAACCGCATCATGGGCCGTTACAACGCCACCTTGCGCGACGATTTCCGCAAGCAGGGCCTGACCATTTCGCAGGTCCGCACGCTGGCTGTCCTGTCGGTCACCGACGGCGTCACCGTCAACGATCTTTCTGTCTATACGGTCATCGAACAGTCGACCTTGAGCCGCACGCTCGACACGCTGGAGGGGCAAGGCTTCGTGCGGCGCGAGCAGGGCGTCACCGACAGCCGCATCCGCCATGTCTTCCTGACCGATGAAGGCCGCGCCGAGTTCACCCGCGCCTGGCCGGCCATGCATGACGCCTTCGAGGCGATGTTCGACGATATCGACGATGCCGAATATGCGGCCCTGATCGCCACGCTTTTGAAGATGCTGAAGAACATTCGCAAGCACGACATCTAGACCTACGCGCCGCCACCGCCAGGCGGTAACGGAAGGAGTCAAGAAATGGCCGAACGGTCTTTTGCCAAGGAAGTCGAAAAGCTGAGGCTCGGCGCCGGCGAGGAATTTGCCGGCGAAGGCATCCTCGCCATCACCAAGGCGCTGCTGCAATGCGGCGTCGGCTATGTCGGCGGCTATCAGGGTGCGCCGATCAGCCATCTGATGGATGTGCTGGCCGACGCGCAGGACATTCTGGGCGAGCTCGGCGTGCATTTCGAAGCCAGCGCCTCGGAAGCCACCGCCACCGCCATGCTCGCGGCCTCGGTGCATTATCCCATTCGTGGTGCCGCGACCTTCAAGTCGACCGTCGGCACCAATGTCGCCTCCGATGCGCTGGCCAACCTCGCCTCCGGTGGCGTCACCGGCGGCGCGCTGATCATCGTCGGCGAGGACTATGGCGAGGGCTCCTCGATCATGCAGGAGCGCAGCCATGCCTTTGCCATGAAGAGCCAGGTCTGGCTGCTCGACCCGCGCCCGAACCTGCCGTCGATCGTCAAGGCGGTGGAGGATGGTTTTGAGCTGTCCGAGATCTCCAACACGCCGGTCATGCTGCAGGTGCGCATCCGCTGCTGCCACGTGCACGGCCATTTCATCGCCAAGGACAACAAGCGCCCGCCAATGACGGTCGCCGATGCGCTGGACGCGCCGCGCCGCGACACCGGCCGCATCGTGCTGCCGCCCGCGTCCTTCCTGCACGAGAAGGAAAAGGTGCAGAAACGCTGGCCGGCGGCGGTCGATTTCATCCGCAACAACAAGATCAACGAATTCTTCGGCTCGGATCATGGCTCGGTTGGCATCGTCATGCAGGGCGGTATGTACAATTCGGTCATCCGCGCCTTGCAGCGTCTCGGCCTTGCCGACACCTATGGCGAGACGGACGTGCCGCTCTACGTGCTCAACGCCGTCTATCCCTTGATCGACGACGAATTCCTCACCTTCTGTGAAGGCAAGCAGGCGGTGCTGGTCGTGGAGGAAGGCCAACCCAATTACATCGAGCAGGCCTTTGCCGCGATGCTGCACAAGGCCGGGCGCGGCACCAGGCTGGTCGGCAAGGAGTATCTGCCGATGGCCGGCGAATATACCGGCCAGGTGATGCTCGACGGCATCGGCACCTTCCTGCGCGCCGAGGCGCCGCATCTCTTGCCGGGCGAAGTGCGTGCGCCCAACAAGGTCGGCGACGGCGTCGACACCGCTGATCTGATCAACGTCGTGCCTGGCCGTCCGCCAGGCTTCTGCATTGGCTGCCCGGAGCGGCCGATCTTTGCCGCGACCAAACTGGTCGAGCAGGAGCTCGGCAAGCATCACATCGCTTCCGACATCGGCTGCCACCTGTTTTCGATCATGCCGCCTTTCGAGCTCGGCGCCACGACCATGGGCTATGGTCTCGGCCCGGCCTCGGCCTCGGCGTTCAATTCGCCCGACGCCAAGCGCCGCTCGATCTCCTTCGTCGGCGATGGCGGCTTCTGGCACAACGGCCTGACCTCCTCGATCGGCAATGCGGTGTTCAACAAGAACGACGGCGTCATCGTCATCGTCGACAATTTCTACTCGGCCGCCACCGGCGGCCAGGACATCCTGTCATCGCGCGCCGGCAACAAGACCAAGTCGACCAAGCATCCGATCACCGAAGCGGTGAAGGGCATGGGCGTCAAATGGCTGCGCCATGTCGACCGCACCTATGACGTCACCAAGATGCAGGACACGCTGCGCGAGGCGCTGACGACGGACGAGAAGGGGCCGAAGGTCATCGTCGCCTCGTCCGAATGCATGCTCAACCGGCAGCGCCGCGAAAAGCCGTTGGTCGACCAGGCGATCAAGGGCGGGACAAGGGTCGTCAAGCCAAAGTTCGGAGTCGACGAGGACATCTGCACCGGCGACCATGCCTGCATGCGGCTGTCCGGCTGCCCGTCGCTGTCGGTGAAGTCGCTCGACGATCCGCTGCGCGACGATCCGGTGGCATCGATCGACCAGAGCTGCGTCGGCTGCGGCAATTGCGGCGAGGTTGCCGATGCGGCGGTGCTCTGCCCCTCCTTCTACCGAGCCGACGTCGTGCACAATCCGAGCCGCTGGGACCGCTTCCTGGAATCAGCACGCCGCGCCACCATCGGCCTGTTGCAGCGCCGCCGCGAAAGCCGGCGCCTGACCTTCGCCGATGCTTGACGCTGTCCCGCCATTCCGCGCCCGGCCCGGCGCCCAAGACGATGAGCGCGTCATAAAGCTCGCCGTGCTGGCGGTCGGCGGGCAGGGCGGCGGCGTGCTGGCCGACTGGATCACCGACGTTGCCGAGCGCAATTCCTACGTCGCGCAATCGACCTCGGTCGCCGGCGTTGCCCAGCGCACTGGCGCCACCATCTATTATATAGAAATGGCCCGAGACACCGGCCGCTTGCCTGTCTTCGCGCTGTCGCCGTCGCAAGGCGATGTCGACATTCTGATCGCCGCCGAATTGATGGAGGCCGGCCGGGCCATTATCCGTGGTTTCGTCACGCCGGAACGCACCACGCTGATCGCCTCGTCGCACCGCATCGCCGCCGTGTCGGAGAAGATCGAGCCGGGCGATGGCCGGGCCTCGTCGTCCAAGGTGCATGCAACGGGCGAGGCCGCATCGAAGCGCTTCATCGCTTTCGACATGGAGAAGATCGCCGCCGACAATGGTTCGATGATTTCGGCCAGCCTGCTCGGCGCACTGGCCGGCTCCGATGCGCTGCCGTTCACGCGCGAAAGCTACGAACAGGCGATCGGCGCCGGAGGGCGTGGCGTCAAGGCCAGCCTTGCCGCCTTCGGCGCCGCCTATGATCGCACGCGTGGCACAGCGGCGCCGGCGCCAAAGGTGGCAGAGCCGGCGATTGTCGAATCTGGTGCAGGGCGCGTCAGCGGTCCGCAAAACCTGCTGCAGGGATGGCAGGCTTTGGCCGCCCGCATCGACTTGATGCCCGTAGCGATCCGCGACATGGCGCTTCGGGGCCTGCGGAAGGTCGTCGACTATCAGGATATCGCCTATGGGCGGGACTATCTCGACAGGCTGGACAAGGCCGTTGCGCTGGACGGTGACGACCATGCCCATGCGCTGTCTATCGCCGCCGCCAAACATCTCGCCAACGCCCTGTGCTACGACGACATGATCCGCGTTGCCGATCTGAAAACGCGTTCGACGCGTGACAAGCGTGTCCGCAAGGAAGTCGGCGTCAAGGACGGCTCGATCCTGCAGGTGACCGAATATTTCCATCCGCGTATCGAGGAGTTCTGCGGCACGCTGCCGGCGGGGCTGGGCAGCTACATCGAGAACCGGCCGAAACTCGCTGCCTTTCTCGACCGCCGCATCAACCATGGCCGCCGCATCCGCACGGACAGCTTTGCGGGCTTCGCTGCACTCTGGTTTATCGGTGGCCTGCGCCGCTGGCGCCGCCGCTTGCTGCGCCACAAGGTCGAGATGGCCCACGTCGATCGCTGGTACGCCTTGGCACTTGGCTATGTGCCCCAGGACTACGCGCTGGCGGTCGAAATCCTCAATTGCCGCCGACTGATCAAGGGCTACAGCGACACCCATGTCCGCGCCCAGTCGAAATTCGACCGTGTGCTGTCGGCGCTTGATCTGGTCAAGGGGCGTGCCGACGCTGCCGACTGGATCCGCCGCCTGCGCGAGATGGCGCTGAAGGACGAGAAGGGCGACATGCTCGACGGCGCGCTGAAGACGGTAGCGACGCTCGGATCAAATCCGGCCACTGAGGCGTCCTAATCCTGACATACATCACCCGTCGCAGGTTTCGTTTTCAGGCGAAGTGAACGACGTTCATTTTTCTCTTGAACAATGTTCAAGATATGGTAGTGTTCGACTGTGAACGATGTTCATATCTGGTGCCGAAAGCCGTGGATGAGCATCAAGCGCAGTAAGGAAGTTTAATCAGCTCACTGATATCACTGAGATTGAAACACCGCCTTCAACCCGCGGGGCCTCCGGCACATCGTCGCAGGGTTCCGCAAAATGGAAATCGCCATGAACACGCATCTGATGTTGTCCCGGCGCTTTGCGCCTCTGTTCTGGACGCAGTTCCTGTCCGCCTTCAATGACAATTTTCTCAAGAACACGCTGGTGTTCCTGATCCTCTTCACGCTGGCCGCCGATCAGGCGGCCTCGTTGGTCACCTTGGCGGGGGCCGTCTTCATGGCCCCCTTTCTGCTTCTGTCGGCTCTTGGCGGCGAGATTGCCGACCGGTTCGACAAAGCGCTCATCGCGCGCAGGCTCAAATTCGCGGAGATTGCCGCCGCTGCTGTCTCCGTCGCCGGTATCGCGCTCTCGTCGATCCCGGTGCTGATGACGGCGCTGCTCATGTTCGGCATCATCTCGGCGCTGTTCGGACCGATCAAATACGGCATCCTGCCCGATCATCTCGAGCGCAAGGAACTGCCCAAGGCCAACGCCTGGATCGAGTCGGCCACGTTTGCCGCCATCCTCGGCGGCACCATTGCCGGTGGCGTGGTTTCGGCCGATGGCATCGGCGTCACGGTGTTCGGACCGATCATGATGGCGCTCGCCGTCGGTTGCTGGTTCGTCAGCCGCTACATCCCGTCCACCGGTTCGGCGGCGCCCGACCTTGTCATCGACAAGAACATCTTCCGTTCGACCTGGCGCCAGGTCTCAGAATTGCGCACCGACACGCGCATCTGGCGCGCCGGCCTGATGACCTCATGGTTCTGGCTGATCGGCGCCATCGTGCTGTCGATCCTGCCGACTCTGATCAAGGATTCGCTCGGCGGCGACGAGATCGCCGTCACCGTCTATCTCGCTGTCTTCGCCGTCTCGATCGCCATCGGTTCGGCCATTGCCGCATGGATGTCGCAGGGCCGCATTGTGCTTCTGCCCGCACCGGTCGGCACGGCGCTGCTGGCGCTGTTCGGCCTGCATCTGGCCTGGACCATCTGGAGCATGCAGCCTTCGCCAAGGGCGGAGACGCTTGCCCTGTTCTTCGCCGGGCCAAACACGATCCGTGTTGCGATCGACCTTGCCGGCATGGCCATCGCCAGCGCCTTCCTCGTGGTGCCGACCTTCGCTGCGGTACAGGCCTGGTCGCCTGAAGCGCGCCGCGCCCGCGTCGTCGCTGCCGTCAGCATCGTCAATGCCGGCTTCATGACAGTCGGCGGTATTCTTGTCGCCGTGATCCAGACGAAAGTCTCCACCGGCGGCATTCTGTTCGGGCTCGCCGTGGCCAACGCCGCCGCCGCCTGGCTGATGCTGAAATTCCTGCCGACCAATGCTTTTCGCGATTTCGTCTCCATCCTGTTCCGCGCCTTCCTGCGCCTGGAGGTCGAGGGCATGGACAACCTGAAGGCGGCCGGCAAGGCGCCGATCCTGGCGCTCAACCATGTCAGCTTTCTCGATGGTCCGCTGGCGCTGACGCTGACCGATGAAGAGCCGGTCTTCGCCATTGACTATACCATCGCGCAGGCCTGGTGGATGAAGCCGTTCATGAAGCTTGCCCGCGCTCTGCCGCTCAACCCGGCCAAGCCGATGTCGACACGCACGCTGATCAAGGTCGTACAGGGCGGCGATCCGCTGGTCATCTTTCCCGAAGGCCGCATCACCGTCACCGGCGGGCTGATGAAGGTCTATGACGGCGCCGCCATGGTCGCCGACAAGACGGGTTCAATGGTCGTGCCGGTGCGCATCGACGGGCTGGAGAAGAGCTACTTCTCGCGGCTGTCGTCGCAGCATGTACGCCGCCGGCTGTTCCCGAAGGTCAAGGTGACCATTCTGCAACCGGTCAAGCTTGAAGTGCCGCCGGAATTGAAGGGCCGCAAGCGCCGCGCCGCAGCGGGGGCGGCCCTCTATCAGGTGATGTCGGACCTCGTCTTCCGCACGCAGGACATCGACAAGACGGTTCTGGAAAAGATCATCCAGACGGCGACTGAACGCGGCATGGGAGAGCTTGCGGTGCAGGATCCGGTCACCGGTTCGCTGAGCTACGGCAAGCTGCTCACGGCCGCTGCCGTGCTTGGCGAGAAATTCCAGAACCTTTATGCCGATCAGCAGACGCTCGGCATCATGCTGCCCAACGCCAACGGCTCATGTGCGACGCTTCTTGGTGTGATGTCGGCCGGCAAGGTGCCGGCGATGATCAACTTCACCGCGGGTGCCGCCAACATCCTGTCCGCCTGCAAGGCCGCCGAAGTGAAGACCGTGCTCACCTCGCGTGCCTTTGTTGAGCAGGCAAAGCTCGGCGCGGTGGTCGAGGAAATCGGCCGCTCGGTCGACATCGTCTGGCTCGACGATCTGCGCAAGACCATCGGTCTCAAGGACAAGCTACTCGGTCTCTTACGCAAGTCGACGCCGCGCGCGCGGCGCTTGCCCAACGACCCGGCGGTGATCCTGTTCACTTCGGGTTCGGAAGGCACACCAAAGGGTGTGGTGCTGACGCATCGCAACATCCTGGCCAACGCCGCCCAGGCTGCCTCGCGCATCGATTTCCATTCGGGCGACAAGGTGTTCAACGTGCTGCCGATCTTCCATTCCTTCGGCATGACGGCCGGCATGGTGCTGCCGCTGATCTCGGGCGTGCCGGTCTATTTCTACCCGTCGCCGCTGCACTACCGCATCGTGCCGGAACTGATCTACGCCTCCAACGCGACGATCATCTTCGGCACCGATACGTTCCTCAGCGGCTATGCGCGCACCGCGCATCCTTACGACTTCCGCTCGATCCGCTATTGCTTTGCCGGCGCGGAGCCGGTCAAGGCGTCCACGCGCATGACCTATATGGAAAAGTTCGGCGTGCGCATCCTGGAAGGTTATGGCGTCACCGAGACCGCGCCGGTGATTTCCATCAACACGCCGATGTACAACCGTTCCGGAACCGTCGGCAAAATCATGCCAGGCATGGAATACCGCCTCGACCCGGTGCCCGGTGTCGACGATGGCGGGCGGCTGTTCGTGCGCGGCCCCAATGTCATGGCGGGTTATCTGCGCGCCGAGAAGCCGGGCGTGCTCGAAACGCTGCCGGATGGCTGGCATGACACCGGCGACGTCGTCTCTATCGATGAGGGCGGCTTCATCACCATTCGCGGCCGCGCCAAGCGTTTCGCCAAGATCGGCGGCGAGATGATTTCGCTGGCCGCGGTCGAGGCGCTGGCTGGCGAAATGTGGAAAGGCTCGTTGTCGGCCGTTGCTTCTGTGCCGGATGCGCGCAAGGGCGAGAAGCTCATTTTGATTACCGAGGCCGCCAACGCGACCCGCGCGGACTTCCTGGCCTTCGCCAAGGCGAATGGCGCCATGGACCTGATGGTGCCCGCCGAAGTGCGCGTCGTCCCGAAAGTGCCGGTGCTCGGTTCGGGCAAGCTCGACTTCGCCGGCGTGACCAAACTGGTGCGGGGAGAGGACGCGCCCGCCGCCAAGGTTGAGGCCGCCTGATCGAGGCGACGACGAGGCGACGCAGCGCTGAGGACCGTGGCGTCGTCGCTTGGCGAGCGCTCTGTCCGCTAACGAATATGTGATGGAACCACTCGCACGGCTTCAGCCTGCGGGGTGCTATAACGTTCTCGTGAATGTGGAACCATGGAGGACAAGATTATGCTCACCAGATACATTCTGCCAATCGCAGTCGCGGCAGGCACATTGGCGCTTTCGAGCGTCGGCTCGCAGGCCCTGCCCATGGCAAAGCCTAGCGCCGCTGCGTTGCCAATCGAAAGCGTCGGCTGGAGATGCGGCCCTGGCTGGCACGTGAACCGGTGGGGAAATTGCGTGCCCAACCGTCGTCGCGTGATTATAGTCCGGCCGGGACACTGGCGGTACCATCACTACCACCACTGGCACCACCACTGGTAATCACGGAGCGGATCGACGCGCGGCCGCCTCCGAAGCGGCATCGGCGTCTCCGCCAAAGGTGGCGTCCCCTGTGACGCCACCAGGCTTCTATTGCGCCGTGTTAACGGGCGGCGGCCACTGATTGAAGCTGTTGGGCACGGACAGGTAGTGGGGCGGCCTGCGGGAACAGATGCAGCAGGCCGGAATCGGCGCGCCGGCGCAGATGCGCATCCACTGCGGCGCGATCTGCGCAGCTATGGAAGCTGCCGCCACAATGGTCGCGCAGGCGCACGAGATCGGCCATCACAGGCGACATTGGCAGGCCTGCGGCATCGAGCAGGCTGGCGCTGAGGAAGCCGACATCGAGCGGTGCCATGTCAGGCATTGGATGACTGAGCGGATGGTTGAAGGTGGTGAGCGTGTAGAAGGTGCGGTAGGCAATCGACTCCGGCCTGGCCAGGGCATCTTCGCCGGCGATCGCATCGACGAACGGTTTGGTCGCCGACGATTGGTGGTCGCCGAACTCCAGCACCACAGCGCCGCGTTGGCCGGCATCCGCCTTGCGGCCGTCGAGAAAATCCTGGAAGTCACCCCGCGCCACCGCCATCCGGCGCAGATATTCGTTGACCTGGAAATCATCCGAGAAAGGCTCGCCGGCGACCTTCAGGTCGGGCTCCATCCGGCCTTCATAGGGCGAGTGTGGGAACATGGTTTGGATTTCGAGGAACAGCGGCCGGCTGTCCTCCTTGCGGTGTCTGGCGATGAATGCCTCGGCCGCATGATAGTAGAAGACGTCGCGCAGATGATAGAAGGGCGCGGCGATGTCGTTGATGTCGAGCACGGTCTCGAAGCCGATCGATTTCAGGAACGGCCCTTCATTGACGAAGGTGAAATCCATCGGCGTCATCACGGCGGTTCGATAACCACAGCGCGCCAGCACCTCCGGCAGGGCGCCGGCCACCTTGTCCTGCAAAGTGATCGTCAGATACGGGCTTCGCCAGCCGAAATCGATGGCTGAAAGGCCAGTCATCAGCGACAGATTGGTGATCCAGGTGCCGCCGCCAAAGGTCTCGACCTGCAAGGGATGCGGCGTACCGGCCCTGGGTGCGAATCTCTGCAGGAAGCCTGCTCCGCTGCTCACTTGGGGAAAGTAGCCGGGATCGGACTGGCTTTCGCTCAGCACGAAAAAGATGTCCGGAAGTTTTGCCCGGTCACCGCAGTCGACCGTATCGGCGAAAGGTGTTTGCGGGGCAACGGCTTGCAGGCGCTTCTCGAATGCCTGCTCGACGACCAGGTTGCGCAGATCCAGCAGCGAGACAAAGAAGGCCGACATGTGCCGACCCTGCATATAGTAGAAATAGCGGTCCTTGGATGCCTCGGCCGGAAAGGTCAGCGGCACCAGAATGGCGAGCGCCGCCATGACCAGAACGCGTGCCGACACCGGCCAGCCAATCCGTCGGTCGATCCGGAACAGCAGGATCGCGGCCGCGACGCCGAGCACCAGCGCAATGACAACCGGCAGGATCAGATGGAGGTAGGAGCCGAGCAGGAAGCGGTATACTTCGGGATCCCTCGATACGAAAACCGCGTCGTAGAAATGCAGGGAAAAACCCTTCATGCGGAACTTGATCGCCGAAACCGCGGTGACGAAGGCGATGCTCATCCAGGCGAGATAGACGGAGAAGGCAAGGCGGCCGGAAGCCAGGAACAGCAGTCCGGCAAGGGCTGCGACAAGTGCCAGCGAGAAGGGCACCGACAGCCATTCGTGTTCGGCGCGGTTGGCGGCGAAGACACCGGCAAGACTGATCACGGCCAACGTCAGCGGATGGCAGAGTAGCCAAAAGAGATGTTGAAGCTGAGCCGCAAATTTTCCCATTGATATGCCTCAGCATAGTTTTGGGAAACTCTTCGAATATTTGCGCGGCAAGAACAAATCTATAGTGAATTTAACCTTAATGCTGACCCATATGGCGTGAGGTCGAGGCTCGCGGTGGCGCCTCAGACAATGAGGTCTCGCATCGGCGTCACCGCGGCGGACTCCGGAAACACCTTGCCCCCAAGAGCGGCGGCCGATAGCCCGAACTGGTCGGCCAGCAACCCTTTCAGCACCGCCCTGACATCGCTGGTCGGCGCGAGATCGCGTTGTTCGTAAAGCTGTGCCGGCTTCAAGCCCGGCCAGTCGGCGATGACGCGGCCGCCCTTGATCGCGCCGCCGGCGAGCAGCACCACCGTGCCGGTGCCGTGATCGGTGCCGACCGTGCCGTTGATCTGCGCCGTGCGCCCGAATTCGGTGATGGCAACGATTGCGGTGTCTTTCCAACGCTCACCGAGGCCTTTTTCGAACTCCTCGAAGGCACCGTCGAGGCCGCCGAGCAAGGTGGCGAGCCGTCCGGTCGCGCCGCCCTCGTTGACATGCGTGTCCCAGCCGTCGAAGGCGAGTGCAGCAACCCGTGGCCCGTCATCGGCCGCGATCAGCTTGGCCGCACCTTGCGCGGCCTGCCGCATGCCGGCGGCGCTGTCGAGGCCACCCTTCGGCTTCATTGGCTTGGCGGCCATCTGGTCGTCGAGCGCCATGCGGTCGGCGTCGAGGCCTTTTTGCAGGGCCACCGCCAGCACCGGATCGCGATGCTGGTAGAGGTCGAGAACCCGGGCCGCGAGATCGCCGGCCGGCGCCGGCAGGGATTGCGGCGCCCAGCCAAGCACGGGGGCAGCACCGCGGATCACCAGCGGCGTCGACGGTCCGACGGCCAACCCGCCAAGTGTCGCCACGCGATCGCCCGCCGGCAGGTTTTCCAGCGCCCGGTTGAGCCATCCGGTGGCGACATGGCCAGGGCCGGCAAAACCGCTTTCCAGCACATCCTGGCCGTCGAAATGCGAGCGTTCGCGATAACCCGTCGCTGCGGCGTGCACCACCGCGGCCTGCTTGTTCTTGAACAGCCTGGCGAACACCGGCATTGCCGGATTGACCGCGAAGAAACCATCAAGCGGCAGCGCCGCATGCGGGCCGGTTAGCGAGAGAGCGATATCGCCATGCAGGCCGGCATAATCGGGATCGCCGACCGGACCGACCGCCGACAGGCCGTCAAGCGCGCCGCGCAGGACGATGACGATCAGGCGCGGATCCCGATTGTCGGCGGCCCGGGCGAAACGCGGCAGATAGGCCCACGCAAACAGCGCGCCGCCGGTCATCAGCATGGCGCGGCGGGACGGGTGAGGGGTTTCACACAGCAGGCTCATGACGTGGTCTCCACTGGAGTTGTCGGTGCCGGGGGGTATCTTGGCTGGCGCTATCGTCTCTGGAATTCCGGCGCCATCAGCAGCAGCGCCAGGCCTTGCTGCTTGGACTCGGCGCGGGCGACCGCTTGCCGCGTCTCCGGCGAGGCGGAGGGGCCGATGACGGCGTCGAGCATGTCGTTGGGATTGCCGATGTCCTTGACCTGGCGGGCCGCCTGCCATGCGATATCGAGGCGGATTTTCATGCCTTCGGCAGATGCCCAGCTGTCCGCCTGGTCGGAAAAGCCGTTCGGCCCCGGCGGCTGCCAGAGCGGTTCGCCAAGCGCATTGAGCCAGTTGAGCGACTGGCCGGGATCGCTCGCCGGGCTTGGGCCAGCTGCGCGGCGGATGGCGGCGATATAGTCGAAGGGCGAACGCATCTTGGCCAAGGGCGTCGACCACGCCTCCGGCATGTCGATGAGGGTCGACGCCAGTGCCCTGAGATTGCCGTCGCTCTTGGTGAACACTTTGGCGAGCCGCGCGACCACCGCCGCCGGCGGCTCGTCCGATATGAAGTGGCGGGCGAGCTCGGTGGCGATGTGCTGTGCCGTTGCCGGATGGCTGGCGATGTCGTTGAGCGCCGCCTCGGCCTGGCCCATGCCGCCGGCCGGATAGGTCTTGCCCAGCAGCACCGCGTCACCGGGCTCATGGGCATTGGCGTTGAAGACGGAACTGCCGGGTTCGCCCAGCCGTCCTTCGCGCCCGGCCATCGTCCAGCCGGTCAGGATGCGGGCGAAGCTGGTGACATCGGCCTGGGTATAGCCGCTGCCGACGCCTAGCGTATGCAGTTCCATGATCTCGCGGGCGAGGTTCTCGTTGAGGCCGCGCTGGCGGTTCCTGCCGGCGCGGGAGTCCGGGCCGACCGATTGCTGGTTGTCGAGATAGAACAGCATCGCCGGGTGCCGCTCCACCGCCATCAGCATGTCGGCGAAGCGGCCGAGCACGAAGGGGCGGATGGCTTCCCGTTCGAAGGCACCGGCGCTGGCCCGCACAATGTTGTCCTTCGCTACCGAGACGCAGAAATGGTTCGACCAGAAATAGACGAGACGTTCGACGAAGCCGGCCTCGGCACGCAAGGCCTTGTCGAAGCGCGCCTGGGCTTCGGCGCGAAACAGCGTGGCCTCGATTGGCGGTGCGGGTTTGGCCGGAGCTGCGGGCGGCGATACGGATTGGGCCGGCGTAACCTGGGCCGATGCGGCCTGGGCGGACATGGCCTGAACGCTCGCCGTCGCCGGCTGCGTTGGGGCAGTGGCCATATGCTCGCGGTCGAGCTTGCGCTGGAAATTTGCCGCCATGCTGGCATGGATGGCTGACGTGCTGCCCAGCAGGCCGTCATAGGCCGGATCATCGAGCGAGATCAGCGCGATGTCGGGCTGCCGCAGTTCCGACTTCAGGTAGCCGCGCGGGTCGCCGGCAATCCTGTCGCGGTCACCGGGCCGTGCTCCAAGCCCGAAGCGGTTGAAGGCGACAAGAGCTGGATCTGGGGCTGGATCTGGCGGGGATTTGGAGGCCGGGATAGCCAAGTCAGCTCTCCATTGCTTGGGCTTCCTGCGCGCGGCGCCTGAAGCCGTTTCGAGCCGTTTCAACTGGGGACGTGGGGGCCGGCGTGGCCGGCCCCGTAGCCTTTACCAGTGATGCCAGCGATGCCAGTGGTGATGCGGATGCCAGACGTAGAAGGCGGGGCCGGGCCCATAGTAATAGTGCGGGTAGACCACCACACGGTTGGGGACACAGCGGCCCCAGTGATTGGGATGCCAGCCAGGCCCGCAACCCCAGGCGACGTGCTCGACCAGCGCCGGGCCGGCAAGCGGCGCCAGCGGCATTGCCGAGGATGCCGCCACCGTAGCAACCGTTCCGGTCACCGCGAGAGCGGCGGTGATCGCGTATTTTGTCAGATAGTTCATGACCATGCTCCGAAGTTGTCCGAGATCGAAAACCTGTCGGTGCCAGATGGCCCAGCAGGTTCTGCCCTTCATTCGTTAAACGGGCCCGGTCGGTGTTTTCCGTCGGTCGTTACGGTGATTTTTTTGGCGTCGCTGACGGCTGCGTCCCGCTGCGTCTAGCGAGGCCCTCCGCCAGCACGCTGCGATCGTCGGCCGAACCCGCCGCCGCGAACTCGATGATGCGCTGCTCCAGCCTTGTGCGCACGGTGATGTCGGCATTGCGGGCTCGCTCCAGCGCCGCCGACAAGGCTGCGATGTCAAGGACGGGCTGGCGCAGCAAATCGGCCGCCTCGCGCCTGGCCTGCTGGCCATCGAGGATGATGTCGCGCGACTCGCGGCGGACTTCGCGCAGTGCCTTGCGGAACAGCATGCGCTGCTGGTCGGGAAGCCGGCCGCCGGCCGCTTCCAGCGAATAGCCCTGGCCCGATTTGCCGCTTCTTATCCAGACAGCCCCGCCAGCAAGCGCACCGGCCAGGAAGACATTCAGCACCACCGACGCGATGACGAGGTTACGGCCTGTGCTCATAGGTCTTCCTCGATCGTGTCGGCCTCGGGCCCGGCATCGCCGAACGCCGTCGCGTTGGCATCGAGCAGATAGTGGTCGGGCTGGACCTCGGGCGTGACGACGGTCACAAGGGCCAGTCCGGCGATGGCGCCAGCCAGGCCAACACCGGCAAGTCCCAGCCCCAGCCACCAGAACCGCTGGCGCCGGCGCTGGACGAGATGCCGGTCGGCGACGCGCAGGATCGTGTCATGCAGCGCCTTGCCGGGATGTGGGATTTTGTGGCTGTCAAGCAAGGTGTCAAGCGTGCCGGCATAACGCAAAATGGCCTGGCCCGCCTCGCTCGGAGCAAAGGTCGTGGCAGCTTTACGCTCCGCATCCGGCCAGCGGCGCAAATCGCCGCCATAGGCTTCGGCGAGCGCCGCGAAACGCCTGGCATCCATTGCCGGTCCGTCTTCAGTGTCTTCAGCCATTTGCCTTCCCCTTGCCCATTGGTGCCGCGCGCCCACGCGGTTTGGAAACGCGCCAAACTGGCCCCCAGCCGGCGCTTGCAACGCGCGATGGATGCCTGATGGTCGCGCTCTTCTCAGCCATGGACGCCGTCCTTGGCCAGGATCATCTGCAAGGCCCGACGGCCGCGCGAAAGCAGGCTCTCCAGCGCATCGACGCTGATCTCGAGCGTCGCCGCCGCCTCTATGTTGGACATCTCCTGGTAGTAGACCAGGATGATCGCCTCGCGTTGGCGCGGCGCGATTGCCTGCAAGGCCTGCTCGATCCGATGCGGCTCGTCGCCGGCGTCGGGAAGCGGGGCAGGGTCGATCATTTCCGGCAATTCGTCTGTCACCCATTCGCGGCGCCGGCGCAGCCGGTCGTAGCACAAATTGAGTGTCACCCGGTGGATCCAGCTGTCGAAGCGCGCATTGCGGCGCCGCCAGCTCGCGGCATGACGCCAGATGCGCACAAAGGTTTCCTGAGCGACGTCCTCGGCCTCCGCCGCGTCGCCCAACATGCGCACGGCAAGCGAAAGGATGCGCGGCAGCTTGCGCGCGACCAGCGCCTGCACCGCCGCGGGATCGCCAGCACCGACCCGACGAACAAGCTCCTCGTCCGGATCGGCGCTCATCGGCTGGCGCACTCCCGATATCCATTACGCGTCATAGCCTCTTGGTCATTGCGCCGGCTTGACAGCGGATTTGTGGCTTGGCATCTCGTCCGGCGTCAGCACGCCATCGCTATTCTTGTCCAGTTTGGCGAAGCGCTTGGCGAAAAAGGCATCCAGTTCTGCGCGATCGATGAAGCCATCATGGTTCGAATCGATCCGCGCGAAGGATTTGGCGGGGTCACCCTTGGCGCCGCGCTTGGCCTGGAAGGCCTCCCACTCCAACAGGCTGATCTTGCCGTCGCCATCGGTGTCGGCGGCCATGATCGCCTTCTCCCGCCGTTTCTGAAACTTGGCCAGCGTCAGTTCCGACTTGGCCTTTGGCGCGGCCGGGGCTGTGGCAGGGGGCGTGGCAGCGGGGGGCGTGGTGACCGGAGGCTGTGTCGCTGTCTGGGCGAGAGCCGCAACGGTCAGCAGGCTCAAGGCAGCGGCAAGGATCAAACGGTTTTTCATGCTTCGGCGTCTCCGGTTGGCGCGTTGGCCACGGCCTTTGCCATGGTCACGCTTCAACCGTTAAACGCCGCAACGGGGGAAATCCGTCGGTCGCCTGGGTCGATCGCCCCGATTTACGTCGATTGGTCGGCGGCTACCAACTGTTCCGACTTGAAGCCCGCATGCTGCGGGGTCCACACGTCGCCATCCTTGTTGAACCAGTGGCAGAGATACATGCCGGAAGCGGCGCCATCGCTGACCGTCATCTTCGGGCCTCCCGACTTCAGCTTGACGACGTCTCCGGTCTTGAAAGTGTTGGGCATTTTGGACCTCCCGTGCTGAGGCCAAGGAGTGTCCCACCAAACCCCGGTCTCGACAATGCCGGATATGATTTGCCGGCCTTGTACGCGCGCTGTTAGGCATAGCCCGCCGCCTTCTCCGGATACTGCACGGCCAGGAGCTCCTGATCCGCATGGGATGCGAACAAATCATTGGTCTTGATGGCATCGAAACGAGATCGCCGTTTCAGCTTTTCGTCCTTGGTCAGGAAGCCGATCAACGCATCGGACTTCCGGCCGAACCGCTTGATGAAATTCCCGACATGAGAGGCGTGCCGGTCGAAGCGAGGTGACCATGGCGTCCCCTTCGCCAGCCCGCGATAAATAGCCATGGCTTCCGGCTCGACACCAAGGGGTTTGTCCGACCATGGCTTTCCCCAGCTGAAATGCCGGGCACAGGCCTGACGGAAGGGAATCTGGCCACTGAAATTGGTCATCACATTCCAGGTAGGGTGCATGGTTTGCCATTGCCCTTCAAAGGCAACATTCAGGGCATCCTGATCGAAGGCCTGGCAGAGCTCGGGGTGGTCGACGGCAAATCGCCGGGAACTAGCCAAAAAGCCACCGCTTCGCACCAACGGCATGTTGAACACCAGCACGCCGGAATTGAACTTGGGGGCACCCGGCCGCAAGGGCAGCCTTCGCCGATAGGTCATGTCGAAATAGGACGGAATATCATGTGCGGCGAGAAGCGGCGCCTTCAGTCCGGTATCGGCCAAATCCGTGATCGAGCGGTTGAAAAGGATATCGCAGTCCGCATAGACAATGCGGTCATAGGACGCGAACTCAGGCAATTCGTCGGCAAAAAGGCGAATGTAGGCGGAAAGCCCAAGCCTGCCATTCTTTGCGGCGAAGTCGGACAGGTACGTTGAAACGTCGATAAGGCTGATCCGGTCACCAAGCAGCTTTCGCGCGATTTCGAGATCGTCGCGGCCGACGCCCATCTGCAGGATGAACCCGTCGATCGGGGTAGAGACATCGGTTATGCGCAGTGCCGCAAGACAGGCATACGGGAAGTAGTTGCTGTCCGCGGCGAGGAAGAAACACGACTTTGGCAAGCTGACCAACCCCGTCTGGCATCGTGCATATCGCTGTGCGTTGGATGAGGAGTCAAGCTGCACGCATTATCCGCATTGCAGCAGCGCCATGCGGGACGCTGCAGCAGCCGTTCGTACGGACTGTTGTGCAGCGACACGTCAATCCGCGATCTTGCCCAGCGTGTCAGCAACGACAGCGCCGCGCTTGCCCATCGGCCGGGCCGGACCGGTGGTCGAATCGACTGCCGTCTGATGCTCCATCTCGGCATTGATGGCCGCCCCGGCGATGAGGATGATGACCGAAATCCACGTCCACATCATCAGGCCGACAACCGCGCCCAGCGACCCGTATGTGGCGTTGTAGTTGGCAAAATGCTGCAGGTAGAACGAGAACAGCCAGGAAGCCGCAATCCACGCCACCGTCGCAATCAAGGCGCCCCAACTCAGCCATCGCCATTTCGCGTGTTCGCGGCTCGGCCCGAAGCGATAGAGCAGGGAAATGCCGGTCAGCATGGCGCCAACCAGGATTGGCCATCTCGATACAGCGACAAGCGTTCCCGTCCAGGCATCGAGATAGAAATAGCGCAAAAGCGCTGGAACCACGCCAACCGTCAGCAACATGACGATACCGATCAGCAACGCACCGAGCGTGAACAGGATCGACCTCAGGTTGAGCATGAGGAAACTGCGTTTCTCGCGCTCCTCATAGGCGATGTTCATGGCATCGAAAAGCGCCTTCATCCCGCTGTTGGCGCTCCACAGCGCGATGCCAAGGCCAACAAAGAAACCGGTGCCGAGAGTGCCGGGTTTCTGCCTCGCCAGGGCCTGCAACTGATCGCGAATGAGGTCGAGCCCGCCCGACGGCAGCAATCCGCTGAGATAGGCGACATGGTCGGCAACCGTGACCGGATCCGCGACAAAGCCGTAGATCGAGATGAACGCGGCGAGCGCCGGGAACAGCGCCAACAGCAGGTAGAAGGTGGCGCCGGCTGCGACCAGCAGGACCCGGTCCTTGTTGAACTCTTCCCAGAGCCGCCAGAAGATATCTTTCCAGCCAAGTGCCGGGATTTCTGACGGCCATGCCGCGTCGCGCCCACGGTCTCCGTGCTCCGACCGCAGGGTCGCCTTGTCGTCCTGCGTCATTGAAGCGGCGCGACTGACCGCTTCTCCATCGATCAGCGAGGATCGCGTGCCGGCGGGCTGCGGGCTCTTTGTCGCCTTCGAAGCCACGCGGCGCTCCTTACTCAATGTCGACTGGAGTGCTGGATGCCTCGCCCGTCATAGCCCGCTCCTTGCTCGGAAAGATATCCAAAGCGTGCCCTGTAACGCTGCGAAAGGACGAACTGTTCCCGCGATGCAGGGTTGGAAGTCCCGGGGATTGAGGGCTCGACCCGACCGACAGTGATTTTTCGTCAGCCCGATGCATCTTTTGGCGGCCCATGAACGTTGCAACCCAGTCCATTTTGAGGTGAGTCCCATGAAGGCATTGACCAAGAATGACCTGAAAGCCGAGGCGGACCTTTCCGACGACGCCGACCTCATCGTCAACCGAGCCGGCCACTTTGTTGAAGATTGGATCGAGGAGCACATCGTCGAACAACCGACCCAGGTCCCCGCTGGGATCGACGTGGCGCAGGAACTTGCCAGCCAGTGCATCGCCGATGCGAAAGACCAAGGCATCGCGGCTGAGGACATTCAAGAGGAGGTCGGCGACCTCAGGGAATACATCGCCGAGGCAATCGATGAGGAAGGTGGATCACTGGGGTCGGCAAAGGTCTGAGATTTTGGTGCCGCTTAGGTGACTCGAACACCTGACCCCATCATTACGAATGATGTGCTCTACCAACTGAGCTAAAGCGGCCCGGGAGGCCAGAGCCTCCAAGATGGGCTGGGTGATAGACTCAACCGGCCGCGAATTCAAGATGCGACTTGGCAAATCATGCGCGAACGCCCACCGCGATCGAAACCAGGGTTTGCGCGTCCCTGCACGCTGGAATCGCCGACATAGTCCGATTTTGTTTGCCGGAACATCGCCAAGATGGACTTTGGAGGGCCCGTAGAGGCAGAATGCGCCGTCGGCCCGTTGATTGATTGGTCGCCTACGGCTAACCATCAGGGAAGGTTGGGGCAATTTGCAGAGGGACCTCGCTTGGACGCGATCGAAAAAGCGATCCGGAACGCCTTGGAAAAGGGCAATGCCGAGGACCGCGCGTTCCGCGAGAGGGTCTATCGGTCGGCCTTTGCCGCGCTCGACCGTGCGCTCCAGGCCAATCCCGGCGTGACCGTGGAAGTCGCCATCAAGCGCCGCAAGGCGATACAGGAGAAGATCACCGAAATCGAATCCGAGTTCCTGCCGGCGGTGCCGGACGTCGGCCCGCAGGTCGATGCACCAGCGGCCGAGCCTTTGGCCACTGCAGCGCCCGCGATCGAGATCGGCCAGAAGACGCCGTCGCCCGCTGTCGCCGTCGACGGACCCGGGCAGCCCGCATCCGACGCGCCGCGCTCGCGCGTGCTGCCGGTCGTTCCCGACATCATGCCGGATGCGACGCTACCTGGTGCGCCGGCGATCGATATGTCCACTCCTGCCGCCACGGGAGCCGCAACGGAAGTGGCGCCCGATCGCGATGAGCGCCGCGTTCGTGGACGTCGCCTGCCGCTGACCGCCATCTTCTTCACGGTGACTTTGCTTGCGGCGATCGGCATCGGCGTATTCTTTGCCATACAGACCGGCGTGTTCAAGACGGCGGCGCAGCTCGACACGGCACCGCCGGAGGCACCGCCAACCGTCGAAGGCGACGATTTCACGCCGGCCGACGGCGCCAACGCGCCGGCCAAGCCCGGTGCGGCGGACCAGTCGCGCGACTGGATCAACGTGTTTTCACCGACCGACCCGACGCATGTCGCCGCTCCCTCGGACGCCAAGGCCGAGGTGATGAAGGACGACGGCGGGCCGTTCCTGCGCATCCAGTCCGGCCCCTCCGGTTCGGCGGTCGCCTTCGACGTCGGCCAGGGCGTGCTGGAGAAGCTCGCCGGCAAGCACGCCGTGTTCGATATCATCGCGCGCGCCGAGGACGGCAAGGACACGCAGATCTCCGTCGACTGCAATTTTGGTGAACTCGGCGATTGCGGCCGCAAGCGCTACGCGGTCGGCCAGCAGCGCAACGAATATCTGTTCGACGTGCAATTCCCAGACAAGCATCCGGGTTCGGCCGGAACGATCGCCGTCAATTCCGATTTCGACAAGCAGGGCAAGGCGGTCAACATCTACGAGATTCGAGTCTCGATCGAGCCGTGATTGTCGGGCTGGAGCCGATTTAGCGATCGAGCAGCGCCTGCAGCGCCTCGATGCGGTCGGCCTCATTGGCCGGCTTATCCCAGCGCAGCCGTGAAATGCGGGGGAAGCGCATGGCGACGCCGGATTTGTGCCGGGTCGAGCGGTTGAGGCCTTCGAACGCCACCTCCAGCACCAGGCCATTGTCACGATCGGCGCGCACTGAGCGCACCGGCCCAAAACGTTCGACGGTGTTGTCACGGACATATTTGTCGATCTGCTTCAGCTCCTCGTCGGTGAAGCCGAAATAGGCCTTGCCGACCGGCACGAGTTCCTCCTCGCCTTCAGGCCCGGACCAAACGCCGAACGTGTAGTCGGAGTAGAAACTCGATCGCTTGCCATGACCGCGCTGGGCATACATCAGCACCGCATCCACCGTGTGCGGATCGCGCTTCCATTTGAACCAGGGCCCTTTCGGTCGGCCGGCGACATAGGGCGAATCCCAGCGTTTCAGCATCACGCCTTCGATGATCGGGTGCGGCGGTGCGCGGCGCAGCGCCTCCAATGTCTGCCAGTCCGTGAACTGGACGAATGGCGATAAATCGAAGCGGCTTGGATCCAATGTTTTCATGAAGGCTTCGAGGCGGCCACGCCGCTCGCGGAACGACAGCGCGCGCAAATCCTCGTCACCGATCTGCAGCAAGTCGTAGCAGCGCATGAAGGCCGGATATTGCTGCTGCATCTTCGGTGTCACCGTCTTGCGGTTCAGCCGCTGCTGCAGGTCGGAGAACGTTCCCGTCGCCTCCCGCGGATCGCCGACGAGCAATTCGCCGTCCAGCGTCGCGGAAAAATTCATCGCGTCGGCGAGGTCGGGAAAGGCGCCGGAGACATCGTCGCCGGTGCGCGAATAGAGCCGGCGGATGCCGCCTTCCGCCACTGCCTGGACGCGGATGCCGTCCCATTTCCATTCGGCGGCGTAATCGGCCGGATCGAGTTTTTCGAGATCGCCGTCGCCGACCGGATTCGATAGCATCACCGGCCTGAACAGCGCCAATGCCGTATTCTGGGGTTTGTCGGCCTTGCCCTCCAGCCATGCGAACAGCGCCGCATAGGGCGGTGACAGCCCGTGCCAGAGCTCCTCGATCTCGGCGACATCGACCTCGCCGAAATCCGCCAGCGCCTGTTTGGCGAGCCGCGCCGACACACCGATGCGCAGGCCGCCGGTGACCAGCTTGATGATGGCAAAGCGCGACGAGATGCTGGCACTGTCGAGCAACCCCGCCAGCACCTTCGGTCCGTCCGAGCGGCTTGCCGCCTGCAGTTTTGCGACAACCTCACCGAGAGTCGGTTCACGGTTGGGAATGTGTCCCGGCGTTTGCGGCCAGACCAGCGACACTGTCTCGGCGAGATCGCCGACATAATCGTAGGAATAGCCGAACAGCACCGTGTCCATGCGTTCGGTGACCAGCGTGCGCAGCATCGCCGGCTTGACAGCGGCGATATTGAGATCGCCGGTGATGGCGGCCAGCGCCAGGCCGCGATCCGGATCTTCCACGGAGCGGAAATAGTCGGTCAGCAGCGTCAGCTTGCCGTTGCGCGACGGCGTCAGCACCAGGCGGTCGAGAAGTTCGGCGAAGCGGTTCATGCCCTCAGTCGCCCTCGTCCTCATAGCCCACCAGGTGCAGCGGCCGGGCGGCGATCCCTTCGAGCTCACACCAACGCACCAGTGCCTCCTCGCGGCCATGCGTGACCCAGATTTCCTCCGCGCCAGTCTCCTTGATGGTGGCGGTGAGTTCGTCCCAGTCGGCATGGTCCGAGATGATCAGCGGCAGCTCGACGCCACCTTGCTTGGCGCGCTGGCGGATGCGCATCCAGCCCGACGCGAAGCATGAGATCGGATCCGGGAAGCGCCGCGCCCAGCGGTCGGCGAAGGCCGATGGCGGGCCGACCACGATGGCGCCGGCGAAATCTTGCTTGCCGCCTTCCACCGTTGCCGGTTCGAGTACCCCCAGATCGATGCCCTGGCTCTGATAGTACTCGCTGAGCCTGGCCAGCGCGCCATGGATGTAGAGCGGCTTGTCGTAGCCGGCATCGCGCAACAGCCGCATCACACGCTGCGCCTTGCCCAGCGCATAGGCGCCGACCAGATGCGAGCGTTCGGGGAACTGCGCCGCCGATTTCAGCAGGCGGGCGATCTCTTCGGTGTCGGGTGGATGGCGAAACACCGGCAGGCCGAAGGTCGCCTCGGTGATGAACACGTCGCAGTGGATCGGTTCGAACGGCGCACAGGTCGCATCCCTGCGCCTCTTGTAGTCGCCGGAGGCGACGATGCGCATGCCCTGGTGTTCGACCGATATCTGTGCCGAACCCAGCACATGGCCGGCAGGATGGAAGCTGACGCTGACGCCGTCGAGGGCGATGGTCTCGCCGAGGCGTGCTGCTTGGGTCGTTCCGGCAAAATCCTCGCCATAGCGCAGACCCATAATGTCGAGCGTCTGCCGCGTCGCTAGCACCGAGCGGTGGCCGGAACGCGCATGGTCGGAATGGCCGTGCGTGATCAGTGCCCGGTTCACCGGCCGAACCGGGTCGATGAAGAAGTCGCCCGGCGGGCAATAAAGGCCCTCGGGCCGGGGATGAAGCAGGTCGCTGGCGCGCATGATGCCAAGATAGGATATAATTCCGCGGCGGGAAGCCTGTTGTCAGAGACTGCTGACTCCCGCATACAGCATCGCCGGTTTCATCCGCCGGCAGGACCCATCGCCATGAAACCGCTTCAGGCCTCGTCCGGCGACTTGAACGCTGATCGCCGCGCCGACTATGCCGAAATGCTGCATGCCGATGGCGATCACGCAGCGGCGGCGGAATTGCTGCTCGGTGCTCTGGAACTCACCCCGCAATGGGCGATGGGCTGGTTCCGCCTCGGCGAAATGCAGCAGGCGGCGGGTGCATCGGATCTGGCCGCGCAGGCATGGACGGTGTCGCTCCAACTCGATCCGACGGATCGTCAGGGTGCTGCGCTGAACCTGCAATTGATCGGCAAGGCGCCGGCGTCCGACGTGCTCCCCAGCGCTTTCGTCGAGACATTGTTCGACCATTATGCCGAGAGCTTCGATGAATCACTGGTCGACAGACTTGGCTACAGGCTGCCTGGGTTGCTGGATCAAGCCATTCGAACGGCAAGGCCGGGTCGCTTCCCGCTGGCGCTCGATCTCGGCTGCGGCACCGGCCTGATGGGGCAGAGGCTGCGGCCGATTGCCGACCGGCTGGAAGGCTATGACATTTCGACTGGAATGCTGAAGCAGGCGCGAGCTAAGGGCGTCTACGATTTCCTGGGGAAGGCCGATCTGCGGAATTTTTCCTATGCCGGCCCGAAAGCCGAACTGGTGGCCGTGGCCGATGTCTTCATCTATGTCGGCGCGCTCGACGGCATGTTGAAGACGATTGCCGGCTTGCTTGCCGAGGATGGCCTGTTCGCCTTTTCCGTCGAAAAATTGGGCGGCAGTGGCGATTTCGTCTTGCGGCCATCGCGCCGCTACGCGCATTCGGAAACCTATGTGCGTGAATTCCTGGCCGCGAACGGGTTTTCGATCCTATCCTTGGAAACAACCGTGATCCGGCAGGATCGTCGGGAACCGGTCGACGGGCTGGTCGTTGTGGCTGGGAAAGTCCACGCAGCCTGAAGCGTTCACAATCGGGCCAATGCGGCCATCCTTCCCGCCCTCAAAAGGGGTATTGCCCCACCTGTATCTGCTAAGCATCTGCTGCGAAAAAAGCCCCAATCGCGTGCGCGGGTAAAACGGGGCGCGCAGGATATCAGGAGGGAGCATATCAGATGCGCTGGAACATGATGATCTTGGCCTCTTGCCTGGCAACCGCTGGCTGCGTCGGCAATTCGATGTCCGAGCGGCAAGACGCCAACGTAGAGTCCTCGCTGCAATACGACACCGTTCCATGCGATCAGCTGCTGGCGCAGCGCAATGGGTTGGCGCAGCAGAACAACCTTCCTGTGACCGCGAAACCCACCTTCAACAATCCCGCGATGGGTTTCGGCCCGTTCACGCCCGACATGCGTTCCAAGGCCCAGCGCGACAGCGACAAGGCGTCAGGCGACATCGATGCCATGAACCGGTCGATCGAGCGCCGCGACTGCGGCAAGCCGGACAAGCAGAAGAAGTTCACCCTGCCCGGCTAAGACAGGCCGCTCCAGAAACTTTTGGCGCCAAGCTGCATCCTTGTACGGGCAACATCGGATGAATCTATCGGATCTTGGAAACCGCATATGCATCCTGGGGCCGTCCAACAGCGGCAAGTCGACACTGGCCGACGCGATTGCCCGCAAGCGTGGCCTGGAGCCCGTTCACCTCGATCTGCTGCATCACCTGCCCAACACGGACTGGGAACCGCGTCCCAAGTCCGAATTCATTGCCCTGCATGACGCCGCGATCGCCGGCGAACGCTGGGTGATGGATGGAAACTACTCGATCTGCATGCCGCAACGGTTCCGGCGGGCGACGGGACTGATCCTGCTGGACATCTCCACGCCGACAAGCCTGCTGCGTTATTTCAGGCGAACGCTGTTCGAGAAGGAGAGGCGCGGCGCCCTGGCGGGCGGACGCGATAGCGTCAAATGGGACATGATCCACCACATCGCCGTGACCACGCCGAAGAACCGCCAGAGATACCGGGCGATGTTCGAGCAGCTCGATCTGCCAAAGCTGCAGCTGTCTTCCCTGCGCGCGATCAAGAAGTGCTTTCAGGAGTGGGACCTGGCCAGGTAAGAGCCCTTTCCTGATCACCTCTAAGCGGGAACAATTCACCACCATCAAGGCGCGGCGTTCGAGGCCAACTCGAAATGACGCGAAAGGCACGAGGCGCTATGTGGGCCGCCAGGCCCTGGCGTTTCTTACAGAATGTTAACTCGTGCGGCGGACTGCTTAACGCTAATTCCCTCTCCTGGATCACCGGAACGCTTGGCTGCCGAGAGCCACAGGCGACGGCGAAAGACGCCATCGACAAGGGAAACGAGCAGATGAGCCCAGGGTCTATCGAGGCCATCGCGAACCTGCCGATCCGATACCACTGGATACAACGGCTCGTACATTGGCTCATGGCAATAGTCATAATCGCGGCTTTGGCGATCGGACTGTACTGCTCCTATCTCGTACCCGGATCGGCCGAACGGCAGTTCTTGCTGGACATTCACAAATCGCTCGGGATGACGGCTCTGGTGCTCATCGTGCTTCGCATACCGCTGCGCGCAATGCTGGGGGAGCCGCGTCGGACGATCGCGCCTCCACGGCATGAACGGCTGGCGTCCCAAATGGTACACGGCACGCTCTATCTGTTGATGGCGGCGATGCCGGTGTCCGGCTATATCACTTCGGCGTCCGAAGGGCGCAGCTTGCCATGGTTCGGACTGTTCAACTGGCCGAATCTCTTACCGGAAAATCGACATACAGGGCGCTTGCTGGCGACGGTTCATCACTACGGCGCCTATCTCTTTTTCGCCGCGCTTTCGTTGCACCTGGCCGCGGTCGTTTGGCATCACATCGTCAAGCGAGACGAAGTGCTCTCCCGTATGATCTAGCTGGACCAGCTAGTACCCCGCCTTGCGATCCACCAGATTATCGAGCTTTTCGCCACGCTCGAAGGCGTCCATCTGGCGCAGCATGATCGGCGCCAGATGCGTGGGATCGGAGGTCGCCGCGGCGTGCGGTGTCACGAACACTTTCGGATGGCTCCACAACGGGCTGGTTTTCGGCAGCGGTTCGACCTCGAACACGTCGAGGCTCGCCTCCTTCAGCGTGCCGTCATCCAGCGCCCGCACGATGTCGGCATCCTTCTGCAGGCGGCCGCGTCCGGCATTGATCAGCACCGAGCCGCCGAGGCCGTTGCGTTTCCGCAATTCCTTCAGCACGCCGTAGTTGATGATGCCTTGCGTGTCCGGCGTCAGCGGCAACAGCACGACAAGGATATCGGTCGCCTTGAGGAAGGGGATCAGTCCGGCGTCGCCGGCATAGGTTGCAACCCCTTGCATCGGCCGTTCGTTGCGCGACCAGCCATTGACCGCGAAGCCGAGCGACAGCAGCACCGAAGCCGCTGCACGGCCGAGATTGCCAAGCCCCATAATGCCGACGGAGATGTCACCGGCCGGCCTCTGCGGCGGCTCGTGCCAGGTCTTCTTCGGCTGCTGCTGCCGGTAGAGCAGGCCCTGGCGATGGTGATCGAGCACCCGCCAGACGACATACTCGGTCATGTACTGGGTGAGGTTGTCGGCGACCACTCGGACGATCGGCACGTCAGGCAGGCCAGGATCGGCGAAGACATGGTCGACGCCGGCGCCGATCGAGAAGATGGCGCGCAGATTGGGCAGCGACGACAACAGGTTCGGCTTCTGCTTCCACACCACCGCATAGGTGATCGACGGATCCTTGGCGCCGTCCGGCTCCAGCACCACTTCGCGCTCGGCCGACAACAGGTCGCGCCAGCGCTGCGGATGAAAGCCGGTGACGGCAAGCAGGATGCGGCCTTTTTCCATCGCGGTGTTCTGGTCCCTCTTTAAATGGATTACTCGCTGACGATGCCGACCGGCGCCGTCTCGATCTTGAACGCGGCCGAGATCAGCGCCCGAGTATAGTCGGTTTGCGGATTTTCAAAAATCTGCTGGGAAGGCCCGGCTTCGACAATCCTGCCATTGCGCATGACGATAACGTCGTTGGCAAGCGCCCGGATGACCTTGAGGTCATGGCTGATGAAGAGATAGGCGAGATCGTGCTTGGCCTGCAGATTGCGCAGGAGGTCGACGACCTGCGCCTGCACGCTCATGTCGAGCGCCGATGTCGGCTCGTCCAGCATGACGAAGCGCGGGTTGAGCACCATGGCGCGCGCGATGGCGACGCGCTGGCGCTGGCCACCGGAAAACTCGTGCGGATAGCGGTTGCGGGTCGCCGGATCGAGGCCAACCTCGTTCAGCACGGCGGCCACCTTGTCGTCGCGCTCGTCCGGCGACAGCTTCGGCTCGTGAATTTTGAGCCCTTCCTCGATGATCTCGGCAATCGACATGCGTGGACTGAGCGAGCCGAACGGATCCTGGAAGACGATCTGCAATTCGCGCCTGAGCGGCCGCATGGCGTTGAAGGTGAGCTGGTTGATGTCGCGGCCGTTGAACTGGATGGTTCCGGTCGACGAGATCATGCGCGCCAGCGCCAAGCCGAGTGTCGTCTTGCCCGAACCGGATTCGCCGACCACGCCCAGCGTCTGGCCGGCGCGTACGGTGACATCAATGCCGTCGACCGCCTTCACATTGTCGACGGTGGTTCGGAAAAACCCCTTCTTGATCGGGAACCAGACCTTGATGTCTTTGCCGGTCATGACCGGCTTGGCATCGGCGTTGGCGGCCGGCGGCTTCCCCTTCGGTTCGGCCGCCAGAAGGTGGCGCGTATAGGGGTGCTGCGGGTTGGCGAAGATGTCCTTGGTCGGGCCGGCCTCGACGATCTTGCCCTTGGTCATCACGCAGACCCGGTCGGCGATCTTGCGCACGATGCCGAGATCGTGGGTGATGAACAGCATCGACATGCCCTTGCGGCTTTTGAGGCCGGCCAGCAGTTCGAGGATCTGCGCTTGCACGGTCACATCGAGCGCTGTCGTCGGCTCGTCGGCGATCAGCAGTTCCGGTTCGTTGGCAAGCGCCATGGCGATCATGACGCGCTGGCGCTGGCCGCCTGACAGCTGGTGTGGATAGGCGTCGAGCCGTTTTTCCGGCTCGCGGATACCCACTTCCTTGAGCAAGGCCAGCGTACGCGCTTTGGCCGGCCGGTCGGCCATGCCCTGATGCAGCTTCAGGATCTCGACAATCTGATGCTCGATCGTGTGCAGCGGATTGAGCGAGGTCATCGGCTCCTGGAAGATCATGGTGATCTTGTTGCCGCGCACCTGCCGCAACTGCTTCTCGTTCATGGCCAAGAGATCGGCGCCCTGGAACAGCATCTTGCCTGAGGGATGGCTGGCGCTGGGATAGGGCAGGAGCTTGAGCACCGACAGCGCCGAGACCGACTTGCCGGAGCCGGATTCGCCGACCAGAGCCACCGTCTCGCCCTTGGCGATATCGAAGGAAATGTGGTCGACGGCAATGGACTGGCCGCCGCCCTGGCTGAAGGCGACGCTGAGGTCCTGTACGCTGAGCAACGGCGCTTTGCTCATCGGAACGTCTTGCGCGGATCGAAGGCATCGCGCGTCGCCTCACCGACGAACACCAGCAGCGACAGCATCAGCGAGATGACGATGAAGCCGGAAATGCCGAGCCACGGCGCATTGAGGTTGCGCTGCGCCTGCTTGAGCAGCTCGCCGAGCGAAGCAGAACCCGGCGGCAGGCCGAAGCCGAGATAGTCGAGCGAGGTCAGTGTCGAGATCGAGCCGCTCAGCAAGAACGGCAGGAAGGTCAATGTCGCCACCATGGCGTTGGGCAGCAAATGCCGGAACATGATGGTGCGGTTGGGCACGCCGAGCGCACGGGCGGCGTTGACATATTCGAAGTTGCGGGCGCGCAGGAACTCGGCCCGTACGACGCCGACCAGCGCTACCCAGGAGAACAACAGCATGAGGCCGAGCAGGATGAAGAAGCCCGGCGGCAGGATGGCCGCGACGATGAGCAGCAGATAGAGCACCGGGATCGCCGACCAGATTTCGATGAAGCGCTGGAACAAGAGATCGGTCCAGCCGCCGAAATAGCCCTGCAAGGCGCCGGCGCCGACGCCGATCAGGGCCGAGCCGGCCGTCAGGATCAGGCCGAACAGCACCGAAATGCGGAAGCCGTAGATGACCCGCGCCAGCACGTCGCGCGCCTGGTCGTCGGTACCGAGCCAGTTCCAGTTGCCGACGATGCAGGCCGGATCCGCAGCACCCTGCGGATACTGGTTGCAGCGCTTCGTGGCGTCATACTCCCAGGACGGCTTGGCGGGTGCGGCTTCCGGGATGGCGTTGTTGACGGTCTGGTAGGAGTAGCGCACCGGCGGCCAGATCATCCAGCCATGGGCGTTGATCTCGTCCAGGATCACCGGGTCGCGATAGTCGGTGACGGCGTAGAAGCCGCCGAATTTTTCCTCGGGGTAGGCAACCAGCACCGGAAACAGGATCTCGCCCTTGTAGGAAGCGATGATCGGCTTGTCGTTGGCGATGAATTCGGCAAACAGCGACAGCACGAACAGGACGAGGAAAATCCACAACGACCAGAAACCGCGCCGGTTGGCCCGGAAATTCTGCAGGCGGCGCTTGTTGAGCGGCGACAGAAATGGCCGCGCGATTCGCTCCGGCACCACTCCGGCGGTAACGCTTGCCTCCGACATCAGACGTCTCTCCGCTCGAAATCGATGCGCGGATCGACCCAGGTGTAGATGAGGTCGGACAGCAATCCGACGAACAGCCCAAGCAGCGAGAAGATGTAGAGGTTGGCGAAGACGACGGGATAGTCGCGCTCGACTACCGAACGGAAGCCGAGCAGGCCGAGGCCATCGAGCGAAAAGATGTTCTCGATCAAAAGTGAGCCGGTGAAGAAGGCCGAGATGAAGGCGCCGGGAAAACCGGCAATGACGATCAGCATCGCATTGCGGAAGACATGGCCATAGAGCACCTGTCGTTCCGACAGGCCCTTGGCGCGCGCGGTCACCACATACTGTTTGCGGATCTCTTCCAGGAACGAGTTCTTGGTCAAAAGCGTCGTCGTGGCGAAGGCCGACAGCACCAGGGCCGTCAGTGGCAGGGCCATGTGCCAGAAATAGTCGATGATCTTGGCCGGCCAGGACAACTGATCCCAATTGTCCGAGACGATGCCGCGCAACGGAAACCAGTCCCAGAACGAGCCGCCGGCAAACAGCACCATCAGCATGATGCCGAACAGGAAGCCCGGAATGGCATAGCCGACAATGACGACACCGCTGGTCCAGATGTCGAAGGGTGTGCCGTCCTTGACCGCCTTGCGAATGCCGAGCGGGATGGAGATCAGATAGGACAGCAGCGTGATCCAAAGCCCGATCGAAATCGAAACAGGCATTTTCTCTAGGATAAGGTCGAGCACCGAGATATCGCGGAAATAGCTGTTGCCGAAATCGAAGCGCGCATAGTTCCACAGCATCATGCCGAAGCGCTCGAGCGGTGGCTTGTCGAAGCCGAACTGCTTCTCCAGTTTCTTGATGAATTCCGGATCGAGCCCCTGGGCGCCGCGATATTTAGAGCCGACGTCGCCGGCGGCATCGAAATTGGAGCCGCCCGCATCGCCGCCGCCACCGCCGAGCCGGTCGCTGCCACCCTGATTGGTCAGCTTGGCGATGATCTGCTCGACCGGACCTCCCGGCGCGAACTGGATGACGGCGAAAGAGATCGCCATGATGCCGAACAGGGTCGGGATCATCAGCAGGATACGGCGCAGGATATAGGCGCCCATCAGGCTTTGTGCCCCCTTTGGACCGATATCTCAACCTTTGCCAATTTTTGCCGCCTTGCCCTTATCGAACCACCACAGCGCCTCGACCGGAAAGCCGAAATCGGGTTTTTGCTCGGGAAAGCCGAACATATCCCAATAGGCGCTTCGGTGATTCGCCAGGAACCAACTAGGAATCCAATCGCACCGCGCACGCAAGACCCGGTCGAGCGCTCGCATTGCGACCGTCAGATTTTCGCGATCTTTTGCGGCCCCCACCGCGTCGATCAGCGTATCGATTGCTGGGCTTGCGACGCCCGGCAGGTTGCGCGAGCCGGAGATGTCCGCGGTTCTGGAGTGAAAGAAGACTTCAAGATCGTCGCGTGTCGGGGTCGCCGAAAATGAGAAAGCGGCCGAGATAAGGTCAAAGTCGAACGTGCTCTGGCGAAGCTGATACTGCGCTGAATCCACCAGCCGAATCGTGGCGTCGATGCCGATCGCTTTCATATTGGCGACCCAAGGCGAGTAGACCTGTACGAAGGTGTCGTCATCGACCATGAATTCGGCCGAGAGCCTGCCGCCCTTGTCGTTGACGACGAAGTCACCTGACCGTTTCCAGCCTGCAGCGTTGAGCAGCTTCACGGCCTGGCCAAGCAGCTTGCGGTCGCGGCCGGTGCCGTCGGATGCAGGCTGGGCGACAGCCTCGCCGAAGACCTCCGCCGGGATCTGGCCGCGCAACGGCTCTAGAAGAGCCAGCTCTCGCGGCGATGGCAGTCCTTCGGCACGAAAGTCCGATTTCTCGAAACAGGATTGCGAGCGCTCGTAAGAGCCGTAAAAAAAGTTGCGCCGCGTCCATTCGAAGTCGAAGCAGAGCGCAATTGCCTGGCGCACCCGCGCATCGCGAAACTGTTCGCGTCGCTGGTTGACCGCCGTTCCCTGCATTGTCGGTCGTTTCTCGGCCGGGAATTCGTGCTTGACCACCTTGCCGGCGGTCAACGCAGGAAAGTCGTAGGCGGTTGCCCAGACGCGCGAGGTGAACTCTTCACGGTAGGTGATTTCGCCCTTTTTGAACGCTTCGAAGCCGGCAGTGCGGTTCTGGTAGAACTCGATACGGATAATGTCGAAATTGTTCTGGCCGCGATTGACCGGAAGGTCGCGGCCCCAATAGTCCGCCACCCGATCGTACTCGATCCAGGCCCCGGCCGAGAACCGCCCGACCTTGTAGGCGCCGGAGCCGAGCGGCGGGTTGAGTTGCGATGAGTCGAACGGATTGGCCGTGTAGAACGCCTTTGAAAGAATCGGGAATTCCACGACGTTGAGCACGGTGCGGGCCGATTGCTTGCCCGAGAAGGTAAGCCGTAGCGTGCGGTCATCGACAGCAACGGCGTCGGCCATGTGTGTCAGCGACAGTGACAGGTCGGGATGGCCTTTTTCCTTGTAAAGCTTGAAAGTGAAGGCGGCGTCCTGCGCCGTCAGCGAAGAGCCGTCATGGAAGCGGGCTTCGGGGCGAAGCGAAAAGGTGAAGCTGTTGCGGTCATCCGACAGCGTCACCCCGTCGGCGATCTGGCCATAGACGGCGTCGGGCTCGTCGAGCGCGCGCACCATCAGGCCATCGAAACACATCTCCATGCGCGGCGGCGCATCGCCCTTGTCGGCGAAGGAGTTCAGCGTGTTGAAGGTTTGTGTGTCCTGGTTGTAGCCCCAGTTGGGCGGCGAGAAATTGAAAATTCCGCCGGTTGGCGCATCGACATTCGCATAGTCGAAATGGGTGAAATCCGGCTTGTATTTGAGGTCGCCGAAGGCGGAGAGCCCATGTAGTTTTGTGCCGGTTGCGATATCGGCGAAGGCCTTTCGCGGCAGCAGGGCGGCGGCAGCGGCAGCACCACCCAGGGCCAGGAAATCGCGGCGGGGCAGGGCCGTCATCGATTTCCGGCTCATCAGTTGCCGCCCTTGTACTTGGCCGCCAGCGCCTTTTCCTTGTCGAGGTCGATCCACCAGGAATCAATGTCGGCACCGACATAAGCGGGCTGCTTGTCGGGGAACTTGAACTTGTCCCAATAGGCCAGCCAGACCGCCGACCGATAATACTGCGGAACGACGTAAAAATTCCACAGCAGGACACGGTCGAGTGCATGGGTGGCGGCGACGAGATCATCGCGGTCGGTGGCGAAGATGACGCGGTCGACCAGCGCATCGACTGTCGGATCCTTGATGCCCATCAGATTGCGCGAACCCGGCGCGTCGGCGGCCTTCGAGCTCCAGAAATCGCGCTGTTCGTTACCGGGGGAGTCGGACTGGCCGAACAGGCCGGTGACGACATCGAAGTCGTAATGATTGACGCGGTTGATGTACTGCGTCTGGTCGATGATGCGCAGCGAGGCTTCAACACCGATCTTGCGCAGATTGGCGATATAGGGACTGGCGATCACCTGGTCGGTGTCGTTCCAGCCGAGGATCTCGAACTTGAACGGTTCGCCGGTCTTGGCATTGACCATCTTGCCGCCCTTGATCACCCAGCCAGCCTTGGCGAAGAGATCGACGGCCTGCTTCAGGTATTTTCGCTCCGCTTGCGGCGAATCGTAGACAGGCAGCTTGAACTCCTGCGTGAAGAGTTCTGGCGGCAGCTTGTCGCGATACTTGTCCAGGATCTCCAGTTCCTTTCCCTGCGGCAACCCGCTGGAGGCAAGTTCGGTACCCTGGAAATAGCTCGATGTGCGGGTGTTGAAGCCGAAGAACAAGGTGCGATTCATGCTCTCGAAATCAAACGGTATGGTCAGTGCCTCGCGGACCAGCCGGTCTTGGAACAACGGCTTTCGCTGGTTGAGCACAAAGCCCTGCATCGGCTGTGGCGACTGGGTCTTGAAGTCCCTCTTGATGACGTCGCCGGCCTGGATGGCTGGGAAATTGTAGGCGGTTGCCCATTTGCGGGAGCTGTACTCGCGGTTGATGTCTTCCAGTCCGCCCTTGGTGAAGGCCAGCCAGGCGGCATTGTCGTCAAGGATGTAGGTGTATCGGCGGGTGTCGAAATTCTCGCGGCCGATCTTCACCGGCAGCTTGGCCGCCCAATAGTCAGGCACGCGTTGCCAGACGATTTCCGATCCCGGCTTGAAGCTGGCGATCTTGTAGGCGGCGGAGCCGAGCGGCGGTTCCAGCGTTCCCTTGGTGATGTCGCGCTTTTTGCCATTGGCGTCGATGCCTTCCCACCAGTGCTTGGGCAGAACGGCGAGGTCGCCAATGATCTTAGGCAGCTCGCGGTTACCCTTCTGGTTGAAATGGAACTCGACCTCGCGGTCGGAGATGGCCACCGCATCGGTGACGTTCTCGAAATAGCGGTTGTATTGCGGGCTGTTCGCCTTCAGCACCTGGAATGACCAGATCACGTCGTCGACGGTGATCGGCTGGCCGTCATGCCATTTTGCACGCGGATCGAGTCGGTAGGTCGCCGAGGAATAATCGGCCGGGTATTTGTAGGCATCGGCAATCAGCGGGTGGCTGGTGCTGCCCTCATCGGTCGCCTGCTCCATCAGCGTGTCATAGAGCAGGCCGCCACCGAAGCCGACGAGGCCCGCCGCCGGCGATCCCTGGACGATATAGGGGTTGAAGCTGTCATAGGTGCCGAGCAGCACGGAATTCAGCGTGCCACCCTTGGGCGCGTTCGGGTTGACGTAGTCGTAGTGCTGGAAATTGTCGCCGTATTTGGATTCGCCGATCAGCGATGAGGTTGTCCGCCACTCGTCGGCTCGGGTCGCCTGCAAACCCGCCGCCAGCAGGGTCGCCGCCAGCAGCGACTTGAGAAGCGTTCGGCCAACCGTCATGCACTATCCTCTTCGCGATGCGTGCCAGATCATCCAGAAGGCGATCCTAGATGATTTGGCGCCAGTGAAAACCGCGATGCGCCGGCTTTGTCGCCGCACCTTGCATTTTCCCAACAAAAAAGCCGGGCTGAACCCGGCTTTTTCAAGATCGTCGAGATTAAATCTTGGTTACTTGGCCGGGGCCGCGGGCGCCGGTGCGGCAGGCTTGGCCGGGGCAGCAGCATCAGCTGGCTTGGCCGCGTCGGCCGGCTTTGCGGGCGCGGAGGCGTCCGCGGCGGCACCCGGTGCCGGCAGCGGCTTGGGATTGTCGGACAGCGTACGCAGGTAGGCGATGACGTTGGCGCGGTCCTCCTCCTTGGGCAGGCCGGCGAAGCCCATGGCCGTGCCCTTCACGAATTTCTTCGGCGAGGTGATGAAGTGGTCGATGTTGTCGTAGGTCCACTTCTCGGTGCCGCCCTTGGAAAACTCCTTCATGCCGGCCGAATAGGCGAAGCCTTCATGCTCGGCGACGGGGCGGTCGACGAGGTCCCACAGGTCCGGGCCGACCTTGTTGGGGCCGCCCTTTTCGCCGGAATGGCAGGCCTGACACTTCTTGAAGACGGCAGCACCCTGTTCGACATTGGCGGTCGCCAGACGGTCGGCGATCGGCTTGGCTACGGCAGCCGGAGCGGCCGGGCCGCCTTCGGCTGGCTCGGCGGCCTCGATGATGAAGCCAGGCTTTTCCGGGGCCGGCGAGGCAAACAGCGCGTCCGACACCAGGCCGACCGAGAAAACGACGAAAACGGTTCCAAGCAATCCGGCGAGCAGTTTGTTGACTTCGTTGGAATCCATTCGCCCCTTGCTCCCTTTTCCGGCGGACTGATCCGTCCACTCCGTCCGTCGGTATCGAAACCTGCCCTGCAGAGCCGGTCAAATCGGGCGGAAACTAGGTCTTTTGCTGCGGCGTTGCAACACCTATAAGGGCGCTTCCAGTGAGACCTTTTGCCACTTTTCCTTGTCCTCTTTTCGAATGCCTTGCCATAGCGATGTCCACCTTGATCCTGATCCCGGCCCGCATGGCCTCCACCCGCCTGCCGGGCAAGCCGCTGGCCGACATCGCCGGCGCGCCGATGATCGTCCATGTCGCGCGCCGTGCGGCCGAGGCCGGCCTTGGCCGCGTGGTGGTGGCGACCGACACGCAAAGCGTCGCCGAAGCGGTGCGTGCTCATGGTTTCGAGGCGGTGATGACGCGGATCGATCACGAATCGGGTTCTGACCGCATCCACGAGGCGCTGGTCGCGCTTGATCCCCAGCGCAAGGTCGAAACGATCGTCAACGTGCAGGGCGACCTGCCGACCATCGATCCCGGCATCATCGCGGCCTCCCTCAGACCTTTCGAGGACGAGGCCGTGGATATCGCCACGCTCGGCGTCGAGATCGTCCGCGACGAGGAAAAGACCAACCCGAACGTCGTCAAGATCGTCGGTTCGCCGTTGTCGGCCACCAGGCAGAGGGCGCTCTATTTCACCCGTGCCACGGCACCTTGGGGCGAGGGGCCACTTTATCACCATGTCGGCCTCTACGCCTATCGCCGGGCAGCACTCGAGCGCTTCGTGGCGCTGAAGCCGTCGCCGCTGGAACGTCGCGAGCGGCTGGAGCAGTTGCGGGCGCTGGAAGCCGGCATGCGCATCGACGCCGAGATCGTCCAGTCCCTGCCCCTCGGCGTCGACACGCCGGAAGACCTTGAGCGGGCCAGAAACATTCTTGCAAACTGAAAAACCCTTGAACCGAGACTTGGCCCATGCCTGAAAAGACCAACAGAATATCCTTCCAGGGTGAGCCGGGCGCCAATTCCGACACCGCCTCGCGCAATGTCTATCCTTCGATGGAGCCGTTGCCTTGCCCGACCTTCGAGGATGCCTTCAACGCAGTCGAGACCGGCAAGGCCGATCTCGCCATGATCCCGATCGAGAACACCATTGCCGGGCGCGTCGCCGACATCCATCATCTGTTGCCGGAATCGAAGCTGCACATCGTCGGTGAGTATTTCCTGCCCATCCATTTCCAGCTGATGGTGCTGCCCGGCGTCAAGCGGGAAGAAATCAAGACGGTTCACAGCCATATCCACGCGCTTGGCCAGTGCCGCAAATACATCCGCAAGAATGGCTGGAAGGCGATCGTCGCCGGAGACACGGCGGGTGCGGCCAAGATGGTCTCCGAAGTCAAGGACCGCACCATGGCCGCGTTGTCGCCGGCGCTGGCCGCGACGCTCTACGGGCTCGATATCATCGAGGAAAATGTCGAGGACACTGATTCCAACGTCACCCGCTTTGTCGTCCTGACCAAGCACAAGCAATGGGCCGAGCGCCCGTCAGCCGACGCCAAGATGATGACGACCTTCATCTTCCGCGTCCGCAACGTGCCGGCCGCGCTCTACAAGGCGATGGGCGGCTTCGCCACCAACGGCATCAACATGACCAAGCTGGAGAGCTACCAGCTCGGCGCCTTCACGGCGACGCTGTTCTATGCCGACATCGAGGGCCATCCTGACGATCCGCTGGTCAAACTGGCGCTGGAAGAGCTTCGCTTCTTCTCAAAGGAAGTGCGGATTTTGGGCGTCTATCCAGCCAGTGAGTCGCGCGAGCAGTGGAAGGTCGCGGATTAGATCACCGCGCCCAGCGGCACATAGTCGATCTCGAGAAATTTCACGACCTCCGGCACCCAGCGGTCGCGCACGAAGGCGACGTGGTCCGGGTGGTCGTTGTATCTGGTGTACGCGGCTTGGTCGGCGAACTCCATCGAGAAGCCGAACTGATAGTCGTTCTTGGGGCTGATCTGGCGCAGCTGTTCGAAATGGGTCACCCCCTTGATGGCCGACAGGGCCTTCTTGGCATCGACGAGGAAGCGTTTCTCCTCGAGCGAGTGCGGCGCATGCTTCAACGTGAAGATGACGGTGTGGCGGATCATATCGTGCTCCTGCGATGTCTTTTTTTAATCCCTGCCATCATTCGCTGTCGACCCAGGCGCGGATCAGGTGATGCGCGATGGCGCCTTTCGGTGGCGTGATCAGATTGTCGGCATGCTCCCGGGCCAGCATCGAACGCACCTCGTCGCGGCCGAACCAGCGGCAATCTTCCAGCTCGTTGAGATCGGCCTGGATGTCTTCGTTGAGCGGCTCGCCGAAGCAGCCGATCATCAGCGAATAGGGGAACGGCCAGGGCTGGCTGGCATGGTAGACGACGCGTCCGAGCCTGATGCCGGCTTCTTCCAGCGTTTCGCGGCGCACCGCCGCCTCGATCGTCTCGCCCGGTTCGATGAAACCGGCAAGGGCCGAATACATGCCCGGCGCGAAATGCCGGCCGCGCCCAAGCAGACATTTCTCCTGCGTTGCCGTCAGCATGATCGCCACCGGGTCGGTACGCGGGAAATGCTCCGTGCCGCAATTCGGGCAGTGGCGCTTGTAGCCGCCGGCCCGCATCTGCGATTCGGTGCCGCATTTGCTGCAGAAACGGTGGCTGGCATGCCAGGCGAGCAGGGCAGCGCCTTGCGCCATCGCGCCGGCCGCCCCTTCGTCGATCAGCCCTTGCATGTAGACCGACCGATAGTCGATCGCCTTGACGGTCTCGGGCAGCTCTTCGGCGTCGATTCCGACGGGCATCGCCAGCACCGGTCCCTGCTCGGAAAAGCCGAGCAGGACACCTTGGGCCAAGGAGGGCCCGAAGGGCTCGCTCTCGGCGACGCTAAACCATGGGTCGAGGCCGGCGCTTGTCCCAAGCTTCAGGTGGAGTCGGCCGCCATTCATCAACAGCAGCCGCGTCGTCGGATCCGCCAGCGCCTTGTCGACCGAATCGTCGGCGCGGTTCTCGGACTGGCGGTCGATCGTGTTGCCGGCAAAGCCGACGAACTGGCTCGGTTCGCGCAAAGGCGCGTCAAACAGGCTAAAGCTCATGCGTACTCTGGTGCTTTGGAATGGACATGTCTGGGGATGAACATGTTTTCAGGATGAATACCGGGGAAGGCTTATAGCGCCGCCCTTACCGTTTCGGCAAACCGGCGCAGCTCGGAACGCTCATACGGCTCGCGCAGGCCGTGTCCCCACACCGGGCCGGGCCAGCCGGGATCACCTTCGGACCGTGCAATGATGTGGATATGCAATTGGCGCACGATATTGCCGAGCGCGCCGGTGTTGATCTTGGTGCACCCGCTCACTTTCTTCAGCGCCTGCGCCACCATATTGGTCTCGAAGGTCAGCATGGCCTGGTCGAGCGGCGTCATCTCATGAACCTCTTCGGCGCCCGGCCGCTGTGGTACCAAAAGCAGCCACGGCCAGCGGCGGTCATTCATCACCCGCAATTCGCATAGCCCAAGCCACATCAACTGCTCGCTGTCCGCCTCCAGCCGGGCATCCAGCGTGAATCCGGCCTTCAGGCCCGGCTGCATCGGCGTTTCCTTGCTTTTCTTGGTTTCCTCAAACCATGAACGCTAGAGCGGCTGCATCGGGGCTGCAAGCGAATCTCTTGCGTGATGGCGCCAATTTGCCTGCGCACTTGCATTTCATCGCGCAATTGCCGATATGGACTGCGGGAGGTTGGTGGTGGACGATCCACTCGCCAACCGGGTCAGGTCCGGAAGGAAGCAGCCCTAACGAGCCCGGAACGGGTCATTGTTCCAGCCTCCCACCTCTTCGGCCCTTCTCGCCACATTGACGACGCATTGCAGCGCGGGCGAGACTATGCGCAGGAATCGGCGCCTTCGGGCGCGGCCTTTTGGAGCTTAACGGGCGAATGAGCGAAGCCGGAAATTCGGGGCCCAAAAGCCTGGAGAATGGCAAGGCCGCTGCCTACCGCGTGCTGGCGCGCAAATACCGTCCTTCGAATTTTTCCGAGCTGGTCGGCCAGGAGCCGATGGTGCGCACCCTCACCAACGCCTTTGCCACCGGCCGCATCGCGCAGGCCTGGATGCTGACCGGCGTGCGCGGTGTCGGCAAGACCACCACCGCGCGCATCCTGGCCCGGGCGCTGAACTACAAGACCGCGACCGTTGACCAGCCCTCGGTCGATCTTGCCGTGCTCGGCGAGCATTGCCAGGCGATCATGGAAGGCCGCCATGTCGACGTCATCGAGATGGACGCCGCCTCGCATACCGGCATCGACGATATCAGGGACATCATCGAGCGCGTGCGCTACGCCCCGGTCTCGGCCCGCTACAAGGTCTACATCATCGACGAAGTGCACATGCTGTCCACGCAGGCCTTCAACGGTCTGCTGAAGACGCTTGAGGAGCCGCCGCCGCATGTGAAATTCATCTTCGCCACCACCGAGATCCGCAAGGTTCCGATCACCGTTCTGTCGCGCTGTCAGCGTTTTGATTTGCGACGCATCGATGCCGGCGCGCTGGTCGCGCATCTCTCTTCGATTTCGGCCAAGGAAGGCATTTCGGTCGACGACGATGCGCTGGCGATGATCGCGCGCGCGGCGGAAGGCTCGGCTCGTGATTCGCTCTCCATACTCGACCAGGCGATTGCGCACGGCGCCGGCTCCGTCAGCGCCGAAGCAGTGCGCGCCATGCTGGGCCTGGCTGACCGCGCCCGCATCGTCGACCTGTTCGAACATGTGATGAAGGGCGATGTGGCGGCGGCCCTGGCTGAGTTCCGTACGCAATACGATACCGGCGCCGATCCGGCCGCAGTGCTGACCGATCTTGCAGAGTTCAACCACCTCGTCACCCGGCTGCGTTTCGTGCCGACCGCAATGGACGACGCCTCGCTGTCGCAGGACGAGCGCGAGCGCGGCGCCGATTTCGCCAGGGCGCTGTCGGTCAGGGTGCTGTCGCGGACCTGGCAGATGCTGCTCAAGGGCATTCCCGAGGTGCAATCCTCCAACCGGCCGGTCAGTGCCGCCGAAATGGTGCTGATCCGGCTGGCGCATGCCGCCGACCTGCCGACGCTGGATGAAGCGTTGCGATCACTGGACGGGGCAGCACCGGTTCAAAATGGCGCGCCGCGCCCGAACGGAACGCCCTCGGGCCCCGGCAATGGCACCAGCGCGGTGGCGCAGACGCGCATGCCCGGCGGATCGGGCGGCGCGCAGACCATGCGGCTGATCGAGGCCACGCCAGCGCCGGCTGCTTTCGTCGCCCCTCCGCAACCCGTATTGGAAGCGCCGCCGGTACCCTTGAAATCGCTGGCCGACATCGTCGCGCTTGCTGATGCCAAGCGTGACATCGCTTTCAAGGTGCTGATCAAGAGCTGCATCCGACTTGTACGCATCGAGCCCGGCCGCATCGATGTTGGCCTGACCGCCGATGCGCCCAAGATGCTGCTCAATGACTTGACGACCAAGCTGCGCGCCTGGACCGGCCGCAACTGGCTGGTGTCGTTGTCGAAGGAAGAGGGTGGCCAGACGCTGGCCGAAATGGAATCGACCAAGCGCGAAAACGCCTTCCTCGATGCCAAGAGCGATCCGACTGTTGCCGCCATCCTGGCGCGCTTTCCCGGCGCCAAGATCATCGACGTACGCATTCCCGACGCACCGGAAGCGGCTGCCGATCAAGCCGAAGTACCGGTCGAGCCGCCGGCCGATGACGACGACACCTGATAAACCAAGACAAGGATCGGACCATGAAAGATCTTCTCGGCCTGATGGGTAAGGCGAAGGAAATGCAGGCCAAGTTTCAGGCCATGCAAGATGAAATCGCCACGCTGGAGGCGTCCGGCCAGGCCGGCGGCGGTCTGGTCAACGTGACGCTGACCGGAAAATTCGAGATGAAATCCCTGAAGATCGACCCGTCTCTGTTCAAGGAGGACGATGTCGAGATCCTCGAGGACCTGATTCTTGCGGCCCACAACGACGCCAAGGCCAAGGTCGAGCTGATCATGCAGGAAAAGACGAAGGCACTCACCGCTGGCCTGCCGATCCCACCGGGAATGAAACTGCCCTTCTAGCGTTCAGTGGCACCGCTCCGATGACCGAAGAGCCGTCCGAAAGACTGATCGAGCAGCGTATCCGCAACCGGATCTACGAGATTCTGGAAATCCTCGCCGATTGCGACGCCGGCGTCGATCTCGTCGGCATCAAGGGCTACTTCCACCTGTTCGAGGATTTCGTGCACCGCCCGTCGATCGAGGCCGGCACGTCGGCGCTTTCGAAGGAGGAGCGAGCGATCGTGCTTGAGATAGCCGAATTCCTCGAGGCGGCTTCCGAGACAAATCCCGATTTCACCAAGGCCGAATTCATCAACAGTGACTGGCCGGGAAAGATCGCGCCGACGGCCAGGGACGCGCGCGCGTTGTTCCTCAGGCGGGGTCTGTTTTCGGAGAAGGTCGAGGAGCTGGAGCCGGGCCAGCCGGCCGCGATTGCGGCAGGGCGGTAGCGATTCCCGGAAAAACGTGACGTGGTTTTCCCCTTCGCAATTGTGGCGAAACCGCGAAAGAGCGGTCATCGCCTTTGTGAAACGATGGCTCGATCTGTCTGAAAAGCCACGAAATTGTGCCTTTTCGGCAACAGTGCATTGTTAATAACGTTTTAGCCATCATTTTGCCTGAAAGTGTCTCATTCTTGCCGCAGCCCGGGGGCGGGTATCGAAGTGAGAGGGTAACCTGTTGATCGTCACGCGATGGAAGGCGCCGCTGTTGCTCGGCGTCATCACGTCTCCCCTGTTTCTGGCTGCTTGCAGCCAGACGACTTCGCACGGCATGTCGGTCGCCAGCCTGACCGATGCCATCACGCCGAGTTTCCTGACGTCGCGCGCCTACAGTCAGACGCCGAAGGACAGGGAATGCCTGGAACGGGCGGTGTTCTTCGAGTCCAACCGCTCGAGCCGCGACGGCATGATCGCCGTCGGCACGGTGGTGATGAACCGTTTGCGGTCCGGCAATCATGGCACCACCATCTGCCAGGTGGTCGGCGAGCCGGGGCAATTCGCCCCAGGCGTCATGACCAGGCCGATGAATTCACGCGCAATGCCCGATGTCGAGGAAGCCGCCGACGCCGTCCTCAAGGGCGAGCGCAAGGCCAAGCTCAAGAACACGATGTATTTCCACACCGCGGGCCTGCGTTTCCCCTACAAGAACATGCACTACACGATGGTTGCCGGCGGCAATGCCTTCTACGAGAAGCGCGGCCGCAACTGGCAGCCGCTGCCTGATGAGCCGATGGTTGCCTCGTATGAACCGGAGAGGCCAGCCGCGCCAGTGACGATGGTTGCTTCGGCTGAGCCGGTTCGTCCTGCCAAGACCGCTGTCCGCGCAGCCCCGGCACAACAGGCCTATATGACCGCTGCCGCGGAGCCGGCACGCCCGTTCAAGATGGCCACCGCCCCAGCCAAGCAGACCTACATGACAGCGGCGGCAGCGCCGGCGGCAAAGTCCGGGCGTGTCTCGGCCAAGTCCGTGGAAGTCGCCATGCAGGAGCCGATGGAAGAACCGGATGCCGCCCGCTTTGGCGGAACCGTGAACACCCGCGTCATCAGTTCGGTTCAGGGCGAGCCACAAGAGGCATCGATGGGATTCCAGTCGACACCTGACAACACCGATGCCATCGGTGCGATGATCGTCGGCCAGGGCCGGCCGCTCGAAGCCAACTGATCCGCATCGCCACGCCGCGCGTGGCAGTATGCTGGACAGGGATGTTTCAAAGCGCTCTGAAAAATCCTGGAGCGGTTCACCGTTTCGCGGAAACGGTGAACCGCTCCAGCTTTTCATTTTGACGCAATTCCCAAGGGAAAGCGCTTCGCGCTTTTCCTGGAATTGCTCTAGATCAGAGCGATGTCGAAGCGAATCGCGGGTCCAGAGATCGAACGCCTCATCCAGCTCCTGGCCAAGGTGCCGGGACTTGGCCCCCGTTCGGCCAGGCGCGCGGCACTGCATCTGATCAAGAAGAAAGAGCAGCTTCTGTCGCCACTCGCCGCCGCCATGGGCGAGGCCGCCGACAAGGTTCGCATCTGCACGACCTGCGGCAATGTCGATACGTCGGATCCTTGCATGATCTGCACCGACCCGCGCCGTGATGCCACAACCCTCATAGTCGTCGAGGACGTAGCCGATCTCTGGGCTTTGGAGCGGGCAGCAGCGATGAACGTGCGCTATCACGTGCTCGGCGGCACGCTGTCGCCGCTCGACGGCATCGGCCCCGACCAGCTCAACATCCGCTCGCTGATCGACCGCGTCGCCGGCGGCGAGGTCAAGGAAATCATCCTTGCCGTCAACGCCACGGTCGAGGGCCAGACCACCGCGCATTACCTCACCGATCAGCTATCCGGCTTCGACATCAAGGTGACAAGGCTGGCGCATGGCGTGCCGGTCGGCGGTGAACTTGACTATCTCGACGAGGGCACGCTGGCCGCGGCGCTGCGTTCGCGGACGGCGTTTTGACGCAATTGGCGGGGATGTTTGCTGAAATGACTGCATTCCTTCGCACAATCGCCCTTCTCGCCACGCTTCTCGGCGTCCTGCTCGCGGCCCCCGCCTCCGCCGCCAAGATCGACGACCAGTTCCGCGCCTGGCTGCAGAACGACCTCTGGCCCGAGGCCAAGGCGAAGGGTATTTCCAAAAAAACCTTCGATGCCGCCTTCGACGGCATAAAACCCAATCTGAAGCTGCCCGACCTTGTCATGCCCGGCGAGAAGCCGAAGACGCCGCAGAAGCAGCATCAGGCCGAGTTCGGTTCGCCCGGCGCCTATTTCGCCGAAAAAACGGTTGGTGCGGTGACTGCAGGCGGCCGCGCGCGTGAAGCCACCAATGCCAAGACGCTTGCGGCAATCGAAAAACGCTATGGCGTGCCAGGCGAGATCGTTCTGGCGATCTGGGGCCGCGAGACCGGTTTCGGCGCCGCGAAAATGCCTTACGATGCCTTCGAGGTGCTCGGCACCAAGGCGTTCATGTCGACCAAGAAGGATTTCTTCCGCACCGAACTTTTGGCCGCGCTGGAAATCGTCGAGCGTGGGTTGGCGCCAGTAGGTGCCATGAAGTCATCCTGGGCCGGCGCGCTGGGCCAGCCGCAATTCATGCCGACCTCCTTCCTCAAACATGCCGTTGATTTCGACGGCGATGGACGCGTCGACATCTGGAGCTCGACGCCTGACGTGCTGGCCTCGATCGCCAATTATCTCGTCCACTATGGCTGGGTGAGGGGGCGCGGCTGGGGGTTCGAGGTGACCGTGCCCGCAAACGTATCCTGCTCGCTGGAAGGCCCTGATCAGGGCAAGAAAATCTCCGAGTGGGCCGACAAAGGCATCAAGCGTGTCGGCGGAAAGCCGTTTCCGGCGAGCGAGCTGAAGGCGGAAGGCTTCCTTTTGATGCCGGCCGGTCGCAGCGGTCCGGCGTTCATCGCCACCCCCAATTTCTACGTGCTGAAGGAATACAACACCAGCGACCTCTACGCGCTGTTCATCGGCCATGGCGCGGACCGCATTGCGCATGGCGATCAGAATTTTTCCGGCCGCTGGGGCCCGGTCGGCGATCTCCACCGTTCCGACATTGCCGCCCTGCAGCGGGCGCTTGAAGCCAAGGGCTATGATGTCGGCAGCGCCGACGGCCTGCCCGGCTTCAAGACACGTCGCTCGATCGGCAAGTGGCAAGTCAAGAACGGCCAGGCCGCGACCTGCTTTCCTGATGCCGGCCTGGTCGCCGCGCTGAAATAGCGCCGAAATTGGTAGATTTTTCTCGTTCGGTTGCCACGATTGGTTGGCCTATGCGTCGACACGCCGCCCGTCTTTCTGGCCCAATGAGCCGTCGCATAAATGCTCGTTGCCGGCCATGAGGCTGCCGGATATGGTGTTGACCAACTGGACAAAAACCGCAACGGTAAGGGGTCGGAGGGCCGTCCTTAGGCCCCGAAAAGAGTTCTACAATCCTGAGCCGGGAACTCAGGTCAACAAACAACAAAACAGGGAACAATCACCATGATGATGGAAAAGTTTGCTCTACGCTCCCGTATCCTGCTTGCGGGTGCCGCCATGTCCGCGCTGCTTCTGGCCGGAGCGCCGGCTGGCGCGGTCACCCCCGCGGACACGCTGGTCGAAGGCTTCGCCATCGACGACATCATCTCCATGGATCCGGGCGAGGCGTTCGAGCTGTCGACCGCTGAAGTCACTGGCAACACTTATGATCTGCTTGTCCGTCTCGACCTCAGCGACACCTCCAAGGTCAAGCCGGATCTCGCCGCGAGCTGGACCGTTTCCGACGACGGCCTGACCTACACATTCAAGCTCAAGCCGGGCCTCAAATTCGCCTCGGGCAACCCGATCACCGCAGCCGATGTCGCCTATTCGTTTGAGCGCGCCGTCAAGCTGGATAAAAGCCCGGCCTTCATCATCGGTCAGTTCGGCATCAGCGGCGACAACGTCACCGAAAAGGCCAAGGCCGTCGACGACGCTACCTTCCAGTTCACCGTCGACAAGGCCTATGCGCCGAGCTTCGTGCTGAACTGCCTCTCGGCAACGGTCGCCTCGGTGGTCGACGCCAAGCTGGTCAAGGAACATGTCGCGGCGGTGACGCCGAGCGCCGACTACAAATGGGACAATGATTTCGGCAATGCCTGGCTGAAGACCGGCTATGCCGGCTCCGGCGTCTACAAGCTGCGCGAATGGCGCGCCAACGAAGCCGTGGTCATGGAGCGCAACGACAATTATTACGGCGAGAAGGCCAAGCTCGCCCGCGTCATCTACCGCAACATGAAGGAAAGCTCGGGCCAGCGCCTGGCGCTCGAAGCCGGCGACATCGACGTTGCCCGCAACCTCGAACCGAACGATCTCGACGCCATCGCCAAGAACGCGGATCTGACCACCACGAGCGCGCCGAAGGGCACGGTCTACTACATCAGCCTCAACCAGAAGAATCCGAACCTCGCCAAGCCCGAGGTCCGCCAGGCCTTCAAATATCTGGTCGACTACGATGCGCTGAGCACGACCATCCTCAAGGGCATCGGTGAAATCCACCAGTCCTTCCTGCCCAAGGGCGACCTCGGCACCGTGGACGACAACCCGTTCAAGCTCGACGTCGCCAAGGCCAAGGAACTGCTGGCCAAGGCCGGCCTGCCCGACGGCTTCAGCGTCACCATGGACGTGCGAACGGGACAGCCGACGACAGGCATGGCGGAATCGATCCAGCAGACGCTTGGACAGGCCGGCATCAAGCTGGAGATCATTCCTGGCGACGGCAAGCAAACTCTGACCAAATACCGCGCCCGCAATCACGACATCTACATCGGCAATTGGGGCCAGGATTATTTCGATCCGAATTCCAATGCCCAGACCTTTGCATCGAACCCCGATAATTCGGATGCCGGCAAGTCGCACACGCTCGCCTGGCGCAACAGCTGGGACATTCCGGACCTGACCAAGGAAACGGAAGCGGCCCTGCTGGAGAAGGATTCTGGCAAACGCGCCGACATGTACAAGGATCTGCAGAAGAAGATCCTCGACACCAGCCCCTTCGTCATCATTCACCAGCAACTGGAAGTGGTTGGTCTGCGCAAGAACCTCAAGGGCCTCGTGCTCGGCCCGAGCTTCGACACCAATTTCGTTGGGTCGGTCTCCAAGGAATAATGCGGTCGGACGCGCCGCATGAGCGCGGTTGAAAACGAGAGCGGGCGCGGCAGCGCCCGCGCCGTCGCCCTTGCATCGGCGATAGGCCGCTTCTTGGTCATCGCGGTCACGACCTATCTTGGTCTGCTCGCGGTCACCTTCTTCATTGGCCGGGTCATCCCGATCGATCCGGTGCTGGCGGTGCTCGGTGATCGCGCGCCTCTCAACGTCGTCGAACGCACGCGCCGCGAGATGGGTCTCGACCTGCCGCTGGTCGAGCAGTTCTACATCTATGTGAAGAATGCCCTGAGCGGCGATTTCGGCACGTCGGTGCTGACCACCAATCCGGTCATGACCGACATCCGCCGCGCCTTCCCTGCGACCATCGAACTGGCGACGCTGGGAACGCTGATCGGTTCGGTGCTCGGCGTGCCGCTCGGTGTGCTGGCAGCTGTAAAACGCGGCAGCGTCATCGACCAGATCGTGCGCATTGTCGGCCTGATCGGCTATTCCGTGCCGATCTTCTGGATCGGGCTTTTGGGGCTCGTCCTGTTCTATGCCAAGCTGCAATGGGTGGCGTTTCCCGGCCGCCTCGACGTCGTCTACGAATACACGTTCACACCGATCACCGGCTTTTATCTTCTCGATGCGCTGTGGCAGGGCCAGTGGGATGTCTTCTACGATGCCTTTCGCCACATCATTTTGCCGGCAGGCCTGCTCGGTTATTTCTCGCTGGCTTACATCAGCCGCATGACGCGCTCGTTCATGTTGAACGAGCTGGCGCAGGAATACATCATCGCCGCGCGCGCCAAGGGCTTGTCGGAGACCCGCATCATCTGGGGCCACGCACTGCGTAATGCCGCCGTGCCGATGGTCACGGTGATCGCGCTGTCCTACGCCAATCTGCTGGAGGGCTCGGTGCTGACCGAGGTCGTCTTCTCCTGGCCGGGCATCGGCCTCTACATCACCAATTCGCTGCAGAACGCCGACATGAACGCCGTGCTCGGCGGCACCATCATCATCGGCTCGGTGTTCATCGGCATCAATCTCCTGTCCGACCTGCTTTACCGCGTGCTCGATCCAAGGACGAAATCCGCATGAGCGCCGAGGCGATCCAGAGCCGTCGCGACTGGCTGCTCAGCGAGCGGCCGGCCTCGCGCATGCAGGCAAGGCTCGGCCGCGCCTATGTCGCGTGGCGGCGCTTTTCCGCCAACCGGCTGGCCTTTGTCGGCCTGCTGATCATCATCGCCCTGCTGGTCATCGCCGCCCTTGCCGGCGTTCTGGCGCCCTATTCGCCGACATTTGGCGATCTCAAGAATTCACGGCTGCTGGCGCCAAGCGCCGAACACTGGTTCGGCACCGACGACCTCGGCCGCGATATCCTGTCGCGCATCCTCTACGGCTCGCGCTGGACGCTTTATGTCGTCATCCTGGTCGCCATCATCGCCGCCCCCATCGGCCTGCTGGTCGGCACCGTCGCCGGCTATGCCGGCGGCTGGACCGACGCCATCCTGATGCGCATCACCGACATCGTGCTTGCTTTCCCCAAACTGATCCTGGCGCTGGCCTTTGTCGCCGCGCTTGGCCCCGGCATCGAGAATGCGGTGCTGGCCATCGCCATCACCTCCTGGCCGCCTTATGCGCGAATTGCGCGCGCCGAAACACTGACGGTGCGCAATTCCGATTACATCAAGGCCGTGCAATTGATGGGCGCCTCACCCTTCCGCATCGTGTTGCGCCACATCATGCCGCTCTGCATCTCCTCGCTGATCGTCAGGGTGACGCTCGACATGGCCGGCATCATCCTGACCGCCGCCGGGCTCGGCTTCCTCGGCCTCGGCGCGCAGCCGCCGCTGCCGGAATGGGGCACCATGATCGCTTCCGGTCGCCGCTTCGTGCTCGACCAATGGTGGGTGGCCGGCGCGCCGGGCTTCGCCATCCTCATCGTCAGCCTCGGCTTCAACCTGCTTGGCGACGGCCTGCGCGATGCACTCGATCCCCGCAGTGGTGACCAATGAACAGGAAGACGAAGGCGCTTCTCGACGTCGACGATCTGCGCGTCACCTTCCCGACTCGTACCGGGGTGATCGAGGCGGTGCGCGGTGTCTCCTTTTCGCTCGGACGCGAACGGCTCGGCATTGTCGGCGAGTCGGGCTCGGGCAAGTCGCAGACCGGCCGCGCCATCATGGGTGTGACGCCGCCCCAGGCCAGGATATCGGCCAACAAACTGGCTTTTGATGGCATCGACCTGCTCGGCATCTCGCCGCGCGAACGCCGGGCGCTGCGGGGCAACCGCATCGCCATGATCCTGCAGGATCCGAAATATTCGCTCGACCCGGTGATGAGCATCGGCCGCCAGATCGTCGAGACGCTGCGCACGCATGAGAAGGTCTCCAAGGCCGAGGCGCGCGAGCGGGCGCTGGCCATGCTGGAAGCGGTGCAGATCCGTGACCCCAAGCGTGTCTTTGACCTGCATCCGCATGAAGTGTCCGGCGGCATGGGCCAACGCGCCATGATCGCCATGATGCTGATCGCCGGACCGGAAATGATGATTGCCGACGAGCCGACCTCGGCGCTCGACGTCACCGTGCAACTCGACGTGCTCGGCATCCTCGACAAATTGGTCAGCGACCGCGGCATGGGGCTGATCTTCATCTCGCACGACCTGCGCCTGGTTTCGTCCTTCTGCGACCGCGTCATCGTCATGTATGCCGGCAAGGTGGTCGAGCAACTCAAGGCGTCGGAGCTGGGCAACGCCCAGCATCCCTACACGCGCGGCCTGCTCAACTGCATGCCCAAGATCGGCGCCGACCGTCATCCGCTGCCGGTGCTCGACCGCAAGCCGGAGTGGGCGGCATGACAGCTGCGATCACCGTCGACGGGCTGGAAGTGATCTACGACCGCTTTCGCGCGCTGAAAGGAGTCAGCCTCGAAGTCAGGTCAGGCGAATCCTTCGGCCTGGTCGGCGAATCCGGTTCCGGCAAATCGACGCTGCTAAGAGCGATCGCCGGCCTCGCGCCAGTCGCCTCGGGAAGCATCACCGTCAATGGCAAGAAGCTTGGGTCGCGCCGCGACAAGGCGTTTTACCGCGAGGTGCAGATGGTCTTCCAAGACCCGTACGGCTCGCTGCACCCGCGCCAGACCGTCGACCGTCTGCTGCAGGAACCGCTTGCCATCCATGGTTTTGCCGACGGCGAAAAACGCATCCAGCAAGCACTTGACGAAGTTGGCCTCGGCAATGGTTTCCGCTTCCGTTACTCGCATCAGCTGTCGGGCGGCCAGCGCCAGCGGGTCGCCATTGCCCGCGCGTTGATTCTCGAACCGTCGATCCTGCTGCTCGACGAGCCGACCTCGGCGCTCGATGCCTCGGTGCAGGCGGAAGTGCTCAATCTGCTTGAAGAGGTTCGCCGGCGGCGCAAGCTGACCTTCCTGATGGTGAGCCACGACTTCGCCATCGTCACCCATATGTGCGAACGGCTCATGGTGATGCAGGGCGGCGAGGCGGTTGAGAACCTCACGGCGGCCCAGCTTGTCGCGCACCGCGTGACCGAGGATTATACGCGCAATCTGCTCAAGGCCAGCGAAGGGTTTGTCCGCACGGGTTAAGGGGTTTCAGGCTGTCCCACCTTCCTTCACCGTTTCCCCATGTGCGCCTTCGCTATCTTGCACCGGTTTCGGCTCCTCGATCCGGAACCACGTCACATAAAGCGCCGGCAGGAACAGCAGCGTGATCGCCGTGCCGGCGATGATGCCGCCCATCATCGCGTAGGCCATCGGCCCCCAGAACACTTCGCGTGCTATCGGGATCAGCGCCAGGCTGGCGGCGGCAGCCGTCAACGCGATCGGCCGCATGCGGTGTTCGGTTGCCTCGATGACAGCCGCCCAGCGGTCCTTGCCCTCGCGGACAAGATCCTCGATCTGCACGATCAGGATGACCGAGTTGCGGATCAGGATGCCGATCAGCGCCAGCACGCCGAGGATGGCGACGAAGCCGAGCGGTGCGCCGCTCGGCACCAGGGCCGCCACCACGCCGATCAGCCCGAGCGGCGCCACCGCAACCACCAGGAACAGGCGCTGGAAGCTTTGCAGCTGGATCATCAGGATGGTCGCCATGACGAACAGCATCAACGGCACCACGGCGGCGATCGGTCCCTGGCTCTTGCCGCTCTCCTCGACCGAGCCGGCGGTCTCGATCGAATAGCCCGGCGGCAGCTTGGCGATGAAGGCCTCGACCGATGGCTTCAGCTCGTTGACGACCGTTGCCGGCAGCACGTCGCCGACCAGGCCTGCGCGCACGGTGATCGTCGGAATGCGGTCACGCCGCCACACCGTCGGCTGCTCCAAATCGTAGCGGAAATTGGCGACTGCCGCGAGCGGAATGGCCTCGCCGGTGCTGGTCGGCAACTGCATGTTCTGCAACGTCCCGATCGAGCTGCGTTCGGCATCGCGCGAGCGCGCCACGACATTGATCAGATAGGTGGCGTCGCGCACCTGGGTGATGGTGGCGCCGCCGACCGTACTGTTCAGCGCGCTGGCGATATCGGATGAGGTGATGCCGAGCTGGCGTGCCTTGTCCTGCAGCACCTCGACCCTCAGCACGCGCTGCGGCTCGTTCCAGTCGAAGGTCGGCGCGGCGAGTTTGGGGTTGGCCGAGATGAGGCCGGCGAATTGCTGCGCCAGTTCGCGGACCTTTTGGATATCGGGTCCGCCGACGCGGTACTGCACCGGGCGACCGACCGGCGGGCCAAGCTCCAGCGGCTTGACGAAGGCGTCGGTGCCGACGAACTCCGCGCGCAGCAGCTTTTCCAAAGCCGGTTTCACCCGGTTGCGGGCCTCGATGCTCTTGGTGACGATGACGGTCTGGCCGAAATAGGGGTTGGCGGGCTGCACATCATAGGCGAGCACGAAGCGCACTGCGCCCTGGCCGATATAGGACGAGAAATGGTCGATGTCGGGATTGCCGACCAGCGCCCGCTGCTCGAACCGCTCCATCTGGTCGCGCGTTTCGGCTATCGAGGAATTCTGCGGCAGGTTCCAGTCGACGATCAGCTCCGGCCGGTCCGACGGCGGAAAGAACTGCTGTTGCACGAGGCCGAAACCGGCGATCGAGCCGGCAAACAACAAAACCGTGACGATGATGGTCAGCCAGTGATGGCGCACCGAACCGACAAGCACGCGCCGGAACAGCGCGGTGAGGCGGCCCGGCTGGTCGTGATGCTTTGTCTTCATCGTCGCCGGCAGGATGGTGACGCCAAGCAGTGGCGCAAACAGCACCGCCACGATCCACGACACCAAAAGCGACACGGCGATGACGACGAACAGGGTGAAGGTGTATTCGCCGGCAGCACTCGAGTTGAGGCCGATCGGGATGAAGCCGGCGACCGTCACCAGCGTGCCGGTCAGCATCGGGAAGGCGGTCGAGGTGTAGACATAGGTCGCTGCCTTGCGCAGATTGTCGCCGACCTCCAGCCGCGCCACCATCATCTCCACCGCGATCATCGCGTCGTCGACCAGGAGCCCGAGCGCGATGATCAGCGCGCCCAGAGAAATGCGCTGCAGCGATATGCCGAGATACTCCATGACGGTGAAGGTGATGGCCAGCACCAGCGGGATCGATAGCGCGACGACGAAGCCGGCGCGCATGCCGAGGCTGATGAAGGATACCGCGAGCACGATGGCGACCGCTTCGGCCAATGCCCGGGTGAAGCCCGAAACCGCCTCCTCGACGATAACAGGCTGGTCGGCGACCAGATGCACGCCGACGCCGACCGGCAGGTCGGCCAGCACCTTGTTCATCTCCTTGTGCAGCGCCTCGCCGAATTCGAGCAGATTGGCATTTGGCTTCATGCCGATGGCGAGCGCGATGGCGTCCTGGCCATTGAATCGGAACAGCGCCGTCGGCGGATCGGCATAGCCGCGCGTGATCGTCGCCACGTCGCTCAGCCGGAAGAAGCGGTCGTTGACGCGCAGATTGATGGCCCGCAGGCTGTCTTCGGAGGTGAACTGGCCGCCGACGCGCACGCTGATGCGCTCCGGTCCGGACTGGACGACACCGGACGGCGTGATGGCGTTCTGCGCCTGCAGGCTTGCCACGATCGCTTGCTGGTTAAGGCCAAGGGCGGCGATCTGACGGGTCGAGAATTCGAGATAGATCGCCTCGTCCTGCGCGCCGACCAGATCGACCTTGCCGGCATTCGGCACGGTCAGGATCTTGGTGCGGGCATCCTCGACATAGTCACGCAATTGGCGCGGCGTCAGCCCGTCCGACGTGAAGGCGTAGATATTGCCGTAGACATCGCCGAAGCGGTCATTGAAGAACGGTCCCTGCACGCCTTGCGGAAACTGCGCCTTGATGTCTTCCACCATGTTGCGCACCTGAATCCAGTTCGGCACGACATCGCGCGCTTTGGTGGTGTCCTTCAGGTTGACGAAGATGACGGTCTGGCCGGCGGTAGTGACGGATCTTGTGAAGTCGAGACTGTCGAGCTCCTCGAGCTTCTTCTCGATGCGGTCGGTGACCTGCTGCAGGGTCTCCTTGACCGACGCGCCCGGCCAGTTGGCCTGGATGATCATGGTCTTTATGGTGAAGTTGGGGTCTTCCTCACGGCCGAGATTGAGGTAGGAGAACACGCCGGCGACGACGAAGACCAGCATGAAGTACCAGACCATGGAGCGGTGGCTGAGCGCCCAGTCGGAGAGATTGAAGCCCTTCATCAGACGCCGCCCTCCGGCACTTTGACCTTCTGGCCTTCGCTCAGGCTGTGGACGCCCGCCGTGACGACGCGCATGCCGGCGTCCAGCCCCTCGGCGACAGTGAAGGTGGCGGCACCCTTGGCGGCCACCTTGATCTCTTTCACACTCACGCTCGATGTCTGTGGATCGACGATCCACACCTTGTCGACGCCGTCCTTTTCAAGCAGTGCCGACATGGGCAATTCGATCGTCGGCATAACCTTGGCCACGCGGGTCGCCGTCACCGTCGAGCCGAGCCGGAAGGCTTGCGGCGGATTGGTGAGCGTCAGCTTGACGCGTCGCGTGCGGGTCGAGCCTTCCGACTGGGGCGCGATCTCGCGCAGCTTGGCCTCGGTCTGGATCGTCGGCAGCGATTGCAGGATGACCTGGAATGGCGTGCCGGTCGTGAGGTCACCGACCAACTGGTCGGGAATATCGACCACCGCCTCGCGCAGATCCGAGCGCGCCACGGTGACGACCGTCTGGCCGGCCGAGACGGTCTGCCCGACCTCGGCGCCGACGGCGGTGACGACGCCGTCGAAATCCGAGAACAGCCGGGCATAGCCAAGCTGTTCCTGCGACTTGGCAAGCGCAGCCTTGGCCCGCTCGACACTGGCTTCGGCCGCTTTCCTTGCCTGCTGCGCGGTATCGAAGACGGCCTGCGATGTGTTGGCCGAGGCGAGCAGCTGCCGCTGGCGCTCTTCGCTCGCGGCGGCGTTGGCAAACTGTGCCTCCGCATTGGAAAGCTCGGCCTTGGCCGCCTGGACGGCCAGTTCCAGCGCGGTCGGGTCGAGCGCGGCGATCGTCGTGCCCTTGCTGACGATGTCGCCGACATTGACGTCGCGCGACACGACCCGGCCAAGCAGGCGGAAGGCGAGGTCGGCGCTGACCTGCGGCTCGACCGAGCCGGCAAAGCCGAAGGTCTGTGAGGTCTGTGGCTCGACCACGACCGACAGCACCGGCCGGATGATCTCCGGCGGCTTTTCATCCGATTTCGAGCAGCTAGCGAGCGCTCCAAGCGCGAACAGACCAAGCAGGATCCGCGGCAGCCTTCTCATTGGCCCGCTCCCGATATCTCGACTGTCTGTCCAGGACTGAGCAACTGCCCGCCTGCGGTAACGACGCTCTGGCCTTCGTTCAGCCCGCTGGCGATGACGACGGTGCCCGAATCGAAGGCCAACACCTCGACCGGCGCCGTCGCAACCGCCTTGGTCGAGGGATCGACGACCCAAACCGCTGGTTTGCCGGCGCTTGAGGTCAGCGCCTGCCAGGGCAGCAGGACAGCTTTCGCCGGCTTGGCGCTGACCGAGCCGATGACGGCGGCTCCCAACGGCATGCCGGCCGGCGTGTCGGCAATGGCGACCTTGACCCGGACAGAGCCCGAAGCCGGGTCAACCGCCGGCGAGATTTCGCGCACCTTGCCAGTCGCCCTGATTTGCGGGTCGGACAACAGCGTGATCGTCACTGCGGGCGAGGCCGGCGTCCTGGCGACCAGCGTCTCCTGCACGTTGAACACCGCGTCGCGATCGCCGTCCTCGGCGACGGTGAAGACGGTTTGCGCGGCTTGCACCACCTGGCCGGTTTCGACCTGGCGGGCGGTAATGACACCGGCGGCACCTGCCTTGAGCTCGGTGAAGGACAGGTTCTGCTGGGCATTGGCGAACGCGCTCTGGGCGGCATCGACGCTGCCTTGCGCCACCTTCAGCGCCTGATCGGCGGCGTCGTAGTCGCGCCTGGTGGTGAAGCCCTGGGCAAGCAGCGTCTTCTGCCGCTCGAAGGCGGCGGCCGACTGGGTCAGCTGCGCCTGCGCTGCGTCAAGATCGGCCTGCGCCGAGCGCAGGTCGGATTGCTGCTCCTGCGGATCGATGCGGGCAAGCACGGCGCCCTTGTCGATATGCTGGCCGACATCGACAAGCCGCTCGGCGACCCGGCCGCCGACCCGGAACGACAGATTGTTCAGCGTGCGCGCCGCGATCACGCCAGTCAGCGAGGTTCTCGGTGCATAGTCGGCCAAAGCCACCGTTTCGGTGCGCACCATGACCGGCAGCTTCTTTTCTGCTGCCTCCTGCTTCTGGCAGCCGGTCAGCATCAATGCGGCTGTGCAGACGAAAAACGCCGAAGCGGCTGTAAAGGACAAAAGGCTGGAGGTTTTGACCGATGGCGGCGAGACGGACGATGTCACGTTCCTGCTCATGGGCTCCCCCAACCGCGGGCGGCTCGCTGATCGCGAGGCCTCGCTGATATCTGGAGGATAATCGATCCCGGGAAAAAGGGAACCGGTCTCGTACGCGTATAGGACGACTGGTTAAGGGGGGAACCGGGATCAGGCCCAATCGCCTACCGGTGGTGCCGACTTGAGGAAAATGTGAAATAAGGCCAGAAGACACCGAGCAAACAAGAACGGGCGCCGGCCCGATGAGGGATATCATGAAGAATTCAGCCATTTCCGAACGCAAGAACCAGTCGATCTCGCGCGGCGTCGGCATGACCACGCAGATCTATGCTGACCGGGCTGAAAACTCGGAAATCTGGGATGTCGAAGGCCGCCGCTACATCGACTTCTCCTCGGGCATCGCCGTCGTCAACACCGGCCACCGCCATCCCAGGGTGATCGAGGCGGTCAAGGCGCAGCTCGATCGCTTCACCCACACCTGCCATCAGGTCGTGCCTTATGAGAGCTATGTCAGGCTGGCCGAACGGCTGAACGCCATGCTGCCCGGCAAGTTCGAGAAGAAGACGATCTTCGTTACGACCGGCGCTGAGGCGGTCGAGAACGCCATCAAGATCGCCCGCAACGCCACTGGCCGCCAGGCCGTCATCGCCTTCGCAGGCGGCTTCCACGGCCGCACCTTCATGGGCATGGCGCTGACCGGCAAGGTCGTGCCCTACAAGGTCGGCTTCGGTGCCATGCCGGGCGACGTCTACCACGCGCCGTTCCCGGTGCCGCTGCACGGCGTGTCGGTCGCCGATTCGCTCGCCGCGCTCGACCGCCTGTTCAAGGCTGATGTCGACCCGGCCCGTGTCGCCGCCATCATCATCGAGCCTGTCCAGGGCGAGGGTGGGTTCTACGACGCGCCACGCGATTTCCTGGTTGCACTGCGCAAGCTGTGCGACCAGCACGGTATGCTGCTGATCGCCGACGAGGTGCAGACCGGCTTTGCCCGCACCGGCAAGATGTTTGCCATGGATCACCATGAAGTCGCCGCCGACATCACCACCATGGCCAAGAGCCTGGCTGGCGGCTTCCCGCTGGCGGCGGTCACCGGCCGCGCCGAGATCATGGATGCGCCCGGCCCCGGCGGCCTCGGCGGCACCTATGGCGGCAGCCCGATCGGCGTTGCCGCGGCACATGCGGTGCTCGATGTGATCGAGGACGAAAAGCTGTGCGACCGCGCCAACACGCTGGGCGCGCGACTGAAGCAGCGCCTGCAATCGATCCGCGACGACGTGCCCGAGATCGTCGACATCAGGGGCCTCGGCTTCATGAACGCGGTCGAGTTCAACGACGTCAAGAAGGGCCTGCCTTCGGCCGAAATCGCCAATGCGATCCGGCTGAAGGCGCTCGACAAGGGCCTGATCCTGCTGACCTGCGGCGTCTACGGCAACGTCATCCGCTTCCTGGCGCCGATCACCATCCAGGACGAGATCATGAACGAAGCGCTCGACATCCTGGAAACCTCGATCCGCGAAGTCTGCGCTGCCTGAAAGGGCGGCGCCACTTCTCTCCAAGATCCACCGTCAGTAGCTTGGATTCTGTAGCCAAGCGGGAATGTCCCGCTTGGCATGCAGCACCCGCCACACATCGATATGGTCGGGCTGCTCAAGATAGAAGATCAGATATGGATAGCGCTTGAGTTGCACACTGCGCAGACCAGGCAGTCCAATCTCGTAGGCGAATCTAAGAGAGCCGGAAGCCGGATGGGTGGCTATCAATTTGTAGGCGTTTTGAAGATCCTCGACATAGCCCAACGCTATGTGCGAACCAACTTCGCGCACATAGTAATCAACAGCGTCCTCGATATCCTGCAGAGCAAGATTTCGAGGAACAATTGCCTTTGTGGCCACTTAAACTATTGGCCCTGCGCTCGTTTTCGCAGCGCGACAAAATAGTCGTCATCGACGGGAGCACCCGGCGCCGATGATGCGCCCTCCAAGAGCAAACCGCGCAGAAGTTGACGATCCTGATCGTGGCGGATCAATTCACGCACGTACTCGCTGCTTGTGCCGTAGCCGCGATCCGTCACTTGCCGATCGACAAAATGCTTCAAGCTGTCGGGCAGTGAGATGTTCATGGTGCTCATTCAGGTATTTTATGGCGTATGGCAAAAATTGGCAAGCCTACGCACTGGCCTTGGCGGGCTCCATGCTCTGAAACGCTGCCAGCGCCGCCTTCAGCCCATCGGGGCCTTCCGCGATCGTTTCCGGCGTCGGCGAGAAGCCGGCGCCGAGCATCTTGCGGCCAAGCATATGGTCGCCGGGGCGGTTGACGGATTCGATGCCGAGCAGCCGGTCCCCGGCATAATGGTAGATCGAGAACTTGTTGTCGGGCAGGTCGCCCAGCACGACATGGCTGTCGCCACCGGCGGTCAGCCCGACCATCTGCAGCTTCATGTCGCCAATGTCGGACCAGAACCATGGCACCGCCGAATAGGTATCGGCGTGACCGGTAATGGTGCGGGCGGCGAGGCGGGCCTGGTCGGTGGCGTTCTGCACCGACTCCAGCCGCACGTCGCCGCCGGTGAACCAGTGCCGGTAGGAGGCAGCGTCGCCGATGGCGAGAATGTCAGGTACGGAACTGCGCATCTGGTGATCGACCCGGATGCCGTTGGCGATGGCGAGGCCGGCTGCCTGCGCTAGCTCGACATTCGGCACGGCGCCGATGCCGACAACGACCATGCGCGCCGGCAGCCTTTCGCCTGATGAGGTGACAGCGCCCACGACGTGGCCGTTCTCGCCTTCGAGCTTTGAAATCGAGGTGCCGGTGAGGATGCGTACGCCCGTCGCTTCCAGCCTTTGGCGGACATGGCTCGCCACCACCGGCGCCACGGCGCGGCCGAGCAGCCGGTCGACCGCTTCCACCACGGTCACCGTGCGGCCGGCGGCCCGCAGCGTCGCGGCGATCTCCAGCCCGATGAAGCCGCCGCCGAGGATGACGACGTCTTCGCTCTGCGCGCTCAACTCCCGGATCAGCCGCGCATCGGCCAGTGAGCGCAGCGACAAAACGCCGGACAGGTCCGCGCCTGGCAGCGGCAGGGCGCGTGGACGCGAGCCGGTCGCCAGGATCAGATGGTCGAAGGCAAGCGCGCCGCCGCCTGATATCTCCAGGCGGTGTCCGCCGACATCGAGGCGCTCGATGCGGATGCCCGGCCGGTAGTCGATGGCGCTGCCGGTGTAGAAGGCTTCACCGCGAAGCGGTTGCGGTTTGGCCGCGGCATCCTTGATGAAGGTCTTCGACAGCGGCGGCTTGTGGTACGGCAATTCGTTCTCGTCACCGACGAGGATCACCGGTCCGTCATAGCCGTCCTCGCGCAGACTGGCGGCCGCTTGCACGCCCGCATGACCCGCACCGACAATGACCACGCCGTTCTTCATCGCATTCCAATCCTGATTCGATCCTAGAATCTCCGGCCAAGTGGCAATTGTCTGCCGCCGCCGCAAGAGAGCGTTTGCGGGTCGCACCCGGGATGGCGGCTGTCAATCGGACAGTTCGGCCGCAAAGCCGGTGCAGCATATGCATAAAGTTGACTTCTGTAGTTTAGAATAATTCTAAACTATTGTTTCGATTGGCTTTTCCCGTCGATTTTCATTGACATCCATTGATGTCGAAGCTTTATGAGAGCCTGCGCGTTAGCGCATCCCTTTGATGTTTGGGCCTTGAACCCGTTCGATTGGAGGCATTTTGGTGTCTTTCTTCCCTGAACCGCGCGATGGCGCGGCAAGTCTTGGCGCCTTTGGCATTGATGTGGTCCGGCGCTGGTCGCCGCGCGCGCCGTTTATAGAATTTCCGAGAAACTGGAGAGCGATAATGACAGCACGATATGGCGGCAGGTTTGCGGCGATCGGTGCCACGGCGCTGCTGACGGCGGCGGTGTTTGTGCTGCCTGCCAAGGCGGAAACCGATGCGAAGGCGGTGATCAAGACCTATGCCGATATCGGGCTCGCCAAGTATGAGGATTCGCTGAGCGCGGCTCAGGCACTCGACAAGGCAGTCGACGCGCTGCTTGCCAAGCCGTCGGCGGAGACGCTCAACGAGGCTCGCAATGCCTGGAAGGCATCACGCGTTCCCTATCAGCAGACCGAGGTCTACCGTTTCGGCAACAAGATCGTCGACGACTGGGAAGGCAAGGTGAATTCCTGGCCGCTGGACGAAGGCCTGATCGACTATGTCGCCAAGAACTACGGCACTGAATCGGACGCAAATGCGCTCTATACGGCCAATGTGATCGCCAACAAGGAAATCGAGATTAACGGCAAGAAGGTCGATGCCTCGAAGCTCTCGCCGGAATTCCTCTCCGGCACGCTGCAGGAGGCCGGCGGCATTGAGGCCAATGTCGCCACCGGTTATCACGCCATCGAATTCCTGCTCTGGGGCCAGGATCTGCATGGCACCGGCCCGGGCGCCGGCGAGCGCCCCTACACTGACTACGATCTCAAGAACTGCACCGGCGGCAATTGTGACCGGCGCGCTGAGTATCTGAAGTCGGCCAGCGACCTCTTGGTTTCCGACCTGCAGGAAATGGTCGGCAACTGGAAAGAAGACGGCGCCGCGCGCAAGGCACTTCTCGACGGCGAGCCGAACACCGCCATGTCGACGATCTTCACCGGCATGGGCTCGCTGTCCTATGGCGAACTGGCCGGCGAGCGCATGAAGCTTGGCCTGTTGCTGCACGATCCGGAGGAGGAGCACGACTGCTTCTCCGACAACACCTACAACTCGCATCTTTATGATGCGATCGGCATTCGGGCTGCCTACCTCGCCAGTTACACACGCCTCGACGGCACTGTCGTTTCGGGTCCTTCTGTGCACGACATGGTCAAGGCGGCCGATCCGGCGATCGACAAGGAACTGTCTGACAAGCTCGATGTCACGGTCGCCAAGATGGAGGCGATCAAGGCGCGGGCATTGGCCGGCGAAGCCTATGACCAGCAGATCGCCGAGGGCAACAAGGAAGGAAACGCCACCGTGCAGGCGGCGATCGACGCGCTGATCGACCAGACCAAGTCGATCGAACGCGCCGTTGGCACTCTCAAGCTTAACGCCATAGCCTTCGAGGGTTCCGACAGCCTCGACGCACCCGACAAGGTGTTCAAGTAAGCACCGTCAGGGTAAATACCAGCCACACGGCGCGGAAGGCGCCGTCAGCCAACCGGGCACTATGATGCTGATCTGCCATTGCAATATCATCACCGAGAGAGAGATTGAGCAGACGATCATCGGCTTGCTGGACCAGGATCCCTGGCAGCTCATCGTCCCGGCCAAGGTTTACCACGCCATGCAAAAGCGCGGCCGCTGTTGCGGCTGCTTCCCGAATGTGGTGGAAACGATCATTCGGGTCACCGAAAATTACCACGCCCGCTCGGAGGCGAGCGGCGTGGATGTCGTTTCACACCTGGATCGCGTCAGAGGCCTGCGCGTCCAATACGGGAGCAGAACCCATGAAAGGCGAAATTCAGATCATCGAGCGGCTTAACGAGGCTCTTTTTCTGGAGCTCGGAGCCGTCAATCAATATTGGGTGCATTTCCGTCTTTTGGAGGATTGGGGATATACCAAGCTGGCAAAGAAGGAGCGGGCTGAATCGATCGAGGAGATGCACCATGCGGATCGGCTGATTGCCCGCATCATCTTCCTCGAAGGCCATCCGAACCTGCAGTCCGTGGCGCCGCTGCGCATAGGACAGAACGTCAAGGAAGTGCTCGAATCCGACCTTGCCGGCGAATATGACGCACGCACCGCCTACAAGCGTTCGCGCGAAATCTGCCACGAGGTGGGCGACTACGTGACGATGAAGCTGTTCGAGGATTTGCTGGCTGACGAGGAAGGTCACATCGACTTCCTCGAGACGCAGCTCGACCTGCTCGCCTCGATCGGCGAGGAAAAGTACGGCCAGCTCAACGCCGACTCGGCGAACGAGGCGGAATAAAGGCATGCGGGAATGCGGCGCCTCTTAGAATTCTTGCGCCGCTTGCGGCGGGCCGCCGGCTCGCCGCCCCTTCGAAAAACGCCAGCCGTATCGGCTGGTCGGCGCTGTACCATTCTCGTGCTGGCGTTGACGTCGTCGGCGATTGCCGGCGATCTCCAGCCAGCCGGCCTTGCCACCACGCGCAACGAACACAACGCCGGAGATCAGGCGCGCGTCACCGCCGTCACCCGGCCGACATCAGATTTCTCCAAACCCGAGCCGTTCGAGCTGATGCAAGGTGGCGCCGGCACGTCCGAGAAAGAGTTCGACCGCGAGGCCTTCTCGCAATCCTCGGCCAACATCACCTTTGAGGAAGAGGGCACTTTCAAGCTCGGCAACGCTTTGTTTCGCAAGAACTGGGTGTCGTCGCCGTCCTCGACGCAGGCATCGGATGGGCTTGGTCCGCTGTTCAACGAACGCGCCTGCCAGAACTGCCATTTGAAGGATGGCCGCGGCCGTCCGCCGCAAGGCGATACCGGCACCACCTCGATGTTCCTGCGGCTGGCGCGCGACGCCAGCAGCGCGGAAGAGAAGGCGGCCCTCGCCAGCCACCAGCTGCTCAATTTCCCCGACCCGGTCTATGGCACGCAGTTGCAGGAGCTGGCGGTGCCCGGCCTGCGCGGCGAAGGCAAGATGCATGTCGACTATCTCGAGCGTAAAGTAAAGCTGACGGACGGCACCGTGGTTTCCCTGCGCAAGCCCAGCTACTCCGTCACCGATCTCGCCTATGGGCCACTCGATCCGCGCACCACGCTGTCGCCGCGCCTGACACCGCCGATGATCGGACTTGGCCTGATCGAACAGATCGCGCCGGCTGACATTCTGGCCCATGCCGATCCAGATGACAGCGACGGCGACGGCATTTCCGGCAGGCCCAACATCGTGCGCGACGGCCGCAGCGGGGAACTGACGCTTGGCCGCTTCGGCTGGAAGGCGCAGACCGCGTCGATCCGCCAGCAGGCGGCGGATGCCTTTGCCGGCGACATCGGCATCTCGACGCCGGAAGAACCCAAACACTGGGGCGATTGCACCGCCGCGCAGGCAAAATGCCTCGCAATGCCGAATGGCGTGCAGCAGCGGCTCGGCCCGGTCGAGGCACCGCCGCCGGTGATGGATCTCGTTACCTTCTATTCGCAGAACCTGGCCGTGCCGGCCCGCCGCGACCTCAACAAACCTGATGTGCTCGCCGGCAAGAAGGTTTTCTATGAGATCGGCTGCGTTTCCTGCCACACGCCGAAATTCGTCACCCGCCGCGACGTACCCAACAAGGCGCAGGCCTTCCAGCTGATCTGGCCCTATTCCGATTTCCTGCTGCACGACATGGGCCCGGATCTGGCTGACGGCCAGGCGGTGGGCGATGCAACGGGCAGCGAATGGCGCACCCCGCCACTCTGGGGCATAGGCCTCACCGAGACCGTCAACGGCAATTCCTTCTTTCTGCACGATGGCCGCGCGCGCAGCTTGACCGAGGCGATCCTGTGGCATGGCGGCGAGGCGCAGGAGGCGCGCGACCGCTTTGCCGCCGCCAACGCGGCCGAGCGCGATGCGCTGCTCAAATTCCTGGAGTCCCTATGATGCTGAAGCGCTCTGCACTGGTTCTCGTTCTTCCGCTGGCCTTGCTGGGTGTTTTCCCGGCATCGGCGGCGGTGAAAGCCTCCGACATTATCCTGCGGGCGGTCGATGGCTTTGTCCGCCCCGCCTATGCCAGCCTGCACCAGCACGCCGAGACCCTGACGAAGGCGATGCACAAGCTCTGCGAAGCGCCCTCGCAAGGGGAGCTCGGCGCAGCGCGGGCCGAATTTTCAGCCACGGTCGATGCCTGGTCGTCGGCAGAGATCATCGGCTTTGGGCCGATCAAGGAGAACAACCGGCTGGAACGCATGTTGTTCTGGCCCGATCGCAAGAGCATCGGCCTGAAACAAGTGCAGGCGGTATTGTCGGAAAAAGATCCGACCGCGACCGATCCTGTGCAACTCGCAGGCAAGAGCGTTGCCATGCAAGGGTTCGGCGCGCTGGAATTCGTGCTTTTCGGCGACGGCGCCGATGCACTGGCGAGCAAGGATGATCCCTATCGCTGCGCCTATGGCGCGGCGGTTGCCGGCAATATCGAAACCATGGCCAACGAAGTCAGCGCAGCCTGGAACAAGCCGGACGGCTTTGCCGCACTGTGGGCCAATCCGGGGCCGCAGAACCCGCTCTACCGCGACGGCAACGAGGCGGTGACCGAACTGGTCGGCGTTTTCATCAATGAATTGGAGATGGTAAGGGATGTCCGCTTAAAAGGTTTTCTGGGCGGCAAGCCCGATGCGGACAAGCCGAAACAGGCGATTTATTGGCGTTCGCAAAACACCACCACATCGCTGGCTGGAAATCTCGCCGGCATAGATGCGCTGTTCCAGGCCTCGAAGCTTGGCGATGCCTTGCCGTCGGATTCGCGCTGGATGGCGGAATCGATCCATATCCAGCTGGTCAACGGCGTCGCCACCGCGAAGTCCATCCAGGGCCCGATCGACAAGGCGCTCGCTGACCCCGCGCTGCGCGAAAAACTCGAGCATTTCGCGCTGATCACATCCAGCCTGTCGACCCTGATCGGCACCAGGCTGACTGCCGAGTTCGGCCTGACCGCCGGCTTTTCGTCGCTGGATGGAGACTGATCTTGAAGACGCCGATCATCGATCGCCGTGATTTCCTCCGGGCAGCAGGCATTGGCTTTGCCGCCGCGATAGCGCCGCCTGCGTGGGCGGCGACGCTTGCGGCGGATGCCGTCTTCGCCACCGCCTTCGTCAAGCGCGACGGCAGCTTTGGCGCCGCTGTCCTGTCCGAGGCCGGCAAGGTGCTGCATGCGATCGACCTGCCCGATCGCGGCCATGACGTCACCTTCGATCCCATCTCGAAGCGTTCGGTGGTCTTTGCCCGCCAGCCCGGCACCTTCGCCGTCGTTTTCGATCACACCGGGGGCGACGCCCCGCTGACCATCGCCAGTGTCACCGGCCGGCATTTCTTCGGCCATGGCGTGTTCTCGCCCGATGGGGCGCTGCTCTATGCCACCGAGAACGACTTCGACAACGCCGCCGGCGTCGTCGGCGTTTACGACGCGCGGGCGAAATTCAAGCGCATCGGCGAATTCCCGACCTACGGCATGGGGCCGCACGAGCTTCTGCTGCTGGGCGACGGGAGGACGATCGCGGTCGCCAATGGCGGCATCGAGACCCATCCGGATTACGGCCGCGCCGAGCTCAACATCGCCACCATGAAGCCATCCTATGTGCTGATCGACCGCGTCACCGGCGACTTGGTCGAAAAGCATGAATTGCGGGCGGCACTGCACCAGCTGTCGATCCGCCACATGGACACCGACCCATCCGGCACCGTCTGGTTCGGCTGCCAGTATCGGGGGCCGGGCACCGACCGTCCGCTGCTGGTCGGCCGCGCCGCGCGCGGCAAGGAGTTGCAGCTGATCGACATGCCGCCAGACATATTGTCCGGCTTCCGCAACTATATCGGCTCGGTCGCCGCCAATCCTGATGCCGGCACCGTCGCCGTCTCATCGCCGGAAGGCAATTCGCTTGTCGTGATCGAAGCGGCGAGCGGCCGGGTGGTCTCGTCAAGTGCGCTGGTCGAGGTCTGCGGCCTGGCACCGGACGGATCGGGGTTCATGGCCACCACGGGCGCAGGCGAGATCATCGAGGGCAGCGGTGCGACGCGATCGGAACCAGACTATGTCTGGGACAATCACATGCTGCGCATCGAGCAGGTCTGACAAAGCGCGAAGCGAAGCCGCTTAACAAATTATGCTTGCCGTGGCGCTCCATGGCGGGCACAGGGAGTTGTTTTTTCAACCGGTCGTCTCATGAAAGTGCTTGCCATCGACTGTGCCGCCAGCCTCTGCGCCGCCTGCGTCTACGACGCGGCGGCCGGACTGGAGCTTGGCCGCTCGGTGCTTGATCTCGGCAAGGGCCATGCCGAGCACCTGATGACCGTCATTGCCGAGGCGCTGAGGGCCGGCGCGACGGATTATGCCGGTCTCGGTGCCATTGCCGTCTCCGTCGGTCCGGGCTCCTTCACCGGTCTGCGTGTCGGTGTCTCGACAGCGCGTGGCCTGGCGCTGGCGTTGAAGATTCCGGCGATTGGAGTGACAACGCTAGAAGCACTCGCGGCTGAAGCGGCGACGGCATTTCCCGGCCGTGCAGTGCTGGCGGTGCTCGATGCCGGCCGCGAGGAGATCCATACTGCGCTGTACGACAAAATGTTAGTTTTGACTTACGGACCAGCGGTGACCACATTGCCAGAAGCCACTGCCTTGGCGATAGACAACTCTGCGGTGCTGGCCGGTACCGCGGTGGCACAGATCGCGGCCTCGGCCAAGCGTGGTTTCGATATTGGGCCTCAGACGGCGACCGCCGACATTTTCACATATGCACGTCTGGCCGCCTCCAAAGGTGAGGGCGAAAGGCCGAAACCACTTTATTTGCGCGGCGCGGATGCCAAGCCGCAAGCCGGATTTATTCTTTCAAGGCTCAGACCATGATCCCGAAAAGTGGAATCCGGTTTTCGGAAAAGATCATGGTCAAACAAGAAAACGAAAAATAATGCGCATACCTTTTCTCCAGCCGCGCCGCCGGGACTATGCGCTTGAGTCGCTCAGGATCAGCGACAGCCCTACGGTCTCGCTGCTGCATCGCGAGGACTTTGTCCGCCCGTGGACCGATGGCGAGTTTGCCGCCTTGCTCGGACAGGACACGGTGTTCGGCTACGCCGCGCGCGAAACCGGGCAGGGCGCCAAGCCGCCGGTCGGCTTCGTGCTGGCCCGGCTGGCGGCCGGCGAGGGCGAGATCCTGACCGTCGCGGTGGCGCGATCGCATCGCCGGCAAGGGCTGGGCTGGCAGTTGATGGACGCGGTGCTGCGCGAACTGCATGTGCAACGCGCCGAAGCGCTGTTTCTTGAGGTCGATGAGACCAATGTCGCGGCAATCGCCCTCTATCGGCGGCTGGGGTTCCGTGAGGTCGGCAAGCGCCCGGATTACTACAAGTCGCCCGATCGCGGGCCGACCGGCGCGCTTGTCATGCGCCGCGATCTTCGCTAGCCAGAGACTGGGGTAGGGCGATGATCAAGAAAATCAGGATTTTCCTGGCGCTGGGCCTCGTCGTTGCCGGCTCGTTGGTCCTCGTGCCGTTGCAGATCCTGTCGATGAAGACCGGCTGGTGGCCGGAAACCGTCATTCTCAAGATCTGGCACAGGATGATCGTTCGGGCGCTCGGCATCCGCATCCATGTCAAGGGGGCGTTGTCCGACAAGCGGCCCCTGCTGGTGGCCTCGAACCACATCTCCTGGACCGACATCATGGTGCTGGGCTCGTTTGCCGATGTGAAATTTATCGCCAGGGCCGATATGGAAGGCTGGCCGCTGATCGGCATGCTGTCGAAACTGCAGCGTACCGTCTTTATCGAGCGCGAGCGCAAGCGCTCCTCGGGCGACCAGGCAAGCGAGATCGCCAATCGCATGGCCAAGGGTGACGCCATGGTGTTGTTTGCCGAGGGCTCGACCGGTGACGGCAATGCCGTCCTGCCGTTCAAGAGCACGCTGTTCGGCGCCGCCTCGATGGCGATTTCGGAAGGGGCGGCCGAGCAGGTGTTCATTCAGCCGGTGGCGATCGCCTATACACGCCTGCACGGCGTGCCGCTCGGCCGCCGCCACCGGCCGATCTCGGCCTGGATCGGTGACGAGGATTTGATGCCGCATCTCAAGGTGCTGCTGGCGGAAGGCGCGCTCGATGTCGAAGTGCATTTCGGCGAGCCGATCGCCTTTGCCAAGGGTTCGAACCGCAAGGAAACGGCCAGGCTGATGGAAAGCCAGGTGCGCGAGATGATGCAGGCAGCACTCGCCGACCCGCGCCCGAGCCGCTAGCGCAGGTCGCAAGCCAAGGCGCATACGGAGAATCGTCTGTTTTTTGTCATCGAAAGGCGTTAGAAGCCGCCGGATGGACTTGAACACGATTGAAAGCGACGACATCGGGACGGCGGCTGGACAGCCCGCGGTGCATGCCACGGCAGCGAAGAAGGTCTTCATCAAGACCTATGGCTGCCAGATGAACGTCTATGATTCACAGCGCATGGGCGATGCTCTGGCCGCCGACGGCTATACCGCGACCGATGTTATCGACGACGCCGATCTGGTGCTGCTCAACACCTGTCACATCAGGGAAAAAGCGGCCGAAAAGGTCTATTCCGAGCTCGGCCGCATCCGCGACATGAAGGCGGAGCGCGCCATTGCCGGCCGCGAGCTGCTGATCGGTGTCGCTGGTTGCGTGGCGCAGGCCGAAGGCGCCGAGATCATCCGTCGGTCGCCCGCGGTCGATCTGGTCATCGGCCCGCAGACCTATCATCGCTTGCCCGACGTGCTGGCGAGAGTCCGTGGCGGCGAGAAGATCGTCGAGACCGATTACGCCATCGAGGACAAGTTCGAACATCTGCCGCAGCCCAAGCGCGCCGAGCTCATCAAGCGCGGCGTCACCGCCTTCCTGACCGTGCAGGAAGGCTGCGACAAGTTCTGCACCTTCTGCGTCGTGCCCTATACAAGAGGCTCTGAAGTCTCGCGGCCGGTGGCGCAGATCGTCGCCGAAGCGCAGCGTCTGGCCGAAGCCGGCGTGCGCGAAGTGACGCTGCTTGGCCAGAACGTCAATGCCTGGCATGGCAAGGGCGACAATGGCGAAGAATGGGGTCTTGGCCGTCTGCTGTTCCGGCTGGCCGAGATTCCCGGGCTGGCGCGGCTGCGCTACACCACCAGCCACCCGCGCGACATGGATGATGAGCTGATCGCGGCCCACCGAGATCTCCCGGCGCTGATGCCCTATCTGCATCTGCCGGTGCAATCGGGGTCCGATCGCATCCTCAAGGCGATGAATCGCAGGCATACGGCGAGAGATTATCTGACTCTGCTCGACCGCATCCGCACTGCCCGGCCCGATATTGCGCTGTCAGGTGATTTCATCGTCGGCTTCCCCGGCGAGACCGAAGCCGATTTCGAGGCGACCATGGAACTGGTGCGCCAGGTGAACTACGCTTCGGCCTTCTCGTTCAAATATTCGCCGCGCCCCGGAACGCCGGGCGCCGACATGCCCGATCATGTGCCCGAAACGGTCAAGGATGAGCGCCTGCAGCGGCTGCAGGCCCTGCTGTTGAAACAACAGCAGGATTTCGGCTTGAGCCTGGTCGGCAGCACCATAAACACGCTGATCGAGAAGCCCGGCCGCCAGGCTGGCCAGAAGGTTGGCCGCTCGCCTTGGCTGCAGCCCGTTATTGTTGATGAAAAGGCCGGCGAAATCGGTGACATTATCCGGGTGCGAATCACGAAGACGGGCTACAACAGCCTGTTCGCCGAATTGGCCTGAGGGTCTCGGCAGATGAGGAGAGACGGTTGAGCGCAGCAGAGCTGAAGAACCTGCCCCCGGTACCGGCATCTGGGGCTTCTGACATGGCGCACATCGTTCTGACTTTCGACAACAACAAGCTTGCCAGCGCCCTTTACGGTCAGTTCGATGAGAACCTCGCCCGACTCGAGCAGAAACTCGGCGTCGATATCCGCTCGCGCGGCAACCAGTTGACCATCAAGGGGTCGGCTTCGGCCGCCGAACAGGCGCGCCGCGCGTTGGACAATCTGTACGGCATTCTGCAGAAGGGCGTGGATATCGGCCAGTCCGATGTCGACGGCGCCGTGCGCATGGCGGTCGCCGCCGACGATCAGCTGACGCTGCCGACGCTGGAGCGCAAGGGCAAGGTCTCCGCCGCCCAGATCGCGACCCGCAAGAAGACCATCTATGCCCGTTCGCTCAACCAGGACGCCTATATGCGGGCACTGGAGCGGTCGGAACTCGTATTCGGCATCGGTCCGGCCGGTACCGGCAAGACCTATCTGGCTGTGGCGCATGCCGCGATGCTGCTTGAGCGCGGCATGGTCGAACGCATCATCCTGTCGCGGCCGGCGGTCGAGGCCGGCGAACGGCTGGGCTTCCTGCCTGGCGACATGAAAGAGAAGGTCGATCCCTATCTGCGGCCGCTCTACGACGCGCTCTACGACATGATGCCGGCCGACAAGGTCGAGCGCGCCATTGCCGCCGAAGTCATCGAAATCGCCCCGCTCGCCTTCATGCGCGGCCGTACGCTGGCGCATGCGGCGGTCATCCTCGACGAGGCGCAGAACACCACGCCGATGCAGATGAAGATGTTCCTGACCCGTCTAGGCGAGAACTCGCGCATGATCGTCACCGGCGATCCGACGCAGATAGATCTGCCTTCGAGTACCAAATCGGGCCTGGTCGAAGCCTTGCGTGTCCTCGACGGCGTGGCCGGCGCAGTCACCGTGCGCTTCAACGATATCGACGTCGTTCGCCATCCGCTGGTGGCGGAAATCGTCAGGGCCTATGACCGCGACGCCAAGCTGGCACGCGGCCTCGGCGCCGAGAATTGATCTTGACGATGCGGGTTCATGCCTGAGGACAACATATCCGGCGAGGGGAATTCCCCCGTCGACATCGATATATCGGTCGAAGCGGGCGACTGGCCCGATGAGGCAAGCCTGACGCGACTGGTCGATCGCGCGGTTGATGCTGCTTTTGCCGAGACCGGCGTGACCGGCCGTTCCGAACTCAGCATCGTCTTTTCCGACGACGCCCATATCCGTACCCTCAACGCCGGCTGGCGCGGCAAGGACAAACCCACCAACGTCCTGTCTTTCCCGGCTTTTTCCTTTCCCAAAGGCGGCCCACTGCCGCCGATGCTTGGCGATATCGTGCTCGCCGCCGAAACGGTTTCACGCGAAGCGGTACTGGAGGACAAGCCGGTGCAGAACCATATCACCCATCTCGTTATCCATGGCCTGCTGCATTTGCTGGGCCATGATCACGAGACCGACGACGAGGCCGAGGAGATGGAGGCCATCGAACGCGCAGCGCTCGCAAGGCTTGCCATTCCCGATCCCTACGCGTAACTACATCTGACAATTGACCGGACGACGATGAACGACAAACCAGAAACTGCCGCCCGCCCCGACGCCGGCAGTCCCCCCAAGGCTTCCGATACGTCGGAAGAGGGATCAAGTCCGAGTACCGTTACCCCTGGTGTCCCCAGCACCGGCAGCGCCGCCAGCGAGCCTTCGCCTGCCGGACCTTCCCTGTTCGACCGAGTAATCGGCCTGTTCAGGCAACGCAACGGAACCAGCCTGCGCGAGGAAATCGCCGGCGCGCTGGCCGAGACCACCAGCGACGCCGAATCCTTTTCGCCTGGCGAGCGCGCCATGCTCAACAACATCCTGCGGCTGCGCGAGGTGCGCGTCGAGGACGTCATGGTGCCGCGCGCCGACATCGAGGCGATCGAGATCACCACGACGCTCGGCGATCTCCTGGGCACTTTCGAACAATCCGGCCACTCCCGCATGCCGGTCTATTCCGAGACGCTCGATGATCCGCGTGGCATGGTTCATATCCGCGACGTGCTGGCCCACATCACCAAGCTCGCGCGCGTCAAGAAGGGCCGCACGACCAGGAAAACACCCGTCGCCACGCAATTGGATCTCGCCCAGGTCGATCTCGCGCGCACCATTGGCGACCTCAACCTGATCCGCCAGGTTCTGTTCGTGCCGCCGTCGATGCTGGCCTCCGACCTGATGGGCCGCATGCAGACGACGCGCACGCAGATGGCGCTGGTCATCGATGAATATGGCGGTACGGACGGCCTTGTCTCGCTTGAGGACATCGTCGAGATGGTCGTCGGCGACATCGAGGACGAGCATGACGATGACGAACCGATGATCACCCAGGCCGGCGACGGCGTGTTCATTGTCGACGGCAAGGCCGAGATCGACGACGTCGCCAAGATGATCGGCGAGGATTTCGCCGCCGGCGAGCATGGCGAATATGTCGACACGATCGGTGGCATGATCTTCAACACGCTCGGCCGCGTGCCCGCGCGTGGCGAGGTGGTGCAGGCCATTCCGGGCTTCGAATTTCATGTCCTCGATGCCGATCCGCGCCGCGTCAAGCGCGTGCGCATCGTGCAGAGCCAGAAGGGCGAGCGCCGCCGGCGCGCCACGGCTCGCACCGAGCAGGCCTGAGCATTCCGCTCGCCCGATGACCATCGACGACCCGTTCAAGCACGCAAGTCTGGGCTCTGGCGTCTTCTACAGGGATCCTCGCGCCGCGCTGGCGTGGCTCGAAGCGGCTTTCGGCTTCGAGCGCAGCATGGTTGTCAGCGACGCCGACGGAAAGCTCGTTCATTCCGAGATGAGGTTTGGCGAGTGCACCATCATCGTCGATTCCGAATGGACCGACTATGTCGCAAGCCCGGCGTCAGTCGCGGGCAAGAACACGCAATCGGTCTATGTCAGGCTGAAGGACGGCCTGGATGCGCATTGCGAGCAGGCACGGGCAGCTGGTGCCGACATAATCCAGGAGCCGGCGGACCAGTTCTACGGTGAACGCCAGTACCGGGCCCGCGATCCCGAAGGCCATGTCTGGATCTTCAGCCAGCCTATCCGTTTGGTGTCGCGCGAAGAGGCCGAGCGGTTGAGCGGTCTCATCATCGAAGGGTGGCACCGGTAGAGTGGCCACCGGACGCTGCGCCCGACCGGCCGACGTTTGGAGTGCGGGCCGCGGCCTGATAAATCTTGGCCTCCTGATTCGCGCGACTCGGAAGTTTGCATGGAGCGCCTTGCCGGCCGGATAATTCTGCTTTGGGGTTGGCGGCGGGCGCTCGTGGCTTTTCTGGCTGGAGCGCTGGCGGTGCTTGGCCAGGCGCCTTACGATTTCTTCGCCGCCTGCTTCATCTCGTTTCCGCTGTTGGTCTGGCTGCTCGACGGCGCGACCGGCGAAGCCTCGGGCAGCCTGTTCCGGCGCCTGCGGCCGGCCTTCGCCGTCGGCTGGTGGTTCGGTTTCGGCTATTTCCTCGCCGGTCTCTGGTGGATCGGCTCGGCGCTGCTGGTCGAGGCCGACGATTTTGCCTGGGCGCTGCCCTTCGCCGTGGTCGGCATTCCCTTTGCACTCGCCTTTTTCTATGGCTTCGCAACGGTGGTCGCCCGGCTCCTGTGGAGCAGCGATATCGGCCGCATCGCCGCCCTTGCCTTCGGCTTCGGGTTGACCGAGTGGCTGCGCGGCTTCCTGTTCACCGGTTTTCCCTGGAATGCCATCGGCTACGCGGCAATGCCGGTGCCCCTTCTGATGCAAAGCGTGTCGGTGACCGGCATGATCGGCATGAACGCGCTTGCCGTGTTCGTCTTCGCGCTGCCCGCATTGCTGGCGGCGCGCCGGCATCTTCGCCTGGGCGCGGCGCTGTTCGTCGTGCTGGCCGCCGCCCATGTCGGCTTCGGCTATGTCAGGCTGGCCGCGCCTGAAAAGCCGGCCGAGCGCAGCCTGGATGTCCGCATCGTCCAGCCGGCCGTCGACCTCAGTGAAAAGTGGGACGCTTCGGTGCGCGACCGCATCTTCGCCACCTTGCTGGGTCTGTCCGCCAAGGCGCCGGACCCCGGTCACGGCAAGCCACAGCTCATTCTTTGGCCGGAAACCTCCGTGCCATTCCTCTTCACCGAACGCCCGGACGCGCTGACGGCGCTGGGTGACATGCTGGCCGATGGCCAGACGCTGATCGCCGGGGTCGTTCGCGAGGAAGGCGGCTCGGCGGCCGGCACCGACAGCCGCTATTACAACTCCGTGGTGGCGATCAATGACAAGGGCGAAATCGCTGACGCCGTCGACAAGGTCCATCTGGTGCCGTTCGGCGAATACCTGCCTTTCGCCGACCTGTTCAACCGTTTCGGCATCGCACAGCTTGTCGCCGGACCGGTGACGTTCGCCGCCGGCAACGAGCGCCACGCCATCACGCTGCCGGGCGGCATCCGTGCCCTGCCATTTATCTGTTATGAGGTGATCTTTCCCGATCTTGTGGCAGTTGACGCTACGTCAGCGCAGCTTATTGTGAACGTTACCAATGATGCGTGGTTCGGCGACACGCCGGGACCGTATCAGCATTTCAGGCAGGCCCAGATTCGCGCGGTGGAGAACGGATTGCCCTTGCTGCGTGCTGCCAACAACGGCATCTCGGCCGTCGTCGACCCACATGGCCGCGTCGTAGACGCGCTGGCGATCGACGCGCGCGGGGCCATCGATGTGAAGGTGCCGATTTCCGGACAGAGTGTAGTTTCCCCCAGTCAGCGGCGCATTAACGGAATGCTGATCATGTTGCTGTTTGCGCTGGTCGGGGCGCTGTTGAACGTAAGGCACAGGCTACGGGTGAATTGACAGTCGACACATTAGAAACTCATACTGTATCGCCTGAAAATTTCTCGAAGCTGGTGGATCGTTCTGTTGGGGCAGTCGCCTCCGGCATTTTTTGGGCGAGAAAAAAATCACAAAGCCGAAAAAATTCGGCGAGGAAAAAATGACAGAAGAAAACAAGAAGAAACCGAATCCCATCGACATCCACGTTGGAAGTCGCGTCCGGCTTCGGCGCAACATGCTCGGAATGAGCCAGGAAAAGCTGGGTGAGAATCTCGGCATCACGTTTCAACAGATCCAGAAATATGAAAAAGGCACCAATCGCGTCGGCGCCAGCCGGCTGCAGGCGATTGCCTCCATACTCGGGGTGCCCGTCGCCTTCTTTTTCGAGGATGCGCCGGGCCAGGAAGCGGTGGCCGGCCGTGGATTTTCGGAGGATGCGTCGATGGCTTTCGCAGTCGAGTTCTGCGGAAGCCCCGAAGGCCTTCAACTCAACCGGGCGTTCGTCAAGATCGCCGACGTCAAGGTGCGCCGCAGGATCATCGACCTGGTGAAGTCGCTCGCCGCCGACGATCTCGACTGACCCTCAATGCGCCTCGAGCCGGCGGCGTTTGCCGCCGGTGGCACAAGATATCGACATCGACAGTCGTGCCAGAATGGCGGCAACGCTTGACGAGCGGCGCTTTGCCCCGCTAACACGTGGCGCGCCAAAATCGGCAGCCTGCCGATCGTTTTTCAAGAGGGGACACCCGTGACGCGGCAGAACTACTTCTTTACCTCGGAATCCGTTGCCGAGGGCCATCCCGACAAAGTCTGTGACCGGATCTCCGACGAGATCGTCGATCTGGTCTACCGTGAAGCCAAGAAGACCGGCATGGACCCATGGAAAGTCCGTGTCGCCTGCGAGACGCTGGCGACCACCAACCGCGTCGTCATCGCCGGCGAAGTGCGCGTTCCCGAGACGCTGCTGAAGAAGGACAAGGCCGGCAATATCCTCAAGGATGCGGCCGGACATTCGATCATCAACCCGGCCAAGTTCAAGTCGGTCGCCCGCAAGGCGATTCGCGAGATCGGCTATGAGCAGGCCGGTTTCCACTGGAAGACGGCCAAGATCGAGGTTCTGCTGCATGGTCAGTCGCCCGACATCGGCCAGGGCGTCGACAACGCGTCCGACCGCCAGGGCGAGGAAGGTGCCGGCGACCAGGGCATCATGTTCGGCTATGCCTGCCGCGAGACGCCGGACCTGATGCCGGCGCCGATCTACTACAGCCACAAGATCCTCGAACTGCTCGCCGCCGCCCGCCACGAAAACAACGGCGAGGCCGGCAAGCTCGGGCCGGACGCCAAGAGCCAGGTCACCGTCCGCTACGTCGACGGCAAGGCTGCCGAGGCAACGCAGATCGTGCTGTCGACCCAGCATCTCGACGCCACCTGGGATTCCAACAAGGTCCGCAAGGTCGTAGAGCCATACATCCGCGAGGCATTGGGCGACCTCAAGATCGCCGACGATTGCATGTGGTACATCAACCCGACAGGCAAGTTCGTCATTGGCGGCCCGGACGGTGATGCCGGGCTGACCGGCCGCAAGATCATCGTCGACACCTATGGTGGTGCTGCTCCCCATGGCGGCGGCGCCTTCTCCGGCAAGGACACCACCAAGGTCGACCGTTCGGCGGCTTACGCGGCGCGCTACCTGGCCAAGAATGTGGTGGCGGCGAAGCTTGCCGACCGCTGCACCATCCAGCTTTCCTACGCCATCGGCGTCGCCCAGCCTTTGTCGGTCTATGTCGACCTGCATGGCACCGGCAAGGTCGATGAGGCAAAGCTCGAGGACGCGCTGCGCACCGTGATGGACCTGTCGCCGTCAGGCATCCGCCGCCATCTCGACCTCAACAAGCCGATCTACGCCAAGACGTCGTCCTACGGCCATTTCGGCCGCAAGGCCGGCCGTGATGGGTCTTTCTCCTGGGAAAAGACCGATCTCGCCAAGGCGCTCAAGGATGCTGTCGCGGCCTGAGCGCCACGACGGCCTTGCACCACCCGATGAGCCCGCAAGACAGGCCAAGCCGTGCGACCGAAGCCTTCTTCGGTCGTCGGCGTGGCAAGCCGGTGCGTCCGCAGCAGGCGGCGGCGTTGGAAAGCGGCCTTGGCGCCTATGGCCTCGATCTGAAGGCTGAAGCGCCGCCAGATCTGCGCAATCTGTTTGAAATTGACGTTTCGGCAGTCCGGCTCGAGATCGGCTTTGGTGGCGGCGAGCATCTTCTGCACCGCGCGCTCGAAGCACCGACAACCGGCTTCATCGGCGTCGAGCCCTTCGTCAATGGCATGGCCAAGATGATGATGGCGGTGCGGCAAAGGCCGCTGGCCAATTTGCGTGTCTTTGATGACGATGCCACGCAATTGCTCGACTGGCTGCCGCAAGCCTCTCTTGACGGCATCGATCTTCTCTATCCGGATCCCTGGCCGAAGAAGAAGCACTGGAAGCGGCGTTTCGTCGGCCCGGTCAATCTCGACCGTTTCGCGCGTGTTCTCAAACCGGGCTCAAAGTTCCGCTTCGCGTCCGATATCGACACCTATGTGAACTGGACCTTGCTGCATTGCCGGGAGCATGGCGCTTTCGCATGGCAGGCAGCGGAAGCGACCGACTGGCATCGCCCTTACGACGGCTGGCCGGGCACGCGTTACGAGGCAAAAGCCATTCGTGAGGGCCGCGGGCCAGCCTATCTTACCTTTATCAGGAAATAGGCGGCCCTGAAGCAATTCCAGGAAAGTGTGTAACGGTTTTCCGTCCGGAATTGCGTCAAAACAAAGAGTCTACGGCACCTATCGCCGGATTTTCAGAAACGGCCGATCCTGTTGAAGATGGCCGGATCCATGCCGAGCGTGCGCAAATCGTCCGCGCGCGGCTTGCGGCCGGCTTCCACGGCGCGCGATGCGGCGACGGCGCTGCCAAATGTGGTGAAGAGATCACCCAGGGCGGAAAATATTCTACGGTTGCTCATGATCTTGTCCTTTCGCGCGCCACCGCGCGCTCTTTCTGTTCGTGTCGTGGCTAACAAATAAGAGCGCTCTGCCGGCTCTCACAGGGGGATTGCCGCATGGCGGCCATGCGCCTGGAGCAATGCTGGTGCTGTCAGGGCTTTTGCCGGCCCGCCACGGCGGGCTTGAAACACAGGCCGTGTTCGTTTATATCAGCCTCAAATTCTTGGTCGGTATGACGAAGAGTGGGTCCACCCGGTCCCGCTCTTTTTTGTTACCTGCCGGCTGCACCGGACCGAAAAGTGCGAAGCGGTTTTCGGATGGTTCCGATGCGCAAACTAAAGAACATTGCGAAACGAACGACAGGCAATTGATGACTGCAACGGCAAGCGAAGGTGACGACCGCATCATCCGCGAAAGCGGCATTGATGCACGCATTGCGCTGATCGTTCAGCCGGTGCTGCGCGGCATCGGCTTTCGCCTCGTGCGCGTGCATCTGTCCGGCCAGAACGGGCTGACGCTGCAGATCATGGCCGAACGTGAGGACGGCACCATGACCGTCGAGGATTGCGAAGAGGTCAGCCGCGCGGTGTCACCGGCGCTCGACGTCGATGACCCGATCGAAAAGGCCTATCACCTCGAAGTCTCTTCGCCCGGTATCGACCGGCCGCTGGTCCGCAAATCGGATTTCGTGACCTGGACCGGTCATCTGGTGAAGATGGAAACATCGATCGTCGTTGCCGACCGCAAGCGCTTCAAGGGCAAGATTGCCGAGGCCGGCGAGGATGATGTGCTGATCGAGCGCGACAAGGCGGCCTATGGCGAGGAACCGACGGTGCGCGTTCCCTATGACGCGATCGCCGATGTGCGGCTGATCCTGACCGACGACCTCATCCGTGAGGCCCTGTCGAAGGACAACCGGGAACGCAAGGAAGCCAAGAAACGCCGCGGCGAACCTGATGATGCACCCGAGGGTGCTGAGGGCGGCGCGGAAGACGAAATCGAACAGGAACTATGATTGAGCCGCCGGGCGTAAAAGCTCGGCAACAAGCTCGGGAGAAATAAGATGGTTGTTAGCGCCAACAGACTTGAACTGCTGCAGATTGCCGACGCGGTCGCGCGTGAAAAGTCGATCGACAAGTCGATCGTCATCGCCGCCATGGCCGATGCGATCCAGAAGGCGGCACGCTCGCGGTATGGCCAGGAGACCAACATCCGCGCCGACATCAATCCCAACACCGGCGAGATGAAGCTGCAGCGGCTGATGGAAGTGGTCGAAAAGGTCGACGACTATGCCACGCAGATCGCTATCTCCTCGGCCCGCGAACGCAATCCCGACGCCCAGCTCGGCGACTTCATCGCCGAACAGCTGCCGCCGATGGATTTCGGCCGCATCGCCGCCCAGTCGGCCAAGCAGGTCATCGTGCAGAAGGTGCGCGAGGCCGAGCGCGACCGCCAGTATGATGAGTACAAGGATCGCATTGGCGAGATCGTCAACGGCACCGTCAAGCGTGTCGAATATGGCAACGTCATCGTTGATCTCGGCCGTGGCGAGGCGATCATCCGCCGTGACGAACTGATCCCGCGCGAAAATTACAAGTATGGCGACCGCGTCCGCGCCTATGTCTACGACGTGCGCCGCGAGCAGCGCGGCCCGCAGATATTCCTGTCGCGTACCCATCCGCAGTTCATGGCCAAGCTCTTCACCATGGAAGTGCCGGAGATCTATGACGGCATCATCGAGATTAAGGCCGTCGCCCGCGATCCGGGCTCGCGTGCCAAGATCGCCGTCATCTCACGTGACAGCTCGATCGATCCGGTCGGCGCCTGCGTCGGTATGCGCGGCAGCCGCGTCCAGGCCGTCGTCGGTGAATTGCAGGGCGAGAAGATCGACATCATTCCGTGGTCGCCCTCGGCCGCGTCCTTCATCGTCAATGCGCTGCAGCCGGCGGAAGTCGCCAAGGTCGTGCTCGACGAAGACGCCGAGCGCATCGAAGTCGTGGTCCCCGACGATCAGCTGTCGCTGGCCATCGGTCGCCGCGGCCAGAACGTGCGTCTCGCCTCGCAGCTGACCGGCTGGGATATCGACATCCTGACCGAGGCCGAGGAGTCCGAGCGCCGCCAGAAGGAATTCGTCGAGCGTTCGTCGCTGTTCATGGAAGCCCTCGACGTCGACGAGATGGTCGGCCAGGTGCTGGCCTCCGAAGGCTTCACCAGCGTTGAGGAAGTCGCCTATGTCGACTCCAGCGAGATCGCCTCGATCGACGGCTTCGACGAAGATACCGCTTCCGAAATCCAGACCCGCGCCCGCGAATATCTGGAGAAGATCGAGGCCGAGCACGACGAGAAGCGCAAGGCGCTCGGCGTCGCCGACGAGCTGCGCGAAATCCCCGGCATCACCACCGCCATGCTGGTGACGCTCGGCGAGGACGGCGTGAAGACCATCGAGGATTTCGCCGGCTATGCCGCGGATGACCTGACCGGCTGGAAGGAACGCAAGGACGGCGAGACAAAAGTTTATCCAGGCGTCCTGGCCAGCCACGGCGTCGCGCGCGCCGATGCCGAGCAGATGGTTCTGGCTGCCCGCCTCAAGGCCGGCTGGATCACCGAAGACGAGCTTGCGGCCGAAGAAGTGTCGGCTGACGAAGCCGTCGGTGCGTGAGGTGAAACCGCATCGCACCGAACCCGCCCCAGGACGAGATGAACGATCGCACCTGCATCGTTACACGCAAGCAGGCCGAACCGGATGAATTGATCCGGTTCGTCGTCGGCCCGGATTCGGCCGTCGTTCCTGATCTCAAGAGAAATCTGCCCGGCCGTGGTTGCTGGGTGAGCGCCGACCGCCTACATATCGACAAGGCGGCGGCCAAGAACCTTTTTGCCCGCGCCTTCAAGGCACAGGTGGTCGTGCCGCCCGATCTTGGCGGTATGGTTGACGGGCTGCTTTCCAGATACGCTTTGGGCATGTTGGGTCTTGCCCGCAAGGCAGGCGCGATTTCTCTTGGTGCCACCAAGGTAGAGAGCGCGGTGCGCGGCGGGTTGGCGCTTTTCGTGCTCCACGCGACCGAAGCATCCGACGATGGCGTGCGCAAGATCAGCCAGGCGCGGCGGGCGACCGTCCATCTCGGCGGCCCTTCCATCCTTGCCTACAAACTTTTCTCCGAGGCCGAGTTGAGCTTGGCATTGGGGGGCACAAATGTGATACATGCTGCCGTTCTCGCGGGAGACGCGGGCAAGGCGGTCCAGAAGCGCATGGTTGCGCTCGACCGATATCGGGGCGGTACCCCGGACGATCTGGCAATGCTTGCGGCTGTTGCTGACGAAGATGATGCCGCAGAGGATATGGAATGAGCGATACGAAATCGGGTGACGACAATACGCTGAGTGTGACGCCGAAGAAGACCTTGACGCTGAAGCGCCCCGGCATGGAGCAGGGCACTGTGCGTCAGAATTTCTCGCACGGCCGCACCAAGCAGGTCGTCGTCGAAACCAAGAAGCGCAAATTTTCGATGCCCGGCGACAAGCCGGAGCCGGTCGCCGCTCCCGTCTTCGCACCGAAGCCGGTGGTTGTGGCCGCGCCTGTCGTACAGGAAGCGCCAAAGGCGCCACCTCCGCCGCCGCCACCAGCCCCGGTCGAACGCGGCGGTATGGTGCTGAACGAGCTGTCGCGCAGCGAAATGGAAGCGCGCCGCAGGGCGCTTGAGGGCTCGAAGGTCCGCGAGGTCGAAGACCGCCAGCGCGCCGCCGAAGATGCCAAGCGCCGCGCCGATGATGAGGAGCGGCGCAAGCGCGAACGCGAGGACTCCGCGCGCCGCCAGGCCGAGGAAGAGGCACGGTTGCAGACCGAGGCCGAATCCCGCCGCCGCGCCGAGGAAGAGGCGCGCCGCCGCGCGCCGCAAGCCGCTGAATTGGCAACCGCCGATGACGAGGAAGAGGTCAAGCCGAAGCGGGCCGTAGCCGGTGCGCCGGTGCGCCGCCTGGTCACGCCCGAAGTGGCGCGTCCGGCCAAGCCGACCAAGAGCGAGGAAGACCGCCGCCGTGGCAAGCTGACGCTGAATTCAGCGCTTTCCGACGAGGATGCGCGCGCCCGCTCGCTGTCGTCGATGCGTCGTCGCCAGGAAAAATTCAAACGCGCGATGCACAATGAGCCGCGCGAGAAAGTCATGCGCGAAGTGATCCTGCCGGAGACCATCACCATCCAGGAACTGGCGCAGCGCATGTCCGAGCGTGCGGTCGATCTGGTCAAGTACTTCATGAAGCAGGGTCAGATCCTGAAGCCTGGCGACGTCATCGACGCCGACACGGCCGAGCTGGTTGCCACCGAATTTGGCCATACGGTTCGCCGCGTTGCCGAGTCCGACATCGAGGAAGGCTTGTTCAACATCGCCGACAACACCGAGGACCTGGTGTCGCGTCCTCCTGTCGTGACGATCATGGGCCATGTCGATCACGGCAAGACCTCGCTGCTCGACGCGATCCGCAATGCCAATGTCGTCTCCGGTGAAGCCGGCGGCATCACCCAGCATATCGGTGCCTATCAGGTCGAGAAGAACGGTCACAAGATCACCTTCATCGACACGCCCGGCCACGCCGCCTTCACGGCGATGCGCGCCCGCGGCGCCCAGGCCACCGACATTGCCATTCTGGTGGTGGCGGCCGATGACAGCGTCATGCCGCAGACGATCGAATCGATCAGCCACGCCAAGGCGGCCGGCGTTCCGATCATCGTGGCGATCAACAAGATCGACAAGCATGACGCTGATCCGCAGAAGGTTCGCTCGGAACTGCTGCGCCATGAAGTCTTCGTCGAATCCATGGGCGGTGAAGTGCTTGACGTCGAAGTGTCGGCAACCAAGGGCACCAATCTCGACAAGCTGCTCGAGGCGATCCTGCTGCAGGCCGAAATCCTCGACCTGAAGGCCAATCCGGACCGTACCGCCGAGGGTGTCGTCATCGAGGCGCAGCTCGACAAGGGCCGCGGTCCTGTTGCTACGGTGCTGGTGCAGACCGGCACCTTGATGCCTGGCGACATCCTTGTCGCCGGCAACGAATGGGGCCGGGTGCGCGCTCTGGTCAACGATCGTGGCGAGCAGATCAAGGAAGCGCCGCCGGCGATGCCGGTCGAGGTGCTCGGCCTTCAGGGCACGCCGCAGGCTGGTGACCGCTTCGCCGTGGTCAACAACGAAGCCCGCGCCCGCGAAATCACCGAGTATCGCCAGCGTCTGGCGCGCGAGAAGGCGGTTGCCAGGCATGCTGGCCAGCGCGGCTCGCTGGAACAGATGATGTCGCAACTGCAGACGAGCGGGCTGAAAGAGTTCCCGCTGGTCATCAAGGGCGACGTGCAGGGCTCGATCGAGGCGATCAACGCCGCGCTCGACAAGCTTGGCACTGATGAGGTGCGTGCGCGCATCGTGCATGCCGGCGCCGGCGCCATCACCGAAAGCGACGTCTCGCTGGCGGAGACGTCTGGGGCCGCGATCATCGGCTTCAACGTCCGTGCCAACGTGCAGGCGCGTGCCGCTGCTGTGGCAGCGGGCATCGAAATCCGCTATTATTCGATCATCTACAACCTCGTGGATGATGTGAAGGCGGCTCTGTCGGGCCTGCTGTCGCCGGAGCGTCGCGAGACCTTCATCGGCAATGCCGAGATCCTCGAGATCTTCGACATCACCAAGGTTGGCAAGATCGCCGGCTGCCGTGTCACCGAAGGCAAGGTCGAGCGCGGTGCTGGCGTACGCCTGATCCGCGACAACGTCGTCATCCACGAAGGCACGCTGAAGACCCTGAAGCGCTTCAAGGACGAAGTTTCGGAAGTCCCCGGCGGCCAGGAGTGCGGCATGGCCTTCCAGAACTACGAGGACATGCGCGTCGGCGACGTCATCGAGTGCTTCCGCGTCGAAATGGTGACCCGGACGCTCTGAGTTCGAGTGGTCTGTCGGTATCGGGCGGTGGTCGAAAGACCGCCGCCCCAAGCTCGTTGAGAATGACCCGTTTGAGACATGCGGCACGGTCCTATCCCGCGCCCCACGCTTTCAGGATTGAGAAAAATGCCCCGTCCAACCACATCCAGCCCATCCCAGCGCATGCTGCGCGTCGCCGAGCAGGTGCGCCATGCGCTCTCCGAAACCTTGCAGCGCGGTGAAATCATCGATCCGCTGATCGAGAATACCGTCATTTCGGTCTCGGAAGTGCGTATGTCCACCGATCTGAGGGTCGCTACCGCGTTCGTCTCGCCGCTTGGCGCCAAGGATACTGATGCGGTGGTCGAAGCGCTGAACAAGCATGCGAAATTCATCCGCGGCCGTGTCTCCGGCGCGCTGCGGCAAATGAAGTTCATGCCGGAGTTCCGCTTCAAGCTCGACACCTCATTCGACAATTTCGCCAGGATCAACGACCTCCTGAAGTCGCCAGAAGTGGCGCGCGATCTGGGCGCCGACGACCAACAAAAAGACGACGACAAGGCCAAAGACGAGAAGGCCAAAGACGACAGGGACAGCGAATAATGGGGCGCCGTGGCAAGAAGAAGGGCCGGCCGATCTCCGGCTGGGTGGTGCTCGATAAGCCGGTTGGCATGGGCTCGACCGAGGCCGTGTCCAAGATCAAATGGCTGTTCCAGGCGGAAAAGGCCGGCCATGCCGGCACGCTCGATCCGCTGGCTTCCGGCATGCTGCCGATTGCGCTCGGTGAAGCCACCAAGACCGTGCCCTACGTTCAGGACGGCGCCAAGATCTATCGCTTCACCGTTGCCTGGGGCGATGAGCGCTCCACCGACGATCTCGAGGGGCCGGTGACGAAGAGCTCCGACCTGCGTCCGGCGGAAGCCGAGGTGCGCGCGCTGCTGCCCAAATACACCGGCGTCATCATGCAGACGCCGCCGCAATTCTCGGCCATCAAGATTGCGGGTGAACGCGCCTACGACCTTGCCCGCGAAGGCGAGACGGTCGATATACCGGCGCGGGAGATTGAGATCGGTCGTCTGGATGTCATCGAGCACCACGCTGATCACACAATTTTCGAGATCGAATGTGGCAAAGGCACCTATGTGCGCTCGCTGGCCCGTGACATGGGTAGGGACCTCGGCTGCTTCGGCCACATCAGCGAATTGCGCCGGGTCGAGGTCGAACCGTTCACGCCGGAAGATTTCGTCACCATCGCCGAATTGGAAGCGGCTCGCTTCGGTGCGCAAGGTGAGGATGAGCCAGAGCCTGCCGACGATGCTGATGCGATTGAAGTGCCGGTAGATTTCAGCGCCATCGATGCGCTTCTTGTCGATACCTCAGCGGCTCTCGACTGCCTGCCGCAGATCGCCATCAGCGACGATGCGGCGACAAAGATCCGCCTCGGCAACCCGGTCATCATTCGCGGCCGCGATGCGCCCGTGGAGGCGGAAGAAGCCTGCGCCACGGCGCGCGGCAAGCTGGTTGCCATCGGCGCGATCGAACAAGGCATGTTCAAGCCCAAGCGGGTCTTTGCCGGGTGACGGCTAAAGCAATTCCAGGAAAAGTGTCAAACGGTTTTCCCGGGAAAAGCGCGTAGAGCTTTCCCTTGGGAATTGCGAGAAGGTAAGACTCTAACTTCAAGTCGATTTACGCTCGAGGGGCACATGGTCAAGGCCGAGGCGGTGAAAAAGCGGGCGCCGGTGAAGACGCGGCGACCGCCGGTCGGTGCCTCGCCGGGCACGCTGATCGCTGATCCGGCGGCGCGCCGCAGCGAGCTGAGGCTGACCCTGATCTCGCCCGAGAAATTCAAGACCATCAACGATGCCAGCATCGACGATCTCAATACCCATTGCGACAACTGGCCGGTCGTCTGGCTGGACTGTACGGGCCTCGCCAACATCCAGCTGATCGAGGAGATCGGCCGGATTTTCAACCTGCATCCGCTGGCTCTGGAAGACGTCGTCAACACCGGCCAGCGGCCGAAGGTCGATTTCTTCGAGGACCACGCCTTCGTCGTCATGCGCATGATCGACGACGTCACGGCCCACCGTTACGAACAGATCGCCGTGTTCTTCGGCAAGAATTTCGTCGTTACCTTCCAGGAACGTGAGGGAGATCCGTTCGATCCCGTGCGCAAGCGCATCGAGAGTTCGGCGCCCAACCGATTGCGGGCCCGCGGCGCCGACTATCTCGCCTACGCGCTGATCGACGCCATCGTCGACAGCTATTTTCCGCCGATCGAGGTGGCCGGCGACCTGGTCGACAACATCGAGGACCAGATGCTGAACACGACACACAAGCACCAGATGCGGCAGCTGCACGAATTGCGGCGCGATGCCAATGTGCTGAAGGGCGTGCTATGGCCGATGCGCGATGCCGTGGCGACACTGATCCGCAACGACGTGCCTTATGTGAAGGCCGAGACCAAGATTTTCTTCAACGACACACTCGACCACACGTTGAGGCTGATCGAACTGGTCGAGACCCAGCGCGACATGCTGACCGGCTTGATCGAGATGCATCTGTCGCTGAGCCAGGCGCGCACCAACGACGTCATCAGCTATCTCACCATCGTCTCGGTGATCTTCATGCCGCTCACCTTCCTGGTCGGCGTCTGGGGTATGAACTTCGATCCTGAATCCTCGCCATGGAACATGCCGGAGCTGAAAGCTTATTACGGCTATCCCTTGTCGCTGCTGTTCATGGCTGTTGTCGCGGTCGGCTTGATTGCCTTCTTCAAATGGAAGAAATGGCTTTGACAGCGATAAATTCTCCCATTTGAGGCTGAAAAGCCGGCTTCGTGAATTGGGCTGGTGTTTTCCGGGGAATTGCACTATATGCGCCGCAGCATAGCGCCAAGACGCTTTGCTTGCACCGGCCCCTGCTGGACGACATCCCGGCTGAGGGCGACCCGTTTCCTCAAACAGATAAGGAAAAACACGATGTCGATTACTGCCGAGCGCAAACAGGAATTGATGGGTGAATTCGCAACCGCCAAGGGCGATACCGGGTCTCCGGAAGTCCAGGTGGCCATCCTTTCCGAGCGCATCAAGAACCTGACCGACCACTTCAAGGACCACAAGAAGGATAACCATTCCCGCCGTGGTCTGCTCGCTCTCGTCTCCCAGCGCCGCAGCCTGCTTGATTATCTCAAGCGCAAGGATGACGCGCGCTACCAGACGTTGATCGAGAAGCTCGGTCTGCGCCGTTGACGAATTGACCGGCGGGCTTTCTCAGGAGAGCCCGCCGGTCGCGCATTCTGCCAGTCGTATCGATTGGCCAGACCCGGTTTCGAGCGTGCAGAGGGCCACTCGAAACCGCCCATGGACGGTCATGGGGCAGGATTGCAGGACGCTCGTGCGCTTAGCCCGCGCCGAAATTTACCCGAGCTTCCCGTTGTCTTGCCCGTGGCTGCCCGAGAAAGGAAGCCAGGGAAAGGGCATCCGCGCACCGTGAAACGGCGCGGCCCTTTCCGCTTATTAAGGACAAGACATGTTCAATCACCACAAAGTAGAAATCGAATGGGGCGGCCGTCCGCTCATCCTCGAAACCGGCAAGATCGCGCGTCAGGCTGACGGCGCGGTACTCGCGACCTACGGCGAGACCAAGGTTCTGGCCACCGTCGTTTCGATGAAGGAGCCGAAGCCAGGCCTCGATTTCTTCCCGCTGACCGTCAACTACCAGGAAAAGACCTACGCCGCCGGCAAGATTCCGGGCGGCTACTTCAAGCGCGAAGGCCGTCCGAGCGAAAAGGAAACGCTGGTTTCCCGCCTCATCGACCGCCCGATCCGCCCGCTCTTCGCCGCCGGCTACAAGAACGACACGCAGATCGTCTGCACCGTCGTCCAGCACGACCTCGAGAACGATCCCGACATCGTGTCGATCGTCGCCACCTCGGCTGCCCTGACGCTCTCCGGTGTTCCGTTCATGGGCCCGATCGGCGGCGCCCGTGTCGGCTACATCAACGGCGAATACGTGCTCAACCCGCATGTCGATGAGATGCAGGAATCCAAGCTCGACCTCGTTGTCGCCGGCACCGCCGACGCCGTGCTGATGGTCGAGTCCGAAGCCAAGGAACTTGGCGAAGAGCTGATGCTCGGCGCCGTCATGTTTGGCCACAAGGGCTTCCAGCCGGTCATCGACGCCATCATCAAGCTGGCCGAAGTTGCCGCCAAGGAGCCGCGCGACTTTACCGCGCCGGACTATTCAGCGCTTGAAGCCGAGATGCTGAAGATCGTCGGCGATGAGCTTAGCACTGCCTACAAGAACGTCGACAAGCAGAAGCGTTACGCCGCCGTCGACGCCGTCAAGGCCAAGGTCAAGGCTGCGTTTGCTCCGGCTGAAGGCGAAGACGCCAAGTACACCTCCGAGCAGATCGGTTCCGTGTTCAAGGAGCTGCAGGCCAAGGTCGTGCGCTGGAACATCCTCGACACCGGCTCGCGCATCGATGGTCGTGACCTGAGCACGGTTCGCAAGATCGTCTCGGAAGTCGGCGTCCTGCCGCGCACCCATGGTTCGGCGCTGTTCACTCGCGGCGAGACCCAGGCGCTGGTCGTTGCCACGCTGGGCACCGGTGAGGACGAGCAGTATGTCGATTCGCTGACCGGCATGTACAAGGAGAAGTTCCTCCTCCACTACAACTTCCCTCCCTACTCCGTCGGTGAGACCGGCCGCATGGGTTCGCCGGGCCGCCGCGAAATTGGCCATGGCAAGCTCGCCTGGCGCGCCATCCGCCCGATGCTGCCCTCCGCTGACCAGTTCCCCTACACGCTGCGCGTGGTTTCGGAGATCACCGAGTCCAACGGCTCGTCGTCGATGGCGACTGTCTGCGGCACCTCGCTGGCGCTGATGGATGCTGGTGTGCCGCTGGCCAAGCCCGTTGCCGGCATCGCCATGGGCCTGATCAAGGAAGGCGATCGCTTCGCCGTGCTCTCCGACATCCTTGGCGACGAGGATCACCTCGGCGACATGGACTTCAAGGTCGCCGGCACTGAAGGCGGCATCACCTCGCTGCAGATGGACATCAAGATCGATGGCATCACCGAAGAGATCATGAAGATCGCGCTTGGCCAGGCCAAGGACGGTCGCTTGCATATCCTGGGCGAAATGGGCCACGCGCTGACCGGCGCGCGTTCGGAACTCGGCGAGTTCGCGCCGCGCATCGAAGTGATGCACATCCCGACCGACAAGATCCGCGACGTGATCGGCTCGGGCGGCAAGGTCATCCGTGAAATCGTCGAGAAGACTGGCGCCAAGATCAACATCGAAGACGACGGCACGGTCAAGATCGCTTCGTCGAACGCCAAGGAGATCGAGGCGGCGAAGAAGTGGATCCACACCATCGTCGCCGAGCCGGAAGTCGGCGAGATCTACGAAGGCACGGTCGTCAAGACCGCCGACTTCGGCGCCTTCGTTAACTTCTTCGGTCCGCGTGACGGCCTCGTCCACATCTCGCAGCTTGCCAACGACCGGGTCGCCAAGACCTCGGACGTCGTCAAGGAAGGCGACAAGGTCTGGGTCAAGCTGATGGGCTTCGACGAGCGCGGCAAGGTCCGCCTCTCGATGAAGGTCGTCGACCAGGCCACCGGCAAGGAACTCGCTCGCGACAAGAAGACCGAAGGCGAAGAAAACGCCGCCTGAGCGGTCTGATAGTGAAGTTAGAACGGGCGCGGCACATGTCGCGCCCGTTTTCGTTTACAAGGGGCAAGAATGGCCGCTGAGCCGCTGAAGACACTGTTCCATCCCTTCGAGGCCGAGGCGCTTCCTTTACCGCGAAAGGGCGAGCGTGTTCTCTTTCTGGGCGCCGAGCCCGGTTTCCGTCTGCCGGAAGGTTTTGCCGCGATGCTGCATGCTGTGCAGGGCTTCAGGCCGTATTTTCGCACCTTGCAGGCGTCTGGCCTGACGATCACGCCGTTGGGGGAAGGGGCCGGTTTCGATGCGGCGCTGGTGCTTGCCGGCCGCCATCGTGGACAAAACGAAATGCGCATCGCGGAGGCCCTGAAGCGCGTAGCCCCCGGCGGATCGATCGTTGTTGCCGGTGGCAAGGATGAGGGCATCGCCAGCCTGCGCAAACGCATCGACGAGTTGGTGCCGCTTGAAGGCCATCTGCCGAAGTATCACGGCATCGCCTTCTGGCTTCGCCGGCCTGCCGATCTGGAGGCTGCGGAAAGACTGCGCGCCGCCAATCCTGCCCTGCTGGTGGACGGCCGGTTCCACGCCGCGCCAGGCATGTTTTCCTTCGACAAGGTCGACGCCGGCTCGAAACTTCTGGTGGATAATCTGCCCGGCGACCTGCGCGGCAACATTGCCGATTTCTGCGCCGGTTGGGGCTATGTGGCCGCCGAGGTCGCCGCGCGCTCCTCCGGCATATCAGGGCTCGACCTCTACGAAGCGGACTTTGCCTCGCTCGAAGCGGCAAAGGGCAACATCGGCAATACTGCCGCCGTCCCGGGTTTTTTCTGGATTGATCTGCTCGCCGAGCCTGTCGAGCGCCGCTATGACGCCATCGTCATGAACCCGCCTTTTCACCGCAGCAGGGCAGCAGAGCCGGAGATCGGCGCCGGCATGATCCGCGCGGCAGCCAAGGCGTTGAAGCCTGGTGGCAAGCTGTTCATGGTCGCCAACCGCCAGCTTCCTTACGAACCCGTGCTGTCGGCTGTCTTTGCCAGCCATGCGGAGCTTGCCCGCGACGGCATGTTCAAGGTGTTTGTCGCACGTCGCTGAAACAATGCGGCGGGTTTTCAGTGCAGATTGGCGACGCGACGAACCTCGTCGGTGGCGTGCCCGTCAACAGCGCTGAACTTGAGCGGCGCCGGCCGGCCGAACAGATAACCCTGCACGACCTCGCAGCCGGCTGCCCGCAGCAGCGTCGCCTGGCTTTCCGTCTCGACGCCTTCGGCAATGATGCTGACGCCCAGCGCACGAGAAAGCCCGACAATGGTCGAGACGACGGCGCCGGAGCTGGAGTCGGTATCGATGCGGCTGACGAAGGAACGGTCGATCTTCAACTTGCCGAACGAGAAATCGATCAGGTAGCTCAGATTGGAATAGCCGGTGCCGAAATCATCGACGGCAACCGAGATGCCCATCTCGGCAAGCTCTTTGAGGATGGCGGCCGCGCGGTCACGGTCCTGCATCATCGCCGTTTCTGTCACTTCCAGCTCCAGCCGTGATGGCTTGATGCCCGTGGCCCGCATTGTATCGCGCACGATGCCGACGAAATCCTTGGTCATGAACTGGACCGGCGAGATGTTAACGGCGACGAAGCAGTCGTCCGGCAAATGGCGGGCGTCGCTGCAGGCCTTGCGCAGAACCCATTCGCCGATCGGGTTGATCATCCCGGTTTCCTCGGCGATCTGGATGAATTCCATGGGCGGGATCATGCCGCGTTGAGGATGGTTCCAGCGGATCAGCGCTTCATAGCCGACGATACGGCCGGTCGGCAGGTCGAGCTGCGGCTGATAGTGGAGGTCGAAGTCTCCGCGTTCGAACGCGGTGTGCAGTTCGGATTCGACCCATTGGCGATAATCGGCGACGCGCCCCATCTCGCTGTCGAACACCGACCAGTTGCCGACCCCGCTGGCGCGCGCATTCTGCAGCGCCAGGTTGGAGCGGCGCAGGATAAGGACCGGATCGACGCCATCCTTGGGCATGGCCACGATACCCACGGACAGACCTACCGATTGCTGATGGCTGCTGAGTTCATAGGGCTCCATCATCTCGTCGATGAGCCTCTCGACCATGCTTTCCATCGTTCCCGAGATCTGATGATCCGGGATCAGCACCGCGAACTCGCCGGCACCGATGCGTCCAATAAGGGCGCGCGGCGGTACGCAGCTCTGCAGCCGCTTGGTGAAGGCGCGGATCAGCTCATCGCCCTGACTGTATCCAATCGCGTCGTTGATGTGCTTGAAACGGTCGATGTCGATGTCGATCAGGAACATCGGTTCCCCCGTCCGGCTTGTCGCGCATGCCGCCTCGGCGATCTTGCCGACCATCGCCGGGCGCGCCAGCAATCCCGTCAGCTTGTCGAAATGGGTTTCGTTGAAGACGAAATCCGCCGATTCATCGACGCCAGCGAAGAAGGACATTGCCGCCACCGACGCCGCCAGCGCGCATAGCGCGGCCATGATCGCGACCATCATGTCCACCGATATGCCGGCAAACTCATCGCCGAGACCGTGCTTCAGGCCCCAGATGCCGAGGACGAAACTGCCAATGCCCGAGCTTGCTATGGTGAGCAGTCGGAACACTGGTGTTCGCTTCGGGTTGCTGACGGCAGGCATTCAAAGGTCCCCAGATTGCCGGACTCTATAGCGGAGATCTTCTTAAAATCAGTTTCCGCGAATAAATCCAATTTTACTGGAGGGGATCATTTTTTTACTGGAAAAGGGCCATCTCTCCGAACCGGCTCTATGCATGTTGCCCAAAGCGTGTCGCCTTGAGCCGATTCAGGGCTCGTTAGCCATCCGTTTGCTTCAACTCATCAAGCGTCGGCATCGACACGATGTGATAGCCGGAATCGACATAGTGGATTTCGCCGGTGACGCCGGAGGCGAGGTCGGACAGCAGATAAAGCGCCGAGCCGCCGACTTCGTCGATGGTCACCGTGCGACGCAGCGGCGAGTTGCGCTGCTGGTAGGAGAACATGTGGCGGGCGTCCGAAATGCCGGCGCCGGCGAGCGTGCGTACCGGTCCTGCCGAGATGCCGTTCACCCGGATGCCGCGCGGGCCGTAGTCGTTGGCAAGATAGCGCACGCTGGCCTCCAGGCCGGCCTTGGCGACGCCCATGACATTGTAGTTCGGCATGACGCGGACCGAACCGGCATAGGTCAGCGTGATCATCGAGCCGCCCTCCGTCATCAGTGGCGCTGCATTGCGGGCCACCTCGGTGAAGGAGTAGCAGGAGATCACCATGGTGCGGACGAAGTTGTCCCGGCTGGTGTCGGCGTAAAGGCCCTTCAACTCGTTCTTGTCGGAAAAGCCGATGGCGTGGACGACGAAGTCCAGTCCGCCCCATTCCTTGCCAAGCGTCTCGAACGTGGCGGCCACTGATGCGCTGTCCTCGACATCGCAGGGAACGACGAGCGAGGCGCCGAGCTTGTCGGCGAGCGGCTTGACCCGGCGGCCGAAGGCCTCGCCCTGATAGGTGAAGGCGAGCTCCGCGCCATGCTCGGACAATTTCCGGGCGATGCCCCAGGCAATCGAATGATCGTTGGCGACGCCCATGACAAGCCCGCGCTTGCCCTTCATCAGTCCGTCCATGACTGCAATCCTTTTAGAAAAACCGCCGGCCTTATGCGGAATAGCGCTGGAAAATCAGCGTTGCGTTGGTGCCACCGAAACCGAACGAATTGGACAAAACGGTGTCGATCTTGGCGTTGTCGATGCGCTTGCGCACGATCGGCATGCCCTCGAATTCCGGATCGAGCTCTTCGATATGGGCGCTCTCGCCGATGAAGCCGCCTTGCATCATCAGGATCGAGTAGATCGATTCCTGCACGCCGGCCGCGCCCAGCGAATGGCCGGTCAGCGATTTCGTCGAGGTGATGAACGGCATCTTATCGCCGAACACCTCGCGGATCGCGCCCATTTCCTTGGAATCGCCGACCGGCGTCGAGGTGCCGTGGGTGTTGATGTAGTCGACAGACGTCGAAACCGTCGCCAGCGCCTGGCGCATGCAGCGGACCGCGCCTTCGCCCGAAGGCGCCACCATGTCATGACCGTCCGACGTCGCGCCGTAGCCGACGATCTCGGCGTAGATCTTGGCGCCGCGCGCCTTGGCGTGTTCGAGTTCTTCCAGGATCAGCACACCCGCGCCGCCGGCAATGACGAAGCCGTCGCGATTGACGTCATAAGCACGGGAAGCAGCCGATGCCCGGTCGTTATACTTCGACGACATCGCACCCATGGCGTCGAACAGGTCCGACATTGTCCAGTCGAGGTCTTCGTGGCCGCCGGCAAACATCACATCCTGTTTGCCCCATTGGATCAACTCATAGGCATTGCCGATGCAGTGCGCCGAGGTCGAGCAGGCCGATGAAATCGAATAGTTGACGCCGTGGATCTTGAACCAGGTGGCCAGCGTCGCCGACGCGGTCGACGACATCGCCTTCGGCACCGCGAACGGGCCGATACGCTTGGGGCTACCGTTCTTGAGGGTGGTTTCGGCCGCTTCGACGATGGTGCGGGTGGAGGGGCCGCCCGAGCCCATGACGATGCCGGTGCGCTCATTGGTGATGTCGCCTTCACGGAGGCCCGCATCGGCGATCGCCTGGTCCATGGCGACGTGGTTCCAGGCAGCACCTTGTGACAGGAAGCGCATCGCGCGGCGATCGATCATGGCGGAGGGGTCGAGCGTCGGTGCGCCCCAGACCTGGCAACGGAAGCCATGCTCGGCGAAAGAATCGGAAAAGCTGATGCCGGATCTGGCGTCATGCAGCGAGGTCTGCACCTCGTTGGCATTGTTACCGATCGACGACACGATGCCGAGGCCTGTGACTACGACACGTCTCATTCGCAACTCCTTCCAGGGGTGCTGGCCAGTGGGCAGGCCAAGGCTGCGGTCAAGCGACCGCCGACTGCTTGGACAGACCGACCTTCAGGTCCGTCGCCGCATATATGGGCTCGCCATCCGCCTTCATCCAGCCATCGGCGATACCCAGCACCAACCGGCCGCGCATCACGCGCTTGAAATCCACGCCATACTCGACCTTCTTGACCGATGGCGTGACCATGCCCTTGAACCTGACCTCGCCGGTCGACAGCGCCATTCCCTTACCGGGTTCGCCGAGCCAGCCGAGATAGAAGCCGGTCAATTGCCACAACGCGTCCAGACCAAGGCATCCTGGCATGATCGGATTGCCGATAAAATGGCAGGCAAAGAACCACAGGTCCGGCTTGATATCGAATTCCGCGCGGATGAAGCCCTTGTCGAAGGCGCCGCCCGTCTCGCTGATCTCGGTGATGCGGTCAAACATCAGCATCGGCGGGTAGGGCAGCTGGGCATTGCCCTCTCCGAACAGCTCGCCGCGGGCGCATGCCAGCAATTCTTCGTAGTCGTAGCTGGATTTCGAACCCGCCATCAATCTCGTCCCCATATCGTCCCGGGCGGTAGCGCGCCCTTGTCGTTGGTGTCCTAACACAATCTGTTTCAGGCCGGAAACCGGCGTTTGCGCTTAACCCGCCAGTCTGCCCGGGTCAATGCGCGCTATTGATCGCATTCGGACGACAGAATATATGTCGATAGGGGTCCATGTTTGGCGGAGTTTCATTTTTTTGCCATTCTGGGCGTGTCTTGAAGCGGGACTGTGAGCTTGGAAGACCAGATGGACCGGGGCTGCCGGAAGGAAAATGTCGCTGTGGACAAGCGGGTACGTGAAGCCGGCCTGAGGCCGACGCGTCAACGCATCGCGCTGGCCGACCTGCTTTTCGCCAAGGGCGACCGCCATCTGTCGGCCGAGGAATTGCACGAAGAGGCCGTTGCCGCCGGCGTGCCGGTGTCTCTGGCCACCGTCTACAACGCGCTTCACCAGTTCACCCAGGCAGGGCTGCTGCGCATTCTCGCCGTCGAGGGTGCCAAGACCTATTTCGACACCAATACTTCCGACCACCACCATTTCTACATTGAAGGCGAAAATCGCATCTTCGACATCGACAGCGGTCCGGTGACGGTCACCAACCTGCCGGAGCCGCCCGAGGGGATGGAAATCGCCAATGTCGACATCGTGGTGAGGCTGCGCCCCAAGCGCCAGGAATGAGCGGCGAAGCCCGAATAATCGGTCTGGGATGAAACCCCTCGACCTGATAATCCGGCTCGAATGGTCCGTCGTGGCGGTGGTCGCCATCGTCTTCTACGCTTCGGCAGGCGTTTCCTGGTGGCTCTTTGCCGTGCTTATCCTGGCGCCGGACCTGTCGATGTTCGGCTATCTCGGCGGCCCGCGCATCGGCGCCATCGCCTACAACGCCTTGCACATCCTGATCGTACCGGTGCTGCTGCTGCTCGCCGGTCACCTGTCCGGCAGTGCGGCGGCAATCGCGGTCGCGCTGATCTGGATCGCTCACATCGCCATCGATCGTGCGCTCGGCTACGGCCTGAAGCTGTCGACTGGTTTTCAGGACACCCATCTCGGCCGAATCGGGCGCAAGCGCAACGACCTCAGTCCTTGACCCGCTCGCCTGGATAGGCGCCCCAGACCGCTGCCTGGGCGAGCCAGCCGGTGTGCCCGTCGAGCGTCATTTCACACCACTGGCCGTCGCAGGCTTTGATCGTGCCCATGACGCCCGGTTCGATGATAGCCACCACGCTGGCATCCTTGTCGGGGCTTCTGAGCATATTGATCTGGGCGCCCTTGCCGCGCTGCCATGGCGCGATGATCGCGGTGCGCCGTCCTGACAGCAGCGATTGATTGATCCAACCCTCCGAGCCGTCAGCATCGCGCACGCGGCGCCATGTGTCGAATTCCTGGATGATTTCCATCGGCAGGCCGGCCTTCATATACATCCAGTCGACCGAATAGTTGGCGCCCGGGCCGACGCGCGAGTTGACGCGGCCGGATTTCAGGCTGACGAATCGCGGCAGCGGCAGGCCACTCGGCCCGAGCGTGACACTTTGGACGGGTGCCGCCGCACTCTGCGCGGCAGCAAGCGGAGAATAAAGCAGAGCGCCGAGAAATGCTGCGCTGAGGGTCAGGCGAAGCGACGCGAAACCAGACACTTTCGTTCCTTTCGGCGCCGGCTCGGTGGCCTCGGCGCCCCTTTTTCTTTGTCTTCGGCGGCACCGCTTGTTACATGGGTAAATCGGCTACCGCGACCGGCTTTCAGTTTCGCCGGTCTTGGTTAAAGAGGTCTCAACGAGGGAAACAATGGCAGGCAAAAAGAAGCCTCTCGTGGTCATCACGCGAAAACTGCCCGACCCGGTCGAGACCCGCATGCGCGAGCTGTTCGACGCCAGGCTGAATGTCGAGGACAGGCCGATGACGCAGCCGGAACTGGTTGCGGCGGTTAAGGAGGCCGACGTGCTGGTGCCGACGGTGACCGACCAGATCGACGCGGCGCTGATCGCCCAGGCCGGCGACAACCTCAAGCTGATCGCCAATTTCGGCAATGGCGTCGACAAGATCGACGTGGCAGCGGCGGCCAAGAGGGGCATCACCGTCACCAACACGCCCAATGTTCTCACCGAAGACACCGCCGACATGACCATGGCACTGATGCTGGCGGTGCCGCGCCGGCTTGCCGAAGGCGCCAACGTGCTCACCGGCGACAAGAAATGGGCCGGCTGGTCGCCGACATGGATGCTTGGCCGGCGCATCTGGGGCAAGCGGCTGGGCATTGTCGGCATGGGACGCATCGGCACGGCCGTTGCCCGGCGGGCCAAGGCCTTCGGCCTTTCCATCCACTACCACAACCGCCATCGCGTGCTGCCGGCGGTCGAGGACGGGCTGGAGGCGACCTATTGGGAAAGCCTCGATCAGATGCTGGCCCGCATGGACATCATCTCGGTCAATTGTCCGTCGACGCCCGCGACTTTTCATTTGCTGTCGGCCCGGCGCTTGGCCCTGCTTCAGCCCACCGCCTATGTCGTCAACACTGCGCGCGGAGACATCATCGATGAAGAAGCGCTGGTCAAGCTGATCCAGGACGGCAAGATCGCCGGCGCCGGCCTCGACGTCTACGAACATGAGCCGGCGCTCAATGCCAAGCTGCTCAAGCTCGCCGCCAGGAACAAGGTCGTGCTTTTGCCGCATATGGGCTCGGCGACGCTCGAGGGCCGCATCGACATGGGCGAGAAGGTCATCATCAACATCAGGGCGTTCGTTGACGGCCACCGCCCGCCGGACCGTGTGCTGCCGCTCAGGACCTGAAATTACCGGCGCTCGCCTTTAAGTAAGTAAAAACTTACGAAATAGATTTGCGCATGGTGATCGAGGTTGGCCTGGCGTAGCCTTCATGTGCCGTCCGCTCGGTCTCGTGGAAACCGAGGCGGGCAAAGGCGGCATGATTGGCGGTGAGTTCGATGCGCGTCTGAAGCTCCAGCGCCGCCTTGCCGCGGTCGAGCGCAAGAATTTCGACCGCCCGCATCAGCCGCCGGCCAATGCCTTGCCCCTGCCAGTCCGGAGCCACGGCGAGCTTGCCGACATAAAAATCGTCAGCCCTTTCAAGGGCAAAGACGCAGCCGACGATCCTGTCGCCGTCGAGCGCGACGAAGCCGGTCTCTTGCAAAGCCTTGTCGCGCAGTGTGTCGACGGTGAGCAGGTGGGCCGAGGACGGCGGGTCGATGACACCGTCCATGAACGCGAAGGCGCGCATGATCAGGGCAAGCAAATCATCCCAGCGGCCGAAATCGGCCGGGATGCGGTCGATGGAGAGGGGCATGGTCCGCTCCAAGGTCAGCGCCTGGCGTAGCGGATCGTTTCGAAGCGGGCGGCCAGTGCATCATAGAGCAGCAGCCTGCCGACCAGTGGCTCGCCGATGCCGGTGATCAGCTTGATCGCTTCCATCGCCTGCAATGTGCCGACGACACCGGTCAGGGCACCGAGCACGCCGGCCTCGGCGCAGGACGGCACCAGGCCTGGCGGCGGGGCTTCGGGAAAAAGGTCGCGATATCCAGGATTCGGCTTGCCATCCCTGCCGTCCTCGAAGGGCTTGAGCACCGTCACCGAGCCGTCGAAGCGGCCGACGGCGGCATGAACCAGCGGTTTGCGCTCGCTCGCGCAGGCGTCGGCCACCGCATAACGGGTCTCGAAATTGTCGGAACCGTCGACAACGATGTCATAGCGGGCGACGAGGGCTGGGGCGTTCTCGATGGTCAGCCGGAATGTATGCGTCTCGACCGCGGTGTTGGGATTGATGCGGGCGATTGCCGCCCTGGCGCTATCGGTTTTCAGCATGCCGACAGTGTCGGTGCCGTGGATGACCTGGCGCTGCAAATTGGAGAGCGACACGGTGTCGTCGTCGACAATGCCGAGCGTGCCGATGCCGGCCGCGGCAAGGTATTCGAGCACCGGCGCACCCAGTCCGCCGGCACCTATCACCAGGACCCGGGCTTGCTTGAGCTTCTGCTGGCCCGCACCGCCGATTTCGGGCAGCACGATGTGGCGGGCATAGCGTTCGATCTCGTCGGCGGTGAGCGCAGTGGTCATATCAGGACCATATCGCGGCACAAAAACCTTGTCAGGCGTCTTCGGTTGGCCCAACCGTACCGTGGTCGACGGTCAGGAATTGCGCTCGCCCCTTGAGGCTGGAAAACAGCGCCGCATCGGTCCCCGTCATGAAAGCCTGACAGTTCAACTCCTCCAGGATCGAAAACAGCGCCGCGCGCCGGCCACCGTCGAGGTGTGCCGCGATCTCGTCCAGCAGCAGGATTGGCGTCATCCCGGACATCTCGCCGGTCAGTCGCGCGTGAGACAGGACGATGCCAACCAGCAATGCCTTCTGCTCTCCGGTCGAACAGAGTTCGGCCGGCATTGCCTTGGGCCTGTGCCTCACCAGGAGATCGGAACGGTGCGGGCCTTCGAGCGTTCGTCCCGCGGCACGATCACGATCACGGCCATCGGCCAGCGCCCGCCGGAACCGTTCCTCGACATCGACCGCAGGCGCACTGGCGATTTCAGTTTCCAGATCGCCCGAGAGGCCGATGTCGGCCTGCGGAAACGGACCGCTGTCGGGCAGCCTGTCGATCATGGCGGCGAGCAAGCGCACCAGTTCGGCGCGCGCCGCGGCAATCGCCACGCCGGTCTCGGCCATCTGCGTCTCGATCGCCTCGAACCAACCGATGTCCCGCGAGCCTTCAGTAAGCAGGCGGTTACGGCCGCGCATCGCCTTCTCGTAATCGAGGGCCCGCTGGCCGTGACCGGGATCGATCGCCAGCACCAGCCGGTCGAGAAAGCGCCGGCGATCCCCAGCCGGTCCGGTGAACAACGCATCCATGGCCGGCGTCAGCCACACCACGCGCAGCCACTCCAACATATCCTCGGCCGACCGCGCGGTGGCGCCGTTGATGCGCACCCGCCTGCCGGCTTCGCCGTCCGCACCGGAAATGCCCGTGCCGATCTCGACCTGACCGTCAGGTCCGTCGAGCCGGGCGTGCAGCGCAAAACCGCCGTCGCCGCCTTCGCGCGCGACATCGCCGTAAGGGGCACGGCGCAGGCCGCGCCCCGGCGTCAAAAAGGAAATCGCTTCGAGGAGGTTGGTTTTGCCGGCGCCGTTATCGCCGGAAAAGACCACAGGGCCTGGGGCCAGATCGATCGCCAGCGCCGCGTAATTGCGGAAACTGGTAAGTGTTAGCTTACTTATATGAGTCTGTTCCGGCAACCGCTATCCGCCTGTAGAAGTCGCCGAAGCCATGTTCTTGCTGCCAGTTCGGCCGCAGACCCTTGTTGATGATGCGCGCCGGCTATACCCGCATCGGCATGAGCACGTAAAGCGCAGTCTCGTCGGCCATGTCGTGGATCAGCGTGGGCGAACCGGCATCGGCCAGCATGAATTTGGCTTCCGTGCCGGTCAGTTGCGCGGCAACATCGAGCAAATATTTGGCGTTGAAGCCGATTTCGATCGGGTCAGACGAATAGTCAGCCGCCAGTTCCTCGGTGGCGCTGCCCGAATCCGGGTTGTTGACCGCAAGCGTCACCTGGCCCTCGCTGATCGAAAGCTTCACCGCGCGGCCACGTTCGGAGGAAATGGTCGAGACGCGATCGACCGCGGCCGCAAAGCTCTGGCGATCAAGGATCAGCTTCTTGTCGTTGCCGGTCGGAATGACCCGCTGATAATCGGGGAAGGTGCCGTCAATCAGCTTGGAGGTCAGGACCACGCTGCCGATGGTGAAGCGGATCTTGGTGTCCGACAGTTCCGTGGTCACGGGGATATCGGGATCATCGACCAGCTTTTGCAGCTCGCTCACCGTCTTGCGCGGAATGATGATGCCCGGCATGCCCTCGGAACCGGCTGGCGCGTCGATTTCGGCGCGCGCCAGGCGGTGGCCGTCCGTGGCCACCGAGCGCAGCTTCAGCTTGCCGCCGACTTCGTGCGTGTGCAGGTAGATGCCGTTGAGATAATAGCGCGTCTCCTCGGTGGAGATGGCGAACTGCGTCTTCTCGATCAGGCCTCTCAGGGCAACCGAGTCGAGCCGGAAGATATGCGAGAAGGATCCTGCCGAAAGCTCGGGGAAGTCGGACTGTGGCAAGCACTGCAGGCGAAAGCTCGAGCGGCCCGACGTCACCGTCATGGCGTTGCCGTCCTCATCCGTCTTCAGCATCACTTCGGCGCCGTCGGAAAGCTTGCGCACGATGTCGTAGAGCAGATGTGCCGGAACCGTCGTCGCCCCGCCGCGCTCCACCTTGGCGGGTGTCGCTTCCGTCACCTCCAGGTCGAGGTCGGTGGCCTTCATTTCGAGGCTGGCGCCTTCGGCGCTGAGCAGCACGTTGGACAGGATCGGTATGGTGTTGCGCCGTTCGACCACGCGGTGCACGTGGTTGAGCGACTTCAGGAGATTTGACCGTTCCAGGATAACACGCATGACGAAACAGGCTCGCTTGAAAGGATGAGCGGGTCTCCGGCTGGCGGCGCCCCGCGAAAGGTCTGAACAGGCTCAGAATCTGCGTAAACTGACAGGAAAAAGCCAGCGAACGCAAGCCCGCGCCACCGGTTCGGGCCGGCTGCACGGGCTTTCTGGGGATAAAGGCCACGAAGACCGCCAGCCGAGGTGCTGAATCCGGAATCCGGATCGTCTCCAGGCTCTATTTTGACACAATTCCCAAGGGAAAGCGCTATGCGCTTTCCCAAGAAAACTGTTTCACGATTTTCCCGGAATTGCGCTACGCCGCGAGCCCGTTTCGGGTTTAGGGCTAGGCAGGCAAGCCATTGAATTCCAGTGCAGTTCTGGCCTGCCTGTCCTTGACCGGTCAGGCCTGGTCGTTGATCAGCCGCCGCAGCAGCTCGAGTTCCTGGGCCAGCGTGTTGTCGTTGCCGGAAAGGTCCTCGATCTTGCGCACAGCGTGCAGCACCGTGGTGTGATCGCGGCCACCGAAGCGCCGCCCGATTTCGGGCAGGGAGCGCGGCGTCATCACCTTCGACAGGTACATGGCGACCTGCCGTGGCTTGACGATGGTGCGCGTACGCCGGTTGGATAAAAGCTCCGTCTTCGACACGTTGTAGTGGCGCGCCACGATGCGCTGGATGTCCTCGATGCGAACCCGCTTCGGCTCGCCGGTGCGATAGATGTGGCCGAGGATCTCGTCGATGCGGTCGATGGTGATCTGCGGCTCGAAGGACTGGCGAAACAGCAGCTGATTGAACGCGCCCTCCAGTTCACGTCCGCTGCCGGTCACGGTGCGGGCAACGTGATTGAGGATCTCTTCCGAGATGTCGAGCGATGCGTCGTCGACCCTGGCCGTGGCCAGGCGCAGTTTGAGCATACCGAGGCGCATGGCGAAATCCGGCGCCGACATTTCGAGCGCGACGCCGCCATTGAGGCGCGAGCGGACCCGCGGCTCAAGCGATTCCAGCTCGGACGGCGGCCGGTCGGCGGCGACGACGACTTGCTTGGCGCTGTCGAGCAGCATGTTGATCAAATGGCAGAATTCATGCTGGATCGACTTGCCCTGCAGGAACTGCATGTCGTCGATAATCAAGAGGTCGATGTCGCGCAGCTGCTCCTTGAGCGTCAGCGCGTTGTTGTCGCGGATCGCGGTGGCGAAGCGCCACATGAAATACTCCGCGGTGAGATAGACGACGCGGGACTTGGGGTTCTGCTTCAGCGATTCCGCCGCGATGGCCTGCAAGAGGTGGGTCTTGCCGAGCCCGACGGTCGCGTGCAGGAAAAGCGGATTGAAGCGCACCGCGCTCGACTGCGATTCCGCCACGGCCTTGGCCGCGGCGAAGGCCACCCGGTTCGACGGCCCCTCGATGAACGAGCCGAAGGTGTAGCGCGGGTCCAACGGCGATCCGAGTACGTTGTGGCGGAATTCGGTTTCGACCGCAGCGCCGGGGCGTGGCACCGCAGACCGCTCCACCCTGCCTGGGCTCGCGGTGCCGGCGGCCAGCGCTGTCTGTGTCTGCCGCGTCATCTTGCGCGCTGGCGTCAATTCCGGTTCGACGGGGCTGCGCCCCTGGCGGGTGGCGTTGCGCACGACGATCTCGATCTTGAGGAGTTCGGGATCCTCGTGCTTCCACAGCTCGGAAATGAGGTCATGGTAGTGGCCGTTGATCCACGAGCGCAGGAAGGCGGTGGGCACCGAGATGCGGACAATGCCCTTGGACGCCTCCGCGACCTTCATGCGGCCGAACCAGCTCGAGTAGACTTCAACCCCCAGACGCGCCTTCAACTGGGTCTTGACCCGGTCGAACTTCTGTTCCGCGTCGCTGGAGACCGCCATCTCGTTTGCTCCGATCAAAGTTCCAGGAAATGGGAGGTCGCCCGTAAGCTCCCTTTCGATGCCGCGCTGCATGATCTCTTCCTTCTGTACCTGTTTTACGCCGGGGATGCGCCTCCTGCATCCGTGTTCCGGCGACCTAAGTCTTTGCTACGATGTCCGCTGCCGCCGCCGGCAGATGAACGTCGCCACGATCCTAGGGGAACCGGTGCCGGCCCATGGAAGCCAGTCCGCGTTGGGTATGTCAGAGCAATACAACACCGTCCGGCGAAAGAGCGCCGGCGCGCCGTCTACCTGCAATGTCTTGTTACGCCAGTCCCCTTACCCACATCAAAAAAGACAAACCAATCCCGTTCACGGACTTGATCCGCGTTGCAAATCCCGCCAATTTACGCTGGCCGATTCGGACTTGGTTAAGGGCCACAGGCCCGTCCCTCTTGATGACCCAACATTACCGAAATCGCTGTGGATAGGGCAAGGCCACCCCTAACTGATTTTTAAGGAATCTGGTTACCTCGGGCTGGTGCGAGCCGCATGCCGCAACGGCATATTTTGACAAAGCCATTGTGATTCAAACCCTTTTCCGCAGAATGTGAAAAAGCCGGGCCTGCGCGAAATATTCTGAAATAATTCGCTTGACAGGCAGTTGTTCTCCCATCCCCTTGGCGCTCTGTGGACAAGGTGTGGATGACCATGGGTAAATATTTGAAAAATATAGGTTATTTCTGATGGTTAAGAATTTTAACGCCATCACTTTTCAGGTGCATCAACCATCAACAGGCATGCATGTGCCGGCAAAACATTTCGAAGCCGGGAATGCGCTTCAAACGTCGTTTGCGGACATTCTTTTTAAGTGCTTGCCGGCAAACGAAAAAACCCGGCTCAATCGGCCGGGCTTTGAAGAAGATCGGTTTGGAAGGCTATATCAGGCGGACAGCACCTTGAGGCGCTGAGCCAGCCGCGACACTTTGCGAGATGCAGTGTTCTTGTGGAGGATGCCCTTGGTTGCGGCACGCATCAATTCCGGCTCGGCAGCCTTGAAAGCAGCCTGTGCCGCGGTCTTGTCGCCGGAGGCAAGTGCCTCCTCAACCTGACGGACATAGGAGCGGACCCGCGAGCGGCGGTTCTTGTTGATCGCCGCACGGCGGGCGATCTTGCGCGTTGCCTTTTTGGCCGAGGATGTGTTGGCCATGATGCCTCTCTTCTGATCTGGTCGGCGCACGCGGCGTGCCGCAGGGCGCAAAAAACAAACGGGTAGCCACGGGGCCGCCTCGGTTGGTGCGGCTTATAGTTCAGCTTTTCCGGCGCGTCAACGCTGCCTGGCGTTCTTTTTGGCCGACGCCACAGCGTTTCGATCGCGGGCCGGTGACGCTCTACCGATTGGTAAAATTCGGCTTCCGCTTTTCGGCGAAGGCGGCCATGCCTTCCTTCTGGTCTTCGAGCGCGAAAAGCGAGTGGAACAGGCGGCGTTCGAACCGCAATCCCTCGGCAAGCGTCGTCTCATAGGAACGGTTGACGGCTTCCTTCGCCATCATCACCGACGGCAGCGAGAAATCTGCGATCTTGGCCGCCGCCTTGACGGCCTCCTCGACAAGTTCGGCGGCAGGCACGACCCGCGACACCAGGCCTGAGCGCTCGGCTTCCGCTGCATCCATCAGCCGTCCGGTCAGGCACATGTCCATCGCTTTCGACTTGCCGACGAACCGGGTCAGGCGTTGCGATCCGCCCATGCCGGGAATGACGCCGAGCGTGATTTCGGGCTGGCCGAACTTGGCGGTGTCGGCGGCAATGATGAAATCGCACATCATCGCCAGTTCGCAGCCGCCTCCCAGCGCATAGCCGGCCACCGCCGCAATGATCGGCTTGCGCGCCCGCGTGAACTCTTCCCAGCCAACGAAGAAGTCCTGGCTGTAGGCGTCCACATAGGAGATCGCCTGCATTTCCTTGATATCGGCGCCGGCGGCAAAGGCCTTGTCGGAACCGGTGATAACCATGGCACCGATACTGGGATCGGCGCAGAAACCGTTCACTGCTGCGACCAGCTCGGCGAGGATCTGGGAATTCAGCGCGTTCAGCGCCTTTGGCCGGTTCAGCGTGATAAGCCCGACCTTGCCGCGCGTCTCGGTAATGATCGTTTCATAGGCCATGGCTGTTTCTCCTCGCTCAAGCCGATCTAACTCAGAGCTGACACGTCCGGCAATAGAAGGTCGAGCGTCCACTCTGCACGATGCGCTCTATGTGGCCGCCGCAGCTGGGCCTCGGGCAAGGCTCTCCCTCGCGGTCGTAGACGGCGAAGGAATGCTGGAAATAGCCCAGCGACCCGTCGGTGTGCATGTAGTCGCGCAGCGAAGACCCGCCGGCGGCGATGGCATCCGCAATGACCGAGCGGATCGCCTCGGCGAGGCGTTCGCTTTGTTCCCTGGCCTTCTTGTCCGGCTTGGCGATGGTGCCCGCCTCGCGCAAGGGCGACAGGCGGGCGCGCCACAGCGCCTCCGAGACATAGATATTGCCAAGACCCGCGATCAGCCTCTGATCGAGAAGTGCGGCCTTCAGCGGCGATCTGCGGCCCTTCAGCAAAGAGGCCAGCAGCACACCGTCCAGCGTATTGCCCGTCGGCTCGACGCCCAGTCCGGCCAGCATCGGATGCGTCTCCGGCGGCTCCTCCGCAAACAGCATGAAGCCGAAGCGGCGCGGGTCGTTGAAGATGACGCGGAACCGGGCGCCGGCCGTGGAGACGACATGGAACACGACATGGTCATGCGCCGTGCTTTTCGAGCGTTCATGGTGAAACACTCCCGGTGTCTCGCTGCCGTCGTCGGTCTCGATGCGAAAAGAGCCTGACATGCCGAGATGGCAGATCAGCACCGGGCCATCCTGCACATGGATGGTCAGATATTTGGCCCGGCGGCCAAGCGCGGTGATCGTCCTGCCGGTCAGCCGTTCCGAAAATCGCTCGGGAAAGGGGAACCGCAGATCTGGCCGTCGCGCCTCGACCTTGGCCAGGCGGGCGCCTTCCAGGATCGGCTGCAGGCCACGCCGGACCGTTTCGACTTCGGGCAATTCAGGCATGGCCGCCAATCATCGCATGGAACGAAGTGCCGTGGTGGCCACGCGCCAGCCCGAGATGCTCAGCGACCGTCTCGCCGATATCGGCGAATGTTGCTCTCAGTCCGATGTCGCCGCCTTTGAAGCCTGGTCCGGTGCCGATCACCGGGATGCGTTCGCGCGTATGATCGGTCCCGCGCCAGGTCGGATCATTGCCGTGATCGGCCGTCAGGATGAGAAGGTCGCCCTGCAGCAGCCTTGCGAATGCCTCCGGCAGTCGCCGGTCGAAGGCCTCGAGCGCGGCGGCATAGCCGGCGACATCGCGGCGATGGCCGAATTCGGTGTCGAAATCGACGAAATTGGCAAAGACGAGATCGCCGTCACCGGCATCATCCATCGCACCAAGCGCCTTGTCGAACATGGCCATGTTGCCGGCGGCCTTGCGCACTTCCGAAATCCCGCGATGGGCGAAGATGTCGCCGATCTTGCCGACGGCGATGACGCGGCTTCCGCGCACCGTCAGCCGGTCAAGCAGGGTCGGCTCCGGCGGCGGCACGGCATAGTCATGACGGTTGTAGGTCCGCTGGAACGTGCCGGCGGTTTCGCCGACGAACGGCCGTGCGATCACCCGCCCGATCCTCAGCGGATCGACCAGCCGCCGCACCACCTGGCAGAATTCATAAAGCCGCTCCAACCCGAAATGGACTTCATGCGCCGCGATCTGCAGGACCGAGTCGACGGAGGTGTAGCAGATCGGTTTGCCGGTGCGGATGTGTTCCTCGCCGAACCGTTCGATGATCTCGGTGCCCGGCGCATGGCAGTTGCCGAGAATGCCCGGCACCTCGCCTTCGCGGATCATCGCCGCGGTCAGCTCAGCCGGGAAGGCGGGAACCGTATCCGCGAAATAACCCCAATCGAAGCGCACCGGCAGCCCTGCGATCTCCCAGTGGCCGGAAGGTGTATCCTTGCCGCTCGAAACTTCCTGCGCCGCGCCATGGAAGGCATTGGCGAGCAAATCCGTCCCGAAATGGACGAAACCCAATCCTGTCGCCGTCTCGGCTGCCTTGCCGAGCCCGAGTGATGCCATGTGGGGGACAAACAGCGGTCCCTGACGAACCCCTTCGCGATCAGCGCGCCCTTCCGCGCAAGCCTCGGCAATGTGCGCCAGCGTGTTTGCGCCGGCATCGCCATAGCGTTCGGCGTCGGCCGCGCCGCCGATGCCAAAGGAATCCAGGACAAAGAGGAAAGCACGCGCCATCGGGTCATTGTTGCCAGTGTGGACGACCAGACATAGGGTTCCACGGCGGCATTGGCAATTCGGAAACCAAACGGCAATGGCTTGGCGCGATAGTCCCTTGCATGTCGCCCAAAAGTGCGCAGCGGTTTTGGGAGAACGACATGCATAAGACTAAGGGTCCATGTCGCCCAAAAGTGCCTTGGCGGTTTGGGGCAACGACTTGGACGAGGCAGAAGTCCATGTCGCCCGAAAATGCCCAGTGGTTTTGGGACAACGACTTGGACAAATACAAAAGGTATCGCGACACGCCGGACATGAGACATGGATCGAGGAAAACAGACTACGGTCTTGTCATGAAAGCTGTGCTGAAAGCGTGCGGCGCCCTGATAGTCGCGCATGGCACGCTCTGGTCTGGTCCGGCACGAGCCGACTGGCGCGATGATATCGGCACGTTTCGCATCGGCATTGTCGCCGAGCCTGGCGCTGGCAACACCGTTCCGGGGCTGGCGGTGTTGACGGAGGCCTTTACCAATGCGCTTGGCATGAAGGTGGAATTTGTCGTTGCGCGCGATTATGCGGCACTGATCGAGGGGCAGGCCAATGGCCGCATCGAATATGCCATCTATTCGGCGACCGCCTACGCCACGGCGCTGCAACGCTGCGGCTGCGTCGAGCCGCTCGTGGCTCCGGTCGATTCCAACGGCGCGGCCGGCATCCGTTCCATCCTGTTGACCAGGGACGGCAAACTGCCGGATCTGGCGGCGATGGCGACGCACCGGATCGCCATGCCGCCGCCGGACAGCGTCGGTGGGTCGCTTTTGCCGCTGGCGGGGCTGGCCGCCGAGCATGTCACGATCGCGGATGACTCACCGTTTCTGGTCTATGCCGATTCAGCGTCGGCGGCGGAAAAAATGCTCTTCGACGGTCAGGCCGACGCTTTGTTCGGTTGGGTGACAGCCACAATCGACGGCCAGTCATTGTTGTCTGATGGCACGCAGGCAAGGCTCGAATTGGCCGGCCTTTCGCCGTCGGCTTTCCAGGTCGTGTGGACGTCGCCTTTGCTGAGATACGGTCCCCATGCCGTACGCAGCGATCTCGACCCTGAAGCCAGGCGTCGGCTGACCGTGTTCCTCACCAACCTCAAATCGACGACGCCGGATGTCTACGATCTCCTGGAATCGAAACATTCCGGCGGCTTCGCAACCGTGGCCCCGAAGGATTATGCGACGGCAGAAGCCATCGTGCGCCTGGTGTCGGCCAATAATGGGCAGCAATAAAGAATCTTCAGCAATCGCCGCAGGGGATCGTCAGGCTTCTGCGCGGGCGCAGATAGTAGGTCTCGCCCATCGAGATCGTGGTGGTCAGCGACGGGGTCAATCCGAGCTTTTGCTTGGTGTCCGACTGCCAGTTGATAATTGGCGCATAGGCGAGATTGCTATCGACGCGGATGAGGAAGGTACCGGCGACCATGAGCGTTGCTGGAACCGTTGTCGCGGTACCCGCGGTGGCACCGGCGCTGTTGACGCCGCCTACCACCTTGCGCGACCAGACCACCAGGACCTTGACCGGGTTATCGGTGGTGACCTGTATGGCGGTGATGGTGATGCTCGGCGTCGAGCGGTTGTAGGGCTGGATGGTCGACGTGCCGATCTGCATGATGGCATCGAGATCCGCCTTGACGATGGTCGACTGCTGCGTGATGAGATCGGCGACCATGCTGCCGATGCGGCTGACCTTCTTGCTGGTCTCGATGGCCTGCGAAGCCTCCATTGTCATGAAGTACATGACCAGCAGGATCGGCACGATCAGAGCGAATTCGACCGCCGCCACGCCACGGCGATTGGAGCAGAATCCCGCTGCCTTGCTCCAGAGTCCCGCAATTCCCGGATGTGCCCCCGCACGCATCATGCCCATTGCCTTTTTTCTTGTTGTTGTCTGCGAATTCAATTGTCGAACGGTTCGTTCTGCCAGGTCACGGATGCAAAGTGCAGTGTCCTGCCGCCATTCAGATTGGCCATCGACTTGGCCATCAGATCGGTCATGACGGGCCATTTGTAGAAGACCCGCAGCATGTTTCTCGATTCCGCCGGACCCGGCGTGTTTGCGAAGGGCTGCGAGTTCGCGCCTTGCATCAGCACGACATCGCCGTTTTGGATCTGGAAGCTCGCCGTGGCCGCGTCGGCGAAAGTATTATACTGGCGCAGGTCCACCAGCAGCTGTTGTGGGCAATCCGTGGAGACGATGATCTCCAGTTTGCCGCAGATCAGGGTCGTCAATTTGGTCCCGGCGACATCGGCCGGCCTCAACTGGCCGGTGCGCAACTGGCGCGCGACATCGTCGGTGATGTTGGCCATCACTTCCTGGCCGGCAAAGGAGATGCAGCTTTCAAGGATGGCGAAAACGAGGAGGGCGAACGGCAATGCCAGCAGCGCGAACTCCAGCGCCGTGGCGCCTCGCCGGTCGCGAACGAAACGTCTGAAAGACTTGGCGCGCTCCACCTTGCGCTGACCTGTCGAGCCGAATTCTTTGCCCATACCTTGTTCCTGCCACCCCTGGACGGTTCCGACAGGTGTATTAGCGCAAACCAATTGAAGTCAGGTTTGAATGATCGTTAAAGTCGGCGCGGGCGTTTTAACCAGCCGGTAACTTGCGACAGTCGGCGCGCCGTCTATTTGCTGCCACTCATCTCGGTTTCGGAGGATTTTTCGGCCTCGCTCTTATAGTAGCTTTCGCAATAGGGCGTGCAGGACATGGTCTGGACCTCGGCACGCCGGTAAATGCGGACGGATGAAGCTGCCTGCCGCACGACGGTGACCTGCGCGTCGACAATCGGGCTGCCCTCCTGGTCGAGGACGACGAGATTGGTGACGCCGAAACCTTTGCCGGTGAGCACGATCGTCGAGGCGTCCTGGACGGAGGCATCGGCGATTGCTGGATTGCCGACGACAATCGTATCGGCCGGGCGCGACAATTTCACGATCTTGGCCTGGTTCATGGTGACTTCGATGCCGGCGCCGGCCCTGGCGGGCGTGATCAAGCTTGTGGCGGCAAGAAGCACGGCAATCAGGATTGAAGATCTCGGCACGGCCATCAAGGCGCTCCACGCAAGCAGACTGTTCAACAGAACATGAACGAGATTGGTGAACCAACGGTTAAGCGGCTTGCCGCCGCCGGATGCAGCGACCGGCATGGCCGCTCGCATGGCGGGATTCGCGCGGGGCCGCAAACTTCCGTGAGTCCTTGCCTTTTGCGGCGCTGGCTTGGGGAGCGGTATTTTAGCCAGCGCTTAGTATGGGGTTAACCACGCAATATGTTCGAGCCGGGAAAGGAATCGGTAAGGCTGTTTATTAAGCCGATCGAAAGAGCTTCTTCCTAGATTGGCAGCATCCGATCAACCACCACAGAAGTTGACGGAAGTGCTGTAACACGTGGAGTAGGAGCTCTCAAATGTCTAACCTTTTTGCACGTTTCGTGAAGGACGAATCCGGCGCGACCGCTATCGAATATGGTCTGATCGCCGCTCTCATCGCGCTCGCCATCATCACCGGCGCCGGCGCACTCGGCAACGCAATCAACGCCAAGTTCACGGCTATCGGAACCACCCTGAACTCCAGCGGCGGTTGATCCGCTTACTGTTGATCGCACATAGCGTTCTGGGCAGGGGCCGCCACATGGTGGCCCCTGTTTTTATGCTGCTTGTTTTTGGCGCAGCAAAACCAGTCGCCTTTTCGTCACGGGTCTCATCAATCGTTAATCGAGCCAAGCTAGATTGAGCCCCACTAAATTCGGACAATAGGCATGAGCGCCGATGCTTGAAGCCCTGATCTTTGTCGTCTTTCCGTTCTGCATGCTGTTTGCAGCGATCTCCGACATGCTGTCGATGACGATTGCCAATCGCGTGTCGGTATTGCTTGTCGTCGTCTTCGCGCTGGTTGCGCCGCTGACGGGTATGGAATGGGCAGCTTACGGTTGGCATTTCGCCGCCGGCGCCCTGGTCCTGGCCGTGACGTTCGGCCTGTTTGCGATGGGTGGCATGGGTGGGGGCGACGCCAAGCTGCTGGCCGCCACGGCCGTGTGGATGGGGCTCAATATCCAACTCGTCCAATATCTCGTGGCCTCGACATTGATCGGCGGCCTGCTGACAATCGCCATCCTGCTTTACCGGAAGTCACCGCTGGCTGCTTTTACCGGCCAAAATCCGTTCCTGCGTCATTTCGCGGATGAGAAGACTGGCGTTCCCTACGGGATCGCGCTCGGCCTGGGCGGGCTGCTGACTTATCCGGATTCGCCTTTGATGGTGTGGGCGCTGGCAAGGCTGGCGAGCTGAGCTCGATCCAATTTATTTTTCTGGTTCTCTTCTGCCGGATACGCCTTGACGAGGGGCAAGCTGGCGGCGTTGCTGGATCGCGGCATGATGCAGCTAATTTATGTAAACCTTAAATTAATCACGATCGTAAGCATTGCATTAACCTTGTTTTGACGATTGCCGCTGCACAGTCCGGCCTGGCTACGTGGTTTGCCAAGGGCGAGGGTTCGGACAGATGCCAGCATCCCGATTGATCATTCTGAGCGTGGCGGTGGCCGCGGCGGGTGGTGCTGGCTATGTCGCGAAGAACATGGTCGCCACGCCACCGCCCCAGATCGTCGTCGATTCCGGCCCCCAGGCCCCAGCGGTAGCCCTGCAGGACGTGCTCGTGCTCTCGGGCGATGTCATGATGGGCAATGCACTCGAGAACAACATCACCTGGCAAGCGTGGCCGGCTGACGGCCTCAACCCGAATTTCATCACCAAGGCCACGGCTCCCGACGCCCTGGAGAAACTGAAGGGGTCGATTGCCCGTGTGCCGATGTATGCGGGTGAGCCCGTGCGGCGTTCCAAGCTGATCGGCGAGGGGCAGAGCTTCATGTCCTCCATCCTGCCTTCCGGAATGCGGGCGGTCGCCACGACCATATCGGCCGACACCTCTGCCGGCGGCTTCATCCTTCCAAACGATTACGTCGACGTCATCATGACCCGCAGAGCGGACGCCAACAGCGGCAGCACCGGCTTCAACACCGAAACCATCCTCAAGAACATCCGCGTCCTGGCGATCGACCAGACGATCCAGGAAGACGAGGAGGGCAAGAAGACCAGGGTGGGCCAGACCGCCACGCTGGAACTGACGCCCAAACAGGCGGAGATCATTACCGTCGCCCAGCAGATGGCGGATCGCCTGACACTGGCGCTGCGGGCGGTCGCGGACACCCAGGAAAAGAATGTGGGCGAGGCCGACTATCTCGTTTCCGGCAACGGCCGCAAGGGGACAGTGAGACTGATCAAGTCGGGTGAAGTCTCCGAAGTAGGGGCAAGGAAATGAGGTTAAGCGGTAAACTGCCGGCAATCGTAGCCACAGCACTCAGTCTTCTGATCGTCGGAACGAATGTGCAGGGCGTTGTCGAGGCGAAGAATACGCAGGTGACGGCGACGACAGCCAGCCAGCGCGTCAAGCTTGGCCTCAACAAATCGGTGGTCATCGACCTGCCGAGCGATGCCTACGACATTCTTGTCGCCAACCCGACTGTTGCCGATGCGGTGACCCGCACCGCAAGGCGTATCTATCTGTTCGGCAAAGCGGTCGGCGAGACCAACATCTTCGTCTTCGGTCCAAACGGCGAACAGATCGCTAGCCTGGATCTGGCCGTCGAGCGCGACGTCGCCGGCCTGGAGGACTACATCAAGCGCTTCCTGCCGACCGCGGCCGTCAAGGTCGAACTACTGAACGACAACGTCATCTTGACGGGAACCGTCGACACGCCGCTGGACGCGAAACGGGCGGTCGACCTGGCGACGATCTTCGTCTCGGGCGGTGAAGCAACGACCGGACAATATTCGCAAACCGCGGCCGGCGGCTCGGCCCAGAGTGGCGTCGACATCAACAACCCCGACCAGGAGCGCCGTACCAGCAAGATCGTCAACCTGCTGCAGATCATCGGCGATGACCAGGTCACGCTGAAAGTGACGGTCGCTGAAGTCAGCCGGTCCGTGATGAAGCAGCTCGGCGTCAACATGATCGGCAGCGGCGGCAGCAACGGCATCAGCTATGGCGCGATCAGCGACAATTTCACTGGATTGGGCACGGAGTTGTCGAATTCGGGCTTCGGCATCGGCAACTCGGCACTGAAGGCCTATGTCAACGCCATGGAGCAATCCGGCGTCATGAAGACGCTGGCTGAACCGACCTTGACCGCCGTGTCCGGCGAGAAAGCCACATTCAAGGTGGGTGGCGAGTACAACATGGTGACCGGGGTCAGCGCCAACGTATCCACCGACAACCAGACGGGTCTGACGACCTACAACATCCAAAAGATAGAGTATGGCATCGGTCTGGAATTCCAGCCGGTGGTTTTGTCTCCCGGCCGCATCAGCCTGAAGGTCAGAACCTCGGTTTCCGAGCCGACGACCGAAGGAGCGGTCGCGCTTTCCGCTGGCGGGAAAACCCCCGGCACGAATATCCTCTCGTTGCGCAAGCGCCTTGCCGATACGACGGTCGAGCTGCCCTCCGGCGGTTCCATGATGATCGCCGGCCTGGTTCGCGACGATGTCAGGCAGGCTGTCAATGGCTTGCCGGGACTGACGAAGATCCCCGTGCTTGGTGCGCTCTTCCGCAGCAGGGATTTCGTGCGCAACGAAAGTGAGCTCGTCATCATCATCACGCCCTATCTGACGAAGCCGGTGGCACGCAACGATCTCGCCAAGCCGGACGACAATTTCAATCCTCCGAGCGACGGCGCCGGCATGTTCCTGGGCAAGGTCAATCGCGTCTACGGCACCATGCAGACCGACAAGCCCAACGGCCGCTACCACGGCGTTGTCGGCTTCATCTACAAGTGAATGGGGAAGCGGACATGTTTCAGTCAGCGTTGAAGACAAGGACCATCGCCACCACGATGCGCTCCAGCCATTCGCGGACCGGCCTGCGGGCGCTCCCGCTCATGGCGGTGGCGTTGACGGCTCTGCTGGCCGGTTGCGCCCAGCGCGACAGCATCACCGTCGGCGCCATTCCGGACGATTATCGCACCACCCATCCCATCGTCATCGCCGAGAAGAACGAGAAGATCGACCTTCCGGTCGGCGCCGGCGACCGCGGCATGACCGGCTCGCAGCGCGACACGCTTCTCGGTTTCCTTGATGGCTATGACAAGAGTGCCGCTCCGACATTGACGATCCAGATTCCGAGCGGATCGGCCAATGAGGTCGCCGCGACGGCCGCCGGCCGCGATTTCGCCAGGCTCGCGGTCGCAAGCGGCGTCAAGCGCAACCGGATCGTCGTGGTCTCCTATCAAGCTGGATCGAGCGAGACATCCGCCCCGGTTCGCGTCTCGTATATCGCTGTGAGAGCCCAGACCGACAAATGCGGACGCTGGCCTGATGACCTCACCGAGACGTCGGAAAACAAGCACTACGCCGACTTCGGCTGCTCCTATCAGAACAATCTTGCCGTCCAGATGGCCAACCCGGGCGATCTGCTCGGGCCTCGGAAGCAGACCACCATCGACGCGGAAAATCGTGGCGCGGTGATCGATCTTTACCGCGGCAGGGGCATTTCAGGTGAATTCCTCGGCAATTCGGAAGTGACCTACTAAGCCGCCCCTTGGGAAAGAGCAGTCGCGCAAAGAACAGGCCACGGAAAGAGCATGACGATGAGCAACCTTGCCTATGACGCCACCGTGGACGGCGGGGATACCTCGCCGCAGGACATCGCTGCGATGCAGGCGTTGCGGCCGGTGCCGCGCATCTCGATCCAGGCATTCTGCGAGACGGAAGGCGTTGCCAATCCGGTCGAGCGCGCCGGCGAGGACCGCCGCATGACCAAGGCGCATCTCAAGGTCCATATGGGCGGCATTCCTACGGCAATCGAGTTCTATCAGTCGGCACCGACGCCGAACCTGATCCTGCTCGAGTCACGCAGCGAGCCCAAGCAACTGCTCGAGCAGCTCGCCCAGCTCTCGGAATACTGTGACCCATCCTCGAAAGTGGTGGTGATCGGCCACTACAATGATGTCGGTCTCTATCGCGAACTCATCCGCTCCGGCATCTCCGAATATGTCATCGCGCCGGTGTCGATGGCCGACATTGTCAGTGTCATATCGTCGATTTTCGTCGATCCGGAAGCGGAGCCGCTCGGCCGCTCGATCGCCTTCGTTGGTGCCAAGGGCGGCGTCGGCTCCTCCACCATCGCGCACAATGTGGCCTGGGCGATGTCCTCCCTGTTCAAATCCGAGGTGGTCGTTGCCGACCTCGACCTCGCCTTCGGCACGGCCAACATCAATTTCGACCAGGATCCGGCACAGGGCATCGCCGAAGCGGTGTTTTCGCCCGAACGGGTCGACGAAGTCTATCTCGACCGGCTGCTGACCCAGTGCGCCGAGCACCTGTCGCTGCTGGCGGCGCCCTCGACACTGGAACGCGTCTACGACTTCGATCCTGACGCCTTTGCGCAGCTTGTCGATGTCGCGCAGCGCAGCGTGCCGCTGCTGGTGCTGGACGTTCCCCATGTCTGGACGGGGTGGGCCAAGAACACGCTGGTCAAGGCCGACGAGATCGTCATCACGGCGACGCCGGAACTGGCCAATCTGCGCAACACCAAGAACCTGGTCGACATGCTGAAGCGGCTTCGCCCCAACGACCCGCCGCCGAAGCTGATCATCAACCAGGCCGGTGTCCCCAAGCGGCCGGAAATTTCATCGTCCGACTTCGCCGAGCCGCTCGGCCTGACGCCGATGTCGGTCATCGGCTTCGATCCGCTGTTGTTCGGCAATGCCGCCAACAACGGGCGTATGCTCGGCGAGATGGATGCCAAGAACCCGGTTGTGGCCATGATCAACGAGATTGCTCATGTGCTGACCGGCCGCAGCGAGATCAGGTCGAAAAAGAAGGCTGGCCTGGGCAGTCTGCTCGGCAAGCTTTCGCGCAACAAGAAGTGACGCAGTGGGGTCGGTAGTCGATCATGTTCGGTAAAAGAGGCAACGACGACGGCAACCGGTTCACGCCGGAATTCCGCCAGCCAGCACCGACGCCGGCCGCGCCGCCGCCCGCGGGTTCGGCGGATACGGCGGTTCTTGCCCGGCCTGTGGCAGCGCCGCAGCCGAGCACGCCTGTCGCACCACCGGCTCGGCGCGCCGTCGAGGCGCCGCCCATCGCGCAGGACCCGAAGCGAGGCCGCGAAAAGAGCGAGACCTACTACGACACCAAGAGCCAGGTTTTCTCCGCACTCATCGATACGATCGATCTGTCGCAGCTCTCCAAGCTTGAGCCCGAAAGCGCACGCGAGGAAATCCGCGACATCGTCAACGACATCATCGCGATCAAGAATTTCGCGATGTCGATTGCCGAGCAGGAGGAACTGCTCGAAGACATCTGCAACGATGTGCTTGGCTATGGGCCGCTCGAGCCATTGCTCGCCCGCGACGACATCGCCGACATCATGGTCAACGGCTCGAAGAACGTCTACATCGAAGTCAACGGCAAGGTCGAGCAGACCGGCATCCGCTTCCGCGACAACCAGCAACTCCTCAACATCTGCCAGCGCATCGTCAGCCAGGTCGGCCGGCGCGTCGATGAATCGAGTCCGATCTGCGATGCGCGTCTTCCCGACGGCTCCCGCGTCAACGTCATCGCGCCGCCGCTTTCCATCGACGGCGCCACGCTCACCATCCGCAAGTTCAAGAAGGACAAGCTGACGCTCGATCAGCTGGTCAAGTTCGGCGCCATCTCGCCGCAAGGTGCCGAAGTTCTCAAGATCATCAGCCGTGTTCGTTGCAACATCGTCATCTCGGGCGGCACCGGCTCCGGCAAGACGACACTGCTCAACTGCCTGACCAACTACATCGACCGTGAGGAGCGCGTCATCACCTGCGAGGACTCGGCCGAACTGCAGCTGCAGCAGCCGCACGTCGTGCGCCTCGAAACCCGCCCGCCCAACCTCGAAGGCGAAGGCGAGGTGACGATGCGCGACCTGGTCAAGAACTGCCTGCGCATGCGGCCCGAACGCATCATCGTCGGCGAAGTGCGTGGACCCGAAGTGTTCGATCTCCTGCAGGCGATGAACACCGGCCATGACGGCTCGATGGGAACGATCCACTCGAACAGCCCGCGCGAATGCCTGAACCGTATCGAATCCATGATCGCCATGGGCGGCTATTCGCTGCCGCAGAAAACCGTGCGCGAAATCGTCGTCGGATCGATCGACGTGATCATCCAGGCGGCGCGTCTGCGTGACGGATCGCGCCGCATCACCCACATCACCGAGGTGATCGGAATGGAAGGCGACGTCATCATCACGCAGGACATCGTCCTCTACAACATCAAGGGTGAGGACGCCAACGGCAGGCTGCTGGGAGAGCATGTATCGACCGGCATTGGTCGTCCGCATTTCTGGGAACGCGCCCGTTACTATGGCGAGGAGCAGCGCCTCGCCAAAGCACTTGAGGCGATGGAGAAACGCGCTGACTGACGCATTCGCAGGCGTGAAGGTTCTGGTTGATGTTTGGAATTGACGGCACCGTATTGGCGTTTGTCGTGCTCGCCGGCTTCAGCGCCGGCGCGGTCGCCTATGCGTTCCTGTTCAACCAGATCAGCAATGAAAAACAGGCCGGCAAGCGGCTTGAAACAATCAAGGCCGCGGAGACGGATCGGTCCATTGTTACGGCCACGCGCGACCGCGCGGCGGACGCGGCCAAGCGCCGAAAATCGGTCCAGGATTCGCTGAAGGAGCTCGACGAGAAGCAGAGGACCAAGAACAGCTCCGTCAAGAAGCCGCCGCTGAAAGCTCAGCTGCGGCAGGCCGGAATGAAGGTTACCGTCGAACGTTTCTACATTTATTCCGCCATATGCGGACTCGCTCTGGCGGTGCTCGCGTTCGTGGCAGGGGCGCCGCTGCTTGTCGTGCCCGGCGTGCTGCTGGCGGGTGCGCTCGGCCTGCCCCGCTGGTTCGTTTCTTTTCGCCGCAAGCGGCGCGTCAAGGCGTTTCTCAACGAATTTCCAAACGCTCTCGACATCATCGTGCGCGCGGTCAAGTCCGGCCTGCCGTTGAACGATGCCGTACGCCTGATCGCCAACGAATCCCCCGAGCCTGTCAAGGGGGAGTTCCGCCGCATCGTCGATTCGCAGCAGATGGGCTTGTCGATCCCCGATGCGACCTTGCGCATGCCTGAAACCATGCCTTGCACCGAGGCGAGCTTCTTCGGCATCGTCATCCAGATCCAGTCGCAGGCCGGCGGCAATCTGTCGGAGGCGCTGGGCAACCTTTCGCGCGTGCTTCGTGATCGCAAGAAGATGAAAGCCAAGGTCCAGGCGCTGTCCATGGAGGCGAAGGCATCGGCTGCCATCATCGGCGCACTGCCCTTCATCGTCGCCTTCCTGGTCTATCTTTCGAGCCCGCTCTACCTGATGCCGCTGTTCAACACCAGCGTCGGCAATCTGATCCTTGGCGTTGCCGCTGTCTGGATGTCGATCGGCATCTTCGTAATGCGCAAGATGATGAATTTCGAAGTCTAGGGCCGCGGCATGAGCGAACAAGTCATCAAGTCACTGACAGACCCCAGCCTCCTGATTGCGCTGCTGGTCGCCATCGCCGTGTTCGCCACCGTCTTTACACTGCTGCCGGCGTTTGGTGGCAACCAGCTCAAGTCGCGCATGAAGTCGGTCGCGCTGGAGCGCGATGCGCTTCGCGCCCAGCAACGCGCGCGACTTGCCAGCGAGTCCGATCGCCGGCGCAAAGGCCTGCGCGAGCAGCAGTCGGTCGGCATGCGCAACATTGTCGACCGGCTCGACCTGCGACGCGCCCTGGCCGACGAGAGCACCTTGCAGAAACTCAAGGTCGCCGGCTTTCGGGGACAGAACCCGCTGACGCGTTTTCTCTTCTTCCGCCTCGTGCTGCCTTTTGTCGGCTTCGCGCTGGGCCTGATCTACATATTCGTGCTCGGAGGATTGCCGGACAAACCATTGGTCATCCGGCTGTTCGTCTGCGTGCTTGTTGCCTATGGCGGCTTCTACGCCCCGGTCCTCTATGTCAACAACCGCGCCACCAAGCGCAAGAAGTCGATCCAGATGGCGTGGCCGGATGCACTCGACCTGATGCTGATCTGCGTCGAGTCCGGCATGTCGGTGGAGGCGGCACTGCGCAAGGTCGCCGACGAGATCGGCGCCCAGTCCGTGCCGCTGGCGGAAGAATTCATCCTGACCAACGCAGAGCTTTCCTATTTGCAGGAGCGCAAACAGGCCTACGAAAACCTGGCCAACCGTACCGGCCTGGAATCAGTCAAATCGGTGTCGCAGGCGCTCGTCCAGGCCGAGCGCTACGGCACACCGGTGGCGCATGCGTTGCGCGTGCTTGCCGCCGAAAGCCGCGACATGCGCATGAACGCCGCCGAGAAGAAGGCCGCCGCCTTGCCGCCCAAGCTCACCGTGCCGATGATCCTGTTCTTCCTGCCGGTGCTTTTTGCCATCATCCTGGGCCCTGCCGGTATCCAGGTCAGCCAGCGCGGCATCTTCGGCGATCATTCTGGGGCGGCAGCGACAGCTACCCAGTAGCGATACGGAAAATCCTTGCGCAAATACAAAAGCCGCGCTGCATGCAGCGCGGCTTTCAATGTCTGTTGGAGAAATCGCCCTGTCAGTTGGTGACCGGCTTCTTCGACTTGTCCTGATCCTTGAGCTGGCTCCAGGCATTCTGCTGGGCCAGCATCTGCCTGAGATAAGCGACGTTGGCCTGTGCCTGTTCGGGCGAGAGTTCCTGCGAAGCGATCTTTTCGGCTTCATCGAAGCGGCCCTGCAGGCCGACGACCAATGCCAGGTTCTGGCGCACACGGCTGTCAGCGCCGGGCTGCTGGGCGGCCGAACGCATATAGGTCTCGGCGGTGCGCAGATCCCCTTCCAGCACATAGGACATGCCGAGATTGGAAAGCACCGAAGGCTCGTTCGGCTTGAGTTCGAGGGCCTTGCGATAGTCCTGGCGCGCCTCGTCCTTCTGGCCGAGCTGGTCGAGGATAGCGGCTTCAGCCGACACCAGCTTCCAGTCAGGATATTCCGGCGTCTGCGCGCGTCGCACGGAGTCCAGCGCTGCCTCGAACTGGCCATTGGCGGCCTGCGCCTTGCCGTATGCGGCAAGCACATCGCGATCCTTTGGATAGACGATCGCCAGCTTGCGCATCACGGCTAGCGACTGGTCGGCGTCGCCGTCCATCTGCAGCGCCGCAGCAAAGTTCGTCGCGGTACGCTTGTCGTTGGGGTTCCTGGCGTAGGCCTGGCCAAGTGCCGCCGTGGCATTGTGCACTTCTCCCGCCGACATGGTGTCCAGCGGCTTGCCGTCGCTGCGGCCGATCGAGCCGGTGGTCATCCTGCTGGTTCCGCATCCGGCGACGCCCGCGGCGAGCGCCAGCATGAAGGCCGTGGTGACCAGCCGTTTTCCCCTGGCATTCATTGTGCGGTTGGTCGGCATCGCTACCTGGGCCTCCATTCATGCGTGCGGCCATTGCGTGGCCATCTTCCCTCTCGCAGAAATATTCTGTTAACCCTAACGGAGGGTTAAGAAGCGCCGACTCACAGGGGTCGGCAGGAGAACATCGAATGCCCGCCGAACTCGTCGAGAAGAAATTGCAAGGCGCGCTGCCGGTGCATCTGGTGGCCCGTAACGGTCTGGAAGCCTCGGGCCTGGCGCCATCAACGCTCACCTGGGCCAGGGCCAACGGCTTTTCTGGCGAGGCAGGCAGGATGTTGGCCGTGCCCGACGAAAATGGAGCACTCGCTGGCGCGCTGTTCGGTATTGGCGACAGTGCGGATGCGCTCGCTCTCGGCGCATTGTCAAAAACCCTGCCGGAAGGCGACTGGCATTTCGCTTCGGCGCCTGCCGAGCCGGAACTCGCGGCAATCGGATTGGCGCTCGGCGGCTATGTCTTCACACGTTACGGCAAGAAGCCGGGCAAGGCGCTGCGCTTCGAGTTGCCGATCGGCGTTGATGCGGCGCGCGTTCGCCGCATAGCAGACGGCGTCTTCTTGGCACGGGACCTGGTCAACACGCCGACCAGCGATATGGGGCCGGACGATCTGGAGAAGGCGGTGCGGACCTTGGCTGCGGCGCACAAGGCCGAAGTATCGGTGGTCAATGGCGACGATCTGCTCACGCAGAATTTCCCGATGATCCACGCCGTCGGCCGCGCCTCATCAGGCGCGCCGCGCCTGATTGACATGAAATGGGGATCCGAGGGCGCGCCGAAGGTGACGCTGGTCGGCAAGGGCGTCTGTTTCGACACCGGCGGTCTCGACATCAAGCCGTCATCCGGCATGCTGCTGATGAAGAAGGATATGGGCGGTGCGGCCAATGTGCTTGGCCTTGCCTCGATGATCATGGCTGCCGGACTGAACGTGCGGCTGCGGGTATTGATTCCCGCGGTCGAGAATTCGATCGCCGGCAACGCCTTCAGGCCCGGTGACGTGCTGGCGAGCCGCAAGGGCATCACCGTCGAGATCGGCAACACCGACGCTGAAGGCAGGCTCGTGCTGGGCGATGCCTTGGCACTGGCCGACGACGAGCAGCCGCAGCTTCTGGTTGACATGGCGACACTGACCGGAGCCGCCCGTGTCGCGCTTGGCCCCGACCTGCCGCCCTTCTACACCGCTGACGAGGTGCTGGCCTCGGACCTGGCGGCGGCATCGCTGGCGGTCGAGGATCCGCTGTGGCGCATGCCGCTGTGGCGGCCCTACGATGCGAAACTGTCGTCGAAGATCGCCGACATCAACAACGTCACCACGGACGGTTTCGCCGGTTCGATCACGGCGGCGCTGTTCCTCAAGCGCTTTGTCGAGAAGACGGCGGGCTGGGCGCATTTCGACATCTTCGCCTGGAATCCAGCCGATCGTCCGTATGGCCCCGCCGGTGGCGAAGCCCAGGGCATCAGGGCTTTGGAGCAGGTGATTTCGAGACGTTTTGGCTGAGACCCGCCAATGGAGCCGGCAAATCGCCGAAACTGAAACGGAACCGAAACAATTTGCCGTCATGCTGGTGCGATGTCGATTGCGATGCGCCCGAGCCAGGCATTGCGACTGTGGCAGCAAGTGATGCTGTCGCAGGTGCGCGACGACGCGCCCGATCTGACCATGCGCCAGACGGCGATCCTGTTCACCATCTATCTCGACCCGCCGCCGCACACGGTGCGCGGGCTCGCTGCCCGTCTCAACGTCACCAAGCCGGTCATCACCCGCGCGCTCGACACGATGGGCGCGCTGAAACTTGTGTCGCGTCATCGCGACGAGCTCGACAAGCGCAACGTGCTGATCAAACGCACGGTCGAGGGCGCACTCTTTGTCGAGCGCTTCGGTGATGGTATCATTGCCAGGGCGCACGAACTGCCCATTTGACCAACCAACCTTGACCGGATTGCCGATTTGACCGCCCACGATGCCCGCCTTCACGCCTTTCGTTCCGATCTCGCCGACGCAAGATTGAAAGGAGAGGTTACCGCCGACCGCTTTGTCAGCGGCCGGCCGATGCGGATCACCGCTCCCGTGGCCGATGTCCGCAAGGCGCCGCGGCCTGATGCCGGCGTCAACACGCAGCTCCTGTTCGGCGATGATGTCCTCGTTTTCGAGGTCGCCGAGGGCTGGGCCTGGGTGCAGGCTGAACGCGACGGCTATGTCGGCTATGTCGCCGACACCATGCTGGGCGGTCGCCACCATGCGCCGACCCATATCATCTCGGTCCCCCGCACCTTCCTCTATCCCGGTCCGGATCTGCGCTTTCCGATCGCGGGGCAATTGTCGATGGGATCGACGGTGACGGTGACGGGCGCCGCCGAGACGCGTGGCACGCCCTATGCCGTCCTGTCCTCCGGCGAGGCTGTCATCGCGGGTCACCTGCGGCCTGTCGACGAGGTCGCTGCCGACTATGTTTCCGTGGCCGAGATGTTTCTCGGCACACCCTATCTCTGGGGCGGCGCATCTGGCTTCGGCATTGACTGTTCGGGCCTGGTGCAACTGGCGATGCGCATGGCCGGCCGGGACGTGCTGCGCGATTCCGATATGCAGGCGGCGACACTTGGCGAGCCGGTCGAGCCTGGCCCGGACTATGCCGGGTTGCGCCGTGGTGACCTCGTCTTCTGGAAAGGTCATGTCGCGGTCATGACCGACGCCGACACCATGATCCACGCCAACGGCCACACCATGCTGGTCTCGCGCGAAGGGCTGAAGGATGCCATCGCCCGGATAGGTTATCTATATGGCGGGCCGACAGGGTTTCGGCGGCCTTAGCGCAGTTTCTCCCTTCTCCCGCAAGGGGAGAAGGGAAGAGTCGTCGCGATCCCCTTTTGTTCCGATTCTTCTTGGCGATTGCCCATCGTCGCGCTACCTCTGGCGCGTGACAGTTGAGCCGCGCCTTGCCGATCAGAATGCCACCGTCGTCCTGCCTGAGCCATTCCTCAGATGGTTCGGCGAGAAAGGCTGGTCGCCGCGCGCCCATCAGATCGAACTGCTGGCTAAGGCTCAGTCCGGACAATCGGTGCTGCTGATCGCACCGACTGGTGCCGGCAAGACCTTGGCTGGGTTCCTGCCATCACTCACCGAACTGGCCGTCAGGCCCAGGCGAAAACCAGGCCAGGGACAGCGCGGCATCCATACGCTTTATATCTCGCCGCTGAAGGCGTTGGCGGTCGACATCGAGCGCAATCTTGCCAAGCCGGTGGAAGAGATCGGCTTGCCCGTAACCATCGAAACGCGCACCGGCGACACCCCTTCCCACAAACGCCAGCGCCAGAAGCTGATGCCGCCCGATATTCTCCTCACCACGCCCGAACAACTGGCGCTGCTGATCGCGGCGGGCGATGCCAGGCGCTTCTTCGAGGATCTGCGTTATGTCGTGCTCGACGAGTTGCATTCGCTGGTGACCTCCAAGCGCGGCCATCTGCTGGCGCTTGGCTTGGCGCGGCTGCGCAGCTTTGTTCCAGGCCTGCAGACGATAGGACTGTCGGCAACGGTCGCCGAGCCGGACGAATTACGGCGCTGGCTGGTCAGCCAGAATCCCCCAGGCGGCATGTCCGAACTGATTGTCGTGACAGGGGGAGCAAAACCCGAAATCTCCATCCTCGATTCCGAAGAGCGCGTGCCATGGGCAGGGCATTCCGCCCGCTACGCCACGCCGGAAATCTACCGCGAGATCAAGCGCCACAAGACGACGCTGCTGTTCGTCAACACGCGCAGCCAGGCGGAACTGCTGTTCCAGGAATTGTGGCGGGTCAATGAAGACACCTTGCCGATCGCCCTGCATCACGGCTCACTCGACGTCGCCCAGCGCCGGCGCGTCGAGAAGGCGATGGGCGACAATGCGCTGCGCGCCATCGTCGCCACCTCGACGCTCGACCTCGGCATTGACTGGGGCGATGTCGATCTGGTCGTGCATGTCGGTGCACCGAAGGGGGCAAGCCGGCTGGCGCAACGCATCGGCCGTGCCAACCACCGCATGGACGAACCTTCAAAGGCGATCCTGATCCCGGCCAACCGTTTCGAGGTGCTGGAATGCCGGGCAGCGCTTGACGCAAATTATCTCGGCGCGCAGGACACGCCGCCGCTGGTCAATGGCGGCTTGGACGTCTTGGCTCAGCATGTGCTGGGCTGCGCCTGCGGAGCGCCTTTCCGCGCCGACGATTTGTTCGAGGAAATCCGAACGGCGGCGCCTTATACCAGCCTCGACCGGCCAACATTCGACCGCGTCATCGATTTCGTCGCCACCGGCGGCTACGCGCTGAAGAACTACGAGCGCTACGCCCGCATCCGACTGAACAAGGATGGGCTGTGGCGGGTGTCGAATCCGCGCGTAGCCCAGCAATACAGGCTGAATGTCGGCACCATCATCGAAGTGCCGGCGCTCAACGTGCGTTACGTCAAAGCTGGCAGCAAGGGCTCGGCTTCGCGTGGCGGCGCAGTGCTAGGCAAGATCGAGGAGGCTTTTCTCGAAACGCTGACACCTGGCGACACCTTCATGTTCGCCGGCAAAGTATTGCGCTTCGAGGGCATTCGCGAGAACGAATGCTTCGTGTCGAACGCACCCGGCAGCGACGCCAAGGTGCCCTATTATGGCGGCGGCAAGTTCCCGCTTTCGACCTACCTCGCCGAACAGGTCCGCATCATGCTGGACGACCCGCAGCGATGGAAGATGCTGCCGGAACAGGTGGCCGACTGGTTGCGCATTCAGGCAGACAAATCGGTATTGCCGAAGCGCGATGATCTGCTGATCGAGACCTTTCCGCGCGGCAATCGCTATTATCTGGTCGCTTATCCCTTTGAAGGCAGGCTGGCGCACCAGACGCTTGGCATGCTGCTCACCCGCCGCCTCGACAGGGCAGGCGCCAGGCCACTGGGCTTTGTCGCCACCGACTATGCCTTAGCCATATGGTCGCTGGGCGACATGGGTGCGATGTTCAAGGCCCGCAAACCGTCGCTCAGTGCGCTGTTCGATCAGGACATGCTGGGCGACGATCTCGAAGCCTGGCTGGCCGACAGCTGGCTGCTCAAGCGCACCTTCCGCAATTGCGCGCTGATTTCGGGACTGATCGAGAAACGCCATCCCGGCCAGGAAAAAAGCGGCCGGCAGGTCACCGTGTCGACCGACCTGATCTACGACGTGCTGCGCAGCCATGAGCCGGACCACATCCTGCTCCAGGCGACACGCGCCGACGCTGCGACCGGCCTGCTCGATGTCAGCAGACTTGCCGACATGCTCTCGCGCATCCAGGGTCGAATCATGCATAAGAATCTGGAGCAGATTTCGCCGCTTGCCGTGCCGATCATGCTTGAGATCGGTAAGATGCCGGTGAATGGCGAAGCCGATGAAACACTTCTGATGGATGCGGCGACGCTGGTCGAGGAGGCCATGGGGCCGGGAATGGTTGAGCAATGAATTTTTCGCTGGCGCGCGCATCGCTGATCGCCGAGGCCGACCTTGTCGGTATCGCCGGCGAACGTGCGGTCTGCGATCCGCGCGGCGTGCTCTATTTTCCCGAACTCCGGCTTCTGGCGGTGTCCGACCTGCATCTGGAAAAAGGGTCGTCGCTGGCAAGGCGCGGCACGCTGATCCCGCCCTACGACACCGGCGCGACCTTGTTGCGGCTGCAGGCGGTCATATCAGACTATCAACCATCGATCGTCATCAGCCTGGGTGACTCCTTTCACGATGGTGGCGGCGCCGCGCGCATGCATGCGAGTTTTCGCGAGCGGCTGGAGGCGCTGATGGCAGGCCGCGACTGGTTCTGGGTCGCCGGCAATCACGATCCGGAAGCGCCGGCCGATCTGCCCGGCGAAACCGTGCGCGAGCTCGCCATCGGCTCGCTGCTGTTCCGGCATGAGCCCTCCAAGGTGCGGGTCGAGGGCGAAATATCGGGCCATCTGCATCCCTGCGCCCGCATAGTGCAGCAAGGCCGCTCGGTGCGACGGCGCTGCTTTGCGGGTGATGGCGGCCGCATGATCATGCCGGCCTTTGGTGCCTATACCGGCTCGCTCAATGTGCTCGACCGCGCCTATGCCGGGCTGTTTCGGCTGGAGACGCTGATGGCCTACATGCTCGGCACCCAGCGCATCTTCGCCATCTCTGGCTCGATGCTGCGGCCCGGTTGACCTCAACGTCCGTAGTACAGGGTAACCGTGTGCTTGGCTTCGGCGAAGAACAGCCAGCGCTCGACCAGCATGCCGGCGAACTGGAGGGTCGCGGCGAGCACTGACGGTACCACCGCAAAGGGCCAGGGCAAGGCAAAGGTGGCGGCGAGAAGCAGGACGGGCAGGGCAAAGGCCAGTATCTGCGTGATCTGGCGCAAGCGCGCACTGTGCTTGCGTGCGATGCGAAAGCCCATCTCCTTGAGCAGGTAGTTCTCCTCGGTATGCGGCCATTCCAGCGTCCGCACCGTGCCGCCGGCAAGTCCGGTCGCGGTGTTGGCGTTGGTTGGGATCTCCAGCCGGTCATTGTGCCGCCAGGTCGCGAGCTTCCAGCCCCAGCCAATCAAGGTGAGCAGCACGCAAACCGCGAGAAGCATTTTGGAACCGAGAGCAAAACCTTGACATAGCGCGTTCAGCAGCACGCTGCCGGTCATCGCCGAGAAGATGAGATAGCCGGGCAAGGTGAAGCGGCTGTGCCATTGGGCGATCGGCTTCAGCGACGCATAGATCATGCCGGTGGTGCAGACGGTGACGATGGCGCCGATGGCGGCCAGCAATCCGGCAATGGCCACCCAGCCGTCAGTGTGACCGAAGAGCACCCATCCGATGCCGAACAGTCCCGCCGGAATGAAGGTGATGACCGACGACACGCCTTCGCGCGAGAGCCATGAACTGCGCCATTGCGAGAACGCCCGCCAGGCGCGTTCGGGTCTGCCGAGATGGCCGGTCGAAGACAACAATCCCGCCGCGATCAGGCCGAGCGCCAGCCCCAGGCCGATGAGGCCCAGCCAGAAATCGGGCGGGATGAGCTGGAATCCGCCGAGCACGCCAAGCAGCGCGAGCAGACCATAGCCGGCGCCGGTGGCGGTGGTGAAGAAGACGACGGAGAAGGCCGGATGCATGGGTTAGTTCGAAAGCATGCGGTCGACCCAGCCGAGGAAGCCGCCTTCGGCCCGCACCGGCTCCAGCGCCTTCGCAGGCACGGATGCGGCGCGTTGCGTATGGGCGCGCGGCGGCAGGTATTTGTTGGTTGGGCGATAGCCCATCTCCGGCATCAGGTCGACGCCGCCTCGTTCTGCTACCAGTTGCGAGACCGCTGAGTGGGGGTCGCCGAGATCGCCGAAATGCCGGGCGCTGGTCGGGCAGGCGGCGACGCACGCCGGCACGCGGTCTTCTTCGGCCAGATTGTCGTTGTAGATGCGGTCGACGCACAGCGTGCATTTCTTCATGACGCCGACATCGGTGTCGAATTCGCGCGCGCCATACGGGCAAGCCCAGCTGCACAATTTGCAGCCGATGCATTTGCTTTCATCGATCAGCACGATGCCGTCCGAGGCCCTTTTGTAGGACGCGCCGGTCGGGCAGACGGTGACACAGGCCGGCGTATCGCAATGCAGGCAGGAGCGCGGGAAGTTGACGGTGCGCCCGCCCGCCTTCGTCGTGTGTTCGTAGCTGTGCACGCGGTTGAACCAGACGCCGTCGACATGGCCGCCATAGGGGTCGATGTCGGTCAACGGCGCCATGTGGCCGCCGGTGTTCCATTCCTTGCAGGCGGTGACGCAGGCTTGGCAGCCGACGCAGGTGTCGAGGTCAATGACGAGGCCGAGCTTCTTGTCGGTGTGGGCGGGAAGGCAGGTCATTCGGCGGCTTCCCTTTTGAGGCGAAACTCGGCGCCGTAGCGAAGGATGTCGGGCGACGGTTTGAAATGCGGTGGCTCGTGAAAACGCTCGAATTGCGGTTCAGTGAAGCCGGCTTCCTCATCAGCGCATTTGACGATCCGCACGCGCAGATCGAACCATGCAGCCTGGCCAGTCACCGGATCGGAATTCGAATAGCGTTTGCCCCGCGCATCGGCCGAGGTCTGGTCGCCGATGATGTGGTTGAGCAGGAAGCCGCGATTGGATTCCGCGGCATCATCCTTCAACCCCCAGCTGCCGCGCCTTTTGCCGATCGCGTTCCAGGTCCAGACCGTGCTTTCGTTGACTCCGTCGATCAGCTTGATCTGCCCCTTGACCCGGCCATTGATGCTTTCGATCCAGACCCAGTCGTCGTCGACAAGGCCGAGGCCGGCACCGGTCCGGTGATGCACGAACAGCCGGTTCTGGCTGGTGATCTGCCGCAGCCACGCATTCTGCGAACCCCAGGAATGATACATGTGCATCGGCCGCTGCGTCAGCGCGTGCAGCGGGTATTTTTCGAGATCGACAACCGCTTCCTCGAACGGCATGTACCAGAACGGCAGCGGGTCCATGTAGGTCTCGATGCGCTGGCGCTCGGCCTCGGGCGGCACCACCCGGCCATGACCGCGCGCGGCGAGGCGGAAGCGCTGCAACGGTTCGGAATAGAGCTGGAAGACGATCGGCTCCGCCTTCGGGATGAAACCCATCTGCACGGCGAAGTCGAGATAGGAGCGGTTGGCCATCTTGTAGTAGCGCTGGTCAGCGGCAAAGTCGTGATGCCAAAAGCCGCCATTGTCGATGTAGCGCTGCAACTGGTCCGGATTGGCCTCGCCCTTGCCGATCGATGTGCCATCCTTGCCGCGCCAGCCGGCGAGCGGGCCGATGCCGGGTGTGCGCTCATGGTTGATGATGTAGTCGGCATAGTCGGCATATCTGGCCGATCCATCATCGTTGACGAAGCCCGGCAGACCGAGGTGTGCGCCAAGCTCGATCAGCACCGACTGGAACGGCCTGACGTCGCGGTCGGGCTCGACGACGGGATGGCGGATGGCGTCGCCTGGCCCGTCGGCATGGCTGATCGGCCGGTCGAGCAGGCTGATGCAGTCATGGCGTTCGAGATAGGTCGTGTCCGGCAGCACGAGATCGGCGAACGGCACGGTCTCGGAATAATAGGCGTCGGAATAGATGATGAAGGGGATCTTGTAGCGGCCCTCCTCGTCATGCTCGGTCAGCATGGCAATGGTCTCGACGGTGTTCATCGAGGAATTCCACGCCATGTTCGACATGTACATCATCAGCGTGTCGATCGGGTACGGGTCGCCGGCCCAGGCATTGCGGATGACGGTGTGCATCAGGCCGTGAGCCGCCAGCGGCGCATCCCAGGAATAGGCCTTGTCGATGCGAAGCGGCGTACCGGCGCCATCGACCAGCAGATCGTCCGGCCCACAAACGAAACCGAGCGGCATGCCGTCGAGCGGTGTCATTGGTTCTGCATTCTTGCCGGCCGGCTTCGGGCCTGGCGGCGCCGATCTGGGGTAGGGCGGCTTGAAGCGGAAGCCGCCGGGCACATCCACAGTGCCCAGCAGCACCTGCAGCAGGTGGATGGCGCGGCAGGTGTGAAAACCGTTCGAATGGGCGGAGATGCCGCGCATGGCATGCATTGAAACCGGCCGCCCCTTGATCGTCTCGTGCCGGCGCCCGGCCCAATCGGTCCAAGCGATAGGCAGTTCGATCGTCTGCTCGAAGGCGACATGGGCGAGTTCGGCGGCGATCCTGCGGATCGTATCGGCTCCAATGCCGCAGCGCTCCGCGACCGCATCCGGTGCATAGCTTTCATCGAGATAGCGGTCGGCGATCAGCTGGAACACCGGCGTACAGAGGCGCCCGCCGACTTCGAAGCTGCCGGTCAGCGCCGGCTTCGCCTCCGGGTCGGTTGCCTGAACGGAGGTCTTCGCCACCCTGTCCCAGGCCAGCGGATTGCCGTCGGCGTCGCGCACGAACAGCCCGTCGTCGGAGGCATCAGGCTCCTGCACGACGAGGACATGGGCGTTGGTGTAGCGGAGCAAATAATCGAGATCGACGCGGCCGGCTTTCAGCAATTCGTGGATGAGCGCGAAGACGAACAGGCCGTCGGTGCCAGGCCGGATGCCGATCCAGTCGTCGGCAATCGCATTATAGCCGGTGCGGCACGGATTGATCGACACCACCTTGGCGCCGCGCGCCTTGAGTTTGCCCAGCCCGATCTTGATCGGATTGGAATCATGATCTTCGGCGACGCCGAACAACATGAAGTACTTGGTGTTGTCCCAGTCGGGCTCGCCAAACTCCCAGAATGAGCCGCCGATCGAGTAGAGCCCGCCAGCCGCCATGTTGACCGAACAGAAGCCGCCATGCGCGGCGAAATTCGGCGTGCCGAACTGGCTTGCCCACCAGCCGGTGAGCGACTGCGACTGGTCGCGCCCGGTGAAGAAGGCGAGTTTTTTCGGATCAGTCCGGCGGATGGCAGAGAGCCGCTCAGTCGCGATCGCGAACGCCTCTTCCCACTCGATCTCTCGAAACTCGCCCGAGCCGCGCGGGCCGGTGCGCAACAGAGGCTTCTTCAGCCGGGCCGGGCTGTAGTGCTGCATAATGCCGGAACTGCCCTTGCCGCAGATCACGCCGCGATTGACCGGATGGTCCTTGTTGCCGTTGATGTAGCGGACCTTGCCATCCTTGATGTGCACGTCGATGCCGCAGCGGCAGGCGCACATGTAGCAGGTCGTCTTGGCGGTGCTGTCGGAAATGCTTGGAGAGGTGTCGACGCCGTCACCTTCGTCAGGCGCGTGTGTGTCGGCAAGCGGGCGTTGCGATGGAGCCGAATTCGCGCCGCGCGGCGGTTGGTGAATCATGAGCCGGTGGTGCCCGTGCGACCACCGGACTTGGCCCGCGTCTTCGGCCCGGGGCCGCGCATATAGTGCTCTTCCGGATGGTAGCGATCACCGGCCAGCCGCCGCCTTATGCCGCGCGTCCAATGGGCAAGCAGGGATTTGAACCGCCCGATCATTTCAGTGCTTGCGATCCGCTGGCGAATTTTTTCTAACTTCGCCCGAAAACGTAGAATAAAGCTATCGATCCGTCTAATCAGTTGTTCTTGTAAATTCGATCGATATTGGTTCTTAATGCTGATATGACCCTGGATCAGTTGCGCATTTTCGTTGCCGTTGCCGAGCGCGGCCATATGACCAAGGCGGCGGAGCTTCTGGGCATTTCCCAGTCGGCGGCATCGGCCGCCATCCGCGCGCTTGAAGAGCAGCACGGCGTCCATCTGTTCAACCGAGTCGGCCGCAACATCGAGCTCGCCCAGACCGGACACCGGTTCCTGCCGGAGGCCAAGGCCGTGCTCGAGCGGGCCGCCGCCGCGCGCGACGTCCTGGAACATGCCGCACAAACCGTCACCGGCAGCCTGTCGATTGCCGCCAGCCAGACCATATCAAGCTACTGGCTGCCGCGCCGGCTGGCATCCTTCCACGAAGCCTATCCAGCAGTGCGGCTGAGCGTCAGCATCGGCAACACCAGGCAGGTCGAGGCCAATGTGCTTGATGGCACGGCGGATCTTGGCCTGGTCGAAGGACGCACCGAGTCCGACATACTGCGCCGCACCAAGGTCGATGTGGACAGGCTGATGCTGGTCGTCGCCAGCTCGCATCCCGAGATCGCCGAAATCGCACCTGACCGACCCGACATCAAGGGGCTGCGCTGGATCATCCGCGAGGGCGGTTCCGGCACGCGCGAGGTGCTGGAGGACCTGGCGCGGCGCGAGGGGATTTCGCTTGCCGATCTGCAGATATTCCTGGTGCTGCCGAGCAACGAGGCGATCCGCCAGGCGGTGGAGGCTGGTGCGGGCGCCGCCATCATCTCCGAGCTCGTCGTGGCCCGCGCTGTCGCCGAGGGCACTCTGCGTTCCGTGCCGCTTGAACTGCCCAAGCGCGACTTCGCCATGATCACGCACCGCGATCGCCAGGCAAGCCTGGCCCAGATGGCGCTCAAGGCGCATCTGGGCGCCGAGACCGCTGCAAGCGGTTCGGCGTAATCAAGCGAACTTCCGCTGGGCATCAAGCGCCAACCCAAGCCCGACCGAGCCGAACATGTCGCCGTCGATGACGGACGCCTGCGGCACCAGCGAAAGGATTTCCCGTCTCGCCAGCGGGATCGCGGTCGAGCCGCCGGTCAGGAACACCGCTGTGATTTCGGACGGCTTGATCTGCGCGTCGCGGATGGTCTGAGCCACCGTTGCGGTGACCCGCTCGATATCCCTGGCGATCGTGGCGTCGAGCCCGCCGCGGGTGATCTCGGCGGCGAACTCCGCGCCCGGCAGCTTCACCGCCACCTCGGCGGACGCCTCATCGGTCAGTTCGATCTTGGCCTTTTCGACCAGCGCCGCCAGCGCATGGCCATAGCGGTGCTCGACGATGTGGATGAAGCGGTCGACCAGATCGGCCCGCGCGGCCTCGTAGCGGATCTGGCGCAGATGCGTCATCGCCTTGGCGGTGTAGACCAGGTTGATGCGCTGCCAGGTGGCGAGATCGATGAAGTAACTGGCCGGCAGGTTACGCTTGCCATCCTTGGTCGGGGTCAAATAGCCGAGTTGCGGCATCACATGGGCGATGCTGAGCAGCCGGTCGAAATCGGTGCCGCCAATGTGGACACCCCGGCTGGCCAGGATATCGTCCTTGCGGTCCGGGGATCGGGCACGTTCCGGTGAAACGCGCACGACCGAAAAGTCAGACGTGCCGCCGCCCATGTCGATGATCAGCGCCAGCTCCTCGCGAGTTACGCTCTGCTCGTAGTCGAGCGCCGCGGCGATCGGCTCGAACTGGAAGGCGATGTGCTTAAAGCCCTGGGCGTGGGCGGCTTTTTCAAGGTCGCTCTGGGCGTTCGCGTCGGCTTGCGCATCGTCATCCACAAACTGCACCGGGCGGCCGAGCACCACGGTCTCGACCAGATCGCCGCCATCTTCCTCCAGCTTTTTCCTGAGATGCCCGAGGAACAGGCCGATGATCTCCATGAAACCGATCGAACGCGCCTTGATGCGCGTCTTCTCATGCGCCAGCGAACTGCCGAGCACGCTCTTCAGCGAACGCATCAGCCGGCCTTCAACGCTGTCGGTATAGTTGGCGATAGCCTGGCGGCCAAAACAGATACGGCCATCCTCGAAATTGAAGAACACGGCACTCGGCAACGTGACCTGGCCGCCTTCAAGCGCGACGAGGTGGGGCTGCCCGTCGCGGACCACGCCAACGGTGGAGTTCGAAGTGCCGAAGTCGATACCGGCGAATGCTGGTCGCAAGGCAGCCTCCTGTCATTGGCGCCAGGCAGCGGATCGGCGCTAGCAGGAGAAGCGTGCGCTGCGGTTTGGGGCAACCGAACCACTCTGCCGAATTGACCACTCTGGCGAATTGAATTGTGCGTGTTTGCCCGTCGGGCGGGGAGGTGCGGTCTATAGCATGATGCGAGAAAGGGAAACCCCTTTTGGGCGTCTCAGTCCTTGCGGAAAATCAGCCTGCCGAGCCAGCCCGTCAGCATGGCCAGCGATATGGCGAAGACGCCATAGAGGAAGGAGTAATTGTGGGCGACGCGGAAGATCGACTGCTCGAAGCCGGATTTGCGGATTTCGAGCTGGGCCGAACTCTCCTTGATGAACAGGCCGCTCTTGAACAGGAAGGCGCGTGCCTTGTGGGTGCCGACCGGAACATTCGGCGCCAGCCTGACGGTGGCGCGGAAAAGGTTCTGCGACAGGAATTGCACGCCGCCGACATTTTCGCTGTAGAGGCCGGTCGCGGCCTTGCGTTCGCGCAGCGCTGCGGTGAATTCCTCGATCGTCGCCGGGCTGTCGCCGGCCTCGGCCGGCTGCATGTAGATGTTGGAGGCCCCAAGCGACAGCTGCTTGTAGCTGTTCGGCTCGGTGATGTCCTGCAGCGGCCGCGTCGTCGCCACTGAATAGGACATCGGCACGTTCTCGAAGGTTTCGGAATCGAGATTGATCCAAACGCCGAGCACCCGGTCCTTGCGCCGCACCACCACCGGTCGTGGCGGGCCTTCAAGCACGACGATGACATCATAGCGGTTCTGGCGTGCGACGAGCGGGTCGGGGTTTTCCAGCGAGCCGAAGATGGTCAGGTCGGCGCCGGAAAAGCCGGCGGTGATCGAGACGTTGTCGGTGGAAAGCCCGATCTGGATGCCTTCCGGCAGCGGGGACTGTGCCTTGGCGGGTACGATGGCCGCAAGCAGTGACAGGAAAATGGCGGTTGCGAACGCTTTGCGGCCCGTCATCAGTTGAGGCCCAAGGCAGACAGCGAATAGAGATTGGGCGGCGTGACGAAGAGATCGATGGCAAGCCGGATCGCCACCGCCAGCACCAGCAGCGCCAGCAGCGCCCGGAGCTGTTCGCCGCGCAGCCTCTGGCCGGCCTTGGCGCCGTATTGCGCGCCGGCGACGCCGCCCGCCATCAAAATGAAGGCCAGCACGACATCGACGGTCTGGTTGGTGGTGGCGTGGACCAGCGTGGTGTAGGCGGACGTGAAGATGATCTGGAACAGCGAGGTGCCAATAACGACGTTGGTCGGCACCTTTAGCAGGTAGATCAGCGCCGGCACCATGATGAAGCCGCCGCCGACGCCCATGATCGACGACAGGAAGCCGATGCCGGCGCCAAGGCCAAGCACCGGGATGACGCTGACGAAGAGCTTCGAGGCCCTGAACCGCATCTTCAGCGGCAAGCGGTGGATCCAGTTGTGCTGGCCGGATTTCTTCAGCACCGGGGCGGCGCCACTGCGCGTGGCACGCAGCGCATTGATGCTTTCGACCAGCATCAGCCCGCCGACCGTGCCGAGCAGCACCACATAAAGCAGCGAGATGAACAGGTCGAGCTGGCCGAGCCTGCGCAGGAAGGCAAAGACATAGATGCCGCCGGTCGAGCCGACGATACCGCCAGCCAGAAGGACGGCTCCGAGCTTGAAGTCGAGCGTGCCGCGCTTCATGTGCGAAAGGACGCCGGAGACGGAAGAGGCGATGACCTGGTTGGCGCCGGTGGCGACCGCGATCGCCGGGGGAATGTTGTAGAAGATCAGGAGCGGCGTGATGAGGAAGCCGCCGCCAACGCCGAACATGCCCGACAGGAAGCCCACCGCCGCACCCATGGCCAGCAGCACGAAGACGTTGACGGAAATTTCCGCAATCGGGAGATAGATGCCCACCCGTCAGTCTCGATCAGTTTGCCTGTCGGCGAATACAGCCGTTGTGGGCAGTCTCGCACCGAAAAGCCAATTTTTTCTTGCGCAGGAGACGCAGCGCAGTCAAACCGCGCCGCGTCGCCGAAACAAAAAATATCTCAATCAGTTAACAGGCAAATGTGTGGCAAGAGCGTCGTGGAAACGACGCTTCTTCTGTTATTTGCGCGCCAGCAGAGCCTTGACCAGTTTCTCATCGACCGCGCCGGTCGCCGGCAGCTTGTTCTCGGTCTGGAAAGCGATGATCGCGTTCTTGGTCTTCTCGCCCATGACGCCGTCGGCGCCGCCAGCATCATAGCCGTTCTTGTTGAGGATGAGCTGGATGTTCTTAACTGCCTTCTTCATATCGATGCCGGCGGTCGTCTGCGGCGTACCTTCCTGCCAGGATTCGGGAATGTCGGCCGAATTGGCCGCCGGGTTGAGCGGCTTGGCCTTCCACAATTCGGTCGCGGCACGCGCCCGGTCGAGCTGTTCGGGCCGCAGCGCATTGGCGATCTCGTCGCGCTTGGCGGCAGCGTCCTTGTCGCCGGTCTTGGCAACGAGGGCGAACCATTTATAGGATTCTTCGAGGTTCTGCTTCATGCCGACGCCCTTGGCGGCGAGGATGCCGAGATTGAACTGGCTGTCCTTGACGCCGAGGTCCGCGGCTTCCTGGAACCAGTGCGCGGCCGATTCATTGTCGGTCACGCCATCTGCGGCCATGGCGAACAGCACGGCCAGATTGTGCATGGCGCTGGCGTTGCCCTGCTCGGCGGCGAGCTGGTACCAGGTCTTCGACTTCTTGATGTCGCGCGCGACGCCAATGCCCTTCTCGTAGAAATTGCCGATGCGGTATTCGGCCGGCGCGAAGCCGAGTTCCGCCGATTTCTCGTACCATTTGGCGGCTTCGGCCATGTCTTCCTTGACGCCGCGCGACTCGGCATAGCGCGAGCCGATCTCGAACAGCGCCTTGGCGTCGCCACCGGCGGCGGCATCGCGCAGCGCGACCGGGCCGGCATCGGCCGGAATGTCGAACTTGGCGGTGGTTGCCGCTGCCTGCGCATCCGCCGGTGCCACGGCACCGGTGGTGTCCTTGGCGGTGCCGTCGCTGGCCGCTGTTGGCGCGGCTGTAGCCGGCTGCGCGTCGGTATCCGTCGCTTGCGCACCGCCGACCGCGGCTGGCTCGGAGGCCATCGCATCCATCGGGGTCGTGGAAATGGGCGCGGCTGACGCCGGAGCGACCGAAGCGGTCGAGTCGGAGGCGGGAGCGCTCGGGCCGGAAGAGGCGGCCGAAGCCACGGGCCCTGTCGCTGGTGCCGTTTTCGCAATCGCGTCAGTGTCCGACGGCATGGCAAGGGCGGTCTGCGCCACCATGTTGTCCTTGGCTACCGGTACAGACGGCTCGGCTTGCCTGACGGCGGGGGCCGGCGCATTGTCCGTCGCCGCCAGCTGGGCTTCGGTCTTCGGCTGGCTCGTTGTGTCGAGGGATGCCGTTTGTACCGGTTGCGCGGCGGCGATCGGCGCCGCGTCGTTGGTTGCGACCTGGGCGGGATCAGAGAAAAACGCTTTGCCGAGCTGCAGGCCGGCAAGTGCCAGCATGATCGCAGCCGCCGCCATCAGGATCGGCTTGCGCCGTGCCTTGAGCAGGTCGCCGATTCTCAGCGCCTTCACCGGTCCTTTCATCGTCGACTGCCGCTTCAAGGCGTCAGCCTCGGCCGCGGCGGCCTGGGCGGCGCGCCGGGCGGCCGCAATGAAATCCGATTTCGCGGCGTCGCCATCGCTGGGCTTGGCCGGTTGCCCGCGCTCGTCGCGCACGCGCTTCATGATGGCATTGAGGTCGGGCGCGCCGGAGCCGGGCTCCAGCGGGCGGTTGGCTACTTTCGGGTCGAGCGGCTCGTCGAGATCGACGCTTGGGACATCAACGCTCGGCGCCGACCCGGCCAGCGGCGGAATGTCGGCCGCCTTCTTGCCCTTGAAGGCGCGTGCCAGCCCACCAAACATCGATTTGCGGCCAGCCGGCGCATCTTTCGCGGCAACGGTGTCTGACCCGAGCGCGGCAATGGCGGCAGCAGCGGCGGCTTCCGCCGGCGAGCGCGTGCTCAAGTCGCCACGCGGGTCGCTGCGCGTACCCAGGTCGCTACGGGTACCGAAATCGCCACGCGGGCCCGGGTCGCTACGCGAACTTGGATCGTTGCCCAATATGGCGGCGGCGCGGCCGTCGAGATCGGCCATGTCTCCGGTCAGCGGCATGGGTTCGTCGATATCCATCGACGGCGCCTCGACGGCCATCTTGGGCCGCTTTGCGCCGCGCCAGGCATTCGGCTCCGGCGGTGCTGTGTCCAGGAGTTCGCTTATCGCCTCGGACGGTTCGCTGGTTTCCAGCGAACCCAGCCTGTCGACGATCTTCAGCAGCGTGTCATGGATGGCTTCAAACGTTCTCGAATTGCGCTCATCGGAGCGCCGCGTCAGTGTTTCCAGGGTCTTCAGGTCCTGGGCGAGGCCGGAGACGGCCGTCGCGTTGGCGGTCGAACCGGCCAGCGAACGCACCGCGCTCTCCGCTGCCTCGCGTGCCGCGCCGAGGATGGAATCGCGGGTCCCGGCCAGCGCCTTCTCGATCTCGTCGAGGCGCGGGCTGATGTCCTCGAATTCCGGCAGCGGCGTGCTGGGCTTGGAAAGATGGGCGGACAGGCCGGCGACCTGCGCCTCGAGGCTGCGGATCAATGCGGGATCGATGCCGGCCACCTGGGCCGCCGATGCGTCAAGCCGGCTGGAAATGTCCTCGAGCCGGCTTTCCAGCCCACGGATCGCCGCTTCACCGGCCGGATCGGGAGCGCGCGTCTCGATGCGCGTGGCAAGCGCGGTGAAGCGGGCGTCGATGGCATCCATGATGCCGGCGCTGTCGACCTGCGGCATCCGCTGGTCCAGCCGGTCGGCAACTTCGTCCAGCCGGCGCTCGAGATCGCGAAACAGCATGTTGCCCTGCTCGATGGCGTCGCCCTGGCGGCGTTCCATCATGCCGGACAGCACGTCGAAGCGCTGCTCGAGGCCCTGGAAGATGTAATCGGCATCGGGCATGGCCGGTGCCTGGTCGATCTTGTCGGCGATGAGCGTGATCTGCTTGGCCAGCCGTTCCATCGCCTGTTCAGGCAGGTTGGCGCGGCCGGCGAGTTCGTCAACCCGGCTCGACAGCGTGCTCAGGCGATCCATGACCGCATTGCCGGGGTGGTCCTGCGCCACTTCCTCGATCTGCCGGGCGAGCGAATCGATCCGCTTCTCGATGCGCTCAAAGGCTTCATGATCGACCGAATTGGCCTGTGCCGCGACGGTTGAGGCGACGATGGCTCGGGAAATCTCGTCCAGCCGCTCGTCGATCATGCCAAGCGTATCGCTGCCGCGATTGTCCTGCTGGCTGGCGAAGTGCTCGACGGCGCCGGCCAGCGTGCGTACCTTCTCCTCCAGCGAGCGCAGCGACAGCGATTCCGGCAAATTGTTGACGGCGTTGCTGATCTGCTCCAGCCGGTCGGTCAGCGCCGCAAGGCCGGGATCGTCGGAACGCTTGCGCTGGTCGGCGTCGACGCGGTCCTCGAAAGCCGACCAGCGGCGATCGAAATCGTCCCAGCGGCGGTCGACCTTCTGGACGCTTTCCTCACGTGCCAGCGTGTCGAGCGCTGATTTGACCTGCTCAAGCTCCAGTCGCAGCAGATTGACGCTTCTGTCGTCACTCTTCTCCGACAGCGACTTGATGGCGCCGGAAAGTCGTTCAAATTCGACGCCAAGTTCAGCGCTGCCCTTGCCTGACACGCCGGGCTGGGCGTTCGCCTGGAAGGCGCGGTCGATATCCTTGCGCAGCGCATCGAATTCGCGCTGCAGCCCTGATGTCATCTGGTGGCGCAGTTCTTCCCGCATGCCGCGCAGTTCGCCGGCGATCTTGCCGACCATGGCGACGCCGTCTTCCTGGCCGCGCACGCGGTCAATGTCGCGGGCGATGGCCTGGTAATTCTGGTCGAATGAAGGGGCTGGCGCCTGGTTCTGCGGGCGTGGTGCCGGCTGCGGATCCTCGTACCAGCGCTGCTGGCCGGTTGGCTGCGCGGCGGGAGAGCGCGGGTCCGTGGCGGGAGAGCGCGGATCGGTGGCTGGATAACGCGGGTCAGCTGCGGGATAGCGTGGGTCGGCGCCGTATAGGCGCGGAGCGGGACGTGCCGTGACCTCCTCGCGGGTCTGCCCCAGTCGCTGCTCCAGCGTTTCCAGCGAGCGGTTCAACTGCTCGAGCGTGGTCTGCGGCCTGCGCTGCCTGCCGGCGTTGAGTGTGTCGAGATAGGACCGCTTGTTGTTCATTGGTGCGTCCGTCTTTCAGATAGGCCAGCTTGCGGCCAGCTCCCCAAGTCCCCTGCCGGAACGAAGGCGACCGCGCTTCCATGCTACGGTGAAAGACAAGCTTCCCGGGGGTTTCACCCGCGCTCCGAAAAACCGTGAAAAATTCGATACAGGATAAACACGGGTAGCCGACGCGCCCACATTTCCCCCAACGTGGTAAACAACGCGTTAACCAAGCTTAAGAAGTTGCAAGGAAGTTGGCTGGACAGCCTCCGGTGCGGCATAAAGCACATCAAACAGAACGCCCTTGCGTCATGAGGCGGCTATCGGTATAGAATTGACGTAAACGTAAAGGGCGCCTTGAAGCGTGCCGTTTTGCGATTTTGTTTGTCGAAACCACGACTGAAGGCACGCCCCCGCCTTCAGTCCGGCGATGCTGGTGCAAGACCGCGACGCCACAAATGGGGAAAGCCAGTGACCATGAAGCTTATCTCGGCCGGCGAGACCGCGGCCAACACCAACAATATACCTGTCGAAGCCGGCGAGGACCTCGCCCGCATCGGCGAAATGGCCAAGAAATACGGCGTGACGCTGCGCACGCTGCGTTTCTACGAAGACAAGGGCCTGCTCAACCCGCAGCGTGACGGTTCGACCCGTCTCTACACGCGCCGCGACAAGGCCCGGCTGAAACTGATCCTGCTCGGCCGCAAGGTCGGGTTCTCGCTGCGCGACGTCAAGCAGATGATGGATCTCTATGATCCGACCGGTTCGAACACCAAGCAACTGCGGCTGGCGTTGGACAAGTCGGAAAAGCAGCTTGCCCGCCTGCAGAAGCAGCGGGCGCTGATCGACGACGCCATCAATGAGTTGAGTGGCTCGATGTCGGCCGTGCGCCAGATGCTGACCGAACGTTCGGCAACGCAGGCCAGCGTCGCCAGCTAAGCCAGCCTATCTGGTACCAATCGAATTAAGCCGCGTGGCCGCCGCCACGCGGCTTTTTCCGTCTGTTGTGGTGAAAACAACCGAGTGCTCGCAAAATCCCACGCTCATCAAAAGCCTGGCAAATTTTTTTGCGACACAAAGAATTGACGTTTACGCAAACGTCAATATTTGCTATGCGGCTTCGACATTGGCCCGCTTGCCGCGCACGGCTTGATTTCGGGGCCTAATCCGCATGGTGGAGGAAAAGCATGCCGATCTACAGGGCTCCGGTCCAGGACACGCTGTTCGTGCTCAACGAGGTGCTGGGCTATCAGCGCTACTCGAACCTTCCCGGATTTGCCGACGCCACGCCGGATGTGCTTGAGGCGATCCTCGCCGAAGGCGCCAAGCTCGCTGAAAATGTCATGCATCCGCTCAATCGTGTCGGCGACATGGAAGGCTGCGTCCGTCACGACGATGGTTCGGTGACGACGCCGAAGGGTTTCAAGGAAGCCTACGACCAGTATCGTGAAGGCGGCTGGATGGGACTGGCCGCACCGGTCGAGTTCGGCGGCCAGGGCCTGCCCTATGCCGTGCACACGGCGGTCGCCGAATACATGGTGTCGGCCAACATGTCGCTGATGATGTATCCAGGCCTGACGCAGGGCGCGATCGCGGCGATCATCACCCACGGCACTGACGAGCAGAAGGCAATTTGGCTGCCAAAAATGATCGAAGGCGCCTGGACCGGCACCATGAACCTGACCGAGCCGCATTGCGGCACCGATCTCGGCCTGCTGCGCACGAAGGCGGTGCCGAACGGCGACGGTACTTACAAGATATCAGGCCAGAAGATCTTCATCTCGGCCGGCGAGCACGACATGTCGGACAACATCGTCCATCTGGTGCTGGCCCGAATCGAGGGCGCGCCGGAAGGCGTCAAGGGCATCTCGCTGTTCATCGTGCCGAAGCTCAAGCTCGACGCATCGGGCAATCCTGGCGAACGCAACACGCTCTCCTGTGGCTCGATCGAGGAGAAGATGGGCATCCATGGCAATTCGACCTGCGTCATGAACTATGACGAGGCGCAAGGCACGCTGCTGGGCGAGGCCAATGGCGGCCTCAAGGCGATGTTCACGATGATGAACGAGGCGCGGCTCGGCGTCGGCCTGCAAGGCCTGTCGCTGTCGGAGATCGCCTACCAGAACGCTGTCGCCTATGCCAAGGACCGCTTGCAGGGCCGCTCGCTGTCAGGCGCCAAGGCGCCGGACAAGAAGGCCGACCCGATCATCGTTCACCCCGACATCCGCCGCTCGCTGATGACCATGAGGGCCTTCAATGAGGCTGGCCGAGCACTGGCATTGTGGACGGCGATCAAGTCCGACATCGCCCACCGCTCCGGTGACGAAAAGGATCGCCAGGCGGCCGACGACTACACCGGCCTGATGACGCCGGTGGTCAAGGGCGTGCTCACCGACAAGGGTTTTGATCACGCCGTCATGGCGCAGCAGGTGTTCGGCGGTCACGGCTACATCGAAGAGCACGGCATGAGCCAGTTCGTGCGCGATGCCCGCATCGCCATGATCTATGAGGGCGCCAACGGCATCCAGGCGCTCGACCTCGTCGGCCGCAAGCTCGGCCTGAATGGTGGCCGCGCCGTGCAGGCGTTCTTCAAGGAGGTCGGCGAGTTCTGCGAGGAGAACCGCGCCGACGAGAAGATGGCGCCCTTCACCAAGGGTTTGAAGAAGGGCCTCAACGATCTGCAGGCGGCGACCATGTGGCTGGTGCAGAACGGCATGGCCAACCCCGACAATGCCGGTGCCGCCTCGACCGACTACATGCATCTCTTTGGCCTTGTGGCGCTGGGCTACATGTGGGCGCAGATGGCCAAGGCGGCGCAGGGCAAGACCGGCGCCAACGGCTCCCAATCCTTCTACGACAACAAGGTGGTGACGGCACGCTTCTTCATGGAGCGGATCATGCCGGAGACCTCGGCGCACCTCGCCCGCATTTCCAATGGCGCGGACACGCTCATGGCGCTGCCTGCGGAAGCGTTCTAGGTTCGGTGGGCCGGCAGCGCCGGCCCACACTGTCGGAACGCGGAGGAAATCGTGGCGACAAATCCAGCCGAAGTGCTCTCTTTGCCGAAGCCCGCCTGGGCGGCGGACGAGGTCGGCATGCTCTACGACATGGCGACCCGCTTCATGGCGGAGGAGATCGCGCCGCGTTACGACGAGTTCGAGAAGAACGAGATGGTTGACCGCGAAAGCTGGCTGAAGGCAGGTTCCGCCGGCCTGCTTTGCGCTTCGATGCCGGAGGAATATGGCGGTTCCGGCGGCACCTTCGCGCATGAGAGCGCCATCATCGAGGCCATCGGCCATGTCGGCGTCGACGGCTTTGGCATCGGCCTGCACAACGCGATCGTCGCCCCCTACATCCTCCACTACGGCTCGGAAGAGCAAAAGAAGAAATGGCTGCCGAGGTTGGCCACTGGCGAACTGATCGGCGCCATTGCCATGACCGAGCCCGGCGCCGGATCCGACCTGCAGGGCGTCAAGACGCGGGCTGAGAAGGATGGCAACCAGTACAAGATCAACGGCTCCAAGACCTTCATCACCAACGGCCAGCTGGCCAATCTCATTATCGTCGTCACCAAGACCGATCCGGCCAAAGGCGCCAAGGGCACTTCGCTTGTTGTCGTCGAGACCGATGAGGTCGAAGGGTTCGAGCGCGGTCGCAACCTCGACAAGATCGGCTTGAAGGCCAACGACACGTCGGAACTGTTCTTCAACGACGTGCGCGTGCCGACCTCGAACCTGCTTGGCCATGAAGAGGGACAGGGCTTCATCCAGCTGATGCAGCAATTGCCGCAGGAACGGTTGCAGATCGGCACCGGTGCGATCGCCATGATCGAGCGCGCGCTGGCGCTGACCATCGACTACGTCAAGGAGCGCAAGGCCTTCGGCAAGGCGATCATCGAGTTCCAGAACACCCAGTTCAAGCTGGCTGAGCTGAAGACCGAGGCGACCATCGGCCGTGTCTTCTACAATGATTGCGTCTCTCGCCACGTCAATGGTGGCCTCGATCCGGTGACGGCGTCGATGGCCAAATACTGGCTCAGCGACCTGCAGGGAAAAGTGGTCGACGAATGCCTTCAATTGCATGGTGGCTATGGCTACATGAATGAATATCCGATCGCCCGCATGTTCCGCGACGCCCGCGTCCAGCGCATTTACGGCGGCACCAACGAGATCATGAAATTGCTGATCGGCCGCTCTCTCTGAGAGCGACATCAGGCGAACCAAGGAGCAAGAAAATGGCTGACGCTTATGTCTATGACGCCGTGCGCACGCCGCGCGGCAAGGGCAAGAAGGACGGATCGCTGCACGAAGTGCCGGCGGTGCGGCTCGCCGCCAAGACGCTTGAGGCGCTGCGTGACCGCAATGGGCTCGATACCGGCACCGTCGACGACATCATTTTCGGCTGCGTCGATCCGGTCGGCGAGGCGGGTTCGGTTATTCCGCGCGCGGCCGCCTTCGAGGCCGGCTACGACAACAAGGCGCCCGGGATGCAGATATCGCGCTTCTGCGCCTCTGGTCTCGACGCCATCAATTTCGGCGCCGCCAAGATCGCGCAGGGCGCCGACGAGATCGTCATCGCCGGTGGTGTCGAATCCATGTCACGCGTCGGCATGGGCGCCTCGGGTGGCGCCTGGTTCATGGATCCTTCGGTCGGCCTGCCCGGCTGGTTCGTGCCGCAAGGCATTTCGGCCGATCTGATCGCCACCAAATACGGTTTCTCACGTGACGATGTCGACGCCTATGCCGTCGAGAGCCAGAAGCGGGCGGCAAAATCCTGGGCCGACGGTCGCTTCAAGAACTCCGTCATTCCGATCAAGGACCAGAACGGCCTGACCATCCTCGACCATGACGAGCATATGCGGCCGTCGACCGACATGCAGTCGCTGGCCTCGCTCAACCCGTCCTTCATCATGCCGGGCGAAATGGGCGGCTTCGATGCGGTTGCGGTGCAGAAGCACCCCGAGGTGGAAGAGGTCAACCACGTCCACCACGCCGGCAATTCATCCGGCATCGTCGATGGCGCGGCGGCCGTGCTGCTCGGCTCCAAGAAGGCCGGCAAGGCGATGGGCCTGAAGCCGCGCGCGCGCATCCGCACCTTCGCCAATATCGGCTCCGAGCCGGTGCTGATGCTGACCGGTCCGGTCGACGTCACCGAAAAGCTGTTGAAGCGCGCGAAGATGAAGCTGTCGGACATCGACCTGTTCGAGCTCAACGAAGCCTTCGCCTCGGTGGTGCTGCGCTACATGCAGGCCTTCGACATTCCGCATGACAAGATCAACGTCAATGGCGGTGCCATTGCCATGGGCCATCCGCTTGGCGCCACCGGCGCCATGATCTTCGGCACGGTGCTGGACGAACTTGAACGCCGCGATCTCAACACCGCCCTGGTGACGCTCTGCATCGGCGCTGGCATGGGCACCGCAACGATCATCGAACGCGTCTGAAGGGGAGAGAAATCATGAGCTACACCAATTTCACCCTCGACACCGACGCCGACGGCATCGCGCTGGTCACCTGGAATATGCCCGACCGCTCGATGAACGTGTTCACCGAAGAGGTGATGAACGAGCTCGACAGGATCATCGACCAGGTGGTGGCCGACGCCGGTATCAAGGGCGCGGTGATCACCTCGGGCAAGGACAGCTTCTCCGGTGGCGCCGATCTCACCATGCTGCAGAAGATGCTGACGGTGTTTGCTACGGAAAAGACCAAGGATCCGGAGAAGGCGGCGAAGCTTTTGTTCGACAATGCCGGCCGCATGGGCGGCCTGTGGCGCAAGCTCGAAACATCGGGCAAGCCTTGGGTGTCGGCGATCAACGGCACCTGCATGGGCGGCGCCTTCGAATTGTCGCTGGCCTGCCACGGCCGCGTCGCCGCTGACTCAGACAAGGTCAAGATGGCCTTGCCGGAAGTCAAGGTCGGCATCTTCCCCGGCGCCGGCGGCACCCAGCGCGTGCCACGGCTGACCGATCAGCAGCAGGCGCTGCAGATGCTGACCTCGGGCCAGAACCTGTCGCCGCAGAAGGCGAAGGCCATGGGCCTGATCCACGAGATTGCTGAACCGACCAAGCTGATCGAGACCGCCAAGGCGATGATCAAAAATGGCCTGAAAGCCGTCCAGCCCTGGGACGAGAAGGGCTTCAAGCTGCCCGGCGGCCAGATCTATTCGCCGGCCGGCTTCAATCTGTGGCCGCCGGCCATCGCCATCCTGCGCCGCGAAACCCATGGCAATTATCCGGCCGCCGCCGCGATCCTGAAATCCGTCTATGAAGGTCTGCTGGTGCCGTTCGACACCGGCCTGCGGATCGAGCAGCGCTATTTCACCGAGATCATGCAGACCAAGGAAGCGGCGGCGATGATCCGCTCGCTGTTCGTTTCCCTGCAGGAGCTGAACAAGGGCGCGCGCCGTCCGGCCGGCGTGCCGGAAACCAAATTCAAGAAGATCGGCATTCTCGGCGCTGGCTTCATGGGCGCCGGCATCGCCTATGTCACCGCCAAGGCTGGCATCCCGGTGGTTCTGCTCGACCGCGACCTGGAGTCGGCTCAGAAGGGCAAAGCACATTCCGACAGCCTGGTCTCGGATCAGGTCAAGAAGGGCCGCGCCAAGCCCGAGGAGAAGGACAAGCTGCTGTCGTTGATCACGCCAACGGCCGACTATGCCGATCTCGCCGGCTGCGACCTCGTGGTCGAGGCCGTGTTCGAGGATTCGGCCGTCAAGAAGGCCGCCACCGAACAGGCTGAGGCCGTGCTGAAGTCGTCGGCGATCTTCGCGTCGAACACCTCGACCATTCCGATCACCGGCCTGGCCAAGAACTCGGTGCGACCGAAGAATTTTGTCGGCATCCACTTCTTTTCGCCGGTCGACAAGATGATGCTGGTCGAGATCATCCTCGGCAAGAAGACCGGCGACAAGGCGCTGGCGACCGCCATCGACTTCGTCCGCGCCATCAAGAAGACGCCAATCGTCGTCAACGACACGCGCGGCTTCTACGTCAACCGCTGCGTGCTGCGCTACATGTCGGAAGCCTATAAAATGCTGATCGAAGGCGTGCCCGCGCCGATGATCGAGAATGCGGCCAAAGCTGCCGGCATGCCGGTTGGTCCCCTGGCGCTGACCGACGAGACGGCGATCGACCTTGCCCAGAAGATCATGAAGCAGACCATCAGGGATCTCGGCGACAAGGCTGTCGACGCCAAGCAGATGGCGCTGATCAACACCATGGTCGATGACCATGGCCGCTTCGGCCGCAAGAACGGCAAGGGTTTTTACGACTACCCTGCCAAGCCGGCCAGGAAGAAGCTGTGGCCAGGGTTGAAGGAGCTCTATCCGCAGCTCGCACCCGAGAAGGTCGATTACGAGGAACTGCAGCAGCGGCTGCTCGTCACCATCGCGCTGGAAGCGGCACGGGTGATGGAAGAGGGCATCGTCACCGATCCGCGCGAGGCCGACGTCGGCTCGATCCTGGCCTTCGGCTTTGCGCCCTATACCGGCGGTGCGTTGTCCTACATCGACGGCATCGGCGCCAAGCGCTTCGTCAAGATCGCCAAGGGCTTGCAGAAGAAATACGGCGCCGAGTTCAAGGCACCCAAGCTGCTGCTCGATATGGCCGAGAAGGGCGAAACTTTCTACGAACGCTTCGACCCCTACGCCAAGCGCGATGTGAAGCAGGCCGCCTGACGCCAGATTATGTATGTCTGGGCGCGCATGGCGCGCATGCTGGCCACGGCGCGCAGCCGTGGCCCCTATGTGATGGGCGGCGAAAGCCGGCTGGCCTTTCGCTGCCTGCCGACCGACATCGATTTCAACGTCCATCTCAACAATGCGCGCTACATGATGCTGGCCGATCTCGGCCGCATCGACCTCTTCGTCCGCGCCGGCCTGATCACGCTGGCGCGGAAGAATGGCTGGGCGCCGATGATGGGCGGGTTGCAGGCCGTCTATGCGCGCGAGATCAGGCTGTGGCGCCGCTTCGAAGTGGTGTCCTCGATCGAGACCTGGGAAGGCAGCCAGGTCATCGGCAAGCACCGTTTCGTCCTCGACAATGGCGAGACGGCCGCGTTGATCCTGACAACCGCCGGCGTCTACGACCGCAAGGCGCGCCGCTTTGTCGATATTGACGAGGTTGTCGCCGCACTTGGCCGCGCGGTCGCCCCGCGACCGCCGACGCAGGAGGAACGGATTTTCATGACGTCGCATCAGGGTTTGCGCACCCTCGCCAAGGCGGCCGATTGATCCTGGGAATCTCTATGTCCACGGTCGACACGAATGTGTGTCGTGTGAGCGGTGCCGGTGGACAAACCGGTGTTCGCGGACTAGAAGGAAAAGGCATTTTTTCCTGTCTCGAAGGAGAGCACGACATGCTCTCGCACGACCGCGTTTGGGCCGCCATCGATGCTCTTGCCGAGCGTTATTCGCTTTCGGCGTCAGGTCTGGCAAGGCGCGCGGGCCTCGATTCAACTGCCTTCAACAAGTCGAAGCGCCTGTCCTCGGACGGCCGGCCTCGCTGGCCTTCGACCGAATCACTGGCCAAGATCATCGAGGCAACGGGCGCTTCGCTCGACGAGTTCACCGGGCTGATCGAAGGCCGCATCGGCGTCGCATCGGCTCGCAGGAGTTCCGTGCCGTTGCTCGGCTTTGCCCAGGCCGGCGCCGGCGGTTTTTTCGACGATGCCGGCTTTCCGGCGGGGCAGGGCTGGGATCTGGTCGAACTGCCCGCGCAATCAACCGAAAGCTCCTATGCCTTGCAGGTGCAAGGCGATTCCATGCTGCCGCTCTACCGCAATGGCGACGTGCTCATCGTCGAGCCGGGCGCGGTCACCCGCAAGGGCGATCGCGTCGTGGTCAAGACCACCGCGGGCGAGGTGATGGCTAAGGTGCTCGAGCGCCAGACCGTCAAGGCGATCGCGCTGGTGTCGCTCAATCCCGATCATCCAGACCGCGACATCCCCATGCGCGATGTCGAATGGGTGGCGCGGATTGTCTGGGCAAGTCAGTAGGTCCGGCTGGTGCGGGTTCTTCATCTTGCCCTGTCGGTTGTGATGGTCCTGGCGATGGCGGCTTTGGTCGTCGCCGGCGGCCGCACGCTGAAGGGAAGCGGAAGCACTGTTGCGGTGGATCAGATCGATCCCGGCGCTGACACGATCCCTCAAGCAAGCGCCGATGCCGGACTTGAAGAGCCGGCCACATCAGCCATTCCCGCGCCGCAGCCGCCAAAGCCGGCGATGCATTCGCGAGCCATCGACCCAGACGTCATTGCGCCACCGGAGCTGCCCACGGGAGAGCTCGAGCGGATCGAGCCGCGCGAACCGCTGAGCAAGCTGGCGCTGGCCATGCCGCCGAAGCCAAAGATGCCCGACGACTGGAACGGCACGAAGCTGTTCCAGCCGGTCGCGACGGCCGCCGGCCTGATCGAGGCGAAGGGCTATTCGGTCGCGGTTTCCGGCATAGACATCGTGCCGCAGGACGAGACCTGCACCACCGACGGCAAGTCCTGGCCGTGCGGCATTCGTGCGCGCACGGCGTTCCGTGCCTTCCTGCGCGGTCGCGCGGTCGTCTGCACCGTGCCGCCCGAAGGCGGACGCGACCGGATCGCCGCGCAATGCCGGATCGGCAAGCAGGACGTTGGTCAATGGCTGGTCGACAACGGCTGGGCGCGCGCCACCAAGGGCGGCCCCTATGTCGAGGCCGGCGATAAGGCGCTAACAGCAAAGAAGGGCATCTTCGGATCGGCGCCGAACCTGGCCGGCATGCCGGCAGAGCCTGCCGCGCCCGCCCAGGCGCCTCAGGCGCCGGGCTCGATCCTGCAAGAGGGCTCAATCCTAACAGAGGAGGGCGGCGCCCTCAAACCAGCTGACCAGCCAGCGCCTGCTGAATGAGCGCGCGGGTCTCGGCGACGCCGTAGAGGGCTGCGAACGAGCCGAAGCGCGGGCCGCGCTCCTGGCCGATCAGCACCTGGTAGATCATCTGGAAGAAGGCGCCCGAAACGCCCGGGCCGCCTTCCGGGCTCTGCTTGGAATGATCCTGGTAGCGTTCGATCTTGCGCGCCACGTTGAGCGAAGCGTTCTGGATCGCCTCGCCGCTGGCATCAGCCGGCAGCGCGCCGAGCGCCTTGTCGAGGGATTGCAGTGCTTCGCGCTCGACCTCGTCGGCCGGGCGGAAGGTTTTCGTCGGCCTCACGAAATCGTCGAAATAGCGGATCGCATGGCCGACCAACTGGTCGAGCTCCGGGTGGGTCTTCGGCGTCACGTTGGTCGCGTGGCGCGAGATGAAGCCCCACAGCACATCCTTGTTCTGAGCGTTGGAAGCGCTGACCAGGTTGAGCAGCAGCGAGAAAGGCACCGGCATGTCGACATGCGGCGGGTTGCCGTCATGCATATGCCAGACCGGATTGCCCAGCCGCTCCTTCCAGTCCTGCCTGGGGTAGGCCGCGAGGAAGGTGTAATATTCGTCGACGGCCCGCGGAATGACGTCGAAATAGAGTTTTTTGGCCTGCCGCGGCCGCTGGTACATATAGAGCCCGAGGCTTTCGGTCGGCGCATAGGTCAGCCAATCGTCGATGGTCAGGCCGTTGCCCTTCGACTTCGAGATCTTCTGGCCGTTCTCGTCGAGGAACAGCTCGTAGACGAAATGCTCCGGCGCGCGCCCGCCCAGGATGTTGCAGATGCGGTCATAGACCACCGCATTGGTCTGGTGGTCCTTGCCGAACATTTCGAAATCGACGCCAAGTGCCGCCCAGCGCATACCGAAATCCGGCTTCCACTGCAGCTTCACCCGGCCGCCGGTGACCGAAAGCGTGGTCTCGGTGCCGTCATCGTCGAAGGTGATGGTGCCGGCTTTGGCGTCGACATGCTTCATCGGCACGTAGAGCACGCGGCCGCTCTTCGGTGAAATCGGCAGGAACGGGCTGTAGGTCGCCTGCCGCTCGGGCCCCAGCGTCGGCAGCATCACCGCCATGATCTTGTCGTAGCGTTCGGCGGCACGCAGCAGCATCGCGTCGAAGCGCCCCGACTTGTAGTATTGCGTCGCGCTGGCGAATTCGTAGTCGAAGCCGAACGTATCCAGGAAGCGGCAGAGCATCGCGTTGTTGTGGTCGGCGAAGCTCGCATAATCGCCACCGAACGGATTGGGAACCGACGACAGCGGCATATGCAGATACGGCTCGAGCGCTGCGCGATCCGGCACGCTGTCAGGTATCTTGCGCATGCCGTCCATGTCGTCGGAGAAGCACAGCAGCTTGGTCGCGACCTTGTCCTGCGTCAGGACACGGAATGCATGGCGCACCATCGATGTGCGCGCCACCTCGCCGAACGTGCCGATATGCGGCAGGCCCGACGGTCCATAGCCGGTTTCTAACAGGATCGTTTCGGGAAAGTCAGTGCCCTTGTAGCGCTCGATGATCTTTTTGGCTTCCTCGAACGGCCATGCCTTGCTCTCGGTCGCGGCCGCCAGCAGCTCGGGGTTGAGATCGATGATGTTTGATCCCGCCATGTCATTATCTTCCAAATTATTCGCCGACCCGATCCCACGAGGACGGGGCCGGAGCAGGGTTTTTTCAAACCGGTCTCTAGGCGTACGACGCCGGAGCGTCAACGAGCGCAGCGCTTTTTCCTTGCGGGCCTCGAGCCCCGTTCCTACCTTCGAAGCCCGTTCAAGGAGCAAAGAATGCCATCGCCGACCCCGCATGAAGCCCTGATCTACCTGATGGTCATCACCTCGGCCTCCGATCGTGACATGACCGATGTCGAGCTGGCGCGGATCGGCGACGTCGTCCGCTCATGGCCGGTGTTCGAGGATTTCAAGCACGACCGGCTGGTCGGGGTTGCCCAGGCCTGCCAGCAGATGCTGCATGAAAAGGATGGTCTTGAAGGCGTTCTCGCACGCGTTGGTGAGGCCTTGCCGGAGCGCTTGCGCGACACGGCCTATGCCGCCGCCTTCGAAGTGGCTGCCGTCGATCTCGAAATGCGCATGGAGGAAGTGCGGGTGCTACAGCTGATCCGCCGCCAGCTCGATCTCGACACGCTGACCGTCGCCGCCATCGGCCGTGCGGCCAAGGCTCGGTTACGCACGCTCACCTGAATATCAGCAGCCCGTAGAAAGAGCCGACCGGACCGGATCAGAAGAAACTGACCGGAAAGTAGCGCAGGTAGAATTCGGCGAAGGTGCCTTTCATCGAAATCTCCTGCAGCGCGTAGTCGAGTGCTGCAGCCAGCGCCGGATTGTCCGCCCGTGTGGCGATGGTCATGCCCGTGCCCAGATACTCGGGCGCCAGATACGGACCGCCGGCAAAACGGCAGCAGCCGGCCGCGTCAGAGCCGCCCAGCCAGAAGGCGAAGCGCATGCCGTCGCCGAAGGCCGCGTCAATCTTGCTCGCCTTGAGATCGCCGTAGAGAGCTTCAGGCCCGTCGAAGGGGACGATTTGGACCGTCTTGAAATAGTCGCGCAGCATGCGCTCATGCGCCGAGCCTGATATCACGCCGACGCGCTTGCCGCGCAATTCGTCGAAAATCGGTTCCGTCAGTGCCTTGCCCTTCGGCATGATGAAGCGTGCCGGAAACTGCAGATAGGCGCGCGAGAAGGCGTATGTCTGGCGCGATTGCGGCGTCGCGGCAATGCCGGCGATGATCGCTTCGCCTTCGCCTTTCTCGAGCGCCCCTTCGAGCTCGGCCCAGGGCAACGCCTGGATCTGGCATTTGTCGACGATGCTGAGTTCGGCGCAGATGGCGCGCGCCAGGTCGATGTGGAAACCGGACAGCTTTCCCGCGCCATCGAGGAAATTGAAGGGTGGAAAGTCCGTGGTGGTCAGGAATCGCAGCCGTGGCAGTGCCGAAAGGTCGGGCTTGGGCAACCGTTCCTTGGCGTCCCACAACACCGGCACCTGCGGTTCGGCCGCGCGCGCGCCAAAGGTCGATGACAGCGCCGCGATCAGCAGCGACGCCAGGACCAGCGACCTCATTGGAACACCACGATAGAACTCCGCCGCACGCGTGCTTGCGTCGTTTTTGGTACGAAAATGGTACAGGCACAATGGTTTTTGATTTCAACGCGCCGATTTCAGGATATGGTTTGGTGCGTTTGCAAACAGCGGTGGCTGCCTTGGTCGGGGGACCAGGGCCGAGAACCACAACCGGAAATGAGCGCGTTGCAATCGGCGGTCGGTGGCAAAGTGCGGATAACGCATGGACCATCGATCTCAACGGATGAGGCAACATGGGGTTGATGTTGCGATGGGTCAATTCGATCGTACGCTGGGATACATAGACCAACTGCAGCACGCCGGAACGGCGGCGGTGGTCTGCGAAAAGCTGTTGGGCATAACGTCGGATTTCGGTCTGACCGCGCTGATGGCCGGAACCGTTCCGCAGCCGGGCACGCCGACCGGGCAGCAAAAACAGCATGTGCTGCTTTGCGACTGGCCTGTCGAATGGCTGGAGCGCTACGTGGCGCGCAACTATGTCGATCACGATCCCGTGGTCAGCCACATGAAGCAGCTGCAGGCGCCGTTTCAATGGCGCGAAGCCGCTCAAGGCGTTCGCATCGACAAGAGCAGCGGCGAAGTGATGGGCGACGCCGGCGCTTTCAAGCTGCGCGATGGCCTCGCCTTCCCGCTGATCACGCTCGATGGCCAGATCGTCATGGTGTCGCTCGGTGGCGAGGCCGTGCAACTGTCGGCGGCCGAGTTCGGCCTGGTGTCGCTTGTCGCGACCTATGCCGTTGGCCGCGCCATGCAACTCCACACCATGGCGACGAAGACCATCGACCATATCGAATTGACGCCGCGCGAACGCGAATGCCTGAAATGGGCCGCCGTCGGCAAGTCCGAATGGGAGATTTCGCAAATCCTCGGCATCTCCGAGCACACCTCGGAGAAACATCTTCTTAACGCCAAAAGCAAACTCGGTGCGGTCAACCGGGTCCAGGCCGTCGCGGAAGCGATACGGCGCGGCTACATTAGTTAGGTCGGCCGTGCCGGCCTAGAACTTCTCGCCTACGTGATCACGCAATTTTCTCATCAAAGCACGGCCGTATCTTCCTCTTAAACCCAGGAGACGACGGAATGCTTTTTTGTCTTACAACCCAAGAACTGATGGAACGTCCCGACCTTTGGGAGGCCGTCCATCGACTGCGCTACCAGATATTTGTCGAGGAGATGGGATGGGAGGACTTGCGGCGCCCGGACGGATTCGAAGTCGACCAGTTCGACCATGACGAGGCGGTGCATCAGATCGTCATCAGAGGCAACGAAGTCGCGGGCTATCAAAGGATGCTGCCGACCACGCGGCCCCATCTGCTGACCGAGGTCTTGACCGAACTGGCCGAAGGAACGCCGCCTTCCGGTCCCAACATCTGGGAGTTGACCCGTTACGCGGTGGCTGCCGGCTATCGTGATGGCCGTCGCGGCGTCTCGACCGTCGGCACCGAATTGATCGCTGGCTTCGTCGAGTGGGGGCTGAAGCGCGGCGTCGACAAGGTGATCATCGAGATCGAGCCGATGTGGGTGTTGCGTGCCTTGCAACTGCATTTCCTGGCTACGCCGCTGGGCTATCAGCGCACCTACGGCAAGCAACAGGTCGTGGCGACCTTGCTCTCCTTCAACGAGCACACGCTGGACGTGGTGCGTGAGCGTCGCAATCATCATGCCCCCGTTCTGGCCAGGGGGTATCCTGACATGTTCGGGCAAAGGCGGGCGTCATGAGAGCGGAGATCACCATGCATCACCCGCAACCCGAACTGCGCAACCACACACTGATCGTTACTGTATCGTCGGCCGACGGCCGGCCGGTGCTCGACAGAAGGGCCTATGAAAGCCTTGCCAGGACGTTCCATGAAGCCGCCGACAATGACGAGGTGCGTGTCGTCGTGCTGCGTGGCCTGGCAGGCTGCTTCTGTCTTGGCGGTGACTTTTCCGAGTTCCTCGACGCCAGCAAGCACCAGAAGCTGATTGCCGCCGTCACCGATATGTTCCGCACGCTGGCGACGTTCCCCAAGCCCATCCTGGCCTGTGTCGACGGCGATGCCGTCGGCGTCGGCTGCACCATCCTGTTCCACTGCGACATGGTGATCGCTTCCAATGAAAGCACGTTCCGGGTGCCGTTCGTCGATTTCGGCCTCGTGCCGGACGCGGCGACCAGCATCCTGGCGCCACAGAAGCTCGGCTATGCCGGCGCCTTCCGCTTCTTCTGCCTCGGCGACACGCTTCGCGCCGAGGACGCCAGGGCGCTCGGCCTCGTCGCCGAGATCGTGCATGACGGCGTGGAGGACGCGACGCTTGGCCGGGCAAGGCAGCTCGCCAAGAAGCCGGTAGCCGCCCTGCTGCAGACGCGCGGCCTGCTCAAGGGAAACACCGGCGCGCTGTGCGACCGCATCGACCAGGAGATATCGCTGTTCCAGCAGGCGCTGCAGGACGACACCACGCTTCGTCGCCTGCAGCGTATCGCCAGGCTGGCTGCCTGAGCGACGGAAAACTGCACCGCGCGGCTCAATGGCCGCGCGGTGCAGAAGCATCAGCCTTCCTTGCCGAGGAATGATGGCCCGTCGCCAATGATCTTCTTGTCTTCCTTGCCGATGATATCGAGATCGCGACCGTCATAGGGCAGTGACAACAGGATGCGCCGCATCACCGCCAGCCGCGAGCGCCGCTTGTCGTTGGCCCGCACGATGATCCACGGCGCGAACTCCTTGTGGGTGCGCTCGAACATGGTGTCGCGCGCCTTGGTGTAATCGCCCCATTTGGTGATGCCGGCGACATCCATCGGCGAGAACTTCCAGCTCTTCAACGGGCTGTAGCGGCGATCGTGAAAGCGCTCGAGCTGTGTTTCCTGGCCAATGTTCAGCCAGAATTTGAAGAAGTGGATGTCGTCGTTGACGATCATCCGTTCGAAATGCGGCGTCTCATCGAGAAACTTTTCGTGCTGCTCAGGCGTGCAGAAACCCATCACCGGCTCGACACCGGCGCGGTTGTACCAGGAGCGGTCGAAGGTGACGAATTCTCCCGACGTCGGGAACTGGTCGACATAGCGCTGGTAGTACCATTGTCCCACTTCGGTCGGGGTCGGCTTGGTCAGCGCCACGTTGCGTGCCGTGCGTGGGTTGAGATACTGGCGCAGCACGAAGATCGTGCCGCCTTTGCCGGCGGCGTCGCGCCCCTCGAACAGTGCCATCACTCGCTTGCCGGTCGCCTGCAGCCACGCCTGCGCCTTGACCAGCTCGATCTGCAATTTCTCGAGCGTCTGGTCATACTCTTCGCTTTTCATCTTCTTGTCGTAGGGGTAGCCGCCCGCGGTCAGCTTGTTGTCCTCGACCCAGTCCGGAAGCTCGGGATTTTCGATGTCGAACTCCCGTTCCTTGCCGTCGATCCTGATCTTCAGCGGACCTGACGTCGGCGTTGCGGGAGTTTCCTTGGCTTTTTTCATCGAGACGAACCCTTTTAAGCTTGTGGACTCATGCTATTGGGAGCCTCCACGCCGGTCTAGCAGGAAGTTGCCATACGGCCGGACAGCGCCCGAGAGGGCTATAGGACGCGCGGATGGCTGAGCAAAGCGCAGAGCAGGCAAGTGTGGCGCAAGCCATGGCCATCCGGCTGTGGAACAGTCGCTGGCTGCTCGTTGCCGGCGTTATAGGTATCCTGATCGCTTTTGCCTTCGCGGGGATCTCCGCCTATGTGCTGGTCCCGGCGCTGCTTCTGCTGCTCGCTGCCGCACTGTTGCCGACGACCGGCACCCGCCAATCGGCCGATGGAGCGGCTGCAATCGAAGCGATCGGCCTGCAGCGCCTGTCGGGTGAATATCTGGCTGCGGCCGTCGCCGACCCGCTCATCATCTTCGACCATGCCGCAACCATCGTCCATGCCAATGCCGCCGCCTTTGCCGCCTTTGGCGGGATCGCACCTGGCCTGTCGCTGCCGCTGAAATTCCGGGCGCCGGAAATGCAGGCCCTGCTCGACAGCGTGCTTTCGGGCACTATCGCCTCCGATGTCGTCGACTATACCGAGAAGCTGCCGGTCGAACGGGCCTACCGGGTCAGCGCATCCTCGGTCGGACACGCCACCGACCTCTATGTGCTGGTGTTCAAGGACCAGAGTGAGGCGCGGCGCATCGATCGCATGCGGGCCGACTTCATCGCCAACGCAAGCCACGAATTGCGCACGCCGCTCGCGTCCATCGCCGGCTTCATCGAAACCCTGCGCGGACCCGCCCGCAACGACCCGGCGGCGCGCGACCAATTCCTGCAGATCATGCAGAGCCAGACCGGCCGCATGGCACGGCTGATCGATGATTTGCTGTCGCTGTCGCGGCTCGAGATGAAGCCCTATCTGAAGCCAGGCACCGAGGTCGACCTGCGCGAGACGGTCGACAGCGTCATCGATTCACTTGGACCGCTGGCCAGGGAAAACAGCGTCGCCATCGAGCGGAACTACGCCGACGGCCCGCTTGATGTGCCGGGTGATCGCGACGAGCTGTTCCAGGTTTTCGAAAACCTTCTGGAAAACGCCTGCAAATACGGTCAGTCGGGCGGCCGCGTCCTGGTGTCGGTCGCGCGCAGCGATGCCGATTCCGAACCCGGCATCGACGTCACGATCCGGGATTTTGGCCCCGGCATTCCCGAGGAGCACATTCCGCGCATCACCGAGCGGTTCTACCGGATCGATGTCGAGACCAGCCGGACCCAGAAAGGTACCGGCCTTGGCCTGTCGATCGTCAAGCATATACTGACGCGCCACAATGCCAGGCTGACGATCAAGTCCGAGGTCGGCAAGGGCGCCGCCTTCTCGGTTCATTTGCCGACGCACTGATATCGCCCTAGTTTTCCTAGGGACCGTTTCTTTTTTCTGTCATCCGGCTAGCGTATCAGCGGGGATTCGAGGAAACGACTCAAGATCAAGAACCCGTGGGAAGGCATTCATCCATGCAGTCCGTGCACATCATGAGCGCCTATGACGAGGAGCTGAAATATCTGTCGAAGCGCATCGCGGCGATGGGCGGCCATGCCGAGCGCATGGTCGAGCAGGCGGTCGCCGCTCTCGTCAATGCCGATCCGGGACTGGCCCAGAAGGTCATTCGCGACGATGCCGTGCTCGATGAGGGACAGCGCGAGATCGACGACAAGGCAATCATCATCATCGCCAAGCGCCAGCCGATGGCGACGGACTTGCGCGAAATCGTCGGCGCCATCCGCATTTCCGCCGACCTCGAGCGGGTCGGCGACCTTGGCAAGAATGTTGCCAAGCGCGTGGTCGCCGTCATCGATGGACGCCAGCCGACCAGCCTGTTTCGTGGCCTGGAGGCTCTCGCCAATCTGGCGCTCACCCAACTCAAGGAAGTGCTCGACGTCTATGCATCGCGCTCGGTCGACAAGATCGGCTTCGTGCGCGACCGCGATGATCAGATCGACGCGATGTACACGTCGCTGTTTCGCGAATTGCTGACCTACATGATGGAAGATCCACGCAACATCACGCCCTGCACGCATCTTCTGTTTTGCGCCAAAAACATCGAGCGCATCGGTGATCATGCCACCAACATCGCCGAGACCATCTACTACATTGTCACCGGCGACCAGATGCCGGCCGACCGGCCGAAGGGCGACAAGACCGACAAGATCAGCGTTTCGGCAACACTGCCGGCGCATTGAACGCCCTTGCTCTCGAACGCTTGATCATATTGCGCTAAACTATCCCGACGTTAAGCTTCTCAGGCGTTGATGAAGGCCGTGCTTTCCGGAGGCTGCGATGGAATATGTCCGAGAGTTCAAGCCCGCGGCGCCGACGTCAGGCATCATCGCCTGCGGTGTCTATACGGCCGGCAAGCGTATCGCCGACATTCCAATCGAGGAAGCCGGCGAATGGGCGAAGAAATCGGGACACGTCGTCTGGATCGGGCTGCTTGAGCCCGACCGCGAACTCCTGCTGCGTGTCCAGGCGCAATTCCACCTGCATGAGCTGGCGATCGAGGATGCCGAGCACCCGCACCAGCGGCCGAAGATCGAGCAGTATGGCGACGCACTGTTCATCGTTGCCCGAACCGCGCAATTGATCGAAGGACGGGTGACCTTCGGCGAGACGCATCTGTTCGTTGGCTCGGGCTATATCGTCAGCGTCAGGCATGGCCCGTCGACATCCTACGCCGCGGTGCGTCAGCACTGGGAAAGCTGCCCGCATTCGCTGGCCAAGGGCGAGGATTTCGTCCTCTACGCCATTCTCGACTTCATCGTCGACAACTACATGCCCGTGCTCGAGCAGATCGAGGACGAGGTCGAGGCGATCGAGGACAAGGTTCTCTTGAAGCCGATGACCGGCCCCGACATCGAACGGCTGTACATGCTGCGCCGCGATCTCCTGCGCCTGCGCAATGCGGCGTTGCCGCTGGTGGAAGTCTGTCGCCGGCTGACCAGCGCCGACCTGCCGCAGATCCATACCGCCATGCACCCGCTGTTTCGCGATGTGACCGACCACATCCGCACCGTCCAGGAAAAGATCGACAGTTTGCGCGAGGTGCTGGCGTTCGCCTTCGAGGCGAGCCTGCTGGTTGGTCAGAGCCAGGAAACGGCGATCTCGAAGAAACTCGCCTCGTGGGCCGCTATTCTGGCCGTGCCGACAGCCTTCGCCGGCATCTACGGCATGAACTTCAGCGACATGCCGGAACTGAAGATGGAATATGGCTACCCGATGGTGCTGACCGTCATCGCGCTGATCTGCGCGTTTCTCTACTGGCGGTTCAGGAAGAATGGCTGGCTGTGAAGATAGGGCAGTAGGTTAAGATAGGGCGCTCATCAGCGCAGCTCGAAACATATTGCCCTACTGCCTTACTGCCCTATTCCCCTCAACGATTGCGCCGCCGCTCCGCTGCCGGCTGGAACGCCACGCGGGCGTGATACTTGCAGTAGGGACCGGTTTCGGCAGCCTCGTTGCCGCAGAAGTTGAAGTCTTCCGACAGCGGGTCGCCGTTCGGCCATTTGCAGGTGCGCTCCGTCAGATCGACGAGGTGCAGATGCCTTGAAACTGGCACCACGACGTTCTCGACCGGGCGGATGTAATGATGGCGTGTGACCGGCTCGGCATCGAACTGCGTTTGCAAGGCCGTCGCGCCGATCGAAGTCGTGACGTGGCGTGCCGTGCTTGCGGCGCGCGCCACCGATTTCTGCACGGTCGATCCCTGTGCCGTCTTCTTCTGACGTGCCGGCGTCGCCGTTGCGCGACCACGGCCCGACAGCTTCAGGCGATGCACCTTGCCGATGACGGCATTGCGGCTCACCCCTCCAAGCTGGGCAGCAATCTGGCTTGCGCTCAGACCCTCCGACCACAATTTCCTGAGAAGTTCGACCCGCTCGTCAGTCCAGTTCATGAGACCGCGCTCCTGCTATTCGTGCGGCAATCGGAATCCATCCCCGACCCAGCACCACTGCTGGGGCAGACACCACATATATCTAGTGATTAGGTCCGCCGCACGAAATCTAGTTATTTCTCGCTTACAACTACTCTATGCGCTGACTCGGTGACAAGAGTCCCAAGTGCAACACGAATCGGTTTTTTCGGTTTTCCCCAACTTGCCCGGTCGCTGATGAGCCGGCGTCTTGTTGGAGGGCTTGCCGCGCGCCACTACGTGACGTTTTCGTTGACTTCATGGCCGAAAAACACGATAAGCCGCACAGGCCGCCGCTTTGGCGGCTTTTTTGATTTTCCGGTACCGGAGACGCATATAATGAGCGGTTCGGCGCTTTACGAGACCTTTGCTCGCGCACCCCTGGCCTTCGACCACGGGGAAGGCACCTGGCTGGTTACCGACAAGGGCGAGCGATATCTCGATTTCGCCGGCGGCATCGCAGTCAATTCGCTCGGCCACAGCCATCCGCATCTGGTCGCGGCTCTCACCGAGCAGGCGGCTAAACTCTGGCACGTCTCCAATCTCTACGAGATTCCGGGGCAGAGCCGGCTTGGCGAGCGCCTGGCCGATGCCACTTTCGCCGACAAGGTGTTCTTCACCAATTCCGGCGCCGAGGCGCTGGAATGCGCGATCAAGACGGCGCGGCGCTACCAATTCGTCAAGGGCCATCCCGAGCGCTTCCACGTCATAACCTTCGAAGGCGCATTCCATGGCCGCACGCTGGCGACCATCGCTGCCGGCGGCCAGTACAAATATCTCGAAGGCTTCGGTCCCAAGGTCGAAGGCTTCGACCAGGTCGGCTTTGATGACATCGATGCCGCCGAAAAGGCGATCACGCCGGAAACCGCAGCGATCCTCATCGAACCGGTGCAGGGCGAGGGCGGCATCCGTCCGGTGCCGACGCAGTCGCTGAAGCGGCTGCGCCAGCTCTGCGACCAGCATGGCCTGCTCCTGATTTTCGACGAGGTCCAGTGCGGCATCGGCCGCACCGGCAAGCTGTTCGCACATGAGTGGACGGGCGTGACGCCGGATATCATGGCGATCGCCAAGGGCATTGGCGGCGGCTTCCCGATGGGCGCCTGCCTCGCCACCGATGAAGCGGCTGTCGGCATGACGGCGGGCGTGCATGGCACCACCTTCGGCGGCAACCCGCTGGCCATGGCGGTTGGTAACGCCGTGCTCGACGTCGTTCTGGAAGACGGCTTCCTGGAAGACGTCCAGCGCAAGGCGCTGCTGATGAAGCAGGGCCTGGCGGCGGTCGCCGATGAGTTCCCCGATGTCATCGAAGACATCAGGGGCACCGGGCTGATGCTTGGCCTCAAATGCGCCATGCCCAACACCAAGGTGAACATGGCGCTGCGCGACCAGCATTTGCTGGCGGTTCCGGCCGGTGACAACGTCATCCGCCTGCTGCCGCCGCTCACCGTCACCGACGCCGAGATTCACGAAGCGCTCAACCGCATCCGCGCTGGTGCCAAAGGCCTGGCGGATGCCATCGCCGTGGCCGCCGCGAAGTAATTCCGGAATATTGCTGATGTCAGTTCGCCATTTCACCGACCTCTCCACCGTTTCCGAGGGCGACCTGCGCTTCATGCTGGACGACGCGGTGGTGCGAAAGGCGCGCCTCAAGGCCGGCGAACGCACCAAGCCGCTCGAAGGCAAGGTGCTGGCGATGATCTTCGACAAGCCGTCGACGCGCACGCGCGTCTCCTTCGACGTTGGCATGCGCCAGCTTGGCGGCGAGACCATCATGCTGACCGGCACCGAGATGCAGCTCGGCCGCTCCGAAACCATCGCCGACACCGCCAAGGTGCTGTCGCGCTACGTAGATGCGATCATGATCCGCACCACCTCGCACGACCGGTTGCTGGAGCTGACCGAGAACGCCACCGTTCCAGTGATAAACGGGCTGACCGACGACACCCATCCTTGCCAGCTGATGGCCGACATCATGACCTTCGAGGAGCATCGCGGTCCGGTTGCCGGCAAGACCATCGCCTGGACCGGCGACGGCAACAATGTTCTGCATTCGCTGCTCGAGGCCTCGGCGCGATTTCGCTTCAACCTCAACGTCGCCGTGCCCGAAGGCAGCGAGCCGGCGCAGAAGCATATCGATTGGTCCAAGGCGCATGGCGGCAAGCTGCACTTCACCCGCTCGCCCGAGGAAGCCGTCGATCAGGCGGACTGCATCGTCACCGATTGTTGGGTATCGATGGGCCAGGAGCATCGCGCCCGCGGCCACAACGTGTTCTCGCCCTATCAGGTCAACGCCAAGCTGATGGCCCATGCCAAGCCGGACGCGCTGTTCATGCACTGCCTGCCGGCGCATCGCGGCGAGGAAGTGACCGACGAGGTCATCGACGGCCCGCATTCGGTGGTCTTCGACGAAGCCGAGAACCGGCTCCATGCCCAGAAGGCGGTGCTTGCCTGGTGTCTTGGTGCTTGACGTGTCTTGCTGTTTGAAGTGCTTGGGCGCTTGACGTGTCTTGGCGCTTGATCCTTGGGCGCTTGATCTGCGGCGGCGCGATGCCTATCTGCGCCGCATCACGCAAATCAAGCGCGTTTGGACGCATGTGGCCCTCCGGGCCGCATGGCCGCGCCCCGGAGCTTTGTCATGTTGGAAACCTATCAAGTGACTGAACATCACCCCAAACTCGGCGAGTTCGGCTATGCCGGCGACGACCATGTCGTGCCCTTCGAGGTCGGCCCGCTCGACGTGCGCGGCCGCACGGTCCAGCTCGGACCGATGCTCGACGCCATTCTCACCCGCCACGATTATCCCGAGCCGGTTGCCCGCCTGCTGGCAGAAGCCTGTGTGCTGACGGTGCTGCTTGGCACTTCGCTCAAGTTCGAGGGCAAGTTCATCCTGCAGACCCGCACCGACGGGCCGGTCGACATGCTGGTGGCGGATTTCTCCACGCCTTCGGCGCTGCGCGCCTATGCGCGCTTCGATGCGGATCGGCTTGAGGCGTTGGTCGCGGCAGGCGAGACTTCCCAGCAGACGCTGCTCGGCAGCGGCGTGCTGGCGCTGACCATCGACCAGGGCGCCCACACGCAGCGCTATCAGGGTATCGTCCAGCTCGACGGTGAAACGCTGGAGGACGCGGCACGCACCTATTTCCGCCAGTCGGAACAGATCCCGACGGATATAAGGCTTTCGGTTGCCAAGCTTTTGACGCCCGGCCCTGGCGGCGCGCGTGAACAGTGGCGTGCGGGTGGCATCCTGGCGCAGTTCCTGCCGCAGTCGCCCGAGCGCATGCGCGTTCCGGACCTGCCGGGCGGCGATGGCGATCCGCGCGAGGAGATCCATGATCCCTCAGACAATTCCTGGCAGGAGCTTCTGGCGCTGCTCGGCACCATCGAACCGACCGAACTGATCGATCCGACGATCGGCGCCGAACGGCTGCTCTATCGCCTGTTCCACGAGCATGGCGTGCGCGTCTTCGGCGGTGTCCCCGTCGCCGACCAGTGCTCATGCTCCAGGGACAAGATCCGCGGTATCCTCGAGGGGTTCTCCGCACAGGAGATCAAGGACTCGACCGAGGATGGCGGCATCCACGTCGCCTGCGAATTCTGCTCGACGCAATACGACTTCGACCCAGCGGAATTCGCGGCGCAGTAAGGGATCCTTCCTTCTCCCCGTATAGTGTCGGGGAGAAGGAGGCTAATTCACTGTCCGCCTTGTCCCCGGTAGATCCAGCGAAAACGCCGGTATGGCGATGTCGAATGTCTCGCCGCGCTTGTTGCGCATCGTATAGCGCCCGACCATGATCCCGGACGGCGTCGAGAGCGGGCAGCCCGATGTATACTGATAACTGTCGCCGGGATTGAGTTCGGGCTGGTCGCCGACGACGCCCGGGCCGCGCACTTCCTCTATCCGGCCGGTACCATCGGTGATGTGCCAATAGCGCGACAGAAGCTGCACGAATTCGTCCGACTGGTTGTCGATCGTTATCTGATAGCCCCAGACATAGCGGTTCTCGGAAGGGTCCGAGCGATCCTCAAGATAGAACGGCCTGACCTGAACTTCGATCTTGCGCGTGACGGCGCGATACATAAGCGGCTCCAAAACAATCCGGTAAGTTTCGGCGCTCCCGGCAAGCAGGTCAACGTGCGCGTCTTGTCGCGGCTGCCCTTGAAGGGCAGGTGCCGGCAAAGAATGTCATTTAAGTGACACATGACAATGGTGGTGTGCACGAACCGGGCGACTCGGCGCTCTGTCGACTGTTGAAAACGCCTGTCATGCGGGCCGTCTTTTCTGGAGTGACCAGATCTCGATGGAACTCACTGTCATAGCCGCCTCGCTTTCGACTGCTCTCATTGTCGTAAATGCTGCCAGCATCACGCTCGCCGCTTCACAGCTGAAACGGCGCGCCACGATCGTGCCGCCGGCGAGCAAATCGCAACCGGTGTCCATCATTGTCCCGTCGCGCGGCGTCGAGCCATTCACGCAGGAGACGCTGGAGCGCGCCTTCTCGCTCGACTGGCCGCGCTACGAGCTGATCTTCTGCGTCGCCCATGCCGACGATCCGGTGGCCAGGCTGATCAGACAAGCCATCACCCATTTCCCGCAGGTTCCGGCCCGGCTGTTGATTGGTGACGACCGCGTCAGCGCCAATCCCAAACTCAACAATTGCGTCAAGGGCTGGGAAGCCGCGCGCCATGACTGGGTCATCCTGGCCGACTCCAACGTGCTGATGCCAAGAGACTACGTCCAGCATCTGATGGCGGCGTGGCGGCCGGATACCGGCCTTGTATGCTCGACACCGATCGGCTCGCGGCCTGACGGCTTCTGGGCCGAGGTCGAATGCGCCTTCCTCAACACGCTGCAAGCCCGCTGGCAGTATGCCGGCGAGGCGCTCGGCCTCGGCTTTGCCCAGGGCAAGAGCATGCTGTGGAACAAGCCGATGCTGGATGCCAATGGCGGCATCCGTGCGCTGGCCGCCGAAATCGCGGAGGACGCCGCGGCGACCAAGCTGGTCAACGGGCTTAGCCTGCGCGTCAATCTCGTCGCCGCGCCCTTCGAGCAGCCGCTCGGCCGGCGCAGGCTTGGCGAGATCTGGTCGCGCCAGGCTCGTTGGGCGCGCCTGCGCCGCGTCACCTTCCCGCTGTTCTTCGCGCCCGAAATCCTGACTGGCGCAGTGGTGCCGCTACTGCTTGCACTGGTTGCGGCGGCAAGCGTCGGCCTCAGCCTGCCGCTGACGGCCATCGCCGTGCTGGCGGCCTTCTATCTTCCGGAATGTGCCTTGGCCTGGTCCAAGGGCTGGTACCTGTCGCCGCGCATGGTCGCGGCGATCATGGCGCGAGACCTGATCCTGCCGGCGATGTGGGCGCGCGGCTGGCTCGGAGGTGCCGTCGACTGGCGCGGCAATGCTATGACCATCGGCACCAAGGCAGCCGAGCTGGAAGAGGCGTCGTCGAGCGCGTAGGTTCCGGCGCCCGAGTCGCCTCTATTTAGCGGCCTTCAGCGCCTGCGCGACATCTTCCAGCAGATCATCGGTATCCTCCAGCCCGACCGACAATCTCAGCGTCCCCGGTCCGATGCCGAGTTCGGCGCGGGCCTCGTCGCTCAAATTCTTGTGCGTGGTCGTTGCCGGATGGGTGATCAGGCTCTTGGCATCGCCGAGATTGTTCGAGATCAGCACGATGTCGAGCGCGTTCTGCAGGGCGAACGCTGCTTGCTTGCCGCCTTTGACATCGAGGCAGATCAGCGTCGAGCCGCCCGACATCTGCTTCTTGACGATGTCGGCCTGTGGGTGGTCGGCGCGGCCGGGATAGATGACGCGGGCGATCTGCGGCTGCTCGGCCAGGAAGTCGGCGATCTTGCCGGCGCTTTCGGTCTGCTGGCGCACGCGCACCGGCAGGGTCTCCAGGCCCTTCAGCAGCGTCCAGGCATTGAACGGCGACAGGCTGGGCCCGGTGTGGCGGAAATAGTCGTGCAAATTCTCGTCGATCCATTTCTTGTCGGACAGGATGACGCCGCCAAGACAACGGCCCTGGCCGTCGATGTGCTTGGTGGCCGAATAGACGACAATGTGGGCGCCGAGCTGCAACGGCTTCTGCTGCAAAGGCGTGGCGAAGACATTGTCGACGACAAGCCGCGCGCCGATCGAATTGGCGAGCGATGCGACGGCTGATATGTCGACCACTTCCAGCGTCGGGTTGGTCGGGCTTTCCAGGAAGAACAGTTTTGTGTTGGGCCTGACCGCCTTTTCCCAGTTGGCGATGTCGGTACCGTCTACCAGCGTCGCCTCGATGCCGTAGCGCGGGGCCAGCGTCTCGACCACCCAGCGGCAGGAGCCGAACAGGGCGCGCGCCGCCACGATATGATCGCCGGCCTTGACACTGCACAGCAGTGCCGCGGTCACCGCTGCCATGCCCGATGCCGTGGCGCGCGCGTCCTCAGCACCTTCCAGCGCGCACATGCGCTTTTCGAACATGTCGACGGTCGGATTGGCGTAGCGCGAATAGATGAAGCCGGGTTCCTCGCCCTTGAAACGGGCTTCGGCGGCCTGGGCAGTTTGATAGACATAGCCCTGCGTCAGATACATAGCCTCGGAGGTTTCGCCGAATTGGGAACGCAGGGTTCCGCCATGCACGAGGGCTGTCTGAGGCTTCCAGTTACGCTTCTTGCTGCTCATCGCTTTTGTTCCAGACACAAAAAAACCGGCCGCGAAAGTCGCAACCGGTCCATACGGCCTTGCGGCCAACGGTCCTTTAGCGACTTGTTTAACGTGGCTGCAAGCCGACCGGCCAAATCACCACGGGATAACGACCCTTTAGACCCGTCCCACGCTTGCGTCAATTGCCGGCTTCATTAAGAGGTTTGTACCAGTTGGAACGGAGCCAGCCTTTGCGGCAGACAGGCATTCTTCCTGATCAGGACATTGCGGCGCTGTTCCAGTCCGGCGCGCTGAAGTCGTCGCGCGCGCTTGATGCCGACCAGATCCAGCCGGCGAGCCTCGATCTGAGGCTCGGCGACAAGGCCTGGCGGGTGCGGGCGTCCTTCCTGCCGGGCCCCAACCACAAGGTTTCGGAAAAGCTCGACCGGCTGAAGCTGCACGAGATCAATCTTGCCGACGGCGCGGTGCTCGAAACCGGCTGCGTCTACATCGTGCCGCTGCTCGAAAGCCTGGCATTGCCGGCGGAGATTTCCGCCTCGGCCAATCCAAAGAGCTCGACCGGGCGGCTCGATATTTTCACCCGCGTCATGACAGACCGTGGCCACGAGTTCGACAAGATCGCCGCCGGCTATACCGGCCCACTCTATCTGGAAGTCAGCCCGCGCACCTTCCCGATTGTCGTGCGAACCGGGTCGCGCCTGTCGCAGATCCGTTTCCGCACCGGCAATGCGCTGCTCTCGGAAGCCGAACTGCACGACTTGCACCGCGCCGAAATGCTGGTTGCCACCGAGCCGCCGAACATTTCCGGCGGCGGCATCGCGCTGTCGATCGATCTCAATGGCGACGGCGACGGGCTGGTAGGCTACCGCGGCAAGCACCATACCGGCCTTGTCGATGTCGACAAGCGTGCCGCGCAGGATGTCGTCGATTTCTGGGAGCCGATCCACAAGAGCGGTGCCGGCGAGCTGGTGCTCGATCCCGACGAGTTCTACATTCTCGTCAGCCAGGAGGCGGTGCATGTGCCGCCGCTCTATGCTGCCGAGATGACGCCCTTCGATCCGCTGGTCGGCGAATTCCGCGTCCACTACGCCGGCTTCTTCGATCCGGGGTTCGGCCATTCGGCGTCAGGCGGCACCGGCAGCCGGGCGGTGCTCGAAGTGCGCAGCCACGAAGTGCCGTTCATCCTCGACCATGGCCAGATCGTCGGCAGGCTGGTTTACGAGCACATGCTGAAGCGGCCGCAGGCGCTCTACGGCACCGATCTCGGCTCCAATTACCAGGCGCAGGGCCTGAAACTCTCCAAGCATTTTAGAGCAGCGCGCTAATCCTCGCTGCCGAGGCTGTAGTCAGCCGCGAAAGAGATATTCCTTCGCGGCGCCGAGGCAGGCGTGGAACTCACCGACAAAGAGCAGCTCGCGCACCGTCAGGCGCTTTTTGCCCCAAAATCCCTTGGCCTGGTTCTCGTCGTCGAGCGACACGCCTGTGCCGTACTTCAACGGGAACAACTGCCTGTCGAGGCATTCAAGGACATAGGCCCGTGCAGACTCGATGCCGCAGGCTTTGGCTTTCCCGTTGAGCTTGTCGGCGCGCAACTCCGATGTCATGCGGTTCGCATTGCGCATCAGAAAGCCGACCTGCGTCTTCGAGTAACCGGTAGCCAGAAGCCGGCTGGTCATTGCCGACCGAGCTTCGCGATAGGATTCCGGACTGCAGCGCGCCGCGCTGTAGGCCGTCGAGGAGAAACAGGCAAAGGCAAGCACCAGGCCGATGAATGCAATACCAAGCCGTATCCGGTTCATTCCTCGTCCCAATTCTGCTCTAACTCAAAGCGCCTTCACCGCCACCTTCACCGGCTTTTCGATCTCGAGCGGGTTGCGCAGCGGCAGGCCGAAATCCCCGGCTTCGATCTCGAACACGTCGCCGGCCTCGGTCTTGATGCCGTCGGCGAAGGAGAGCGTCGCGGTGCCGAACATATGCACATGCACATCGCCCGGCTGGCGGAACGCCGAATATTTGAAGTGATGGTGTTCGAGATTGGCGATGGTGTGCGACATGTTCGCTTCGCCCGACAGGAACGGCTTTTCCCACAGCAGATTGCCGTCGCGCAGGATGCGCGATGAGCCCCTGATGTCAGCCGGCAGGTCGCCGATCAGGATCTCTGGTCCGAACGAAGCATTGCGCAGCTTGGAATGGGCCAGGAAGAGGTAGTTCACGCGCTCGGTCACATGGTCCGAGAATTCGTTCGACAGCGTGAAGCCGACACGGAAGGGGGCGCCGTCGTCGCCGATCACATAGATGCCGGCCACCTCTGGCTCTTCGCCGGCGTCCTTGGCGAAGGCCGGTGACAGGAGTGCGGCACCCGGCGCCACGGCCATCGTGCCGTTGCCCTTGTAGAACCATTCCGGCTGCACGCCGACCTGGCCCTTGGCGGGCTTGCCGCCTTCCAGGCCCATGCGGAACATCTTCATGGAATCGGTGAGTTGCTCCTCGCCATCGGTGCTCAGCTTCTTGTGCATGGAATCGCGCGTCGCCGCCGAACCGAGATGCGTCAAGCCGGTGCCGGTGAGATGCAGATGCGCCGGATCGGGATGATTGATCGGCGACAACAGCCGCCCCTTCTTGTAGGCGGCATCGAGATCGACCGTTTCGCCAAGTCCCTTGCGCTCGATTAGCGCGGCAAGGCCGACGCCGGTGCGGGCAGCCTCCATGGCCAGCGAATAGACGCTGCGGGCGCCGTTGATGATGCGGGTCTTGCCACCGCTGCGGGCAACGACACGAATGGTCTCGGCGTCGTCGAGAATCTGCGAGATCAGCATGGTCAGTCCTCTCTCATGTGTCTTGGCCCGGTTGCCTCTTGGCAAACCTTGACCTGCGCGGCTCGGACCTAGCCGCGCCACGGGTTGAACTCTTCGTCCGGATTGCGCTCGCGGGCTTGATCCCCCGGGGGACTTCCTGATGCCGACAACTCGCCGGCAGCGCCGCGATCGTATGCCTCCTGCTTGCCTCGCCTAAGCCTGTCAGGCCTTGTTCTTGTTGTAGACGTCGAAGATCACGGCGCCGAGCAGAACCAGGCCTTTGACCACCTGCTGCCAATCGACATTGACGCCCATGATCGACATGCCGTTGTTCATCACACCCATGATGAAGCCGCCGACCACCGCGCCGATGACCTGACCGACGCCACCCATCGCCGAGGCGCCACCGATAAAGACGGCGGCGATGACGTCGAGCTCCGAGCCGAGGCCCGCCGCCGGCACAGCTTGGCCGAGGCGCGCCGCGATGATCAGACCGCCAAGCGCCGACAGCACGCCCATGTTGATGAACACCAGCAGCGTCAGCCGCTCGGTGTTGATGCCCGACAGTTGTGCCGCCTTGGGGTTGCCGCCCATCGCGTAGATGCGGCGGCCGATGGTCATGCGCTTGGTGACGAAGACGAACAGCGAGATCAGCACGCCCATCACGAGCAGCACCACCGGCAGGCCTCGGTAGCTGGCGAATTCATAGACCAGGAACAGCGCCAGCGCGCTGGCGACCAGCGTCTTGATAACGAACAGCGGGAAGGGCTCGGCCTCATAGCCATGGCGCTCGCGCTTGCGCCGTGTGCGCAGCCCGAAATAGGCATAGGCCACCACGGCGATGAGGCCCAGCACGATCGTCGTCATATGCAGCGTCAGGCCGCTGCCCATGATGGTCTTGCCGGCGGCATTCACCGTCGGCGGGATCAGCGTCAGCGGGCCGATCACATCCGGGATGAAGCCGGAGCTGAGCATTTTGAAGTCGTCTGGAAGCGGACCGACGGAGGATCCGCCGCCCAGCAACGCCTGGCAGATGCCGCGGAAGATCAGCATGCCGGCCAGTGTGACGATGAAGCTCGGTATCCGGTGATAAGCGATCCAATAGCCTTGCGCCGCGCCGATCAGGCCGCCCACGACCAGGCAGACAATGGAAACGACCAGCGGATTGCTGAGCGGTCCGAGCTGCCAGATGACCATCATGTTTGCCGCCAGCGCACCGATGAAACCGGCGACCGATCCGACGCTGAGGTCGATATAGCCGGAGACGATCACCAGCAGCATGCCCAGCGCCATCACGATGATGAAGGAGTTCTGTTGCACCAGGTTGCTGAGGTTGACCGGCTTGAACAGCGTTCCCGACGTGGTGAACTGGAAGAACAGCATGATGACGATCAGCGCGATGATCAGACCGTATTCGCGCAGGTTCGTCGTCAGCGCCGAGACGGCGATGCGTGGACGCTGTTCGTCAGTGACGTTGCCCTGCGGGGCGGGCGCGCTTTCGGTGCTCATGCTGCTTTTCCTTCTCCCCGAACGATGGCGCGCATTATTTTTTCCTGGCTTGCGTCCGCCGCCGGCATTTCGCCGACGATGCGGCCTTCGTTCATGACATAGATGCGGTCGGTGATGCCGAGGAGTTCCGGCATTTCCGACGAGATGACCACGATCGCCTTACCCTCCGAGGCGAGGCGCGCGATGATCGTATAGATTTCATATTTGGCGCCGACATCGATGCCGCGTGTCGGCTCGTCGAGGATAAGCACTTCCGGATCGGCGAACAGCCATTTCGACAGCACCACCTTCTGCTGGTTGCCGCCCGAAAGATTGCCGGTCAACTGATAGACGCTGGACGCGCGGATATTGGTCTTCTTGCGATAGTCGTTGGCAACGGCGAGCTCGCGCATGTCGTCGATCACGCTGTGGCGAGACACGCCGCCGAGATTGGCCAGTGTGATGTTGTGCTTGATATGGTCGATGAGGTTGAGACCATAGGTCTTGCGGTCCTCCGTCACGTAGGCGATGCCGTGTTGGACCGCCTTGCTCACCGACGAGACATCGACAGGTTTGCCCTTGAGAAGCACCTCGCCGGTGATGCGGCGGCCATAGGAGCGGCCGAACAGGCTCATGGCGAATTCGGTGCGGCCGGCTCCCATCAGCCCGGCAATGCCGACCACCTCGCCCTTGCGCACGTTGATGTTGATACCCTTGATCACCTGCCGCTCGGCATGGATCGGGTGATAGACCGACCAGTTCTTCACTTCGAACACGACCTCGCCGATGTGAGGTTCGCGTGGCGGATAGCGGTCGTCGAGCGAGCGGCCGACCATCGAGGTGATGATGCGGTCTTCCGAAATGTCTTTCTTGGCCAGCGTTTCGATGGTGCGCCCGTCACGGATGACGGTCACCTTGTCGGCGACCCGGTTGATCTCGTTCAGCTTGTGCGAGATCAGGATCGAGGTCATGCCCTGGCGCTTGAATTCGAGCAAAAGGTCGAGCAGTGCCTGGCTGTCTTTCTCGCTGAGTGACGCCGTCGGCTCGTCGAGGATCAGCAGCTTGACTTCCTTGCTCAGCGCCTTGGCGATCTCGACCAGTTGCTGCTTGCCGACGCCGATATTGGTGATCAGCGTCTTGGGGTCCTCCTTGAGGCCCACCTTCTTCAACAGCGCAGCGGTGCGCGCCTCGTTGGCGTTCCAGTCGATGACGCCATATGTTGCGTGCTCGTTGCCGAGGAATATATTTTCGGCGATCGACAGCATCGGCACCAGCGCAAGCTCCTGATGGATGATGACGATGCCCTTGTGTTCGCTGTCCTGGATGCCCTTGAACTGGCATTCCTGGCCCTGAAAGATGATCTGGCCGTCATAGGTGCCGGAGGGATAGACGCCCGACAGCACCTTCATCAGCGTCGACTTGCCGGCGCCGTTTTCGCCGACCACGGCGTGGATCTCGCCTTCCTCGACGCTGAGGTTGACGTTCGACAGCGCCTTCACGCCAGGGAACGTCTTGGTGATGTCGCGCATCTCCAAAATCGTCGTCATCAGGGCAAGCTCCTCCTGTTGCATGTCGCTCAAAAGTGCCTGCGGTTTTGAGACGACGACATGCACGGAAACAAAGACTTAAAGCGCGTCACATGGGACTGGTTCGAAGCGACGCGCTTTAAGTTCGGCAGAAACAATACCGGGGTCGCTCGTGAACGGAAAGGGGCCCTGCGTTACGCAGGACCCCTGTCTTTGTAACCGAGATTACTTCAGGTCTTCGGCCTTGATGTAGCCCGAGTCGACGACCAGCTTCTGGTAGTTCGACTTGTCGACCTCATGCGGCGTCAACAGGATCGAGGGAACGACCTTGACGTCATTGTTGTAGGTCTTTTCGTCGAGGCCGTCGGGCTTGCCACCCGAGAGCACCTTGTCGACCAACTGGACAGTGGCCTTGGCGAGGTCGCGGGTGTCCTTGAACACGGTCGAGTACTGTTCGCCAGTGATGATCAGCTTGACCGAGGCAGTCTCGGCGTCCTGACCGGTCACGATCGGCCAGGGCTGTGCGTCGGTGCCGTAACCGACGGCGCGCAGCGAGGCGGTGATGCCGCGCGACAGGCCGTCATAGGGCGACAGAACGCCATCGACGCGGCTGCCGTCCGAGTAGTTGGCCGAGAGCAGATTGTCCATGCGCGCCTGGGCGGTGGCAGCGAGCCAACGCAGCGTGCCGACCTTGTCCATGCCGGTCTGGCCGGACTTGATCTTGATCGAGCCGTCGTCGATCAGCGGCTGCAGGACGGAAATCGCGCCATTGTAGAAGAAGAAGGCGTTGTTGTCGTCCGGCGAGCCGCCGAACAGTTCGACGTTCCAAGGCTTGGTGTTCGGGAAGCGCTCCTTGAGGCCCTTGACCAGCGAATTGGCCTGGATCACGCCGACGCCGAAATTGTCGAAGGTGGTGTAGTAGTCGACATTCTTGGTCTTCTTGATCAGGCGGTCATAGGCGACGACGACGACGCCCGCGTCAGCGGCCTTCTGCAGCGCATCCGACAGGGTGGTGCCGTCGATCGAGGCGATGATCAGCGCCTTCGGCCCCTTGGTAATTTCGTTTTCCAGCTGGCTGAGCTGGTTGGGGATGTCGTCCTGCGCGTATTGCAGATCAACGGTGTAGCCGAGAGCCTCGAGCTGGGACTTGACGGCGTCGCCGTCATTGATCCAGCGCTGCGAAGTCTTGGTCGGCATCAGCACGCCGACGAGACCCTTGTCGGCTGCGTGTGCCGAGTAGGTCATGGCAGCGATGCCAAGCGCCGCGACTGCGGCCAGTGTCTTGATGATTTTCACATAACTCTCCCTGGTTGATGGACGCGGCACCCCGGGGGTCGCGGGCCGCGCAATCGTGCAGAAGCGCCAAGGCACTGCTGCCGTCATATCGATCTCCGGTATCCTCCCATGTCCCCGAGGCGCTGATTTCAATCGATACGATTTTTATCGTCGTCGATTGTCACGTCTCGAAACGCGCTGAAGTTGCGACCCTTTTGCCATAACTGTCAAATGCGATCTTTGATGGTTGCTATACCGCAGGTGGTATATGTTATGACGGGATCACGGGTCGCTGGAAAATGTTGGCGGGTCGCAGGCGGAGGCAAGAAAAAACCATGGCGGCGTTGCGGAATCCGGCTGCGGTTTCAAATGGTTACAACGAGACCCCGGGCGGCGGCGAAACCCTGCTGCGCAGCGGTCTCAGCCTGCGCCACATGCGCATGATCGCCGCGCTCGACGATCATGGCCGGGTGAGCGCGGCGGCGCAGGTCATGAACATCTCTCAGCCGGCGGCCTCGCGCATGATCGCCGAGATGGAGGCGGTGCTCGAGGTCAAGCTGTGTGAAAGGTTGCCGCGCGGCATCACTTTGACGCCCTACGGCAAGGCGCTGGCAAGGCGCGCGCGTTCGATCCTGCTGGAGATGCGCGAGGTCGATCGCGAGATTTCCGAGCTCAAGGCAGGGAAGGGCGGCTCGGTGTTTCTTGGTGCCGTGACGGCGCCTGCGATCGAGCTGGCGGTGCCGGCGATCCGCGAAATCCGCCGCATCTATCCGCGCATCGAGATCACCATGCAGGTTGAGACCTCGAATGTGCTGGCGCGCGAACTGATCGCCACGCGCCACGACTTCATCATTGCGCGCATTCCCGACGATCTCAATCCGCGGCTGTTCGAGTCGCGCGTCATCGGCGTCGAGAAGGCCTGCCTGATCGTGCGCCGCGGCCACCCGCTGACCAGAGGCGACGTGGTGCGGCTGGAAGACACCGCCGCCTATGACTGGGTTTTCCAGTCGGGCGGCTCGCCCTTGCGCCAGGCAATGGAGAGCAATTTCCTCAACCGCAACATCGCGTTGCCGGACCGGATCCTCAACACCAGCTCGCTGCTTCTGACGCTGGTCATGGTCGCACAGTCCGACGCCATCGCCCCGGTATCGGTGCAAGTGGCGAAATTCATCCAGAATCCCGACGGGCTCGCCGGCGCCATCGATGTCGTCCAGACCGAATTCGACATCGAGGTCAGGCCCTACAGCCTGATCACGGTCAGGAATCGCGCGCTGTCGCCGGCCGCGAAGATGCTGCACGATTTCATCCTGCGCGAAGTGGGGTGATGGAACCGGAAGCACGCGCGAGCGTTCATTCTAATCGGCATGCTCGCAGGAGCCCGTTTTGGGCGAGGGAACGAGGTGTCGATGGTCGACAACTCGGGAGGTTTTGATGGAACGTCGGTTGTTTCTCACTGGACTGCTGGGCGTTGCGGGGGCGGTGGCGTTTGCGGGCGTGGTCGGACCGGGTCGCGCGGTTGCCGGTATTCCCCAGGGCAACGGAATTCTCGATCAACTGGACAAGCCGGATCCGGCTGTCTTCGAAGGCGATGACGCGGTCGAGGTGGAGCAGGTTTCCCATCGTCGCTGGCATCACGGCCATCGTGGCCACTGGCGTCGTCGTCATGGCGGGCGGCGCCGCGGCTGGAGACGGGTGTGCCGCAGCTACTGGCGTCATGGCCGCCGTCATGTCCGCTGCTGGCGCGAACGGGTATGGCTCGGCGTTTGGCTGTGACGAACCATTGACGAAAGGCCGGCCACCGCAGCGTGGCCGGTGTCGTCTCTGCGCAGACGCGCAGGGCAAGGGTTGCGTGTTGCAATCGGTGCCCGGCTCGGCACCGATCGCCCAACCGTAACGGAATCGTCCGTCCCGCTTGGCCTAAGATCGAATTGACGGAATCATATTAGACTTTACTAATTAAATTGCCCGTCAGATAGGCGTGTGACCGTACCGAGGGCCATCAAGGAGCAGAACCATATCCCGTAACACCGGCTACACGTCTGCAGACAAGGGGCAATCGGCACCCATAAAAGGCGTGGCGATACTGACCGAGGCCCGCAGCGGCTCTGAATGGCTTGGCAGCCTGGCAAACAGCACCGGAATATTGGGGCAGTCGGGCGAATGGCTCGACTCCAGCAAGCTGGGATTCAAGCCAAAATCCTTCGACGAACTTCTTTGCGCGGTGATTGATCGCGGCAAGACCGCGAATGGCAGGTTTGCCGTAAAAGTGTTTTCGCGGCACCTTGAGACGACGCAGGCGAAGTATGGAGTCGACTTTCTCACCGAATGCATCAGGCGCCATGGCATCGGATTGGTCTTGCTGGAACGGAGAGACCGACTTCGTCAAGCAATTTCTTATTGTCGGGCGAAAGCGTCAGGCCGTTGGCAGAGTACGACAAGCGGTACTGATCCGATCCCGGAGTACGACTTCGCCAGCATCTGCCAAGTCTACTTCCGGATCGAGCAGAGCCATGCCTTCTGGGGAGCCTACCTGCGCATGGCCGATCTGCCTTACGACCATTTTTTCTATGAAGATCTGTTAAGTGACCCCCGGCCGTATGTCGTCTCGTTGGCGCGCCAGTTGTCGGTTGAAATGCCGAACTGCGAGTTCAAGACGAATTTGCGGTTGCAGCGGGACGCCTACACGGAGGAATGGGTTGAGCGGTACCGCAACGACGCCAGGTCGAAGAATCTGCTAGCGTATCTCCCCGAAAAGATGGCGCCGCGCACCATCGACAATCTCGCTCGGTTGCTTCTGAAGAAGCAGATGCGAATTAGTCAACTTTAGAGCGATTCGGAGTTTGACAGGGTCGCTGATCCGCTCCAACTCCGGAGGGGAAACCGTTGCGCACTTTCCTGGAATTGCTCCAGGTTGGGACCAAATGATATAAAACGTCGAGGTGGAAAGCTCTCAACATCAGGCGCAATGCCTTGCGCTTAACTGGAGCGGGTAGAGGGAATCGAACCCTCGCGTTCAGCTTGGGAAGCTGACAAGCTACCATTACATCATACCCGCGCGCGTCCTCGTTACCATGAGGTTCGGCCTTCGGGCAATCGCAAAGCGGCGATTGAAACGAGGCTTTCGCGATCGGGCCTGCGCTGGTCTGCGATCTTATTTTGCCTTCGCGACTTTGCTGCTGGCGGCAAAGCTTGGCCAATATTTCGAGATGGCGAGCGTCGCGCCCGCGGACGAGAAATGGCCATAGTCGAAGTAGAGAAATTGCCTGGTACCGGCGTCGGCATAGGAACAGCCGGCCGTGTCGCACAGATAGGCCAGCGGGTCTATGAAATCGGCCCCTTTGGTGAACGGCAGCACCTGCGTGTTGATGTCCGGATCCATGGCCATCGGCCAGGATGTGCTGGCGACATGCTCCCGTCTTGCGAAGAAGGCGATTTTCTGGACGTCGGCGATGAATTCCGGAGACTGGCCGATGACATAGACCTTGACGCCCATGTCGCGCAGCCGGTCGACCGTCTTCTGCAGGCCATCGAAGCCCCTGGCCTGATAGTCGGTCCAGCGGCCGCTCAGGATCACGGCCTGGACGTTGGCATCGCGGATGATCGACAGCGCCCGTTCGTTGAAGCGCGTGCAGGCCGGTCGGGCATAAGAGAAGTAGCTCAAATTGGGCGGGCAGCCGGCATATGTATACTGGATGACATTGGCCTGGATCGTTTGGATGTTGGCCTCCAGCCCCGACACATAGTGAGCGGCGAAGGAATCGCCCCACAGCAGCACATTGGTGGGAAAGCCATGCGTGCGCGTGCAGTCGGCGAGGTTCCAGTCCTCGATCGGGCTCCCGCCTTCGTTGAAACAGACACCGTTGCGCCAGTCACCCACCTGCACCCGCTCCGTCGAGAAGTCCGGGAACCGTTGCGGAAAACCTTCGCCGAGCGCACCGGCCAGGCCGCCGACACAAAGCAGGGCGATCGCTGTCGCTGAAAAGGCGAAGATGGGCAGTGGGGCGGTGAAGGCCCCCTTCCGGCGGAAGGGCTGCTCGACATACTTCCACGAGAATGTCGCCAGGGCGAAGCTTGCCACCATCATCGCCATGATCATCGGCACGCCGACGGCTTTCAGCGAGAGATAGTGGACGAACGAATTGATCGGCCAATGGACGAGGTAGAGCGAGTAGGAGATGAGGCCGACCCAGACCAGCGGGGTGAATCGAAGCACGCGCGTCGCGACAGGCTCCGGCCTGTCGGCGTGGGGCTGGCCCGCATAGATGAGCAGCGCCGTTCCGATGCAGGGGAACAGCGCATTGTAGCCCGGAAACGGGTCGCTCTCCGAAATCGTCAGAAAGCCGAATGCGATCAGGCCAAAACCGGCCAGGCCGATCAGTTCCGTCAGCGGACGGCTGGCCAGCGCCGGCGGCTTTTTCAGCATCAGCATGGCGCCCAGCGCCAGCTCCCAGATGCGTGTCGGCAGCAGGTAGAAGCCGGCGGTCGGCGCCAGGGAGGTTGCCATGACCGCCAGGGCAAAACTGGCGACGGCTATCGGCAGCAATATCGTCAACCAGCGCTTCGAGGCATATCGGTAGGTCAGATACACCAGGATCGGCGCGAAGATATAATACTGCTCCTCGACGGAAAGCGACCATGTGTGCAGCAGTGGCCGCAGCTCCGCGTCGATGGAGAAATAGTTCGTCGTCTTCCAGAAATAGATGTTCGACCAGAAGGTCGAGGCCGCGATCACGCTGAGGCTGAATTCGTGGAGGTCGGACGGCAACAGGATGAACCAGGCCGCAATACCCGAGAGCAGGATGACGAAGGTTAGTGCCGGCAGGATGCGCCGCGCGCGGCGCCAGTAGAAGCGACCGATCGAGAACTGGCCGCGCTCGAGATCGTCGAGCAGGCTGCCGCTGATCAGATAGCCGGATATGACGAAGAAGATGTCGACACCGGTGAAGCCGCCGGGAATGGCTGATACGCCGAAATGGAAGAGCACGACGGGCAGGACCGCAACAGCCCGCAGACCATCGATGTCGCGCCTGTAGTTCATCTGGCCGGTCCGCATGGCGCGGCCGGCGGTATTCGCATGCCGCAGCTTGGTGCACTGCTCATGCGGCGATGTCCTGATACTCTGAAAAATGCCGGTTCGTTGGTCGCACGGGCTCATCCTCTACCATGCAACTTTGCTGCACTGCAACATTAGTGTCAAGGCGGGAAACCGGAGGTTCGATTGACGAACCCGATTGATACAGATTTGGAAATCAGGCGCCGGGCAGGTAGATCACGGCATAGTCGTCCGCATAGGCCTGCTTCCAGCCCAGCTCCGCGAAGAAGGGGATGCGGGTGTCGTCTGATGTGAGGAGTGCCCAGCCGATGGCGTATTTCTTGAGCTGGGCCTCGAGCAGCGGTTTTCCGTCACTGTGGCCTGTCGCTTCGTCGGTTTTCGTGAACCCGCCCAGGAACAGCTGGTCCGTCCGGCCGTCGATGTAGGTCTTGATGCCGTGGAAAATCAGCGTGCCGCCGAAATTGTAGGAATTCATCACGTTGCCGGTGAGGTGCTGATCCCTTGCGAAGGCGAGGGCGCCGCTGGCGGCTGTCTTCGGGCTCGGCGCGACCTGGTAGGTGCTGCCGAGGATCACGACCGAGCCGACCAGCAGCACAGCCATCGCGCCGCAGATCGTGTAGAACCGGCTGGCGAAAATCTTTTCCAGCCCGTCACGCTTCTCCGCCAGCCAGGTCGTGGTTGAAAGCGAAGGATATTGCAGTGCAACCTCGACCGCTGTCACCAGGGGGATCAACAGGAAGGGCAGATATACGAACCGCAGATGGGCGAGATAGACATGGACGGCGAAGACGATGAACAATGCCTTGGCCCAGCCGATCCGCAGCCTCGATACCAGCAGCCCGAAAAGCGCCAGCAACATCGCCGCTTCCTGGAAGAGCTGCTCCTGGGCATTGAACGGCCGCCACTCCAGGATGAGCGGCACCGCCTCGTTGCCATAGGCCACGGTAAGCGTGGCCAGGATGGCCTTCACCCCATAGGGATGCATGAGGCTGACCAGTGGGCAGAGCAGGCCGAAAGCGATCCATTTTGCCAGAAGGGCGGGCTTCGACAGGCCCGAGCGCGCCAGCAGATCGAGCCCGGCAAAGCCGGCGATGACGAAGCTCAGCGTGAATGTGGCATGCAGGTTCGCCCACAAGACGACAAGCACCAGCAGCCACAGCGGCGGGGCTTTCTCCTCTTGCGCGGCACGAAACAGCATTGCCGTCCAGACGACGATGATCGGCAAGGTGAAGACGTGGGGGCGCGCCGTATAGATGGGAGCGATCAGGAAGGCGGCGGCGAAGGCCAGCGCGATAGCCAGTATCGGCTTCAGCCATGCGCTGAGGAACCACCCCATCAGGAAAACCGTCAGGCCGATCGTGGCGATGATCAGGGTGACGACGCCATTCCAGCCGCCGGCGCTGTAGGCAAGGGCGAGAAGCACTTGCCCCAGCCATTCCTTGGCGATCCAGGGCTGGCCGGCGAAAGTATAGGAATAGGGGTCGGTGGTCGGAAACGTCCGGTTTGCCAGGAAGTCCAGCCCGACCTTCACCTGCCACCAACTGTCCGGGTCCTGGAGGGTGGCGCCGGCAAAGGCAGCGAGCAGATAGGCCACGACGCAGGCGCCGAGAAGGCAGAAGATCAGCCTGATGCGTTGCGCGTCCCCAAGCGATGGCGCTGTCATCGCGATTGCTGCGGCCTGACTCATGTCGCGACTCCGAGCGACGGTGTCGCCGTTGCAATGACAGCGGCCTGGTTCATGTCGCGGCTCCAGGCGACGGCATGGCCGTCGCGATTGCTGAGACCGGGGTTCGTGTCGCGGCTCCAAGCGTTGCCGTTGCGGCATCCTCAGCACCGCCGACGAAGACGAACCGGGCCGAGCCGAGATAGAAGATGACCGAGTAGAGGCAGTTTCCCGCCAGATGGACGAACGGGTTTTCGATGAAGCCGGCAGACATGGCGGCGACCACGACGCCGAGGTTGGCGCCATAGGCGACGACGAAGGTGATCGCGTATCGAACGACCACGCCGGGGCGAAAGCCGCCGGCACGTCCGAACGTCCATTGGCGATTGAGGAAGAAGCCGAGGGTAAGGCCCGCGGCATAGCCTGCCGCATTGGAAAGGATATCGCCGAGGCCCAGCGCCAGCCCGGCCAGGATCAGCGAATATCCAAGCGCCGTGTTGAGAAGCCCGACGGCGCCAAAGCGCAGCATCCGCGAGACATCAGACGGAAAAGCCGACCGCATCCTGCCCATGCCGTTCCCGTTGCATCCGGTCGATCTTCGCTTCAGCCACGCGCGGCTCTTTTCGCCATCTCCTGCAGGCGATGGATGGCCAGGTCATTGTCCTTGGCCTGCTGGTCGGTCTGCTCGTCGCGCGAAACGATCTCGTTGACGAAGTAGAGTGGCCGCCGCTTCGTCTCCATATACATGCGGCCGAGATACTCGCCGAAGATGCCGAGCACCAGAAGCTGGACGCTGCCCATGATCAGCATGATCGCGGCAAGGCTCGTCCAGCCAGGCACCACATTACCCCTGGACCATTCCAACAGCGTATAGCCAAGCACGACCAGTCCGAGCAGGCCGAACATCATCCCCAGCAGCGAGGCAAACCGCAAAGGCACGATCGAAAAGCTGGTCATGGCGTCGACCGCCAGAAGAACCATCTTCTTCAGCGGGTAGTGAGTGGTGCCGGCAAAGCGCCGGTGCCTTTCATAGGGGAAGGCGACCTGCCTGAGCCCGATCCAGCTCACCATGCCGCGAATGAACCTGTAGCGTTCGGGCATCGCGTTCAGATGGTCGAGCGCCCGGCGGCTCATCAGCCGGAAGTCCCCGGAGTCCGGCGCGATCTCGACATCGACCATGCGACCCAGCAACCGGTAGAACATCGAGGCGGAAGCCAGCTTGAACCAGCTTTCGCCGTCGCGTTTCACCCTCTGGCCGTAGACGACATCGAAGCCTTCATCCATCTTCGCCATCATCGCGCCAAGCAGTTCGGGCGGATCCTGGAGATCGGCGTCGAGAATGAGAATGCGCTCGCCGCGGCAGAACTCCAGCCCCGCGGTGAGCGCGATCTGGTGGCCGTAGTTGCGGGCAAGGTCGATGGCGACGACATGGTCGTCCTTGTCGGCCAGTTCGAAAATGGCCTCGCGGGTGCCGTCGGTCGCTCCGTCGATGACAAGCACGATCTCGTACGAAGGGCCTTGCTCAAGGCATACGGCACTGACGCGTCGATGAAGCTCGGCCACGCCGTCGCGCTCGTTGTAGCATGGCACGACGACCGACAGCGTGATTGCGCGGTGCGCGCCGATTTTTCCCGTTCCCACCAAAGCCTGGCTCCCGCTCTTGGGAATGGCAATAGCGGCAATTGGTTAGAAAACAGATAAGCCAGGGATCGACGTGGGGTTATCGGGCAGCCGACCGCCATGGGTTCGGCGCCGTTAGAGCAATTCCAGGAAAAGTGTAAAACGGTTTTTCGTCCGGAATTGCGTCAAAACGATCCAACGGCCACCGTCACGGACGCACCGGCAACTCCATGCGGATACGGGCGCCGCGCCATGAGCCGGTCAGGATCCGGATCGTTCCGTCATGCAGCAGCGCGATCTGCCGGGCAAGGTTCAGTCCCAGTCCCGCCCCGCGCGACTGCGGCTGCAAGCGGTAGAAGGGTTCGAAGACATTCTCGCGCTCTTCCGCGGGAATGCCCGGACCCTCGTCGCGCACCTCGATGCCGCCGGTCCCGTCGATGGCGATCGTGATCGTGCCACTGCCGCCGCCATGCTCGATTGCATTGCGCACGAGGTTGGCCAGCGCCCGCTCGATCTGCAGGACATTGACCTCCACTTGGGCCTTGCCTGGGGGAGGCTCGAAGGCAAGGTCATAGCCAGCCTCGATGGCCAGCGGGGCAAAGTCGGCGGCGACCCGGCTGACGAGATCGCGGAGATCGACGAGCTGGCGCTGGTCCGTCGGCCGGTCGAGCATCTGATGGTCGAGCAGTTGCTGGGCAAGATGCGACAGGCGCTCGATGTCATGCAGCAGGCGGGCACTCTGCGGCTCCTGCTTCAGCAGCTCGGCGCGCGTGCGCAAGATGGCGATCGGCGTGCGCAGTTCGTGCGCCGCGTCGGTGAGGAAGCGATTGTGCCGGTCATAGCCCTGCGCAAGGCGGGCCAGTGCCTCGTTGAAAGCGTGCACCAGCGGCGCGATCTCCTGCGGCACATTCTTGACCGGCAACTGCATGGCTCGGGTGCCGATATCGATGCGCGCGGCCTGGCGGACGGTCTCGACAAGGCCGGCGAAGGACCGGCGCACCACCGCCGGTGTCGTCACCAGGGTCGTGGTTCCCATGACCAGGACGATCGGCAACAACAGGATGAGGATGATGACCGCAAGCGCCGGCAGCGCCTTCTCCCAGTTCCTGCTGCCGTCGGGATTCCTGGCGACGTCGACAGTGGCCGAAATGCTGAGCTCAAGGCCGTCGGTTTCTCGCGACGACCGCGTCCCGGCGATGATCTGTACCGTGCCGGCCCTGGTCGCGGCCTTTTCGAGATAGGCCTCCGGCCTCAAATCATCTTCGGAAAATCCGATGGTGGCGTGATCGGCCTCGCCCAGCAGGTCGCCAAAATTCCTGGCGTAGACGTCAGGCACGTTGCCGAAGCGCACGCTCTGGCCGCTGCCGTCACGAACGATGTACCAGACATTGGGGAAGCCCTCGCGAAAACTGGCAAGCTCCTTGGTCTCGTTGACGATCAGCTTGCCGCTTTCGTCGCGGCCGACCGCTTCCTTGATAGCGGCGACGGCCGCCTCGTTGTCGATCAAGAGCCGAGGATTGGCGATCCAAAGTGCTGCCGCGCAAAGCACGATGAAGATCAGCAATGTCGCCGCCTGCAGCAGGATCATCCGGCGGACCAGGATCCATTGCAACGAGCGCGTGCGCACCTTCTTCAAGAGGCCGCCCGCAAGAGATAGCCGAGGTTGCGGATCGCCCGGATCTCGATGCCGGCGGCGACATCGTCGAGCTTGCGACGCAGCCGTGAAATATGCGCATCGAGCGCATTGGAGCCGATCTCGTCGTCGAGTGCGTAGACGGCTTCCTCCAGCGCGCTGCGCATGATCGTACGGCCCGGCCGGCGGATCAGCGTTTCAAGCACGAGCCTTTCGCGTCGCGGCAGGTCAAGCGCCTGATCCTCGACCAGTGCCTCACGGTGGCGGAAATCATAGGTGAGGCGGCCGACCATGGTCTGGTTGGCGCGCGAGGTGAACGAGCGCCGGTGCAGGGCATGGAGCCGCGCGACCAGCTCCACCGTGGCGAAGGGCTTGACCATGTAGTCGTCGGCGCCGGCATCGAGCCCGGCGACGCGCTCATCCAGCCCGCTCATCGCCGTCAGCGCGATGACAGGCACATCCAGGTGCAAGGCGCGCAGGCGCGGTATCAGGCTGAGACCGTCGCCATCCGGCAGCCGGCGGTCCAACACCACCGCGTCGTGATAACCCAGACGAGCCATGGCCTCGGCGTCAGCCAACGTCGCGGCATGGTCGACGATGATGTCCAGACGCTCGAGCGCGGCCTTCAGCACGGAGGCCATTTCCGGTTCGTCCTCGATCAGCAGGACGCGCATGGGTATTCTCCTTTGTCCGCGGCTGGTGGAGATCTGCGGCCGCGGCAATTCATTCGCACTCCAGCTTTGGCTGGCGGAAATTGGTGATCAACCAGCGGCCGCCGGAAGCGCGGGCGTAGAATGTGTAGAAGCATTCCTGGCGCTCGATATAGCCGGGCGTTTCGGTCTCTTCATAGACCGTTCCGTGTTTTGTGTGGCGAACCTCACCGCTCGATGTTCCGGAAACCGCTGACGTCGATACCTTGCGCCACTGATAGGCGCGTTCGCCCTGGCCGAGATCGACGATCGCCGTTGGCGGGCCGTAATCCAGAATGACCGATTCGACCGGCTGTCCGACATAGTTCTTCATGATGTCGGAGGCACAGCCCGCGATCGCCAGCGCGATTGCGATGAACACCATCTTCGAGCCCCGTATGAAAAGGCCGGCGTCATGCGTGGTCATAACAGATTCCCATACGAAAATTCATGCGGGACCTAGCCCGAAAAATTCAGGGTGGTTGGCGGATGTGGCGCAAGCCGTTGAAATGACGTAGGATTTGGTTGCTAAAGCCGATCCGAATCATTTCCCGGAGACCACACCCGCCATGAATGATCTTACCCTGCCGCTGAGCGGTTTGTCATCAGTGGGCGGCAAGTCCGTCGTCGCCCGTTTCGACGGCGGCATGTTGTCCTCCAACTGTGGCGTTCTGGTGCTGGCCGAGGTGGAAAAACGACTGCGGGTGGCCGACCGTCTGGCGCGTTGCATCGATGATCCGCGCTGCCCGGACCAGGTCGTCCACAGCCTGGCGGACATGATCGGCTTTCGCATGAAGATGATCGCCGCCGGCTATGAGGATGGCAATGACGCCAACCGGCTGCGCTCCGATCCGGTCTTCAAGATGGCCCAGGATGCGCTGCCGTCGGGTCGGGATCTGGCCTCCCAGTCGACGCTGTGCCGGCTGGAGAACCTGCCCGGCGTGCGGGAGCTGGTCGCGATGGGGCGGGCGATGGTCGACCTCTATTGCGCTTCCTTCCGGCAGGTGCCGAAGCGGATCGTGCTCGACATCGACGATACTTTTGATGCCGTACATGGCGGCCAGCAATTGCGCCTGTTCAACGCGCATTACGACGAATACGGCTTCCAGCCGATCGTAGTGTTCGACGGTGCGGGCCGGTTCGTCAGCGCGATCCTGCGACCGGCCAGGCGGCCGAGCGGGGCAGAAATCCGCCCCCACCTGCGCCGCCTGGTGCGGGCGATCCGGAGCAATTGGCCGAACACACGGATCCTGATCCGGGCCGACAGCCACTACTGCGGTCCGCAGGTCATCGACTGGTGCCGCGCCAACGGTGTAGACTTCATCCTCGGCGTGGCGCCCACCACGACGCTGCGCGAGCATGTCGCGGACCTGGAAGCCCGCACGATGGCGCGCTTTGAAGCGTCGAAGACGAACAAGGTCCGCCGCTTCAAGGAGTTCTTTGACGGCGCCGCCAGTTGGAGCCGCGTGGAGCGCATCATCGCGCGCGTCGAGGTCGGCGCCAAAGGAGCTGACACCCGCTTCATCGTCACCAATCTGGCCAGTGGCAAGGCCAAGGCGCTCTACGAGGACCTCTACTGCCGGCGCGGCGCGGCCGAGAACCACATCAAGTCCTGGAAGACGCATCTTGCCGCCGACCGCACATCCTGCACAAGAGCGACGGCCAACCAGTTCCGGCTGTTCCTGCATGCCGGCGCCTACTGGCTGATGTGGGGCCTGCGCGCTGCGATGCCGAAACGCTCGAGCTTTGCCGTCGCCCAATTCGACACGCTGCGTTTGCGCCTCATCAAGATCGCTGCGCGGGTGGTCGAGATGAAAACGCAAATCCGCCTGCACCTGCCGACATCCTGCCCCGACCAGCGTATTCTGCGCATCGTCCTCGATCGCATCCCCCAACTCGCGACATAACGATGGGGCGCAGGCGCCCCGAAACGAACCCGCCGACCGCAACCTGCAAACCCCGCCTGCCTTCACGACGGATCATTGCCGGCGCCCGACGAGGCTTGTCAAAATGCACCCCGAGGGCGGCCAGATCGCCGATGCAGGCCGCCGAAAGCCGATCGCCGTGCATCAAGGCGGCTAGATCGCGAAGATTGCATCGACATTGCAACGAAACGCGCAAACGTGGGTCCGCTGCGGAAAAAGCCGACCGGCTCTGGCACTGGCGCACACTGAAACGCCGATTGCGCGATGCCCCCGGCGGGAATCGCGCAATCCAGTTCGCCCGCTCTAGAAGCGGTAGTTGATACCAGCCTTCAGCTCATGGCTGCCGATCGTCGTCTTGGACGTGCCAAGCGCCGATGTCGCCTCGACGCCAGGGGTGCGGACATAGTCGTACTCGACCTTGGCCGACAGCCCGCCGGCAAAGCCCTGCTCGATGCCGGCGCCCAGGAGATAGCCGACCTTCCATCCGTCGGCGCTGCTGACATTGTCGCCCTTGTCGAACTTGGTCAGCGCAACACCGCCGGTTCCAAACAGCAGCGTCTGGTCGAAGCTGACGCCTGCCTTGGCCTTGGCGGCCCCGCGCCATTTCTCCTTGATCTTGCCGCCGCGGACATCGTGTTCGGCGCCGCCCAGATACGAGCCCTCGATCTCGGCACCGAGAACGGCGGGACCCATCTGCTCGTTGTAGCCGGCCTGAACGCCGCCGCTGAAGCCGTTTCGGTCGGCGAACGGATTGGGCATCTTGGTGAACGCCGTGCCGCCATGGACGCCGACATAGGCGCCGCTCCACTGGAAGGCCGGGGGATCATTGTAGGTCGGTGAAAGGTCGGCGGCCATCGCCGGCCCGAGAAGGCACACAGCGAGGGTAGCCGCCGTCAGGACGATCTTTGCTTGAGAGGACACGAGCATTACTCCAACACAAACGCGCATCCGGCAAATCGGTACGCAGGTTAATTTCCGGGAGCCTGGCCGTTGGGGCGGTCGGGCTCCGTTTCGGTGTCTTTCAGGGATGGCTGCACTGTCCTGAACTGGCGTTCGCCAGTTGCGGGTAGGGGGTCAGGGCGCCGCGCAACCAGTCACCTGAAAGACGCCTGATGTCTCGCAGGTGAAAATTGCACGCACATTGCGCGAAATTCGAAAATGACGATTTTGTGTTTTATTTTCAATAAACTAAAACGATCTTGTTTACCTATATTTAAGAATTGCGGGCCTTCGCAAGCCTAGAATTTCGATCACTTGTTCGAGATGAACAGTCCCTCCAGTTGCTCGACTCCCATGCGGCAGCGTACAAAATCCGTGGGCAACTGGCCTCCGGCCGGAGGCTTAGGTTCGCTGTGCCCAGGGCAATTCGGGGGAATTTGCTTTGCGGATCATCTATTTCCATTCGGACACGCATCCGTATGACAAGGCGATCTACCCGGGTGTGGGCCCGGCCTTCGCCAGGCCGTTGTCGTGGGAGGCCCGGCCGATCAGCCAGATCGGCCAAGGCGATTGCGAGGCCGCTATCGTCGACAATCGTCTCGAACCCGGCGATGTGGAGGTGCTCACAGAGCATCTGGCGGTTCCCGCCAGCCGTCGGCCGCTGCTCTTCTTCCGGGTCAGCGATCCGGACATGCCGGAGACGGCCAATCCCTGTGTCAGGTTCATCTTCGATTGCGCCGACCATCCCGGCGTCCACTATGCCACGACCTACGATCCCGAGGGACCATTCCTGGCGTTCGTGACGACGCTGAAAGTCTCTCGCGTCGTCCACTTGCCCTATCCCTACGATTCCTCGCGAGAGGTCGAGGTCCGCCTGGCTTACCGCCGCCGCAAGATCTTCCTGTCGGGCAGCAATTCCAAAACCCTGTATCCGGTGCGCTATGCTCTGCGCCGCAAGCGCTCCCGGTTTCCCTGGTTGCGACCGTTCCTCTTCGACCTCAAGCATCCCGGATATCCGGAGGATGGAAAACCGCCGCGTCACGACATCACGCATGCGCGCTTTGTCAGCCTTGCCTCGCAGTTCACCCATTTCTTCCTTTGCGGGACGCTCCATAATGTCGAGCTGATGAAATATGTCGAATGCGCCTATGCCGGCTGTGTGCCGGTTGGCGTGCCCGCAAACTCGTTGAAGGCGACCGCAGGGCGGTATTTTCGACCCTACACCGCACGCGGGTTCGATCTTCTCAGCGATGTTTTTCAAGCAATGCCAGCCCTTGAGGAACGGGCGGCGGGTTACAGGGCCGTGATGCGTGAGCTGAGATCGCCCGCCAGGATCATCCGTGATCTGACGGCCGAGATCAGGGGGATCGAGCGCCGGTGATCAGCATGGGCCGGGAGTATCCAGAGGCACGGCCGGACGATCCAATCGAGCCGGTTGTCAACGCCGTCTGGATCGGCGCGTCCCTGGATGATCTTCATGCAGCCTGCCTGCGCTCTTTCGTGCTGGCGGGGCACCGGATGGTTCTCCATTGCTATGATATCCCGCGCAATGTTCCGCCCGGTGTGGAAACCGCCGACGCATCGAAACTGATGTCGAGGGAGCGGGTCGTTTATTACAAGTCGAACGGAAGCCCGTCGCTGTTTTCCAATCTTTACCGTTTGAAGATCCTGGAGGCGGGGCTCGGTCTGTATGTAGATTGCGATGTGTTTTGTGTCAGACCAATTCCGAAGCAAGACTATATTTTCGGCTATCAGACAAATGATCAACTCAACGGCGCGGTGTTGAAATTACCGGTCGGCAGCCAGACTCTGCTCGAGATGCTGAAGTTCGCGGACGATCCCTATTACATCGTGCCGTGGCTCGTGCGCTCGAAGCTGCTGCGCTACAGGTTCCGCAAATTTATAGGCCTGCCCATCCACGTGTCCAATTACAGCTGGGGCCAGCTGGGGCCCGAGGCGATCACCTATTTCGCCCGCGAGGCCGGCACCATTCATCACGCGGCACCCATCGATGTTTTCTATCCGGTCCACCACTATCAGGTCGCGATGTTGCTCGATCCGGCCCTTCCGCTTTCGCAGATAGGCACGCCACGCACCCTGTGCATTCATCTGTTCGACCACACGCTCCGGAAATGGATGGCGGGCCGCGCCGTTCCGGCGCGTTCACCGCTCGGTCAGATGCTCGAGCGTTGTGGGCTTTCTACCGCAGGCAACATCTAGCGGCGGCCTACCGTCCCAGGTGCAGACCGCGCCGGCTTGATGGATCGCCACCAAGCACGTATCTCTGGGCCGTGCCCTTGAGTCCGGGCACCTGAATCTGGAGACAGGCCTTGTCCGCACTGACACGCTTTCTCGGCGACTCGCCGCTCAGGGTGATCCTGAAGCTGCTGGTGGTGTCGTTCCTCGTCGGCCTGGTCATGCACGCCTTCGGCTGGTCGCCGTGGGATGTGTTCTACGCGATCCAGAAATTCTTCATGGACCTTTGGAACCTGGGCTTCAACGCCATCGACCGTTTCCTCGGCTATATCCTGCTCGGTGCCGCGATCGTTGTCCCGGCCTTCATCCTGCTCAGGATCGCCAACTACCGGAGATAAGCTCTCAGGCGTAGTTCGAGGCGACCTCGAACAGGATGGCGTGGCGCGCGGCGAGCGCGGGCACGTCAGTGGAATAGCCGCCGCCGATGACGCCGCAAAAGGGAATACCGAGCGCGCGGAAATGATCGATCACCATGGTATCGCGACCGCGTAGCCCGTCATTGGAAAGCGCCAGCCGGCCGAGCCGGTCCTGCGCATGGACGTCGACGCCGGCATTGTAGAAGACGATATCCCAGCGCGCTTTGACGGATAGGTCCGGCAGGATGGCCGCGAGCCTCTCGAGATAGGCGGCGTCGCCCGTGCCGTCGGGCAATGCAATGTCGAGATCGGAAGCGATCTTGCGCACGGGGTAGTTGCGGTCGCCATGCATGGAGAAGGTGAACACGCGCGGATCACCGGTGAGAATATCCGCCGTGCCGTCGCCTTGGTGCACGTCGAGATCGACGACCAAGATGTTTTGCGCCGCACCCTCTTCGAGCAGCACCAGCGAGGCGACGGCGACATCGTTGAAGGTGCAGAAGCCGGCACCTTGCGCGCGCCGCGCATGATGGCTGCCGGCGGTGTTGCAGGCAATGCCGTGGCGCAAGGCAAGCCGCGCTGCCAGCACCGTGCCGCCGGTGGCAAGCTGGGCGCGCAGCGAAACGCGTGGACCGACCGGAAAGCCGATCTCGCGTTCGATCTTTTCAGGCACGCAACAACTGATGACTTGATCGACATAGTCGGCCGCATGGGCAAGCTTCAGCCATGAGGCCGGCGCTGGTTCCGCTGTGTTGAGCGCATCGGCTCCGGCCAGGCCGCGTGCGCGCAAGGCCTCCATGAGCAGCGGATACTTGCTCATCGGGAAGCGATGGTTGGTGGCGAAGCCGGCGTCGTAGTCGGGGTGGTGGACGATCTGCAGGGGCATGAACAGGATCCGGCGGCTTCGCGCCAGACCGGGATTTCGGTTGGCCGTCACGGGAAGAATGATTGCGCGGTGGCCGGAAAATGGGGCACATCGGCTCCTCGATCAAGCAGCAATCAGCAAGGCAGCAATCCCTTGGACAAGGGTGCAACCCCAGCCGACGCCAGATCTTTTGTCGTCACCAACCGTTCCGTGCTCGCCATAGCGGTGCCGATGACGCTCGCCTATCTGACGACGCCGATGCTTGGCCTGGTCGACACGGCTGTGATCGGCCAGTTTGGCGACGCCGCCTTGCTCGGCGGCCTGGCGGCGGGTGCGTTGATCTTTGACGTCGTCTTCGCCAGCTTCAATTTCCTGCGCTCCGGCACCACCGGTCTCGTCGCCCAGGCTTTCGGGCGTGGCGATGCGCTTGAGGAGCAGGCCGTGTTCTGGCGCGCCGCCCTCATTGCCATTGTCGCCGGCGTCGTGCTGGCGGCGCTTTCGCCACTGATCGCCGTCGGTGGCGAGTGGTTCATGGACGCCGGACCGCGCGTCAGCGAGGCGATGGGCATCTACATCAGGATCAGGCTGCTTGCCGCACCCTTCTCGCTGATCAACTATGCCATCCTCGGCTATGTCCTTGGGCGCGGCGAGGGCGGGCTCGGCCTCGTGCTGCAACTGGTACTCAACGGCATCAACATCGCGCTCTGCTTCCTGCTTGGCCTGAAGCTCGGCTGGGGCGTTGCCGGCGTCGCCTGGGCGACCGTCACTGGCGAGTTCCTGGCCATGCTGCTTGGCCTGGCTATCGTAATCCGTCGCTTCCGCGCAACGCCAGCCTTGCCACGCCATCGGCTACTCGACATATCAGCCTTCCTGCACATGCTGTCGCTTAACCGCGACATCATGATCCGTTCCTTCTCGCTGCTCGCCGCCTTCGCGCTGTTCACGCGCCAGGGCGCACAGTTCGGCACCGTGACGCTGGCCGCCAATGCGGTCCTGATGAATTTCTTCCTCGTCGCCGGCTATTTCCTCGATGGTTTTGCCACTGCCGCCGAGCAGCTTGTCGGCCGGGCCATCGGCGCGCGCGCCGAGCATCCCTTCCGTCGGGCGGTGCGGCTGACCCTGTTCTGGGGCTTTGGACTGGCCGGCGCCGCAACGCTGGTGCTGCTCGTGGCCGGTGCCAATCTGGTCGCCGTCGTCACGACCTCGCAGGAGGTGCGCTCGGTCGCCGACATCTATTTGCCCTGGGCGGCATTCACCGCGCTGAGCGGTGTGCTGGCGTTCCAGATGGATGGTGTCTTCATCGGCGCGACCTGGTCGCGCGACATGCGCAACATGATGCTGCTGTCATTCCTGGCCTTCGCCGCTGCGCTGCTCACGCTTGCGCCGGCCTTCAGCAATCACGGCCTGTGGGCGGCGCTGCACGTTTTCCTGCTGGTGCGCGGCTTCAGCCTGCTGGCGATTCTGCGGCTGCGGGTGCGCACGGCGTTCAGCTGAGCGGCTTCGAAGCCCACTGGTCAAGACGACTGTCGCGCAACGCGCGAATGGACTTCAACCGTTCCGTCTCGCAAAAGCGAGCCATCCCGGCGACGATGCGGCCCGGCAGGGCCGGCCCGGCATAGATCATGCTGGTGTAGAGCTGGACGAGGTCTGCACCCGCACGGATCTTGTCCAGCGCCGTCTCTGCGGAATCGATGCCACCAACGCCGATGACAGCCATATTCGGACCAAGCAGCTTGCGCATCTTCGCCAGCACGATGGTCGAGTGTTCGAACAGCGGTTTTCCCGAAAGCCCGCCGGTCTCTCCTGCGGCGCCGGTGCTGCGCAATGCCGGCCGCGAGATGGTGGTGTTGGAGACGATGACGCCGTCGATCCGTTTTTCAACGACCTCGGCGGCGATGTCCTCCAGCTCGGCCTCGACCAGGTCCGGTGCGATCTTGAGAAAGATGGGCGGTTGAACTGTTGCGGCGGCCCGCGCGGCCATGACCCGCGACAGGAGTTCGCCGAGCTGCTCGCGCGCCTGCATGTTGCGCAGGCCGGGCGTGTTGGGCGAGGAGATGTTCACGGTCAGGTAGCTTGCATAAGCAGCAAAACGGGCAACGCCGCGCTCATAGTCACTGACGCGGTCAGCACTGTCCTTGTTGGCGCCGATGTTGACGCCGACAATACCAGGGCGCCCCTTGCGGGCGGCAAGGCGTTTTTCGGCCGCGGCATGGCCTTCATTGTTGAAGCCCAGCCGGTTGATCACTGCCTCGTCCGCCGTCAGCCGGAAGATACGGGGCTTCGGATTGCCTGCCTGCGGCAGCGGCGTGACCGTACCGACCTCGGCAAAACCAAAGCCGAGGCCAAGCAGCGCGTCGGGCACCTCGGCATTCTTGTCATAGCCGGCCGCCATGCCGAGCGGGTTGGGGAAATCGATCCCGCAAAGGCTGACCTTCAATCTGATGTCGCGCACCGTCCGCGCGCCGACCGGCAGGCCGCAGCGCAGCGCCGTGATCGACATGCCGTGCGCGGTTTCCGGATCAAAGGTGAACAGCAGTTTTTGGCCGAGCCGGTCGAACAGACTCATTCGGCCTCCAGTATCGGAAAGAGGTGGATGCCATCAGCGCCGAGCGGCAGCGGCATGACCCACACGACGTCTTTCAACTCCAGCACGCCGTAAAGATGCGGAAACAGCGCGCCGCCGCGTGAAACCTCGTATTTCAGGGCAGGCCCCAGGCTGGCGCCGTCGATGGCGACCAGCAGAAGGTCGCTCTGGCCGGCAAAATGTTTTGCTGCCGTTTCCCTGGCCTGCGCCGCCGTCGAGAAATGGATGAAGCCGTCGGCGATGTCGACCGGCGCGCCGGTGAAGCGGCCCTTGGCTTCGGCCTCGCGCCAAAGCGCTTGCGGGGTTATCTTGTAGATAAACTGAGACATGTTTGCGCTATAGAGCAATTCCAGGAAAAGTGTGAAACGGTTTTCCGTCCGGAATTGCGTCAAAAAGATTCCGAACCAGTCGTGCGGGGAAGGCCACGCCAAGGGTCTTCCCCATTTCCGGCGCAAACATGCGATATTTCAAGCCTTGGCCATGGAGGACAACATGCGTCTGCAACACATCTTGATCTCCGCCGCGCTGGTTTCGCTGGTCGCGGCATCAGCCTATTCGGAAGAAACCGACCGCTACCGGCTGGAAAAATCCGCCAATGGCTATGTCCGCATGGACACGCAGACCGGCGCGATGTCGATCTGCGAGGAACACTCCGGCCAACTCGTCTGCAAGGTGGCGGCGGACGAACGCGCCGCTTACCAGGACGAGATCGACCGCTTGCAGACCTCGATGAAGGCAATGGACGAGCGCGTCACCAAGCTGGAGAATTCGCTCTCCGCCCGCCTCGAATCGAAACTGCCGAGCGAGGAGGATTTCGACAAGACGATGAGCTACATGGAACGCTTCGTGCGCGGCTTCATGGGCATCGTCAAGGATATGGACAAGGACAATGGCGGCGGCGCCAAGCTCAATTCGCAGAAGACCTGAGCTGCCAAAAGTAGGGAAAACACGGCGCGCTGGTTTTGCCGCTTGAAAACAGCGCGCGGCCCCTCATAATCGTCCAACTGGTCCCGAAAAGCTCAAAAATCATCGACGGGATTCGGGGAGGGACATTTGCCGTCAGGCTATACTTTCGTCATCGCCGACGATCACCCGCTGTTTCGCGGCGCGCTGCGCGAGGCACTTGCCGGCATCGGCAATGTCGCTGCGATCCACGAGGCCGGCGATTTCGATACCGCCAAGGCGCTGGTCGTGGCCAACGAAGATGTCGATCTGGTGCTGCTCGACCTGTCCATGCCGGGCGCCAGCGGCCTCTCCGGCCTGATCTCGTTGCGCGGCATCCATCCGGCGGTGCCGCTGGTCGTGGTTTCCGCGCATGACGATCCGGCCACCATCAGGCGCGCGCTCGACCTTGGCGCGTCCGGCTTCATCTCCAAATCGGCCAGCATGGAGGAGATCCGCAACGCCGTGCAGTCGGTGCTTGCCGGCGACATCGCAGCACCCGCCGGTGTCGATCTCGGCGTTGAGCGCGATCCCGAAATATCCGACCTGATCAAGCGGCTGCGCGCTCTGACGCCGCAGCAGACCCGCGTGCTCGGCATGCTGGCGGAAGGTCTGCTCAACAAGCAGATCGCCTATGAACTCGGCGTTTCCGAGGCCACCATCAAGGCGCATGTCTCCGCCATCCTGCAAAAACTCGGTGTCGACAGCCGCACCCAGGCGGTGATCCTTTTGTCCAAGATCGGCAGCGACCCGCTACAGCCAGCGAATTGAACGCCGGAATCCGGCGCTCATCCTTGTTCAACTGCCCCATCTGGTGACCAAGCTACAGGCGGCTCTTCGTAGTCGATTGCCTCCGCGTTGCTATCCTGTCTGGATTCGCTTGCAGATCTCCGCGCCCGGCCGATGGCGGCGCCAAGGCCGAGCGATGCGATCGCCACCAGCGGAATGCCGGCGATCCAGGGCAGGCGCGGCGCCAGCGCGTAGAGCGCGGTGCCGATTGAGGGCCCAAGCGAGTCCTTGAGGTCGACCGTCACCGACGAGGCCGCCATGTAGGAGGCACGTCGTGTCGGAGGCGCCAGCGCGTTGACGGCGGTCGGCACCAGCGGCCCGACCAGCATCTGGGCGATCGAGAACAGGCTGACGGCGCCGATGAGCGTCAGCATGGCAGGCGAGGCGGCCAGCAGCGCGAAGGCGAGTATCGTTGCCAGGCCGGCACCGACCGTCAGCCACAGGGCGGACCGTGCCTCGACCATGCGGCTGACCAGCATCTGCAGGCCGACCGTCAAGGCAGCAGCGTAGGCGAACAGCGCGCCAACGCCTGAAGCTGTCAGCGTCCCGGCGTCAAGCGCGTAGAGCGGGATCACCGCCTCGATCCAGTTGCCGGCGACCTCGAACAGCACTACCCAGAGCAGGAGCTTGGCCAACCGGCCGTCGCGGAATGCCGGCAGCAGCGCGGACAAGCCCTCTTCCTCTTCATCGGCCTCACCGTCGTGGCGATCGTCGCCGGTGGTGCGGCCGATGCCGATCGTCTCGTTCAAGGCGAAGAGCATCACGATCCCGCCCAGCACAAGCATCGCTCCGCCAGCGAGAAACACGCTGCTCAGCGACACGAGCGCCAGCAGGGCGCAGCAGGCCGGTCCGAGGATTTGCCCGGCACTCGAACTCACATGCGCCAGGCTGAACCAGCGGGGATGGGCGGATGGCGCGGTCACATCGGCGATCACGGTCAGGATCGTCGGATGAAGCACCGACTCGCACATGCCGGTCAACAGCAGCACGATCGCGGTAACGACAACGCCATGCACGAAGAACAGGGCCAGGAAGCCGGCCCCGACGCCGATGGACGAGGCGATCAGCACCGGCCGGCGGCCGACCCGGTCGGCGATGCCGCCGATCAGCGGCGCCGCCAGCAGCTCGCCGCCGGCATAGCAGCCGAACAGCAGGCCGATCGCGCCGACAGGGATGTTCGCCTCGCTGCTTGCCCAGAGCGGAAAGAAAGGCACGAGTGCGCCGTCGGCGAAACCCGCACAGAAGAAGAGCAGAAGCCCCAACAAGGCCGGGCGCGGGGCAGCGCGCAAGGAGGAAAAAAGCGTATTGATCATGACGTCACCTGCGCATGAAGGCCCGATTGTCGTCGAAGGCCGGGAAGTTGCGCGTTGGTTGACGTAAACGCCTACGGCCGCCCCAGAGTCGGATGATTGCAGGTCGAATCGACCTGCAATCTGAATCCGCCTCTAGATCAAAGGGATAGTGCCTGATGTCGTCCGAAAACCGCTTCACACTTTTCGGCATCATGCTCTGGCGACATGGTGGTTTGAGCCGCGAGGTTGAATCCCTTGCGGCTACGAGACCGTTCAGCCGAGCCGCACGGACAGTTCGACGTCCTCGCCGAACGACGTGGAGATGTAACCCGATGTCGACGAGCGCACTCGTTGCAGATACTCGGGAGAGAAATCGGCGTTGTCGGCGATGACCAGCGCGCCTGGCCTCAAGCGGCTCTCGACCAGGCTGAGGACCTCCGGATAGATCGCCTTGGCGCCGTCGAGCAGCAAAAAATCGATCGTCTCCGGCAGGTCGGCGCTCAGCGTCTGCAGCGCGTCGCCCTCGCGAACCTCGACCAGATCGATGAGGCCGCCCTCGGTCAAATTGGCCTTGGCCCGCATCACCTTGGACGGCTCGAACTCGGTGGTGATCAGGCGGCCGCCGCCATTGTCCCTGAGTGCCGCGGCAAGATAGAGCGTGGAGATGCCGAACGAGGTGCCGAACTCGATGATGATGCGCGCGCCGCTGCCGCGCGCCAGCATGTAGAGCAGCGTGCCGGTCTCCGGCGAGATCGCCAGCCAGAGGTCCTTCAGCCGTCCGTAGAAATCGACATATTCGGTCTTGCTGTTGAGCAGGCGCGCCCGCTCCTCGTGCGAGAGGGCGGCCACGGCCGGACTGGTCGCGGCATTGGCTTCCTTGAAAAGGCGATCCAGCAGAGGGGCCAGCGGGGCGTTGGTGAGCGTTGGCATGAAAGTCTCCGATCGAAAAGGACTGCGTTCTTGTGTTGCGCTGAAAAATACGAATAATCCTTCAGGTTTCCAATTCGCATTGCCGAGCCGAGACATGGCCGAACGCTCAAGCCCTTCGATTTCCACGAGAAAACAGCCAAAACAGGCTCGCGCCACGGACCTTGTCGCGGCGATTTTGGAGGCTGCTGTTCAGGTTTTGGCGAGCGAAGGCGCGCAGCGTTTCACCACCACGCGCGTGGCGGAAAAGGCAGGGGTCAGCGTCGGCTCGCTCTACCAGTATTTCCCCAACAAGGCCGCGCTCCTGTTCAGGCTGCAGAGCGATGAATGGCGGCAGACGGGTGGTCTGCTACGCACCATACTCGAGGACGACCGGACACCACCGCTCGAACGGCTGCGTGCCCTTGTCCACGCCTTCGTCCGCTCGGAGTGCGAAGAAGCCGCGGTGCGGGTGGCGCTCAATGATGCTGCGCCCCTTTACCGCGACGCGCCCGAGGCGCACGAGGCGAAAGCCTCGGGAGAGCGCACAGTCCAGATATTCCTGTGGGAGGCGCTGCCCGAAGCCCCGGAAATCGTCCGTACCCTGGCTGGCGATCTGATCACAACGACGCTCAGTGCGGTCGGAAAGGATTTTTCGGGGAGTCCGCGAACATCAGCCGAGATCGAAACCTACGCCGACGCGATGGCCGATATGTTCTGCGCTTACCTTGAAAGTCTTGCAAATCGCTGAGCCAGGAATGGCTTGGGTCTTGGCGGCCTTATTCCGCGGCCGATGCCAGCGGCCTGACCCTGGCCATCATCGAGCGCAGCACCGCAGGTTTTAGCGGCTTGTTGATCATCGGAATCTCAAGCCCGCCTGCGGCTGCCCGCACTTCGTTGGAACGGTCGGCGGTGACCAGCACGGCCGGCAGGTCATCACCATGGATCGCACGCAGCCTGGCGATGATGTCGAGACCGGTTTCGCCGTCGAGGTGGTAATCGGCAAGCACGATGTCTGGGCGGCGTATCGCGGCCCTCTCCAGATCCCGTGAGCCGGACACCGTGTCGACCTTGCATCCCCAGCCTTCGAGCAGCAGCCGCATGCCTTCCAGGATGCGGGCGTCATTGTCGATACAGAGCACATTGAGCCCGGCCAGCGAAGCTGCGGCACGGGCAGGAGCCTTGGTTTCGACCTCGCGCCGCGGCTCCTGCACCGCCGCGACGGGCAGGATGACGGAAAAGCGCGTGCCCTTGCCCGGATTGGAGAAAATACGAATCTCCAGGCGCAGCACCCGGGCGATGCGGTCGACGATGGAGAGGCCGAGACCGAGGCCCTCGGCTTCGCGCGCACCTTCATCCAGCCGGGTGAACTCATGGAAGACTGTGTTCAGCTTGTCGCCGGCAATGCCGATACCGGTGTCGATCACCTGGATCTCCGCCAGTTCGCCGCGCCGCCGCACACCGACCAGGATGCGGCCGTGCCTTGTGTATTTGATGGCGTTGGAAACGAGATTCTGGATCAGGCGGCGCAACAGATTGCGGTCGGTCACAACCGTCAGCGACGACGGCATGATCGTCAGGCCAAGCTTTTTCTCCGCCGCCATTGGTCGGAAATCATTGCCGATCTGGCGCAGCAATCCGTCAAGGTTGAAGGCGGTATCGTCCGGCTTCATCGCGCCGGCATCGAGGCGCGAGATGTCGAGCACGGCGCCAAGGATGGTCTCGACCGATTCCAGCGAGGATTCGATGTTGACCGCCGCCTTGCCGGCCGGGCCCTTGCCGGCCTTCTCGATCAGCGAGGAGCAATAGAGCCGGGCAGCGTTCAGCGGCTGCAGGATGTCGTGGCCGGCGGCGGCGAGGAGAAGCGCGTCTTGCCGAGATTGGCCTCTTCGGCCAGCATCTGCGCCTGCGCCAGCTCTTCGTTAACCCGGGTCAACTCCTCGTTGACCCGGGTTAGCTCGATGGTGCGGGTCTTGACGCGCTGTTCCAGGGATTCATTGGCGCGCTTCAGCGCCAGATCCTGCTCGACGCGCCCGGAAATGTCGGCATAGGTGGCAACGATGCCGCCATCTGGCATCGGGTTGGAGCGCAATTCCAGGATGCGGCCGCTGGTCTTCAGCTCCATCTGCCAGGGGCTGACGAAGCTGGTCAGCCGGTTGAGCATCGTCACGCGCTGGTCGGCCGCGATGTCGCCGCGCTCGGCGAGATGGCGCAGGATCTGGTCAAGCGAGACACCGACCTGGCCCATCTCATCGGGCAGGTCGAACAGCGCCCGGTACTGGCGGTTCCAGCAGATCAGGCGGAAATCCCGGTCGAAGACGGTGATGCCTTGCTCCATCTGGTCGAGCGCGATCTGCAGGAGGTCGCGATTGTGCTGCAGCGCCTCGGTGGCGTCGTCGAGCAAGCGGAACGCGTCCCGGGATTCGCGGTCGTGGCGCCGAAACAGCAGCGACAGGATCAGCCTTGCCGAGGAGGAGCCGACGGCGCTGGCCAAAAGCTGCTCGGAAAAGCGGATGACGTCCATGCTCGCCTGCTCCTTGCCGTGCAGCGAGGTGCCGTTGGTCTTCTCGAACGACTGGAAGGAGCGCTCGGTGCGCTCGACGCCGAGGTAGCGCCCGATCGTGTCCTTGAGGTCGTTGACGGTGATGGCGGTGCGGAAGCGGCGCAGGCTCGGCATCGGGCCGGCATCCCTGGGCACAAAGATCGACGCCTGGATGCGCTCCAGCGGCACCGACGCGCGTGACAGCGAGCCAAGCACGAAAAACAGCGTGTTGATTGACAGGCTCCACAACACGCCATGGTTCAGCGGTTCGGCCACCGTGCCGAACAGCGCCTGCGGCCGCAGCGCCTCGAATCCGAACAACCCGTGCACGACAATGTCGATGTCGGGCGCGACAAGTGAGGGCAGGAGCAGCGTATAGCCCCAGACGAGAATGCCGGCGACCATGCCGAGTGCGGCACCCCGGCCATTGGCGCCGCGCCAGATCAGCCCGCCGACCAGCGCCGGCGCAAACTGGGCGATGGCGGCGAACGACATCAGGCCGATCGATGAGAGGCGCGCGCTGTTGGTGCTCTCGCGGTAGTAGAGGAAGGCGATGAACAACAGGATGAAGATCGCCCCGCGCCGCACATTGAGGATCAGCGTCGACCAGTCCTCGGTCTCGGAGGCCGAGGTTTTGAGCAGGCGGCGCACGAACAGCGGGATGACGAGGTCGTTGGAGATCATGATCGACAACGCCACACTTTCAACGATCACCATGGCGGTTGCCGCCGACAGCCCGCCGATGAAGGCGGTCATCGCCAAAAAATCATGGCCGCTGAACAGGGGCAGCGACAGCACATAGAGATCGCTGCTGGTCCCGGTGCCGACCAGCGACAGGCCGGCGAAGGCGATCGGCAGCACGAACAGGTTGATTGCCACGAGGTAGAGCGGAAACACCCAGGTCGCGGTGCGCAATTCGGCCTCGCCGCGGTTCTCGACGATGGTGACGTAGAACTGCCGCGGCAGCATGATGATGGCACAGCCGCTGAGGCCCGTCAGCACCAGCCAGGTGGCGAGCGAAGTGCTGTAGCCCATCGCCTGCCGCACCTGCCCATTCTGCGCCAGCTTGGCGAACATGTCGCCCGGGCCGCCGAAGATCAGGAAGGTGACCATGAGGCCGATCGCCAGGAAGGCTGCGAGCTTGACCACGGTTTCGACCGCCACCGCCAACACCAGCCCGTCCTGGTGCTCGGTGGCATCGGCATGGCGGGTGCCGAACAGCACGGCAAACAGCGCCAGCAGCATGGCGACGACCAGCGAGATGTCGCTGACGAATGGATCGAAGGAGGGCGGCGATCCCGTATAGTGCTCGACCATCAGGCTGACCGAACCCGAGATCGCCTTCAGTTGCAGCGCGATATAGGGCACCGCGCCGATGGTGGCGATCAGCGTGGCGATGGCGGCGACGGTGAAGCTTTTGCCGTAGCGCGCGCCGAGGAAGTCGGCGATCGAGGTGATCTTCTCTGTCTTGGCCAGCCGCACGATGCGGTTGAGCAGCGGAAAACCGAACACGAACACCAGCACCGGGCCGGTATAGATGCCGAGGAATTCGAGGCCGCGTTCGGACGAGAGACCGACCGAGCCGAAGAAGGTCCACGAGGTGCAGTAGATGGCCAGACTAAGCGCATAGATGAAAGGCCGTGCCCGGCTCGGCCCTGAAATGGCCGAACGGCGGTCGCCCAGGCTGGCGATGGCGAACAGCAGCGTCACATAGGCGATCGCGATGATGACGATGAACAAGCCCTGCACGCCTGGCATTTCCTCCTTTGCCGTCTTTCCATCCGGCTTGTCCGGACGCAATCACAGCTTGGCGCTGGAGTCCATTGCGGCTTTGGCAGCATGACCGCGGGTGTAACATTCAGGAGGTAGGTCAAATTGCCGTAACGGAAGGAGAAAGCGGTTGCTTTCTCCTTTTTGCGATGTTGCAACCGCAGGTTTTTGTTATGTTGCCTTCAGGTCGATGCCGCAACGACGGAGCGGCAACACGGCCGGCCATGACAAGGAGGGTCGAATGCTGAAAGAATTCCAGGAATTCATTTCCAAAGGCAATGTGATGGACCTTGCGGTCGGCGTCATCATCGGCGCTTCCTTTGGCACTATCGTCAAGTCGCTGGTCGACGACGTCATCATGCCGATCGTCGGTGCGATTTTCGGCGGACTGGATTTCAACAATTATTTCCTGCCTCTGTCCTTGGACAACAAGGCCGCGACGCTGGCTGATGCCAAGGCGCACGGCGCCGTCCTCGCCTACGGCAGCTTCATCACCGCGGTCCTGAACTTCATCATCCTCGCCTTCATCATCTTCCTGATGGTCAAGGCCGTGAACAATTTGCGCAAGAGGCTCGAGCGCGAGAAGCCTGCGGCCCCCGCAGCGCCGCCGCCTGCCGATGTAGCGCTGCTCACCGAAATTCGCGATCTGCTCGCCAAGCGGTAATTCAGCCAGGTATTGCTGGACCAAAACCCCGGCCGTTCGCGGCCGGGGTTTTCTGTTCTAGCATCTGGTAAAGAGCGGCAGCCCTAATCAAAAACGGATTTGTCCATGAGCCTGATCGACAGCTTTCGCGCTGAAGCCCGCGCCGCACCGGAAAGCGGCATTGTCGCCGTCGTCAATTACGGCCGCCTGCGTGAGGGTCTGATCCCGCTTTGGGCCGGCGAGGGTGATCTGCCGACACCCGCCTTCATCACCGATGCCGCGTCGAAGGCGCTTGCCGGCGGCGAGACGTTCTACACCTGGCAGCGGGGTATTCCCGATCTGAGGCAGGCGCTGTCACGCTACTACGCCAGGCATTTCGGCAAGACGTTCCCCGAGGAACAATTCATTGTCACCGGATCCGGCATGCATGCCATACAGATGTCGCTGACCGCTCTCGCCGGCGCGGGCGACGAGGTGATCTATCTGTCGCCAGCCTGGCCGAATTTCGATGCCGCCGCGGCCCTGTCGGGCGCCGTTCCGGTGGCGGTCACGCTCGATCATTCCGGCAATGGCTGGTCCTGTGATGTCGAAAAGATCGCAGCGGCGATCACGCCGCGCACCAAGGCGCTGTTCATCAACACGCCGTCGAACCCGACCGGCTGGACCGCCGATCATGAGACGTTGCAGGCGATCCTCGATCTCGCGCGCGCCAAGAATGTCTGGATCATTGCCGACGAGATCTATTCGCTGTTCCACTATGGCCATGGCCGGGCGCCGTCCTTCCTCGACATCGCGACGGCGGAAGACCGCATCCTGTTCGTCAACTCCTTTTCCAAGAACTGGTCGATGACCGGATGGCGTGTCGGCTGGATCAAGACGCATCCGAGCCTGCAGCAGGTGTTCGAGAACCTGATCCAATATTCGAACTCCGGCGTCGCCCAGTTCATGCAGCGCGGCGCGGTCGCCGCTCTTGACGAGGGCGATGCTTTCGTCACTGAGCAGGTGGAGCGGGCGAGGAAGGCACGCGATCTGGTCTGCGGCATTCTCGGCGCCACCGGTCGCGCCCGGTTTACCGTGCCGCAAGGCGCCTTCTATCTGTTCTTCACCGTTGACGGCCTCACCGATTCCCGCACGGCTGCCTTCGACATCGTCGACAAAGCCAATGTCGGCCTGGCGCCCGGAACCGCCTTTGGTCCCGGCGGCGAAGCCTTCCTCAGGCTGTGCTTCCACCGCCGCCTCGACCAGATCGAGGAAGCCGCGCATCGCCTGGCGAAATGGATGAAGACTGTTTGATCTGACGGAATCGGGATTGAAAGTCTCTCCGGCGAGCCATGTTGCCGCCGGAGTTTCAAAACGGGCTCAGCCGCCCGACTTGGGCACCAGCAGCGGCACGATCCGATCGCTCTTGGCCACTGCGGGCCGGCCTGCGGAGCCGTAGGGAATGCCCAGTGCATCCCAGGTCTCGACCAGCGCGTCCTGCAGTCCTGCGATCAGCGTGTCGGTATGGAACGGCGTCGGCGTGATACGCAGACGTTCCGTGCCGCGCGGCACGGTCGGGTAGTTGATCGGCTGGATGTAGATGCCATGCACGCCAAGCAGGCGGTCGCTGGCCATCTTGCAGAGTTCCGGATCGCCGACCAGAAGCGGCACGATATGGGTTGGCGATTCCATCACCGGCAAGCCGGCCGCCGACAGGATCTGCTTGGTCCGGCTCGCTTGCTGCTGCTGGGCGTCGCGCTCGGCCTGGGAGCACTTCAAATGGCGGATCGAGGTCGTGGCCGCCGCGGCGATCGCCGGCGGCAGCGCCGTGGTGAAGATGAAGCCCGGCGCGTAGGAGCGCACCGCGTCGATCACCGCACTTGTGCCGGTGATGTAGCCGCCCAGCGTGCCGAACGCCTTGGCCAGCGTCCCTTCGATGATGTCGATGCGGTCGGCCAGGCCCTCGCGCTCGGTGATGCCGCCGCCGCGCGGTCCGTACATGCCGACGGCATGGACCTCGTCGATATAGGTCATGGCATTGTAGCGCTCGGCGAGCTCGACGATCTGCCTGATCGGCGCGATGTCGCCGTCCATCGAATAGACGCTTTCGAAGACGATCAGCTTGGCGCGTTCGCGACCCGCCGCCTGCAGCAGGCTTTCCAGATGCGCGACGTCATTGTGGCGGAAGATTTTCTTCTCGGCGCCCGAGCGCCGCACGCCCTCGATCATCGAGGCATGGTTCAGCTCGTCCGAGATGATCAAGCAATTGGGCAAAAGTCGCGCAATGGTCGAGATCGACGCTTCGTTGGAAACGAAGCCGGAGGTGAAGACCAGCGCGGCGTCCTTGCCGTGCAGGTCGGCAAGCTCATGCTCCAACTCGACAAGCGGGTTGGAAGTTCCGGAAATGTTGCGGGTGCCGCCGGCGCCCGAACCCATCTTGCCGGCCGCATTCTGGAATGCGGCGATGACATCGGGATGCTGGCCCATGCCGAGATAATCGTTGGAACACCAGACGGTGATTTCCTCGGCACGGCCATTGGAACGCCATATGGCGCGCGGAAACTTGCCCGCGATGCGTTCGAGGTCGGCGAAGACACGATAGCGACGCTCGGCATGGAGCTGGTCGATCGCTTCTTCGAAGAACCGCTGGTAGTTCATGTTGGCTTCCCAATTTTGCGCGGGATCATAATCATTGCCCTATTGGCCGTCCACCGGGCCGTTTTGGTCAAAATGCCACGCCCCGGAACTGTTCCTAACGACCACGGATCGTGGCCTATTCCCTTGATGTGGATCAACTTTGTTTCAGGACGATGCCACATGCCGGTCATGCCGGTTACCACGAGTTCTAATGGCCATGCGGCGGGCTTTCCAGTAGAGCGGGGTTTGAGACAGTTTCCGATAAATCTTGAGATGCGAGGTCGCGGATGACAGTTTTGGTGACAGGCGGGGCCGGCTATATCGGCAGCCACATGGTCTGGGAATTGCTGGATGCTGGCGAAAGCGTGGTCGTTCTCGACCGGCTCTCCACCGGCTTCGAATGGGCGGTGGCGCCGGAGGCAAAGCTCGTCGTCGGCGATGTCGCCGACAAGGAATTGGTCGGCTCGATCATCAGGGACAACCATGTCGACGCCATCATCCATTTCGCCGGCTCGATCGTGGTTCCGGAATCGGTCGCCGACCCGCTCGCCTACTACGAGAACAACACCTCGAAGACCCGCACGCTGATCGAAACCGCGGTGCGCGAGGGCGTGCCCAATTTCATCTTTTCCTCGACCGCCGCCGTCTATGGCGGCGCCGGGCTGGAGCCGGTGCGCGAGGATGCCCGCCTGGCGCCGGAATCACCTTATGGCCTGTCCAAGCTGATGAGCGAATGGATGCTGCGCGACGCGGCGATGGCACATCCCTTGCGGTACACGGCGCTGCGCTACTTCAACGTTGCCGGCGCCGATCCCAAGGGTCGCACCGGCCAGTCGACGCCGGGCGCCACGCATTTGATCAAGGTTGCCTGCGAGACCGCGCTCGGCAAGCGGCCGTTCATGCAGGTGTTCGGCACCGATTATGAAACGCCTGATGGCACCTGCATGCGCGATTATATCCATGTCAGCGATCTGGCCGCGGCGCATCGCCTGGCCCTGCAGCGGCTGCGCGCCGGGGGCGAAAGCCTTGTTGCCAATTGCGGCTACAGCCATGGCTATTCGGTGCTTGAGGTCATTGACAGCGTGCGCCGCGCCTTCGGCCATGATTTCGAGGTCAAGATGGGCGATCGGCGCCCTGGCGACGCCGCTGCGGTGGTCGCCAACTCGGACCTTGCCCGGGCGGAACTCGGCTGGACCCCGCAACGCGACGACCTCGACCAGATCGTTGCCGATGCGCTCGCCTGGGAGCGTATCCTGACCAGCAAGAATTCCGCGCGCGGCTGAGCCAACCCTCAGGGCTCGCAAGCCGCGCGGCGAAGCGCTATGGAAAGCATTCGCGACACGGCGTGGAGGCGCCGCGCCGCGAAGAGCTTTGGGGGATGGCATGAAAATAACGGTGCTTGGGGCCGGTGTTGTCGGTACGGCAGCCGCCTATTACCTGGCCGCTGATGGCCATGAGGTCACCGTGATCGAGCGCCACCCGGCGCCGGCGCGTGGCACAAGCCAGTCCAATGCCGGCCTGGTTTCGCCGGGTGACGCCACCGCCTGGGCCTCGCCGGCGGCGCTGAAGACTTTTTTGCGCGCACTCTACAACCATGATCTCGGCATCAAGGTGCGGCTGCGCTTCGATCCCTATTTTCTCGCCTGGAGCCTGCGCTTCCTGCGCCAGTGCACGGTGGCGCGGCTGCGCGCCAACAGCCAGGTCAAATTGCGCCTGGCGCTCTATTCGCGCGACTGCATCAACGCCATCTCCGATGACACTGGCATCCACTATGACGAGCGCAAGAAAGGCATTCTCTACTTCTTCCGCTCGCAGCACAGTCTCGACACCGGCACCGACAACTATCGCTATCTGGCCGAGCACGGCCTGCCTATCGAGATCGTCGGCCGCGACCGGCTGGTCGAGCTTGAACCGGGCCTCGCCGGGGTGAAGGAAAAGATCGCCGGCGGCGTCTATTCGCCGATCGACCAGACCGGTGATTCCCGGATCTTCGTCGACGGGCTCGCCGCCTATGCGGCCGAAAAGCTCGGCGTGAAATTTCTCTATGACACGACGGTTCAAGGCCTCGACATCGAGGGCGACCGGGTTCGTGCGGTCGTGACCTCAGCCGGACCGGTGACGGGTGACGCCGTCGTCATCTCGATGGGTCCGGAAAGCGGCCTGCTCGGCCGCCGCTATGGCATCGACCTGCCGGTCTATCCGGTGAAAGGCTACACGGCGACCATTCCGCTGGAAGACGAGAGCAAGGGGCCAACCATGGGCGGCGCCGACGAGGACCAGCTGATGGCCTATTCGCGCCTTGGCAACCGATTACGGCTGGCCTCGACCGCCGAATTCACCGGCTTCGACCGCACCCACAAGCCAAGCGACTTTGCCACCATGTTCAGAACCGGCAAGGATCTGTTCCCCGGCGCCTTTGATGAGAAGAAGGCCGTGCTCTGGGCGGGTCTCAGGCCAATGATGCCGAACTCGGTGCCGGTCATCGGTCAGGCAAAATACCGCAACCTTTATCTCGACACCGGCCACGGCCATGTCGGCTGGACCATGGCCTGCGGCTCGGGGAAATTCCTGGCCGACCTCGTCGCCGGCCGAAAGCCGGAGATCGATCCGCAAGGATTGGTCTACAGGGGATAAAGATGTCGGGACCGCAAGTTGCCATCGACCTTGGCCGCATCGAGCGCAACGCCCGCACTATCGTCGAACGCTGCGCGCTGTCGGATATCAAGGTGTTCGGCGTCACCAAGGGTACATGCGGCATGCCGCAAGTGGCGCGCGCCATGCTACGCGGCGGTGTCGCCGGCATCGCCGAATCGCGGTTCGAGAATATCCGCCGGCTGCGCGACAGCGGCATCAACGCGCCGATCATGCTGCTGCGCAGCCCGCCCATGGCGCGTGTCGAGGAGGTGGTGCGCACCGTCGACATCAGCTTGCAGTCGGAACTCGCCACCATTCGCGAGATTTCGCGTATCGCTGAGCGCATGGGCCGCGTCCACGACATCATGCTGATGATCGATCTCGGCGATCTCCGCGAAGGCATCTGGCCGAGCGACCTGATCCCCACCGTCGAGCGGATACTCGAGTTCAAGGGCGTGCGCATTGCCGGCATCGGCACCAATCTCGGCTGCTTCGGCGCCATCATGCCGACGCCGGAGAATCTCGGGCAACTCGTTGCCCATGCCTACAAGACCGAGCGCCTTTCCGGCAAAAGCCTCGACTTCATCTCCGGCGGCGCCTCGTCCTCGCTGACGCTGCTGCTCGAAGGCAAGCTACCGGCCGGCATCAACAATCTCAGGGTCGGCGAGGCGATCCTGCAAGGCGGCGTCGAAACCTTCCGCGATGTGCCGTGGGCCGAACTCGAACCCGATGCCTGCCGCCTGACCAGCGACATCATCGAGGTCAAGCTCAAGCCGTCGCGGCCGATCGGCGAGTCCGGTTACGATGCTTTCGGCAACCAGCCGGTCTTCCCAGACGAAGGCGACCGGCTGCGCGCCATCGCCAATATCGGCCGCGAGGACGTGCTGGTCGAGGGGCTGACGCCGATCGCCAGGGGGATCAGGGTGCTCGGCGCCTCCAGCGACCATCTGTTGCTCGATGTGCAGGACGCCGATCCGCGGCCGACCGTCGGCGATCGCGTCGCCTTTCGCATGAGTTATGGCGCGATGCTTTTGGCGATGACGTCGGAATATGTCGAAAAAGCCCCGATGCACGACGTTGCCGACTTTTCCGGCCGCAAGATGGTGTCGATCTCGGCTGACCAGGAAGCCGCTGGCATCCTTGCCCGGGAGGGAACCGGCGCGCGGCTGGAGGCCATGAATTTCGATGTCGTCGAACTGGCCGATATCGAGCGGCCGCCTTCGGGCTTGATCCGGCTCGCCGCCGGTGCCGATCGCCGTATCGCCCACAAGGCGCTGACCGCGACAGCGCGCGCGACGCATTCTTTCGGCCTGATCTGGATCGATTCCATCGCCGCCCTGATGCCCGAGGACGAGGAAGGTATCGACCTGCCGGAAGCTTCCGTGCTGGCGCGTACCCTTGGACTCGACCACAAGGCCGGCGCGCTGCAACCGCAACTGTCGCCGGAAAATGTCGTCATCGTTGGCCTGCGCCATGCCGATCCAGCCGAGGCGCGGGTACTGAAGGATTCTCGCGTGTTGGCCTTCACCATGACCGATATCGACGCCATGGGCATGCGCGACCTGATGCATGAGGCGATCCGCATCGCCACCTCGGGCACACAAGGTTTCCATGTCAGCTACTCGCCGACAGCGACCGAATTCGCCGGCTGGGCGGCTGGCTCCGGTGGGCTGACGGTGCGCGAAACGCATCAGGCGATGGAGGCGATCGCGCTCTCCGGCGGTCTGCTGTCGATGGATGTTTCAGGTATGACCGCGAATCTGGAATCCAGGATCGCCACCGACACGGTCAACTTCGTCATGTCGGCCTTCGGCAAGCGGATCCTGTGATCACCCCTGCGCTTTGACCGCCGTGCGCCATGCGCTGACATAGTCGGCCCAGACCGGGTCGGTAGGCGGCTCTATTCTTTCGCCCTTGCCGTGCGTCGTTACCTGATCCGATGCCAGCAATGCTGCGCCAATGCTGGTGCCGGTTGCGGCCTCAGATGCGACGACGCTACGCGCGGTCGCCGCCGCCAGCATGCCGACAAACAGCCGGTTGCGGGCAAACGGCCCTTCGACAGTGGTCGGGCCATCGGCGCCGATCAGATCGAGACAGGTCGCCGTCATCAGCGCCAGATAGAATGAAATGGCGGTGAAGCGTTGGCCCTTGTTCATATCTCCAGCATTGAGCCACGTCGCCGCATGATGCGGGAACGGTCCAGACCCCTGTTGGGTTGACGGCAGCAGCAACGTCTTGCTTGCCAGCACTGCAAGCACATCGCTTCCGCTGGCATCCTGTGGCTTGCCAGCGGTCAGCACGGAAAATTCGCGGCCGCCCATGAAGCGGGCCGAGGGAACGGGAGCGCCGAGCGCACTGACATTGACCAGCGTATCGCGCGCCGCATCGAGCGCAACCTCTCGGCCGCCGACGGCCATCGACACCACCCAGGTGCCGGTCGAGACGACCGAGAAGGGTTGCGCGTCGGAGAGAAGATGCGGCAGCAGGGAAGCGTTGGAATCATGCAAGCCGCAGAACACAGGTGTTTGCGGATCGAGCCCGGTTCGCGCGGCGTGCGCGGGCAGGATCGGGCCGAGCCGATCCCTCGCCGGCCGCACCGGCGCCATCAGCTCGCGCCAATCCAGACGGTCGACCATCGTCGAAAAGTCAGCACTCCACGGGTTCCACAGATCGGTGTGGCAGCCGAGCGACGTTACTTCGTTGGCGGCCACTCCTGTGAGCCGCAGTGCCCAGTATTGCGGGTACATCAGCATCGCGGCAGCCCTGGCGAACTCAAACGGAAAGCGCTTCTGCTGCCAGAAGAACTGCGCGCCGAGATTGAGGCCGAGCGGCAGGCGCGGCGTACCGGTCTCGGCAAAGGGCGGGCGGATTGCATCATACTCTGCCGAAAGCCTGTCGGGTCCGTCGAACTCGTAGTCGAGGACAGGCAACACCAGTTCGCCCGCGGCATCGACCAGCGCGCCGGTTGCGCCGTGCGTTGTGATTGAAATCGCGTCGATGCGCTGTTCGCGGTTGAGACTGGCCAGACTGTTGAGGATGAAGGTCCACAGCGCCTCGACATCGTGATGCGGGTAGGGCGTCCGCCCGACTGGCGCATTGGCAGTCCGGCGCAGTGCGACTTCGCTCATCGTAACGAGGTCGACCAGCGCCACCTTGGCGTTGGTCTTGCCGATGTCGATGACGGCGATATGGCGGATCGCACTCATGCCGTATGGAACATTGTTTCCAGCGGCATGGCCAGCGGCTCGTTGTCCGGCTTGGTCTCCATGATATCGGCCATGTGGGCCCACCAGCGCTGCATCACCGGGTGCTTCGGCAGGTCATCCATGCCGTGATCGTGACGCCGCCACAGCACGCCGAACAGGATGTTGGTCTCCTCATCGAGATGGATCGAATAATCGGAGACGCCGGCTTGCTTCAGTAACGCCACCAGCGACGGCCAGATCTCGTCATGGCGCTTCCTGTACTCGGCTTTCATGCCGGGCTTGAGCTTCATCTTGAACGCGTATTTCTCAGCCATCAGCTGTTACCACGCAACCGCCGCCAGACGATCGGCAATGCAATGACGATGATCAGCAGCAGGCCGATGAAGATCGACATGACGATGCCGGGCACGTTGAGCAGGCCAAGTCCGAAGGTCACCAGCCCCATGATGAAGGCGGCGAGCACGACGCCGACAATGCTGCCGGCGCCGCCGAGAATGCTGACGCCGCCGAGCACCACCATGGTGATGACTTCCAGCTCATAGCCTTGCGCGATCGACGGCCTCGTCGAGCCGAGCCGCGAGGTGATCAGCACCGAGGCGATGCCCGACATCAGACCGGTCAGGCAAAACAGGATGAATTTGATGCGGCCGACGCGGACACCGGAAAACTGCGCGGCGACCGGATTGTTGCCGATGGCAAAGACGCGACGGCCGAAACTCGTGCGGTGCAGCAGGAACCAATAGACGACGGCCGCGATGAGGAAGAGCACCAGCTCGAACGACACCACCCACAAGACATAGCCCTGGCCGAAAAAGGCGAAGCTTTCGGGATAGCCCTTGTAGGCCTGGTCGCCGAGGATGATGAAGGCGATGCCGCGAAACAGGCTCATCGTGCCGATGGTGACGACGATGGAGGGTAGGCCGAGCCTTGTCACCAAGAGCCCATTGAAGGCACCGCAAACGAGCCCGACGACGACGCCGATCAGCACCAGGGTCGGCGTGTCCGCGCCGGCCTGCACCGCCATGCCCATCATGGTCGAGGCGAGCGCAATGATGGCGGCGACCGACAGGTCGATTTCGCCCGAAATGATCAGCAATGCCATGGCAAAGGCGATCAGGCCCTTCTCGGTGAAATTGAAGGTCAGGTCCGACAGCGAATAGGGGTCTAGGAAATAGGGCGAGGCGAAGCTGTTGATAACGAAGATGGCAACCGCCACCACGACCAGCAGCGCTTCCCAGGAAAAGATCGCCGAGCGGAATGGCTTGTCGAGCCGGTCGGGAATATGGCGCGGGGCAGGGATGTCGGTCATGTCGCCGCCTCCGCCTTTCTCAGGATGATTCGGCCCTGCTGGCGTTCGCCACGCGCATTGAGCACGACGGCGAGAATGATGGCACTGCCTGAAATCGCCATCTGCCAGAAGGGCGAGATGTTGATGACCGGCAGCGCGTTGGAGATGATGCCGAGGAACAGTGCGCCCAGCACCGCGCCGCCGACCGAGCCGATACCACCGGCGATCGAGATGCCGCCGATGACGCAGGCGGCGATGATGTTGAGCTCATAGCCGTTCGCGACCTCGACCGAAGCGATCACGTAACGCGAGATCCAGAGATAACCGGCAAGGCCGCCGACCATGCCGGAGATGCAGAAGACGATGAATTTGGTCCGCCCGACATCGATGCCGGTATAGACCGACGCCGTCGGATTGACGCCAATCGCATAGATCGAACGGCCGAGTGCGGTGCGTGTCATCAGGATGAAGAACAGCACGATGACCAGGATGGCGATCCACGACAACACCGGAATGCCGAGGAAGGCGGCGCGCTGGAAGCCGATGAAATCTGGGCTCATCTTGTCGGCGTTGACCCAGGCGCCGCCGGACAGGACGAAGGTGGCGCCGCGATAGATGGTGAGCGTGCCCAATGTCACCACGATCGAGGGGATGTTCAGCCGCCACACCAACAGTCCGTTGATGGCGCCAAGCACCAGCCCGACCACCAGTGCGATGACGATCAGCAGCGGGATCGGGATCCCGGGGTGTGCTGCATTCAGCATGGCCACCACCATGCCAGTGAAGCAGAGATTGGACGCCATCGACAGGTCGATCGACCGCGTCAGGATGACGACCATCTGGCCGAGCGCCAGGATCATCAGGATCGATGTGTCGTTGAACACCTGGCGCAGATTGCCTGGATCGGCAAAGGCCGGAAAGCGTGTCGAGATCAGCCCGATCAGCACGATGATGGCGGCAGCCAGCCAGATCTCGCGGTATTTCAGGAAAGCCTTCATGCCGCGATCCCCGCTGCGGTCCTGACCAGCGTCTCGGCGTCCAGTCCCTTGTTATCGTAGACCGCCGCGACAAGGCCTTCGCGCATGACGACGACGCGGTCGGACATGCCGAGAATCTCCGGCAGTTCCGACGACACCATGATCACCGACAGGCCCTGTGCCACCAGTTCGGCCATGAAGCCATGCACGGCGGCCTTGGAGCCGATGTCGATGCCCTTGGTCGGTTCGTCCAGGATGATCACCTTGGGCGCGGTCGCCAGCCATTTGGCAATGACGATCTTCTGCTGGTTGCCGCCGGAAAGCGTGCCGACATCCTGGCTGAGCGAGGACGCCCTGAGGTCAAGCCGCTCGGTGTAGGAGCGGGCGAGCGCAAACTCCTCCGACAGCCGCAGCAGGCCGGATTTGGAGGTGCGCTTGAGCGAGGGCAGCGAGACGTTCTGGAAGATCGGCAGGCCGATCACCACGCCTTGCTTGCCGCGTTCTTCCGGCACGTAGACGATGCCGGCCTCGATCGAATCCGCCGCCGATTTCGGCGCGATCGTCTTGCCTTCGAGCGTGATCGTGCCGCCTGAGGTGCGGGTGATGCCCGATATCGCCTGCATCACCTCGCTGCGCCCGGCGCCGACCAGGCCGTAGAAGCCGAGGATTTCACCCTTGTGCAGTTCGAAACCGATATCGTTGAATTCTGTCGGGTGCGACAGGCCGGAGACGGTGAGCACCGGCGCGCCGATCTCTGCCTTGCGTTGTGGGAAGATGTGGTCGACCGAGCGGCCGACCATCATGCGCACGATCTGACTCTGGCCGGCATCCCTAATCAGGCCTTCGCCGACCATTTCGCCGTCGCGGAACACCGTGTAGCGGTCGGCGATCCGGTAAATCTCGTCGAACTTGTGGCTGATGAACAGGATCGCCTTGCCTTCGCTCTTGAGGAACTCGATCAGCAGGAAAAGCTCCTCGATTTCCTTCATGGAGAGCGCCGCGGTCGGCTCATCCATGATGACGATCTGCGCGTCGATCGACATCGCCCGCGCCACAGCGACGAGATGCTTGTTGGCGATGCCGAGGTCCTTCAACCGCGCGTCGGCATCGATATGGCCGGCATGCATGGTGTCCAGCACTTCGCGCGCATTTTTGCGCATGGTCCGCCAGTCGATGGTACCGAAACGAGAGCGTGGTGCGTGGCCGAGAAAGATGTTTTCGGCGACGCTCAGATCGTCGAACAGCACGGTTTCCTGATGGATGGCGGTGACGCCGTGGCCGAAGGCGGCGTGCGCGCTGGGCAGGGTGACCGCCTGACCGTCGATGCTGATCGTGCCCGCATCGGGCTGGTAGATGCCGGTCATGATCTTGACCAGCGTCGACTTGCCGGCGCCGTTTTCACCGATGAGTGCGGTTACCTCGCCGGGATAGAGCGACAGGCTGACATTGTGCAGCGCCCGCACGCCGGGAAAGCTCTTGGAGACGCCGGACAGCGTCAGGCGAGGGGCAGGAGCCGGGGGCTCCTCCTTCACCGTGCCGTGCTGGGCTGTCGTGTCCATATCCGTATCAAGCCCTGAAACAAGGTCTGTTTGAAGTCGCGGCGGAGCCTGAGCCCCGCCGCGTCAACTCGAAGGATGCCAGGATCAATAGATCTTGGAGAACTTCTCGATGTTGGACTTGTCGAACTGGAAGGGCGGAGCCATCGCAGCCGAGTTGGTGTCGTCGAGTGTGACCTTGCCGACGCGGCCGATCGACAGCGTGGCACCGGGCTTGGCTTCGTCCTTCTTCACCGCCAGGTCATGGGCGAGGTAGACGGCGGAGTAGCCGAGGTCGATCGGGTTCCACAGGGCGACCGCCTGGCTCGAACCGTTGTCGATGAACTTCTTGAACTCCGACGGCAGCGCCAGGCCGGTGACATTGACCTTGCCGATCAGGCCTTCATCGGTGACGACCTGGGCAGCGGCAACGACGCCGACGGTGGTCGGCGCGATGATCGCCTTGAGGTTCGGATAGGACTTCAGAAGGCCCTTGGCCTCGTCGGTGCTCTTGGCCGAGTCGTCATCGCCATAGACGGTGGCGACGAGTTTGATCTTGGGGAACTTCTCCGGCAGGATTTTCTTGGCCGCGTCGATCCAGGCGTTCTGGTTGGTCGCGGTCGAGGAGGCCGACAGGATGGCGACGTCGCCGCCTTCCGGCAGATAGTCGGCGGCGAGCTTGATGATGGTCTCGCCGATCAGGCCGGTGTCAGACGGGTTGAGGTGAAGCTGGCGGCCTTCCTTGGCGACGCCCGAATCCCAGGAGATGACGGTGATGCCGCGCTCCATGGCCTTCTTCAGCACCGGCACCAGCGCGTCAGCATCATTGGCCGAAATGGCGATGGCGTTGACCTTCTGCGCGATCAGCGAATTGACCACTTCGATCTGCGCTTCGGCGGTCGCCTTGGTTGGGCCGGTGTAGATGATGTCGACATCGCCGAGTTCCTTGGCCGCCTCTTCGGCGCCCTTGTTGGCGGCATCGAAGAAGCCGTTGCCGAGCGACTTCACCACCAGCGCGATCTTGACGTTTTCAGCGTAGGCGGCATTCACGAACATGGCGGCCGAGAATGCGGCCGTCACCATCAATTTCTTCAAAAAGCTCATCGTATATCCTCCCTTGAGCGTTGCATTCCATCGTCGCTGCGGCGTGAGGGTCTCTCAGGCCTGCAGTGAAGATTCTTCCTTCGCCGACTTTCGGGCGACGATCAGCGTCACACCAGCGGTCTCCAACATCTTGGCTTCCCGGTCCTCGATGCCATCATCGGTGATAACAGTGGCGATGCGCGACAGGCCGCACAGGATCAGGCTCGAGCGTTTGCGGAATTTCGAAGAGTCGACCAGCACCACCAGCTCATCGGCCTGGTCGATCAATTTCTGCTCGGCCTGGATCAACAGCGGATCGCCTTCCATCAGCCCGAGCGGCCCGAGCCCTTGCGCGCCCATGAACATGCGGCGCGCATAGAAATTGCGCGTCACGTCATTGTCGAAGGGCGACAGGATGATGTTTTGCTCGCGGTAGATGGTGCCGCCCGACAGCATCACCGTGTTCTTGGAGTGCTTGAGCAGATGCTCGGCGATCGGGAACGAATTGGTGAAGATCGGCATGCGGCGGCCGGTCAGGAAATGCACCATCTGGAAGGTGGTGGTGCCGCCATTGATGATGATCGGCTCGCCGTCCCCGCACAACTCGACCGCCTCTCGTGCGATCGCTCGCTTCTGCGAAGCGTTGATCGTTTCGTTGACGGAAAAGGGTCGGCCGGCCAGGCCGATGAACTGTGGCGGCGAGATTGCCTCGGCGCCGCCGCGCACACGGCGCAGGCGCTTTTGCACGTGAAGAGCCGCGATATCGCGCCGGATCGTCGCCTCGGAGGACTCCGTCAGGTCGACCATCTCCTGCACCGTCACCACAGGTTTTTCCTGGACGGCGGACAGAATGATCCTGTGGCGCTCTTTTTCGTGCATGGTTCCTCCCTGCCTAGCCATCTAGGCACCCAAAACGAGCAGTGTCAATCATTTCCGATCATATAATTTCATTGTGCAGTGCAATATGCTCGATCTTGATCGTTTGTGATTGACATCAGGCCTGCTTGCGTAGACATTCCCGACAAAACGGACTGCGGCTTTTTGCGTCCCAGGGAGGATACCTATGCTCGACAAGCGCTCCGGCTCGCGCCTTGCCAATCTGTGGGACGATGCGAAAGCCCAAGGGATGAGCGGCCCCGAGCTTCTGGTCTATCGCTCGAACACGCTCGGCTCCGACAAGCGCGTCACCAACTATGGCGGCGGCAACACCTCTTCGAAAATCCAGCAGAAGGACCCGCTCACCGGCGCTGATGTCGAAGTACTCTGGGTCAAGGGCTCAGGCGGCGACAGCGCGTCGATAAAGCTCGACGGCTTTGCCACGCTCTACATGGACAAGTTGCGCGCGCTCAAAGGCCTTTATCGCGGCGTCGAGCACGAGGACGAGATGGTGGGATATCTGCCCCACTGCACCTTCAACCTCAATCCGCGCGCGGCCTCGATCGACACGCCGCTGCACGCTTATGTGCCGAAGCCCTTTGTCGACCACATGCATCCCGACGCCATCATCGCCATTGCCGCAGCGAAAGATTCCAAAGCGCTGACCAAGGAAATCTTTGGCGACGCCATCGGCTGGCTGCCGTGGAAGCGCCCCGGCTTCGAACTCGGCCTGTGGCTGGAGAAATTCTGCGTTGAACACCCCGCTGCCAGGGGTGTCATCCTGGAAAGCCATGGCCTGTTCACCTGGGGTGACACGCCCAAGGAATGCTACGAAACGACGATTTCGGTGATCAATCAGGCGATCGAGTGGTTCGAGCGCCGTTCCGAAGGACTGGCGATTTTTGGGGGCGAAGTCGTCAAATCACTCGACGCCACTGAGCGCCGCGCCATTGCGGCGAAACTGATGCCGAGGATCCGTGGCCTGATTTCGGAGAAGAGCCACAAGCTTGGCCATTTCGACGATTCCGCCGCCGTGCTCGAATTCGTCAACTCCAAGGATTTGCGCCCACTGGCGGCGCTTGGCACCTCATGCCCGGACCATTTCCTGCGCACCAAGATCCGCCCGCTGGTCATCGAATTCAATCCGGCCAAGCCTGATGTCGATGCCGTCATCGCTCGCCTTGCCGACGATGTTGCCGCCTATCGTGTCGGCTACCAGGCCTATTACGACAGCTGCAAACATCCGGATTCGCCTGCTATTCGCGATCCCAACGCCGTGGTCTATCTGATGCCCGGCGTCGGCATGTTCACCTTCGCCGGCGACAAGGCCACCGCGCGCATCTCGGGCGAGTTCTACGTCAACGCCATCAACGTCATGCGCGGCGCCTCGACCGTCTCGTCCTATGTCGGCCTGCCCGCCCAGGAAGCCTTCGATATCGAATACTGGCTGCTTGAAGACCTGAAGCTGCAGCGCATGCCGAAGCCGAAATCGCTCGCCGGCCAGATCGCGTTGGTCACCGGCGGTGCCGGTGGCATCGGCCGTGCCACGGCCAACCGGCTGCTGCGCGAAGGCGCTTGCGTCGTGCTCGCCGACATCGACGAAACAGCGCTCGCCGGCGCCAATGACGAGCTCGCAAAAGCCTACGGCAAGGACTTCGTCCGCCCGGTGCTGATCAACGTCACTTCGGAGGAACAGGTCATCGCTGGTTTCGCCGAGACGGCGGTCGAGTTCGGCGGCATCGACATTCTGGTGTCCAACGCTGGCCTCGCCTCCTCGGCGCCGATCGAGGAGACGACGCTGGCGCTGTGGAACAAGAACATGGACATATTGTCGACCGGCTATTTCCTGGTCTCGCGGGAAGCATTCCGGTTGTTCAGGGTGCAGAAGATCGGCGGCAACGTCGTCTTCGTCGCCTCCAAGAACGGCCTTGCCGCCTCGCCGAACGCCGCCGCCTACTGCACCGCCAAGGCCGCCGAGATCCACCTCGCACGTTGTCTTGCGCTGGAGGGTGCCGAGGCCCAGATCCGGGTCAATGTCGTCAATCCGGACGCGGTGCTGCGCGGCTCGAAGATCTGGACGGGCGAGTGGAAGGAACAGCGCGCCGCAGCCTACAAGATGTCGACCGACGACCTCGAAGAGCACTACCGCTCGCGCTCGATGCTAAAGCGCTCGGTTTTCCCCGAAGACATCGCCGAAGCGATCTATTTCCTGGCCTCCGACATGTCGGCCAAGTCGACCGGCAACATCATCAACGTCGACGCCGGCAACGCGCAGAGCTTTACGCGCTAGGCCTTCTCCCTTCTCCCCGTTCACGGGGAGAAGGTGGCCCGAAGGGCCGGATGAGGGGCAGCGCTGACGGAACGCATTTGGGAGGAACCAGCACTTGTCCGAAACCATTATCTCCACCGACCTCGTCGCCAGCCACAACGCCACCCGCAAGGCTGACCTCGACCGCGACTACGCCTCACTCGGCGAGCGCCTGGTCCGTCGCGGCATCGCCATTGACGCCATCCGCGACAAGGTCGAAAAATTCGCCGTGGCCATCCCCTCCTGGGGCGTCGGCACCGGCGGAACCCGCTTTGCCCGCTTCCCCGGCGCCGGCGAGCCGCGCGACATCTTCGACAAGATCGAGGATTGCGCCGTCATCCAGCAGCTGACGCAGGCGACACCGACCGTCTCCCTGCACATTCCGTGGGACAAGGCTGATCCGAACCGGCTGAAGCAGGCGGCCTCGCGCTTCGGCCTCGGCTTCGACGCCATGAATTCGAACACCTTCTCGGATGCCAGGGACCAGACGCTTTCCTACAAGTTCGGCTCGCTGTCGCATGCCGACGCCGGCACGCGCCGCCAGGCGGTCGAGCACAATCTTGAATGCATCGAGATCGGCAAGACGCTTGGCTCCAAGGCTTTGACCGTATGGATCGGCGACGGCTCGAACTTCCCCGGCCAGGTCAATTTCGCCAAGGCGTTCGAGCGCTACCTCGACGCCATGAAGGACATCTACGCCGGCCTGCCCGCCGACTGGAAACTGTTCAGCGAACACAAGATGTACGAACCGGCCTTCTATTCCACCGTGGTGCAGGACTGGGGCACCAATTATTTGATCGCCAAGGAATTGGGCGACAAGGCTTTCTGCCTCGTCGACCTCGGCCACCACGCGCCCAACGTCAACATCGAGATGATCGTGTCGCGGCTGATCCAGTTCAAGAAACTCGGCGGCTTCCACTTCAACGATTCGAAATATGGCGACGACGATCTCGACGCCGGTTCGATCGATCCCTACCGCCTGTTCCTGGTCTTCAACGAACTGGTCGATGCCGAGCTGTCCAGCGCCGAAGGGTTTGAGCCCGCCCACATGCTCGACCAGAGCCACAACGTCACCGACCCGATCGAAAGCCTGATGCTGTCTGCGGTCGAGGTGCAGCGCGCCTATGCGCAGGCGCTGCTGGTCGACCGCAAGACGCTCGAAGGTTTTCAGGACGGCAATGACGCGCTGATGGCGACGCAGACGCTGAAAATAGCCTACCGCACCGATGTCGAGCCGATCCTGGCCATGGCGCGGCTCAAAACCGGCGGCGCCATCGATCCGGTCGCGGCCTACCGGGCAGCGGGCTACCGAGCGAAGGTCGCGGCGGAACGACCGGCGGTTGCGGGCGGTTCGGGCGGGATTGTCTGACACGTCTGACATCTGAATTGATCCGGCTGGCCCACCATTGATGGTGGACTCGGCCGCGGCAACGGGCTCTTCTGGGCATCTCGTCCAGGAGCACCGCCATGCATCCCATCCGTCGGACACTGATCGCCGTTAGTCTCTCCCTGGCTTTTGTCATAGCGCCACTGCAGGTGACGCTCGCCGCATCACCCGCGCCGGCCAAGGGCGAGCACGGCATGGTCGTGACGGCCCAGCATCTGGCGTCGGAAGTCGGCGTTGAGGTGCTGAAGAAGGGCGGCAATGCCGTCGATGCGGCGGTCGCGGTCGGCTATGCCTTGGCCGTCGTCTACCCCAATGCCGGCAATATTGGCGGCGGCGGCTTCATGACCATTCGTTTCGCCGATGGTAAATCCACCTTCCTCGATTTTCGCGAGCGCGCGCCGCTGGCGGCCACGAAAACCATGTATCTCGACAAGGACGGCAATCCGGTGAAGGGCGCCAGCCTGGACGGCTATCTCGCGGTCGGCGTGCCGGGTTCTGTCGCGGGTTTCGAGATGGCGCGCGAAAAATATGGAAAACTGTCCAGACAGGATTTGATGGCCCCGGCGATCGCCTATGCCAAGGACGGCTTCATCCTCAATCAGGGCGATGCCGCTTTTTTCGCGTCCAACGCGGACCGGCTGGCGAAGGACCCGGCGGCCGCTGCTGCCTTCCTGAAACCAGATGGCAAGCCGTATGGCATCGGCGAGCGGCTCACTCAGCCTGACCTTGCCGCATCACTCTCGGCCATTTCCGATAAGGGCCCCGATGCCTTCTACAAAGGCGCCATCGCCGACGCCATCGTCAAGGCAAGCGGCGCCAAGGGCGGCATCCTGGCCAAGGCCGACTTCGAGCAATATGCGGTGCGTGAGCTGAAACCCGTGACCTGCACCTATCGCGGCTACGAAATCACATCCTCGCCGCCACCGAGTTCCGGCGGCGTCATCATCTGCGAAATCCTCAACGTGCTTGAAGGCTATCCCTTGTCCTATCTCGGCGCCGGGTCGGCCGAGACGGTGCATGTCATGGTCGAGGCGATGCGCCATGCCTATGTCGACCGCAATTCCGCGCTCGGCGATCCCGATTTCGTCGACAACCCGGTCTCGAAGCTGCTCGACAAAACCTACGCCAAGGATATCCGCGACAAGATCGACCCGTTCCGGGCCGGCGTGTCGCAGGACCTCATGCCGAAGGGTTTTGGCGAGTCGAAGGAGACGACGCACTATTCGATCATCGACAAGGACGGCAATGCGGTCGCGGTCACCTATACGCTGAACGGCTCGTTCGGCGCCGGCGTTGTCGCCGATGGCACCGGCATCCTGCTCAACAACGAAATGGACGATTTCACCCAGAAACCGGGCGTGCCCAACCTCTATGGGCTGGTCCAGGGCGAGGCCAACGCCATCCAGCCGAAGAAGACGCCTCTGTCATCGATGAGCCCGACCATCGTCGCCAGGGACGGCAAACCGTTCATGGTCATCGGCAGCCCGGGCGGCTCGCGCATCATCACCATCACGCTGGAAGCGATCATCAATGTCATCGACCATGGCATGAATATCCAGGAGGCCATCGACGCGCCGCGCATCCACCATCAATGGCTGCCCGATACGGTCTATGTCGAGCCGTTCGGCCTGTCGCCGGACACCGAAAGATTGCTGGCCGGCATGGGTTACCACCTCGACCTGAGTGACCAGACCTGGGGCCAGGCGGCGGGTATTCTCGTTGGCGGCAAGAGCCTGGCGGAAATCGAGAAAGGCGGCGGGGCGCGCTACAACGGCGCCATCGACAGCCGCGCCGCGTCAGGTGAGGCGCTTGGATACTGATATCGAGGTAGACTCCGGGACAGGCGTCGGCTCACAGCCGGGCAAGGGCCGTCACGTAATCAATGTGATGGTCGATGCGATCAGCATCAGGGCGGCGATGCCGACGAACAGCGCGTAGATGCGCGGCCGGTCGAGCAACAGTGCATTTCCGGAGATCCAGGCCGAGGTGGCGCCGCCAAGCGCGAACAGGAAGCCGTTGCGATGGCCGAAGGTCATCGATGCGGCCATCAGCCCGCCAATGATCAGGGCGCCGAACACGATGATCACGGCGACCGCGTATTTCTCGAAATCGTTGCCGCCGCCAATGGCTGGCCCGATCGCGTTCAAATTAGACAGGTCATCCGGATCGAAAGGGTTCGCCGACCCATATTCGTCTTGACCGATGGATTCTCGCATCACTCGTTCTCCGCTGCCCGGCAACAAACCATCAACACTTGCCGAGTGCAACCCGATCGCACGCCCCTCCACGTGTTGACTGTCATCTTCAACACGTTCCGGCCGCGCTTGTCACCGCTTTTTCGGGCATATGGCTCGAATGCAACACGCGTCAGCGCGCGGATGGCACGCCGTCATCCCGTTCCAGATGCACCGTGTTAGCGGGGAAAACATGATGCCGCCGATCAATTCGGTGCCGGCAGGGCGGTGCGCGACTGCGGCGGGGAGTCGCAGCGCCGGCATGTGCCGGCTGGATTGTTGACCCTCAAGCTGCATCTTCAATGTTGACTATGAAAGTCATGTTTCATAGTCAACCAGCAGAGCCGCTTGACGCCAGAATCCACAGACAGGCACGCCAAATTGGAAACAGACCAGGAGATTCAGCCGGCAGGCCCGGCCAATCGCTCGCGCGGCCGGATGACCCGGCGCGGCGCACTCGCTCTGTTCGGGATGCCCTTGGCCGCACTCATGCCACAGGTGGCTGAAGCGAAGCCGCTGCGCATCGTCTGTCTCGACGATGGGCTGGCGGAGACCTTGCTCATGCTTGGCGTCACGCCGGTCGCCGTTGCCGACCGCGAGGTGTGGGAGAAGTGGGTGGTCGAGCCGAAGCTGCCGCCTGAGGTCGCCGATATCGGCACGATCCTGGAACCCAATCTCGAATTCCTGCAGCAGCTTCGCCCCGACATCATCCTCTCCATCCCCTATCTCGACGGCATCAAGCCGCTGCTCGAACTCGTGGCGCCGGTGACGACGATCGGCATCTACACGCCGGATGGTCAGCCCTATCAGCGCGCCATCGAGGCGACCCGGCAACTGGCAATGCTTGTCGATAGGGAAAGCGAAGGGGAGGCACTGATCGCGGCAACGGAGGCCTGTTTCTCCGATGTCAGGCAGCGGCTGACGCCGCTTTCGGCGCGGCCGGTCTACGTCGTCAACTTCCTCGATCCGCGCAATGTGCGCGTCTATGGCGAAAAAAGCCTGTTTCAGGCGGTGTTCGACCGCATCGGCATCCGCAATGCCTGGACCGGCGAGACCAATTACTGGGGATTTGCAACCGTCGGCTTCGATGGGCTGGCGACATCAAGCGATGCCCGCCTTGCCTATCTCGAACCCCTGCCCGAAGGGGCAGGCGGCACGCTGACCGAAAGCCCGGTCTGGAACGCCATGCCGTTCGTGCGCAACCGCTCGATCATGCGTCTGCCCCCCGTTCTGATGTTCGGCACGCTGCCTTCGGCGCGCCGTTTTGCCCGGTTGCTGGCCGCGGCGCTGACAGCGGAGCGCGCCGGTGGCTGAGCAGCAAGCAATCTTGTCCGACAGCGCCAGCCTCATCTCCGGTCCTGCGTCGTCGCCTCGCATTTCAGACAGGTATCCCATAGGCGCGATCCTGCCTTGCGCCGGGCTTGTTGGCGCTGCCGCTGCCGCGACCCTCTCCAACATAACAGTGCAATTGTCGCCGGCGCTGTGGCTCGATGCGCTCGCAAGCCCCGATGTCGAGGACATGCGGCAGGTGCTCGTCCACTATGCCTTCCTGCCCAGGCTTGCCGTCAGCCTTCTGTGCGGCGCGGCTCTCGGTCTGGCCGGAACGGTGCTGCAGCAGGTCCTGCGCAACCCGCTGGCTGCGCCTGAAACCGTCGGCGTCTCGGCCGGCGCCTATCTGGCGCTGGCGCTGGCGACGCTGCTTGCGCCGTCGCTGCTCGCCTTCGGTCGCGAATGGGTGGCGCTTGCCGGCGCCTTCATCGCGCTTGCCGCGGTCTTCGCGCTGTCCTGGCACAAAGGCTTCGCCACTTGCGGTGGTGCTCGCCGGGCTTGTCGTCAGCCTCTATGCCGGCGCCATCGGTGCGGCCCTGGTGGTGCTGCGGCACGAATGGCTGGCCAGCCTGTTCATCTGGGGCGCTGGTTCGCTCGGCCAGCAGGATTGGTCGACGACGCTGTGGCTGTTGCCGCGCCTGGCCGCCGCCGCGCTGCTGATCGGCCTGATGGTGCGGCCGCTGACCTTGCTTGGCCTTGACGATGAGGGTGCGCGCAGCCTCGGCGTCCCGCTCGGCGCCTATCGTTTCGCCGGACTGGCGGCGGCGGTCGCGCTGATCGCCTTCGTCGTCGCCGCTGTCGGCGTCATTGGCTTCGTCGGCCTTGCCGCCGCCACCCTTGCGCGCATCGGCGGCGCCCGCCGGCTTGGCCAGCAGCTGGTGATGGCGCCGCTCATCGGCGGCGCCTTGCTGTGGGCCGTCGACCAGGGTGTGCAGGTCGCCACCGGACCGCAAGGCGACCTGCTGCCGACCGGCGCCATGACGGCACTTCTCGGCGCGCCGCTGTTGTTGTGGCTGCTGCCGCGCCTCGCCCTTGGCACTGAGACGCCGATGCTCGGTTCGGAGCGTCTGCCGCGCGCCCGCCATTCCGGCCTCGTGCTGGCGGCGTTCGGCGGCCTCCTGCTTGTGCTGCTCGGGCTGGCCTTGCTTTACGCACCGGGGCCGCATGGCTGGACATTCGCTGCCGGCGATCAGCTGCAGCCCTTGTTGTCCTGGCGGCTGCCCCGCGTATCCGCAGCCCTTGCCGCCGGCGCCATGCTGGCGCTGGCCGGGCTGATGATGCAGCGGCTGACCGGCAATCCGATGGCCAGTCCCGAAGTGCTTGGCATCAGCGCCGGTGCCGCGCTCGGCATGATGGTGGCGCTTTTTTCGCTGTCCGATGCCGGTCGCCCCGTCCAGACCGCCGCCGCCACCATCGGCGCCTTCGCCGCGCTTCTGGTGACGCTGGCCATTGGCCGCCGTGCCGCCTATGCGCCGGAGCGGCTGCTGCTGGCCGGGGTCGCGCTGACGGCGTTGTTCGACGCGCTGATCCTGGTGCTCACCGCCACGGGTGACCCGCGCGCCATGCTCTTGCTGAACTGGCTCACCGGTTCGACCTATGGCGTCGATGCGGGTTCGGCCTTTTTCACCTCGACGATTGCCTCTTGCCTGTTCCTGATCGCACCGCTCTTCATGCGCTGGCTGGACATGCTGCCGCTTGGGTCGGCCGCAGTGCAAAGCCTCGGCATCAACCTGCACGCGACGCGGCTGCTGGTGCTTTTGATGGTTGCCGCGCTCACCGCCGCCTCGACGCTTGTGGTCGGACCGCTGACCTTCATCGGCCTGATGGCGCCGCACCTTGCGCGTCGGCTCGGCCTGTCGCGCGCGCTGCCGCAAGCCGTCGGCGCGGTGCTCGCCGGCGCGCTGATCATGGTCTGCGCCGACTGGGTCGGCCGCACCGCCATCTTCCCGCGCCAGATCCCGGCCGGCATCGTCGCCACGCTGATCGGCGGCCCGGTGCTGATGTGGCTCTTGCGCCGCCGCTGACGCTTCATATTCGCTGCAGGAGACGCCGATGACAAAACCACTGCTTGAGACGGCCGCCACGATCGCCGACACCACGGTGCATGACTTCGTGCCGGCCGATGGCGGCGCGCCCTGGCGGGCGTTTCTGCATGTGCCGTCCGAGCCGGCGCCCGAAGCCGGCTGGCCGGTGCTTTACATGACCGACGGCAACGCCGTCATCGGCACGGCGGTCGACGCCATGCGGGCGCAGGCCTTCTATCCCCTAGGTACCAATGTCGACTGGGGTGTCATTGTCGCCATCGGCTATCCCGTCGAGGGTGCCTATGATCCGCTGCGCCGCTCATGGGACCTCGGCCCGCCGCCGGGCAAGACCTATCCGCCCTTCTGCGGGGGCACGCCCGAAGTCAGGACCGGCGGGGCAGGACAGTTCCTGGCCTTCATCGAGGATGAGCTGAAGCCATGGGTCGCCAGCCGGACGAGGATCGACGAGAGGCGCCAGGCGCTCTACGGCCATTCCTTCGGCGGCCTCTTTGCGCTCTACGCTTTGTTCACACGCCCGCATTCGTTCCGCACCTTCATTGCGGCCAGCCCTGCCATCTATTGGGAAGACCGCGCCATCGACCGCCATCTCGAAGGCTTCGAGGCGGCTATCCCCGCAGGTCTGACCGCGGATGTGATCCTGTCGGCCGGCGAATACGAGACCGAAAAGCTGGCGCCGTTCCAGATCGGGGCCGACGACGAGGAAAAGCGCCTGCAGCAGAAAAAGCTGACATGCACCGACGAATTCGCTCGAGAAATGGCACAGCGTCTCGACGCCTTGCCAGGCGTCCGCGCCAGCTTCGAGCTGCACGCCGGCGAAAACCACATGTCGATCCTGCCGGTGACGGTCAACCGTGCCGTGCAGGCGGCGTTCGCGGTCAGGGATGAATGCTAGGTGACTCCGGTCCGAATCTCTGAAATCAACTGTTCCTGCCTTGCGGCATCCTCCGCGTCCATCGCGCCAAAGCGCAAGCCGCAGTGGAATGTTTCCCCAGCGGCGACGCGAACAAGGCGGCCTCTTTCCTTGGCCGCAAGATAGCCGTCGGGCTCGGCGGTTGCCGGCAGCACGAGGCCAAGCGCATCCTGGTCGGCGCCGCGCGTGATCCAGCGAACGGCATAGTTGAGCTCGGATGGACGAAAGCTGACGAAATCCGCTGTCCGGTCAGGGTGGACCTGCAGTGCGTGCGCCCAGCCCTCGGCATCCGCCTTTGCCTTCATTGTCAATACGAGTTCGGGGTCGATCGGCTCGCCCTTGGTCAGCAGACGATGCCGAGACGGATCGGCGACTACGGCATCACGGTAGGCAAGGTAGCTTTCGCTCGGCGTGAAAAAGGGCGGAAGCACTTGGCGCACGACAATGTCCGTGGAATCATCTGCTACGGTGTCGACCAGACGCCCATTGTCCGCAGGCCTGAAATTGATGTGCGCAAGATACATCAGATCCATGGGCGAATTTTTCAGGTTCATGATGCTGACATCGACATTGACGCTGCTGGCGTCGAGTTGCAGCAACACCGTAGGTTTCATCATGTAGTCGTGGCTGAAGGCGACGGTCTGTCGGCAGCGTCCCGTCAGCGCCATGAAAGGCCCCTCGGAATTACTGCCGACGATCAATTGCACGTCCCGGTAGGGCGCATTGGGCAGATCACCGTGGAGCGGATGGTGGTCGACCGGACCCGGATTGCCCATAGCGGTGGCGCCGCAATGAATGAAGAACGCGCCGTAGTTGGAGAGATAATCCCGGGTCGCAACCGGCTCGTCGAACATCGAGCGCATGGTCAGCGAGCGGTTGAGGAACGTTGCGTCCCAAATCTGCTGCCCCTGGAACGGCAGCATGACGATTTCGCCTTGCGCATTGCTGATGCGAAGACCGGCAACGCCGGATCGATAGCGAAAGGCGGTGGCGACAAGCCCGCGATATCGCGCCACGATGCTTTCCGATTCGCCAAATTGCTCGGGTACGAGGTCGACGAAGACATGATCGGAATCTTCGGGATACATTTGTTTCGACCTCTATCTGCAGCAATCATATAGGCCGATAGTCGCAGGAAGCGCCTGGAAATCAACGAGGCTCGTATGTCATGCCAAGCTGGGTGATGTGAACGAGCGTCTCCGCGAGATCGCGTCGGACAGTTTCATTGAATGCTGAGGTATCCGCCCGAATGGCCGATTTCACCTCATAGTGGTTTTGACGGTCTATGCGGGACGGGCCGGCGGCAGCTCAAACAGGTTGGCGCCATTCTCCTGGCCGCTCTCGACATAGCCGATGACGCCGAACCATCTGGCGACGTCAGGCCCCTGCAGCCAGCTGCGCGAGTGGATGGGAAGGTTGCCGGCGAGCGCCTGGATGTGCCTGATATGCCGCTTGCAGAAACGCACGGTCGAGGCGCGGAAGAAATCCTCCTGCGCGGCAAACAGCGTATCGGCGGCATCGCTGTTCTCATGCCAGGCGATGATCGCCACGGCCTTCTCGCCCTCGACCAACGCGTGCGCGCGGCCTTCCTTCAAATTCATCATCAGATTGTCGTAGGCGACCTTGCTGTCCTTGCCGGCCGCAGCGTATTCGTCCGACATCCGCTTGGACAGGCCATGGAAGACATCCTCGAGATCCCCCAGCGTCGCTGCACGTGCTCTCATTTCACCTCCTGCAGCCCCATGGGAAGTTTGCCCTAGGGATGGGGGTGCGCCAAGCAAATTGAATCCCTATCGGCGCCGATAGGAGCAAAGTTGTTTCGCTGGGCGCGTCGCGTTGGGCCAGCCGGCCAAAACGACGGGGTGGTCGGTGGATGAATTTATTCGGAAAAATGGTGCCCAGAGGCGGATTCGAACCACCGACACGCGGATTTTCAGTCCGCTGCTCTACCAACTGAGCTACCTGGGCCTGTCCGGCAGACGAAATTGCGTTGACCGGATTTCATCAAGGCGCCGTGGGGCGCCCCTTGAAAGCGCGTGGGTTATAGCACGGGAATTCCGCCTGTCCAGCGCCTAGGTGGCGATTTCCGGCAGGAAAAGCGAGGCCGTGGAAAGGGCGGCTTCCTCAGGCGCTTTCATCACCGCAATGGCGCGCTGGCTGGCCCCTTTCGGCCCTTTGACCTCTGTCACGGCGCCGCCATGACGCACTGCAACTGCCGGATCCTCTCTTAGCCGACGATCGAGATGCCGCAAAGCGCTTACCTCAACAGGCAAGCGGCAGCCGGCCATCACTTCTACCTGGCGCTTGGCAGACCCTTACGAAAATCCGAAGGCGACATCCCGGCCAGCTTGCGGAAGGATTTGTTGAAGGCGCTGAGCGAGCCGAAGCCTGAATCCATGGCGACGCGCAGCACATTGGCGTCCTGGTGCATCAAAAGCGCTTGCGCGTAGCTCAGCCGCAACAGGTTGACATACTCGTTGAGCGTCATGCCGGTCGATTTCTTGAACAGGCTCATGGCGTATTTGGGATGGATGTCGGCCGCCCCGGCAATGTTCATGCAGTCGATGTCGTAGAGAAAATTTTCGGCGATGAAATCGCACATGCGCCCGACATTGCGCGACGATTGCTGGTCGAAGGGGCTGCCGGCGTCCTGTCCGGCCGCGGTTTCGGGCACCAGCCGGTAAGGCTCGAACCGCACCCGCTCCAGCCGCAGCAGAAGTTCGTTGACGGCGTGCTCAGCCTTGGCCGGGTCGCCCGAGCGGGCATAGCGGTTCCAGCGGGCGAAATTGTCGTTGTCGGACTGATCGGTGGCGCTGGTCACCAGCGTCGCGCCGGTCATCAGCCGGTGGCGCACGTCGGCCGGCAGATGCAGCCGGAAGAAATGCACCAGCGGCAGATGCGCGCCGGCGTAGACGGCGTCGTCGGAGAGATCGTCCATCTGGTGCGGCAGGCCGCCCCAGAAGAAGCACATCTCGCCGGCCGAAAGGGAGATTTCGTGGTCGTTCATGCGGTAATGCACGCTGCCGCGCACGATGAAATTCACCTCCACCTGGGCATGCCAATGCGGCTTCAGCATCACCAGCGGAGCGGTGTGAAACATCTGCAGGAGCAGCGGCAGGCCTTCCACGCTGCTGGCGCCTGGCTGGTAAAACGGCCGTTCGGGCATCTTACTTTCCGCCAATTCCGTATTCCCTTTGTCGGGGACAAGCCTTCCACGCTGCATAGTCTAGCCGGGCTCGCAGAGAGAGCAAATGAAATGGGAGGATTTCAATGCGCATCACACTGACTTGCGCCGCGCTAGCGCTTGCCCTGGGCTCAGCCCCGGCCTTCGCGCAGTCCGGCGAAATCACCATCTGGAGCTGGAACATCGCCGCCTCCTCGCTGAAGGCGACAATTGCCGGCTTCAACAAGTTGCATCCCGACATCAAGGTCACCGTCCAGGATCTCGGCAACCAGCCGACCTACGACAAGTCGATCGCCGGCTGTGCCGCCGGCGGCGTCGGCCTGCCCGACATCGTCACCATCGAGAATGGCGAGGCCGAGAATTACTGGAGCCAGTTCCCCGACTGTTTCGTCGACCTGCACACGCTGGGCTACACGGCGGAAGACCAGAAGAAATACCCCGATTTCAAACGCACCGAGCTCGAGGTCGGCGAAAAGGCCTATGCCATGCCGTGGGATTCCGGCCCGGTCGCCGCCTTCTACCGCCGCGACTTCTACGAGAAGGCCGGCGTCGACCCGGCATCGATCAAGACCTGGGACGATTTCATCGCCGCCGGCAAGAAGGTCCAGGCCGCCAATCCGGGCGTGTCGATGACCAATGCCGATTTCAACGGCGACAGCGAATTCTTCCGCATGATCTCCAACGAACAGGGCTGCGCCTATTTCGCCGAGGACGGCCAGTCGATCACGGTCAACCAGCCCAAATGCGTCGACGCCATGACCAAGGTCAAGGAGATGAAGGACGCCGGCATCGTCTCGTCCGCCGACTGGGGCACCAAGATCACCAACAACACGGCAGGCACCGTCGCCACCCAGGTCTATGGCGGCTGGTATGAGGGCACCATCCGCACCGAATCGGCCGGCGAAAACGGCAAATGGGGCGTCTACCTGATGCCAAGCCTGACCGCCGATGGCCCGCGCGCCGCCAATCTCGGCGGCTCGTCGCTGGCCATCACCTCGGCCTCGAAGAACAAGGAAGCGGCCTACGAGTATCTGAAATACACACTCGGAACCAATGAAGGCCAGATCACCATGCTGAAGGAGTTCGGCCTCGTCCCCTCGCTGGTCTCGGCGCTGAACGACCCATACGTCAGCCAAGGCCTGCCCTACTGGGGTGGCCAGGCGGTGTGGAAGGATATTCTGGGCACCTTGCCCAAGGTCGTTCCCAGCCGCGGCACGCAGTTCCAGAGCGATGCCGAAATCATCGTGCGCGCGGTGCAGACCAAATATCTGGGCGGCGGCTATCCCGACGCCAAGGCAGCACTCGACGACGCTGCAAAACAGATCGCCGCGGCGACCGGATTGCCGGTCAAATCATAACCTCCCAAGGATGGGGTCCGGGACGGCTTGTGCCGCCCGGACCCTACGCCTGCGAGCTTGTCTGAAACATCGGGGAGAAGGAGGAGCAAGATGCGCAACCGCAATGCCACGGCCTATCGTTTCCTAGCGCCCTATCTGCTTATCTTCTCCGTTTTCTGGGTGTGGCCGATCATCTCCTCGTTCATGATCTCGTTCCAGGCGACGCGCACCGTGCCCTGGCGTTTCGCGCCCGGCTTCAACTGGGGCCGGCTGATCGGCGACTCAGCCTTCTTCAACGCGCTGAAGAACACGCTGCTCATCCTCGTCATCCAGGTTCCGGTGATGATCGCGCTGGCCATGGTGATGGCGGTGCTTTTGAATTCGCCGCTGTTGAAGGCGAGGGGTCTTTACCGCTTCGCCTTCTTTGCTCCTGTGGTGGTCGGCGAGGTCGCCTATTCGGCGGTGTTCCGGCTGATGTTCAGCCTCGACTTCGGCATCGTCAACAAGCTCCTCAACAGCATCGGACTGCCCAAGATCGACTGGTTCTCCAATGTCACGCCGGCCATGGCGCTGATCATGATCGCGGTCACCTGGCGCTGGGCCGGCTACAACGCCATCATCCTGCTCGCCGGCATGCAATCCATCCCCGAGGACGTCTATGAGGCGGCGACGCTCGACCGCGTCAGCAAGCTCAAGCAGTTCTTCTACATCACCCTGCCACTGCTGAAGCCCGTCATCGTCTTCTGCCTGGTGCTGTCGATCATCGGCACCATGCAGCTGTTCACCGAGCCGTTCCTGATCACCGAGCGCGGCGGACCAGGCGGCGGCACCGAGACGCTCGGCCTGCTGCTTTACCGCCAAGGGTTCCGGTCGCTCAATTTCGGCTACGCCTCGGCCGTCGCCTACACCATGGCGGCGCTGGCGATCGCGATAACCCTGGTGCAACTGTGGCTGACGAGGGAAAAGCAATGAGCTCGCTCTCCTCCGCTCGCCTGAGGCGAAGCATTGCGCTGCATCTTTTCCTCACCCCGCTGGCCCTGATCTGGCTGTTTCCGCTGTGGATGATGGTGGTGTTCTCGACCATGCCCGACAACGGCATCTTCAGCCCCGGCATCGAACTTCTGCCGCATGGCAATTTCATCGACAATTTCAACAATCTGCAGCGCGATACCGACTTCGTCGGCGCCATCGGCATCTCGGTCTCGGTGGCGGTGACCTACACCATCCTGTCGGTGCTGCTGACGTCGATGGCCGGCTGGGCGCTGGAGCGCTACCAGTTCTTCGGCAAGGGCGTGGTCGTCGGCATCATCTTCGGCACCATCACGCTGCCCTATGCGGTGGTGCTCATCCCGCAATTCATCATGGTGGCGCGCGACTTCCAGCTCGCCAACACCTGGGTGGCGCTGATCGTGCCACCGCTGTTCAATTCGCTCGGCGTGTTGTTCATGCGCCAGAGTTTTTCGATGATGCCGGACGATTTGTTCGACGCCGCCCGCGTTGAAGGCGTGAAGGAGTGGCGCATCTTCCTGTTCGTCGCGTTGCCGCTGGCGCGGCCGATGCTGGCCGCGCTCGCCATCATCCTGTTCCTCGCCTCCTGGAACAATTATCTGTGGCCGCTTTTGATCAACAGCCAGCCGGGTTCGATGACGGCGCCGGTGGCGCTCGGCACGCTGATCGGCCTCACCAAAGTGTCGTGGGGCGGCATCATGGCGGGCGCCGTGATGCTGACGGTGCCGATGCTCATCGTCTTCGTGCTCCTGCAGCGCCATTTCATCGCCGGCATCGCCGCCGGCGCCGTCAAGTAAGGGGCAGCATGGCAACCGTCACCCTCAACAATGTCATCAAGCGCTTCGGCGCGTTCGAGGTCGTCCATGGCGCCAACATGGACATCAAGGACGGCGAGTTCGTCGTCTTCGTAGGCCCGTCCGGCTGCGGCAAGTCCACGCTGCTCAGGATGATCGCCGGGCTCGAGGACATCAGCGGCGGCGAGATCGCCATCGGCGGCAAGCTGGTCAACGATGTCGAGCCGGCCGACCGCGGCATCGCCATGGTTTTCCAGTCCTACGCGCTCTATCCGCATATGAGCGTCGAGCAGAATCTCTCTTTCGGGCTGCGCATGACCGGCAACCCCAAGGCCGACACCGAGCGGCGGGTGAAGCGCGCGGCCGAAATCCTGCGCATCAGCGAACTGATGGACAGGCGCCCGAAAAAACTCTCCGGCGGCCAGCGCCAGCGCGTCGCCATCGGCCGCGCCATCGTGCGCGAACCGCAAGTGTTCCTGTTCGACGAGCCGCTCTCCAATCTCGACGCCGAATTGCGCGTCCAGATGCGGGTCGAGATCTCGCGCCTGCACAAGGAACTCGGCACCACCATGATCTATGTCACCCACGACCAGACCGAGGCGATGACGCTCGCCGACCGGATCGTCGTGCTGCGCGCTGGCCATATCGAGCAGATCGGCCGGCCGCTCGATCTCTACGACAATCCCGATAACCAGTTCGTGGCTGGTTTTGTCGGCTCGCCGAAAATGAATTTTATCAACGGCCGTGTTGTCGGGCGCAACACGCGCAGTGTCACGGTCGAGCTTGCCGGCCAGGAGCGGACCCGCATCACGCAGCCGTTGGTGGATGCCGCGCCTGAAACAGGCAGCAAGGTCATCGTTGGCGTGCGGCCCGAACATTTCGGCAGTTCAGGGGAAGGCGACACCGACCTCGTCGTTGCCATCGACGTGGTCGAGCATCTCGGCGGCACCAGCTTTCTCTACGCCCGAACGGCCAATGGCGAAGACGTGGTGATCCAGCGCGACGCGGCGAAGGTGCCCACCACCTCCGAAGTCACCGTTTCCATCCGCAAATCCTACCTGTTCGACGAAAAAGGGCTGCGGCTGCGCTGACCGGCCACCCTTTCCAGCCTTCAAGGAGAATGACAATGACCGCAACCACGCCCATTCGCTGGGGCATTCTCGGTCCGGGCAGTATCGCCCAGGCCTTCGCCGGCGGCGTGGCCGCTTCGCGCACTGGGAAACTGGTCGCCATCGGCGCGCGCGACCCCGGCAAGCCGGGCCTCGCCGAGAAATTTCCCGGCGCCCGTATAATCGACGGTTATGAAGCGCTGCTTGCCGATCCCGACATCGATGCCGTCTACATTTCGATACCGCATCCCGGCCACGCGCAATGGGCGATTAGGGCGGCGGAAGCAGGAAAACATGTGCTGTGCGAAAAGCCGCTCGCGCTGACCGCTTTCGAGGCCGACGCCATGATGCACGCCGCGCGCAAGGCCGGCACCTTTCTCGGCGAAGCCTTCATGTACCGGCTGCATCCGCAGACGCTGAAGCTGGTCGAGCTGATCAAGTCCGGTGTCATCGGCGATATCAGGATGATCAAGTCGAGCTTCGGCTTCGCCATGCCGGGCTTCATGCCGGAGCACCGGCTCTACGCCAACGATTCCGCCGGCGGCGGCATCCTCGATGTCGGCGGCTATACCGTCTCGATGGCGCGGCTGATTGCCGGGGCGGCGGCAGGCCTCCCCTTCGCCGAGCCCGACAAGGTGGTGGGCACCGCCCATCTTGGCCAGTCCGGTGTCGACGAATGGGCCTCGGCGCTGCTGCATTTTCCCGGCGGTATCGTCGCCGAGTTGTCCTGCAGCATCTCGCTCAACCAGGACAATGTGCTGCGCATCCTCGGTACCAAGGGCCGCATCGAAGTGCCGGACTTCTGGTTCGCCGGGGGAAATCGCGATGTCGGCCTCGGCCGGATCGACGTGATCGGCGCTGACGGCGCGCGCGAGACCATCAGCGTCAACGAAAAGCGCCATGTCTATTCCTTCGAGGTCGATGGCGCTGGCGAGGCGATCCTTGGCCGTCGGCAGGAGTTCGCCTGGCCGGGCATGGACTGGGCCGACAGCCTCGGCACTTTGCGCGTCCTCGACAGATGGCGCGCTGCCGTCGGGCTGGAGTATGAGATCGAGAAGGCCGCGCTGCGCACCAACACCATCTCTGGTCCGCCCTTGCGGTCCGGCGGCACCGCGATCGGCAAGCGCGCCATTCCGGGCCTGGCGAAACCGGCATCGGTCGTGGCGCTCGGATTCGAGGATTTCCGCACGTTTTCCTCGGGTTCGATCCTGCTCGATGCTTTCTTCGAGGCAGGTGGCAATCTGTTCGACACCGGCTTTGTCTATGGCGCCGGATACACCGAAAAGCTGCTTGGCGAATGGCTGAAGAACCGCAACGTGCGGGAGCAGTCGGTGATCATCGCCAAGGGCGCGCATTCGCCGCTCTGCTATCCCGACGTGATCGGCAAGCAGCTTGCCCAGTCGCTCGACCGCCTGCAGACCGACCATGTTGATATCTATTTCATGCACCGCGACAATCCGGACGTGCCGGTCGGCGAGTTCGTCGATGCCATGGACCGTGAGGTGAAGGCGGGTCGCATTCGTGGCCCGTTCGGCGGCTCGAACTGGACGATGCAGCGCATGGACGAGGCGATTGCCTATGCGCAGCGCACCGGCAAGCAGAAGCCCGGCGCACTCTCCAACAATTTCTCGCTGGCCGAAATGCTGGAGCCGATCTGGGCGGGCTGTGTCACCTCGTCCACCGATGACTGGAAGGCGTGGCTGACATCCAGGCAGATGCCGAATTTCGCCTGGTCGAGCCAGGGACGCGGCTTCTTCACCGAGCGTGCCGGGCGTGACCGGCGCGACAGTGAGGAACTGGTGCGGGTCTGGTATTCGGAGCGTAATTTCGGCCGCCGCGACCGCGCGATCGAGCTTGCAGCGCGGCTGCGCAAGAGCCCGATCCATATCGCGCTGGCCTATGTGCTCAATCAGCCTTTCCCGTCGGTTCCGCTGATCGGGCCACGCACGCTGGGCGAACTCGACGACAGCCTGCGTGCCCTCGGCATCAAGCTTTCACCGGCCGATCTCGAATGGCTGGACGGTGGCAGCCTGCACGCCGTCTGATGCATGAACAAGGATCCAGAGGTGTCAACTCTCGTCGTCCGAGACCCTGACGCCGCGTCTGGCCGGGGTCCGCAGATTGGCATACATGCCGGTGGTGCGGAATTGGCTGGGCGTGGTGCCGTAGAGGCGGCGGAATACCTTTGAAAAATAGTTCGCGTCCTCGAAGCCGCACAGGATGGCGACTTCCTTCACCGGCAGGAAGTCCGCCTTGGTTAAGAGCTTCGCTGCGCGCTGCAGGCGCTGCTGCAGCACGAACTCGGCCGGCGGCAGACCTTCGCTCTCGGCGAAGCAGCGTGAGAAATGGGCGCGGCTGAGACCACTGATCTGGACCAGGTCCGCCACCTGTAGCGGCTTGTCGAGATTGGCGTTGATATGATCGATGACCGGCTGCATGGCGCTCTGCTTCTCGGCAAAGGCATGGGAGCCGAAGACATCGTCATAGAGCGCCATCGCCGCCTCGTAGGCGATAGCGGACGCGGCACCCGGCGACGCCGCCCCGTTGACGAGACGCAGGCTGCAATCGGCAAGGTGGTCGATCGTCGCCGGCTGCAGCCGGAACACCGGACCGGAGACGCTGAGGATCGACTTGTGGATGCGCAGCGCCTCCTCGCCATTCATCGAAATCCAGAAATATTCCCAGCGCTCGTCGCTGGCCAGCCAGTAGCGGTGGTTGTGCGGCACCAGCACCAGCAGCGTATCGTTCTCTTGCAGGCGATAGTTGCGGTTCTCGTAGCGCAGCCGGCCGGTTCCGCTGATCGTGTGCTGAAGCACGGTGAATGGGGTCTGGCCGCGTTTGCGCCCGTCCCAATCGTAGGTCTCGTCCTCGCGCACCTCATAGCCCGTGCTTGTCGGCATGGCGTGCAGGCGCTGGCGGCCGCGCGGCAGCGAGATCGTGCGCATCGACTGTCCGTTGGCGATTAAATCCTGCAGCACAAAATTACCCTTGAAAGCATAATCCTTCTCTGGTCGCGCTCGTGAATAAGGGCATAATCCCCCTCGAAAAGCGAGAGAGATCCGCAGGCGAGGAGCGGACAGGGAGGTTGGTAGGCCGGAATCCGGCTTGTCGTGCGCACATGTCATGGCATGTGGCCGCAACCCACCCCTGTCATTCCCGGCCTGTCATTAGAACAAGATGAGGTGCGGCTGATGAGTTTCAAAATCGCTATCATCGGTGCGGGCAGCGTCGGCTTCACCAAGAAATTGTTCACCGACATTCTCTGTGTGCCCGAATTCAGGGATATTGAATTCGCGCTGACCGATCTCAGTGAGCACAATCTCGGGATGATCAAGGCGATCCTCGACAGGATCGTCGAGGCGAACGGATTGCCGACCAGGGTGACGGCGACGACGGATCGCCGCGAGGCGCTCGAAGGCGCGCGCTACATCATCAGCTGCGTGCGGGTCGGCGGCCTGGAGGCCTATGCCGACGACATCAGGATTCCGCTGAAATATGGCATCGACCAATGCGTCGGCGACACGATCTGCGCCGGCGGCATCCTCTATGGCCAGCGCAACATCCCGGTGATCCTCGACTTCTGCAGGGATATCCGCGAGGTCGCCGACACGAACGCCAAATTCCTCAACTATGCCAACCCGATGGCGATGAACACCTGGGCGGCGATCGAGTATGGCAAGGTCGACACGGTCGGCCTCTGCCACGGCGTCCAGCACGGCGCCGAACAGATCGCCGAAGTGCTGGGCGCGAAGTCCAGGCACGAGCTCGACTATGTCTGTTCCGGCATCAATCACCAGACCTGGTTCATCGACCTGCGGCTCAACGGCCGCAAGATCGGCAAGGACGAACTGATTGCCGCCTTCGAGGCGCATCCTGTCTATTCCAGGCAGGAGAAGCTGCGCATCGATGTCTTGAAGCGCTTCGGTGTCTATTCGACCGAAAGCAACGGGCATCTCTCGGAATATCTGCCCTGGTACCGCAAGCGGCCCGACGAGATCACGCGCTGGATCGATATGTCGGACTGGATCCATGGCGAGACCGGCGGCTATCTCCGCTACTCCACCGAAACCCGCAACTGGTTCGAGACGGAGTATCCGCAATTTCTCGAAGCGGCGTCGAAGCCGATCGACCCCACAAAACGCTCCAACGAGCATGCCAGCCACATCCTCGAAGCGCTGGAGACCAACCGCGTCTATCGCGGCCACTTCAACGTCAGGAATGAAGGCATCATCACCAACTTGCCGCAGGACGCCATCATCGAATCGCCCGGCTTCGTCGACCGCTTCGGCATCAACATGGGGGCCGGCATCACGCTGCCGGAAGCCTGTGCGGCCACCTGCATGTCCTCGATCAACGTCCAGCGCATGTCGGTCCATGCCGCGGTATCGGGCGACATCGATCTCCTGAAGCTCGCTGTCCTGCATGATCCGCTGGTCGGTGCGGTGTCGACGCCGGAGGAAGTCTGGCAGATGGTCGACGAAATGGTCGTCGCCCAGGCTCAATGGCTGCCGCAATATGCGCATGCGGTTCCGGCGGCCAAGGAGCGGCTGTCGAAATCTACGGTCAAGACCCGCGAATGGGCCGGAGCCGCGCGGCGAAATGTCCGCTCGATCGAGGAGTTGCGCGCCGAAAAGGCCGCGCTGAAGCAGACCGGCTGAAACCTCGGGCGCAGCGGCGGACCTTGGGAGGCAGGTCCACCGCAGTCGGCGTCCAAGCAGAAGACAAGCAGCAGCAAATCTGAACACGAGGGAGGAGATAATGAGGAACCTACGCAGCATTGGCATTGCCGCCGGACTGGCGCTGAGCGTCTCCGTTCCGGCACTCAACGCTTTCGCTTCCGAACCGACGGTCCCGCCGACACCGGCGACATTTCCGGCCGAGGGCAAGATCAAGTATGTGGCGCGTGACTCCATCCTGGAGTTCAAGGCGCTGCCGGAATATCATGAGCCGGACTGGGTGACCGACAAATACGTCAAAACCGGCAAGCTGCCGCCGGTGAAGGACAGGCTGCCGAAGGAGCCGCTGGTCTTCAAGACGGCCAACATGCCTGACGGCATCGGCGTCTATGGCGATACGATGCGCCATGTCATCGGCGGACGCCCGGAAGGCTGGAATTATGGCGCCGGCCAGACGCAAGGCTGGGGCGGCATCGATATCGGCCTCTCCGAATGCCTGACGCGCACCGCGCCGCTATTCCAGGTCGAGGCCAAGGACACCGAACCGCTGCCGAACCTCGCCAAAAGCTGGGACTGGTCGAAGGACGGCCACAAGCTGACCATGCATCTGGTCGAGGGCGCCAAATGGTCCGATGGCGTCGCCTTCAACGCCGACGATGTCATGTTCTACTGGGACGACGAGGTGGTCGATCCGAACGTCTCGCCGCTCAACGGCGCCACGCAGGAAACCTTCGGCGTCGGCACGACGCTGAAGAAGATCGATGACTACACCGTCGAGTGGACCTTCAAGGATGCCTTCCCGAAACAGTACCTCTACGCCATGGCTTACGGCACGTTCTGCCCCGGCCCCGCGCACATCTTGAAGCCGCAGCATCCGAAATATTCGAAGAACACCTACGATCAATTCAAGAACGCCTTCCCGCCGGAATACATGAACATGCCGGTGATGGGCGCCTGGGTGCCGGTCGAGTATCGCGCGGACGACATCATCGTCATGCGCCGCAATCCCTACTATTGGAAGGTTGACGAGAAGGGCAACCAGCTGCCTTACCTCGACGAGCTGCAGTACAAGCTGTCGACCTGGGCCGACCGCGACGTCCAGGCGGTCGCCGGCTCGGCCGACTTCTCCAATCTGGAGCAGCCGGAAAACTTCGTCGCCTCGCTGAAGCGCGCGGCGGAGGCGAATGCGCCGGCACGGCTCGCCTTCGGGCCGCGGCTCATAGGCTACAATCTGCGCCTGAACTATTCCGCCAATGGCTGGGGCAACCCGGACGAGCGCAGCCAGGCGGTCCGCGAACTGAACCGCAACGAGGACTTCCGCAAGGCCGTCACCATGGCGCTCGACCGCAAGGCGCTCGGCGACTCGCTGGTCAAGGGCCCGTTCACCGCCATCTACCCCGGCGGCTTCTCCTCGGGCACCAGCTTCTATGACCGCAAGTCGACCGTCTACTATCCCTTCGACCTCGCGGGCGCCAAGGCTGAACTCGCCAAGGCCGGCCTCAAGGATACGGATGGCGACGGTTTCGTGAACTTCCCGGCCGGCACGGCCGGCGGCAAGAACGTCGAGATCGTGATGCTGGTCAACAACGACTATGGCACCGACAAGAGCCTCGCCGAAGGCGTCGTGGCGCAAATGGAAAAGCTCGGGCTTCGGGTCGTGCTCAACGGTCTCAACGGCACGCAGCGCGATGCTTCGCAATACTCCGGCCGTTTCGACTGGCTGATCCGGCGCAACGACCAGGAACTGACTTCCGTCGTGCAGAACACCGAACAGCTCGCACCCGTTGACCCGAAGACCAGCTGGAACCACCGCGCGCCGGAAAGCGGCGAGGTCGACCTGATGCCTTTCGAAAAAGACCTCGTCGACATCGTCAACAAGTTCGTCGCGTCGGAGGACAACGACAAACGCGCCAGCCTGATGAAGGAGTTCCAGAAGATCTCGACCGAACACATCTACAATGTCGGCCTGACGGAATATCCCGGTGCGCTGATCGTCAACAAGCGCTTCTCGAACATTCCGCAGGGCACGCCGATCTTCATGTTCAACTGGGCCGAGGATTCGATCATCCGCGAACGCGTCTTCGTCGCGGCCGACAAGCAGTCGAAATTCGAATTGTTCCCGCAGGAGCTTCCAGGCAAGCCTGGAGACAAGGGCCCGATGTAAGTTTACCTCCCCTGACCCAGAGAGACCCGGCCGCGCTGCTGGCGCGGCCGGGACAGACCAACCCTCCGAACGTCCTTTAACGGGAGCGTCCGGCGAGATGAGGAAGCGGACCGTCCATGCTGCGATTTCTGCTTATGCGCATAGCGTCGGCAATTCCGGTCCTTGGCATTCTGAGCCTCGTCACCTTCGCCATCATCCAGGCGCCGCCCGGCGACTATGCCGACTACATCCGCTCGCAGCTGATCAACCAGGGCGGCGCTTCCTTCGCCGAGGCCGACGCGCAGGCGCAGGCCTACCGCGTCGAACACGGCCTCGATAAGCCGTTGCCTGTCCAGTACCTCAACTGGATCGGCGGCATCGTCACGCGCGGCGATTTCGGCTACAGCCTCTACTACAACAAGCCGGTGGCCGACGTCGTTGGCGAGCGCCTGCCGCGCACGCTGCTTCTGGCGCTCGTCTGCCATCTGCTCGCCTCGGTGCTGGGCATCACCTTCGGCATATGGGCGGCGACAAGGCAATACACCTGGATCGACACGACGCTGTCGGCGATCTCCTTCCTCGGCATGACGGTGCCGCGCTTCCTGATGGCGCTGATCATCGTCTATCTCCTGGTCTTCCAGTTCAACGTGTCGGAGATCGGCTCATTCTTCTCGCCGCAATATGGCGGCGCGCCATGGTCGTGGGCCAAATTCGTCGATCTCGTCAAACATGTCTGGCCGGTGGTGGCGATCGCCACCTTTGGCGGGCTCGCCTACAATATGCGCGTCATGCGCGGCAATCTTCTGGATACGCTGAACGCCCAATATGTCGAGACGGCGAGAGCCAAGGGCCTGACCGGCAGCGCCGTCGTCATGCGCCACGCCGTACCCAACGCGCTGCACCCGCTCGTCATGTATCAGGGCGTTGTGCTGCCCTATATGCTCACCGGCGAGATCGAGACGGCGATCATCTTCGCGCTGCCGACCGTCGGTCCGGCGATCGTCGGCTCGATGGCGGTCGGCGACGTCTACGTCACCGCCACCTTCATGATGGTGCTGTCGGCGACGCTGATCGTCGGCAACATCATCGCCGACATGCTGCTCGTCCTGCTGGATCCGCGCATCCGCCAATACGGAGAGAGCTAGATGCTGGCGCGCGATCCATCACCGCCACCACCTCCGGCCGAAGGTGTTTCCGTAGCCAAACCGGCGCGCGGCAATGAGAGCTACATCGCGCTGGTCTGGCGTCGGCTGAAGCGCTCCTGGACCGGCATGGCCGGGCTTTGGCTGGTCGTGCTGTTGCTGGTGATGGCCGTGTTCGCCGAATTCCTGGCGCCGATGGATCCGAAGGCGACCGATGTCGGCTTCGCGCCGCCGCAGCTGCCTTCCTTCCACGACAAGGACGGCAATTTCGTCGCGCGGCCGAGGGTCTATGCGCTGGCCGATTCGACCGATCTCGATCCGGTTACATTCCAGCCCATCGTCGGCCCTGACTATGACCATCCGAGGCTGCTTGGCTTCTTTGTCGAGGGCGCGCCCTACAAGCTCTTCGGGCTGATCCCGGCGGACCGGCATTTCTTCGCCTCGACGGACGGCCAGCCGGTGCATTTCCTCGGCACCGACAAGTTCGGCCGCGATGTGCTGTCGCGTGCCATCCATGGTTCGCGCGTCTCGCTGATGATCGCGCTGACGGTGGTCTTCATCATCACCGTCATCGGCACTGCGGTCGGCATGGTCTCCGGCTATTTCGGCGGCCGGTTCGACGTCTGGATGCAGCGCTTCGTCGAACTGGTGCTCGCTTTCCCGCAACTGCCGCTCTACCTGGCGCTGACGACGCTGATCCCGGTCACCGCGCCGACGAATGTCTTCCTCGCCTTCGTCATCATCGTCATGTCGGCGCTGGGTTGGGCGCAGATGTCGCGTGAGGTGCGCGGCAAGACACTGGCGCTGGCGCGCATCGAATATGTGCGTGCCGCCATGGCGGTCGGCGCCACGGACCGGCGCATCATCCTGCAGCACATCTTGCCCAATGTGATGAGCCACGTGATCGTCGCCGTGACGCTGGCGATCCCGACCGTGGTGCTGCTTGAATCCTTCCTCGGTTTCCTCGGCTTCGCGGTCAAGCCGCCGCTGATCTCGTGGGGGTTGATGCTGCAGGATACCGCGACCTACTCGGTCATAGGCACCTATCCCTGGATCCTGTCGCCGGTCGGTTTCGTGCTCGCCACCGTCTTCGCCTTCAACGCGCTGGGCGATGGCCTGCGCGATGCCGTCGACCCCTATTGAGGTGGCTGGGATGAAGATAGCGCTCGCAGACACGTTCGCACCCACCGTTCGTCATGACCATGACGGACGGCAGGACCAGCCTATCATCGACGCGCGCAACATCGAGGTTGCCTTCAAGGTCGAGCATGGCGTCGTCGAAGCAGTCAAGGATATCTCGTTCCAGCTCTATCGCGGCGAGACGATCGCGATCGTCGGCGAATCCGGTTCGGGCAAGTCGGTGACGGCGCGCACCGTTATGGGGCTGCTGTCCAGGCGCGCCACCGTGTCGCCGAGATCGAGCGTCTCTTACGACGGACAGAACATCCTGAAATTCCCGGAGAGCGAGCGGCGCAAGCTGCGCGGCAACCGTATCTCGATGATCTTCCAGGAGCCCATGAGCTCACTCAACCCGATCTATACGGTCGGCAGCCAGATCGTCGAGGCGATCCGGGTGCACCGCAAGGTGAGCCGCAAGGCGGCCTGGGCACGGGCGCTCGAGCTGCTGCGGCATGTGCAGATTCCCGAGCCTGAGGCGCGGCTCAAGCAATATCCGCATCAGCTCTCGGGCGGCCAGCGCCAGCGCGTAATGATCGCCATGGCGCTGGCCAATGACCCCGACGTGCTGATCGCCGACGAGCCGACGACCGCGCTCGACGTCACCGTCCAGGCGCAGATCCTCAACCTGATCCGCAATCTGCAGAAGGAGTTGCGGATGGCGGTGATCCTGATCACCCACGACCTCACCGTGGTGCGCAAATTCTCCGACTACGTCTACGTCATGCAGCACGGCGAAATGTGCGAACACAACGTCACCGAGCGGCTGTTTGCCGATCCGCAGCATCCCTACACGCAGCGGCTGCTCGCCTCCGAACCGCGCGGGCGGCCGCAACCACTTCCTGAGGGCTGCGGCACCATCCTCGAGGCAAGCGGCGTGCGCGTCTCATTCATGCTGCGCCACGGCAGTTTCCTGAAGCCGGATTGGCGCGAGCTGGTCGCCGTCGACGATCTCGGCCTCACGCTTTGCCGCCACGAGACGCTGGGGCTGGTCGGCGAATCCGGTTCCGGCAAGACCACCTTCGGCCAGGCGCTGCTGAGATTGACCGACGCCAAGCGCGGCGAGATCCGTTTCGACGGCAAGCCGATCCACGGCCTCTCCCGGGCCGAGATGCGGCCGTTGCGTTCGCGCATGCAGATCGTCTTCCAGGATCCGTTCTCCTCGCTCAACCCGCGCATGACGATCGGCCAGATCATCGAGGAGGGGCTGATCGTCAACAGCATCGGCGCGACACGGCGCGAGCGGGTCGACCGGGTGCGCGAGGCGCTGGTCAGCGCCGGCATGCCGGGGGATATCCTGTCGCGCTTTCCGCACGAATTCTCCGGTGGCCAGCGCCAGCGTGTCGCCATTGCCCGCGCCATCGCGCTCGAACCCGAATTCATCTTGCTTGACGAGCCGACATCGGCGCTCGACCTCTCGGTGCAAGCGCAGATCATCGACCTGTTGCGCAAACTGCAGGACGAGCGCGGTCTGAGCTATCTCTTCATCTCGCACGACCTCAAGGTGGTGCGCGCGCTGTGCCACCGCGTCATCGTCATGCAGAACGGCAAGATCGTCGAGCAAGGGCCCGTCGACGAGGTCCTCACCAATCCCAAGACCGCCTACACCGAACGGCTCGTCAGGGCCGCTTTCGACGTGGCCTGAACATATGCCGGAGGTTAGCATGGCAAGACATCCCAGGATCACTTTCATCGGCGCCGGCTCGACCGTGTTCATGAAGAACATTGTCGGCGACGTGCTGCAGCGGCCGTCGCTTTCGGGCGCGACGATCGCGCTGATGGACATCAATCCGCAGCGGCTGGAAGAAAGCGCGATCGTCGTCAACAAGCTGATCTCGACGCTCGGCGTCAAGGCCAGGGCCGAGACCTATTCCGACCAGCGCAAGGCCTTGGCCGACGCCGATTTCGTTGTCGTCGCTTTCCAGATCGGCGGCTATGAGCCCTGCACCGTCACCGACTTCGAAGTGCCGAAGAAATACGGCCTGCGCCAGACCATCGCCGATACGCTCGGCGTCGGCGGTATCATGCGTGGCTTGAGAACCGTGCCGCATCTGTGGACAATCTGCGAGGACATGCTCGCCGTCTGCCCCCAGGCGATCATGCTGCAATACGTCAACCCGATGGCAATCAACACCTGGGCGATATCGGAGAAATATCCCGAGATCAGACAGGTCGGCCTCTGCCATTCGGTGCAGGGCACGGCGATGGAACTGGCCCACGATCTCGACCTTCCTTATGAGGACATCCGCTACCGCTCGGCCGGCATCAACCACATGGCCTTCTATCTGAAATTCGAGCATCGCCAGCCCGACGGCACCTACCGCGACCTCTATCCCGACCTCGTGCGCGCCTATCGTGAAGGCCGTGCGCCCAAGCCTGGTTGGAACCCGCGCTGCCCCAACAAGGTGCGCTACGAGATGCTGACCAGGCTGGGCTATTTCGTCACCGAAAGCTCGGAGCATTTCGCCGAATACACGCCCTACTTCATCAAGGAGGGCCGCCCCGATTTGATCGAGAAATACGGCATTCCGCTCGACGAATATCCCAAGCGCTGCATCGAGCAGATCGAGCGCTGGAAGGGCCAGGCTGAAGCCTATCGCTCAGCCGACCGCATCGAGGTCGAGCGGTCCCGGGAATATGCCTCCTCGATCATGAATTCTGTCTGGACCGGCGAACCGTCGGTAATCTACGGCAATGTTCGCAACAATGGCTGCATCACCTCGCTGCCCCGCGATTGCGCCGCCGAAGTGCCGTGCCTGGTTGATGCCTCCGGCATCCAGCCGACCTATATAGGCGAATTGCCGCCGCAACTGACGGCACTGATCCGCACCAACATCAACGTCCAGGAACTGACGGTGCGGGCACTGATGAGCGAAAACCGCGAGCACATCTACCACGCGGCGATGATGGACCCGCACACGGCAGCCGAACTTGATCTCGACCAGATCTGGTCACTGGTCGATGATCTCCTGGCCGCTCACGGTGACTGGCTGCCGGCATGGGCGCGCGTGAAGCGCAAGACCGAGGCTGCCTGATCAGGCGCGCTCACCTTATTTCGGCTCGTCGGCGTCCGTCTCTTCCTCGTCGTCGCGGGCCTTGATGACATAGACGCCCTTCAGCCAGCGGTTGAGGTCGATGTCCTTGCAGCGCGTCGAGCAGAACGGAAAGGTGTCGCGCGCCGAGGCCTTGCCGCATTCGGGGCAGGGCCGCTTTGGGCGCAGCGGCGTGACTTTGGAGTCGGAATTCATGGCCGCGCGGACAGCCAGTTCTGATGGATCTTGAAACCTTCGCCCGACAGCAGCGCCACCGTCTCATAGAGCGGCAGGCCGACGATGTTGGTGTAGGAACCGACCAGCTTGACGACGAAAGAGCCGGCGATGCCCTGCACGGCATAGCCGCCGGCCTTGCCGCGCCATTCGCCCGAGGCGACATAAGCGTCGATCTCCTCGCGCGGCAGCCGCTTGAAACGCACCCGTGTCTCCACCAGCCGCTGGCGCAGCTTGCCGCCGGGCGTGATCAGGCAGATGCCGGAATAGACCCGGTGCGAACGGCCGGACAACAGCCCGAGGCAGTTGGCGGCGTCGTCAAGCGTTTCGGCCTTGGGCAGGATGCGCCGCCCGACCGCGACCACAGTGTCTGCGGCCAGCACGAAGCTTGGCGCATAGTCCGTCTCGCTCTTCAGCGACGCGAACGCCTTCTCGGCCTTTTCCTTCGACAGCCGTTTGGCCAGCGAGCGCGGATGCTCCGCACGCAGCGGCGTTTCGTCGATATCGGCTGGCAGGATACGGTCCGGCTCGATGCCGGCCTGCTGCAAGAGTTCGATGCGGCGCGGCGAACCCGAGGCAAGCACCAGCTTCTGCAAAAGGCTCATCGCTGTACCGGCCGGGCCTTGATCTTACTTGAAACGATAGGTGATGCGGCCCTTGGTCAGGTCGTATGGCGTCATCTCGACCAGAACCTTGTCGCCGGTCAGCACGCGGATGCGGTTCTTGCGCATGCGGCCGGCCGTATGGGCGATGATCTCGTGTTCGTTTTCGAGCTTCACCCTGAACATCGCGTTGGGCAACAATTCCGTCACGACACCCGGAAACTCGAGGACTTCTTCCTTCGGCATTCGATACCTTTGCTTGGATGGTAGTTCCAGCGCCTGGCTGGAATTTCGGCGGAACCTATATGATAATCATCCGCTTGTGAACACGCTTAATCCGTCGCGTTTTTTGTCTCAGGAGGCAAAAAACGTCGGCCTATGCGCGACTTCAGCCGCTCGCGCACGTCGCGGTAGGCCGCCATGATCTGCTCGCGCGTGCCGCCGGCATCGGTCGGGTCCTGTGTTGGCCAGTATTCGACCTCGACGGCGAGCGAGCGGGTAAGCTCCAGCGCGGCGTGGTGCGCTTCCGGCGCCAGCGTGATGATCAGGTCGAAATAATCGTCCTCAAGATCGTCCAATGTCCTGGGGTGGCGCTCGCCCAGCGTGAGACACTCCTCGGCAAGCACGGCATCGACGAACGGGTCGCGCTCACCGGCGCGAACGCCGGCCGAGGCGACGAAAATGGTGGCGGGCAGCATCCGGCGTGCCAGCTGCTCGGCCATTGGAGAACGCACGGCATTCATGCCGCACAGGAACAGGATCGAGCGGGGCAGGGCGCCGGGTGCCAGGGCTAGCCCCGCCAGTGCAGCACGCAGACCAGCGTGAACAGCCGGCGCGCCGTGTCGAAGTCGATGTCGATCTTGCCGGAGAGCCGGTCCATCAGCGTCTGCGAGCCTTCATTGTGCAAACCGCGGCGGCCCATGTCGATGGCCTCGATATGGCTCGGCGTGGAGGAGCGGATGGCGTCGTAATAGCTCTCGCAGATCATATAGTAGTCCTTGACGATGCGCCGCAGCGGCGTCAGCGACAGGATATGGGTGACGACCGCGGTGCCATCCTCGCGTGCCACGGCAAAGACCAGACGCTGCTCGGCCAGCGACAGTTTCAGCCGGTAAGGGCCTGTTCCACTGTCGTTGACGGGCTGAAAATTGTTCTCCTCGATCAGGTCGAAGATCGCCACCGCCCGCTCGTGCTCGACATCGGGCGTCGACCGGCCAATGGACTCATCGAGTTCGACATCGATCAGTTTTGAGCGATCGGAGCCCGTCATCTCAGCCTACATATTCAGCCGGATGGCGACGGAGCGGCCATGCGCGTCGAGACCCTCGGCCGTGGCCAGCGCAATCGCCGCCGGGGCCAGCGCCCGCAACTGTTCAGGCCCAAGCTTGAGGATCGAGGTGCGTTTGACGAAATCAAGCACCGAAAGCCCCGACGAGAAGCGCGCCGAACGTGCGGTCGGCAGCACGTGGTTGGAGCCGCCGACATAGTCGCCGATGGCTTCCGGCGTGTGGCGGCCGAGAAAGACGGCACCGGCATTGCGCATCCGCGACAGGAAGCCTTCGGCATCGTCGATGGCCAGTTCGACATGTTCGGCCGCGATGCGATCGACCAGCGGCAGTGCGGCTTCGATGGTCGGTACCAGAATCACCGCGCCGAAATCGCGCCAGCTCGCCGACGCGGTCTCGGCACGCGGCAGGCTCTGCAACTGACGCTCGACGGCCTGTTCGACGGCCTCGCCGAAGGCCGGATCGTCGGTGACCAGGATCGACTGTGCCGACGCGTCATGCTCGGCCTGGGCCAGCAGATCGGCGGCGATCCAGTCCGGATCGTTGCTGCCATCGGCCACGACGAGCACTTCCGACGGGCCGGCGATCATGTCGATGCCGACTGTGCCGAACACCTGCCGCTTGGCTGCAGCGACATAGGCATTGCCGGGTCCGACGATCTTGGCGACCGGCCTTATGGTTGTGGTGCCATAGGCAAGGGCTGCAATGGCCTGCGCCCCGCCGACACGGTAAATCTCGGACACGCCTGATATGTCGGCCGCCACCAGCACCAGCGGATTGATGATGCCGCCCGGCGCCGGCACGACCATGACGATGCGCTCGACGCCGGCCACCTTGGCCGGCACGGCGTTCATCAGCACCGAACTTGGATAGCTTGCCGTGCCGCCAGGCACATAGAGACCGACCGCCTCGATCGCCGTCCAGCGCCAGCCGAGCTCGACGCCCGCGGCATCCGTATAGCGATCGTCCCTGGGACGCTGCCGCTCGTGGTGGGAGCGGATCCGGTCGCGGGCGAATTTAAGCGCCTCGATCGTCCGCGGATCGGCGGTTTCGTAAGCAGCTGCAATGTCTTGCTTCGACACGGCAATGCCGAGACTGGCCAAATCGGCCCGATCGAATTTTTGCGTGTAATCGATCAGCGCCGCGTCGCCCTCGGCACGCACGCGCGCGATGATCTGGCGCACCGCGGCGTCGACGTCCTCGGACACTTCCCGCTTGGTCAGCAGGAAAGCGGCGAAACGCTGCTCGAAATCGGCGTCGGACTGGGCAAGCGTGATGGCCATCGCTCAGCCCTTGTGGATGGGCCGTGACGTGGCTTCCCACGCACCGCCTATGTCAGCAAGACGGGCTTCGATGCACTCGACATCGAGCATGATGGTGCCGCCGCCTGAAAAGATAAGCTCGACGATGCCGGCCGGCTTGCTGATCTCGATGAAGCTGATCGCCAGCAGCGATAGCACTTCGGCCGGCTTGTCGCGCGGAATCCCGTTAGTCTTGGCGCCCAGCACCCGGTCGAAATGCAGCACGGCCTGGCGCCGCTCATTGTGCTGGCGAAACAGGCCCGATTTGGCCTCCCAGACGAAACGGTTCATGGTCAGCACGAAACGCTTGGCCGAAGGCAGGTACTCGAGGTCGCTGACTTTCAGCACGGCGTCCTGGACATGAGCCGAAACGATGCTCAGATCCTGGTCGTCGAGTGCGATGAGTTTGAGGGCCATGCGGATTTCGTGCCTAAGGTTGGTTTCAGCCTTCTGTTAGGCGGTCTTTCCGGCCGGTGCAACCGCGACACGACTTCCGCCCGAGGCAATCGCCTCGGGTTTACCGTCCTGGCAGGGGGATAAATGCCGTACGGGCAGTCTTCATCAGAAGCTGCTGCCGTCCGATCGTTACGCCGAAATACGCTCGATCACCGCGCCGCAGTTGGACAGCTTTTCTTCCAGCCGCTCGAAGCCGCGGTCGAGATGGTAGACGCGGTTGACCGTGGTCTCGCCTTCGGCCGCGAGGCCGGCGATGACCAGCGACACCGAAGCGCGAAGATCGGTCGCCATAACCGGTGCGCCTTTCAGCTTCGGCACGCCGTCAACGATTGCCGTCTGGCCCGAAAGCGTGATGTGGGCGCCGAGCCGGGCCAGTTCCTGCACATGCATGAAGCGGTTTTCGAAGATCGTCTCGGTGATCCGCGACTTGCCCTTGGCCATGGTCATCAGGCCCATGAACTGCGCCTGCAGATCGGTCGGGAAGGCCGGGAAGGGCGCCGTCGTCACGTCCACCGGCGAAATGCCGGCGCCGTTGCGCCTGACGCGGATGCCGGAATTGGTCGGCGTGATCTCCGCACCCGTCTGCGCAATCACGTCCAGTGCGGTCTGCAACAGTTCAGGCCGTGCGCCTTCGAGCACGACGTCGCCGCCGGTCATGGCGACGGCCATGGCATAAGTGCCGGTCTCGATGCGGTCTGGGATGACGCGCACGCGCGCGCCCGACAGCGATTCGACGCCATCGATGGTGATGGTCGGCGTGCCGGCGCCATAAATCTTCGCGCCCATGGCGTTGAGGCATTCGGCGAGGTTGACGATCTCGGGCTCGCAGGCGGCGTTTTCCAGCACCGTCTCGCCCTTGGCCAGCGAGGCCGCCATCATCAACACATGGGTGGCGCCGACCGAGACTTTCGGGAACACGTAGCGGTTGCCGACAAGCCGGCCGTTCCTGGTCTTAGCAATGACGTAGCCGGTGTCGACATCGATATCGGCGCCCAGCACCTGCAGGCCTTCGAGGAACAGGTCGACCGGGCGCGTGCCGATGGCGCAGCCGCCGGGCAGCGATACCTTGGCCTCGCCCATGCGGGCCAGCAGCGGCCCAATCACCCAGAACGAGGCGCGCATCTTCGACACCAATTCGTAAGGCGCGGTGGTGTCGACAATGTTGCGGGCGGAGAAATTGATAGTACGCGAATAGCCCTCATTCTGCTTCTCGCGGCGGCCATTGACCGAATAATCGACGCCGTGATTGCCCAGGATGCGGATCAGCTGCTCGACATCGGCCAGATGCGGCACGTTTTCCAGCGTCAGCGTGTCGTCGGTCAAAAGCGAGGCGATCATCAAGGGCAAAGCGGCGTTTTTGGCGCCCGAAATCGGAATGCTTCCGGAGAGCTTGTTGCCCCCGACAATTCTGATGCGATCCATTAGAGAACGTCCCTCTCGGCCAGAAAAGGCCGGTTCAATCGTTTGAGTATCGGCCCGTCTAGACCATTGGCCAATATGGTTCAAGAAATAGGATTTCGCCCACCCCGGTCCAAGAGTGGCCGATTTGAGTTAATCTTTTTGTATTTCCTTTGCCGAGCCGAGCCCGTCGGGCCGCTGGTCGGCTTCACCTGTGCGGCGCGAACGCGACTGCGCCTTGCGCTTCTGCAAATTGGCGCGCAGCTGCTTTGCGAGCCGGTCCTTGCGGCCGGTGCCGCCCTGTTTCACTGGATTTGTCTTGTCGCTCATCGTCCCGTCCCGGCCGGCGACCGGCCAAACGCCATTCAGGCATAGCCAACATTGTGGCGCCGCCATGTCATTAAAAGCGATCCGGCAAAGGCTTTCACAGAAGCGTTGCACTTGGCCTTGCGCTTGCCGGTTCGATATGGCAGAAGCCCCGCCATCAGCGGCTGCGGTAGCTCAGTGGTAGAGCACTCCCTTGGTAAGGGAGAGGTCGAGAGTTCAATCCTCTCTCGCAGCACCAGATTCTCTAAACCATGTCTCGCACGGTCGTTTTTTCTTTCCGGCACTGATCTGCACACGAAGGCGCGACACGGCACCTCGTGGAATTTTAGGGGACGGTGTTCCCCTTGCGTTTCCGAGTCGGGAACAAATCAGCCTGCGTGATTTCCTTTGAAACAGCGACGCGGGCATAGCCCGCTGCCGACTTCTCATCCTTCCACCGGCTTGTTCCATTTGCATGGTTGGGAGGAACGAATTTCCAGACCAGGGCTTTCCTTCCGGTGCGCTTCGTTGTGCGTAGCTCGTCCTTTGGAGAACCGATATGCCGATTAAAAATGTGGTTGCGACGTCAGTAATTCTGGGGCTGCTGACCGGAACCTGCATTGCGCAGACGGCCGACGACCCAGCGATTTCTGCCTGCAAATCCACCGGACTGTTGGCACTTCAGGAGAAGTCCAAGGACATCAGCGACCTCGTTATCGACATGGAGAGCGTCGCGATGAGCAAGGCCGACACAACTGTTGGCGACGTTCCCATCAAAATGGTCATCTTGGGCGAAGCCTACATCGCTAGAAGCGGCAAAACCGGAGCGCCAGACCGCTTTGTTTGCTTGGTCGGGGACAAAGGTAAAGTTTTGCTGACATTTTTCACGGCCAAGTGAAAGCCACAGCTTGCGGCAACCAACTGCCGATCCATTGAAATATATATATATAGCTGATCCCGGTAATCCATCCTCGCCCGCTGCCCTGCCTCAGGGCGGCGGCATCCTCACTTGCCGTGCGCCTAGGTCGAAGGGTAAATAGACGATCACAGGGGGAGGGTAACATGGCACTTCACCTTTCGGCGGATGCCCCGATTTCAGTCACGGCCGCGCCGCAAAAATATCTCTTTGGCCCGTTCATCGACTTTTTCATGCTTGGTGGCAGCGCGCTTGTCATCCTGCCGGTGCTGTATTTCCTGCCGCTCCGGTACGAAGCCGCAGTGACGCTGACGATGTTCCTGCTCTCGCATCTTATAAACCAGCCGCACTTCGGTCATTCGTACCAGATCTTCTATCGCAATTTCGCGCGCAAGGTGCGCGGTGACGGCTATAGCAGGAGCCTCCAGATCCGATACGTCATCGCGGGCATTGTCGTCCCGCTGGCCATGATTGCCTTCTTTGCCTATGGCTCGCTGACGGGGAACGCCCGGCTGCTCGGCAATGCAACCAATGCGATGGGCTTTTTCGTCGGCTGGCACTACGTCAAGCAAGGCTACGGCATGCTGATGGTTGACGCGGTGCTGAAGCGCAGATTCTTCAGCGATCAGGACAAGAAGGTGCTGCTGTTCAACGGCTATGCCGTGTGGCTGTTCGCATGGCTGCAGACGAATGTGGTGATCACCGAAAGGCAGTTCTGGGGCCTGGAGTATTACACTTTCGCCGTCCCGCCATGGCTCATCACCATCGCCATGTCGATCGCCGCCGCCTCCTCGGCGGCAACCGCGGTGATGTTCATCAATCGCTGGCGCAAGCACGGTGGGGCGCTGCCCTACAACGGCGTCGTCGCCTACATCGTGTCCCTTTATGCCTGGATCCTGTTCGTGACGCTGAACCCGCTCTGGCTGCTCGTGGTGCCGGCACTCCACTCCTTGCAGTACCTGGCGGTGGTCTGGCGCTACCAGACCAATGTCGAGCGCGACCGTGCGGATGCCGTCGAGCGGCCGGGATTGAAGATCCTGTCCATGCTTGGACCGCTCTACAGGCTGCGCGTGCTGGCCTTCATCGTCGTCGGCGCAATTCTTGGAGCGCTGGGTTTCTGGCTGGTGCCAATGATGCTGATCGACCTGGTTCCCTACGACAAACAGGTGCTCGGCTCGTCGCTTTTCCTGTTCATCGCCTGGATATTCATCAACGTGCACCACTACTTCCTGGACAATGTGATGTGGCGGCGCGGCAATCCGGAAGTCTCGAAATATCTGTTCCGTTGAAGCGATCGGTTGAGTCGATTCCAGCCAACCGCACTGCGGCAAGGCCCCGCGCGGACACGATTCATTAACCAAGATGCTGTTCATCGACAGGATGGATGCCCGTCTCTGGTCAGGCCTGCCAGGTCGGGCCCCTTGTCGGTTGGGCTTCAAAAAGAAGGCTCCACATCCGGCGAGGACGTCAAATCGCCCGAAACAGAAACAATGTGCAAGGCATGAACGTGATTGAAAGCGAGCAGAACGCGCCTGGCGCCTCTCATCATTGGACATGGTTGCCGGCCATCATGGTTGCGTTGCTTTGCCTGTGCGTCACCAGCGCGTCCGCCGAGACGCGCGCTTTGCGGATTCAACATCTCCATACGGGCGAGAAGGCCGAGATCGTCTTCAAGCGCAATGGCCGCTACGATCAGGCGGGATTGAAGAAGATCAATTTCATGCTGCGCGACTGGCGCCGCAACGAACCGACCAGGATGGATCCGCGCCTGCTCGACCTCGTCTGGCAGGCCTATCGGGCCAGTGGCTCGACGGCCTATATCCAAGTGGTCAGCGCCTATCGCTCGCCAGCGACGAACGCCATGCTGCGCGGCCGCTCGAAGGGCGTGGCGCGGGAAAGCCAGCACATGGTTGGCCGCGCGATGGATTTCTTCCTGCCGGATGTGCCGCTGAAGAAGCTGCGCGATATCGGCCTCAGGATGCAGGGCGGTGGCGTCGGCTATTACCCGACCTCCGGTTCGCCTTTCATTCATATGGACGTCGGCAATGTGCGGCACTGGCCGGGCATCAGCCGCCAGGAACTCGCCAGGGTCTTCCCGAACGGCAACACACTGCATGTGCCAAGCGACGGTAAACCGCTGCCCGGTTACGGACAGGCGTTTGCCGCTTATAAATCGCGCAAGGCGGCCGGCACGCCCAACATCGAACTGGCAAACGCCGACGGCGGCCAACGCAAGTCGCGTGGCCTGCTGGCGACGCTTCTGGGCCGCGGCGCGGACGAGGCGGATGATGTCGCGGATGCGGTGCCGGCGCCGCGCAAACCGGCGAAGTCGGTTGAACCGAGACAGGCCGGACAGGGCATTGCCATCGTGCCGCCGGAGACAGCCCAGCGAGCAGATATTCAGATGGTTTCCGTCGATCTGGCTGAACCGCTGGCTGAGCAAAAGAGTAAGACGCCCGAGGCGATCGTCATGGCGATGGCGCCCGCGGCCGTGCCTTTGCCGGCCTTCGCCCCACGCGCCGAGTCCACAGCCAGCATTGCGATCCCGCAAACCGCGCCGTTCACAATAGCCAGCGCGTCCACGGCGCGGGCCGAGCTGCCGATTGTGAAAACGGTAGCCAGTCCCGAAATACCCCTGGGCAAGACGGACACCGCTACAGCGAGCGTCGCGCCGGAGATGGTGGCGCTCAACGTCCCCTTGCCGACATGGCGGCCTGAAGGCCAGACGAGCCCGGCGCGTCAGCCGGAAGCAGCCAAATCCGCCGATGCTATCGGTGCCCTCCTGGCCATGCATCACCCTGACGGTGGTCTCGATGGACTGGCCGGCCAGCGAGTTGCCGTGCCTGCATCGAAGTCAGAAGATCGCGTCAGGACCAGCCCGAAGGCCGACCGTGTCCAGCCACGTCTCGATCCCGAGACCACCGCCGTCATTGTGCCGGCCGTGTTGACAGGTCGACCGGTTGAGGCAGGTCGCGGCATTGCCGGCGGAACCGGGCCGACAACGGCGCCTGTCGTTGCCGCCAATTTCATCCGCACGGCGCCGGAGCAAGTCTATCTCGATGGTTTCCAGCCGCGGGGACAGACGTCGGATCACCGCCGCTTCACCGGCTCCGCGGTCAAGTTCCTGCCTATCGCCAGCTTCAAATAAGGCCGCTGACGCACCCGTTCGGCCCGGCGTAGAGATGCAATGCGTTATATGGATGGCCGGGGCCGTATCTCGCGACAAGAACACCGTTCGTCCCGAGCCTTGCCACGCGCCGGCCATCATGATGCCATCTCCCTGGGGAAGATCGTATCTTGCGGGTTCCGGGGTGGGCGATGCGGATTGGGCGAATGACAGTCGAAAGGATGCGCATGTGCGTGGCGTTTGCCGCGGCGCTAGTGCTCTGCCTGTGCGTGCTGGTCCCGGCTCATGCCGAGGAGCCGAAGGCGCTGAAAGGCGTCGCGCTGATCATCGGCCAGTCCGACTACAAGCATGTCGGCAAACTGCCCAATCCCGAAAACGACGCCCGCGCCATCGAGGCGATGTTCGGCAAGCTCGGCTTCGAAACGACCGTCGCCACCAACCGCGATGCACGCAAATTGCGGCGCGATCTCGAAGGTTTCGTCGACGATGCCGAGGGCGCCGATGTCGCCGTCATCTATTATTCCGGCCATGGCATCGAGGCCGGCGGCGAGAATTTCCTGGTCCCTGTCGATGCCGATCTCTCGGCGCTCGACAATGCCGGCGAGAAGCTGGTGCCGCTGTCCTCGATCGTCGCCGAACTGAAGGCCAAGGTGCCGGTCACCATCCTGCTGCTCGATGCCTGCCGCAACGATCCGTTTCCGCCGGGCACGCTGCTCAAGCTGAACCCAGGCGAGGGCGGCAAGCCGATCGGCGCCGGCGGTCTCGGCGAAGCGCGCAGCGTCGTCGCCTTGAAGGGCACCGCGCCGGCCAACGGCTCGGCCGACGACAGCCTCGGCCAGGTCATCGGCTTTGCCGCCGAGCCCGGCAAGGTGGCGCTCGACGGCCCAGCCGACGGAAACAGCCCCTATGCGGCAGCGATCCTGCGCCACATCGACACGATGGGCGGCGAGGAGTTCGGCACCGTGCTGCGCATGATCGGCGAGGAGGTCTACCTCAAGACCAACGGCCAGCAGCGGCCGTGGGTCAATGAGAGCTTGCGCCGGCTGCTCTATTTCGGCACGCCGGCAGAAGCCCCGAAGGGCGACGAGGGCGACATCCTCACCGAGCGCCGCCAGTTGCTGCTCACCATCTCGACGCTGCCTGATCCGGAACGCCGCCAGATCGAAACCATCTCGCACGATGGGGGCGTGCCTATGGATGCGCTCTATGCCATGCTGAAGACGCTTGGCACCGACACGCCGAAGGACCCGGCCGAGCTCGACAAATTGCTGCGCGGCCAGACTGAGCGGCTGAAACAGGTGCTGGCCGAGCAGGCGGCCCTGAAGAGCCAGGACCCGGAGATCGTCCGGCTGTCGAAACTGGCCGACCAGGCGGTACGCGAAGGTGCGCTCGATGCCGCCAGGAAATTCCACGAACAGGCCAAGGCGCGCGTCGGCGAATTGGCAAACACGGTCGACAAGGCCGAAGCCGATCTCAAGGCGCGCCGGCTGGAGTTTGCGGAAGTCTTCGCCAGCAGCGCGAAAACCTACGAACTGTCTTTCGACTATCTGAAGGCCGCACAGGACTACGCCAAGGCCTATGATGAAGCGGAGAAATGGAGCGACGAGGACGCCTGGTTCTACAAGGCAGCGGAAGCCGAAGCGCTTTCCAATCAGGGCACGTTTTCCGGCGACAACGCATTTCTGCTTCAGGCCGTCACCGCCTATGAAAAGAGCCTGACCTATGTGTCGCGTGAAAAGACGCCGCGGAAATGGGCAGCCACCCAGAACAATCTTGCCACCAATCTCTCCAGGCTGGGCGAGCGCGAGGCCGGTCGCGAAAACCTCGACAAGGCGGCCGCCGCCTTCGAACAGGCGCTGACGGTCTACACCCGCGAGGCCTATCCCGACGATTGGGCGTCCACGTCAGGCAATCTCGGCACGGTGTATTGGCGGCTCGGTCAGCGCGAGACCGGCACAGCGTTGCTCGACAAGGCGGTCGCCACCTTCCGTGCGGCGCTTGAGGTTCAGGGGTCGAAGAAGGTTCCGCTTGAGTGGGCGGCGACCCAAAACAATCTCGGCATCGTGCTGTCGGAGCTCGGTGAGCGCGAGACGACCAGCGACAGTTTCCGTGCGGCCATCGAGGCGCATCGCGCCGCGTTGACGCAATACAGCCGTGATCGCGTGCCGCTCGACTGGGCGTTGAGCGAGGTCAATCTCGGAGCGGCGCTGTTTCGCCTCGGCTCGCGCGAGAAGGATGTCACGACGCTCGAGCAGTCTGTCGTCGCCTACCAGTCGGCGACGGAGGAAATGACCAGGGAACGCGCACCGGCGCAATGGGCGACGATCCAGAACAATATGAGCTCGGCGCTGGAGACGATCGGCGAGATCAATGGTGACATCCCGACGCTGCAGCATGCGAGCGAAGCCGCGGAAGCGGCCCTCACCGTGTGGACACGCGAACATGCGCCGGCAAGCTGGGCCAACGGCCAACTGACGCTTGGCAATGCGTTGCAGCGCCTCGGTGCAAAGCAGGACGACACGGCGACGTTGCTCAAATCGGTGTCTGCCTATGAGGCAGCACTCTCGGAATATCCGCGTGAAAAGCTGCCGCTCGACTGGGCTTCGCTGCAGCAGAATCTGGGCTCCGCCTATGCCTCGCTCGGCGAGCGTGATGCGGGAATTGACTATCTGCAGAAATCGGCAACCGCCTATCGCAGCGCATCGCAAGTTTACACGGCTACAGCCGCGCCCACCGAGTTCGCTTCCATCGAGCACAGTCTCGGCAGCACGCTGTCAACCTGGGGCGACCGCGCCGGCGACAGAGCGGTGCTCGAACAGGCGGTCGCCGCCTATAACGCCGCGCTGACTGTGCGGACCAAGGACAACGCCCCGAAAGACTGGGCGAAGACGCAGTACCGGCTGGGCGCGGCGCTTTCCATGTTGGGCAAATCCAGCGCCGGCCCGACCGAAGCGCTTGAACGCTCGGTGACGGCCTATCGGGCGGCGCTCGAAGTGCAGACCCGCGACAGCGATCCCGACGCCTGGGCGGCGACGCAATGGGGACTGGGCCACGTTCTCCTGGTACTGGGCGACCGGGTGCAGGACGGCGCCGATTTCAGCCAGTCGGTGACGGCGCTCGAAGCGGCTTTGCCCTTCTACGATCTTGCCAGCGTGCCGCAAGACCATGCCCAACTGCAGAACGATCTCGGCAGCGCCTATTATTACCTTGCCGGTTCGAGCAATGATCCGTCGCTCTACCAGAAGGCGGCGACCGCGCATGAAGCAGCGCTTGCCGTCTATGCCACGCTGCCGGACCGCACGCTGTGGGCTTCGGTCGAAAGCGATCTCGGCAATGTGCGCATGATGCAGGCGAGTGCCGCTTCCGATCCGGACATCATGGCGAAGTCCGTTCAGGCCTATGAGGCAGCGCTGACGGTGACGACCCGCGACAAGGATGCCGAGGACTGGGTTCGCAATCAGTCCAACCTCGCCAGCGCCCTGTCATCGCTGGGATACTGGCGCAACGATGTCGCCTTGCTGAAGCGTTCGGCCGGCATCTACCGCAGTATACAAGGCGTACGCACCCGTGATCGTGCACCGGAGCAATGGGCGCGCACGCAAGGCGATTTCGCCAGGGTGCTCAGCATGATTGGTGAGAAGGCGCCGGAACCCGCGGTGTTCGACGAGGCGATCGCCGTCAACCGGGCGCTGGCCGACGAGGTTGGCCGCGATCGCGATCCCGATCGCTGGGCGAGCCTACAGAACGAGGTCGGCTATGCCCTGACGATGGCTGGCCGTTCGGAAAACAACGTCGCCCGTTTCGAGGAAGCGGTGCCGATCCTGCGCGAGGCGATCGCCGTACAGAAGAAGATCAATTCGGTGCCGGCCGTCGCCTTCACCGAAGACAGCCTTTGTGACGTGCTGACCGATCTGGGCACCGCCCGTAAGGACAAGGCGCTGGCCCAGGAGGCGATCGCCGCCTGCCAGGACGCGCTGGTCATCTTCAGGGACCGCAAGATGGACGATCTCACCGCCGGCTCCGAGAAGAACCTTGCCGAGGCACAAGCCTTGCTGGCCGACTTGCACTGACGCTGGAGCGCTGCGTGTCCAGGTGGACGTGCAGAGGACGCCCCGGCAAAGGGCGTTTTTGACGTCTGTTGCTCTGGCACCTGCAATGGCCCGTGAGTCCGTCTAGCGAGAAGCATATATTGACATAAAGATATCCTTATGTGACATGATAATGCCTGTCGCCAAAGGGATAAAAAATGTCGCAGAATTCTGCATCGCTGGCGTTGTTTGGCCCCGTCGCGGCCAAGCCCGACGGCTCCGAAGTGCTTGCGGCGCTCACCGCGGCGGCGCGCGAACGTATTCTCATTCTTGACGGCGCCATGGGCACGCAGATCCAGGGGCTTGGCTTCGACGAAGACCATTTTCGCGGCGAGGTCTTCGCCGGCTGCGCCTGCCATCAGCAGGGAAACAACGACCTGCTGATCCTGACGCAGCCCGCCGCGATCGAGGAAATCCACTACCAGTACGCCATTGCAGGCGCGGATATTCTCGAGACCAATACCTTTTCGTCGACCTCGATCGCCCAGGCCGATTACGGCATGGAGGATGCCGTCTACGCGCTGAATCGCGACGGCGCGCGGCTGGTCAGACGCGCCGCCATTCGTGCGGAGCAGGAAGACGGCAAGCGCCGTTTCGTCGCCGGCGCGCTGGGGCCGACCAACCGCACCGCCTCGATGTCGCCTGATGTCAACAATCCCGGCTACCGCGCCGTGACCTTCGACGAGTTGCGCCTGGCCTATGGCGAGCAGCTGCGCGGCCTGATCGACGGCGGCGCCGACATCATCCTGATCGAGACCATCTTCGACACGCTGAACGCCAAGGCGGCGATCTTCGCCTGCAACGAGATCTTCATCGAGAAGGGCGTGCATCTGCCGGTGATGATTTCCGGCACCATCACCGATCTTTCCGGCCGCACCCTGTCTGGCCAGACGCCGACGGCCTTCTGGCATTCGGTGCGTCATGCCAGCCCGTTCACCATCGGCCTCAACTGCGCGCTCGGCGCCAACGCCATGCGCGCGCACCTGGCCGAAATATCTGATGTCGCCGACACCTTTGTCTGCGCCTATCCGAATGCCGGCCTGCCCAATGAATTCGGCCGCTACGACGAGAGCCCGGAATTCATGGCCGCGCAGATCGAGGATTTTGCGCGGGAAGGGCTGGTCAATGTCGTCGGCGGTTGCTGTGGCTCGACGCCGGAGCACATCCGCGCCATCGCCGAGGCGGTGAAAAAATATTCGCCTCGCGCCATTCCCGAGATCGAGCGCAAGATGCGCCTTTCCGGGCTGGAGCCATTCACGCTGACTGACGAAATTCCCTTCGTCAATGTTGGCGAGCGAACCAACGTCACCGGCTCGGCCAAGTTCCGAAAACTGATCACCGCGGGCGATTATGTCCCGGCGCTCGACGTGGCGCGCGACCAGGTCGCCAATGGCGCCCAGATCATCGACATCAACATGGATGAGGGACTGATCGACTCCAAGAAGGCGATGGTCGAGTACCTCAACCTGATAGCCGCCGAGCCTGACATCGCGCGTGTCCCGGTCATGGTCGACTCCTCGAAATGGGACATCATCGAGGCCGGCCTGAAATGCGTGCAGGGCAAGCCGCTGGTCAATTCCATCTCGATGAAGGAAGGCGAGGAAGCATTCCTGCATCATGCCAGGCTGGTGCGCGCCTATGGCGCGGCGGTGGTCGTCATGGCCTTCGACGAGGCCGGCCAGGCCGACACCAAAGCGCGCAAGGTCGAGATCTGCACCCGCGCCTATAAATTGCTCACCGAACAGGCAGGCTTCCCGCCCGAGGACATCGTCTTCGACCCCAACGTTTTCGCCGTCGCCACCGGCATCGAGGAGCATGACAATTACGGCGTCGATTTCATCGAGGCCACCGGCGAGATCACCTCGACACTGCCGCATGTCCACATTTCCGGCGGCGTGTCGAACTTGTCCTTCTCGTTCCGTGGCAACGAGCCGGTGCGCGAAGCCATGCACGCGGTGTTCCTCTACCATGCCATCCAGCGCGGCATGGACATGGGCATCGTCAATGCCGGTCAGCTTGCCGTCTATGACACGATCGAGCCGGAGCTGCGCGAAGCCTGCGAGGATGTCGTGCTCAACCGCGCGCCCAGGGCCGGCGGCACCGCCACCGAGCGCATGCTGGAGATAGCCGAGCGCTTCAAGGGCACAGCCGGCAAGGAGGGCAGGGAGCGCGATCTCGCCTGGCGCGAATGGACGGTCGAGCAGCGGATTTCGCATGCGCTGGTCAACGGCATCACCGAATTCATCGACGCCGACACCGAGGAAGCGCGGCTCGTCGCCGAGCGCCCACTGCATGTCATCGAAGGCCCGCTGATGGCCGGCATGAATGTCGTCGGCGACCTGTTCGGCGCCGGAAAAATGTTCCTGCCGCAAGTGGTGAAGTCGGCGCGTGTGATGAAGCAGGCGGTGGCCGGGCTGCTGCCACATATGGAGGCGGAAAAGCTAGCCAACGCCGCCAATGGCATCGACAATGGCGAGCGCCAGACGGCTGGAAAAATCCTGATGGCGACAGTGAAGGGCGATGTCCATGACATCGGTAAGAACATCGTCGGCGTGGTTTTGGCCTGCAACAATTACGAGATCATCGATCTTGGCGTCATGGTGCCCGCGGCGAAAATCCTGCAGACGGCGCGCGAGCAGAATGTCGACATCATTGGGCTTTCCGGCCTGATCACGCCGTCGCTGGATGAGATGGTGCACATGGCCGCCGAAATGGAGCGCGAGGGCTTCGACATCCCGCTTTTGATCGGCGGCGCGACGACCAGCCGCGTGCATACAGCGGTGAAAATCCATCCGCGCTACAGCAAGGGGCAGACGGTCTACGTCACCGACGCCAGCCGGGCAGTGGGCGTGGTCTCGGCGTTGTTGTCCAACGACAGCAAGGCGGATTACGTCGACGCGGTGCGGGCCGAGTACAAGAAGGTCGCCGACGCGCATGCCCGCTCGGAGGCCGACAAGCAGCGGCTGCCGCTGGCCAAAGCGAGGGCAAATGCGCACAAAGTCGACTGGTCGGCTTACGATCCGCCAAAGCCGTCCTTCACCGGCGTAAAAGTGTTCGAGAACTGGGACCTGACGGAGCTCTCCCGCTATATCGACTGGACGCCGTTCTTCCAGACTTGGGAGTTGAAGGGCCGCTATCCCAAAATCCTCGAGGATGAGGCGCAGGGACCCGCCGCGCGCCAGCTGTTCGAGGATGCGCAGGCGATGCTGAAGAAGATCATCGCGGAAAAATGGTTCGCGCCGCGCGGCGTCATCGGCTTCTGGCCGGCCAATGCTGTCGGCGACGACATTAGGTTGTTCGCGGACGAGGGGCGCTCGCAGGAGCTGGCGACCTTCTTCACGCTGCGCCAGCAGCTGACCAAGCGCGACGGCAAGGCCAATGTCGCACTGTCGGATTTCGTCGCGCCTGCTGATGGCGGCAAGTCTGACTATATCGGCGGCTTTATCGTCACCGCCGGCATCGAGGAAGTGGCGATATCAGAGCGTTTCGAGCGGGCCAACGACGATTATTCCTCGATCATGGTCAAGGCGCTGGCCGATCGTTTTGCCGAGGCCTTCGCCGAACATATGCACGAGAAAGTGCGCAAGGAATTCTGGGGCTACGCGGCCGACGAGAAGCTAGCGCCGGACGAACTGATCGGCGAGCCCTATCGCGGCATCCGCCCGGCACCCGGCTACCCGGCGCAGCCGGACCACACCGAGAAGGCGACATTGTTCCGGCTGCTCGATGGCGAGCGCAATGCCGGCGTGAGCCTCACCGAAAGCTACGCGATGTGGCCGGGCTCGTCCGTGTCCGGCATCTATCTCTCGCATCCCGAAAGCTATTATTTCGGCGTCGCCAAGGTCGAGCGCGACCAGGTCGAGGATTATGCCCGTCGCAAGGACATGCCCTTGGCCGAGGTCGAGCGCTGGCTCGGCCCGATCCTCAACTATGTGCCCGTGCACTTAGCCGAGGCGGCGGAGTAGGCGTTTGTCGCCCTTAAAAGGCATACTCGGCTCTTGCCTTTAACGACCTTAACCTAATTTGATCGAAAGTATGGTCGGCGTCGGTCCGCAGGGACGCCTTATGGACCGCGCCGGAGTCTGCTGCATGACAGATAGTGAAGCCCCGATCCTCGTCTTGTTTCGCAACGATCTTCGGGTCCGCGATAACCGCGCTCTTTCGGCGGCCGCCGCGACTGGCAGGCCTGTCGTCCCGCTGTTCATCCTCGACGGGGAGGCAAAGCTGACGCGTCGCAAGGGCGGTGCCAGCCGTTGGTGGCTACACCATTCGCTTCATGCGCTCGCGCGAGACATCGAGGCATTGGGCGCGCGACTTATCCTTCGGCAAGGCTCGACCGAGACGATCGTCTCCGACGCCATCGGCACGACAAAGGCCGCTTCGGTGTTCTGGAACCGTCGCTATGCGCCGGCCGACATCGAAACCGACAAGGCCATGATGGCGAAGCTGCGCAAGGATGGCTTCGTGGCGGAGAGTTTCGACGGTTTCCTGCTGCATGAGCCATCGCGGCTTCGGACGCAGTCGGGCGATTTCTACAAGGTGTTCACGCCATTCTACCGGAAGCTGGCTGATCTCGAACATCGCGATCCGGTCGATGCGCCGGATAGGCTCGCCGGCTGGAATGGAAAACTCCACGCCGATCCGCTCGATGCGTTCGGGCTCCTGCCGAAAAATCCGGATTGGTCGGGCGGACTTGCCAAACGCTGGCAGCCTGGCGAGCAGGGGGCGCGGCAGCAGCTCGAAACATTTATCGAAGACCGCCTCGATGGCTATGCCGAGGGCCGCGACTTTCCCGGCGAGGACGCTACGTCTTGCCTCTCGCCGCATCTCGCGCATGGCGAGATCACGCCATTCCAGATCATGGCCGCCGTCAGCTGCAAGCGCTCAGGCGATGCCGACACCTTCAGGAAGGAACTCGGCTGGCGCGAGTTCTCCTATCATCTCCTGTTCAATCTGCCCAAGCTTCACAGCGAAAACATCCGCGAGGAATTCGATGCGTTCAAATGGCAGGCTGCCGCGGCCGAACTGAAGGCGTGGCAGCATGGACTGACCGGCTATCCCATCGTCGATGCTGGTCTGCGCGAGCTCTGGCAAACCGGCTATATGCACAATCGCGTCCGCATGATCGCGGCTTCGTTCCTGATCAAGGACCTGCTGATCGACTGGCGCGAGGGTGAGAAATGGTTCTGGGACACGCTGGTCGATGCAGATGCCGCCAGCAACCCCGCGAGCTGGCAGTGGGTTGCGGGATCGGGCGCCGACGCGGCCCCTTACTTCCGCATCTTCAATCCCGTGCTGCAGGGCGAGAAGTTTGATCCTAAGGGCACCTATGTCCGCCAATACGTCCCGGAACTCGCCAAGCTGCCCGACAAATATCTTCATCGCCCGTGGGAGGCGCCGGCCGATGTCATGCGGCAGTCTGGTCTGACACTTGGAAGGGACTACCCGCGCCCTATTGTGGACCATGCCATGGCGAGGGACAGGGCATTGGCGGCCTATCGCAGCGCGCGGGGGCAGTGATGTTCATTTGGGCGGAGCGCGACCAGGTCGAGAACCATGCGCAGCCGTGGCGTCTGAGTGGCGATGTCGCCGCTTGCTCGGCATAGAAGCGACAGGCAGCGCCAATCGCTCCTTTCGCCAGTGTTTCCACGCGGCTTTACTCAGACAGCCTACTGCATCGCGGCGGGATTCATCCACAAAAACTCCCACACGTAACCGTCCGGATCCTCGATGTGGCGATTGAACATGAAGCCGAGGTCCTGCGCCGGGTTGGGATCGGCGCGGCCGCCTGCCGTTACGCCCTTCTCGATGACCGCATTGACCTCGTCCTTGCTGTCGACGGTAAGTGCGATCAGCATCTGGCTGTCCCGCTTGGCGTCGCCGATCGGGCGGGCTGTGAACTGGCCGTAATGCTGATGGGTCAGCAACATGACCCCGATCGCGTCGGAGAACATGATCGAGCTGGCCTGGTCGTTCGAGAATTGCGGGTTCAGCGTGCCGCCGATCGCGAGATAGAACTTGGTAGCCGCTTGCAGATCGCGCACCGGCAGATTGAGGAAGATCATTTTGCTCATCGGCTCAAACCTTGCTTTCGTTGACGGGTACTAGTCAGTCTAGTACTGTGGCAATGGCTATCACGCGGGAACGGTACCGTCTAGTACTGATTGAAGGGCGCTATGGAAAATAATAGTGAAACCAGGTCGGCCCGCAAGGATCGGGAAATCATCGAAGCGGCCACGGCGGCGTTCATCGCCAAGGGTTATGACGGAACCAGCATGGAGGAAATCGCTACCAAGGCGGGGGCTTCCAAGCAGACCGTCTACAAGCATTTCAAGGACAAGGAGACGCTTTTCACCGAAGTCGTCGAGTTCGACCGCCAGCCAGACCAACGACATTGTCGAGTTCTGTCACCATGCTGCTTTCCGAGGCGAAATTCATGGAGGGCGGCCTGCAGCAGCTCGCCCGACGCATGACAACGACGCTGATGGACGACGAGCTGCTGCAGCTGCGGCGTCTGATTATCGCCAATGCGGATCGGATGCCGCAGCTTGGCCGCAGCTGGTACGAAAAAGGCTTTGAGCGCATGCTGGCCTCGGTGGCTTCATGTTTTCAAAAGCTCACCAGTCGGGGCCTGCTGCAGACCAGCGATCCCCGTTTGGCGGCCAGTCATCTCTTCGGAATGCTGCTCTGGATCCCCATGAACGAAGCCATGTTCACCGGACGCAACCCGCGCTCGAAGGCCGACCTTGAGCGGCATGCCGATGCTTCTGTCGAAGCCTTCCTTGCCGCCTATGGGGTGCGGTCGAAATAGTCACGCGCCGTCCGCCAGCGATCCGTCTTGCGGTCGATTGCCCGTCCGCGACTGTCGCCTTTTGCGGCGTCGCTTCCTGTGAACGGCTGCGAGGCATCGGGATGCGGTGTGCCAACATTGGCATTTGCATCGCCGGCTCGCGCATGATCCAAGGCGGCGGTAGAGTCCGGGTACTCGTCCTCGCAATTGGAGCTTGAATGACCGTGTTTACACGCCGCAGGCTCTTGAAAACCGCCGCCGTCGCTGGTGTCAGCGGTGTCGGACTTGCCGCGATCGGCAGGCTTGGCAGTCTGGCCGCAGCCACGCCGGAGCCGCTGGTGCTGCAGACGGCGAAAGTCCATGCGAAGCTGATGGATGTCGGCGCGACCAACAATGTGCTGACCTATGGCAACGCCGGAATGCCGCCGGTGCTGCGGATGAAAAAGGGTGAGCCGTTCGCCGCGCGCCTGGTCAATGCCATCGACGATCCGACGACCATCCACTGGCACGGCATTCGCGTTCCAAACAAGATGGATGGCGTGCCCTTCCTGGTCCAACCTTACGTCTACACCGGCGATCATTTCGACTACGCCTTCACCCCGCCGGACGCCGGTACCTTCTGGTATCACCCGCATTGCAACACGCTGGAGCAGATGGGGCACGGCCTGACCGGCGTGATCGTGGTCGAGAACCCCAGCGATCCGAAATTCGACGCCGAATTCGTCCTCAATCTTCGCGACTGGCGTCTTGGCGACGATGGCCAATTCATCGACCAGTTCCGGCCGCGCGATGCCGCGAGGACCGGCACCTACGGCACGGTGCGCACCGCCAACTGGCTTGATCAACCGCAATATGACGCGCCGGCCGGCGGGCTGGTGCGGCTGCGCGTCGCCATCACCGATGTCACCCGCATCTATGCCTTTCGCGTCGACGGTGCGGAGGCGATCGTTATGGCGCTGGATGGCAATCCGGTGCCGGAGCGTTTTTCGCCCGATGCCTTGCTGCTCGGACCCGGCCAGCGCATGGAGCTTGCCATCCGCATGCCCAACCAAGAGGGCGCGATCGTCAGCCTCCGGGACGTCAGGGGCACCAAGCCCAAAATCCTGGCAAACCTACGCGCGACCGGCAGCTCCCTCAAGCGAGACATTCGTGACGTTGCGCCACTGGAACTGAATCCGGTGGCGGAAGTGGATCTGACCGCTGCGCAACATATCTCCTTGGCACTCAGTGCCACGGCCGAAAACGTTCCGAGCGACGGTATCTGTGGTTCACTCGGCTACAGCTTCTGGGCGATCAACAAGGTGCCGTGGCCGGGCGATACTCCGGACCCGACAGCACCGTTGGCCGAGCTGAAGCTCGGCAAGAGCTATGTCATCGACATGGAGAATCTCACGCCGCAATCGCATCCAATGCACCTGCACGGCATGAGCTTCAAGGTGCTGTCATCCTCGACGCTGCCCGTTCAGCCGCTGATCTCGGACACCTATCTCATCCAGCCCAACGAGAAGGTTCAGCTCGGCTTCGTCGCGGACAATCCCGGCGACTGGCTGCTGCATTGCCACATCATCGAGCACCAGAAATCGGGCATGACGAGCTACGTCAGGGTGGCCTGAGGCCACACTCCGCCGCCAGAGCAGCTTCGTTCAGGACCTACTTGCGCAGCTGCGCTTCGATCTCGTCGAGCACCTTGTCCTTGCCGATGCCGGTGAGGAAGGCGAGGCCTTTGATGACCGGCTTGGTCACTGAGGCCGAGATCGGGGTGGTGGAGACGATGAAGTCGACGCTGTCGGCTAGCCCCGGCACTTCGGTGGCCTTTGCCTGCTGCGCGTTGAAGGTGAGGCCGCGGTTCTTCATCGCCTCGGTGACCGCGACATTGACCGCCGTCGAGGTGGCTATGCCCGTGCCGCAGGCAAAGAGAATTGTTTTCTGTCTGGACATCTCTTGCTCCTCCTTGGTTATCCGCCGAGCACGGCACGCACGTCGTCAAGCGTCCTGGCCGACCTCAAGCCGTCCAATGCCTCTGGATTCTGGATGGTGGCCATGACGGACTGCAGCGCTTCAATCTGCTTGTCCTTGTCATTGATGGCAAGCAGGAAGACGAAGCCGACAGGCAGCTTCTCGTCGGGGTCTTCCATGTTGGCGAAGGTCACGGGCCGCTTCAGCGTGCCCATCGCAATGCCGGGCTTCAGCACATGCTCCGGGTCGGTATGCGGCACCGCGACATTGTCGGCACGTTCCAGCGGCAGCCCTGTCGGGATGGTCATTTCGCGGCGCACGACCGCGTCGGCATAGGAGCTTTTGACATAGCCAAGGCTCTCAAGCCGGCCAGCCAGGATGCGGATGATCTCCTCATTGGTCGAGGCATCGGAACCGAGCACGATCGCCTCTTGATCCAGAAGCTGCATGAGGCCGTCGGACATGTTCTGCTCCGTTACAGATCGTGCACCCGGAGGGGCGCACGATCGTTTTGCATTGAAGGCCCGATACGGTTCAGGCGTTGCCTTCGGCCGGCTCGTCCTCGGCGCCCGCTGCCCGCTCCCAGCCGAGCGGGTTGCGGCGGTAGAGGACGAACAGGGCTGCGATGACCACGGCGATCACGATGATGCCGGCAAGGCCAAGTCCCATGGCTTCGATGATCACATAGGGCACCCACAGGAAGCCGTCGACCACCGAGGTGATCTGCAGCGCGTCCGCCGGCAGCTTGAAGCCCGAAGCGACGGCCGCACTGGTGAACAGCGGCGCCAGTGCGTTGGCGACATAGAAGCCGATGGCCAGCGTCACCGTGCCGATCACCACCATGCGGAACACATTGCCTTTGACCAGCGGCGCAGTCATGGCGACGATGAAGGGGATGACCGCGAGGTCGGCGAACAGGATGACGCGGTTGCCGGGCAGTATGATGGACAGGATGATCGCGATCGGCACCAGGATCAGAGACGACGAGATCGCGGCGGGATGGCCGATGAGGATCGCCGAGTCGAGACCGACGAGAAGTTCGCGGTCGCCGGTGCGCTTGCGCACGAATTCCTGTGCGGCGTCGGAAACCGGGATCAGCCCTTCCATCAGGATCTTCACCATGCGCGGCAGGAGCAGCATCACGGCGGCCAGCGTCATGCCGGTGCCCAGCACCTTGGCCAGCACCACGCTGAGATCACCCGCATTGTAGAAAGCGATCGCGCCAAGGACGAGGCCGATGATGAGGCCCATCACGACAGGCTCGCCGAACACGCCGAACCTGCGCTCGATCGTATCGGTGTTGATGTTGATGCGGTTGATGCCGGGAATGCGATCCATGATCCAGTTGAGCACAATGGCGATCGGCAGGATCTGCGCCGAAGCGAGATGCGGCACCGAGATGCCGGGCACGCCGTAGAATTGCTGCACGGCGCGCGCCGACCAGTCGGCGAACAGCAAGGACAGCGCCGCGACAAGCGCGGCGACGGCGATGCCATAGGCCAGATTGTCGGTGGCGGCCACGACGAGCGAGCCGACAAAGGCGAAGTGCCAGAAATTCCAGACGTCGACATTGAGGGTTCGCGTCATGCGCGTCAGCAGCAGCACGATGTTGACCAGAATGCCGACCGGAATGACCCACAGGCCAACCGACGAGCCGAAGGCGATCGCCGCTGCCGAAGGCCAGCCGACATCGATGATGTCGCGGTGAATACCAGTGTTGGTGACAATAGCCTTGGCAACGTCGCCGATCGACGTGACCATCAGGCCAAGCACCAGATTGATGCCGATGAAGGCGACGCCGATGGTGACTGCGGCGCGAAAAGCCTTGCTGACCTTGGCGCCCAAAACCACGGCAATAATAAAAATGACGATCGGCAGCAGGATCGTCGGTCCAAGCGTGTCGATGGCCCCTTTGAGGCCCGCGAGAATTGTATCCATTCTTCCTCCCCTGGAGCCCCGAGTCTATGCCTCGCAATGCTCCTTGATCTCATCCAACGCCTCTGCCGCCACCTCGGCGCAAAGGCACTCCCCAGATTGCCGCGAGACGAATGCCCCTCCGAGCGGTCGTCCTGTGAACATTTGCCTTTTTCAGCAAACGAATGTTTTATTGGGGCTGTTCACAGCAATGTCAATCGGCGACCCTTTGGGCCAATCGGCCAGGGCGAAGCCGCTTTTCCCGGGGCATTTTCGCCGGGAATCGCCGCCCGCGAGCGGTTTCATTGGCACACGCGACCGGTCCCTGCTAATCCGGCCGCAAATCAAGAAGTTGTGGACATCTCCCGCATGACCAATGTCGCCTTGACCGGCCTTGCCCGCGATCTCGCCAAGCGTGCCGCCGAGGGCCGTCCCGTCCGCATTGGCGTCATTGGCTCTGGCGAAATGGGCACCGACCTGGTCACGCAAGGCATGCTGATGCCCGGCATTTCGGTTTGCGCCGTCTCGACACGGCGCCCGCACACCGCGCGCGAAGCCATCCGTATCGCCTATGGCGACGAAGCCATGGTGGTCGAAGCCGACACTCCATCGAAAGTCACCGCGGCCATCGAGGCGGGAAAAATCGCCATTACCTCCAATGAGATGCTGGTCACCAATCCTCTCATCGACGTCGTCATCGACGCCACCGGCAAACCTGGTGTCGCCGCCGATTTCTGCCTGTCGGCGATGGAGCATGGCAAGCATCTGGTGATGATGAATGTCGAGGCCGACGTCACCATCGGCTGTTATCTCAAGCAGCAGGCCGACCGGCTTGGCGTCGTCTATTCGGTCGGCGCCGGGGACGAGCCCTCCAGCTGCATGGAGCTGATCGAGTTCGCCTCCGCACTCGGCCTGACCATCGTCTCGGCCGGAAAGGGCAAGAACAACCCGCTCAATCATGACGCCGTGCCCGACGACTATCGCGAGGAAGCGATCCGCCGCAACATGAACCCGCGCATGCTGGTCGAGTTCGTCGACGGCTCGAAAACCATGGTCGAGATGTGCGCCATCGCCAACGCCACCGGCCTGGTGCCCGACGTGCCCGGCATGCACGGCCCGAAGGCCGACCGCGACGACCTCGTCAAGGTGCTGATCCCGCGCGCGGATGGCGGGCTGTTGTTGAAAAAGGGCGTTGTCGATTATACGATCGGCAAGGGTGTTGCGCCAGGTGTCTTCGTCATCGTCGAGGCGACGCACCCGCGCATCATCGAGCGCATGGACGATTTGCATATCGGCCATGGTCCCTACTACAGCCTGTTTCGGCCATACCATCTGACCTCGCTGGAAGTACCGCTGACCGCCGCCCGCATCGTGCTGTTCGGCAAGCCTGATATGGTGCCGCTGCCACGGCCGGTCGCCGAAGTATGCGCCGTCGCCAAGCGTGACCTGACCGCCGGCGAAACCTTCGATGCCATCGGCGAGACCTGCTACCGCTCCTGGACGATGACCGTCGGCGAGGCCCGCGCCCAGCGCGCCGTGCCGGTCGGCCTGCTCGAGGGCGGCAAGGTGTTGAAACCGGTCAGGAAAGGCGAGTTGCTTACCGCCGGCAATGCAGCGCCCGACCCGACGACGAGGCTGTTCGCCTTGCGCCGGCTGCAGGACGAGATGCTGTACGGAGCGGGTTGAGACTTATTTCCCCAGCTCGATTGACCGCAGCCGCGCCGCCTCAACCGCATCGGTGAGCAGATTGGTCAGCCGATCCTCGCCCATCAGCACGGCAAGGGCCGCAGCCGTCGTGCCGTTCGGGCTGGTCACCTGCTGGCGCAGCACGCTCGGTTCCTCCTGGCTTTCGGCGGCGAGCGAGGCTGCACCGTAGACCGTCTGCATGGCGAGCAGCCTGGCGGTCGGCGTCGGCAGGCCGGCCTTTTCGGCGGCGACGGTCAGTGCTTCGATGAAATGGAAGATATAGGCCGGCCCCGATCCCGACACAGCGGTCACTGCGTCCATCAGGCCCTCATCGTCGATGGTGGCCACTTCACCGCTGGCCGACAAAAGGTCGGCGACGAAGCGCTTGGTATCATCAGAGACTAGCGGGTTGGAAAACACCACCATCATGCCCTTGCCGATAGAAGCAGGCGTGTTGGGCATGCAGCGCACAACCGGCGCGCGACTGCCTAGGATTTCTTCGAAGGTTGAGACCGGCGTGCCGGCGGCGATGCTGACAAAGGTCGTGCGCCCATCGCCGAAGCGCTTGTAGGCGGCCGTTACCTCGCGGATCACCTGCGGCTTCACCGCGATGACGACGAGATCAGGCACGGCGTCACCTGGAATATCGCCGGCATCAGCAGCTATGGCAGAGCCGAGTGCGGCGGCCCGCTGGCGCAGATCGGCATTGGGCTCGACCACGAAAACCGTCGACGGTGCAAGCTTGCCGGATTTCAACCAGCCCGAGAGCATGGCGTAACCCATATTGCCGCAGCCGGCGAGAAGAAGCCTGATCGTCATTGGAGCCCTCCAAAAGCAGGCCCCTCCCATAGACGTTCAGGTCCAGCCGGGGAAGCCCTGTCAGGCCGGGTGGGAAGATCGCGAATCGCGATCGGAGCCACGCACCGCGATCGGCCGCAGCGACACTTGCCTCAGGCCAAGCACACCGAGCACGAAGAACAGCCAGACAGGGTCGCCACGATGGAAGAAGAAGCTTTCCAGGAAAGCATTGAGCGCGGTGAACAGCACGACCATCATGAAGAAGTCACCGAGAAAGATGTTTTCCCTGCGCAGCGGGATACGCATGTAGTCGCGCAGCGGCGCGATGAGGAAGGTATAGACCGCTACGCAAAGGGCGGGAATGCCCATCAGCACGGCGATGTCGAGATAGCCGTCATGGCCGTGCACGATGGTCCGGATGTCCCAGGGCCGGTCGAAGGGCTGATCCTGGTTGAGCAGCAGCGGCGTGCCCCAGAAGCTTTCATAGCCGTAACCCGTCCATGGCTTCTTCGCCAGCATCGAGCCGGCGAACTCCCACAGCGTCGTGCGGCCGGTATAGGTCATGTCGGGAAAATAGATCGCCGCCAGATGCTTCACCGGTGGCAGGAAGACGATGCCCAGCGTGCCGACCGCCGTGGCGATGATCGCCAGAGCAAACAGGATCGGCGTGCCGAGCCGCATGCCCATCAGGCTCGGCAGCACCACAATCAGGATCGAGAACGGCACCAGGCCGGCCGTCGTCTTGGAGCCGGTGTGCAGCATGAAGATCATCGCCGCGCAAAAGATTGCCGCGCCCCACCAACGTTGCCCGCGGCGATAGAGGTAAAGGCCGGCGAAGCTGAAGCAGGCCATGATCGGGCCGGCGATGTTCTTGTGGGTGAACACGCCGCGCCACAGGCCCGCATGTTCGGGCTCCTGTGAATCGGCCGTGTGCAGCGCTTCGTGTGGAAAGACGATGAGGCCGACATAGGAAAGGCCCATGACCACCACAGCGGTGAAGATGATGACCTTGGAGATGGCCTCTGCATCGCGCGGCAAGACAAGGATCGTCGCCATCGTCAGGATGCCGATCATGGTAAAGGACGCGGCACGCATGGCTGAAGGCGGGTCGGTCGCAAGCACCACCGACAGGAAGAAGAAACCCAGCATCAGCACCCAGGACGGGCTCAGGATTGAGCGCACGACGCGCGGATCGGCGAAGGCCATCAGCGAGAAGATCGAAATGCCGCCGAGCGCGCCGAAGCCGAGCTGGTTGACGATGTCGCCGCCGTCGCCTGTGAGCTCGGCACCGCCCGGCTGGAACGGCCGGAACGACACCATGATGACGGTGAACAGCAGTGCGGCAATGGCAGTCGCCACGCCATCGCGCGTGAACGCGTCGCTGAGCGGGGCGCGCTCAGTTTTTCTCAGGCTGACGATACTGCTCATTGGCATATCCGAATTCGGCCATCACGCGGCCCAGTGCCACATGGACGGGATAGATGGCGATTGCCGGCGACCCGGTCCGCGCCAGCCGGATCAGGCCGCGAAACGGCGAGGCGGCCAGCAACGCCAGGCTCTTCGCGAACACCTTGGCGCCGGCGAATGGCGTGCCGGCACGCTTCTTCTTCTCGACCAGTGTCGAGATCACGCCGTTGCGCAGGCTGCGAGCCCGGATCCAGTCGGCTTCGATACGCCGCGCCGGGACGGTCTCTTGCACCGTGGCCTCGGCGCACCAGCCGAGCACAAAGCCCTTCTGCGCCGAGCGGCTGAGAAAGTCGGAATCACCGCCGCCCATGAAATTGAATTTGAGATCGAGGAAAGGTGGCCCCATAGCGATCAGCACGTTGCGCCCGACCAGGAGATTGCCGGACGAATAGAGCGCCGGCACCCGTCCCGTCTCCCGGTAGGGCGGCGCAAAGACGGGATGTCGCGCCCATTGCGCATGGGCGGGATCGGCAAAGATGGGCACCTGCGGGCCGCCAACAATGTCGGCGCCAAGCGTTTCCGCAGCCGAGCACATCCGCTCCAGCCAGTGCGGGTCGGCGATCTCGTCATCGTCGATGACCAGCAGATGCCTGAAGTTCGGGAAGTGCAGGATCGCTGTCTGCCAGCCGGCATTGTAGGCGCTGCAATTGCCACGCTGATGCGCGATGATGACCATGCCCGGCATACCGCCGCGCTCGAACAGCGGCAACACCGCTTTGGCGCCTTCACGCGCCTCGGCTTCGTTCTCCATGACGATGACGGCAAAGCGCCGGCCGGTCCGCTGCGCGCTGAGCGATGCCAGCGTTTCCAGCACTTGTTCGGGTCGCTTGAACGTCGGCAAGGTGACGACCACTTCGACAGCCTCCACGTCAAGCCGGGGAGACCGTCCAGCAATCGATACCGAACCATCCGATGGCAAAGGGATCATCCGTCTCCAGCCGCGTCGTGAGTTGGGTTCTGGTAGCACCACGGTGATAAGGTTTCGTTAATCACCTTGCACGGAGAAGCCCGGCAGACACGGGCTTTCGGCATTGGATTGTGCTCGCTTAATCAAGGGTTCACCGCGCTTTGCTACCGGCTACACCAATGGATAGGTGAGATGCATCTGCTGTTCGCCACATCGATCGTGCCTGACGGCGCTCTCGCCTCGGGCTATGAGATCGCCAACGCTGCAATCATCGCCGCCTTGCGGCGCGCTGGCGCGCGCGTCACGGTCATCGGCTTCACTTGGCCGGGGAAAGCCGCGGCCGATCCGGAAAACACGGTGGTGCTGGGTGCCATCGACGTGCGCACCGAAAGTGCGTCGCCGCTGCAAAAGCTCGCCTGGGTCGGCAAGGCGATGCTTTCGGGCCTCACCTTCGCATCGGTCAAGCTGCGGGTGGTGTCCGACCACGATGTTGAGGCCGCCATCGAAAAGGCCGGTCCGTTCGATGGCTATGTGCTGAATTCCGTGCAGTTTGCCGGCGCCTTCGAAAAGCTCTTCGAAGACCGGCCTTCGATCTTCGTCGCCCATAATGTCGAGCACCTTTCGGCGTGGGAGAATGCCGCTGCCGCCGGTAGCCTCTTCCAGCGCCTGTTGTTCCGCCGCGAGGCAAGGCTGCTCAAGATCGTGGAAGAGCGCCTCTGCCGCCGCGCGCGCTTTGTCTTCACGCTGGCCGAGGAGGATCGCGCGGCACTCGGCGTCGCCTACGACGGCCGCTCTGCGGCGCTGCCGCTGGTGACCGGCGCCAGGGCGCCAACCGCGAAAGGCCCGCGCCGGATCGACTGCGACGCCGCCTTGATCGGCACCTGGACCTGGCAGCCGAACCGCATCGGTCTCGACTGGTTCCTGGGCAAGGTGGTGCCGCATCTGCGGCCGGATTTCCGCATTCGCATCGCGGGCCACGTGCCTTTCGATGTCAACTCGACGCATCCGGGTGTCGAATTTGTCGGCCGTGTCCCGGATGCCAGGGCGTTCGTGTCGGGTGCTGCCGTCATTCCGCTGATCAGCACCGCCGGCAGCGGCGTCCAACTGAAGACGATCGAGACCTTCGAGCTCGGCCTGCCATCGGTCGCCACCAGCCGCTCGCTGCGCGGCATCGGCCATCGCCCCGACAATTGCGTCGTCACCGACGATCCGGCCGGCTTCGCCAGGGCGCTGGAGACAGCGGCGGCCAATATCCGGGACGTCGATGGCAGCGCGTTCCATCGCCAGCAGGTCAAGGCGCTCGATGCCGCCATCCGGCTCGGCCTCGAAAAACTCGGCTCGATCAGGCAGGAGGTGTTTGCATGAATATGCACACCGCCCGTGCCCCGTTCGGGCTCGACTGCCTGAAGACGATCCTTGGCATCTCGGTGCTCGCCATCCGCTGGGACGATGCGATCGCGCTGCTGAACCGGCTCATCGCCGAGCGACGCTTCACCAAGGTCAGTTTCCTCAACGCCCACAATGCCAACATCGCCTATTCAGACCCGGTCTTCGCCGAGGCGCTCGACGATTTCCTCATCCTGCCGGATGGCATCGGCGTCGATCTCGCTGCCAGGCTTCTCTATGGCGCGCCGTTTCCGGACAATCTCAACGGTACCGATTTCGTGCCGGCCTTCCTGCAGGCCTCGACGAGGCCGCTGACCGTCGGGCTGCTCGGCGCAACGCGTGTCAACGCCGAGGCGGCGTCGGTCAAGCTGGCGGCACTTGCCGTGCAGCACAATTTCGTCGTCATTCATGATGGCTATTTCTCCGCCGCGCAGGAGCCGGAGATCATCGGCCGGATCGCAGCGTTGCGGCCTGATATGCTGCTGGTCGCCATGGGCGTGCCGCGCCAGGAACTGTGGATCGCACGCCACATCGACGAGCGCCACTGCACCATGCCGGTGGCTGTCGGCGCGCTGCTCGATTTCCTGAGCGGCTCGGTGCCGCGCGCGCCGTTGTGGATGCGGCGCCTGCGGCTGGAATGGTTGTTCCGGCTGGCGGTCGAGCCGGGCCGGCTCTGGCGCCGCTACGTGGTCGGCAATCCTGTTTTCCTGTGGCGCGCCGTCAAGCAGAGACTGTCGCGTGGAGCCGAAACGGACGGAGAGCTCCGTTGAACAAGCGGTTCGTTCCAGACGCCCTTGCCGGCCCGGGCCTGTTGCCGAAGACGCCGACGGCGGCGGTGGTGACGGCAAGCTACGCGCCGGATTTCGAGCGTTGCCGGCTGTTGTGCGAGACCCTCGACCGGCATGTCTCAGGTGCCGCGCACCACTACATCCTGGTCGAACATCGCGACGTGGCACTTTTCCGTCAGCTGGAGACAAGCCGGCGTTCGATCGTCGATGAGCGCAACCTGCTGCCGCGCTGGCTGCACGCTTTCGACGATCCGCTCAGCCTGTTTCGCCGGCGTGTCTGGCTCAGCCTTAAGACACAGCCGCTGCGCGGCTGGCACGTGCAGCAGCTGCGCCGCATCGCCATATCGGCCCATACCAGTGAAGACGTTCTGGTCTTTTGCGATTCCGACGTTGCTTTCGTGAAGCCGTTCGACTGCGCCGCCTTCTGGCGCGACGGCGAGGCACGTCTGTTCCGCCGCGACGGCGTGCTGGCGGAGGAGGGGCATGACGAGCACCGCATCTGGTCGAGCAATGCCGGCGCGACGCTTGGCATCGACCCATCCCGGATTTCGGTCCACGATTACATCTCGACGCTGATCGCCTGGCGCCGCGATACCGTGCTTACCATGTGCGGCCAGATCGAGAAGATCCATGGCCGCGACTGGGTCGAGGTGGTCGGTCAGGCGCGCAAATTCTCCGAATGCATGATCTATGGCCGCTATGTCGACGATCTGCTCGACGGAGCCGGTCATTTCCACGGTTCGGAAGAATTCTGCCGCGTCCACTGGACGGGTGAGGCGCTGTCGGACGACGAGTTCCGCCGCTTCGTCGCGGGCATGGCGCCGGAGCAGGTGGCGATCGGCATGCAATCCTTCATCGGCACCGATATCGGCCGTATCCGCCGCCTGATCGGGCTTCAGTCCTCGTAGTCTTAGATGGGCTTGGCCGGCTTGCGCATCGCCGAATAGGTCAGCAGCATCGAGGCGAGATAGAGCAGCAGGAAGACGAGGTTGAGCGACAGCACCAGGGTTGACGTATCCGTGATGGTCGTCAGCACATAGGTCAGCAGCAGCCCTTTCAGTCCGGCGAGCAAGCCGAGATTGATCGCGCGTACCAGCGTCTGGCCGCGCGCGAACAGAAGCTCGGCCTGGTATTCGACCAGGTTGCGCAATCCCGGAACACAGATCGCCAGCGCCACCAAGGGGGCGGCTTCCGAGACATTCTTGCCGAGCGCGTTGGGGAAGAAATGCAGCACGACGCCAAGCGCCAGCAGCGCCGCCGTCGAGACCGCGAACACGCCGCCCTCGATGCCGCTCTTGACCGTCAGCCGCGACAACAGGTCCGGCGCGCGCATCATGCGTTGCACCAGCATCATCGAGAAGGTGCGGATGGGAATTGCGGTCAGGTCAACCAGCCGCATGATGATGGCATAGATGCCGGCCAAATGCGGGCCGCCGATCGCCAGCACCAGCAGCTTGTCGAACTCCGATTGCAGATAGAACAACACCTCGGCGCCGGCGACATAGATCGAATCGAGAAGCCGCCTGAGATAGAGCTCGATACGCAGCCGTAGTCTTTGGCGGGGATAGAACCAGCCGAAAGCCAAAAGCAGCGAGGCGGCGTTGGCGCCGATATAGAACCACGACCACACCCAGATGCTGTGCTGTGCCCAGACCATGAACAGGACAGCACCTAGCGCGCGCAGCGCTGTCGCCAGAATCGCCAGCACGGCGGCACGGCCGAACTTGCCCAGCCCGTTATTGACGATCAGGGCCACCTCAACCGGCCGCCACAACAGCGCCTCGGCGAAGACGATTGCCGAAAACACCGACAGCGGTACGGTACCGGCGAAGAAGATCAGGTAGACGCCGAACGAGGCCGCGGCCAGCAACGGCAGGGAAATGATGCCGAGCAGCAGGAAGCCGGCGGTGAAGGTGCCGATCAGATTGGGGCGGATGGTGGCGGTGCGGTAGAGCGCCGAGATGAAACCGAAGGCCAGGATCCGCGACAGCATCACGCCGGCCGCCGAAGCGGTGGCGAACATGCCGAACTCGGAGATGGACAGTGTGTTGGCGAGCGCGATGAAATAGGCCAGCGAAAACACCAGTCGCCCACCGGCGCCGCTGATCGCCGAGAAATAGTCGCGAACCAGCCCCCGTCGCTCGGCCACGAAAGTGCCGATCCGGGCGAAAGTCCGCCTTTGCGGTATGCCGCGAGCTTCGGTCATGTCTGGGGAAGCCATAGGCGGGAAAGCTTAACGCGCCGTTTTGAGGCCCGAATGCGTTGAAATTCCCGCGCTTGAGGTTATGAAAACCTTACCCGCCGGCCTGCCAAAATTAACCTTTTGTTTCCTATGCTTGTTTAGCGTGGCTTAACGAATGGCCGACCGCCGCTGCCAAGCGGCCAACGAGTGAAGCTCCAAGACAATGGTCGACAGGGAAAACCGTGAAGACTGGAGGCGCGAGCGTTCCTTGCTGGCGCTCGGCCAGGCCATGCGCGGCGAGGATGACACCGACCCGTCCCTGGTTTCCATAGGCGATCGAGCCGATCCGTCATGGCGCGAGGACGCTGCCACACGACATCGTCTGGCCCGTTCACGGCGTGAGGCTAGGGCGAACCCGACGCCGCCTGCCGCCGCCGAAACAGAGCGGCTCCGGCCAGACGAGCGGCCGGAGGCTGCTGCACAGGAGGACGCCTGGCGCTCGCAGGAGGGCGACGGCACCGGCGATTTGCCGCCGGCGATGCCGCGCGCAAGGACGGCCGCCGAAGAGCCTTCCGCCGGCGTTCGCTCTCATGAGACATCCGGATCCGGCCATGAGGGTGAGGCCAATGCCTCCTTTGGCGGTCGTGGTGACGACCAGCAATGGAAGCCGTTGATCGATCCGATGCAGGTGGTGCGCGGCATTGCCAGGTCGAAGCTGCTGATCATAACGACCACCCTGATCGGTGCCGGGCTCGGTATAGCGATCGCGCTGTCGACGCCGAAGAAATATGAAGCCACCGCTGAACTGATCGTCGATCCGCGCGACCTCAAGCTCACCGACCGCGACCTCACCCAGAATGTCGTCGCTTCCGATGCCACGCTCGCCATCGTTGAAAACCAGGTCCGGGTGCTGACCTCGGGCACGGTCTTGAACAAGGTCGTCGACAAGCTCAATCTCGTCAACGATCCGGAGTTCAACGGTCAGGGCTCCGGCGGCCTCGGCCTCAGGTCGCTGATCCATTCGATCCTGTCACGCCAGGATGGCACGGACGGTGTCGATCAAGTCCGCCGGCGTGCGCTCGCGGTCGGCAATCTGGCCGAAAGCCTATCGGTCGAGCGCGGCGGTAAGACCTTCGTCATCACCGTCAGCGCGATCACCCAGAATGGCGAGAAATCGGCCCTCATCGCCAACACGATGACGGATGTGTTTCTGCAGACCTTCGGTCAGATCCAGTCGGATACGGCCGGCCGCGCGACCGACGAACTGACGGCAAGGCTCGAGGACCTGCGCAAGGGCGTCGAGGCGGCCGAGCGCAAGGTCGAGGATTTCAGGGCCTCGCACGATCTTGTCGATGCCCAAGGCCATTTGATTAGCGACGACGAGATGCTGAAGCTCAACGAGCAGCTCTCGGTCGCTCGCGCCCGGACGCTGGAATTGAATGCGAGGGCGGCCTCGGCGCGTTCGATCGACGTCAATTCGGTTCTCTCCGGCACCTTGCCGGAGGAGATCAACTCCAACACGATGAGCGATCTGCGCTCGCAATATGCGACACTCAAGCAGGAGGCCGACCGTGCCGCCATCCGGCTCGGCCCGCGCCATCCTGAGCTGCAGGCGATCAACGCACAGATCGCCGGCGCGCGTGACCGCATCGCAGGTGAATTGCGCCGCATCGCGTCCTCGCTGCAGGTCGATCTGAAACGCGCCGTCCAGCTCGAACAGGATCTTTCCTCCCGCCTTGCCCAGCTCAAGGTGCGCAGCGGCGACGTCAACAACGATTTGGTGTCGATGCGCGAACTGGAGCGTGAGGCCGCCGCCAAGCGCTCCGTCTACGAACAATATCTGCTGCGCGCCAAGGAGACCGGCGAGCAGAAGGATATCAACACCGCCAACATGAACGTGATCTCCAAGGCATTTGCGCCGCTCGAAGCGAAAGGCCCGTCGCGCGCCTTGATGGCTCTTGCCGGCCTGCTGCTTGGCTTTGCCTCTGGCGTTGGCTTTGGTGCCATGCGTGGCGCCTATGAAAGCTTGCGCGAGACCGCGACATCGCGTTCGCGCCGCGACCGCAAGGCGCCTCTCGAGGAGCAGGCGTACCGGTCTGCGCTGCCACCGGCGCCGCCAATGCCGGCAGCGCCAGTGCCCCCGGCGCCACCCCCACCGCCTGCACCACCGCCGCCCGTCGCGCAGACCGAAGCCGCACCAGCCGAAAGGCCCAGGCGGATCGGCGCGCTGATGGCGAAGCTGCGCAACGCCGTGTCCCGCAAGCCATCCGCCGAAGCGGATGACGCCAGCGAGTTCGCCGCCTTTGGTGAAAACGTGCGGCCGGCGGATGCTGCCATGCCCTCCGGCTTCCCGAACCCGGAGTTCGTCTTCATGCCCCGGCCGTCGGACTATTCGCGGCCGCCTTTCCAGCCGGGCTTCGATGCCACCTATTCCCAGCCGATGGGTCCGCCGTCGCGGTCGCCCCTGATGCCGCCGCTGCCGGTCTATCCGGCGCCGCCGCCCTATCCCCATGCACAGCAGGCAGGCTATCCCCAGCCGTGGCAGGCGCAGCCGCCGGCAGGCAGCCCCTATGCCCAGGCCCCCTATGCCGGGCATATGCCAAACCCGCCACAGGCCGCTGCGCCACAGCCACCTGCCTATGCAGCCCCGCCATCGCCTGAGCCTGATCACCAGGTCCAGGAAAGCGCCGAACAGGCGCCCATCGAGGAAATTCGCGCCAGCCTGCGCGAATTCCGCGAAGCGGTCCGCGAACTCACCGAGAGCCGCGCGCGCCGCCGCTATTTCTGAGCCACCGAATACTTCGCGGAGGCCGAACAAAACCAATCCGGTTTCGCGTAAACGGCATCGGACGGCGTTTTGGCGGGATTGCGTGGTCGGATTTTCGTGACAATGCCGCGCTGTATGTTGCCGATGCCGCTGCGATGCGGCGTTTTGGCGAAACGGTGTTGAGGATGGTTCATGGCCGAAGTGATTGACGGAAAAAGCGTTGCCGCCGATGTGGTGCAGAGGGTCAAGGCGCTGACCGCCGAACTTGTCGCCAAGGGCAAGGCCAAGCCTGGTCTTGCTGTCGTCATCGTCGGCGAGGATCCGGCGAGCCAGGTCTATGTCGCCTCCAAGTCGCGCACCGCCAAGGAATGCGGCTTTCACTCGGTGCAGCACACGCTGCCGGCTGAAACCTCTGAGGAGGCGTTGCTCAAGATCATCGCCGACCTCAACGCCGATCCGGCCATCAACGGCATACTGGTGCAGCTGCCGTTGCCTGCCCATATCGACGCCGGCAAGATCATCCAGGCCATCGCGCCTCAGAAGGATGTCGACGGCTTCCATTTCATCAATGTCGGCAAGCTCGGCACCGGCGAACTCGACACCGCCTTCGTTCCCTGCACGCCCGCCGGCTCGATGCTTCTGATCGAGCGCGTGCGCGGCAAGGACCTGTCCGGCCTCGCCGTGGTCGTTGTCGGCCGCTCCAACATCGTCGGCAAGCCGATAGCCAATCTGTTGCTTGCCGCCAACTGCACCGTCACCATTGCCCACAGCCGCACAAAGGATCTGCCGGCGCTTGCCCGCACCGCCGATATTCTTGTCGCCGCCGTCGGCCGGCCGGAAATGATTAGGGGGGATTGGGTGAAGCCTGGCGCCACCGTCATCGATGTCGGCATCAACCGCATTCCCGCACCCGAGAAGGGCGACGGCAAGTCGCGCCTCGTCGGCGATGTCGCCTATGCCGAGGCGGCCAAGGTCGCCGGCGCCATCACGCCGGTGCCAGGTGGTGTCGGCCCGATGACCATTGCCATGCTGATGGCCAATACGTTAGCTTCTGCCTACCTTGCGGCCGGATTGAAACGGCCCTCCTTCTGAGAGCGCCAGCTTTGCCGAACCCTTCTGTTTCCCAGGAACGGCCGGTCACGAGTGACCCCGTTCAAGGCGGCCGGCAGTTCGCCTTCCTGCTGGTCGACAAGTTTTCCATGTTCTCGCTGGCCGCGGCGATCGACACGTTCCGCTCGGCCAACCGCCTGCTCGGCCGCGATTTCTATGGCTGGACCACGGTGTCGGCCGACGGCGATCCGGTGATGGCGTCGAATGGCCTGCCGCTCAAGATCGACTATGCCGTTGCCGACTTGCCGCCGGTGGACATCCTCTTCGTCTCGGTCGGTCTGACGACGGAATTTCCCGGCAAGAGCAAGGTGCTGGCGGCGCTGCGCAGTTGGGGCCGGCGCGGCAATGCGCTCGGCGCGCTGTCGGTCGGTTCCTACCTTTTGGCCGAGGCCGGGCAGCTCGATGGTTACCGCTGCACCATCCATTGGGAAAACCGCGCCGGTTTCATGGAGCGCTTTCCCGACATCAACTGCACCGGCAACGTCTTCGAGATCGACCGCAAGCGCTACACCTGCGCCGGCGGCACCACCTCGATCGACCTGATGCTGGAGATCGTGCGCGGCGATTTCGGCTCGAACCTCGCCAATGGCGTCGCCAACCAGTTCCAGCATGAGCGCATCCGCTCCGCCGGCGACCGCCAGCGCGTCGGGCCGGAGCGCGACCTGACCGGCAAGTCGGAGAAGCTAAGGCGCATCGTCGAACTGATGGCCGACCATCTCGACGAGCCGCTGTCGGCGGTGCAGCTTGCCAAGTCCGCCGGCCTTTCGGTTCGCCAGGTGGAGCGCCTGTTCCTGCGCCATCTCAGCGTCACCCCCGGCCGCTACTACATGCGGCTGCGGCTGGAGCGGGCACGCGAATTGCTGCGCCAGACCAACATGCCGATCCTCGACGTGGCGATCGCGACCGGCTTCACCTCGCATTCCTATTTCGCCCAGAGCTACCGGCTGCAGTTTGGCCGTCCGCCGTCCGAAGAGCGACGCACCACCTACTGAGCCAGTTCCGGTCCATGCCCGGACATGAAGACGACAAGCAGGCGCCTGAGCGAGATAGCTACGTCCGGGCTTGTGTACCGGCATGCGCTCAAATAGTTTTGGGCTGCAGGCGGGGCGGCTACTCAGGAGATTTTGATGTTGGGATTTGCACGGAGCATCGCTGCGGCGATCCTCCTTTTGTCGATGACGACGTTCGGCTTTGCCGCAAACAAGGTCATCATCATTCTCGATGCTTCCGGCTCGATGTGGGCGCAGATCGACGGCAAGCCCAAACTCGAAATCGCCCGGGAAACGCTCAGAACCGTGCTGAAGTCGGTTCCCGCCGATGACGAGATTGGCTTCATGGCCTATGGCCATCGCGAGAAAGGCAGCTGCGAGGACATCCAGCTGATCGTGCCGCCCCAGGCAGGCTCGGCAAGCGCCATCACGGACGCCGCCGACAGTCTGAAGTTCCTCGGCAAGACGCCGCTGACGGCGGCCGTCAAGCAGGCCGCCGAAGCGCTGAAATACACCGAGGACAAGGCAACCGTCGTCCTCATCACCGATGGGCTCGAAACCTGCGGCGGCGACCCCTGCGCGCTCGGCAAGGAGTTGAAGGCATCCGGCGTCGATTTCACCGCCGATGTCGTCGGCTTCGGATTGACCGCCGACGAGGGCAAGCAGATCGCGTGCCTCGCCGACAACACCGGCGGCAAATACATCCAGGCTTCCGACGAGAAGGCGCTGCAGGAAGCGCTGGTCGAGACGGTCGCTGCGCCGGCGCCAGCACCGGCTCCCGCGCCAGCGCCCGAACCGGCGCCTGCTCCCGCGCCCGCGCCGAAAGTGGTGGAGGTCGACTATAATCTTGTCCCGCAGGCGTTCCTGAAAGACGGCGGCGAGGCGCCGACGACCGACGTCTACTATGAAGTCTTCAAGGACGATGCCAAGGGTGTCGGTGGAGACAATGTCAACTACGGCTACAACGCCATCAAGTTCCACCTTCCCGCCGGCAACTACATCATCGTCGCCACCAGCGGCGCCGCCAAGGCCCAGCAGAAGGTTTCGCTGAGGGCCGACAAGGCGACGGAGGTGGCGCTCAATCTGAATGCCGCAGAGATCTCCATCCATGCGCGGCCGGCGCCTGGCGCCGATGTCGACCGCAATGCGCAGATCAGCATCGCCTATCCCGGCGGGACGTCGGACGCCAACTACGGCGAGGTCAAGTACGTCGTTCCGGCCGGCGAGACCAAGGTCACGGTAAAGCTGGGGGCCGGCGAGGCGAGCGAGACCATGCAACTCGCCGCTGGCCAGGTCGTCGACAAGGACATCATCGTCGGCGTCGGCAAGGCCAAGGCCAACGCCTTCTACACCCAGGGCGGCGAGAAGGCCGAAACGGATGTGGGTTGGAAGGTGTACAAGGCGGCCAAGAAGCTCGACGGCACGCGCGACCAGGTGACCTACGCCTACGGTGCCGACAGCCAGTTCGATCTGCCGCCGGGCGATTATGTGATGGGCGTCGACGTGCAGGCCGTGTCCACCGAGCAGCCTTTCAGCGTGACGGTCGGGCAAATGACCGATGTCAACGTGATCCTGAACGCAGGTGTCCTGGCGATCGACGCACCAGGCGCTGACGGCTTCAAGATCTTTGAGGCCAAGAAGAATCTGCAGGGCGACCGCAAGCAGGTGACCTACGCCTATGGCGAAAAGATGCAGACGACGTTGGCGGCGGGCGACTATGCGCTGGTGACCACCTTCACCACCGACAAGGCCGAGAAGGAGACACCCTTCACGATCAAGGCCGGCGAACGGACCGAGCTTAAGGTCGAGTAAGGTCCGGTCGCACAGAGTGAAAGGGCGGCTTAGAGCCGCCCTTTTTGCTTGGATGGTCGCAGGACGAGGTCAGGCGTTTCCGAACGCGCCGGCGCCATGGTCGGCGCGGCCAACAAGTTGCCGGAAGCCGGCGAAAAGCTCGCGGCCAAAGCCGAACTCATTGCCAATGAGATCGACTTCGGCGGTGCGGCGCAGCGCGAATTCAGGAGCCGGGACAAACACCTCCAGCGTTCCCGCGTCGGCGTCGAGGCGGATGATGTCGCCGTCATGGATCCTGGCGATCGGCCCGCCCTCGACCGCTTCCGGCGTCACATGAATCGCGGCCGGCACCTTGCCGGAAGCGCCCGACATGCGCCCGTCCGTCACCAGCGCGACGCGCTGACCGCGATCCTGCAGGATGCCGAGCACGGTGGTCAGCTTGTGCAGTTCCGGCATGCCGTTGGCCTTCGGCCCCTGGAAGCGGATGACGGCAATGAAGTCTCCGGTAAGCGTGCCGGCCTTGAACGCGTCGTTCAGGCCCTGCTGGCTGTCGAACACCTTGGCGGGTGCCTCGATGAGGCGCCGCTCCGGCTTGACGGCGGAGGTCTTGATGACGGCATGGCCGAGATTGCCCGCCAGCACTTTCAGGCCGCCGGTTGCCTGGAAGGCCTTGTGGAACGGCGCCAGCACCTTTTCGTCGCCGCTCTGCAGCGGGACTGCCTCGCGCACCACGCTGCCATCGGCGCCGAGCTTTGCCTCGACCGCGTAGGGCCGCAGGCCTTCGCCCCACACCGTCTGCACATCCTCGTGCAGGACACCTTCATCGAGCAACTCGCGGATCAGGAAGCCGAGTCCGCCGGCGGCATGGAAATGGTTCACGTCGGCAAGGCCGTTCGGATAGACGCGGGCCAGCAATGGCACCGCTTCCGAGAGGTCGGAAATATCCTGCCACGTCAATGAAATGCCAGCCGCAGCCGCCATGGCGATGAGGTGGATGGTGTGGTTGGTCGAGCCACCTGTGGCATGCAGGCCGACGACTCCGTTAACGAAAGAGCGTTCGTCGATCATCCGTCCGACCGGCGTATAGGCATTGCCGAGCGCGGTGATCGCCAGCGCCCGCTTGGTCGCTTCACGGGTCAAGGCCTCGCGTAGCGGCGTGCCTGGGTTGACGAAGGAGGCGCCCGGCGTGTGCAGGCCCATGATCTCCATCAGCATCTGGTTGGAGTTGGCCGTACCGTAGAAGGTGCAGGTGCCCGGCCCATGGTACGATTTGGATTCGGCTTCCAAAAGCTCGGCGCGGCCTGCCTTGCCTTCGGCATAGAGCTGGCGAACCCTGGCCTTCTCATCATTGGGCAGGCCGGTCGTCATCGGTCCGGCCGGGATGAACACCGCCGGCAGGTGGCCGAAGGTGAGTGCCGCGATCACCAGTCCCGGCACGATCTTGTCGCAGACGCCGAGATAGACGGCGGCGTCGAACATGTTGTGCGACAGGCCGATCGCGGCGGCCATGGCGATCACGTCGCGCGAAAACAGCGACAACTCCATGCCGGGCTGCCCCTGGGTGACGCCATCGCACATCGCCGGCACGCCGCCGGCGACCTGGGCGATGCCGCCGGCCTCGCGCGCTGCGTCCTTGATCAGGGCAGGGTAGGTCTCGAATGGCTGATGCGCCGACAGCATGTCGTTGTAGGAGGTGATAATGCCGAGATTGGGCACCTTGTCGGCGCCGAGCGCCAGCTTCTCCGAGGGGCTGCACACCGCAAAACCGTGGGCAAGGTTGCCGCAGGACAGCACCGATCGGTTGGCGGTCTGGTTCGATGCCTCACTTATACGACCGAGATAGCGCTCACGCCCCGCCTTCGAACGTTGGCGGATGCGCTCCGTGATGGCTTCGATGTCGCGTCTTGCGGTCATGGCGGTCGGTCCTTTCAGGCGAGGTCCCGGAAACATCCTCCCGCAATTGCCGGGACCACAGTAAATCGAAAATCAGGGTGCCCAGAAAACCTCTACGGGCCTGGGGGCGGCGTCGAGTACGGCGCGGATCGGTTTTTGCGGTCCGGGCGCGACCGCGCCGTCGAAGGCTGTGCGTTTGTCATCGCCTTCTATATGCAGCGCGATGAAGCCGGCATCGATGATGCGCGCCAAGGTCAGGGTCAGTCGTGGTTCACCCGCGCTGACCGCGTGAACCGGCAGGATGATCTTGTCCGATGCCGGGTCGAGAAGCTTTGCAAGATCATTGGCATCAGGAAAGAACGAGGCGGTGTGGCCGTCCGGCCCCATGCCGAGGATGACGACATCGAGTGGCCAAGGCAGGGAGCGGAGTGCTTTCTCGTCGGATGCCGCGGCGTCCTCGATACCGGCTGCCTCGTGATAGAGCGGCACGAAGCGCGCCGCCTTGGCGGCATTCTGCAACAGATTGGCGGCAACCAGCCCGGCATTGGAACGCGGCGAGGAGGCCGGCACGAAACGCTCGTCGACCAGCGTCACGATCACTTTGTCCCAGGCAATCGGCAGCGCCGAGAGGGTGGCGAAGAACTTTGCCGGCGTCGTGCCGCCGGAGACGGCCAGCAACGCCGTGCCGCGCTGGCCGATCGCGTGGGTCAGACGATCAGCTACCTTCGCGGCCAGCGCTGTCGCCAGTTCCGGCCGGCCGGAAAAGGCGTTCCAGTTGTAGCTGGCGCTGTTCAATTGCTCTCGTGCCATGTCCGCCCGTCACGTTCGATCAGCGCTATCGAGGCCGATGGCCCCCAGGTGCCCGCCGTATAGCCCTGTGCTTCCTGCCTGGCGCTTTCCCAGGCATTCTGGATCGGGTCGATCCATTTCCAGGCCGCTTCCACTTCGTCACGGCGCATGAACAGCGTCTGGTTGCCGCGGATGACATCCATGATCAGCCGTTCATAGGCGTCAGGCGCGCGACCGTCGAAGGATTGCGCGAAGCTCATGTCGAGCGAAATCTGGCGCAGCCGCATGCCGCCCGGACCCGGATCCTTGATCATGATGAACTGCTTGACGCCTTCGTCGGGCTGCAGCCGGATGACCAGTTGATTGGCGAAGATCGGCCCGGCGCTGTCGCCGAAAATCGAATGCGGGATCGGCTTGAACTCGATGACGATTTCCGAGACCCGGGTCGCCAGCCGTTTGCCGGTCCTGAGGTAGAACGGAACGCCCGCCCAGCGCCAGGTGCCGATCTCGGCCTTGATGGCGACGAAGGTCTCGGTGTTGCTGTCATGGGCGAGCTCCTCGACATAGCCCTTCACGGCTCCGCTGGCAGAGGCGCCGGCGCGGTACTGGCCACGCACGGTGTGCTTCGGCGCTTCGTTGCCGTTGATGCGCTTCAGCGCCCGCAACACCTTCAGCTTCTCGTCGCGCACCGCGTCGGCGTCCATCGACGACGGCGCCTCCATGGCGACGAGGCACAACAGCTGCAACATATGGTTCTGCACCATGTCGCGCAGCGCGCCGGCCTTGTCGTAATAGGTGACACGGTCTTCCAGGCCCACCGTCTCGGCGACGGTGATCTGCACGTGGTCGATATGGGCGGAGTTCCACAGCGGCTCGTAGAGCGCGTTGGCAAAGCGCAACGCCATCAGATTCTGCACCGTCTCCTTGCCGAGATAATGGTCGATGCGGAAGATCTGGCTTTCGTGGAAGTCGTCGCCGACCAGATCGTTGAGCGCTCGCGCCGAGGCGAGGTCGCGGCCGATTGGCTTCTCCAGCACGATGCGCGAATTCGGCGTGATCAGTTTATGCTCTTTGAGCTTGTGGGAGATATCACCAAACAGCGCCGGCGCCACCGCAAGATAGAAGGCGCGGATGTGGTCGCTCTCGCCGATCGCCTTTTTCAGCTTGTCGAAGCCGGCGCCGGTCGTTGCATCCGCCGAGACGTAGGAAAGTCGCGCCAGGAAGGTCTTCAGTTCCTTGGCGTCGATATCAGCCGGTTTGACGTGGTCGGAGATCGCCTGTTTGGCGAAGGCCTGGAATTCCTCGTCGGTCATCTTCGAACGCGACGTTCCGATGATGCGCGTCGGCTCGGAGAATTGATGGTCACGCTGGCGATAGTAGAGCGACGGCAGAAGCTTGCGTTCCGACAAGTCGCCGGTGCCGCCGAAAATAATGAAGTCGAAAGGGTCAACGGGGATGATCTGGCTGGTCATGGTCTGTCCGCTCTGACGCCGGTCGCGAGTACGCGGCTGATATATTCTAATCGATTTAAATTTTCCAGTGCCATGGTGTCACATCGAGGACCAATCGCTGGATAGTGATTAGGTCCATGTGTGCGCTTGACACTGGCGCTACCCGGAGGCTTGTCGGTCAACGAAGACTCCGGAAGCTTTCGCAGCTGCAGCATAGAACGTGAATGTGACGAAAGCTAAGGGAGAAATGGCGCGTAATTTTTCACGGCATTGGCCATGACGGTCAGTCGCCTTGGTGGTTCGGGAAGACATCAATGAGCGGGAAAAGCATGCGTCTGGAAAACAAGGTCGCCATCATCACCGGCGCGGCAGCCGGGTTCGGCGAAGGCATGGCCAAGCGCTTTGCCGAAGAGGGCGCACGCGTGGTGGTCGCCGACCTCAATGCCAAAGGTGCGGAGCGCGTCGCCAATGAAATCGGCGAGGCGGCGATCTGGACGCAGACCGATGTTTCCTTGCGCTCTGAATTCGACGAAATGGTCTATGCCGCCAAAAACGCCTTTGGCCGTATCGACATCATGGTCAACAACGCCGGCTTCACCCATCGCAATGGCGACATGCTCAAGGTCGACGAGGAAACCTTTGATCTGATCACCGCCGTCAACATGAAGGCGATCTATCATGCCGCCCTTGCCGTGGTGCCGATCATGGACCGGCAAGGCGGCGGCGTCATCCTGACCACGGCCTCCACCGCCGGTCTGCGGCCACGACCCGGCCTCACCTGGTACAACGCCTCGAAAGGCTGGGCGATCACCGCCACCAAATCGATGGCCGTGGAACTCGCCCCGAAGAACATCCGCGTCAACTGCCTCTGCCCGGTCGCCGGCGAAACCGGCATGCTCGAAAAATTCATGGGCGCCGACACGCCCGAAATACGCGAGAAATTCCGCGCTTCGATCCCGCTCGGCCGGCTTTCGACGCCGCTCGACATCGCCAACGCGGCACTGTGGCTTGCGTCTGACGAAGCCGCCTTCATCACCGGCGTGGCGTTGGAGGTCGATGGCGGCCGCTGCATCTGAGGAGCGTCGACAACGAGCCTATGTTACTGAAGGAGTAAGTCGACAGGGGCTAGCAATGGTGGTCGTAAGGCTGAAATTGGCACTGCGCAATATTCGCCATAGCGCAAGGTACAGGGTGAGGTTGTATCGTGCGAAGCGGGCTCGCGCCAACAGCGGGGCTACTTTTCATCGGTGTAACCGGAAGCTCGGGCAAATCGACCACTACAACTCTGCTGGCGCATTTACTGGCTGGTGGCATGCATCCGTCTATTCACAGGTGCTCGTCAATTCCATCACGGCGCTTATTTACGCACTCTGCAAACGCGTCAACAACAGCAACTTCGACTATGTCGTCTCTAAGGTTGGCGCGCGTGGCAAGGGCTCGATAGGCCCGATGGCGGAATTGCTGAGACCGAGTGTTGCTATCGTTACCATGGTCCGTCTGAGCATTTCAAGAATTTCAGGACGCTTGAGAACGTCGCGGAAGAAAAGCGCGTGCTGGTTGACGCTCTGCCATCCGATGGGCTTGCGATACTCAACGTCGATGATCCCTATGTGAAAGCCATGGCGGCAAGCGCCAAGTGCCGCGTCGTCACTTTCGGGATGTCGGATGGTGCAGACTATCGCGTCAGCGACGTTCGTGCCGGTTATCCTGATCCGCTGACATTCAAGGTACATTGGAAACAAAATACCCTTGCGCTGACCGCTCCGTTTCCCGCTGATTATTTCTGGTTGCCGCTGACCGCAGCCACTGTTTCGGCACTCGAACTCGGTGTCCCGCCGGAAATCGTGGCCTCGCGGCTGGAAACATTCTTGCCTTTGCAAAACAGGTGCGAGGTGTTCGTCACCGAGGGCGGCCCTGAGTTCATCATCGATACGGCAAAAGCGCCTTGGCACTCGATCAACCTTGCTATCGATTTGATGTCCAAAGCTGCTGCCAGACGAAAGCGAATCGTGCTCGGCCAGATTTCGGACTACGCCGGTTCGAGCAGAAAATACGCTGCCGCCTACCAGTCCGCACGCGAGGCTGCCGACCAGGTGATTTATGTTGGAGACAACGCGCATCGTTCGAGGGCAGGTCAAGCAGATCGCGACAATGGCCGATTTCGAGAAATCAGAAGCCCGAAGGAAGTCTCCGAGTTTATCAAGCAGACGGCTTTGCCGGGAGAACTGATATTGCTTAAAAGTTCGGCCAATCTACATCTGGAAAGGGTCGCGCTGTCCTGGACGCATGATGTCAGATGCTGGGAGACCGCTTGCGGCAAGGAAGAAGGATGCCGAGCGTGCGGGCTCTACGAAGTGCCGTTCGAACAGCATAGGCCGCGCCTCCGTCAGCGACGGCGCGCCCGCAGGTGGGAGTTTATCCACCATCTCTTGGGTGGCAGGCCGCCGCTTTGATTGGGCGCGTGCTCCCGCGCCATTGCGTCGCGGAGTGCATTGACGAAACGCGGTCAGGCGCCGGGCTTGATGTAGCTCTTGTAGATCCAGCCGTGCTTGCCGTTGTAGACGATCTCGCACCACTGTTTGCAGCCCAGCAGTTGCACTGAAGTCCGGGCAGGCACCGTACCGATAGGGGTAGCTCCCTTCTTCGGAGCATTGCGCATGGTCACAGCCCTCAGGATACGGCCGCTGCCGGCCGCCGCCACCTTTCGCGGCCTCGCTTTGGCTGTGTCATCCTCGCCTTGCGCATTCGCGGGTTTTTGGTCCGGTACTTGCGGCTGTGCCTCCGGAATGGCAGCGGTCTGCGCACCATCGGGATTGCTGCCTGCCGCCGGTGCCGGGGCGGCAACCTTGGCAAGCTCGTCGGTGGCGTCGGTATCGGTCGCCGATTGTGCGAATGCCGCCGTGGCAGCCGGTTTGTCCGGCGCGGGCTCAGCCTGGCTGGGGGCGGCTGCTTGGTCGGCATCAGGGGCCGCGGAAGCGGTCTTCGGCTGCGCCCCGGTCCAGCGAGGATCGTTGGCCGCGAGCGCTTGTATGTTTGCTTTCGCTGCCGCCACGGTCGGTGAAACCTGGTCGGACTTGCGGGCAGCCTGCGGCGCGGTCGCGGCGGCCACCGTGGTTCCGGCGGGGACGATCTTCATTGTCTTCACCGGAATGGTCGGAATGCTTTGTTCCTGGCTGGCGGCTGCCTGCCGCTCGCTCGTCGGCAGTGCCAGCCAGAGCGCCACCGCGGCCACGCCGAGCAGCGCGGCGGTGCCGACCGCTGCAATCACCAGATGCGAGTTCGAACGGACTTCCTGCCAGAAGGACGGCCGCATGTCGTATCCAAACTGCATGGCAAAGCGCCGACGTTCCGGCGTACCGAAACTGAAGGGCTCTCTCACTCTTGCCACCTCCATAAGTGGGCCAATGTTCTTTCGATCGCTGCCGGAAGTCCGGCGTCTGATCGGCATCGGTCCCAAAATCAACGCGGACAAGCCCGCAGCAATCCCCGAATAATCGCCCAGAAGCGGGAACCTTTCGCCCGCGATTGTGGCATCAGTACGCCTTTACTGGGGATTCTGCGCCTTTGCCGGCATTTCCGCAATGTGCCGCTAGGGCAACAAATGTTACAATGAATATTACAATATTACATGAGATCGTGATGGCGTGGGACCGTGGCGATCCGGTCCCGCCTAAATTCTGTCCCGCAATGCGAACCAGTTGAGCGCCAGGAAAAGCAAGGGTGCGCGGAAACGGCCCCCACCGGGAAATGGCGGAATTTTCAGGTCCTCGATCAGCTTCAGCCGATCGCGGTTGCCGGCAACGGTCTCGGCATAGAGCTTGCCGAAGAAGTTCGACAGCATGACGCCATGGCCGGAATAGCCGCCGGCCGAGATCACATTGGGCATCACTTCGCGCACGAACGGTTTCCTCGGCACGGTGATGCCGACATAGCCGCCCCAGCCATGGGTGATCTCGACATCCTTCAATGCCGGGTAGAGCTCCACGATCTGCCGGCGGATGTGGATGTGGATGTCCTTCGGGTCGTTGACGCCATAGACCTCGCGTCCGCCGAACAGCAGCCGGCCATCCCTCGATTTGCGGAAATAGCGCACCACGAAGCGGGAATCATCGACGGCCTCGCCGCCCGGCAGCACTTTCGAATCCACACCCAATGGCATGGTCGCACCAATGAATGACCCGATGGGCATGATGTGCGCCGCACTCACCGGCTCGAGTGTGCCGCCATAGGCGTTGACCGCGATCAGGCACTTTTGTGCCGATATCGTGCCTCTCAGCGTGGAAACCCTGACCTTGCCGCCAGCGGAGACGATGCCGGTAGACGGCGTCTTTTCAAACAGCTGTGCGCCGGCCTGTGCCGCCACTCGCGCCGTGCCGATCACCAGTTTCATGGGATGGATATGGCCGGTGCCGGTGTCGCGTGCACCGCCGAAATAGGCGGTCGAGCCCAACCGCTCCGCCGTCTCCTTCGCATCCATGAAGGAGATATGCGGGTAGGAGAAGCGGCTGGCCATGATCTCTGCATGCGCCTTGTAATCGTCGACATAGCGCGGCTTGTGCGCCACCGAGAGCTGGCCCGGCATATAGTCGATGTCGATCTGGTTGATGGCGGCGAATTCGATGAGATGGGCCTTCGCCTCCTCGGCAAGATCGAACAGCGCCCTGGCGCGGGACAGACCGTATTCGGCCTCCATGTCCTCGGCCCAGGCGCGCTGTCCGGTGCCAAGCTGCCCGCCATTGCGGCCCGAAGCTCCGTCGCCAAAGCGATGCGCCTCGATCAAAACGACATTGGTCCCTGCCTTGGCGAGATGCGTTGCCGCCGACAGACCGGTAAAACCGCCGCCGATGATAACCACGTCGCATTGGCGATCTCCGTCTAGCGGAGGGTACTCAGGGCGGGGGCCGGCTGTATCCTCATACCAGGATCGGCCGGGAGAAATTGGAGATTTATAGGGCATGGGAACGCCAGTGAATCCAATGAATGGTGAATAGCGAATGGCTGCGAGAAGACGAGTCCTCTGCGTTCATCCATCCAATATGAAGCTACTCACCATTCACTGTTCACCATTGACGCGACGAAGTCGCCGCTCACACGTTGAGCAGAAGATATTCCCGCTCCCATGGGCTGATCACTTCCATGAACGTCTCGAATTCCGCCCGCTTGATCGCCGCATAAGTCGCGGCGAAGGACTTGCCCAGCAGCGCGCAGAGTTCCTCATCGCCCTCGAACAGGTCGACGGCTTCGAGCAGGCTGCGTGGCAGGTCGATCTCGTGCGCATTGGCGGTCGTCAGCACCGGAGGTTCGGCCTTGAGCTTGTTGGTGATCCCGATCAGTCCGCAGGCAAGCGAGGCCGCCAGTGCCAGATAGGGATTGGCGTCGGAGGAGGGGATGCGGTTCTCGACGCGTCGCGCCGCAGGATCGGAACGCGGCACGCGGAACGCTGTCGTGCGGTTGTCATAGCCCCATTTGTTGTTGACCGGAGCCGAGGCCGACCGGGTCAGCCGGCGGTAGGAATTGACATAAGGCGCGAACATCACCAGCGCGTTCGGCACATGCTTCTGCATGCCGCCGATAAAATGGAAAAAGTCCTCGGTCTCCGAGCCGTCCTCGGCCGAGAAGATGTTCCTGCCGGTCTTCTTGTCGATGATCGACTGATGGATATGCATGGCCGAGCCCGGCTGGCCCTGGATCGGCTTAGCCATGAAGGTGGCATAGATCTCGTGCTTGAGCGCGGCTTCGCGAATGGTGCGCTTGAACATGAACACCTGGTCGGCGAGTTCGACGGGATCGCCGTGGCGCAGATTGATCTCGAGCTGGCCGGCGCCCTCTTCATGGATGAGCGTGTCGATCTCCAGGCCCTGGCTTTCGGAGAAGTGGTAGATGTCGTCGATCAGTTCGTCGAACTCGTTGACGCCGGCGATCGAATAGCCGGCGCCGCCGCCGATTGCGCGCCCCGAGCGGCCGACAGGCGGGGTCAGCGGATAGTCCGGGTCCGGATTCTTGCGTACCAGATAGAATTCGATCTCGGGTGCCACCACCGGCTTCAGCCCGAGCTTGTCGTAGGCGGCAAGCACGCGCTTCAACACATTGCGCGGCGTGAATTCGACCGAGCGGCCATCCTGGTGGACGAGGTCGCAGATAACGGCGGCCGTCGGGTCTTCTTCCCAAGGCACTACTGTCAGCGTCGACAGGTCCGGCATCAGCTTGAGATCGCCGTCGTCTTCCGGATAGTGGAAGCCGTTGCCGTCTTCGGGGTAACCGCCGGAAATCGTCGTCATGAAGACGGCCGAAGGCAACGCAAGCGAGGTGTTGGAGGTGAATTTCTTCGACGGCATCATCTTGCCGCGCGCGACACCGGCCTGATCAGGCGTGATGCATTCGATGTCCTCGATGCCGCGCCATTCCAGCCATTCGCTGACTTCCTTCCAGTTCTTCACACCACGCAGGTTTTTCACGAAGGCAGGCGTGCGCTCCCGTCCTCCGCGGCTCGACGGACGGACTTCCTTTTTTGCAGGCGGCATCATTCACCAGATTGGGTTGCGGATTTCGGAGTATAGCCGTGCCCCCCTGTGGAAGGGAAGGGGAGCCGCCGTCGGCATTTGCCGTCGCGGTTGAAAATCGCGCCCGGGTCGGCTTAGTTCGGCCTTCCCTAGACTCAAGAAAGTCGGCAATGCGAACCAGCAGCGACGTGACCACGATAGGCTTCGACGCCGATGACACGCTTTGGCAGAACGAACAATTCTTCCGCATGACCGAGAAGCGCTTCGCCGCCATGCTCGCCGATCATGGCGAGGAGAAACAGATCTCGGCACGATTGCTGGAGGCCGAACGGCGCAACCTTGCCATCTATGGCTTTGGCATCAAGGGCTTTACCCTGTCGATGATCGAGACGGCCATCGAGGTCACCGACGGTCGGGTGCCAGCTTCGGTCATCGCAGAGATTCTTGATGCCGGCCGCGAGATGCTGAGCCATCCGATCGAGGTCTTGCCGCATGCGCGTGAGGCGGTGGAGAAGCTCGCCGGCGCATACCGCCTCGTGCTCATCACCAAGGGTGACCTCTTCGACCAGGAGCGCAAGCTGGCCGGCTCCGGCCTCGGCGACCTGTTCGACGCGGTCGAGATCGTCAGCGACAAGAATGCCGCGACCTATGCGCGCCTCTTCAGCCGCCACGGTGATGGTCCGGCAAGGAGCATGATGGTCGGCAATTCGCTGAAGTCGGATGTGGTGCCGGCCATCGAGGCCGGCGGCTGGGGTGTCCATGTGCCGCACGAACTGACTTGGGTGCTCGAGCATGTCGAGACGCCGGTCGCCGAGCCGCGGTTCCGCCAGATATCCGATCTCGGGCAATTGCCCGAACTGGTCGAAAGCATCCAGAACCCAGCTTGATCGCAACTTTCAGTTTTCTGGCGCAATTCCAGGAAAAGTGTGAGCGGTTTTCCGTCCGGAATTGCGTAAAAACAAAGAGATAGAGTGGTTCACCTTTTCAGTGAAACGGTGAAACGCTCTAGTCCGATTAATTGCAAATGGAAAAACCGTTAGCGGCTGATCAGGCGATCGATCACCGGTTGCAGCCGCTCGGGCGTGATCGGCTTGGCGACCACTACGTCAATGACGCTCGACAGGCCGAGGCTCTCCGGTGTGCCAGTCTTGGTTGAAAGCAGGATGACGGAAGGAAGCGATTTGCCCGAAGCCCGCCGCAGCGTTTCGATGCCGGACATCAGATTGTCGCAGTCCTTGTTGTCTGCGCCGCCGTCCAGCACAATCACGCCTGGCACCAGTGTCCGCAAGGTCTTCGCCGCCATGTCAGGCGATTCCGAGATCGGCCTGAGCCCGGATCGTTCGACGATTTTCGACACCACCACACGATTGATCGGCGATTTCCCCACAACAAGCACTTGCGAGGGACTGCGGATCGTATCGGCGCTTGAATCCTGGGTCACCAGATTCGGATGTTTTGCGGTCTCGCCCTCGCTACTCACTGGGCACCCAAGTCGGCCAAAAAGCTCGCCCCTATTTCAATGCAGAGTTGAATCTGGCCGACAATTGGCGTGAGATCGCCCCTCATGTCAAGTTGAAATAAAAGGCCCTTGGAAACACTTCCTCCGACAGTGGAGTCAAGCAACAGTACTGTACTGCCCTGTCCATGGCTTGATTGCGTAAAAATAAAATTCACCTGCGCATACGCAGCGCAGGTGAAGGGTCGGTTGCAACGATTCCCGGTCAGCCATGGCTCTGCTGGGTGACGATCACCGGGATCAGCAGATCGCCCCAATTGCCGTCGCCGCCATGGTGCCTGGCCGAGCGCACGAGTTCCACCGAGACGCCCGCCTCGACCGCTTTCATCACCGACTGGTTCAGTCTGTGCAGGTCGTTGGCCAGCATGCGGATCGTCGCCTGCTGGTCGACGCTCATCGTGGTCGATTGTTCTTCCGCACGTTCCTTGACGCGGCTTATCGATGCCATTGGTCTTCTCCTGTGTCTGAAGCCCTGTTGGGCGTTTCCTCGGTTGTTCCTGGTCCGCTATTCCGCGGCCGGCTTGAACTGCGCGTGCTCGGTCGATTCATGCATGGCGGTGGTAGACGACTTGCCGCCGGTGATCGCCATCGAGACGGCGTCGAAATAGCCGGTGCCGACCTCGCGCTGGTGCTTGGTCGCCGTGTAGCCATTGGCTTCCGCCGCGAACTCGGCTTCCTGCAACTCGGAATAGGCCGCCATCTGCCGGGCCTTGTAGCCGCGCGCCAGTTCGAACATGCCGTAGTTGAGCTGGTGGAAGCCGGCGAGCGTGATGAACTGGAACTTATAGCCCATGGCGCCGAGTTCCCTCTGGAATTTGGCGATCGTCGCGTCGTCGAGGTTCTTCTTCCAGTTGAACGAGGGCGAGCAATTATAGGCGAGCAGCTTGCCCGGATGGTGCCTGCGCACGCCTTCGGCAAATTTCTTGGCCTGCGCCAGGTCGGGCTTCGAGGTTTCGCACCAGATCAGATCGGCGTAGGGCGCGTAGGCGACGGCCCGCGCGATGCACGGCTCGATGCCGTTCCTGACCTGGTAGAAGCCTTCCACCGTGCGGCCGGCATCGTAGTCGACGAAGGGCTGGTCGCGCTCGTCGATGTCCGATGTCAGCAGCTTCGCGGCTTCAGCGTCGGTGCGCGCCACGACGAGCGTCGGCGTAGCCATCACGTCGGCCGCTAGGCGCGCCGCGTTGAGGTTGCGAATATGCGCCGCGGTCGGGATCAGCACCTTGCCGCCGAGATGGCCGCATTTCTTTTCCGACGCCAGCTGGTCCTCGTAATGGACGCCGGCGGCACCCGCCTCGATGAAAGCCTTCATGATCTCGAAGGCGTTGAGCGGCCCGCCGAAACCAGCTTCCGCGTCAGCCACGATCGGCGCGAACCAGGTCTCGACCGAAAGTCCATTGCCCTCGGAGGTCTCGATCTGGTCGGCGCGCTGCAGCGTCCGGTTGATGCGCTTGACCAGTTCGGGCGCCGCATTGGCCGGGTAAAGCGACTGGTCGGGATACATCGCCGAAGCGGTGTTGGCGTCGGCCGCAACCTGCCAGCCCGACAGGTAGATCGCCTTCAGCCCGGCGCGCACCTGCTGCATCGCCTGGTTGCCGGACATGGCGCCGAGCGCGTTGACGAAATCTTCCTCGTGAATAAGCTTCCAAAGCCGGTTGGCACCCATTTCGGCGAGGCTCTGGCGAATTTGCACCGAACCGCGCAACCGCTTCACATCCTCTGGCGAATAGGGACGTTCGATGCCGTCGAAGCGACCTTCCGGCGCCGAGGGAACGAGATTGTAAAAATCAGTCATGTGTCACTCCGAAGGATCGCTGTACCATGTCCGCACGCCAATCTTCTGAGGCGCCGGTATGTGACTTGTTTTACATTGCGGTGCAAAATACGCCAGAAAAATCAGGAAATTCAGTGTGAGATAAGAGAAAACCTGTGTTGCGTTTGACAGAGGACTGCTGTAAATTTGTCACGATTGTAAATGTGCGAGGAATGGAATTGCCGCGAATGCGTGTAAATTCCTGTCAAGGATAGTCGATGGCTGACCAGAAAATCTTCGCCGGGCCGCGCATCCGCCGCATCCGCAACGCCAAGGGCCTGACCCAGACGGCGATGGCCGAGGGGCTCGGCATCTCGCCATCCTATCTCAACCTGATCGAGCGCAACCAGCGGCCGCTGACCGTGCAGCTGATCCTCAAGCTGGCATCCGTCTACAAGGTCGACCCGCATGAGCTGCAGGGCGAGGCAAGGGGGTCGGTGGCGGCCCTGAAGGAAGTCTTCACCGATCCGCTGCTGGTCGGCGAATTGCCGGGGGACCAGGAAGTGATCGAGCTTGCCGAGGCGGCGCCCAATGCATCGGCCGCGGTGATAAAACTGTTCCGTGCCTATCGCGAGCAGGCCGAACGGCTGTCCGATCTCAACGAGCTTCTGGCGCGCGAGGGTCGCGCCACGGCGCTGTCCGGTGCCCGCCTGCCGATCGACGAGGTGCACGAGACCTTCGAGCGGCGGCCGAACCATTTTACAGCACTCGAGGAAGAGGCCGAGGCGTTCACCGCGGTGCTTGATCCGGGCGACGATCTGTTCGGCGCACTAAAGGCCTGGCTGAGGCGCGAGTACGGCATCGTCGTCAAGGTGCTGCCGGTCGCCACCATGCCGAACTGGCGCCGCCGCTACGATCGCCATTCGCAGCGCCTGTTCCTGTCCGAGCGGCTGTCGCCGTTCGACCAGCTGCGCGAAGTGGCGATGGAGGCCTGTCTGATCCGCATGACGGTTGCTGTCGCCGGCGAGATCCAGGCGCTCAAGCTCACGACGGACGAAGCGCGCCGCCTGGCTCGCTTCGAGCTCGGCCGCTACGCAGCGCATGCGCTGATGATGCCTTACCAGGCCTTTCATGCGGCTGCTATTCGCGCCCGCTACGACATTGACGTCCTGCGCTCGCGCTTCGGCGTCTCCTTCGAGCAGGCGGCGAACCGGCTGACCATGCTGCAGCGGCAAGGCGCGCCAGGCGTGCCGTTCTTCATGCTGGAGGTCGACAATGCCGGGAACCGCTTCCGCAGGGCTGGCAGCCAGGGCTTTCCGCACAGCCGCTTCGGCGGCGGCTGCCCCAAGCTGCCCGTGCATGCCGCCTTCTCTCAGCCCGGCCAGATCTTCGTCGAGGCGGTGGAAATGCCCGACGGCGCCGAGTTCTTGTGCGTCGCCCGCACGCTGGAGGGCCCGCAGGGTGCATTCTCGGAGCGTCCGCGCCGCACCGCGCTGCTGCTCGGCTGCGACATCGGCTTTCGCGACGACATCGTCTATGGCGCGGCGCTGCCCGGCGTGGCGGCTGCGGGAAAGTCGGGACCAGGCATTGTCGCGGCGACGCCGGTCGGGCCCGCTTGCCGGCTTTGCGAGCGCGTCGGCTGCCTGTCGCGCGCCGAACCGCCGGTGACGCGTCCGCTCGGCCTCGACGAGATGGTGACGGGCCTGAGCGCCTTCGACTTCCAGTAATGCGGCAGCAAAGGTGCCACAATCATCGCCGGTGTCTGGATCAGTCGCGGGTTAAGTCTTTGCGCTACGCGAACAGAGCAGTTTTTTGTCGTCCCTTGCGCATCGTCCCGTCCACAAAAGCTCGACAGTCGCGCCCATGACAGACGCAACATCATCACCGGTCCTTGTCGCATCGCCCGGCCATGTCGCCTCGACAGCCTCGCCGCGCGAGGAACGTGTCGGCATGCTTTTGGTCTTCCTGTCGGCACTGATGTGGAGTTTCGGCGGCACCATCGCCCGCTTCATCACCGTCGGCGACAGCTGGATGGTTATTTTCTGGCGTTCCATCTGGGCCGCCGCCTTCCTGCTCTCCTTCATGGTCTGGCGTGACGGCTGGCGCGGCATGTTGAAGTCATTCCGCGACATGGGCCTGCCCGGCCTTGCCGTCGGGTTCTGCTTCGCCATCGCATCGACCGCCTTCGTCGTGGCGCTCGCCTACACCACCGTCGCCAACATCCTTTTGATGCAGGCCGGCGTGCCGCTTCTGGCGGCGCTGTTTTCCTGGGCCTTGTTTCGCGAACGGGTTGGTGCCGTGACCTGGGTGGCGATTGCCGCCGTCATCGCCGGCGTTGCCATCATGGTGTCAGAATCGCTCGATGGCGCCGTCTCGCCCATAGGCGATGGGCTGGCGCTGCTGATCGCCTTCATGTTCTCGATCGCCACCGTCATCACGAGGCGGTTCGCCAGCGTGCGGATGACGCCGGCGACCTGCCTCGGCACGATCCTGGCCGCGGGCTTTGCCGCCTCGCAGGCATCAACCTTCGCCGTCTCGGCCAGTGACATGGGCTTTCTCTTTGCCTTCGGCGTCGTCAATCTCGGCATCGGCCTCGCTTTCTTCGCCACCGGGGCGCGCCTGATCCCGGCCGCCATCGCGGCACTGCTTGGTACATTCGAGCCGATCCTTGGGCCGATATGGGTCTGGCTCATCCATTCCGAAGTGCCGTCTGGGCGCACCATCGTCGGCGGCGCGGTGGTGGTCACGGCGCTGCTTGTCCATATCGGGCTCGAGTTCAAGCGCCAGGCACGACCGCAGCGCGCTGGGGTCACTGGGGTGCCGTCACCGAATTGATGCAGGCCACTGAAGCTTTGCCATTGACAACGTTGCTGCAGCCCGGGCAGGCTGGGACTACGGCAACAACAAGACAGGCGTATCTTGCCAAGTGTCCCCGGCGACCCGATCGAGACCGGACCATATTTCTGTATTTCTGTCCGCGCGGCGGCGAAAGCTTCTGATGGCGGCGTGACTCCTTCCAGCCAGGGACAATTGCGCGGCCGCAGGCGGCGCGCCAATTGGCGCTTGTTGTCCCCTGGAAAGCTCAATAGTCTGAAAGAAATGCCCGGTCGCGCGCATGTCGCGACGAGCCGGCGATGGAACACTCACCAAAGGAGAATAGCATGATCCGCAAAGCGCTCTGGCTTTCGGCAACCTCGGTATTTCTGACATTGTTCACGCCTGCCGGGCATGCCGAGGACCGCGTCGTCAATGTCTTCAACTGGTCCGATTATATCGACCCGACGATCATCGACGACTTCACCAAGAAGACCGGCATCAAGGTCGTCTACGACACGTTCGATTCCAACGAGATCCTGGAAACCAAGCTGCTTGCCGGCGGCAGCGGCTATGACGTTGTCGTGCCCAGCGGTAATTTCCTGGCCCGTCAGATCCAGGCCGGCGTGTTCCAGAAGCTGGACAAATCGAAACTGCCGAACCTCGCCAACATGTGGGACACGGTTTCGCAGCGGACCGCCAAATACGATCCGGGCAATGAGTATTCGATTAATTACATGTGGGGCACGGTCGGCATCGGTTACAACATCAAGAAGGTGCAGGCTGCGCTCGGCACCGACAAGATCGACAGCTGGGATGTGTTCTTCAATCCCGAAAGTCTCGCCAAGCTGAAGGACTGCGGTGTCTACGTGCTGGATTCGCCGGCCGACATCATCCCGGCGGCGCTGAAATATGTCGGCCTCGACCCGAACAGCACTTCGCCCGACGACATTGCCAAAGCCGAGGAAGCCCTGATGAAGGTCCGCCCCTTTATCCGGAAGTTCCACTCGTCCGAGTACATCAACGCCCTGGCCAATGGCGACATCTGCCTGGCGGTCGGCTGGTCCGGTGACGTGTTCCAGGCGCGCAACCGCGCGGTCGAGGCCAAGCAGGGGGTGGAGATCGGTTATTCCGTGCCGAAGGAAGGCGCCCAGATGTGGTTTGACCAGATGGCGATCCCTGCCGATGCGCCACATGTCGCCGAGGCGCATGAATTCCTCAACTACATGATGACGCCGGAAGTGATCGCCAAATCATCGAACGCCGTGCTCTATGCCAACGGCAACAAGGCCTCCCAGCAGTTCGTCGACAAGGCGCTGCTCAGCGATCCGGCCGTCTATCCCGACGACGCGACCTTGCAGAAGCTCTACACGGTCTCTCCTTACGATCCCAAGACCCAGCGTGTCGTCACCCGCACCTGGACCAAGATCGTCACCGGCCAATAAGCAATCCGACACGGTCCCGGCAGTCATCTGCCGGGACCGAATTCCATCTGGGGCAAGAAGCAAGAATCAGGACGGAGTGGGGATATGAAATCGCTTGGCAGCATCCGCAGGGATTTCGCGCCATGGAACGACCCGAACGCCAAGCCATACATCCAGTTCGACAACGTCACCAAAAAGTTCGGTGACTTCACCGCCGTCAACAATTTGTCGCTGACCATATTCGAGCGCGAATTCTTCGCGCTGCTCGGCGCCTCCGGTTGCGGGAAGTCGACGCTGCTCAGGATGCTTGCCGGCTTTGAGGAACCGACAGCCGGCCGCATCCTGCTCGATGGCCAGGATCTGCGCGGCATTCCGCCCTACCGCCGGCCGGTCAACATGATGTTCCAGTCCTATGCGCTGTTCCCGCATATGACAGTGGAAAAAAACATTGCCTTCGGCCTCAAGCAGGAAGGCATGCCGGGACCGGATATCGAAAAGCGCGTTGCCGAGATGCTGAAGCTGGTCAAGCTTGAGCAGTTCGCCAAGCGCAAGCCACACCAGCTATCGGGGGGCCAGCGCCAACGCGTCGCGCTAGCCCGCTCGGTCGCCAAGCGGCCGAAGGTGCTGCTGCTCGACGAGCCGCTCGGCGCGCTCGACAAGAAGCTGCGTGAGGAAACGCAGTTCGAGCTGATGGACCTCCAGCAAAATCTCGGCCTCACTTTCGTCGTCGTCACCCACGACCAGGAAGAGGCGATGACCATGGCCGACCGCATCGCCATCATCGACAAGGGCGAGGTGATGCAGGTTGCGACGCCGGCGGAAGTCTATGAAGCCCCGGCCTCGCGCTTCGTCGCCCATTTCGTCGGCAATGTGAACATGTTCGAAGGCAAGGTCGCCGAGCGCGCGGCCAACACGACCCGCATCACCGGCGCGACAGGTGCCCAGATCGTTGTCGAAAACAGCGCCGCGACCGTGGCCGGTTCCGACATCGTCTTCGCCATCAGGCCGGAAAAGATCAAGGTCTCGTCGAAGAAGCCAGCCGATGCCGTCAACGCGCTGGAAGGCGAGGTCTATGATGTCGCCTATCTCGGCGACATGACCGTCTATCACATCAGGCTCGACGACGGGCAGATCATCAGGGCAAGCGCCTTGAACGCGGCGCGCGTGACCGAGGATCCGCTGACCTGGAACGACCGCGCCTGGGTGTCCTTCCGGCCAGACGCCGGCGTCGTGCTGGCACGGTAGGGGGCTGCCATGTCCAACATTGCTGTCACCGATACCGCCATGCCGTCGACTGCCGCCAAGCCGTTTTTGACGCGGCTGGGTGCCGGCTTCGTCAACCGGCTCGTCATCATCGTCCCCTATGTCTGGCTGCTGTTCTTCTTCCTCATTCCCTTCGTCATCGTCTTCAAGATTTCGCTGTCGCAGACCGCGATCGCCATGCCGCCCTACACGCCAGTGCTCGATTTCAGGGACGGCGTGTCCGGCTTCTTCGCCGGGTTCCGTAACCTCAACTTCGACAATTATGTCTGGCTGACGCAGGACGCGCTTTATTTCAAGGCCTATGTGACGAGCGTGATCATTGCCGCGATCTCGACAGTCCTGACGCTGATCGTCGGCTACCCGATCGCCTATGGCATGTCACGCGCGCCGGCCACCATCCGTCCGACATTGCTGATGCTGGTCATCCTGCCGTTCTGGACCTCGTTCCTGATCCGCGTCTATGCCTGGATAGGCATTCTCAAGCCCGAGGGCCTGCTCAACCAGCTGCTCTTGTCGCTGCACATCATCAACCAGCCGCTGGTCATCCTCAACACCTACACGGCGATCTTCATCGGCATCGTCTATTCCTATCTGCCGTTCATGGTGCTGCCGCTCTATTCATCGCTGGAAAAGATGGACTATTCGCTGATCGAGGCGGCCAAGGATCTCGGCTGCCCGCCGACATCGGCCTTCTGGAAGATCACCTTCCCGCTGTCGCTGCCCGGCGTCATTGCCGGCTGCCTGCTGGTGTTCATCCCGGCCGTCGGCGAGTTCGTCATTCCCGATCTGCTCGGTGGCTCATCCACGCTGATGATCGGCAAGACGCTGTGGAACGAGTTCTTCGCCAACCGTGACTGGCCGGTGTCTTCGGCCGTCGCCGTCATCCTTCTTCTGCTGCTGACCGTGCCCATCATGCTCTTCCAGCAAGCGCAGGCCAAGGCGCAGGAGCAGGGCAAATGAACGCCACCTGGAGCCGCTTCAACGTCACCTCGATCGTGCTTGGCTTTGCCTTCCTGTACCTGCCGATCGTGCTGCTCATCGTCTTCTCCTTCAACGAATCCAAGCTCGTCACCGTCTGGGGCGGCTTCTCGACCAAATGGTACGTGTCGCTGTTCCACAATCAGGGCCTGATGGACGCCACCTGGGTCACGGCGCGCGTCGGCGTCATTTCGGCGACGGTTGCGACCGTGCTCGGCACGCTGGCGGCTCTCACCCTGACACGCTACACGCGGTTCAGGGGCAGGGTGCTGTTTTCCGGCATGGTCTTCGCGCCGCTCGTCATGCCGGAAGTCATCACGGGCCTGTCGCTGCTGCTGCTCTTCGTTGCCGTTGGTCTCGACCGCGGCTTCTTGACGGTGACACTCGCCCACATCACGCTGACAATGTGCTTCGTGGCGGTCGTCGTCCAGTCACGCCTGGTTTCCTTCGACCGGTCGCTGGAGGAGGCGGCGATGGATCTCGGCGCAACACCAGCGAAGACCTTCTTCCAGATCACGCTGCCGGTTATCCTGCCGGCGATCGTGTCCGGCTGGATGCTGGCCTTTACGCTGTCGCTCGATGATCTGGTCATTGCCAGCTTCACCTCCGGGCCAGGCGCCACGACGCTGCCGATGAAGATCTATAGCCAGGTCCGTCTCGGCGTGACGCCGGAGATCAATGCCGCCTGCACCATCCTGATCGCCGTTGTCGCGGTCGGCGTCATCATCGCTTCAATCGCCAACAAGCGGCGTGAAGTGCAGCGCCAGCTCGACGAACAGGCAGCACAGCGCGGGTGAGCATGATCCCGAAAAGCACGCCCTCGGGCCTGACCCGAGGGTGGAAGCCGGTTTTCGGACAGATCATGCTCAACTGAACGAAAGCGCCGGAGCTATTCGCCCGAAACGCCGCGGCTTATCGGGGAAATGAACGGCGTGCTCCATGTTCCGCCAACGAAGAAGGACGACTGGTTGGGGCCTTGCTGGCCGGTCTTCAGCGCCGCCGCCTGGTCCGGCTGGATGACACCGCCGGACAGTGCCAGCCCGCGCCCCGCATAGGAGGCGATGCCGGAAAGCCAGATCTTGGTTTTCGCCGAATTGGCCTCGGCCTTGTCCAGTCTCGCCACGCCTCTCGAAATGGTTGCCTTCAGTTCGGCGCCGTCGATCGGCAGCGTCCCGTCCGAGACGTCGTCCAGCGCGAAGAAGCCGCCCTGTTCGGAATGCTTGAGGAAGGCCGGCAGGTTGAACTTGCTGAGCGCGCCGGGGCCGAAGGTCGCTGAGACCGAGCCGTCGGCATTTTCAAAGATCGAATCCCAGGTTCTGCCCGGTCCCTTGAGGATGACCGAAACGGTGCCCGTGCCGACCGGCACCAGCCGGGTCATGCCGGCCGCCGTACCGAACGCGCCGCCATCGACATCGGACGCAAGCAGCCGGATCTCGACCTGGGTGCCCTCGGGCTTGCGGTCGAAACGAAGGCTGGTCTGGATGTTGCCGCCAAAGGCCGAGGCGTCGGAGATATCGAAGACGGAAAGACCATCCTTGACCTGGGCGGTCGCGGCGACATCGGCAAGCTGGATGGGGCCTGCCGTGGCATGCGCCGCCGACAGCCTGAGATCGAGGTTGATCCGGTCGGCGAAACTCGCTTCGATTTCTGGTCCTGTACCGCTCGCAGGCGCCAGCGGCGTGAAGGCGGACAGGAACGATCTGAGGTCGAGCGTGTCGAAGGCGAGCGTGCCCGAGATCACCGGCTGTGCTTCGCCAAGCGACAGGTCGAGCGCGCCCATGCCGGGATTGTTGTCCAGCGCAAGCGCGGTGTTTTCGAATTTGATGCGTCCGGCCGACGCCGTGACCTTGCTCGAAATGCTGACCGAGCCGATCGCCGCGCTCGGCGCGATGCCGGCCTGAGACCACTCCAGCACGCGGCGCAGCGAGGGTGCCGCGAACTTGACCTGGCCGTCGAAATAGCCGTTCTCGGCCATGCTGGCCATGCCGTCCAAGGAGAAGGTGGCGGGTGCTGCCTTGAAAGATAGAGTGAGCGGCGCCATGCCGCCGGCAAACAACACCAGCGGCTTCGGTGAGGCAGCGTCGAGCGCCACGCTTTCGCCGCGCCAGATGCCGGTTGCCGACAGCGTCGCATTGCTGTTCATCGCCGCCCAATTCGCCTGGCCGTTAAGGCTGCTCAGGATCTCGATGTCCTTGCCGTCGACGGAAGCCACCATGCGGCCGTCCCTGAACTCCACCGTGCCGAAGGCATCGGCCGGCAACTTGTCGAGATCGGGCTTGGCGGGGTCTGCACTGACGACGCCCCGCGCCGTGTCGATGGAGCGTGCGATGCGGCCGCCGGTCGGTGCCGTGGGCAGGAACAGGCCATCCACCGTGCGCTGGACCCGGATCGTCGGCCGCACCAGCCGCGCCGTGGAAAATGCCACATCGCCCTGCAATGCCGCCATGGCCGAGAGGTCGATCTCGACCCGTTCGGCCTCGACGACCGGCGGCGCATCGGCGTCCGTCCACTTCGACAGCGTCACATCGGTCAGGATTGCGCGGAATTTCGGCCAGACCTCGATGCGTGGCGAGCCGTCAATGGCGACCCGGAAGCCGCTCCAGGCACTCATTTCCCAGGCGATGCGGTCGCGCACGATACGCGTCGAGGCGATCAGCGGCAACGCGGCGACCACCAGAGCGATGACGATCACGGCAGCGCCGATCGCCCATACTCCGCGGCGGATCAAGGATGACGGCATATCGTCTTGTACGCTTCCGTTCCGAAAAAATTGCCCGACGTGACCCCAGTCGTCACTACGACTTACGACTGAGGCATTTCAAGTCTTTATGGCCCGGCGATGGCATTTGCGCACACCTGGCCGCTTCGGCCCAACAAAATCTTGCTCTGCTGCGCTGCAATATGCATAAGCGATGACGACTTGGGAGGATCGATCATGGCTGCCGAAGTACCGCTCTGGACCCCGACGCAAGACCAGATTGACGCTTCGCCGCTGACCGCTTTCCTGAAGGAAGCGGAAACGAAAGCCGGCGCCACATTCGCCTCCTATGCCGACCTTCACCGCTGGTCGGTCGAGGACCGCGAGGCATTCTGGAGCCTGGTCTGGGATTTTTGCGGCGTTGTCGGCGACAAGGGAGGCGAGCGCCTGCTGGCCGATGGCGACAAGATGCCGGGCGCATCATTCTTCCCCGATGCGACGCTGAACTTCGCCGAGAACCTCCTGAGGAAGACCGGTTCTGGTGACGCGATTGTCTTTCGCGGCGAGGACAAGATCGAGCGGCGGCTGTCGTGGAACGAACTACGGCAGCTGACCTCGCGCTTTCAGCAGCTGTTCCTGTCGCTCAAGGTGAAGAAGGGCGACCGCATAGCGGCGATGATGCCCAACATGCCGGAGACCGTTGCCGCCATGCTGGCGACCGCCTCGATCGGCGCGGTCTGGTCATCCTGTTCGCCCGATTTCGGGGAGCAGGGCGTGCTCGACCGGTTCGGCCAGATCGAACCTGTCATCTTCATCGCGCCGGACGGTTACTGGTACAATGGCAAGGCGATCGAGGTCGCCGACAAGATCACTGCTGTTGCGGCCAAGCTTGATACCGTGCGCAAGGTGCTGATCGTTGATTATCTCGGCTCGTCGCGCGATGTCGCTGACATTATCGACAAGGCCGTGGCGCTGGAAGAGGCGCTGTCGCCGTTTGCGGCCAAGCCGGTCAGCTTCGAGCGGCTGCCATTTTCGCATCCGCTCTACATCCTGTTTTCATCAGGCACCACCGGCATTCCCAAATGCATCGTGCACTCGGCCGGCGGCACGCTGACCCAGCATGTCAAGGAACACCGGCTGCATGCCGGCCTCAGCGAGGGCGACCGCTTCTTCTACTTCACCACTTGCGGCTGGATGATGTGGAACTGGCTGGTGTCGGGCCTCGCATCCGGCGCGACACTGCTGCTCTATGACGGCTCGCCCTTCTACCCCGACGGCAATGTGCTGTTCGATTTCGCCGATGCCGAGAAGATGACCTTCTTCGGCACCTCGGCCAAATTCATCGATTCCGTGCGCAAGGCCGGCCTCAAGCCAATCCGCACGCATGATCTGTCCACGGTGCGCAGCATCTCCTCGACCGGGTCGCCGCTGTCGCCGGAAGATTTCCGCTTCGTCTATGACGGGATCAAGAAGGACGTGCATCTTGCCTCGGTCTCCGGCGGCACGGACATCGTCTCCTGCTTCGTGCTTGGCGTCCCAACCCAGCCGGTCTGGACCGGCGAGATCCAGGGTCCCGGCCTTGGCCTCGCCGTCGATGTCTGGGACGACGATGGCAGACCGATCCGCCAGGAGAAGGGCGAACTGGTCTGCACAAAAGCCTTTCCGGCGATGCCGATCGGCTTCTGGAACGATCCGGACGGCAAGAAATACCAGGCGGCCTATTTCGAGCGTTTCGACAATGTCTGGTGCCATGGCGACTTCGCCGAATGGACGGATCATGGCGGCATGATCATCCATGGCCGCTCCGACGCCACGCTCAATCCGGGTGGTGTGCGTATCGGCACGGCGGAGATCTACAACCAGGTCGAACAGATGCCGGAGATACTCGAAGCGCTGTGCATCGGCCAGGATTTCGACAATGACGTGCGCGTCGTGCTGTTCGTGCGGCTGGCGGCCGGCGTCCAACTGGACGAGGATCTGGAAAAGCGCATCCGCGCCAAAATTCGCACCGGCGCCAGCCCGCGCCATGTGCCGGCCAGGATCGTTGCCGTCGCCGACATCCCGCGCACCAAGTCGGGCAAGATCACCGAACTCGCGGTGCGCGACGTCGTCCATGGCCGCGCCATCAAGAACAAGGAAGCGCTGGCCAACCCGGAAGCGCTGGAGCTGTTCAGGAACCTGCCTCAGCTTACCGAATGAACCAAACCGCCATGGTTAACGAAATCTGTCGTTAGAATTTACCTAGATTTCATGAGTGGTACACATTCGTAAATTTTTCGAGAGGCTGGTAAGGACTTGTTAAGTCCCGGCGTCGATAGTCGCATGTAACTTGAGGGAGAAATCCCGTTCCTCAGCCCCCGGAGGATCTGAATTCGCTCAAGCCCCCGTTGTGACAGCAATCCCATCTCTTAAGGCGTCCTTTGGGCGCCTTTTCTTTTGCCTGATAGGACTGACCTGCTATTCCGCGAGCACCCGGGTCGAAGGGAAAGCAACCTCCACCAGGGTGCCTTCGCCAGGCGTCGAATTGATGGTGAAGCGGGCGCGGTTTGCTTCCACCATCGCCTTGGTCAGCGGCAGACCGAGGCCGGTTCCGTCGCCGCGTCCGCGCTTCAACGCGTTGATCTGTTTGAACGGCTTCAGCGCCTGCTCGATCTCGGCCTGGCTCATGCCGATGCCGGTGTCGCGCACCCGCATCACGACATCGCCCGAAGTCTCATAGGCGGTCGAGACGATCACCTGGCCGCCGGCCTGGGTGTAGCGGATGGCGTTGGACAGGATATTGAGCGCGATCTGGCGCACGGAACGCAGATCAGCCACCACTTCCGGCAGCCGCGAGGCGAAGCTGGAGCGGATGATGACGCGTTCGCGGTTGGCTTGCGGCTGCATCATCGCCACGGTCTCTGCCAGCGTGTCGTTGAGCGACACCGCCTCATAGGCCATTTCCTGCTGGCCGGCCTCGATCTTCGAGATGTCGAGCAGATCGTTGACCAGATCGAGCACATGGTTGCCCGAGCGGTTGATGTCTCTGAGATAGTCGCGGTAGCGGTCATTGGCGACCGGCCCGAACTTCTCGTCGACCATCAGTTCGGAAAAGCCGATGATGGCATTGAGCGGCGTGCGGATCTCGTGGCTGATGCGGGCGAGGAAATCGGTCTTCTGCGAGGAAGCCCGCTCGGCCACCGCCCGCGCCTGGGTGAGATCTTCTTCGGCCCGCTTCCACTGCGTGATGTCGCGCACGACGGCACAGAAGCCGCTGTCATTGGGTAGCCGGCCGATGGTCATGAACAGCGGGATGAAGCGCCCTTGCGCTTCGCGCCCGATCACCTCGCGGCCGTCATTCATGACGCTCGCCACGCCGGGCTCGGACAGGCCGGTGAGATAGTCGCGCGCCGCGCGTTGGCTTTCGATGGCAAACAGCGAGGCGAACGGCTTGCCGGTCACCTCGTCGCTATCGAAGCCGAACAGCGCTTCGGCCGGGCGGCTGATCGAGCGTATGGTGCCGTCACTGCCGATCAGCACGACACCATCGGTGGCGGTGTCGATGATGGTGCGCATCTCGGCGATGCGCGCCTTGAGCTCGGAAATGTCGGGTTGTGTCGGCTCCTCGCCAACCGCGTGCAGGGCCACAGGCGCGTCATCCTCGCCGGAACGGCGCACGACGAGCATCAGCGCCTTGCCGTCGCGCCAGGGAACGGAGCGCAGGATGGCGTCGATCGGGAATTCCTGTCCGTCGCGGGTCTTCAGCCGCAACGCCCGGTCGCTGCCGTCGGAGGCGCTGTCATCGGCGTAGGGATCGGCAAACAGCGCGCCCAGACCGCCGGCATCCTCGAGATCCTCGAGCGTGTCGTAGCCAGTCAGGTCTAGGAATTCCTCGTTGGCATAGTGCAACTGGTCGCCCGAATGGATGAGCAGCGGCACCGGCAGCTTGCTGAGCAGCGACGTATCGGGAGCCTTGCTTTCGTTGCCGACGGAAAACGCCGACGGCACGAAGCCTTCGGTCTTGAGCGGTGGTACCTGCAGGCGTGGGCGCTGCATCCCGGCGGCGTCGCGGGCACTGACAATTTCAGCGGCCGGCGCAACGGCTTGCCCGTCGGAGACGGCCGATGGCCCGGCATGTTCCGCGACCTCATCACGAACCGCGGCATCTTCCGCGCCGGCCCAATCCTCATTGTCCTCGGCATCGCGAAAGTCGGCCGACGTCATGCTGTCGTCGTCTGCCGCCACATGTCCGGCGTCCGCAGTTGCCGGTTCTTCCTCAATCGCGGCGGGGTTGGCACTTTCCGGTTCCGCGGCGACGGGCTCTGCGGCCACCGGTTCAGAGGCCGTAGGTTCGTAATTGTCCGCGACAGGGCTGGGCTCGTCATTGTGGTCGGCGTAGCTGAGCAGCGAGCCAGTCACGCCGGCCGGCGCGTCGGCATGCTCCTCGTCAACCGTGTCGTCCGGATGGACGCCATCGAGCCGCGCGAGATCCATCTCGTCCTCGGCATCGACATCGGTCTCGGATGGCTCGGCCGACACCGCGCCGTTCTCCGGCTCCGCCACCGGGATTTCGCTGGCCTCTGTCGGCTCTTGATCTGGGACGGCAACAGGTGTCGACGCGACCTCGGCGACAGACTCGATCGGAGCTTCCGTCTTCGGGGTTGGGGCCTCCGCTACCGTTTCCGCCGCCGGTTCACCCGGTGTCTTGGTCTCCGGTTGCGTCGGGCTTTCGATGCCGGGCTTCTCGGCTTCCGGCGGCTCGGCCGGCGAACTGTCTTTCTTCAGCCGCTCGCCGATCTCGCGGAAGGCGCTGCGCTCCAGTGTCGACAGCCCCTTGTCGTTGGCCGGCTGCCGGTGTTCGGCCAGCCGGATGACCTTGTCGGCAAAGCGCCGCTCCGGTTTCGGCACGATGGTCAGCGCCGGCACCTCACCCTTGAACGGGTCCGCCGCGTTCGGCTCCTCGGCCTTCGGTTCTTCAACGGGAGGTTCGACGGCTTCCGGTACAGACCCTACAGGGGCCTCGCCATTGGGCACCAGGGCCATGCCGATCGCTTCCGGATCGACGATCGCGTCGCCGGTCCGCGCCACGCCGAAACCGCGAAAACCTTCGAAAGCGCGGCTGCGGCCATAAACCGGCAAGGCGGCGAGGTCGACGGGGATCTTCAGATCGGTGCCGACAACGGGCCACAGCACGGAGCGGCCGGACCAGGTGTCGCGCCGCTCCAGCAGGCCGGCAATCTCGCCGGACGCGTCGAGGCCGAAGGTGGCCGCGACATCCCTGAAGCGCCGGCCGATCACGTCGGCGGCCGGCTTGCCGACGATGTCGGCGAATTCCGGCGACAGCATGCTGAACTTGCCCTCCGCGTCGGTGCGCCAGACAAACCGCATCGGCGCCGCTGAGCGGTCGATCGTCCTGGCGGCCGGGGGAGGTGCGATCGGGGCAGCCGGGGAGGTGGCCTCCTCGTGCTTCGGGGTGTCGGCCGAAGTCTCGGCCGCGCTCGTTTCGGCCACGGTAGCCGGGGAGGTAGCCTCGTCCTGCTTCGCGGCGCTCGCCGAAGCCTCGGCGTTGTTCTTCGGTGTCGCTGGCGCGGGTCTCGCATCGTCCTCGCCGGCATTGAAATACCAATGATCGTGCTGTGCCGGCGTGCCAGCCGCCGGCTGATCGTTGTCGGCAGCTACCGGTGTCGGTCCGGTCGGCCCGGCAATCTCTTGCGTTGCCTGTTCCGGTTTATGTTCAGCCACGGGCTCGGAAGGGGCGGGCTCCTGCTTGATCTCGGCAGTGGACCGCTCGATCGCCTCTTTCTGCGAAACATCCGCCGTCGGCTGATTGTCCTGGTGAGGATCGGATTCAACGCCGGCGCTTTCCGCCGCCGCGGCAGTGCCGCCGGTTTCGTTGATCGGGCTTTCCACCACTTCGGGGCCTGCCGAAGCCTCTTCAACAGACGCGTTGTCCTCGAGCTGATCCTCGTCGATCACGACCAGGAGATGCCGCTCCGGCGTCAACCGGGCTAGGCCAGCCGGGTAAGAGGTGTTGCCGCCCGGAACGAGGCGCTTGACGATGCGTTCGCTCTCGGCAGCCACATCGGCCACCAGGGCCGCCAGCGTCGCGGGCTGGATGCCGAGTGCTGAAAAACCGTCGGAAGCGGCCTCGACACTGCCCCCGGCATCGATGAAGGCGATGAAATGGCCGTCTTCGGTAAAGCCGCTGATCGCCCGGCTGGCGATTTCGGCGGCACTGCGCGAGGCTGTCTGTGCCGCCGGCACCGCCAGCATGATCGCCTTTTCGCCGTCGGGGAGGGTCACGGCACTTGCCTGGAAGCCGATGGTGCGGCTGGTCATGCCGGTCGCCAACCTGACGGTGATGCCGCGATCACTGCCGATTTCGGGAAAACCGCTGGTCGCCATGATCTGGCGACGGGCGATCAGCGGCAACTGTGCGGAGGCGCCGATGATGGCTTCGATGTCGGGGTAGCCGAACACGGCGGCGCCTGGCCCATTGGCCCAGATCACCTGCTCCAGGTCCACCGACAGGATCGCGATCGCATCGCCGGCGGCAAAGCGCTGGCGGACCGCGTCGAGCACGGCGACGTCGAGGAAGGAATATTCGGACGGCATGCGCTTGGCGAATCCTCACGGAGCGGCGAAATTTGCAGTTAACGCTTTGTTAATAAAAGCCGGCGGCGCGAAGGTCCACAAGCCAGAACGTGCAAAGGCTGGAATCTGGGCTCTTGGTTAACGGCCCAAAAGAAATTTATGGTGCACTGCAACAAAGATATTGCAATGCACAAAATTTGCCTTTATATTGCCATCATAACTGAACGAGACGGCTTTCTGTCAAAGCCGCTGCCGCTGAAAAGGATGGAAAATGTCCAGGACCAAGACCGCCGAGACGATCGAAAACGTTGAATTCCCGAGCTTCGACGCTTCCAAGGCCACCGACCAGATGCGCGCTTTCGCCGAAAAGGGCGTTGAGCAGTCGAAAGAGGCCTATGCCAAGCTCAAGACCGGCGCCGAAGAGACCCAGAAGGCTTTGGAGTCGACCTACGAGACCGCGAAGACTGTTTCGAGCGACCTGTCGCTCAAGACCATCGCTGCACTGCGCACCAATGCCGAAGCCGGCTTCTCGCATCTCGAAGCCCTGATTGGCGCCAAGTCGCTGTCGGAAGTCGTCGAACTGCAGACCTCGTTCCTGCGCAAGCGTATCGAATCGACCGTCGAGCAGGCCAAGGACTTCCAGGCTGTTGCCTCCAAGGCGGCCGAAGACGTCTCCAAGCCGATCAAGACCGCCTTCGAGAAGGCCGTGAAGGACATCAAGGCTGCCTAACATTTGCGCATGGTCTGAAGATGCAACAAAAGGTCGCATTTTCTTAAAAACGATCAAGCGTATGATGGTAGCCATCAAGGAATACCCGGCGAGTGGAACCTCCTCCCTCTGCTCCCCGGGGTGACCAGCCAGCACCTCCTCCCGCTGGCTCGTAACAGGAAAAGGCCGGCACCTCCTCCCGCCGGCCTTTTTCTTTGCCTGGCGCTCTGCCCGGGGTAACGACATGCCGATGTGGGCAAGTGACCTTTGCTTTCCAAAAGCCTTGAATTAAAATCCATAAGCCCGTAAGGACGCATCGCCGAACGACGGAGCAGATCGCGGAGACTTTCCACCTCGATCCGCTCAGGCAAACGTGCCGTTGTAGCTCAGATGGTTAGAGCGCCGGATTGTGGATCCGGAGGTCGCTGGTTCGATCCCAGCCAACGGTACCATAAATTTCTCGATAACCAATTGATTTTGCTAGGTAATTTTGATATTCTGGCCGCCAATTCGCTTGATTCTACTCATTTGCGTTAGCTATTGTGCTACTTTGCGGGCAAATTCGGGAGTTCTGAACGAAACGGTTATGGGCCTGTTCGTCAAGTTTCTCCGCTCTTTGATGGCACTCGTCCCACATAGGTCAACATTCCAGGCTTCGAAAGGCCGTGCATCGACGCGTGCGGTAATCGGCGGCAAAGACGTGCATTAGGCCGGTTCTGTCCTAGACTAGGGAGGCTCCATTGTCTGGCGACCTGGCCGGCTACCTTGCCACGAAGAGATTGCTCGCAATGCATCTATGGACCGGGCAATAATCTGTGTCGGTCGTCGGCACGCCTGCGCCAGTAGCCACCTCGCCAGGACCGCATTGCTTCTGCCCGCTGACATAGAGGTCGTAGCGCGTCAGGCTGAGGTTGAATATGGAGCGGTAGCGAATGACGGTGGTGCCGTCCTGCTTCAGTAGTGCCTGAACTTCGGCGCAACTCAGGCCGGCGATATCCCTGCGCTCTTGCGCTTGAGCCTGCACCACGAGCAAGAGTAACGGAATTGCAATCGCGATCGGTTTCATGGCGCCCCACCAGCGTTTTCGCCCGACCGTAGACTTGACCAACCGATATGAAAAGCCCTCTGCCTTTGGCCTCGCCAAAGGACGACATGCGGTCGGTGTCGTCGATGGTCGAGAAAATCCTAACCATGTACCCGCGCGACAAGGGCTACCAGAAACTCACTTCCGCGATCACACCATAGCCAGGGATCGCCTACGGTATATTAGCATCTGCTTGCGGCGGACCTGATCTCCGCTTGGCCGGCGTCGTCCCAAGCCCACCCCAACCTTGGCGCCGGCCATTTTCAAAGGAACGTCCAGACGTCAGTGGACGTTTGCGGGCATGGCTCTCGTTACCGGGTTCGCGTCTGCAGTGGTGGTGCTGTTTGTCGTCCTGCTGCTCACGCACGCAGCACGAGACCTTCAAAGCTCGCCAATCTATCACAGGATATGTCGCCGGCTGCGCCGAGCCTTGGAATGGCGATAGTGGGTTAGCTACGTGCCTTCTCATTCAGTAGGGTGAAGTGTGCAACCAAGATGTCGAACCGAGCCATCTCAAGCGAAAGATTCGAGCGGGCAATGTGCACTTCCCTGGACGAAGGCGTCTCTTGCCGGAGTGCATTGGCAAAGGCGTCCCCGGCCACTGCTATTTTATCAGCACAAGCGCTCATCACGCTAACGATTCTCAAATCCGACGTTGCGCCCTTATCTGACAGCTCTTTCCCCAACTCGGCATCGTAAATAGTGATTGTCGCGCGCAATTCATCGAATTGGTCTTGGTTGAGAACGCTCATTTCTAAAATGTGTGGCTCGGTGAATTCTCCGAACGCGGCCTTGGCGAGACGTATCTCTCCCGCCAAATTCACCAGCGGCTTCTCGATGTCTTTAGCGTTGGCGATTATTTCTGCGGCGCTAGCCCCCGCGATCAAGCGGCTGATCGCGCCCCCAGCTCCCGCCGAACCAGGACCAGCGTCGCATCGTCGGGATCGGTGGTGACGGTGAAACCCATGTCGCGCTCGACCTCGATCGCGGCACGGTTCTCACGGCTCTCGATCGACTCGATGGCTTTCAGACCGAGTTCTTCGGCATAGTTCGCAATATAGGCGAGCAGCTCCCAACCGACGCCCAGATGCTTGCGATCCGCGCGGATGCAGATTGCGACCTCGCCGCTTCGATCGGCTGCATCGCTTGCCAGCGTCGCAACCGCGATCAGCATTCCGTCGGTAGAGAACGCAAGAAAATTATGGATATGGGCGTCGTCGGAACGCGTCATCGCCACCAACCGCTCGTGTGAAACTTGTTTCATGCCGCCGAGAAAGCGAAATCGCAGATCGTCCGGCGTCACATGGGTGAAGAACTCCGCCAAGGTGGGTTCGTCTTCGGGCCGTGCGAGGCGCACCTCGAAGTGAAATCCGCTACGTGTGGTAATTGCGCTGTTCGGGGTCATGGTGGAGCTCTCATCCTGGGTTATTCTGAATGGCCGGATGCAGCGAAACCAAGGGATATGGCTTCCCTTGGGTATCTCCGTGCCACGGTTCGACGATGTCATTCGCTCATGCAGTGGAGCGCGTCGTGCTTGACGATTTCGATGCTGCGCAGGCCGAGCAGACGGATGACGCCTTTGTCCTTCAGGCGGGTGAATACGCGTGACACCGTCTCGATGGTGAGGCCGAGGTAGTCGCCGATATCCATTCGCGACATCGGCAAATCGACCTGGCGCAAGCCACCCTGGCGTTCCATCATGTCGACCAGGAAGGCCGCGACGCGCTCGATGGCGTTCTGGCATCCGAGAACGAGCAGATGCTCCTGGGCTCTGACCAGGCCCTTGAGTGCCAGCGGCAGCAACTGGCGCGACATGTCCGCGGCCGGGGTGATGCGGAAAACCCGGATGCCGGTTGCATTGATCGCCTCGGCGAAGAAATGATGGGTGGCATCGGCCTCGAAGCCGAATGTCTCGCCGGCCATATGAAAGGCGCTGATCTGCCGGCGGCCATCAGCCAGCAGGCGGTAGACACGCACGGCGCCGAATTCGACCTGGTAAAGCGGCCCTGCCTTTTCACCCTGGGCATAGATCTCCGTGCCGGCCGGAAAGTAGCTGACCGGTTGTAAATGTGTTCCGTCGAGAACGGGAGAAGTGCCTGGCTGCGTTGGCAATTCAATCCTGGCGGTCTGCTGAGCGTACATGGCTGTGTTCCCGGTTGATCCGTGACAACAGCAATCGCGCGAATCCGAGCCAGCCGAAATTCGGTTATGTCCCTAAGGACAAATACGTAGACGCTCTCTGGCACCGAACCGCGATCGCGGCTCGGACGCCCAGGCATATGCAGCGCTGGGTGTGCGCCCGAAAAGCAAGGCGAATTCGCCTGACATGTCGGGGGCTTGAGCCAATGTTCGTGCGTGAAGGCCAGGACGGGCGTGCTTCTTCCGTTGCGAGGTATCCATGCCAATGCACGTGTGATGGCCACGCATTGCTGGCCACCTGACAAGATCGCGCCCCGTCAACTATTTTCACCAAAGTCAAAGCCACTGTCGGATAAGACCAGGCTACGGCGATCTTGGATCAACGGAAGGTCTCGACGGCTGATTTTCATTCCCGTCAGTCCCGGCCGGCTACGCCAATGGCATCGTCATCCCAAAGAGGAACGTCTTGCACCACGCAGCCGTATTTGCGTTGGATCAAAGCTCGCTTTGTCGACTGCGACTACAAAAAATTGCCAACTATGGCCGAAGGTGAATCCAATGAAAGTAATCGCATCCCTGTCTTTGGGGACCTATCCAGAGGCGAACTCCTCGAAAACAACTGCGAACGCAGTCGCCCTCGTCAAGCAGATCGACGCGGCGCTCCACGCTGTTGCCATCGACGTTGACATTCCAGACGCTTCGAACGCTCTGTCGAGCTTCTTGCTCGATCTTCCCTACAAGATACAAGAGGTTGAGGCGACCAGCCGCAAACGTGGCAGAGATCTGCTTGAGGCAGTTATCCAAGAGGCCGCGCGTGCGGGTGTGTCCATCAGCACGCAAGCGTTGACCGCACCGCCGGCCTTGATGGGTGATGTCGCCGCGAAGCATTCCCGCTATTTCGATGTCTGTCTGGTCGGCTGGGCGCCGGCCAACCAAACGGCGCGGATGTTTGCGGAGGCGATCCTGTTCGGCTCGGGTCGACCGACCCTGCTTCTTCCCGACTCTACGGATGTTGGGGTGCTTGGACATGTCGTTATCGCGTGGGACGGCAGCCGAGTGGCCGCACGGGCGGTTGCCGACGCGCGGGCGTTTCTTGAACGCGCCTCGACGATCACTGTTGTGACCGTGACCGACGAAAAGCCGCTTCCGGGGCAGGGCATCGGCGAACGGCTTGCGCTAAGCTTGAGGACGCGTGGTCTGGTGGCCGAAGCCGCATCGGTTCAGGCTGGGGATCGGTCTATCGGAACAGCGCTCCAGGAGTATGCTCTCAAGATTGGCGGCAACCTGCTTGTCATGGGCGGATACGGCCACTCTCGCGTCAGGGACTTCGTGCTTGGCGGTGCCACCGAAGGCATCCTCGCGGAGCTGCGCCTGCCTGTCCTCCTGTCGCACTAGGTCGCGGCGAAATGAGAGGCGACACGGATCCAATCCTGCGTTTCCACGGCGCAGCACATGGCGTCACCGGTTCCTGTTACGAAATCGAGACGCCGCATTCCCGCATCCTCATCGACTGTGGCTTATTTCAGGGGTCGAAGTCCGAGCGGGAATTGAACTACGGTGCTTTCCCGTTTCCACCTGAAGCGATCGACGCGGTCATCCTGACGCACGCGCATATCGATCACAGCGGCCTTTTGCCGAAACTGGTCAAACAGGGCTTTTCCGGCCCCATCCACACGACCCGCGCCACCATCGATCTTTGCTCGGTCATGCTGCCGGATTCGGCGCATATCCAGGAAATGGAGGTGGAGCACCTGAACCGTCGCAACACGCAGCGCGGGCGACCGCCCGTCGAGCCGATCTACAATCAGCAGGATGCAGCCGCGTGCATGACGTTATTTCGCGCCCTGGAATACGGCGAATGGGTCACCGTCGCACAAGGACTGCGCGCCCGCTTCTGGAACGCTGGCCATCTGCTTGGTTCGGCATCCGTAGAGCTCGAGATCGACCGACGCGACGCGCCGTTGCGCATCATGTTTTCGGGCGACATCGGCCCAGGCCACAAGTTGCTTCAAACCGACCCCGAGGGGCCCGCCGGCGTCGACTATCTGATCTGCGAATCGACCTATGGCGACCGCGACCGGCCGGACGTTTCGCCCGAACAGCGGCGATCCCAGCTCGGTGATATCGTACGCGGCGCCGCCGAGGCTGGCGGCCCCCTCATCATTCCGTCCTTCGCAGTCGAGAGGACGCAAGAGCTGTTGGTCGATCTGTATTTGCTCATGCAAGCGGGGGAGGTGCCGACAGCTCCGGTCTTCGTCGATTCACCGCTGGCGACACGCGCCAGCGCGATTTTCGAACGGCATGCCGATGAGATTGAACAGGGTAATGTGCTGCGTGAGGCCCTCAAATCCAAAGAGCTACGCTTCACCGAGACGGTGGAGCAGAGCAAGGCGATCAATCGCCTGACCGGCTTCTTCGTGGTAATCGCTGCCAGCGGCATGTGCGATGCGGGGCGTATCCGCCATCATCTCAAGGCCAATCTCTGGCGCCGGAACGCGACGGTAATGATGGCCGGATATCAAGCCCAGGGGTCGCTCGGGCGGATCCTGCTTGACGGTGCTGAGCGTGTGCGCATCCAGGGTGAGGAAGTCGAGGTCAAGGCACATATCAGCCTTTTTGACCTCTATTCCGGCCATGCCGACGCCAGCGAACTGGTGGCCTGGATCAAGGCCCGAACTCCGGTGAGGCAACAGGTGTTCTTGACGCATGGCGAGGAAACTGGGTTGAGCGGCCTCAGTAAGCGGCTGCGAGAATTGATTCCCGACGATACGATTGTCATGCCGGGGCTAGATGACGCCTTCCGATTGACACGTGGCGGCACTGTACCTGTCGAGATCAACGAACCGCGACGTCTACGACCAGAAATGGTCGCTCGCCTTGACTGGCACAACGACCTTTCCAAGCTTCTCCTGGATATTAATGAGGCGGTGAGTGCCGCAGCAGACGAGCAGAGTCGCGCAGCGGTCATCAGGCGCATGCGCAGGGCGCTTGAGGACAAGGGTGGATAGAGGTCGAAGGCCGGCGACTTGATTCAAGGCAAAGCGCCGCGCCAAGACCCATGCAAGAAGAGACCAGGTAGCCTGCCTACAGCATCTTGGTAGCGAGCTGAGCGGAGCTGCGATCCTGAGCGCTATGGCCCTGCACCCCTGGCGCTCGTCGTGGCGAGCAATTTGTCTTCCGCCAAGAATCGGATTGAGGGAGAAGGAGAACGAACCGTGGCAGGAATATCGAGACGTGTTTTTCTCTCAATTGCAGCCATGGTTGCGGCTTTCTCCAACCGGCTAGCGCTGGCCGACACGTCTTCCAGCTTGCCGGAAGCTGCCAAGAATGGAGGGATGTCATTGCTCGAGGCGTTTTCGCTCAGGCAGTCGACACGGCTCTTCGCCGACAGACCGATTGATGACGAGACCCTTTCGACTCTGCTTTGGTGCGCCTTTGGCATCAACAGGCCGAACAGCGGCGGCCATACGGCGCCTTCATGGCACGGCGCCATGGAGACCGACATCTATGTCGCCGACGCGACGGGCGTTCGCAAATTCGACCCGGCCGGACAGGCTGCTGTTACCATTCTCGCGCGCGACATCCGGCGCGCGGCAAGCAAGGAGACTTTTGTCGAAACCGCGCCTGTAGTGCTGATCTACTGCGCCGATAGGAGGCGCTTGCATGTTGCGACCGAAGACCAGGCAAGCGCGTTTGCCCATGTCGACGCAGGTATCGTGGCGCAGAACGTCTATCTCTACTGCGCATCGGCCGGTCTAGGCACCTGCCTGGTGGGCGGGGTGGACAAACCAAGGCTTGGCGAGGTGCTCGGACTGTCCGAGACGCAGTTCGTGACCTTTGTGCAACCGGTAGGGTATCCGAGTTCAGGCTGATAAGAGCTATTATCGACTGGCTCTCATGTTACTCACGTTGAAGAACCCGCTTCGGCGCCGCACGCCGGCTTGCTTGGGAAGCAGTCCCGCCAGGTGCTGGCCAAGGCCGCGATACTTGATCACGATCCCCTGCGACTTCGACCCAAGGGCCTCAGGACGCGCCCCACCTCGTAAGTGTGCATGGCGCCGTTGCGCGCGATCGATACGTATGCAGGCGTCGCCGAGATGGCAGCCAATTTCATCGTCGCGGTCGCCTCCGGCGTAGTTGAAAACCACGGGCCGGTGCACGCCTCGAAGGTATGCAATCCGTTACGCATCACAGCATTCTGGCCATCTTGCACTAGCCGAGATCTAATGCTGCAGCGTTTCGATGTAACCAGCCAGATTGTGGATCCGTTCGGTGGTCACCACCTCGCCGCCACTCGGGCCATAGGTCTTTGCGTCGTCCTCAAGGAATTGGCGGCCCCAGACCGGCATCTCGCGTTTGCCGTGGCTTGGTAGGGCGTAGCGACCGTCAATGGTCGCGAAGACTCGTGAATAGGGAAATGTCCCGCCGTTGCGTTCTAAAAGGCGAGTCAGGTCGGCTGGTCGCTTGACCAGCAGGTCGCGCAACGGGCCGTCGCCCTTGCCATCGACACCGTGGCAGACGGCGCAGGAGTTCAAATATTCTGCCTGGCCATAACTCATTTCCTGCGCCTTGGAAGCTTGGCAGGCCAAGTTCGCGAGAACTAGTGCGATTAGGAATCTCATATGCGCATCCACCGATTGAACAACTGAGCGTACCGGTTCAACCTGCACCCGTGTTGATCCGGATCAATTGGCGTCTGTATCGACCTTGATTTTGACGTGCGCAGCGAGCATCCAAAACTGTCGGCTGGTCGTTGCCACAAGCTAGACACGAGATAGCGGAGCCGCCGCCGTAGCTTTCAGGACGATGCTTGCGATTCTGGGGACGCATATGCTTGCCCGCGATCTCAAACTGGCCGCTGACTCTTGCGACGAAATCAGCACCCCACTTGCTGGGGGCGGGCACCTAGCGCTCCACAAGTGCCCATCGTGGCAATGCCAATACGCCGACTTCACATCTGTGCTCGGATGCGTGATCCACATACCGAAAGCCTTCCGGCTCCGGTCCGGATCAACGATGATGAATGACCCAAACGGATATTTGCCGTCGTGGCGCCAAGCGCGCAATTTTCTCTCATTGTCGGTTTCGTACAGAAATTGATCCACATCAACCCTGCCGGGGCATTTTCGGGCGAAATTGCTTGGTCGCTGAAAAAGGCAACGGTACTAAAATAAAAGTGCGGTGAACAAAGTAATAGTGATGATTTAACGATTTTGATGGGTAATATATATGCCTAGGATATGTGAAAGGTTGTTTGCTGCTCCATCGGAGCGGAACAAATGACACTCTTTAAACAGCCGGAATATTGTGCCGTTGCGCATTGCTCGGCGATTGCAAAGTACGAGCAGGAGCTGGAGCGGCATCGACAAACCGAGTCCAAGTTGCGAGAATCTAGCCTCCGGGAAACCGAGCTGTTGCGTCAAAAAGAGCAATTGATCCAACAGAAGGACATCCTAGCCAAGGAGTCTGAACATCGGCTTCTGAACGGACTGCAAATAATTACCAGCATGCTCGCGGTGCAAAGCCGCGCGACAAAGAACGCAGATGTGGCGGCTCAGTTGACCATAGCCGCCAACCGCGTCGCCACGTTGGGACGGGTACATCGACATCTCCACACTTTGGATAACGCCGAAAGCGTAGAGTTCAGGGAATACCTTGCGAAGCTTTGTCACGATCTATCCGATATGGCGTCGAGCGAAAGTTCCGAACGATCCCTCGTGGTGGAGGGCACGCAGCTTGAAATTCCAACTGTAACCGCGATCCCTCTCGGGTTCATCGCCAGCGAGCTCATCACAAATTCAATCAAGTATGCCAAGGGAAAAATAGCGGTTCGTTTGCAGGGAACCTCCACGGGCTGCGCTCTTTCAATCTCGGACGACGGCCCCGGGTTGCCACAAGGTTTCAATCCTGCAGCGACAGCCGGATTGGGCATGAAGCTGATCACGGCCTTAGTGAAGAGCATCGGTGGTGTGCTGGATTTTGGTAAGGGAGACAATGGCGAGGGGACGACAATAACCGTTCGCTTTCCACTAGGGCGGTCTCTCGCCGCTTAGTCTGGAGCGTACTGCGCCCTTGGCTATTGCTGCCTATCACAGCGATACTGCGGTTCAGTCGCTTTTCTTAAGGGGTGGTGAGACAGTTGCCCCTGATCCGTCGCGATGCTCAGCCCGCTGCCATCTCCTTCCAAGTGGTTTCCACTGCGAACGAGATCCCGCGCCATCTGAAGCATGCCTTGGTGGGACGGACGCATCGGCGGGATTAGACGCGGGCGATTTCGCTGTGATATGTGGGTACACAGACGAACAGGGAAGCCGCTGCGGCTGCTTTTGTGATGAGTGGATAAGCAGATTGCCCGCCTGAATATCGAGCATTTTCGACTGCGCTTGGCCGAGGAGCAAGATCAGCTCAAGCGGAAGGCATTGCTTGAACTGCTCGACAAGGAAGAAGAAAAACTCAGAAAAGCCGAGCAGGCCGATAGAGGATCAAACGGGCAGAACAACAAATAGAGGGATGCGGCAATGCCGCTAAACATCCGTGTTGTCAGGTTCCCATATTCTCCAATGGGTCGGTGAGATATCCAGCCGTTCCTTCGTGGCCGACATGGTCCAGCCTGTCAGTATACGCCTGCAGGGAAAAACGAGGGCATGAACGCCGTCCCTGTCCATGACGGCCAATTTCAAATCCCGATCAAAAGGGGCAGTCGATATTGGTTGCCACATGGATTCACTGTTGGAAGGAATGGCGACGGCGTCCTTGACGCAGGTCAAATCCAACGACCGGACTTCTTGGCTTCTTGGCACGAGAATACCTTTGGAACGGCGAACAGCGATCGAGTTTCCCGCTGTTGGGCCGCCACGTTCCGCAGGGTATGCCATTTTCATCACCTCGCTGCTGCGCAGACCTGGCATGTTGATTGTGCCGCCTGCTTTGGTGTTGAGAGACGCGGGAAGATGCTCTCGGTGGTGGACCTGGTTTCACCAAAGATCGAAACGACGATCTGCCTCTGCTTATGAGATCAATGGCGCAATATCTGATCTTGCGAAATTCGGTTTGACCCTTACGGGGTTTCACCTAGCCTGCCGCCGCGGACTTGCGTTGGTGCAAATGGCTTTGAGCGGCCCGTATCCAGGTGTATAATGCCACTGTCCTGGCGATTGAGGTGAGTCATGGACCGATTCATTGCGCGTGCCAACATCGCTCATTTTCAGGATCTGCTCTCACGCGAGACCGATCCAGAACAGCGGCGCGTCATCGAAGGCTTGCTGGCGTTGGAGCAGAAGAAGCTTGAGATGGCCGAAAGCCAAGCACGCGATCAATCCCGCGTGCCCGGCAAACCGGGAAGTGTCGTCAGGCCATCGCGTTGATATGGCGCCGGAACGCGGTGCCGGTCGAAATAGCTCCGCGATCCGGACTGGGTAGCCAAACAGCGCAGCTTGGCGTACCTTTTTTGGGGAAGTCTCAGCGCCGCACAGATGCGCTGAGACGAACAATGGTCACCACGCAGGTTACGCTGCCTTGACCGAAATCTTCTTCTCAGCCTTCTGGGCTTCGGCGGTCTTGGGCAGCTTCACCGTCAGTACGCCCTTGGTGAAGCTTGCATCGATCTTGTCGGCGTCGACGCCTTCAGGCAGTTGGAAGGACCGCTGGAAGGAGCCGTAGCGGCGCTCGGACAAATAATAATCTTTTTCCTTCTCCTCTTTTTCCTCGGCCTTCTCGCCCTTGATGGTCAGCGTGCGGTTGGCGAGTTTGATCTCGACATTCTTCTCGTCGATGCCGGGCAGTTCGGCCGTGATTTCATACTCCTTGTCCTTCTCGACGAGGTCCATCGCCGGCGCGACCGGCCAGTCCGTGCTGCGCAGCGACGACAGTTCACGACCGAACAGAGAGCGGGTTGAGGGCAGCCGGAAATCGAACGCGTGGAAGTCGTCGAACAGCCGGTCGATTTCGCGACGCAGGCTTTCGAACGGTGCCGTCCAGTTGTCGGACCGGGCAGGGGCAGTGCTTTTCTCTGTCTTGACGGGGAGTTTGGTCGCAGCTTCAACCATTGTCATTCTCCTTTGGTGAGTTGATCGGCAGGTATCGCCGCCTCCACTCTTCACCTTCAGGTCTTCTACGAGATGCTAGAAGTGGAGGTCAGCGGACCCGCTTGCCAAGAGACATCGCCAAACTGGTTCATTGCTGCGCGAAGCCACAGTGCAGCCATCGCGCGTGGGCCAATTCGGCTCGGCCTGGCAAGAACAGCATCAAAACCACTGCAAAGGGGAAGCTCATTGATTGGGATCAATGGCGATTGAAAAATGTCTTCCTATAGAGCCGAAAAGGCGTGCACCACCATCAAGGATTGCGCGTCCGCGCCATGAAGACGACGTCTGCAAGGGCAGTAGGCGACGGCACTTCGAATCGCTGGGGCCGGGTCGGCGGGTCGGGCCGACGAGTTGGACCATCATCGTGATTCATTTGACGGTTGAGGTCGATTATAACAGGCGAGGGAGAATCATTCGATGGAACCGTCGGAGGCATCGGCCACCACGCGTCGCCAACGCTTCCGCTTCCTCGGAAGCTTGGGCCCAGGCCTGATCACGGGAGCGGCCGATGATGATCCCAGCGGTATCGCTACCTATAGCCAGGTGGGAGCACAATTCGGCTACTCGCTCGCCTGGACCATGCTCTTTAGCTATCCGCTGATGGCTGTAACTCAAGGGATCAGCGCCGGGATCGGCGCGGTGACCGGCCAAGGGATCGCACGCAATCTGCGTCGGCACTACTCACCCTGGCTGCTGCGTTTCGCCGTACTTCTCCTGCTTGTCGCCAATGTCATCAACATCGGTGCCGACCTCAGCGCCATGGGAGCGGCGCTTCAATTGCTCATAGGCGGCCCGCACCACTTGTATGCGATCTTCTTCGCGCTGATTTGCATCGTTCTGGAAATCTTCGTGAGCTATCGGCGCTACGTGACGGTGCTTAAATGGCTAACACTGTCCCTGCTTGCCTATGTGGCGGTGGTGCTGTCGGTCCATGTGCCCTGGGGGACGGCCCTCTATGGTGCGCTGGTTCCGCAAATCGTCTTCGACGGCGATCACGCCATGGCGCTGGTCGCTGTCCTTGGCACGACAATCAGCCCTTACCTCTTCTTTTGGCAAGCCGGCGAGGAGGTTGAGGAGCAGCACCGGCAACACCGGCAACGGCTGGGCGCCAACTCTCACGCTGCCGGACCGGAGCTGTCGCGCATTCGTGGCGACACGCTGTTCGGAATGGGCTTTTCCAATCTGGTGGCCATTGTCATCATTATCGCCACGGCGGCAACGCTCCATGCTAACGGGATCACGCAGATCCAAACCTCGTCGCAGGCGGCCGAAGCGCTCCGTCCCGTTGCAGGGGATTTTGCGTTCGCCATTTTCGCCATCGGTATTGTCGGCACCGGCATGCTTGCCGTCCCTGTGCTCGCGGGCTCCGCCGCCTATGCCGTTGCGGAGATGTTTCGATGGCCCGAAGGCCTGGACCGGCGCCCGCAAGACGCCAAGGCTTTCTACGGCGTGATCACGATGGCGACGCTGGGTGGGGTGACCCTGACTTTTGTCGGCCTGGATCCCATCCGGGCTCTCTATTGGAGTGCTGTCGTCAATGGAATACTAGCCGCGCCTCTGATGGCAATCATGATGATGATCGCGATGAACCCTCGCATCATGGGTCACCTTACATTGCCGCGCTGGATGGTTTTCGGCGGCGTGCTTGCCACCGCTGTGATGGCCTTGGCCTCAATCGGCTTTTTCGTGCTGTGACCGACCGCCCGGTCCGAGTCAAAATCGCCTCATGGGCGACTTTCTATTAGGTCTGGCTTCTTTTGCATTCGGCCATAGCCGTGCTCCGCTTGATGCGGATATTCTGCCGTTGGCGATTGTTTGGCGCCCGGCAATCTGTTGTCTTCTTCTCCGCTGCCAAATATCTGGAACGACGTGCAGACAGGCTGACGGCACGCTCGCGCATGTAGGAAGGACATCCTTGGCCCCGGCGGCCGATCCAGTACCTGCGGTCGTTGAGTACGACACCGCGATTCACGCACCAATTCCGACCACGTTCGATCCAAACGGAGCTTGCGGTACGAACATCTGCGCGGCATTGGCCGGCTAAAGAGCGGAAACAGCGAACGAAGCTGACGAGTGTCCGCCAAGTAGGCCTGCCCGTATTAGTTTCGTTGAGAGACGGCGGCGGTATTTCCCATGTGGCTCAGACTCTGCCCATGAGGACGAGGACGACCACGATGATCAGAATTACGCCAAGAATACCAACACCGCCGTGGCCGAACCCGTAGCCGTATCCGCCGAAACGGCCACTAAAGCCGCCGAGTAGGAAAATGATAAGCAAGATGATAAGTATGGCTCCAAGCGACATGGGTTCTTCTCCTGTTGATCCCCTTGGTCGGACCTAGCCGACGCTCAGCCTATCCCGACAAATTCGGCTAACTGCCTTTCACTGTTCGAAAGACCATACGCGCACCAAGCAGCTACTTGCCTTCTACAGAGACCCCGTCTTTACCGATACTTACAGTGACTCCGGTTTGCTGCTCTCTGTAGAGCTGATACCCGACTAAAGCCACAGCGGCCACGAGCACGCCGATCACCAGATAAAGAACGTTACGGCTCATAAAAAGCGCCTCTGTCGATTTGCGATCTAAAGTTCTGCCGGCAATGGTGCCTATTTTTCCTTGATAACGTCTTTGATTCCGCCGACGGCATTCTGGACCTTACCTTCGAACTTGTCGGCCTTACCCTCGGACTCCAGCTTGGCGTCACCGACTGCCTTGCCGAGGGCCTCCTTTAGTTTCCCTTTCACCACCTTCGCAGATCCAATTACCCTGTCTTTGTCCATAACTATTCCTCCAATTTCTCTTTTGTTCGATCAAGTTACGAGCAACGCGCCAGCCGTCCTTGATTTCGATCAAAAGCGAACCGCGCGGGCGCAGCGTGCCTACGCCAAGGGACGGACTGAGCAGCGTATTGGCAACCGACGTGGCAGTGCCTGTCATGTGCGTCTTGATGGTGGGTATGACACCACTGGGCCAACGGAGGGTAGCGCCGAGCCTGTCCGGCATGTTTGATCCAAGTCAAGATGCAAGGCCGCTGCGGTGATAGCGTCCCGAAGCTGGACTGTTGGCAATTCTGCCCCAGGTCTCGCCCACGGAGTCACAGACATGAAGGGCTATGTTGCGAACATCGAGAACTTGACCGAAGAGAATAGCGATTTCCGGCGAGTGCTCTACACGGCCGATCATCTGCAACTGGTGCTGATGTCGCTAAGGCCCGGCCAGGACATTGGGATGGAAACGCACAAGACCCATGACCAGTTCTTTCGGATCGAGAAGGGCAAGGGCGAGATTGTCATCGACGGGACCACGCACAAGCTAAAGAGCGGCGACGCTATCCTTGTGCCCGCAGGCGCCTCCCACAATCTGGTCAATGTGGGCGCGAAGAGCCTGAAGGTCTACACTATCTACGGTCCACCAAATCATCGCGACCAGCTGGTCCAAAGCAAGAAGTCGATAGCCGAGTTGTCGTCCGAGCATTTCGCCGGCAAAACTACCGAGTAGCCCGCACTGGCAATGGCCCTTGCGCGCTCCTAAATTCTCGTTGCGGTCGTTGCGCTCTACGTCTGCTGGGTACCCGATGCAGAGTAGAGCTATTCCTGGCCGCTGGACGGCTGCCGCACGTGTTAGCGCTCTCCTGCCTTGGACACAGGTTTTACCCGCGCCGGACCCACAGGGCCGCCTTTCGTATCCGGGAGCGGCTCCTTTCTGGTGGTGCCGTTTGCGATGGTGACCACGCTGTCGTAGAAGCCCTTGCCGGTGGAGGATATTGGAGGTGTGGCATCATGCATGATGCTGATCACCGTTGCGCTGGGACAAGCATCCTTGATCGCTTGGTGGAAGGCAACCGTGGCGTCGGGGTCGAGGGCGCTCGTTGACTCGTCCAGAAACAGCAGACCCGGCTGGAGCAAGAGTATCCGCGCGAGTATGATCTTCTGCTTCTGACCGCCGGACAGAAGCTGGTCCCAGCTGTGCCCTTTGCGCCCCTCCTCGGCGAGGTCGCCGGCGAACTCGGCAAGGCCGGCCTTAGTCAAAGCGACGGCGACGTCGACATCCGAATGGGCTTCAACAAGATCAGGCATGCAAATCAGTTCCTTGAGGGATATGGGGGGTAGATTCACATCCTGAGCGGCATAGAGACTTCGCACGCTTTCGGGCAAAATTGTCGTACCGCGACCATGCGGCCAGAGGCGATTGATGGCCTTGAACAGAGACGACTTGCCGCTGCCCGACTCTCCAACGAGCAAGGTCCATTCTCCTGGCTTGAAGTGGTGCTCGCCGGTCCTGATAAAGGGCACATCATCGCCCTCATGCATCAGTTCCAGATCATTGAGGGCTAGGCCAAGCTTGGCGTCCTGCGTGCTGTAGCGCAGTTCGGAAACGCCGGTTCGCGCGTAGAACTCGCGCGGCCGCTGCACATCCTCGATCGCCCTTGCAAGCTCGGTCAGGCGACCTGAATTCGCCTTGAGCGTCGATATGTCCGGCATAACGTGGATGAACCAGGAACAAGCAATTATCAGCGCATTCGCCAGCTCGGCTCCCGTAACGTAGATTTGCAGGCTGATCTCGTTGTCGACATAGGGCAACAGACCAGGCGCATAGGCAACAATCCGAGAGCCCAGGAAATTGTAGAAGAGCTCGAATGCCATATATCCTGAAACCAGCTTGTTGAGCCTCGCCCAGGTGCGATCAATGTCGAGGTAGCGGCGTTTGTGGATGCCCTTCTGCGCAATCTCGCCCGAAGCGGCGGCGGTATAAAAGCTGTTGTGGAGAAGCGTGTTCAGTTCGCCGCGGTAGCTGCCCTCGGCCCTTTGCATCGTGTTGTCCAGCGCCTGCAACACCGCCCCCAACTTCGTCGCGACGAAGGTTGCAATCGGGACGTAGGCAATGACGGCAACAAGCGTCAGGAAGGCGCTGCCATATTTGCCGAAGAAAGGCAGTCCGTTAATCGGGGCCGATGTTTCGACGATCTTGCTGCCAACAAACGCAAGCGACAGCAGCACCCCAGCGATACCCATTGCGACACCAATAGCACCGCCGGCCATGCCCTTGACCGATTCCTGGACACGCTGATCAATATTGTCGGGGACCGATATCTTGGGCGGTGTGGCGTGCGTCGCGCCATGTTGGAGGTGATAGTGCGTATGGTTGCTGTCGAGCAGTGCATCATTGAACCTCTGGTCAAGCCAGGCGCGCCATTTGCGGTGCAGCGTCGTTGAGACATAGTGACGGACGGGGATGAATCCTACATCCCGAAGGAGCACGATCGCGGCAAGTATTGCGGCACTCTCCAGGATTGTGCTCAGCGTCGCAGGATCCTCAGGACGGTGAAGAAGGGCAATCGCGCTGACAAGCTGGCCCGACACTTCTGCAAACCAGACACTGGCCCAGGCCGACAAGGCGGTAAGTATGATGATGACCGATGTCAGCCCCCATGCCTCCATCCATTTTTTCGATAGCCAGTAAGCGGCCATGAGGCCGGAGAAGCTACGCATCAGGGAAACCGGGGTCGCCGGTTGCTGCTCTTCGGGACGACGGCTCAACCAGCGCAACGCACCCTCCCGCTGTTGATGAGCTGGTATCTGCACAGGCAATACTCGCAGTATATTAAATGGGCTCGTCTCCGCCGATATGATGAGGGCTCACAAGAGGAAGATTCTGTACAAGGCATATTGGCTGACGCCAAAAGAGAATTCGCTGCTGCCGATATGGTCTCGGCTTTGTCCTTCCTGGCGATTAAGGACATGGCGTAATGGCGGGTCCTCGCCTTCATTGACTTGCGGTCGCGAGGCGGCTGCCTCCATTGTCTAGTCCACTGTTGATCGCGAGGTGCATTGTGAAGCCTGTCGATGAGCGCCGTATCCATCAGATTTTCGAGATTGGGGTCTGGCTCAAGGGTGCGCACGCCCTGATCGAATGCATCGGCGGGGTCCTGCTTTATGTCGTCAGCACGGACACAATTGCCGCTTGGGTCAATGCCGTCACGCAGGACGAACTGATCGAAGATCCAAACGATTTCATTGCCGGCCATCTGTCGCAGATGGCGAACCATTTTTCCGTCGCAAGCGAGCATTTTTACGCCTTCTACCTGCTCAGTCACGGCCTGATAAAGCTGCTCCTGGTTGCCGGGCTTTTGCGAGGCAAGCTGTGGTCCTATCCGGCATCACTCGCCGCATTGGGCGCGTTCATGATCTACCAGGTGTATCGCTATTCCTACACCTATTCGTTCGGCCTGCTTGTCCTCACCGTCTTCGATGCGATCGTGATGGTGCTGATCTGGCATGAATGGAAAGTTGTGCGCCAACACAAGCCTGTGTGATCGCCGAACGATCTCCCGCGCCACTTCAGGGAAGCCATAGTGGAGCAATACCTGTTGGCCGTAGTCGTGGATTCAATGCGGTTTGCCTTTCGCCAAAGGGGCCTGGTCCTCGGTAATCCTGCCGTCGACTACCTGGATGATGCGGTCGCAACGGCCGGCGAGATCATGATTGTGCGTGACGATGAGGAAGGTCGTCCCGCGTTCCGTGTTGAAGCGCCGCATCAGGTCGAAGACGGCGTCGGCCGAGGCGGTGTCGAGATTGCCGGTCGGCTCATCGGCGAGCACCAGCGACGGATCCATCGCCAGCGAGCGCGCGATGGCCACACGCTGTTGCTGGCCGCCGGACATGTTCAGCGCCCGATTGTTGCGCCACTTGCCAAGGTCGACCCAGTCGAGGAGCTCGTCGGCGCGCTTTTCCATCGCCGCGTTCGGCCGGCCATGGTCCAGCAGCATCGGCATCATGACGTTCTCGCGGGCGGTGAAGGCCGAGATCAGGTAGTGGTACTGGAAGACGAAGCCGATCGTGTGGCCGCGCAGGCTGGTCAGCGCCGCCTCCGACAGCTGGGTCGTATCCTCGCCCTTGATCGACAGCCGGCCGGACGTCGGACGATCGAGCAGGCCGATGATGTTGAGCAGCGTGCTCTTGCCGGATCCGGATGGCCCCATCAGCGCCACGAACTCGCCCGGACGGATGGTGACGTCCAGGCCGTGCAGCACTTCCGTCTCGACCGGCGTGCCGACATTGTAGGATTTGCGGATGCCTTCGAGGACCAAAAGTTCAGCCATGGATGGCGTCCACCGGATCGAGGCGCGCGGCGCGCAGCGCCGGCACGATGCCGGCGATCACGCCGGTGACCGTCGCCAGCGCCGCCGAAGACAGGAAGAGGCTCGGGTCGATGGTGAGCGGGAACAGCTCGGAGCCGTCGGACTGGCGCGCATAGCGGTGCCACGCGACCAGGGCGGCCGCACCGACCAGCGCTCCGGCCAGCGAGCCGACGAAACCGAGCACCCCACCCTGGATCAGGAAGACCCTCAGGATCTGTCCGCGCGCGCAGCCCATGGCGCGCAATATGCCGATGTCCTTGGAGCGCTGCAGCACGGACACGACCAGGACCGCCGCGATGCCGAACGCCACCGACAGGCCGACGAAGATGCGGATCAGCCCGCTGGAGAGGTTCTGGGCATGGATGGCGGTGAAGACCTGGGCGTTCGTCTTGATCCAGCTGTCGGCCTCGACCGGCAGCGCCGCCTGGATGTCCTGCGCGACGGTCTCGGCGGCATAGACGTCGGCGACGGTGAGGTCGATGGTTGTGACGCCGCCGAGCAGCCCAAGAAGGCTCTGGGCGGTGCGCAGCGCGACATAGGCGTTGCGCTCGTTGGCGCCCTTGTTGCCGAGGTCGAATATTCCCTTGATGGTCAGCGTTCGGCTGCCACCCGCCGCGGTGGTGACGTTGATCTTGTCGCCGACCGTGGCGCCGATATCCTTGGCGAGGTCGATTCCGACCAGGATGTCGTCCGAACCGAGCTCGACGGTGCCGGCGACGATATAATCAGGCACCCGCACGATGCGGAAATAGTCGTCGGGCTGCATGCCGAAGATGCCGATGCTGCGGCTGGCGTCGCCGCGCACGGCGAGCGCCGACCCGGACACGGTGGGCGTCGCGATGACGACATCCGGTCGCGCGCGCATCGCGGCCAGGATCGTCTGCCACTGGTCGATGGAAAGGATGCGCTGCGTCGGCTGCTGCACGATCGCCGCCTCGATGACCTTGTCATCCCATCTCAGCGGCCGGGCCACTTCCTGTGGCGCCAGCAGCTGGATCTGCGGCTGCGAGGTGAGCACGCGGTTGGTGAAATTGGCCTGCACGCTGGCCAGCAGCGCCGACATGAACACGATGACGCCGACGCCGATAGCAATTCCGCTAAGGATGAAGCCCGTCTGCATGCGGCCTTCGGCGAGGAACCGCAGCGCCGCGATCCAAGCAAATGTCAGCCAGGGTTTCATGACGCCACTGGCCTTACGCGCTGGCCGGCCCTGACGCCGGCGGCGACGGGAACAACGAGTTCTCCCTGCGAAAGTCCGTCCAGGATCTCTATCCGGTCACTCGTGCGCAGTCCGGTCCGAACCGCCTGTTCGCGCGGCCGCCCGTCGCGGACGACGAGAACCCAAGGTGCGGCGGATGTGGGGTCATGCACCACACGAGCCGGAACGATCAGGGTCGATTCGCGCTTGTCGATCTCGACATCCACCGAGACGGTCATGTCCTGGCGCAGATAGGCCGGCGGGGCCGTGGCGGTGAGTTTCACCTCCACCGACGCGCGCGCGATGTCGACCGAGGGGTTGATGTAGGACACCTTGGCGTCAAAGCGCTGGTCTGGATAGGCGTCCGCCGAAACCAGTGCGTCCTGTCCCACCCGAAGCAGCCCGAGGTTCTTCTCGTCGATCTGCAGAACCAACTGGACATCACCGGCGGGCGCCAGCACGAGGAGGGTGTTTCCGGGCTGAACGATGGCGCCGCGCTCGACATTGCGGGTGATGAGAGTGCCGTCTCGCGGCGCGGCGATTGTCGCATAGCCAAGGCGTGCTTGCGCGGTCGCGACATTGGCCTGTGCCTGATTGAGTTGGGTCAGCGCCATCACGTAGTCGCTGCCGCCTGGCTGTGCTGTATTGACCGAAAGCTCGGTCGTGCGGACCTGGGTTCGCGCGACATCAAGATCCCTGGTGGCGGCATCGAGCGTCTCGCGGGTGCCGAAACCCGCCTTGGAGAGTTGTTCAGCCCTTTGGTAGGCCGCCTGGGCATTGACCAGCGTCGCCTGAGCCTGCTTGAGGGCCTGCTGCGCGGATGGCAGTGTGAATTCTCGCAGCTGCCGCATCCGCGCTTCCGCCTGGGCGGCGGCGCCCTGCGCCTGGACGACCGCAGATTTCAGTTCGCTTGACTCAAGAACAACAAGCGGCTGGCCCAGTTTGACGGTCTGACCCTCGTCGACCAGCACCTCCGCGACCGTTCCAGTGAATTGGCTTCCGATATTGACGCGGTAGGGGGTTTCGACGTGGCCGCTTGCCACGACGGTCCTTAAGAGATCGCCACGGATCACGGGATAGACGACAACTTCGGGGCCGACCAGCCAGCGCGCCAGCGCCAGGGCGAGGCCTACTGCCAGCAGGGCCAGTCCGCCAAGCAACCATTTGTGGAGCCAGATGAAATGTCGGGCAGCAGCCGCCAAGCCGCGCTTGTGGGATGTATCCGGATGTAAATCGGTGTTGATCTGCAGCATGGCGGCCTCGAAGACAGGAATCTCCGATCTCATTAGGTCGGTGCCGCGCTTGTCGCCTTGTGCCAGATCAATTCTGGCCTACGGCTGCCGTCGCCAGGTCGCGCGACACTCATTCTTGCCAAGCGCAGGTCGGCGGCGACTTCTCAAGCCGGTGGGTCAACCACGATGCCGGACAGAGGTTCGACCCAGTACAGATGATCGGTCACGGATTTTACGCCGGCGACGTTTTCAGCCGCGACAAGCGCGGCCTGGCGCTCACGCTCGTCGAGGATTGCGCCGTTCAGTTCGGCAACACCTTTGTCCACACTGACATGGATCATTCCTGCTCCAGCCCATGGCTGGGCGGCAAGTTCGGCGACGATATCCTGACGGATCTGTTCATCACCCACCACCGTCGTGTCCCGCGATGGAAGGGAACGCAGCAATGAGCGCAAAAGATCGGAACGGGTGATGATGCCGACAATGTTTTGACCCTCGACCACGGGGATGCGTTTGACATGATGGCGCGTCATCAGTTCGACGACATCTTCCAGGGAGGCTTCGGGGGATGTCGTGACGACGTTGTCCGACATCACCTCATCGACCCGTCGCCCATTGGCGTGGACATATTCCTCCGCCACACGTCCGGGACTGACCAGAAACTCCAGCCAGCGCGCCCGCTTGCGTTTCGTGCCCAGTTCGCCGCGGCGCAGAAAATCGCCTTCACTGACGATCCCCACCAGCGTGCCGTCGTCGCGAATTACGGGAAGGCCGCTGATCTTCCTCGAGAGCATCAATCCTGCCGCGTCGGCAATCGATGCGGACGGGTCGATGCTGATGACGGGAATCACCGATTCAGCTTGCATGTTCGTCTCCTTCGAATTCTTCACTTCGGCCTGATCCTTGTCGCTGTGGAACCGAGACAGGCATGGAATAGCGGCCTCGTTTCTACCCCCGTCGCCGGCGCGCGCTTTGACCGGCGTCAAGGCAAGATCTCGACCGAGATGGAAGGTTGCGAATTCAACCTTGCAAAATCCGGAACGAGTGGGCGAACGCCAATCTGGTCAACGAGGCGGCGATTTTCGCGACCAGGCGAGGTGCTGACACGGTGACCATCGAGGATTTCACCAATGCTGTTGAGCGCATTGTCGCCGGCTCCGAACGCAAGAGCCGGCTGCTCAAGCCGGAGGATCGCGAGCGCGTCGCCTATAACGAAATGGGCCATGCGCTCGCCGCATCTTCGCTCGCGAAAACCGATCCTGTGCAGAAGGTGTCGATCATTCCGCGCTCCATAGGTTCTCTGGGCTACACACTCCAGCGTCCCACGAAGACCGTTTCCTGATCACCCTTGGCGAATTGAAGGAACGCATGATCGCGCTCCTCGCCGGCCGTGCGGCGGAGGAACTCATCTACGGGGAGGTTTCCACCGGCGCCGCCGACGATCTGGCCAAGGCGACCGATGTCGCCCGCCAGTGCGTGACGCGTTTCGGCGTGGATGCTTCGGTTGGCCAGGCTGTCCTTGAGGAACAGAAGCTTCGCTGGCTGGGCGATGGAGGCCCCGACGGCCATTCAAGGGACTATTCGGAGGCGACTGCGCGGGAAGTCGACCTTGCCGTCCGTGCAATGATCGACGAAGCATACGAAGGAGCAAAGAAGTTGCTGAGCGCCCGCGTCGCCCACCTGAAGGCAGGCGCGAAAATGCTGCTGGAACACGAAACGATCACGCCAGCCGACTTTGCGCCACTGCAGCGCCCAAGCGGCCAACCCGTTGCGGCAAGCCAACCCGTCGCGGTAAAGCGAAAGGCGGCTGTGACCGCCCTGAAGACCGTTTGAGAAGACTGCTCTGTTTCAGCGGACTGCACGGAATTGCGGCAGGATGAATTGTTGACCCATTGCGTTCATCATCTGGCTTTGCGCTGAATTCCACGGCCGGTGTGCAAGCTATCGCCGTCACCCTGTTATCAGGGCAAGGGCGATCAGCGCCAACCACAACAACGTTACACGATGGCGCAACCACCAGCTGGATCCGACATGGATATTCGTCATCTCATCTGGTTTCGGATTGGGCGTTTCTGGGTTTCGCGTGAACACGAATTTTCGTCTGTTCAGCCCCGTGCCAGCCGTTCTGGACAAAGCTGTGAGGAGACTGCGCCATCACGAATACTGCACGCCGTTCCAGTTCGCTTCGAATGCCGTCGGGGATCTCCCGGCAGCCGCAATGAACGGCGTGCTTCAAGTGCCACGCGACCCGGTCGTCCATCTTTGGGCTGCGTGGCATAGGGTTCGCTGCGTGCCATTGCCTGTTCATGGTGACTATCCCGTTCCAGACGTGGACCGCGAGCGTGTCAGAACAGGCCGAGTGCCTTGGTGCTATAGCTGACGAGCAGGTTCTTGGTCTGTTGATAGTGATCGAGCATCATCTTGTGGTTCTCGCGGCCGAAGCCCGAGGCCTTGTATCCGCCGAAAGCGGCATGGGCCGGATAGGCATGGTAGCAGTTGGTCCACACACGCCCGGCCTGAATTGACCGGCCAAGCTGATAGGCATCGTTACCGTTGCGTGACCAGACGCCCGCGCCCAGGCCGTAAATCGTGTCATTGCCGATGCGGATGGCGTCATCGATGGTCTTGAACGATGTAACCGAAAGCACCGGCCCGAAGATCTCTTCCTGGAAGATGCGCATCGAGTTGTTGCCGGTGAACACGGTCGGCTGGACGAAATAGCCCTTCTCAAGCTCACCGCCGAGATGGACGCGTTCGCCGCCGGCGACGCATTTGGCGCCTTCCTGCTTGCCGATCTCGATGTAACCTAGGATCTTGTCTATCTGATTCTGCGAAGCCTGCGCGCCCATCTGCGTGGTTGGGTCGAGGGGATCACCGACCTTGATCTTGGCGACGCGCGCAACGGCGCGCTCCATGAATTTGTCGAAGATCGATTCCTGAACGAGGGCACGCGACGGACAGGTGCAGACCTCGCCCTTGTTGAAGGCGAAGAGGGCGAATCCTTCGAGTGCCTTGTCGAAAAATGCGTCGTCGGCGTCCATCACGTCGGCCATGAATATGTTGGGCGATTTGCCGCCCAGTTCCATGGTCTGGGGAATGAGGTGCTCGGCCGCGTATGCCATGATTTGCCTTCCCGTGGTCGTCTCGCCGGTGAAGGAGACCTTGGAAATCCGAGGGTTGGCCGCGATGGCCTTGCCGACTGTGCCGCCCGGCCCGGTGACGACATTGAGAACACCAGCAGGAAGAATGTCCGCCGTGAGGCCGGCAAAGATCAGCAGGGTAAGCGGCGTATTGGAGGCCGGCTTGATGACCGTGCAATTGCCGGCGGCAAGGGCCGGGGCGATCTTCCACGCCGCCATCAGCAACGGGAAGTTCCAGGGGATGATCTGGCCGACGACCCCCAGCGGTTCCTTAAAATGATACGCGATGGTCTCGGCGTCGATGGTGGAAATTCCGCCTTCCTCGGCCCGGATACAGCCGGCGAAGTAGCGAAAATGGTCGATTGCGAGCGGTATATCGGCGCCGCGCGTCTCGCGGATCGGCTTGCCGTTGTCCAAGGTTTCGGCAAGCGCCAGGAGTTCGAGATTATCCTCCATCCGGTCCGCGATCTTGTTGAGCAGCTTTGCCCGTTCGGCCGGCGATACGCGCGCCCAGGCGTCTTTTGCCTTGTAGGCTGCGTCGAGCGCCAGTTCGACATCGCGTTCTGTCGACTTGGCGACGTCCACCAGCCTGTCACCATTGATCGGGCTGTAATCGGTGAAATATCGCCCTTCTACCGGAGCGACCCATTTGCCGCCGATGAAATTGTCATAACGCGCCGGCAGGTTTCCCTTTGAGCGCACGAGTTCCAATGCGTGATGAGACATGACCTTATCCTTTCGGCAGCATGCGGTTTCGTCACTGCTCACGCGAACTCTCCCGGCTTTCGGCTGGCCTGACATTGATCCTGGTCAACGGCGCAAGATTCCTGATTGCGCTAGGTCAATGAAATCCGACGCAGCGCGTCCGATTGTCGGCCAGGCCAGCAAGAGATGCTGCCGTGAAAACAAGGAGAATGCGCTGTGGTGAAGATGATGAAGGCCGCCGTGGTCCATGAATTCGGCAGACCACTATCGATCGAGCAGGTGCCGATTCCTGTTCCTGGTCCGGGCGAAATCCTGGTTAAGGTGATCGCATGCGGCGTTTGCCATACCGATTTGCATGCTGCCGACGGCGACTGGCCAGTGAAGCCGGTGCCGCCATTCATTCCCGGACATGAGGTCGCCGGCGTTGTCGCCGCCCTCGGCCCAGGCGTAACCGACTTCAAGGAGGGCGATCCGGTCGGAGTGGCGTGGCTGCACGATGCGTGCATGCGCTGCGAGTACTGCGAAACCGGTTGGGAGACGCTTTGCGAGCACCAGCACGACACCGGATACAGCTGCGACGGCGGTTTCGCGGAATATGTCATCGCATCCGCGCCCTTTGCCGCCCGGCTGCCGGCCGGCGTCGATTTCGCGCAGATGGCGCCGATCCTTTGCGCCGGCGTTACCACTTACAAGGGACTTAAGGAAACCGAGGCGCGGCCCGGCGAGTGGGTGGCCATATCAGGTATTGGTGGCCTCGGACACGTGGCGATTCAATACGCCAAGGCGATGGGGCTGAAGGTTGTCGCTTTGGACGTAGCCCCCGAAAAGCTCGCTTTGGCCAAGGCCGCCGGAGCCGATCTCGCCTTCGATGCGCGTTCGCCGGACGTGGTGGCCAAGGTCATCAAAGGCACTGGCGGGGGCGCCCACGGCATTCTCGTGACCGCGGTTTCGACACCGGCTTTCAGCCAGGCGTTGCACATGGTTCGCCGCAAGGGGACGATCAGCCTGGTCGGCCTGCCGCCCGGGGAATTTCCAACGCCAATTTTCGACGTCGTGCTGAAGCGCATCACGGTTCGTGGCTCGATTGTCGGAACCAGGCGAGATCTCGATGAGGCCATAGCGTTTGCCGCCGACGGCAAGGTAAAGGCCGAAATCACCAAGGCACGCCTTGAGGACATCAACACGATCTTTGCGAACCTCAAGGCCGGCAGGATCAAGGGACGGATAGTGCTTGATTTTTCCGAGCCCGTTCGCAAGCCGGTGTCTGAGCGCGCGATGGTTCCGGCTTGACCATAAAACCAGAGGGGCAGCGTCGAGCAGACGCTGCCCCCATTCCTGAAGGTGCTCCATGGAACTGATGGAAGCGTTGCGGACGCGGCGAGCGGTCCGCGCCTATACCGACGAGCAGATCGACAACGATTTCATATCTGAGCTGATCGGTGCCGCCGTCCTGGCTCCGAGTGCCATGAACCTGCAGCCATGGGCCTTTGTGGTGGTGAGCGGTTCGGCTCGCCTGCGGGCGTTGTCGGACGAAGCCAAGCGCCACACGCTCGCCAACCTGCCCAAAGGGTCGCCGCTTGCTGGTCATCTTGCCGACAAGGAGTTCAAGATTTTCCATGATGCGCCGGCATTGATCACCATCTGTGCGACAAATGACTTGAGGCAGTCTGATGAGGATTGTTGCCTGGCCGGGCAGACTCTCATGCTGGCAGCTCATGCCAGGGGGCTGGGCACGTGCTGGATCGGATTGTCCCGGGCCTGGCTCAACGAGACGTCAGTGAAGGAGGAGCTTGGCATTCCGCTCGCACTGAAACCGGTTGCCCCCATCATTGTCGGCCGGGCGCAAAGACTGCCAACTGCGACCCCGAGAAACGAACCGCGGATCATCTGGGGCCGCTAATCACCGAGATCGCACAATTCGGCTTTTACGATGGTAGTCCCAGCATGGGGTCCAGGTTCAAATTTCGGCACCTGTTGAGCCAGATCAAAGCGCCGCTCTGTTGAGCATGGTGTGTTTTGGGTGGGGCGAAAAGCCCCGTACAAAAGGAGACGGATCATGATCGATCTAACATTGCGTCAAAATGTTCTTGACGAGTTGGAGTTCGAGCCGAGTATCGACGCTGCACACATCGGCGTCGCCGTGGAAGATGGCATCGTCACCCTCACCGGACACGTTTCTTCCTATTGGGAAAAGACCACCGCTGAAAATGTGGTCAAGCGGGTCAAGGGCGTGAAGGGGATCGCCGAGGAAATCGAAGTCCGGCTGATTGGACAGAAGGGGACTGCGGACGACGAGATCGCCAAGCGTGCGGTCAATGCGGTGACCTGGAATGTCTCCATCCCGAGGGACAAGTTGCAGGTCAAGGTCCAGGACGGTTGGATCACGTTGACTGGGAAACTTGAATGGCAGTACCAGAAGAACGCGGCGGCCGAGGCCGTGCGCGGGCTGGCCGGCGTTGTCGGCGTTGCCAATCAGATCGAAATCACTCCGCGAGCCTCGGGAACCGACATCAAGAAGCGCATCGAGGATGCGCTGAAGCGTGACGCCGAAACCGAAGCGCAGGCCATCCGTGTCCAGGTCTCGGACGGCAGGGTAACGCTCGAAGGCAAGGTCAAGGCCTGGTCCGACCGTCAGGCGGCGGAACGTGCCGCTTGGTCGTCGCCGGGTGTGCGGATGGTCGAAGATCGGATCTCGATCATCTGACTCTCTCCCTGATGACTCGGCGGTCCGATTGTCGCCGGGTCGATACAGCGACAGGCAATTAGACCGCCGCGAAATGCATTCAGCGGCGAAGATCGTGCGAACGACGGCAACGCATTGGACTGCGATCTATTCCAAAAGGAGAAACAACATGATTGTGACGACTGGTACGCTCGTCGCGGTAACCGACGGCGAGAAGTTGCGCCTGTTTCGCTCCAAGGGTCACGAGCCCCGGATCGCCTTGGTTGAATTGCCCGAGCCGGCGCTGCACGCGGCTAACACTGGCTCGGGCGGCAGGCATCGCAGCTCCACTGCCAATCCCGATGACTCTCGTCTGCGGGAAGACGATTTTGCCGCTGCCGTGGCGAAGTATCTCAATCGCGAGGCGCAGACGGAAGCATTCGAGCGTGTGGTGGTGGTCGCCGATCCGCGAACGCTCGGCGAACTGCGCAGGCACGTCGAGCCTTCGCTACGAGCGAAACTGGCAGGCGAACTTGGCAAGGATCTCGTGAAGCACTCCGTCGAAGCCATCGAGAACATGTTGGCGGCGGCCTAAGCCCGATCAGACTTTGCTGATCCCGACTATCGTCGTGGGCCTTTTGCAGCGGCGATCTTGGGCGAACCGGCCAGCATCACGAATGGCTTCCCGAAATGGATGGGATGTGCCGGTATGCTGGCCGAGATCAGGAAGGGCACTTCTGCTGGAGGCCCGACACGTGCCAGCTGCTGCGGCTAGAGCAGAGAGAAAGTCGAACCGAGAAAGACAAGAACCTGCCCCGTGATCAGGGGGATTTTCAATAAGGGACCGTCCCCGCCGCTGTCCTGGATCGGCGATCCCGCGACATAAGGGTGCGCCTTCAGGATGTCTTTCCAGATCGTCGGAAAGTCCGCTCCCTTGTTCTTCTCCGCATTGCACGCATTGAGGAGCCTTGCGACTATGTCCGTCATTGAACCCGCATTTTCTAAGTGCCTGATCGCAAATCCTATAAGTGAAGCGGCAGGGATGGTTTTGATTTCGATCAAATCGCACAGGGTACTCACAACGGCACCCAGTCGCTCCCTTCCTTGCGATAAAGGCGCTTGACGGCAGCCCAGGCAACGCGGTGGGCTATTTGCTCGCGCCCTTCACCTCGGTCGGCATACTCGTCCCAGGCGTTGTTGAAGGCAGCGCGAAAGATCTCCTGGGCATGCCGGGGCAGATGCGCGCTGACGGACGGCGGAAGATCCCTCTCGGTCGCGTAAGGCATTGCTATCCCTCACTGGCAAGCCATGGACGTTGCAGGGGCGGATGATCAGTTTGACATGAGGCGACAGAGACCCATGTAGTCGAGCAGCGATCGGGTAACGCCGCCGAACACCCATTCCCTGATCCGACTGTGCCCATAGGCGCCCGACACGATGAGGTCGGCGTTGGCGTAGCGCAGGAAGTCGACCAGCTTGTCGCTCTCGTCATCGGCCTTCAGCACTTCTGTGCGCACCTTGATTCCGTGCCCGGCCAGGAAGGTCGCGACGTCCTTGATGCCGGCACGATTCCTGTCATCGGGATCGGAATCGATCGTGACCACGATCACATCGTCTGCAATCGCCATCAGCGGCACGGCGTCGGCCACCGCACGCCTCGCTTCGCGCGTATCCTTCCAGGCGACCACGATCCTGCCTGTCGGTGCAGGCTCCGAGCCGCTTGACGCAATCAGCAGCGGCCTGCCGGCGCGCAACACGAAGCTGCCAGGATCGACGGCACGATAGGAATCGCCGGTGGAAGCCCCCTGTGGGGCACCGGTGACGATGAGGTCCGCTATCGTCGCCGTCGCGACCAGGGCGTGATTTGGGCTGTCGAGCGCTTCGCGCCATTCCGTCGCCACCGAACCAGCAACCAGACTGTCAAACTCGACATGCAAATTCTTGAACCGCTTCTGGATGTCATCCCTTAATTGTTGCCAGACCTCGGCCGCTATCGCGGCACCCTCAGGTGCCATCGTCACGGGCAGGGGAGCATCGGCTGCACAGAAGCCGATCAGCCGGGCGTTGAAGCGCTTAGCAAGATCGACGGCGATCTTCGCGGTCGGCCCGATTGGGCCATCTATGTCCACATTCAGCAGGATGGATTTGTAGCTCATCGGCGGCGCTCTTCGGCTAGCGATTGGATGACCTGACACTAGCGCCTAAGGAAATGCGCTCCTTGACGCGGATCAATGGCCGGCTTCAAGGCATGGCTGACTCGAAATGGACGATCTCTCCGTCCACCACGAAGGCTCCATTTCCGACATGGTGGATGGTCTTGGGCGTTGGCTGCGCCGGATCAACCCAAGCTTTCACGACCTCCAGGACGAAGAGATTGTATTTGTTGACAAGTCGGGTATCGACGACGCGGCATTCGAGATTGGCGAAGCATTCGGCGACCAGGGGTGCCGCGACACGTTCGGCGGGCAACGGCGTCAGCCAGATCGTCGCAAACTTGTCTCTGTCCCTGCCTGAGCAGTTGCCTATCTCCACGACTTTTTCCGCCAGCCTCACGGCCGGAATCGCGATCACGCACTCCTTGGTGTCCCGCATCGCGGCAAAAGAGAAGTCGCTGCTCGAAACGACACAGGCAATCGTCGGAGGCGTGAACTCAACCATCATGTGCCACGACATGGTCATGACATTGGCGCGGCCTCTGGCCCGGGTCGTCAGCAGAACGACAGGACCGGGCTCTATCAGCCGATAGACCTCGGCAAGCGGGAGTTCCTTCATTTCTTCAAACCTTGTCCCATTTTTGCTCCTGCCAATCTCCCAAGACCCGCAACAAAGCCACCGGACACCTCGTCGGCCGGTTCAAGCCAGGCGACCGCGCCAATATGCTGCGTCAAGGAAACTCACTAGTCGTCATCGAAGGGGTAGACGTGGACCGCCTTTAACGTAACCGGGATGTCGCAACCCTCAACCAGCACCGTGACCCACTGGTCCCCCAGATCATCCTGCCAAGTGTCGGTAACGCGGCACCTTACGGCCAGGTCCATGCCAACCTCGATCTTGTCCGCTCTCTTTGCCATACTGGCCTCCCATTCGCTTGCGCCTCGGCACTGCTTCGCAGGCGTCCCCTTTGCCGACGTCCAGAACCGCCGATCTAGCCTGCCCCCATGTTTCCGGAGTCCGTCACTGAAACTTGCCTAGCACGCGTGGTTTCAGGCGGCTTTGATGCGTATCAATCACTTACGGGGCGAAAGGTGGCTGCAATCGTTCTCGAGGTCGGCTGCCTTCGACCCATGTGCCGCGTTCGCCCCTGACAATTTGAACAGCATCATCGAGCTTGCCGATTGCGGCAGGCCTGCCTGTCGCTTCAACGAATTCGATAGCAGCGCCGACCTTCGGTCCCATCGAGCCGGCCGGAAAATTCCTGCCCGATAAATCCTTGGGACTGACGCGCCGAAGCGCCCGAGCGTTTGCTGTTCCGTAATCGACATAGACGGCGTCGACATCGGTCAACATCAGCAGCATGTCGGCCTTCAACTGGCGGGCAAGGAGCGAGCTTGCCAGGTCCTTGTCGATGACCGCCTCCACGCCGCACAGACTGCCGTCATCCCCTGCTATCACCGGAACGCCGCCGCCACCGGTGCAGATGACAATCACGCCGCGCTCGACCAGGAACGAGATCACGGACGCTTCCAGGATCTCCAGCGGTCTGGGGGACGGCACGACGCGTCGCCATTTATCGCCATCGGGCGCGATCTGCCAGCTGCGTTCGGTGGCAAGCTTGCGTGCGGCTGCCTCGTCGTAGACCGGGCCAATCGGTTTCGTCGGATGAGCGAAAGCCGGATCGTTCGGATCGACCTTGACCTGCGTCAGCAGGGTCGCGAAGAGCCTCTCCTTGAGGAGGTTGCCGAGCTCCTGCTCGATGACATAGCCGATCATGCCTGCGCTCTCGGCGCCGAGCACATCAAGGGGAAATGTGCGACCATCCGAAGTTGTCGCTGCCTGCAGGGCCAGCAGCCCCACCTGCGGTCCGTTGCCGTGCGTGATGACGATCGAGTGTCCATCGCTGACGAGCCCTGCGAGCGCTGACGCGGCGCGCATGATGTTGGCGCGCTGGTTGTCGGCCGTCATCGGCTCTCCACGGCGCAACAGTGCGTTTCCACCCAACGCCACGACGATACGCATGTCAGTTGCCGATCGTGGCGACGAGCAGGGCCTTGATCGTGTGCATCCGGTTTTCGGCCTGGTCGAAGACGATCGACGCGGCCGACTCGAACACCTCGTCAGTGACCTCCATGCAGTCGATGCCGTATTCCTTCGCTACGAACGCGCCGACCTCGGTCTCGGTGTCGTGGAATGCCGGCAGGCAATGCATGAATTTGACGTGGGGGTTGCCGGCGGCAGCCATCACCTCGCTGGTGACGCGGTAGGGCGTCAAAAGACGAATACGCTCGGCCCAGCCGGATTTGTCCTCGCCCATCGACATCCACACGTCGGTGTAGATGAAGTCGGCGTCCTGGGCGCAGCCCTTCACGTCTTCGTCGAGCCGGAAACGGCCACCACTGCGTCCGGCCAAGTCCCGGACATGGGCGCAGAATTCCTCCTCTGGCCAAAGCTCCTTCGGCGAGGCGATGCGCATGTCGATGCCGACCTTGGCGGCACCCAGCGCCAGCGACAGCGCGACATTGTCGCGGCCCTCGCCGACAAAGGTGACGGTCATGTCCGAAAGGTGCTTGTGCGTGAATTCTCGCATGGTCATGAAGTCGGCGAGGATCTGCGTCGGATGCGCCTCGTCGGTAAGACCATTATAAACCGGCACGCCGGCATGCGTGGCCAGGAGCTCGGCCTGGTGCTGGCCAAAGCCCCGATACTCGATTGCATCGTACATGCGACCGAGCACGCGGGCGGTGTCCTTCATGGATTCCTTGTGGCCGATATGGCTGCCGGTAGGGCCGAAATAGGTGACGTGCGCGCCCTGGTCGTAGGCTGCAACTTCGAACCCGGTGCGCGTGCGCGTCGAATCTTTCTCGAAGATCAGCGCGATGTTCTTTCTGACAAGGCGCGGTATCTCGTGCCCGGCAAGCTTGGCCGCCTTGAGGTCGGCGGCCAGCTTGAGAAGAAACCGAATCTCGTCGGCGGTGAGATCGTCCAGGGTCAGGACGGAGCGGCCGTGAAGATTGATGGACATCGGGATTTCCTTTTGGGTCAGATCGGGTCGCGGGCAATCGGGCAGGTCATGCAGTGCCCGCCGCCACGGCCGCGACTGAGTTCAGCACCCTCGACCGTGATCACTTCGATCCCCGCGCGGCGTAGAAGCGTGTTGGTGTAGACGTTGCGGTCGTAGCCGATGACCACGCCGGGCTCGACCGCAACGACATTGTTGCCATCATCCCATTGCTCGCGCTCGGCCTCGTAGCGGTCGCCGCCTGTGGTGATGATGCGCAGCGCCTTCAGTCCAAGGGCTTCGGCAACCAGAGCCGTGAATGGTTTTGTCTCATCGGTGACCTCTACCGACGCCTCTGCGTCGCCCGGCCGCAGCGAGAAGGTACGCAGCCGGTCGACCACCGGCGGATACAGCGTGACCAGGTCGCGATCGCAGAAGGTAAAGACGGTGTCGAGATGCATGAAACTGCGGTCCCGCGGCATCAAGGCGGCAATCACGCGCGTCGCCTCACCGGCAGCGAACAGGTTGCGCGCAAGGTCGCCCACGGCTTGCGGCGTGGTGCGCTCCCCCATGCCGACGAGAACCGTTCCACCGCCGATCGGCATGACATCACCGCCTTCAAGGCTGGTGCCGGTACCCAGATCTGGCGACACGAAAGGTATGCCGCTTTCGCGAAAGCGGGGATGGAAGCGGTAGACGGCTTCGACATTGGCCGCTTCCGGGCGTCTTGCGGGCCAGTACATGGAATTGACGGAGACTGAGCCGTAGATCCAGCAGGAACTGTCGCGGGTGAACAGCTGGTTCGGCAGTGGCGGCAGCACGAAATCCTGCGGCGCGAGCGTCCTTCCGGTCAGGCCCTTGGGTTCGAAAGGAAGCTCGGCCCGGGCAATGCCCCCGACAAGGTAAGACGACAATTGCTCCGGCGGCATCTCGTTGAGCCATCCGCGCATTTCGTCGACCATGTCGAGCCCGACGACGCCGGGATGGACCCGGCGGTCGAGAAGCCAGTCACGGGCCTTGGCAAGGCTCATAGTCTCGGCAAGGAGCTCACCGAAGGAATGCACCAGCACGCCGCGTTCGCGTAACGCATCGACAAAGACATCGTGTTCCTGGCGAGCCCGCTTGACCCACAGCACGTCGTCGAAGAGCAGCGCCTTGCAGTTTTCCGGTGTCAGCCTGCGCAGGCTGAGGTCCGGACGATGGACCATCACCTCGCGCAGACAGCCGACTTCGGAATGGACACCCAGCCTCATCATCGCCGTCATTCCTCTCACAGCGCGCTGACGGCGCCGGTCCACATCTCGTAGACGGCGAGGATGGCGACAGCGATGAGGGTTCCGGCGAGGGCCGCCTCGGCGGGATGGAAGACACGCTGATTGGTTTCGCGGCGCGCCCAGATGTAAAAGATGATGCCGGGCGCATAGAGGATCGCGCACATGAACAGGTATGCAGGCCCCGCCGCGTAGACGAGCCACAGCCCGTAGACCGTTGCCAGCAATCCCGCAAAAAGCGGACCGGCGCGCTGCTCGCCACTCTCGTAGCTTTCTCCAGTCAGCGCGAGTTTTGCCGCGTAGGCTCCGGAAAAGATGTAAGGAACCAGGATTGCTGCCGACGCGATGTAGAACAGCGCCTGGTAGGTGCTCTGGGCGAAGAGCGTGATCACCAGGAAGACCTGGACGAGCAGGTTGGTGATCAGCAGCGAGATCGACGGCACGCCGCGCTCGCTTTCATGGCCGAAGAATTTGGGCATCGTGCCGTCCTTTGCGGCGGCATGCGGAATTTCGGCCGCCAGCAGCGTCCAGCTCAGGAAGGCGCCGACCACCGACACCACGAGCGCGATGTTGATGAGGATGGCGCCCCAGGGGCCGACAACGGCCTCCAGCACACCGGCCATTGAAGGGTTCTTCAATGCGGCAAGTTCGGGCTGGCTCAGGATGCCGAGCGACAGCAGCGACACCAGGGCATAGAGCGCGAGGCAGGTGAAGAAGCCGAGAACCGTCGCCGTGGCGATGTCCTTGCGGCGATCGGCGCGACCGGAAAAGACACTGGCGCCCTCGATGCCGATGAACACCCAGAGCGTCACCAGCATCGTGCTCTTCACCTGCGCGGTGATCGAGCCGAGACTGGCATTGCCGAGACCAGTGAAGTCGAGAGACCAGACCTGAAGCTTGAAAGCAACGGCAACAACCCCGACGAACAGGACGATCGGAGCAATCTTTGCCACCGTGACGATGAGGTTCACAACGGCGGCCTGCCGGATGCCGGCGAGAACCGGGACGTGGATCAGCCACAGCAGGATCGAAGCGCCGAGCACCGCCTGCCAGGTGTTTCCATCGCCGAAGGCCGGAAAGAAATAGGACAGGGCGCTGAACACGATCACTGCGTAGGAGACGTTGCCAACCCAGGCGCTGATCCAGTAGCCCCAGGCGCTGTTGAAGCCGATGAAGGGACCGAAGCCGGCCTTGGCGTAGGCATAAGGCCCGGCATCGAGCTCGGGTTTGCGGGTTGCAAGCGACTGATAAACGAAAACCAGCGCCAGCATCCCGACCGCAGTGATCGCCCAGCCAATCAGGACGGCAAGGGGACCAGCACCGGCCGCCATATTCTGCGGCAGGCTGAACACGCCGGAGCCGACCATCGAACCGATCACCAATGCGGTCAGGGAGCCCAGTCGAAGTTTCGTTGGCGCCGCGGTCGCGACTTTCGGAACCGGGATGTTGAAATCAGCAGTAGTCATGATGCTCTCCCCAATTTGAAGGCTCTGATGGGAGGCAATGAACAGGAAGACAGGACTGATCGCTTTGATGCGGGTCAATAAGCGGTTGCTGAACAAAAGAGTGGCGTTGGCGTTCCGGCTTCGGGGCCAGCCCACCAATGCCTGCTCTTATCTTGTCCGCTCCGCCCATGTCACATCGCGCGCTTCCAGGGCCATCTTGAACAAGGAGCGACCGACTTGCGCCCCCGAAATCGGCCAGGGCGCAAATCGGATTTGGTCTACTGGTAGGTCGTCAGGCGATGTCCGCCGGCTCGGCTTTGCGTTTTCGCCCCGTGATCATGGCCCGTACCAGGTTTTCGCGATGGCGAAAGCTTGCCAGCGCGACGCCGCCTATATGGAAAAGGACCAGCACGAGTAGGCCGTGCGCGCTCAGGCTGTGCGCCGTTTCGACCCACGACACGCCAAAATAAGCGTCCGTCGTCATCAGCCAACCGGTCAGAGCGGTTGACCCCATCGCCGCGATCAGCACGACCACCATTGCGCCGCCGGCGGGGTTGTGGCCGATGTAGCGGGCTTCGCGACCGCTCAGTATTGCCGAGAGATAGCGCAGCACCGTCGCCGGGTCGCGCACGAATTGAGAGAACCGCGCATAGGGCGTGCCCAGAACACCCCATAAGAGCCGCATTGCGACCAGCGCGGCTGCGGTGTAGCCGGCCCAATGGTGAATGTCCTCGGAGGAATGGGAGGTGAGCCAGGCCGTGACGAAGCTGAGCACAAGCGCCCAGTGGAAACTCCGCACGACCCGGTCCCAGACGCGCACCATCTCCGGCGATGGTTGCGCGTCCGCGGCTATGGAAACGTCTCGATCAGTTTTCGCCGGCTTCGGCATTGTCGAGCTTTTCAAGGGTCTCGGCATTGTAGGCCAGGTTCACCTTCTTGCCGGCCTTGTCGACCGCGTAGACCTCGTAACAACCCTTCTCGACCTTGATCTGGCGGACGGTGAGGCCTTCGCCTGTCAATTGCAACTCGAGCGTTGCCTTGGGCTTGAACTGTGATTTCGGGGCGGTGCTGCAGCCGCCGCCGGCGGCGAGCGCCGGTCCTGCGATCATGCCAGCGAGAGCGGCGAGGACGAGTGTGCGATACATAATGGCTCCATTCGGGATTGGGCGCCGATCTTGCGCCTGCGGGTGGGATTTCGATCGGTCCTGTCCGACGGCGATTTCACCGTCATTGGTCGAAATAACCCGTTCAACCTGACAACTGGCTGACAGCCGATCGGGCTCGCGCCTGTTGGTTTGATCTGGCGCAAGGACGGCGGGTGACGCCGCAAGCAGGATGACGGCCAGGATGTAGAGCGCTTCTGCTGCCATCCTGAAAGAGGATCACGATGAAAACCATGTCGAGGAGAGCAGCGCTCGGGCTCGCGGCGGCGATGTTCATGGCCGGCAGTGCCGGCGTCGTCCAGGCTGCTTCACTTGTCCAAGTCTCGCTTTGGGACAAGGGCGCGAGTACGGAGATGCCGATGGGTCTTGCTTATGCAACGCCAGGACTCGACCTCTCCAAGGCCACCATGGGCATCAAGGCTTCCCCCGGAACGGTGAAGGCCGGGGAAGTCACATTCAATGTGAAGAATGACTCCAAGGACACCATTCACGAAATGATCGTGATGTACCTCGCTGATCCCGGCAAGCCACTTCCATACGTTGAGGCCGAGAACCGGGTCGACGAGGACAAGGCCGGCGACAAGGGCGAAGTTTCGGAGCTTGATCCCGGTAAGTCGGGCACGTTGACTGTCGAATTGAAGGCTGGAAAATACCTGCTTATCTGCAACGTGCCAGGTCACTTTGCCGCCGGCATGTGGACCGAGTTCACCGTCGATCCATAAATCCCAGAACAAGGCAGCGCCAAGAGCCTGTGACTTGTCGCAGTTTGCGAACGCTTGCCGGGATCGCATCCCATCGCCTGATGTCGGTCTAGCGGAGGAGCGGATCGCAATCGGCTTCGTTTGTTTCCGGGGCAATATGGAGCGCGTCATGAGAGCAATGGTGCTCGAAAGCATCGGCACTCCCTTGAAACTGGTCGACAGATCCGACCCCTTACCGGGGGTGGGCGAGATCAGGTTGAAGGTCGAGGCATGCGCTGTCTGCCGGACCGATCTGCATGTCATTGATGGCGATCTGCGTCATCCAAAATTACCGCTGATTCCCGGTCACGAAATCGTCGGCATCGTCGATTCCGTGGGCAAGGGCGTGGCGCGTTCCAGGATAGGGCAAAGAGTCGGTGTGCCATGGCTCGGGCACACTTGCGGGCATTGTCCCTACTGCGCCTCAGGACATGAAAATCTTTGCGATCAGCCAGATTTCACGGGCTACACACGCGATGGCGGCTTTGCCAGCCATGTCATTGCCGACGCGCAATTCGCCTTCGATCTGGACCGGGATGCCGATCCCATATCGCTGGCGCCGTTGCTCTGCGCTGGCCTGATCGGCTGGCGATGCCTGAAGAAGGCCGGTGACGGCAAGCGGCTCGGGATTTACGGCTTCGGCGCCGCCGCGCATATCGTCGCTCAGATCGCGATCTGGCAAGGCCGTGAGATTTTCGCTGTCACCCGCCCCGGTGACGAGCAAGCACAGGATTTCGCGCGCTCGCTTGGAGCGATCTGGGCGGGCGGTTCGGATCAGCCTCCACCCAGGCAGCTCGATGCCGTGATCATCTTTGCTCCTGTGGGCGACCTGGTGCCGATCGCGCTTGGTGCCGTCCGCAAGGGCGGCCGGGTGGTTTGCGGCGGCATCCACATGAGCGACATTCCGGCGATGGCCTACGAGTTGCTCTGGGAAGAGCGTGAACTGGTGTCGGTGGCAAACCTGACGCGCCGCGACGCCGAAGAGTTCTTCCCCATTGCCAAGCGCGCGCAGGTACGCACCCACACCAAGGTCTACCCACTGGAACACGCCAATGAGGCACTGGACGATCTGAGGCAAGGCAGACTGAGCGGCGCCGCCGTCCTGGTGCCGTGATTGACAGTTGAGGATTATCTGGCCCGTTCTCCCAGATCGCGCATTTGTCGGATCCACTTCGCGCGGGTCGCATCGCTGGCGCCAGCGACCATGCCGAACAAGGTCTCGCGCACCGGGCTGATGCCGACAAAATGCAGGATGCTTCGCTTCATGCCGGCGATGCCGTGTCCAAGAAACCATAGCCGGTAAAAAACGGAAGGCATGCCCATCGTCACCACGACGCGCGCGGAGCGGCCACGAAGCAGTGCCTTGGTGAAGCCGCCACCCTTGTCCGGATAGGCAAAGGCCGTTCCCGGCCGCATGACCTGTTCCAGAAATGCCTTGAGCATGGCCGGCATGGTCCCAAGCCACAGCGGAAAGACAAAGACAATGTGCTCCGCCCAGACGATCGCTTCGGCTGCGTCCTTCAGCCCAGCGGGAATCGAACCGTGCTCGAACTCCTGCATTGTCCGCAGCATCGGGAAATCGATCGCCGCCAGATCGACCCGGCGGATGGCATGCCCCGCTTTCTCCGCGCCCTCGCCATAGGCCCTGGCGAGACCGCGGCAGAGGCGGTCTGGGGACAGGTCGGGATGGCCGACCACAATCAGGATGCGTCGCGACATGGTCTACTCCCGGTAAGCCCAACGTTGTCGCGTCAGGGCCGCTCGACCCTCGCCACCTGGTAGGTGTGCATGGCGCCGTTGCGCTCGATCGACACATATTCACCGGTCACGAACCGTTCGTCGCCGAGATGAAAGCCGATTTCGTCGTCACGATCGCCGTCGGCGTAGTCGAAGAACCACTGTCCGCCGGGCTTGCGCCTCAGCCGACCGATCAAATCCTCCTCGCCGGTACGAAAGCGGCGCACGCGACAGGATGCCCTGTGCGACTTCCATTCCTCGGCATCGAGCCGGCCTTCACCGGTCAACGGCGCGAGCACGTCGTACCCTTCTTCACGATCTCCTTCAGGATGACCCTTCTCGCGGGCCAGCAGCAGCCGGACATGGCGGAATTTCGGGCTGAGGTCCTTCAAACTGGTCATTGGCGAACTCCTTTCGCGGAGTTTCATAGAACGGTGGCGGGGCATAGCCCTTGATCCGCATCAAAGAAGGCTCGATCGCCGCGCTTCTATCCGGGACCAAGCAACAACGTGGCACCGTAGCCGGCGGTCGCAGCGGCGAAGGTTGCGCCGGCCAGCGGCAACCAGAACCCGATCGGCCCGGCAAATACCGCCAATGACAGGCGACCGATCGCATTTGCCGCCAGTGCCGCCAGTGCCGCCAGTGCCGCCAGCACCGCCTGGCCGATGGTCTCGACAGAGACCGAATGCTTGACCAGCCGCAAGGCACTGAGCACCGAGACGTCGACATCGAACGTGCCTGCCAGCGCCGAAGTAACCAGCAAGCCGCGGCCGCCGAATTGGGCTGCCAATGCAGCGCTTGCGGTGGCGACAACCGCGAAGAGCAGTGCGAACAGCAGCAGGGGACAGAACTCGAATGGATTGCGCGCAATAGCGCTGCCTTCTCCACTCCCGTTGTCGCGCGCCATCAGCAATGCGCCGCAGACAGCGAAGGCGAGCGCGGCTGCCATCGCCGCGATAGCGACCGAAGCGAACACGCTTGGCTCGATGATCAGAACCACGGCGCAGACGCGGAGCACCGAAACCATTGCAGCCAGCGATGCCGCCCCGGCGAGCGCCAGCCGATTGGTTGCATTTGTCGCGTTGCGGCCAAGCGCCAAGGTGACCGCTGTGGAAGAGACGATCGCACCGGCGAGCGAACTGACCAGCAGCCCACGCGTATTTCCCAGAACGCGAACAGCCACATAGCCGGCGAACGATATCGAGGCCATCAGCACCGTCAGGAACCAGACTTCCCAAGGATTGAAACCGCCCCACGGGTCCATCGTCCGGTTTGGCAGCAAGGGCAAGACAATCGCCGTCATCACCGCCAGGATTAGCGCCGAACGGAGTTCCACCCATGTCAATCGCTTCAGAAGGCCGTGCAGGATCTCTCGGCTGGCCAGGATTGCCGCCAATGCCGCGCCGCCGGCGGCTGCAGCCCGATAGTCATCGGTAACCGAAAGCGCGCCCAGCGCAAAAACGCCAAGGCCCGCAATCACGCTCGTAACACTGAAATCCGCGTCATGGGCAGCTTCCCGCGCCTTGTACCAGGCAAAGATTGCTGCAAAGGCGATGAATCCTCCGACCAGCACCGATACTGCGCCGAGCGCGTTGGCGAGCGCGGCCAGAACTCCGCCAAGCAGGCCGGATATGCCAAACGTGCGAATGCCCGCCGTGCGGCTGCGATCGGGCGCCTCCCGCTCGCGCCAGCCACGCTCCAATCCAACGAGCAAGCCAATTGCCAGGGCCAGTCCAAGCCGGGCGATGAGCGGATCCATTGGACCGGCGACTTCAGGCCGCGACCGTCGGCAGGCGGTCGCGAACCCACCTGACGATCTGGCCCGCCGTCATTGCGCCGGATGTGCGCGCGACTTCGCGCCCGCCATGAAAAAGGATCATGGTCGGGATGCCACGGATGCCGAGCCTGGCCGCGACAGCCTGCTCATTGTCGGAATTGAGTTTGATCAGCCGAACATGCGGTTCCAGTTCACTTGCCGCCGCTTCATAGGCTGGCGCCATCATCTTGCAGGGGCCGCACCAGGGTGCCCAGATGTCGACAACAACGGGCAGGCTGCTGCGTGCGATCTGATGATCGAGACCGGCGGCGTCGACATCTTCGGGATGCCCCGAAAACAGCCTGGTCCCGCACTTGCCGCATTTTGCCTCACTGGCATTGCGGGCGGGCGGCAGGCGGTTGACCCCACCGCATTTGCTGCAAACCACCAGATTTTGCTGCGCCATAGCCATTCACCGATTTTGTTCTCGACCACTATGCACGCCACAGACGCCCATCGCCAAGGGTGCGCAACGCGTTGAGGATAACCGCCACGTCGATCCCTTCCTGAAGCAGCGCTCCGGCAACCGGCGTGATCTGCCCCATGGCCGCCGCGATCATTGCCAGCCCGGACAGCGCCAGCCCGGCGATGATGCTCTGCAAGGCGATCGATCGCGTTCGCCGTGCAATCCGGACTGCATCGACGACAGGCTGCAGCCTGTCGGTCAGCACGATAACGTCTGCCGCCTCGGAGGAGGCGGTGGCACCCCGTGCGCCCATGGCGACACCGACCGTTGCGGCCGCAAGCGCCGGGGCATCGTTGATGCCGTCGCCGACCATCATCGTCGGTGCCGAGGCTTTCTCGGCTGTGACCGTCGCGACTTTTTCGGCAGGCGTCGCATCGGCGATCAGGGCGTCGAGGTCGAGCAAAGCGGAGATGCGCTTGGCTGCGACGCCGTCGTCGCCCGTGAGCATGACCATGCGCGTTATGCCGGCAGAGCGCAGTCTGCCGAGTGTATCATGCGCATCAAGACGCAGGGCGTCGCCGAAAGTGAAGACACCGGCAAGTCGTCCGCCGAGCGCTACAAAAACCCTGAGTACGGGCTCGTCCCTGTATTTTTCTTCGCCGCTTTTCGCCCAGCCGGGCGGCGGCTTGTCGGCGAGCACGAGAGCTCGCGATCCTGCCACGATCGCCATGTTGTCGACCCGGCCCTTCAGACCGGCGCCGCGATGCTCGCGGACATCACGCGGATGCGAAAGCACCAACTGCCTGCCGCGCGCCGCCCGGATGATCGAGTTCGGCGAGCACATGGTGCGAGGCCTGTTCCAGGGATGCCAACAGCTGCAGCAGATGATTGGCGTCGCGGCCGGGTGCAGCTTCGATTTCGATGAGCTCGGCGCCGCCGATGGTCAAGGTTCCCGTCTTGTCGAAGATCGCGGTTCGGACTTGCGCAAGCGCCTCCAGGGCCGCGCTGCCTTTCATGAGGATGCCGGCACGCGCGGCGCGCGATACGCCACCGATGAAGGCAACGGGCGCGGCGAGGATGAGCGGGCAGGGCGTGGCGACGACCAACACCGCAAGCGCTCTGATTGGGTCGCCGGAAACATACCAGGCGGCGCCGGAAACCAGCAATGTGACCGGCAGAAGGAACAGTGCAAAGCGGTCAGCCATGCGAATGAACGGGGATTTAGCGGTCTGCGCTGCAGCGACCATGCGCACGATCGCGGCATAAGTGCTCTGTTCCGCCAGGGCAGAAGCTCGCATGCTGAAGGTCTCGCCGGCATTGACGGTGCCGCTGCGCAGCACATCCCCTGCGCGCCGCCGTTCCGGCAGGGGTTCTCCGCTCACCGCGAACTCGTCGAGCGAGGCCGAAGCATCGAGCAGGATGCCATCGACTGGGAGCAGTTCGCCGGCCCGGACCAGAAGCTCGTCGCCGACATCAACGTCCTCGACGGGGATGGTTTCTGTCCCCAGCGTTGACGTTCGGTGTGCGACACGCGGCGATCGGTCGGTCAATGCCTTAAGGTTACGTTCCGCGCGGCCGCGAGCGAAATCCTCAAGCACAGTGCCGCCTGCATACATGATCGCGACCACCACTGCCGCCAAGGGTTGGCCGAGCAGCAGCGCGGCGGACATTGACACCAGCGCAATCGCATCGACACCGAAGCGGCCGATCCAGAAATCACGCAAGATAGAGATGGCGAGAGCTGCCACCACGGGCAAGGTCGCCACCGTCCAGATCGTGTTGGCTTCAAGGGGGCCGAGCCCGGTTCGCCAAACTCCGATCCCAATGGCGAGACCCAGGATGGCAATGACCAGCAATGCGCGTCGCCAAGTGGACTCGTTCATGCGATGCCTTTCGATTTGATCGACGCTCGCCAATTTTCACCAGCGCTGACGGGGTGCGCCGAACTCGGGCAACAGCTAATAGCGAGAACCGGAGAACGCTTTGATCCAACGCAACGAACGGGCAAGATCGACGGGCGATCATCGCTAGGAACAGGAGACATGAGGGGTGACGATCCGAAATCTCGAACATGCGTTCGCCCCGAAGTCCGTTGCTGTCTTCGGTGCGTCGGTGCGCGAAGGCTCCGTCGGCCGTGTCGTTTTCGACAACATCGTCAGCGGTGGCTTCGAGGGCGACATCTGGCCGGTCAACCCGAAATATTCGCAGGTCGCCGATCGGCAATGCTATGCCAAGGCGGCCGATCTGCCTGATGTCCCAGACCTTGGTGTCATCGTTACGCCGCCTGAGACAGTTCCCGGCATCGTGCGCGACCTTGCTGCAAAGGGCACGCGGGCGGCGGTTGTCATCACCGCCGGGCTGACGCACGAAAAACGGCCTGCGTCAGGCGATGCTCGACGCTGCCAAGCCCACGCTTTTCCGCATCATCGGGCCGAACACGGTCGGGCTGATGATCCCGCCGATGAAGCTTAACGCCGGATTTGCGCATATGGCCGCCAAGCCCGGCAACATCGCGCTGCTGTCGCAGTCCGGCGCAATCGCCACATCGCTGATCGATTGGGCGGCCGACAACAATGTCGGGTTCTCGCAGATCGTCTCGCTCGGCGACATGGCGGATGTCGACGTTGGAGATTGTCTCGACATGCTGGCGGGCGATGCACACACACGCGCCATCGTCATGTATCTCGAAACAATTCCCAATCCGCGCAAGTTCATCTCGGCCGCTCGTGCGGCGGCGAGGATCAAGCCGGTGATCGCAATAAAATCGGGTCGGCACGAGCAATCGGCCAAAGCGGCCGCGACCCATACCGGCGCGCTATCGGGGGCCGACCGTGTCGTCGATGCGGCATTGCTGCGGGCAGGCATTTTGCGCGTCAAAGGCCTGACCGAGCTTTTTGATGCCGCTGAAACGATCGCCCGCTTTGCGCCACTCAAACGAGCCCGGGTTGGCATCGTCACCAATGGCGGCGGGGCAGGGGTATTGGCCATCGATCAACTCATCGACTGCAAGGGAGAATTGGCCGCGCTTTCGCCTGCCACCATCGAGCGCCTGAACGCCGTGTTACCGCCGACATGGTCGCGCGCCAATCCGGTCGACATCATCGGTGACGCCCCGCCGCTCCGTTACAAGGCGGCCGTCGAAGCTGTGGCAGTCGACCCAGGAACAGACGTCGTCCTGGTGATGAATTGTCCAACAGGGCTGAGTTCGCCCCTTGCCGCGGCAAGCGCTGTGGCGGAACTCGCAAGCGAAGGGATGATCGCCGGCAAACCAGTCCTGACCTGTTGGCTTGGGGAACACACGGCGCGCGGTGGGCGGCAAGTCCTTCAGGACGCCGGCATTGCCAGCTTCGAAACGCCCGCTGACGCGGCAACCGCCGTCTCCTACATCAGCGAATGGTCGCGTGCCCAGCGGGCGTTGATGCGCACCCCGTCGAGCCGCGGCGAGGACATCACGAGCAATCGGGAAGCCGTGCTTGCCATATTCAGGCAGGTCGCGAAGGAAGGGCGGCGAATGCTGACCGAGCCCGAAGCCAAGGCAGCAATTTCCGCCTACGGCATCCCGGTGCCCGAGACGATCGTCGCCAGATCTCCTGCCGAAGCGGAGGCGGCGGCTAGTCGGCTCCTCAAGACGTCCGAGCAGGTCGTCGTCAAGCTGTTGTCCAGGGCGATCTCGCACAAGTCAGACATTGGCGGGGTGGTGCTCAACATTGCCGATGCCGCTGCCGCCAGCGAGGCCGCACGCGCAATCGAGGCGCGCGTGCGCAAGCATGCACCGCAAGCCGATATTGAAGGCTATGCCGTTCAGCCGATGGTGGTGCGAAAACTCGCACAGGAACTCATTCTCGGCATGAGCCGGGATCCGATCTTCGGACCGACTATCCTGTTTGGATCCGGCGGTGTCGCGGTCGAGGTGATGGACGATACGGCGATCGCGTTGCCTCCGCTCGACAACGTTCTTGCCGGTGATTTGATCGACCAAACGCGGATCGGCCGCCTGCTCGCCGGGTTCCGCGATCGCAAGCCGGCCGATCGGCAGGCGATCATCAGGGCGCTGAACGGCCTGTCGCAGATGATCGTCGACTTTCCGTGCCTTGTTTCAATGGACATCAATCCCTTGCTCGCCGATTCCGCCGGCGTGATTGCACTTGATGCCCGTATCGAGATCGAGCCGGAACGCGTGGAGGAGTCGGGTCCGAATCGGGCGCTCGCCATCAGGCCCTATCCGACGGGTTGGGAAAAAGAGCTTTCGATCGACGGGATGCGTTACCACATCCGACCGATCAAGCCGGCCGACATCGCGCTCTATCCGGAATTCCTCGCCAGGATTTCGCCTGACGATCTGCGCCTGCGCTTTCTGTCACCAAGCAAGAGCTTTTCCGACCAGATGTTGAAACGTCTCACCCAGCTCGACTACGATCGCAATATGGCGTTCGTCGCGCTGGAGACGAGCACCGGCGCGCTGGCGGGCATCAGCCGACTATCCTGCGATCCCGACCATGTCAGCGCCGAATACGCCTTGCTGGTGCGAACCGACTTGCAGGGTCACGGTCTGGGTTGGGAATTGCTCAACCAGATCGTCGATTACGCAAGAGCGGATGCGATCCGGCGCATAGAAGGCATCGTGCTGAGCGAAAACAGCAAGATGCTGGCCATGTGCCGCGAGTTTGGCTTCTCGATCACGCATCTTCGGAACGAGCCCGGCCTTGTCGAGGCCAAGCTCGAACTCGGTTGATATATCGATCGCCCGCACCCAGTCAGGACGCTGTGCGCAGGATCTCGGACGCATCGTGCGCGCAACATCTCCTCAATTCGGCGACGATGTCGACGAGCTGTCGATCGGAGTCGGTCCTGCGCCAGCTGGCCTGGCTCGCATTGCGCTGCAATTGACGCGACAGGATATCGACCGTGGCGTCCGAGGGGCCGGCCTTGCGTTCATTGACCCGCTGCCAAAGGACGAGTGGATCCGCCTCCAGCCAGAAGCCGGAGAATGCGATACCTCGGTCTCGCGCTGCCTTTTCAATCCGCTCACGATCGGCCGGTCTGTCGAAAACCGCATCAGCGACAACCGAGCCGCCCTCGGAGAGGATCAGGCCTGCGCGCCATGCCATTTCGTTATAGACCCGTTCGGACACCTCAGGTCGATAGGCCTTGTCCGGCAGCCTGGTCTCGGCAGCCACGCCGTGCATCGCCTTGCGGATTCGGTCGCTTTCGACAATGCGTGCGCCGGGCGGCGCTCCAACATAGGCAGCGAGCGCCTCGGCAATGGTCGTCTTGCCGGAACCACTGAGGCCGCCGATGGCAACGAGCCGCGGTTCTGTCTCCTGGAGAAATGTCAGGGCCAGTTCGAAATAAGATCTCGCCTCGGCAATCAGCTTGTCGCTGTCGGCGCTGCCTTCCTCGACTTGCGTTGCGGTGACATGGGCGCGCACGGCAGCCCGCAGGGCCATGAAAAAGGGCAATAGGATGAAACCGTCTTCATCGTCGGCCTCGTCGAGATAGCGGTTCATCACGAGATTGGCGAGCTGGGGGAAGCCGCGATGCCAGACGTCCATCAACAAGAAGGCAAGATCGTACAGAACATCGATGCTGGCGATCTGGTCGTTGAATTCGATGCAATCGAAGAGGCGAGGCTCGCCATCGAAAAGGCAGATGTTGCGCAGGTGCAGATCGCCATGGCACCGGCGGATCTTGCCTGCCGCCTCCCGGCGGTCCAGCAATCCGGCATGCCGGGCAAGCGCGGTGCGGAAGGCTCCGGCAAACGTCTCAATCTCCCGTTTTGTAAAAACATGGCTGGTGCCAAAACCGGCCTCGTTGATGTCGAGCACGCCCATCAAATTGAACGAGCCGGTGCCATTGTGGACCTCCGGCGCGGCACGGTGATATCCCACGATCATCCGCGCGACGGCGGTCATCAGCGCCGGCGTCAATTGTCCCGCGGTTGCCATTCGATCGAGAAGCTTCGACTGGTCGAAGCGGACCATCTCGATCGCCGCGTCGAGCATTTGGCCGGTGCCGTCAAAAGCCAATTTGTCGTCGGCTTCCCGCGTGATGCGACGCACCCCCAGATAGAGGCCGGGAGCGGTTTTCGAGTTGAGTTCTACCTCTTTCTCGCAAGCGGCCAGCCTCAGCGCCGGCGTCGAGAAATCGACATAGGGCAGCTTCACCGCCCGCTTCATCTTGTAGGCGCGTTGGCCAACAAGGAAAATACGCGAAATGTGAGTCTCGATCGCCTCGACGGAGCCAATCGCGCCATGGGTAGCAGGATCAAGCAGAAACGCGGCAGCGGCTTGCTGGTCGTCGACGATCATGGCCGGCCTTCCCAGTGTGTCTTGGGAAATTCGCTTCCGCGATCTGCGCTCATTGCTGCAATGTCTGGACATAACCTGCCAACTCATGGATGCGTTCCCTGGTGACGATTTCGCCTGCGTTCGGGCCATATTTCTTCACGTCGGCAGGCAGGAATTGGCTGCCCCACACTGGCATGTCGCGCTCGCCATGCGCCGGTACCATGGCGCGACCGTCGATCACGGCATAAACGCGCCAGTAAGGGAATTCGCCGCCATTGCGCCTGGAGAGGCGTGTCAGGTCGCTCGGCCGCTTCAACAGCTCGTCGCCCAACGGGCCATCGCCCTTGCCTTCGGGACCATGGCAGACGGCGCATGAGTTCATGTATTCGGCCTTGCCGTCGCCGAGTTCCTGGGCGCTGGCCGCATTGAAGGCCAATCCTGCCAGAGCCGCCGCGATCAGGAATCTCATGTGTGTTTCCCCGATTGATCGGCTGAAACCTACAGCCTCGGTTTGGCGGTGCGTTGATGCGGATCAAATGCGCCCCGCGGTCACGGTGTTTGATTCAACGCAATGAAAGCGCCAACCGCCCTCGCTAATGACTGAAACCACGACTGACCCTTCAAATCGAAATCAGGAGTTGCCGCCGTGACTTTCAGGACACTGCTTACGGTTACCGGGCCGAACCAGGGTGAAGGCGATCTAAAGCTAGCCGCCTCGCTGTGCGAACAGGTAGGCGCCCATCTCTCCGTGCTCGTTCTCGAACTGGCCGCACCGCCCTCTGGCGGCGAGTATGCCGCGGTCGTCTCACCGGCCTGGCTGGAGGAACGCCAGGCCGAACTGAAAAGGCTGGAGAAGAGAATTTCCGACGTCGCTGGCTTTCTCTCCCAGACCGCCATATCGGCCGATCTGAGCGACGACTATCCCGACATGGGATGGGCGGACGACGTCATCGGAAGGCGTGCCCGCTACGCCGATCTGACCATTCTCGGACCGGACCTGCTGGCAAGCCATACGCTCAAGGACAAAGTCATCGAGGGCACGCTGTTTTCGTCAGGAAAGCCCATTCTGCTCGTCCCCGAGGGTTCGCGCCCGACGCTGAAGCCGAAACGCGTCCTCGTTGCATGGGACGCCCGTCTTGAGTCATCGCGCGCCGTCCGCGAGTCGCTCGATATGCTGAAAGGCGCCGAAGAGGTCCACCTCGTAATTGTCGACCCGATCGAGGATGAGTTCCATCACGGTGCGGAACCCGGAGCCGATGCTGCCGCCTATCTTGCCCGGCACGGCGTGAAGATTACGGTCGACCGGCTGCCGAGCGCGAACCATTCGGTTGCCGACGTGCTTCGCCAGCATGCCGGCGACGTTGCGGCCGAGCTGATGGTCATGGGCGCCTACGGTCATTCCCGGTTGCGCGAGCGGATTTTCGGCGGGGTCACCAAGTCGATGCTCGAGGGTCAATCGCTGCCGGTCTTGATGGCGCGGTAGCAATTCAACGGTAAGAAAAAGGGCCGGTGCAGATTGCACCGGCCCTTTTTCATTTCTCGCAAGGGTTTTGATGGGGCTACTACTCGCTTGCTTCTCGTCCGGATACCTGCTCGATCAGGATCCGAAAGAAAACGTGCGGTGCACTGTCGGCTGTGGGAGGAACGACCGGCTTGAGTGCACCGGGTTCCCACCAGTCGGTGTGCTTGCTCAACACGGACCAGGCATGATCCCGCTCAAGCTTGTGGCCGATCCGGTCAGGCAGTTCTTCGTATCGGCCGTCGGCAATGACACTTTTCCATCCTCGCCCCTGGCCATGTTCATCGACCTGGACGGACACCAGCGGATTGGACCGCATCCATTCGATCTTTTTGCCCGGCATGGAAAACGCGTAAAGATGAGCGTCCGAATGGGCGTAGTGGAAGGGCACGACGTAGGGCTGCCCATCCTTGGCGCATGCCAGATGGCCAACACGATTGGCCGTCAGCAATTTGGTACATTCCAAAGCAGAAAGCGTGCGGATCTGCATCAGTGCGATCTCCTGTTCTTCACGGCTTTTGAATTAGGCCGGAAACCTGCCGCTGGCCAGCTTTGTACAGCTGGGCAGCCTCGTCCATAGCGGAGACAACGTCGTTGTCAGAGAGCTGCGGGAACCGCAGATAGTGGTGGCCCAAGGCCCGGAACTGTCCTGGCTGCCTAAGGCAGACCACACGGTCCGCTTCCTGTTCCAGCGCGGCGACCGTCTCTTGCGGTGAAACGGGAATTGCCACGACGATTTCCCTCGGCGACCGGCGCTTGAGGGCGCGGATCGCGATTTTCATGGTCGTACCGGTCGCGGCCCCGTCATCGACGATGATCGCGGTCTTTCCCGAGATCGACATCGGTTTGGTCTTGCCGCGATAGGCAACGCGCCGGCGTTCGAGTTCAGGACGCTCATTTGCAATCAAGACACGTAGCTCACCTTCGTCGAGCTGATAGGTCTCGACGATCTCTCGGTTCAGCACGACCTCTCCAGGGGCGCCATCGACGATTGCGGCAACAGCCAGCTCGGGATTGCCCGGGGCGCCGACCTTGCGGACGATCAACAGGTCAAGAGGGGCGTTGAGGGCTTTGGCCACTTCCACTGCGACGGGCACGCCGCCACGCGGCAATGCCAATACGATTGGCTGATGCAGGTGAAGCCTGCTCAGTTCCAGGCCAAGCTTCGCTCCAGCGTCTTCCCGGTCGCGGAACATCGGTCAATCCATCGGCCACAGTTTTCGCAGCGACTTCTTCATCGAGTTTCTGACCTGTACGATCTCACCTTGTGAAATGTGACGGTCGAGAAGCTTGAACACGGCACTGATCGCGACATCGAAATCGACCTCTTCATCGTAGCCGAAACTGTTTCTGACGCTGATAATGAAGTCGCGCTTCGTGCGCTCATGCGCAGGCATTGATGGATTCCAGCCTTCGAAATAGATGCCGCGGATCAAGACAGGCAGCTGCGCCGAGAGATCGGCCATTTCCGCTGGCGACAGCCAATCCCGCACCGTGTGCAGGACAGACCTCAGGAGACGGCACGCGCTCGGCTCGCTCCAGCAGAGGTCCTTGGCGAGCTCCTTGACCCATTGTTGCGCCTGCTGGCCCGCATGCGTGAAGCCGGCAAAGGATGTGTGGGAAATTTGACCCATGGCGATGCTCCTCGAAGATTTGAACTCCATTCTCAGACATCGCAAGGCCTTGAGCATTGAGCAGGATCAAATTGCTCTTAGGCAAAGGAGATGGGTTGGCGACTCCATCACCGGCAAGCCGGCGGCCGAAAGGATCTGCTTGGTTCGGCTCGCCTGCTGCTGCGGGAGCGGACGACCTTGATTGATGTCAAAACACGACTCCGAGGCTCCACCTTCCTCAGTTCGATATGAAACGATGCAAGGATCCGCTGCGCAGCACAGAACGCGTCACGCCGCCAAAGGTCCTCTCCAGTACCCGGCTATGGCCGTAGCCACCGAGAACAATGAGATCGGCCGCAATATCCTGTCCGATCTGCAGGAGGATTTCCGCCGGTTCGGAGCGGCGCGCATCCAAGACTTCCGATCGCGCCTTCACCCCGTGGCGCGTCAGAAAGAGTTCGACATCCGCTACATTTTCCCCGGGCCTAGTGTGCCCATTGTCCACGGTGGCGATCACGACATCCCTGGCGGTGATCAGGAAAGGCATAGCGTCGACGACTGCACGTCGCGCTTCCCGCGTATCATTCCACGCAATCAGGATGCTTTCGGCCTTGATCGGCGCCAATGGGTCCGATGCCACGAGTATCGGGCGGCCAGCCGCAAGGATGAGACTTGCCGGATCAAGCATACGATGACCGTCGACCACCAGATCGGCTGTCGGCGAGCCAGTGAGGATCAAGTCGGCGGCACGCGCATTGAGTGCAAGTTGGCGCGTGGGATTGCCTACCTCTCCGCGCCACGCGGCACGATTGCTGCCGTTGACGATGCTCAAGAATTCCTCTCTCAGGCAGTCGAGGCGACCTTCTATCTCCTCGACCTGGCACCACAATGCCTTGGTCGCGGCCTGGTCGTCGGTGCCGGTTGGCATCACAAAATGCGGCTCGGCGGCACAGAAGCCGATGAGGTCGGCGTCGTGCCGCTGAGCAAGATCCCACGCCATCTTGATGCGCGGGATTGCGATGCTGTCCACGTCCAGCTGAACCATGATCGTCTTGAAAGCCATCGCTGCAACCCTTTTTGCCTTGAAGGAGCTAGCCATGAAGGACGAGCAATGACCTTGATGCGCGTCAAACGCTCCAACGAGTCCAACGGCGCTCGGCTGTTTGCGCACTCCGCAAGCTCATGCGCCAGTTGATCCGGATCAATGATCCGGCGACGTATGGCGCTATCGTTGTGTGGCGCAGACTGACACGGAGTATCGATCATGCAGCCCCATCCCGAACCATCGCAATTCGGCATGCAATTACTGCCGATAGCTGAAAATAGTCAGAAAGTCGTCCTCGCTGCGGCGTCCCTTCAGGCGAACGCTTTCAAGGCGATGATGCGCTATCAGATCGAGACGCTCGCCTTTCTCAAAAACCGCTACGAGCAGGATGCCAAGCTGGCCGACGATCTTGTCGCCAGTTTTGAATTCAATGACGCGTTCGATGTTTTCTCGACATTTCTGCAGAATGCGACGTTGCAATACACCACCGAAGCCGGAAAGGTCACGGCACTGACCTCCAGGCTCGCTTCGGAGACGGTCAGGGGCGTGCGCAAGCAAGCCAGAGCCGCCATCGAGGATATAGCGGCGAAGACAGTCGCATAGGAAGACAGTCGCATAGATTGGAAGGCGGCCAGCAGCCATGAGCAGCTATATGGGCAATGAGCGTCGCTTGCAGCGGCGGCGTCGGTCGGCTTGCGCACTTACAGCGGTGTTGCTTGGTTTTGTGCTGCCTGCACAGGCAGACGGCTTATCAGAACGCGGTCAGGCATTGGTTGAGTTCAATTGCGCCCGCTGCCACGCCACTGGAAAAACCGACAAAAGTACCCATCCCGACGCTCCGGCGTTTCGCGACCTGTCGAAGAGATATCCGATCACGGATCTAGAGGAGGCCTTCGCCGAGGGCATTTCGACCGGGCATCCGGATATGCCCGAATGGGTTGCGAGCCCCGACCAGATCGACGCAATCATCGCTTATATCAGCAGCTTGCAGCAACCGTGATCGAGCAACGGTCGTGGCAGGCGACCTTGCGGTCGATTGCTGCGAAGCCAGGCTGATCCTGACTGATCTAGGGCAACATCCGGTCAGCGGCACGGAAAAACGTCCGCGCATGCGCCACGATCTGCGCCTCCGTAGGATGATCGGCCGATTCAACGCCGAGAAGTCGATCCTTCAGGTGCGGATGGTGGTCGCGTATGTGCTTGGCCAGTTCATCTTTCGCTGATCCTGGCCCGACGATCAGCCATTCCTTCGCTGGCAGCAATGCGTTGACGACATCGTGGTGGAAGGACTGGTTTTCCGGTGCACGCTTGCCGTCGACGGTGCCGGCCTTGTTGTGCGTCTGATGATGCGCCAGCGTGGCGGCGAGCCTCAGGCGCTCGGCTGACTCTTGGTTGAAGAAAAACACCTTGGCCTCGCGATGGTCCAGCCAGACGACGGCATGTTGGCTCTGCATATTGATGGATCCTTGAGATTGGTGTTGAGGAATAAGCGCGAACTTCGCCGTGAGGGGGCAAGTGCCTCACGCGGACTGGGTCTCCAGCGTTGCCAGGATCGAGCCGGGTTCGATGACGGCATTCGCCGTGGCGACAATCGTCGCTCGGCCATCTGCTGGCGCGACGATCTCGTGCAGCGCGTCTTCGACGCGAACTTCGGCTATCCGCTCGCCGGCCTTGATCATGTCGCCGCTGGCAATGAACCAACGCGCCAGGATGCCCTCGGGCAACATGCTGGACGCCCATAGCGCTTCATCGACCTTGATATACTGCATCGCGGTTCTCCCTATGCGGTCGAATGATATGCGCTCACGCAGCACGGTCCTTGATCCCGATCAATCGGCTAGGACGCAGGGGGCGCAATCGCGCGGCGTTTGACGGCGATCAATTTCTGATGGGGCAGCTGTCCTAAGATGGCCGGCCGTCGACGGAGTGAGGTCATGAAGTATTTCAGGGAAAGGCAGCTGTCGCGATGAGCGCCGGATCAGGTATCAGCGCTGCGTTCCCAATCAATTGGGTTGCCCGCGCCGTGCATGTGATTGGCACCGATAGCAACATGGCGTCGGCCGTAGGAACTGTTGGCCACGTCAGCCCGACGCCCGGCGACGCGCGTGCCGGTTCGCCGATTCCAGAAAGTGATGCAGATCAATGCGCAACGCACCGTTTGCGAAGATTTTGATGCGATGTGGAACCCAATCCTAAGCGCACCGTATGGTCGCCATCTCGAACTCGCCGTCTTCGACGAGGAGGGCGCGCATGCGCTGGTATTCCCGTGCGTAAAGGTTCGCGAAGGCTGGAAGAATGCCGCCAACGGCGCCCGTGTCGACATCCGGCCGACCCACTGGCGCGAGTGGGAGGAGGAGAAGGTTCAGGCCAGAGCTGGCAATCCTCTCGAAGGTTCTCCCTAGGGCCTGGATTCCACGATCAGCGCCATGCGCACAAGATGGGACAGGCTGCCGGCACCCATCTTGCTCATGACATTGGCCCGATGGATTTCGACCGTGCGCGGGCTGATCCCTAGGTCATAGGCGATCGTCTTGTTCGGTAGACCCGACACAAGCCCGTCCAGCACCTGCCGTTCCCGCTCTGACAAGGTCAACAGACGCCTGCGGATATCCGCAGACTGCGGATGCGCTGCATCGACCTGGTTTCGGTTGGCCAGCGCCGAATGGATCGCTTCGATCAGCATTTCGTCGTCGAACGGCTTCTCGATGAAATCGGCCGCGCCCTCTTTCATTGCCTGAACGGCAAGCGCCACGTCGGCATGGCCCGTCATGACAATGACAGGAATTGTATGCCCGCCCGCCCTGAGCTGGCGCAGGAACTCAATGCCGTCTATGCCCGGCATGCGTACGTCGGTGACAATGCAGCCCTCGAGGTTGCCTTTTGCCGTCGAGAGAAATGCTGTGGCCGATTCGTGCAGGCGTACTGCGAAGTCTGCTGTTGCCAGAAGAAAACCGAGCGATTTGCGGACGTCGACGTCGTCGTCGACCACGTGCACCAGATCACTGTCGGCCATTTGTGACTTCTTCTTTCTCTACGATGCGCAAGGTGAACCGGAAAGCGGTTCCGCCGGCCGGCATGACCTCGGCCCATATATGACCACCGTGCGATTCAACGATGGTGCGGCAAATGGAAAGGCCGACACCCATGCCTTGCTTCTTGGTCGTTACAAACGGCTGGAATAGCTGGGCCGAGACCTCCGGCGCGAGACCCGGGCCTGTATCGATCACGCTCACCTCGGCCATTCCGTCATCCCGGGCAATGGTTGTGACTTTCAGTTCGCGGCGCGGCGCGTCCTGCATGGCCTCCACCGCGTTGCGCATAAGGTTGAGCAGAACCTGCTGTATCTGGATGCGGTCGGTCAGGACCAGTTCCGCGGCAGGGTCAAGCTTGTAGCCGACGAGGAGATTCATCTCCCTTGCACCAACCAGCGCCAGCGATGCGGCTTCCTCGATCAGCATCGGCAGCCGTTCGACCTGGCGCTCGCTTTCGCCTCTGGCTACAAAATCCCTCAGGTGACGGATGACGTCGCCAGCCCGCAAGGCCTGCTCAGCCGCCTTTTCGACGGCGTCCCGAAGCAGAGGCGCATTCTCGTCCTGGCTTTTCTCGAGCAACCGACGACTGCCTTTGAGGTAGTTCGTGATCGCCGTCAGTGGCTGGTTGATCTCATGGGCAAGCGTCGAAGCCATTTCGCCAAGTGCTGTAAAGCGCGCCATGTGGAGGAGCTCCTGTTGCTGCTCCTGGATTCTTGCCTCCGCCCGGTGGCGTTCGGTCAGGTCGCGGCAGAAGCCGGTAAAGAAGCGTCCGGTTCCCGGATGCATCTCGCCAACGGAAAGCTCCATTGGGAAAGTCGTGCCATCCTTGCGTGCCCCGGTTACGGTGCGCCCGAGCCCGATGATCCGGCGCTCTCCTGTCGTCAGGTAGCGAAGCAGATAGGCATCATGCTCGTCGCGGTAGGGCGGGGGCATCAGCATTTTCACGTTTTGACCAATGACTTCACCTGACTGATAGCCAAAAAGCGCTTCGGCAGCGGTGCTGAAGGATTGGATTCCACCCTGTTCGTCGATGACGACCATCGCGTCCGGCACGGTTGCCAGGATCGACCGCAAATGGTCCTCGCGCAGCCGAAGTGCGGCGTTTGCAAAGGAAAGTTCGCTGACATCCGTGCCTTCAATGAAGATCGCGGTGATACGGCCATCGTCAGCTTTGATCGGCTGATAGACAAAATCAAGGATGCGCTCTTCGACCGGGCCGTCGGCTGTGTTGCGAAGGCCAACCTTCACCCCGTGGCCGATATAGGGCTCGCCGGTCGTGTACACTTGGTCCAGATGGTCGAAAAACTCATGTCCTTCGAGCTCGGGAAAGGCGTCCCGCACGGACTTTCCAACCACTTGCCTGTTGCCGATCAATTGCTGGTAGGCGGCATTGGTCAGTTCAAAAACGTGACCTGGCTCACGCATGAGCGCTATGAAGCCCGGAGCCTGATCGAACATTCGCGACAACAGTGATTTCAGTGTCGTCCCGCCGGGCGACAAACTGAGCGCTTCGTCCTTGATCACCTGAAGTTCCTGGGTTCGAGACCGGTGCTACCGGTGCTAACTAGCATTTCTCGTGGCGCGCGCAAAACAGATCGAGACCGGCGTTTTCCGCTGCAGATGCAAATGGCGGATCTTTGACGCGCATCAAGGCATTCGGCGCTGGCGAATGCAATTTATCACGCATTCGATCGTGTCAGCGAAAGGCCTCTTAATGTCGTACAAGTCAATCATCGTGAACCTCGCCGTCGATGCGGCTCCCGCGCCCATCGTGCGGTTGGGGGTCGAACTGGCGGAACGATTTGGAGCCCAACTTATCGGCTTGGCGGCCGCTGATGTTCCGCCCCTGGTCGCGACAGGCGACGGCATGGTCTACGAGGGCGAGATCATGCAGGTCGAGCGAACGGAAATTGAAAAGCGGCTTGCCAAGTTGCGTGCCGAATTCGAAAGGCTGGTTCCCGCCTCGATCTCAAGCGAGTGGCGCCAAGCTGTTTGCAGCCCGACCCGGTTCCTAAGCGTATCCGCCAGGGCGGCCGACCTGATCGTTACCGGCGAGGCAGGCGACAATGTGTTTCGCGCCGTGGATATCGGCAGTCTGGTGCTGGGTGCCGGGCGCCCGGTCCTTGTGGCTGCAGACAATGTCGAGCATGTCCCTGCAAAAACTGTTCTGGTAGCCTGGAAGGACACCAGGGAGGCGCGGCGGGCGATGGCGGATGCGTTGCCTTTCCTGGCCAAGGCAAGCGAAGTCGTGATCGCCACGATTGAAACCGACCGCGACGAGAGCATTCGCGACAGCCTCGACGATGCCGCGGTCTTTCTCAAACACCACGGCATCAAGGCGCGAACCGAACTGATAGCAGCAGAGGCTGACGGCGATCGGTTATTGACATTTGCCCGCTCGATCCATGCCGATCTAGTCGTCTCTGGAGCCTATGGCCACAGCCGGCTACGGGAATGGGCGTTCGGCGGCGTTACCCGCAGCCTGATCGAGGAAAGCGACGTCAGCCGCTTCATGTCGTATTGACGATAGACGATGCTGACCAGCGATCCGTCTCGCGAGAAGGTGGTGCCTACTGGTCCATCGAAACCCAATCCCGGTTTTGTGCCGCTGCCATATCCGGTACTTGCCGGACTCGTCGCGATCGCCGGGCTTTGCCTTGTCGTTTCGGAAGCCACAAAACGCTGGCCCCTCGCGCATGACAGCCGCTTCTCGCACCGGCACGCCGCGGGGTTGGGCATCGACGGTAAGGCCATGTCGCGCTCAGCCTTGGCGAAATGAATGCGCGCGAGTGGTTCAAGGCGATGATTAAAAGGAGTGCGGGCATCCTGCCATACCGCAGATCGACTCGCGGCCTGCAGGTGCTACTCGTCCATCCAGGCGGCCCATTCTGGCAAAGCCGAGACCTTGGCGCCTGGTCGATTGCCAAGGGCGAATATGACGATAGCGAATTGCCGGAAGCAGCGGCACGGCGCGAATTCACGGAAGAGACAGGCTGGGAGCCAAAGGGAGCCCTTCTCAATCTGGGTGAGTTGCGCCAGCGAGGTAGCAAGATCATCACGGCATTCGCGCTCGAAGGTGATTTCAATGCCGCGACGCTACGCAGCAACCTATTTGAGATGGAGTGGCCACGACGCAGCGGCCGGCTACAGTCGTTTGCGGAGGTCGATCGCGGTGAATGGCTGGATCTGACCCGGGCTCGGGACAAGTTGCTTGCCGGTCAGCGGTCCTTTCTCGATCGCCTTGTCGCCAGCCTAGGCCCGCAAGCCTAGTTAGGCCCAGGAACCGGCAACGTCTCCCATTGATCGAGATCAACGATAGCTGGCCGTCAATATGGGAATGATGGCCGGTAGGCAGGAGTTGATCAACATGACCTTTCTCGATTACCTGATTTCAGTTGACACCAGAACCGCCTTGATGGACCGCATGATGCGGACGCTGGGCGTCGACAGACAATTGAAAGTCGTTCCCGACCACGCAGCCGTCACCAACCGGGCGGTGGACCGGTGCCGTTCCTGCGGTCACCAGGACGAATGCTCGATCTGGCTCGATGAACACCAGCAAGCCGATAATCCGCCAGACTACTGCCGCAACAGTGACTTGATCGCACGGCTGCAGCATGTGGCCGGACAACGCTAGAGCCTCGAGTGCTCAGGCTGAATTGAAGGCTTCACTCGATCGTCGGAAACGGGCCTCTTCGAGGTTCTGCGCGACGAGGTTCGCGAGCCTTGGAACCCGTGGCTCGCCTTGGCGTGCTTGAAGCGCGCACCTCTCATTCGTGACCATATCCTAAGGCCAGCATCGAAACTCGTTGGCACAGGCGCGCCCTCGGCTGGCGATGTCGAGCGATATTGATCCTGGGGCTTAAAGTTGCAACGCCAATTCGTCGGGCTCGGCTACCCGCTAGGAAACGAGCATGACGGACACGGGGTCGGCGCAGAAGAGGCCATCTTCGACCGTCTTGACACCGGCGACGTTTTCGGCGGCGACGATGGCGGCCTGGCGCTCGCGCTCGTCGAAGATGGCGCCGCTGAGTTTCACCACGCCTTTGTTCACCGTCACGTTGATCAGCTCGTGCCCAGCCCATTTCTGCTTGGCAAGTTCGGTAGCGATGTCGTGGCGAATCTGTTCGTCATCGATGACCGTGGCGGCCCCACTGGGAAGGACGCCGAGCAGGGCCTGCAGAAGATCAGAGCGGGTGATGATGCCGACAATTTTGCCGCCGTCGATGACCGGAATACGTTTGATGCGGTGGCGTGTCATGAGCTCGACGATTTCGGGGAGCGATGCGGCAGGCGATGCCGTGACGACATCTTGCGACATCACCTCCTCAACCCGGCGGCTATTGGCCCGGACATATTCGTCGGCGGCCTTTCCGGGGCTGACGAGAAATTCCAGCCAGCGCGAGCGCTTGCGCTCCGTGCCCAGTTCCCCGCGTCGCAGGAAATCGCCCTCGCTGACGATCCCCACCAGCGTGCCGTCGCCGCGAATGACGGGGAGGCCGCTGATCTTTTTGGTGAGCATCAACCCGGCAGCCTCGGCGATCGATGCTGACGGGTCTATGCCGACGACTGGCTTGCTCATGATGGCTTCGGCTTGCATGTTCGCTCTCCGGAGTTTTTCCAACGTCCGGCTTTCTTAGATTTCACAGGCAAGAAGCGCCTTGATCTGAATCATTTGTCGGCGGAGGCAAATGGTCCAAAGCTGGGCCGTGAATGACGGATGCGAACCAGTCAACCAGCGATCGCGGTCTTGGCGACGTTCACGCCAAGTTCGTAGACAAGCAGTCCACCATAGTAGGCCGTCGCAGTGACCAGAAATGCACCGCAAACTTCGATCAGAGGAATGGCGATCGTTACAACCCGCATGTCACGGTTCCGCATCCAAAGCGCAAGCCGCACGATTCCCCAGATCAGAAAAGCAAAGGCTGTGATACCTCCCAGGCTTTCATGGATCTCCGCGACATCGCTGCTGAATCCGGCCGCTTCGGCATGATCCAGCGCAAGACCTCCGAAGAACCAGGTCCCGATGGCGAACGCTCCGGCAGCCAGGGCCAAAAAAGCAGAGATCGTACCGGCGCCCGATCTCCTGGTGACGGCGCTGCCGCCAACGAGCGCTACAAGGTCGATAGCCACGAGCAGGTAGATCAGAACAATAGGAAAATGAACAAGCATGGGGTGGATATGTTGAATGGGGATCACGAAACTCTCCAGAAATTGGCAAGGGATTTTGGATAATTTGCCGGCTTTGCAGCGAGCCTTGGCCCACGACATTGGCAAGCGTCATGTGCTGTGGTGGGCCATGCACAGCGAAGGGAAGACCTAGTCGTTCTCGTTGGCTTCATCGCGTTGCTGGTCGTCGCACGCATCGTCGCCACCCTTGATGGCTTTCGGGGTGGAGGCGTCCTGCATGGGGATCGCCTGCAGATCGATCGGCCCGGATGGGACAACAGCAGATGACGCCCCACATGATCCTTCGTCCGATTCAGCGGCTGCCGGCAGGGCAAGGATCGTGAGGCTTGCAAGTGCTGCAAGGACAAGCATGGAATTGCGCATGGGTCTGTTATCCTTCTCGGCGCGGCCATGATTGGACGCGATGATGCCTTGATATGAACCCTATGCTTGCTGTGGGCTGAGGATGACTGACAGCAAAATGAAAGCTTGAACGTGCGACATGCCTTGCCGATGAAAAGCCTATTGAAGCGTTTGGCGGTGCTGGGTCTTGCTGGCCTTGTCCTGGCCATGCCTATCGCTGCCCGTGCCGATCAGGACGATGATGGTGACCATGACCGGGCGCGGGATTTGTACGAGCACGGCGAAATCAAGGGCCTTGCCAATATACTGGATGTTGTCCGCGCCAAAGCACCCGGCGATGTCATCGCCGTCGATCTCATCCGCAAGGCCGACAAATGGGTGTATCGGTTCCAAGTCGTCGGAGCCGATGGACGGCGAAAGATTGTAGACGTCGATGCCGGGGCCGGTGTCATCATGCGCGATGGGGAAGGCGACTGATGAAGATCCTCCTGGCCGAAGACGAGCCCCGTATCGCAGCCGATATAGCGGCTTCCCTCAAGGCGTCCGGAATGGCGGTCGATATCGTGCGGGATGGCGAGGCTGCCTGGTTCGCCGGCGATGTCGAGAACTATGACGCCGCGATTCTGGATCTCGGATTGCCCAAGCTCGATGGTCTTACGGTCTTGAAGCGTTGGCGGGCCAATGAGCGCCGGTTTCCGGTTCTCATCTTGACCGCAAGAGGCATGTGGACCGAACGCGTGGACGGCATCAATTCCGGTGCGGACGACTATCTTCCCAAGCCTTTTGAGATGGAAGAGCTTCTCGCCCGCTTGCGGGCGATCCTGCGTCGGTCGGCCGGACAGGCAGCACCCGTGTTGAAGTCTGGTCCTTTGCTCCTGGACACGCGCCAGATGCGCATCTCGCTCCGTGGCATTCCCATTTCTCTTTCGCCGCTGGAATACCGGCTGCTGGCGTTCTTGATGCACCACGCCGGAAGGGTCGTGGCGCCTACCGAGCTTGCCGAGCATTTGTACGATTCAGGTAACGACCGCGACCCGAACACGATCGAGGTCATAGTTGCACGGTTGCGACGGAAGCTCGGCGGCGACATCATCGAAACGCGCCGCGGATTCGGGTATTTGATACCCGACGATCCTCGCTGATGGGCAACTCGATCCGCTTCAGGCTCTGGTTGGCAGCAACCATCTCGATCCTTGTTGCTCTCGCTGTCGCCGGTGCCGGTTTGCGCTATCTGTTCGAGTTGAATGTCGAACGGCGTGTGGTCAGCGAACTGACCGTCGACTTGAATGACCTTATCGGCGCGACCAATTTCGACGTTGATGGCCGTCTTTCGGTCCAGGCGGCCTTGGCTGACCCGCGTTTCGCCATCCCCTTTTCCGGTCACTACTGGCAGGTGCTGGATACCAACTCGGGCAGCCTGGTCCGGTCGCGTTCGTTGTGGGATGCGACGCTTGTCCTGCCTGAGCGCGCAACTGCTGGCGTGCTCAGAGAGATCAAGGAATTCAAGGGGCCGCAAGGGGAGCTCACCATCGCCGTCGAGCGCACCATTATCGACGCCAGCGGCCGGTCGTTTCGGGCCATCGTGGCCGAAGACCACCAAACCGTGAAGGAATCCGTTGACGGGTATGTCCGCGACCTGGCGCCTGCCCTGATCTTGCTAGCCATCGTGCTCATGGCTGCCTTCTTCATCCAGATCACCGTTGGCCTTGCGCCACTGGAGACCTTGCGGGCCGCCGTTGGAAGCGTGATTGCTCAGCGAACTGCACGGCTCGAGGTGACGGCACCAAGCGAGGTGCAGCCGCTCGCGGACGAAATCAATCGTCTTCTCGACGCTCAGGAGAAGGCCCTTGCGCGAGCCCGCTCACGAGCCACCGATCTGGCGCACGGTCTCAAGACGCCCCTGCAAGTGCTGTCGGCCGACATCCGCGCGTTGCGCAAGAAAGGCGAGACGGAACTGGCCGATGAGATCGAGCAGAGCGCCGCGGCGATCCGGCGCCATGTCGAGCGGGAGCTCGCGCGCGCCCGCCTTGCACCCGGCGTCTCCGGCAAGGCACCCTGCCTTGTGTCGGGCGTCGCGGCTGGCGTCATTGCCGTCGTCAAGCGGACGCCAAGCGGCAAGGAGCTTTCGTTCGAGCTGGATGTCGCGGAAGATCTGACGGCGCCAATTGACGAAGGCGACTTGTCAGAGATCCTCGGCAATCTGGTCGAGAACGCCGCGCGCTACGCAAAATCGTCAGTCTGTGTCGGTGCATCCACCGCCTGGGACGAAGTGGCCGTAACTGTTGCTGATGATGGCCCAGGTATACCAGATGCCGATCGCGAATCCGCCTTGTCGCGCGGCGTCCAACTTGACAGCAAGGGCGGCAGCAGTGGCCTTGGCCTGGCAATCGTTTCCGACATCGTCGAAGCTTACGGCGGACGCCTTGCCATGGCCAACGCCGATCCGGGCCTGGTCGTGACAATTTCCTTGCCGCGACACGGTTGAGCGCGCTTCAGGCAAACCCCGGGAAATAGTCGACCTTTATCTTCGAGCGGCGAATGCCCATGGCCAGCAGCTTCAGGCGCAGCGCCTTGACCATCGCCTGCGGGCCGGAAATGTAGAAGGTGCGCTCGAGGTAGTCGGGTATGGCCAAACGTATCAGGCGCTCGTCGATGTATCCGGGATATTGCCCGCGCTCGCCACCGCTCGCCACAGCGTGGATCGTCTTGATACCGAGTTCCCGCCTGGCCGCGCCAAGCACGTCGCGATAAGCGATGTCCTGCTGACCTTCGGTCCCGTAGAGAATGACGATCGGTCTCCGCTCCTTGCGGTCGAGGAGATATTGCAGCATCGAGCGGAACGGCGTGATGCCGATGCCTCCGGCGAGGAACGCGATCTTGGTTTCACGCCGGGCGGGCAGCGTGAAGTTGCCGGCCAGTTGCGCGGCGTGGATCGTGCTGCCTGGCTTCATGGTTATCAATTCGCGCTTGAAGGCGCTCGATTGCGGATAGAACTTGACGCCGAGGCGGATCGTTTCCTCCGTAGGCGCCGAGGCAACCGTGAAATAACGGCGGTTGCCGCGATTGTCGGCACGATCGAGGCCAAGCGTCCATTCGAGATATTGGCCGGCCTCAAAGGCAAGCTTGCGCGGCGACCGGAAGATGAAGTCAAAGCTGCCGACGGCCGATTGCTCGATGCGTTCCAAGGTCAGTACGAAGCGTCCCTTGGGGCCTGCTGCATAGGCAAACAGGTTGCCGGCAAGCAGCGCCAGTTCCGGTGTGAAATAGAACGAGCCGATATGGATGTTGGGCGCAAACAGAAAGCCGATGATGGCGGCAAAGGCGATACGCGGCCAACGCATCGTCGGCGCGGTCAGGGGCTCTGTCAGCATCACGAAGGCAAAGAACAGCAGAGGCGACGAACCCAGTGTCTCCGTGAACGCGGTCCAGTATTGCGATGGGGCCGTGGTTGCCAGAATGGTCGCCAGCGCCACGACAACGAAGGTCGAGACAAGGTCAAGCCGACGTAGTTTGCGGACAATGAGCATGCCGCCGATGAGCACGAGCGGAAGCAATGGCAGATTGCTGCCGACCCACCAGGTGGCTGGTTGGTCGAGCAGCAGCGCGGACAGCGCCACGCCCAGAGCAGCCGGGTTGAAAAGGTGCTTGCGGCCGATGGCGAGAATGAATTTGGATGAAATCGCCCAGACGGCCGCGAATGCCACCGCCGCGATCCCCTTTATGTCCGTGACCGCCACCGGATCGAGGATGAGCGCCAGGATGAGCGCGGTGATGTAGACGAACTCGTTGTTGGCCGGGACTGCGAAGACATGCGCAAAGACCTTGTTGGTGATCCAGCAGGCGGCCAGGGCAAGTGCTGTCGTGAAGGCAAGCGCAATGGGATCATGTGGCACCAGCTTGACAAAGCCGAGCACGAACGCCGTGCCGACCAGCGCCATCAGATAGTAGAGGACCAGCCTGTACATGGTCAGGTGATCGAGAAATCGGTCGATGGTCTTGATCATGGCAGGCACAGGGCTCCGAACCCGGTTGTCGGCGTGGCACGGCCATTGGCGTCGACGACATAGCCCTCCAGGCCAGGCGTCTGCTCGATGAAGAGAATGCCGTCCCGCCCCATGGCGAAGGCCGCAGTGGCGAAACGATCGGCTTCGAGCACATCGGCGCCGATGACGGTCAGGCTGACAATGTCCTGGATCGGACTGCCGAGCCCGTGCGGGTTATAGATGTGTTGGCCGCGTACATAGGTGCCGGAGGTTGCGACGCCGCGGCCGCGGGGATAGACGATCTTTACGATCTCGTCGGCGTTGAATGGATTTCGGATGCCGACGCTCCATTCCTGACCTGAAGCATTCTTGCCGCCGGACTGGATGTCGCCTCCCGCCTCGATGAAGAAATCGCTGATGCCGGCTCGCTGAACGATGCCTGCCGCATTGCGGATGGCCCAGCCCTTGACGATGCCGGAAGGATCCAGCGATCCATCGGGCTTGCGAATATCGAAGTATCCGGCCGTTTCGTCTTTCGTCTGCCTTGCGATGGCCATCACTTCAATCATCTCGCCGCTCCAGTCGACGACGGGAACGTCGCCGCGGTTGATCGCCGCGATCTCGCTGTCGCCCCGGTATGTGCTGAAGCGCCGGTCGATATGCTCGAGATAGCCGAAGACCGTGTCGATCAGCTCACCGGCCGACGTGCCGCCGATGTCGATCGTGATTGGCATGCCCATCAAAATCCGCGTGTCGCGCATGGCACTACGACGACGCTTTCTTCAGCGCGCCGCGCAGCGACTGGATGAAAGCCCTGCTGGTCAGCGTCGCGCCCGAGATAATGTCGACATTGGCGCTTTGGGCGCTGATCGCTTCGTCGCGCAGCATGGGCAGCGCCTGCCGGTTGATGCTGATGGAGGTGCGGCGGTCGGATGGGTATTTCAACACTTTGAGGGCCGTCAGGCGGCCGCCCTGGATGGAAGCCTGAATCTGGATCAGCCCGTAATACGCATCCGTTACAGGACCCGTATAGGTGCCATCGACAAAACCGTGCGCGGCCGTTTGCGTACCGACACTCACGGCTGGCTTCATGGCGGCGCGGACGACCCGGGCGGGTGCTTGCGAATAGTCCGGCCTCGGTTGCGGAATGGGTATGTAAACGGCCGGGGTGATGACGAAGGTCGGCGTTGCAGGTCCGGGAGCATCGGGTTCGGAGGCAGTTGGCATGTGCGCCGGGGAGAGCGCCTGGGCGGCTTGCGCCTGCTTTGCCGCGGGTGCCTGCTTCGGTGTCGGTGTCGGTGTCGGTGTCGGTGTCGGTGTCGGTGTCGCAATGGCGGCGGTTGTTTCCGTGCCGATCGCAGGCGGAGTGCTGAACCGCGGCTCAAGCTGGACGCTCTGCTGGCGAATGACAGGCATGGTCGGAGCCGGCACGGGGGCCTTCTGGGCTGGCGCCGCGGGAATGATTGGCTGCGCGGCATCTCCCGCCGCAGCGTCGGTCGGCAGCGGCGAGCCGAGCATGTCGTCGGTGGCGGCCTTGCCGGCCTGATCCCACACATAGGCGCCAGAGGCGGCAATCACGAAAAGGGAAAGGGCGATCTTTTTCATCTGCATTGCATTCCAGCTTGGTGCCTGTGGCGAATCCGGTCTGGGCCACCTCGAACGCAATATCTCACGCCAGAGCTGACAATTGGCTGTCAGCCCGTTTCGGCCAGTTTACATCGATTGTTCATTCCGAGTTTGCGCCAGCGCAAATCATCGCCGGTCACATCAGGCTGAACAGACGGTGTTCGCCGACCTGTCCAGCCGGATTTCGGCGAATTAGGCAGCATGCGATAAGCCTGCCTGCGATACTCGCGGCAGGCATGGCCGGAATGGACCGCGGGAGGCCGTTCTTTCGGCCCTTTTCATTTGGGGATGCGGATCCTGTCGGTTTTCGACCGGGCGAATCTATTCCGGTCCCGTGCTATTTTGGTCCCTTGTTGTCGCGGTCGATCAGGATACGCTCGGCCGCCCCGTCCAGATCCTCGTATTGACCGCTTCTCAGAGCCCAGAGGAAGCCGGACAGCCCCAGCGCGCCGAGGAAGAGGGCAACAGGTATGAGGTAGACGAGAATCGTCATGAGGGCTTTGCCAATCCCTTGCCGATGCGTCCGCCGCGCCGGGCATTCCTGACCGGTGCGTTTGTCGCAAATCCTTGCAGTCGCAACGCATTTCCAATGACAATCAGCGATGAGGCCGACATGGCTATCGCCGCTATCAAGGGCGTGACGTGCCCGAGGATGGCGATCGGCACGGCGATGGCATTGTAGATGACCGCGATGGCGATGTTCTGCCGGATCAGGCTTCCGGCCCTGCGCGAGACGTCCAGTGCGAGAGGAACTGCCAGAAGACTTTCGCGCAGGAAGACGAAATCGGCCGCGTTGCGGCCAATGTCGGCGGCGGTGGCCGGAGCTATCGAGACATGCGCCGCGCTCAGCGCCGGCGTGTCGTTGAGGCCGTCGCCAACCATGAGAACCCTGTGCCCGTCCTTGGCAATGGTTTCGATGCGTTCGACCTTGCCTGACGGCAGCAGGCAAGGAACGAAGTTGTCGACACCCAGTACTTTCGCAACCTCGGCGCAGCCTGCCGCGGTATCGCCCGACAGCATCTCCACAGACACCCCGGCATTGTTCAATTGCTCGATCGCCTTTCTGGCGTCGGCACGCAGCGCGTCCTCGAAATCAAAGGTCGCGACAATGTACCCATTCTTTGTCAGAACCGTTCCGCCATAGCCATGTTTGCCTTCGCCACCAGTCCGGGCCTTCCATCCAGCCCATCCGCGACGACCCAGTCGCCAGGTGCTTCCGGCATCAGTGGCTTCGATACCAAATCCAGGGTGTTCGGTGACGGCATCGAATCTATGTTGCCCGTCAAGGGTGGCACAACCGGCGATGGCTCTAGAAAACGGATGGCGGGAATGCGCGGCCATGTCCGCCGCGATTGCCAGCATGGCCGGGTCGATCGATGACGCATTGATAAGCCGGGGCTGTCCGAGCGTGAGCGTTCCGGTCTTGTCGAACACTGCGGTATCAATCGTCGCCAGGCGCTCCATGGCCGAGCCGTCCTTGACCATGATGCCGTTCTCGAACAGGCGCCGCGCGGCGACCACCTGCACGATCGGCACGGCAAGGCCGAGCGCGCAGGGGCATGTGATGATGAGCACCGCGATGGCGATCGTTATGGCCCGGTGCCAGTCGCCCGTCGCCGCCATCCAGCCGACGAATGTCGCGAAAGCGGTGAGGTGCACCACCGGGGCATAGAGTGCTGACACACGATCGGCGATGCGGCGATAATGCGCCCGGCCGCCCTCGGCGGCTTCCATCAGGCGAACCATTTCCGCCAGAAAAGAATCCTTCGCGGCGGCTGTCGCCTCGATCGTCAGCGAGCCGGTAAGGTTGAGCACGCCGGCCTGCACGCGCTCGCCCGGCGCCACGTTTCGGGGGGTACTCTCGCCTGAGGTCAGCGAACAGTCGAGATCCGATGTCCCCTGAATGATCGTGCCATCGACGGGGATCCTTTCGCCGGCAGCGATCAGCAGCTGCATTCCTGGCTCGATCTCGCCAACTGGCAGATAGTCGCGGGCGCCATCGCTACGCAGCACCATGGCGCCCCGTGCGGCCAGTTGCGACAGGCCTTTGACGGCAGTGCGGGCCCGTTCGCGCATGACGTGATCCAGCGTGCGGCCGATCAACAGGAAGAACAACAATGACACCGACGCGTCGAAATAAGCGTGGTCGCCATGGTTGATCGTCTCATAGAGGCTCATGGCGTAGGCCAATGAAACTCCAACCGCGATGGGCACGTCCATGTTGATGCGGCCGTGGCGCAACGCGTTCCAGGCCGAGCGGAAGAAGATGCCGCCGGCGAAGGCCAGCGCTGGAATGGCTATCAGCGCCGAGACCCAATGGAACAGGTCGCGGGTTGCTCCTTCGGCGCCGGACCAGACCGAGACCGAAAGCAGCATGATGTTGCCCGCTGCAAAACCGGCAACGGCGACGGCGCGGATCAGCTCGGCGAGCGTCTTGTCCTTGGTATCGGTTTCGGCTTCGAACAGGTGTGCCTGATAGCCCAGCCGTCCCAGCGCGGCGACGAAGGGTGGCACAGCGTTGCCGTGCCACCGGATCGCGACCCGTTTCGTCGACAGATTGACACGCGCGCCTTCGACATTGTCGAGCTTGGCCAGCGCCGTCTCGATCGTCTGGATGCAGGCGGCGCAGTGAACCGTGGGGACTGAAAGGTCAGTTTGGCTAAGACCACCGCCGAGCGATCGGCTCGCCAACCTGATCTCCTGGCTTGATGGCAGGACGGACAAGCTGCTTTCCAGATCCAGCGCCATTTCGGCTCCCGGTGCACAACAGCTCATTGCAGCGCTCCGTGGGAAATCATGATCCTGCGGACCTCGCGGTAGGGCTTGGCGAGACCGGCATCGGCATCCACCTCGACGATCCAGACGCCATCCTTGGGCATGTGTTGGGCGGCGAATTCCTCGCCCATGGCGAGGGCGAGCGTGACGGCCTCATCCTCTTTTTCGTAGGCTGGATGGCGAAACAGCACCTTGACCCCATGCAGAGGAACCGGCTTGCCGGCGGCATCGGTGAGGCCGTAACGGACCTCGCCCCATGCGATGGTCAGTTTGCCGGTCCAGCCCAGGGCAGCCTGGGCGCGCCCTTCCGCGGCCTTTTTGTTGAATTCCTGGCTCGCGACATAGGTGTTCTCAACGACAAGGCCGGTCCAGCTCGTGTTGGCGAGCGTCGCCATGGTCAAATTGACCGCTATGACCACGCCGAAAAAGGCAAGGATGGTGGCCAGCATGTGCTTGCCGGTAAACTCGCGGGACTTTTGCGCCTTGGCCGTCATCTGGCGATCTCCGGTGCGTTGAAGGCGGCTGTGTATTCGTCCGACTCGAAGCTCGCCCTGTCGTCGACCCGGAACTTGAACGTCTGCACCGCGCCATTGATTTGATCGGCCGGCTGACGCACGAAGACCTTCAGCATCTTCAGCCGGTCGGGCTCGACCGAAACGGAAACCGAACGGCCAACGGGCAGATCGATGCCGACGACGCTCATCTCGGCCCCCTCCAGGCCCTGCATGGTGAGGACGATCGTCCTTGGCTCAGGGATCATGTTGAGCAGCTTGACGGTGTAACCGTTGCGGATCGAACCGTCCGATAGCGTGACGAACTGCGGATTGCGGTCATGCAGCACGTTGATTTCGAGCCGGTCGCGCGTCAGCAGCGAAAAGAGCAGTCCGAGGCCAATCAGCGACCACAAGCCCATATAGACGTAAGTGCGTGGCCGAAAGATCTTGCTGATATGGAAATGCGCCACCTTGTCGGAGAGCAGGCCCGCAGCCGTTCGGACCAGCGAAGGATCGACTGAAGTGGAGCCGCCCACGGTCGCCAGCATCATGTTGGCGTTGTAGTCGGAGAGCGTCGCGTAGGAGATCAGCCCGCGCTCCTTGCCGAGCTTGTCCATGACGCTGTCGCAGGCGTCGATGCAAAGCGCGCAGGTGATGCATTCAAGCTGCTGGCCGTCGCGGATGTCTATCCCCATCGGGCAGACCGCGACGCAGGCATTGCAGTCAACGCAGTCGCCGGCGGGCTGTCCCGCGGCAAGGACTTTCTTGGCGTGACGCGAGCGCGGTTCGCCGCGCCAGTCATTGTAGGTGACGGTGAGCGAGTTCTCGTCGAGCATGGCCGCCTGGATGCGCGGCCACGGGCACATATAGGTGCAGACCTGTTCGCGCATCAGCCCGCCGAACGCATAGGTCGTCGCCGTCAGCACGGCGACGGTGATGTAGGCGATTGGCGCCGCGGTGCCGGTGAAGAGTTCGCTGACCAGCGTCGGCGCATCGGCGAAATAGAAGATCCAGGCGCCGCCGGTCGCTGCCCCTATGATCAGCCAGATGGCGTGTTTCGATACCCGTAGCATCAGTTTGCGGGCGGTCCAGGGACCGGCGTCGAGCTTCATGCGTGCGTTGCGATCGCCCTCTATCGCACGCTCGACGACCAGGAACAGGTCGACCCATACGGTCTGCGGGCATGTGTAGCCGCACCAGGCGCGGCCAACGGTCGATGTGATCAGGAAGAGACCGACGCCCGCCATGACCAGGAGGCCCGCTACAAAGTAGAATTCCTGCGGCCAGATTTCGATGAAGAAAAAGTAGAAGCGCCGGTTGGCGACATCGAGCAGCACGGCCTGGTGCGGGGCAAATGAACCGCGATCCCAGCGCAGCCACGGCGTCAGGTAATAGATGCCAAGCGTGATCGTCATTACCAGCCATTTGAACTGGCGAAAGTTGCCCGAGGCGCGCTTTGGGAAGATCTTCTTGCGCGCGGCATAAAGCGGCTGACGGCTCTTGGCGGAATTCACCGCTTCAGCTTCCAGCCGCTCTACCATCGTCTTGTCCAGCACGATCATCTCCAGGTGTGCAGCCGGTAATTTGAGTGCGCTCAACACCATGCCGCCAGATGGCCTGCCGCACGTTGATGCAGGTCAAACCGGTCGTGGGAAAAAGGTCGAGGCCCGGACAAGCCGGGCCTCGTCGCCTGCGCGGTGAGGGGCAGGGAATAGGCCCCCGTTCCTATTCCCCACCGCCAAGCGAATGGACGTAGACGGTCAGCTCCTTGACCTTGGTTTCCCCCAGGCGCGCACCCCATGCCGGCATCACGCCCTGCTTGGGGGCGCGAACCTGGTTCGCGATCGATGTTTCGCCCGACCCGTAGAGCCAGATAGCATCGGTCAGGTCGGGCGCGCCGAATTCCTTGTTGCCTTTCGCCTTGTCGCCATGACAGGCCACACAATTGTCGGCAAAGACCTTTGCACCCGGCGTGATCAGACTTGCATCCCGGACCTTTCCCGACAGGCTGGCCACATAGGCGCTGACCTGGGCGATCTGCTCGGGGGTGATGATGTCGCCAAAGGCCGGCATTTCCGAGTTGCGCGTATCCGGGTCGGATGCGAAGCGGATGCCGTGCGTGATCGTCTGCTGGATCTGCTCGGCCTTGCCGCCCCACAGCCAGTCATCGTCGTTCAGGTTGGGAAAACCCTTGGACCCTTGAGCGCCAGAGCCGTGGCACTGGGTGCAATTGACCTTGAAAGCCGCGCCACCTGCAGCGATGGCGAATTCGCGTAACGCATCGTCTGCCGTGATCTCGGAAACGGTTTTCGCTTGAATTGCAGCGACGTATTTGCCCTTGGCAGTCTCGGCCGCCGCCAGCTCGTTGCCGACGTCGTTACGGCTCGAATAGCCGAGCACGCCCCTGGTTGCCGAGTGAAGCAGCGGCCATGCGGGGTAGGCGATGGTGTAGCCGATCGCCCAGGCAATGGTGACGTAGAACGTTAGGATCCACCAGCGGGGAAGCGGGTTGTTGAGCTCCCTTATACCATCCCACTCATGGCCGGTGGTTGAGACGCCGGAGACCTCGTCGATATGCTCGTTGCTCATCATCAGTCATCCTCAAGGGGGATCCGGGCAGCTTCGTCGGCGAGCTTGCGGCTACCGGGCCGAAGCGCGAAGACAATCGCCCCGACGAAGAAAAGCGCCATGCCGACCAGGCCCCAGCTGTCGGCAAACTCCCGCATCAAATTGTAAGTCATGGATAAAACTCCTTAGCGGTAGCCTGCGGCATCGTCGTAGTTCTTGAAGTCGACGAGGGTGCCAAGTATCTGCAGATAGGCGACGAGGGCATCCATTTCGGTGACCTGTTGCGGGTTGCCGTCGAAGTCGCCGACCTTGGCTTTGGGATAGCGGGCCACGAGGCCGGATGTGTTTGCATTGGGATCGGCCTGCGCCATAAGGTCGGCATTGGCGTACGCAATCATGTCATCGCTGTAGGGAACGCCGACGCGCCTGTTGGCGATCAGATGCGTGGAGAAATCCTTGACCTCGATCGGTGCGTCCTTGAGGAACGCGTAACTCGGCATGATCGATTCCGGCACCACCGAGCGTGGGTCGGACAGATGCTGCACATGCCAGGTGTTCGAGTAGCGGTCGCCGACCCGGGCGAGGTCCGGCCCGGTTCGCTTCGATCCCCACTGGAACGGGTGATCATACATCGACTCGGCCGCCAGGCTGTAGTGGCCATAGCGCTCGACCTCGTCGCGGAACGGCCTGATCATCTGGCTGTGGCAGAGGTAGCAGCCCTCGCGCACATAGATATTGCGCCCGGCGAGTTCGAGCGGCGAGTAAGGCCGCATGCCTTCGACCTTCTCGATGGTGTTGTCGAGATAAAACAATGGTGCGATCTCGACGATGCCGCCGACCGTCACCACCAGAAGGGAGCCAACAAGAAGAAGCGTGGCGTTCTTCTCGATGATCGCGTGTCTGTCCATCAAGCCCATTTTTGGCTCCTCACTGTGCGGGCTGAAGGGCGGGAACAGAGCCCGGCATTGGCTCCTCCTCGCGCTGGTGGCCGAGGATGGTCATGGCGATGTTCCAGGCCATGATCAGGGTGCCGGAGAGGTACATCGCACCACCGATGGCGCGCATGACGTAGTAGGGGTGCATCGCGGCGACGGACTCGGCGAAGGAATAGACCAGGAAGCCCTGCTCGTCGTATTCGCGCCACATCAGGCCCTGCATGATGCCCGACACCCACATCACGGCGGCATAGACAACGATACCGAGCGTCGCCAGCCAGAAATGCCAGGTGACCAGCCGCAGCGAATAGAGCCGTTCGCGGTTCCACAGCTTCGGAGCCATGTAGTAAATGGCGCCAAACGAGATCATGCCAACCCAGCCAAGCGCACCGGAGTGCACGTGCCCGATGGTCCAGTCGGTGTAATGCGACAGCGAGTTCACCGTCTTGATCGACATCATCGGACCTTCGAAGGTCGACATGCCGTAGAAAGCGATGGCCATCACCATCATGCGGATGATCGGATCGGTGCGCAGCTTGTCCCAGGCACCGGACAGCGTCATCAAGCCGTTGATCATGCCGCCCCATGACGGCATCCACAGCATGATCGAGAACACCATGCCGAGCGTCTGCGCCCAGTCGGGCAGGGCGGTGTAGTGGAGGTGGTGTGGACCGGCCCAGATGTAGAGGAAGATCAGCGCCCAGAAGTGAATGATCGAGAGGCGATAGGAGTAGACGGGCCGGTTCGCCTGCTTGGGCACGAAGTAATACATCATGCCGAGGAAGCCGGCTGTGAGAAAGAAGCCGACGGCGTTGTGGCCGTACCACCACTGGATCAACGCGTCCTGAACGCCGGAGAAGGCGGAATAGCTCTTCGAGCCGAGGAACGAGACCGGCATCGACAGGTTGTTGACCACGTGCAGCATCGCCACGGTGATGATGAAGGACAGGTAGAACCAGTTGGCGACGTAGATATGCGGCTCCTTGCGCTTCAGGATCGTGCCAAGGAACAAGATGAGATAGGCGACCCAGACGATGGTCAGCCAGATGTCCACATACCATTCGGGTTCAGCGTATTCGCGGCTTTCGGTGATGCCGAGCAGATAGCCGGTAGCGGCCATGACGATGAAAAGCTGGTACCCCCAGAAAACGAACCAGGCGAGATTGCCGCCGAACAGGCGCGCGCGGCAGGTTCGTTGCACGACATACATGGATGTGCAGAGAAGAGCATTGCCGCCGAACGCGAAGACCACCCCGGACGTGTGCAAAGGCCTCAGCCGGCCGAAATTGAACCAGGGCTGGATGTTGAGATCGGGATAGGCAAGTTGCAGCGCGATGACCACGCCGACCAGCATGCCGATGACACCCCAGAAAATGGTGGCAATCGTGCCGTAGCGGATTGGTCCATCCATATAGGCGGACGGGTCGACCGCGACCGCCGGCGCGAAGCTGGTGTTGCGCAGAAGGATGGCGATAAAGCCGAGCAGAACGAGAACCAGCACCCACATATGCTGGCGAAAAGGCTCGTCCACGCCGAAGCCGGCCGCCACCAGTGCCGCGAACGCAAATAGCCCCAATAAGACGATTTCCGTGCCAAATTTCATAAGATGTCCCCGACGTCTATCCCGATCCACGGTCGCAATCCGCAGGACAGCAATTCAGCACTTGCTCCATCGTCGCCTTGATCCATGTCAAAGCCATTTGCTTTTGAATTGGGCAGCCTTGGTTCTGCAAACGACTAGGAGGTTGCCGTTGAACTCGCAGACAGGACAAGGATCGTTTCCGCTGCAAACAGACGTCAACAGTTCGATGCCGTCCGGTCGATCCGACACGAAGGCGGCGTCAGCCGCGGTGATGAGACGTGCGCATCTGGAAAAACTGCGGCTCTGCGATGCCTTGGAAAGCATCGCGGATACCTTGCCCAGGGTCGATACTTTGGCATGCCTGGTTGCAGCAAACGCAATCGTCCCGCTGTTGCGCAACAGTCATCAATACGAAGAGACGGTCATCTTCCCCGCCTTCGAGACCGCGTTGGCCAGCCGCGATGCCCCCCTTGATTCAGCCCGGCGATTGCGCGTCGAACATGTCGAGGACGAATGCTTTGCCGGTGAGGTGACCGAGATTTTGCTGGCGATCGGCCACGGCAAGGCGATCGATAATGCCGAGGCCGTTGGGTTCATGCTACGCGGGTTCTTCGAAAGCCTGCGCCGGCATATCGCCTTTGAAAGCGAGCACGTCTTGCCGATGATTGGGGTCGTCGATTAATTCTAAGCGCCGGAGCGGCGCTGCAGACGCGTCAAGCTATCGACTGTGACATGCCGATTGTTCTCGATCCGGACCACGCCATCTGATCGCAGCCTGGTCAGTTGGCGGCTGACTGTCTCGATCGTCAGACCGAGGAAATCGGCGATGTCGGCGCGGGTCAAAGGCAGGTCGAAACGCGTCGACTGGGCGGCCGGGTCAAGCGCGGGGTCGATGTTCCTGGCGATCATCAGAAGAAAGCTCGCCACCTTTTCCGAAGCACTTTTGCGCCCCAGCGTCACCATCCAGTCGCGGGCGTCATCGAGCTCGTTCAGTGTCTGCTTGAGCAGACGATGCTCGAGTTCCGGCGACTCCTTCATCATCCGTTCGATGGCGGCCCTTGGAAACGAGCACAGGGAGACGGGGGTTGCGGCTTCGGCGTTGATCGCGCTTTCCACCCTGAAAGGCCGCCCCAGAAAATCGGGGGCGAACTGGAGGCCGACAATCTGCTGGCGTCCATCCGAAAGGCTCTTTGTCAGCTTGACCACGCCGGAGAGCAAATTCGAATAGCTGCCGACGGTTTCGGCGTCGCCTATCAATTCCACGCCTGGCTCGACGTTGTGCCTGGACGAGGTCTTGGCAAGCCCAGCGAGTTGCTCGGGATCGAGCGCGCCGCAGACGCCGCGATGCCGCGCCTCGCAGGATTGGCAAAGCACGGGAATGCCCGAACTGTGGATGTCCTGGCGCATTGTCATCATGATTATCCAAGGAATCCTTGACTGCGGGCAAGATCGTATCGGCGACCGGATAGCCTTGCAGCAGTTTGCACGCAGCCGCCTTGACCGAAATCAAGGCGGCGACAGGGGCCAGCAGCCAGAACTTATTCCTGCAAGAGTCAAGCTTGCAAGGATGATGGAAGGCAAAATGAAACCGGAACTGGCTGCCAGATTTGGTGAGAGTGTCCCGCGCTACACCAGCTATCCGACCGCTCCGCATTTTCACCCCGGCGTGGATGTCGCCATCCAGCGGGGCTGGCTGGAAGCGATCGGAAGCGGTGACGGGATTTCGCTCTATCTGCACATCCCCTATTGCGACAGGCTGTGCTGGTTCTGCGCTTGCCATACCAAGCAGACACGCCATTACCAACCGGTGACCGCCTATCTTCGTTCTCTGCATGCCGAGATCGCAACGGTCGCTGGTCTCGTCGCCGGCAGGGGTCATGTGCGCGCCGTGCATTTTGGCGGCGGTTCGCCAACCATGCTTAAGCCGGAGGATCTGGTCGCGCTGGGAGCGGTTTTGCGCAAAAACTTCGAATTTCTCCCGGATGCCAGGATCAGCGTCGAGATCGATCCCAACGATATGGATGACGCCCGCCTCGACGCTCTTGCCGAGATCGGCATGACCCGGGCGAGCCTCGGCGTGCAGGATTTTGACCCGAAGGTGCAAAAGGCAATCAACCGCGAGCAGAGTTTTTTGCAAACCAAAGCGGTCGTCGACGGCGTTCGTTCGCGCGGCGTCGAATCGGTCAATCTGGACCTGCTCTATGGCTTGCCGCACCAGACCAGGGAGAGCGTCTCCTCTACGGTTGTGCAGGCGTTGACCCTGGAACCGGATCGGATGGCATTGTTTGGCTACGCACATGTGCCGTGGTTCAAGAAACATCAAACGATGATCGACGAGGCTTGGTTGCCGGGCCCGGCAGAGCGGTTTGCCCAGTCGCAACTGGCCGCTTGTCTTATGCTGAACGCCGGATATCAAGCCGTCGGCTTCGACCATTTCGCCAAGCCCAACGATTCATTGGCCGTAGCCGCTCGAACCGGCTGCTTGCGCCGCAATTTCCAAGGCTACACCGAGGATCGCTGCGAAACACTGATTGGTCTTGGCCCATCGTCCATCAGTCAATTTCGCCAAGGCTATACGCAGAACATGCCGTCGACCGCGGAATACGGACGCATGGTCTCGGACGGTGGGCTGGCGACTGTTCGCGGTATCGAGCTTTCCGAAGACGACCGTGTTCGAGGCTGGATCATCGAGAGGCTGATGTGCGACTTCGCCTTCTCGGCGATCGACCTGGTGGAGCGCTTTGGCGAAGCCGGCCAAAGACTTCTGCTCAAGGCAAGTTCCACCGCTCTTCGTGACCCCGAGGGCTTGCTTGAACTTGATGGTGACCGCTTCGTCGTGCCAGCGGAAAACCGCCCCTTTGTCAGAAGCGTCGCGGCGAAATTCGACAGATATCTCGAGACCGGCAAGGCCAGGCATTCTGTGGCGGTCTGAGTGTCGAACTGGTCAGAAATGTTCCCCGGCCTTGAATGGGCCGATACGGGTGCCGGCCGCGATGAGGTAAGCGGTCGACCAGCCGATGAGCAAGAACCCGTTCACGCCTTCGAGCGCTGCCAGGACGCGCCATGAATGGGCAGGCACGATATCCCCATAACCGACGGTCGAAAAGGTAATGGTCGAAAAGTAGAGCGCGGTTTCGAAGTCGTCGAAAATCTCCAGCAACATGTATAGGCCTGCCCAGAGCCAGACCTCGGCCGTCATGACCGCGAAGAGCCCCATTACCACGCTGATCATCGCGACGATGCGGCTGCGGCGGCCATGCATTCGGAAATAAGCCACCATATGGGTCATCACGCGGGTGACGGCGATGAGACCAAAGGTGTGAACAAGGACCGTCAGACTAATGGCGATTGTGCCGACAAGCAGGTTCGCGAACATGCCCGAAGCGTAGCGCCGCGAATGCAGCTCGCCTTTGCGCGAAATCAATCCAGACGACTTGACGCTGCTGCCGGCTAAATTTGACTATATGCACAATCCCTCAAATAGCCTTTACCGAATTGAAATCTGTCCTCGGTAAGACCAGATGATAACCTCGGACGATCGCCACCAGGCGAAGGCATGATGCCGCCCCGTCCGCGCCGGTATGAGGCCGGCAGTTGCAATATCCTTGCACAATAGAGACGCCACAGTTGCGTCCCGTGCCGCCGCCGCGACCAGCGCCGGCTCCCGAAAGGCAAGTCCATGAAAGTCCTGATTGCGGTTGCGCTGCTTGGCGCGCTGCCGGTCTCCAACGCCATGTGCGCACCCCTCGAAGTGCCGAAGGGCAACGTCGTTCTGACGGTTACCGGCGACATCCAGAACACCAACACTCAACACACGGCAACGTTTGACATGGCGATGCTGCAGGCGCTCGCCGGTCGGGAGGCCATCATGGACACGCCATGGACCGACGGCGCCACTGAATTCGAAGGCCCCTACCTGAAGGCCATTCTCGAGGCCGCCGGCGCTCACGGCAAGACCTTGCGCGTCAAAGCCCTCAACGACTATTCGGCCGACGTGCCGATGGGGGACGCGACCGATTACGAAACCATTCTCGCCGTCAGGATGAACGGCAAGCCGATGTCGGTTCGCGACAAGGGTCCGCTGTTCATGATCTATCCTTTCGACAAAAACCACGAGCTCTACAATGAGAAGTACTTCTCGCGCTCGGTGTGGCAGATCAAGGAAATCGAGGTCGTCGATTGAAACCCGAATTGATCGAGAGCCGCGAGGCGGTTCGCAAGGCCGGCAAGGCGACGCGTTATCTGATCGTCGTCTCGGTCGGCCTGATGGTTGCACTGGGGGGCGCCTTCGCCCATTTGGCGGCTCGGCAGAACACCCTGCAGGACGGTATTCGCGAAGATGCCTTATGGGCGGTCTATCAGCTCGACCGGGAGAGCCGCACCCTCGCGCAGGCGACCGACAAGCTGATCAGCAAAAGCAGCGTCAAGTCCGACGAGGTCAAGGCACTCAACCTGCGCTATGACATCCTCTATTCACGGCTCTCGATCCTGGACAACTCCAAATACGCATCATTCTTCGAGAGCAGCGAAACCTTTCGCGGCGTGCGCATGCAGGTGCGCAACATCGTCGTCGGTCTTGAACCGCTTTTTGACCGGATGGCTGCCGATCAGGTGGTCGATCAGGCCTCTCTCGTCGCTGCCTCCGAGGCACTCGGCGGCTTGCTGAAAGTCACCGAGTCCCTGCTCAGCTACACCAACGCGTCGGTTTCGGCCGCGCGCGCCGATGCACGCGACGAGGTCATGCGGCTGCAGCAGCTCTCCGCTACCGTCGTTATGGCTCTTGGCTGCTCGATCGCCTTGTTGATACTCAATCTCATGCGGCAACTGCGCATCGTCCAGGTCACCAGCCGCCAACTCGAGGCCACGGCCGACGAACTGGCGACCGCCTATCGCGCGGCCGAGATCGGCAACCGTGCAAAATCAGAATTCATGGCCACCATCGGCCATGAAATTCGAACACCTCTCAACGCGATCCTCGGCATGTCGGAACTGCTATCGCGCTCACAGCTAGCCCCTCGCGACCGGGAAAGCGTTCGCGTCATCACGAGTTCCGGCGAGGCCTTGCTTGAAGTCATCAACGAGATCCTCGACTTCGCCAAGATCGAGCACGGCGAGCTCGCCGCCGAGACTGTTCCTTTCGATGCGCCGGCAATGCTGCGCGATGTCGCCAGCGTCATGGAGGGCAGGGCGGGCGAGCAGCGCGATCGCATCGAGATATCAAACGGCTGCGTGGCTCATGCTGGATGGTATGTCGGCGATCCGACGCGCCTGCGGCGCGTGCTACTCAATCTTTTGAGCAACGCGGTCAAGTTCACCGAGAATGGGCTGATACGCCTCAGCGTGGCCGAATGCCAGGACGGGACGTGCCTACGATTTCAAGTGTCGGATACCGGCATCGGCATCCCGATGGAATCGCGCCACCGGCTGTTCATGCCGTTCAGCCAGGTGGATGGAACCATCAGCAGGCGCTTTGGCGGCACTGGGCTCGGCCTTGCCATCTGCAAGAAAGTTGTCGAGGGGCTCGGCGGGTCGATCGGCGTCGACAGTGCCGCCGGGGTTGGATCCTGCTTCTGGTTCGAGGTGCCGGCCCGTCGCAGCGATCCACCCCTTGTCTCGAAACCACAAGCTGTCGTGCTGCCATCGTTCGACATCCTCGTGGTCGAGGACAATTCGATAAATCGCGAGGTGGCGCAGCAATTTCTCGAGTTGCTGGGGCAACGCGTGACTTTCGCCGTGGACGGTCGTGAAGGCGTGCGCCTTGCCGCCGAACGGCAGTTCGGCCTCATCCTGATGGACATGCAAATGCCTGTCATGGATGGCATCGAAGCGACCCGGGCGATCAGGGCGTCGGGCAGCGTCGTGCCGATCATAGCCATGACCGCGAATGCGTCGGATGACGATCGCCGGCGCTGCATCGATGCCGGCATGAACGGGTTCGAGGCCAAGCCGATCACCATGGCGAGGCTCGAGCATTTGCTGGATGAGCTTGCTGAACCCGCCGAAAAAATCGCGCCCCTCGCGATCCGTCCGCAGGGTGGTGAGCGCCACGAGGGCGCCATTCCCGCGGATCTGCGCGCCCGAGAATTGATCGAAATTCTCGGACAGGACGCGTTCGACCGTCTGATGGATTCTTTCCTGGAGGACTCCGCCGCACTGCTGGGCGACCTGCATCGCGCAATGTCGACTGGCGACCGCGCGCTCGCCGACAGAACCCTTCATTCCCTCAAGGGCGCCGCGGCCAATATCGGGCTGACGTCGCTCGCGGCTATTGCGGAGGAGGGAGGCGCTCGTCCACTCGATGTCGAACTGACCAGCAATATCGAGCGCGAAATGGCTCGTATCGAGCGCAGCGAAAAGAGAGCCGCCTAAGCAATGGACGGAGCCATCAAAATTTTGATCGTGGAAGACAACCGCACGAACCGGATGCTAATGGAAATGCTTGTCGGGCAGATCCCGAATTGCGTGGCCATCACCTACGCGGCGCCGGTTGACGCATTACGCGATCTACCCACCATCGCGTTCGACCTAGGCATTGTCGACTATCAGATGCCAGGCATCAACGGCATCGAACTTATCGATCGAATCCGGTGTGATCGGCGGTTTGCCGATACGCCATTCGTCATGGTGACAGCCGATAGCGATGCCGCCACGCGCATCGACGCGATCCATGCTGGCGCCACCGAATTTTTGCACAAGCCCATTGAGCCCGTGGAGTTCAAGGCTCGCATGAGGAACTTGGTCAGATTGTGTGAAGCTCAGAGAGAACTCGTTCATCGAGCGGAGTGGCTGAAGGTTGAAGTTGACAAGGCCACCCAGGAGTTGCGCGAGCGCGAGGAAGAGATCATCAAGCGCCTGACCCTCGCCGCCGGCTACAAAGACCGGGAAACCGCCATGCATACGACCAGGATGGCGCATTACAGTTCGGTTTTGGCCAAGCATCTCGGGTTCTCCTCCGACCAATGCCGCGACATCCTTTTGGCGGCGCCCATGCACGACATCGGCAAGGTCGGGATTTCAGACGCCATCCTTCTGAAACAGGACCGGCTCAGCAGTGCCGAGAAGCTGCGTATGAACGAACACACGCGGATCGGTGGCGCCATCCTCGCAGGATCGACGTGCGCCCTGCTTCAACTCGCCGCGAAAATTGCCGAAACACATCACGAGCGTTGGGACGGGACAGGTTATCCAAATGGATTGAAGGGCAAGTCAATTCCGCTGGTCGGACGCATCGCCGCGGTTGCCGACGTCTTCGATGCGCTCACCTCCGCACGCCCCTACAAGGAGGCTTGGCCTGTCGATCGCGCATTTGCGTATATCGGGGAGCAATCCGGAACGCATTTCGATCCGGAGTGCGTGCAAGCGCTGCAGGCTGCGGCCGGTGAGTTCCTTGACGTGAAAGCCGCCTATCCCGATGACCCGACCGAGAAACGCTACATAGCCTGAGCTCAAGGCTTATGCGCTGAGGCGCTGGTCAACGCTTGGTCTCCTTGCGTTTCGTTTCAGCAGGAGAGGTCCGACGATTGCGCCAGATCAATGCCGAACCAGTCGCTTCCGTGCGAAACCGGCCAGACAGGCACGGGAGCACACCTACTTCATGTCCACTGGCATCAGCAAGATGATCCGTATGCCGCTTGCCAAGGCTGTGCCTTATGTCAGCGAAAAATTGGCCGATCACGGTTTCAAGGTGGTTCAGTCCGTTGGAATGAGGAGCCAGAAGCGCGCCCAGGACGGCTCCAGAACGGGCGGCTTTCGGGTGCTCGGAGTGTCCAATCCCGATGTCATGTACAAGGCCAGCAATGGAGTGGCTATCGCTGTCTGGTGTAACGTGCTGCTGTCGGAAAATGGTGACAATGCGGTCAAGGTCCTCGCGGTAGATCCGTTGCCCTCAGTGGCCGCCTCGGATCCTTCTGCAATGGATGTCCGAGTGGCGCTTTCAAAGGCGATCCACAGTCTTTGAACCGCAGTTGCGAACGATGTATCGCCAGCTACCGATAGGAGTTGGGCCTTATCCACGAGCTGCGCGAAGGATAGGTCTCAGGTGTCGCGATTTCGCGTTAGGCCACCTGCGAGATCATACGGAAGGATACGCGAAGACTCTGATTTTTTGCGCACGGAAAGCCAGTGAAATCATCATCTAGATGATGTCCGGCGAGTCCAACATTCCACTTTGGACAATGGGCGTTTAGCTCGGCGCGGCGGAAGGAAGCAGGATGGCGCGTGGAGTCGACGTTACGGATGTCACACTGCATAGCGGCGGCTTTGACCGCATACCTCTGGCTGCGCCCACGAGGCAGCAGTAAATGTGCTACCTATTGTGATGCAAATCGAGCTCGGAAGAAGAAATAATATAGCAAAAACAATATCTTAAATGAGGGATCGATCCCAGCCAACGGTACCATCGGCTATTTTTCTAAGTTATTGATTTTTCTGGAGAATTTAACGCAATCTACGCTCCCGCTTGCGCCATTCTGGCCTTTTGTAATACCGCCGTTGATTTTGCGGTTTAGGGCGTATGAGGTCGTTGAAAGGTATGAGCGCGACACATTATTTGTCGATATAGGCGGCCAGTTCGTCAGGGGACCCCTTTGGGAAGGCCTCCTTGAGATAGTCCAGAAACGCTGACACCCGAGCGCTCAACAGCCGCTTGGACGGGTAGAGCGTCCAAAGGACAATGTCGGGTCCCTCGATCTCGCCCCAATTTACCAGCGTGCCGCGGGCCAGGTCATGGCTGACCAGCGACAAGGGGAGGCGGGCGGCGCCGACGCCGGCTCGCACCGCGTCCCGGACCATAACAAGGGATGATAGCGCCAGGACAGGCTCGATCATGATTGGGGTCGGGCCGGTGGCGGTCAGCACTTGCCACGTCAGTCGATCGCTCGTCGATCGAACGACGGCGGGCGCTGTCGTGTTCCCCATGGGCGGAGCGAGATCCGGGCTCGCTGCGACCACCAGTCGATCGTGCAGGAACGCCCGTCCGACAAGGGTCTCATCCGGATTCGGGTTTACGCGGATCGCCAGATCAAACCCCTCCTCGATCATATCCACGGCGCGGTCTTCCGTGGAGACCTCGAGCCGAACTTCCGGGTATTTCAGCGCAAAACCGGCGGCGATCTTGCCCATTGCGGTTTGAGAAAAAAGCAATGGTGCACTTATCCGCAGTTTGCCTCGCGGCTTCTGTCCGCCCGAGGCAATCGCTGCTGCGGTTTCGTCCAGTTCGGTCAGCAAATGGCCTGCCCGTTCGTAAAGCGCCCGCCCCTCCTCGGTCAGTTTGAGTGCCCGCGCGCCACGCTCGACAAGTCGCAATCCCAGGCCAGCCTCAAGTTCTGCCACCCGTCGCGACAAAGTCGCCTTGGGGCGTGTGGCGGCCCGTGCTGCACGGCCGAAGCCGCCATGGCGGGCCACGAGCACGAAATCCGCGAGAGCCAGCAAATCCATCTGTTCCACCAATGAGACGTTGTGTCCAACATTAGCGTCTATCGCATCGCCTGTGAACCACTCATATTGACGAGAACAACCTACCCAACTGCAAACATCTCACCCAACGAGGAACAAAGCCATGACCAAGTCCACAAACGACAATCCCCACGCCGCGCAGACCAAGATATTGGTTTTGGGGGCGACGGGGCCGACTGGCCGTCTCATCGTCAGCCAGGCATTGGCACGCGGATATGAGGTGACGGCACTGGTCCGATCTCCCGAAAAAGCGGCGGATATGAAGGGCGTTCGGCTTGTTGTCGGCGACGCCCGCGACGAGAAGACCATGCGCCAGGCCGTCACCGGGCAGGATGCCGTCATCAGTGCCCTGGGCACTCCGGCCAGCCCGTTCAAGCAGGTGACGCTGCTCTCGACCGCGACCCGCGCGCTCGTCAAGGCAATGAAGACGGAACACATTTCGCGCCTGATCACCATCACCGGGATGGGCGCGGGCGATAGCGCCGGCCATGGCGGGTTCCTGTTCGATAACGTGATTTTCCCGCTGCTCCTGCGCAACGTCTATGCGGACAAGAACCGGCAGGAAGCCGTCATCCGTGAGTCCGACCTCGATTGGACGATCATCCGGCCATCCGTTTTGAACAAAAAGGCGGGACGCGGCAATGTCCGCACTCTAACCGATCTGTCCGGCTTCCATGGCGGGACCATCTCGCGGGAGGACGTTGCGAAATTTGTCCTCGACCAGGTGCATAGCGACGCCTGGCGGCATCGTTCGCCACTGATTACATCGTGAAGGTCGTCACGCCCCATCGTCAAACCAGCGGCGGTTGCCGGCAACCCGTTTGCGCATAAAGTCGACGAAGGCTCTTGCAGCCGGGCTGCGTTCCTTACCGGCAGGCATGACTAGACTGACATCGACGGCTGGAACGCTCCAGTCGGGCAGAACGCGAACGAGATTGCCGGCCTCGATCTCAGGCGCAGCCACATATCTCGCCGTAGCCGCGATCCCAGCCCCGTTAAGCACCATGCGATCTATTGCCTTGGGATCATTTGCGGTGAGCCGAGCGGTGGCCTCGACCTGGTGCTCCACGCCTTCCTTGTCGCGAAGCGACAAACGCCGGGGGAGACCATCGCCACGGGGGATGAGGAGCAGATCGTGGGTATGCAGTTCGTCGATCGACCTGGGCCAACCGCGCCGTTCGAGGTAGGAGGGTGCGGCGCATAACAGGCAGGCGATTGCTCCAAGCCGTGTCGCGACCAGATTTGAATCGAGCATCGGACCCATTCGGAAGGCCACATCAGTCTGTTCGGCGACAAGGTCAACCGTCCTGCTCGTCAGTTCGAGAGACACATCAACGTCTGAAAACGCGAGTGAAAACGCAGGAAGAATTTCGGTCAGCACCTCCATGCCAAAGCCGATTCCAGCGGTGAGCCGCAGCCGTCCCCGTGGATGCGACGCCAAGCTGGCGGCCATATCGAGGACCTCGTCAACGCGGGTAACGATCTCGCTAAAATGACCGAGCAACGCCCGCCCAGCCTCGGTCAGGACGACCTCGCGGGTTGTACGTTCAAAAAGGCGAACGCCAAGCAGCGCTTCCAGCCGCTGGATCGAGCGACTGATGGCCGACTTGCGCACCGAGAGGACGCGGCCCGCCCCTGAAAAACTCAATAGCCTGGCGACCGTCTGGAAGGCGCGCATATCGTCGACGTCAATCATCGTGAACTCCACTGTCCCTTGGCGGAGACACCGGATCTGACATGCGGCGTCAATCCATCGTGCGAAACAAAACTGGCACACGAAAGGGCAGAAACGGAGGGCGAGTTTGACGCCGGCGTGTTGCTGCCGACGGCACTCAGCAGCAAGGCGGGCCAATTGTCGCGATGTAGGGACACTGCGGTGCACTGCGCCGATCTTGTAGCAGAGCGTCGCTGGAATGCATCGTGAGGCCCGCGTGCACTTTGCGCCGGGCTCCTCGATTGGACCGGTGCAACCCATAGCCCCCTTTTTTGAGTGAGCGCGTACACGGCCGCTGGCCGCATTGCGGAGCTGGCGGTTGTGCTCGAGGCGAAGATCCTACTGCTCCAGCAACTCGATCACCGCGTTAAGAACGGTCTGACGTTGATCACCGCGCTGCTGCGATTTCAGGCGCGCACCGTCGAAAATCCTGCGATTCCCGCAAAGCTCGAAACAATGCTGGAGCGCGTCGACGCCGTAGCGACCGTCAATCGGCGAACCTCTCAGTCGCATGACATGCGGCGTTTCGACGTCTCCGCTTTCGCCGGAGATCTTGTGATCGACGTCATCGGTATCGGCGGGCGCATGGACGTTACCCCAGTCGCCATTTTTCCCGGCCAACTCTTGCCATCCCGGAAGCCGAATCCGCTGCACTCGACGCTGCCGCCTCATTCCTCCAACCAAGGCTTCTATCGTTCCACCAGTGAGACGGTGCGTCTAAATTGCGCGGCTAGTGGGTGTGAATTTGGGCCGTTAGATTGTTAGCAGACTTAACAACCAACCAGGAGTACCTCTATGACCATCCTCGTAACTGGCGCGACCGGCAATGTAGGCCGCAACGTTGTCGAACAACTTGTGAACCGTGGCGCCGACGTGCGCGTTCTGGTTCGCGACCCGTCCAAGGCCAATTTCCCGGCCGGCGTCGAAGTCGCCCAAGGCGACCTGCTCGACGTCGACGCGCTGCGCAGCGCCTTCTCGGGCGTGTCCACGCTGTTCCTGCTGAACGGGGTAGTGGCCGACGAATATACCCAGGCCCTCGTCGCCTTGGCCGTTGCTCGCGAAGTCGGCATCGAGCGGATTGTCTATCTCTCGGTGATCCACAGCGACGTCTACGTGAACGTGCCGCACTTCGCGGGCAAGTTCGGCGTCGAGCGGATGATCGAGCAGATGGGCCTCAACGCCACCATCCTGCGCCCCGCCTACTTCATGGACAACGACATCACCATCAAGGACGTGATCACGGGCTACGGCATCTACCCCATGCCGATCGGCAGCAGGGGCCTTGCCATGATCGACGCCCGCGACGTTGGCGAGATCGCTGCGATCGAGCTCATCCGCCGCGAACAGTCGTCCACGCCGCTCCCGCTCAACCGCATCAACCTGGTCGGCCCGGATACGCTGACTGGCGCTGATGCCGCGGCGATCTGGACGGACGTCCTCGGCCGCCCGATCGCCTACCCCGGCGATGACACCGCGGGATTTGAGCAGAACCTGCGACAGTTCATGCCGAGCTGGATGGCCCTAGACATGCGCCTGATGGCGGAGCGCTTCCTGACAGACGGCATGGTCCCGGACGCCGGCGATGTCGATCGGCTGACCACCCTGCTGGGCCGCCCGCTGCGCTCGTACCGCGACTACGCCGCTCAGATCGCTGCCTGAGCGCTGCTGTCCACAACACCCAATCAAGGGACCCACCATGATCTATTCAACTGCAACCGTTCCGGTGAACCCCGCCGGTGACACCGAGCTCACGCGCGAGCAGGTCTGGAAGGGCCTTGAGCTGAAGGCGCGTGACGCGCGCCTTTTCCTCCCGCCCGGCCTCTGCACGCGCTGCGACGTCGTGGAAGAGAGCGCGAGCCACTTCGTGCGCGAAGCCACGATCGCCAACGCCGACCTCCGCGAGATCATCACCCTTGAGCCGCAAAGCAAGGTCACCTTCTTCCAGGCGATCGGCCCACGCGAAGGCGCGATCATCAACGAGCTGTTCGAGGATGATGCCGGCGAGCTGCAGCTCAAGTTCTATTGCTACATCGGTCTTCGCGGCAAAGAGCCGAATGGCCCCGAGGAGCAGGCTGAGCAGACGCAGTTCGATAGCGAGGAGAAGGGCTACAAATCCGCCCTGCTGTCGACGCTGAAACGCACCCGCGAGCTGCTTGCCGCAGGCAGGCTTTGATCCTCAGCACCCCACAAACCCAACAATTAGGAGAAAACACATGACCTATGTCTGGTCCACATTCAAACTCGGCAACCTGCAACTGCCGCATCGCCTCGCCATGGCGCCGATGACCCGAAGCCGGGCCAAGCCCGACGGAACACCCGGTGATCTGGCTCCCGAGTATTACGCACAGCGCGCGACGATGGGTCTTCTGATCACCGAGGGCACCCAGCCGTCCGAAGACGGGCAGGGGTATCTGGCCACGCCAGGGATCTACAACGACAATCACGTGGCAGGGTGGCGGAAGGTTGCCGACGCCGTCCATGAGGCGGGCGGTCGTCTGTTCATCCAGCTCATGCATGTCGGCCGCAGATCCCATCCGGAAAACACGCCGCACCATCGCCAGCCGGTTGCGCCTTCGGCGATTGCCGCCGGTGAAAACATGTTCACAGTTAAAGGCATGCTGCCGGTTCCGGAACCTCGCGAGCTCACAACCGCCGAAGTTCGGCAAACCATCGCCGATTTCGCAAACGCCGCCAAGCACGCGATCGAAGCGGGTGCCGACGGCGTCGAAGTTCACGGTGCGAACGGGTATCTGGTGCACCAGTTTCTTGCGCCGAACGCGAATAAGCGCACCGACGAATTCGGCGGTTCTCTTGAGAACCGCGCACGGTTCGCCATTGAGGTGGTTCAAGCGATCGTCGGTGCGGTCGGTGCCGAGAAGACGGCGATCAGGCTGTCGCCGGGACTACCTACGGGCGGTATCGCCGAAGGCAACGAGAACGACGATCTCTACCGCTACCTGGCGGCCGAGTTTCACAAGATCGGGGTTGCCTATCTGCATATCCTCCATATCGGCAATGAAGCGCTCTTGGCGGACATCCGGGAGGCTTTCGGCGGGGTCTTGATCGTCAATCGGCCGGGCCGCTCGCGCGCGCAGGTCGGGGCCGATGTTGCCGCCGGGGTTGCCGACATGGAAGCTCTAGGCGCCATGGCCCTTGCCAACCCGGATCTGGTCACACGTCTCAAAGAGGGCGCGCCATTGAATGAGCCGCGGCCGGCACTGTTCTATGCCGGGGGCGGGGCTGAAGGTTACATCGACTATCCCGCTCTTTATCCCGCCTGATTTTACGGCGCGGACGAGACGCAAACTCGCCCGCGTCGGCAACTGGCCGAAACAAGGCCGGCACCTCCATGCGCAATGCGGAGGCAGAGCACCGCTTCGACGATGCGTTGGCAGCGATCAACCCATTCCTACAGTGAAGCGCGGCTGGCGGCCACGAAAACGCCTGCAGACCAAACCTTGAGTTCCAAGGTTCGTCCTGCGTCTTGAGGGAGAGATGCTGTCCGAAACGCCGGCTTCTGCCCACCGCAGCGCCTGTTACTTTTGCAATCACATTAACCAGGAGAAATATCGTGACGATCCATTTTGAGATTAGCCGCGCGGCGCGGCTGAAAGTGGCGGTCACGCGAGAAGTGTTCGTCTCGCACGCCATCCAGGAAGTCTTTGATTTTGTTGCGGCCGAAGATGTCCTTCCCAAAATCCTGACCGGCTATGGAATGGTGCCCGGTGTTGCGTCGACTTCGGATGTTTCAGGTCCGTGGGATCGGCCCGGCTCGCACAGGATCGTCCACCTGGCGGACGGCAGCACCGCGCGCGAGGGTGTCACGCACTACGATCGGCCTTTCTACTTCGCGTATCGGGTGAGTGACCCGAGCTTTGCGCTGAAGCATCTCATGACCGAAGCGCGCGGGCAATTCTGGTTCGAACCGGCCAATGGCGGCACGCGGGTGAAATGGACATACACCTTTCTCGCCAAGAACTGGCTTACCAAGCTCCCACTCACCCTGTTCGTGAAGAGCCAATGGAAGGGTTACATGGATGTGTGTCTCGCAAACGTCGTCAAGCACTTCGCTGCGGCCTGAAGCCCGCGCCGTCCGTGTTCGTTCCGGTCATGCTTCGGTTTTCGTTGCAGCGCATGAAGTTCACAGCGCCGATTCACCTTGCGACCTGTGTCACCCCGTCGAGGTGAGGGATCACCGCAATTTTATACGGAACGGTGATCCCAATCCCGACAATATTGCCTCCATTTTCTACTATCTGGCGGATGGTCCGGCGGGCAGATCGGCGATGCCGAAGCCGGTCGGTCAACTCATTTGCGATAGAGACGTGGATTTTCTGGCGCGGCACCGAGCTCCGATCTTGCCAGGCGCTTTGGCCTGATCCATTCGCTGCGCGCTTTTTCCGATAGCACCAGTCCGTGGCCCGGCCGATCGGGCGCATAGGCGTAGCCGTCCCGGATTTCGATAGGCTGCTCGACCAGATGGTCAAAGTTCTGAAATGAATATTCCAGCCATTCGACCTCGGGAAGCGCGGCCGCCATGTGCACACCAACCTCCAGGAACGTGTTACCTAGGCTGACCGGTATCCCGATTTCGGCGGCCAGCCACCCGATGCGCATGACATCCGTCACTTGGCCGTGGACATTCAGAATGTCTGCCGCATGGGCTTCCAGAAGAAGCCGCTTGCCTTGCAGATCCAGATACTCGCCGCTGTTGATCTGGGTCCATGTGACGGCATGCCTGAGCGTTCTCAGCCCTTCATGGTCGTGACGCAGGATCGGATCCTCGACCCAGAGAAGATCGTGGCCGGCCTCGCGGATCGCCACCAGTTTCGTGAGCGCTTCCTTCGAGGTCCAGGCCTCGTTCGGATCGATCATGATTTTGGACCCGGCCGGGACGCAGGTCTTCAACAGGTCGAGGCGCCTTAGATCGCGGTCGAAATCGGGGTGGCCGACCTTGATCTTGAAAGCCGAGTAGCCAATCGACGCCGCGTGGGAGAACAGCGAGACGAAGGCATCATCGTCGAGGTGAAAATCGAGACCGCTGGCATAGGCCTTCACCCGGTTGCGGCGACTGCCAAGCAAGACATGAAGGGGCAGGCCGGCTTCCTTCGCCGCAAGATCCCAAAGCGCCACCTGAACCGCTTCGTGAAAGGGCAGGGAGTGAGCCCGCTGATTGCCACCGCGCGGACGGTGTACACGGTGAACCAGGGCGATCGCCCTGTTTCCCTTCAGGGCCGGCCAAACCTCATGCTCGAAAACAGCCTCGATCTCCGTCTGATCCGGCAGTGGATTGAAGAGTGTCTGGATGAATCCCAGCCCCACCTCGCCACTTTCGGAAACGAGTTCCAGCGCCGCGACGTTGACATCATCCGCCCGAACCTGACTGTCCCCGATTACCCGGTCGCGGGCGAACTGAAATCGGGTTATACGAAAATGCGAAAGGCTCATCACACGGACTTTCTGATCGGTTACCGTATCAAACTGATCTATCAGATGGCTTCTTAGTACCGGAGCAATGGAGGTGCCGCAAGTGGCGGGCAAAGCAAAAACTGACGTTTTTCCCCTTGTGGCGGCCGCCCGCATGAGCGATGTCGCCTATGAACGAATCCTGGAGGGCTTGTTCGACCGACGCGTTCCGGCTGGGGCATTCATCTCGCAAAACGAGTTGTCCGCGATCGTTGACGTGCCTGTTGCCCCACTTCGCGACGCCCTGCGCGTCCTTGAGGCGGAAGGGATCCTGACCATCCACCCGCGCTCCGGCATCCAGTTCGTCAGGCCCGGCCTGGAGCTTACGCGTGCTACCTACCAATTCCGCTCCATCATTGAGCGCGCGGCTGTCCGTGTCTTTGCCGAGCAAGGCGATGAAGCCGTCATGAATGGCTTGGAAATCCGGCATTCCCGGCTGCTTCGGCGCGTGGAACGCGATGGTCTGGGACAGGAACAACTGGAGGAGATGGACGCGCTGGAGGGAGAACTGCACGGCGCGGTGATCGCTGCACTGCGCAATCCCCTGATCGACAGCACCTACAGGCGCATGCACAACTATCTGCGTCTGCTGCGGCTCGACAGGAAGATCACGACACCCATCATGATCCGGACGCTCAAGGAGCATCTCGACATCCTCGAGGCTTGCGGCACGAGGAATGCCGACGCCGCCGAAGCAAAGCTGCAGGCGCATTTCCAGGCAGCGATGCAGCGAAACCTGGGACTTGTCTGACAGGTCGATGGCGGTCCGTCGTTTCGCCCGTCGGGCGGTTGCATGGCGTGGGAAAGGATGCTACCCAAACTTCAACTGATAGATCAGATTGATGATCTGATATCTTGGAGGAGATCTCATGCAGTTGAACAAGAGGCAGTTTCTCATGGGTTCGGCGGCCTTGGCGATGGCAGGGCAGATCGGTGGCGCCCGTGCCGCGAGTGCCATCAGTTACTGGCACCATTTCACAAGCCAGTCGGAAATGGCCAGCCTGCTGAAGATCATCGCATTGTTTCAGGCGGCGAATGCCGATGTGGCGGTGACGCAGGAAAACATTCCGAACTCCGAATATATGGCGAAGGTCTCTTCGGCCGTGCTGGCTGGTGGGCGCCCGGATACCGCCATGGTGATCGCCGAGCGTTTCGCAGATCTCACCGCGATGGAGGGGTTGATTGACCTCACCGAGCGGGTGAACGGCTGGAAGGGCAAGGCGAATTTTCCCGAAAACCGCTGGACCGGGCTTTCCAGCAACGGCGCCATCTATGCGGTTCCCGCCTTCGCTTTCGTCGATTGGATGTACTACCGCGCCGACTATTTCGAGGAAGCCGGACTGGCAGGCCCGCCTCGGACTTTCGACGAATTCCTGAGCGCCTGCCGCAAGCTTACCGATCCGTCGAAGGGGAGATATGCCTTCGGCATGCGCGCCGGCGCCGGCGGTTTCAAATATGTTATCGATGTCATGGAAGCGTTCGGCTCGCCGATCGTCAAGGATGGGCAGCCAGCCATCGACAGGGCCGCGGCGATCGAGGCGATAACATTCTATTCCGATCTCTTCTTGAAGGAAAAGGTCGTGCCGCCGAGCGCGCCCAACGACAGCTACCGCCAGATCATGGAGGGGTTCCGCACCGGGCAGACGGCAATGGTGTGGCACCACACCGGTTCGCTGAATGAAATCTCGGCCGCGATGAAGCAGGGCAAGCAATTCTCGACCGCACCCATGCCGGCCGGCCCCAAGGCGCATGTCGCTCGTGTTGCCTACGCCGGCAATGGCATCATGAAGGAAGACAACATTGAGGCTGCCTGGCGCTGGGTGAGTTTCTGGGGCCAGACCGATGCTGCCCTGACCTTGCTCGAAGGAACGGGCTATTTTCCGGCCTCCGCCGCTGCCCTGCAAGATCCGCGGATCACCGGCAATCCAATTTATCACGCGGCGGTCGAAACGCTCGAGTTCGGACGTCTGCCGAACAATTTCGTTGGCGCGGCGGGCTGGTCCGAGAATGTCGTCAATCCCGCTTTTCAATCGGTGCTCACGGGTCAGTCGACGTCGGAACAGGCTGTGGACCGTATGATCCAGGGCCTCGAGGCCGCCCTTCGCTGATACATCCCTGCACGGCCTGCCGCGACGCGCGGCCATGCTCTGAACGCAACGGGACGATGCTTCGCATCGCGGATCCATGACATCAAGCTCGAGCGGTTATCGGCCTTTGCGGGCTCTCGGCGAACTGTCCGAGACCCGGTATTGGATGTATTTGCTGCTTCTTCCAAGCCTCGTCATGATCCTCCTGGTGATTGCCTATCCGACGCTTTACGGCATGGCGATCAGCTTTCGCGAGATGCGTCTGACGCGTCCGGGGCTGGGTGGCTGGGTCGGCTTCAAACATTACGCGGCAATGTGGTCCGACCCTGTCTTCTGGATCGCGCTAAAGAATACAGTCGTTTGGGTCACCGCGGCCGTGGTGATGGAACTGGCGCTCGGCCTTCTCGCCGCGACGGCCCTCAACAGGGATTTGCCGGGCACGAAGATCTTTGCCGTGCTCATCCTGCTTCCCTATTTCCTGCCCAACGTCGTGGCGGGCCATATGTGGGCCTTGCTGCTCGATCCGAGGCTTGGGGTCATCAACGATCTTCTTGTTCGCGTCGGCGTGCTGCAGACCTACAAGGCATGGTTCGCGGATCCCAATACCGCGCTTGCGGCGGCCGTCCTTGTCGAGGCGTGGCACGGTTTTCCGTTCTTCGCGCTGCTGCTGCTCGCGGGCCTGAAAAGTATTCCTGAAGACCTCTACAAGGCAGCCGCGGTGGACGGCGCGGGCGTCTTGGCGCAGCTCAGGCTGATCACCTTGCCGATGCTTAAGACCGTTATAGCGGCGGCAGTGATCCTGCGCGTCATCGGTCTGGTCAATTCGCCCGATCTACTCCTCATTCTCACCGGTGGCGGACCGGGAGACGCCACGCAGGTCCTGTCGCTATACGCCTTCCAGACCGCCTACAAGGAATTCAATTTCGGCTACGCATCCGCGCTGTCGGTGGTGATGTTCGTGATCCTGATGATCTTCGCGGCGGCCTATATCCGCCTGTCCAGGATCACCAAGGGAGAGGGCGATGATTGAAAGCAAGCGCCGCAGGCGGGTGATCGGCAACATCGCCACCTACTTCGTCCTCGCGACCCTGTCGATGTTCTGCATCGGTCCGATGATCTGGATGTTTCTGACGTCGCTCAAATATGAGGCCGACATTGTCACCCAGACGATGCAGTACATACCGAGGCGCGTCACCTTCGACAATTATGTAGCGATCTGGACGCAGTCCGGCTTTCCACGGCTGATAGCCAATAGCCTGGTCGTCACCTTCCTGACGGTGACGATCTGCGTCGCCACGGGTACGCTTGCAGCCTATGCATTTTCACGCTTTGCGTTTCGCGGCCGAACGCAGCTCATGCTCGGCTATCTCGTCGTGCGCATGTTCCCCGCGGTCATGATGATCATTCCCCTTTATGTCGTCATGCGTAGCGTTGGTCTCGTCGACAGCCGTTTCGGACTTGCGCTTGCCTATACGAGTTTCCTTTTGCCGCTGTTCGTGTGGATGCTCAAAGGTTTCTTTGATTCCGCACCCAAGGAGCTCGAGAGCGCGGCGCGCGTCGACGGATCGACAAGGCTTGGCGCCATGGTCCGTATCGTCATGCCGCTGGCGCGCAACGGCCTTGTGGCAAGTTCGGTGTTCATTGCCATCGCTGCCTGGAACGAGTTCCTGTTCGCGCTGATGCTGACGACGGGGCAGGGATCGCGCACCTGGCCGGTGGGCCTGCAACTGATGGTCGGCGAATTCCAGCTTCCATGGGGGGTCCTGGCGGCAGGTGGCATTCTCAGCATCCTGCCCGTCATCGTCCTCTTCGCCATCGTCCAGCGAACCATGGTTCAGGGGCTGACCGCGGGCGCCATCAAAGGTTAGGAGTTTTCGCATGGCGACACTTTCCATCAAGGACGTGCGCAAGTCCTATGGCTCCGTACAGGTCCTTCACGGGGTGGATATCGAGCTCGAGGACGGAGGCTTTCTGGTCCTGCTCGGGCCGTCGGGATGCGGCAAGTCGACCCTGCTCAACATGATTGCGGGCCTGGACGACACATCGGGCGGCGACATCCTGATCGGCGGACGCTCCATTGTGGATCTCGCGCCCAAGGACCGCAATATCGCGATGGTGTTCCAGTCCTACGCACTTTACCCCACCATGTCGGTGGAGAGAAATATCGGCTTCGGATTGGAAATGCGTGGCGTGGGCGCCGGCCAGCGCAAGCGCGCCGTCGACGATGCCGCGCGGCTGCTGCAGATTTCGCATCTGCTCGACCGACGCCCCGCCAATCTCTCGGGAGGACAGCGCCAGCGCGTTGCAATGGGGCGCGCGATCCCGGAGCTGTTCCTCTTTGACGAGCCGCTTTCCAATCTCGATGCAAAACTTCGTGTGGAAATGCGCACGGAGATCAAGCGCCTGCACGAGCGTCTCGGCACGAGCATCGTCTATGTGACTCATGATCAGATCGAGGCGATGACGCTGGCCACCAAGGTGGCGGTGATGAAGGGCGGCCACATCCAACAGTTTGCCGATCCTCGCACCATATACGAGCGGCCCGCGAACGTATTCGTTGCAAGTTTCATCGGATCACCAGCGATGAACTTCCTGCCCGGGCGCCTGGTCACGGACGCGAATGGCGTGAGTTTCGCGGCGAGCGGCGTGTCGGTCGCATTGCAGGCCGGCAAGCGGCCGGTTGATTCAGAGCGCCCGGCGATCCTGGGCATAAGGCCTGAAGAATTAAAGGCGGTCGGGCGTGATGAAGCTTCGGTCACGGGGGTGATCGACGTCGTGGAGCCTACAGGGCCGGAAACCATGGTGACGGTGCAGGTTGGTGAACAGTCGATCATCGCCCGCCTGCCACCGAGGTTTGCAGGCCGGCGAAACGAGCCGATATTCCTTGCCGTCGATCCGGCCAGCATCAACCTGTTCGATCCCGCCAGCGAGCAGCGCATCGATCTTTAGGGCACGGGCGCCAGGGCGCTTCCAATCTCGACGCCTTCCAAAGGGGAGCGCCGGGCGATCGAATTCTCAGCGCTGGAATCACAGGGTCAAGATTGTAGGATTTCCCGGTGCCGTCGAGCGAAGGTCTCGGCGATCGCAAGCACCGCAGCATGAATCGGTCCCGCGGTGAGGTTCGGCATAATCGACGCGTCCACGACAAAAAGATTGTCGAGCGCCTTCAATCTTAGATCTGCATCGACGACGGCATCCGCGTCCTTACCCATCCTGCAAGTTCCGCAGGGATGATGGTGTGTGATGACCGACCGCGCGATGAAGTCGTCCATCTCGGCCGCACTGTTCAGGGTGCCTGGCAGGAGTTCGCGCTCTCGCCAGCCGGCAAGTTCATCGCTATGCCCGATTGTTCGTGCTGCCTCGAGGGCCCGGCGAAACAGCGCGCGGTCCCGACCGGTTTGCAGATATGCCGGGTCGATGATCAATCGGTCACCCAACTCAGGCCCGCTTATGCGCAGGCTGCCGCGGCTCGTCGGATGGGTGATGCCGAACAGCAGCGAGTAGGCCGTGCCGGCTTCAGGCGCCTGGAAGCTTTCGGACACGATCGGCGCGACGCCGCAACCAACGACGATTTCAGGCTGCCCGCCAGCACTGTAGCTGTCAGCGCGCATATAGGCCATCGACTCCGAATGTTGGAGGCGCGATGGCGGCACCGGCTTGCGGGCTGCATAGAGGTTGCCGGCACCAAGCAGGTGATCCTGAAGGTTGCGGCCGATTCCAGGCATGTCGATCAGGCAGCCAACGCCGGCGGCATCGAGCACATCGTGCGGACCGATGCCCGAGCGCATCAGCAAGGCCGGACTTTCCAGCGCTCCGGCAGAAAGGATAATTTGATCCGCAAAGACTTCGGCCGAACCCTGTTGCCCGACGACCCCGAGGCTGCGGACCTGATTGGCTCCCAGGTTGAGCCGGCGTACCCGGGTCCCGGTAAGGATGGTCAGGTTCTTGCGGCTTCGAACTATCCCGGTAAGCCAGGCGTCCGCCGCAGTGACCCGCCGCCCGTCGCGAATGTTCAAGGAGTTTGGAGTGACGCCGATCATCTCTCCGCTGTTGTGGCCCTCGAGGCGAGGCAGACCCAGCGATGCGCCTGCCTCGATGAAGGCGCGAGCAACCGGACTGACTTCGTCCGCTGGCAAATAGATCGGCAACGGCCCGCTTTTGCCGTGAATGCCGTCGCCGCCAAGCGGGTGGTTTTCGTTAGCTTGGAAAACGGGCAGCAGGTCATCCCAGCTCCATCGGCGATCCCCGGCCGCATCGACCCAGGCCTGGAAGTCGGCCGGATGGCCGCGCATGTAACCCATCGCGTGCAGGCAACTCGAGCCGCCGATCAATCGCCCGCGTGCCCAATGATGCACCCGGCCGGCAGTGCCGGCTTGCGGCTCCGTCCGATAATCCCAATCGTAGCTGCGGCCCTGAAGCGCCGGCCAGGCAGCGGGGTTCCAGATGTCGGGGTCGCTCGCCTCTTCGCCGGCCTCGATCAGCAGAACGCGTCTATCCGGCGCTTCACTCAGTCGCGCGGCAAGCAACGTCCCGGCCGAACCGCCACCGACGATGACGATATCGCAATTCGGAGAACTCAAATTCCGTGGTCCATGGAAATCTTGGCTGCCGCTTTCGCCCTCAAGACGTGCTGTTTCGAGGCTTTGCGGGCGGCTTTCTCGTCGCCGGCGGCGATGGATTCGAATATCTCCCTCATCTCCGCCAGACTGCTTTGCGCCCTGCCTTCCAGGGACATCGATCGCCCTCGAAAGAAGCTAATCCTGGCCACCAGACCGCGATGGACTTCTTCCAGGATCGGATTCCCGCAATTGGCGAGTATGATCGAATAGAAGTCCGCGGCGGTCATGACCTGCGCCAGGCTGTCATTGCTGGATGCCGCCTCTTCGAACGCAGAAAGAGATTTCTCGAGCTCACGCAGCTGCTCCGGGGAGATTCTCAGCGCGCATCGTCCCGCTGCCTCGACTTCCAACAGCTCTCGAACCTCGTAGATGGCGGTTGCCACCTCCCAGGAAAGCGCCGGTATCGACGGTCCGCGGTTGGGCACGATCTCGATCAGGCGCTCGGCCTCAAGACTGCGCAAAGCCTCCCTCAGCGAGGGGCGGCTGATGCCGAGCTGTGTGCACAGCTGGCTTTCGATCAGGCGGCTTCCCGGCTGGAACAGTCCGGAGAAGATGGCGAGCCGCAATTTGTCGACGGTTTCCCGTTGCACGGTCCGTGGCGAAATTCGCAAATTCAAATCTGGGGGCATCGGTAACGCCTCTTGGGCCTTTGGGTCGCAATGTGAAACATCATACGCCACGCTGTGGAAATTTGACAGCAGGATAGCCAGATTGTCAAATCCGAAGATTGCAAGAATGTCAGACAATCTGCTTGACGGCCCCCCGGCTGATATGATCCTTTTGCTGGAGACGGGCAGCGGAGGCGAGGATCATGGACATGGCGGCGGACACACCTTCCGACCACTTCGTCTCGCACCGCGTCGACATTGGCGGCATCACTTTGAACGTGCGCGAGACGGGCAACGGCCCGCTGATGCTGTTCTTCCACGGCATCACCTCCAACTCCGCCGTCTTCATGCCGTTGATGGCTCGGCTCTCGGATCGGTTTACGGCCATAGCGGTTGACCAGAGGGGCCATGGCCGCAGCGACAAGCCGGATACCGGCTACGAAGCGAATGATTACGCGGACGACATCGCCGGCCTGATACGCACTCTCGATCGAGGCCATGCGATCCTCGTCGGCCATTCGCTCGGTGCTAGAAATTCCGTCACGGCCGCGGCGAAATATCCGGATCTGGTGCGGTCGGTCGTCGCCATCGACTTTACGCCGTATATCGAGACTGAAGCGTTGGATGCGTTGGAAGCGCGCGTGAACGCAGGCAGCCAGCTCTTCGAGAATGTAAAGGCCGTCGAAGCATACCTCGCCGGCCGCTATCCGAACATTCCCGCCGACGCCATCAAGATCAGGGCTCAGAGCGGCTATCAGCCGGTCGACGGCGGATTGCGTCCATTGGCCTCGCCTGCGGCCATGGCGCAGACCGCCAAAGGCCTGCGAGCGGACCTGGTGCCTGCTTACCGGGACGTGACGAAGCCCATCCTCATTGTCCGGGGCGAAACGAGCAAATTGGTGTCAGCGGCGGCGCTGGCCAAGACAAGCCAGTTGCGACCGGATCTGCCGGTCGTCGTCGTTCCGGGTGCCGACCATTACGTCAACGAGGTCTCTCCCGAGATCACCCTGAAAGCCATCACCAACTTCATAGACGCGTGACGGCCAGACGCACGGTCTCCTACTACGCAGCAGGATCCAGAGAATGTCCAATTTAAACAAAGTCCCTGGCAAAATCCGTCGCGCCGAAGTCGCCGGCGGCGGCTTTGCCGGCCTGACAGCCGCCATTGCTCTGAGGCAGAATGGTTGGGATGTCAGGCTGCACGAAAAGAGCTCCGAGCTGCGGGCATTCGGCGCAGGCATCTATCTCTGGCACAATGGCCTTCGCGTGCTCGAAGGGCTGGGTGCCCTGGATGAGGTTCTCCAGGGCTCGCACACGCCTCCGACCTACGAGACCTGGATGCACAACAAGTCGGTTTCCAAGGAGACGTTCAACGGGCTCCCCTGGCGCATCATGACGCGCAGCCATCTGCACGATGCCCTGGTCAATCGGGCCCGTGCCGTGGGCGTCGATATCCGCGTCAACTCCGAAGCCGTCGCCGCCGATCCGGAGGGCCGCCTGACGCTTAATAGCGGCGAGGTTCTCGAAGCCGACTTGATCGTCGGCGCCGATGGCGTTGGCTCCAAGGTGAGGGACTCCATCGGCTTCAAACAGGATCGATGGGTTTCGAAAGATGGTCTCATCCGACTGATTGTCCCGCGCATGAAGAAGGATCTCGGTCATGGCGAGTGGGACAACACAATCGACATGTGGAACTTCTGGCCGCGTGTTCAGCGCATTCTCTACTCGCCCTGCAATGAGAATGAACTCTATCTGGGCTTGATGGCTCCGGCCGCCGATCCTCGAGGATCCGCCGTTCCGATCGATCTCGAAGTTTGGGTCGAGATGTTTCCGTTCCTGGAGCCATGCCTGATCGAGGCGGCCAAGCTGAAAACCGCCCGCTACGACAAGTACGAAACGACCAAGCTGGATAGCTGGACAAGAGGCAAGGTCGCCCTTGTGGGCGATGCCGCGCATGCGATGTGCCCGGCACTTGCCCAGGGCGCCGGTTGCGCGATGGTCAACGCCTTCAGCCTGTCGCAGGATTTGGAGGAAAGCTCTTCGGTCGAAGACGCGCTTCTCGGGTGGGAAAAGCGCATTCGCCCCATCACCGATCGCTGCCAGGCCCTGTCCGGCGACTATGCGGCGAACCGCTCGCTGTCGAAAGGAAACATGTTCACGCCAGCGGCACTGGAAGCTGCCCGCTACGATCCGCTGCGCCGTGTCTTCTCATGGCCGCAGTAGTGTCGAACGAGCCGGTCAACGAATTAATTGGCGCGTGCGGAAGCGGCGCGCGCCTTCAGGAGATGAAGATGAACTATTCCAGTGAAGTCGAACGAGATTATGACGTCAGGGGCTGGTATTCCTCGGTCCAGGAAAGCCGGCATGACGGCGGCACACCTGGCGAGACCCTGGTCAAAGTCGCGACAGCCGTTGTCATACGCAATCCCTTCGCCGGAAAGTTCGTCGCCGAACTGTCCGAGCTGACAGGTCCGAGTTCGGCCATCGGTCATGCGCTTGGCGAGCGGGCCGTGGCGCTGCTCGGCAACAGGCCGGTCGAAAGCTACGGCAAAGGCGGCATCGCGGGTACATCAGGCGAACAGGAACATGTCGTCGCTTGCATCACCACGGTATTTGGCGATCCGCTGCGGCAGCAGGTGGGCGGTGGCAAGGCCTGGATCTCGTCGGTCAGCAAGGTCGCCGTCGCCGGCACCACCATCGACATTCCGCTTGCCCACAAGGACGAGCTCTACATCCGTTCCCACTATGATGCCGTCACCTTTTCCGTGCCGGATGCCCCGCGCCCGGACGAGCTTTTGATCTGCGTCGCCGTCGCATCGGGTCCGCGTGTGCATCAGCGTGTCGGCGGCAAGTCCGTCGCCGACCTGAAGGCCAGTGTCTAGTTCGATCGAAATTGCTGAAGGACGAATTTAATGCCCCTGAACATCAAGGACCTCAAGATTACCTCAGTGGATTTCAAGCCGCTCGGGAAACTGCGCGATGAACATGCCGGCGACAAGGGCAATGTATTGCCCAAGCTTACGATCAGTGGCGTCCCGGCAGGGACGAAAGAACTCGCGGTCATCTGCCACGATCCGGACGCACCGCTCGCCAACGGTTTCACGCATTGGGTCGTCTACGGCATCGATCCCTCGGCCACCGACCTTTCGGACGCGCAGGAGAAGTTCCGCGTCGGTCCCAATGGTGCCGGCCATAAGCAGTACTACGGGCCGCAGCCGCCCGCGGGCCACGGAGAACATCACTACTACTTCTGGGTCTATGCCCTCGACACGAAGGTCGAAGGCACGCCCACCCGGGAGGAGTTCCTGCAGAAATATGCCGGCAACATCATCGAGCAGAACCGGATCGTGGGCATCTACGAAAACAAGTGAAATCCGCGGCGCTGGCGACCGATAAAAACAACAAGAATGGTCGCCATCGCCGCGTAGTGGGAGAATTTGGAAATGACAGACAACAGCCCAGCGCGTCAGAAGGTCTTCGAAGAGCTTGTCACGGCAACGAAGATCCTTCTGAACGAAGGCATCCTGGATACGTTCGGGCATATCAGTGCCCGTGACCCCGAGGATCCCGAAAGCTTCTTCCTGGCGCAGAAGCTTGCTCCGAGCCTGATAACGGCCGGTGACATGCAGCGTTTCAATCTCGATGGCGAGACCTCGGACAACAGGCCGTCCTATCTGGAGCGCTACATCCACAGCGAGATTTACAAGGCACGGCCCGACGTCCAGTGCGTGCTGCACAGCCATTCTCCGGCTGTCCTGCCTTACTGCTTCACCGACCAGCCGCTACGGCCTGTGACCCATATGGGGGCTTTCCTCGGCGACGCCGTCCCAGTCTACGAGATACGCGACAAGCAGGGAGACGAGACCGATCTCTTTGGCGGCAGCCGCAGCGTCTGTGCGGACATCGCCGAAAGCCTCGGGACCTATCCCGTCGTCCTCATGGCGCGGCACGGCGTCGTCAATGTCGGCACTTCTGTCCGGCAGGTGGTGTTCCGGGCTTTCTATCTTGAACAGGAAGCAGCAGCGCAGACCGCCGGCCTGCGGATCGGCAACATCAAGTATCTGTCGCCGGGCGAAATCAAGGCCGCGGGAAATCTCGTCGGCGCCCAGATCGATCGTGGATGGGACCACTGGTCGCAGCGCCTCAGAGAAAAGGGCCTGGCCTAGCGCCAGCGGGTCTTTGAACATTCCCTGGGAGGGCCTGGTCCCTGCCAAGGTATCCGGCCCCGATCTTCAAATTCTTCGGGGCGTCAGGCGAAAGCAGTAGAACGATGCCGCACGCGGAAAGTTACGATTACATCATCGTTGGGGCCGGATCGGCCGGTTGCGTGCTTGCCAACCGGCTGAGCGCCGACCCGAAATGTTCGGTGCTGCTGCTGGAAGCCGGCGGCTGGGATCGTGATCCGATGATCCACATTCCGCTTGGCTGGGGCAAGATCCTGACCGAGCGACGCCATGACTGGATGTATTTCTGCGAGCCGGAAGACAATGTCGGCGGACGCCGGGTCGAATGCGCGCGCGGCAAGGTGGTCGGCGGATCATCGTCGACCAACGCCATGGCCTATGTGCGGGGCAATCGCGGCGACTACGATCGTTGGGCAGCAGCGGGGCTCAGCGACTGGTCCTATGACAAGGTGCTGCCGTACTTCCGAAAACAGGAAAGCTGGCAAGGCGGCGAGAACCAGTATCGTGGCGGCAGGGGCCCAGTCAGCACCCAGTTCTGCCGCTACAAGGACACGCTGATCGAAGCCTTTGCACAAGCCAGCGTGGACGCCGGTTACGACCAGACGAAAGATTACAATGGCGAGCGGCAGGAAGGGTTCGGCCGCCTCCAGATGACGATTTCAAAGGGCCGGCGCAGCTCGACCGCGACAGCCTATCTGCGGCCGGTCCTGAAGCGGCCCAACCTGACCGTCCTGACGGAAGCGAGCGCGACCAGGATCGTGCTGGAGGGTGCGCGCGCCACCGGCGTCACCATCAACCATCGCGGAGCCGAACGTACGGTTCTCGCCCGCAAGGAAGTGCTGCTTTCCGGCGGTGTGATCAACACGCCGCAACTCATGATGCTGTCGGGCATCGGGGCGCAGGATGAGCTTGCCGCCCACGGTATCCAGACGCGGGTTGACCTGCCGGCGGTCGGCAAGAACCTGCAGGACCATGTCTCGGTCATCCTCATGTACCGGCGCCGGGCTCCGGGCGGCCCGTTCCTGCGCAACATGCGTGCCGACCGGATCGGGCTCGATTTCGTCAAGACTTACTTCACGGGACGCGGTTTTTCCGGCGATGTGCCTGGCGGTGTCGTCGCCTTCCTGAAGAGCGGCCCGGCGCGACCGTTGCCGGATGTGCAACTGCTCTTCACGGCAGCTCCGCTCGCCGCATGGCCATACTTCAAGCCATTCAAGGCGCCGTTTGCGGACGGCTTCGCAACACGCATCGTGGCGACGCAGCCCGAAAGCCGGGGCGCGGTGAAGCTGGCGTCGGCCGATCCTGCGGCGGCACCCCTGATCCATCAGAATTTCCTCGCCTCGCCGAAGGATTGGGAGTCGCTGCGGGCCGGCTTCAGGGTGGCGCGGGATCTCGCGTCGCAGCCCTCCATGCAGCCCTTCATCGCGGCGGAGTTTTTCCCCGGGCCGAAGTGCCAGAGCGACGACGAGATCGACGAGCATATCCGCAAGACCTCCATCACCGTGCATCATCCCGCCGGGACTTGCCGGATGGGCGCCGACGAAGCCTCTGTCGTTGATCCGCAATTGCGCGTTCGCGGCGTCCAGGGTCTGCGCGTGGTGGACGCTTCCGTCATGCCCGACCTGGTCTGCGGAAACATCAATGCGGCAGTGATCATGATCGCCGAGAAAGCCGCCGATCTCATCGCCAGTTCGAAAGAAAGCAGGGCAGTGTCATGATCCAGCGTATCGCCATCATCGGTATGGGCACGATGGGTCCGGGCATGGCCGCCCGGCTCGCCAGAGGCGGCCTTCAGGTCGTCGCCTACGACGTTGCCCCGGCAGCGATCGAGCGCGCGCGATCCATGCTGGGCGTGGCCGAGACCGTCCTTAACTCCCTCGGTATCGCACCGCCGCCGGCTGGCGTTGGAACGGTTCGCTTCACCAACGACATCGGCGATGCGGTGTCCGGTGCCGATCTCGTCATCGAGAACGTTCCTGAAAACATTTCGGTCAAGGCCGACGTCTATCACGCGATCGACGGCCTGATCGCATCGGACACGATCGTCGCGTCCGACACGTCCGGTATTCCGATCACCAAGCTGCAGGCGCATATCTCGCATCCCGAGCGGATGGTGGGCATGCACTGGTCGAACCCGCCGCACATCATCCCGATGATCGAGGTGATCGCCGGCGAGAAGACTGCGCCGCAAACCGTGGCTGTCATCCGCGACCTTATCCGCTCCATCGGCTTGCTGCCGGTGGTGGTGAAGAAGGATGTTCCGGGCTTCGTCGAAAATCGCGTCCTCTATGCGCTGCTGCGCGAGGCGGTCGACCTTGTCGAGCGCGGCGTCATCGATCCGGAAGATCTCGATACCTGCGTGTCGTGGGGCATCGGCTACAAGATCGCCGTGATCGGGCCGATGGCGCTCCTCGATATGGCGGGCCTCGATATCTACAAATCCGTCTCCTCCTTCCTCAACGCGGATCTCTCCAATCGCGACGACGTCGCGCCGATGGTGCTGGAAAAGACCAACGCGTCGAAGTTCGGCATCAAGTCGGGCGAGGGCATGTTCTCCTATACGCCCGAGCAGACGAAGGCCCTGCAAGGCGAACGGGCCCGCAAACTCGTCGCGGTGCGGCGCATCCTGGAGGGCCGGGAGTAGCATGCGCATGGAACCCATTCGAGCAGCAGGCGGCCGGCTAGCCCATATCCGCCACGATGACGACCTGATCTCCGCCAAGGGCGTTTCGGTCGTCATGGCCAGGCAATTGGTGCTAAGGAATATCGACCTTGCGATACCGAAGGGGTCGTTCGTCTCCCTCATCGGGCCTTCCGGTTGCGGCAAGAGCACCTTGCTCAAGGTTCTTGCCGGGCTTGTCAATCCGACGAGCGGCAGCGTTTCGATCGCCGGGCTTTCGCCGGTCGAGGCGGCGCGCAAGCGTATGATCGGCCTCGTCTTCCAGGACGCCAACCTGCTTCCGTGGAAGAATGCCGTCGACAACGCATCGATGCTGCTTGGCATCGCCGACAAGTCGCTCTCGCGCGCGGATTTGCGGGCGCGCGGGCAGGAGATGTTGGAACTGGTTGGGTTGGGCGACAGCGCCCACAAGCGTCCCCATGAATTGTCCGGCGGCATGCGTCAGCGCGTCGCCATCGCGCGGGCCTTGGCGCTCGATCCGGCGGTGCTGCTGATGGACGAGCCGTTCGGCGCGCTTGACGCCATAACCCGCGATTCGATGGGCCAGTCGCTGCTGGAAATCTGGCAGCGCACCGGCAAGACCATCGTGCTCGTCACCCATTCCATAGACGAAGCTATCCACCTGTCGCGCCATGTCCACGTGATGGGGATCAAGCCCGGGCGGATCACCGAGAGCCTCGACATCGGTCTGCCCTATCCGCGCGATCTGTCGGTCACGGAAGATCCGGAGTTCGTCAGGCTGGCGGTTCATCTGCGGATGATGCTGCGCGCCAGCCACCAACCGGGAGGCACGTCGTGAGCGATCAACCCATCACCAATCTCTCCGAGCCGCGGCTTGCCTCCAACTGGGCAGCGGCGACAGGCAGCTGGCTGCCAGCGGTCATCCTTCTGCTGGCGACGATCATCGTCTGGGAAGCCGTGGTGCGGATCTTCGCCATATCCGCCTTCATCATTCCGGCCCCCTCCGAGATCGCGCAGTCGCTGGTCGCGCAATGGGCAACGTTGATGCGGGCGACACTGGTGACGGCCGGCGAGATCCTGTTCGGCTTCGTTGTCTCTGTCGTGGTCGGCATTGCCATCGCGCTGGTCATCGTGCGCTTCGACTGGCTGGGGCGAGCGCTCTATCCGCTGGTGGTGCTGTTCCAGAATGTTCCCAAGGTGGCGCTGGCGCCGATCTTCATCCTCTGGTTCGGCTACGGGCTCGCGCCCAAGATCGGCCTGATCCTGGTCATCGCCTTCTTCCCGGTGACGCTGTCGATGCTGGCGGGCATGCAGTCGGTCGACCGCTCGCTGCTGTCACTGATGAATTCGGTCGGCGCCAGCCAGACCCAGATCCTGTTTCGGATCCGCGTCCCGCATTCGCTGCCGAACCTGATGGCCGGAACCAAGATCGCCGCGACGCTCAGCGTCATCGGCGCCATCGTCGGCGAGTTCGCCGGCGCCTCGGACGGGCTCGGCTACGTCATCCAGTTCGCTTCTACCCAACTCGACACGGCACTGGTCTTCGCGGCGCTGCTGCTCGTTTCGGTGCTGGGCATCGCCTTCTACTACGCCGCCGAGATTCTCGAACGCATCGTGGTGCCGTGGGCACCGAAATTCAGTCGGGCCTAAGTCCCCAGGAAGGATAGAACAATGCTCAGACGTTCACTCATCAAAGCAGCCACGCTTGCAGCGTTTGCCGGCGCGCTTGGCTTCTCCGACATGGCGCTGGCGGCAGACAAGGTCAACGTCCAGCTAGACTGGGTGGTGCGCGGCAACCACGCCATGTTCTTCGTCGGTAAGGAAAAGGGCTTCTTCGCCAAGAACGACATCGACGTGACCGAGATCCGCAAGGGTTCCGGCTCGCCGGACGCCATGCGGCTGGTCGGCAACGGGAACGCGGATTTCGGTTTCGGTGATCTTCCCACGCTGGCCGTCGCGCGGTCGCAGAATGTTCCGGTGGTGGCGCTGGCAGCCGTCAACCAGCACTCGCCGCTGGCGATCATGTCGCTGGCCAAGACCGTGAAGCTCACCAAGCCGGCCGATCTCAAGGGGCTCACCATCGGCATTCATCCGGCCGGTTCAACCTACCTCTTCTTCAAGGGCTTCCTGGCGGCCAATGGCCTGACCGAAAAGGACATGACGCTGAACAGCGTTTCGCCGCCTTATGAAAGCTACCTGCTCCTTGGCCGGGTTCAGACGGTGATCGGCTATGTCGATGCCGAGGTCCCCGAACTGGAGGCCAAGGCTGGAGGCCCCGGCTCGCTCAGCATCATGTTGGGCGCCGATTACGGCTGGAAGGCCTATGGCTCGGGCCTCTTCACCTCGCAGGCGATGATCAAGGACAAGCCTGATGTCGTCGCCCGCTTCGTCAAGGGCTACAGGGAGGCCTTCGACTATGTCGTGGCGCACCCCGAAGAGGCTGCCGAGATCACTGCCAAGGCAGCACCCGGTTATGCCGACAAGAAGGATGTGTTGCTGGCACAGATCAATGCCGACATCGCGTCGACCTTCACCAGCCCGGACACCAAGGAACACGGTCTCGGCTGGATGACCAAGACGCAATGGGAGGAAACGCTGAAGACGCTCACCGATCAGGGCGTGCTCAAGACGGCTCTCTCGGCGGACGACGTCTTCACCGACACGTTCCTGGCAACCAAGTAGGAGGCGCGCGGTGTCGGGGCGGGCAAATCGATGAGCGCCTACCGGCAGACCAAGCTGTCCTGCACCATGGCGCAGGACACGACGCGCTCGCCTTTCGCCGCGTCGGTGCGGTCAAGCGTGATCTGCACGCGGGTCGCATATGTGCGGCCCGACAGGCCGCACCACAGCCGCTCGACGGGCAGGTTCTCGCGCTTGTCGTTGAGGATCGTGAACGTGCCCGTCTTGGGATCGAACCAGAGTTCGACACGGGCGCTCTTGCCCGGCTCGACGGTCGCGATCCCGGCCGAATACCAGTGGGCGAAGTCGGCATTGCAGGACAAGCCTTCGTTGCCCGCATTTGAAATCGTCAATGGCACCATGTCGAGCCCGTCAGTCCCGGTGCGCACGGTGACGTGGTGCAACTCAACCGCATTGGCGAAGGACGTGAACGCCAGCATCACCGGGAGAATATAACGAATCTTCACTTTGCCTGAGCTCCGTAGGGTGGGTTTGTGCAGGCAGTCTATCTCGCTTCCGCGCAATAACAATAAGAATAATGATTGGTAGTCAACCAGAGAGGGTAAAATGTTAAAGCTTCTTAAAAGCAGTGTAAGTGCACTTATATTGAGCGGTGTCTTGCTTGGCGGCGCGTTTGCCGGTGAAGTCAAGTCGATCGCAATCCTGACGCCCGAAGAAGGCACGGATTATGGCTGGAACCAGCAAGGCATCGACGCGGCAAAGGCCGCGGGCAAGGCCGCCGGCGTCGAAGTGGTCGTGGCTCAGGGCCTCGGCTATGGCGACGTTCGTCCGACCATGCGGGAACTTGCGTCCGATGGCGCCAGCCTACTGATCGCGCATGCCAGCGGCTACAACACCTCGGCGCCCGAAATCGCCAAGGAGTTGAAAGTTCCGGTAGCCATCGTCGACACCCCCAACGGCCTGGAGAAGGGTCTCGTCGCAGACTACACGCTGAGCGGCCACCAGGGCGCCTATCTCGCCGGCCGTCTGGCCGCCAAGATGTCGCGTTCGAAGTCGGTCGGCATCGTCGTCTCGGGCGAACCGCCGTCGTGGAACTCGCAATCGGCGGCATTCGCGCAGGGCGTGAAGGCCGAGAACCCAGCCGTCAAGATCACCTACGCGGTGATCGGGCCGGCCGCCTACAGCGACGCGGCCGGCGGCAAGCGCGTCACCGAAAGCGTGATCGCGTCGGGTGCGGACATCATCTTCGGCCAGGGCAATGGTTCGAGCTTCGGCATGCTGCAGGCAGTCGAGACGACCAAGGCGGCTGACGGCGGCAAGGTCTATTTCATCGACGTCATCGGTGACAAGTCGCCGATCGACAAAGGCTTCCTGCTGTCGTCGGTGGTGTGGAACATCGAGCCGGTCTACGCGGCGATGATCGCTGACCTGAAGGCCGACACGTTCGGCACCAAGCACTATGCGATCGGCCTCAAGGACGATTCGGTGAAGCTGCTGAAGACCGCTGCGATCCCGGACAATGTCTGGGCGGAAATCCAGGCGCTGCGCGAAGACGTCATTTCCGGCAAGATCAAGGTCGATCCAGTGTTTGACGCGGCCGCCGTCAGGGCGTTGATGACAAGCGTCGCCCAGTAAGGCGATCAAATACAGGCTGCTGGAGGGGTGATCCGTCACCCCTCCAGACCTTTCCCGTTTTTCAGTGCTGGGCCTTCATGAGCAGTTCTTCTTCATCGCCCGTCGACAAGCGCGACATCGTCGCGCTTGAAGGCGTGACCAAACGCTTTCCCGGAATCGTCGCCAATGACAGCATCGACCTGTCGATCCGTCCTGGCGAAGTGCATGTGCTGCTGGGCGAGAACGGCGCGGGCAAATCCACGCTGATCGGCATGTTGTCCGGCCTGCAGCAGCCGGATGAAGGGCGCATCCTGGTCGACGGCAAACCGGTGCCGATCACCTCGCCGCGCCATGCGCTTGCGCTCGGCATCGGCACCGTTTTCCAGCACATGATGCTGGTGCCGACGCTGACGGTGGCGGAAAACCTGTTGCTTGGCGGGCCGTGGTGGCAGCGACCCAAGACCGAAGAACTGGCGGCGCGCGTCGCCGAGATCACCAGCAGCCTCGGCATCACGGTGAAACTGCATGCCAAGGTGTCGGAGCTTTCACTTGGCGAGCAGCAGCAGGTCGAAATCCTGCGCGCCATGGTGCGCAACAGCCGGCTGCTGATCCTCGACGAATCCACCTCGATGCTGACGCCGAAGGGCATCGATGAACTGGGCGCATTGATGCGTCGTCTGGTTGAGCAGGGGCTTGCCATCGTCTTCATCACGCACAAGTTGAAGGAGGCGGCTGCCTTCGGCGACCGCATCTCGGTGCTGAAACTCGGCCGCAAGGTCGGCGAGATCCCGCCCGAACGCTTTCGCGCGCTGGGGGAGCAGGAGATCATTTCCGAAATCGTGCAATTGATGTTCGGCAAGCAGAAGGACGATCCCGAAGCGGTCGAGCGTCCTGTCCGCACCGTCCGCACGGACGCCGCTCCGCTGCTTCAGGTCACGGATCTGGCGGTCGCGCCGACGGACAATGCGCCGGGCCTGTCATCGATCTCCTTCGATATTCTTCCAGGCGAGATTCTGGGCATCGCCGGCATCGACGGCAACGGGCAAAAGCAGCTGGCGGAAGCCTTGGCCGGTCAGCGTGTGGCGACCGGCGGTTCGGTGCGGCTGGAAGGCTCGGCAATAGAGGCGCTGAGCGTCGGCGAACGCCGCCAGCGTGGCCTTCGCTACCTGACCGACGATCGGCTGGGCGAGGGCACGGTCGGCACCTTCCCGGTCTCGATCAACTTCTTCCTCAAGCAGGTCGGCGCGGCTCCGTTCTGGCGCCACGGCGTCGAACAGCGCGGCGAAATCGACAAGCGCGCCGCCCAGCTCGTGCGCGACTATGATGTGCGCACGCCAAGCTTGAAGACGCCGGTCGCGCGGCTGTCCGGCGGCAATATCCAGAAGGTGCTGCTGGCGCGCGAACTGGCCGAAGGCGCCAAGGTGGTGATCTTCAACAAGCCAACCTACGGTCTCGATCTCGCCAACACATTGGCGTCGCGCCAGCGCATCCGCGACACTGCGGCGCGCGGCCTCGCCGTGCTGCTCATCTCCACCGACCTCGAGGAGTTGCTCAGCATGTGCGACCGCATCGCTGTCATTGCCAACGGTGCGCTGGTCGGCACCGTCGAGAACACCGACGATGCGCGAACCAAGGTCGGTCGCCTGATGATCGGACTTGCGGCATGAGCATCGACACCGCACCCACCGCCAGTGCAACCGCGCTCGATGCCACGAGCGCCGCGACGACGCGCCGCGACATACTGCGTCGGCTGCTGATGACGCTCGGCCCGATCCTCATCGCTCTCGTCATCGCCGGCTGCATCCTGCTTTCCGTCGGCGTCGACCCGCTCGCCTATTACGGCTTCGTCCTGGAGAAAGGATTGTTCTCGCCGCTCGGTATCCAGCAGACGCTGACGCGCATGGCGCCGCTGCTGTTTCTTGCCGCCGGCCTCATCGTGGCCTTTCGCGCCGGCATGTGGAATCTCGGCGGCGACGGCCAGTTCCTGCTCGGCGCGGTGACGGCGGCGGCCAGCGCTCCCGTGTTCGTGCAGATTATGCCGGCCTGGCTGGCGCTGTTCTGCGCGTTCCTCATCGCCATGGCGGTGGCGATGATCTGGTCGCTGGTGCCGGCGCTGCTGCGTGCCTATCAGGGCGTCAACGAGATCATCACCACGCTGATGATGACGTTCCTCGGCACCTCGCTCGCCAATGTGCTGGTCAAGCTGGTGTTTCGCGATCCCTCCACGACCGTGCCGCAGACCCGCACGTTGCCGGTGGAAGACCGGCTGCCGCGCCTGTTCGACACGACCATCACCAGCGGCCTGCTGCTCGGCCTGGCGGCGATCATCATCGTGCATCTGGTGATGACGCGCACGGCGTTCGGGCTGAAATTGCGGATCGTCGGCGCCAACCCGCGCGCCGCGATTCATTCGGGGCTCGGCGTGCCGGGCCTGACCGTCGCCGTCTTCGCCATTTCCGCGGGGCTCGCGGGCCTTGCCGGCGCCGTCGACATCATCGGCGTGCAAGGCAATGTCCGCGCCGACTGGAACCCCGCCTATGGGCTGGCGGTCATTCCAGCCGTGTTCCTTGCCCGCATGAACGGCTTTGCCGCGATTGGTTTCGTGTTCCTGCTTTCGGTGCTGTCGATCGGCGGCGAGAGCGCAGCGCGGCGGCTTGGTGTGCCCAACACTTTCACGCTGGTGCTGGTTTCCATCGTGCTGATCGTGCTCGCACTCGCCGAGTATGTCGATCACCGCTATCATCAGTCCAGAAAGGCCTGACGCATGACCGGGCTGCTCAGCGAAGTCTTTCTCAGCGCACTCCTGTTCGGGGCGGTTACCGCGGCAATCCCGCTTCTGCTTGCCGGGCTCGGCGAGCAGATGTCGGAAAAGGCCGGCGTGCTCAACATCGGCATCGAAGGCATGATGCTGGCCGGCGCCTATCTCGGCTTCGTCGGCGCCTTCTATTCCGGGTCATTGTGGCTGGGCTTTCTCACCGGTGCGGCCGGCGGCGTCGCGGTGGCTCTGGTCATGGCGTTGTTGTGCGTGCGCATCGGGCTGAATCAGATCGTTATCGGCATCGCGCTGACGCTCGGTCTCGAAGGGCTGACGGCGCTGCTGCACCATTTCCAGTTCTCGCGCAGCTATCCCCGCCTGCCGGCGGCGGACGCGAGCGTCATTCCGCTGCTGTCGGATATTCCTGTCATTGGGCCCGCCTTCTTCAAGCATCATCTGATCGTCTATCTGGCGGTCGCGCTGGTGTTCGCCATGAGCTACCTCTACCGGCGCACGCAACTCGGCCTCAATTTGCAGGCCGCCGGCGACAAGCCGGCAGCACTCGACGTCGCCGGCATCGACGTCGTCAGGACGCGCACCATCGCGGTGTTGACGACCGGAGCGCTGGCCGGGCTTGGCGGCGCCTATCTCGCCAATGTCGGCGCCGGCCTGTTCATTCCGTTCATCACCAACGGCGCCGGCTTCCTCGGCATCGTGCTCGCCATGCTGGCGCGGGGCCGACCGATCTGGGTGCTGTTCGGCGCCCTTCTGTTCGGCGTCTGCCTGTCGCTGACGACGGCCATGCAGGTGGCTGGCATCAACATCCCGACCGACGTCATCCAGATGCTGCCGTTCCTGGCTGTGATGATCATGCTGGTGCTGTTCGGCCGGCGCGCCAGCCTGCCGGCGGCACTTGGCATTCCATACGAGCGCGGCGCGCGCTGACAACAATCACATGCGCGGAAGAGACCCGCGCCAAAACAGGAGGCAACAATGTCGGATACCAAGGTCTACCTGCTCGACGGCGGCTCGCTTGTTCTCGACGGCTACCATGTGTTCTGGAATCGCGGCCCGGGCGGCGAAGTGCGCTTTCCCGTTTATTCGATCCTGATCGAGCATGCCGAAGGCCGCTTCCTCATCGACACCGGCTACGACTACGACCACGTCATGAAGGTGCTGCCGTTCGAGAAGCCGATCCAGGAAAAGCACCAGACCATTCCAGGTGCGCTGGCCCTGCTTGGCCTTGAGCCCAAGGATATCAACGTCGTCGTCAACTCGCATTTCCATTTCGACCATTGCGGCGGCAACAAGTATTTTCCGCATGCCAAGAAGATCTGCCACCGCACCGAGGTGCCGCAGGCCTGCAACCCGCAGCCTTTCGAGCATCTCGGCTATTCCGACCTGAGCTTCTCGGCGGAAGCCGCCGAAGCGCGCGGAGCGACCGCGCAGCTGCTGGCGGGCACGACGCGCGCCAACTCGACCTTCGAAGGCATCGACGGCGACGTCGAACTGGCCAAGGGGGTCAAGCTGATCTCGACGCCCGGCCATTCGATCGGCCATTACAGCCTGCTGGTCGAATTCCCCAAGCGCAAGCCGATCATGTTCACCATCGACGCGGCCTACACGCAAAAGAGCCTTGAAACGCTGTGCCAGGCTGCCTTCCACATCGACCCGGTCGCGGGCGTCAATTCGATGCGCAAGGTCAAGAAGCTGGCCGAGGACCACGGCGCCGAGCTGATGTACTCGCACGACATGGACAACTTCAAGACCTACAAGACCGGCACGCAATTCTACGGCTGACCGCCGCCAATCCGGAGACCAAGACCATGCGCTACCTCGAACACGCCGATCCGGTCATCACGCTGACCGCAGGCCCGGTGAATGCCTATCCAGAAGTGCTGCGCGGTCTCTCGCGCACTGTGCTCTATGATTATGACCCGGCGTTCCAGCTCTTCTACGAGAAGGTGGTCGACAAGGCGCAGAAGGCGATGCGGCTGTCCAACAAGCCGCTCATCCTGCATGGCGAGCCGGTGCTGGGCCTGGAGGCCGCAGCAGCGTCATTGATCACGCCGGACGACGTGGTGCTCAACCTTGCCTCAGGCGTCTATGGCAAGGGCTTCGGCTACTGGGCGAAACGCTATTCGCCGCATCTTCTCGAAATCGAAGTGCCCTACAATGAGGCGATCGACCCGCAGCCGGTCGCCGACATGCTGAAGGCGCATCCGGAAATCACCATCGTGTCGGTCTGCCATCACGACACGCCGTCAGGCACCATCAACCCGATCGACGCCATCGGCGCGCTGGTCTCGGCGCATGGCGGTTACCTGATCGTCGACGCGGTTTCCTCCTTCGGCGGCATGAAGACCCATCCCGAGGACTGCAAGGCCGACATCTATGTCACCGGCCCCGGCAAGTGCCTCGGCGCGCCGCCGGCGCTGACGATCATGGGCGTCAGCGACCGCGCCTGGGCCAAGATGAAGGCCAACAAGGCAGCACCGCGCGCATCTGTGCTGAGCATCGTCGATTGGGAAAATGCCTGGTCGCGCGACAAGCCGTTCCCGTTCACGCCATCGGTCGCTGAAGTGAACGGCCTCGATGTCGCACTCGATCTCTATCTCAACGAAGGACCGGAGGCTGTGTGGGCGCGCCACGCGCTGACGGCAAAGGCCATGCGTGCGGGCGTCACCGGCATGGGCCTGTCGATCTGGGCCGCGAGCGACGCGATCGCCTCGCCAAGCACCACGGCCGTGCGCACGCCCGACGGCGTCGACGAGAAGGCGCTGCGGGTCGCGGCGCGCGCCCGTTATGGCGTCGTCTTCTCGTCGGGCCGCGGCGAAACATTGGGCAAGCTGACGCGCATCGGCCATATGGGACCGACCGCCCAGCCGATCTATGCGATCGCCGCGCTGACGGCGCTTGGCGGCGCCATGAATGCGGCCGGCCAGAAGCTTGCGGTCGGCAAGGGCATCGACGCGGCGCTGGCCGTTATCGATGCCGACGCCTGAACAGACATCATCGGATCACGGATTGAGGGAGCATTTTCATGACTGAACGGCTTGCAGGGAAGACGGCGCTGGTTACCGGCGCGGCACAGGGCATCGGCAAGGCGATCGCGGCGCGGCTTGCCGCCGACGGCGCGACCGTCATCGTCAGCGACATCAATGCCGAAGGCGCCAAGGCGGCAGCCGCATCGATCGGCGGCAAGGCGAAGGCGATCGCCGCCGACATTTCCGACCCGGCATCGGTCAAAGCGCTGTTTGGCGAAATCCAGGCGCTGACGGGCGGCATCGACATTCTGGTCAACAATGCCAGCATCGTGCCGTTCATCGCCTGGGACGATGTCGACCTCGACCATTGGCGCAAGATCATCGACGTCAATCTGACAGGCACCTTCATTGTCAGCCGAGCCGGCACCGACCAGATGCGGGCGGCAGGCAAGGCAGGACGGGTGATCAACATCGCATCCAACACCTTCTTTGCCGGCACGCCGAACATGGCGGCCTATGTCGCGGCCAAGGGCGGCGTCATCGGTTTCACCCGGGCGCTGGCCACGGAGCTTGGCAAGTACAACATCACGGCGAATGCGGTGACGCCTGGCCTGATCGAGAGCGACGGCGTCAAGGCGAGCCCGCACAACGAAGCGTTCGGCTTCGTCGAGATGCTGCAGGCGATGAAGGGCAAGGGCCAGCCCGAGCACATCGCCGATGTCGTATCGTTCCTGGCTAGCGAGGACGCCCGCTGGATCACCGGCCAGACGCTGAATGTCGACGCCGGGATGGTCAGGCACTAGAGCAATTCCAGGAAAAGTGTGAGCGGGTTTTCCGTCCGGAATTTCGGAAAAACAAAGAGTTAGAGCAGTTCATCGTTTTCGTGAAGCGGTGAACTGCTTTAACGAGAGCAATTCCCGAAAACGGAGACACTGGCCGACAGCCCTGCGCAGCGGCTCAGCGCAGGGCTTTCACCTTGGAGAGTATATCTTCCGAAAGCGCTGAAACGAGTGCCTTGTCAGCGCCCTTGCTCGGGATCAGGACGAACTCCACATCCTCCAACTGCGGCAGGCTGCCGATTTCCTTCAGGCCCGAAGGCGACATGCTTTGCGGTTGCACCAGAACCCCCATGCCTGCGCGTGCGGCGGCCGTCAGCCCGCTCAGGCTTCCGCAGGTGCAGACAATGCGCCATGGCATGCGGTGCCGCTCGAGCACTTCCAGCGCAATGCTGCGCGTGACGCTTGGCGCGGGGAAGGCAATCAACGGCAAGGCCGCAAGCGATAGAACGTGTTCCGGATCGCGGGCGAGCCAGACAAGCGGCTCGCGATAGACGAGCTGACCACGGCTGTCGCCCAGCCGGCGCTTTGCCAAAACGAGATCGAGTTCGCCATTGTCCTGCATCTCATAGAGCAGGCCGCTCAGCGCGACCGTCAGTTCAAGATCAACGGATGGGTGAGACCGGACGAAATCCTCCAGCACGACAGGCAGACGGCTGGCAACCAGGTCCTCGGATACGCCGAGCCTCAAAGTACCACGCAGCTTCTGTGCGGTGAACAGCGCCTGCATCTGGCCCTCTATGGACAACATGGTCCGGGCATGGCCGAGCAGGGCTTCGCCGTCGGGCGTCAGCATCACCTTGTGCGTATCGCGGGCCAGCAACTGCCTGCCAATCGCAGCCTCCAGCTTGCTGATGTGCTGGCTAACGGTGGATTGCCCGAGCCCCAGCCTCTCGGCCGCGAAGGTGAAGCTTCCCATCTGCTGGACGGTGACAAAGCTGCGAAGTTGGACCAAATCGAGCATTGATATCTCAAATTACGATAACTGTTATTCCTTGTATCCTATTTTGCAATGCGCGAAAAGACGGTGCTGCACCCACCCCGGAACGAACATGTCATGCGCCGCTTTCTGCCCGATACTTTTCTGATCTTGCTGTTGTCCACGGTCGCGCTTGCGTCCGTCGTGCCAGCGACCGGGACGTTCGCGAGATGGTTCGCGATCGCGACCAATTTTGCCGTGGCGCTTCTGTTCTTCCTGCATGGTGCGAGGCTCTCGCGTGATGTGGTTGTTGCCGGCCTGATGCATTGGCGCCTGCACCTGGTGATTCTTCTGACGACATTTGGCCTGTTCCCGCTGCTGGGCCTGGCGCTTGGCTATCTGCCTGTTTCGATCCTGCCCAAGCCGCTCTATCTCGGCATTCTGTTTCTCTGTGTCCTGCCCTCGACGGTGCAGTCCTCGATCGCGTTCACCTCGATGGCCGGTGGAAATGTCCCTGCCGCCATCTGCTCGGCATCCGCCTCCAACATCTTCGGCATGTTCCTGACACCCTTGCTCGTTGGGCTGCTCTTCTCCATCGGTGGTCATGGCGGATTTTCGTGGGATGCGGTGGGGCAGATCCTCGTGCAACTGCTCCTGCCTTTTGCGCTCGGACAATTGCTGGAGCCCAAGATCGGCAACTGGATACGCTCTCGCAAGACATTGCTGATGCCTGTCGATCGTGGCTCGATCCTGATGGTGGTCTATCTGGCCTTCAGCACGGCCATCGCCGAGGGGCTGTGGCACATGTTCTCGCTGCGCGACATCGCCGTGGTCGTCGTCGCCGACATGGTGTTGCTTGGCCTGGTGCTTCTGTTCACGACCTATGGCAGTCGGCTTCTCGGCTTCCACAAGGCCGACCAGATCACGATCACTTTCTGCGGCTCGAAGAAGAGCCTGGCGAGCGGTGTGCCGATGGCGAACGTCATCTTTGCCGGCCAGGGCGTCGGCGCGATCGTTCTGCCGCTGATGCTTTTCCACCAGATACAGCTCATGGTCTGCGCCATGATCGCCCAGAAATATGCCAGGGCGGCAAACCGGTCCGCCGTGCTGCAAGCCGAGCCGACGGCCTCGGTGGCTTAGTTGGGTTGCGCATATCTAGGTGAGCTGTCCGGCGGCTTCTAAAATCAGCTGGGTGATCTCTTGTGGATGGGAGATCAGCGACAGATGGCTTGCCTTCACCTCGATGATCTTTGCTTTCATGCGCTTTGCCATGAAGCGTTCGAGATCCGGGTTGATCGTGCGATCCTCTGTCGAGACGGCATACCAGCTTGGTTTCGAGCGCCAGGCGGCTTGCGTCGTCTTTCCGGAGAAGAGCCTGTCCGAGATCGGACCCTGCACGGCATAGAGGATGCGCGCCTTCTCGAGAGGAATGCCGCCAGCGAAATCCCGTAGAAAAGCCTCCTCGCTGAGCTTGCCATAGCCTTCGGACCAGACAAGCCCCGCCGAGGCGGGCGGCGCCGCGAAAGTCCTGGCGAGCGCCGTGTAGTCTTCACCCGCATCCGGAGCGCGAGCCGCCACGTAGACAAGCGAAGAAACTTTTGGATCCATCCCAGCCTCAGTGATGATCATGCCGGCAAAGGAGTGTCCGACCAGAATCGTCGGTCCATCTTGGAGCGCGATCGCACGGTGCGTTGCGTCGATGCCCGCTTGCAAGGTGGTCAGCGGGTGCTGGACGACAGTCGCCTTGAGGCCGGCCTGCTGCAGCCGGCCAACCACTTCCGACCAGCACGAGCCGTCCGCATAAGCGCCATGGACCAGGACGACATTGCGTATCTTGACGCCTGTCTGCGCTCGCGCCTTGGCGGAGCCGGCCAATATGCTCGTCGCCACCCCGGCGACGAGCGCGGTGGAGAAAGTACGCCTGTTGATCATGATCGTGGATTCCTTGAGAGGTTGGCAGGTTCGCGTCGAAGCTTCGACTTGCCGAACCTTCGACTTGCCAAACCTTCGACTTGGAAGTGCCGCAAGATGCTGGCGCGGCGCTCACATCCAGACTTCGCAGCCTGCCCGGCCTTCGTTACCACCGTCACCGCTTCGTGATCGCTTGCCGCGGACAACGTCGTTCACGTGAACCTTCCTGAGCCTGTCTACACAGTCGACCGGCCATTTGGATGTATGGCCGTCCACCCCGGCGCCACCCTATTTCGTCTCGGGCAGTCCGGGCTCCGTCTCGTCCATCATCTGCTTGACGGCATCGGCCGACCTGCTCATCCCCGCGTCGTCGATGGCCCAACCCGCGAAGCGTTCCAGCAGGGCGGCGAACGTTACCAGGTCCTGCTCATCCCATTGCGCCAGTGCGCCAGCGAAGATGCGCCATTTGGTCTGACGCACCGCCGTCACCAGGCGCTCGCTCTTGGCGGTGGGTCTGAGGCAAATGCGTCGGGCGTCGAGTTGCGATGCGACGCGGAAGGCGTAGCCACGCTCGACGAGATCGGCAGAGATGCGGCTGGCGCGGGAGGGGTCGATCCCCATGCGCTCGGCGATGATGCCGACCGTCACCTCGTCCTGCGCAGTGTCGCTGACGACCGCATTGAGCGCGATAATCGCGTCGAGATGGCTCACTTCCAGCGAGGGATCGACGCGGGCCAGGATCAAACGACCGAAGTCCCGGCGCTGGACCGAACGGCGCACCTTGGTCATCACCGCATCGATGGCGGCGACGGCCCCGGCTGCCGCTTCGGACATGCCATTGCTGCGCGCCAGGTCGGCGAGGTCCTGATCGCCTTGTGTCTGGCAATGGGCTGAAAATCGGTCGGCGCTGCCCGGCCCGGTATCGTTGGTGTTCATGCCACAGCGCGCTAGCAAGAATACATGCTGATGTCAATTGCATGCCAATAGCATATAATTGATGTTGACATATATCTGCTGCAGGCACATAAACCGCGCCCAAACGTCGGAGACATCCATGAGCCTTGACTCAACCCTTCCAGATGCCGCGCCCGTGGAGGCCGGGGCCCGGCCCGATCTCACGACGCTGATCGTCTATTTCGGCGCGCTGATCGCCATGTTCATGGCCACCATCGACATGCAGATCGTCGTCACCGCCTTGCCCACCATCGCCGGCGAACTGGGCAATCTGCATCTGTTCGGCTGGGTCGGCGCCGCCTATCTGCTCTCGACCGCTGCTGTCGCGCCCTTCTACGGCAAGCTCGGCGATATGTATGGCCGCAAGAATGTGGTGTTGACGGCGATCACCTTGTTCCTGTTGGGCTCGCTGGTCTGCGGCATGGCATGGTCGATGGAGAGCCTGATCGCGGCGCGCGTCCTGCAAGGTATAGGCGGCGGCGGCCTGATGGTCTCGGCCTTCGCCATGATCGGCGAACTGTTCGGACCGCGCGACCGTGCCAAGTACCAAGGCTACAGTTCGGCGGTGTTCGCGCTGTCGTCGGTGCTCGGCCCGTTGGCGGGCGGCTATATCACCAGTCTGTTCGGCTGGCGCTGGGTGTTCCTGGTCAACCTGCCGATCGGCATCGTCGTGCTTGCGGTGATCGGCTTCGCCATGCGCAGTCGGTTCAACGAAAAGAAGCACCGCGTCGACTATCTCGGCGGCTTGCTGCTGGCCATCGGCACCACGGCAATCGTCTATTGGGGCTATCATGTGCTCGACCCCGCCGGGCCGGATCTGCTCACCTTCGCGCTGCCGGTGATCGCGGTGGCGGCAATCGCCTCGTTCATCATGGTCGAGCGGCGGGCCGAAGAGCCGATCGTGCCCTTGCGGCTGTTCGACGTTTCGACGGTCCGTATCGTCTCGGGCGTGTCGCTGGTTGCCGGCTCGGTGACGCTGGGCATGTTCTTCTATTTCGCGCTCTACATGCAGACGCTCACGGGCCTCAGCCCCGCAGAAGTCGGCTTCCTGTTCCTGCCGGCTTCCGTGACCTCGATGGTCGTCTCGATACTGGCCGGACGGGTGATTGCCGCAACCGGTCGCTACAAATGGATGCCGGTGGTGGCGATGGGTATTGGCGGGCTGCTGATGATTGGCTTTGTTTTCATCAACTCGCACACGCCGATCTGGGTGCTGGCGACGATGATGGCTGTATTCGGCATCAGCATGGGCCTGCAGTTCCAGGTACTGATGGTGGCGATCCAGGCTGCCGCACCGCTGCAGGACATCGGCGCGGTGACCTCTCTGATTACGCAGTCGCGGACCATCGGGGCATCGCTGGGGCTGGCGCTGAATGGCGCGGTGATGACCTGGGCGCTGAACCGGCAGACTTCAGAACTGCCCGCCGACGCCGCCGCCCTGTTGCCGGATGGCCTGACCGGACTGACCCCGCATCTGGCATCGAGCCTGCCGGTCGCAATCCGCGATGTTGTGCTCGGCCACTATTCGAGTGGCTTCAACGTGATGTTCATCTGGGTGGCAGCGCTCTACTTCGTCGCGATGGCACTGACGCTTTTGCTCGAGGACATACAGATCCCGAAGCGCGGCTGAGCCGGGCAGGCAGCCGCCAGTTCGATCGCCTCAAAGCGACGGGAGAACACTTCGGATGTGGCCCGCAAAGGCCTCGACCGCAGGCGATCGCTCCGAGTTGGCAAAGGCGATCAGAATGCCCAGGCGAGGCAGCTGAGGAAGCGGCGCGTTCAGAATATGGAGGTCGGGCGGGACCGCCTCCTTGGTCATCACGCTGATGGCCAGACCGGACCGCGCGACGGCAATCAATCCGGCAAGGCTGTTGCTGGCATAGGATATCTTGTAGCGCAGCCCGGCACCGGCCATGGCTTCACAAGCCGCCTTGTGGTCCACGGCGTTCGACGCCGACAAAGCCAGCGGAACGGTGTCGCCAAAATCGTAGAGCTCCAGCGACGGCTTGCTGCCCACCCACACCAGCGATTCCGTACGCACGATATCCTGCGTCTGGTTTGCATTCGGCGCGGAAACAAGCGCGAGGTCGATCTGGCGTCCGTTGAGAAGCGTTCGCAATTCGACCGTCGGCGCCGAAACGACCTTGATCTCGACATCGGGGTACATGGTTCCAAAACTCTTCAGGAGCGCGGGAAAGAACGCACTCAGATAATCTTCGGGACTGCCGAAAAGGATCGAGCCGTGCAGGCCTTTGTCGGAAAGCGCCGATATAGCCTCGTCGTGGATTTTAAGAATGCGCTCGGCATAGGCCAGGAAGCGCTCACCGCTGCCGGTCAAGCGCACCCCGCTGCCGCTGCGATGAAACAGGCTCTGGCCGAGAGCCTCCTCGAGCCGCTGGATCTGCATGGTCACCGCTGATTGCGTGCGTCCGACCTGTACCGCTGTCGCGCTCAACGTGCCCGAATGGGCAGCACGAACGAAGGTCGCCAGCAGCCTGAGGTCGAGTGGTCCCTGCATATCAATTCCGTTGATATCGGAATCCGATTACTATCAATTTTACTGCATCCGCACCATCGGCTAACTTCCGCCTGAACACTTGGCGGAGCAGCAGCATGTCGAAAAATTCGGATCGTCAATTCTGGGACGCGGCGCAAAAGCATCTCATCCGCTATGGCGGCACGTTCGAGCCCGCCATCATCGAGCGCGCCGCGGGTTCGTTCGTCTATGATGCGGACGACCGGCCCATCCTCGATTTCACCTCCGGCCAGATGAGCGCACTGCTCGGGCATAGCCATCCCAGGATTGTCTCGACGGTCAGCCGCCAGGTCGAAAAGGTCGCGCATCTGTTCAGCGGCATGCTGTCGCGTCCGGTGGTCGAGCTTGCGCAACGCCTTGCAGCGCTGGCGCCCGGTCTCGATCGGGTGCTGCTGCTTTCGACCGGCGCCGAGTCAAACGAAGCGGCCATCCGGATGGCGAAGTTGGTGACTGGCAAACATGAGATCGTCGCCTTCTCAAAGAGCTGGCACGGCATGACAGGTGCCGCCGCGTCGGCAACCTACAGCGCAGGCCGCAAGGGCTATGGACCCGCGGCGGTAGGCTCGCTCGCCATTCCCGCACCCAACAGTTTCCGGCCGCGCTTCAAGCATGCCGACGGCTCGTTGGACTGGCTTACCGAACTCAACGATGCGTTCGACCTGATCGACAGCCAGTCAACGGGAAGCCTGGCTGCCTTTGTCGCCGAGCCGATCCTGTCGAGTGGCGGCATATTGGAGCTGCCGCACGGCTATCTGGCGGCGCTCAAGCAAAAGTGCCACGAGCGCGGCATGCTGCTTATCCTCGACGAAGCGCAGACCGGCATCGGCCGCACGGGCGATATGTTCGCCTTTCAAAGGGATGGCGTCACCCCCGATATACTCACACTGTCCAAGACCATCGGCGCGGGGCTGCCGCTGTCGGCCGTGATGACGACAGCTGAAATCGAGGAGGCGGCGCACGCCAATGGCTTCCTGTTCTACACCACGCATGTCTCCGATCCGCTGCCGGCGGCCGTGGGCCTCGCCGTGCTCGATGTGGTCGAGGAAGAAAAGCTCGTCGAGCGGACACGGTATCTCGGTGCGAAACTGTTCGACGGACTGTCGCGACTGAAGCAGCGCTATGAGTGTGTCGGCGACGTGCGCGGCCGTGGCCTTCTGCTCGGGGTCGAGATCGTCAACGGCAAGGGCAGGGAGCCCGACAACCAGCTTGGCGCCCGGATTGCGGCGGAAGCGTTCCGCCGCGGCCTGAGCATGAACATCGTCAAGCTTCCCGGTATGGGCGGCGTGTTCCGCATTGCTCCACCGCTGACGATTTCCGAAGAGGAACTCGACCTCGGCTTGCGGGTCATTTCGGACTCGATCGAAGGGGGGCTCGCGGCAAGTGCGGGCCTTTCCGGCATCGCCGCCGAGTGACGGGCATGGCGATGGCTGCGATGGTGGCCAACAACTTTATCGCACTGGCACGCAAATTCTCCAGGTCGGCGGTGTAGTGCTGGCCATTGGTCTCTTGGCGCATTGCCGACTTCCCATGGAAGCGGCCAGGTCTGCCGCCGCCAGGACAGGTCTTGCGACCGGACACCGTCGTGGCGCGATAAAGGATAGTACGCATTGACCTTCCCCTTCACTGAAGCCACTCCGATCCAGTTTCAAGCGCCGTTGCCGAAGACCTCGGAAGTCGTGATCATCGGAGGCGGCGTCATCGGTGTGACCACGGCGCTGTTCCTGGCGCGGCGCAACATCTCGGTCACCTTGCTGGAGAAGGGACGCATCGCCGCCGAGCAATCCTCGCGCAACTGGGGCTGGATCCGGCAGCAGGGCCGCGACGCCGACGAACTGCCGATCGTCATCGAAGCGCAACGCCTCTGGCGCCAACTGGCCCAGGAATGCGGCGAGGACATCGGGCTGAAGCAGACGGGCGTCACCTATCTTGCGCACACCTAGAAGGAGATGGCCGGTTTCGCCAGGTTCCTGAAGATCGCTGAGGCTTACGGCGTCGACACGCGTCTGCTTGATCAAGGCGAGACCGCCAGGCTGATCCCGGCCATGTCGCGCCCCTTCAAGGGCGCGATGACCACGCCATCGGATATGCGCGCCGAGCCCTGGGTGGCGGTGCCCGCACTTGCCCGCCTGGCCGCCCGGCAAGGCGCCACCATCATCGAGAATTGCGCCGCACGCATGCTTGATGTCTCGGCGGGACGCATCAGCGGCGTCTGGACCGAGCAAGGGCGCATCGCCACGTCGAGCGTTCTCGTCGCCAGCGGCGCGTGGACGTCCCTGTTCCTGCACGCGCATGGCATCTCGATCCCTCAACTCAGTGTCAGAACAACCGTCGCCGCGACCGCGCCGCTGCCGGAAATCTACGCCGGCGCTGCCGCGGACGAACACATCGCGTTTCGGCGCAGGCAAGATGGCGGCTATACGCTGGCGGCGGGAGGCAGCCACGTGCTCTATGTCGGGCCGGATGCCTTGCGCCACGCGCCGAAGTATCTTCCTGCACTCAAGGCAAATCCCCTTGGCACGCGCTACCGGCCGGTCGCGCCGCGTGGCTACCCGGACAGCTGGTCGACCCCGCGCAAATGGGACGCGGACAAGGAAACCCCGTTCGAACGGATGCGCATTCTCAATCCAGCCCCCGAGGCCAAGGCCCTTCGCGCCATCGACCGCGAATTCAAGCGGCTTTTCCCGCAATTCGAGACTGTACCGCTCAAGGCGAGTTGGGCGGGCATGATCGATGCGATGCCGGATGTCGTGCCCGTCGTCGATCGCGCAGCAGCGATCCCGGGCCTCGTCATCGCGACCGGCATGAGCGGTCACGGCTTCGGCATCGGCCCTGGCATGGGCCGCATCCTGTCCGATCTGATCCAGGGCAACGAGACCGGGCACAATCTCCAAAGGTTCCGTCTCTCCCGTTTCAGCGACGGCAGTCCGACCCGGTTGGGACCCTCGCTTTAGATGATCCCGCCTTGGCACGGACCATGGCGAGAGCAGGTGAGCAACCCGGCCCCGGAACCCATTCGATTTCAGCGAAGCGGACAGATGTCCACGAGCAAGAGGAGATCAAGACATGACCTGGACAGGCGTTTTTCCCGCGGTCACCACCAAGATGCAGGCATCGGGATCCATCGATATCGAGGCCACGCAGTCAAGCATTGATCGCCTTATAAAGAACGGCGTTTCGGGCGTCATCGTCCTGCCCATGCTGGGCGAGAACGCGACGCTGACGCAGCAAGAACGCGACGCCGTCGTCACCGTCGCCTGCGAGGTTGTCGCGGGCAGGGTGCCGCTTCTGTCAGGTCTGGCCGAACTGTCGACCGACAATGCCATTGCCGCGGCCCGCAACTATCAGAAGCTTGGCGCGCAAGGCCTGATGACCTTTCCAAGTCTTGCCTACCGTACGGATCGCCGTGAAACGGTCGCATGGTACAAGGCCGTTGCCGAGGCGAGCGACCTGCGGGTGATGATTTACAACAACCCCATTGCCTACAAGGTTGATGTCGACGTCGAAACATTGAAGGCTTTGGTCGACGTGCCCGGTATCGTCGCTATCAAGGAAGAGACAGGCGACATCCGGCGCGTGACCGACCTGTTCAACGCCTTTGGCGACCGCTTCGACATCTTCTGCGGCGTCGACGATCTTATCCTGGAAAGCCTGGCGCTCGGCGTCGTCGGCTGGGTGTCCGGCATGACCAATGCATGGCCGGCGGAATGCGTGGCGCTCTTCAATGAGGCCAGGGCTGGAAACTTCAAGGCCGCATTGCCGCTGTACAGGTTGTTGACGCCAGCTTTCCATCTCGACACCGACGTGAAGCTGGTTCAGTACATCAAGCTTGCCGAACATCTCGTCTACGGCGCGCCCGAATTCGTGCGCAAGCCACGCCTGGAGATCGAAGGCAGTGAGCGTGCGTCGGTTGAGAAAGTCATCAGGGCCACGATCGCCGATCTGGGCAAACGGGTTTGAAGCAGCGCCTGCTGAACTTTGCTCTCAACTATCATGTCGAGCGCCACCGGCCGGCGCGGGAATTCCAGGAGGGCGTATCCAATGTCGACTGAGACGAACACCCGCATCGTGCTTGCGTCGCGGCCGCAGGGCCGGCCGAAGCCAGGCGACTTCCGCGTCGAGTCCGTGGCGATCGCCGAGCCGGGCGAGGGCGAACTGCTGCTCCAGATCCTCTATCTGTCGCTTGATCCCTACATGCGCGGCCGCATGAACGCCGCAAAATCCTATGCCAAGCCGGTCGAGGTCGGCGGGGTGATGGAAGGCGGCACCGTCGCGCGCGTCGTCAGATCCCGCCATGCCGATTTTGCTGAAGGCGATATCGTGCTGTCCCACTCGGGATGGCAGGGTTTCGCACTGTCCGATGGGGTCGGGCTGCGCAAGCTCGACCCTGCCGCGGCGCCGATCACGACCGCGCTCGGTGTGCTGGGTATGCCGGGCTTCACCGCCTATGCCGGCTTGCTGACGATCGGACAGCCAAAGGCTGGTGAGACGGTGGTCGTGGCGGCTGCCAGCGGCGCGGTCGGCTCGGCCGTTGGCCAGATCGCACGCATCAAGGGCGCGCGTGCCGTTGGCATCGCCGGCGGCGCTGGCAAATGCGCCTTCGTGCGGCAGGAGCTCGGCTTCGACGCTGTCGTCGACCACCGGGCCGACGATTTCGCCGAGCAGTTGAAGGCTGCCTGCCCTGATGGCATCGACGTCTATTTCGAGAATGTCGGCGGTCCTGTCTGGGATGCGGGGTTTCCCCTGCTGAACGAGTTCGCGCGTGTCCCTGTCTGCGGGTTGATCGCGCAATACAACACCATCGCGATATCAGGCGCCGACCGGCTGCCGACGTTGATGCAGCAAGTGCTCCACCGCAGCCTGACGATAAGGGGCTTCATCCAGCGCGAATTTGTCGACCAGCGTCCGGCCTTCTATCGTGAGATGGCCGGATGGATCGCGTCAGGGCAGGTCCGCTACCGGGAAGACATCGTGGATGGCTTGCAGAATGCGCCGCAAGCCTTCCTCGGCCTTCTCGACGGCAAGAACTTCGGCAAGCTCATCGTGCGGGTCGCGCAATAATAGCGTCTCGCAAAAATCAGTCGGGCTGGCGGTCCGCCGCCGGGCGCCGTCCGTCGATCCACAGCGCAAGTAAGGTGCAGGCAGCACCCGACAGCAGATAGGCGCCGGCGGCGATGAGGCCGAAATTGCCGGCCAGCAGCAGCGCAGCGAGCGGCGCGAAGCCGGCGCCAAACATCCAGGCCAGATCCGAGGTTATGGCCGAGCCAGTGTAGCGATACTGGCGGGAAAAGCTCGAGGCGACGACGCCCGATGATTGTCCGAAACTCAACCCCAGCAGGATGAAGCCGAGCACCATGAACAGCGCTTCGCCGACAGCGCCGCCATCCAGAAGCTGCGGGGCAAAGCCGCTGAAGGTGGCGATGGCGATCGCCGAACCGCCGAGTAGTGCACGCCGTCCGACGCGATCGGCCAGCGGCCCCGACGCGACGATGGCCGCAATGCCGAACAGCGCGCTCACTGCCTCGATCACCAGGAAGCGCGCGGGCCCCTCATCGGTGAACAGGAACACCCAGGACAGCGGAAACACCGTCACCATGTGGAACAGGGCGAAACTCGCCAGTGGCGCGAAGGCGCCGATGACGACGTTGCGGCCTTCGGCTTTGATCGTGTCCCTTATGCGCGTCGGCTGCAGGTCGCCGCTTTCGTACAATTTCGAGAATTCGGGCGTCACGACAATGCGCAGCCGGGCAAACAGCGCCACGACATTGATGGCGAAGGCAACGAAGAAGGGATAGCGCCAGCCCCACGCAAGGAAGTCGTCGGCCGACAGATTGGCGACGAAGAAGGCGAAGAGAGCGGCTGCCACGATGAGGCCGATCGGCGCGCCCAGCTGCGGGATCATGGCATAGAAGCCGCGCCGGTTTTCCGGCGCGTTCAACGCCAGCAGCGAAGGCAGCCCGTCCCATGTTCCGCCGAGCGCCAGACCCTGTCCGATGCGGGCAAGCGCGAGAAGCCAGATCGCCACCGCACCGATGTCGCCATAGGCCGGCAGAAACGCGATGGCGACGGTCGACGTGCCAAGCAGGAACAGCGCGATCGTCAGTTTGGCGCCGCGGCCATAGGCGCGATCGATGGCCATGAACAGAACCGAGCCGAACGGGCGCGCGACGAAGGCGAGCGCGAAGATGGAGAAGGAATACAGCGTCCCGACGAGTGGATCGTGCGTCGGAAATATGAGCTTGGGAAACACGATGACGGACGCAATCGCATAGACGAAGAAGTCGAAGAATTCCGACGTCCTGCCCACGATCACGCCGACCGCGATATCGCCGGCGCTGACCTGGCCATGATGCGAGCCGATCAGCTCGCTGTTGGTTTCGGCAGTCGAAGTCTGAGCCATCTTATCCGTCGCCACCGCGTGGAATGAAGTGTCCGGGATCCAATTCTGGGGTTTCCCAGAGGTTCCATTGTGCACTGCAAACTGCGCCAAAGCCATGCCGGCTGGGCATTGGACAAATTGTCCAATGTTGCCGCGGCGCCGCGAGCAGTAGCCCTTGATGCCGCACTGCAACATGAACGGTTGCGGTGGTCCATTGAGGGCAGCGTTTAATGAAACGATTTGGAGCCTTGCTTCTGTTTCCTCTGGCCGGGCTGCTCAGCGGCTGCGATCTGGTCGTGCTTGCGCCCGCCGGCGATGTCGCGCTCCAGCAGCGTGACCTGCTCGTGGTCTCGACCGTGCTGATGCTGATCATCATCGTGCCCGTCATGGCGCTGACTGTCTTCTTCGCCTGGCGCTACCGGCATTCCAACCCGTCGGCGACCTACGCGCCGGACTGGGATCATTCCACGAAACTGGAGTTGGTGATCTGGGCAGCGCCCCTGCTTATCATCATATGCCTTGGCGCGCTGACCTGGCTCGGCACGCATCTGCTCGACCCCTACCGCCGCATCGACCGCATCGAGCCCGGCCAGCCGGTCACAGCGCTGCACAAGCCGCTGCGGGTCGAGGTCGTGGCGCTCGACTGGAAGTGGCTCTTCATCTATCCGGACTATGGCATCGCCTCCGTCAACGAGCTGGCGGCGCCGGTCAACCAGCCGATCGACTTCCGCATCACCTCCTCGGCGGTGATGAACTCCTTCTACATTCCAGCCCTGGCCGGGCAGATCTATGCAATGCCGGCGATGGAGACCAAGCTACACGCCGTTATCAACCGGCCGGGCACGTATGTAGGCTTCTCAGCCAATTACAGCGGCGCCGGCTTTTCGGGCATGCGCTTCGCCTTCCACGGCCTGTCCGACCAGGCTTTCGACCAGTGGGTGGCGCAGACCAGGACCGCGTCGGCGGCGCTGAACCGTGACAGCTATCTCGAACTCGAAAAGCCGAGCGAGAACGAGCCGGTCCGCCACTACGCCTCTGTCGATCCCGACCTCTACGGCGCCATTCTCAATCTGTGCGTCGAGCGCGGCAAGATGTGCATGAACGAGATGATGTCGATCGACGCCAAGGGCGGCCTCGGTCTTGCGGGTGTCCGCAACACGCTGCCGCTGCAATACGACAAGCTCGCCCGGCGCGGCGCGGTGTTCGGCAACGATCCGTCCTATGTCGCCAGCATCTGCACGGCTGAGGAAGCGGCTGCCGCGACGCGCGCGGCCAGCAACGCCACGCCGACGGATTGGCCGGCCAGGAATCTTCCCCGCTGCGCGGGGCCGGGCTGCTGAGGCCAGGCACCGAGAGCCGCCGCGCCGAGGCGGATGCGCCATCGCTCGGCCTGCTGCGGCAAGAATTGTGAGAGACAGCCAATGCCCGATACGCTGACCAGATTCATCTTCGGCCGTCTCACCTTGGACTCGCTGCCGCTGCACGAGCCGATCGTCGTTGCCACCTTCGCCGCGGTGGCGCTCGGCGGCGTAGCCCTTCTCGGCGTCATCACCTATTTCAAGCTCTGGGGTTACCTCTGGCGCGAGTGGTTCACCAGCGTCGACCACAAGAAGATCGGCATCATGTACATGGTGCTCGGCCTCGTCATGCTGCTGCGCGGCTTTTCGGACGCCATCATGATGCGCCTGCAGCAGGCCATCGCCTTCAACGGTTCCGAGGGCTACCTCAATTCGCATCACTATGACCAGATCTTCACCGCGCACGGCGTGATCATGATCTTCTTCGTGGCGATGCCCTTCGTCACCGGGCTGATGAACTTCGTCGTGCCGCTGCAGATCGGCGCGCGTGACGTCTCCTTCCCCTTCCTCAACAATTTCAGCTTCTGGATGACGGTCGGCGGCGCCATCCTGGTCATGGCGTCGCTGTTTGTCGGCGAATTCGCCCGCACCGGCTGGCTCGCCTATCCGCCGCTCTCCGGCATCGGCTACAGTCCCGACGTCGGCGTCGATTATTACATCTGGGCGTTGCAGGTGGCGGGTGTCGGCACCACGCTGTCGGGCATCAACCTGATCTGCACCATCATCAAGATGCGCGCGCCCGGCATGACGATGATGCGTATGCCTGTCTTCACCTGGACGTCGCTGTGCACCAATGTGCTGATCGTGGCGTCCTTCCCGGTGCTGACGGCGGTGCTCTCGCTGCTGGCGCTCGACCGCTATGTCGGCACCAATTTCTTCACCAACGATTTCGGCGGCAACCCGATGATGTATGTGAACCTCATCTGGATATGGGGTCGCCCGGAAGTTTACATCCTCATCCTGCCGCTGTTCGGCGTCTTTTCCGAGGTTACCTCGACCTTCTCCGGCAAGCGCCTGTTCGGCTACACCTCGATGGTCTACGCCACGGTGGTCATCACCATCCTGTCCTATCTGGTCTGGCTGCACCACTTCTTCACCATGGGCTCCGGCGCCAGCGTCAATTCCTTCTTCGGCATCACCACGATGATCATTTCGATCCCGACCGGGGCGAAGATCTTCAACTGGCTGTTCACGATGTATCGCGGCCGCATCCGCTTCGAACTGCCGATGATGTGGACGATGGCCTTCATGCTCACCTTCACCGTCGGCGGCATGACCGGCGTGCTGCTTGCCGTGCCGCCGGCGGACTTCGTCCTGCACAACAGCCTGTTCCTGATCGCGCATTTCCACAATGTCATCATCGGCGGCGTGCTGTTCGGCCTGTTTGCCGGCATCGCCTACTGGTGGCCCAAGGCCTTCGGGTTCAAGCTCGATCCGTTCTGGGGCAAGGTCTCGTTCTGGTTCTGGGTGGTCGGCTTCTGGTTCGCCTTCATGCCGCTCTATGTCCTCGGCCTGATGGGCGTGACGCGCCGCATGCGCGTCTTCGACGACCCATCGCTGCAGATCTGGTTCATCATCGCTGCCTTCGGCGCGGTGCTGATTGCCTTCGGCATTGCCGCTTTCCTGGTCCAGATCTACGTCTCCATCCGCAAGCGCGAGGCCCTGACGGATCCGACCGGCGATCCTTGGGACGGCCGCACGCTCGAATGGTCGACCTCCTCGCCGCCGCCCGCCTACAACTTCGCCTTCACGCCGGTCGTGCGCGACAACGATGCCTGGTGGGACATGAAGAAGGCCGGCTACAGCAGGCCGCTCTCCGGCTTCAAGCCGATCCACATGCCGAGCAACACCGGCACCGGTGTCATCTTGGCCGCCTTTAGCGTGGCTCTCGGCTTCGGCCTGATCTGGTACATCTGGTGGCTGGCGGCGCTGAGCTTCGTCTGCCTGATCGCCACCGCGATCGGCCACACCTTCAACTATATCAGAGACTTCCACATTCCGACTGCCGAGGTCACGCAGACGGAGGAGGCGAGGACGACGCTCCTCGCTGCCCAGGGCTAGGGTTTGAGCATGGCTTCGACAGCAACCACGGCCGGCACCGAACCGGTCTTCCACCTGGAAGAAGAGCATGCGCACGCCGAAGGCAGCAGCACCATGCTCGGCTTCTGGCTCTATCTGATGAGCGACTGCCTGATCTTCGCCATGCTGTTCGCGGCCTATGGCGTGCTCGGCGGCAATTACGCGGCGGGGCCGGCGCCGAAGGACCTGTTCGACCTCGACTTGGTGGCGGTCAACACCGCCATGCTGCTGTTCTCCTCGATCACCTATGGCTTTGCCATGCTGACCATGGACAAGGGCCGCGTCGCGGCAACGCAAGCCTGGCTTGCGGTGACCGCCCTGTTCGGTCTGGCCTTCCTGTCGATCGAGCTCTACGAGTTCTCCCACATGATCCATGAAGGTGCCACGCCGCAGCGCAGCGCTTTCCTGTCATCCTTCTTCACTTTGGTCGGCACGCACGGCCTGCACGTCACCTTCGGCCTCGTCTGGCTGGTGACGCTGATGACGCAGGTTGCCCGGTTCGGCCTTATCGAGGCCAACCGCCGTCGGCTGATGTGCCTCTCGATGTTCTGGCATTTCCTCGACGTCGTCTGGATCGGCGTCTTCACCTTCGTCTACCTGATGGGGATGTTGCGATGAGCGCTCATGATCATGCCGAGGGTCACGGCGACGCCCATGGCGGAGCCGCGCATGGGTCGTTCAGGGGCTACCTGATCGGCTTCGTGCTGTCGGTGATACTGACGGCCATCCCATTCTGGCTGGTCATGAGCGGCGCCATCGACGACAAGCAGGCCACGGCCATCGTCGTCATGGCTTTCGCGGTGGTGCAGATCGTCGTCCACATGGTCTTCTTCCTGCATATGAACACCGCCTCCGAGGGCGGATGGTCGATGCTGGCGCTGATCTTTACACTGATCCTGGTCGTCATCGTGCTGACCGGCTCGCTCTGGGTGATGTACCATCTCAACGCCAACATGATGCCAGGGCTTCACGACATGCGCGAGATGCCGTGAGCCCGGCGCCGGGCGCGGGGAGGACCAGTATCGAGGCACGGATCGGGCGGGCCGGGATTGGCTTGCCCGCCGCGCCAGGAAAGGACGCCGGCAGATCGCCCGCGTCGCGTATGTTCCTCCGCCTGCTCGGGCTCCTCGGCGTGCTGGTGTTTCTTGGCCTCGGCATATGGCAGCTGGAAAGGCGGGTCTGGAAGCTCGATCTGATCGCCCGCGTTGACCAACGCATCCATGCCCCCGTTGTCGATGCGCCTGGCCCACTGAACTGGAGCGGCATGACCGCCGCCGGTGACGAATACCGCCATGTGCGATTGGCCGGGCGCTTTCTGGGCGGCGCCAATACGCTGGTGCAAGCGGTGACGGAGCTTGGCGGCGGCTATTGGGTGCTGACGCCGATGCAAACAGATCGCGGCTTCGTCGTACTGGTCAACCGCGGCTTCATTCCCCAGGAGCGCAAGCCTGAGTTCGAGCGGGAGAGCGATGGCATCTCGTCGCCGGCCGTCATTGACGGGTTGTTGCGCATCAGCGAGCCCGGTGGCGGCTTCCTGCGCAACAACGATGCCGCGGGCAATCGCTGGTATTCACGGGACGTCGCCGCCATCGCAACCGCGCGCGGTCAGACGGATGTCGCGCCCTATTTCGTCGATGCGGAGGCATCCGGCGACTGGCCGCGTGGCGGCCTGACTGTCGTGACTTTCCGCAACAGCCACCTCGTCTATGCTTTGACCTGGTTCACGCTCGCTGCGATGCTCGCCGCAGCCTTGGCCGCGCCGATGATCGACCGCCGTCGGCGGCAAGGACCGGCAAGATGAGCGTCACGACTTCAGCGCCTGGCTACGACAAATCCTTCGCGGCAACATCTCTTGCGGGCAAGGGCAGCGGAGTCACCAATCCCGACGCCGCGAACAGGAAGAACCTGCTCCTGCTCATCCAACTGCGTTGGCTGGCGGTGGCGGGTCAGGTGCTTACCATTCTGGTGACGGAATACTGGTTCGATATCCCGCTGCCGCTGCCGGAAATGGCCGGCGTCGTGCTTTTCCTGGTCGGGCTGAACATCTTCAGCCTGCTGGCTTCGCGTGGCCAGCGCCCGATCAGCAACGCGCAGCTGTTCGTGGCGCTCATTTTCGACATGGCGGCACTGACCACACAGCTCTACCTGAGCGGCGGTTCCTCGAATCCGTTCGTATCGCTCTATCTCCTGCAGATCACGCTTGGCGCCGCGCTGCTGACACCCTGGTCCACCTGGATCCTGGTGGCGGCCGCTTCGGCCTGCTTCGTCTTCCTCACCTTCCAGTTCCAGCCGATCGCGGTCCCGCATCACGGCGGCAGCGACCTGTTGGCCCTGCATATCAGGGGCATGTTCATCTGCTTCGTGCTGGCGGCGGGCCTGATCGTCATCTTCATGACACGCATCAACCGCAATCTGCGTGAGCGCGACGCCTATCTCGCCGATCTGCGCCAGCGCTCGGCCGAGGAAGACCACATCGTGCGTATGGGCCTGCTGGCCTCGGGTGCCGCGCATGAACTGGGCACGCCGCTTTCGACCATATCGGTCATCCTGTCCGACTGGCGCCAGATGCGCAGCGTCTCGCGCAACCGCGAGCTGGCCGGGGACGTGGCCGAAATGCAGGCGCAGATCGAGCGCTGCAAGAGCATCGTTTCGGGCATCCTGATGTCTTCGGGGCAGGCGCGGGGCGAAGGCACCATCCGCACCAGCATCCGCCATTTCCTCGACGATCTGGTCCAGGAGTGGCGCACCAGCCGCCAGCCGCTCAATCTGGAGTACGTGAACGATTTCGAACCCGATGAGCAGATCGTCTCCGACACGGCGCTGAAGCAGGTCATCTTCAACGTCTTCGACAATGCCCAGGAAGCATCGCCCGATTGGGTAGGCGTCACCGCCGAGCGGCAGGGCGAGAAACTGGTGATTGCCGTGCGCGACCGCGGGCCGGGTTTCGACGAGGGTATTCTGGCTGCACTTGGCCAGCCCTATATGTCGAGCAAGGGACGGCCGGGCGGTGGCCTTGGCCTTTTCCTCGTCGTCAACGTGGTCCGAAAGCTCGGCGGCGACTTTTCGGCGCGTAACATGGAAGAGGGCGCCTGTGTTACGCTTTCACTGCCGCTCGCGGCGCTGACCGATGGAGATGATCATGAGGCCTGATCGATCCCTGTTTATCGTCGAGGACGACGCCACCTTCGCGAAGACGCTGAAGCGCTCCTTCGAGAAGCGCGACTACGACGTCATGGTCTGCCACGGCAGGGAAGATTTGGTTCGTGCCCTCGAAACGGCCGTTCCGGCATACGCCGTCGTCGATCTCAAGCTTGGCGCCGGTGGCTCCGGGCTGGAATGCGTCAAATTGCTCAGCGCCCGCAATGCGTCGATGAGAATCGTCGTGCTGACCGGCTTTGCCAGCATCGCCACCGCGGTCGAGGCGATCAAGCTTGGCGCATGTCACTATTTGGCCAAGCCCGCCAACACCGATGACATCGAAGCCGCCTTCGGCCGCGCCGAGGGCGATGTTTCGGTCTCGCTGACGACCCGTCCCACCTCGATCAAGAATCTCGAATGGGAGCGCATCCACGAAACGCTCGTCGAGACCGGCTTCAACATCTCCGAAACGGCGCGCCGGCTGGGCCTGCACCGGCGCACTCTGGCCCGCAAGCTCGAGAAACGCGTGGTGCGGTAGCCGCAAGGGCTGCGCCCATTATCAGGCGAAATCGATTTGGTCCCTCGGCCAATTCGAGCGGGAGCATTCAAAGCTTTCCTGCGTGGCCTGGGATGCCTATCTGTGTGGACAGACACCGGAACAGGCAACGGATTTGGCGCAACGATCGGGCAGTGCGGATCTTCCACTTCATGGCGGGCGCGTGCCGAAATGGCTGGGCGACCGCATGACGCGCCTTGGCGCCGTCATGTGCGAGGCGATCATCCATCATTATGGCCGCAACGAATTGCTGCGGCGGCTGGCGCATCCGTTCTGGTTCCAGTCCTTCGGCGCCGTCATGGGCATGGACTGGCACTCCTCCGGCATCACCACCAGCGTCGTCGGCGCCTTGAAACGGGGTCTGACGCCGCTCTCTGGCGAACTCGGCATTCACGTCTGCGGCGGCCGTGGCGCGCATTCGCGCAAGACGCCGCATGAGCTGACCGCCATTGGCGAGCGGATCGGCTTCGACGGACAGCACCTCGCAACCGTCAGCCGGCTGGTCGCCAAGGTCGACAGCGCCGCCGTTCAGGATGGCTTCGACCTCTATCTGCACGGCTTCATCGTCACCGACGATGGCGACTGGGTGGTGGTGCAGCAAGGCATGAACGGCGACAGCAAGGTGGCACGCCGCTACCATTGGCTGTCCGAAGGTCTGAAGAGTTTCGTCGATCAGCCGCATGCCGCCATCGAAGGCGCCAACCAGGGCGAGATCGTCAACCTGACCGACCGCCGTGCCGAGGCCTCGCGCCAGGGACAGCTAGACCTGCTCCAGGACCTTGGGCCGGACCGTATCCTGCAGGAATTCGCTGCTTTGCATCCCAACACCGCCCCAGCTCCGGAGCAGCCACTGCTGCCGCATCTGGTCATGCCGGCTCACCACGATGTGCGCGAAAGCGATGTCATCATGCGTCGCCTGCATGGAAACATGGCGGCCGCCGCCGAGCGTGGCCCGGCGGATTTTTCCGAGCTTCTGCTGGTTCCCGGCGTGGGCGCGCGCACGGTGCGCGCACTGGCCCTCGTTGCCGAAGTGGTGCATGGCGCGCCGTGCCGGTTTTCCGATCCGGGCCGTTTCTCGCTCGCCCATGGCGGCAAGGACAGGCACCCGTTCCCCGTTCCGCTCAAGGTCTATGACGAGACGATCGGCGTGCTGAAATCGGCCGTGCAGAAGGCCAGGCTCGGCCGCGAAGAGGAAATCGGTGCGTTGAAGCGGCTTGACGATCAGTCGCGGCAGGTCGAGCGATACGTCACTGGCCCCAGCCTGAAGGAAATTGTCGCCGGAGAATTCGACCAGTCGCATTTGCTCGGCGGCCGCAGTGTCTTTGGCTGGGAACCGGCGCCGGACCACTCACCCGCGGAGCTGAACAAGAAGGCCTGACAGGCCGACCTTGATCCTACACGTCATGCCACGCGACGGTAGCTGTAACGGTCGCGGATGAATTCATTGAAGAAGCGGCCCTTCGAGGATGCTTTCATGAAAGCTGCGTAGGTTGCCGGGGCGACGTCAGCATAGTCATAACGATTGCCGCTCGGCACAAACCAGACGGAGAGGGTCCTGGTTCCGGGATCGTATTGTGTGTTTCGGATCGCGGTCGATGGCATGTTGGCACCTGACGGCTCAGCCAGATAAATTCGCCAGCCCAAGGTCCGGTTCCCTGCCGTTGCTCGTCGCCGCTATCTGTCAGGTCTGGAAGCACGGGTCCGTATTGCCTTGTGGTCCGGCCTTCACCATCTAGCTGGGATGTCGTCGCTCAAATCGAAAGCCACCGCCCCCGCTCTGGCATTCCAGCAGGATTTGTTTGGCGATGCCGAGGAGTTGCCTGAAGGCTTCGCCTACCAAGCCGAATTGATCACGCCGCAGGAAGAGACCGAACTCGCCCGGCATCTTGAAGAGCTGCCTTTCCAGGCGTTCGATTTCCATGGCCATCTGGCAAACCGGCGCGTCGTCGGGTTCGGCCTGCGCTACGATTATGAGCGGCGCGAAGTGGTCGAGGCGGCGCCGATTCCAGACTTCCTGCTGCCTCTACGCGCGAAGGTCGCGGCCTTTGCGCACCGGCCTGCCGAGACGTTTGCTCAGGTGCTGATCAATGAATACCGGCCCGGCGCCGGTATCGGCTGGCATCGCGACAAGCCGCATTTCGAGGATATCGTTGGTGTCTCCCTGATGGCGCCCTGCAGCTTTCGGCTGCGGCGAAAGAGCGGTGACAAATGGGAGCGCCGGACCATCGCCGTCGAGTCAAGGTCGGCCTATCTCATGACTGGCCCTTCGCGCACCGAATGGGAGCACAGCATCCCGCCGCTTGCCGAGCATCGCTATTCGATCACCTTGCGGACGCTGCGCTCCCAAAACCCCTGAGCATCATGCCGCGTGTGAAGGCCGGGCTGACCGTCACGCGTCTACTTCACGCCGATGCCGGCGGTCAGACCGCCGTCGATCTTGTAGTCGGCGCCTGTGCAGAAGCCGGCCTTCGAGGAACACAGAAAGGCGATGAGTTCCGCCACTTCCTCCGGCTCGCCGATGCGGCCCAAGGGATGCGCCGCGCCGAAGCGCCTGTAGGCTTCTTCGACATCGGCATCGCTGCCATTGTCGCCACGCGCGGCCTTCTCCAGGATCGGTGTGCGGATTGAGCCCGGGCTCACTGAATTCACCCTTATGCCTGATGCCGCGTAGTCGAGCGCTAGCGAGCGCGTCAGCGTATGGATGGCGCCCTTGGTCGTGGCATAGGCGGCGACGTTCTGCTGGCAGGCGAAGCCTTGCACCGAAGCGACGTTGACGATGGCGCCGCCACCGCGCCTGATCATTTCCGGGATGCCAAAATGCGCGGTCAGGTAAATCGAGCCGACATTGACCGTCATCGCCCGGTTCCAGGTTTCCCAGTCGGTCGTCGTCGCGGTTCCGTAGGGATGCACCGCGGCGGAATTGACGATGACGTCGATGCCGCCGAATTTCGCGACACCGGCCGCGACCGCGTCGCGAACCTGGTCAGAGACCGAGACGTCAACTGTCTGCACCAGCGCATCCGCCCCGGCCTCGGCAAGGTTTTCCTGCATGGCGGTATTGGCGGCCCGGTCGATGCCGCAGGCGATGATCGCGGCACCCCCCTGCGCCAGCCGTCTTGCGGTGGCGAGTGCGATGCCGGTTGTCCCCGTTACCAATGCCACCTTGCCATCAAAATCTTTCATCGTGGGAGCTCCTCATGCGCTGTCGAAAACCTGGTTCCGAGTTTGACACTCATCGTAGTCAAACAATAGGTTGCCGGTCTCTCGCAAAAAGGAAAGCGGCAATGGAACAGTGCTGGCGCTGGTATGGTCCGGATGATCCGGTGACACTCGATCATGTCAGACAGGCTGGTGCCACGGGCGTGGTTTCTGCGCTCCATCATATCTACGATGGCAGGGCCTGGCCCGAGGCCGATGTGCTCGAACGCAAGCGTATCATCGAGGCCGCCGGCCTGACATGGTCGGTCGTCGAAAGCATCCCGGTCCACAATTCTTTCAAGATCGGCGCGCCCGAACGCGAGCGTTATGCCGGCTACTATCGCGACAGCATCCGCGCGCTCGCCAAAGCAGGCATCAAGACGGTCTGCTACAATTTCATGCCGGTGGTGGACTGGACGCGCACCGATCTTATGCATCGCCTGCCGACAACCGGCTACGCCCTGCGCTTCGATGCCATTGATTTTGCCGCCTATGACCTATTCGTGCTGCAGCGCAAGAACGGCGCCGCCAGCTACACGCCGGCGCGTATCGCCGAGGCCGAGACGCGGCTGAAGGCGCTGACACCGGAGCAGGTCGACCAGATCGAGCGCAACCTCATCGCCGGCCTGCCGGCAACCGAGCGCAAATATGACCGCGACAGTTTCCGCGAGGCTTTGGCGGAATATGATGGGATCGGGCCCAAGGAATTGCGTGACAACCTCGCCTGGTTCCTGCGCGAGATCATTCCAGCGGCCGAAGAGGAAGGGGTGCGCATGTGCATCCATCCAGACGACCCGCCCTTTTCGCTCTATGGCCTGCCGCGCGTCGTGTCGACCGCGCAGGATGCGCGTTTCATCCTCGAAGCGGTCGACAGCCCGGCCAATGGCCTGACCTTCTGCACCGGCTCCTACGGTACGCGCGCCGACAACGACATCGTCGCCATGGTCAAGGAATTCGCCGACCGCATCCATTTCGTCCATCTGCGCAACATCACCATCGAGGAGGACGGCTCGTTCTACGAAGCCGAGCATCTCGAGGGCGGCACCGACATGGCGCATGTCATCCTCGCTCTGATGCAAGAGGAGAAGCGCCGGCGCAGCGAAGGCCGCGCCGACTGGCGCATTCCGATGCGGCCGGACCATGGGCATCTGCTCGCCGACGATATCGGCAAGAAGAAGATCAATCCCGGCTACTCGCTGATCGGCCGGCTGAAGGGTCTCGCCGAATTGCGTGGCATCATGCGCGCCGTGGAGAAGTTCGGACTGGCCTGATAGTTAGTGTAGATGCTTGAGCTTGTCGGGGTTACGCACGACATAGATGGCCGCGATCTTGCCGTCGTGTATGTCAAGTGCGGTGGTCTGGAGTTCGCCATCGGCTTCAAGGGTGACGAAGCCCGGCAATCCGTTGATGAAACCGACGCGGACAAGTTTCGAGGCATGCGTGCGCAACCAGGCCGCAACCTGCTCGTAATGAGTCATGACGGCATCGAAGCCCAAGACCGGCTGCGCGGCTGCCGGACGCTTGCCGCCGCCATCGGCATGGGCGATGACATCGGCGCTCAACATGGCGCCAAGCGCCTTCATGTCGCCGCTGCGCGAGGCCGTGAAAAAGGCCTCGGCAAGCGCGAGCCCGTGTTGCCTCTCCACCGCAAAGCGGGGCCGCGCCTCGCGGACATGGCCGCGCGCCCGGGCCGCCAGTTGACGGCAGGCGGCCGGGTCGCGATCGACCGCGGCCGCGACCTCGTCAAACCCGAGCCCGAACACATCGTGCAGCAGGAAGGCGGCGCGTTCGAGCGGTGACAGTCGCTCCAGTGCCAGCATAAGCGGCAAGGTGACGTCTTCCACCTCGTCTTCTTCGACGACGGGATCGGGAAGCCAGGGGCCGACATAGGTCTCGCGTTTATGCCGCGCGGATTTGAGCTGGTCGAGGCACAGCCGCGTCACTGTACGGCGCAGGAATGCCTCGGGTTCGCGGACCATGCCGCGATCGGCCTTCATCCAGCGGATGAAGGCCTCTTGCACGACGTCCTCGGCGTCCGACACCGAGCCTAGCATGCGATAGGCAACGCGCATGAGCTTCGGGCGCAACGGGGCGAAACCCGCTGCCGCATCGTCGGCCTCGGGACTCGTCATCAGGCTGCCGCCGCCCTGGCGGCCTTGATGGCAGCCGGGTCGGCATAGAGGCCGAAACCGACTGAGATGCGGTTCCAGGCGTTGATGATGTTGATCGTCAAGGTGAGCTTGATCTGCTCCTCCTCCGTGAAATGCGCCTTCAACTCTTCATAGGCGCCTGCGCGGCCTGTGTCTTCCGAGATCCGGGTCAAGGCCTCGGTCCAGGCCAGTGCCGCGCGTTCGCGGTCGCTGTAGCAGGGTGCTTCGCGCCAGGCCGGCAGCAGGTAGATGCGCTGCTCGGTCTCACCGTTCTCGCGCGCTTCGGTCGCGTGGAGATTGATGCAGTTGGCGCAGCCATTGATCTGCGAGGCACGCAGCTTCACCAGTTCGGTGAGGCTATGCTCGAGGCTGGCGGCGGCGGAGAGCTCGATCGAGGAGCGCTGCCAGTTCTTCATCAGCGAAGGGGCAGCGGCGAAGAGATCGATTTTTGCGGTCATGGTTGGCTTCCTTCTGTTGGTGCCGACGCCATGACGAGCGAGGATTCTCCTGTGTGACATCCAGGCCAGTTTTTTTGATGTCACCGATCTCTTCTGGCCCGGCCGATCCCGACAGGTCGAGCAGCGAGTGGCCGCCTTCCTCGATCAATCTGTTGCCCTGGCCACCGACGACGCTGAGCGGCGAGAAGCGCAGCTTGCCGATCTGCGCGATGGCCGCGGCGTCGCGTTCGCGCAGGCTGAGATTGCTCACGAAATTGTCTCCGTCGCACGTGCGGGTAGCGCCGCCGCGAGGCGGTTTGCCCACTCCTCGATACCGGACCGGCTCGCGAGCAGATCCTGCCGGATCTCGACGAGGACGGCGGGGATGCCGCGATCGTCGCCGTGGATAGGCACGGCGTAATCGGCGTCGCGGCTGATCACATAAGGCACGTTGGCCGCCACGTTGAGCGCCGCGTCGGTGCGCAGGCCCGCAAGGATCGCTTCGGCGAGGCCGGCCGCACCCGCATGCAGCACGCCCGCATGCCACGGTCTGGTCAGTGCCGACATCATCACCACCGTCAGCGCCGACAAGCAGTATGCCACCATCCTGACCGACAACATGGTCGGTTCCGGCGTCCACATCAACGCCGTCGGCGGCGACTGACCGGGCAAGACCAAACTGGACCGCGACATCCTGCTGCGCTTCGACATCTTCGTCGAATACCCGCCGCAGACCCGCATAGAAGGCGAGATCCAGCAGCTTGCGCCGGATCATGAGGTGACCGAGTTGTGGCAAGTCATGTCAGGCGCCACCAAAGGTCGGTGCGATGCCGGTCAGATCACGCTGTTCGATTCGGTGGGCTTCGCCATCGAGGATTTTTCGGCGCTGCGTTATGTCAGGGAACAGCTGAAGTCGACCGGCCTCTACCAGGAACTCGACATGCTGGCCGATCCCGACGAGCCGCGCGACCTGTTTGGCATGCTGCTTCGAGCAGACTCTTCGAAAAAAGCGTTCGCCTGATTTTTGGTGGGCAGACCCCGGAGGCCCCTCGGTCTATCGGACATCGTGGCGGAAATCCGCCCGGCCAGCCAGCACGCAAGATGCGATTGCCGAACGCCGGCCGATGTTCAGCTTTGCGAAGATCCGCCTGATGTGTTCGCGTACGGTGTAGCCGCTGATGCCGAGTTGCCGCGCGATCTCCTTGTCCAGTTTTCCGTCGCTGATCAGCAGGGCGATCTGGAGCTCGCGCCGTGTCAATATGTCGGCGGCCGACAGTGGAAGATCGCTGGTCGCGGGCGGCACGTAGACCGCATCATAGATCAGATAGTGTGTGCCGGCGCACACGATGCGTCCCACCGGTCGGCGCTCATCGGCATGACCAACCGCGCAATCGTCATCGTCCACGTGACGGATGGCGACCAGTGAATGGCCGTTCACGACAAATCTGGAAGTATCCGTTTCCGGATCACATTCCTTCCGTGACGCAGAGATCTCGTCGGCAAAATCAGAAAGTCTCTGCAAGTTCTCGGCACGTGCAATCATGGCCGAACGCCCTAGTTGGCAGGAAACTCATTACAATCACAAGCCCCGGCGCCCCAACAAAACTGCCGCGCCACCGAACCCCGGCGCGACCAGTATGAATGCTGCATTGATGGCGCGAACTATAACACTTCCCAGAATATTAGCATTCGCAAAATCATCATCCGTTCATCTTTTTCGCCACTCAGCGCCTGAACCCGGCGCGGATTGAGCGCAAGAGATCAGGGGTCAGCCTGACGCCTCGGTTGAACAGTCCGGCAGGCGCCAGCGGCACGCCGGGCCGACACCCCCAGGCGCCACTCGAATGCGGCCTCGGGCCAGCGGTGTGAACCGCGACGACCACGGGCGCGCCGGCTTGCTGGCGATGGATCCAGACAGGAGCGCCGCTATGTCCCGGACACGTATCGACGCTGTAGAAAAGTTGCCGTTCCGTGATCCGGTCCAGGCGTTCCGAATGCTCCCATTGCGTGCCATCCGGCTTGTCGGCCGGATAGCCCGAAATGTGCAGCAGCCGTGAGCTGCGAAGCCTTTCGAGATCTTGGCGGTTCGGCGACCACAGCTGGAAGAATCCCGGCGAAGGCGAGAACGGCCGCTCGAGCTCGATCAGTCCGACATCGTGCAAACCCGACGGACGGCGCCGGTATGGCGGATTGACGTGCCATTGCTTGGCCCACTGCCAGCCGAAAGGCCGTGCATCGCGTGACGCGCGGCCTGGCGTGACACGGATGCGCACCGCGAGATTGGGCAGGCCGAGGCGCTGCCGGATCGGACTGGTGATGCAATGTGCCGCCGTCAACAGCCGCGTCGGCGAAATCAGGAAGGCAGTACAGCCGGTCATCCTGCCGTCGCCGAAATCGCGTTCGATATGGCAGACCGCACTGTGCGGAAAGCGGTTGGTATGCGTGACCCTGGCGCGGCCGTCAGTCGGCCCGACCACCGCATAGTCCGCTTCGTCGGCCAGCCGGTCGAGTTCGAAGGGCGTGGGCGAAAACAGCGTCATGTCTCTTGCTCGTGTTCGGCCTCCGGTGACGCGACGTCGGCTGGCACGGGCCCAGGGTGCACTGGATTGTCGATCCCTTCTTCACGCGCGGGTTCTGGCAGTGCCTCGGCCTCATTCGTATGCGGACTTGCCGTCTGGCCGAGCATGCCGCGCAGGCGCTCCATCAGCAGATGAGCCTCTTCGCCGCGGCCTTCGAGATAGGCCGAGGCACGGTCCACGAACTCCTCGTCGGAGCCGAACGGTGCCTCAACTGGACGCGGCGGTGCCGAGCGCAGCGCCTTGACCTCCTGAAGAACGATGGCATCGAGGTCGGCCCATACCGACCTTGCGCGAGGTGCGACTTGCCCGTGCATAGGGATCTCCCTTGGTTTAGTTGTTGCGCATCAGACCCATTTCATCGAATGTCGTGCTGTTGGGGTCGTAAAGCAGCGGCCGCTCCCGGTCCTGCAGCCAGCCCTCGTAGTTCCTTGCACGCCTTGGATGCATGGCCTGACGAGTGAGACGAGCAGCCTGGACCAGGATCTGGCCCGGCTGCAGATTGCGGATCGCGGAGTTGACCCTTGGATCGGCGCGGCTCGGCTGCCGGTAATGCTCGGTCAGTCTCTGCGCGATCGAATTGTTGCCCTTGGTCATGCCGATGCTGAGCGGGCGGTTGCGGTCGATGCCGGCGCGGGTGATGCGATAGACCTGCGGGCCCGGCGCCAGGAAAGGCCGCAATGTCGCATCGACACTCCCGCCCTGCCTTGCAGCGGCGCGTGCCGCGTCGATCGCTGCCAGCGAGACCGGCGCCGTCCAGCCGCGCCAGCCCGGCAATTGCGAGCCCCTGGCTCGTGCCGAGGTCTGGCCGCGCGCCGGTCGCGGGGCTCGCCGTGCCGCGGTCTCGTCGAAGGAGGCGGCGTCAGCGCAACCACCGCAGCCACAGCTTGGAAAATGCCGGCGCCTGACCTCGACGGCGCGAAAGCCCTGCTGCCGCCGCCGGCAGCGTGTGCAGCCGCAAGGCGAGCGGTGACCGACGGCCTGCGCGGCCTCGTTGACCAGCGCGTCGAGTTGCTCGTCGAGATATGACATGCCGATCCTCCTCGTACCTTGTTTCTCCGCTCAGGCCGGATCTACCCGGATCCGGCCACCATGCTTGGGTCCGACGCCGTGGCCCGCCGGCGCAGCCGTGCCACCGTCCGTTCCCTTTGCTCGACCGTCGGCAGGGGAAACGACGGCTGTGCCGGCCGCGGCGGTCGAATGTCCAGATAGCGCGCGATGTTGGCGTCCGGGTTGAGCTCCAGTTGCAGAACCGAGGCCGGCGCCGAAAGCAGCGAGACGACGCCCGGCCCATGCCCAGCGACCGTGCTGTCGCTATGCACGATCACGCCCACCGACACATGTCCTCCCAGCCGTGACCGGCCATAGCGGTTGTCCGCATCCATGATGCCGACAATGTCGCCGAAGCGCAGCGATCCGAGCTTGTAGCGCCGCACCATGCCGGGATCGGACATCTGGATATCGTAGTCGCCGCGCAGCACGTTGTTGCGGCCAAGGCCCGAGCCCATGACACGCGCGGGAATGCGGTGCGTCACCTTGACGTGGATCCTGCCGTTGCGCTCGACCGGCCGCCAGCGCGCCAACAGCCTTGGCGAGCAGTTCCAGATGGCGACGTCGGGATAGTCGGTCAGGCGCAGGCCAAGTCCGTAGGCCCAGACCTGGATGCGATCGCCGATTGCCATCTGCTGCATCGCCGGCAGCGGAAAGTCGATCAGCACGGTGTCGACACCGCCATGCTTGCCAGTCACCACGCCGCGCGCACCGACCGCGCGTCCTGACGTGACGATCGCGTGATTGCCGACACAGGAATAGCTTTGCAGCGCCTGGTTGGCGGCGTCGGGGCTGCCGCCGGCGGCACGCGCTTCGTTGCGGATCGACACCGCCGGTTCGACATGGTCGCCGGCCAACCCGACACAGGGATCGCCGACGCGATGGTTGAGCACGATGCCGCCGGTGCCCGGCAGCGAACGCGGCCTGCCGTCGTAGCCGATGCGCCAAGGCGTGCCTTTCTCGGTCGGCGAGGCGACTTGTCCGGCGACGCTGATCATCACCAGATCGCGCGCATTGGTGCGCAGGCCGTGCACCGGGTGGATGCGGGGCGGTTTCATGCCGCCACCTCCGCCGGCGCCAGTTCGTACCAGAGGGCGCAGGCATTGCGCCATGGATCGTCGGCTGTCGCGTCATCATGGTCGGCCGGATCTTCCAGCGCCCAGTCGGTTTCGGTCCAGCCATCGGGCAGCGCCAGGATGACCGGGGCGACCACTTGCACGATCGCGGCATTGCGGCCGCTCGCCGCGATCGGCGCCGCGGCCGGCCAGAGTGCCGGCCCGGACCATCCCGGGATTGCTCCAGGGTGGCGTTTGGTGGGAAATGCCAGCCGCTCTAGATAGTCGCAGAGCGGCGGCCTGGCGCCGCCATTGCCGGCGATGGTGAGAATATAGGTGTTGTCGGGCTGTAGCGCGGCAGAGAGCGCGATCACGTCGCGCGCGCACTCGTCGAGCGGAGCAGCGGTGCCGGCCACATCGCCAAAATGCGTTTCGAGCGCCGCACAGCAACCCTCAAAGCGTGGCAACAGCGTCGTTTCCTCGCGCTCGGGCAATGCGCTTTCATATTGGGCGTCACCGATCCAATGCACCCGCGATGACAGGCGGCCATTCTGCCAGGCCCGCCGCCATGGTTCGAGTTCCAGCGTCAGCTCCTTGAGGATGGCATCGCGCGTGCCAGGATCGAGCCAACTGCCTCCCATCTGATCGGGCCGACGACGGTAGTATTCATCGTTGTCGAGCAAGGTATAGAAGCCGCGCGGCAGCCATACGCGCGCCGACTGGGAAAGCATCACCGTCACCAGCAACCCCATCGGCGACAGTGCCAGGGGGACGTCGATGACGATGTTCGGCGGCTTGGCCGCGAAACGCCCGGGAAGAGCAAGATGGTGGTCCATCGCTGACACCCTTCAGTCTCGGCGAACAGTTCAGGCGGCTATGCGCGACGCGGTGTTGCGGTTCATCCCGTACGACCAGTGCACGCGATCGCCGTCGAGGCCAGGGAAGCGGCGTCCTTCGCGTGTCAGCCGGTAGGCGGCAAGCCATGCATCGGCCTGCGAGCCCATCTTCTTGGCGTCGGCGTCGAACTCCGCCGGCGTGACCGTCGTGCGGAAATCGTTCTCGGCGATGTATTGCAGTGTCCGCCGGCCGGCATCGGCCATCTTGGCGCGTTGCGACATCTCGGCCGCACCGCCCAGATGGCGATTGGCGACGGCTTCGATGACGTCCCATTTGGTGTTGGCGTCGAAGGATTTCTTGATGTCGGGTGCATCAAACAGCTCGAAGATCTGCTGCAGATACTGTCCGGTTTCACGGGTCAGCGCCAGGATGTTGCCATAGCTCGAACGGTCGAGGTGATAGCGCAGGTCGGTGCCGACGCGCTGCACGGTGGCAAGTGCGGCGAAGGGCCGGTCGTTGATGGTGGAGCTGCCGCGAATGACCTGGCCAATGGTCAGATCCTGGAAGTATTGCGACATCGCATTCATGAAGGCGACCAGTTGGAAGTGGAAGCTGCGGTTGACGATGGCGCCCGCCGGCACCGGCGCGCGGCCGTAATTGAAGACGCGGCGATAGGCGATCAGCCGGTCGCGCCGCTTGTAGCGGATCGGCCGCCACTTCTCGAGGATGTAGAGCCCGCGCGCGCCGGGGCCGCGCTGGATGCGGATCTGGCCGTTCTGGAACAGCCGGCGCAACACATCGACCACCTGGAACAGCTTCATGCGGTCCATCTGGTAGATGTAATAGAGTTCGGCCGACGCCTGCAGTTGCGGCGGGATGATCGATTCGTCGAAATCGTTGCGCAGCAACGGCATCTGCAGCGAATCGAACGGCTTGATCGGTCCGTCGCCGAAGCCGACCAGATCCGCGAAGCTGGTTGTTGTCTTGCTGGACGAGCGGTCGAGCAACTCTCCGTAGCGACCCTCGAATTCGCTCTCGAAAGCAGCGCGGTCCGCCGGCGACAATCCCGACAACTCGTCCCTGAAGAAGCGCTGGAACAGCCGCTGGATGACCTGGTTGGATTCACTAGCCATAATCAGACCTCATCTTGCTCGAATTGGCGGCTCATAGTTTCTCAGGCACCTGGGTTTTCAGGCACTTGGGTTCTCAGTCACTAGGATTCTCAGGCACTTGGTGGCTGCTGTTCGCCTGACGTCGCGTCCTGGCTGGCGGCAATCGCGTTCATCACGGCCGGCGCGAGGTCGAAGAAACGCACCAGTTCGCTCTCGGTCACAACCGCGGGAAGGCCGCTGTTGAAATTGTTGGCGTCGTTAAGGCGCCTGACGAACTCGTGGCGCCGGTTTTCCTGCGGCTTGCCCTTCTGGAATGTCACGATCTCCTGCAGCGACATGAATTTCGCCTGGTTGAACCAGCGCCCGGCAATTGTCCGGCCGACGATGTCGCCAGTCGTATCGACCGCGGCGGCATAGAGCGCCGTGACATTGTCCTTGTCGCGCAGGCCAAGCGACTGCACGGTCTCATCCAACCTGTTGATCGCCTTGCCGATTTCGCCAAGCTTCTTGTCGATCGCGTCGCCATTGGGCTGGTTTTGCAACCCCGTCGCGATGGCCTCGACCGCCACGGTCAACCTGTCGAAGGTTTTCGACTGTTCGTCGTCGGGGAAGCCCCTGATCGCCTTGGCAACCTCGCGGATCGCCGTCTTGGTCCCGTCGCCGCTGGTGACGACCTTGTCGGCCAACAGATCAATCGACTGTGGCGTCTCGGCCGCCACTTCGAAACGGGCCTTGACCCCGGCGTGAAATTTGTTGGCCGGATGATAGGGGAACGGAATTTTCGCAGCCATTGTCGTGCTCCTCTCCTGCCTGCTCAGGCCGACCAGTAGTCGGGACGATTCTGCCCCATGCTTGCCATCGAACTGGCTATTGGCGACGGCATCTGGACCGGGCTCGGCAGATTGGTACCCTGGCCGAACGTATCCTGGAGGATCTGGCGCACCATCCAGCGGATCAGCGACTGGTTGTTGCGGAAGTTGAAAACATTGAAGTCGCATTGCGAGGTCAGCGAACGCACGAGGCGTTCCGTCTGGTCTTCCGCCTGGAAGGCGGTGCGCAGCTCGCGCACCATCAGCGCCCTCAGGCTCGCATCCCAGGCCGCCGGACCACCGAAGGGGTCGATCAAATCACCGGTGATGTCGCCGAGCTTGTTCTTCAGCTTGTCGCTGAATTCGCACAGCAGCACACCAGGGTTCTTCATCTGGTCGGTCAGGTCCAGCACTCTGTTGACCACCAGGCCGACGGCCGTGGCCCGTCTCTCCTGTTCGCCAAGGCCATCCGGATCTGTGCCCACCGCATAAAGATCAATCGCCCGGTCGAGCAGGAACAGCACGTAGTCCAGCAGCACCTGGCAGCTGATGTCGTCGTCATCGCAGCCGCAGCCGGCGAAGCAGTCGACCTGCTCGAGCAGGAAGCCGCGCGCGATGGTGAGGTTCATCAGGCGGATGGCGCCCTGGTCGGGGCCGCCCGCGCCATAGAGCCCGTAGACGATGATTGGCGGGCGCGCGACATAGAGCAGCCGCGAGCTGCCTTTCGAAACGAAGGCATCGACGAAAAGCTGCAGGCTGGAGACGAAGGCCACCAGCGGCGGCGATTCCGGCGGTCCGGACGTGATCGGCACGTCGATCGGCACCGGAATGCTCTGGCCGAACTGGATCAGCCGCTGGAAGCGGTGAACGAGCATTGCCGACGCGGTCGACAGTTCACGCAGACCTTCCACGCTTGCCCCGGTCGACAGGTCGACCAGGTCGTCCATCGCCTGCGACAGCGCGTTCTCTTCCAGAAGCGCGCGCAGGTCCGCCTGGCCGCCGGCCTCCAGCTGTTGCACCAGATTGCGGTAAGCTTCGATACCGCGCGGCCAGTCCTCCTGGCCAAGCGCGCTTTCGACCGAGCCAGTCAGGCTGCGCAGCGCCATGATGACGGCGTTGCGGCGCGCCTGCAGCTCTCCGGCCGCCGAGCGCACGATCGACGTGCTGCGGGTAATGCCGCTGGATGCCAGTCCTTCGCCGATGGCCACAAGAATGAGCCCGGCCAGCACATCGCAACTCTGGGCAAGCCGCCGGAACAGGATGGCGCTGCCATCCGTGAGCGTACCGACATAGCGCGCCAGCCGCGAATACTCGCCGAGCTGACGGCGCGCCGACATGGCGCGGTCGTGATTGACGGAATTGAGTGCCAGTCGGGCAGCCGCCAGTCCATCGTTGGCGATCTGCCGGATCGACCGGCCCCAGCCGATCAACTCGATGCGGATGTCCTTCAATGGCGAGGAGGTTGAAAGCGTCTGCAGGTCGCGTTCGAGATCGTCCTGCGCCTGCGCCATTTCCACGGAGGACGGGCCGGTGTTGCGGGCTGGCGGCACATAGTCGGGCACGCTCGAATAGGGCAGGCCAGCCTGTTCGCGGCGGTCCCGGTCCGCTTCCTCGGGATAGAAGTTGAGCAGGGCGTTGGCGATCTGGTCGGGATCGCGCGGGTCACTGACGCGCAATGTCTTGCGCAGCAGATTGTCCACGGCAACCGTGGCGGGCGACCGAAATTTCGAGACCGGGCTGGCGGCGGTTGTAAATAGGTCGACCATGACATCTCACCTCATGCAACGAGTGCGGCTGGGGACGGTTGCGCAGTGGGCCGTCGGTTTGCCTGACGCTGGGCCAGGTTTCGGATGACGAGCTTGGCAATGGCATCCGGTTCGGCGCCGGCCTCCAGCGCGAAACGGCTGGCCGACACAAGAAAACGTGGCGGCAGGTCAGGCACTCGCCCCGCCGCGATCAGGATTCCGCCACGGCGGATGCGGGCCTCGTCGGCGCGCGTGAAAGGAATGGCGTCGGCCAGCGCGTGCTGACCAAGACCGCGCCGTGGCTGGTAGGCGATCTCGTCTACCAGTGCCGGGATGACACGTGGCACTGAAGCAAGCAGGACCGGAGGCAGTCTGTGGCCGCGGGCCGGGTTGTAGAGGCCGCGCCAGACGCGCTCGGCGCGGGCCGCCTCGTCGGCAAAGCCCATGCGGCGCAGCATCTCGGTCAGGATCAGAACCCTGATCCAGCCGGTTGGATGCGCACCGCCGGGGCGATAGGTGAGGGCGCGCGCACCAGGATGGGCAAGAAACTCCATCATGCCCCAGACCGACGCGGTACCGCCAAGCAGCAATGCCGCGAGATCGGCGAAGATCTCCTTGTGCCAGCGGCGCATGATCGTCACCACGAGCGGATCGAAACGCATCGAGGCCAGTCGGTTGGCAACCGCTTGCGCGTTCTCTTGCCAGAGTCCCATGTCGGCCTGCAAATTGTGCGCGACCTCGTGCAGGAAGACCGATTGCCAGGGATTGTCGCGATCCCAGGGAATGCGGATCACCGGGAATGGATTGCTGTCACCGAGCAGGCGGGCGAGTGCCACGCCGCGGCGTTGGGTGGCCGGCGAATAGCCATGCTCCATATAGGTCAGCGGCTTCAAGAGCGGGCCACGGAAGACGCCCGGCAAGGCCCCACGGACAACCGTGTAGCAGTCGAGCGCGATCGCGTCATGAGCGGCGAGCGCCGGAGCGAAGCCAGAACCACGCTGCGACATCACCTCGAAGAACATGCCGAAGGTGCGACGCAGACGGTCTATGCTACGGTCGAGCATCGCCATCTGGGTGAGCGCGGCCTGGGCCGTTGCGGGCGGCCAGGCGCGCTCGATCTCGGCGATCTGCCGGTCGATCGTGTTGCCGATGGTCGCCAGCCGCCTGTTGGCGGCATGGAAGTGAGCCCGCGACGGCGCATAGGGCAGGTCTTCGGGACGAAGCCCGATGCGCCGCGGCGTCAAGCGGTTCAGGCGCTGTGCACGAGCCTTCAAAGCCCGCAGTTTGGTGTCCAGGAACCGCCTGGTCGAAGAACCCGTGCGCATCGCCACGATCCTTCCGTTGCAAGTCGGGCTTCAGTTCGGCCGAATGGTGATGCTGACCGGACCGCGGATCGTGATCCGCCGGCGACGGCCATGGCGCTGGCCATATCCGCCTGGCCAACCACCGGCAGCCCGCCCGGCGCCCAAGGCTCGCCCCGCGATACGTGCAAGATTTTGTCCTGGAGCCATGCCGGCACGAACCGCCGCCGCGGTGCGGCGCACGATCTGGCGCCCTCTCTGCAGGGGGCGCGTCAATTGCCGGCGCAGACCTTGCCCGCGTGCCGCGACACGGCGCGCGGTGCGCGCCAGAACCAGCGGCCGAACCGACGCCGGCGTGCGGCGCGTGACGGCCGTACGGCGAACGCTGTTGGCGATGCGGGGCAGCGCACGGATTGCGGTTGGTCCGCCACGGTTGACAAGCTGGGCAGCAGCACGGCGCACGGTGCGAATTGCCTGTGTGCGTGCCGCCGCAGGCATGCGCGCCGCCACCGGGCCAAGCACTCGTCTCGTTGCAAGCGCGGCGACCAGCGGGATGGCGGCACGATTGCGCACCGCCAGCTCGGCGAATGCGTCGAGCGCCTCGTCTTCGGACGCTTCATCCGCCATCAGCTGGCCGACGACATTGGCGACACCACCAATGGCGGTGCCGACGCCAGGAATGAGGCTGGCGACGGGTGCCACCGCGCGAGCAATGCGGCCGATCGTGGGAGCGGCGCGTCGGACGGTGCGCACGACGCCGCGAATGCCACGGGCGATACGGCGGAAGAACTCGTCGCTGTCTTCTGCCGCAAGCGCGTAGCTCATCGCCTGGTCCCAGGCATCGTCGTCGGACTCATCGCCTTCGTCGAAGCCGTCGCCCTCATCGAACTCATCACCGGCATCGAATTCGTCGCCGGCGTCCATCTCGTCGAAGCCGGAGGCCTCGAACTCGTCGCCTTCGTCGAACTCGTCGCCTTCGTCGGCCTCATCGGCGCCGTCGAAGCCATCGCCTTCGTCCATTTCGTCGAATTCGTCGTAGCTGTCGGCAGGGCCTTCCGCTTCATCAAAGGCAAGGTCGTCGAACATCGATTCGTCATACCCGTCCATCTCGAGATCTCCTCTTGAGCGATCGGCCCCTCAGGGGAGCGGGACCAAAGCGATTAACGCCGGTCGGGATAGTCGCCCCTGAGACAATGGCTCTCAAGTCGGCAGTAACGGGTAGCTCAAAGGTGGTCGCCAATATCGGCGACTATTCAGTCGAATAATTTTGTGCGCAATCATAATTATACTGTAAATATTATTTTATCTTTATTTTCACCGATTTTGATGCATGAGAGATGATTGTCGCACCTTGGCGGCTAAATCTGGCGCGCAAACTGCATGATTTCAGCCGTCGGTCTTGGATAACGGGCTGACGATCTATGCGAAGGCGGCGTGCTGTAGCGATGCAGGCGGCTTCCGCTTTCCACGTATTTGCTCGAATGAATCGCGATCATCATCCGCTTCCGCCTGCGAATGGAAAAATTGTTCGTCGCGGCCGCGACGAAGGGCCGATCGTTTCTTCCCCGGCAACCCGAAGTCGATGAGACTTGCCAGCACTGATGGCAGCTACGGTCGCGGAAAAGTGCCTGCATGTTCAATCGGCTGGGTTTTCCGGAGGAGTTCCAAGCAACTTCCGGAACGCGCTGGGAAAGGAGCCTGATATGCCCAGAATAGTGCCTGTGCTCGATCTGAGCCGTCTTGAACAAGGCGCATCGGAACGTCGGACATTTCTGGCGGATTTGCGTTCCGCTTCGCGCGATATCGGCTTTTTCTATCTGGCCGGACATGGCATCCCCTGGGCCGAGATCAGCGAGGTGCTCACTGCGTCGCGCCGCTTCTTTGCCCTGGCGGAGGCTGACAAGCTCTCGATCGAGATGGTCAAGTCCTCGCAGTTCCGCGGCTACACGCGCGCCGGCGGCGAATTGACCAAGGGCAAGGAAGACTGGCGCGAGCAGCTCGACATCGGCGTCGAGCGCCAGCCCATACCGCAGGGGCCGGGCGTGCCCGCGTGGACGCGGCTACAGGGCCCGAACCAGTGGCCAGCGGCGCTGCCGGATCTCAAGCCGTCGCTGCTTGCCTGGCAGGGCAAGGTGACGGCCGTGGCGATCCGGCTGCTGAAGGCTTTCGCGCTATCGCTCGATCAGCCCGAGGACGCGTTCGACCCGATCTACAGCAGCGAACCCAACCATCGCATGAAGATTGTGCGCTACCCCGGCCGTGACGCGACCGGCGGCAACCAGGGTGTCGGCGCGCACAAGGATGGCGGTTTCCTGACGTTGTTGCTGCAGGATGACAACAAGGGGTTGCAGGTCGATTATGATGGAAGCTGGGTGGATGTGGACCCTATTCCCGGCACGCTTGTCGTCAACATTGGCGAATTGCTTGAACTGGCCTCGAACGGCTATTTGCGCGCCACCGTGCACCGCGTCGTGACGCCGCCCGCCGGCGTCGAGCGCATTTCAGTGCCGTTCTTCTTCAGCGCCAGGCTCGATGCGACCATACCGCTGCTTGGCCTGTCCGAGGAATTGGCGGCGCAGGCGCGTGGCCCGGCCAGCGATCCGGACAATCCGCTGTTTCGCGATGTCGGAACCAACGTGCTGAAAAGCCGGTTGCGCTCTCATCCCGACGTGGCAAAGCGCCACTATGCGGATCTGCTCGAGCCGGAAGCCCCGGCGCGCTGAGGTCGGCGTGGCAAGAAAGAACAGGATTTTTGCAATGCCGGCCGATTTTGGAAAATCATTCGTCGCAACTGGCCTAAAATCGGCTCACAACAGAATGATCGTTTGGCGGTTTCCTCCCATTCCACTGAACGGTGTTCCCCTCTGAAGGTTTTGACCTTCTTTTTGGCCGGGCCGTTTTCGCGCCCGGCCATTTTTCTGTGCCGCCGTGCATTGTCGGTGCCGCGCCGATCCGGCAAATTCCCGGTCATTCGCTCCGGTCGGCGATCGCGATCAATGTAAAACAGGAGAGGTCTGATGACATCCAATGTCGCCATCATCGCAGGCGTGGGGTCCGGATTGAGCGCCTCGCTCGCGCGTCTTCTTGCGAAAAACGGGTTCCAGGTCGTTCTGGCGGCCCGCAACGTCGAAAAGCTTGAAGACCTGAAGGCCGAGACCGGGGCGCAGGCCGTGGCGACGGATGTCTCCGATGCCGCGTCGGTGGAGCACCTGTTCGAGGTCGCCGACAAGGCCGGCACGCTCTCGCTGGTGGTTTTCAACGCCACCGGACGTGCTCGTGGGCCGATAGCCGAGCTCGATCCCGAGGCGGTCCGGCAGGCTTTGCTGGTCGGCGCCTATGGCGGGTTCCTGGTCGGACAGCAGGCGGCCCGGCGGCTGGTGGCTCTGGGCTCGGGTTCGATCCTCTTCACCGGGGCAACGGCAAGCGTCAAAGGGTTCGCCGGCTCAGCCGGTTTTGCGATGCCGAAATTCGGCTTGCGCGGGCTGGCGCAGTCCATGGCCCGCGAACTGGCGCCGAAGAACGTCCACGTCGCGCATTTCATCATCGATGGCGGCATTGCATCGGCCGCGTCCGCAGGGGATTCCGATACGCCGGATCGCCGGCTGTCGCCGGATGCGATCGCCGAGGCCTATCTTTCCATCCATCGCCAGCACCGCAGCGCCTGGACCTGGGAAATGGAGTTGAGGCCTTGGGTGGAGACGTTCTGACGGGGGTGCGCTGGGTGCGACTTTGTGGGCCTTATGGGCAAGATCGAGGGAGTCGACATTGCGTGAGGATATCACTATATACCGGCGACTTCGGCCCACGTGCTTGAAAACCGCCTGTTGAAGCAACCGTGAATATGTTACGCATTGCGCCCATCTTTTGTGACGAAAATCGGCTCGGAAACCGGAAATAAGCAAACAGAAACAGTGGCGCGAAGCTGGGTTGATCCAGCCAACGGTACCGACCCGCCAGAATCAGAAATGTTCGTGAATCCTCGATTTCCTTCAGCTTTGTGGACCTTGGACGGCATCGGCTTGCCGGGTGACCGCGACTCGGCTCGAATGGGAACATGCATCCTTCGTGGGATGCTGGCGTTTATGATTACCAACCGGCTTTGCCGCCAGGGAACAGCAGTATGAGCGAACACGCGATCGAGTTCTTGCGGGGATGGATCGGCGAAAAGGTCCATTGCCAGTCCCAGGCGAGGATCGACAAGCAGGCCGAGACATTGGCCAAGGAATGCGCCGCCAAGGCCGCGGAAGTCGGCATCCACCTGGAGGATATCCAGGAAGAGGTCGGCGACATCAAGGAACTGATTGCATCCCGGCTCGAGGAAGCCGCAGAGGCCGACCAGCGTCAGCAGGCGTCCGCCAAAGCCGCTGAATAATTCCTAGAGGCAATCTCGTCTGAAATGCGGGCTATTCGGCCCGCGTTTTCGTCTCAGCCCTCAGCCGAACTTCTCTTTCAGCCAAACTTCTCTTTGAGCCATGCCTTCGGCAGTGCCGGCACGAAATTGCCGTCGCGCCCGGTCATGTCGTCATTGGCGATCATGGCGTTGAGGATCGATTCCTCCACCGTCTGGATCACGGCGTCGAAAAACGGGTCGATGTCGCTGTCCGGGATGAAGGTGGCGTTGGCGATCCGGCCCGAAGGCGCCAGCGCCGCGGCAGGATTGGCTGTCGAGAAGGCGAGAAAGATGTCGCCCGAGCTGTGATAGCCGAAGCCGCCGGTCATGGCGACGCCGAGCGGTACGCGGCGCGCCAGCCGCTTCATCTGGTGCGGCAGAAATGGCGCATCGGTGGCGACAACGGCGATGATCGAGCCTTTTTCCGCATGCCGCGCGTCGTCTCGGATCGCCGATTCGGCGAGCGCTGGCTCGACGCGCTGGCCGCGAAGCGTGAAATTGCGCAGCTTGCCGAAATTCGACTGCACGAAAGCGCCGACAGTGTAGGTGCGCTCTTGCCACCCGACGATGCGCGATGCCGTGCCCGAGCCCGCCTTGAAGCCGAAGGTGATCATGCCGGTGCCGCCGCCGACGCTGCCTTCCTCGATCGGACCGCTAGCGGCACCGTCAAGTGCCTGGGCCACATGCTCAAAGGTCAAATGGTGGCCGTTGATGTCGTTGAGGAAGCCGTCATAGGTCTCCGCCGCCACCGGCAGGCCCCAGCCGCTGTCGATGGCGGCCGGCAGCACGCGTTGCATCCAGCGCAGTGTGCCGTCACGCGAAACACCGCAGGAATGCGTGTTGGTGATGGTGATCGGGAAGTTGAAGGCGCCGGTTTCCTCGATGATGTGCGAGCCGGTTAATTCGCCATTGCCGTTCTGGCTGAAAATGCCGGCAAAGACCGGCGTGGCCAGCTCAGCAAGCGGCCTGGGCAGGATCGCGGTGACCCCGGTGCGCACCGGCCCCTTGCCGACGACCAGCGCGCCATCGCCCGAAATAAGCGTCGCATAGCCGACCGCAACACCCGAGACGTCGGTGATTGCATTGAACGGCCCGGGCGTTCCGTCGAAGCCGATGCCGAAGCTCCGCGCGCGCGGCTTGCCGGATGGCGTCGCCCGATGGTGTGGATTGTCGGTCATGGCCTTAGAACAATGATCCCTGATTGCCGGGTCCCCGGGTCTTGCCAACTGGGCCCCTTGCAGCCGGCTTCGGCCGCGCGGCGCCGCTGGTTGCCACAGCATCCGCCGTGCCGTCGGCGAACTCCAGCGAAAGCGACATCCCAGATGCCACATCGGCCGCCTGCTTGATGACGGCGCCGTCGGCATCCTTCACCAGGGCAAAGCCGCGCGCCAGGACAGCCTTGTGCGACAGCGTGGTCAGCAGGCGCTCGGCCTGGCTCAACTGGCCGCGCAGGCGTTCGAGCCTCAGCCAGATGACCCGATCCTGCCGCCGCGCCAGCGCCGTCAGTGTGTCGGCCTGCAGTTTCTGGCGCCGAGCGATCGGTGCCGGCGACAGCCGTGTCGCGGTGCGCGCAAAGCGGGCACGCCGCTCGCGCACGATGGCAAAAAACGCCGCCTGCGCGCGGGCGAGGTCGCGGCCGGTCAGCGTGCGCGCCTCGTTCATGCGCCGCGACAGGGTGGCTGGCGTCAGCCTTTGGCCCTGGAGACGCGCCCGCTTGCGGTCGACGCTGACGGACAGGCCGCGTCCGAGCCTCGATGTCGCCTCGTCGAGGCGCCGGCGCGGCAGCGCCAGCAATTGATCGGGTGAGGGCAGTGCACGCGCCGCCGCGCGGGCAGCCTGCCGTTTGCGTTCGAAATTGCGTGAGATGGCTGCCTTGAGCCTCGCACCGAGGCTGGCCAGCGTCGCTTCGAGGTCGGCCTTCACCGGCACGGCGATTTCAGCCGCGCCCGTCGGGGTCGGCGCCCGCACATCCGCGACAAGGTCGATCAGCGTCCAGTCGGTCTCATGGCCGACGGCGGAAATCACCGGAATGCCGGAGGCGGCAACGGCGCGCGCCAGCGCCTCGTCGTTGAAGCCCCAAAGATCCTCGAGGCTGCCGCCGCCGCGCGCCACGATCAAGAGATCGGGGCGCTGGATAGTGCCGTCCCAAGCCAGCGCATTGAAGCCGGTGACGGCATTGGTCACTTCAGCGCCCGATGTTTCGCCCTGCACGCGCACCGGCCAGACCAGCACGTGCAGCGGAAAGCGGTCCTTGATGCGGTGGATGATGTCGCGGATGACCGACCCTGTCGGCGAGGTGACGACGCCGATGACGCGCGGCATGAACGGCAGCCGGCGTTTGCGGCCGGCCTCGAACAGCCCTTCCGCCTGCAGCCGGCGCTTGCGCTCTTCCAGCAGCGCCATCAGCGCTCCGGCACCTGCGGGCTCCAGATTGTCGATGACGATCTGGTAGTTGGACTTGCCGGGATAGGTGGTGAGCTTGCCGGTGGCGATCACCTCCATCCCTTCCTCGGGACGGAATTTCAGCCGGCTCATCGTGCCTTTCCACACCACGGCATCGAGCCGGGCGCGGTCGTCCTTCAGCGCGAAATAGGCATGGCCGGAGGAATGAGGCCCACGATAGCCCGAAATCTCACCGCGCACCCGCACATTGCCGAAGACGTCCTCGACCGTGCGCTTCAGCGCGCCGGAGATCTCGCTCACCGTGTATTCGGTGGCGTTGGTGCGTGATTCGGATCCTGCTTCGCTCATCGGCCGATTGGGGAACGGTTGGGGCCCCGCGTCAAGGCGCCAGTGCTGAGCCAAATGCTATAACGCGATCTTAAGGCTGGTTTGGTTGACTGGCGCCCAACGAAGCTGGCCAAGGACGCATGAGCGCACGCGCACATCGCAGCCCATTGACGTATCAGGTCACGCTGACCGTGCTGGCGCTTGCCGCTTTTGCGCTGGTCATGGTCGTGGGCTTCGGTTTCTACGCCGCCGTACAGGCTGACCGCGTTTCGCTCGAGCGCCAAAAGATATTCTTCGCCAACGGCTTGCAGGATCAGATCGCCGCCGTCGAGCGCGAGCAGGAAAGTGTCTCGGTCTGGGACGATTCCGTCACCAACGCCAAGTCGGGCAATCAGGCCTGGATGGCCGAGAACCTCAGCGTCTGGATGTATTCCTACTACGGTCACAACCGCGTCTACGTGCTGGATGATGTCAACCGCCCGATCCACGCCATGCAGGAAGGCAAGGTGGTGCCGGCTTCGGTCTATGGTGCGGATGAGCCCGCGCTACTGCCGACCATCGAGAAGCTGCGTCAGCTGATCGCGCAACCGCCGAAAGAGAACGCATCCGGCGGCCCGGCCAAAATGGTCGCCGAGGACCTGGTGTCGCTTGACGGGAAACCGGCCATACTCAGTGTCATGCCGCTTGTGCCGAGCTCGGACCGTGTCACCCAGGCGCCCGGAAGCGAATATCTGCATGTCTCGGTGGAGTTCATCAACGCCGCCGTCATCGGCAAGATCGCCGAAAAATATCTGCTCGATGGCGCCCACCTGCTGCCTCTGTCGCAATCGGTCGGCTCGGCTGCGATTCCGCTGATGGATTCGCGCGGTGTCATTCTCGGCTATATCGGCTGGGATCAGGAGCGCCCCGGTCTGACACTGATACGCAAGGCCGGCCCGGCATTGATCGCCGGCATGCTGCTTGCCGCCGGTGCGCTGGTCTTTCTCTTGCGCCGCCTGCGACGGACATCGCTGGCGCTGCAGACAAGTCAGGCGGACGCACAGTATCTCGCCTTTCACGATACGCTGACGGGGCTCCCCAACCGGGCACTTTTCGAGGATAGGCTCCGACGGGCCTTGCTCACGACCGGGCGCGATACCGCAAGGACGGCGCTGCTCTATCTCGACATCGATCGCTTCAAACACGTCAACGATACGCTCGGTCATCCCGCCGGTGACGAACTTGTGCGCCAGACAGCGGCCAGGCTTCAGAGGACGATCCGCGAAATCGATACGGTGGCGCGGCTCGGCGGCGACGAGTTCGCGATCATCCTGGTCGACATTCGCGACACCAGGGTAGCCGAGGATATTTCAGAACGGCTGCTGCGGAAATTGCAGGAGCCTTTCCGGCTGATGGACGACCAGGTCTTCGTCAGCGCCAGCATCGGCATAGCCTTGGCGTCGGGTCCAAAAGTCGATGCCGACGATCTGCTGCGCAAGGCCGATATTGCACTCTACGAAGCCAAGAAGAATGGCCGCGGCCGCTATCAGGTCTTTGCCGGTGACATGGACGACCTGTTGCTGCGCAAGCGCAAGGTCGAGAATGCGCTCCGCCGCGCCCTCCGTGGCGGGACCGAGATCAAGCTGGCCTATCAGCCGATTTTCGCCGCCGACGGCAGGACGATTGTCGGGGCCGAGGCGCTAATCCGCTGGGCGCATGAGATCCATGGCGCCCTGCCGCCGCAACAGTTCATCGCCATTGCCGAGGAACGCGGCATGATCGGCGAGCTTGGCCAATGGGTGTTGCACGAAGCCTGCCGCTTCGCAGCCGGCACGCAATTACCATGGGTGGCCGTCAACGTCTCACCGCTGCAGCTGCGCGACGCAGGTTTTGCCGAGCAAGTCGCGTTGATCCTCGCCGAGACCGGCCTGCCGCCGGCGCGATTGCAGCTCGAGATCACCGAAAGCGTGCTTCTGGAAAACAACGACACGACCAGGATGGCTCTGGAGGCCTTGCGCCGATCGGGCGTTGGCGTGGTGCTTGATGATTTCGGCACTGGCTATTCATCGTTGAATTACCTGCGCCGTCACCTCATCGACAAGCTCAAGATCGACCGTTCCTTCGTGCGCCTACTCGACCAAGACTCCAACTCCGCCGCTATCGTCAAGGCGTTGATCGACCTGGCGATAGCGCTCGATGTCGAAGTCACCGCGGAGGGCGTCGAGACCGAGGAGCAAAAGGCGCTGCTCGTCGGCATGGGCTGTCATCAGATGCAGGGTTACCTGCTGGCGCCGCCGCTCGAACCTGCCCAGTTGCTGCTCTTGCCGGGCCTGTCGCCCATTCAGAGCGGACCAGCGTCGATGCGCGCGTAATTCTTCCTACCAACCAGGCAGGATCTGGTTTGGCCTGGTCCGCTTCATCTTGGCGAAAGCAAGTGCGGCGAAGTCGAATGACCCGGTCTCTTCGCCCAGCGGCACCGAGATGTTGTCCAGGCTCTCCGAGATGTGGCGGGCAAGCGCATCGACGATCTCCGGTCGCGAGGTCTGGCCGCGCATGATGCCGATGCGGCAGTCGGGCAGGGCGCCGAAGCCGTCGGCCTCGCCCAGCACCCGCATGCCGGGCCGGAGCGCGCATTCCGGCAGCACCGAGACCGCCAGCCCCGAAAGCACGGCGGCGGTGATGACGGTCGCCGAGAAGCTGGTGAACAGGATGCGATAGTCACGGTTCTGCTGGTCCAGCACATCGACGGCGGCGCGCCGCCAGATGCAGTTCGGCCGGCCAAAGGCCATCGGCAGCGTGACCTGCTCATGCGTCGCATGGTTGGCCGAGCTGACCCACAGCAGCGGCTCGCGCCGCACCACTTCCGACTGGCCGCGCACGTCATTGTGCGTCACCAGCGCCAGGTCGAGATTGCCGCGCTTGATATGTTCGACCAGCCCCGGCGTCGGCTCGCAGATCACGGTCAGCTCGACGCGCGGGTTGGAGCGGGTGAAGCGCGCCATGATCTCCGGCAGGAAACGGTCGGCATAGTCGTCCGGTGTGCCGATGCGGATCGTGCCTTCTAGCCGCTGATCGTCGAAGGCGGCGAGCGTCTCGCGGTTGAGATAGAGCAGCCGTCTTGCGTAGGAAAGCAGCTTGTCGCCTTCCTCGGTCAGCCGGTTGGTGCGCCCCTCCTTCTCGAACAGCGGCTTGCCGATCCGCTCCTCCAGCCGGCGCATCTGCATCGATACCGCCGACTGGGTGCGGTGCACCTCTTCGGCAGCGCGGGTGAAGCTGCCGGTATCGGCGATCGAGATGAAGGTCTGTAACTGATCGAGATCGAGCGGCGCTTTCATCGGCGTGATCCATCACTACTGTTGATGCTAAAGATTAGAAACATTCGTTGGATTAATCAATCGGCCGATGGCAAATTGGCATTGTCCACATGAAGGCATGTGAATTGGGACCGGAACGGCCGCTGTTTTCAGTGTCTGTTGCCTGGTTTCGTCCGTTCGAGTCTGAAGGAGACCGACATGACCACGATCGATTTCGCCACCGAGACCTCGCGCATCACCTCGCGTCCGGCCGTTGCGATGCGCGTGGCCAACACCGTCTCCAATTTCTTCCGCGCCTGGAAAAATCGCCGCGCCTTCTATCGCCTTGGCGAGATGTCGGACGCCGAACTCGCCGATATCGGCCTGACGCGCGCCGACCTGCATGTCGCCATCGACGTGCCCTTTGGCCGCGACCCGACGGTGATCTTGCGTCAGATTGCCAGCGATCGCGTGGAAACGATCGAGGATCTCGCGCGCCAAGTGGCCTGATCGCTGAGTTTCGGTCGTATTGAACCTTTTTACGGTTCAGCGCGACCAAGGATTATGCAGGCTCCCCACTCCCTGCCGGTTCCCCGCCGGCCCGCCTGCACACTGCCCGGTCCTCCCAAGGACCGGGCTTTTCTTTCTGGCCTGACGCCTACCGCCGGTCCATGTCCCGCTTGAACTGATCGAAGATCGTTTCCACGCCCTTCTGGTATTCGTCGCGCTGCTGGGCGCCGGTCTCGAACATCTTGCCGAAAATATCATCGAACGGATTCCTTGGCCTGCCGCTCGGATTGGTCTGCGGCTGCGGGGCCTGTGGCTGCTGCGGTGCCTGAGGCTGCGGTGCCGGCTGGCCGCCGGGCAAGCCGAAGCCGCCGCCCCCACGCAGCATCTCTTCGAAGATCTTCCCCAGCGGGTTGTCTCTATAGGGGCTTTGCGTCTGTTGCGGCTGAGCCTGGCCTTGCGGCTGTGGCGCACCGCCACCGAACATGTCCTGCAGCACCTTGCCCAACGGATTGTCGCCATAGGGATTGGGTGCCGGCTGCGGCTGGCTTTGCCCGCCGAACATGTCCTGCAAGACCTTGCCGAGCGGGTTGTCCATCGGGTTCTGAGGCGGCGGCGCCTGGCGCTGTTGTGGGTTAGGCGCCTGCATGCCGCCTTGCCGCATCATCTGCTCGATGATCTCGCCTAGCGGATTGTTGCCGCCGCCAAAACCGCCGGCGGCCTGCATCTGACCTGTCGTCTGCTTGAACAGGCCGCCCATCACCATCGAGGCGATGGCAGGCAGCATCTGCTGCAGCACCTGCTGGCTGACGCCGCTCGCTTGCGCCGCCTGGCTGGCGACGGCGCGCGACAGCTCCTTCGACCCGAACAGGTGCCCGAGAATGCCATTGCCCTCATCAACGCCTTGCGGCGAGAAGGCGCGGGTCGCGTCCTCGAAATATTTGGCGTGCTGGCCGCTTGCCATCGCCGTCATGAAGGCGCCGAGCCCGTAGGGATCGGCGGTGTTGCGTTGCAACCCCTGCGAAAAGGCCGGCAGCAGGGCCGCCACCGCTGCCTGTGTCTGCTGCATAGAAAGCCCATACTGCTGGGCAAGCGCCTGCATGCCGTTGCCGTTCTGGGCCTGCGTCAGCATGTCGAACAAGGTAGGCATCGGGTTTCTCCTCCTGAATTCCTCGGAGGAGAGCCTAGTTCGTTTCAACGCTCGATTGAAGCGGCTTTTGCCGCTCCTGACGCTCGCGGCTAGTAGGCATATTCCATGAAAACAGGCTCGATCGAGCCGCCCCAGCGCGTGTGGTAGGCCGAAAGCATCTCCTCGGCGCTTGTCGTGCCACGCGCCACCACTTCGTCCAAGGTGTTCAGGAATGAGGTCTCATCGTAGCCATCGCGGTTCTTCTTGCCGCGGTTCTTCAGCCCCGTGCGTGAAATGGCCATGACGTCGCGCGCGATCTCGCGCAGCGTGGTGTTGCGGAAGGGCGCGGAGATGCCGAGTTCCGGCACCGCGTTGCGCATCGCCAGCGTTTCTTCATAGGTCCAGCTCGAGGTCAACGCCTCGGCCGCATCGAGGGCCGCCTCGTCATAGAGCAGCCCGACCCAGAAGGCCGGCAGCGCGCAGATGCGCCGCCAAGGGCCGCCGTCGGCGCCACGCATTTCCAGGAACCGCTTCAACCGCACGTCGGGAAACAGCGTCGACAGATGGTTCGCCCAGTCGCCCATCGTCGGCAGCCCGTCAGGCACTTCGTTGCGCGCGGCCCCGGCCATGAACTGGCGGAAGGTGATGTGCGTCATGTCGTGATAGTGGCCGTCGCGGATGACGAAATACATCGGCACGTCGAGCGCCCATTCGACATAGTCGGCGAAACCGAAATCGGGCGAGAAGCAGAATTCGAGCAGGCCCGAACGCTGGTTGTCGGTGTCGCGCCAGATATCGCCGCGCCAGCTTTGCAATCCGTTCGGGTGGCTCTCGGTGAAGGGCGAGTTGGCGAACAGTGCCGTCGACAGCGGCTGCAGCTTCAGCGACACCTGCATCTTGCGGCGCATGTCGGCCTCGCTTTCGAAGTCGAGGTTCACCTGGATCGTGCAGGTGCGATACATCATGTCGAGGCCCTTGGTGCCGACCTTGGGCATGTAGCGGGTCATGATCTCATAGCGCGACTTCGGCATTTTAGGCGTCTCGGCCAGCGACCATTTCGGGCTGCCGCCAAGTCCGAGGAACCGGATGCCCATCGGCTCTGCGATCTCGCGCACCTGCGCCAGATGCGCATTGCCCTCGCGGCAGGTCTGGTGGATCGTCTCCAGCGGCGCACCGGAAAGCTCGAACTGGCCGCCGGGCTCCAGCGAAATCGCGCCCTGGCCGGTCGGCTCGACCAGGCCGATGATGCGGCCGTCATCGATGATCGGATCCCAGCCGAGTTTGTGCTGCATGCCTTCGAGGATGGCGCGGATGCCGCGCTCGCCGCCATAGGGCACGGGCGCGTTGCCATCGACGTAGAAAGGGAATTTCTCGTGCTCAGTGCCGATGCGCCACTTGTCGCGCGGTTTGTTGCCTTCGGCCAGGTGCTCGACGAGTTCGTCGATGTCTTCGATCGGCCGGAAATCGGTTGTGTCGCGCGCCATGATCAAGCCCTCAAAAGCGGCCGAAGGAGCCGCCGGCGGTAAATGGACGAAATGTCAGCAGCCGATCAAGCGAAAAATCCTGAGCCACAAGTCAAGAGGAATTGAATGCTACGATACGGACCGCCTCTTGCAACAAATGACCTCCTACCAGTCTCCGGCTGTTGCCTGCATCACCGCAAGGGCCGCGACGGCCGCCGTATCGGCGCGCAGGATGCGTGGTCCAAGCGGAATGGCAGTCACGAAGGGCAGGGCGCGCAACATCTTGCGCTCCTCGTCGGAGAAACCGCCCTCGGGTCCGACCAGCAGCGCGAGCTTCTTCTCCTTTAACGCCTGCAAGGCGGTCAGCGGATTGTTGGTCGAGGCGTCCTCGTCGCAGAAAACCAGCCGCCGTTCCTTGTCCCAGCCGGTCAGCAGGCGCTCGAACTTTTCCGCCTCACGAACCTCCGGAACCGCCAGGATGCCGCATTGCTCGGCCGCCTCGACGACATTGGCGCGCAGGCGCTCGATGGATGGCTTGGCCACTTGCGTATGCTGGGTGATCACCGGCTGCAGGACACCCGCGCCCATCTCGACCGCCTTCTGCACGAGATAATCGAGCCGCCCCTGCTTCAGCGGCGCAAAACAATAGATGAGGTCGGGCAGGGGAGGCTGCGGCCGCTGCAGCGCCAGCACTTTGAGTTCTGACCGCCTTTTTTGATTTCGCGGCGATGACCGCCGACCATTCGCCGTCGCGGCCATTGAACAGCAGGATCTCGGCCCCTTCGCCGAGCCGCAGCACATGCTGCAGATAATGGCTCTGCTGCTGGCCGGCGTCGAACTCGATCTCGGGGCCGAGATCGTCAGGCACGAACAGGCGTTGCATCTTGTAATTGGCGCGCATGGCCGAGGAATGGGCGAGCCGGCCGCCGGCGTCAAGTCTCGGCGGATGGATGCCACACCGGCCGAAAACCATGGCGCAGGACGTTGAGCGTTGTCGCTGGCGTCAGCAGCGAAAGCGCCTTTTCGTCGAGTAAACCGAAATCGGCGGATGGACCATAGCCAGCGAACGACCAGCGCAGCGCCTTGCCGCCGCTCAGCGCATAGGCTGTGCCCCCATCCGCAACCATAGCGCCATCCGGCAGGCCAGCAAGATCTTCAACAGCGACCGTCGGTGGCTTGCCACCCGAAGCCAGCCGCTCTTTGTGCAGCCTTTTGTCGACTTGGGGCGCACGCGGTTCGGCAATGCCGAAGACTTTGCCGAAGCGGCCGACAAAATCCTTGGCCTGTTCGCGCTGGCAGAAGAAGCAGGGGCGATGCCCCGCTGCCAGCGCCGTCACCTCGTCAAGGAAGAACAATTCGGTCCAGCCGGCCTTGCCGCCAGCACGGTTTCGGCCCATTGGCTCGCGCCGCACATTGCGGAACTGGCACACGCAGATGATCCAGGCCTGCAGCGCCCAGCGCTTCTTCAACAGCGTCTTGGTCTCGGGATCGTGGATGATGCCGCGATTGCCGGTGAACAGGCCACGCTCGGGCACGGCGTGGATGGCGCCGAACGGATCGACCCGGTTCTGCAGTGGCATAGCTTTCTCTCCGAACACGCTTCTTGGCTGCGACACGGAGGGCATGATATCGCTCGTCCTGTCATTTTCATGTCAGCAGGGTTTTGCGATGCGGGTGCTGGTGGTCCAGAATTACGACAATACCGGCCTCGGCCAGGTCGGTGCCGCCCTTGCGGAAGCCGGTGCCGATCTCGACCTGCGCTTGCCCTACAAGGGCGATCCGCTGCCGGAAGACGCGACCGGGCACGATGCCATGGTGGTGCTCGGCGGTGGCCAGAATGCGCTGGCCGACGATGAGTATCCCTATTTCCCTGCGCTGCTCGAACTGACCCGTGATTTCGCCGACAAGGACCGCGCGGTGCTCGGCATCTGCCTCGGCAGCCAGCTCGTCGCCCGCGCCTTTGGTGGCGAGAACCGCATCGGCGGCGCCAATGAGTTCGGCTGGCAGGGTGTGTCTCTGACATCGGATGCCAAGGTCGATCCGGTGCTGGCCGAACTGCCGGAAAAATTCCCGATCTTCCAGTGGCATGACGACACGTTCGTGCTGCCGCAAAACGCCGTGCGGCTCGCCGGCAATGACGTCGCCGTAAACCAGGCATTTCGTGTCGGCCGCGCCGTCTACGGCTTCCAGTTCCATTTCGAGGCCGACCGGCCGATGGTGAAGGATTGGAGTTCGTCCTTCGCGCCGATCATCGCCGCGCGCCATCCCGACTGGGCCGGCAGGCTCGACGGCGAGATGGCCCGCAACGGCCCCGACGCCGATGCGGCCGGCCTTGCCATTGCCCGTGCCTGGGTGGCCACGATCTGAGCACCTGCCTCCAGGTCTGCGCGTGGCATAATTGGCACGCAGCCGTGAAACCGCCTGGGAAAACCCCTTTCATCCTTGGCTTGTGTCCGCCCGCCATCCTAGAAGGCGCGCGCTCTGCATTGGCTGTGCAACCGGGATGAACCTTTTGTGTGACCCGTGCGACACACCGTCGATACAGAACGCGCCTAGAAGCGCGAAATCGTCGAAACTTTGAAGCGAATTCTCCGTTTCAACGCATTGGTAACCGCCTGATGCACAGATGCAGAAAGCTCAACAAGAGATGACGTCCGTGAAAACAGCGCTTCTGTCCTTTGCCATGTTGTCCGCCATCGTGCTGTGCGGTCTCGGCATCTATTCCGCCGATGCCGCCAACAACCACAACGCCGTCGACGGCTACGGCGTCACCGCCTCGCTTCGCTAAAAGCTCGCTCGTTCGCGACGCAACCTGCGACGCGGCGGAGGCTCAAGCTTCCTTTATCGACATTTCCAGGATGCGTTTGTCGGCTCCGTCCACGACGAGCGCAGTCAGCATGCCTGATTGCCAGGCAAGCGTGTCGACATTGACGCGGTTGGCCATCACTTCCGCCTCAGGGACCGGTGTGTGGCCATGCACCACGATCTTCGGGAACAGCCCGGTGTGATCGTGGAAAACGTCGCGGATCCAGATCAGGTCCTGCGGGTTCTGTTTGTCCAGCGGAATGCCTGGCCGGATGCCGGCATGGCAGAAGAAGAAGTCGCCAAACGTCAACGAGAACGGCAGCGAGCGAAGAAATTCGACATGGCTTTGCGGCACGGCTTCAACCAGGGCCGCATGACCTCGTCTCATCGTCTCCGTCTTGCCGAACCAGCTGGCGTCCGCCGTCAGGGATACACCATAGGACAGCGCCGTCTGGACACCGCCATAGCGCGTGAAAAGCCCTTCCGGGTCGGGAGTTCTCAGAAAGTCGAGAAAGCCGATGTCGTGGTTGCCGGCGAGCATCAGATTGCGCGGGTCGCGTTCTCGCGCCTCGATCAGAAAATCGATGACGCCCCCGGAGTCCGGCCCGCGGTCGACATAGTCGCCGAGGTGGATCACCCGCCAGTCGCGAGCCGGTTTCCACTCCAGCTCGCTCTCGATCCGCTGGTGCATGGCGGCCAGCAGGTCGAGCCGGCCATGCACGTCGCCGATCGCATAGAGGCGCATGCCGTCCGGGCCGTTCGCGTCGAGAAAATGGATGCCGGGTTCAGCCAACGTATCGTGGTCTCCGTGGTCTGATGTCACGGACTTAGCGCCGGAGCTGATCCTTGCCCATGTCGGTGACCAGACGCTTTCCGCACAGCGCCAGCGTGATGTCCATCTCCTTGCGGATGATTTCCAACGCTTTGGTAACCCCTTCCTTGCCGAGCGCGCCGAGGCCGTAAAGGAATGGCCGACCGATATAGGTGCCCTTGGCGCCGAGGCAGAGCGCCTTCAGCACGTCCTGGCCGGAGCGGATGCCGCCATCCATATGCACCTCGATCTGGTCGCCGACCGCGTCCGCGATCTCTTCCAGCGCCATGATCGAGGACGATGCGCCATCGAGCTGGCGCCCGCCATGGTTGGAAACCACGATCGCGTCGGCGCCGGTCTTGACCGCCATCAGCGCATCCTCCTTGTCGAGGATGCCTTTCAGGATCAGCTTGCCGCCCCAGCGCTCCTTGATCCAGGCGACATCTTTCCACGAGAGTTGCGGGTCGAACTGCTCCGTCGTCCATGAACCCAGCGACGAGACGTCGCCAACGCCCTTGGCGTGGCCGACAATGTTGCGGAAGGTGCGGCGCTTGGTGCCGGCAATGCCCAGGCACCAGCGCGGCTTGCTGGCCAGGTCGATGATGTTGGCCAGCGTCATCTTGGGCGGCGCCGAAAGCCCGTTGCGAATGTCCTTGTGGCGCTGGCCGAGGATCTGCAGGTCGAGCGTCAGCACCAGAGCCGAGCATTTCGCCGCCTTCGCCCGGTCGATCAGATTGAGCACGAAATCCTTGTCGCGCAGCACATAGAGCTGGAACCAGAAAGGTTTCTTCGTCGCCGAGGCGACATCCTCGATCGAGCAGATGCTCATTGTCGACAGGGTGAAAGGCACGCCGAATTCCTCGGCCGCCTGCGCCGCCAGCATCTCGCCATCGGCGTGCTGCATGCCGGTCAGGCCGGTCGGCGCCAGCGCCACCGGCATCGACACTTTCTGGCCGATCATGGTCGATTCCAGCGAACGGTTGCTCATGTCGACCAGCACGCGCTGGCGGAACTTGATCTTCTGGAAGTCTTCCTCGTTGGCCCGATAGGTGCTCTCGGTCCAGGCGCCGGAATCGGCATAATCGAAGAACATCTTGGGCACGCGCCGGCGGGCGAGATCCTTGAGGTCTGCGATGGTGAGAATGTCGCTCATGGTAGTCCCCGCTTGATCGAAATAATTAGGAGCGTCTGCGTGCTGGTTCGGTGTCACCGGCTTCCGAACGCTGCCGCAATCTCAGCCGCGACACGCGTTGCCAGTCGCCGCTGCGCTCGGCTTCGGCCATCGACCGCTCGACATAGATCATGTGGTCCATCGCTGCTTGCCGGGCAGCGGTGGGATCGCCGGCCTTGACCGCGGCATGGATTGCCTTGTGCTGCGCCAGCAGCGCCTCGCGCGCGCCGGGCACGGTGAACACCAGGAGCCGGTTCTGGAACACGCCTTCCGACAAAAGCCGGTAGCAGGAGCGCAGCGTGTGCAGCAGCAGGATGTTATGCGCGCATTCGCAGATCGCGTGATGGAATTCGACGTCGATCTCGGCCTCGTCGTCGAAATCGCCGGTGCGGTGCGCTTCGTCCATGCGCGCCATGATGCGGTCGAGCAGCGCAAGGTCCTCAGGCGTGGCACGTCGCGCCGCATATTCGGCGGCTATGCCTTCGATCTCGCGGCGATATTCCAGATAATCGGCGACCGCCTTGCGATGCGTCGAGATCAGGTCCGCCACCGGTTTGGTGAACAACTGGCCGATAATGTCGGCGACATGGGTGCCGCCGCCGGCTTTGGTCGTTAGCAGCCCGCGCCCTTCGAGGGCCTTCAGCGCGTCGCGCAGGATCGGCCGTGATACGTCGAACTGGCGTGCCAGTTCGCGCTCGCCCGGCAATCGGTCGCCGGTGCGCAGCACGCCCTCAAGGATCAGGCTCTCGATCTGCTGCACCACCTCGTCGGCGGTGCGCGAATGCTCGATCCTGGAAAAAATATCGCTCAACAGGTGCGCCTGGGAATTGAACCGGTGTCGCGCAGGATAAAGCCTGCGTCGCCAACTGGTCAAATTATTTATCCAATTGGTCGAAGCGGGTCGGTTTTGCCGCCCGGCGCAATATCATCTTCGGCTAAACTTTGCTGTTTGCGTCATATGGCGATTGGCCCTAGAGGGACGCGAACGCAAGAGGGTTCAAAGAACCCCGGGGACAAGCCGTGTCAGATGACCCGTCCAATCTCGAGTTCCAGCCGCGCGCCAAGGGCAGCGTCATGGGTTTTCCCGCGCATGAGGGCAGGCCTGGCGCGCTGGGCGAGGTTCATGCAAGGCCGCATCCGCTGATCGAAAAGCCGCGCGTGCTGGTGCAGATCGCCTTCATGACCGAAGGCGGTTCCGGCGTCGACCATGCGGTGCTTTCCGAACTGTCGCGGCGCCTCGGCATCGCTGCACCCGACCGCCAGGCCCGCCACCATGCCATGAAATGGGGCAAGGGCTCGCTGCGCTGGGAGCGGCATACCGAGTTCTCGACCTATCTGTGGGAAGGGCCGCTTTCCGAAAGTGGCCGGACGCAGGAGGATTTGCCCTTCGGCAACGGGTTTTGCCCGCCGGGTACCGTCATCTCCGGCATCCGGCTCGAAATCCGCAAGTGGACGCAGACAAGCGAGCGGCTGATCGCAGCCTTCGACCCGACCAGCCTTTGCTATTCGCTGGTCGAGCGCGGCAACGCGGCCATCGTCACCGATTTCCGCCAGGATGGCGATGGCATGACGCGGATGCTGGTGCTCGATCGTGGCCTGACGCCGGCACGTACCGGAGCTCTGTCGCAGCGGCTGATCGACATCGAGACCTACCGCACGCTGGCCATGCTCGGCCTGCCGCTGGCGCTGACCTTGTCAGGCCGCGCTCGCCGCATTGAGGACAGGCTGGCGCAGACCACGCTGGAAATGAAGGTCGCCGAGACCCGCGACAGCCAGACGCTGCTCGCCGACCTGACCGAGCTTGCCGCCGAACTGGAAGCGGATGCCGCATCGAGCCTGTACCGTTTCGGCGCCAGCCGCGCCTATGACGGCATCGTCGTCGAGCGGCTGGAAGCGCTGGAGGAAGAGGCCGTGCCCGGCTACGACACCTGGGGCGGGTTCCTGCAGCGCCGGGTTGCACCAGCCATGCGCACTTGCCGCTCGGTCGAGGAACGGCAGGCCAATCTGTCGCGAAAACTGACCCGCGCCACGACGCTGCTGCGCACCTGGGTCGATGTCGAGGTCGAGAAGCAGAACCGCGACCTGCTTGCCTCGATGAACAACCGCGCCCGCCTGCAACTGCGCCTGCAGCAGACCGTCGAAGGCCTCTCGGTCGCCGCTGTCTCCTACTACGTCGTCGGCCTCATCGGCTATGTCGCCAAGGGCGCCTCGATCTTCGGCCACGCCTTCGCGCCGGAAGTCGTCACCGCCGCCTCCGTGCCGGTCGCCATCCTGCTGGTCTGGTGGGGCGTGCGCCGCGTGCGCCGGTTGCATTCCGAACCGGCCAAGCATCCCGGCGAATAGCGGCAGATTGCCGCTGCGGAAGCCTATCCCCACCTGGATGCTGGAGGCTCCATCGCCGTAGCGTTTGCAAAGAATGCCGCTCACTGGTAAAAGATTTTGACCAGTCAAGCAAAATGAGGCTGCCGATGTCCGGCCTTGCCATGCCGAAGCCAGACGACGCCACGCTGCGCCGGCGCGACGAGATTGTCGCCGACATGCGCATCATCGTGCCGGGCGAGGGCGTCGTTGACGCGACCAATCAGATGCGCGCCTTCGAAAGCGATGGCCTGACCGCCTATCGGCAATTGCCGCTGGTCGTGGTGCTGCCCGAAACGGTGGCCCAGGTCTCCCGGGTTCTGAAATACTGCAACGACCGCAACATCCGCGTCGTGCCGCGCGGCTCCGGTACCTCGCTGTCGGGCGGCGCGCTGCCGCTCGAGGACGCGGTGCTGCTGGTCATGAGCCGCTTCAACCGCATCCTTGGGGTCGATTTTCCCAATCGCATCGTCGTCGCCCAGCCCGGCGTCACCAATCTCGGCATCACGTCAGCCGTCGAGCAGGAGGGCTTTTATTACGCCCCCGACCCATCCTCCCAGATCGCGTGCTCGATCGGCGGCAACGTCGCGGAAAATTCCGGCGGCGTACACTGCCTGAAATACGGCCTCACCGCCAACAATGTGCTCGGCATCGAAATGGTGCTTATGAGCGGCGAGGTGGTTCGGCTCGGCGGCAGTCATCTCGATGCCGAAGGCTACGATCTGCTCGGCGTCATGACCGGTTCGGAAGGCCTGCTCGGCGTCGTCACCGAGGTCATGGTCCGCATCCTGAAAAAGCCGGAGACGGCACGCGCTCTGCTGATCGGCTTTCCGACCAGCGAGCAGGGCGGCCAATGCGTCGCCGACATCATCGGCGCCGGCATCATTCCGGGCGGCATGGAAATGATGGACCGGCCGGCAATCCACGCGGCCGAGGATTTCGTCCATGCCGGCTATCCCCTCGATGTCGAGGCACTGCTGATCGTCGAGCTCGACGGGCCGGGCGTCGAGGTCGATCATCTCATCACCGCGGTCGAGGCGATCGCCATCCGCAACGGCTCGACCACCTGTCGCATCTCGCAATCCGAGCAGGAACGGCTGAGCTTCTGGGCCGGCCGCAAGGCGGCCTTTCCGGCGGTGGGCCGCATCTCGCCCGACTATTACTGCATGGACGGCACCATCCCGCGCAAGGAACTGCCGCGCGTGCTGGCCGGCATGCGTGAGCTGTCGGAGAAATACGGTCTCGGCGTCGCCAATGTCTTCCACGCCGGCGACGGCAACCTGCATCCGCTGATCCTCTACGATGCCAATGTGCCGGGCGAACTCGACAAGGCCGAAAGCTTTGGCGCCGACATTTTGCGACTCTGCGTCAAGGTCGGTGGCGTGTTGACAGGCGAACATGGGGTCGGGGTCGAGAAGCGCGACCTGATGCCGGAAATGTTCAACCAGGTCGACCTCGACCAGCAGATGCGCGTCAAATGCGCCTTCGATCCCAACCATCTGCTCAACCCGGGCAAGGTGTTCCCGCAACTGCGCCGCTGCGCCGAGCTTGGGCGCATGCATGTGCACCGAGGGCAGGTGGCGTTTCCGGATATTCCGAGGTTTTGAGTGGCTAAGTTGGCGCTTGTGAAGGAACTCGACGTCTCTGCACTTGCAAGTGGCATGTCACGCCAATGACGACTTTCACCCCGACCACGTCAGACGAAGTCCTGTCCTCGGTCGCCTGGGCGGTGGCGGAAGAGGCGCCGCTCGAAATCCTTGGCCACGGCTCCAAGCGCGGCATCGGCCGTCCGCTGCAGACGGAGCATACGCTCGACCTGTCGAATCTCACCGGCGTCACGCTCTATGAGCCCGCCGAACTGGTGCTGTCGGCGAAGGCTGGCACGCCTTTGGCCGAGATCGAGAAGCTGCTGGCGGAAAACGGTCAGCAACTCGCCTTCGAGCCAATGGACTATGGCCCGCTGCTCGGCGTCGAGCCGGGCAAAGGCACGATCGGTGGCGTGCTTGGCGCCAACCTGTGCGGTCCGCGCCGCCTCAAGGCAGGTGCTGCGCGCGATCATATCCTCGGCATCAATGTCGTCTCCGGCCGGGGCGAGGCCTTCAAATCCGGCGGCCGCGTGGTCAAGAACGTCACCGGCTACGACATGTCGAAGCTGATGGCCAACAGCTGGGGCACACTGGCCGTGTTCACCGACCTTACCTTCAAGGTGCTGCCAGCCGCTGAAACCGAGGTGACGCTGGCCATCCGCGGGCTGCTCGACGATGCGGCCACTGCTGCCATGGCCATGGCGCTCGGCTCCAGCGCGGAAGTGTCGAGTGCCGCCCATCTGCCGGAGCGCATTGCCGCGCGTGTCGCCGGCGGCGCGCTCGGCAGCGAAGCCGCCACTTTGCTGCGCGTCGAAGGCTTTGGCCCGTCGGTCGCCTATCGCATCGCGGCGCTGAAGGCGTCGCTCGGCAATGCCGGCCCGCTGGAAGAAATTTCTGGCGACGCTTCGAAACTGATCTGGCGCGACATACGCGATATCAGGCCCTTCGCCGACGGCACCGAGAAACCGGTCTGGCGCGTGTCGATGACCCCTTCCCAGGGTCATCAGATGGTCCTGACCTTGCGCATGCAGGCCGCCGTCAGCGCCTTCTATGACTGGCAGGGCGGGCTGGTGTGGTTGCGCATGGAAGAGGGCGATCCGGAAGCCGCCTTGCTGCGCGGCCTCTTGCGAAAACATGGCGGCGGCCACGCGACGCTGGTGCGCGCCGCGCCGGCCCATCGCGCCGCCTTGCCTGTCTTCGAGCCGCAGCCGCCGGCGCTTGGCGCGCTCAGCCAGCGGCTGAAGCAGGAATTCGACCCGAAGAACATCCTCAATCCCGGCCGCATGGCCTAGAGCAATTCCAGGAAAAGTGTGAAACGGTTTTCCCACAGGAATTGCGTCTAAACAGAGCGTCAGCGATGCAGACCAATTTTTCCCTTGCCCAGCTAGCCGATCCGCACGTTGCGGAGTCGGAAAAGATTCTGCGGAAATGCGTCCACTGCGGCTTCTGCACGGCAACCTGCCCGACCTATGTGACATTGGGCAACGAGCTCGATTCGCCGCGCGGGCGCATTTATCTCATCAAGGATATGCTGGAAAACGGCCGTCCCGCCGACAAGGAGATCGTCACCCATATCGACCGCTGCCTGTCGTGCCTGGCCTGCATGACCACGTGCCCCTCGGGCGTCAACTACATGCATCTGGTCGATCATGCCCGCGCTCACATCCAGGAAACCTACAAGCGGCCGCTGCTCGATCGCCTGACCCGCGCCATGCTCGCCTTCGTGCTGCCCTATCCCTCGCGCTTTCGCGTCGCGCTTAAGTTGGCGAAATTAGGCAAGCCGTTCATCGGCCTGTTCGAGAAGGTCGCGGCGCTGAAGCCGCTCGGTGCGATGCTCAAGCTCGCGCCCGCCTCGATCCCCAAGGCGTCGCCGATGGCCTTGCCGGGGATCCATGCCGGGCAGGGGACGAAAAAGGGTCGTGTCGCCATCCTCACCGGCTGCGCGCAATCCGTGCTCGATCCCGCCATCAACGACACGACGATCTCGCTGCTGACGCGCCTCGGCGTAGAGGTCGTGGTGCCGCCGGGCGAGGGCTGCTGCGGCGCGCTGGTCCATCATATGGGGCGAGAAGAGGCCGCACTTGCCTCGGCGAGGCAGAATGTCGACGCCTGGACGCGCGCCATCGACCAGGGTGGCCTCGATGCCATCATCATCACCGCATCCGGCTGCGGCACGACGATCAAGGATTATGGCTTCATGCTGCGGCTCGACCCGGCCTATGCGAAGAAGGCCGCGCGGGTCTCTGCGCTAGCCAAGGACATCACCGAATATCTCTCGACCTTCGACCTGCCCGAGCCAGTGCGCAAGCCCGGCACCGTCGTCGCCTATCATTCGGCCTGCTCGATGCAGCACGGTCAGAAGATCACCCGCCAGCCGAAGGAGTTGCTGGCCAGGGCCGGCTTCATCGTGCGCGAGCCGCGCGAGGGCCATCTGTGCTGCGGCTCGGCCGGCACCTACAACATCCTGCAGTCGGAGATTTCGGCCAAGCTGCGCGACCGCAAGGTGAGGAACATCGAGGCGACCGGTGCCTCGATCGTTGCCACCGGCAACATCGGCTGCATCACGCAGATCGCCTCCGCCGCGAAGCTGCCGGTGGTGCATACTATAAAGCTGCTCGACTGGGCCTATGGCGGGCCGAAGCCGGACGGCATTCGGGAAGAGAGCCTGATCGCTGCGGAGTAGGGCTGGCGCTTATTCCGCCGCCAGCCTGTCCGCCGTGCCGTAAGTTGCCTCATAAAGCGCGCGCTGGCGGCTGAGCGCCACCATCGTGTTGCGCAGCAGGATCGCCACCGTGATCGGGCCGACGCCGCCCGGGACCGGCGTGATCCATGAGGCAACCTCGCGAACGCTTTCGGTGTCGACGTCGCCGACGATGCGGCTCGTGCCGTCCGGGCCGATCTCGGAGTTGATGCCGATGTCGATGACGGCGGCACCCGGCTTGACCATATCGGCCTTGATCAGCCGCGGCTTGCCGACGGCAACGAACAGCGCGTCGGCGCGCCGCGCATGGGCGGCTACCGAGCGCGTCATGTGATGGCAGACCGTCACCGTTGCGCCTTCGCTCATCAGCAGGAAGGCGATCGGCTTGCCGACAATTTCTGAATGGCCGACGATGACGACTTCCAGCCCTTTGAGGTCGAGCCCGGTTTCCCTAAGCAGTTCGACCGAAGCGGCCGCCGTACAGGGCGCCAGGTCGAGCTGGTTGTAGACGATGTTGCCGATCGAGGCCGGATGCATGCCTTCGACATCCTTGAGCGGATGCACGGCCGCCTGCAGCGTCCTGATCGGGATATGCGCGGGCACCGGCCGCTGGATGATGATGCCGGTGACGCGCGGATCGGCGTTCAAGCCATGGATCGCCGCTTCCAGCTCACCCGATGTGATGGTGGCGGGAAAACGCCGCTCCTCGAAATCGATGCCGGCAAGCTGAGCCTTGGCGCGCTGGTTGCGCACATAGACGTCGACCGCATCGGTGTCGCCGACGGTGATCGAGATCAGCTTGGGGGAAAACCTTCGGCTTTGGCAATTGCCGCATCCTCGCGCACGGCGGCGATGATGCGCTGGGCAACCGGGCCGCCCTTTAGATAGCGGCTGTCGTCGGACAGGGACATGGGGTGGACTCTTTTTCTTGCGTTGGCGCCGACATAGCAAAAGACCGTCGAAAATGGCAGCACGAAAGCGAACCGCCATGCCCTCTGCGCGACGCAACGACGCGGGGCCATGCCCCAGGCACTCGACGCCGATCAAAAAAGAAGGGCAGCGCGGTCTCCCGTGCTGCCCTTCTTGACCGACCGCATCCCCATACGGCCCGTCCCCCGTTATTCCTTCCGACTTCGGGAAACGATGTGTTTCCCGATGAAGTGATTCGCTAAAACTATATCACCTCAACGGTGGTTCCGACATTGACCCGTTCATAGAGATCGACCACGTCTTCGTTGCGCATGCGGATGCAGCCCGACGACACCGCGCCACCGATCGTCCATGGCTGGTTGGTGCCGTGGATACGGTACTCTGTCGTGCCGAGATAGAGCGCACGCGCACCGAGCGGGTTCTCCATGCCGCCGGCCAGATAGGTCGGCAGATAGCGCCCCTTGGCGGCTTCGCGCTTGATCATCTCCGCTGGCGGACGCCAGTCCGGCCACTCGCGCTTGTTGGTGATCTTGTGCGTGCCCGACCATTCGAAGCCCGGCTTGCCGGTGCCGACGCCATAGCGACGCGCCTTGCCGTTTTTCTCGATGAGAAAGAGGAAATTCTGCGTCGTGTCGATGACGATCGTGCCCGGCTTCTGCGTGCCGTCATAGTTGACTTCCTGCGGCAGGTAGATCGGGTTGATCTGCGGGCGCATGACCATGCGCTTGGCTGGTGCCTGCACGGCCGCCGTCTGCAAACGGTCTGGTTGCGCCGGTTGCGCGATGCGCAGGCGCGGCTGTTGCTCCAACACCTGGCGGTTCTGCCGCACGATGCCGGGCGCCCGGCCAAGCTGCAGCACCCAAGGGGCGGAAAGGTCGGGGCTCACCATCACCGGCGGCCTGTCGGCATAGCGGTCGCCAGCGGCGGAAGGCGTGACGCCGGCAAACACAGCCACGGCGCCGAGTACGGAAAACAAGACTCTCTTCATCGGGAACGCACCTTGATCGTCTGATAAAACCGGGTGGAAACGATGCTCCGGTTCAGCGATCATTGGCGCGCAAGCAGCAACCGAAACATGAATCGGAATGCGTAAAATGCGGTTCTGTCAGTAAACCTTTTGGTGTGGTTACCGCCGGGTTCAGGAATCTGGTAAAGCCACAGTAAATGCGCCGCAAAGCGCGTTAACGGATGGATTTTTTGGAATGAGCAATGAAAACACCGGCCTGCTCGCCGGTCCCGACGGGGTCGCGCGCTGCTTCTGGCATGGCAATCTGCCCGACTATCTGCACTACCATGATCATGAATGGGGCCGCCCGGTGGCCGACGACCGCAGGCTGTTCGAAAAGGTCTGTCTCGAAGGGTTCCAGTCGGGCCTGTCGTGGCTGACCATCCTGCGCAAGCGCGAGAATTTTCGCGAGGCTTTCGCCGGTTTCGACTTCGACAAGGTCGCCGCCTTCACCGACAAGGATGTCGAGCGCCTGCTCGGCAATGCCGGCATCATCCGCCATCGCGGTAAGATCGTCTCGACCATCAACAACGCCGGGCGTGCCCGCGAGATGGTCAACGAATTCGGCTCGCTTGCCGCCTGGTTCTGGAAGTTCGAACCCGGCAAGGATGAGCGGCCCAGGATCGTCGATCTCGCCCATCTGCGCGCCAATCCGACGACGGCAGTCTCGACCCGGATTTCGAAAGAACTGAAGAAGCGCGGCTGGAGTTTTGTCGGCCCGACCACGGTCTACGCCTTCATGCAGGCCATGGGGCTGGTCAACGACCATCTCGAGGGCTGCGTCTGTCGAAAAGAGGTCGAGAAGGAACGGAAGGCGTTCAAGCGGCCGAAGTAGGGCTCACTTCTCGAACCGTCCCTTGTGCCCGCTGCCATTGATGTCCCACACCAGGCTGTGGCCGGATATGGTCAGCACCAGGCCGCTGAAACCGCTGTCGTCGGGCGTGTGATGCGTCGATGCCGAGCTGCGGCCGGCCGGGATAACCTCGAGCGTCGATCCCTTCTTGACCCAGCAGCCCTTGCCGTATTGGTCGTTGGCGCCGTAAGCCAGCATGAATTCGAAGCTGCCGTCTTTCCTGAGCAGCAGTTCGGAGCCGACCTCCATGACGCCGCGCAGATAGTAATGGCCGGCAAGGCTGGCCTCGCCCGGCTTGCAGCCCGCGGCGCTGGCCGGGTTGGCCGCCCCGAGTAAAAATGCGCAGCCAACCGCATATGCGTGACCCAGTCGCATGCTCAATCCCCCGATCAAGAATGGAAAATCGCTTCCACCGAAGCCGGCAGTTTCAGGTGCCGTTGACGCTGGCCAGGAACAGCCCGGCGACGATCGCAGCCACCGTGGCAACCGTGGGATAGATCACCAGCAGGCCGGTCACCAAGGCGTCGCGCAGGGAAGACCCCTTGCCGGTGTCGGCCGGTACGTCGAATGGTCCGGCAGCCTGGCCAACCATTTTCGGTGCATGGGCGCCCGCCGGGCGCAGCCGTGCCGGCAATTCGCCAGCTTCGCTGTTGGCATGGAATTTTGCTGCGCTGGTCATGTTCCGAACCCCTTCCCGTCCTGCGCTATATCGGCCGCGATTGTGTCGGCACGATGCCGCGTTCATGGCGGGATTGTTTCATTTTCGGTGCGTTTTTGTTTCAAGGAGGTTCGACTCCTCCTGCTGCCGTCGGGCGCGGTGCGAGGCGCCGACCCTTGCCGCTCCGGGCTGCATCGGTTAGGAAACGCGCGCTGCGGAATGGGAATTTCCTGTCCACGCAACGTCACGACACACCGGGTGCTCATCTCATGGCCGACAAATCGGAAAAGACGAAAGCGCGGCTGCCGCGCGGTTTTGCCGACCGCAGCGCCGAGGACATTCGCGCCGTCGAGAAGATGATGGCAACGATCCGCTCGGTCTATGAGCTTTATGGGTTCGAACCGGCCGACCAGCCGCTGATCGAATACACCGATGCGCTCGGCAAATTCCTGCCCGATCAGGACCGGCCGAACGAAGGCGTGTTCTCCTTCCAGGACGATGACGACCAGTGGCTGTCGCTGCGCTATGATCTGACCGCGCCGACGGCGCGCTTCGTCGCCGAGAATTACGAGCGGCTGCCCAAGCCTTACCGCAGCTACCGCTCCGGCTGGGTGTTTCGCAACGAGAAACCAGGCCCCGGCCGCTTCCGCCAGTTCATGCAGTTCGACGCCGACACGATCGGCACGCCCGGCGTTGCCGCCGATGCCGAGATGGCGATGATGATGGCCGACGTGATGGAAGCGCTCGGCATCAAGCGCGGCGACTACGTCATCCGCGTCAACAACCGCAAGGTGCTGGACGGCGTGCTGGAGGCGATCGGCCTTGGCGGCGACGAGAATGCCGGCCGCCGGCTGACCGTCCTGCGCGCCATCGACAAGTTGGACAAGCTCGGCCCGGAAGGCGTGAAGCTTCTGCTTGGGCCGGGGCGCTGGGATGGCGGCAAGGAAGGCGAAGGCGACTTCGCCAAGGGCGCCGGACTGAACAACGGCCAGGCCGAAGCGGTTCTTCAGGCAACCGCGAGGAATACACAAGCTGGCCAGGATTCCATGGTCAGTTCGAACGCGACCTATCAGGAAGGCGTCGGCGAACTCGCGACCATCGAAGCCCTGGTCAGGGCGGCAGGATATGGCGACGACCGTATTGCCATGGACCGCTCGGTGGTGCGTGGCCTCGAATATTACACCGGCCCCGTCCTTGAGGCCGAGCTCCTGGCCGAAATCCCCAATGAGGACGGCCAGATCGTGCGCTTCGGTTCGGTGGGTGGCGGCGGCCGCTATGATGGCCTGGTCTCGCGCTTCCGTGGCGAGCCGGTGCCGGCGACGGGTTTCTCCATCGGCGTTTCGAGGTTGATGACGGCGCTGAAGAACCTCGGCAAGCTCGACAGCGCCGATGTGATCGCGCCGGTCGTCGTGCTGGTGATGGACAAGGACACCGACAGCCTTGGCCGCTACCAGAAAATGGTCGGCGAACTGCGCGCCGCCGGCATCCGCTCCGAAATGTATCTCGGCGGCGCCGGCATGAAGGCGCAGCTCAAATATGCCGACCGGCGAAACTGCCCGGTCGCAATCATCCAGGGCGGCGACGAGCGCGCCAAGGGCGAACTGCAGATCAAGGATTTGATCGAAGGCGCGCGCATGTCGGCGGAAATCACCGACAACGCGGAGTGGCGGGCAGCAAGGCCTGCGCAGGTGACTGTGGCGGAAAGTGAGCTGGTTGCCGAGGTGAAGAAGATCCTGGCGGCGCAGGCTGAGGAACGGTCTAAGTGACGAGCGCAGCCCCCGCTTGTCCTTCTCCCCTTGTGGGGTCCGCAGGACGGGGCGAGACCCGCGGCTCGCCCCTGGGCGGTGGCCTCGCGAAGCGAGGTCGGATGAGGGGTATTCCAGGGAACGCCAACGCCCCATTCCGTCACCCACCCCTCATCCGTCTCGGCGCTGCGCGCCGATCCACCTTCCCCCACAAGGGGAGAAGGGAAGAGCGCAGCGTATGACCTCCCGCTTCCCAGCCATCGCAGCTGACATCACCAGTCTCTTCGCCACCCGCAACACCCACGCTGTCGAGGTCGCCATCCTGCAACCGGCCGACCCGTTCCTCGACATGGCCGGCGAGGATCTGCGCCGCCGTATCTTCCTCACCGAAAGCGAGACCGGGCAGACACTGTGCCTGCGGCCTGAATTCACCATTCCGGTCTGTCTCGACCACATAAGTTCGCAGGCCGGCACGCCGCGCCGCTATTCCTATCTGGGCGAAGTGTTTCGCCAGCGCCGCGAGGGCGGCAACGAATTCTTCCAGGCCGGTATCGAGGATCTCGGCGATCGCGACACGGCGCAAGCCGATGCACGCTCCGTGGCCGACGCGCATGCGCTGCTGTCGCTGGTGCTGCCGGAGCAGTCGCTGGCGATCACGCTTGGCGACCAGACCATTTTCGAAGCCGTGCTCGCCGCCCTTGGCCTGCCGCGTGGCTGGCGCATGCGGCTGGCGCGCGCCTTCGGCTCGGCGCCGATGCTGCAGGCAGCGCTCGCCGATCTCGCCAACCCGCCGCGCAACAGCCAGCTTTCCGGCGAAGTCGCGACCCTTGTGCTTGACGGCGATCTTGAAGGGCTTTCGGCCCACATCGCCGGCGGCATGGAGGAAGCCGGCCTGTCGGCCTCCGGCGGGCGCTCGCCATCGGACATTGCGCGCCGGCTGATCGAGAAAGCCGAGCTGCGCAGTGTGCGGTTGTCCAACGAGGCCTTCGCGGCGCTGAAGAATTTTCTGGCGATCGACGTGCCGCTCGATGGCGCGGCGCGGGCGCTGGAGAGTTTCGCCGCCGGCGCCGGGCTATCGTTGGGGACCGCGCTGGAGAAATTCGCGGCCCGCGCCCAGGCGATCGAGGCACATGGCTTGCCGGCAGCAAAAATCCGCTACGACGCCGCCTTCGGCCGGCCGCTCGATTATTACACCGGCGTGGTCTTCGAAATCGCGGCGCAAGGCGGCGAGCGTCCTTTGGCCGGCGGCGGCCGTTACGACCGGCTGCTGACCCTGCTTGGCGCCAAGACGACGATCCCCGGCGTCGGTTTTTCCGTCTGGCTCGACCGCATCGAGGCGTTGCGGGAGACGACACCATGATCACGCTGGCGATCCCGTCGAAGGGCCGGTTGAAGGAGCAGGCGCTGGAGGTGCTGGCCAAGGCTGGCCTCGCCATCAGCTTGCCGGGTGACGAGCGCAAATATCACGCCCGCGTCGAGGGCCTGGACACTGTCGAGGTCGCCTTCCTGTCGGCTTCCGAAATAGCCGGCGAAATCGGCCAGGGCGCTGTCGATCTCGGCATCACCGGCGAGGATCTGGTGCGGGACAATCTCGCCGACTGGGAGACCCGGGCCGAGATCGTTGCCCGTCTCGGCTTCGGCCATGCCGATGTCGTGGTGGCGGTGCCGGAGATCTGGCTTGATGTCGACACCATGGCCGATCTCGACGACGTCGCCGCCGATTTCCGCCAGCGCCATGGCAGGCGGCTGCGCATCGCCACCAAATACTGGCGGCTGACGCAGCAATTCTTCTCGCAGAAACACGGCATCCAGGTCTATCGCATCGTCGAGAGCTTGGGCGCCACCGAAGGCGCGCCGGCGGCCGGGCTCGCCGACGTCATCGTCGACATCACCTCGTCGGGCTCGACGCTGCGCGCCAACCATCTCAAGGTGCTGGGTGATGGTGTCGTGCTGAAGTCGCAGGCTTGTCTTGTGGCCTCCAGGAAAGACCGTTCGGTGGCGGATGAGGCGCTCGTGCGCGATATTGCCGCGAAGATGGCTGCAGCGGTCGCATAGCAATCCTTCCCTCGAGGGCAGGGCTATGGCGTGTGAGAGGCCCCCTCATCCGGCCGCTTCGCGTCCACCTTCTCCCCGAGGGGAGAAGAGGCTTGCATCAACGCTGGCGCCTCCTCTCCCCTCGGGGAGAGGTCGGGTTGCCCCGAATTGCTCTTGCAATTCGGTTGGCAATCCGGGTGAGGGGGTCTTCTTGTCCTTCAACTCCATCGACGGGATTTCCACCGCCCTGACGGGCTGATAGGTTGGCTTATCCCGGGAGGAGACGGCGATGGCGATCAATCTCGACGAGCTCAAGAACGCCACCAATCTGCGCGGTCGCGGCGCGCGCGCCGGCGGCGTCTTTATCGCACCTGTCGATGGCATGGCGCATGTCTCCGGCGAGCGCACGCCGCCGCTACTCACCAAGACCATTCCCGCGCTTTTCTCCGACACAGCCAGCAAATACGCCACGCAGGATGCCGCCGTCTTCGTCGGCCAGGACAAGCGCTTCACCTGGAGCGAACTGTCCGACACGGTGGATGCGCTTGCCGCCGGCTTCCTGGCGCTCGGCCTCGAAAAAGGCGACCGCGTTGGCATCTGGTCGCCCAACCGCTGGGAATGGCTGGTAACGCAATTCGCCACCGCCCGCATTGGCCTGATCCTGGTCAACATCAACCCGGCCTACCGGCTGACCGAGCTGGAATATGCCCTCAACAAGGTCGGCTGCAAGGCGCTGGTGACGGCCGCCAAATTCAAGACCTCTGACTATCTCGGCATGATCGAGACGCTGGCGCCGGAGATCGCCAAGGCCGCACCCGGCAAACTCAAGGCGCAAAAGCTGCCCACGCTGAAGATTGTCATCCGCATGGGCGAGGACAACTCGCCAGGCATGTTCAATTTCGCCGACGTGCTGGCCATGGCCGGCCGCGACGAGCATGACAGCCTCGACCGCATTTCCGAGGGGCTGAAGTCAGGCGATGCCATCAACATCCAGTTCACTTCAGGCACGACAGGCGCGCCCAAGGGCGCGACGCTGACCCATTCCAACATCGTCAACAACGGCAATTTCGTCACCTCGGCGATCAAGCTCACCGTGGACGACCGGCTCTGCATCCCGGTGCCGCTCTATCACTGCTTCGGCATGTCGATGGGCACGATGGGCTGCGTGTCGAAAGGCGCGACCATGGTTTTTCCGGGCGAGGGCTTCGACCCCGGCGCGACGCTGAAAGCCGTGGCGCAGGAGCGCTGCACCGGCCTCTATGGCGTGCCGACCATGTTCGTCGGCATGCTCGACCATGCGGATTTCGCGACCTTGGACCTCTCCAGCCTGCGCACCGGCATCATGGCCGGCTCGCCATGCCCGATCGAGGTGATGAAGAAGGTGGTGTCGCTGATGCATATGTCGGAGGTGACCATCGCCTACGGTATGACCGAGACCAGCCCGGTGTCCTTCCAGAGCGGCGTCGACGATCCCCTGGAAAAGCGCGTCTCGACCGTTGGCCGCGTCCACCCCCATGTCGAGGTCAAGGCCATCGATGCCGATGGTGCCACGGTTGCCGTCGGCGCGCCGGGTGAACTCTGCACGCGCGGCTATTCCGTCATGAAGGGCTATTGGGACGACGAGGACAAGACCCGCGAGGCGATCGACAGCGACGGCTGGATGCACACCGGCGACCTCGCTACGATCGATGCAGAGGGCTATTGCAACATCGTCGGCCGCGTCAAGGACATGGTCATCCGTGGCGGCGAGAACGTCTATCCCCGGGAGGTCGAGGAATTCCTCTACCGCCACCCGAAGGTCAGGGAGGTGCAGGTGTTCGGCGTTCCCGACCAAAAGTATGGCGAGGAGCTGTGCGCCTGGATCGTGCTCAAGCCTGGCCAGATCGCCACCGAGCAGGAGATCAAGAACTTCTGCGCCGGCCAGATCGCCCACTACAAAATCCCCCGCCACATCCGCTTCCGCACCGAATTGCCGATGACGGTCACCGGCAAGCCGCAGAAGTTTTTGATGCGCGAGGCGATGGTGGAGGAGCTTGGGCTGGTGGCGCAGAAGACGGCTTGATGGGTATTGGCTGCTCTGCTTAGCGCTAGAACCAGACATTGCCGCGCAGATGTTGTGATGTCGCCTTTGGGGGCCGGGAGCAGTAGGTCCGATTGTGGGCAGGGAAGAAAGATAGCGGACCTTCAACCTCCAAGTCCCGATGTCATGACTTGACCACCCCAGCCTGCGGCAGCATCCGTTTTTCCGCTCATATACTGGCCATGTGGGCAATGGCCGCAAAAACGGCGTGGTTGCATTGACCGCTGCCACAGGCGCCGAGCGCGCTCGCAATCAAAGTAGTACTAGAATACGCTCGTCAGCGAAGTTTTAAATAGGGAGGCAAGACACCCGCACATGGAGCGACGGCTTACCGCAATCCTTGCTGCCGACGTGGTCGGATACAGCACGCTCATGGGCGAGGACGAGGTCGGTACGCTCGAACGGTTGAAAAGTTGCCGTCGCGAATTGATCGATCCTGCGATCAAGGAATTCCGCGGCCGCATGGTCAAACTCATGGGCGACGGGGCGCTGGTTGAATTCGCGAGTGTCGTCGATGCCGTCCAGTGCGCTGCCGCGATTCAGCGCCGGATGGCTGTCCGAGACCAGGGCAGCTCCGACCGCCGCCACATCCAGTTTCGCATCGGCGTCAATCTCGGCGATGTCATCGTCGAGGAAAATGACATCTACGGCGATGGCGTGAACATCGCCGCGCGCCTCGAGGCTATGGCCGAACCAGGCGGAGTGTGCATCTCCGGAACCGCATTCGATCATGCCGTCCACAAGGTTGATGTCGGCTTTGCCAGTCTTGGCGGGCAGCGCCTCAAGAACATCGCCGATCCGGTTCGCGCGTATCGGCTGCTGTTGGATCCCGAAGCCTCGGGCAAGGTTGTGGCCGCGCCACACCGGCCAGGTCCGCGCGTCATGATCCTGGCGAGTGTCGCGGTTCTGGCAGTTGCCGTCATTGCCGTCATTTTCGCATGGCACAGATTCTCGGTGCCATCGCGGCCATCGGTTGCTGTGCTGCCGTTTGCAAACCTCGGCGGCGATCCAGGCCAGGACTATTTCGCTGACGGCATCACCGAGGATCTGATCACCGACCTCACCAAGCTTTCCGGTCTGGACGTCATCGCACGTAACTCAGTATTTGCCTACAAGGACAAGCCTGCGGCGCTGGCGGACGTCGCGCGCGACCTAGGCGTCCGCTTCGTCGTCACTGGGAGCGTCCGCCGCACCGGCGAGCAGATCCGCCTCAATGCTCAGCTCATCGATACGGCAACAGGCGATAATCTATGGGCCAACCGGTTCGACCGTGGCATGGCCGGCGTGTTTGCCGTCCAGCACGAGATGAGCGGCGAGATCGCCAAGGCGCTTGGCATGCAACCTTCGGCAGCGGAAAGCGAGCGTATGGCGCGCCCGCCGACCGAAAACCTCGAAGCCTACGACTTCTACCTTCGTGCCGAGCAGACAGCACGGACCGGTCGGCGCAATGGGCTGCGGGAGGCGCTCACGCTCTACGACAAGGCGGAGGAACTCGACCCAGCTTTTGCCGAAGCCTTCGCGGCGGATGCGAGCATGACAGTCTATATCTGGCGCGAATCGTTCAACGACATCATGCAGAGCGCTCCGGCGCGCAAGCGCGCCTATGAGAAGGCAAGCCGTGCCCTGCAACTCGATCCGGATCTTTCATCGCCTTATGCGATTCTTGGCATCATGCAGGTCGTGGATCGCCGCTACGAGGAAGCCATCGCTTCGGTCGAGCGAGCCGTCGCATTCGGCCCCGGCGATGCTGAGACGCAGATAGCTCTAGGATACGTGCAATTGTTCGCCGGCAATCATGCCGAGGCTGCCGAAGCGGTCGAGACAGCTCTCAGGCTCGATCCCAACCTTTCACCCGTCAACCGGCAAATTGCCGGTCTGGTCTTTCTCATTCAAGGTAGCAACGACAAGGCGATCGAAGCGCTCGAGCGCACACACAACGATGCGCCGTCAGTCGGAGATTTCGCGATCACGCTTGGTGCTGCTTACGCCCGCGCCGGCCGCCTGCAGGATGCCAAGGCGGCGGTCGCCGAGGGAATGGGTGCCATGTCGACGCCGGGGTTCGATTCATTGTCTGCCTACCGGCTCAACGGCGCCCAGTACCGTAACCCGCAGGATCTGGCTCTCATCATTCACGCGTTACAGCAGGCGGGCTTGCCCGAATGGCCATTCGCCTTCACCGGCGACGAGCACGATCGATTGAAGGGCGAAGAGATCGCCTCATTGGTGCTGGGCCATACGCTGCAGGGCCAGCTTGAACCCGGTCTCCAACCAGCCTTCCTCCAGATCGGCAGCGACGGCAAGGCAGCCTTTCGCTCCACGACGCGGCTGGTCACCGAGACCGTCCGTGTCGATGGTGACCTATTGTGCGAGCTGAGCGAGAATATGTTCGGGCGCCCGGACTGCGGACCTGTCTACAAACGCCAGGACGATGCCGGCAACGGCTATTCCTTTGTCAATTCAAGCAAGGTGTTTCACTTCACCGTCGTTCAGTAGGCGGACCTGGTCTCAATGATACTTATCGAGCTTCAGATTGGCCGCGACCTTCGGCCAGTTGGCATCGGCCTTCGGTATACTTTCATCTGCATGCGCGGCGAAATTGTTCGCATTGCCGACGTCGTAGATCAGGTAGAGCTTGCCGTCGATAATCTTGAATGCTTCCGGATCGACATTGATCGTGACTCCTCCGCCCACAACTTCGCCAGCACAGTATCCGCCATATTGAGGAGCGTACTTGACCGGTTCGCTCATGAACATTTCCTGGTGTTTCTTGCTGGCGAAATGCCAGGGTGTCCCGAGCCAGTCATAAGTGAACTCTTCAGAGCCCTTCACGGCCTTGCCGTCAGTGAAGTAAGCGACGGTGTCGTAGCCCATGATCGCCACCCCACCGAAATAGCCAGTGTTTACCGAGCCGTCGGCCCAGGCCGATCCCGCGCCGGCGCCCGCAGCTACCGCGACCAGGGCAGCCGCACCCAAATTCCGTACCAGTCGTGACTTGATCATCGTGCTCATCTGCATCCTCCGTTAGTCGTGGATCGCGGCGCATTTCGCCGCGTTCGCCTTGCCAAGGATTTTGGCTTGGCAGGTAGCACCGTGGCGTTTGAACAGTCGTACGATATCCGTGTTGCCCTTCCAGAATGCGCGCGTTGTCGGCATGTAGCCATGACCTTCGGGATGGTTCACGTCGGCGCCTTTCGCAATAAGGAATTCGGCCAGTTCAACGTGGTTCTCCTCGCCGGCCACCAATAGCGGCGTAGCACCCGCCTTGTTCGCGGCATCTTCGAGCACAGCGCCCTTTTCCAGCAGCAGCTTGGCGATAGACAGGTTGCCCGAGAAGGCCGCCGCATGAAGAGGGGTAAAGCCGCCCGAGTTACGCGCCATGACGTCGGCGCCCTTTCCCAGCAGCAATTTTGCGATTTCCGGCTGGTTGTCGAGCGCTGCAGCGATGAGCAGGGTTGACTGGTCACGTGCCCGACTGTCGACGTCGGCACCGCCTGCCAAGGCTTGCTCCACGGCACCCTTGTCGCCGGCAGCGATGGAGTTGAACAATTGCTCGCCTGCGGCTGCTGTTGTAGCCGCCAATACCAGCATACCAAGTGCTAGTAGTCCGCGCATGACGTATGGGGTAGCATATTAGCTTGGAGTCATACAAGCTGCGTTTGGCCCATCGGGGCGTAAGGCGGCGGACGGCGCGGCCGAATGTCCGCCGTTGGAATGCGGCTATAGTCTACTCAACGGCCGATATGAGGCGGGAAGCTGTCGTTCAAATGGTGGCGGACCTAAGGGTGGCCTTTAGTTAAAGGCAGACTTGAAAAGCACATCTCACGCAACGTTCAAACTCCCACCCCCAACCCCCGCACAATCTTCGCCAGCTCCACGCACTCCCCATGCCTTGCATTGTTCCGCTGCCATGCCAGACAAATCATGCGTTGCGGCATCGGCTCCTGGAACGGCACGATCTTGAGGTCGGGGATGGTGCCGGCAGGGCCCGTGGCCATTTCCGGGATAAGCGTGACGCCGAGCCCGTGCGCCACCATCTGCAACAGTGTGGTCAGGCTGGTGGCGCCGTAGCTGGCCATTGCCACAGGCCGCACATTGCCGCAGACGGCGAGCGCTTGTTCGCGCAGGCAGTGGCCTTCCTCCAAGAGCATCAGACGCTCCAGCGCCGGGCTTTCGGGCGGCACCGGCGGTGAGGCGAAAGCTGGGTCGCCGGCCGGCACGGCGAGGAAAAACCGGTCGGGAAACAGCGCCTCGGTGATCAGGCCAGGATGATCGAGGGGAAGGGCGGCGATGAAGGCGTCGAGCTTTCGCGAGGCGGTGTCCTCGACCAGGGCAGCGGTGACCGCCTCGCGCAGTTCGAGCTGCAAGGCTGGAAAATGTTTTTTCAGTTCGGGCAAAGCGCGCGGCAACAGATAGGGCGCGACGGTCGGGATGATGCCCAGCCGAAAGCGCCCTTCCATCGCCGTGCGGCCGCGCCGGGCTGTCGTTTCGACGTCACGTATGTCGGCCAGGATGCGCTCGATGCGCGGCAACAGCGTTGATGCCTCGTCGGTCATGCGCACCGATTTGCCGCCGCGTTCGAACAGCCGGCAGTTCAGCCGCTGCTCCATCTCGGCGATCTGCGAGGACAGCGCCGGCTGGCTGACACCGGCGAGCTTTGCCGCACGCCCGAAATGCAGCGTCTGCGCCAGCGCGGCGAAATAATGCATCTGCCGAACTGTCAATCCGATCATAAGAAAAACCTATCGAAATAAACAGGAAAGGCAATTTGTTTTTATCGCTGATACAGCCTAGTCTGGAACCATTCCAGATTGGTGCGGTCGCTGGCCGGCCCCAGAAGCCTGGGCAGACCAATCCTGGCAAAATCAACCTCGGCAAAGTCAAACCTCGGCAAATCGGAGCACTAAGATGGACGCGAAAACCGACGACACCAGCGCGGGCAAATGCCCCGTGGCGCATGGATCCACCGGCCGGATCAACCGCGACTGGTGGCCGAACCAGCTCAATGTCCAGATTCTGCACCAGCAGTCATCGCTGTCGGACCCGATGGGCGAGGCGTTCGACTACGCCGAGGAATTCAAGAGCCTCGACCTCGACGCTCTCATCAAGGACCTGCATGCGCTGATGACGGATTCGCAGGAATGGTGGCCGGCCGACTTTGGTCACTACGGCCCGCTGTTCATCCGCATGGCCTGGCACAGCGCCGGCACCTACCGCATCGCCGACGGCCGTGGCGGCGCCGGGGCCGGCCAGCAGCGTTTCGCGCCGCTCAACAGCTGGCCTGACAACGTCAACCTCGACAAGGCCCGCCGGCTGCTGTGGCCAATCAAGCAGAAATACGGCCGCAAGATCTCCTGGGCCGATCTTTTGATCCTCACCGGCAACGTCGCGCTGGAATCGATGGGCTTCAAGACCTTCGGCTTCGCCGGCGGCCGCGCCGATGTCTGGGAGCCCGAGCAGGACGTCTACTGGGGCCCCGAAGGCAAATGGCTGGCCGACGAGCGCTACAGCGGCGACCGCGACCTGCAGAACCCGCTGGGCGCCGTGCAGATGGGCCTGATCTACGTCAACCCGGAAGGGCCGAACGGCAAGCCTGATCCGCTGGCTTCGGCACGCGACATCAGGGACACCTTCGCCCGCATGGCGATGAATGACGAGGAAACCGTCGCGCTCATCGCCGGCGGCCATACATTCGGCAAGACCCATGGCGCTGGCGATGCGACACTGGTCGGCGTCGAGCCGGAAGGCGCGGACATCGAGCAGCAGGGTCTCGGCTGGGCCAACAAGTTCGGTACCGGCAAGGGCGGCGACGCCATCGGCAGCGGCCTGGAAGTAATCTGGACGACGACGCCGACCAAATGGAGCAACGATTTCTTCGACAATCTGTTCGGCTTCGATTGGGAACTGACCAAGAGCCCGGCCGGCGCGCATCAGTGGACGCCGAAGGGCGGCGCCGGCGCCGGCACCGTGCCGGATGCGCACAATGCGGCCAAGCGCCATGCGCCAGCCATGCTGACCAGCGATCTGGCCCTGCGCTTCGATCCTTCCTACGAGACGATCTCGCGGCGCTTCCATGAGAATCCGGATCAGTTCGCCGATGCCTTCGCCCGTGCCTGGTACAAGCTGACCCACCGCGACATGGGCCCACGCGTGCGCTATCTCGGCCCGCTCGTTCCCGAGGAAGAGCTGCCCTGGCAGGACGTCATCCCGGCGGTCGATCATGTGCTGATCGATGACCAGGATGCCGAAGCCCTCAAGGCGAAGATCCTGGCCTCAGGCCTGTCGGTGTCGCAGCTGGTTTCGACGGCCTGGGCGTCGGCCTCGACCTTCCGTGGTTCCGACAAGCGCGGCGGCGCCAATGGCGCGCGCATCCGCCTCAGCCCGCAGAAGGATTGGGCCGTCAACCAGCCGGCAGAACTCGCTGTGGTGCTCGGCAAGCTTGAAGCCATCGCCAAGGAGTTCAACGCCGCGCAGACCGGCAACAAGAAGGTCTCGCTTGCCGACCTGATCGTTCTCGGCGGCAACGCGGCCATCGAGAAGGCCGCCGGCCACAGCGTGGAAGTCCCGTTCTGGCCGGGCCGCGCGGATGCCTCGCAGGAGCAGACCGACATCCACTCCTTCGCGCCGTTGGAGCCGACGATTGACGGCTTCCGCAACTATGTCAGCGGCAAGCAGCGGCAAACGGTAGAGGAGGCGCTGGTCGACCGGGCGCAGCTGCTGACGCTGACCGCGCCGGAGCTGACGGTTCTCGTCGGTGGCTTGCGTGTTCTCGGCGCCAACGCCGGGCAGTCCAAGCATGGCGTCTTCACCACCAGGCCGGAAACGCTGAGCAACGACTTCTTCGTCAACCTGCTCGACATGGGCACGGAGTGGAAGGCGGCGTCCGACGCCAAGGACGTGTTCGAAGGCCGCGACCGCAAGACCGGAGAAGTGAAGTGGACCGGCACCCGCGCCGACCTGATCTTCGGCTCGCATTCGCAGCTGCGTGCGCTGGCCGAAGTCTATGCGACTTCCGATGCCAAGGCGAAGTTCGCGAAAGATTTCGTGGTGGCCTGGACCAAGGTGATGAACGCCGACCGCTTCGACATCGCCGGCTGATCCGGACGGAGCTCTATCCAACAAAAAAGGCGCGGGCCATGGCCCGCGCCTTTTGCATTTCAGCTTCGAAATCAATCCTTTTCGAAGACACGTGCCTTGGCGACGACGCCGGCAATGGCGCCGCCGATCAATGGCGCGACGATGAACAGCCAGAGCTGGCTCAGCGCCGCACCGCCCGTGAACAGCGCCGGGCCGATCGAGCGCGCCGGATTGACCGAGGTGCCGGTGACCGGGATCATGGCGAAGTGAATGCCCGCCAGCGTCAGGCCGATGACCAGCCCGGCAAACGCTGTCGAGTGCTTTTCAGCGGTAACGCCGAGGATCACCGTAACGAAGGTGAAGGTGCCGATCAATTCCCATAGGAAGGCCGAACTCATCCCCCATTTCGCCACGTCCCAGCCATTGGCGCCGAAGCCGGTGGTGTGGCCGCCGGTCTGGCCCGAAACGATGATCCACAGCGCCAGCGAAGCCAGGATGGCGCCGACGACCTGCGCGATCCAATAGGGGATGACGTCCTTGGCCGGCAGCCGGCCGGCGAGGAAGACGCCGAGCGTGACGGCCGGATTGAGATGCGCGCCCGAAATCGGGCCGATCGCATAGGCCGCGGCGATCAGGCCGATGCCGAATGCCAGGCCGATGCCTTCCTGACCGAGCGGCAGCGCGCCGCCGAAGCCGCCCGTCACCACCGACGCCGTGCCGATGAACACCAACAGGAATGTTCCCAAAACTTCCGCCAGATAAGTCTTCATTGCCCTCTCCTCAAAACGATCCGCCGGTCCGCGTTTTCCGCGCCGCGAATCATGGTGTGGAGAGTATTCCCAACCGAAAAACTTGGAAAGCAGAGCGGTTGCGCCACGGGCCGTGCTTGCAGGCACCAGTTACGAACATTAGAGACCTTTTATCTATTGATCGATCTGCTGTTGCCGGCCACGGAGAGTTGTTGATCGGACAGATTTCGCAGCGCGCGCTCGGGCCGCCTGTTCATCGCCGCACGGGGCGGGGTTCAATCCGGACGCGAAACGCTCTAAGAGCAAGCCGAAAGATCTGTGCTCGATTTGATGGAACGACGAATGCGACTGGGCGGACGGCTGGCTGCGGCCATTGAAGTGCTGGAGGACATTGGCCGGCGTCACCGGCCGGTGGCCGACGCGCTGAAGGATTGGGGGCTCTCGCACCGCTTCGCCGGCGGCGGTGATCGCGCGGCGATCGGCAACATCGTCTATGACGCGCTGCGCCACAAGCGCTCCGCCGGCTGGCTGCTCGGCGAAGACACGCCACGCGCCATCGGCTTTGGCGCTTTGCTGCTCGAATGGAGCCAGACGGCGCGCTCGCTCAACGACGCGCTCGAGGGCGACAAGTTCGCGCCGCCGCTGCTCAGCGCCACGGAACTGCAGGCAATCGCCTCTCGCCAGCTTGCCGACGCGCCGGGCGCGGTGCGCGCCGACATACCCGATTGGTGCGAGCCGCTTTTCGAACGCGCCTTCGGCGAGACCTGGGTCGAGGAGGGCGCGGCGCTGGCGACCCGCCCGCCGCTCGACATCAGGGTCAACACGCTGCAGGCCGATCGCGCCAAGGTCCTCAAGGAACTGGCCGACACCGGCGCAAAGGCCGCCCGGATTGCGCCGCACGGCATCCGCATTCCGCCCATCGACGGCGACGGCAGGCACCCGAACGTGCAGGCCGAGCCCGCCTTCCAGAAAGGCTGGTTCGAGGTCCAGGACGAGGGCTCGCAGATAGCCGCGACCCTTGCCGGCGCCGAAGCCGGCATGCAGGTGCTCGACTTCTGCGCCGGCGCGGGCGGCAAGACGTTGGCGCTGTCGGCGGCGATGGACAATCGCGGCCAGATCTTTGCCCATGATGCCGAAAAGGCGCGGCTGGCGCCGATCTTCGACCGCATCCGCCGCTCGGAAAACCGCAACGTGCAGGTCGTCACCAAGCCGGCCGAACTTGCCCCGCTCGGCAACCATATGGACATAGTGCTGGTCGACGCGCCCTGCACCGGCAGTGGCACCTGGCGGCGCCGCCCCGACGCCAAATGGCGTCTGACGCAAAGGCAGCTCGATGCCCGCAAGGGCGAACAGTCGGCGATCCTCGATGCCGCCAAGATGTATGTCAAACCTGGCGGCCTGCTGGTCTACATCACCTGTTCGGTGTTCGACGAAGAGAATGGCGAACAGATCGCGGCGTTTCGCGAGCGCAGCAGCGGCTTTGTTCCGGTCGACCATCGCGCATTGTGGCATGGCCATTTTCCGGGCCACGAGACGGCCGCGCGGATCGGCGCTGGCGGGGATATTTCCTTGTCGCCGGCGTTGAGCGGCACTGACGGGTTTTATTTCTGCGCCATGCGCAGGGCGAATTGACGCTGCCTTGACAGCTGGCGACAGCGCTCCAGTTGCAGATGCGCGGCATCGCGCAGTTATGGGGTAATTCTTGCAAAGATATCTGTCGCTTCTGCTGTTCGTCGTCCTGGTGCTGGGTGGTGGCCTGCTGATCGGCTATGCCACACTGCCGGGCACCTGGTATGCCTCGCTGGTCAAGCCACCCTTCAATCCGCCCAATTGGGTCTTTGGACCTGCCTGGACATTGCTCTATGTGCTGATCGCCGTGGCTGGCTGGCGGACTTGGGTTCGAGAACCCAAGGGAACGGCGATGAAGGTCTGGGGCATCCAGCTTGTCCTGAATTTCGCATGGTCGCCAACCTTCTTCGGCGCCAGGATGATGGGACCGGCCTTGGTCGTCATCCTGCTTCTTCTCGCCAGCATTGTTCTATTCATCCTCAAGGTCTGGAACCGCGACCGGCTTTCCGGCTGGCTGTTCGTGCCTTACGCGGCGTGGGTGGCGTTCGCCACTCTGCTCAACGCTTCGCTTCTCCTGCTGAATTAGAGGTCGGCGGTGTCGTTTTGTTGCAGTGCAGCAAAAGCATTTGCCTGCCGCTCGTGCCTCTGCGATAAGCTTTCCCGGCAAACGTGAAGGCATCAGCGATGGCAGCAAAGATCGTACCGGCCCCGGACTATGAGGATCGCGTCAGGGCATCCTTCGCCCGCCAGCAGGCGATGGCGACGATCGGCGCTGAACTGACATTGGTGACTCCAGGCATCATCGAGATCGAGATGCCTTATTCGGCTGCACTCACCCAGCAGCACGGTTTTCTGCATGCCGGCGTCATCTCGACAGCGCTGGATTCGGCCTGCGGCTATGCGGCGTTCTCGCTGATGCCTGAGAATTCCGGCGTGCTGACCATCGAGTTCAAGGTCAACCTACTGGCGCCGGGCAGGGGCGAGCGCTTCCTGTTTCGCGGCTCGGTGACCAAGCCCGGACGCACCATCATCGTTGCCGATGGCCAAGCCTATGCCTTCGCCGCCGACGGCGAGGCCAAGCTGATCGCCACCATGACGGGGACGATGATGACGGTCGTGGGGCGTGACGGGATAGCAGGGTGATACGATGGCAAACGTTGCGCGAATTGGCGGCAAGGACGTCCTCTTCGTCATGGCGGCGCAGGCCGAATATGGTCCGTATCTGCAAAAACTGTTCACACCGCTTATGACGGGCGTTGGGCCGGTCGAAGCCGGTGTCCGGCTGGGTGCCGAACTCTCCTGGCTGAAGTCGCAAAAGGCGCTGCCGGATCTCGCCGTGTCGCTCGGCTCAGCCGGCAGCCGGACCCTGGAACAGACCGAAATCTATCAGGCCGTCTCCGTCAGCTATCGCGACATCGATGCCTCACCGCTGGGTTTCGAGAAAGGTGCTACACCCTTTCTCGATCTGCCGGTGACCGTGCCGTTGCCATTCAGGATACCTGAGATCAAGCAAGCCACGCTGTCGACCGGCGGCGCGGTCATCACCGGTGCCGCCTATGACACGATCGCGGCCGATATGGTCGACATGGAGACCTTCGCCTGTCTGCGCGCCTGCCAGATGTTCGACATACCGCTGGTTGGGCTGCGTGGCATATCCGACGGCGCGGCTGATCTGAGGCATGTCGGCGACTGGACCGAATATCTGCACGTGATCGACGAGAAGCTGGCCGACGCCGTCATGCGCCTCGAACAGGCGATCGGCTCGGGCTTGCTCCGGACGGCACCATCCAGCGACCAGGCCAGGCCCGTCTGAAAGTCAGTCTACGCAACCCATTGCGCAGACTCATTTCTTTCTCTAAACGCTCGCCATGACAACAGCCAATCACCCCGACACCGTCCTGATTGTCGATTTCGGCAGCCAGTTTACGCAGCTCATCGCCCGCCGCATCCGCGAGGCCGGCGTGTTTTCCGAGATCGTGCCCTTCCAGTCGGCCGAAGCCGCGTTCAAGCGCATCAATCCAAAAGCCGTCATCCTGTCGGGCGGTCCCGCCTCGACATCGGACATAGGCAGCCCGCGCGCGCCGCAGATCGTTTTCGATGCCGGCGTTCCGGTGCTGGGCATCTGCTATGGCCAGATGGCCATGTGCGTGCAGATGGGCGGTGTTGCCGAAAGCTCCAACCATCGCGAATTCGGCCGCGCCTTCGTCGAGATCGAGAAGGACAGCCCGCTGTTCGAGGGCCTGTGGGCGACCGGCCAGCGCCATCAGGTGTGGATGAGCCATGGCGACCGCGTCATCGCCTTGCCGCCGGGGTTCCAGGTTTTTGGCAAGTCGGAAAGCTCGCCCTACGCCATCTTCGGCAATGTCGAGCGCAAGATGTACGGCATCATGTTCCATCCCGAAGTGGTGCACACGCCCGATGGCGCCAGGCTGCTCAGGAACTTCGTCCACAACATCGCCGGCATCGAGGGCGACTGGACCATGCGCGCCTACCGCGAGCACGCCGTGGAGGCCATCCGCAAGCAGGTCGGCAAGGGCAAGGTCATCTGCGCGCTGTCGGGCGGCGTGGACTCCTCGGTCGCAGCGCTGCTGATCCACGAGGCGGTCGGCGACCAGCTCACCTGCATCCTGGTCGACCATGGCCTGATGCGCAAGGACGAGGCTGCGGGCGTGGTGGCGATGTTCCGACAGCACTACAATCTGCCGCTGATCCTGGTCGATGCCTCGGAAAAGTTCATCTCGGCCCTGGAAGGCGAGGTTGACCCCGAGAAGAAGCGCAAGACCATCGGCCGGCTGTTCATCGAAGTGTTCGAGGACGAGGCCAAAAAACTCGGCGGCGCCGACTTCCTGGCGCAGGGCACGCTCTATCCCGACGTCATCGAGAGCGTTTCCTTCACCGGCGGCCCGTCGGTGACCATCAAGTCGCATCACAATGTCGGTGGCCTGCCGGCGCGCATGAACATGCAGCTGGTCGAGCCGCTGCGCGAACTGTTCAAGGATGAGGTGCGGGCGCTGGGCAAGGAGCTCGGCCTGCCCGAGAGCTTCATCGGCCGCCATCCGTTCCCCGGACCGGGCCTCGCCATCCGCTGCCCCGGCGGCATTACGCGGGAAAAGCTGGAGATCCTGCGCGAGGCCGACGCCATCTATCTCGACGAGATCCGCAAGGCCGGGCTCTACGACGCCATCTGGCAGGCCTTCGCCGTGCTTTTGCCGGTGCAGACGGTCGGCGTGATGGGCGACGGCCGCACCTACGAGTTCGTCTGCGCGCTCCGCGCCGTCACCTCGGTCGACGGCATGACCGCCGACTTCTACCACTACGACATGGCCTTCCTCGGTGCCGCCGCCACGCGCATCATCAACGAAGTCCGCGGCATCAACCGCGTCGTCTACGACGTGACGTCGAAGCCACCAGGAACAATCGAGTGGGAATGATTGTTACCCCTCCGGCAGTATCCGTTTGTACGCTCCAGTACGACATAACTGATTGAAATATAAAGATAAATATTGCTGCGTCTATCGTCGTCTATTGAGGGGCAGTGCTCCGATTTGACGGTATAGCAGACGGTATGGGGGAACTTGTTCGAATGGGGATTTCGCTATACCGTCAAGGCTAAGAGAGCTGCTGACGGTATCGTTTTTGGCGGTAACTGGCTGAATAAAAAAGGGAACTTTGCTTCCAGCGCCCCCCGTTTTGGCCTGACGGTATAATCGGTGCCTCTCTGCTGGTTTTAGGACGGTTTTGGAGGCCTGCATGCTTACGGACACTGCGATTAAGGCGCTGAGATCACAGAAGAAACTGTACAAGGTGAGCGATCGTGACGGTATGTACGTCGTGGTGCAGCCGTCGGGGGCCGTCGTGTTCCGGTACGACTACCGCCTCAACGGACGTCGGGAGACTCTGACGCTCGGCCGATACGGCCCAGATGGTCTCTCGCTTGCCAGGGCTCGCGAGAAGCTGATCGATGCAAAGCGGGCCATTTCAGAGGGACGGTCGCCTGCTCAAGAGAAGCAGCACGACAAGCGACGATTGAAGGAGGCGAAGAGGTTCGGCGAGTTCGGCGAGAAGTGGTTCCAGGAGTCGCGCATGGCCGACAGCACGCGCGCCATGCGGCGCTCGATCTACGAGCGCGACATCCTGCCAACGTTTCGAAATAGGCTTCTGACGGAGATCACGCCTGACGATCTCCGCATAATGTGCGGGAAGGTAAAGGATCGCGGCGCTCCAGCGACGGCCGTGCATGTACGGGATATCGTGAAGCTGATCTTTGCGTTCGCGATCTTGCACGGCGAGAAGGTCGCCAACCCAGCGGATGAAGTTGGGCCCGCGTCTATCGCGACCTTCGTCCCGAAGGATCGTTCGCTGTCACCTGCTGAGATCCGCGTTATGCTCGGTCAGCTCGAGCATGTACCGACCCTGCCGACTATACGGCTGGGAATGAAGCTCTTCCTCCTAACGATGGTCAGGAAAAGCGAGCTGCAGGACGCGACGTGGGATGAAGTCGATTTCGAGAACGCCGTCTGGTCGATACCCAAGGAGCGAATGAAGCGGTCGAAGGCCCACAACGTCTATCTGTCACAGCAGGCCGTCGACATCTTCATCGCGCTGAAAACCTGCGCAGGCAATTCGCGCTATGTCCTTCCGTCGCGATACGACGCTGACGCGCCGATGTCGCGGGCGACGTTCAACCGGATTACGACTGCAGTCGTTGTCAGAGCGAAAAAGGAGGGGTTACCACTCGAACCCTTCACTGTTCACGATCTTCGACGGACAGGCTCGACCCTGTTGAATGAGCTCGGCTTCAACAGTGACTGGATCGAGAAGTGCTTGGCGCACGAGGATGGAAGGTCCTCGCGGGGTGTCTATAACAAGGCGGAGTATGAGCATCAACGCCGCCATATGATGCAGGAGTGGTCCAATATGTTGGATTCCTGGGTATTGGGTCAGAAGTATCGTCCGACGCTGCTCCCGGCCACGATGGAGTTGCTTGAGTTGGAGCCTAGTGTTTGACGGGCCGCGAACGGCGCAGCCTCACGTCAGGGCTTGGAGCACGTTTGATTGCATTTGAGCGAGAGGCATGGCGCCGAGCATCGAGCCAGGCTTCCACCTCTGCCAAGTCCCAGACGACGCAGCGCGAAGTGAGATAGAAGCGCTGCGGGAATTCTCCCCGCTGCTCCATGTCGTAGATCGTGCTGTCGGCAAGCGGTACGATCTCTCGTAACTGCTGCCGGCGAATTGTTCTTCGGGCGACATGTGGGGCAGCGCTCATACCGTATCTCCACTTCTTTGCTCTTGTAGAGATAGAAGGCGATAGATCCTCCACTTTGAAGCCCGCGCGTGAACGTGTGCGGTAATATCGGGCTATAGCGTGTAAATCGGACGGGTGGTCTCCACGGGCAAGTGTCGTCTGGGAGCGTCGGCCGACCCTTCGGCTCTTGTTCGAACCGGCGCTAACTCCGGAATTACGATCCGGTGGAACCTGCGATTCACTTCAAAATCCAGTTCCGAGAGAAGTGCCGGTTCGACCCCGGCCACCCGCACCACCTTCTTGAAATGCCTACTTCGGGCAGAGCGTTCGAGCCCAGTCTGGCGCGGCACTGCGGTTGGTGGACTTGCTCTGCTGTGGCTTCGCGATGCCGGTCGCCTGAATCGCGTCGCGGTGATGATCATGCGGCGGAACGCCAGCGCGGTTCAGAACGTGATGCGATCCGCGGTGACGGCCTTGCCGAAGCCGAGCCCCGCCGCCAGCATCATCGAAATAGATGATCATCGAAGAACACAGCCGCGCGCGCAATGGTGGTCCTCGACTCCGGAGCGTCCGGCACGATGCTCTGGAAGACGTGGGGCATGCCTTCGTAGAGGTCGAGGACAGCCTCATGGCCGCCGGCGCGGATCGCCTGATAGTGTCGCACGAAGTTGCTGAGGAAGATCTCGCGCGTCCCGCCCTGGATCAGGGTCGGCGGGAAGGTCTTGCCGTAATCACCATAGACCGGGCTGACATAGGGATGCCTGTGGTAGGCGGGATCGGCGTAGGCTTGCGCGCCCCACGCCAGCGAGTCCGGGGCCAGGGTTGGATCGGCGAGCTTCAACGTCTCGTAGGTGTCGCCGGCGCCGCTGATGTCCGTCCAGGGCGAGACCAGCCACAGCGCCCCCGGAAGGGCCAATTGCCGGTCTCGCATCTTCAGCACGCTGCCTGCGGCCAGTCCGCCACCGGCCGAATCGCCCAGTAGTCCGAGCGCGGCCGGGTCGGACCCGCCCGTCAGCAGCGCTTCCCAGACCGCCAGGACCTGATCGGTCACCGCCTCCCAACGCGCCCGGGGCGCCAGCGTATAATCGATCGAAATCACCTCGGCGCCGGTCGCCGTGGCGACCAGCGCGGGCAAGCCGACCAGCGTTCCGGCCGAAAAATAGACATAGGCGCCCCCATGGACATAAATGAGCGCGCGCCGACCTGGCCTGTAGTCGCGCGGCGTGATCCGGACCACCGGCACGCCAGCGAGGGTCTCGCGCCGGATCGTTGTGGAGAAAAAAACTGTGATCGAATTCATCATATCTATCAGATGCTTGTATGCCCATGCTGAAGAGGTGGGGCCGCTAACTGGGGCGTGTATCAAGTGACCACTGCTGATCTTCCACGCTTGGGCATGATCGCATTCGCTCAGTACTCTGACATCCCGATCAAACACGGAATCCGAACGCCCATCTTGCTCGCCAGCGCCCTTCGGAACAGCTGAAAGCTCCTCTGCTTTCTCGGCGCTGACGCGCCGTGCAGCGGCACTGCGCGTGTGGACTTGCAGACAATGACAATCAATCACTTCCAGTGATCTAATTTCGCTGCTCAGGTATTAGGATCGCTTTACCGATTCTGCATGGAGCCGAGCCCGACTGCGCCTCCCGACCTGTTCGTGGCTGAGCGAACAAGCCGCTTGAAAGCTTGAATCTCTGTTCGCGCATGAGCGGACTAGAGGTCTCCACCAAGAGCCCTCGGCCCGCCGCAGAAGGCTCCCAAGGAATATTGAAGTGCGGCAGTTCCAGCGGCTACGGGAGTCCTCCAATTCGCGTCAGAGAGCTTGGAACGTCGGTACTCGAGTCGAATTGACTTCAAAACTCGCTTCTGTATTTCCCGGTTTCGCGCAATACTCGTCGCAAGCCACCTTCTCTATGATCTGCTTTCGATTGTCTGGAAAAGGAATTGTCGACGATGTTCAAGCCGCTTGAGATATTTAACGACATCGTAAACAGTCTCATTCTGGGCGTTTACGACATTGTGGTTATGATACTCGGCCCACTAATCATTCCCCTAATAACACGAAGAAGGTCGGCATGGCGATTTGTTTTGAGAGTGGACGCTCGCCTAAATTCCCTTACATTGATGTTCATCTGTTTTGCTGCGGCCGTTACAGTGCACACACCTGGGCTTTTATATGAAGCCTTTAAGCGAACTGCAGGTATAACTGATGGCGAAAATTCCTTCACGTTCGTATTCGTACTCACAACTATACTGACGATAATTTTCGATGTTATTTTTCGATTTCTGGTATATCTAAGGACGCTGTCGCTTAAAGTCAAATTTTCTGCCGTTCGTCTCTCTATTCTGCGCCTTTGTTTCTGTGTTGGCTTAATTGGTGTTGTAATGGCAAAATTTTATTTGCTATGGGCGACACCTGAAAGCACGCCCCGTCAGCAAGCGGAAGAGTACACTTCCTTCCACGCTCCGTTACTGTTTGTTTGCCTCCTCATTATACCTTTTTCGATTTCTCTCATACATTTGGCCAGACGTTGGCCGTGGTACACAAAATTGCCTATAGCTGGAGTTTTTTTATTCATTCGTAAATATTGCTTTATGTTCCGGGTGGTTTATTGCATTTATAACAGCGATATTCGTTGAATTTGGTATTAACCAAGAACACACACGATTGTTCTCTTTCAATACTATGTGTACCGTTTTGAGCGATGGGAGAAGTTTCTCGGTAGATTTGGATCTATTGCTAAGATCTGAGCAATATGACGTCGTCTCTATCAAAGATGGTGGAATTTACGCAGACATTGATAATTTCGAGTACCCATTGAATAATGTGGAGGGCGGTGAGAATATCTTGGTGAAGGATCACGTCGTCCACGCCAAGTTGATTGGTGTCCTACAACCCGACCGCTACAAAACCCCGTCTCATGCTAATCAGCCGGCCACGCATTGTGATGCCACCCTTTCCTCCCCGATATTCTTTGACGTACCCAAGAGGATGGGGACGATGCCAGACTAAGTCAGGCGTCCGGGGAGGCAGAGATCAAAGGAGGCAGAGATCAAATTGGTTTCTGTTCGACACTACGGCAAACCTCGGCTCTCTGAACGCTTGTAGCCTTTTGGTATCTGCGTTATGCATTGAATTTCGCCATCTGGGTCGAGAAAGCCGAAATGTACTGCGAGTATTGACTCCAATATGCGCAATCTTTCCAGCGGCATTCGTAAATCAATTTTTGCAACTCACCTAGATGCAGCGTAAGCTCTGCACGTTCCCCACTGTTGCGTAGAGCGTACGCCTTGGGCTCTTCGACAGCTCTTATGCCACTTGAAATGCCATTCGCAATTCCCTGCGACGCCAACGCATCACGTGCAATCGCCGCATCGCCTATCCGATGGATAGGGCTGTCGCCGCAGGCCCACTGGATAGATGCGGCGCCACCTCTTGATCTTTCAGCAGCCCAGGATCGTGGTAGGCCGGCCAAGAGCCAATCTGCGTTGAAATGGGTCAATTCGTTGATGAGAGAGCGGGTCGAAGCGATCCACTGTGATCGACCCTGAACCAAAGCAATCATGATCATTCTATGATTGCCCATCCTGTATGCATAGCCCGTAGGCAGAGAAGCCATCCGAAACGACTGTTGGGCTATAGAAAATTCGCCACGTAAGATGAATGCCCGGCATAGGGCTGGATTGGAGGGAACAAATCGCTGTTTTGCACTGACTGCACGTCTGCCAGTCGCATCCAATACATTGGATGCTGGTGGCAGATGGGCAATGTCCAAACCTGATACGAAGCGAATGCTCCTGTGACGATGTGCAAGAGCTAAAAGTGACATCTCAAGCGATGGCCGCTCGATATGGATGGTGGCCGCTCCACGAACGATCGTCGGATCAGCACTCCCCCATGCAACGAGACGGTTATCATAAACGGATTCAACGGCTATTTCTGCCGGATGAACGCCGATTTCGAGTAGCAGTGCAAGAAGCGAGACAGGTACGGAATCAATGCGGGAAGGCCCCGCAGTCGCGGTACTACGTGGCAGAACTACCAACACCGGACCGTGCCGGGCAGCAAAAAGTGCCGTAACGAGCCCGACCGGACCAGCTCCCAATATCACGGTTTCCGGGGAGCGTTGCGCCATCGCAGCACTATCCAGTCATGGATTGGGGCGAGTTATTGATGCGAAACGGGGGTCTGCAATAGGGTCAAACACTGCAAGGAAACCTTTCGCAGCTACAAAATCCAGTGCGCCCTCTATCCCGCCGGACCCTAGCATCGCATTGCGCGCAGCATTGACGGACACCGCGCCTCTCGGCATGCCCGCCTTATATCCATCGTAAAGACCCTCCAGGAGCTTGCGATAGCGACGTTGCAATGTTTTGTGCGCACCATTGGTGGCCGGAGGGGCGGCCAGATCTGTGCCGGAGAGAAACACTGAATCCGGAACGTGGCGGCCAAGCCATTCCTTTATGAACAAGAATGTCTGGTGATGGTCCTCACCCTCGGACATGACGGTTCGTATCGACTGCACTTGCTCTTCAGTGCCGATCCCCTCAGCCAACGTTCTGTAAATGGGGGCATACAATCCATCTACGGATTCAGACGGTGCCTCAATCCGGATAAAGTCCTCGATTGTTTCGATGGTAGCGCACCTGAACGCAAGTGGCCGATATTTACCCCCGTCCGGAATCTCGGCGGCAACCGCAAGTGCCGGCTCGAACGCCCCTGCTGGCATCAGGTGCGCCAGCACATCATTGACCGCCCGGATATGCCTCATTTCGCCAATCGCGATTCGCCGAATTTCCGCAAAGGCGGCCCTTAAGTCATTTTGCAGAGGCTGAGGGAGGCCGTCCGGCTTTCTTAAAGACCAAGCAGCCGAGAGATATTCCAACATAACCGCGATTTCGACGCCCGCGGCAAAGCGTAAATGCTTGATCAGCGTAGGGAGATCGGGCAGTGGTCCGGCCTGCGACGGGTTCTTGTTAGAGGGCGTGTACGGGGTGACCTGCTCTCGCCGCTCAAGGACAAAATTCAGCAATTGCCAGTCGCGGTTGATCTGGTGATGGACCATTTCCGGGACAACCCGAGAGTTGCTCGGCGGATTCTGGTCGCTGCCCAAAGCGTTGGCAATCGGCGGCGACTGCATCGATCGATCCAAGCGTTCCCAAGCAGTGTCGACATTCCATTGGGGGGCGTCACCTGGCGGCGCGGGGACGGGAAGCGGAGGTAGTGCGATATCTGGATGGTTCGACGCCCAGTAGAAACAGGCGCAGTCACGAAAATCGTGTGTCCAAGGGCTGCACAGGGACTGGGTAAGCTCACCGGGTTCAAACATGCGGGCCAAAGCGCCATTGGCGTCGAGATATCGAGATCTCAGGCCCGAGAGCGTTATCTCGCCCGGCCCGGAGACGCGAGTCAGCGTCAGCGTGACCAAGCTGTTCTCTCTTAACATACGAATAGCCACCCAAGCGTCTGCGGGTCGACGGTCATCACCGAAACTCACGCCCGTCAGATCGGCAATCGTCACCGTTTGAGGACCGAGAGGACCAAAATCCCCTGTCATTGTACGAACTGTCCATCGTCCGCCGCGCCGTATGTCGTCTTCGAGTGTGCGATAGCTCTGAATGTCCGTTGCAGAGATGCCGGCTGAATCCGCGGCGGCTGCCGCATCGACGGAAATCACAATAATCTGCCCGAAGTCAGTATCGACTTCGACGAAAGGAAAGAACCTTCGCTCCAGATTTCGCAAGTCGCATTCTAAGCCGGGAAAGAAATTGCCGATCCCCAACTCGAGGCGTGTGGACACTGAATTCCCAACGATCGTTCGCGCTGCCGATGCTGGATCCTGCCCTTGCCGTAACGCGGCGATGTTCCGTGGAAGGAGCTTTGGTGTCGGGCGCGCAGTCATGGTGCCACCTGTTCAAAAAGGCGATGAGATACGATACCGGCTACCGGCAGAGCACTACCAAGTTCGCAATAGGTTTCGAGGCAGAAGGACAGCCAGCCGCGAATGAAGTCGCAGGACGCGGTTGTCCGTGCACTGGCTTCCTGATGACAGCCGCCAGAGCAAAGATAGCGAGCCCAGCATGAACCGCAGTCAGTCTGCGAATGAACATGCCGTTTTTCAAGGAATTCTCGGCGACGGACGCTGTCGAGTCCTTCGTTCGATCCCAAGTCAAAATCTGCGTTGCCGATTGCCCGGTGGCATGCATACCAACGCCCATTTGCGGATACCGAGAAGTAGCCGCCTCCCGCACCGCAAGGGTAGGGCGAGGACGCGCCACGATGCAGTTGTTTCAGGGCAACCGCGAGATTCGTGAGCCGGATTGGAATTCCGCGCCGAAGTCGATCGATTTCGTCCTCAGATGCGGCAACAAGAGCCGCCAGATAGAGTGGCCAATCAGCGTCAGTAAGTGGTCCCGAGGCTTCGGGTCCGACACGAAGTGGCGCAAAGCCAACCTCGGGGAAGCCGATTGCGGTCAATGCAGTGAGATGGCCTGCGATATCAAGATTGTGCCGGGTGACGGTTGCCCGAGCTGCGATCTTCGCATGTCCAGGACGTTCAAGCAGGGGCGTGATCCGGTCTACGACAGTTTGCCAACTTCCGGACCCGTCGCGATGGAGGCGCCTCTGGCGATCCTGGACGTCCGCAGCGCCGTCGAGACTAACTGTCACGGCAAACAGGTTCCGGCGCATCATTTCGAGGTCGTTTGCCTCAAGCAGTGTACCGTTTGTGGTGACAGAGAAACGGACATCGAGTTTCAACCTCTGCCCTTGCTCTATCGCGTAATCCACTGCCCTATGGATTAATTTGCGGTTGACGAACGGCTCACCGCCAAGGAACCCGATTGTGATAGGGCTCTCCGAATCAGCGCCGCTGAGCAGGCGGTCAATAGCCGCGCGTGCCGTAGGCCATTCCATTAGAGTCGCCTGGACTCCCCCAAAGCCGCCTCTTGCCGCATAGCAATAGCCACAAGTCAGATTGCAGCTGGAACTCACGTTTAGGGAAATGCTCTGCGGCTGAGGTTCTGAAATGTGGTCGAGCCCGACTTCGCCCATGCTTGGTACCGACAACGTCGCAGCATCGCAGTCAGCGTCGCTTGATGGGGCCGCCCCGGTCGCAATATCGTAAATGCGGCTGAACGGAATCACTAGGAGGTGGTCTCCAACACCAGAAGTGAACCGGTGGACCAGTGGAGCAGCGGGATCGGCGGGAATTGTCGATTCAGGCATCGCGGTTTCCTTCAGCTTAGACGAGCAAGCACTTCGGCCCGACGGGTCGCTGCAGCTTCGGACAGGCTGACTGCTGCTGGCGCGAGTGCCGCCACTAACGCATCGCCGACAGGCGGGGGCGGCAGGGGTGCCGTCAATTCGCCCGCCCACCGCATCAGAAGATTGTATTGCCAAGCCGCCAAGGTGAGAGGGCTGGCGTTGGAAGCTCGCATGAATGGCGGCATACGCATCGTCGTGGCATTGCCGCCTTCGCCAGCCTCCACCTCGAATGGGCCGCGAATGAGCGTCTTCAGCCTCGTCGGGTCAGACACAACAAAATCTACAAGGCGTTGTAGATCAGAAAGCGAGCGGTGGCGCTCTCGAGCGTGCTGGCTCAGAGGCAACGGTACATCCACGGTGATGCCGGGGACACTGAGATTGGGGTTGCGCAAAGCGTCCCGGCTGCCAAGCGCCTGGTCGACCGGGACGACGCCGTCGCCAACGATCGCAGTCGTTGCCAGACGAGCGCCATCAAGGCCGCGCAAGCCGCGACGCCGGCGCCAATAATCAACGTTGAGCAGGGAAGCAGTCTCGTAAATGCGCTCGAACAGATCCTGGACCCAGATGGCTCTTTCTTCCGCGCTCATACTCGAGCTTCGGGCCTCGGCGGTGGCACTTCGATCATTGAGCTCGTCGGCGATGCTCAGGAATGGCCGGCGATCAGGCGCAAAGTCAGGCGGCCCCACGAAAATGTTGGTGTGGGCGGCCAAAGGTCCAACTCCTGACTGGGCCAGCCTTAGCGTAACGTCAATTCTCACTTCGCAGGTATCGTCGACAACACCAAGGGAAAACTGAGTCCCGCCGACTTCAAAAAAATCGAAGGTGTCGCCCGGGATAACGAATCCACCTCCAGCAGCCCTCGAATTGAACCAGCCGGCATCCGGATCCAGGAACGCGTTCGCTGCTTGCACGGCAGGTACCGAACTCTCCGGGGTCGGAATCGATGCCTGCGGTGGCCCATAGAACGTTCCCGTCGCCGGCGTGAACCGCACTCTCAAAACTTCTAGATCAATTGTGGCCGGCCACGGCGCAGATCCCGCTGTCGGATTGGAGTGAGGCCGGATAACTTGGATCGATCCGAACGGGATGGAACGCTCGCGAGGAATCATTGGTTTCGCGACCCCAGGTGGGCTGGATGCCGGAAGGCTTACAGGCTCATGCTGGTCCCCTCGGAGCCTCAACGACGGAAACAGGCCATAGATGAGATCCTGATTCAGGGTCCTTCGGGCGGCCTTTGCATTGCGGGCATCAATCGTGAATGCCACGGCAGATAAATCCACTCCAAACTTGGCCAGAAGGGCTTCTGTAACTGGCGCGTCTCGCCAACTCGTGGGCTCGCTGTCAGGCTCGCCAAGCTGTGCCCAGACTTCGATGAACGGACAGACCGGGCGAACCAAATTGCCGTCGCGGAAGCGAATGCTCTCAGGTCTAAAGGGTTCGATGGAACCATCCGGAAGTACATTCAACGACCAATCGGGTAAGATCGCAGTGTCCTCGTCATTGCGCGGATTGGGTGCGGTGCCCCAGGAATAAGCTGCCAGAGGCGTCGTGCTTCCTCCGAGACGGGCGACGACGATCGGAGGATCGAGAAAAATATTCTGAATGATTTCTGTCACAAGATCCTCCGATGCGTTGGAACGAGCCCTAATCTCATGTGGTAAGCTCGGACAAAGCCTTGATCGAGGGCGTGAAAAAGTAGCCGCCGCCCTTGGGGGTGATGAAATCAGTCACCTGCGGGAGGATATGGATTTCTCCCTCCTGATCTTGAATCCTCATTGTCGTCGCTGGCGCTCCTGGTTGGACAGCATGACGGCCGAGTACAGCATCACGCCCCGATGCTGCCCTGGGCGCCTCGTTGCTGTTGACCCATTTCTGCATGACGAACTCGAACTGCCGCTCGATGGAGGCCTGATATGATACGAATATGAGACCTCGCGGGATACCATCTGGAACGGCCTTTCGGGGGTCTGAAAACCGAGGGCCGAAAGGAATGCCTCGCCTGACGAACAGCCGAAGCAGCGTGTCGTTGGGCCCACCTTGCTCCACAGCGTCGTCTCTCGGGTTTACCTTTCGAATATGGGCAGCGAATGGGCAGATGGCGCCCTCTGGGTCACCCTTGGCCAAGGGGAGAGCTGGGAGCGGCGGCTGGCCGGCGGCCATGATCGGGCGTGTGCCATCCTGACGAAAACCGAAATCATTCGAGACGCGATTGTCTCCAACAAGCCGCGGGTCATCCCCGTCGGGGGTTCTCAGCAGAGGTGCTCCTGAACGCCAACGACCGACGACCCGCGCAGCGACCCAGTCTGTCGCCGTGTCGTCATCGCGACCCTCGACTGTTCTTGCGTAACCGCGCATCGTTTCCCAGAACGCTGGGACGTCCTGCTCGAGAATTCGAAGGACCATAAATGAGCTATTTGCCACCCAGTCTGGACCGACTTCGATCGCCGGCGACGACTTCGTTGGGTTGAGAGGACTCTGCCTTAGTTGTCGAAGCAGTAGCTGGCCTGGCCACAGCAATACCTGGCCTGGGCGGCCGAAGCGCGCAGCCTGCGGCGACGCCGGGTCAAGTGTGCGTTCCGTTACAAAAGTTTCCGGCGACGACTTGCTGCGTCCGCGAAGGGCCGGCTGCGATACGCCATCCTTAAACCCGAAATGCTCATGGCCGTTCAGATCATCGCCCAGTGTATCACCCACGAGATCCTCGGTTGATCGTCGGAGTCCTGGCGTTCCGTCCGCGGCTGTATGTTGAGCCAGACGCGCCTCAATGGCAGCTCGAAAGACATCGACATCCTCTCGGCGGTCACCGGCGATGGTCAGAACGACATCTATGGAAGCGCTGTCCGGCCGACCGATCTTCCAGTGTGATGGGTGGCCGGGAGCGGTTGGATCAACTGGATCACCTAAGAGGGGGGACCTCGCGACGAGGCCCGCGGCCAACGCACCCTCACCGAGTGCCTTGGCGACATTGGCTGGAGCAAGTTTTGATAAGCCGTTGTAACCAAGCGCGATATTCATCCACGTCGCGGTCAGGCCTGAGGGACCGCCACCTCTTTGTTTCTTTATGACAGCGCGCAAACGCGCGTAGTCTTGAACAACCTGGCTTGAAGCGACATCGGCAGTTAGATCGCGCAGTGCGGACTTTGCTGCACCGACATCGACGATTTCGAGGAATATGAATGTTTGATGATCTTTGTTGAATCCAGGATAAATGTTACCTTGAATGTCCTCTAAGTCGAGCAGGGGTTCAAGTTCTGACACGGATGCGTCCTCTCACCTCTCACGCCATGCGGCGGTGAACAAGGGCCGCAACCTGTTGGTTGCCAGAATCCTCAGGGCCTCCGCAGGGAAATGCCAAGCTCTTGATTGTTCCCTTGCCATAGGCGACGCCGGTCAGGCCCATGTCGATCACCTTTGCGACTTGGCCACCAAAGTCCAACGGCACTCCTGCGACGCTGATGTCACCGACCACAAAATGTGAAGCGGCCGGGGCTGTGAAAATACCTCGTACTGGAAATTGCTCGGATCCGCGCGTGATGGCGAACCAGTCTTGACCCACCGCCTTGCCATCAGGAGTCGTAAAGCCAAGTAGATTGGGACGGCTCATATAGAGGCCCACCGGATCCTTCAGCGAGATCACGTAGCCGTCACGAGCGAGGCCATTGACGAGATCACCGATATGAGGATCACTCGCACGGCCACCATCTCCGTATTGCGCACAATCGATCAAGTCTTGCGCGTCCGTCTTCAGACTGCCATCTGGATTTTTCCTCAAGATTGTCGCAAGAGCCGCGATAGCTATCTCCGCAAAGAGGTTGTTGGCGGGTTGGATAAGGTGCATAGCACCGCGGATTGTGTTCCATGGGTTGAGGCGGTGGTACGTAGACCCGGTGAATAAATCGGACTTCTTAACGCTCGGGCTGACATGAGACCGATAGAGAGAGAGAAGAGTTTCAGGCTCTGTGTCTCCAAGGAAATCCCAATACTCAGGCCCCTCACAAGTGAATGATATTTTAGTTATCTTTCGTGTCTTCGGATCGCGTTCAACGAACCACTCAAGATATTCGTCCTGATGAATTTGTCGACCAATGAAAGTGCCGCTGATCCGCTCAGCAATTTCGAAGGCTTGCACCAGGGTTAGCGCGCTGTTTTCAAGCTTGCGAGGAAACCCCGGCCATTTGATAGGCAGATCGGCAGGTTTTCCAAGAGTTGGAAGGCCCCTTGCTGGGTTGAAAAATTGGCTGGGCTGCCCCTTCAGATACTTCTGTGTCTCTAAGACGGCGTCATCAAAAAGCTTCGAGAGGGTGGAATTCCACGCTCCGGCCGATGTTGGGTTCTTGAAATCGGCCAGTTTGCCCGGCGCCGAGAGAACAATACCACCACCTACCGCAAACTCAGCGTTTTGCGCCCCTCCGTCAATCTTGATGAGGGGCACAGGAGTTGTTGCCGCCGCGACTGGTAGGCCGACTGGAGGCACCTCTGGCCCGTGCACACGGTTGGACCACATCAACTGAATTGGTACCGTGCCTGGCCCGGCTGCGACAGCGACTCTTCGGAATACCAATGTAAGATCGGCGTCGGCTTCGACGATGGGGAAATCACCGATTTCTTGACCGGTCGCGGAATTCCAGCCGATCCAGCGAACATCCCCGGTTCGGATGGCGTCTTCGACGTCTGGATCGGTCCGAGCCTCGACCAGTTCGTGATACAATGTCGCGGTCGCGTTTTCCCAAGGCTGCCATCCGGGAATGGGAATCCCATTATCGCCTTCGGACCAGACGGAAACGGCATAGTAGATTGTAACTGGCGAACCCGGCCGCGCTATATGAATAGAGCCGTGATAGCCTCCGAGGCCGTGCTTTGAGTCTGCCTCTTCCATTGGAGGGGTCCCGCGCCGTGGCTTGCGGCGATTAGTTGCCGTCGCCGAACCGCCTCCGTCACTAGACAAAACTGCACCCGGGGGAAGAATGAAGCCTACGACGCTGTTTTTGAGATCAACTGCGGACAGAGCTCCCGACATGAAGACCTTCGTCGCCAAGCTGTGGATATCATTTTTGTCGTAGATCTTCTGCAGCGGTGCATCGAGAATGCCTGACGACAGAGGATTTGTCGTTACATTAGCGCCGCCAAAATATTGATTGAGAATGGAGTTGAGGCCGGGGTCAGTCATGGCTGCAGCAAGCGCGTTATCCAGATCGACCCGTTGCGCAGCGAAAGGTGCGTTGGCCCACTGTGCTCCAACGTAAAAAATTCGATAACTCAGGTTTGCTATGGTTCTCCCGCCGCGATAAACCAAATCCTCACTCGGGTTGGGCGGGAATGTTCGGATCGCCCGGACGGCAGATGGCATCCGGCTCGCAAATACGACTCCCCGGGCGCGATAGGGCTCTCTTACGCTGTCCGCCATTGCATCCTCCAAAAGGTGGTCTGTACTAGAGTCCGGTACCCGTAGCGAATTGGCTCGATGTCAGCCTCTTGCAACGAAATTGAATCCAGAGAGACGAAGCAATTTCAGCCTTCTTTGCCTCTGATGAAAGAAGTAATTGTCTCGGATTCTCGGTCATCACCATAATGTATTTATGGTGATGGCTATTTATCTGACGACGCGCGTCTTTAGTGGTCGAATTCATTGACCATGGCTAGTGCCCAGTCCAGAAACCTGAATAAGGTTAGGCATGTTGAACTCACCGTCCTTGCCAAGAATCGGCTTCCAGTTCGGCGCTTGCCAGAGTACGGAACGCTTGTCACCTACTATCAAGCCAACCAACACCTCAGCCACGATCCTGGCTCCGACAGGCCCAAGTCGAACTGGTATCGCATTTCGAGTTACATCGTCCAAATTGGAGGCGGACTTTGCGGCCTTTGTCCATGCCCATTGGGCTTCCGCCAGAACATAGTACCAAAGCGGAGCATTGCCGGCGAACCGCTTGCTAACGTCAAGAATGGAATTGCCGGCCCTGCCTAAGTCGTCCACTATAGCCTTACCAACGCGCAGTTCGTCATCTTCTATCGGCTCTATATCCATGTAACGAGCTACGTCTTGACCCGAAGGCAATCCAAGCGTCATTCCTCGAAGCAAATTTCGGGACGCGAGGTTGGAGACGTCACCTTTCTTCGGCGCGGGATTGCCGCCTTCTTGTTCGAGATCGCCTGGGTGACCCGGACGAGGTCTCGAGAACTCTGGCAAAAACTTGAGGGGGTTTACCAGCGAGGTGTCGAGTTTGTAGGATGGCTGTACTCGCGACGGTCCCAAATCCTTCGGATCGAGTTTTTTGCCTCCCAGCTCAAAATATAGGCTCCAATCGATCGCCCAATTCTCAGGGAATGGTCCAAATCCGTTAAGTCCCTTCAACCGTTCGGCGGCGAAGATGAATTTTCGGCCATTTATCGAAGGATCTTCGTCACCCACAGGGTTGGTCAGTTCGGTGCTCAGTCGGTAAATGGGGCGAACCATCGAGTGCCCAAACCGGTAGGCGGCAGCTGAAAACTCAACTGGCATAAATGGATCGTTTCGCCACTTGAAAAACCGCAAGTTTGGAGCGTGCGTATGAATGTTGATCTTTCTGTCTATAAATCCAGGCAATATGTCCGCCATGACATTCTCGCCAACGATCTTTGGAAGAAAGTCGGTTAAGACAACCCACTGGTAGTGCCATCGAACTAGTTTTTGAATATCATCGAATTCTACGTGTTTGTATCGATCACATAGAGCGTTGTGAAAATTAAGAAATACGTTTTGCAGCTGGGAGACAATGACGTTTTCGTCATTCCGTTTATCGCCGATGATTGCACGGCCATTTTGAGCACGGGGCAGGTCGGTCGCCTTCGACGCGACGTCTCCTCTGGCGAGTTTCGTGGCGCCGAGGACAAATTTGCGATCTTCGATGTACATGTAGGGCTGATCGGCAGGTCCGCGCCCGTAGATGCAGTCTAGGTCGAGACGAGGCGTTCGGAAATCCACCAAGGCGTCAGGGTCGTTTCGCTGCATCGATAAAGCAGACGGATCGAACGTTATGTCATGGTCGATAAACTGTCCGAGATAAGTATAGCCAGCAGGAATTCCAAAATTTTCTTCGTCATCAGGGGCATTCTCGTCCGGAAATTTTGCCGTCTTTTCCGGATGGACGACGCGCTTGCCATTTTCCTCTTCGGCTTCTGCCTCCATTTTGTCGCCCAAGGCAAGAAGGTCCTCAGCGTGAAAATTGGCAGCGGGCAGCGCCCTAAACATTCGACCAAATCGGCCTTCAAAGGTCGAAGACCTGGTAACATTGTCGCCGCCACGCAATGTTCCGTGAAAACTCGAGCGGCGTCCCCATTGCGAGAGCGGAACGCCAACGTTTTTCATTCTAGCCTCCTGGATATTATTTAGTGTCGGTTCTAATTGTTGCTATGCGGAGGCGTGCCGTAAGTGTTTGTCGCCGTCGATGAATGGCAATTGGATCCCGCGGCGTACGAGCAGCGTGTGACTGATCCCAAGGATCTTGCGAACGCTCGCTAAGGCGGCCTCATTCACGTCGATATAGGCAACGATGTACCATTCGCCGTTTTCTTCCCTTGCCATGCCCATCGGCTTGGCGCGCCATTTGAGCGCGCCATGGTGCGGCATGAAGTACGTCTCCTGGACACCGCCCACGGCAGTCAGGCCTTCATCGAGAGCGTATTCCATCACAGCGCAGCATAGCTGCGTCAGCGTGCCCCTTAGTCCAGCTGAACGCTTGTCAGGGACGACAAACGTCCGCGTCCACTCGGCCCAATCCGAGCGCCTCGGAACACCCGATTTTTCGCACATGTGCGGAAAGACTTCGGAGACCATGTGCGGTTCGCTGGTCGGGATCAGTCGCGCCGACGTCACCACGCGGTCATCTTCGATACCTAGCAGGTATGTCGCCACGTCCGTGTCGAATTGATCCAGTTCCCGACCGTCAGGGCTTGCCGGCCGCCATCGCTTCTGATGCACGAAAAAGTCGTGGCGTCGGCGAAGGAATTCGTCGAATTCGTTTTCATAGAGATGTTTGTTTAGCGCATTGACGACATGGGCAGCTATCATTGCGCGATCCCCCGACGTTCTCGGAGGAATAGTTGCAGTCGCGCTAAAGTACGTCACCTGTCCGATCGGACAGTTGACATACCTAAGGATGAATAAGGCGCCTGCGCACGGCTTCAACGACTGCTTGGGTGGTCGTAGCGACGCCAAAGGCCTCGCGAGCCCGAGTTGAGTGCCATTTGACCGTGCGCTCGGTCAGACCAAGAATCTGCGACGTTTCGGACGAGCTCTTGCCCGCCGCTGCCCATAGGAGCACCTCTTTCTCGCGATCGGTCAGCAGCCCCTGATCACCGCCATCGTCATTTGACAAAGCCTGGATCGACATGCCGGCATAAACAGCCATGGTCACCAGTTGCACCTGCTGTCGCGGCGACAGGATACAGGACTTCGCGGAAGACGCGAAAGACAGCACGGATTGCCAATGGTGGACGCTGAGCATCGGCACCGCAAAACCGCTCCAGATGCCGAACTCCGTCGCTTCGCCCGCAACACGTCGGGAGCCTTTCGTATCTGACCACTTTGCAGGGACATCGGCCCAAAGAAACGGCTTCAGAGTCTTCGCTGAATAGATGCAAACGCCGTCGACGGCAGCATGCTCCGCCTCGACATAGCGTTCGAACCAGCCCGCGGGCCAGCCGTTTAGCTCCACCATCGGCGCCAGCTTCTGTCCACCGAGCGGCACACCGCTCAGGATCAGGTGCTCGAAACCGAGATTTCTCACGGTTTCAAGAAGGTCAGTCAGAAGTGGCCCGGTTGCCGTATGCTGCCTGCAGCGTTCGACAAAGTCGAACACGTCTGAGTCGATCATGCTATTGCCCCCCGCCTCTACGTTGCGAGACAAGAATACCTTATATTTATAATTCACATTTTTGGCTTCGAATATCCCGATAAGTGCGCCTGATGTCGCCAAAGGACGAGGCAATCACTGATGCCTGACTTGCGATCCAAAATGGATTGCGTACGGGGCAGGGGGCGGAAATTGCGTATTTACAGAGTACATCCATACACCATGATCATCCGAAGAAATCTGAGCCCCCACAGCACAGTGAGCATCAAAATGACAAAGAGTGGCGCCGAATATGTTTCGCTGCCGAACTTGGCGTGCACGATGCTTGCTTTGCGGAACTCGCAGTTTCTGCTTTATTCTGCATTTCGGGGCTTTCCGACGTTCCTATTCACGAAGCGCAATTGCTCGCTATGGGACTGAAACGTTCTTGCTCACTGACCTCCACCGTCGTCGCATCTCAGCCAAGCGATATTGAAGAGATCGTGACAATTCACTTTGACTTTGCCGTGTCAGATAATGGGGCCATCGGCGCCGCAGCCGTAGGGTTGCCCGTCTGCGCATTCGCGCGAGCATCGGCGATGATCTTAACTACCTCGGTGGGAATTGGCTCCGCATAGGCGAATTTCCCGCGCTCGCCTTCCCATATGCCCGCATAGGATAATCCAATGACCTTGCCGGTCAGAAGGTCCAGCAACGGCCCTCCGCCTGTGCCCGAGCTTGTGCTAATATCGGTCGTAAATTTGGGCGTACGCTTCGACACGTCCCCTTCAGGGCCGGTCCCGTAGGCCAATATCCTCCCCGGCATCGCGCGCTTTTGACCTTCCTTGTCGCCCAACAGGCGGCTTACGAATTCGGGGGGCAGACGCGAGTCCCGAAAGGGGTATCCGATCACATAGGCATAGCGTCCAACAATCGCGTTGGGCTCAATTGGGATATCATTGAGAGCCAATGGCGGAACGACAATCGGATTGTGACCTTTTAGTTGAACCAGGACGATTTTCTGACCCTTCGATGAACCATCGTAGAGCGTTTCGCCGATCTCCAGGGGATTTTGACAATCGGGAGCGCTGCTGCCCAGGCAGAATTTGGGTGGTGCCGTGATTTCTGGCATCTGGGCTACAGCAGAGCTTCGAGCAGCATTGAGCACATAGTCCGCTGTGATCATTAGGTTGTCACCGACAATGAAGCCTACACCCGCCATTTTTTCATCGCTGCTCGATACCCAACCCGTTGCGTCTGCCGCAACTTTGATATCGTCACCGTGTCGCGCAAGCAGGCCGGACCAGTTTATTGGGGCGTCTTTGGGTTTGCCGTCTTCGAGTAAAATGGCCGGCCGTGCCAGCGCGAGCGCCGCCAACCGCTTAGACTCATCGGACAACTTGCTCAGTTCAGGGGCCAACATCGCGTAACGAACACGATCTTCCTGCGCTTCGACAAGCTCATTCATGGACCGGCCTGTTTCAGGCAGAAGATCGAGAAGGTCGGCTCGAAGCCGATAGATATCGGGAAAGATTGCACCGTGATCGTAGTAATTGCGTAGCGCCGCAGCAAGTCTGCGAACCTGATCCGTTTGATTGGGGTCTAGGCCAGCTGCAGTGGAAGCTTTTCCTTCAAGCGCGTAGAGTTGGTCAAGCGCCGCCGCGAAATCGCACATCTGGGCTCGCGAGATTGAAGCGAATTTCGCATTGCCGCTGGCCGCCTGTATCCACGAGATCGAACACGCAATATAGGCCGCAACCTCTTGCTCGCTTGCTTTATTTGGGGTCAAAAACCTGGCTGGCGTGGCGGCGCCATTGGCAAGCTCCGGCGATTTCGGCCAATCAACCGCTGCTATGACCGATCCTTCGCGAGACGTTACCTGTCCGCTGACCTCGTTTGGAGACAGGAAGGCGCGGCGGATAGCCGTGAGGACCTGGCGCAGATTGATCTCCTGCACCGTGATGTCGATGCCTGCCAGCACCTCTGGCGGCAGCGTTACTGGCATCTCGCCGTAGATTGCGTAGGTGGTATCGCTTGGCCCGGAGCCCGATCGGCGGCTCTGGTAGTCGATGAACTGTTGCGAGAGGATCTTTTGAGCTGCAACGATGCGCTTTGGAAAACTGTCGCCTTCCTCGGCGTCTTTCCCCGCATCGGAAACTACATCGAACTTGCCAATATAAACCCGACTGTCGAACCATACGGTCAACAACTCGCGCGCCGCGAGGAGAGCGATGCTGGCGAGTAACATAGTGTAGACCAGTTTCGAAAGCAGCGCCACCATACCTAGAACTTTGCACGCGCTGCCCAACCGGCACAAGCGTTCTAACGACCCAAGCTATAGAAATTTTTGGCGGGGGTGCGCCTCCCTATCGTTCTGCTGGTAACGACTAGTGGTCGCAAAGCGTGACAATCGCAGCGCTTCCCACGAAACGCATGCCGAGCCGAGCCGAGCCTCCAACGGCGCCGGCCACTTCGCGGTCCGCCTCCGCAATAGCCTCTGTCCGCGCCGTGAATATTGCTACGCGTCAGTTCGAATAAAAACGTTCGAAATCGTTTGATCTCGTGAAATTTGTCAGGGAGATATTGATGCTTACATCCAAGGACCTCACATGGTGCCACCATCCGACAGGTATCAGCAACGCATCGCCTGGCTCAAGGTCAACATTGATTACATCAACTTCCGCGAAACGCGGAAAGCGTTCCAGATCTGGTTGCTCGACATCCACGTGACTGAAGAAGCTTTCGAAATTGTAGACCCGGTGTAGGGCTTCACTGGAGATCATTTTCACGCGTTTGCGGCCATACACCTGGGTCATAAAGACGTTCAGGCGATCGCGATGTAGCGGCGACACTGCGCCCTTCGGACCGAACCATAAAAACTGTTTTCCGTCTCGGTCATCCGGACGGAACAAACCGTCGAATGGCCAAAAATCGTCCAGCAGAGAGCGCATCGAAGGATTTTCGAGTAGTCGGTCGTTTGCCGTGAGATAAAATGAGTTGGTTTCCCCACCCTCAACCATCATGTCGGCGAACCGGGCAAGCGTGACCTTCTCGGTGTGACCCTTCAGAAAGACCTCGTACACCGGGTCAGTGCGGCGGTTGGCCTGAACGTCGACTACGACGTCTCCGTATTTTTCCTTGAAATATCCAGGGCTCCAACGACGGAAAGCAGGCCATTGCTGTACGAGATCAGTTATTACGACCGGTCTATTCTGCGAATAGTATTCATTGAAAAAATCATCGTTCGAAAGATTTTTTCTTCTCTCGATCTCCCTGCGCACGGGCGTTTGACGCCGCAGCGAACTGCGAATGTCCATCATCCCTTCAAGGTTGTTGATCCGCCAAGCAAAGGTCTTGGCGATTGAAAAGATGGGATTCGCAAGAATTTCATCAATCCAGGGATCGATTTGGCTTCCATCGAATCCTTTCGATGACATCGTGGATGCCAATTCGGATCGAGAAATTCCGTTCGCCAGATTGCGAGCAAGCCACTCGATCCATTGTCTCTTCTCATCCAGACCAAGATCTCTCATGTAACTCCGAGTGTCGTGTAACTGATCTCCAGGGAAAGCTCGTCAGGATTTGGTGGGCAGTAGCGCGTCCTCAGGGCTTGCGTCTGCCTTTTTTGTCGCTGTCGGCAGCAATGCGTCTTCGGGATTGGCGTCCGCCTTGCCGGTTGCAGTTGGAAGCAGCGCATCCTCAGGGCTTGCGTCCGCCTTCTTTGTCGCTGTCGGTAGCAATGCGTCTTCGGGATTGGCGTCCGCCTTGCCGGTTGCAGTTGGAAGCAGCGCATCCTCAGGGCTTGCGTCTGCCTTCTTTGTCGCTGTCGGTAGCAATGCGTCTTCGGGATTGGCGTCCGCCTTGCCGGTTGCAGTTGGAAGCAGCGCATCCTCAGGGCTTGCGTCCGCCTTCTTTGTTGCGGTCGGCAGCAATGCGTCTTCGGGATTGGCGTCCGCCTTGCCGGTTGCAGTTGGAAGCAGCGCATCCTCAGGTGTTGCGTCTGCCTTCTTTGTCGCGGTCGGTAGCAATGCGTCTTCGGGACTGCTGTCCGCCTTTCTCGTGCTATCAGTTGGACGCGTACCGTCTGGACCTGTATCGGGCTTATGGGGATCGGCCATTAAAATCTCCTAAGACACGATTTACTTTTCTACGAAGGGTTATTTGATGCTAATATACGTCCAAGTCAATTCTAAGATCATTTATGTTTTTTGAAACGCAGACCAAAAAGCCGCGAAGTCTTGGTTGGATGCGCACTTTGCCCCTGCATGAGCAGCCAAGAAGTCGAGTTCGAGCCGGCGTCCAGCCTGCCTCGCCCACATAACGGGTGCGCGGCACAGTTATGGAAGAGCTTGATTTTGGGTGTCTCACCAGGCCGGTTCCGGAAGAGAGCGATGCAGACCTAACCCGAGCGTCGTCGAAGGTGGACCCCGCCGGCGATTGGGCTTCCATTCGACTTAAGGCTCTCATCCAGTGCAACCAAGGCGTCGACCGGGTGGCGGTCGACAAGCGGTAACGCAGTCTTAAAACAGGAACGTGCTGAGAGCTTCGGCCCGTTGGATGGAATCCAGGGCATGCTGCCAGTGCTCTTCGCTTACGCGATGCTTGCTATCTGCCTTCTATGTAGGAAGTTTCGGCACAGGTTGCCATCGCGTACACCATCGTCAGTTTGAAGACGAAAACTTCGCAGTCGGAAAACCCATGCGCGACACGTGAGAATATGAAGGGGTCGTACTGCTTGGTCCACTTGGCCCCGATGACCTCCATCGGGTCCCCAAAGGCAGCCTCTGCCATCGCGATGTACTTTGCGACTAGGTCCTCAGCTGACGAATCAGGTGCGTTGTACGGCATCGCCGCCAAGGGCGGGCGGCGGGACGCTGGGAGGGGAGGGGAGGGAGCAGTCCATCAAAAGTTAGGCATCTGGTCGGAAAGCAAGCTACGCCACGCGACACTGCGGGAGGTGCGCAAAAAGTAGGGGGGGTGATCGCCAGGATCACGCGCCCGCAAAGTAAAATTTCCTGGCGGTCAATCGACGCAGCCGTCTTTTATCCACTGTTCGATCTCTGCGATCTGGTCATCAGGTATGTACGGGCCGCCATCGGGCATGCGTCTGCCGCCGAAGCCAGTCTTAAGGTCGATGATCAGATTGACTTTGTCAGTATCCGGAGTTCCAATCAGCTCTGGCTGGATCAACCTTTTGCCCTTCCCAAGAGCCGCGAGCAACTCGTCTCTCGTTTCCCACTTAAAAGTCGGTCCATGGCCGCTCAGGTCTGCCTTGCCCTTCGCGGCGATCCATGCGGCCATTCCATTCTCCAAAATGGTCTTGACCCGATCGAACGGCATTTTTTCCTCCTAGCAGGCTGTTGAAAAACTGTTTTGTTCACGGAACGTATCAGAATCAGACCGAGCACAAACCAGATTCAAAACGGGTATCTCCGATCCTTTTTCCACAGCCTGCTAGTGCTCGGTGACATATTTCGACAGCGCGTGGCTCACGTTCAGAAGCTTCGGATCGAGAACCTTCACCCCCTTGGGTGTCGTGACTTTCTTCGTGTCATGGCAACTGAAGCAATTCGGAGCCAACACTTGCGTAAACGATTCCATCGCCAGGCTCGACAGGGCATCCTCGCCGGCGACTGGGCCGTGGTCGGATGACTCTCCAGGCGCGTTGACGAACGACTTGCCGACCTCGAAAGTCTCCGCAGGCTTGTCCAGCCACGTGGCGCCGACGAGGCGGTAGAATCTGCGCTTGTCAGTCTCTGGCAAGGCGCCTTTCTGAAAACGCTCGAAGAGAAAGGTGTTGATATCGATCACGTCGTCATCCAGATCAATTGTCGTCGCCTTCGCCGCCGGATACGCGCGGTAGACCGACCGCGGCGTAGAACTGCCCTTCTCAAGGCGTTGCGTGGACTCGTTAAACGCGGCCGCCTGTTCGCTAAAACCGGGCGCTTCGTTAGCAACTGTACCGATGTCGCCACCGTGGTAGAGAAGATAGTCGAACGGGGAAATCGAGCTAGGAGGCCCCGATCCGTTTCCGTCCGGGTTGACGGCCGATGACGGGCCGAGATCAGTTGTGCCGGACAGGTCGGTGTGCTCGAAGGTCGACCAGATGAATTCCGGATGGCCTTTCAGCACGAACACCACATGGAGTGCCAAGAGACCCAGTTTCACCTTTCGGGCCGGCGCCGACTTGTCGATCTGGATCTTGTCGTCGATGACCCGCAGGGTGGGGACCTCGGCGTCCGTCTGAATGAAGGAATCGAAATCGGACGGATTCGTTAGCACCCGCCAAGCAGACTTCAACTCCACGACACCATCGGTGAAAACGAGATTCTCGTCGGCACCCTCGATCGACTGCTTGTCAGTAATGTTATTGTCCTTCAGGAATTTAGCGAAGGCGTCGTTGACGTGGATGCCGTAGTAGACCGGGTACCCCCGCTGGTCGAAAAGGATTGCGGCGTTGCCCGCTTGTTCGATCCCACCATCGAGAGCAACGCCATTGCCTGTCAGTCTGGCAAGTGAAGCGACGACATTTTCCTGGGACGCATCGTTCGGCAGTTCGATGCTGCGCGGAGCAAGCGATAGCATCTTTGACGCCTCGACGTGGCTGTCGAACAGGGTCTCAATCGAGCGCCAGCTCAAGAAAGCGGCTTTGCCGTTCTGGTCCGGCTTCGTGTCGAACAAAAAATTGTGCCAGGCGTCCATGTAGAAAGGACAATCGGGCTCGGGGTGTGGCGGCGGGGTGTGGTCGAACTTTGGCTCGGGAGTATCGGGAAGCCATTTTTCCACGTTGGCAACCTGGCCGGCAGGTGGACACTCTGCAAAAGCCCATCCGGTGTTAAGCGTTAAAAATAGACATGCTGCAGACGCCCAAAGGGAATTTGTTTTCACAGCCACCCCCACTCAAAGATCGTGAGAAAATCAAATTACCTTTAACGATTATTCTCACTTCACAATTTGTGCAAGATGGGTTTTGTCAAATCTCCAATATCTATTTGGCGCGATTACTCTATCGACCCCTCGATCCAAGCTAACCCCTGCGACTAGAATAAGACCGGCATGAGGGGCATGATTCGTCCGCGCTGTGCCACGTACCACGGGATCGAGCATGAGCTTGATCTCCGGTCCGACATGGTCACGGGTCGTCCAGATGAGGCGGCGCGGTCGTGTCAGAATTGCAGCGCCCGTTGGGTTCGGAGCAGATATTCAAGGCCCGCAAGTCGTTTTCGGGCAGGCGTCGAGTGTGGAACTGACCTCGGCGGGGGTGTGGCCCAAAACCGTCCCGTAAGCTTGGAGCCGCCGCCGCTGCGTGAGCCACTTGGCGAGCTGCGTGAATGTTTGACTGTATCACTCGCCGACGCGGGGCGTGAGATCGGCATCGCATTCTGGGACAGGGAGGGGCGCATTTCTTCCTCAACTAGCACCTCGCAGGATAACTGCCCTAATTTTGTTTTCTATCAACCCGACGCGCGCCGAGTTTGCCCGCGACAGAGATGCTCAAGTCACGTCTTTCAAAGCGATTTTGATTCGAGCGTGAAGCGGAGTGATCCAGCGTTGCCGACGGGTATCGAACGGGATGATTGTGGACCTGTCGGCGTGCTCCAAAAACTGCATATCAATCAATTACTTATGTCAAGTTCCGGTGAGAGGGGAGCCGCTAATTGGGGTATGCGACTATCCTCTACCAATGGAAATCCCGGTGCGCCCTAGCCAGTCCCACGAGGGCCCAGACTTACACGCTGACGCATGACTTTCGTCGTTCGTTACCATTTGCACGAACAAGGGTTGACTTCCGATGAGCCTGTCAACCGTAGCCGTCACGCTTCGAAAACCAGCCCCTTGCTCAATCGGTCTCAGCCTAAAAATGGTCCGTGGCGGAAGACCCCGCGGTTATCGCCGACGTACCAGGGAAAAACTATCCTGCTATCCGCTATTCGGACCGCATCGCGCTGGCGAAGCAATGGTGGAGCTGGCACGGTTCCCCGCAGCAGGACTTACTCGCGCAGGGAGTGGGCCGGTCAACTACAGGCGTTTTTTTATCGACGGCACGCGCATTAAGCCGCGTATGGGTTGCGAACGGCTGGCCGCGATGATCCCAAGCTGCGCTTCTTCGCGATCCCCAAGCAATTCGGTGTGATCATTCTCGGGAACCAGTTTTATACCGTGAAGAACGATGCAAAACTATCGTTTAGCAGTTGAGCACGCGAACGGTGTGCGCAATAATCTGAGCCGATATTGCTGGAATCCGTTAAATGAAGCGAAACAATCTGATTTCCCGATTCCGGGCCACATGGATTCGACCAGATGAACGCCAAGAGCCTACGAGGACGAGTTGCATCTCGGCCGATTAAATCGAGCGCACCATGATTACGATGTTGTCCGCCCGAGGGGCGCTCGTGCCCTGCACCGTGACCGAGTTCAAGCAGGAGACCACGGGTTTTAAGAAGGTTACGGAGCCCGAGGATTGCGACGGCACATATAACCTTCAGAGACCAAAACAAACCCAGTGCCTGAAGATTGTACCGCACGATGGGCATTGGGGAATGCTTGTGGACATCGCTTCCCCAAACGATCAGATCAATTGCGTATCAGTGGGAAATCTGGATTTGCCGTGGTGGCAAGTCGCCGTCGGAGCAAAAAATCCGGCGCTTCATTCCGCACTCGGAATCAAAATTGGAATAATCGACGTTCTGTTCAAACCTGGACCAGACCTGGCGCATCTGATATTGGCCGAGCCCGAAAGGCTCGCGGCATTTTCGTCTGTTCCCACGGAAGGGCACGGCCGCCAAGTATGCGCGATCGTTGCCGGCCGTGGACCCGGCAATTACGTTGGTCTCGCCTACGATGCCGAGACGGTTTTCGTCGACGCGTCGACGCCGGGCGACCAAGGTGCTGTATCGGAGACCGACGTGGATCGAGCGAGAGTTGTCGACGGCATCCGCAATCTGTGGGAGAATTACGAGGTCGACATCATCAATCTGTCTTGTGGCTTCGACGATCAATATGTTCTCGATCTCAAAGACGCCATCGAAGAAGCTGCGGACAATGGGGCGATTTGCATTTGTGCCGCCGGCAATTCGGTCACGCGCCCGATCGAGGTTCCTGCCCGCTACGAGGCGGCGGTTGCCGTCTGCGGCGTCGGGTTCACCGGCGTTGCAGACGAACCCACTTTCCTGGGCCGGCTCGCGCGGACGGCGCAGCAAAAAAACTGGCTATTTGGACAGGCGATTCCTACTTGGCCTAGGGGTGTTCCTTTCTTGCATCCAGGTACCGCTTGGGGAGCGGAACTAAACGCATTTGCGCCCAGTTTGGGCATTATTCTCCAGTCCGAAGATGGGCGATGCATGGAACATAATGGGACCTCGTTCGCTTCTCCCATTGTCGGAAGCGTTCTTGCGTGCGCGCTCTCCCGTGACCAAATATATCGAAACCTGGTCGGCCGAGCACGGTATGATTATTCAAGGCGCCGCCTTGAGGAGATTTCGGCCGATATAAATCTGGCTCCGGCGGGTTCCCTAGCGGGAATGCCGTTGCTGCAGCGTTAAGGATTGTGTGGTATGAGTCGGTTGATGCAGCCTAGGAAGGTAAAAAGGCGTCCAATGGCAGCGAAAATGCGGGAATATGTGGTTTCGCTCCGACGCGGTGCTGACCTAAATATGGTTCCCAGCGGCTCTCTGATGGACGCCGTGAAGCAAACGCACGTCCACATTATGCAAGTCATGCCTACCGGCAAGACGATCGTTGTCGCCGTGAACAGCCCGGGCGAGCTAAAGCTCTTGCGCGAGCGACTTGATCGTGTCTGCCACGTCGTAGAACGGAGCGTTGGCCACGTGCTTTGATCGGCATGCCGCGCCGATATACAAGCCTACGCCCCCCGCTTCCGGGAAGGCACGGCCACCGAAAGCGGGATCGCCAACGCTTTGGCTAGTTCCAGCCATCGAGCATGGGAATCGGAGGTCTGTTTTCGCTTTGCCCTGTGTCGGATTGCCCCAGGACGCGTCCGGTTTTTCCGTCGTTTCTAAAGGCGGTAGCTACCGGTTCGCGGCGGGATGAGCGGAGCCGTCCTGCACAAAATCCTCGACGCTGGTCTCTCTTGGCGGCCAAGCAAGATACGGGCCCCACGCGTTGGCGAAAGCGATTCGCTGCCAGAGGTCGGGCGCAACCTCAACATCCGAATTGCGTCGCAAAACGTCCCAACTGACCCAGAATATGGGCGGCTCGTTTATGACTGTTTGGCCGGGAAGATCCAGTTGCAGGCACAAATAGTGCGGTTATGATTTGTTGCCCGGCGATTTCGAAATAACCTTATCGCCTTCGACGAGACTGATGGGGCTCAAGTCCTAACCTGCGTATTGATTGTCGAGGGAAGATGCATGTTCAAAGAAGCTGTCGTGGTTGATGCAGGGATGACAGTGACCGGGGCGCTTCGCCGCCTTGCTCAGTACGGCTATTGGTCGGAACCACAGGGCCTGGGTCCTCGCTCCTGGATTGAGGAACATCTCGCCGCGACGTACAAGGTTGCATCACAAGAAGCGCCGCCGCGCGGGAACCGAGACCCGGATGACCGGAGCTCGGCGGGTCATCCGCCTCCGGACTACGAATCCACTATGCCGACAATCGCGGATGCGACGCGCTTGCTTGCGCGGCCCTCGACGGACGTGCGTGTCGTCATTCGGCGGCAAGATGGCGTCACCGTTTATTGGTATGCACGAAATCTCGTGGAGGTGCTTGAGATTCTCGCTGAAGCGGGGGCCGACGACACTGTAGCCCTGGCCCTCCACCTTCATAAATTCTCCTCCAGCCCCATCGCCCAGTTAGCGGACCTCGACACCAAGAGCGTTGAAAAATTCACAGGCGTCATTCTGCGGGGCCAAGAGCCGATTGGGGTCTGCGAATCAAATGGGCGTGCTCTTCGCTCGGATGGTTGGAGCCAGGTTGACCAAGAAAGTTTCGATGATGCATGGCTTGAGCGATCCGCCGATGCCCACTCCGTAGAACACGGTGACGCCACGGGACACGAGGAACCGGTCATCGAGGCCAAAGAGGAAGGGGGGCGGGAACTACGGCCCTATCCTTTCATGCATGCGCCGTCACACGTCACGGTCGGTTGTGTGTTCAAGGTCGAAATAGGCTTATCCGACAGTCCGAGTTCAGAAGTTGTATCTAGCGGACCGTTGGCATTGCGCGCACGCGCTGGCGAGGAGTCGATAGAAATCGGGCTGGAGATCATCGCTGACGGCTTTCAAGCTCCGGACGGATGGCGACAGACCCTCACCGTAGACGTCAACTCGCCGACGAATGCTCGCGTGGCTGTCCCGTTGATCGCTCTACCGCAAAGCGAGTCAGTTCGTTTGACCAGATTGTGTATTCATTTCATCGTTGACGGCGTCGTCAGCGGTGCAGCAGCGAAAAACATCGTCGTGACTCAGCCGGGCGTAGAAGCACCTGGTCCGGATATCCGAGGCCAATCCTGGCTGAACAGCGAGGAAACGTTTACGGCGCTCTCTCTTGCCCCAGTCGCGGCGAGGCCTGACATGGAACTCGACATCGTCAAGCCCGATGGAAATCCCGTGACCGGAAGCTACCGATGTGTGATCCGGAATTCGCATGGCATTGAGGTGCCGGATCGACCGCTGCCGGTTGAGCTTGGCGATGATGCAAGGACGTTCGCCAAAAAGCTGATCGATGACGTGCGGCTCTACAGCGACAGCCGACTCATCGATCGCTTTCTCGAGAACACCGGCGCGATGATCTCTGAGAAGCTGCCGCGCGAATTCTGGGAGGTGGTCCAGGCTATCGCCGAAAAAGTGAAGGATCGGCCTATCACGCTTCAGGTCAACAGTGCGGAACCCTACGTGCCGTGGGAACTTGCCATCGTCGATCCGCCCATTGATCCGGCGCGACCGAAATTTCTGGGTGCTCAACTTGTGATGGGGCGCTGGATCATTGGCGCCGAAGGGGTGAAATCGCCGCCGCGTGAGGCTCTGCCGATCCGAGCCATGGCGGTGATGGCGGGTATGTACAATGCGAGCACCGGACTGCGCGCGCTGCCGCAGGCGGAAGCGGAAGCAAAGGCGTTGACCGAGAGCTACGCCGCGCTGCCGGTAATCCCGCTCGAGTGTACCACGACCCAACTGATAGAGCTTCTGGACGCGATCCTGAGCTTCAAACTAGAGGTCATTGGCGGTGTGGAAATAGTACACTTTGCCGGGCACGGCGAGGTGGATCCGAGCCGCGCAGGGGACGCTGCGATCTATCTGAGCGACGGCAAACCAATCTCCCCCATCTTCTTTCTGCGGTCGAAGTTGGGGCAAGTCTATTCGCCCTTCATCTTCCTGAACGCCTGCATGGTCGGCACCGGCGGCCAGTTCCTCGGGGACTATGGCGGTTTTCCAGGCAACTGCCTCGCGGGCGGGTTCTCTGGGCTGGTCGCGCCGCTCTGGGCCGTGAACGACAAGATCGCCAAGTCGGTCGCGATCGAGTTTTATCGTCAGGTGTTCGCCGGACCGACTGGGCGGTCGGTCGCCGAGATACTTCGCGATATTCGCGCCGTGTATAACAGCGCGGAGCCGGTCGCGTCCTATCTTGCGTACGTGTATTATGGCAACCCCAGCCTGAAACTGACACGACTTGGCGGCATCGCTGTTGCGGCTGAACAGTGAGCGCGGCTCGCCGGCGGTCGATGGAGGAGAATGAATGCCCGAGCTGAATGGAGGTTCACAGCGTATCGACCTCGGCGGCGGCTACGCGCTGGTCGCGCCAGGCTTGCGGGGCAGGGCCGAGCGCCGCATTTCCGGGGCGGCCGATCTCCGCGCCATTGAACATTCCACGCCGCTGTTCGAAGACGTGCTGGCAAGGAGCGATATGACCACCATCTCCACCATCGACATCGTCGCGGCTCCTCTGCAGGTTCAACCGACCACGGCGGATCTAAGGGATGCCAGTGGCGAGGCGGCCTTGCTGCTCGAGGTGCCGGACCTCGGCCCGGAGACCGGGCAGGTCGTTCTGGCAATCGACGAAGCGGGTGCGCTCTCATGGCACTTTCCGCTCGACGCCGGGCAAATTCGGCCACCCAGTGTCCGGGGTTCCGGGGACAGGAAGCGGTTCCTTATTTCTCGGCGAACCCCACCGACCACACCTCCGGAGGAGGGGCGGGATCGCGCGCTCCTTGGCGCATTCGGCCGCAAGCTCCTGAAGGTCATCGTATACCCGATTTCGGATCTTCTGATCACGAAGCCCGCAAATTATATCGCCGAATATTGGGAGAAGCAAAATCGAGCATACGGGCTTCGGGATTTCTCGCCCGAGAATTACCGTCAGGCAACCACCACGCGCCGTGATCGCGAGCGATTGGCCCTGACCGCCGAGCAACTCGAAGGCCTCGCTCGGGGACCCGCGCTGCTCTTCGTCCATGGCACCTTCAGCAATGCGAATGGGGCGTTCCACGACCTGCCACCGGAGTTTGTGACGGACATCCATCGCCGCTACGGTGGTCGCGTCTTTGCATTCAATCACTTCACGATGGCGCACGGTCCGCAGCAGAACGTGCAATGGTTCCTCGACGAAATCGGGCGAATGCAGGGGACTGCAACGCTTGAACTCGACGTCGTCTGTCACAGCCGCGGAGGTCTCGTGGCGCGCACTCTTGCGGAGGGGAATGCGGCTTTTGGCATCGACAACGGACGGGCCAACGTGCGGCGAATCGCATTCGTGGCCGTTCCCAACCGCGGGACGCTGCTTGCCAATCCGGACCATGTTGCAGATATGATCGATCGCTACACCACCGCGCTCAATCTGTTTCCTCCCGGCAGTCCCGCCGATTGGCTTGAGGGCATCCTTATCGCGGTTAAGATTGTCGGGCACGGCGCGCTCAACGCGCTGGCAGGATTGCAGTCTATGCATCCCGATGGGTCATTTCTCGCAGCGCTCAACAAGGGTGGACGGCGAAACGCGGAGTACCTGGCAATTGCGGCCAACTATACGCCGGCGGATGCCGGGCTCCGGTCGCTCGTGAGCCGCTCGGTCGACGCGCTTGTGGACAAGGTGTTCGAAGCCGATGAGAACGACCTCGTGGTCCCCGAGCGCGGAGTCTACGAGGCAAACGGCTGCGACAGTTTTCCAATTTCGATGGACCGCTGCCTGCGCCTCCCCGCCAGCGCGGGCGTGATGCACACGACCATGTTCGGGAACGCCGAAGTTCAGCGCCGGCTCGGCGAGTGGCTGCAGTGAGGCAGACCAGGCGCGATAGCTGATGCGCGCGCTCATGGAGGCGGCTGCTGAGGCGTTGCGGCAATTTGAAACAAGTGGGACCGACGCCGATCTCGATTCAGCCATTGATGCGCTCAACGCGCTGCTAGCGTGCAATCCTCCGCTTGGAGCGCCGCTCGGCGTCTGGCAAAGGTTGGGAACCGCCCTGTCCGAACGCTATGCACGGTCAGGCCGGGATGCGGATCTGGAGCTTGCAATCTCGATCGCCTCGGAGGCGCTGCGGACAGACGGCCTTGACGCAGCCGCCCGCGCGATTTTCCTCAACGACTTGGCCAATCGTCTTTCCGATCGGTTCAAGCGCGGTCGCGTCCTCGAAGATCTCAAGGCCGCTGTCGACTCCGCGCGGGAGGCGACGAACCTCCAAACCGAGCAGGATCCGGATCGCCTTGCGCTTCTTAACAACCTCGCCAATAGGCTCGCGGAGCGCTTTGATGTCACCGGGGATCGCACCGATCTCGACGAGGCCATCAGCGGCATGCACATCGTGCTAAAGCAAACTCCGGCGGACGATATAGACAGACCTCTGTTCCTCAACAACATGAGCAACCGCCTTTTGGGACGGTTTCGATTGGCCGGCGCGCGTGCGGATCTCGACTCCGCCATCACCCTGGCTCTGGAAGCCGTCCAGCTTTTGTCGGTCAAGCACGCGGCGAGATCTGCTCTTCTCGGCAATCTCGGCAAATGCCTTGGCGAACGTTCCCAACTGACAGGGGAACGAGGCGACTTGGACGATGCGATCACCCGCACCGCGGAGGCGGTTGATTCCCTTTCGGACGGCAATGTCGAGAAACCAGAACTCCTCGCCGAGCTTGGTCTGCTTTTAGCCAGGCGATACCCTACGACCGGCCCAGCCGATCTCGATGAGGCCATTGCCTGCTTCCAGCAGGCGGTTGCGCAAATATCGGAGAGCCATCCTAACCGGCATAGCTTCCTCAACAATGCGGGCAGTCATCTCGCGGAACGATTTCGCCTGACCGGAGCGCGATCAGATCTTGACGCCGCAATCGCCAGGTCAGAGCTTGCCGTTCAGGTTGTCCCGGATGGGCATGCCGACGCGGCCGCTTGTCTATCCAACCTCGGCACCGAGCTGCATGACCGCTTTATCCTGGCCAAATCTCCCGGAGATCTGGATGCCGCCATCAGCCACTTGTTGACGGCGGTCGACCGCATTCCCCCTGAGGACGTAGCCCGTTCGAAAGTGCTGGACACACTCGCTACCGTGCTGGCGGAGCGTTCCGAACTCAGGGGCACGCCGTCTGATCTCGATGACGCCATTGCGCATGCGGAGGAAGCGGTCCGCCTCGCTCCTGAGGGCGATCCGAGCCTCGGACGGTATCTCAACAATCTCAGCCTCTTCCTCTCCAAGCGATACATTTTGACTGCCGGGCGTGCGGATCTCGATGCCGCCATCGCCAATACCGAGAAGGCGATCAGGCTGACTCCGCTGGAGCACGTGCATCGGGGGATACTGCTACACAACATGGGTCGATGGCTCGCGGCGCGCTTTGGCGCCACAAAGCTCGCGGCCGATTTAGAAGCCGCTATCGTCTATGGAAAGAAGGCGGTTCAGGCCACTCCCGACAACCTCTCAAACAGAGCGCCCTTTCTCATGAGTCTTGGCGACAGGCTCTTTTCTCGCTTCGACATCGCTCGCGCGCCTGATGACCTGGATGCAGCCATCGAAGCCTATTCCGAGGCCGTCGGTCTGCTGCAAACACGAGCCCTGGAGAGCGAAGACGCAGAAGAGATTGCCACCGAAGCGGCGCGCGGGACCCGAAGACTTGTCCGCATGCTGGACATCGGCGGACGGCACAGGGATCTTGTCGCTGCTCTGGAGCGCGGCAAGGTCGTGCGTCTGCGTACGGAACTCGCCCGCGTCCATCGTTCTCCGCGCGATCTCGATGCCGGCGGGCAGGCCCGCTATCACGCGCTCCAATCGCGCATTCGCCAGATCGACGTCAAATTGCGCGCCCTTCGTGGCCTCGAACCGGGCAAGCGGCCCCCCGCTTTCAGCCCTGACGTTGCGGCGTTGAGCCAGGAACGCGGTTCAGTCCGCCGGCAGCAACAGGCTCTGGAGGTGAACGACCCGGCCTTTCAGGACAATCCGACCGACTATGATCGCGCTCGCGCGATCGCGAAGCAGGCCGAGGCGGCAATCGTTTACCTTCAGCCGATGGAGAGGGGGACGAATGCGCTGCTGGGCCTGTTGGTTCATCCGGGCTCGCCCGTGGCCGCTCCCGACCATGCTGACGTCTTGCACATCCAGGGATGGCATCGCGATGCCGTGCTTGATCTGCTGATTGGTCAGGCGCGCGATCTGGTGCGCATCGGCAGGCCCTTTGTGCCTGGGACAGGCAATCTCGGTTGGCTGACAGCCTACACCATGCGAAAAAGCCGACTTGTGGATGGGACGCCAGGCAGAATGCACTGGCTCCGCACGATGGATGAGATTTTGGCGAAGCTCACCGAGGTGATGAGACCAGTCGCGGAACAAGTCGCGAGGACCGGGCTCCACCGCGTGATCCTGATCCCGGGCGATCGTCTCGGACTGTTGCCGCTCCATTCTGTTCCGATCGATGGGAGTGGCACTCCCTTCTGCGACATGTTCGAGACGCGATATGCCCCATCGGCCACGATCCTTGCGCAGGCGCGAGCGGACCGGTTGCACGATGGTAAACCGCCACGCCTCGTCGGTGTCGCCAACCCGGACGGCACACTCGCCTTTTCCAATATGCAGATGCATGCGATGGCGCGTCTTTTCGGTGACAGGCAAACGATCAGATGCGGAACGGATGCGCGTCGATCGTGGTTCCTGGAACATGCACCGGCGGGGGACATCGTGGCTTTGTCCACACATGCGAAGTTTGCCATGGGCGAACCGAAGGATTCTTTTTTATGTTCGCTGCCGAAGAGCCGGCAGCTATAGATGGTTCCGCCACAGCACACATGAATGGAAGGCTCACGCTTGACGAATTATGGCGTGGAGATCTCAGGCTGAAGCCTGGGGCGATTGTCGTCGCGGACGCTTGCGAAACCGCCCAGATCTCGCCGGGCGATACTGCCGACGAGCATGTGGGTTTCTGTGCGGCATTGTTGGCCGCGGGCGCCGGAGCGGTGGTTGCCTCCTTGTGGTCGGTGCCCGATCTTTCCGCTGCGCTCTTGATGGAGGACGTCTACGCACGTGTGAAAGCCGGCGAATCTCCGGCGCGGGCACTCCAGCAGGCGACGAGGGCGCTTAGGACCATGACGCGGGCGGCGGCTATCACGCGGCTTGAGCGGGAACGCGAACGTCTGCAAAGGGAAGTCGCCACTCAGTTGCAAAGCGGCATGCCACATCAGGGCTCTATCGGGGACCTTGATGCGAGGATCTTGCAGCGATCCGCCGATGCGGTGGCAGCCTCCCTAGAGAACCTGGCAAAGGCTCCCGATATCCCTTTCGCGCACCCGGCCCATTGGGGGGCGTTTACAGTGACCGTCGCTCATGCAGACTGATGGGAGCAGTTGGCGAGGCGTGAGAGGTCGACGACCCTATCGCTTGAGAGCGGGTGCGATCCGATTGGAACGTGCGGGTTGGGACGAGTTGTCGGCAGTTAACTAAGGGAAAATTCAAAGACCAGCGGCACGACCGCTCAAACGCAGTCACTTCACTACCGGCCCATTTTTCAGTCAAACTGATCACAGGCAGGGGCGAAAAATCGGCATTCCACAGTGAAGCAGGGAAGGGGGATTTCTTCCCCAAATAGTTCGCCCTGAAAAACTCTTGGATCCCTTGCGTTGCAGGGATTCCCATCGGGTTTGAAGTATTGGAGAATGCCGGAAACCACCTTCGATCTGTCGTTTCCTGGTGTTTTTGCAATGCTTCCAGCCCGTCCGTCGTCCGGTAAGAATGATTTGTTCCGCGAGCGCCTCGATGCCATCATCAATCCGCGCCATCCGCTGGTCCGGTTGTCGGCATTGATGCCGTGGTCGCGCTTTGACGAAGCGTTTGGCGGGTTTTATCGCCCGATCGGCAGGCCGGCCAAGCCGACGCGGCTGATGGTCGGTCTGCATTACCTCAAGCACGTCCACGACCTGTCCGACGAAGAAATGGTGGAGCGTTGGGTTGAGAACCCGTACTGGCAGTTTTTCTGCGGCTTCGAGTTCTTCCAGCACGAGCCGCCGATCGATGCCAGCACGATGACGCGCTGGCGCAAGCGGATCGGGTCCGAGGGGCTGGAGGAAATGCTGAAGGCAAGCGTCGACGTCGCACTCGAGACGGGGACTGCGAAGCCCGGTTCGCTGGAGCGGATCACCGTCGACACGACGGTGCAGCCGAAGGCGATCGCCCACCCCACCGACAGCCGGCTCTACCTCAAGGCAATCCAGATCCTGGTGCGTCAGGCCAAGCGGTACGGCATCATGCTCAGGCAGAGCCACATGCGGCTGGCCAAGGCAGCGGCGGTACGGGCGGGTCGCTATGCGCATGCCCGGCAGTTCCGCCGGATGCGTCGCGAACTCAAGCGCCTTCGCACCTATCTCGGCCGGGTGTTCCGCGACGTCGGTCGCAAGATCGCCGGCAATGCCGAACTCGAGGCCAGATTTGCCCCGTTGCTCGGGCTCGTCGAGCGGCTCTTGGCGCAGAAGCCGAAGGACAGGAACAAGATCTATTCCCTGCACGCACCCGAGGTGGTCTGCATCTCGAAGGGCAAAGCCCGCAACCCTTACGAATTCGGCTGCAAGGTCGGGATCGCGGCAACCAACCGCGAGGGCCTCGTGCTGGCGGCCAAGGCGTTCGAGGGCAATCCGTATGATGGCCACACGCTCGCAGCAACGGTCGATCAGGCCGCGCAGATTGGCGGCGTCGAGCCGGACCGCATCTACGTCGACAAGGGCTATCGCGGCCACGATTATGCCGGCGCGGGATCGGTGATGGTCGCCGGCCGCAAGCGTGGCCTGACGGCCACCATGTGTCGGGAACTGAAACGACGATCGGCCATCGAGGCCACCATCGGTCACATGAAGACCGACGGCCGACTGGACCGCAACTTCCTCCTCGGCCATGATGGCGATGCGACCAATGCGCTGCTCGTCGCCGCAGGCCACAATCTGCGCCTGGTCCTCACGGTTCTCGCGCTTTGGCTTGCCTGGTGCCTGCAAGCACTCCAGCCGAAAACGGCGAAATCGGATGCTTCCACCCGTCTTCACGCGTTCGGAATATCAACGCCTTAGCCGTTATTCAGGGCCGACCAAATAGCGACCTCACCGGACAGCTGCGTTTTGTTTGCGATCAATCCGTCACGCGCCGATCCGCGATTGCTCAAGTGCGCCTTTCAAAGTGTTTCATTCGATCGTGAGGCTGCGTGATCCAGTATTCTCGACGGGTATCAAGCGGGTTGGTTGTGGACCAGGCCTGTGGCGTTCATAAAGTACTGTTTTTCCATCAGAAAAGTGCAAGACGGGGATGAGTGGTGCCGGGTATTGGGATCTGTTGATCGTGCCTGACCGTGACAATCACGCCTGGTCACCCCGGTGCTCAATGAGTCGTTTGGATGCACGGCACTGCACTTTATTCTTTTCGTCCCATGCATCAAGCTCATCAACGGGGTAGAGCACCGCCTTGCCGATTTTGACGAACGAGGGACCAAGACGCATGGCGCGCCAATTTCTGAGCGTTCCGACGGAAATTCCACCACGATAGCGCTCAGCTACTTCTTCCGGAGTAAGGAATTTGCTCTCTGCCATTTCTGCCTCCATCCGCCGCAACGACTAAGGCCGTGTCGCCGAATCTAAGTTGATGATCGCGCGTGAGGCGATGAGGCCCGAGCACCGTCACCTCGGATCACCAGTTTGATCGCCCAGGCCCGGGGGCTCACGCTTCTGCACTGACATTAATGCTGAGCAATTTGCATCCGCGAAAGAGCTTTCAGGTGAGCGTCGGGAAAACGGATACAGGCGACGCCACATTGGCGGGGTTGCCTCCTTTGCCAACTGGCCATGCTCTTTGCCAGGTGCGGCATAGGTGTCGCCACTTCGGTGGAAGAGACGATTTTTCGAAATTATTGCGGAGCGATTGCGGGCGAGGGGAAGACCCGGTTCACTTCAAATCCAGTTCTAATGACAGAGTGTCGGTTCGATTCCGACCACCCGCACCATCCTCCTTATATGCAGTCTCGCTACCTCTGCCGGTTGCTAGCTAAGCTAGACTAAGACTAGTGCATGAGTTCGAAGGAAAGGGAGCCTCATTGCGCGTCCTCGAGCCGGAAGTGACAATGGAGGGCGATATGGGCCGGATGGTAATCACGATCCTCGGCATGGTCGCCGACATGGAGTTGAAGTTTCATCAAGGATCGCCAACGCGCTGGGATCGAAGCGGCGAAGGCGGAAGGGAGCTACAAGCTACAAAAGGCAGGAAGAAAAACGTCGATGATGACGAAATCCGACGCCGCATTACCGCCGGCGCCAGCACGGCCAGCGTCGCCCGCGATCTGAAGGTTTCAAGAATGACCGTTTATCGGGCGCTTGAAAATGCAGATGGGCAATCAGAGGGTTGAGACAAATCACGCTGAACGGTGGGTTCTGTATCTGTTCTGCGAGTTGGCCAAAATCGCTATGACGCGCTTGCGATTTTGCGGTCTGATTTGCTTCGGGATGTCACGTCCCGTTAGGTCATCTTAATTGGCACCTTGCCTCTCTCCGGCCGCTACGCCGGAAAGCTCGTTATCAACTAGGCTGTGGTCGTTGACCGCCGCGCAGAAAGAAAACAGATCAGGTCGTCTCGGTCGCTTATGTAGTTCGCCCTGAAAAACTCTTGGATCCCTTGCGTTGCAGGGATTCCCATCGGGTTTGAAGTATTGGAGAATGCCGGAAACCACCTTCGATCTGTCGTTTCCTGGTGTTTTTGCAATGCTTCCAGCCCGTCCGTCGTCCGGTAAGAATGATTTGTTCCGCGAGCGCCTCGATGCCATCATCAATCCGCGCCATCCGCTGGTCCGGTTGTCGGCATTGATGCCGTGGTCGCGCTTTGACGAAGCGTTTGGCGGGTTTTATCGCCCGATCGGCAGGCCGGCCAAGCCGACGCGGCTGATGGTCGGTCTGCATTACCTCAAGCACGTCCACGACCTGTCCGACGAAGAAATGGTGGAGCGTTGGGTTGAGAACCCGTACTGGCAGTTTTTCTGCGGCTTCGAGTTCTTCCAGCACGAGCCGCCGATCGATGCCAGCACGATGACGCGCTGGCGCAAGCGGATCGGGTCCGAGGGGCTGGAGGAAATGCTGAAGGCAAGCGTCGACGTCGCACTCGAGACGGGGACTGCGAAGCCCGGTTCGCTGGAGCGGATCACCGTCGACACGACGGTGCAGCCGAAGGCGATCGCCCACCCCACCGACAGCCGGCTCTACCTCAAGGCAATCCAGATCCTGGTGCGTCAGGCCAAGCGGTACGGCATCATGCTCAGGCAGAGCCACATGCGGCTGGCCAAGGCAGCGGCGGTACGGGCGGGTCGCTATGCGCATGCCCGGCAGTTCCGCCGGATGCGTCGCGAACTCAAGCGCCTTCGCACCTATCTCGGCCGGGTGTTCCGCGACGTCGGTCGCAAGATCGCCGGCAATGCCGAACTCGAGGCCAGATTTGCCCCGTTGCTCGGGCTCGTCGAGCGGCTCTTGGCGCAGAAGCCGAAGGACAGGAACAAGATCTACTCCCTGCACGCGCCCGAGGTGGTCTGCATCTCGAAGGGCAAAGCCCGCAACCCTTACGAATTCGGCTGCAAGGTCGGGATCGCGGCAACCAATCGCGAGGGCCTCGTGCTGGCGGCCAAGGCGTTCGAGGGTAATCCGTATGATGGCCACACGCTCGCAGCAACGGTCGATCAGGCGGTGGAGATCGGCGGCGTCGACCCGGACCGCATCTACGTCGACAAGGGCTATCGCGGCCACGACTATGCCGGCGCGGGATCGGTGATGATCGCCGGCCGCAAGCGTGGCCTGACGGCCACCATGTGTCGGGAACTGAAACGACGATCGGCCATCGAGGCCACCATCGGTCACATGAAGACCGACGGCCGACTGGACCGCAACTTCCTCCTCGGCCATGATGGCGATGCGACCAATGCGCTGCTCGTCGCCGCAGGCCACAATCTGCGCCTGGTCCTCACGGTTCTCGCGCTTTGGCTTGCCTGGTGCCTGCAAGCACTCCAGCCGAAAACGGCGAAATCGGATGCTTCCACCCGTCTTCACGCGTTCGGAATATCAACGCCTTAGCCGTTATTCAGGGCCGACTATGTAGGTTTTCTGTTCCGTTGCTTCTGTAATGGGCTTCCGATTGTCAATCTCCAAAATGCATCCTGTCGCCGGTTTCTTGCTTCTGTCCGTGATCGGTTCGAGACCGTCACTTTATGCCATCTGAGGGAGCTGGTGGAGCAATCTACTCAGCGTGATACGGACGTTTCCCCGGCCACCGCAACGGAACCTGCCTCACCATCTCCGCGTCCCGACGACGGGACTTCATGGAGCGAGGCCGTTCTTCCCCGCTCGAACTTTTCCCTTTTGAGTTATGCAGCTGCGGTCGCGGGTTGTTGACCCCAAATGAACTCCGTGCCGTCCATCCAAATCCGGTGGAGTACGGTCGCCAGCTTGCGCGCCAATGCAACCTTCGCCCGCCGCATCCCCCTACGTTTCGCGATCTGCACAGCCCATGATTTGAGCGAACTGAAGCGCGTAACCCTCGAGAGGATTACATTGGCCGCGTCGTGAAGCGCCGTGCGCACCGAAGCGTCTCCGACACGACTGATGCACCCGACAACATCGGTTTCGCCGGATTGGTAGCGTTTCGGCATTAGGCCGAAGAAGGCACCAACGGCCTTGGATTTCGCGAACCGGCTCGGATCGTCCACACCCGCTCTGAATGTCAGAGAGACGACTGCTCCTACGCCAGGGGTGGTCATCAGTCGGCGGCAGGTCTCGTCGCCTTTGACGATGGCCAGCACTTCACGGTGCAACTTGGCGAACTCGCGCCAGATTGCTTCTCGCGCGGATAACATCGGTTCGATAATTCTCGTCAGCATTTCCTGACCGGCAACCAGTTCGCGAATGCGAGCCGCAAACTTGCCGCGATCAGTCTTCACCACCATCGCCGACAGTGCGGCTTTGACGTGGCGGGTCTCAAGCAAGACGGTATCGTACCCGCCTTCGCAAATCCCGTCGTGGAGCCATTGTGACAAAGGGCCAGCCTCGAGACCGACGCGCGTAATCGGCAACTGAAAGTCCCTTATGAAGGCCACGATGGCCTCAGGGGCGCTTTCCACTTTTGCTTCGCGTAGAATTGCACCAGATGCATCAACAACGCAGACACTGCTCAGTTCAAGCGATACGTCGATCCCGATATAGTTTTCCATGTTCGTCTCCCCGATGGTGAGGCCCGAACCGCTCGGACCTACGTGAAACCATCATTCTGGAGATCGGATCGGCCGCTGTCTGCTCCGATGCGCCCATTACGGCATCTACTCAAAGCCCGTGTTCTGAAGGAAGCGATGGAAACTGCCACAAGCACGTGGCCAGCCAGCCTTCCCGCCACGTCCAATGTCTCTCGTGTCATCGACACATTCTGACGTCGCAGGATGCGTTCCACCTCGACAGCGGCTTCATTGCGCCAATGTCGGCTTGGACGACTTCCCCGCAGCCGGCAAATTTCTCGCTTCCACCGTCATGGCGACAGCTCATCCACTGGACAGACACAATGTTCGGTGAGCCGTTACTGCCGGTCATAGCTCCGAGGTCGCAGCCGCTAATTACTGCCGAAGGACGACGGTGATGGGCCTATGGTCAGATCCATCGGCTTCCATCATCACCTCGGCGCTCACAAGTCTGTCGGCGAGCTCGGTACTCAAGAAACAATAGTCAATCCGACGCCCATCGCCTATCACGGTCCCTCCCTGATCGGCATTGGTGCGCGGATATGAAATCGAACGCATTTCGATCTTTAATGTAGTTGGTTATGCCTGCGTGACTTGACGCCGGATAGACTCCGGGCGTGCCCATGCCAGCATGCGGTTGAGAACGATGCAACCGATGGCAACCTCGGTCTGTTGAGCCGGAAGAGAGCGTGCTCGCAGGCGCCGTCCGATCAGCCCCTTGTATCGTCCGATGGCTGTTTCGCTCAGCGCCCGCTTGCCGTAGCCGGTGGCTGCCTGCCATTTCAGCCGACCGTCGCTTGCGATTGCGGCAATGTGCTTGTCCCTTTGACCAGGCGGTCCGGTATCACCGCTTTCCACCGCCGTGGAACGCGGTGGAATGACGATGTTCGCGGTTGCGCTGTGCTGCAGGATAGACCGATAGGTTGGCTTGCCGTCATAGGCTCCGTCGGCTGTGAACTGGTCGATCTCGCCGTCGATCTGATCGAGCAGCGGTGCCACCTGGGAAGGATCATCCGTGTCCTGATCTGTCAGCCTTTGGGCAATGATCGCGCCACTTTTGGCATCCACTGCCAGATGCAGCTTGCGCCAGTTGCGACGTGATCTGGCGCCATGTTTCTGCTCCAGCCATTGCCCGGCGCCGTAGACTTTCAATCCCGTGCTAGCGACAAGCACATGCAGCGGGCCGTCCGGCAGCGGCGGGTTTCGTCGGGCTGATGGCTCCCACTTCTGTGCCCGACGGCTCAGCGTCGTATGATCTGGAACGGGGACTTTCAGCCCCATGAGATCCAGCAGCGAGTGGAGCAATCCCTCGGTCTGGCGCAGCCGCATTGCCAAGACGCAACCCAGCGTCAGCGCTGTCTCAATGGCGAGATCGGAATACCGGGCTTGGCCGCCGCGGGTCTTGCGTCGCGGAGCGCGCCATCCCGCAAGTGCCTCCGGCGTTACCCATAAGGTCAGGCTACCACGCCGGCGCAGACCTGCTTCGTAGTCACGCCAATTCGTCACCCTGAATTTCATCTTTCCGACGTGATGACGACGATCTGCGTTGTGTTTGTACGGCATGGCACTCAAATCAAGCTGATTTCGATCCTGCCTGCCTATCGCCAAACCGTTGACAAAGGATCCATGCACCAACGCTCGATAGAGGTACATCCATCGCCCGCGCACCTTGATGTAGGTTCTTTAATTGATCGTTAGCGCTCGGTGAGTTTGTCGCATGTATCGGCCGCCTGCAAGGTTCTTTTCGAAGTCATCCCATTTGGCGCTTCATCTCGGCATCCAAGGCGCCGGCTTCCCAAAGGTCTCATTCGCGATGCATTGGCTCGCATGTAAATCAATCGGGTTCATCCGGTAGCCTGCCGCTGCAACCGATACGGCAACTCTCGCCAGCACGTTCCTCGCGCGGCTTTCTAATCAGGCCTCCCTGGGTTCAAACTCCGTGCCGTCTTTCCAGATGGCGTGCATAATCACAGCTAGTTTCCGGGCCAGAGCTACTACGGCCTTCTTGTGGCTTGTGCGCTTCTTTAGGGCAATCGCCCAGTCCTTCAGATGCTGCCCAGACCCGGATTTCACCCGGCACAGCAAGCTGTTGGCAGCTTCATAGAGAACCGTGCGCAGCATCTGATCACCGCGCCGGGATATTCTGCCACTATAGTCAATGTCGCCTGATTGGTATTTACGCGATGTCAGCCCGATGTACGCCCCCACCGATCTGGATTGGGCAAACCGGTCCGGCGTGTCGATCGTGGCGACATAAGTGACGGCACTCACAGCGCCGATGCCGGGAATGGTCATCAGGCGTCGGCAGGCCTCGTCCACTCGGGCTTGGCGCATCATGTCTTTCGTCAGCGCCGATGCCTGACGCAGTGCTTCGGTCCGCAGGTGTAGAAGCGGCAAGATAATTCTCATCAAATCGATCTGACCTTCCAGCGCCTTTCGGACCCTCTGATCATAGGTCTTCAGGTATTTGGGGAGACGGATCCCAAAACTGGCCAGCAGGCCGCGGATCGTATTCTCCACATTCAGCCGGGATTTAACCGCCTTGATGCACGGCGATCGGCTTTCGGCGGCCTGCATCGGCGATCTGGCCGCCCTCGGGGTGCATTTTGACAAGCCTCGTCGGGCGCCGGCAATGATCCGTCGTGAAGGCAGGCGGGGTTTGCAGGTTGCGGTCGGCGGGTTCGTTTCGGGGCGCCTGCGCCCCATCGTTATGTCGCGAGTTGGGGGATGCGATCGAGGACGATGCGCAGAATACGCTGGTCGGGGCAGGATGTCGGCAGGTGCAGGCGGATTTGCGTTTTCATCTCGACCACCCGCGCAGCGATCTTGATGAGGCGCAAACGCAGCGTGTCGAATTGGGCGACGGCAAAGCTCGAGCGTTTCGGCATCGCAGCGCGCAGGCCCCACATCAGCCAGTAGGCGCCGGCATGCAGGAACAGCCGGAACTGGTTGGCCGTCGCTCTTGTGCAGGATGTGCGGTCGGCGGCAAGATGCGTCTTCCAGGACTTGATGTGGTTCTCGGCCGCGCCGCGCCGGCAGTAGAGGTCCTCGTAGAGCGCCTTGGCCTTGCCACTGGCCAGATTGGTGACGATGAAGCGGGTGTCAGCTCCTTTGGCGCCGACCTCGACGCGCGCGATGATGCGCTCCACGCGGCTCCAACTGGCGGCGCCGTCAAAGAACTCCTTGAAGCGGCGGACCTTGTTCGTCTTCGACGCTTCAAAGCGCGCCATCGTGCGGGCTTCCAGGTCCGCGACATGCTCGCGCAGCGTCGTGGTGGGCGCCACGCCGAGGATGAAGTCTACACCGTTGGCGCGGCACCAGTCGATGACCTGCGGACCGCAGTAGTGGCTGTCGGCCCGGATCAGGATCCGTGTGTTCGGCCAATTGCTCCGGATCGCCCGCACCAGGCGGCGCAGGTGGGGGCGGATTTCTGCCCCGCTCGGCCGCCTGGCCGGTCGCAGGATCGCGCTGACGAACCGGCCCGCACCGTCGAACACTACGATCGGCTGGAAGCCGTATTCGTCGTAATGCGCGTTGAACAGGCGCAATTGCTGGCCGCCATGTACGGCATCAAAAGTATCGTCGATGTCGAGCACGATCCGCTTCGGCACCTGCCGGAAGGAAGCGCAATAGAGGTCGACCATCGCCCGCCCCATCGCGACCAGCTCCCGCACGCCGGGCAGGTTCTCCAGCCGGCACAGCGTCGACTGGGAGGCCAGATCCCGACCCGACGGCAGCGCATCCTGGGCCATCTTGAAGACCGGATCGGAGCGCAGCCGGTTGGCGTCATTGCCATCCTCATAGCCGGCGGCGATCATCTTCATGCGAAAGCCGATCATGTCCGCCAGGCTGTGGACGACCTGGTCCGGGCAGCGCGGATCATCGATGCAACGCGCCAGACGGTCGGCCACCCGCAGTCGTTTTTCCACCTCGGCCAGCACCAGAACGCCACAGTTGGAGGACAACATGCCGCCGTCGAAACGGGCGACGACGGACTTGCCGCCCACTGATGACAAACCGCTCAGCGGCAGGGTAAGATCATTCATGGCGGGTGTGGTCTCCGGGAAATGATTCGGATCGGCTTTAGCAACCAAATCCTACGTCATTTCAACGGCTTGCGCCACATCCGCCAACCACCCTGAATTTTTCGGGTTAATTGCAACCTCGCGCGCTCGCAGCAACGCTCTGCGTTCCTGAGAAACACGGCTTTTGACTTCAATGCGTTTGTAGAACCCTGTACGAGCAAGCTCTGCAAGCATGGCAGCATCATTCTTATCGGTTTTATTGTGCATCTGGCTCAGTACGGCGTGGGCCTGACGTGCGTCGATGCAAACGATCGGCAAGCCACGCTGGCTGAGTTCGTTATACAACCAGTTCGCCATCCGACCGGTTTCCAGAACGACGCATCGGATATGCTCCAATTCACACATCAAGGCACGATATATGGTGTCGGGGTCGGTCGGCTTCTTGTACGCCGACTTGACCGTCCCGCTTTGCGTTCGAACGCAGATTGCCGTCTCGTCCTTTGACACGTCCAAACCAACAAAAAGCTGTTCCATTTTGCTCTCCTCTTTTCAGCGCAGCCATAGTAGCCGCTAGAGAGCGCTGACGATCAATTACTCCGAGTCTCGTCCGCATGCCATCTGCCGGTCACAGCGCGCTTGCGCCGGTTGAAGCGTTCCATCAGCAGCGGCGCGAAATGAACGACCCAGCGATGGATTGTTGAATGATCGACACTAATGCCACGCTCCGCCATCATTTCTCAAAGATCGCGTAGGCACAGTCCGTAGGCCAGATACCAGCGAATGCAAAGCAAGATCACAGATTGGTCGAAATGGCGGCCTTTGAACATCTCAACTCTCCGGGGGAACACCGGAGCCCAATGCCATGCGCCTCGTTACCAAAAACTTTGCAACACATCCCGCTTAAGAGCAAAGGTGCCATAGCCGACGTATTTGAGTTCCACAGAGCCGGCAGAACTGCTGTGCCGTGCTATAACCCCCTCGAGTTCCTGTACGAATTTTTCTCGGCCTATCTTTGCTTCGGCTTTAAGTGATGGCGTGAGTGCCATGACCGAGGAGAAGACTTCTTCCATTCGACGCTGCACTGTCCAAGTAAAAATGCGCTGGTGCACATTGGTAAAGACCCCTGACGACGAAATCGCGTCCCCTGCGTTAAAGAGTTCGTATTGGCCGGCTTGATTTGAATGCGCCCTGCGATCGTATCCATCGACAAGCCGCTCAAGAAGCGAATAGATCCCATCCCCAATACTGTTTTGGGTGTCTCCCCAGCGATATTCGACTATAGCCAAGCAGCCGTTAGGGACTAGCACTCTATGGCTTTCGGCAAGGAAGGTACGCTTGTCAAAGCGGTGAGCTGCGCATGCCGCAGCCACGAGCGCGATCGACCTCGACGGATAGCAAACCTTTTCTGCAAAGCCGGATATGTATCTCACATTCTTGAGCTTTTCTGGATGATCCTCTGCCGCTTGCCTCATCTCTGTGCTTGGTTCTATCCCAACCACGACGCGACTTGGGTTGAGTGAGCGAGCAAGGGGCCGAGTAAAGAGACCCGTTCCGGCGCCAATATCAACTGCCGGATATCGCGCCGGAATCAGCGACAGAAAGGAATTGATATAGTCTACCATTTCTTTGGGATACTCCGGCCTGTCGCTGTAGCGGTTAGCCAATCTTGCAAACTCTGCCATAAACCCTGCAGACTCATTGCTCTTGGTACTCGGCATGGCTGTAGCTTTCGTCAATTCTTGCGCTGTAGGAAAGGGAGTCGAGGCGCTCAAACGCTGATTACTTGTAAATCGGAAGATGCCGGTGAAGCATCGCGAGCGCCCTCTTCAGCACGGCAATCGTCTCCGGGTTACCGATACCGATTCGGATCGCCTCGGGAGGCTCAAAAGTTTGAGATGCATACGAGCTACTGGTAGCGACCTGCACGCCATCCTTCTTAATGGCGTCCGCCAATTCTCGACTGGATGTACTTTCGATTAATGGCAACCATACATGCAGGCAGCCAGGATCCGTGACATAACGGCAATTACGGAGGATCTGGTCGAGAAGTCTGTGTCGGCTGCGTAACTCGTTCTTTACCGCCGATAAGATCGCCTGATCATCGCCTCGGCGAATGAAACTGGACATCAAGGCCGCGCTCATCGGCGTTGCCATCCAATAGGTTGCACGAACTCCTGGCCAGAACACGCGGGCAGCTTCGTCCGCCGTAGGGGCGACGAGATATGCTAATTTCAGCCCGGCGGCGAAACTTTTCGCTGTTCCCAAGAGATACCAGGATGTTTCCGGCGCCATTGCTGAGATCGGCGTCAAGGGCGACGGGCTTAGAAGGCTATAGACATCATCTTCAATGATTTTGACGCCATAGCGCCTGGCGATCTCCGCTATATTCGCGCGGCGCCCCAAAGACATCGTAATGGTTGTGGGATTCTGATAGGTGGTCAAAAGATAGATCGCGGCGGGTTGTGTTTCTTTGCAAACATCCTCGAACGCATTCGGCTCAACACCGTCGGGATCGATGGGCACGTCAATCACCGGAATTCCGTAGCGCTCGGCAAACGTTCGTACCGGCGGATAGGTCATTTGTTCTACGACAAGCGCTCGACCTTTAGGGATAATCCCGGGGAGGATCATATGCATGGCCGCTTGTGTACTGTGGGTCAAAACAACCCGGCGTGGATCCGGTTGTGTTCCTAGCCGGCGGCCAGTGAATTCCGCTCCTCTCGACCGATCCTCGTCGGTGCCTGTCCAACGATGTGTTTTTACAAGGCTGGAAGGCGACATTGTCACAAACAGTTCTTCAAGCACATCCTCGAAGATTGGTCGAAAGTCTGGGGAACAGGAGGTGGATGGTTGAGATTAAGTTGGATCAATCCATTCTCGTCGACACACCTGTCGACCAGCGGTCGAGATTGGCCGTCTATCCTATTCATTTCCTAGACCTCCCATTGTCTTTGCTCAGCTTTCATCATTCGCCGTATTAGGTGAGGCTCCCTCGTGCCAAAACGGCAGAAATCGCGATCGCTAGGACTGTTGCGATCGGAATTGCCCGGCCCCGTATCGCCGGCACCTTAACCGCGCTCGTCACGTGCAGCACGGCGAGGGCGATGAAGGCGATGGCGAAGACTGTCGGAAACGCCACAACCGGAAGACGGGCCGTGCCATCAGCAGGATCGCGACCAGTGGAGTGTCATAGGAGACGGGAATGCCCGTGAATTTGGCATCCGAGGTCAGCCCGACATTCTCGAAATAGCTGAGGCGGATGGCGCCAGCCATGATGAGGGTGAGAATGGCCACGAATGACATGACGCTCCCTTCCCCAACAAGTACGATAACGACGGACGGAAACAGAACGCCGTGGAGGAAGTCGCCGAAGCCATCGAGACATTTTCCGAACAGGTCACGAAGCGTAGATATACCTTCGCTTGCATTGCCGCCTGGATTCCGCAGGTGACGCCCTTTTTCCGATAGTATAGGCACCCGACGCAGATCTGACATGCTGCTTTCCTCCCTTCGTCCCCTCGATCGCGATATCAAACCACGACATGAAATCGGTCGGCAGCTCCTGCCGCCTTTCTAAAAGGGAGCTTCAAAAGTCGTGCCAACTGCGGAGGAAAAGCCTCAGAAAAAGGGTTCTCGATACTAATCAATGACTTGAATGATGGTGGGAGCGGGAGCCAAGCCGAACAACCCGTGTCGCTCATTCGACAAACCCGGCAGTAGTGTCGGTTGCCCGCCGTCTTCCCAGGGATGGCGGCTTCCTCCGCGGGAAGCGGAATTCACGCGTCATTTGACTGCTATCCGCGCTGTCCAATGTCCGCCATGTCATGGCTTCTCCTAAATTCGCTGTGATCAGTCCGGTTCCAGAGGGCGTTGATGGTGTAGACGCCCGCGACGACCGCAGTGTGTGGCAAAGTGGAGTTGTTTAAACCACCATTGGAGATGGGCATCATGAGCGAAGTTCGTACGATCGGTTTGGATTTAGCCAAGAACGTGTTTCAGGTCCACGGGGCTGACGAAACAGGTGCTGTTGTGTTTCGCAAGCAATTGCGGCGCGGGCAGGTTTTGAAATTCTTTGGTGGCCTGCCACGGTGCCTGGTTGCGATGGAAGCCTGCGGAAGCTCGCATTTCTGGGCGCGTGAGATAGGGCATTTGGGACACGAAGTCCGTATGATCCCACCGGCCTACGTGAAGCCCTTTTTGAAGCGGCAGAAGAACGACATGGCTGATGCTGAGGCGATCTGCGAGGCAGCGCAACGACCAACGATGCGCTTTGTTGCCGTGAAGAGCGAAGAAAGACAAGCCGCAGCAGTGGTGTTGCGCACCCGCGATCTGCTGATCCGGCAGCGCAAGCAGACCATCAATGCGCTGCGCGGCCACCTTGCGGAATTTGGTGAAGTCGTGCCGCAGGGTTTAAGCTTCGCTTCGAAACTGATTGCGATGATTGAGGATCCGCAAACGGCTCTTCCAGAAACTGCGCGGACTGCTCTGCGGTTTCTGACAGCAAGCTTGTCCCAACTGAATGATCAGATTCGCGTGCTGGATGCACAGATTGTGCGCCGGGCTCGTGAAGATGAGACCGCACGCCGGTTGATGACAGTTCCCGGAATTGGCCCATTGATTGCCACCGCACTGGTGGCTCTGGCGCCATCGCCTGAAACCTTCAAACGTGGGCGGGACTTCGCCGCATGGCTTGGGCTTGTGCCGCGACAACATTCGACAGGCGGCAAACAGCGTCTCGGCTCCACGACGAAGATGGGGGATCGATCTCTGCGGCGGCTCCTGATCATAGGGGCCAATAGCGAGCTTGTGTGGCGCGCCCGCAAGGGTGCAACACCAGGCACGTGGCTGGCCAAGATGCTGGCGCATAAACCACCGATGCTGGTGAGGGTGGCGCTTGCCAACAAGATGGCGCGAATGATCTGGGCTATCATGGCCAAGGGAGGAATATACAGAGCTCCGGTTGCTGCGGTCTAAAGCCAACGTAACCGAGGGGACGTCGCAGCGAGAGAGGTCATCGGAAGTATGGCGCAACGGTCGTGAGACGGGATCAGGAAAACCAGTGTGCACCAAAGTGTCTCAAGAGCACGCGGCGTTGATTTGGACCTGACCTGCGAACACCATAAGGGCCCGCGGCATGTGTGAAAGCCGCATCACAGGCCGGACACATGTCAGCACCCGACAACGCGCAATGCCAACTAAAGATTCCTCTTGCCAAACGGGCGTCTACACATGGTGCATGGGTCCGGACTTGAGCGGATGTCGATCTTTGAAGCGGCAGACTGTGCCGTGGCCGCCTTGCGGCGGGCGGATTTCGGGCGTGCGCAGGCAAGCATGCGGTTGAGGACGGCGCAGCCGATGGCGACTTCGGTCTGCTGAACGGGAAGCGACCGTGCCCGCAAACGCCGCCCGATGGTGGACTTGTATCGCCCTATGGCGGTCTCGACCAGCGAGCGTTTGCCATAACCGTTGGAGACCTGCCATTTCATCCGGCCGTCTCTGCCGATTGCGGCGATATGCTGGTCCCTTTGGCCGGCAGGTCTATCATCGAATGGTTCGACCGCGTTGACGCGAGGCGGAATGACGATTGCGGCGGCAGCGCTGTGATCGATGACTGCGTCGTAAGTCGGTTTTCCGTCATAGGCGCCGTCAGCAGTAAACTGTCCGATCGGACCGCCAATCTGGTCGAGTAGTGGCTCAACTTGAGAGACATCGCCAGTGTCCTGATCAGTCAGGGTATGGGCAATGATCTCGCCGCTGTCGGCATCCACTGCCAGATGCAGCTTGCGCCAGTTGCGACGTGATCTGGCGCCATGTTTCTGCTCCAGCCATTGCCCGGCGCCGTAGACTTTCAATCCCGTGCTATCGACAAGCACATGCAGCGGGCCGTCCGGCAGCGGCGGGTTTCGTCGGGCTGATGGCTCCCACTTCTGTGCCCGACGGCTCAGCGTCGTATGATCTGGAACTGGGACTTTCAGCCCCATGAGATCCAGCAGCGAGTGGAGCAATCCCTCGGTCTGGCGCAGCCGCATTGCCAAGACGCAACCCAGCGTCCGCGCTGTCTCAATGGCGAGATCGGAATACCGGGCTTGGCCGCCGCGGGTCTTGCGTCGCGGAGCGCGCCATCCCGCCAGTGCCTCCGGCGTTACCCATAAGGTCAGGCTACCACGCCGGCGCAGACCTGCTTCGTAATCACGCCAATTCGTCACCCTGAATTTCATCTTTCCGACGTGATGACGACGATCTGCGTTGTGTTTGTACGGCATGGCACTCAAATCAAGCTGATTTCGATCCTGCCTGCCTATCGCCAAACCGTTGACAAAGGATCCATGCACCAACGCTGCGCCTACCCGAACTTAGGATGGTGAGAATGATCGAGCCAGATCACACCGCGCAAATCGGCTGGACGAGCTGCCAGCGCAGACAGGATCAAGCTGTTGTCAAAGCCAAGAAAACTCGGCTGCGTCAGAACATAACGTTGTACGCCGAGCGCAGCACCCAGTTTCTCGACATCTTCCAGAGCAGCCGGCTCTTCCGGGTGTGGGTGACGTGGTTCGGCCATATCGCGGCTCGATCCGAAGATGTGGACGTGGCAATCCGTGATCCCAGACCTATCGAGGACGACGCTTTGTGGCGTGGATTCGAGACTGGTCATTGCTGAACGTCATGTTCTTCGTTGCAGCGAGCCGATGCTACCTTGCGAAAGAAGGCTGCGGTGTCGGAGAGCGCACGACGAGCCGCTGGAACGCCTTTCGCGAACATCGCGTAGCCGTGCGCAAGGCCTTCGTAGTAGCGGACGGAGACCATCGAAACTTACGATAAGAAAACTGAACTCAGTCACAACGCTGTGCTCCGATGGCATCGGCTATGACCCGTAGCGCAAATCGCAATTCTTCGCGTGTGTCCGGACTGCCAAAAACTAGCCGAATGTACCCATCCGATGCGCCTGGCCTTTCTTCAAAAACAGTACCCGGCCTAAGGATTACGCCTTGCTTGGCCGTTTCCTGAATGAGGTGTGATTGATCGATCCCACTCGGCAATTCGAGCCAAGAGAACAGGGATTCCTGCTTCGTTTTCATTCGAAGATGACCGAGAAAGTTTACTGCGATTTCCTGGCGGGCGACGGCTTCTTGCCGTACGCTTTCGCACAATGTCGTCATTGTTCCTTCGAATATCCAACGCTGCGCGATTTCTGCAGCAATCGGGGTAGGAAACCAGTAAGACACCCCCTGTACAGATTTGATAAAGCCATCCGCTGCCGCCGCTGAAGGCGCAACTACATATGCAAGCCTTACTCCTGGACCGATCGTTTTAGCAAAACTGGTAATATACCAAGCCACATCAGCAACCAATGCAGCGATCGGCCGAGGTGAATTGTGAAGTAGCCCACCATACACGTCGTCCTCGATGAGTACGACTTCGCTTGATCTCGCAAGATCGGCAATCGCAAATCTGCGTTCCTCAGACATTATCGCGGTGGTTGGATTATGTAGCGTTGGCATGAGAAAAGCGGCTTTCGGCTTCTTCTGCTCAATCGCCTCAGCCAGCGCCGTTATTGTCGCTCCTTGATCATCCATCTTGATAGGAATTAGAATATTTCCCCTGTATCCTGCTATCATACGAAGGCCATGATAGCTCAGATCTTCGACAGCGATCGCTTCGCCGGGACTTACCAGATGGGACAGTAGCATTGACATCGCATTTTGCGCACTGCCCATGACAATGATCCGATTTGGATCTATCTGTTCCCCGAATCTTCGTTCAAGCCATTTTGATGCAGCCTCTTTATCAAGCCGATTTCCGCCAAATCGGTGCTGTTGAATTAACCTTGCACACGAGGCGTCCATCATGATTTTCTCAAGCGTTTGCTTAAGTGCTGTTGCGACATCACCAACACTGGGAGGTGTTGAGCGAATAAGGCTTATTTCTTGATACGTTCTTATAGACACATTTGCCCCCATCACGTCGTATTTAGCTGAATTAAGAGGACGATTTGGAGTTAATTCCTGCATTTAGTCCGAACTCGTCCACGCTGCTGCCGATTTGAGCGCTTCGCTGGCGCTCTACGATCCTAAGATAGATCGGACCTACGCCCGAAATCGAATTGGACTGAAAAGTTCAATATTATGGGGCGTTGTTCCGTCTTCAGCCAAGTTCGCAAGTATCTCACCGATCACGGGAACAAATTTAAAGCCGTGGCTTGAGAAGCCAGCAGCAATAATCACTTGGCTATGTGATGGATGGACGCCAATGGCAAAATTTTCGTCCGGAGTGTGGGCATACGGGCAGGCAACTACACGGCTTGCTGTGCGGCCACGTAGCGCAGGCACGAGATCTGCCATGAATTCGACGAGCTTCTCGACCTCGCCAGGCAGCGCATTGCGTTCAAAACGCTCGAAATCGGTAGGAGTACCAGCAGAGAATGCCATCTTTACCGTCTTTTCGCCGGGCATCGCAGAAAATGCGTAGGCTACTGTCCCCTGTGTGTCCTCGAGAACCCACCGCGGATGGTGCCCGATTCCAAACTGCGCGCCTCCTCCTCTTGGCTCAACCCACACTTGCAAAAGCCTGCCGACATGAACGGGAAGAGTGAGACCCTGCAGCAACTTTCCTGTCCATGCACCAGCAGCTATAATAAGCCTATCAGCGCGAAATGTGCCCGCTGATGTACTCACTTCAACACCATCTGCGGTGCTTTTCCATTGATGGACAAGGGTTTCAAAATGCAGTTTAGCACCGTGCCGGATAGCCATTTCAATGTTTGTCGTCACCGCCTTCTCGGGGCGGACGATCGCTTGGCTAGGTTCATAGAAGGCAACACTGTTCGTCGGCGGACTCATCGTCGGCCATCGACGTGAAACCTCACTGGGTTCCAGTATTTCGTAGTTTACATGATGCAAGTCAGCGGCGGCAATGGAGCGCGCTAGCGTTTGGCTTTCTGGCGGGGTAACAACAAGTCCACCACATTCAGTGAAGAGTTCAGCGCCACTATCTCGTTCCATTCGTCGCCAGAGATCATAGGCCTCAAACACGAGAGGTATATATGCCGGATCTCTCACATAAGCTTTCCGAATTGCTCGGGTATCGCCATGACTTGAGCCTTGATTGTGAGCTCTCCAGTGCTGCTCAAAGCCGATGACTTCACAACCTCTACGGGATAGTGCTGCGGCAGCCGCACTCCCCATTCCGCCGAGCCCTAGCACTATGACGCTCAGTTTCGACATGTCAGCACTCATTTCCTTAATCTTGAAATACGGACAGGAGATCCGTCCTGGTGAATACGCAGACCAAGTTTGCCTCGACAGCCGCCTACCGAGCTATGCGTGGCCAAAGCGGTTGTGCAGTCCTCTTGTCGGAAGATCGGGCAACTGCTCGCGTCCGCGCTCAGAAGATTTACGCTTGGTGATGCCTTAGCTGGAGCGTCGTTTAGCCAGCAGCGGCAACTGTTTAGGGCAGCAAACTCTGCACCTCGGAGGCCATTTTCTCCATGGCCAAATTGGGCGGCAGCTGTTGCAGAAGAACGCCGCGAAGGTGATCTTCAATGACTTTAGTGATCTTCAGAGAGTTTTCGCCCGGGAAGGAGAACCAGCTACCGACGATTGGCAATTGCTTAACAGGAACCAGCCGATTCGGCCGAGACTGGTAAAATTTCCCGAGAAGATTAGGATCGTTCAAGGCGATTTGATTGACCGGTATGTAGGCCGTTGCTTTTGCGACTAGCACCTGTGCGTCCGGACCCGTGGCAAACTTGATGTACTCCCACGCGATTCTTTGCTTAATGGGGTCCTTGGTGTGGATCATTGCGGCATTCCCCCCCGCGGGCAGCCTGCCATTCGAGGCAGGCACGGGAAAAGGACCCACGCGAACGGAGAATCGGCCGGCGGCCTGTTCCTCAAAGAATGTAGTGTCTGCGCTTGCAGTGATCAGAATGCCCAGCGCACCAGACGCGAAGGCTTGCTTTGCCTGATCTCGCGTCATATCCGTGAAACCGGCCCTTCCGATCTTCTCAAGAATCTCCAGCGAAGACAGTCCCTCCGGTCCGTTGAAAGTGACTTTCTTCCCATCGGAAGAGATCATATGGCCACCCTGCGATTCAACGAGAGCGATGAACGTCCAATTTCCCGTAGGCAGGTAGTCGAAGTAGATACCGCCGCTTGGAGCCTCAATTCGTTTCGCCAACTGAATAATTTCTGGCCAGGTAGATGGTAAGTTTTCGGGGTCTCCACCGGCGGCTCGGACGAGTTCTGCATTATAATAAACGGTGGGAATGGAAAGCGCGAACGGAACCCCAACCGTTGTGCCATTGTGGGCAGCAAGTGACATTACCGATTTCGAGTATCCGAGAGATTCCCAATTTGTTTCCCGCTCGATAAAAGTATCGAGTGGCACGGCAATTTGGCGTTCAGAAAGGACGTTGACGAAACCAAGACCTTGAAACCCTATATCCGGAGCGTCACCAGTGATTGCAGCCCGTAGCATAAGCTGCAACATTTCAGTATAATTTTTCACGGTCGTGAGATTGATTTTTACGCTAGGATGGCTTTGCTCGAACCGTCGTGAAATTTCTTCCATTGGTCCTTTAAATAGATTCGAATTTGAGTAGAGAACGTCGAGCGTTGTCTCTGTCTGGGCGAAGACTGGTTTGCTTGCCGCAACCATAGCGGCTGATGCAGCAGTTAGGAGAATTTCTCTACGATTGAGGCGCATGTTATTTCCTTTCATGAATTCGCTTATGGTTGACAGTGTTTCGGGTACATTCTGTACGGCGTTGTCATTTGACCGCCCCTTTGCTTAGGCCATCGAGGAACCATCGTTGTGCACTGAGAAAGGCGACGACGAGGGGCATAACAACCAAGGTAGATGCCGCCATAAGTGGGCCATAGTCGTTACCCGCTTCCTCGTTCTTGAACGCCATGATCCCGAGGGGCGGCGGCATCAAACTCTGATCACGCACGGCGATTAGGGGCCAGAAGAGGCTGTTCCAGTGGGACACCACCGAGAAGATGCCGAACGTGATGATGGCCGGCAGAGCCATCGGCACCATGATCCTCCAGATGATGGCTAGTTCGGAGAGCCCATCGAGTCTGGCCGCGTGAACCACGTCATCGGGAATCGTCTTAAAGAACTGCCGAAACAGGAATATCCCGAAGGGGGAAACGACATATGGAAAGATCAGCGCGGCATAAGTGTTAAGGATGCCGACCTGATAACCCATGATGAACAGCGGAAGCGCCAGCACCTCGTGTGGCAACAGAAGCCCGATAAGGACAAGCGCAAAGAGCAGGTTTCGGCCCGGGAATTCGAGCTTGGCCAGAGCATAGGCCGCTGGTGCGCAAACGATGATTTGGAGCGCCAAGATGGAAGTGCAGACGATGACTCCGTTCAGCATATAGCGCAGCAACGGTGCCTCGGTCAGAGCCTTCGTGTAATTCTCGATCCCGTAGAACTGCTGCGGCCAGAAGCTGAAGGAAGCGCGAAAGATCTCGCCCGGCGGCTTGATCGACAGCGAGACCATCCACACAAAGGGAATGAGGATCAGCGCACTGGTGATCAGCAGGGCGGCATGGCGCATGATGGCCGACGGTGGTGTGAGACGATCGGTGCTCATTGGTAGTGAACCCTTTTGTCCATGACGCGGGCCTGGATGAGGGTCAGCGCGACGACGATGAAGAGGAAGACGACGGCAACCGAGGCGCCATAACCGGTGCGCAGGTACTGGAAGCTCTCGCGATAGAGGGTGTAGAGCAGCATCTCGGAGGCATGACCGGGTCCGCCCTGCGTCAGAACCTGCACAGTATCGAAGGTCTCGAAGGACCGGAGTGCCACGACGATGAAGACGAACATGGTGACCGGGCCGAGCATCGGCAGGGTGACGGTGCGTAGTCGGTCGAGCCAAAGGTCAGCGCCGTCAATGTCGGCGGCGTCATAGAGATCCTGTGGTATCGATTTGAGCCCGGCGAGGAACAGGACCATGGCATAGCCGAGATTCTGCCAGATGCCGATGACCGCGAGCACCGGCAGCACCGTGTTCTCGTCGCGCAACCAATTGGCCGTCGGCAGTCCGAGGCCGGCGAGTGTCTGGTTGACAAGACCGATGGTGGGATGCAGCAGCGCCTCCCAGGCGATCGCCATGGCCGTCAGCGTCGCCATGAAGGGCAGGAAGTGGATGGCCCGGTAGAAGGCTCGGCAAGACTTGCCGCTTTCGATCAGAAGCGCAATCACAAGGCCGAGGATGATTGTGCCGGGCACGACGATGGCGACATAGAGGATGGTGTTGACCAGCGAAGCGCGGAAACCCTCGTCGGCGAAAACCTCCTTGAAATTACCGAGCCCGACGAAAGAGAGATTGCTGGCGCCGAACTGCCAGTCGGTGAGCGCAATGCCGAAGACGGCAAAGACCGGCAGGAAGAACAGGGTGATCAGTAGCACCAACGCCGGTCCGGCCAATGACCAGGCCGCGAGTGTTTCGGCAAGCCTGTGATTGCGCAGCGCCTTGCGGGTGACGTGCCGGTCTGCCGAAGAGCCGGCAGGTTTGATTGCGGTGGAAGCGGCGCTGCTCATTGCACGTGCTCCTTGATCCGCAGCACGGTCGCGCCCGCATCATCATTCGGGCGCAGGCGGCGTCCGTCGGCGGAAAAGAGCAGCAGGCGCTCCGGCTTGATACCGAGATGCAGGGTCTGGCCCGAGACGATCTGCGGTGCGCGTTCGGCGAGGAGCCGGGCAATGACCGGATGATCGGCTCCCGGAACGTTAAGATGGACGAAGAGGTCTGACCCCATGTGCTCGACCAGCCGCACCGCGCCGGTCAGGACATTCGGGCCACCGGCATCGACGAGATGGAACGCTTCGGGGCGGATACCCAGGGTCAGGGCTGTACCCGGTCCGATATTGCCGGCGATAGAAAAGCTCGTGCCGGCCGTATCGGCCAGTCCGTCTTCGCGTAGCCTTGCGTCCAGCATGTTGATCTTGGGTGAGCCGATAAACTCGGCGATGCGCCGGTCGTCGGGATCGGCATAGATCTCCTGCGGCGGGGCGACCTGCAGCAACTCGCCGTCGAGCATGACCGCCACCCGGTCCGACATGGTCATGGCTTCGGACTGGTCGTGAGTGACATAGACGAAGGTGACGCCGAGGCGCTGATGCAATTCCTTGATCTCGGCGCGCATCTGAACTCTGAGCTTGGCGTCGAGATTGGAGAGCGGCTCGTCCATCAGGAAAACGGCGGGCTGGCGCACCATGGCACGGCCCACGGCCACGCGCTGACGCTGGCCGCCCGACAACTGGCCAGGCTTGCGGGCAAGCAGATGGCCGATGCCAAGCGCTTTCGCGGTCCGCATCACATCCAGCTCAATCTCTGAAGATATCGCCTTGGTGCCCGGCAGCAACCCGCCGACCATCGACAACCTCTGCCAGGCCGACAGCCGCCGCATACGCAAGGGCAGGGCCATGTTCTGAGCGACTGTCATATGCGGATAGAGCGCATAGGACTGGAACACCATCGCCACGTCGCGCCGCTTCGGACGTACGCCGTCGACGACACGATCGCCAATCGAAATCGAACCACCGGTCTGCACCTCGAGGCCTGCGAGGATGCGCAGCAGCGTCGACTTCCCGCAGCCAGACGGGCCGAGCAGCGTCAGGAACTCACCATCGGCTATCTTCAGCGAGACATCGCGCAGCACGGGGGTGGGGCCGAATGTCTTTTCTATTTTTTCGATTGATATAGCCGACATCGATTACCTCTTTCAGTCGGCAACGTTCAAAAGCATCGCCTTGATGAGTTCAAAATTGAGGCTGACCATCGAATGGCTTTGTTACATGGTTGTGACAATCATCGAATATTGCGATGTCAGATCAGCGATTCTGGATGAGTGTCCATCCGGTTCATGGGAGACGAATTTGGCCGAGGAAAAGGATCTTTCACTCAATGCCGTGCGGGCCTTCGTGCAGGTCGCGCGAGACAACAGCGTCACGCGGGCATCGAAGACACTCGGCATTACCCAGAGCTCGGTCAGCCGCCATCTTGCAGTGCTGGAGGAGTATTTCGGGGCAAAGCTGATCGAGCGGCGCGGCCGCCAGAGCCAGTTGACGGACTTCGGGCGACTGTTCGCCGATGCCGTCGCCGAACCGCTCGATACGATCCTCTTTACCGCAAAGCGGATGCGTCGCAGCGACAGGAAGGACGTCAATCGTCTCGTCGTGCGGACGTCGCTTTCCACCTTCGCCTATACGGTCCTCATCCCCAATCTACGCGAATTCTCGAAAGAAATGGGCGGCGTCACGGTCGACGTCATCAGCACCTTGTCTGCACCCGCTTCGACCGACAGCTTCGACGTACTGTTGACTCGAGATTTGATGTTGACCGAGCCGGCTGACCGCTGGGACGTCTATGACGAGCAACTCGTCTGTGTCGGGGCGCCGGATTGTGTCGCTGGCCGCGGCCTCAAGGCCTTGCGGAGCACCCCGATTATTGCGGTGACGTCCCGGCCCGACATTCTGCCCACCTGGCTGCGCGGAATGAACCTGAAGACATCCGATATCACCTCAGGCGCCCGTTACGACCAGCACTATCTCGCACTGCCGGCGGTAACGACCGGGCAGAGCCTGCTGGTGACGCCGCATATCGTGGTTGCGGAGCTGATCAGGCAGGGCCTTCTGGAAGTGCTTGCCGGGTCACGCGCGCCAAGCGGCATGCAGTACCGTGCCTATGCAATCGATCGCAGCGACAACCCGGATGTCGCCCGCGCCTTTTGCCGTTGGCTGACCCGACTTTGCCGGAAGATGACGGAGGAAGACGTCCCAGCCAAATAGGTCGCGCGCTTCTGATGTCATCGGTAAATGCGATCATTATCCTCGTTTTACGCGATGCCGTAATTGGCGAGTTGCAGTTACTTTGGCTAGTTCTGGGATAAACTCGGAATTTCGAGGAGAGTGGTATGTCACTCATCGCCAAAAGACTGCAAGCCGTCCGTCCTTCTCAAACCAAGGCTATGACTGCCGCTGCCGCCGCTTTGCGGGAGAAGGGCATTGATGTCATTACGCTCAGCCAGGGCGAACCGGATTTCGATACGCCCGACGTGGTGCAAAGAGCTGGAATAGCTGCCATCCGTGAAGGCAAGACACGCTACACGCCTGTCGCCGGCGTCAAGCCGCTGCGTGAGGCGATCCGTCAAAAGCTGCTGCGCGACAACAGCCTCGACTACGACATCGACGCGATCACGGTCGGCTGCGGCGCCAAACAGGTGGTCTTCAATGCGCTCTTCGCCAGTCTCGATCCGGGCGATGAGGTCATCATCCCGACACCCTGCTGGGTGTCCTATCCGGACATGGTGCGGCTTGCCGGCGGCGAGTTGGTTCTCGTCGCCTGCCACGAACGTTTCGGCTTCAAGCTGAAGCCGCAAGATCTGGAGGCGGCGATGACGCCGCGCACCAAGTGGCTGATGCTGAATTCACCCAACAATCCGACCGGTGCGGTCTATTCCAAGGCCGAGCTTGCGGCGCTCGCCGTCGTTCTGCGCCGCCATCCTCAAGTTCATGTGCTCGCAGACGATATCTACGAAAAACTCGTTTATGGCGTGCGTTTCGCGACGATGGCGGAAGCCGCGCCAGACCTCATCGGCCGGACGCTGACCGTCAACGGCGTTTCCAAGTCTAGCGCCATGACCGGATGGCGCCTCGGCTACGGCGCCGGGCCGAAGGATCTGATCAAGGCGATGAATACGATCCAGGGGCAGACGTCGTCCCACACCAGCTCGATCTCGCAATATGCAGCGATCGAAGCGATCGGTGGCAACCAGGACTACATCGACGATTTCGTCTCCAGCTTCCGCAAGCGCCGCGATCTCGTCGTGGAGAAGATTAACGAGGCCCAAGGCCTCAAATGCCGGACCCCGGATGGCGCCTTCTATGTCTTCGTCAATTGCGCCGGTGTGATCGGCAAGACAAGTCCTCAGGGCAAGGTGATCGAGACCGACATGGCTTTCGCCATGTATCTTCTGGAGCATTTCGGCGTCGCCGTTGTGCCGGGCAGCGGCTTCATGGCCTCGCCCTATATCCGCATTTCCTACGCCGCGTCGATCGAGGATCTCCAGCATGCCTGCGACCGCATTCTTGCAGCCTGCGAAGCCCTGTCAGAAAGTGAGAGTATCTATGAGCAAAGCAAAGCAACTGCGTGACCGCATGGCCGAACGCGGCCTTGTTCATATTATGGCGGCCCACAGCCCGCTGTCCGCCATCTTGGCCGAAGAGGCCGGCTTCGACGGCCTCTGGGCTTCCGGCTTCGAGCTTTCGGCGCTTTACGGTCTTGCCGATATGAGCCTGATCACGATGACCCAGCATCTCGATATGCTGCGGGCGATCGCCGGTCAGTCCTCGTTGCCGATCGTCGCCGATATCGATACGGGCTACGGCAACGCCGTGAACGTCATCCATGTCATCCAGGAATACGAAAAGGCGGGCACGGCCGCCGTCGTGATGGAGGACAAGACTTTCCCCAAAGTCACCAGCCTTGCCGCCGATGGGCGCCAAGAACTTCTGCGTATTGAGGAATTCCAGGGCAAGATCGAAGCTGCGGTCTCCATCCGCAGCGACCCGGATTTCCTCGTCATTGCCCGTACGGAAGCCCTGATTGCCGGGTTGAGCGAAGCGGAAGCGCTGAAGCGCGGCATGGCCTATGCCGAGGCCGGGGCAGACATGATCCTGATCCACTCGAAGAAGAAGGATCCGGCCGAAATCGAGAGTTTTTCGCGCGCCTGGAAAGGACCCGTTCCGCTGGTCGTCGTTCCCAACGCTTATCCGGAACTCGATGCCACGCGTATCCGCGCGCTCGGCAACATCAAGATGACGATCTACGGCAATTATGGCATCCGCGCCGCAACGACTGCGATGCAGGAAGCGTTCCGGCGGATCATCGCCGATGGCGGCGTGCAGAATGTGCACAAAGACATCGTGCCCGTCGAAGAGATCTTCCGGCTTCAGAAGATGGACCAGGTCAAGACCGACGAAAAGCGGTTCCTGAGATAGGTGGGCACTATGCGGCTAACGCCCGCCGCCAATTCCGATGACCCCGAGTTCGGTATCTCCGTTGCCGAAGACGGAGATGCCGTCACATTAAACTTCGACCTTGATCAGATCGCAGCGTTTCGCGCCAAGTTCGGAGACGCAGTCTTTGTCCAGGTCGCGACGCGATATGTGGAAGAGAGAGCCGAGGCGCTCTCTGCACATGACGAGCTTTGGCTGTGGAAGGAAGCGGTCCAAGCTCACGTGATGGCGCCGGCGGTAGGCGGTAAGGGCGTTGACGACAGAGAGGCTTGAGCTTGTTTGGCCTCACCAAAGGTGAGCGCCGTTTCCTCGCTTTCGGTCTCGGCCAGGCTCACACTTGGTTGGCGTCGAGGATTCTCTGCCGAACATCTCAACCCGTGGCCGGGAAGAGCGTTGCCGTGGCCGTTGCAGGGCCAGCGAATATAGAGGGCTAGCGTCGGCCTGGTTCTCATCTGGTTCCTGAGAATGCGGTCAGCCCAGTCGTTGAACCGAATGAGATCGCGATGCCCGATTGCGGCTTGGCGTCGAAAGAGGACGAATTGGAGAGCCATAGCGCGGAATCGGATAGGGAGGCAATGTGATCAAGCCAGAAGGGATGGATGCAAAAAACTGGGCTTGCGGTTCAGCGACAGGCCTTAAGCTAATATCTACTGGACAAGGTGTTTTCCTTGACGGAACTGCGCGCGTTGCAGCATTCAGCTTCCCGCCATATCGGGAATTTGCGGTATGAAATTCGAGCTTCGCCATCTGCGATACGTTCTCGCAGCGGCGGAGCAGCGAAGCTTTCGGCGGGCTGCTCGCAGCCTTTCCGTCGAGCCATCGACGATCAGTCGCCGCATCCGCGATCTGGAAGACGACATTGGCGCTGCCCTGTTCATTCGCGCTCATGGTGGCGTCTGTCTCACTGTTGCAGGTGAGCGCTTCATCCGAAGGGCACGCAAAGCGCTGAACCAACTCACCCATGCTACCCTTGATGCCAGCGCCATAGGGCGAGGGCAAGCGGGCATCATCAGGATCGGCCTGATGTCCTCGATTGCTTCCGGTTTCATCGCCAAGCTTCTGGATGCCTATTGTGTCAGTCATGCCGAGGTGCGGATCGAATATGTCGAAGGTGAAGCTTCTCAACATGTTCCGGCGATCCAGCAGCACCGGCTGGATGTCGCCTTCCTGACGGGCACGCCTGCGCCCGAAGACTGCGACGTTTTGCATCTGTGGAACGAGCGGATTTTCGTAGCGATGTCGGGCAGGCATGAACTGGCCGCAAAAGAGGGGATCGCGTGGAGCGATCTTCGAGACCGGGAGTTCATCGTCAGCGAAGCGCAGTCGGGGCAGGAGATTCACGACTACTTGGTGAAGCATCTTGCCGAACTCGGCCATAGTCCAAGCGTACAGCAGCATGCGGTCTATCGAGACACACTGATGCAGATTGTCGCCGGCGGAAGCAGTCTGACGCTCACCAGCGAAGCGACGATCGCTGCTCAGTTTCCCGGTGTCGTCTATCGCCCTCTTACCGGCGAAGTGCTGCCTTTCTGCGCGGTATGGTCGCCCCGCAATGACAATCCGGCCTTCCGGCGGCTTCTCAGCTTGGCCAAAGTCATTTCGAAACGCGGTGAGGCCAGCGTTGTCATGACGGGCGTGACTGGTCCTTCGGAAAGCGGGATGAACGGTTCTGATCCAGCGCTCGCCGCACCTTTGCAAAGCCCCGATCCGTCGCAATAAACCGTTCCAGCATCGGCACGATCAGCCGCTTTGGATCGGCAGGGGGCTGACCGCTCTCCCTGGCCAGGGCCTCGGCATAGGCGGCGAGATCACGATGCAGGCTACCAGGCAAGTCTATTGTGACCTTGACTTGCTTGTCTTCGGTAATCGGGCCGAGTTTCAGCTTGGTCATTTCAGCCCCTGTATGGTTCGAGGACGAGATCGCGGGTGACGATCACGCGGACTGGGAATCCAGGTCGAATGGTAAGCGTCGGCGCAATGTTGAGCTGTCGGCTAACGATCTGCTGACCGGTCTGATTGACGCTGTCCGATGCCCCTTGGCGCAACGCGCGCACGATGTCGCTGTCCTGGCCCGACGATCCTGCCTCTGCGCCGACGCTAAGGATGGTGGAGAGCGCGGCGGCCTTGAACAGTTCGCCCCAGTGATAGTCGACGCCATCCTCCAGACCGGCATATCCCTCGGAGTCGGTGCCTGGTTGGCGTTCGAGCACGATCGAGCGTCCGTTCGGCATGATGAGCCGGTTCCAGACCAGCAGCACGCGGCGCTGGCCGAAGCCGACGCCGTTATCGTATTGGCCGATCAATCTGGTGCCTTGGGGCACAAGCAGGATGCGGCCGGTCGGGCTGTCATAGATGTTCTCAGTGACCTGAGCAGTGATCTGGCCGGGCAGATCGGAGCGGATGCCGGTGATCAGCGCCGCCGAGATCACCGCTCCGGCCTGCAGGATGTTCGGCGACGCCGGCGCAGCGACCCGATCCGGGGAGACGGTCCGTCGATCGGCGGCAGCGTTGAGGAAGGCGAGCTGGCGGTCCTGCGCGGTCGGTGTGGCGGGCTGCGGTGCAAGGCCGAGGCTTGTCAGGTCGGGCAGAGGCAGTTGGGGATTGGCGGCTGGCGTCGCCCCAGGTGATACCGCCGCGGGCGCGCTTGTCCTGGTTTCTGTCGAGGCGAACAGGCGCGCCGTGCGCGCGGCCTCCAATTCCTGCAGCCGGCGCTGTTCCTCGGCGCTGAGGCCGGGGTTGGGTGTCGCCATGCCAGGAACGGGGACCTGCTGCCCCCGGTTCTGAGCGTCGAGGATGGGACGGCCAAGGTCGCCGGGCAGCGGAGGGCCCAGCACCGGCCCCGTATAGTCCCGCGGCAGGCCGGCAAGGCCGTCGGCGGTGGCGCGATTGTCAGTCGAATACAGCTCCTCATTCGGCCGACCGCCGTCGCGGGTCTGGAGGGCGTAGATCAGCGCGCCGCCGATCCCGACGCTGGCGACGAAACCGAGACCGGTCAACACCTTCCTCGACAAGCGCGTGACACGCGGCGCCTCAGCGCGCAGCCGCATTGGCGGCGCCGGTTCGCCGGTCAGGGGCTGCTCGACGTTTTCCGGCTCGGGCCGTTCCTCTTGTCCGGTTTCGATGTCGCTCACGATGCCGGCCTCCCGTCGGTACGGGTGATCCGCACGCGCTTCTGGCGGTCGCCCGCGCCAAAGTGCAGCTCGGCAGCGGCGAACAGGCGGTCGACGATCATGTGGTTGCCGCGAACCCGGTAGTTCACCAACTCGGACGTGTTGCCTTCAGGGCCGATGACGAAGAGTGGCGGCATCTCGCCCTGACCAATGCCGCGCGGAAACTCGATGAACACCTGACGGCCATCATCGAAGGCGCGGAGCGGCCGCCACGGCGCGCGGTCGCCGTCGATCTCGTAGCGGAAATTGACGCGGGAAATGTCGATGCCAGTGGCGACTGGCTGGACTGCCTGGGCCTCGGTATTTTGACGGCGCAGCGCGATGAGCTGATCCTGCGGATACTGCCAGGAAACGGACGCCATATATGTCCGCTCGGTCGAGCGCAGCTCCATGTAGTAGGTGCGCAGGTTGGTGTTGATGACCAGGTTGGTCATCAGCTCGACGCGGGTCGGTTTCACCAAAATATGGATCTGTCGCGTCGCGCCGGTTCCGCTTTCCGTGTCACCGATGATCCAGCGCACGGTGTCGCCGGCGGCGACGGGACCGGAGCCGACGAGCTGCTCGCCGGGCTGGAGCGCGATGTCGGTGATCTGCCCGACGGCGGTGTAGACCTGATACAGTGCGCCTTGTGTGAACGGATAGACCTGCATCGAGTTGATGAAGCCGTTGCGTACCGGCTGAATGCGAGCAGCGGCGTTGGCCTGGTTGACCCGCGCTGTCGGATCGGACGCCTCAGGTGCTCTCCGCTTCGTCTCGACCGGCTTCATCTGGCCGGGTAGCGGCAGTGGCCGGGGAAGTTCGACCACGGTGACCGGCGCCGGCGGATCGACCGTCTGCACGGCCGGCGCGGCGTCGTCATAGCTGATCTCGGGCGGCTTATGCGACGTGGCGCAGCCGGCGAGTGCGGTCGTCGCGAGGAGGATGAGCGGCAACCCGGCTTTGCGCAAAACCGACGACGCGGATGTATGTGAAGCCGGGTTTCCGGCTTTACGGAAAGACGACTTCATTGTCCCAGCTCCCGTGACCAATTGATGGCGTTGACGTAGATTCCGAGCGGATTGGCCCGGAGTTTTTCGGCGTCGCGCGGCGGCTGCACGACGATGGTGAGGATGGCGGTCCAGCGTGATGTCTCGGCAAGCGCGCCGTCCTGATAGTGGCGCTCGACCCAGGCGACGCGGAAACTCGTTGGCGACGCGCGGATGACCGACGAGACATCGACCGAGATCTGCTGCTTGCCGACCTTGGTGAAGGGGTCGTTGGCGCGGGCATAGTCGTTGAGCGCCATCGCGCCAGCCGAGGTCGTGAACTCATAGGCGCGCAGCCAGTTCTGCCGGACAATGATGGCGTCGGCCGGGATCGAGCGAACCTGCTCGATGAAGCGGGCGAGATGCCAGGCCATCTGCGGATCGGTCGGTTGATAGTCGGCGGTGGCGGGCGCGACGGCCTGCGCCTGCCCGAGGCGATCGATCTGCACCACCCAGGGCACGATCGTTCCGCGCGCCGACTGCCAGACCAGCGCGGAAGCGAAGCCGGCCGAGAGGATCAGCGAGCCGAACGCCATCCAACGCCAGTTCTTTGCCTGCACACGGGCCGAGCCGATGCGTTCGTCCCAGACCTGGCCAGCGCGCTGGTAGGGCGTCTCGGGCTCGGGTGATTTGCCATAGTGGGTTGCCGGTCGTTTGAAGAGGCTCATCAGCGTTCGCTTTCGGATAGGTTGATGGAAGAGCCGCCGCCATGGCTGTCGCCGGAGCGGACGGCATGCGCGGCGGCCTGGACGCCGTGGGTGATGTTCTGAGAGCGCTTCATGCGCTTGGCCCAGTTGGGCGGCCGGGAAGACGCGCTCTGGCTGGTAGAGGAGTCGTTAGCGGCCTCGGTGTCGCCGCCGATCGTGCCGGCGGTCGAAGAGCCGCCGGTTGCCTCGAAGGCGGACTTGGCGCCGGCGGAAAAGCTCGACTTCACACTGTCCGCCGTACGCGACGCGGCGCGTTTCAGCGGAGAGGCTGCAGCGGACGCGCCGGCGCGGGCTACGCCACCGAGGCCGGAAGCGACACCCGCCGCACCGGACTGGCCAGCCGCGCCGAGGCTGTAGGCGCTGGACGCTCCACCTGCGAGAGCGGCTCCACCGCGCGCGGCGGCGGCCGCGCCACCGATCGCGGCAGTACCTCCGGAAGCAACAGCTCCCACGGTGGCCGCGCCGGCGGCGACCATGCCCCCGGCGGCAACCCCGGTGCCGATCGCCGCGCCCGCGCCGAGCTGCGGTCCGCCGGAGACGAGGCCGTTGGCGATGCCGGGACCGAAGATGCCGAGGCCCAGCAGCGAGAGCGCTGCGAGCACGATCGCCATGGCCTGGTCGATCGTCGGTGTCGCGCCACCGAAGCCAGCGGTGAATTCCGAGAACAAGGTGGAGCCGATACCGATGATGACGGCGAGCACGAGCACCTTGATGCCGGACGATATGACGTTGCCGAGGACCCGCTCGGCCATGAAGGCGGATTTGCCGAAGAGGCCAAAGGGAATGAGAACAAAGCCGGCGAGCGTCGTCAGCTTGAACTCTATAAGCGTCACGAAGAGCTGGATGGCGAGGATGAAGAAGGCGAGTAGCACCAGTGCCCAAGCAAAGAACATGCAGGCGATCTGGATGAAATTCTCGAAGAAGCTCCAGTAGCCCATCAGGCCGGAGATGGAATCGAGCAGCGGCCGGCCGGCATCGAGCCCGGTTTGCGCCACCTTGCCGGGACGCAGCAGATCCGCTGTGGTAAAGCCCGTGCCGCTCGCCTTCAGGCCGAGCCCGGCAAAACTCTCGAAAACGATGCGGGCGAGATTGTTCCAGTTGCCGATGATGTAGGCGAACACCCCGACGAACAGGGTCTTCTTCACCAGCCGCGCAATGATGTCGTCGTCGGCACCCCAGCTCCAGAACAGGGCGGCGAGCGTCACGTCGATGACGATCAGGGTCGTGGCGATGAACGCGACTTCACCGCTCAACAGGCCGAACCCGCTATCGATGTAGCGGGTGAAGACCTCCAGGAAGTGGTCGATGACGCCGGAGCCGCCCATGGTTTTACCTGACTTCTTCGGGTTGGAGCGGAACCGTTGGCGCCGGGATGGTCGCCATCGGGTGCGGCGACTGCGGTGAGTCGGGCAACCGCTCGGCGGGGCGAGATCCGGGAGCCAGGAAGCGGCGGCGGTTCTCGGCCCAGGCGTGCAGGCAGGACGGGTCGCGCGGACCGGCCTCGCCGATCCCTGCGCAGCGGGTGAGTTCGGCCCGCAAGGGGTCGGCGGCCTCGTCACTGGAACGATCGACACGTCGATAGATCGGCGCGTCCTCGTGTCTGGCCATCTCGACCGCCGTGGCGGTGACGGCCACGGCGCTGAAGACGATGGCACCGATGCGGGCGAACATCTTTCCATCCATGATCGCACCCTCAGTTGCCGCTCTGGAACATCCGGGCGTTGCCGGGCTGATAGCCGGAGCCGGGGGTAAGGAAGCGACGGCGCTGCTCGCGTCCCTGTTCGGCCGCCGTGGCTTGCTCGGCGGACTGGAGCGCCTGCGCCCGGCCATTGGCGGCGACGACGGCCGTGAGGTCGGCGAGTTGCTGCGCCTGTAGCGCGAGGAGCTGGTTGCCGGCCTGCGTCGCCTGAAGGGCTCCGGTCGCGCCCTGGCTTTGACCGACCAGCGCCGACATCTGCGTCCGGTTGGTGTCGATGTTGCCGACGACGCCAGCTTGGACGCGCATGGAGTCCTGCAGGCCGCCGACCGTGTTCTGCCAGCGCGAACGCGCGTCAGCGACAAGCTGTTGGTCGGATGCCGATAGCGAGATGTTGCCGTATTTGGTCTGGAATGCCTTGTCGATATCCTGGACGCTGTAGGCTAGGTTCTGCGCTTGGGCGAGGAGCTGTTGCGTCCGCTGCACGGATTGCTGAAGCTGCTGGAGCGCTGAGAACGGCAGACTTGCGAGATTGCGGGCTTGGTTGATCAGCATCGTCGCTTGATTTTGCAGCGAGGTGATCTGGTTGTTGATCTGCTGAAGCGCGCGGGCCGCCTGAAGGACATTTTGCGCGTAATTGGTGGGGTCGAAGACGATGATGGCGTGCGCCGGCGAGGTCAGCAGCGGCGCCAGCGCCAACGGCGCCGCCAGCATGGAGAAGACGAGCCGAGCGGCGCGCGTGCGGGAGCGATAACGGGTCATAACGATACCTCCGGGCTGGTGGGGATGGCGGTCTGGGGAATGACGTTGGTGAGATCGGCGATCAGATCCGACGCCCAGCCGAGCGAGCATTCGGCGAGCCACTCGTGCAGGAAGCCGTCACGGCCGGACCGGGCGAACACCTCGGCGATCAGAGCCTGGTGCTGCTTCGAGGATGCGGCGCAGAGCGCCAGTGCGACATCGGACAGGCCCAGCTCGAACAGTCGGTTGCCGCGCCGTGACTGGCAGTAGTAGTCGCGCTTCGGCATGGCCCGCGCGAGGATTTCGATCTGGCGGTCGTTGAGGCCGAAGCGACGATAGATGGCGGTGATCTGTGGCTCGATCGCACGCTCGTTCGGCAGCAGCAGGCGGGTCAGGCAGCTCTCGATGATTGCTGGCGCGATCGCGGAATTGTCGATGTCCGACAGCGACTGCGTGGCGAAGATGACGCTGGCGTTCTTCTTGCGCAGCGTTTTCAGCCACTCGCGGAGCTGGCCGGCAAAGCCTTCGTCGTCGAGGGCGAGCCAGCCTTCATCGACGATCAGCAATGTCGGTCGGCCGTCGAGCCGATCCTCGATGCGATGGAACAGATAGGCGAGCACTGCGGGCGCGGCCCCGGTGCCGATCAGGCCCTCGGTCTCGAAGGCCTGCACCGAGGCGTCACCGAGATACTCGGCCTCCGCGTCGAGCAGCCGACCATAGGGACCTCCGACGCAATAGGGTCGCAGCGCCTGTTTCAGATCGTTCGACTGCAGCAGGACGGCGAGGCCGGTGATGGTGCGCTCGTTGATCGGAGCGGAGGCCAATGAGGTCAGCGCCGACCACAGATGTTCTTTTACGTCAGGCGTGATCGGCACGCCCTCGCGCATCAGGATCGCGACGATCCAATCTGCGGCCCAGGCACGTTCCTGAACCTCGTGGATTCCGGCCAGCGGCTGGAGCGAGACCGTGGTGTCCGATCCCTCGGTCAGGCCACCGCCGAGATCATGCCAGTCGCCACGCATCGCCAGCGCCGCCGCGCGGATCGATCCGCCGAAGTCGAAAGCGAACACCTGAGAGTTGCCATAACGGCGGAACTGCAACGCCATGAGCGCCAGCAGCACCGACTTGCCGGCGCCGGTCGGGCCGACGACGAGCGTGTGCCCGACGTCGCCGACGTGAAGGGAAAACCGGAACGGGGTGCTTCCCTCGGTCTTGCCGTAGAGCAAGGGGGGCGACCCGAAGTGCTCATCCCGTTCCGGCCCCGCCCACACCGCCGACAGCGGGATCATGTGGGCGAGATTGAGCGTGGAAATCGGCGGTTGCCGGACATTGGCGTAGACGTGGCCGGGCAGCGAGCCGAGCCAGGCATCGACGGCATTGATCGTCTCGGGCATTGCCGTGAAGTCGCGACCCTGGACGATCTTCTCGACCAGCCGCAGCTTCTCGGCAGCGATACGCGGATCCTCGTCCCAGACCGTGACGGTCGCCGTCACATAGGCCTGGCCGGCATAATCGGCGCCGAGCTCCTGAAGCGCTAGATCGGCGTCGGCTGCCTTGTTGGCGGCATCTGTGTCGACGAGCGCCGAGGCTTCGTTGGTCATCACCTCCTTCAGGATGGCGGCGATCGATTTGCGCTTGGCGAACCATTGCCGCCGGATCTTCGTCAGCAGCTTGGTCGCATCGGTCTTGTCGAGCAGGATCGCCCGGGTCGACCAGCGATAGGAAAAGGCCAGCCGATTGAGATCGTCGAGCAATCCAGGCGTGGTTGCCGTCGGAAAGCCGACGATGGTGAGGATGCGCAGATGCGCCGTTCCCAATCTAGGCTCCAGCCCGCCGGTGAGCGTCTGGTCGGCGATCAGCGCATCGAGATACATCGGCGTCTCGGGAACGCGCACGCGGTGGCGTTTGGTCGAGACGCAGGAATGGAGGTAGGTCAGCGTCTCGCCGTCGTCGAGCCAGAGGCATTCGGGCATGAAACCTTCGACGAGCTGCAGCACGCGATCGGTGCGGTCGATGAAGCCGCGCAGGATCTCATGGGCATCGACGCCCGATTGTTCGCGGCCTTCGTAGAGCCAGGCTTCGGTGCGCGCGGCATCCTCGGCAGGCGGGAGATAGAGGAAGGTCAGGAAGTAGCTCGAACTCGAAATGCGTGCCCGCCTCCTCGAAGTCGGCCTTGCGCTCGGCATCCAACAGACCCGACGCTGAATCCGGGAACATGCTGGAGGGATAGGTCCCGGCCGCATGGCGCTGCGCTTCGACGAAAATCGACCAGCCGGAGCCGAGACGCCGGAAGGCGTTGTTGAGCCGGCCGGCGACGGCGACCAGTTCGGCCGGCACGGCGCTATCCATATCTGGGCCGCGGAAACGGGCCGTGCGCTGGAACGATCCGTCCTTGTTGAGAACGACGCCTTCGCCGACCAGGGCGACCCAAGGCAGGAAGTCGGCGAGCCTTGTGTTGCGATTGCGATATTCAGCAAGGTTTAACATCGATGCGTCTCCTCAGACCGCCAGGTGGCCGGGGATGCGCAGATGGCGGCGCACCACATCGACGAATTGTGGATCGCGCTTGGCTGCCCAGACGGCGGCGAAGTGGCCGATGGCCCAAAGGCTGAGGCCGACCAGCCAGAGACGCAGCCCGAGACCGAGCGCCGCCGCCAGCGTGCCGTTGAGGATGGCGATCGCGCGCGGGGCGCCGCCGAGCAGGATGTGCTCGGTCAGCGCCCGGTGGACCGGAACGGAGAAGCCCGGCACCTCGCCGGCATGTTCAGTCGGAACGGCCATCAGACGAGCGCCCCACCGCCGAACGAGAAGAACGACAGGAAGAACGAGCTGGCGGCGAACGCGATCGACAGGCCGAAGACGATTTGGATCAGCCGGCGGAAGCCACCCGACGTATCACCGAAGGCCAGCGTCAGACCGGTGACGATGATGATGATCACCGCCATGATCTTGGCGACCGGGCCTTCGATCGACTGGAGGATCTGTTGGAGCGGCTGTTCCCACGGCATGGACGAGCCCGACGCATAGGCGGCGGGCGTCAGGGCGATCGACAGGAACGTGACGGCCGCCGCAGTTGCGATGTGACGGCGTATGCGGTGCGAATAACGGATCATGCTGGATCTCCCGATGGTTCGGATGCTGCGAGGGTTAGGCGATAGTCGCCGGTCGGGCCGAGCCCATCGACACGGGCGAGTTCGGTCAGGCGTCGCTGGGTGCCGCGGCCGGAAAGGACGGCGACGAGATCGATGGTCTCGGCGATTAGCGCGCGCGGGACGGTGACGACGGCTTCCTGGATGAGTTGCTCGAGGCGGCGCACCGCGCCGATCGCGGTGCCGGCGTGGATGGTGCCGATACCGCCCGGATGGCCGGTGCCCCAGGCTTTCAAAAGGTCGAGGGCTTCAGCGCCGCGGACCTCGCCGATCGGAATCCGGTCTGGTCGGAGCCGCAGGCTGGAGCGCACCAGATCTGAGAGCGAGACGACGCCGTCTTTGGTGCGCAGCGCGACGAGGTTGGGTGCTGCGCATTGCAGCTCGCGCGTATCCTCGATCAGGACGACGCGATCGTCCGTCTTGGCGACTTCCGCCAGGAGCGCGTTGGTGAGCGTCGTCTTGCCTGTCGAGGTGCCGCCGGCGACGAGGATGTTTTTCCGGGACGCCACTGCGTCGCGTAGCGCCTCGGATTGCGCCTTCGTCATGATGCCGGCGGCGACGTAATCATCGAGAGTAAAGACGGCGACTGCGGGCTTGCGGATTGCAAATGCAGGCGATGAGACGACAGGAGGCAGCAGGCCTTCGAACCGCTCCCCCGTCTCGGGCAGTTCGGCCGAAACGCGTGGGCTACCAGCATGGACCTCGGCGCCGACATGGTGCGCGACCAGGCGCACGATCCGTTCGCCGTCGGCGGGGGAGAGCCGCTCACCGGTATCGGAAAGCCCCTCGGAAAGTCGGTCGATCCAGAGCCGTCCGTCGGGGTTGAGCATCACCTCAACGATCGCGGGATCTTCCAGAAACCGGGCGATGGCGGGGCCAAGGGCGGTGCGCAACATACGCGCGCCCCGCACGATCGCTTCGGATTTCTGGTGAGTTGTCGCCACGTCGTCCCCGTTCTTTCGCGGGCGCGCACGACACGCGGCCCTGGATCGGGGTGATTAAAAGAGCCAGAAATCAGGCCGGTTCAACAAGATTAGATCGTCGTAGTAGCCTAGCGTGCAAATACAGGAGAACGGCGGAATTACCGAATGCGCGGGCCTGTCAGATGGACAGTCAGCTTCCGC